>NZ_JAFEWC010000001.1 GCF_017355875.1 Aridibaculum aurantiacum
CTTCAATCTCCTGGACAACCATTAGCTTAAAGCTATTACTGTACCGGATGACTGTTCTCTCTACTTTTTGTGACATATTGATTGAGTTTAATTACTTCAATATGTCAACCAGTTTCAGGACGTGACATCTACCACCAACCACCAACTTCCAATCATCCAGCATCTATTATCCAGCATCCAACATCACCCAACCACTCTCTTCGCTGCCTCTTCGCCAGTATTAATAGCTCCTTCCATAAAACCCTGCCAATCGGCTAAGTGTTCGCCGGCAAAGTGTGTATGCAGAAAAGGTTTCTTTAGTACAGGCATCAACGTAAACCATTGCCCGGGCTTGTACAAAGCATAAGCACCACGCGTATGCTTGTCGTTGCCCCAGTAGTAGTTGAAGTGTTGAAGCATCTTTTCTTCTATGTTTCCAAAGGCAGGTTGCAGTGCCTGCTTGATGGTGGCTTTATGAAATGCCTCATCCTGGTTGGCTATCACTGCTGCTTTATCGCCAATGGTGTAGGAAATCAAAACACCGTTGCTGCCGGGTTGATTTTTAGTAGCATGGTAAAAATAATGAGCAGGCGTATCTGTTACCATATCAAAATCCTCCGGCCAAAACCGATCATTAAAAAGAACAGGATGTTTATTTATTCGTGCATACTGCAGTGAACGCAATGCATGTTGTTTATCGGCTGGTAAAGCAGGTAACCATTGTACTTTGCTTACAGCAAATGTGGGCAGCGTGCATATGATCTTATCAGCAGTAAATGTTTTGCCGTTGGCACAAGTCACCTTCACCTTAGTACCTCTTTGATCAACAGAAGTAACTGTATGATCTAAAAGAATATTTCCTTTTCCAATCTTGGTGGCAAGCGCTTCAGCAAGTTTGCTATTGCCGCCTTTAATCTTAAAGTCCATTTCATTCTTTTCGCTGCTCTCGGCATATTCTGCCATAGCAGCATAAGCCGATACATGCCTGATGCTTTCGCCAAAGTCGGTGCTATCCAGCAGTTCACGTATCTCCAGGTCTCGACCATCGCAGCCGTTGTTCACCAGGTAGCGCCACCAGTCGTAACTGTCCAATCTTCGTTTGTCTGCATCATTCATCTTACCGTATGCTTCCAGTAGTTTCTTCCATTTCGCATCCCACTCATCAGAGTATTTCCATGCGTGCTTGCCTGCGTATTCATTCTTATACAGCAGGTGTGTTTCAAAGCGATTGTCTTGAAGTTCTAAACCAAACTCCTTGCATAGTTCTTTTATTCGGTCATGCGAATCACCTACCCACTCAGCACCAAGTTCTACCACCAATTCTTCTCCCGGAATTTTAGATGAATGAACCCTACCACCGATACGTGGTTGCGCTTCCAGCACTGTTACTTTTATTTTCCGTTTAGTAAGTGCATAGGCTGCGGCAAGACCTGCAAAGCCAGCTCCCAGCACTACAACATGGGCAGGTTTTGGAGCAAGAGCAAATGAACTATATGCATGTAATAATGTACCTGATACTATTACAGCAGTTTCTTTTAAAAACGTGCGGCGTGTTGTCATAGCATTCGTTTTGGTAGGTGATGGATTGAAAACTTCTGCAGCTTTAAAGTATTATTCTTATCTCAACTATGGAAGGAAATGATAAACAAATACCATTGTATTTCTATTTGCGGTACGAGTGCCGGTAATTCTTTACTTTGGTCTTCAAACGACAAGCCATTATGAAACGATCGATGATTGCCGGTATAGGTATGTATGTACCAAAAAATGTAATTACCAATAATGACCTTACCCGGTACATGGACACCAGTGATGAATGGATACAGGAACGTACCGGCATACAAGAGAGAAGGTATGCCGACAGAGAAGGCGAAACCACAACTACCATGGGTATAGCTGCTGCAACCATGGCCATAGAAAATGCAGGTCTTCAACCAACAGATATTGACTTCATCATCTTTGCTACACTAAGCCCCGACTATTATTTCCCCGGCTGTGGCGTGCTGGTGCAGCGCGAACTAAAAATGCGTGAGATAGGTGCCTTGGATATAAGGAACCAGTGCAGCGGGTTTGTATATGCCATTAGTGTAGCCGATCAATTTATTAAAACAGGTATGTATAAGAACATACTGGTGATAGGAAGCGAGAAGCATTCGTTTGGCCTTGATATGAGCACACGCGGCAGGAATGTGAGCGTGATATTTGGTGACGGTGCAGGTGCTGTGGTATTAAAAGCCACGGATAGCGATAGAGGTATAATGAGCACCCACTTACACAGCGATGGAGAGAGCGCTGAAATTCTTGCGATGTACAATCCCGGCACACATGCCAACCGTTGGGGAAACTATGCTGATTTTAATGATGCTGAAATAGCAGATATGTTTATGAGCCACCAGATGGTGGATAATGCGCAGTTGTTTCCTAACATGGATGGTCAGGCTGTGTTCAAAAAAGCTGTTGTAAAGTTTCCTGAAGTAATAGGGGAGGCGCTTGCTGCCAATGGTCTTCAGCCTGCTGATATAGATATGCTGGTGCCGCACCAGGCCAATCTTCGTATTAGCCAGATGGTGCAAAAAATGCTGAAGCTTCCTGATGAGAAAGTGTATAACAACATACAGCGCTATGGCAATACTACTGCTGCCAGTGTTCCTCTTGCCTTGTACGAAGCATGGAATGAAGGCAAAATAAAAGAAGGTGATATAGTTTGTTTGGCTGCTTTTGGTAGTGGCTTCACATGGGCTAGTGCGTTAATCAGGTGGTAAAACAAGTAAGGTATTCTCTTTAATTAGAAAAAGATGGCGACTTTCGCCACAAACACTTATTATGAAGAAACAGCTGCTAATACTCTTCGCTTTTGTTGCATTACTCGCCACTTCTGCGCAGGCTCAAAATTCTGATGAATGGCAGGTAAGACTAAATAAGCAAGTGCTACTTCGTTCTCCTGCAGAAACAGCAGAGCCTACAATAACACTTAGTAAGTCTTCTGTAAAAAAGAATGATATACTGACCATTCAATACACTACCAATGATGGTCAGCAGGATTGGAAAAGATCATTCACCATCAATGATGCAAACGAACAAACTTTCAAGGAGCTCTCGCTGAAGAATCAAACGGGTACGGCTACCTTAAAATTGAAAGAATTGGCTAAAGCAGCTGCATCCAACAAGCCGCTTTATATATATACAATGTCTTTACCTAAAGATCCTAACCAGGCTGCCTTGGTGCGAGTAAGAAGAATATTGCTTTGTAAGATCCAGTGGAAATAATGCGGAAGATAATTTACCTGGTAAACCCAAAATCAGGCACCAGTAAGAAGGGTGCTGTGCAGAAATTAATAGAATTAAAAACTGCCGCTAAAGGAATCCATTACGAGATATTTCCTACTACCTCTACGGGTATATACGATGACCTGGTTGAAAAGATAGAGCAGGAGAATATTACCGATGTAGTGATGGTTGGTGGCGACGGTACAGTGAACCAGGTGGTGAAGGCATTGAAAGAATGCAATATCAACTTTGGTATCATCCCTATGGGCAGTGGTAACGGCCTTGCTTATTGTGCCGGTATACCTCGTAACCCGCTTCGTGCGCTTGATATTATTTTCGATGGCACCGCCAGTTATATAGATGCTTTCTTAATCAACGACCAGTTCAGTTGTATGCTGAGCGGCTTAGGTTTTGATGCACAGGTGGCGCATGATTTTGCCAACAAAAGCGCACGTGGATTATTGACGTACACACAGCAAAGCCTGTTTCAATACTTCAAGGCGCAGCCCTACCAGTTCGAAATAGTGCTGGATAATTTTTCTTTTTATACAGATGCTTTCCTTGTGTGTATTGCCAACAGCAACCAGTTTGGTAATTATGTTACCATTGCTCCTAAGGCAAGTTTAAAAGACGGGCTACTGGATATTGTTGTGGTGCAAAAGATGAACAAGGCACGTCTACCTTTCGCTGTATTGCGCCAGATAAGAGGCAATAACATGTTGGAGACTTTAGTGGAAAATGTATCAAAAAAGAATGTGCTCTACTTCCAGGCAGAGTCGCTTACCATCAGGAACCTGAAGCATGCACCACTGCATGTAGATGGAGAACCGCGTCCAACAGAAGAAGAATACCAGGTAAAGATATTACCGAAATGCTTCAAGTTGATAATGCCAGCGGTATAGCGGCTAGTTCACCTGCTTTGGCTTTCCCGCCAGGTATATAATGCCTATGAAGTTTAGGAACAGTAGCATACCATTTAGCTGGTGTAACAGTGCAGACCATTCAAATTTTCCAAAGCCGTTTGGAACAATCTTATCAGCAGTTAATAGTGCCATTACACCTAGTATCACCTGCAGTATTACCAATGTTATAGAGGCATTGCGGTATCTACTAAAGAATGTAGAAGCTTTTACTTTTCTCGCAGCTATCCACCAAATAAAGATGATAATCGTAAGTAGGTAAGCCAGGTTGCGGTGAATGAAATGGATTGCGATCCTGTTATATACAGCATCTTTTGAAAAGCCATTGGCGAACATATTTTCCGGCCAGTAGCTTCCATTTATATCAGGCCAGGTAGATGCGATAGTAGCTGCTTTCAAACCTGCCATAAATGCTCCGAAAGTAAGTTGTATCACTATCAGCACTGTTATGGCTGTAGCTGCATTTCGTAGTGCCGGTTTAGCTACAAACTGCTGTTGCGGTACTACCAGTCGCAGCCAGAAAATAAGCGCATAAGCTATCAGTATCATCGCAGCAATGAAGTGTGCTGCCAGCCTGATATGGCTTACGAACAGATCATTTTCATTCAGGCCGCTTTGTACCATTATCCAACCAACAAAACCTTGTGCTGCTCCAAGTATAAAAAGAATAACCAGTGGTGCGATCATCCACTTTTTGAAATAACCTTTTACAATGAAATAGATGAATGGGATGAGGAAGACAATACCAATGATCCTGGCCCACAGGCGGTGAAACCATTCCCAGAAAAAAATGAACTTAAAATCGCCGATAGAAAAGTGCTGGTTGAGGTATTTGTATTGCGCAATCTGTTGGTATTGTTCAAAAGCTTTTTGCCATTGCGCCTCGGTCATTGGTGGCAATGCACCCATAATTGGTTTCCATTCTGTAATGGAAAGCCCCGAGCCGGTAAGCCGGGTGATGCCACCTAACAGTACCTGGATGACCAGCATGAATATGCCCAGCAGGATCCAATTTGCTATAACTTTTGTTGCCCTATCGTTTTGCATATAATGATATTTCTTAATTGGCAGAAGAGCCATGGAAATGGAAGCGGGTGCAAAATTAACCCTTATCACATCTGGATAACTTTTTGAATAAAGAATGCTCCTGATTTTTCTTTTTTCATTCACCAAACACCATTTTTGCAGCGTATGCTGCAGCCGTTTTACCAGAAAAGATATACCGAAGCCGGGTGCGATGAAGCCGGACGCGGATGCTATGCTGGTCCTGTGTTTGCCGCAGCAGTCATTCTTCCCAAAGATTTTTACCACCCGCTGCTCAACGACAGTAAACAAGTTTCTGAAGCTAACCGCAATGAACTGAGAAAGGTGATTGAGGAGCAGGCTACCTGCTACAGCGTGGCCATGGTAGACAACGAAGAGATCGACAAGATCAATATCCTGAAAGCTTCCTTCAAAGCAATGCACCTGGCACTTGACAACCTGAAGCGTAAGCCAAAATATATATTGGTTGATGGCAATCGGTTTACACCTTACCAGGATGTAAAACACAAGTGCATCATCAAAGGAGATGGCTTGTATGCATCTATTGCTGCTGCCAGTATTTTAGCCAAAACCTACCGCGATGACTACATGCGCAAGTTGCACGAAGAATACCCGCTGTACCACTGGTGCAACAATAAAGGCTATGGTACAGAAGAACATCGCCTGGCTATAGAAGCTTTTGGCCTTACCAAGTACCACAGGTTAAGTTTCAATATTGCAGCCAAACAACTTTCGCTCGACCTGGAAGAAGAGCATGTGCTGATGTAGGAGAGTGGAGGATTTTTGATTTCAGATTTAAGATTTCAGATTTGAAACTCCGTGAATACTTTTAACGACTTCAGCAAATAGTTGGCTCAGTTTAGCATCTGCCTTTCCTGCTACTTCTATTATCTCAGCTATATCCACCGGCTTCAGGTTATCAGGATCACATTCATCAGTAATAACTGAAACAGCCGCACAAGGAATACCTGCCTGGTTAGCCACTATCACTTCAGGAACTGTACTCATGCCTACCAGGTCAGCACCTATGTTCCTGAGGTAGCGATATTCTGCTCGTGTTTCCAGGTTTGGACCTATAACAGAAGCATATACTCCTTCATGAAGATGAAGACCTAATTCAGCTGCTTTGTTTTTAAAAGCCTTAGCAAGGACAGGTGAATAAGGCTGGCTCATATCAGGAAAACGTGAACCAAAGGCAGGATCTGTAAGACCACGCAGCGGGTTCTCCGGTTGAAGATTTATATGGTCATCCAGCAGTACCAGGTCACCTTTTTTGTAAGCACTATTTATACCTCCTGCAGCATTGCTAAGCAGCAGCTGTTTTATTCCAAGCTCCTTCATCACCCTTATGGGAAATGTGATCTGCTGCATGCTGTAGCCTTCGTAGTAGTGAAAGCGCCCTTGCATAGCAAGCACTGTTACGTCACCTATTTTGCCATAAACCAGCTGCCCTTTATGAAACTCTACAGTGGCAATAGGAAAATGAGGTATCTCGTGGTAGGGAATAGTTTTTTCAACTTCTATATGTTGCAGTAATTGTCCCAAGCCTGTTCCTAATACAATACCTGTAGAGGGCGATAAAATTCCATTTTTTATAAGGTATTGAGCTGTATCGTGTATCTTCTGCAGGTAATTTTCCATAGCGTTTAATAAACAATAAAACTAAAGCAAATGTTTATTCGTAAAGAATATTCAGATTTTACATCATTGGCCTTAGCTTCATAAAAAACTATTACATGAGTAACCACTACTACAACGCCACAGACCTGGGCAAGTTTGGAAACATCACAGACTTTCAAAAAGAGGCAGGAGAAAAATTCTTTGCATGGTATGGAGAAGTATTTAAAGACAGTGCACTTTCAGCAAGAGAGAAATCATTGATAGCATTGGCAGTGGCTCATGCCGTACAGTGTCCGTATTGTATAGATGCCTACAGCAGCGATGCCTACGAGAAAGGTTATAGTGAAGAGCAAATGATGGAAGCCGTACACGTAGCAGCCGCCATTCGTGGAGGCGCATCATTGGTACACGGTGTACAAATGATGAACAAGGTGAAAGAAATAGCGATGTAATCTCAAATAGATTTAGAATACCCGAAGCCAGCTTCAGGTTTGGATTAGCAGCAGGCATAAAACAGCAACATGAAGTCATTAAAAGCACAGGGAAGTAATTTAGCAGATGCACTTACACAGGTAGATATACTGGAGCATGGCTATGGCGATTCTTTCAAGCTGGTCCCTTTCCAGGAGAAGCTGCAGAACGTTGGCTTGTTGCCTTTGCGCCCAACCAACATTAATATCTTCCAGGTGAACGTTGGTAAGATGTGTAACCAGGTGTGTAAGCATTGCCATGTAGATGCTGGTCCTGATCGTAAAGAGATAATGACCATTGAAACCATGCAGCAATGCCTGGATGTGCTGGCCGCAAACCCGCAACTAAATGTAGTAGATCTTACAGGTGGTGCGCCTGAAATGAACCCCAACTTCAGGTGGTTTGTGCAGGAAATAAGAAAGCTGGACAGGCACGTGATCGTTCGCTGCAATCTTACCATCATTCTTGCCAATAAAAAATACCACGATCTGCCGCAGTTCTACAAAGAGCATAAGATAGAGGTGGTTTCATCGTTACCTTTTTATACGCAAGACCGAACCGACAGGCAGCGCGGCAACGGTGTGTTTGAAGACAGCATCAAAGGCCTGCAAATGCTGAACGAAGTTGGTTATGGTATAGAAGGAACAGGATTAACGCTGAACCTTGTGTACAATCCTGCCGGCGCTTTTCTTCCTCCATCGCAAACTGCATTGGAAGCTGAGTATAAGCAGGCGCTGATGGAGCGATACAACATCCGATTCAACCAGCTTTTTGTGATAACAAATATGCCCATCAGCCGATACCTTGACTACCTGCTGCAAACGGGTAACTATGATAAGTACATGGAAAAGCTCACGAATGCTTTCAACCCTGCAGCGGCAGCAAACGTGATGTGTCGTAGTACGCTGTCAATCGGTTGGGATGGCTATATCTATGACTGCGATTTCAACCAGATGCTGGAAATGAAAGTTGATGCATCCTCACGGCATATTTCTGCATTTGACCTGGCAGCACTTCAACAGCGCCCAATCGTTATCAATCAACACTGCTTTGGATGCACTGCCGGATCGGGTAGTAGCTGTGGTGGAGCCGTAACTTAATCCTTAAAATTGCCAGTATGGAATCTGCCATCACAAAAGCGCTCATCATATTTGTTAGGAATACGGAAAAAGGAAAAGTAAAGACACGTATAGCCAAAGATCTTGGAGATGACAAGACACTGGAAGTATACAAGTATCTTCTCCAGTATACTGCTGATATTGCCAATACGGTCAACTGCCACCGCTTTGTTTTCTACTCAGATTATGTGCACATCAGCGACCTGTTTGACGACAAGTGTTTTACCAAGTTTGTGCAGGAAGGAAATGATCTTGGCGAGCGTATGCATAATGCATTAGAGAAAGTTTTTTCACTGGGTCATAAAGAAGTTTGCATTATCGGCAGTGATTGCTATCAACTGCAGCCAGATCATATAGATGAAGCTTTTGCAGAACTGGAGAGCCACGATGTGGTTGTAGGTCCAACTACAGATGGGGGTTATTATCTACTGGGGATGAAACAGGCAAACCTCAGGTTGTTTCAGCAAAAGGATTGGGGCACTTCTACTGTATTTGACGATACAGTGGCCGACCTTACGCAGCTACAGTTGAAGTACAAAGAATTGGAACAACTGGACGATGTGGATACCATGGATGATTTATTAGCTACAGATATTCTGGCTAATCTATCTTCAGATTAATTAAATCTGCTGCGGCTTGGGATATCAAATTCTAAAACTATACGTTCGCTTCATGATGTGGTTGTTCTGCAACCGCGTTTCCTTCAATAAAAAAGAGCTGCTGGATGTAAAAGGTCCTTTGCTTATAACCGCCAATCATCCGGACTCTTTTTTTGATGCACTAGTGCTGGTGGTACAGTTTAAACAGCAGGTGCACTTCCTGGCGCGGGGCGATGTTTTTATAAAGAAAAGAGTTGCCGCTGTGCTTCGTTGGTTGGGCCTCATCCCCATTTACAGGATAACAGAAGGAGCACAAAACCTTCACCTGAATGAAGAAACCTTTGAAACCTGCAGGCAGTTGTTTCGAGAAGGAGGTATTGTGCTGATTTTCATAGAAGGTCTGTGCGAGAACAATTGGGTCTTGCGTCCTTTTAAAAAAGGAGCGGCAAGACTGGCTACCAGTAGCTGGGCCGGCGACGGAATGGAAAATGAACTGCAGGTGATGCCATTAGGCATATCGTATAACCACTACCGCGGCTTTGGAAAAAACATAATTGTGGAGATGACAGACCCTGTGAGGAAGGAGCAGCTTCAATTGGAAGGTGAGGGAGCTACAGCGGTCAATATGTTCAATATCCACATGAGAAATATGATCAGCCAGTTGATGGTAAGATTGGATACTGCGGTGAAACAGAAAAAGATAAATGCAGCCTTTGCTCAGGCCACTTCTACTGTAGCAGTAAAAGAAGCCTTATATGCTGATCGTCCAAGAAAAGTGAAAGCTGGTTCTTTATTATGGTTTATCCCGGCAGCTCTTGGGGCTTTTGTTCATGCGCCACTTTATATTCCACTAAGTCAATTGGTAAAGAAGAAAACAAAAGGAACTGTTTTCTATGATTCAGTATTGTTCGCCTCACTATTAGTTTGCTACCCGCTATACCTGTTACTATTGTTCCTGCTCTTGTGGCATTATGCTGGAGGATTGGTTGCTTTACTGGCTACACTGGCAGCACCTCTACTGGCACGAGCTGCAGTTGTATATCGTGCGCAGCATACTACTTCACTTTAGACAAGCTCATCATGCCAATCATCCAATCAGGCAGTGGGGTGTTCTTTTTTCTTTTCTTCAGGTCAAAGTACCAGTTGAGTTTTTTCAAGATGGGCACCTTATGTGTTTCCACCAACTCTATCAATGTACCATCCGGATCTTCTATATAAGCAAACCTGCCGGCAGAAGTTCCCATGCTAAAGCTATCGGCACTATCTACAGTAAACGGTTGGGCAGATGCAGTAGCTTTTTGCTTTAGCGCATCCATATCTGTTACATCGAAGCATACATGTATAAAGCCACAGTCGCCCCAGTAGCGGTTAGCATAGATCTTAGATGGCTCCCTGTCCAGGCACTGAACCAGTTCTATTTCTACATCGCCCAGTAATTTGGAAAAGGCACCGCAGGGTGTAAAAGTTTTATGCAACAGCACACGCCTGTACTGCTCGTTACTAATGGTAGGAATATCATCAAAAGTCCCGGTAACATCAAATACCACTTCCTGCAGGTCAAGCAGGTCTTTGTAAAAAGCAACCGAACGCTCCATATCACTTACGCCTATCACCACACCCAGTACACCACCAACACAGTGGCGCGTAGTTTTAAACTTCTGGTGATACTCTACTACCTGGAAGTTGTTGCCGTTGATATCTTTCATCCACGATGACCTTTGGCCATGCGGAGACACAGTGACGGGTGCATAGGAAGGGAAATTTTCTGCAAGACTATCTATATCGCAGGAGCGCATTTTTACTCCGTAAATGCCAATATCTCCATAGGTAGGTTGAGTAAATGGAAAAGCAGGTTGCCTGCTTTGGAATTGCCAAAGTTCAAAACCACCACCACCCTGCATATTCAGTGTAAGAATGGCTTCGCGTGAATGTACCTCGTTGCCGGTGTAGCGTGTCATGAGGCTTGCTTCTGCTTTGTCCTCAAACACCAGCACATCCATACCAAAAAGGTCTTTGTAATAATGCTTTGCTTCCTGCGCGTTCACAACGCCAATGCCTACCTGTTGTATGCCGGTTACTAACGATTTCATGTTACCTGTAATTAAGGAGCCTCTTGTAAGTCATGGCCATTTCTTCATCTGATGCTTTGCCACTCTTCCACATCTTCATTACCCTGTAATTAGCATATAACACTTTGAAGTAGCTATTGGTTTCATATTTACGTGCACTTACCAATATATCTTTTGGAATTATTTTGAAACGGTATCCTGCTTCTTTAGCACGCTTAATAAAATCATATTCTTCCATGATCCGCATACTCCTGTAGCCATCCAGATTTTCAAAAACCTGTCGCTTTACAAACAAGGTTTGATCGCCGCCCCTACACCATATAAATGGAAACCTGGTAAAAAAGCTATTCACCTTTAGCAGCGGGTGATCGCTGTCGAACTTATACCGATAACAACCCATATCATACCCTTCTTTCAAAGCCGCGGCTATGTCTGTTATATAATCAGGGTGGATCTTTACATCAGCATGAACAAAATATAAGATCTCTTCAGGGCACAGGGAAGCAGCATAATTCATTTGCGCAGCACGTGAGCGTTGTGGAGATACAACAGCAAGATCGGCTCCGGTGTCCTTAGCTTCCTGCAGTGTATCATCAGTACTTCCACCATCACTTACAATTATTCGCATGGAAGCTTCTCGCTTATTCTTCAGCAACGACGTGACCAGGTTGCCAATGGAGCCTGCTTCGTTGTAAGTAGGAATGATAACAGCTATGTTCATGTGCAAGCCTTTTATAAGTAATACGCAAAATCAGGGAGAAGGGTTTATACAAAAATTTTTTTCCGTCTCCTCTTTAGTTTTACAAGCTATAGTTATCTTCTCACATTATTTAAAAATACTAATGGAAAATGATGTGCTGCTGCGGCAGTGGCGAAAAGAAGATTGTAATGCACTGGCAGCTATTGCTAATAATAAAAAGATATGGCTAAACGTGCGTGACCGGTTTCCACATCCGTATACCATTAAAGATGCCTTGGAGTGGATAGATCACACCAACCAGCAGCAGCCGCTGCAAAACCTGGCCATCATTTACAAGTCCCAACTAGCCGGAAGTATAGGCGTTACAGTTCGCGATGATGTCTATAGAAAAAGTATAGAGATCGGTTATTTCATCGGTGAACCATTTTGGGGAAAAGGAATAGCTACCATTGCCGTAGCACAAATGCTGCAATACATAAAGCAGCGTTTTGATGTAGTGCGCGTATATGCTGAAGTTTTCGAAACCAATCATGCATCCATGAAAGTATTGGAGAAGAACGGCTTCAAGCACGAAGGCATCAGGAAAAAAGCGGTCATCAAAAACAACGTGTTGATGGATGACCACGTATGGGTAAAATTCATATAATAAATAACGGGCGGTTACGTTATAAGCCGTATCAAAATTTTAAATGGGTACATGTGAATGGAGAAAATGAATTTCCAGAAGCTTTTATCTATGCAGGCTTTACCGGCTACAGTAGCTGGAAACACCTCATATAATAACTTCTAAATTATCGTTCAACCTATTACCTTCGTTGCCCTAAACCACTAATTGTTTATGAAATCTATCACCAGGTTGTCGCTGCTGCTATTGCTTTCAGCAGCGGTCTTTACTTCATGTAAAAAATCTGCACCCAAACAAACGAGGCATATTCCAAAAAATGCTGTTTTTGTTGCTGCCATCAACACCAAAGCCATCACCAACAAATTGGCTAAAAGCCAGGCTACGGTAGAAAATTTATTCAAGTCATTCTCGAAGGATGATACGACTGTAAGCAAAGGCAAAAAAGAATGGGAAGAATTCCAAAACTCAGGAATTGACCTAAGCGAAAACTTCTATGTATCTGTTGTTCAGAAAAGCGGCGGCATGGGTATGGCCGGCGGTAACTCTATTGTAGCAGGTATCGGCGGTTTAAAGGATGCCGGTAAAATGGAAGCTTATGTAAAGAAGAAGCAACCCAATGCAGAAATAAGAAAAGAGAAAGATTATTCTTATGCTAATGTAGAGGGCAACAGCATTGTAGCATGGGGCAACGACCTTGTGTTGGTAATGACTGCAAACCAGAATGCAGGAATGCAGATGGAATTTGACAGCACTACCGGCGAATACAACTTCAAGCAACCAGCCAATACCGGCAATGACCTGAAATCTGAAGTAGCGGCTTATTTCGCTATGAAAGAGGACCAGTCTATTGCTTCTATTCCTGAGTTCAGAGACCTGATGCAGGAAAATGCAGACGGAAGTTTCTGGGTGAACTCTACTTCAAGTTTAGAGAATATGCCTATTCCTTTACCTAAGGTGAAGGAGCTGATCGAAAATAGTTTCACCGCAGCAACACTCAATTTTGAAGATGGTAAAGTAGTGGTAGAAACAAGGTCGTATAGCAGCCCGGCGCTTAGCAATATCCTGAAGAAATATGCTGGTCCTACAGTTGACCTGAACATGGTAGAGCGTTATCCTTCTAAAAACATCAACGGTTTCATGGCTTTTGCTTTCAACCCGGGAATGATCAACGACATCATCATGCACCTGGAAGTAAAAGGTGTTGCTGACCAGTATTTGTCAAACGCTCTTGGTGGACAGTACACAGTAGAAGATGTAGCAAAAGCTATTAAAGGCGATATGGCTGTTGTTGTTTCTGATTTCACTATGCCACAGGTTGATCCTGCTACAGGTATGCCAAAGACAGCTAGCCCAATGAGGATGGTGCTGAATGTGCCTGTAGGCGATAAAGCCCAGATGAACAGGCTAATGGATAAACTGGTAGAGATGGGATTGATGGTAAAACAAGGTAATGAATATCGTGCTACTGAAGCCATCAGCAGAACCGGCTACCAGGTAGTGGTGGATGATAAAAATCTATTGGCTGCATCTGACGCAGAGTTATTGGCACAATACAAAGCCGGTAATGCAAAAGCTGGTATCAGCAACGACATCATGGGCGACTTCAAAGGAAAGAATGCTGCCTTCTATGTAAATATTGAAAGCATCCTAAACCAGTTCCCAGCTGAAGGTGGTCCAAACGCTGTTATGCCACAGGCAAAAGCTACTTTCCGAGATGCAAAAGGACATGCTGACAACTTCAATGGCAAGTATACTGCTGGTCATTTTGAACTAAGGATGAAGAACGAGAAAGAGAACAGCCTGGTATCGCTGGTGCAATTCCTTTCTTCTGTTGGACATACTTTTAGCAATCCTGCTAACATAAGCGTAGATGATGTAGAGCTGGAAGAACTGGAACCAAGCAAAACAGATACTGCTCAATAAGCATGATAATGTATAGGAAAAGGTTGCGCTAAGTCGCAACCTTTTTCATTTAATTTGAGTGTAAAACTCCCGCATCAATACAATGCAGATACAATTACAGCAGGTAGTGCCAATACCGCTTCGCGAAAAGATATTGGCGAGGCAATCAGGTATATGGAATACGCAGGTGGTTTTTGCCCCTGGCGAATGGATAAAAATAAAAGCACCCAGTGGTACCGGTAAAACAACCTTGATGAATATGCTGTACAAGGTGCGCCACGATTACGAAGGCAATATCCTGTGGGGCATCAAAGATATCAGGAACATAAACGGCGTTGAGCTTGCTGAAAAAAGACAGCAACAGATGAGTGTCATCTTCCAGGACCTGCGGCTGTTTCCTAACCTTACTGCACGTGAAAACATAGAACTGAAGCGGGTAATGGGCAAACCGCTATATGAGGCAGGGGTGATAAATGAAATGGCAGAGCGATTAGGTGTAGCCGGTATACTTCATCAAAAAGCAGGCATTTGCAGCTATGGCGAACAGCAGCGGCTGGCCATCATCCGCTCGTTGATGCAGCCTTTCAAGTGGCTGATCATGGATGAGCCATTTAGCCATCTTGATAGTGAGAATACAAAAAAAGCTGCCGCCTTGATAGCTGAGGAATGTGCCAAGAGAAACGCAGGCTTTATTCTCACTGACCTGGATGATGATACCAACTTTAACTACACCCAATACTATACTTTATAACCCCGGCAGTTCATGTTTCACCAATTACTAAAAAAGATCATCAGGAGCGGGATAGGGAAAAGCAGGAGATTGATGGCAGCAACCGGTTTGTCTATAGCCATGCTGCTCATTTTTTCGGCGGTGCAGGTGCAGGTAAATTACAACGAGCTGCTGCACGGCGAAAGCAACCAGGACAGTATTGCCAACTTTTTGGTCATCAACAAGAAGATAGATGGCAACAGCAGCGATAATACATTAAGTGCTCAGCAGGTTGCTGAACTGCAGCAACAGCCTTTTATTGAAGAAGTAGGTCAACTTACAGCAAGTCGTTTCAAAGTGACGGCACAAAGCCCCAGCGACAACTTCCCTTTTTATACCGACCTGTTTTTTGAGAGCGTACCAAACAAGTTCATTGATGTTCAGTCAACAGATTGGAAGTGGGAGGAAGGTTCGCAAGTCATCCCGATGATCATTCCTAACCAGTTTTTAGACCTGTACAATTTTGGGTTCGCACCATCGCAAAACCTCATTCAGCTAACGCAGGGCATGGTCATGTCCATACCTATCATCATCAACATACATGGCAGCGGCCAGGTGGTGCAGTTTACCGGGAGGGTAGTGGGTTTCAGCGACCGTATATCTTCTGTGCTGGTGCCGGATAATTTTTTAAAATGGGCAAACCAGCGGTTTAGTGTAGGTGCAGAGTCAAGACCATCACGTGTGGTCATAAAAACAAATGATCCCGGCGATCCGCAGCTGGTGGAATATTTACAGGAAAAGGGGCTGGTAACGGATGCGGACAAAACCCGTTTTAGCAAGTACCGCCAGGTGGTAAATACGGTGGTCAATGCTTCATGGGTCACAGGTGCAACCATGCTATTGTTTGCGCTGCTGGTGTTCTCGCTGTTCATCCAGCTGACGATCGCTTCTACAAAAACAGAGATCAACCTGCTGATTACGCTTGGCACCTCGCCCAAGCAGCTGCAGCGTTTCCTGCTACGGCAGTTTATGCCGTTCAATATTATTATTACGCTTATTTGCCTGCTGGTGGTGGCGGTACTGCAGTGGTGGTTACAACGTTTCCTGCAGCAGCAGAACATGAACATCAGCCCGTGGATATCATATTATACTGTACTCACCGCTGCTCTTATTCTGCTGGTGCTTTGGCTGGTGAATACAAGAACCATCTATAAATACATAAAACAGGCAGAGGAATAAATTAGTAGAGGAAATAGAAAAAGCCACCCGCTGAGGTGGCTTTTCTTTTATTTATCAGATGGCTTATCGCCTTCCGGTGGTTTTTGATTTGGGCGCTGCTGCTGCGGTGGTCGTTGTTGCGGCGGCCTTTGTTGTTGCTGTTGTGGCCTTGGCTGCTGTGGTCCACGAGGCTGTTGTGGTCCACGCGGATTTTGATTTGGGCGTTGCTGCTGTTGCTGAGGCGCTTTTTGAGGTCCTGGTGCAGCATTTGGATTAGTGGCTGGCCTTTCTCTTGGTCCACGTTCACGCTGCTGTGGCCTCTGAGGCTGTGCAGCCCTGTCTTGCGGTGGCTGTGGTCCTTGTCCTTGCTGCCTTGGTTGCCCTTTGACTGCAGGTCTTCCTTCTCTTGCCTGCTGCTGCGGACGATTTCCAGCAGGTGCATTGCCACGTGGGCCGCTGTCCCTCCTGTCGCCACCACGCTGGTCGCGCTGGTCCCTGCTGTCTTTGTCTTTCCTTTTGCGGCTGTTGCGCTCCAGGCTGCGGAGGCTTATCTGCCCAACCACATCTACAAATTCAGGTTCTACTTCTTTTATCTTGTTCGAGATCACTTCTACCGGCTCCAGTTCATCAGGTTTTTCGCCGGCAGCGTTCATGCGTAAAATTTCTTTTACCCTGGCAATGGTAAGCGGGTAGTGCTTACTGCTGTCTGGCGTGGTATACCACATCAGGTTTTTGAAGATGTCCTTCTTCACCAGGTAGGCAGGGCTGCGGGTAATGTGTATCACATCCGCATTGTCCGGGAAATGCTGAAGCGCATCCAGGTAAGTATCCAGCTCGTAATTCAAACAGCATTTCAAGCGACCACACTGGCCGCTCAACTTGGTTTGATTGATCGATAAGTTCTGGTAACGCGCTGCAGTGGTATTCACGCTTTTAAAGTCAGTAAGCCATGTGGCGCAGCAAAGTTCGCGACCACAGCTTCCTATTCCTCCCACTTTGCCAGCTTCCTGGCGTGCACCAATCTGGCGCATTTCCACCTTCACTTTAAATTCGCCAGCAAATAATCTTATCAGTTCGCGAAAGTCTACACGGTCATCTGCTGTGTAGAAAAAGGTAGCTTTTTTACCGTCTGCCTGTATTTCTACTTCCGCCAGTTTCATGTCCAGGTTCAAGGTGCGGGCAATAGCACGGCTTCTTACCAGTGCCTCTTTCTCCCTTGCCTTATTCTCCACGAACTTATTGATGTCAGCTTCAGTGCTCCGGCGGATGATCTTTTTTAGCTGCGCGCTGTTCTCATCCACACCCTTCTTTTTGAGCTGTATCCTTACCAATTCTCCGCTTAAGGAAACTTCACCCACGTCTATTCCACTTACACCTTCCACTGTTACATATTCACCTTTCTCAAAGTGCTGGAGGGTAGCGTTTCGGTAAAAATCTTTGCGGCTACCGTTATTGAAGCTCAATTCTACAATCCGGCAAGTGCTTTCGGGGTCACTGAAAGGCAGGTTCATTAGCCAATCGTGAACATTCATTCGGTTGCAGCCACCGGTGCTGCAGCCCCCGTTACTTTTACATCCTCCTGGTTTTCCGCCTGTTGCGGTTCCACAACTTCCACATCCCATATCTATAGTTCGTATAAAAGATTAAATAATGCGGTAGCGCAAGAAAGGGGGAGAAATAATGAAGCAGATGCCAAACTGGTTGTTCGTGCTAAGAACACCATACCGGCTGCAGTGCTTTGTTGCTGTTAATATGTAGGAATATATCTTTTACTGTTGAATGAAAAAGCCAACCGGGCTCTTTCATTGCTGCACGCATACAAACTGCTCACTCATAAACTCTCTCCTCGCTTAGCGTGTATTGCAGGCAATACAGCTACCATAGCACCAAAAATAATGATTTATAATCAATGCTTAACGCAAACAAAAGCATTAACTAATGTGGGCGTTTGTAGGTAATGTGCAATAACGGGCTCAAAAACACCCATCTAGAGTTGTTGGGGGAGCAAAAGGCTATGGATTAGCCGCTGCTGTTACACAGAAACCTGCTTCTTTTTAAAGAAGGTTTCACAAGCTGCAGCTGCCAAAGAGGGAAATATGACCCTAAACCGCCTTCACCAGTACCCTATTTTTAATGATATGACTAATTTTGATAGTGAGCGCCAGGAACAACATTTTTGCGTTCGCGTTTCTTTCTATGTAGTAGGTGGCACTGTCCAGCTCGTGGATGATCGCCTGCTGCTGCGTTACACCGCTGATCTTATTTACCCGCTGCGCAAAATCAATTTCGGTTTCTGCCAGCGTTACGTGCTCCTGCCCCATTATCCGCAGCCGGATGCATTGCTCCAGTACGTGGTTGAAGTATTGTAAAAATTGCTTTTGTTTTTCCCGACCCATTTTCGCCACTTCGTCCACCCACTTCACCTGGGCTGCGGGACCGCCTTTTACCGTAGCATTCAACCACTCCCGTAGTTGTACCAGCCAGTCGTCTTCGGCATGCTGCATCAGTTGCAAGGCCTCGTGGTAATTTCCTTCAGAAAGACGGGCAATCATTTGTGCCTGCGCCGCCGACACCTGGTGGCGATCAATCAAGGCTTGTTCTACCTGTGGCGCATCCAGCAGCGGGATCTTTACCAGCTGCGTACGCGACAAGATGGTTTGCAGTATCTGCTCTTCTTTTTCTGCCACCAGGAGAAAGAGCGTATTGGCAGGTGGCTCCTCGATCAGCTTCAGCAGCTTATTTCCCTGGTTGCCCAGGTACTCAGGCATCCACATCACTAATATTTTGTATTCGCTTTCAAAGCTCTTCAGGCTCAGCTGGCGGATAATGTCGTTACATTCCTCTGCTGTAATATTTCCCTGTTTGTTATCGGCACCAATGAACTGAAGCCAATCGTAAGCATTTCCGTAAGGCTGTTGCTTTACAAATTCGCGCCATTCAGTAATAAAATCAGAGGATTTTGGTTTGTCGCCACTTTTCTTCGACACTACCGGGAAAGAGTAGTGGATATCAGGATGCACCAGTTGCTGCGCTTTTGTACAGGCAGGGCATACACCACAGGCATCCGTAAGCATAGCGGGGGCAACGGTCTCTGCAGGTTCATCAAAACCAAAAAGAGAAGGACCGGCAGGCTCAGGATTATTAGAACGATTTACTTTTTCGCAAACAATATATTGGGCAAATGCCAGTGCAAGCGGCAAACCGCCACTACCTTCTTTTCCTAAAAATAGTAAAGCATGACTCAGACGGTTATGGTTTATCATTTCCGCCAGGTGCTGCTTCACCTCTTCCTGTCCTATAACATCCTTAAAAAGCATGTGGCGAAGATAGGGGTGGTGCTACAGATTTTCCGGCTTTCTGTACAAAAGGAAATCCCCATCTACATCACAAGCAGCAGCAGCTTTAGCATTTCATTAAGTGCAACGGTTTCCTCAAAGCCATTGTCAGGAGGGCATTATTAAATAATAAAACCAACTACATATGAAACTGATTGTAGCACTACCATTAATGTTCCTCTTGTTTGGTGCATGTAAAAAATCCGCTGATGGCGTGGTGATAAAAGGAAAGCTCGTCCACCGCAGTTGCGCCACTGTAGCTGTGCAAGTTCTGGATACAGCTTTTTACCACCTGGGTCAGCCTATATGGCAGCAAGCACCCAACAAACCAGCGTACGAGCATGTGTTTTCAGTAGAGAATATTTGTTCATTTCCTTCAGCTGCAACGGTAGGACAGGAGATAACTTTTAAAGTGATCTCTACAGATCCTTCAATAAAAGAATGTGTTACTTGTGCTTTATGGGATAATCCGCCGGCTCAGAAGCAACTAATACAAGTTGTTTCTGTAGGAAAAGACAAATAAGGAAATCAGGCTTTACTGGTTAACGAGAAAATTCTAGCTTACAAGCCGGCATCAATCGTGCCGGCATTTTAATATGAAAATCTTGTTCAGCGTTCTATTGTTCAGCATTTCTTACAAGAGCTGCGACCAGCTGAAAACGAGCCCGGCTATTGTAAATGGTACAATAATCCACCGCAGCTGTGCTACCATTGCTGTGCAGGTATTGGATGAAACTCATTATAATTTGGGGCAGGCTTCGTGGCAACAAGGCAGCGGACAGCCAGTTTTTGAACATGTTTTTTCAGTAGCCAATCAATGTAGTTTTCCTGCAGAGGCTAAAGTGGGTGAGAAGATCAAGTTTGCAGTACTTGCCTCTGACAGCACTGCAGCGGATTGTATGCTTTGCGAGTTGTGGGATAACCCACCAAAGAAGAAGCAGTTGATAAAGGTGATCAAGTGACCACCTTTATCAACTGCTTTAAAAAGTTGTTTACCTATTTCAGGTATGCCAGTATCTCTTCGCTTTGCGGCTCTGTCTTGCTTGGGAAATATGCCAGCAGGTTTCCTTTTTCATCCAGCAGAAACTTGTTGAAATTCCATTTGATGGTAGCATCCAAAACTTCGTTATGGCGTTTTTCAGTAAGCCATGTAAAAAGTTCATGTCGATTTTCTCCTACTACATCCACCTTGGCTGTTAAAGGAAAAGTAACTCCGTAGTTCTTTTTGCAGAAAGAAGCGATCTCTTCATTGGTTCCTGGTTCCTGTCCACCAAAGTTGTTGGCCGGAACGCCTACTACTACCAGTTTGTCTTTGTGAGCCTGGTAAAGTTTTTCCAAACCTTCGTATTGGCGGGTATAGCCACATTCGCTGGCAGTATTTACTACAAGAATTTTCTTTCCCCTGTAGTCGCCAAAGTTGATGGTGCTGCCATCTATGGAAGCTAGCTGGAAGCGGTGGATATTGTTGGGAGCCCTGCTGCCTCCTGTTTCTGTACTTGTAGTTGTCTCCATAGTATTTGAAGTAGTTGTATTGCTATTTGTTCTTTGGGCAGAATTGCATGCTGCAAAAGCAAGTGCGGTTATAACAATAGGAAGAAGTCTCATGTTTTTATTTTAGATGATAACAAGAACTATACTTAAAAAGTTGCAGTCATTGTAGTTATTGAAGAAGATTAGTGTTCATAACACCCAATATCAGGGATGCCCGTACGCGTTTTGCCATCAAGATCTATCAGCGTACTTGTATTTACACCTATATTTATTGCAGGCGATTGAGCCGCTAAACGGAAATTAAAGATCCTGTTTCCAACATTGATACTATCAAAACGAGGAGATTCGTTTCTAAGACTGTTACTGAAAATCACCCCGGGTATTGCTGGATCTTCCTTTTGCTTATATAGAACATTGGTAAAAGTAACATTAAAAGGTGCTGTTGTTCCTTTGCTGTCGAGTACGATCTCGTTCTCTACTATTCCTCCTTCACCGTATATAATGCAATTAGTAAAATTAGCTGCAACTGGATTGGTGAGTGTTTGCGAAACCGCATTGGAGATGAAGAGCACCGGGTTCCTGTGCTGGATGTAGCTGTTGCCAATACTGGCTACCGTGCAGTGGGTAAAATTGTAGCTACCGCCTGCAGTAATCCCTATGTTGTTTCCGCAATTGCTTATCAGGCAATTGGTAGCATCGATGGTGGTAGCAATGCCAAGTATACCTACATCGTAAATATTGTCAATGATGGTTTGGTTGAGCCTGACCTTCGGCTGGTTGTTGCGTGCAGGAAGCTCTGAAATGATGCCTTGGTAAGCGTTTTTTATAATCGCGTAATTCAGCACATTATCTTGGCTGGAAGAAAGGAAATAGATGCCTGGCCAGCTTCCGGGGAAGTCGCGGTAATATTGATCTAACCGGTCGCCCTGGAAACGAACACGAAGGCTGTCTTCTTTTTCACCCATAACCTTCAGGCTGCCTCGTACTATGAAAGGCGCATCAGCATGATGATAGATCCTGCAGCCTTTATTGATGGTGAGCGTTACACTGCTATCGACCGTAACACCGCCAAGGATCACAAACGGCAGATCGTTGTTCCAGGTGGAGTCGCGGGTAATGCGGCGGTTGCGGTAAAAGTTGGCGTTCTGCCCAAAGGCATCAAGCTGTACGAAACGGGTGTTGCCATTAAATATGATCTGTATGCTGTCCTGCACTATGAAAGGAAGGTCTGCTGCATTAGGATTGATGGTAACAGTTACAAATACATAAATACTGTCATTAGGAGCTACCTCTATGTTTCTTACGGATGTACTTGCTGTTCCGTCTACATTCATCCTGAACGGCGAATTTGATCCACCCATCAGTTGCACAGATGACAACCGCAGCTTCTGGTCGTTGTGATTGAAGATTTTGAAAGATTGCGTGATGGAACCAGTGCTGGTAAAAACAGTATCGAAATGAAGTGTATCCTGCGATGTAGTCAGAAAGGCATCAGGAGATTCAATAAAGCCTGTTTTGCGGCATGCATTGACTATAAAGATTAATAGAACCGCCGCCACTATATTCCACAAATTTTTCATCTACTCAAAAGTAAAGGAAATGAGGAGAAGAAATGGTTATTGGCACTGTTGAAGAGAAAGGGTTCTTTATATAGTGTAAGCGAGTGTGGCTATGCTGAGATTGGTGCCGGCAACTTTCAATATTTCGCTGCCACAAGCTTCCAATGTAGCGCCGGTGGTTACCACATCATCTACCAGCAGCAGGTGTTTGCCCTGCAGCGCCGGTTCGTCTAAAACAGCAAATACACCATCCATGTTCTCCCACCTGTTTATCCTGCCCATCTGCGTCTGCGTTTCCGTATATACTTTTCGTATCACCACCTTGTCAATAACAGGTATATTGGTGACAGCCGCTATTCCATTGCAAAGAGCGGTAGCCTGGTTGTAGCCTCTTTTCTTTTCCTTCCTTGGGTTTAGTGGCAGCGGGATCATGGCATCTACTGTAGCAAATGCATTGTGTGCTTTTATTAGATAACCCAGCTGTTGACCAAGGTAATAGCCAATTTCCTGGTTGCCTCTATACTTCAGCTGAATGAGTAAGTGTTGCAGCAGTGATTGCTTGGTGAAAAAGTAACCTGCCGCCGCCTGGTAAACGTTCAGCCTGCCGTAAAAGATTTGTTCTACAGGATTGCCGGGATGTCCAAAGAAGTTTGTAACAGGAAGATCATTAAGACAGTGCAGGCACAGTTGCTGATCAGGAGCTAATATATCTGTACCGCAGCCAGTGCAAATGTGCGGGTAGAACATATGCAACAAATGGTCTATGGATGACTTCAGCAACTGCATCTACTAATCTACAAATCGTTTTGCTGAAAGTAAAGCAACTGGTTATAGATCCTGCTAAAACAACAACTGGTAAACCTCGCTTACCTGGGCTACAGCTACTACCTGTATACCTGATCCTTTGGCAAAGCCTTTTTTGTTGTACCGAGAAACGATGATCTTTTCAAAACCTAGCTTTTCTGCTTCGGCTATACGTTGTTCAATGCGGTTCACTGCGCGTATCTCACCATTCAAACCTACTTCACCGGCAAAGCAAATATTTTGCGGTAGTGGTACATCTTCGTAGCTGCTCAAGAGAGCACAGATAACAGCAAGGTCAGTAGACGGATCTTCTATTTTCAGTCCTCCCGCTATGTTTACAAAAACATCTTTTACGCCAAAATGAAAACCACCGCGTTTTTCTAGAACAGCAAGCAATAGTTGCAGCCTTCTCAAGTCAAAACCACTTACGGTTCTTTGAGGAGTACCATAAACACTCTGCGTCACCAACGCCTGTACCTCTATCAGCAGTGGTCTCAAGCCTTCTAAAGTAGCAGCTATGGCACTACCGCTTAGTTGTTCTTCTTTTTGTGTGATGAGAATTTCTGAAGGATTGGACACGCTGCGCATACCATCGCCACTCATTTCATAAATGCCGAGTTCTGCGGTACTTCCAAACCTGTTTTTTAGGGTACGTAGTATTCGGTATGCATAATGACGGTCCCCTTCAAACTGCAGAACAGTATCCACCATGTGCTCTAATATTTTAGGGCCTGCTATAGCGCCATCTTTTGTAATGTGACCAATAAGAATGACAGGCGTATTGGTCTCTTTAGCGAAACGTTGAAACTCAGCAGCACATATTCTTATTTGTGAAACACTACCTGCAGAAGACTCTACAAAATTTGATTGAAGGGTTTGGATGGAATCAACGATCACTAAATGAGGACGCACCTTCTTTATCTCCTGGAAAATAGTATTGGTGGTAGTTTCAGTAAGAAGGTAAAAGTTTTCGTTATCGTGGTTCAAACGGTTGGCCCGCATCTTTATTTGCTGCTCGCTTTCTTCACCACTTATGTATAAGGTTGTAATTCCTTTTAGCAGTAAACCTGCTTGCAGTAACAAGGTACTCTTACCAATGCCTGGCTCACCTGCAACCAATATTATACTTCCGGCAACTATGCCTCCACCTAATACGCGATTTAGTTCGGGGTCAGTTGTTGTTATCCTTTCTTCTTTTGTACTGGTTACATCATTTAGTAAAACTGTCTTGGTTAAACGAGGACTGTTGTTGTAATCATTCCATCCTTTGTCATTCTTGTCATTCCCTTTTTGAAGCACCTCTTCTACAAAGGAATTCCACGTGTTGCACGATGGACATTTGCCAAGCCACTTGGCACTTTCATGACCACAGTTGCTACAGAAAAAAGCAGTTTTTGATTTGCTCATGCGCTAAAGATAAGGATACAACTACCAGCAATGATTACGGCAGGTTCAGCTTTAAAGTAGCTGTATAAAGTTGATAAACAAAGAGGTAAGAAACATGATAAAAAAGAAAGGGTCGTCAAGAATGACGACCCCGTTTACTTACTAACCCATTAAATTCTGCCACTAAATTACAAATATGGTTCACATTTCAAAATTAAATTTAAGCCGTGTGAATAACTTTTGAACGTCATTATTCGCACTTGTGAGGCCTATATTTCTAGGTGAAATCTCTTCTTGTTGTGCTGGTATGGCAGGTTGAGAGAGCCTGTTTCGGACATTATGACTGATTTAACAGCGGAATTATCTCCTTGTTTTCAGCCTCAACGATTTGGTGGGTAAATTGCAAGAACAAATAAAAAACGACTATGCAATCAATAATGATCATATCCCTGATTTTCGTAGGCATCAGTTTCCTGGTGTCTTCTACGTTAAAGGGAAAGTTTGCGAAATATAGCCAGCTGCCATTGCGCAACGGAATGACAGGCAAGGAGATAGCTGAAAAAATGCTTCACGAAAACGGTATTTATAATGTGCAGGTGGTATCGGTGCAAGGTTATTTAACCGATCATTACGATCCTGCAAAGAGAACAGTAAACCTTAGCCCTGAAGTGTATGCGGGGAATAGTATAGCTGCGGCTGCGGTGGCGGCACACGAATGTGGACATGCTATACAACACGCTACAGCTTACCAATGGTTACAAATGCGGAGCAAGTTGGTGCCTGTGGTGCAGTTTAGCAGCGGCATTGTTCAATGGGTATTGCTTGCAGGTATACTTATGATCAATGTATTCCCGATGCTCCTGTTGGGTGGTATTATACTTTTTGCGCTGACGACCATATTTGCTTTTGTTACGCTGCCGGTAGAATTTGATGCCAGCCGTCGTGCCCTTGCCTGGTTGAATAACACCAATGTAACATCTGGCCAGCAGCATGAGCAAGCAAAAGATGCTTTAAAATGGGCTGCAATGACATATGTTGTTGCTGCTATCGCTTCGCTTGTTATCCTAATTCAGTATGTGCTGATCTTCCTTGGTGGAAGAAACAGGGAGTAATTTTATAGCTGATGATTTAAAAAGCCGGTAGCGATACCGGCTTTTTTATTTTACCCCTGTAGTTTTTTCTTCAAACAGCGGCAAGTAGTTGGGACTTTCTGTATCCTTAAGTTTGTCCCAAAAGGTAAAATACAGACCATAGTTATACCTAAACTGCTTGTGGTGTAGCGAGTGGTGCGTAGCGCCAATTAGCCACCTGCCTAACCAATGCCTGCTGAACCCTTGCGGGTAAACTTCAATCTCGAGATGATTGATAACACTGCTAAAGGTCATAATGGTCAATTGCAATAGCAGGACGTACACGTGCATAGGCAATACGAGAATGATCAGGGGGAGGATCAGTGACTGTAGCAGACCTTCTAATGGGTGAAATGAAAAAGCTGTCCAGGCACTGGTAGTATTGCTGTCATGGTGCACCTTGTGCAGCAGTTTAAACACCTTTGGCCGGTGCATCCACCGGTGAAGCCAGTAGTAATAGGTCTCGTGGATTATCATGGAAGCCAGCAGGCTAACAGGCAGGTACCACCATCCAAATGCTGCTACATCCGTATAAATTTTGGTGTGTCCATTTTGCCATAGTAAAGCTGTAAAGGCGCCTGCTATTGCAAAAATGAAAGAGGTGATCATCGACCAGCGTATCTCTGCAAGAAACTGCTTGCGGTTCACAGCTTTCTTCCCAAGGTTTCTTGAATGCCATTTTTCCTTGTTCCACACATAAAACCAAAGATGAAAAAGGCCGGCAATGAGAAAGTACCTGCCTATTACTACAAGCATAAAGAGGAGGGTAACAAACCCAAAAATCAATGGATCAGAAAGATCGGGTAGTTCAGCCATAAATTTAATTAACCTGTTCTGAAGGTATTTTGTTTGGGGGCTAAAACAAAAATACCCGGCTTAAAACCGGGCATTTCTTAAAATTTTATTTCTTCCTCATTGTGATCGTAAAAATGGAACTCTGTAAGATGGTATGTATTGTTCGGCAATACCTTGATCTTGGTCTTATACTTCCTGTTCCACTTATGGCGGATGGAATTAAAGAACCATCCTTTGGTAAGATGCGAATGGAGGATTGGATGGACATGAAGAGCAAGGTTCTTATGCTGGTGTGTCACCAGGTACAACAGTTTCTTTTCTATCTCATCTTCTAATAAGAGGGATGAAGCTATTTTACCTGTACCATTACATGCCGGGCAAAGTTCAGAGGTATTGATGTTCACCTCCGGGCGCATTCTCTGCCGGGTGATCTGCATCAATCCAAACTTAGAAATTGGCAGCACAGCATGCTTTGCTCTGTCTGGACGCATAAAACCGTCCATGGCATCCTGCAACTTTTTTTTGTTGTCAGGAAGCTTCATGTCAATGAAATCGACCACTATTATTCCGCCGATATCTCGAAGCCTGAGTTGGCGTGCTATTTCTTCAGCCGCTTCCAGGTTTGTTTGCAGCGCATTTTCTTCCTGGTTGTTGCTTACGCTTTTGTACCCACTGTTTACATCAATTACGTGCAAAGCTTCGGTGTGTTCTATTATCAGGTAGGCACCACTATTCAGGTTTACTGTTTTACCAAATGCACTTTTCACCTGTTTTGTTACACCGTAATTATCAAAAATTGCTGTGCCATTGTGGTAGTAGGTAACAATGTCTGCTTTCTCCGGTGCTATTTTCTGAATGTAGTTCCGGGTTTCTGCATACACAGTTTTATCATTAACCACTATTCGGTTAAAATCTTCGGTAAGCAGATCACGCAGCATACTGGTAGCTTTTGTCTGCTCACTTAGTATACGGGTAGGAGCAACAGCACCACGCAGGTTCTTCTGTATGCTCTTCCAAGTGTTTATCAGTGTAGTAAGATCTTCGTGAAGTTCAGCAGTATTCTTGCCTTCGGCGGCGGTGCGTACTATCACACCATAATTTTTCTGCTTGATGGCTTCTACAATCTTCTGCAGGCGCTTTCGCTCGTCGCTACTATGTATTTTTTTAGAAACAGCAACTATATCATTGAATGGAGTAAGTACAACAAAACGACCAGGTAGAGATATCTCGCAGCTTAAACGTGGTCCTTTGGCAGCAATTGGCTCTTTTAGAATTTGAACCAATACGTTTGGCTTGCCACCCAGTACTTCATTTATTTTACCGGTTTTTATAATCTCCGGTTCCACTTCGAACTTACTGAAGTCAAAACCACCTTCGCTCTTATCGTTCATCGCGTATTGCGTGAACTTCAAAATAGAACGGGCATATGGGCTGAGATCGGTATAGTGAAGAAAGGCATCCTTTTCGAAACCAACATCTATGAAGGCAGCATTTAAACCGGGAATAAGTTTTTTCACCTTACCCAGGTACAAGTCGCCAACACCAAAAGTGGCATCTGTTAGCTCATTGTGTAGCTCTACAAGCTTTTTATCTTCAAGTAAAGCTATTTCCACCCCTTGTGGGGTAGAGTTTATAATTAATTCTTTGTTCAAAACGCAACTTTTAAAAATTCACACACTGCTCCCGCAAAGGAGCAAATCCTTCTTCTCGTGTTGTTCCAACACAGAGGTATCCTGCCACTTTTAATTGAGATTGATAAGGAAAAGGTAAAAGTTGCAAAACAAGATGGTTGGTAAGACCAGTAGAAAGTAACAAATGCCGGAGATCAAGGTATAATCTCCGGCATAAGGAAATGACAGGATCAGAAAAAGAAAAGATTACTTTCTCTTCTTATGACGATTTTTTCTTAGTCTCTTTTTACGCTTGTGCGTAGCAATTTTATGACGCTTTCTTTTCTTTCCGCAAGGCATGTTCTAATTTATTTAAAATATAAAAAAACGGTTATTTCAATGTCTTTATCCTCTGTTCAAGTTCTTTCTTCACTTCAGGATTTGGAATTTTATCCTTGATATAGGTATACCACTTAATGGCATTTGCTTTATCTCCTTTCCTGTCGTACGATTCTGCAAGGTTGATGGCGGCTTCCAGGTTATCCGGCTCGTTGGCCATTACTATTGTAAATCTTTCAATAGCCCTATCATACTGTCCACTTCGTACACCACCCAATCCCAGTATTAGCTGCGCATACATATTATCCGGGTCCCTTTCAGCAATAGCTCTGATGGGTCCAATACCCTCCATTGGATTGTTGGAGATGTGTCCGAAAATATAACATGCACCTAAGCCAATTCTGCTGCTATCATTAGCAGGATTGAGTTGTAACGCTTGCTCAAAAAGAACTTTCGCATTGCTTGCCAACCATGTTTGCATAGCTGGTTCGCTCTCTGTTTTTAGGTTGTTTAAAAACAAATGGGCAGCAAAGGTGAGGGATTTTTCAGAATTTTCCAACTTGGCCGCTTCAGCGGTATAATGTGCATATGGTTCAAAAAGGCGGGCAGTATCGCCCCAGAAGGCTGCAAGTTGTTGATATGCCTTAAGTTGTTGATTTTTTACGTCGCCGCGTACTACTGAATTTTCTAAGGCTGTAACACGTTGGATCTGGTCCATATTCAGCCTTTCTTTGGCATGTTTCAGTAGATCATCTATATCTACAGCTTTTTCTGTATGTGGCGTATTTTCAGCTACTGTGGCTACTTTTTTAGCAGGAACAGTATTGCCAAACAAGAAGAGTAACACTGTGGCAATAGCACCAAAAGTTACCAGTAGGATTTGCTGTCTTTTCACGAAAGGCTTTTAATTTGGCGGCAAAAGTATACTAAATGCCTTTCATTCTGGTAAAGCTATACGTTAAAAGCAGCTGATGGCTTAAACTAAAAAAGGAAGTTTTAGGCTTCCTCTTTTCTTTTATTTTTTACCTCGCTTACAAATTCCTTTGCCGGTTTAAAGGCAGGAATGAAATGCTCCGGTATTTCTACGGCAACATTTCGCTTGATGTTTCTACCAATTTTGGCTGCGCGTTTTTTAGTTATAAAACTTCCAAAACCCCGGATGTAGATGTTTTCCCCGTTGGCCAAGCTTTCTTTCACCTCCTTGAACATTGTTTCTAATGTTACCAGTACATCCACTTTTGGAATGCCGGTCTTTTCAGAAATTTGATTTATCAGATCTGACTTTCTCATTGGGTTTTTGTTTTTCTTTTTTTAGCAGCTTTGCCTGGGTTTTCTTTCTTCTATCCAGGAATTTCTGCTTTAATATTTAGAACCCTTATTAATAGCATTACACATCAAAAATAAAAATAAAAGATGTAGCTGCGCACTGTAAATCAAATAGTTATTTGACTTATATAATTATTAGCTGATGCATAAACATCTTTTATAGCCTATGAAAAACCTGCACATGAATAAGCCTTATTTCCAGAACGAATTCATATACAAACTTCTAGACTGGCATGATTCTGAAAATAAAAGAACCATGCCATGGAAGGGTGAAAAAGACCCTTATAAAATTTGGCTAAGCGAGATTATTCTTCAGCAAACGCGTGTTGCACAAGGTCTTGCATACTACGAAAGATTTGTATCTGCGTTTCCTACCATACAAGCCTTAGCCAGTGCCCCTGATACGGAGGTTTATAAACTATGGGAGGGTTTAGGTTATTATTCCCGGTGCAGGAACTTAATAGCTACTGCCAGAGAGGTGGCTGCTCAAGGTCATTTTCCATCTTCTTACGAAACACTTTTACAATTAAAAGGAGTTGGACCATATACCGCCGCCGCCATTGCTTCGTTTGCTTTTGGCTTACCGCATGCCGTTGTGGATGGTAATGTGTACCGGGTGCTGTCAAGATACTTTGGGGAAAGTGTACCTATAGACTCCACAAAAGGAAAGCAGCTCTTCAATGAGTTGGCTACTAAACTTTTATACCAACCCGAACCGGCCAAGTATAACCAAGCTATCATGGATTTCGGAGCTATCGTATGTACGCCTCAACAGCCAGCTTGCGAAGCTTGTCCTTTGCAATACAGGTGTATCGCCTATCAAAAAGGAAAGGTTGACCTGCTGCCTGTAAAAGAAAAGGTGATGGTAATAAAGCATCGCTGGTTTTACTACTTTGTTTTTTTATACCAGGGGCACGTAATGGTGCGCCAAAGGTTGGGTAAAGACATCTGGCAAAACCTCCATGAGTTCTACTTGATTGAATCTTCAAAAAGGCAACAATTGACCAGACCGCAGGTTATAAAGCTATTACATCAAATTGAAATAAAAGATTTCTCGTTACTTGAAATAATACAGGAACATAAGCAACAACTAACCCATCAATCACTTGTAATACAGCTTGCGATAGTGCGAGTGCATGAACATCCAAAGACGCTAAATGAGTTTTCGTTAATAGACCCGGGTAAGATGGATGACATAGCTTTTCCAAAAACCTTAAAAGCCTTTGTTCCTCATATACAATCACTGGTTCAATCTGCTGGTTAGAAATGAAAAATTGCATGGACGAAGACGCATGATGTACACTTGTTTTGATTCATATATTAGAAAAAGAACAATTTTTTTTTTCACCTTGAATTGTGTCGCAAAAACAATTAATTTTAAAAGGCTAACCTATCATCAGGCGATTAATCATTAAATAAGATCATCATGAGAGGTGTAAACAGAGTAATGCTAATTGGCAATCTTGGTAAAGATCCGGACGTACAATACCTGGAAGGAAACATTGGTGTAGCAAAATTTAGTTTAGCAACTACGGAGACCTATAAGGATCGTGGGGGCAAGCTTGTTTCGCAAACAGAATGGCATACTGTAGTGCTATGGCGCGGACTTGCAGAACTTGCCCAGAAATACTTACACAAAGGAAGCCTTGTTTACATAGAAGGTAGATTAAGAACCCGCAGTTGGGAGGATAAAGAAGGAAATAAAAAATTTGCTACAGAGGTTGTTGGTGACAACCTGATAATGCTGGATAAGCGCGGCGAAGGCCATGGTTTACATAACATTGCACATCACGATACTCTAGAAGGTATGACCAGTGCAGACATGCCACCCATAGGTGAACCTTCGGAAGATCTTCCTTTTTAAGTGAACCCATTTATATATTTGTGTACAAAAACATGCTGGCAAACTTTTTAAGCGCCAGTTATTATTCATCAAAAACTTGATTTTGGATCATCACTCGGTACTTATTTATAAATTTCTTCCTGCTTATTTTGCTGCCATCACCCCCCAGGCTACTACTATTTTAATATTCCTGCTACTGTTTTTCCTGGTGATCTCGTTTTTTGTTTCAGGAGCTGAGGTTGCATTTTTTTCGCTTACATACAAAGATGTAAATATGCTGAAGACCAAGCAGCAACGTTCGTACAAACGAATAGTTGACCTGCTTGAACAGCCTAAAACATTGCTGGCTTCATTGCTGATAGCTAATAGCTTTGTCAACATTGCTATTATCATCATCTCCAACTTTGTGATAGATGAAATGATACCGCTCAACAACCAGTTATGGTGGGTTGAGTTTTTGATCAAAGTAGTTACAGTTACTTTTCTATTGGTGCTTTTTGGTGAAGTAATGCCTAAAGTAATGGCTACTCAAAATAATATCAGGTTTGCAAAAGATGCCGGGCCGTTAGTTGAAACCATCTCTTACCTTTTCAGAGGTTTTAGTAAACGACTCGTCTTTACCTCCGATTTTATAGAGCGTAAACTAGCAAAGAAATCCAGCTCATCTTATAGCCTAGAAGAACTTGATCATGCAATTGATATTACTTCCGAAACGGAAGCATCAGCCAAGGAAAAGAACATTTTGAAAGGGATTGTGAAGTTTGGTAATATTTCAGCCAAGCAAGTTATGAAAGCGCGGCTGGATGTTAGCGGTCTTGAATATGACACCACATTTGGCGACCTGGTGAAAAAGGTGGAAGAGCTGCACTATAGCAGGTTACCGGTTTTCAAGGAAGATATGGATGAAGTGGTTGGTATGATTCATACGAAAGATCTACTTCCTTTTTTAGATAAGCCCGATGACTTTGACTGGCACCCGATCATGCGTCCTCCTTACTTTATCCATGAGCAAAAAATGATAGAAGACCTGCTGAAGGACTTCCAGACCAAGCGAATACATTTTGCTATAGTGGTAGATGAATTTGGCGGCACCAGCGGTATCGTTACACTGGAAGATATCATGGAAGAGATCATTGGTGACATAAAAGATGAATTTGATGAAGAGGACATTGCTCACGTTAAAATAGATGAACACAATTACATCTTTGAAGGCAAGACAATGATCAACGATGTCTGCAGGCTGATGGAACTGCCATCGGAAACTTTTGATGAAGTGCGCGGAGAAAGTGAATCGCTGGCAGGACTGGTATTAGAACTTGCAGGTGATATTCCGCACCGTGACCAGGTAATCACTTCAGGCGATTTTCTATTTACCGTAATGGAAGTGGAGAAAAATCGTTTGCAAAAAATTAAGGTCACCATTCAGCAACAAGCACCTGAGGAAGTGTAGTTTTGAAAGATGAAGTTTTACATGCGTTCTCTTTTGTTCTTGTCCAATATGTTCAAACTTATTCTTGTTATCCTTATTCTCGGTTGCACCATTTCAGCATGTAACAGCGATTACACAGCAAAGCCTAAAGGATATTTTAAAATAAATTTTCCTGAAAAGAAATACCAGCTATTCGATCAGCCGGGCTACCCGTACCAGTTTGAATATCCGGTGTATGCCAACATTGTAAAAGATACCAGCTTCTTTGGAGAGGCTACTGAAAACCCGTGGTGGATAAATGTAGACTACCCGCAGTTCAACGGCAAGGTGCATATTAGCTATAAGGAAATTGGTAAGAATAACTTCGACAAGTTGGTTACCGATGCTTACACCATGACCAATAAGCATACGCTTAAAGCCTACAGCATCAATGATTCCCTCATCACTACGCCCAATGAAGTGCATGGTGTTTATTTTAAGGTAGGGGGTAATGTAGCTACAGGCAACCAGTTTTTCCTCACTGACTCTACCAGGCATTTTTTGCGCGGGGCATTGTATTTCGATGCTACGCCCAACGAAGATTCGTTACTGGTGGTAAATCGTTTTCTGCAGGAAGATCTGAAGCACATGATCAATACTTTCAAATGGAAGTAAACCAACAATGTAGCTCAACTGGCTTTAGTTTCGTTTTCTACTGATGTTTATTCTACCGCTTATTTAAAAACTATCTTCGCCGCAAGAAATTATACTATGATAGCTATTGACAATGTACTGGTAAGTGACGAGGTAGTAGAAGAGCAGTTTGTATGCGACCTTACCAAGTGCAAAGGTGGATGCTGCGAAGACGGGGATGCCGGTGCTCCACTGGAGGTGAGTGAACTGGAAGAACTACGGAAAGTATACGCGCTTGTTGAACCTTACATGACCGAAGAGGGTAAGCGTGAAATAGAGCGCCAGGGAAAATACCTTTACGACCAGGAGTTTGGCTGGGTAACACCAACAGTTGGTGGTAAGATCTGCGCCTATGGTTACAGGGACAAACAAGGAATTATAAAATGTGCCATTGAGCAGGCTTACAACGACGAAAAGATCTCGTGGAAAAAGCCGATTAGTTGCCACCTGTTTCCCATCAGGATTAATAAAAGCAGGGACGGCAAAACGGAATATGTGAACTACGAACCACGTCCTGATCTATGCGCTGCGGCATGTAAGCTTGGTAAAAAATTAAAAGTTCCTACTTATATCTTTTTAAAAGAAGCTATTACCAGGAAGTATGGCGAAGAGTTTTACGAAACACTGGAAGCCACAGCAAAATACATGGAAGCGAGTAAGTAAGATCACCATGTGTTTCTTATTAAACCTACTCCACTAATACTGAGCATCTAATTGTACCGCAATGAATGATAATGCTGCATCTTTTATAGCAAAAAGTACCATAAAGGCGGCCGACCTCGAGCACAGGCGAAAGATCAATTTCAACATTAGTAAATACAATGCGGTAGTGCCTGTAGGCAAACTGCAGTTTACCAATGTAGAACTGGCGCGGGAAAGGGCAAAGAATGCCAAATGGCGCGCTATAGAAACTTTAGATCAGCAGTTGGAGCAGTTTGAAAAACAATTTACCAACAGAGGTGGAAAAGTGATCTGGGCAGAAACGGCAGAACAGGCACTAAAAGAAATAGGCGCCATTTGCAAGCAAAAGAACTGCAAGACAGTGGTGAAGAGCAAGAGCATGGTCACCGAAGAAATTCACCTGAACAAGTTCCTGGAGAAACAAGGAATTGAAAGCGTAGAGACTGACCTGGGTGAATACATACAACAACTGGATGACGAGCCGCCGTATCATATTGTAACTCCCGCCATGCACAAAAGCAAGGAGGATGTGGCAAAACTATTTGCAGAAAAACTAGGCACTTCACCTGATCTTACACCCGAACAACTTACTATAGTAGCGCGTCATAAGCTGCGTGAGAAATATGTGGCCGCCGAAGTGGGTGTTACGGGAGCCAACTTCATTATCAGCGATATTGGAGGGGTAGCCGTAACAGAAAATGAAGGCAATGCCCGACTTAGTAGCGCATTTCCAAAAACCCATATTGTAATTGTAGGCATTGAAAAAGTTATTCCAACGATGGCCGATCTAGCCTTGTTCTGGCCGCTGTTGTCAACCTTTGGTACTGGGCAAAAAGTGACGGTTTACAATTCAATAATAAGTGGTCCCCGGCAGGCAAATGAAGTAGATGGTCCGGAAGAAATGTACGTGATACTGCTGGACAATGGCAGAACAAATCTTTTAGCCAATCCCACCACTCGTGAAGCATTGTACTGCATTAGGTGCGGTGCATGTTTAAATGCATGCCCTGTTTACAAGAACATTGGTGGTCATGCATACGAAGCAACTTACAGTGGCCCGATAGGCAGTGTGATCACGCCACACCTGAAGGATATGGATGACTTTAAGCATTTAAGTTATGCATCATCGTTGTGTGGCAACTGTACACAGGTATGCCCGGTGCGTATCAACCTGCATGAATTGCTGTTAGAGAACAGGCATGAATCGGTTGAATTTGGAATGGCTTCATTGAGCGAAAAGTTTGCTTGGAAAGGTTGGAAGATGGCCATGATGAACCGGAAATGGATGAATATGGGTAATGGTAAAATGAAGAATATGGTGATCAACAAGATCTTCAAGCCGTGGACTGCCCACAGAGGTCATCTTGATTTTTCGCAGAAAACCTTCAATGAATTGTGGAAGGAGAAGAATGGAGAATAGAGCATGTTTCAACTGTGATAAGTAGAGATGGTATATCTTGAGCCTACCGATGCTAATGCTTATTTACATTCCTAGTTCAACAGCCCGCACTCAATACATCTTCTCCACTTTATCGGCGGCTATGGGTGTTGAATACAAGATCACCACGCATGTAGAAGAATACCTTGCTTTTGCGGGGCCGCGCATCAATTACTCCAATGAACGATTAACAACAGGTGAGGTTTGGATAGAACCTGTTTCTCTATTATATAAAACAGGCGTACATCAACAGGATATTACATGTTTCGAATGGAGCGGTGTAAAAGCTTTTTTTGCCTCTGGTGGAGATTTACCTTTTGATGTTTTTGCTGCAGCTTTCTATTTGCTTACACGTTACGAAGAATACCTTCCGCACAAGCAGGATATGTATGGCAGGTATGCACATGAGAATAGCATCGCGTATAGAAATGGATTTCTTCACCAGCCACTTATAAACCTTTGGCTTCAGCGATTTGAAAAGATTTTATTACAGAAGTTTCCTGCATTACAATTCTCTCCTCCATCTTTTGCTTTTACTCCCACATACGATATAGACATTGCCTGGGGCTACCGGCATAAAGGATTTTTGAGAAATGCAGGCGGGTTTGCAAAGGCATTAACCAAAGGCCGAATCAAAGATGTATTCCAAAGGCTGCGTGTATTGCTGGGTAAGCAAAAAGATCCATTTGATGTATATGATTGGCTGGATGAACTGCACCGGGTCCATCAACTGCAGCCTATTTATTTTTTCTTATTAGCACAGCAAAACAAAGGCTACGACAAGAATATTCTTCCTTCTTACTCAGCTTACCAACAGCTGGTAAAACGGCATGCAGAGAAGTATAATACAGGCATTCATCCTTCGTGGCAGAGTGGCGATGATGATAATAAGTTGCAACAAGAGATACATCTTCTTGCATCACTTGCAGGTAATGTTGTAAAAAGCAGGCAGCATTATATCCGCATGACTTTGCCCAAAACCTACAGGCGTTTACTTGCTGCAGGTATACAAGAAGATTATTCGATGGGCTATGGGAGCATCAATGGATTTAGGGCTTCTTATTGTTTACCATACAAATGGTACGATCTAGAAAAGGATGAAGAGTCAAACCTGCTGATTTTTCCTTTCTGCTACATGGAAGCTAATTCGCTTTTTGAACAGCATTATTCAGCAGCCCAAGCCTTTGATGAACTGAAACAATACTACGAGCAGGTAAAGCAGGTAAATGGACACATGATCACCATCTTTCATAATCACCTTCTTTCGATGGAGCCTGCACAGCTTGAATGGCGGAAAATGTATGAGCGCTTTTTACAAGAAATGGTGTAACCAATGCGCACCTATAGCAGTGGTCATCTTTTCTTAATACTCCTATTCACGATGTAAACACCCACAAGTGTTACCAGTGAACCAATGATGATGGTGAACGTAAGTTTTTCTTTTAGTACTACTGCACCAATGAGTAAAGCAATGATAGGGTTAAAGTAGCCGTAAAGGGAGGCAATGGCAACCGGGAGATGTTTCATAGTGTAGATCATCCCGACGAAGGCAGCAACTGAACCAATAGCAATCAGGTAGGAAACAGCCATCCAGGATTGAGTCGGCACTGCGCTAAAAGGTATATTATTTCCGGTGCAGATGGCAAGCAGGTATATAAGGAACGAACCGAGGAACATCTGCCAACCCATTGCATAGTAAGGGTTCATTTTCAACTTTGACCTTGCCACTAATATTGTTCCTATACTCCACGAAATAGTAGAAAATAAACAGAGCGATATGCCGAACACATACCCATCAGGTTGGTGATGAAACGCGTTCTGGTAAAACACTAGGCTCAAGCCTGCAATGCCCATGATCATTCCTAATACAGTAAACCTGTTGTTTGGACTGTTCCTGAACCAGATCATTTCTATGATAACTACGAAGAGCGGGAACAGTGTTCCTATAAGAGCAGCCATTCCACTGGGCACGTATTTGATGCCCCAGGTGGTAATGCCATTGGCTAGCACAATCATAAACAGAGACATTAGCAGCAGCCACTTGAAGTCTCCGAGCTTTGGCCAAGGTTCGCCTTTTAGCTTAAAGAAGGAAAGAAAGATCAGGCCCGCACAAAATTGCCTGATGTAAGCGAGCTGCAGACCAGGAATTCCTTGCACGCCTATTTTACTTACCACCCAGGTACTACCCCAAAACAGGCTGATAGCTGCAAGTGCCAAATAAGCTTTTTTGTTCGTGGGCTTTGGCTCCTCCAACGCTATTGCTGCCGGTTCTATCTTGTCCATTTTGCCTGTGGAATTTATCCTTTGCTGCGCTGCAAAATCAATGCTTAAAGTGACGCATGCCTGTCATTACCATTGCGAGGTTCTTTTCTACGCAATAGTCAATGCTGTCTTTATCCCGAATAGAGCCACCAGGTTGTATGAAAGCATGGATACCTTCAGCATAAGCTATCTGTACACAATCATTAAAAGGAAAGAAAGCATCTGATGCCAGCACTGCACCCTGCAGGTCAAAATTGAATTGCTTGGCTTTTTCAATTGACTGGCGTAGTGCATCTATACGGCTTGTTTGCCCGCAACCTTTACCAACCAGTTGTTTATTTTTAACCAGCGCAATTGCATTGCTCTTTAGGTGCTTACAGACCAGGTTAGCAAAAGCAAGATCTTCTCTTTCAGCTTCAGTGGTCTCTCTGCCACCTACTTCTTCCCATTTGCTGTAATTGCCTTCATCTGTTTGTTGAGTAAGAAAACCATTCACTACAGATTTCACTTGCTGTGTTTCTCCCAGTAGATGTGGATGGCATATCAAGAGTATCCTGTTCTTTTTGCTCTTCAATATTTCCATGGCATCAGCATCGTATTGCTGTGCTATAAGCACTTCAAAAAATATCTCGTTAATAGCTTCTGCAGTAGACTTATCAATGGTTCCATTGCAAACAAGCACACCACCAAACGCACTTTCGGGATCGCCGGCCAGCGCTACATCCCATGCTTCACGAATGGTAGAGCGCGATGCAATACCGCACACATTTGTATGCTTGATGATAGCAAATGTTGTTTCATTGAATTCTTTTATGAGCTGGATAGCCGCGTCTATATCTACCAGGTTGTTGTACGAGATCTCCTTACCATGGCACTGCGTAAACACTTTTTTCAGGTCGCCGTAAAACACGGCTTGCTGGTGCGGGTTCTCGCCATAGCGCAGCGTTTGTTGTATAGAAGATTGAATGGTCTGTAAAGGTTTATCAGCATTAAAATAGTTGCTGATGGCGATATCATATTTCATTACCACCTCGAAAGCCTTTGCAGCAAAGGATTTGCGTTGTTCTATAGTGGTGCTGCCTTCCTGTTCTACCAAAAGTTTTTCAAGCGATGCATAATCTTCTTTTGCTGCCACTACCAGCAGGTCTTTAAAGTTTTTCGCCGCAGCTCTAATCATCGATGGACCACCAATATCAATCTTCTCAATGATCTGTTTTTCTTCGTTGGTCGATGCAAGCGTTTCTTCAAAAGGGTACAGATCCACAATTACAAGATCAATCTCAGGAATATTATACTGGCGCATTTCCTGCATGTCCTGCTCGTCATCGCGCCTGCCAAGTATGCCACCAAACACCGATGGATGAAGCGTTTTCACTCTGCCACCCAGTATAGATGGGTACGATGTAAGGCTCTCCACCGCCACACATGGAATACCAAGATCTTTAATGAATTTTTCCGTCCCGCCGGTAGAGTAGATCACCACGCCCAGCTTATGCAGTTGCCTGGCAATGGAATCCATACCATCTTTATAAAAAACAGAAATAAGTGCAGATTGAATTTTCTTTTGCATGACGATTTGATTAGAACGAATAAATGGTGGCAAGCAGTCGTACCCTGGTTAGAGATCGTTGCGACGCTCCGTTCATCGGTAGTGCTGCTATGTAGCAGTGATGCAGCCGCAACTTGGCTGTACTAAATGAATTAGTTTGTTCAGCTAAACAACGATCAACCAAAGCATTTACAACTCCATTACATAAGCACCTTGCTCAGGTGTGGAATGGTGGCGCAAATGTAGGCTGTCACAATCTTTTTTCCAGAGGTTAATTTTCCATTGCGGGTTCGATGCATCAAAAACATAGAGCTTGCAATCAAAGGCCTTGTTCAATTGGTTAATGTAGATCTTAGGGTTCTTTGATATAAGGATCATATCTACGGGTATTCGCTTTTGTGTATCAAACTTCAGCGGCTTATCTATCACCAGTATCCGCTTATCATGAAAGTATACAAACGGGTATTGAAACACCAGTTGTTCTAGCTGCACTTCATTATTTATTCTATAGTTGATCCGCGCCGGCTTCAGGTGAAAATTGGCTAGTGCCGGTGCTACGGCCACTGCAGTATCACCTACAAACTGGCACCGCTCACCATCTATAAAATCCAAAGCCATATGTTTAGATACATTATATACCACCAGCCTCGCCCTATTTCCAATAGTGGCTTTTTCATAACTGTCTATTGCAACAAAGGCCAGGAAACAAAGCGCGGTAATATGAAATGACATTTTCCAGCGGCGTATCAACCAACAACTGCCGGCTATAATGGCGCCATATAGCAGGTAAGCCTGCAGCAGGTTCACCTGTATGTTGTCATAGGTTACAAACGAAAGCTGGTCAATATGCTTGATAAAGCTGTTTAGCATCCAGATAAAAAAATGTGTTACTCCACCAACCAGGTTTGCCAGGGGTTCATAAAAAGAAAAAATCACTAAGACTAGCTCCAGCTTTAGTATGATACCCGCTAGTGGTACAGCCAGTAGATTGCTAAACAAAAACAACAACGGGAACTGGTGGAAGTAATAAATGACAATAGGGAAAGTAAGCACTTGTGCAGACAAGGTAACAGATGAAAGTTTCCATAACAGGTCAAGGAGTTTGTTCTTTATGTAAAACCACCTACATATAGGCTGCATGAATGTAACGATGCTAAGTACAGCTGTGTAAGACAACTGGAAGCCAACATCCCACAAGTAGAATGGGTTGTAGCAGAGCATAACAAAAGCAGAGCCTGAGAGTATATTATAAATAGAAGCTTTCCTGTTGAACAGCTTGCCAAATATCAAAAAGCTGAACATTGTAGCTGAGCGAACAATAGATGGTGCAGCACCCGCCACCAGCGCAAACATCCATAGCACCAGCAGCATCAGTACTGAACTGATGATCCTGTTCGATTTAGTCTGTTTTAATTTCTTGCTAAGCCAGAACAATATACCATAGATCAACCCGAGGTGCAATCCAGAGATAGCAATGATGTGCACGACGCCCGTATTGCTGTATGCCTGTACCAGGTCTTTATCCAGGTCATTCCTGTAGCCTACCAGCAACGCTTCAGCTACAGCGCTTTCTTCTTTTCCATCAACATGTTTTTTCAGAACATCCAGTACATACAGCTTTACCTGCAGCAGGTAGTAAGAAAGATCTTTTCCAGGCGCTGAGGGTAATGTCTGATAATGATCTGCCTTGAGATAAACCTGGTGATGTATATCTCGAAAAGCATTGTAGCGTGCATAATCAAAAGCACCGGGATTACCTGAGTTCTTGATGGGTTGTAGTGCGTTTACAAACAATATTTGCGAGCCATATTGAAGTGGAGGAGGAGTAGAGTCTTTTTGTAGATAGATGATGATATCACCTGTTACTTCCACCCACTCTTCCTGTTGGCGTATAGCAATAACACTAGCCTGTGCTTTATACGATCTTTCTTTTTCTACCAGCGGTTCTTGCAGTACTACCAGCACTGCATCCTGTGGTTCGTAATGGTGCCCCAGCCATTTTTCGTTGTTTCTGATGTCTTGCTGGTGTGTTACCAGCATACCTATACATGCCATTGCGGTATAGATCAACCCGCCTTGTATCCACCTGAGCCTGTACACCCAGTTGATATGAAGAAATGAGATGAACACGGAAATGATACAGCATGCAAGCAGCAAAAACAACGTGATCTCCAGGGGAGGCTGAAGGTACCATTGCGCTGCTATGCCTGCAATGAAAGGAATGATCAGCCTTGCAAAAGGCATCTGCTTCCAAATGTATGGTGAGCGGTGGTGCTGCATTTTATGGCAAGTGTTTATTAAGATAAACACGCAAAAAAGAAAATGCAAGAGCCGCAGCTACATAAAGTTCTTGCAAACAAAAATGCCGCACCTGTAGGGGTGCGGCATGTAAAAGTTCTATAGAACAATTATTTACTTAAGTGCATGCTTCTTTCCTTATACAGCGTTCTGAAGTATGGATCTCTCAGATCCTTGATGAAGCGTATAGCTTCACCAGTGCTCTTCATTTCTGGTCCTAATTCCTTACTTACACCCGGAAATTTATTGAAGCTGAAGACAGGTTCTTTTATGGCAAAACCTTCTAGCTTTTTCTCATATGTGAAGTCCTTCACTTTTGCTTCGCCTAACATCACTTTAGTAGCAATGTTCAGGTATGGTATCTGGTAAGCTTTTGCAATAAATGGCGTAGTACGCGAAGCACGTGGATTTGCCTCTATCACGTATACTTTTCCGTCTTTTATAGCAAACTGAATGTTGATGAGTCCACGGATATTTAGAGCCTTCGCAATTTTCTCCGAGTAATATTCCATGGTGGTTACTTCAAGTGGAGTAAGATTGAATGCAGGTAAAACCGCGTTACTATCACCACTATGGATACCAGCAGGTTCAATATGCTCCATCACGCCCATCACATGAAAAGTTTCACCGTCGTAAATGGCATCCACTTCAGCTTCCTGGCAGCGATCAAGAAAGTGGTCAATCAATATCTTATTATCGGGTATGTGACGCAGCAGGCTTACCACAGCCTTTTCTACCTCTTCATCGTTAATCACTATCCGCATTCTTTGTCCACCAAGCACATAACTTGGGCGAACCAGTACAGGATAACCAACTTTATTGGCAACTTCTATGGCTTCATCAGCAGTATAAGCAGTACCATAAGAAGGGTAAGGTATTTCAAGCTCTTTCAAAAGATCGCTAAAGCGGCCACGATCTTCGGCAATGTCCATGTCGTCGAAAGAAGTTCCGATGATCTTAATGCCGCGAGCTACTAGCTTTTTTGCAAGTTTCAGCGCGGTTTGACCACCGAGTTGTACAATTACGCCTTCTGGTTTCTCAAGTTCAATGATCTCCCAAAGATGCTCCCAATACACAGGCTCGAAGTATAACTTGTCAGCCATGTCAAAATCTGTACTCACAGTTTCAGGATTACAGTTGACCATAATAGCCTCGTAACCACACTCTTTGATAGCAAGAAGACCATGTACGCAGCAGTAATCGAACTCTATTCCCTGGCCAATGCGGTTGGGGCCACTGCCAAGAACAATAATCTTTTTACGTTGCGAAGGGATGGACTCGTTGGACGGTAATGATTGATACATGTAGCGAAAGATTTCGCGAATTTAAGGCTACAGCAGAAATGGTGTGTTATTTTTTGTCGGAACTATGACTGCTGGTGCATGCTGACTGTGAAACTTTAGATCTGCACACTACTTTTGCAGCCGGCATCTGAACGATGATTCAACACTTGATGATGCTTTAATTAGTATGAAAGATGTAACAATAGATGAAGCGGTACAACTGCTACAAATGGATGAAGTAGTGGCAATTCCAACGGAAACGGTTTATGGTTTAGCAGCAAATATTTTTAGTGAAGCGGCTATTAAAAAAATATTTGAGAAAAAAGGCCGACCACTTACAAACCCGCTCATTGTTCACATTCCTTCAGTAGATGCATTGGAAACTTTGGCTCAAAACATACCACCACTTGCGTACAAACTGGCGGAGAAGTTTTGGCCGGGGCCGCTGACACTGGTATTGGAAAAGCGGCCTGAAATTCTTGATATCATTACAGCGGGTGGTCCTACCGTAGCAGTACGCATACCTAATCACCCGGTGTCGCTGGAGCTGCTTAGGAAGCTGCCTTTTCCTGTGGCTGCACCGAGTGCTAATCCATCAAACTATTTAAGTCCAACGAGTGCGGAGCAGGTAAAGCAGGCATTTGGCGCTGCGCGTCCTTATATTTTAGATGGTGGACGTTGTAAAAGAGGAATAGAATCAACCGTAGTGGCTGTGAAAGAGGATGGTGTTCACCTGTACCGTTTTGGAGCTATTTCAAAAGAAGAAATAGAGGCGGTGATAGGTGAGCCGGTTATTGTAGCCAATTCAGAAAAGACCATTGCAGCATCTCCTGGAATGATGAAGAAGCATTACTCGCCGAGGAGCAGGCTTATTTTGACTAATGATGTAGTGGCAACAGTAGAGGAACTGGACGGAAGGATTGGGGTGTTGTCGTTTGCCAACGAATACCAACACGAAAAAATTCACCAGCAGCTGGTTTTATCTGGTACTGGGGATATGGCTGAAGCCGCCCACAACTTATTTTCTTACCTATACGACTTAGATACGCTTGAACTGGATGTGATCGTGGCAGAACTCTTACCCGAAGAAGGATTAGGCAGATCGGTTAATGACCGGCTGCGAAGAGGGGCGGTGCGTTAGGTTTGTTAGGCGGAAGGTGGTAGGCGAGAGATGTGAGGGATTAAAGGTGAGTATAAGATGTCAGGAAGGTTTGCCCATTTTTTTGGAGTAGATGTATACAGGCTTGGGCTATGCCCAAGGAATATGCTTTCTGATATGATTGCTACAAACGGTGTTGGGCTATGCCCAACGTTATTCCAAAATATAATGCACGTCTTAAATCGCGCTGCCAACATTGCAGTCATAATTTAACTCACAGTGCTATGCTTTTTATGCGTCATTCATCAATGCGCGTAGCGCATTCCTGTTTGTATAACATGGCAAACACCGAAGAATTATTGTTGGGCGTAGCCCAACCCCCTAATAAGTTTATTAGGTTCAAATATTCAATGGTTGCTTCAAAACGTTGTTTGGCTACAGGCTTGGGCTACGCCCAAGGAACTTCCTTCTTATTGAAATTGCTACAAACGGTGTTGGGCTATGCCCAACGTTTCTCTATTGATCTATTTATTAAAGAGCAACGCGCATCATTCGCTTCTCCTGGAAATTTCATACACGGCTATGCTTTTGTTTCGTCATTCTTCTATGCGCGTAGCGCATTCCTGTATGTAGAGCAATGGCAAACATCAAAGTCATGTTGGGCGTAGCCCAACCCTTATCAAGGATTTAGCAGTTTTAAAAAGTTCAGGAGGATAGGCTCTGAAGCTGTTCCAAAGAGATATGCCGTACAAGTGTGCGACGCAACCGGAGCTGCCAATAGTGCGAATGTTGGCTTCCTCTTAATATCCCCTCTATTTTACCAGCACGATTTTGGTTGCCAGGCGCTCAGGCGATGCATCGTCTTTTACCAGCACCAGGTATACACCACTGGCTACTTTTTCTCCTTTATAATTTCTGCCGTCCCAGGTAGCCTGTCCCCCCAAGGCGCGTACCTGGTACACCAGTCGCCCATTCAGCTCTGCAATTTTTACCAGTGCGCCGTTACTTACACCGCGGATGGCAATGGTACCATTGTAACCGGGTGGTACAGGGTTAGGGAACACCAACACGTCTTTGTTGGTGGCCGTACCTTCTGTGGCAGTGCTTCGGAAGCTACAGATGCCAATGAAGGTGGATATGAAGACTTCGCTGGTTTGAGGGTCGATGGCAATACGCCTGACATCGTTGCTAAGCAGCGGGCTATTGTCCTGGGTAAAACGGTAAATGATTTTGTCGCCGTCGGGGCTGATAAGCCAGGCACCATTGCGGGTACCGACCCACTTGCGATTGGCACCATCCACAGCTATCGTGCGTACTTCTTCATCCTGAAAAAGAAAGCCGGCAAAGCGGTCCTGCTGTATGACTGGCAGCACAGCCTCGCACCCCTGCGCACTAAATAGCTGGTCAGGACATTGGATCACTGCTATACCACGCGCTGTACCAATCCAGATAAAGCCATTTCGGTCTTTGGCCAGGCTAAAAACCTCGTTGGACGGCAGGTTGCCGTTTCCACTTCCCGACCTTAAATATTTCCATCGGTCATCATTCAGCTGATCGATATTTTGCCCGGGATCGTATACAAATACACCATTTCCTTTCGGACTCACCGCCCATACCTGGTTGGCATCATCGGTCTCTAGTTGGCTGATAGCATTTTCTGTATGAAAAAAAGGAACTGAAAAAGCGCGGAAGCTGCCGTCTGGCTTACGCACCTGCAGGTTTTGCGGTGCGCCATAATTTGCTATCCACAGATTTCCCTGCGCATCGAAGGTGAGCCCGCTAACGCGGTAGCTGGAAAGATCGCCAATGGCTGGCTGAAGTGAGGAGTTGTTTTGTTTAAAGATGCTGATGCCGCTGCCGGTAAAATTGACCAGGCCACCGCCATAGCTTCCGGCCCACAGCGTTTCATTAGATGGATCAATAGCTAATGGAATAAAATCCAGGACAGTGTCTAAGGAGGGGCTATTAAAAATATTAGTAGCTGACCATTCGCCATTAGAAAAGGTATAAATGCCGTTGCGGTTGTACTGGTAGTTCCAGGCATCATTTACTGAGCCGGCTGCCACATAAAGTGTGTTCTTATGCACTACCATTTCACCGGTGGCTGGTGCAGGTGGACCATTAGGAATATAGCGTTCTACAGTAGATCCAAAGCGGGAGAGGCCGCCAAAGAAATCCGCCACCCACACATCATTGTTATAGATAGTTGCCCACCGCGGAAATGAAATAACACCAGGCTGTGCCAATGTTCTTTCTATCACACCAGTGTTATTCATGACTATTACGCGGCTATTTCCCGATGCCATCCGCTGGGTTACCAGCAGCTTATTATTACTTGTATTGATGCTAACGATCGGCCAGTTAGGGTCGTTATAAAAGAGACTCCAGCTGTTGCCGTTATTGATAAATATGCTGTCATTCTTCAATGCCAGCACCTGGTTTTGAAGCGTCATCACTGACCTGACAACACCCGGTGTAAGACCTTGTGCTGCGGAAACCAGGTTCCAGTTTTGAAAATTAGAAAGGTTGCTACCAGAAACGGGCGCGACCTTCAATCCTTCCTCTGTTGCTGCATACCAGCTTTGCCCGGCAGCAGTTATACCATTGATTTTTACCTGGCTACCATTATTGCCAATGCGCCATGTATCATTTACCTGGTACCGCAAAAGATCGGCTACCACTATTCCAAGTCCTGTAGATATATAAGCAAGGCCATTACGGCAGTAGATGTAATAGATGGTTTTATCGCCATTGATACTGCTGCGTTTGATGTCGCCAATGTTCCTGATGGTTCTGTCTTTCAGGATGTCAAGGTTGCTGTTGGCGTAGCCAATTACCATTTGTTGTGTGGTTTCATCCCAGGCAATGGCCTGTACACCTACTTCATTTAGGCCGGTCACTTTGCTGTAGCGCCTGATTTCGTCTGCTTCTACACTGAATAAAGCATATTGTGTGGCTGCAAAAACTTTGTTGTTTGTGGCCACTACCTGCAACGTGTTTTGGTAGGGCAGGTGTTCGCGCCACTGGCCAATTGGCTGCAGTTGCGATTGGGCAGTAGCAGGTTGTGTATGGTAAAAAAGTAAGTATAGCAGGATGAGCCTTGTTAAGGCTGTTATCAACCGCCCGGGTATACCTGTAGCTGTTTGCTTGCCAATGTTGTAAGGCATTCTCAAAAATAGGAGAAACGCTGCCATCCGCTGATATTCCGTTTCTTTGCGCGGCATTTTTTATACTACCGAAAACACCTAGTTATGTGGTTTAAGCTTGGACAATGGGTTCTTAAGTATCGTGTGGCGCTTCTTGCTATACTGGTTATTTCTACAGCAATCATGGGATACTTTGCTTCCAAAGTTCAGCTGAGCTACGACTTTACCCGCGCAATACCTACCGACAACCAGAAGTATATAGATTACCAGGCTTTTAAACAGCGTTTTGGTGAAGATGGAAACCTGCTGGTGCTGGGCCTTGAGACGGATAAATTTTATGAACAGGAGATCTTTAATGCTGTAAAGGACCTGGGAAAACAGCTGCGGACTGTAAATGGCGTGGAGAACGTGCTAAGCGTTCCGGAAGCTATCACTTTAATAATCAACGACTCCACTGAAAAGCTGGTACCCACCAGGATCTTTGCTGATAGAGCAATCACTCAGGCGGAAGTGGATAGCGGAAGGCAGGTTTTTGAAAACCTCCCTTTTTACCAGGGTCTACTGTACAATGCAACCACCAATTCGTACCTGGTGGCAGTAAATGTGAACCGGGAACTGATGAACAGCAAAGTGAGGAGCAAGGTGGTGGCTGGCATCATGGAAAAAGTGAAAGCTTTTGAACAAGGTACAGGAGTACAGGTACGTGCAAGTGGATTGCCATTTATCCGTACTTCTGTTGGCGACCTGCTGCAGAAAGAAATGCAGTACTTCCTGATCGGCTCCCTGGTTTTATCTGCTATTACACTACTTATTTTCTTCAGGTCGTATAGTGCTATGGCAATCAGCCTGGTAGTAGTAATAATAGGCGTTGTTTGGAGCCTTGGTGTAATGGTATTGTTTGGCTACAAAATAACCTTGCTGACGGCACTTATTCCTCCACTGCTGGTGGTAATAGGTGTTCCAAATTGTATCTACTTCCTCAATAAATACCATGCATCTTACAGGGAAACAGGCGAAAAGCATCATGCTTTGGTGACCATGGTAGGCAAAATGGGGATAGTTACCCTGTTTTGTAACATAGCTGCCGCCATCGGTTTTGCTGTATTTGCATTTACAAAAAGTGAGTTGCTGAAAGAGTTTGGCGTGGTAGCAGGTATCAACATCATGATGTTGTTTTTCATTTCGCTTGTATTTATTCCTGCAGTACTTAGTTACCTGCCAGAGCCAAAGCCTGCACATCTTCGTTACCTCGATAATAAACTTTTGGTAAGGCTGCTGGAGCGGATTGAGCGGTGGACAATTCACCACCAGAAGTGGGTTTATATAGTGACTTTAGTTATAACCGGTGCCGCCGTGGCCGGTATCTTCAGGCTGAACAGCGAAGCATTCATAGTAGATGATCTGCCAAAGACAGAAAGAATTTACCAGGACCTGAAGTGGTTTGAACAAAATTTCAAAGGTGTGATGCCACTGGAAGTGATGATTGACACCAAGAAGAAAAACGGTGTTGTTTCTTCCATTAAAACATTTGAGCGTATAGAAGAATTCTCCAGCTATGTGCGTGAGAACCCAGATATGGCAAGGCCGCTAAGCGTGCTGGAAGGTTTGAAGTTTGCCAAGCAGGCGTATTACGAAGGCGACAGCCTTAGCTATGCTGCACCTAGTGAATTTGATATGCCTTTCCTGGCGCCATACCTGCGGGCAAAACCAGACACAGGCGTGAAAGGCGGTGCAGGTAAGCTGATGCAAGGATTTATTGATACCACTAAACAATACACGCGCATAAGTATCAGCATGAAAGACATAGGCAGTAAGCGCCTCCCGGTCTTGCTCGACAGTTTACAGGCTAAAGCGACAGAGGTTTTTGATACTGCTTCCTATAATATACAATTTACCGGTGCCAGCGTCACTTTCCTGGAAGGAAGTAGGTTTATCATTAATGGTTTGAAAGAAAGTATTGTACTGGCCTTCATCCTGATAGCGCTTTGTATGTTATACCTGTTCCGTTCGTTCAGGATATTAGTTTGTTCACTCATACCTAATGTGGTGCCGCTGGTAATTACGGCTGGTGTGATGGGTTGGACAGGCGTTCCGCTGAAGCCATCAACAGTTTTGGTATTCAGTGTAGCACTAGGAATAGCCATCGATGTTACCATCCGCTTCCTGGTAAACTATAAACAGGAATTGCCGAAGTTCAACTACAAGGTTCAACCAACATTGATTGAAACCATTCATCATACAGGCATCAGTATCATCTACACTTCACTGGTTCTAATAGCCGGGTTTATCATTTTTTGCTTTAGCGGCTTTGGAGGAACAAAAGCATTAGGATGGCTTACCTCCCTTACATTAATTGTTGGAACTATAACCAACCTTGTATTGTTGCCTGTACTATTGCTTCACTTTTCGAAGCACCCGAAGGAAAGGAAATAATTTTTCTGCTATAGCTACTGTTTTGAATGCACCACTGTTTGTGGTGCATTTTCATTTGTGAAAGGGTGGAAAATCCACTACTTCAAGTATCCACAATTAATAAATCTGTATTCACCGAGCAGCATTATTTATCAACCGCTTGTCAATTTTAAGGTTTATTTTATTGTTAACAATATATTCGTACAGTATTACTAATCAAATTTCTACACACATGAAGAAAATCTTGGCGCTTTTGTTCGCCCTAGCATTATTAGGGCAGATGTATGCACAGACCCGGGCAGTATCCGGGATTGTGACCGACCCTACAGGAAGTCCGATGGCTGGAGTTTCTGTAGTAGCCATTCCTTCGGGCGTGGGTACCACTACCGACAATGGCGGTAGGTATTCCATTTCTATCCCTGCCAACACACGTTCGCTGGAGTTTTCTGCAGTGAATTTTGCTACACAATCTCTCCCTGTTGGAAATCGTAGCACATTGGATGTTCGTATGACAACTGAAGACCGCAGCCTTGCTGAGGTAGTAGTTGTAGGTTACGGTACCCAAAGAAGAAGAGATCTTACGGGTAGCGTAGCTAGTGTATCTGGTCAAAAAATTAAGGACGCTCCTGTTCAAAGTTTCGACCAGGCGCTGTCTGGTAGAATGGCCGGGGTGAACGTAACCATGCCAAATGGTGTTTTAAACAATCCTCCTGTTATTCGTATCCGTGGTGTAAACTCTATCAGCTTGAGTTCATTTCCTCTGGTAGTAATTGATGGAGTTCCAACTTTTACAGGAAACACAGGTGGCGCTATTGCTGCCACTGCAGCTAGTAACCCATTAGGCGATATCAACCCTTCTGATATTGAAAGTGTGGAAGTATTGAAAGATGCTGCTGCAACTGCAATCTATGGTTCAAGGGCTGCTGCCGGTGTATTACTGATCACAACTAAAAGAGGAAGACAAGGTCGCGCAAGAGTTTCTTACGATGGCTGGGTTGGTTCTACCAAAGCATTCCGCCTGGTTCCTTTGTTAACTGGTCCTCAGTATACACAGATCAAAAACGAAGGATTAACTAACCTGGGTACACCTCCAAACGGAACTACGGTTGGTTTTTACAATACATTAGATGCTAATGGAAACCCTATCAGCACCAACTGGTACGATGAAGTTTATCGCACAGGTATCTCTCAAAGCCATACAGTGAACGTAGCAGGTGCTAACGAATCAACTAACTACTATTTCTCTGTTGGTTATTCTAACCAGGAAGGTATGTTGAGGAACAACGACTTCAAACGTCTTTCTACTCGTATGAACCTGGATCATAAAGTAAACACGCGCCTTTCTGTTGGTGGTGGATTTACTTATACCAACTCTTTGAACTCAGCTCCTAACTCAGGTTCACTTCCTGGACAGGCTTTCTCTATTGCCGGTTTAGGTCGTCTGCCTTTGGTGCTGGCTCCTAACGTTTCTCCTTTCCTTCCTAATGGTGCGTACAACATCAATACGGCCACCAATACTATAGGACAAGGAGCAAACAAAACAGCTCTCTCTTTCTACAATCCAAATTTCATACTGAACGAGAACAAGTTCACCAGCGAAAACGACAGGATCGTGGCTAACGCTTATGGTCAGTTCCGCATCATTGATGGACTTACTTTCAGAAGTGGATATGGCATTGACTACCTGCAAAACGTAAACAAAGAGTTTCGTTCTGCAGTGCATGGTGATGGTGTTCAGTTTCAGGGAGCTGCTAGTAATAACCTGCAGACATTCAGAAGAACCAACTGGCAGAACCTGTTGACCTTTGACAGGACACTGGGACAAAACCACAACCTGAACATACTTTTAGGAAACGAACAGCAGTATACTTACATGGAAGGTTGGGGTGCTGACCGCAGAATACAGGCAGACCCGCTGTATGACGAGTTCCAGGGCCAGTTCAACCAGATAGTTCCTGTAGGAAACTATATTGGTGAAAACTACCTGGTGTCTTTCTTCTCTCGTATCAACTACGATTATAGAAGAAAGTACCTGGTATCGATCAACGCACGTCGTGATGGTTATTCAGCATTTGCTCCAGGTAATAAATACGGAAACTTTGGGGGTGCTTCATTAGGTTGGGTACTTTCTGAAGAAAACTTCTTCAAAAACTCTGGTATTGCTTCTCGTGTGAATTCAGTGAAATTGCGCGCTAGTTATGGTCTTGTTGGTAACAACCAGGGTATTGGTGACTACGCATACTATAGCTTCTTTGGAGGTGGTTTGTATGGTACACAATCAACTTCATTCTACCAGCAGGCTGGTAACACTAACCTGCAGTGGGAAACTTCTAAGAAACTTGATGTAGGAATGGATGTTGGTTTACTGAACAACAGGTTGAACCTCGAGTTCACTTATTTTAGAAATGAAATTGATGGTTTGATCCTGAATGCTCCTCAAGCACCATCAGCAGGTATTCCAGGTAATGCAATTCTTGAGAACGTAGGTAGCATGCGCAATACTGGTATAGAACTTGGTATTAATGCAGCTGTGATCCAAAAGCAAGACTTCTCCTGGAACTCTAATTTCAACATCTCATTTGTACAGAATAAAGTATTAGCCCTTGCAGGTGGTAATGCTGATATCTTCCCTCCAACTGCTGGTCTTGAAACACCAAGCATCATCAGGGTAGGTGAGTCAATCGGTAGTTTCTATGCTGTTCAAACAGCGGGTGTTAACCCAGCTAATGGACAAAGGATTTTTGTTTACAAAGATGGTACTCGTGTACAATACAACCATGCTGCACCTGTAGCTTCAAGATGGACAAGAGTAGATAACGGTCAACCAACCCGCGCTGCTAACCAGGCTGCTGACGGAGTTGTTATGGGGCCAGCTCTTCCAAAATGGACCGGTGGTTGGGATAACACTGTACGTTACAAAGGATTTGACCTGAACATGCTGTTGTTCTTTAGCGGTGGCAACTACATATACAATGGTACCAAAGCTGGTTTGAGAGATATGAGAAACTGGAACAACGCAGCAGAGGTAATGAATAGGTGGACCAAAGCAGGTGATCAAACCAACATCCCACGTTATGTGTTTGGCGATAACATTTCTAACGGTTCTGGTATCGTAATATCTGAAAACGTAGAAAAAGGTGATTTCTTAAAGATCAGGAACCTTGCGCTTGGTTATACTTTCAACAGGTCATTGGTACAAAGAGCAGGTATCAACAGCGTACGTTTTTATGTATCAGCTCAAAACCTTGCTACCATCACCAACTATTCAGGTTTCGATCCTGAGGTATCAACAAACGGTAACGCAAATGGTAATCCTAGCGTAGACAGGAACTCTGTTCCACAGGCAAGAACCATAACTTTTGGTGTGAACGTAGGATTCTAAACTTTTAAAACTTAATGAAAGAAATTATGAAGATCAGAAACTTATCATATGGTTTATTAACCGCTGCGGTGCTGATGGCAGGCTGCGATAAAAGTAAGCTGGATCCTGTGCCACAAACGCAGATCTCGGATGCTACGGCTTTCCAAACGCCGCAAAGGGTTCTGCAACAAGTTAACGGCTTGTATGCTGCCATGAAATCAGGACAGTTCTATGGTGGCCGCTACCTGGTATACCAGGATGTACGTGGCGAAGATTTCCTAAACGTAACGGAGAATAACGTTACTGCGTTCCAGGTTTACAACTTTACTGCATCGCCTACAGATAACCCTGTACAAAACCTTTGGGGTTTTACAGGTACAACCAATGCGCTGGGTATTTATCATGTTATCAATAAGTGCAACATCCTTTTAGAAGGTTTGGCTACTTCGCCAATTGATGCACAATTGAAAACATCTTACGCAGCAGAAGCTAAATTCATCCGTGCGGTGTCTTACTTCTCTTTACTGCAGTTTTATGCGCGTCCTTATACCGAAAATAACGGTGCTAGTCCTGGCGTTCCTTTACGTTTGACTCCCGTTAAATCAAGTGGCAATAACAACATTGCCCGCTCAACAGTAGCAGAAGTGTATACACAGATCTTAAAAGATCTGAATGAAGCTGAGAATGAACTACCAGCTAACCACGGTTCAAATGCAACTGGTACAAATGCAAATCCTATCAATGCTACAAGGGCTCATAAGAACACAGCTATTGCCTTCAAAACACGCGTTTATCTTGCTATGGGCAGGTACAACGATGTAATAACAGAAGGTAACAAACTGGTTCCTGTAGCTCCTCCTTATGTTGCTCCTTCTAATGTGCAGAATGGTTTGGCTCCTACGCTGAACTTCACTACGCTAAACCAGGAGTTCATACTGGCTATGCCTTTCGATCCATTGGATCTGCCAGGTACACAGAATGGTTTGGGTAGCTACTACAATCCTGGTCCAAATGGTAATGGAGATTTTGCTTTGAACACAGGTGCAAATGCCATCATCAACCATCCCCAGTTTGGTGCTAACGACGCAAGAAGAGCGTGGGTAGTATTGAATGCTAATGGCAGAACTTACCTGCGCAAGTGGCCAACATTACCTCATACTGATTTCGTTCCTGTAATCCGTTATGCAGAAGTAATGCTGAACCTTGCTGAAGCGCTAGCCAGAACAACACCTGGTGCTGCCAATCCAAGGGCTCTTGCCTTGCTGACAGCTGTACACCAGCGTTCAGATCCGGGTTATACTTTTGCAGTAGCTACACAGGCACAGCTTATTGAAGCTATCATGATCGAGAGAAGGATCGAGTTCATTGGCGAAGGTCACAGGACAACTGATATTACTCGTTTACTGCAGCCATTCCCAGCTAAGGGATCTGTAGGAGCAGTGCCGGTAACAGCCGCTCAATACATTTGGCCTATACCAAATTCAGAGTTGATCACAAACCAACTGATCATTCAGAATCCTGGATACTAAAACCTATCGGTTTTTATAGCAAGAACCCATTGCAATTGCAATGGGTTTTTTATTTGTACTAATGAAGAACTGGTATTACGCTGAATGAGATGAACCGCAAAGGATAGCTAATTGGTTAACAGTCTCCTCATTTAACACCCCGAGGCGCGAAGAGCCTTCTATTGCTTGTCACTCCGACGAAGGAGGAGGCCCCTGAAGATTAGCAGGAAGATAATGGAATGAGCAGTAGTTACCTAATCAACATCGTTGCGTCGCACACTTGTACGGCAGTGCTGGTGGCGGCGCGAGTTTATTTTGCTTACCTGACTTATAACATCTCCCGTATATTTAGCGCATGAACCCCAGAACCGTTGCCAGCCTGCTGTTTTTACTGCTGTTTTCACTCACTGCATTGTCACAAAAGCAATGGTCCAACTGGTACATGAATGGCGACAACCTGCTTACATTCAGGAACAATAACATCATAGAGCGTCAGCGGAACTTTGTTACAACAAATAGCTGGCTTAACTTTTCTGTTTCCTCCTCGTCTGGTGTTGCTTACTCAGACCCCGCTACGGGCCAAATGAAGTTCCTGCTATCCAGCATTTTTACATACGACAGGAATTTTGATATGCTGAACACGCCTTTCCTGCGGATGTGCCCCGGGGATAAATACAGCTATCACATCCTGCCTTTTCATAACAATCCAAACAAGTTTTACATCGTCCAGTTTCAGAGCAGGGCTGCAGACGCGCTGGCGCAGGAAACGGGGCTGCAGGTTAGGTGCCCCAATGCTATTGGTCTTGGCTATTCTGTTTTTGACCTTTCGCTCAACAATGGTTTAGGTGACTACCAAAGCATAAATAATGTGTTGCTGACAGGCCTACCCGAACGCATTTCAGCAGTACGGCATGCGAATGGCTTTGACGTTTGGATAGTGGTGCATACTTGGGGTAGCAACGAGTTCAAAGCCTACCTATTTTCTGACAGTGGCGTAGCTACACCAGTCAGTAGCTTCGCCGGGCCTGTTATTACGGGCAATGCTTTGTCTGCTCATGGCAACATGGTAGCCTCGCATGATGGTACCATGTTAGCGGCACAGCAGGAAGGGAAGAATTACATCGAACTATATAATTTTAATAATGCAACTGGTATGGTGAGCAACTTCCGTAGCCTGCAAACACCCTCTCCTGCATTACGTTTTGTTTTTTCGCCTGACGATACTAAACTTTACTTCATCGGGAACTACCTGGCATCGGGTATCTACCAGTTTAACCTGTCGGCACCGCAAGTCCAGCAATCATTGATAAAGATTGGTGATGACCCACATGGTTACTTCCGCGACTTGCAGGTTGGGCTGGATGGAAAGATCTATATCTCATCCCACAACTACTACGATCAAAGCATTAATGATTACCAATACTTTTTGCCGGTAATAAGTTGTCCCAACCTGCCGGAGTATGCCTGCAATTACAAGCTGAAAGGCTTTCACGGAACCGGCGGCACCTTCCAGAATTTCATCAATGACTATGTGCGCCAACCTACGGCGCCACCTACCACTAAATTTTCTATTGGTAACGACACAGCAGTGTGCTTCGGCTCGTATACCCTTACAGCGCCACAAAGCTGGCAGCGATACGAGTGGAATACCGGCGACACCACCCGGTCAATCACCATCACCGGGCCTGGCACCTATTACGTGCTTGCTTCCAACACAGGCTTCTCCTGCCCTTCCGGCTATGGCTACATAAAAATTACTAACGCAGCAGCACCATTATATCTCGGCCGCGATACGACCCTCTGTCCTAAAACTTCCTACGACATCGTTGTGCCTGCTAATTTCAACAATATTCTATGGTCGGATGGATCTACAGACAGGGTGAAGACGGTTGTACGATCCGGCAGTTATGCACTTCAGGCTACCGACCAAAATGGTTGTACTAACCGGGATACAATAAATGTTAGTTTTCGAAGCACCCCCGTCGCAAATTTTGGAAACGATACGTCACTCTGCAACAACCAGACACTCCTGCTGGAACTGAAGCCACGCAGAGACGTATTTACTACCACCGGCATATATGAGTGGCAGGATGGATCTGCCAGGGATACGTTCAGGGTAAGGCAAGCGGGAGTTTACTGGGGCAAAGTAACCTACAATGGCTGCACGGTGTCCGACACCATAACGGTAAGCTATGTGAATGCCCAGGACATAAACCTGGGACCCGACACCACCCTCTGCCTTGGCGATTCCCTCCAATTACAGGTTACTACCGGCAACGCTACTTTCGCTTGGAGCACCGGTGCTACCACTCCATCTATCTATGTAAAATCAACAGGCAGATATTGGGTGAGGGTGAACAATGGAAGCTGTACGGTTACTGATACCATCAACGTGACCTTTAGACCCAAGCCTGTCGTAAACCTTGGAAATGATACTATCGTTTGCGAGAAATCAATTGTGTCATTAAGAGCTGCTGTACCTGGCGCTACCTACTTATGGCAAAACGGTGCAACAACTGATACCTACCAGGCATCACAACCGGGCATCTATTGGGTGCAAGTAAACAGCAATGGCTGTGTGGTGCGGGATAGTATACTCATCACAAATAAAATGCTGCCCTACGTAAATCTTGGAAGAGATTCCGGCATTTGCCAAGGGAAACAACTGGTGCTGAATGCAGCCCACCCCTCTATACAGTCTTTCCTATGGCACGACAACTCTACACAACCAACAATGGTGGCAGCCAGCGCCGGTACTTACTCCGTATCGGTAGTAGGTACCAATGGCTGTACAAATGCCGACACTATCCAGGTCACCACTAACCCTTTGCCGGTCTTCTCGCTCGGAAGCGATACATCCTTATGCCAAGGCCAAAAATTCACTGTAAGCATCAACGTGCCCAATGCAAGCTATACCTGGAATAATGGCAACACCAGCAACCAGGCTACAGTGGAGCATGCAGGGTGGTATTGGCTGGATGTAGCGGTAAACGGGTGTAAGAAAAGAGACTCCTTGCAAGTGGAGGTTAAACCGTTGCCGCTAGTGTCATTAGGCAACGACACCACCTTGTGCGAAGGGAACAACCTCACGCTGAACGCTTATAACAACAACGCAACTTACCTGTGGAATAACCAAAGCAACCAGCCAGCGTTGCTCGTTTCTGCACCCGGTACTTACTTCGTTACGGCGAACTTAAACAATTGCAAAGCTGCTGACACAATACAGGTAGCATATAGATACAAGCCGGTTTTTTCACTTGGAGCAGACACGCTGCTATGTGCGGGGCAACACCTGCTGCTAAATCCACGGCTTACCAACGTGCAGTATCTCTGGCAGAACGGCACCACCGGCTCATCTTTATTGGTTACAGAACCTGGTACATACAGCCTCACAGCTTCCAATAATTGTGGTAGTAAAACGGATGAGATCATCGTAACACGGAGCCTGTGCAAACTATTTCTGCCTACCGCGTTCACGCCCAACAACGATGGCCTTAACGATCTTTTCAGGGTGAAGTATCCCGAGTTCATTAAAGTCTTCGAGATGAAGATCTACAACCGCTGGGGCCAAATGGTTTATCATTCAACCGACCCCTACAGGGGTTGGAATGGTAAGTTTCTAAGCCTGGAACAACCGCAAGGTAATTATGTATGGCAGGTAAGCTATACAGATATTGAAGGAAACAAAGAAAGTGCACAGGGAAGTGTATTGCTAATCAGGTAGCAGCTGCCTGTAAAGACGGCGATAGCGGCAGTGTCAAGCCCCGATGCTATTGTTGTTGGCCAAGCGACCAACAACGGCGGCGGCTGTAGCGTTAGTGTTCAAATTGCCATCAGTTAGGATCTCAACACACTATTTCGCTTTGTCCATCTTACTGAAGGAATAATAACTAGAAGGATAAAACCAGCTATGAGCAATTTGTTCCGCTTACTATAAAATGCAATTTCCTCCCACACCGCCTGAACTTCCCATTTAAAAAGCTCCCATTGACTCGGCATCACTACCTTAAATTGTTCATAATCATCTATGGTTATCGGATCTAATTGTTCATATACAATAGGTGGTGGCGGAGGATCATTGGCCCAGAAGATAAAGTTGTCATCGAGGTATGCCCATCTCTTTATATCATATACAGCTGTCAAATTAACAAGCGCCACGAAATCATTGTAACTCGCCTCTTCATCCAAAACCACCTGCAAAGCTGTAGTTGTGTCACGGCTAAACTGCAAACGCTTTATCTCGGACTCAATGAAGGCGCGCTGATGTATTGCAAGATTTCGTCCCCTTTCTTCTGGGTAATATCCATTGAAGCTTTCCAAGTACACACGCGTTATTTTTTTGCTTTTAAGATTTTCTAATACAAAATCCCTGGAAAATACGGGTTCTGAATTTTTTGGCACTTCATCCCGGGGCAGAAGTATTCTTAATGCATTGGGCTGTACCGGGTCTTCAATTGGACACAAGAAGAACATGATAGGTAAACCGATGAGGCTAATTAGGCCTGGGACATAATAGATCCGTTTCCTTTTCATGTACTTAAGTTACATATTTTCCTGCAGTTCATGTTATAATGGGCGATCAGCAGCGTAGACCAAGTTAGCTGTGTACTAGTTCTTTTTCCTCATTAATGGAATTCCCCCAGCCCCGCCTTTGCTAGTTTTTCCTTCAACTGCATCACAGGTATAAGTAATTTAAGAAGTACATAACTTCCCCTGTTTGTCGAATTTCAGAAGGATGATTTCGACCTTACATGGTAGCAGACTGCGTCCGGCAACAGAATTACTGAAGTAAATGTTTTTATCAATCTGGTTCGTCCACGCACATTAGCCAAGCCCGCCGCCACTCCCACAACCGTACAAGTGAGTGACACAACGATGCTCAATAGCACCCCCACCGCCGGCTCCAAAAATCCACCTCCCTAACTACTCCTCTCTATCAACTTATACCCAAAACCTCTGATCGTCAGGATCTCCACGCACTTATCAGCATCCAGGTAGTTGCGCAACCTGTTTATATAAACATTCATGGTTTTGCTGTTGAACACATTGTCGCTGCCCCAGAGTTCTGCCAGGAGTAACTGCCGGTCCACAACCGTTGACTTCGCCTCGCAAAGCCTTTTCAGCAGTTCTACTTCTTTGTACGAAAGCTGGAAACGGTTGGAATGGTTTACCAGCTCATGCGTAGAAGTATTGAAGGTGAAGCTGCCCAGCTTGTACACGTTTTGCGCGGTGTGCGACACATTACCCGATACCCTCGCTAACGACCTGATCCGCGCAATGAGTTCTTCCATCACAAAAGGTTTTCGTATGAAGTCATTGCAGCCAAGATCGAAAGCTTTTACCAGGTCTTCCGTAAGCGGCTTTGCGGTCAGCATGATAATAGGTACGTCTTTGTTAACCGCCCTTACCTGCTTTACCGCAGCAAATCCATCGCTTCCCGGCATCATAATATCTATGATCACGAGTTTAGGATCAAGGGTAGTGAATAGATTGTAACCATCATCACCATTATGCGCATACGTTACATCGAAGCCATAGAGGCCAAGCGTGTCTTTTAAAATCTGGCAAAGCTCAACCTGGTCTTCTATCAGTAGAATTGGTATCATAGTTCTTTGGGTAGCGTGATATTGAATTGTGTTCCTGTTTGCCCTTTCGACTGCACCGTAATATTGCCTGAATGTTTTTTGATGATGCTGCTAACATAGTATAGTCCAAGTCCAAAACCTTTTACCGACTGCGCATCACCCTGCGGCACACGAAAGAACTTTTCAAATACACTCTTTAGGTATTGCGGCGGAATGCCCATCCCGTTGTCACGGATCTTAATGGTGCAGTCGCGGCTGTTTTCTACAAGATCGATATCAATGTTCACAGATCCGTTAGAGTATTTGATGGCGTTGTCTATAACGTTACGAAAGGCAGTTTCAAGGTGAAGCCGGTCACCATGAATGAGCACAGGCCCTTCACCGTTTAGCTGGAAGTTCACCGGCTTTTCCTGTAGAATAGAATAGCTACGTACCAGTTCCCCAAACAGCGCATGCAGGTCTATCTCTTCTTTCTTCAGGGTAAAATCTGACAAATCCTGTACGGCCGCATCTACAATCCTTTCTACGAATTCGTTGAGCAGGTGCAGTTGTCTTTTGCTGGTATGCAGGTAAAAGTTTGTGCGCTCATTTGGCGGTACATGGTGTTCCAACGCATCCAATCCTGCCGAGGCAATGGTGATTGGCGTCTTCATTTCGTGCGTGATGTTATTGATGAAGTCCGTCTTCAGTTCATTGATCCTCGTTTGTTTCTTGATGGTCTGGTATACAAACACAAGCGCAGTGTTGCCTATGAGCAAGATGGCAGCAAAAGCTAATAACGGCCAAAGAAGGTCGTTCCTTACAAAAGCATCATCCGTTTTTACCTCGGCGAACACAGATATGTTAGAATTATATGGAAGACGCAACGGCCGGGTAGCGTATGGATAACCCCTTGTTCTTTTGCGGGTCCACATCTCCTGTATCATTGGCCGCACAGATTGCCGGGGTTCAAAGGTGATTGTATCGAGTCGGTAAATAGCGTGTATATTTTTAGAAAGAAGCGCTTTCTTATAAAGACGATCAAAAGCTGCAAGGTCTATTGAACGGAAGGCCTGGTTATTCAGGAAGGCCCTTATTAGACCCGGTTGTACAGTGTCTATAGCCATGTAAGAAAGCGGGGCGTTCAATGTCACTTTATGCGTATCAAGGCGGCTCATCTCTATCTTCTCTTGGGCAAACGCTATCCATCCATGGTCCGGCGTTGACGCACTGTCCATTGCTTTTAGCTTATCGTATTCACCGATTGTAGAAATCAGTGCAGCGGAACAGGCAGCATCGAACTTGGTCTTGGTTTCCGAAATGCGTTCCAGGATGAGGAAAACCTGGAGTGCATTAAAGCAAATGAAGAAGAGAAGGATAAGTATAGAAGCAAGCCGTGCAGAAGGTTTCATCAAATTGTGGTTGAGAAGTGGAAGATAGCACGGGAAGTAGCAAAATCTGGCACCGCCTGTCCTTGCACAAGCTATCATTATCGTAAATAGTTTGCCTTCCATCAGACATTTATTTTCATTTATCTTAATTAAGCTGAGTTGGCCATTCTTTAGGCGCCCGCCCATTTGTTTTGTTGTTTCCCAAAGAATCTTGTTAACACAAAAACGACAACAACATGAAGAACGGAATGCAACATAAGATAGGCTTGCTACTGGCAATGTGTTTGGCGCTATTTACAATTGGCAATGCACAAGAAGTGAGTGTAAAAGGCAGGCTCGTGGATAGTGCTTCGACAAAGCAAATTGCTGACGCTACCATCAATTTCCAGGAGGTAGAGAAGAAGATCTCGAAGACAATTCTTTCAGATAAAAGCGGCGCATTCCAAACCAATTTAGTACCAGGCAGATACAGGGTGATGATAACCCATAGCAGTTTCAGGAGAAGGCTGATGCCACTGAAGGTGGAAGCGGAACCGATAGACATAGGCAACGTACAACTTGTACCCGGGATGAAAATGCTGGGCGATGTAACGGTCACTGCTGCCAGGCCAATGGTAGAGCAGCAGGGTGACAAGCTGATCTATAATGTAGAGGATGATCCCGTGGCAAGATCGGAATCGGCCAGTGACATACTGCGGAGGACACCTTATGTAAACGTGGATGGAGATGGCGCTATCCAGGTAAATGGGCAATCAAATTTTAGAGTGTTACTGGATGGGAGAGAGACTGCTTTGTTTTCTCAGAATGTAAAGGAAGCACTGAAAGCTTTTCCGGGCGCTACCATTGCGCGCATAGAAATTATTACGTCGCCTTCGGCTAAATACGATGCGGAAGGTGTGGGCGGCATCATCAATATCATCACCAAGAAGAAAGTTGCCGGTTATAACGGAACGATCAACTCAGGTATTAACAGCCTCGGCAATACGAATGCTGGATTGAACATTAACCTGAAGGTTGGCAAGGTGGGTATAAGTGGAACATATAGCGTTATGAACAACGATGGACTTCGCAGCCGCCAGATGGGTATTACAACGCCTGTAAACCCTATTGCTTTTGCAAGCAGGCAAGTGGGTGGAGGTCGCGTAACCGACCTGTTCTTTCACCAGGGAAATTTGGAACTTAGTTATGACATCGATAGCACCAATACGTTAGTCTTTTATGGCAATATGGGCAAGCATAGAAACCGGGCTGAAAATGATTACACGATCAATACGTTGTTTGCAAACGGGAATTCGGATATAAGCCCTTATCTCCTCGACACCAGGTTCGAAATGCCGACATACGGCTTTGGTTCTGACTATATCCGCAAGTTTAAAGGAAAGCCGCAAAAGGAGTTCAACATCCGTTTCAATGCGCTTTACAACACCAACCGTTCTTTTTCCAACAGCCAGCAGGATATTGGACCTACGGATCGGTTTCTCCTTAACAACAGCGAGGCATTCAATAGCGAGTACACGGTGCAGGCAGATCTTATTGAGCCAATCAATAAGTCTACCCGGCTAGAAACAGGCGTTAAAACTATTTTGAGAAAAGCATACTCTGATTTTGAAAGCCTGATCAAATTCAATAAAGCAGAACCTTACCGCACTAACCCCGCTAACACCGACAGGTTTGGGTACGACCAGAATGTGTATGGGGGATATGTGTCTGTAAATAAGGTTACCAAAGTAGTTACAGCCCGCCTCGGTTTACGCATTGAGCACACAAGCGTGTTTGGTGATTTTACCAGCACGTCTACCACAGTTAGGCAAGAGTATACCAACCTCATTCCCAACGTGATGCTATCGCGGCAGTTCAGCAAAACCATGAACTCCAATTTCACCTACAACATGCGGCTTGGAAGACCTTTTATACAGAGCCTGAACCCGTTTGTAAACAACAACGACTCGCTTAATATCAGCTTTGGTAATCCTAATCTCGGGCCTCAATACGTACACAGCTTCGCGCTGCAAAACCGGTTCTTCAAAGGCCCTAAGTTTATTTCTATCCAAACAGGTTTCAATTTTGCAAACAACCTGATCATTCAAAACCCAACGTATGATCCGAGCACAGGTGTTACTTCGGTTACCGGTGCAAACGCCGGACAGATCAGGGAATTCAGCCTTGGATTTGTTTCCAATCTTCCTGTTGGTAAGTGGAACTTCGCAGTCAATGCAACGGGCCGTTTGGCGCGTATCCGCAACAGCTTGCAAACTTCTTTCTTTACTACTACCGCTGGTAATATGAACGCGAACATAACTTACAAAGCATCGCCAGTTTTTACCATTGCATCTAATAGCGGCTATGGAGTTCCGCTGCGTATGCCAAACAGTACCTTTCCCGACAACTACTTTTATGGCTTCAGTTTTATCTACAAAGTGCTGAAGGGGAAACTGACAATGACAGCTAACATCAACAATTTTCTGGAGGAAGAGCGGAAGCTCTTTTTTGTAACTGAAACTGCAAATTTCACCACTACCAACACGAACCATATACTTTTCAGAAACTTCGGGCTGGCGCTCAACTACAGTTTCGGTAAGCTGAAGGAAAATGTGTCGAAGAAGAAAGGCGTAAATAATGACGACGCTGTGCAGTAAGCTCTGGCTTACTAGTGCTACTACTCTTAGACGTTGATGTAGCAACAGGTTAATTTGGAATGGCTATTAGTTTGATCAGCTTGTTCAAGTTGGGGATTTAAACCGTATGTAAAAAACTGCTCGGCTGTTTCAAATGTTTTACCGTTCAACATCATGTAATCAAGTTTTATCATAGGCAGTTTTTTCCGTGCAGTATTTTGGCCTTGCCTATTGTCCTGAGTAAGGGCCGTTTGAATACTTTAAAATCGTGGGGCTAAAAAAGCAGGAAAGACAGAAGTAGTAACAACACTGTTAATGTACCGCGATAAAACATTTCAAAAAGTTGTTCGATGCTATGGAAGTATTAAAAGAGAGGCAGCATATAGAGCTTATAGATAAAGGACATTTTGAACATCGATATTCTCATATGTATGCTGAGAAAGAGATATCAATGTATATCGAATACTGCTGGGAGAGCAGGTTTGAAAATTTATTAGAAGAAAATCCTGGAGGTTTTTCTGATGTCATTCTACCCAATATTGGCTACACCTACATGATAAACTTGGGCACACCTTATAGCATTAAATTAGCTAACCAAATATTTTGTGTCAAAACTGGTTGCTTCCTTCCGAGACAAGTTCCGATTAGTGCTCATCATTCAGTGGGAAATAAAATATTCGGTATAAAGTTTAAAGTGTGTCCAATTGTTTTTGAAAAAGATGTAGACTTCTCAGACTATAAGCAATACATATATCCGCTTGCTTATCTAATAGATAAAAAGATCATAGAAAAAATTAAATCAGCGCAAGATTTCCAGGAAAGAGCAAATATTGTTTTTACGCATTACAATGGGCTAATTAAAATGCATTCAGGCTCCCTACAATATGTTACCACTGTTACGGAAATATTGAAAAGGTATATAGAGGAAAACAATTTCAACCTGGCAATAGGGCAGATAGCGGAACAATATAACATTAGCCCCCGAACGCTGGGAAGATATTTTGAAACGACCACTGGCTTCAGCAGCAAACAGGCATTGCAACTTCTACGTATAAGAATGGCAGTATCGGAGTATGTAAAAAATCCGCAGGAGTTTGATTATGCTAAATTTAATTATTGGGACTACAGTCATTTTTGCAAGCATTTAAAACAATTTACAGCCGATCATTTTCATCATTTTCAACAAATGCAAGACGAAAAAGATGCCGCGTGTAAATGCCATTAAATTATTAATCAAAGCTGTTTAATTGGAATAATCATTAGCTACTCCAGGAACATTATCTATTCAAATTCTAAGTAACATCAGCATCCTTAATTTCAACGCGTTTAGTATAAAATATTATTGGTCTGAAATAACTGGTACAGGATTTACCGATGAATTTGCATAAAAGCATATTGCTTATAAAGCTTTTAAATGACTTCCCATTACAACAACCGACTTTGATTAAAGACTGTCTCACTAAGATTGAAATGGGCTCTTTTATAGAAGGAGACAATTATGAATTCCTGGTTTCACTAGAAATAAAACCAGGAAAAACACCCGGTAAAAAAGCGTCTTATACATATTCATCTTGTAGCCATTCATCCTTTGTATCACCTGTTTATCAACTTCTGAATTTTTATTGCAGCCCTTTACAAATTGCTGTTGCCTAACAAGAACTCCCGGGTACGTACACATGAGGAAACGCCGGCTTCATAAGCCGGAGGCTCGCCATCCTTGGCAGTCAATTCATTCCATCTTTTCACTTTCTCAAAAACAAAATGCGTAATTATGAGAAGACTATTACTTTTTATCTTCTGCATCGCACTTGCAGGTATTGCACTTGCTCAAACCAGGACAGTTACCGGAATAGTAACTGACGAAAAAGGTGTTCCATTAGCTAATGCTTCGGTTCTGGTACGCGGTACTACCACTGGGGTAAACACTGATGTGAACGGACGATTTTCTATTGCAGTTCCATCCAATGCGCGGGTACTTGTTATATCCTCAGTTGGATATGGTTCGCAGGAATTAACACTTTCTGCCACTACCAACGAGTACAATGCTGCGCTTCAATCTACCGCAGAAAGATTGGATGAAGTAGTGGTGGTTGGTTATGGTCAACAGGCAGCCCGAAGGGTTACTACATCTATTGCTACCATTAAAGGTGATGAGATACGTAACCTGCCTGTAGCTGAATTATCACAAGCCATACAAGGACGTGTTGCAGGTGTCCAGATCTCTGCAGGTTCAGGCAGGCCGGGTGCACCAATAGCAGTGAATGTAAGAGGTAGATCCTCTATACAGGCAGGTAACAACCCTCTTTATGTTATTGATGGATTGATCCTGGCGAGCAACAACAACTTTACGCCATCGTTGGGTACCGTTGCATCACAAGCACAGGCTGGTGCCGGTATTTCACCATTGGCAAACATCAACCCTGATGATATTGAATCCATAGAGGTTTTAAAAGATGCTGCAGCAGCGGCTATCTATGGATCACGCGGTTCGAATGGAGTAGTATTAATAACAACTAAAAGAGGTAGCAGAAGCAACAGGTCGCAGGTAAGCCTTACCAGCTTCTATGGTTTCCAATCGCTTACTACCAGGCGTGATGTATTGAATGCAAGTGAGTACCGCCAGCTTTACAATGAGGCGCGTGTAAATACAGGTCTTACTCCTTTATTCACGCAATCAGAAATTGACAACCCGCCAGCTAATGTGAACTGGCTGGATGAAATCCTGAATAAGAACTCTGCAATTGTAAATACACAGGTTGCTGTTTCTTCAGGTGGAGATAGAAAAACACAGATTTACGCTTCATTAGGTTATTTAAAACAAGATGGTCCATTGATCAAGGGCGACTTTAGCAGGTACAGTGGACGCTTCAATTTGGATCATTCTGTTACTGATAGATTGAAGATTGGTAACAGCAGTGGTATAGCCAGGACAAGACGTAGTGAGACACCTGTAGATAACAGTATCTTCTCGCCTTTCCCACGATCGTTGATTGCGCGTCCAGATCAGCCTATATATAATCCAGATGGAAAGTTTGCGGTGAATGATTTCAATAATCCTGTACAGATGTTTCTTACAGACAATTTTGTAAATCTTCTTACCCTGCAGAATTTAACCTACGGCGAGTATAACATCATACCTGGCTTACGTTTCAGGTCTTCTTTGGGTGTTGATTATACAGTGTTAGATCAAAGGATCTACAATCCAACAACTTCTTTAGTTGGACAAGGTTCTCAAGGTACTGCTACGCAAGGTGCGGTAACAACACAAAACTATATCCTTACCCAGAACCTTAATTATAACAAGATGCTGCTTGACAACAGGCTATCGCTTGATGCGACCGCAGTGTACGAGTACCAGTATAATAAGCGTGAAGACCTGAGAGTAGATGCGCAGAACTTTGCGTCTGATGTTACGCCTTATATAGTTTCAGCAGCGCAAATAACTACCGGTTCTTCTACAGCTACAGACAATGCTTTGGCATCTGTACTTGGTCGTGTGAACCTGGGTTGGAGAAACAAATACTTGTTTGGCGCTTCTATCAGGAGAGACGGCTCTTCTAAGTTTCCTAGAGAAGGTCGCTATGGTGTGTTCCCTGCATTATCAGCAGCATGGAATATTACTGAAGAAACTTTCATGGATAATGTGAGGCCTGTTTCCTTCTTAAAGCTAAGAGCCAGTTATGGTGAAACAGGTAACCAGGAAGGTATAGCAAACTTTGCTTCACGCAGGTTATTTGGAACCGGGTTCAATTACAATGATCAACCGGGTTTTGCATTGGCTGCTTATGGTAATCCTAATTTAAGATGGGAGACAACTACTCAATACGATATAGGTTTGGATGTTGGTTTATTCAACGACAGGTTGAGAATAACTGCGGATTATTACAGGAAGAACACCAAAGACCTGTTGATCAACCGCCCAGTACCACGCACATCAGGCTTTGCGGCTATCACTGAAAACATTGGATCGCTTGAAGCATCTGGATGGGACTTCTTGGTAACCGGGCAGATACTGAACCAAGGTCTGAAGTGGAGCTCTACTTTAAACTTCAATACATACAACAACAAGGTTACTGCACTGTATAACAACCAGCCTATACCGGGAACATTTGCAACGCAGATTGCAGTTGGTCAACCATTAGGTGCATTCTTCCTTATAAAAGCTTTGGGTGTAGACCCTGCAACGGGCGACATGTTATACGAGAATGTAAATGCACCTGCTACCATAGGTGGAGAAGACAGGCAGTTCCTCGGCAGTCCTATACCTGACTTCTACGGTGGATTGACAAACAACTTTTCATATAAAGGTTTTGATCTTTCTGCCTTTGTTCAGTTCTCTGTTGGTAATATGATCTACAACAATGCGGCAGAGGGCACAGGTGGTTATGGAAGTTTAGGAGCTAATGTTTCGGCAACAGGAGCACCTACCAATGTCTTCAGGGAGATCTATCAAAACAGGTGGGTAAGCGGTAAAACAGACGCTAAATATCCAAGAGCTGTTGGTGGTCCACAAGGTGCATTTAATACACAACGCTCTTCACGGTTTTTAGAAGATGGAAGCTATGCACGATTGAAGAACATTACGCTGGGTTACAACCTGCCTTCAACTGTTTTAAGAAGAATGGGCATGTCAAATCTGAGGCTGTATGTATCTGGTCAGAACCTGCTTACCTGGACCAAGTACAGCGGCTTCGATCCTGAAGTATCAACCGACTTTACCGTCAACAATGCTGGTGTAGACCAGGGCGCTATTCCACAAATGAAGACAGTGACAGTAGGACTTAATGTAAACTTTTAAAACCACGACAATGAGAAGTGTATTTATAATATTAATGGCTTTAGGCATTGTTGCCATGCCATCCTGTAAAAAGAAACTGGATCTTAATCCAACAGCTTCGCTTGCCCCTGAAACAGTAACGGCAAACGATATTGGCAAACTCTTGAATGGTATTTATGATGCCTTGCAAAACGGTGGTACTACCTTCTACTATCTAAGCGATGTTACAGAAGATTTGTCTGCTGATAACCTGCGCTACAGGGCAACATTCTTTCAACATGGAGAAGTAGATAACAATGCTATTCTTTCCAACAATGTATTGACTGAACGCTATTTCATCGGGCCTTACAATATGATACAAAGAAGCAACGATGTAATTGAGATTGCAGAAGCTTCAAGTTTACCAGAGGCCACTAAGAAGAATGCTTTGGGTGTGGCTTATTTTGCAAGGGCTTTTGGCTACTATAGGTTGGTAACGCTGTTTGGCGGTGTACCTATACTTCTTACAAGGTCAATAGAGCAAGTGCCAAGAAACACTGAAGCAGAAACATATAACCAGATAATTGTTGATTTATTGAAGGCGATAGATAATGCTCCCTCAGTTACCAGCAATGCCTACATATCCTCAGAAGCGGCCAAAGCACTTCTTGCAAGGGTATACCTGATAAGGAAGGATTACCAGAATGCGAAGAAGTACGCAGAGGAAGTGATCAACAGCGGGAAGTTCGCACTTACTACCAACTACGAGGCAATGTTGAATAGTCCCATAGGAAATCCGGAAGTCATATTCGCCCGGCAGTTCACTCCGACTGAAGGCGAGAACTCATTGTACTTTTTCCTGCAACACCCTACTATGCCAGGTAGCGGAAGGGCAGAACTTCCAGTAGATAATTCTTTTATAGCTGCGTTTGAACCGAATGATATTCGTCGCGCTTCCATTGTGCAAGAAATTGTAGCACCTGCTTCAAATCCTGGTTGGTATGTAAAAAAGTATAGGGATCCGGCAGGTGCTGCAGCACACCCAATTTACGTGGTGCGGCTTGCAGAAATGTATCTCATTTCAGCCGAGGCGGAATATTTCATTTCTAATATGAATACCACCAATGCACAAATGCTAAACAGGCTGAATGAAGTAAGAACCAAGCGTGGATTAACCGCAGTTACCTCTGCTGACCTGTATACCATCATCAGGGAGCGCCGTATAGAACTAGCTTTTGAAAACTTGCGGTGGACGGATCTGAAACGTACGCCTGATCCGACAACTACATCTAAATCTATGGCGCAGGTATACGTGGAATCTAAAGGAAGGACAGTGAATGATCTCCTTTATCCTATACCACAAAACCAGATTGACGTTAATCCCAAACTTGTTCAAAATCCTGGCTATTAGCAGCTGGTAGTAATAGCAACAATAAAAGGCTGTCTCAATCAATGAGGCAGCCTTGTTTTTTTACGACGGTAATAATTTATCTGGTATTCTACAAGATAACGTTCTCCATTATCTCTGACTTCTCAGGGTAGTCTGTATTGAAATGCAAGCCGCGGCTTTCTTTTCTAAACTGTGCTCCTTTTACAATCAGGTAACCAACAGAGATCAGGTTGCGCAGTTCGCACAGTTGCGGCGAAACATAGGTAGTCTGGTATAGTTGTTCTGTCTCTTCGTAAAGCAGGTCCAGTCGCTTCATAGCACGCGCCAAACGCACAATGGTTCGCACAATACCTACATAGTCACTCATGATCTGCTGCAGCTCTTTCAGGCTCTGTGTTATCAGGATCATTTCATCTGGTTCACGTGTTCCTTTTGCATCCCAATCAGGTACAGTATTTCGCCTTTTGTTGTTCTTTGCCAGCGGTTCACGCTGTATACTATCCAGGTATGCACGATGTCCGAAAACCATAGCCTCTAACAAGCTATTGCTGGCAAGGCGGTTGGCACCATGCAAGCCTGTACTGGCACATTCGCCGCAGGCATACAGATTTTTGATAGATGTGCGTGCCCATTCATCGGTCCTTATTCCACCACAGCTATAATGCGCCGCAGGCGCTACAGGAATCATGTCATCGGCTATGTCTATGCCAATGCTCATACACTTCTCGTAGATGTTTGGAAAATGGTGAATGAACTTATACTTATCCATGTGGCGGCAGTCCAGGTATACATGCTCCGTACCACCTTTTTTCATTTCATTATCTATGGCACGTGCTACTATATCACGTGGTGCAAGGTCTTTTCGTGAATCATATTTCTCCATGAAAGCCTCGCCAGCTTTATTGCGCAAAATGCCGCCATCGCCGCGTACGGCTTCTGTTATCAAAAAAGAAGGAGAGACGCCGGGTTCAAAAAGCGCAGTAGGGTGAAACTGGATGAACTCCATGTTTTCAATCCTGCCTTTTGCACGGTATACCATAGCCACGCCGTCGCCTGTAGCAATAGTTGGATTAGTAGTGGTGCGATAGGCTTGTCCATTTCCTCCGGTTGCCAGAATGGTAACGGTGGATAAGACCTTTTCTATCTGGTTCGTCTCCAGGTTTAGCAGGTATACACCATAACATTCTATGTCGGTAGTAGCTTTGGTAACAAGGTAACCGAGGTGGTGCTGTGTAATGATATCGACCACGAAGCAGTGCGTTATAAGATCAACGTTGGGAAGGCTCTCGATCTTCTTTAGCAGCGCACGTTCCATTTCCTTACCTGTTACATCTTTGTGGTGCAGGATGCGGTTCATGCTATGCCCGCCCTCTTTGCCAAGAGAATAATCACCATCGGGATCTTTATCGAATTGCGCTCCCCATTCAATGATCTCACGGATGCGCTGCGGCCCTTCCTTCACTACAATCTCTACAATGGCTTCATTGCAAAGGCCATCGCCAGCCACCAATGTATCTTCTATATGTTTTTGAAAACTATCCGCCTCATCCCATACGCCGGCTATACCGCCTTGTGCATATTTGGTATTGGTTTCATCAGAATAAGCTTTGGTGATGATGGTTACCTTTTTTTCAGGACGTGCTTCGGCAACTTTAACGGCATATGTAAGGCCGGCTATTCCGCTGCCTATAACAAGGAAATCAGTTATCATGGTTGGAAATAGATAATTGGTAGTGGAGCTTTTTTAAAAGCACTATCTGCTGTAACAAGCGGCATTTGTAAAACTGATGCAGTTGCAGCAATGATTGCGTCTGGTATCTTCAATTTGAAATCTCTTTTGTACGAAATAGTAAGTTCCTTGATTGCAGGGCTGAATTGGAAGATTTTAAATGTTTGTAAAAGCTCATGTACCTGATCAAGTTTATTTGCAGGAAGTGTAGGAATTGATAAAAGCTCAAGTTCTGTAATGAATGAAATATAGATAAAACTTTCTTCTAAAAAAGCACGTGCTTCTTCATTACCTTCTATGTAATAAGATATGATGTTGGTATCAAGAAAGTAACTATTCCCACTCATCGCGAAGCTTTCGTTGTGCTTTAACTGGATCTACTTTAGATTTTAAGATCCCAAAAAATTTAGAACGATCCGGAGGGGTTGGCATCTTATCCATATTGTAATAAATGAACTTTCCTACCTTCTTCTCCTTCTTCTCCTTTTCACCTGCTTTCATAAAACATGCTTTATCTAAAGTTAAAACAAATTACCCGCCATGTACACTCGCTAAGTGTTAATGCAGCATTGTGAAGAATGAACGTCTTTACTGGCCAGGCAAACAGCAATTACTTAATGTAAAGGATTGCTTCACAAGCTGCGCAAGTTCGCAATGACGAAGCTAACCAACCAATCACCAATCTCTAATCACCTAAACAACCGGCTCTACCCATGCGTCGTTTTCCTTCAGTAGCAGAATAAGCTCTGAAACAGCTATATCACTTGGCACATTCCGCTTCACTACTTCTTTTCCTTTGTACAATGTGATCTTGCCCGGTCCGCTACCTACATAGCCAAAATCCGCATCGGCCATTTCACCGGGTCCATTCACTATACAACCCATGATGGCGATCTTTACGCCCTTCAGGTGATTGGTAACTGCACGAATTTTAGCGGTCGTCTCCTGTAGGTCAAATAAGGTGCGGCCGCAGCTGGGGCAGCTGATATATTCGGTTTTAGAAATTCTTGTACGTGTAGCTTGCAATATGGTAAATGCTGTACTGTTGATGAACTGCTCCGTCGTCTGGTTGTTCAGGTAGTTCCTTCCCGATGCATTGGTAGCAGAAGCACTCTCGTATGCTTTGGAAGTCATGCCGAGGCAGATGCCATCGCCAAAACCATCCAGCAGTAGCGCACCACATTCTGTAGCATAATGCACCAGGTGTTCATCGGCGCTGCTCCAATTGCTGTCGCAGATGATGACCACAGGATTATTGATCTTGCGCTCCTGCAGCTCCATGAACATCCGGCGAACAGCAGGCATAGCATGCTTATTCTCGCTGCTCAGGCAGATAACAACTGTTGGATCGTTGGCAACATCATCCAAGTGCGTGAAATCGTTAAGCGGGGTGTCGTCGCTAAAGCAGTCAAACATCACGAAGTTCATGATGCCACTACGCTCTTTGGCTTTTACAAATCCTGCATCCTGGTAAATAGGAAAGTACTTGGTGACACCATCTGGTGTAATGGAAGCATCTGCTACTACCTGTTGCCATGTGGCAGGATAAACGATCACCTTAAGTGTGCCCGGTAAAGCAAAGGGCAGCACCTGGTTCCCAGTAAAAATATAATCAGCCGCCGAGTCATTGATGGTCCATTTGTCAGAAGCTGCATCATATTTATAACCCACACCTTCTAAATGTGCGGGAGTGATATTCTCTATTTTACTAAGATCCGCCACTACCACCGGTACATGCTTATCACCAATATTATCTATGGCAAAAGAAGTGCGGCGGCGGTATTCAAAAGGAGAATACGATAAGGCTGCCTCTGTTTCTATTGGCGCAATACCTTTTACATGCTGGCTGCGGTCGTTGTAACGTTTCACCAGGTCGCGGCACACAGGTATCTCAAATTCAGGATCTTCTGTAAGGCTAACACGAACGGTGTCGCCGATGCCATCTTCCAGCAAAGTACCTATACCTGCCGCACTCTTCACACGACCATCTTCGCCATCGCCGGCTTCTGTTACCCCAAGGTGCAGTGGGTAGCATTCGTTAAACTCTTGCATCATCTGCGCTATCAGCAGCCTGTATGCCTGCACCATCACCTGCGGGTTGCTGCTCTTCATGCTCAGCAGGATGTTGTGGTAATTTTCTGCACGCGCAATACGGAGGAACTCCATAGCACTTTCAACCATGCCCATCGGCGTATCGCCATAGCGGCTCATGATGCGATCGCTAAGACTGCCGTGGTTGGTACCTATTCGCATTGCAGTACCGTATTCTTTACAAATAGATATCAACGGCGTGAACCTTTCGCGGATGCGGTCTATCTCTTCTAAATATTCGGCATCCGTATATTCCAGCAGTTCAAACTTCTTTTTGTCTACGTAATTGCCTGGGTTCACCCGCACCTTTTCTACTATGCGTGCTGCTATTTCTGCGGCATTTGGTGTAAAATGTATATCGGCAACCAGCGGTGTGGTATAGCCCCTGCGATGCAATTCATTCTTAATGTTCAGCAGGTTTTCAGCCTCTTTTTTGCTGGGCGCCGTAATACGCACCAGCTCAGCACCTGCCTCTATACAGCGGATGGTTTGCTCCACGGTAGCCATGGTATCCATGGTGTCGGTGGTGGTCATGGTCTGCAGGCGGATCGGGTGAAAGTTTCCCAGCTTCAGGTTGCCTATAGCGACCTCTCGGGTAGCCAGACGTTTATATTCAGTAAGCGATTCACAATATAATTGCATAGGTCAAAATAGCGCCCTTAGTACAGGCGGTGCAAAGGTGCAGATTTTTGCGCAAGCAGGGTGAGGGAGAATGTTAAGGTGGGGAGGTTGATAAGTTGTATGGTTGAGAAGTTGATAAGTGAGGCTGCCGTATTTGAGTTTTCAAAAGTGAAGGGAGAAAGTTGTTCCCTTTCCTTCTACTGATTGAATTTGGATACTGCCTTTGTGCAGCATCATTATCTGCTTGCACAAGCTCAGCCCAATGCCACTACCCGTTTTCTTAGTGCTAAAGAACGGGATAAAGATCTTTTCCATCACTTCTTCTGACATGCCTGCACCATTATCTGAAACCCTGATAATCACTTTTCCTCCTGGTGCAATAAATCCAGAGAGCGTGATGCGCGGCTGCTCGCTCTCTTTTACCGCATCCAGGCTGTTCACCACCAGGTTGATCAGTACTTGTTCTACCAGGTTGGTATCAGCTTCCAGTTGCAGCCCGGGGTCCTTTAGTACAATTTCCATCTCTACCTGCTTCTGATCGAGCGTTGGCTGCATCAGTTGGTACAGGTTCTCAAAAAGATCACGCACGTATATTTTTTGCACGTTAAGCGTGGTGATCTTATTAAGATTGCGATAAGTTTCAGCAAACTTCAGCAAGCCTTCGCTGCGGCGTTTGATGGTTTCAATGCCTAGTTCAAGATCGTCTACACTGCCACTTTCATTGTTTAGTTTATTGAGTGACAAGTGCAGCCGGTTTTTAAGTGTATCAGCCAGTGACGAGATTGGCGCAATAGAATTCATGATCTCGTGTGTCATTACGCTCAGCAGCTTTTGCCACGCACGTGATTCTGTTTCATCAAGCGCTTCATCAATATTTTGGAAAGCAATCAGCTTAAACTTTTCACCTTCTGTTTGAAATGCTGTTGATGACAGCAGCACCTTAAAAGAAGATCTTTCAAGATGGGCGGTTGCAATTTTTGCATCACCCGGCCGCAGTGCCAGTATTTGCTGGTACAATGTCTCATCACGCTTTGCCAGTGAATGAATGGTTTTGAGGTACGGCAGCTGCAGCATACGCTTCAGCGTTTCGTTCATCCATACTACCGCTCCATCCTCTTCTTTATACGAAAGAATGCCCGTGTCAACCAGCTCCAGTATCTTCTGCAGGTATTGGTATTGGGTTTCCTTTTCTTTACTAATGATCTTGAACGTGGTGTTGATCTCGTTGAAACCTTTGCGTAAAGGTTTCAGTTCAGTAGGAGCATGCTTTACATCGAAGTTGCGGCTGAAGTCGCGGTAATGGATAGACTCTACAAATTGGCTTAGCTCCTCGTAACTTTTGTGATGAAAGCGATAAAACTCTATTACGAGGTAAACGATCAAAGGCAGCAGCATGATGAAGTATATCCAGTACAACTGCACTACGAAGAATGCCGCAGCTGTTAGTGTAACCAGCAGCAGCACTACACGGAAACCAATCCGCCATTCGAAGTTTTTAAAGAGAGGCATGGGGAGGTTTTCAGCTATCAGTTTTCAACTATCAGCTTTGAGCTGAAGCTTTAAATGAACAACTAATAGCTGATTAGGATTTTAATGTTGTTATCAAATTTTTTGGCTGAAGGCTTAAGGTTGACTTCTGACAGCTGCACCCTAAATATCATACTTACTCAACCTCCTGTACAATGCAGTTCTTGTAAGGCCAAGTTCTTTAGCTGCTTTTGAAATATTGCCATTGTTCTTTTCTATCACCTTCAGTATCGTGTTCTTTTCTACTGAACTTAAATTTAGCTCCACCGGCTCTTCCTCTATTCTTTTTTTAGTTTCTAATGGTGAGAAAAGAAGATCGGTAGCTGTAAGCACATCTCCTTCCGCCATAATGACGGCACGCTCTATTGAATATTGCAATTCACGCACATTTCCGGGAAAATGATAATTCAAAAGTTTATCTACGGCAGAGGCATCCAGCTTTAGTACAGGTTTCAAATATTTATTGCTGTACAATTGGCAGAAATGATTTGCCAGCAAAATGATATCATCACCACGCTTCCGCAGTGGCGGCATCATTATCTCAACTGTATTTATTCGGTAGACAAGGTCCTTCCTGAAACGGTTTTCATTCGCCAGTTCGTGCAGGGGCACATTAGTAGCGCATACCAGCCTTATGTCAATATGCCTTGGCTCATGATCCCCAAGTCTTAGCACTTGCCGGTTTTGTAGTACGCTTAGCAGCTTCGCCTGTTGATGTAAAGAAATATTGCCTATCTCATCCAGGAATAAAGTTCCACCCTGCGCTGCTTCAAACCTGCCCGCACGGTCTTCACGTGCATCAGTGAAAGCGCCTTTGCGGTAGCCAAACAACTCGCTCTCAAACAGGCTTTCGGTAAGTGAACCCACATCTACTTTTACATAAGGCTTTTGCGCCCGCAGGCTTTGCTGGTGAATGGCTTTAGCCACCAGGTCTTTACCGGTTCCATTTTCTCCTAGAATAAGAATGTTGGCATCAGTAGGTGCTATTTTTTCAATCTTGTAAAAAATATCCTGCATCACATCGGACTCGCCCAGCACTTCATTTTGCCAATGTGTGCCGCTAACGGTAGATATTTTCGGCTTGCCTTTTTCTCCCCTTGCTTTTTTATCCAGGGCATCTTTTAAAATGCTGATCAGTTTTTCGTTGTGCCATGGTTTCACAACAAAATCAGCCGCGCCTTCTTTTAATGAGCGTACGGCAAGATCTATATCACCATACGCAGTGATCATAATTACCGCTGCTTCACTCTTAAATTCTTTTATTTTCTTCAGCCAAAAGATCCCTTCGTTGCCGGTGTTGATGGAGCTGTTGAAGTTCATATCGAGCAACACAAGATCAAAGCTTTTGCGCGAAAGGATGTCGCGGAGGTTTTCCGGGTTTCGTTCCGTCAGTACTTCCTTCGCCTCTGTTTTTAATAACAAACGTACAGCGGTTAAAACATCCGGGTCATCATCTACAATCAATACTGAAGAATTCTTTAGGAGCATGCAGTCAGGGTTTAGCAGGCAATGTGCAACTACAATAATACCATAAATGCAAGGCAGTGGCTATTAATATTTTATAAAAGGCAAAGTGTTAGAAAGTGTATCAAAAGCGGACACTGAGTGTATCACTAACGAACATCTTCGTAGATACTAAGAACTTCATTATCTTGTGAATCAATGGCTTGTGAATTGGCATGTTTATGCGAGTGTACAGGTTGTTTAGATTTCTCCTGTGCGAACAACACCCGGAAATAAAAAGCCGGGTGTTTGTAAAACCCTTTTAAAAGAGAACAGTGGATAGAATAATTAAAAAGAATAGGTGGTCACGTAAAAGGTTACTAACCATTGGAACCATCACGATGATCGTTCTGCTAATAGCCGGCAGCTTCTACTTTACTTCCGGTAAAAGCAGGTTGAATGTTGATACTGAACGCATTACTATTTCTGAGGTAAAAAAGGCTGCTTTCCAGGAGTTCATTCCCGTGAATGGCATCGTGATGCCGCTTACCACCATTTACCTTGATGCTGCGGAAGGAGGAAGAGTAGATGAGGTGTTTGTAGAAGATGGTGCTTTTCTTAAGAAAGGCCAGGCAATCATGAAGCTGGCGAATACGGACCTGGAACTTAGTTTAAGCAACCAGGAGACTGCAGTGTTTGAAGTGCTGACGCAAATGCAAAATACCCGCAACAATGCAGAGCAGAATACCATTCGCCAATTGAACCAAATGGCTGAAGTTGACAACGCTCTTGTGGAAGCTGAAAGAATTTATAAACTGAATAAGTACCTGTATGATGAGAAGGCACTGGCCCGGCAGGATTTACTGAGTGCTGAAAATAATTACAAGTACCAGGTGCGCCGCAAGAAGCTAACAGAAGAAACATTGAAGAACGACTCTGCAAGTGGTCGCCAGCAGGTAGGACAAATGAGAGAGAGCTACAGCCGTATGCAAAACGCGCTGCACCTGATGCGCCGCAAGGTGAATGACCTTGTTGTTCGTGCACCGGTTGATGGACAGATCACTTCGCTGGATGCAGAGATTGGGCAATCAAAGAACCGTGGCGAAAGACTTGGACAGATAGATGTGATGAGCGGTTTTAAAGTTCGTGCTGATATAGACGAACATTACATCTCGAGGATCTACACAGGCCTGATGGGTGAGTTCTCGTTGGCAGGAAAAAATTATAAGCTTAAAATCAGAAAGGTATATACGCAGGTAAACAACGGCCGCTTCCAGGTAGATATGGAGTTTGTTGATGGTATACCTGATGGCATTCGTCGCGGGCAAACACTGCAGATACGCCTTGCACTAAGCGATGAGACACAAGCCGTGTTATTAGCAAAAGGTGGCTTCTACCAACAGACTGGCGGCAACTGGGTTTTTAAGGTAAATGAAAGTGGCAGCATGGCTTATAAAGTAGACGTACAGCTAGGCAGACAGAACCCAGAGTACTACGAAGTGCTGCAAGGCCTTCAGCCGGGAGATAAGATTGTTACATCGAGCTACGAGAACTATGGGAATATGCAGGAGCTGGTGTTGAGGAGGGAGAAGTAGGTGTTAGCGATCAGCTGTCAGCTATCAGCTTTCAGAAGGAAGGTTAAGAAATGAGCTTGTACGCGGTGTAAAATCAACTTGTTATTTCAGTCGAGTTTGTCAGCGTAGCTATAGATCATTTTCCTAAGCTGAATGATTTCTTCATCAAGTTCTTTGTAGGTGATTTCATCAATGTAGCCTAGGTCATGACTTAGCAAGACCTGGTAGTGAAGTTCGGAACATGAGCCAGTGGAAATGATTAGAAATCTTTTGAAGTCTCCATTGCTATGCCTGCCGCAGCCTTCAGCAATGTTAGTAGAAATGGATGCTGATGAGCGGCGCATCTGGGAGGTAAGACCATAAGTTTCTTCTTTGGGAAAGTTTTGGGTGAGGCGGTAGATTTTGAGGGTTAATAGATGACTTCTTTTCCAAAATTCAAGCTGTTGAAAATTTCTCATTATAAATCTTTTAGAAATACAAAATAGATTTCTGTGATTACTATATCAACAATAAATGCAGCATTATGAAAAAGCTATTACAAGTATCATTAACAATGGTATTAATTAATGCTATTGTTCCTGTTGTGATGGCATGTACCGTACAAGGAACAAATTATCAGAATAAGCAGTCAATACAACTACCAGAAATAAAAACGCACGATTTAGATATTCATCCCTTTTATTTATTCAACGACATTAAATGATCTCCTTAGTAGCTGAAGGCTGATAGCTGATAGCTGACAACCAAAATTTTAAACTCAATGATATCTATCTCTCAACTCGAAAAAGTCTACCGTACTGAAGATGTAGAAACCATCGCTCTTAATAAGCTAAACTTCGAAGTGAACGAAGGTGAATTTGTAGCTGTAATGGGACCTTCTGGATGTGGTAAGTCTACACTGCTTAACATCGTTGGTTTACTTGATGACCCAGATAGCGGAAGCTTTAAGTTCAACGGCCAGGAAGTGGCACATTTCAACGAAAGGAAGCGCGCTGATTTGCGCAAACGCAACATTGGTTTTGTATTTCAAAGTTTCAATTTGATTGATGAGCTAACAGTATTTGAAAACGTAGAACTTCCTCTGATCTACCTGGGTGTAAAGGCGCCAGACAGGAAGAAGCGTGTAGAAGACGTACTTGACAAAATGCAGATCATGCATCGTCGAAATCATTATCCACAACAGCTTTCAGGCGGACAACAACAGCGTGTAGCTGTAGCAAGAGCAGTGGTAAATAATCCTAAACTTATTCTCGCGGATGAACCAACCGGTAATCTTGATTCATCAAACGGTAATGAAGTAATGCAACTGCTAACCGATCTGAACGAACAAGGAACAACCATAGTTATGGTAACACACTCAGAGCATGATGCACGTTATAGCCATCGCATCATTCGTATGCTGGATGGACAAACGGTGCTCGAAAATATCATGGTGTAGGAAATTGATTCAAAGCTGACGAACAAGGGATTTGCAAGTAAATTCTTGCCACCTAACCTTCCTTATAATCACACACAGAAAATCATTTTTACCACAAGCAAATGTGGAGTAGCTACTAGTGAATGTATCCGTTTTACTATATGCACTACATGTTAGCATATGAGCTTGCGTGCCGCCTGGCAACACAAAGAACATACCCCTGACAATACGAAGATTATGTTTAGAAACTACCTGAAGCTTGCATACCGAAACCTGGTGAAGAACAAGACGCTTTCTTTCATCAACATCTTTGGTTTGGCTATTGGTCTTACCTCTTGCATGTTGATTTCGGTTTACATCATGCATGAGCTGAGTTACGACCAGTACCATGTAAACAAAGACAGGATCTTTCAATTGAACACAGACTTCATGCAGGAAGGTGAAAGCAAAATTGCTGGTAATACATCAGGTGGTGTGGGTAAACTGATGCAGCAGGAGTTTTCCGAAATAGATAAAACTGCGCGACTGATGCGCCTGTACAGGGATGATAAAACACTATTACAAGTAACAGAAGCTGGTAGTGCCATCAAATCATTTTATGAAACAAAAGGATATTTAGCAGACTCAGGTTTCTTTCAAATCCTTACCTATGATTTCAAAGAAGGTAATCCGCAAACAGCTTTGATGGAGCCATCTTCCATTGTTTTATCCGAAGAAATAGCTTCTAAAATCTGGGGCAACCAACCTGCTTTAAATAAAGTAATCCGCGTTAGCAGCAGCACAAACGGGGATCATGATTACAGGGTGACAGGCGTATATAAACAGCCAGTTAACCCTACTCATATTGATGCACGATTTGTTCTCACATTCAGGGGTGGCAACATGGACAACATGGCGAACAACAACCCAAGCCTTGTAAACAACAACATGTTTTATACCTACATGTTGCTAAAGCCTGGAACTGATGCAGGGAAGTTAGCTGCTAAATTTCCAGCTTTCATCAATACGCACATGGGCGAAGAGTTGAAAGGAATGGGAAGGCAACGCAACTATTTACTTACGCCTATTGCTGATGTGTATTTACATGCAGGCATTGAAGAAAATGTAACGCCCGGTGGAAGTAAGAGAAGCCTCTTTATACTTGGAACTATAGCACTGCTTACACTTCTCATCGCATCCATCAACTTCATGAATCTTGCTACATCTCAATCTTCTAAACGTGCTGCAGAAGTAGGAGTACGAAAGGTGCTGGGCGCAGAGAAAAGATCACTAGTAAATCAATACCTCGGTGAGGCTGTGCTGATGTCGCTGGTAGCAATGGTCATTGCTTTTCTCCTGGCGCAATTGCTCAAGCCTTTGTTTGAAAACATTTCCGGAAAATCACTGATGATAAATTTCCAACAGCATGCGCTTTTGTTCGTTGGCTTTTTTGCTCTTGCAGTCATAACAGGATTACTGGCTGGTCTTTATCCTGCATTTTACTTATCCTCTTTTAAGCCGATAAAGGTGTTGAAAGGGAAGTTTACCAATTCGCTTGCTGCAGTTAGTTTACGCAAAGGCATGGTGGTTTTTCAATTTGTTATTTCTATTGCGCTAATTGTTGCATCGGTTGTTATTGCTTCGCAAATGAAGTACATGCGTTCTAAAGATCTAGGCTTTCAGAAAGACCAACAGATCATTATTCCACTAAGAACAGCTACTGCTAAAGCAGCCCGTCAATCTTTTAAATCTGAGTTAGCAGGTAGTACTCATATTAGCTCCATCGGCTCTTCTATGTATTATCCTGGAATCGACAATGTACAAGATTGGCTAATGTACAGGCAAGGTAAAACAGCAGAAGATTCGAAGACAGTGTTCATCAATTTGGTAGATGATAGCTTTTTAAAAACGCTGGGAGTACAGCCTGTTGCTGGTCGTTTGTTCTCACCTGAATTTACTGCTGATACGCTCACACGTTTTGTAGTAAATGAAGAAGCCATTAAAGAGTTTGGTTTTGCTTCACCCGAAGATGCAATAGGTAAGTGGCTTGCTTCCGATTGGGATGGACAGCAAATGCAATTCACCATTGTGGGTGTTGTTAAGAACTTTCACTTCAAGGACCTGCATGAAGCAGTTCAACCATTTGCTTTTCGTATGTATCCTACTGCTGGTTTCAATTACATGATAGCGCATGCAAAAAGTGCTCACATAGATCAGTCACTTGCATCACTTGAAAGCACATGGAAAAAGCTAAATCCAAATGAGCCTTTTGAATATAGTTTTCTTGATCTTGACTTCCAGAAGAACTATGAGAAGGATGCAAGACAAGCGACCCTGATCAACTACTTCACAGTGATCGCTATACTCATTTCGTGTCTTGGGTTGTTTGCACTTGCTGCATTTAGCGCAGAGCAACGAACAAAAGAAATAGGTATAAGAAAAGTACTGGGTGCAAGCGTAAGCAGTGTTGTTGGTTTATTGTCAGTTGATTTCTTGAAGCTGGTTTTTATAGCGGTAGTTATAGCATCACCACTCGCCTGGTGGGCAATGGAAAAATGGCTTCAGAATTTTGCCTTCCGCACCACTATCACCTGGCATGTATTTGCGCTGACTACTGTACTTGCTGTAGCCATTGCTTTTATTACCATCAGCTTCCAATCAGTGAAAGCAGCACTTGCTAATCCAACCAAAAACTTAAGAACCGAATAAAGTGAATGCAGCTACGCAAGAGTTAAATGAAAAACATAAGTAGGTAAAATTATAGGCAATGCTGCTGTAGTCGACAACGATCAAAAACGAAATTTTATATGCTCCAGAATTATTTCAAGACAGCGATCCGCAACCTGATGCGGTACAAGGGCTTTTCAGCCATCAATATCCTCAGCCTCACCATCGGCCTCATTGGCTGTTTCGTTATAGGGCTATTTGTTTGGGATGAAAAACAGTTTGATAAATCTATTCCCGGTGGGGAGAATGTGTACCGCGTGTACACCGAAAGACAAGAGAGTGGCAACACATCGTACATGGCAGTTGGTGCTCCTGTTTACGCGACGTTCCTGCAACGCACTTTTCCTGAGGTAGAGGCTACTGCTCGAATCATGATGATAAATGATAAGTACCTTTTAGAAGTTGGAGATAACAAAGCTTATGAAGAAAAGGGCATCTTCGTTGACTCATCATTCTTCTCCGTTTTCCCTCTGAAGTTCGCGGCTGGTGATGCAGCAACTGCATTGTTAGCACCTTCAACCATTGTACTCAATCAACAACTGGCGAAGCAATACTTCGGCAACAACAATCCAATTGGTAAGACAATAAAAATCGACAATGAAGACTTTACGGTAAAAGGTGTTTTAGCTGAAATGCCATCACACTTCCACCTCGACTTCCGATACGTCATGTCTTTGCCTTCAATTACGCTTCCTGCAGAAAGGATGGAAAAGTGGACATGGAGCCAGTTCTACAGTTACGTAAAACTGAAGCCGGGCACAGATGTGAATAAACTACAGGAGAAGTTCCAGGCGCATGTAGTAGAAAAGGTGCGGCCAACATTGGAGAGCGACAATACAACGTTCCTGCCTTACTTCCAACACCTGCACGATATACACCTCAACTCAGCTGACTTTGTGTATGACAATGCTGTTCGGGGAAATGCCTCGTATGTAAAAGGTCTAAGCATCATTGCCATCTTTGTCTTGATTATTGCATGCTTCAATTTTATCAACCTCGCTACGGCACGATCATTTAGAAGAGCGAAGGAAATTGGTGTAAGGAAAGTTATTGGTGCAGATAGGAAACAACTGATCGTTCAGTTTATAGGCGAAACAATTTTGCTGTCTGTTATCTCTGTTATACTTGCTGCTACAGTTACTTATTTTGTTGTTCCGCTGCTGAATGATTTTACCGGCAAGAATATCGAGTTCAACCTTTTCACAAACCCGCTTCTATTGCTTACGATACTTGCATCAGCAGTTGTGATTGGTGTGCTGGCAGGTATCTATCCTGCGATGGTGTTGTCTGGCTTCCAACCGATCAAGGTGCTTAAAAGCATGAAGCCAACGTCGCCCTCCGGCGGTACGAATTGGATAAGGCAGGGACTTGTGGTGGTGCAATTTGCTTTGTCTGCGTTGCTCATTGTTTCAGCTATCATTGTTTACAAGCAGATGAGCTACCTCAACACCAAGGATATCGGCTTCAACAACGAACAAGTTATTTACTTCCAGATGAGAGGTGAAGTAGCTGATAAATTAGAAGCCTTCAAGAGCGAGTTGAAGAGCAACCCGAATGTACTTTCTGTTACCGCTGGTTATGGTTTACCAGGTGATCAATTCGCAGGTGATGGCGTGAAGATCCCTGGTAAGGACGGTGAGAAAAGCATTTCGAGCAAGCTCTTCATCGGCGATCATGATTACATCAAAACGCTTGGCTTCAAAATCATTGCAGGGAGAGATTTTTCTAAAGAAATGACGACCGATGTAGATGAGGCATTTATTATAAATGAAACAGCAGTAAAGGACTTTGGTTTTGATACACCTGAAAAAGCATTGGGGCAACCGATCTACTGGCCCAAGTGGGGAGCCAATCCTGGCGACCCTGTAAAGAAGGGAAAGGTGATCGGCGTAGTACAGGATTTTCATTACAAGAGCCTGCATGAGAAAGTAACAGCGTCTGTCATCCAGATCTATCCTCCTGTTGCACTTAAAGTAGCTGCTAAGCTCAGCACCAGCAATATCAAGAGTACCATTGATCACATCAACAATACGTGGAATAGATTTTCACCCGGCTTTCCTTTGGACTATAAGTTTATGGACGAGACCTATGGCAAGATGTATGAGAGCGAGCAGAAGCTCAGCAGCCTGCTGTGGATATTTACTTTGATGGCCATCATAGTAGGCTCTATGGGTTTGTTCGCACTCGCTGCATTTAGTGCGGAGCAGCGCACCAAAGAAATAGGAATAAGAAAGGTACTGGGAGCAAGTGTGCTCAACATCATGGGCTTGCTTTCAAAGCAATTTGTAGTGCTCGTACTTGTCTCGTCCATCATTGCATTTCCTATAGCATGGTATGCAATGAACAAGTGGCTTGAGAACTTTCCGTACCGTATAAGCATCAGCTGGTGGGTATTTGCTGTTGCAGGCATTGCTGCAGTTGTGGTAGCATTAATAACAGTGAGTTTTCAAACGATAAAAGCTGCTGTAAGTAACCCGGTGAAGAGCTTAAGAACGGAATGAGGTGTGGGTATGGGGTATGGGGTGTGAGGTATGGGGTATGAGGTGTGAGGTTTAGAAAAGCAATGAGGGGAGTTTACGAGAAAGAATATCAAGATGGATACTAAAAAACGAAGAACATGCTTAAAAACTATTTGACCATTGCGATACGTATCCTGCGCAAGAACAAGCTGTATGCCTTCGTAAATATTGCAGGCCTTAGCATTGGCATTGCCTGCTGCTTGCTGATTGGTATGTACATCTGGCACGAAGTGAGCTACGACAGGTTTCATGCGAATGCAGATCGCATAGCACGGGTAACGTGGGAGTACAATTTTGGTGACGCTGATACTAAAACGGCTACAACAGGTACAAAAGTAGGCCCTCAGCTTCAGCGCACTTTTCCTGAAGTAGAAGGCTATGTAAGAACGCTGAAGTATGGTCGAGTGGTTGGTTATGCAGACAAGTTGTTTGAAGAAAAAAGTTTCGTGTATGCAGACTCAGCATTCTTCTCTATGTTCTCTTTTCCTCTGCTGAAGGGCAATACAAGAACAGCATTGAATGCACCAGATAAAGTGGTGCTGACCGAAACAACTGCACGCAAATATTTTGGCAACGAAGATCCTGTTGGTAAAGTTCTGAAGGTGGGTATGAAGCAACTTGAAGTGACTGGTGTTGCTGCTGATGCGCCCGCTAACTCGCAGTTGCAATTTGATTTCATTGCTTCATTTACTACACTGTCTGCAGCTAAAACAGAAAATTATAATGAAGCGAATTACATCACTTACTTGTTATTGAACTCAGCCGACAACCTTGCGGCTCTTCAGAACAAGATTGATGCATTCGCGAAGAGGGTAGCAAAAGAAGAATTTAAAGTAGAAGGTGACCAGTTCATGACGTTTAAGCTGGAGCCGCTTACGGTTGTTCACCTGCACTCTAAGCTCGATGGCTTCGAACCAAACAACAATATCATCTACATCTATATACTAGCTGTAGTGGCATTGCTCATCATGCTGATTGCCTGCGTTAACTATACAAACCTGAGCACAGCTCAGTCAGCAAGTCGTACTGCAGAAATAGGTATCCGCAAAGTATTAGGCGCACGAAAGCAGCAACTGTTCAACCAGTTTATTGCGGAGTCAATTGTGCTTACTGCTATCGCACTTGTTATCGCCTTTGCTGCTGCCTACCTGCTACTACCCTTCTTCAACGATGTAGCAGGCAAACAACTGCAGGCTGCTGATATTTTAAATCCCGTAGTAGTTGGAGGGCTTGTTGTGTTAAGCATGTTGGTTGCCTTTGCAGCAGGTGCATATCCTGCCTTGGTGTTATCAAGCAGCAAAGTCATCAAGATCTTGAAGAGTGGCTTCTCTTTTACTTCAGGTGGTGCAGGATTAAGAAAGTCATTGATCATCCTACAGTTCGTTATCTCCATTTTCCTCATCACGTCAACCATTGTTATACTAAAGCAGCTGGATTATATCCAGACAAAAGATCTCGGCTATGATAAAGAGCAGGTGATCGTTTTGCCGGTAGACGAAGAGGTGAAAAAGATGATGCAGAACCTAAAGCCAGCACTTACTGCACATCCTAATGTAGTATCAGTAGCAGCTGCATATGAAGCGCCTACGCATATCGGCTGGGGCGATGCGCTTCGGAAGCAAGGCGAGGATAAATCGATCACCATTAATGCCATTCCTGTTGACGAAGACTTTGTAAAAACGATGGGCATGCAGGTAATTGCCGGCTCCGACTTCACGCAGGCTGATGTACTTTCTTTTGATACCACTGGCGGACCCAACAGCAAGTACAGTTACATCCTAAACGAAGCTGCAGCTAAAGCCTTAGGCTGGACCCCAGAAGAGGCAGTAGGTAAGATAGTAGCTAAAAATCGTGAAGGCAAAGTGCGTGGAGTGATTAAAGACTTTCACTTCAGGTCGTTTCACGAGACAATCAATCCACTACTCATCTTTCTTGATCACAGGATGGCGCAGGTAATGCTGGTAAAAGTTTCAAGTGAAAATTTAAAAGCAACAATTGACCACCTGCAAACAACATGGAAGTCGCGCATCAGCCACCGTCCTTTCGAGTATCATTTCCTTGATGAAGAGTTCCAGGAAATGTACAAGGCTGAGCAGCAAACAGGCATTGTCTTCACCACGTTCTCTACATTGGCCATCCTGCTAGCATGTCTTGGTTTGTTTGCACTAAGTGCATTCGAGCTGGTAAAACGAACCAAGGAAATAGGTATTCGCAAAGTACTTGGTGCTTCTATCTCCGATCTTGTTCGCTTGCTCACGAAAGATTTCCTGAAGCTGGTAGCTATTGCTTTCGTCATTGCTGTTCCGGTATCGTGGTACTTGTCAAATGAGTGGCTGCACGAGTTTACTTACCGCATCAACCTCGAGTGGTGGATGTTTATAGCAGCAGGTGTATGTGCTATTGCTATTACGTTGATCACTGTTAGTTACCAGGCTATCAAGTCTTCTTTTACTAATCCAGTTAAAAGTCTACGTTCAGAATAGGCCAGGCAAAAACATTTAAATAACCAACATGATTAAGAACTATCTGAAGATCGCATTGCGGAACTTGTGGAGGAACAAAGCATTTTCTTTCATCAACATTGCCGGACTGGCAGTGGGAATGGCTGCATGCTTTCTCATCTTCATGTACGTCACCTTTGAGAAGAGCTATGATACTTTTCACTCTAAGTCGTCAAGGATATACCGCGTTCTTACTGACGTGATCACGCCAAGTGAAACAATACATGCAGGCATAACAGCATGGCCATTTGCACCAAATATTAAAACAGATTTCCCTGAAGTAGAAGCGTTCGTCCGCGTTAATGCCACCAGCATGTTGATCAAGAAAGACAATCGCAAGTTCCAGGAAGATCGTGTGCTGTATGCGGACTCTTCTTTCTTCAGGGTATTCGATTTTAAACTAGTAAAAGGCAACGCAGAGACTGCACTGAAAGAGCAACTATCGCTGGTGTTATCTGAAACCACTGCAAAGAAATATTTTGGAAATGCAGATCCCATCGGGCAAACGGTGGTGGTAACCGGCAGCGAGTTCAATGCTATTGTTACCGGTGTGATGGAAGATCTTCCTGAGAACTCGCACCTGAAGGCGGATGTGCTGGTGTCGATGGCTACGCTGACAGAAAAATTTTCACCGGGGCTGGATGAGCAATGGAGCAACTTCGACGCTGTTTCCTACTTGCTACTCAAACCCGGCACAGACCCAGGACAACTGGAGAAGAAGTTTCCTGCTTTCCTTGAGCAACGCGCAGGCAAGCTGATGAAAGAAAACCAGATGTTCTACACGCTGTTCCTCGAGCCACTGAAAGATGTTTACATGAACGCAGAACGTGACGATGCCTTCGAGAACGGCAACAGGAACAATGTGCTCATCTTCTCCATCATTGCAGTATTCATCCTTTTCATCGCCTGCATCAACTTCGTAAACCTTACTACTGCCCGCTCTGCAGAACGTGCAAAAGAAGTAGGCATAAGAAAGGTAGTTGGTGCTGAGAAGAACCAGCTGGTAAACCAGTTCCTTGGTGAGTCGCTGGTGATGTCGCTGCTGGCATTTGTTATAGCAATCGGTATTGCTGCACTTCTCCTTCCTCTGTTCAACGAGCTTGCGGGGAAGACAGTGAGCACCGGTATCTTCTCGAATATAAACCACGTGCTGTTGTTGCTGGCTGCCTCAATAGCTATTGGTTTGTTGGCTGGTGTTTATCCTGCATTGGTGCTGTCTGCATTCAAGCCGATTATCGTTCTTAAAGGAAAATTCACTACCGGCACAAGAGGCATCATGTTAAGAAAAGGACTGGTGGTTGCTCAGTTCTCCATCTCCATCGCTCTAATCATTGGAACCATAGTAGTGTATCATCAAATGAAGTACATGCGCAACCAGGATCTTGGCTTTAGCAAAGACCAGGTGATCGTGCTGGATACGCATGGTAATGCCAACAAGTTTGCCTTAAAAGAGGAGCTACAAAAGTTACCGCAGGTTACATCTGCAGCGCTATCTTCCAGTATACCGGGTGGTAGTAATTCAAAAGCATATTCTGAAATAGAAAATGCTAAAGGCGAAATGCAGATAGCGAATGTCGACCTGTACTTTGTCGACTTCGAATACATCGAGCAGTTCAAAATGAAGACTATCGCAGGACGCACCTTCTCCCGTGACTTCGGTACTGATACCACACAAGCTATGGTGATCAACGAAGCTGCAGTAAAATTCTTTGGTTATACATCCGCCAAGGATGCTGTTGGTAAACGCTTCAGCCAGTGGGGCAGGGAAGGTACCATCATTGGTGTAGTTAAGAACTTTCATTACCGCTCTTTGCAGGAGAACATTGCGCCGCTATCTATGCGCATTGAGCCAAGCCGCAGCGATTTGCTTTCAATAAAAGTGTCATCGGCACAGCTGCCTGCTACAATTGCTGCTTTAGAAAACACATGGAAGACGATCATGCCGCACAGGCCATTCAGCTATTATTTCCTAGATGAATTTTTTGACCGCCAGTATAGAGGTGAAGAAAGATTTGGTACCCTGTTCCTGTACTTCGCAGTGCTGGCCATCTTCATCTCTTGCCTCGGCTTATTAGGACTTGCCGCTTACAGCACCATTCAGAGAACAAAAGAAATAGGAATAAGAAAAGTGATGGGCGCAAGCATCCCAAACATTGTGCACCTGCTGTCGAAAGAGTTCCTGCTGTTGGTTGCAATTGCATTTTTAGTAGCGGCACCCATCGCATGGTACTTCATGTACCAGTGGTTAGAAGGCTTTGCTTACCGCACTACCATCAGCTGGTGGATCTTCTTATCAGCAGGCGTTATTGCATTCCTTATTGCATCAGTCACCACCAGCTTCCATGCCATTAAAGCAAGTGTCTCGAATCCAATTAAGAGTTTAAGAACAGAGTAAGGTATGAGGTGCGAGGTGAGAGGATGTTGAATTTTGAAAGGTAGTGGCTAAGAATAAGAGACCTATCAATTAAAAAGCTAAAAAATATAACCATGAAATTCATTCTTTGTAGCCTCTTCCTTCTGTCGATGTGCTGCATTACAAAAGCACAGTCTACTACTGACAAGCAAGCTATAGAACGTGCAGTGCTCAATTATGTAGAAGGTGTTTACACTGCAGATACAAGTATGATAGAAGCCAGCGTGGCTAAACATTTAGCGAAGCGCGGTTACTACACCCGCAACGATACCGTGCGTGATGCGACCATGAGCTACGATCAACTTGTGCGACTAACAAAGCGATGGAGCAGCAACCAGAAAGACATCGACAAGATGCCAAAGCAGGTAGTAGTGTTTGATGTGCTTGACAAGATCGCATCAGTCAAACTCGTTGCACACTGGGGCATCGACTACTTCCACCTGTACAAAGACAATGGCAAGTGGACGATCATAAATGTGCTTTGGCAAGAGCACCCGAAGAAGTGATTGGTGGCTAGTGGGTGGTGAATGGTGAGTAGTGAATGGTGAATTGTCAATTGTGAATGGTGAGTTGTGAGTAGCCTATGACTTCTAGATTGACAACTAATATTCCAACCTCATGCAATTCCCAAAGCATATATAATCAAGAACTGAAAATTTAAACCTTGAACGCTCAATCCTCAATCCTCATACCCCATACCCGAAACCTCAAACTTCAAACAAATGATCCAACTCCAACACATATCCAAATGGTTCAACCAGGGCGGCAGACCCAACTTCATTTTAAAAGACATCAACCTCAGCATAGGCGAAGGAGAATTCGTGTCTATTATGGGACCGTCAGGTTCAGGTAAGTCTACGTTGCTGCACATCATCGGCATGATCGATCAGCCCAATGAAGGCAGCTACAACTTCATGGGGCAGGATGTATTCAAGCTAAAGGAGAAACAGCGTACGCAACTGCACAAGTCGCACATAGGCTTCGTGTTCCAGGCTTACCACCTCATTGATGAACTTACTGTTTACGAAAACATAGAGACGCCGCTGCTCTACCAGGACGTGAAGGGAACGGAGCGTAAAGCGATGGTTGCCGACATGCTCGACAAGTTCAACATCGTTGGCAAGAAGGACCTGTTTCCTTCGCAGCTATCGGGCGGGCAGCAACAGCTGGTTGGTATAGCACGTGCACTCATTGCTAAGCCCAAACTGCTGCTTGCAGATGAGCCCACAGGCAACCTCAATTCAAAACAAGGCGAAGAGATCATGGAGCTGTTCACACAGATTAATAAAGAAGGTGTGACCATCATTCAAGTAACGCATTCTGAGAAGAACGCAGAATATGGATCACGCATCATCAACCTGCTGGATGGACGAATAGAAAAAACCGCGGTACCAGTTTAATAGTAGAACATGAAGAAAAAGATCATGAAGTTGTGGACGTTGTTAACGGCACTCTGCTTGCTGCAACTCGTGCAGGCACAAACACCAGGAAAGCTCACGCTAAAACAATGCGTAGAAACAGCACTTGCCAATAACCAGCAGGTACAGCAGGCAACACTTACAGCCGACGCTGCACAAGTGAACCTGAGACAAGCAAAGCAAAACGCCTTTCCTGACCTGTTTGCGAACCTCGGGCATGGCATCAACCAAGGCCGTAGTATCGATCCGTTCACCAATGCATTCGTCAACCGGTCGCTGCTGTTTGGCAACTACAGCGTGAGCTCGCAGGTGCTGCTGTACAATGGCTCGCAAAACAGGAACCTTATCAGGCAGAACAACCTGCTGTACGAGGCGAACAAACTGGAAGCGCAGCAAACAAAGGACAACATCATGCTCAACGTCATACTCGCTTACCTGCAGGTGCTCAACAACGAGGACCTGCTGCAGCAATCACGCAACCAACTGGAGGTAACACGTAAGCAGGTAGAAAGACTGGAGACATTAGATAAAGCAGGCGCCGTGCCACCTCACCAGCTGTATGACCTGAAGGGGCAGCTGGCAAACGATGAACTGGCGATCATCAATAACCAGAACGCGCTGAACGAAGCAAACCTCACACTCGCCCAATTGATGAATGTTCCTTACGACATCAACCTGCAGGTAGAACGGTTAAGTGCAGATGCATCGCAAACTTCTACTTTATCACCAGCAGCTGATATCTACCAGCAGGCACTGCAACAACTGCCACTGGTAAAAGCTGCCAACATGCGCAAGCAAAGCGCTGAGAAAGCCAGGGCGGTAGCGCGTGGAGGATTCTATCCTACCGTTTCCCTCTTCGGAAGTATAAACACAAACTACTCAAACGCTGCACAGCGCGATGTGTTTCTGAATACTGTAGAAGTACCATCAAACAATTTTGTGGTGGTGAATGGAAACAAGGTGCCGGTGATCACGCAGCGCAACAACTTCGAAACGCAGAAGATCACATATGTGAACCAGCTAAGCAACAACTTCAATACAGCGTTCTTCTTGAATATTCGCGTCCCGATACTTAATGGCTTCCGTGCACGTAACCGAATAGCTTTAGCCAACATCGACATACGAACAGCCGAAGTAAACCAGCAGGCTGCCATAAATCAACTTAACCAGCAGGTGGCACAGGGGCACTACCAGTTAAGCGCGTCCAGCAATCGCCTCCGCACAGTTGAAAGGCAGGTAGCTGATTTTTCCGAATCATTTAGAACGGCAGAGGTTCGTTTCAATGCAGGAGTGATAACACAAGTGGAATACCTGGTAGCAAAGAACAACGTGGACCAGGCGCGCATTAATCTTATTCTTGCGAAGTACGATTACCTGTTCAGGACAAAGATCCTTGACTACTACCAAGGCAAGCTGGTGCTGTAAGTTGAAAGGTTGAATAGTTGTTAGAGCTGCATCTGCGGTTAGTCTTATCAACCAACATCCAATACTTCGTATCCAATTGGCTTGTAGGAAAAGTTGTTTGATAAGCCGGCTGAGCATGATGTCATTCCTACAATAAGATCCATCTTCGTTTCCAGGATCACGTAGTCACCTGGTTTGCTAAGTGGTGGAAGAACCGACACCTTACCTGTTGTTCCATCTACCGGCACATTCATGAAAACATTGAAGCAGGTAGGAATATGATCAGGTTCAATTCCATATTCTTTTAGTGCATCGCGTAGGTTGCCAAAGCATCCTTTATGTGGTTCTGTATGGCCGTAGGTAATGCGAAACATTTCGGCACTGCAGGGGGTAAGTAAGAAGTCGTGCCTGCCCACGGTGTCTTCAACCATTTCAAACATTACATTGCTGCGGTTGGAGTAAAACAAGTTCCCTTTGGTGAGGTAGATGGTCTCGGCATAGTCGATGGTGCGACCACTGGATAAATATTCTGCTTTATCATGCAGGTTGTAACAGATAAAGTCCGAAACCTGTTCGCCTTCTATATCTACAATCTTTATCCGCTGCCCTTTGCGAACTGTGAATGCTGCGCCACTACGCGGCGGTATTACCTGTAGATTGATCATGTTTTATTTTTAGCGGACATTGCCATTGTGAATCATATTTCCTGCCACTGTACTGGTAAACCTCAGATGATTCGCCATAATCATCCAGCATGGGATTAACAGATCCTGATATGGCCACATCTTTTTTACGCACTGCTTTTTGCAGGTATTGATATTTATCCGTTGCACGTAATTGTTCAAACTGTTTGTGCGGGTTAAATACCAAAGTCGGGTATTTGAATTGCCGGGCAACCCTGTTGCTACCAGGGTGCAAGCCTATAATAAAGAACGCTTCCTCTTTTAAGCTAAAACTGAAATCTGGTGATTGTGGATCCATAGCAACTCTTTTGTCATAGCCATATTTATTGGCATCAAGGTCTGATAAAGATTGCAATCTTTCCCAAAGCAATTGGTCAAATGTTTCTTCAGATAATATAGTGGGCTGTTGAAAGATGATTGCTGCACTGTGATATAGTTCACCTGACTTACGGTAAGTATCAATGAACGAATAAATGAATTGCAGGATCTCGAAATCATCTTTTGGGCATGCCATGTGACCGGCTACCATACAGTGAATTTGCTGATGTGCCAGGGCTGCCTTCGCCGCTACACAAGGGAATGCTTTATTTTCCAGGTAATGCTTATAATCTGCAATAATGGATGGTTTGTCTTCAACCTCTGCAAATGCTTCTTTTGTCCTTTCCATGAGAATAAGGAGGAAAAGACTATGCCTTTGATCATTGGGATCAATGTTTAACGATCAAAATTATTTTGCTTCTCCTTGTATAACCAGTTTGGAAAATATTCACCAACTAGGGGCTGTAGAGGCCCTAATGAAAGCAAGTAATCAAAGGATGATCAATATCAGAGTAGCAATACATCTAACATTCTGTGCTACCTGGCTTCAAGTTTTTTTTGAACCACTAAGGCACCAAGAGCACGAAGAAGCACAAAGTATTCATGAACAATCATAAGAACCAGCACCATCTGCGTTCTAAATCAAGAATGAATGGATACAAAAAGAAAGGAGCACCAAGTACTCATAAACTATCATAACTACCAGCGCCATCTGCGTTCCTGACCTTGCAACTAATCAACCTATCGACTGGTTCACCTCTCATCCTTCCAAACAACCTTTACAAATTCTGCTTCTGCAGCAAAGTTCGGGCACTTGCCGTCGCCTTTGCCGGTAAAGCCGCCAGAGGGGGCGCAGATGTAGTTGCAATCTTCATCGACTACTGTACTGAAGAAATCGCAGCAGGGGGCGGAGAGAAGGAATACGCGTTTGCCGTGGTAGGTATATTCTTCAACAGTGGCTGGTGGGTTCCACTGTGGTTGCGCTTTAATGCTGTCGATCTTTTGTTGCAGGCACGGAGGTATAGCGGCAATGGCAGGTTCTTTTACGGTTTTCGCTGTTGCGCAACTCGTGATGCAGGCGAGCAATATGTATATGAGGTTGTTCATCTTTATTAATTAGAATGCTGATTATTGTTTTTGAACGCTGATTATTAAGATTTTTATGATGCACGCGAATCTTTGTTTCTTAATGAAATTTTACCAGGGTTCTTCCTAACAACTGAAAATTTTCATCAAAAAATCATCACCATCATAAAAATCTGCGTTCCTCACCTAGTAAAATCTGCGTTCTTAAAAACCGACTCAGCCTTTCATTCCCTCCAGCTCTTTCTGCATCTTGAGCATTTCATCGCGGAGGCGTGCAGCTTCCATGAAGTCAAGGTCTTTGGCGGCTTTTTCCATTTGCTTGCGTACCTGTGTGATTCGCTTTTCCATTTGTGGGATAGTTGTGTATTCACTATCGGCTTCGGCGGCACGTGTTATCAATGTTCCGTCGTCGTCTATAGCATATTGGTTCACTGGCTCACCCTTTATGTCCAGTACCGAGGTCTGCTTCATGATCTGCTCTATCGACTTCTTAATGGTCATTGGTGTGATGCCATGTTGCAGGTTGTAAGCGATCTGTTTTTCGCGGCGCCGCGTGGTCTCATCAATTGTGCGCTGCATACTTTCAGTGATGGTATCGGCATAGAAGATCACCAGTCCATCCACGTTGCGGGCTGCACGTCCTGCTGTCTGCGTCAGGCTCTTTTCATTACGCAGGAAACCTTCTTTATCTGCATCCAGTATCGCCACCAGCGACACCTCCGGAAGGTCCAAACCTTCACGCAGCAGGTTCACACCCACCAGTACATCTATCTCACCCAGTCGTAGCTGGCGCAATATCTCCACCCGCTCCAGTGTATCTACTTCGCTGTGTATGTACTTGCTCTTTATGTTGATGCGTCCCAGGTATTTATCCATTTCCTCCGCCATCCGCTTGGTAAGCGTGGTTACCAACACGCGGTCACCTTTGGTAACGCGTTTGTCAATTTCATCCAGCAGGTCGTCAATCTGGTTCACGCTAGGGCGTATCTCTATCGGCGGATCCAACAGCCCGGTTGGACGAACCACCTGTTCTACCACTACGCCACCTGTTTTCTCCAGCTCGTAATCACCGGGAGTGGCACTTACGAATACCACCTGGTTCACCATGCTCTCAAACTCGTGGAAGTTCAGTGGGCGGTTGTCAAGTGCACTTGGCAGGCGAAAACCATAATCAACGAGCACCAGTTTACGGCTGCGGTCACCACCGTACATACCAGCTATCTGCGGCACGGTCTGGTGGCTCTCGTCTATCACACAAAGAAAGTCGTCAGGGAAATAGTCAAGCAGGCAGAAAGGGCGGGTGCCGGGTTTGCGCCTGTCAAAGAAACGGGAGTAGTTCTCTACGCCGTTGCAATAGCCCAATTCCCTGATCATTTCAATGTCGTAATTCACCCTTTCGCTCAGTCGCTGAGCTTCTATAAACTTGCCGGTGTTTTTAAAATATTCCACCTGCGCCGCCATCTCATCCTGTATCTCGAAGAGCACCTGGTGCATCATGTCCTTGGGCGCCAGGTAAAGATTAGCAGGGAAAATAGCAGCATGATCTAGTTTGCTTAAACGTTTACCGGATGGCAGATCAAGTGTTTCTATCTCTTCTATCTCGTCTCCAAAGAAGGTGATGCGGTAGCCAAAATCCACGTAAGGCAGGTTGATGTCAACAGTATCTCCTTTCACTCTAAAAGACCCGCGACCAAACTCTCCTTGGCTGCGGCTGTAGAGACTGTTTACCAGCGAGTGCAGGAAACCTTGCCTGGATATAGTTTGTCCCTGCTGGATTCGAACAATACCGTTGGCGAATTCTGTAGGGTTTCCCATACCATATATACAGCTCACTGAAGCAACGACAATAATATCGCGGCGGCCGCTTAGCAACTGCGAGGTTGCCTGCAGGCGTAGCTTGTCCAGCTCTTCGTTGATGCTCAGGTCTTTCTCAATATAAGTATCACTTACCGGCATGTATGCTTCCGGCTGGTAGTAATCGTAGTAGCTAACAAAATATCCCACAGCATTTTCTGGGAAAAACTGCTTGAACTCACCATACAGCTGCGCCACCAGTGTTTTGTTGTGGGTAAGCACCAGTGTTGGCCGCTGAACATTCTGGATAACATTGGCTATGGTAAAAGTCTTACCGCTACCAGTCACCCCAAGAAGCGTCTGGTACTGCTCGCCCTGCAGGATGCCTTCGGTAAGTTGTTGAATGGCCGAAGGCTGATCGCCTGCAGGCTGGTAAGGAGAGACTAAAGAAAATGGCATACTGCAAATTACGCAATGTGCAGGTGGTGGAGATGATGAAAATGTGAAAACGCTGGAGCAGCGGGCTCTGAATATTTTATTATGTCACTTTTTGCTTCGCCAAAAAGTAAACAACCTGCCTGCCGGTAGGCAGGAAAGGCGACCGGGAATGATGTTCGGCCCATTCCAGGAGTCTTACTATTGAGCTTTTGTACAAAGTGGTGAAGGACAGCGGGGCTTTGATGCCTTAAAATAGTTATCAGGCCGTTTCAATTCTATGTTACTTTTTGCTTCGCCAAAAAGTGACCAAAAAGGCGACCGGGAATGATGTACAGCCCATTCCCGGAGTCTTACTGTTGAGCTTTTGTACAAAGTGATGAAGAGCAGCGGGGCCTTGATGCCTTGACTGGTTTGCAAGTGCATTAGTAGCAATTTCTCCACCAGTTATTGCAGAAGGACATCAGCCGGTTCGGTGGCGAGCGCAGCGAGACATTCAATCATTGCGCAGCTTTGATTGAAAGAAGCGGGTGGAGTCCTGGCGCAATAACGAGCGCCATGCGGCCCGAGCAAAAGAAACTCTGAATTAGTGTTGCAATATCAAACGACTGCAGGTTAATGCTAGATCAGCTGTGATTATTTTTTACTTCTGAATTAACCGAAGCAATAGCAATTCCTTTCTTTATGTCACTTTTTGCTCCGCCAAAAAGTGACCAAAAAGGCGACCGGGAATGATGTACAGCCCATTCCCGGAGTCTTCCTATTGGGCTTTTGTACTACTGTAATGAAGAGCAGCGGAGCTTTGATGCCTTAACAGTTTTGCAAGCATATTAGTACTGATTTTACCACCAGTTATTGCAGAAGGACATCAGCCGGTTCGGTGGCGAGCGCAGCGAGACATTCAATCCTTGCGCAGCTTTGATTGCAACAACGGTTAGATTGATTTCTAATCATTCTCTTATATGTCACTTTTTTTGCGTGCCCAAAAAAAGTAACCAAAAAAAGGGCACCGGGAATGATGTACAGCCCATTCCCGGAGATCCGCGATTAGGCTTTTGTACAAAGTGGTGAAGAGCAGAGGGGCGCTGATGCCTTGACTGGTTTGCAAATTCTTCAACTCTCAAAATGAAGTTCCAAAAACTACTATGCATGAAAAACAAATGTTGAGGTCACAGTAGTACAATTGCTTAATCAAGGAACAGGGAAAGGAACGGGGTGTAATCGTTCCTTTCTTGAACTTTCTTTGTTTCAAGACAAAGAAAGTGACAGATGTAGGAAAATGGTTCATCCCTCAATCATCCATTCTTTTAGTTAATTACTTGTTATGTTACTTTTTGCTTCGCCAAAAAGTAACCAAAAAGGCGACCGGGAATGATGTACAGCCCATTCCCGGAGTCTTTCTATTGGACTTTTGTACAAAGTGATAAAGAGCTTCGGGGCCTTGATGCCTTGACTGGTAGCAAGCTCATTAGTACTGATTTTACCACCAGTTATTGCAGAAGGACATCAGCCGGTTCGGTGGCGAGCGCAGTGAGACATTCAATCATTGCGCAGCTTTGATTGAAAGAAGCGGGTGGAGTCCTGGCGCAATAACGAGCGCCATGCGGCCTGAGCAAAAGAAATTCACAACTTACTGCTGCCAGTATTTAAAATTGCTTGCTTGTTTTATGCTGTGCTTTTGTTGATCCCCTGACCAATTGGATAGCAGTTCGGAGCCAATGCCTTAAGTGAACAGCAAGCCACTTCAATTCTATGTTCTTTTTTGCTTGTCCAAAAAAGAACCAAAAAAGACAGCCGCGCATGATTACCGCCATGCGCGGCGGGTCCGCGATGTAGCAGTGGTACTACTGTGATTAAAAGCAGTGGGGCCTTGATAAGTTCCTTAGTCGGCTAAAACTCTCAATCGCTTGTTGGTATAATTGATGCGTACTTGGCCGGCAGCGCTGCTAATTTTTATTTTTGACTTTTATTTTGACTTATCTAAACATCGGCGGATGCGTCTCTTCCCACTCGGTAGCGTCCTGCAGTGCTTTGGCTACGGCAAGTAGCGTAGCATCCTGGTGAGTGCCAGCAAGAAGCGTGATGCTGGTCGGCATGTTTTGCCTATTAAATCCTGTAGGCAGACAGATAGCTGGATGACCGGTAAGATTGGTAATGGCTGATTGGTTACCGCTGCCAAAGCCGGGTGTAATGATGACATCGTAGTTACTGAAGAACTTATGCATGGTTTGCATAAGCAGCGTACGGTGACGGTTTGCATTGATGTATTCAACCGCAGGAACAAACCTCGAGCCCCGGAAGAAGTTTGGCCAGTCATTACGAGTTTGGCGCGTCATCATATCATCCAGTGCTGATCGTGTAAATTCATCAAACGCAGCAGCACTTTCTGCACTAATGATAAGGCTCATCATATTGAAGTGATACACGCCGCTGTCGGGAAAGTTAACCGGCTGTACGTTGGCTCCCATTTTTCTAAAAGCCTGCACCACCTTCCATTCGTTGGCCGCAGTATCTACTCTCCTGAAATAGTTGGCGGCATATCCAATCCGCAGTTTTTTTACATCAGCTTTGCCGGCATAATTAAAAGGCATGTCCACCGCGCTGGCATCAAGACCATCTGTTCCTTTCATGTAGTAGAAAACAATGGCTGCGTCTTCTGCCGACCTGCAGATGGGGCCGATCTTATCCAAACTCCAACTTAATGCCATTGCACCACTGCGGCTGATAGATCCGAAAGTTGGCCTGAAGCCGGTAGCGCCGCAAAGGGTAGAAGGGGTGATTATTGAACCCCATGTTTCCGTACCAATGGCAAAAGGTACAAGACCAGCAGCTGTAGCACTCGCCGATCCTGCCGATGATCCGCTGGAGCCTCTCTCCAGGTTCCAGGGATTGCGTGTGCGGCCACCGTACCAATAATCACCCATAGCCAGTGCGCCAAGGGTGAATTTCGCCACCAGCACAGCACCTGCTTCTTTTAGCTGGGTGTAAGCATAAGCATCCTCTTCTATCACCTGTTCCTTATATGGTTCAGCGCCCCAGGTGGTCTTGGTGCCCTTTACGGCAAAAAGATCTTTTAAACCATAAGGTATACCGTGCAGTGGTCCGCGGTACTTTCCTGCGGCTATTTCTTTATCGGCCTGTCTTGCCTGCTGCATGGCTAGGTCTTCGGTAAAAGAGATCACACATTCTAGTGTGTCGCTGTATTTCTTTAGCCGGTCGATGTAAAAGCGGGTCAGTTCTACAGAGCTGATCTTTTTGTTTTTTACCAGCGATGCCAGTTGCAAGATGTTGTAAAACGCCAGCTCGTTACGGTTCTTTGGCAACGATACATTGGCAGGTATATTCCACTTCACCGGCAGTTGCTTTTTATTCAAATTCATTTCCGGCAGTATGGCAGAATGCGCGAAGGCAGGTGAAACATGATTTGGCAGCGATTGTTTGCGCATGTTTTCCATATCTGCGCGATGACCTTTAACGGAGGGATATAAAGAATCTATTTCCGCAGGTGTCAATTCTAATCCTATCAGTCGTGTGGCAGCATTTATGTCAGCACGAGAAATGGTATCCTGTGCAAAGGATGATAATATAAATGAGCAGCAAATGATCAGCTGTAGTATTTTCTTGTTCATGCGTGTAAGTTATTTCAATAGTAAAAGCGGCTAGTGCAGTTTCTTTAAAAATGTTTGGCTAAACTTATAAAAAGGGAGTGACTTTGCATGAACTGGTGGTGTGGTGAATTGAGTATGGGGAGGACAGGGTGTGTTAAGTGGACCTGGTTAAAGCATTCATTGTCACATTGTGCGCTACTGTTTCTATGGCACTATGTGTTGGAAATAAAACCTTTTACTCATTCTTCTCCTGCACCTAAATATAGACCTACAGCGCCGTTGCCTTATTTTTACCGCTCACCTGTTTACAAGCGCATGATACTACTGCTAGGTTCTGCTTTACTGTTTTGGCTGGTCGTTTCAGTTATTGGAAATGTTGTTTGCAAAAACATTTTGCAGTACACGCCGGGCTTGTTCATGCAGTTTGTTGCCGGCTTTGTTGCTGTTACTACCGTTTGTAATCTGTTGTCATTTGTTATTCCGGTTGATCAATATGTAGCCCTTGGGCTGGTGGGGGTGTCGGTTCTTTTTTATAAAAGTGCATTTTCTGTTTTTGATCAATGGCGGCAGGCAACCCATAGCATGAACCGGTTGTACCTGCTTCTCTCGGTAGCTTTTGCGGCTGTATTGTTTAGCAACCTGCTTCTTCCGCCGCAGCACGTAGATAGTCAGGGCTATCATTTCCATACAGCGTTGTGGATAGAGAAATATAAGATCATCCCGGGGCTGGTCAACCTGCACGGCAGGTATGGATTCAATTCTTCTTTTTTTACCCCTACGGCTGCTTTCTCTTTTACCGCTTGGGCAGGACAATCTTTGTATGTAGTGAATTTTGTTTTTATAGCGATGTTTTATGGCTGGCTGATCAGCAAGGGCAATCGTGCATTCGGTAGCTGGCACCAGCTTGTTTACTTGGTTGCTGCATTGTACCTCTTCAGGGCATTGCTGGTGGGAACGAATTCACCCACGCCCGATGCCATTGCTTCTATCATTGTTGTGTGGGTTTTTATCGTGGTGGCTGAATATGCAGTAGGCCTGGTGCAGCTTTCTAAACAAGAAGCGGTGTTGCTGATCATTGCCGCTGCATTTTCGCTTACAGTCAAGCTGAATACTGCACCGCTTATTTTGCCTGCAGTTTATCTTTTCGTAAAACAAGGTTTGTATAAGAATGCGAAGCAAATCTCTGGTTTGGCCATTGCTGTAGCTGCTGTAGTGGTGCCCTGGTTGATGCGCAACTTTATTATCTCAGGTTACTTTGCCTACCCGGTTGCTTTCACCGGGTTTCTGCAGCCCGATTGGCAGGTGCCGGAAGAAATGCTGCGTTTTGATAAGCTGCTTATCAATAATGGCCCGAAGCTTATTTCCGAGGATTGGGAAGCGGTGGACAAACTTCCTTTCTGGGAATGGATGCCGCAGTGGGTGATGGCACATTATACACCTGGGTCATTGGTAAGTCTTGCAGGAGTATTTGTTTCAGTGGCAGTTGGTATTGCAGGAATAATAATCATGGCGAGGCAGCGGAAGCAAGCATCTTTACTGGTTGCCCTCATGGTTTTTAGCGGGCTAATGTTCTGGTTGTTCAATTCGCCTGATTACCGGTTTGGCTTTCCTTACATGATCAGTGTGATAGCAGTGAGCCTGCTGCCTTTCCTGTATAATAAGCAGATCTCAAAGTCTCATAAAAAGCTAATGGCTGTTGTGGTTGTGAGCATCTGTTTGTTCTACACAGGCAAAACGGTTTATATGCTGTCGGCTTATGATTTTTCTTCTTACGTGGTGAAGCCGCTAAAGCAGGAAGACTACTTCAGGCGCAATGATATTTCAACATTTAAGACTTTGATATTGGGCGATGGTGTTGTGCTGTACCTGGATGATGTGGACCATAATTGTATCAATGCGCCACTGCCGTGCTACCCGCGCCACTTTCCGGGCCTTTCCCCTACACAAGTAAGATTGCGAGGCAAAACCATAGAGGAAGGTTTTAGAACGGAGAAGAAGTGAACAGTTTATGGTTCTTGTTCCTGGTTCTTTGTTTGTGGTTTGTGGTTTGTTGTTTGTGTGGTTTCTTGTTCCTGGTTTCTTGTTTTAAGCTTCTAGATTAAGCATCAAGAATTTAACATGCAGCATCCAGTATCCAACCTCCGCATCCATCCAGCATCTATCATCAAGCATCTGCTAAGGCCTAAAAACTATCGTCTAAAGCCTCCCTATTCCCTCGCCACTTGTACCATCATTGGCACTATGGCGCGGTATATCACTTCATGGATCTTGCCTCTTACATCCATTTGCTGAAGTTTGTTTGGCTCGCTGTTGGGCATCACCCTATTGGAGAGGAAAACGTAAACAAGATTTTCTATTGGATCGGCCCATACGCTGGTGCCTGTAAAGCCGGTATGACCAAAAGTAGCATGTGATGCACTAGCCGTAGGATAAGGTTTGCTTCGTGAAGCATTGTTCTTTTCCGGTTTGTCAAAACCCAAACCTCTTCGGCTTATGTCGCTATTGTAGCTGGTAAATAATTCAACTGTTTCAGGTTCAAAGAAGCGGATGCCGTTGATCTCGCCGCCATTCAATAGCATCTGGTACAAAACCGCCAGTTCATACGCATTGCCAAATAATCCGGCATGGCCAGCTACTCCGCCAAGCATGGCTGCCCCGGGATCGTGAACATAGCCATGTACCAATTGCTTCCTGAAGTGCGGTTCATTTTCTGTAGGAGCTATTTGAGTAGTATCTATTTTATCAAGTGGATTAAAAGTAAGTGTAGACAATCCCAATGGCCGGTAGAACATATCCGTTACATATTGATCAAGTGGCACACCAGCAACGGCTTCTACTATTTTACCCAGTAAAATAAAATCAAGGTCACTATAAACGTAGTTGTTTTCCCTGCCGCCCCTGCTGGTGATGATCCGTTGATATATTGTATCCACCCAATCAGAACGCATATAAAGATTGTCAGCAACTTTCACAGTATAACCTTCAATAGGATCAGGCTGGTAGATGGTAGGCAGTGGAGTACCTGAAGCATCCAGTGTTTCGCGGAAAAAAGGTATCCACGATGCAAGGCCACCCTGGTGCAGCAGCATATTGCGCAGGCTTATTCCTTCTTTACCAGAACCAGCCATCCAGGTAAGATGTTCACCTACTGTTTCGTGCAATTGCAGTAAACCTTGTTCGTACAGCTTCATCACAGCTAGCGTAGTAGCTGCCGTTTTAGTGATGGAAGCAAGATCATACACCATGTTAACGGTAACAGGTCTTGTGCTGTCGTAGGTGGTATAGCCATAAGCTTTTTGAAAAGCAACACTTCCATTTTTTGCCACCAGTACTACACAGCCAGGTGTAGCTTTTTTAACAATAGCGTCATTGGCTATTGAATCAATATAAGAAAGCGACGCACTTTGTAGCCCAACTGCTTCAGGGGCGGTTACTGGAAAAAAAAAATGACTGGTCATTCCAGTTCCGTATTGAAGTTGGTCACTCACTGTGACGGGAAGTGTGCCCTTTGGTATCACCTTCCCGGTGAGCACATCAAATGCGGCTTGCTGTGTTATCTCGTCATCTTCGTAACAAGCCAGAAGGTTGTCAGCGCCAGGTGCAATTTCCTTCATAGCGTAAGGATTTCCAAACACCAGTGTGACAGTAGGCATTTGCGCCTGCACGGTTTTCACCAGGTTTACACAAGGTGCACTAAGACCATAATTATTAGCAGGACGCCTGCTATAGTTGTGCATACCAATGATCACAACATCGTATTTCTCTTTAAGTAAAGTAGTCAGCATGTTGATGCTACCCGCATCGCGCTTATAGGTAAAATTGAAAACATCCGCCTTCAGCTCAGCCTTTAGCTGGCGTCCAAGATGATTGGTTTGATCAACACCTACAGCCAGGTAAGCCACTTTTTTATTCTTAAGCGGGAAAAGAGAGTTGGTGCTGTCTTGCTTAAGTGAAGTGATAGCGGCTGAAGCAATCTTCCTGTTAAGTGCCAGGGTCCCTTTATTGAGATCTGCCACTATATTAGTAGTATCTACATGCTTATGTTGGTTGAGGCCGAGATTATATTTTGCCAGCAGTACCTTTTTTACACGCGCATCCAGGTCCGTCCAAGTAAGTTTTCCTTTCTTGATGGCTTTCAATGTCTTCTCAATGCTTCCTGGTACATCGCCGGGCAGACAAAGCATATCATTTCCTGCCAGGAGCGAACGCACAGATGCCTCTCCTTCAGGAAAGAACTTGGTAATGCCTTTCATATCCAGTGCATCGGTAAAAACAATTCCTTTATAGCCTAACTCATTTCGTAAAATACCGGTGATGTTCTTGTAGCTAAGTGATGTAGCCTGGTTGGCTGTTTTGTCAATAGATGGAATGTACAAATGGGCCACCATCACGCTGCCTACACCAGCATTTAGTATCTGGCGAAAAGGATAAAGCTCAAGTGAATCCAGTTGTTCGCGTGTCTTATTTATTACCGGCAGATCGTAGTGCGAATCCACCTCTACATCACCATGACCAGGGAAATGTTTGGCGCAAGCCATTACGCCCACATCCTGCATTCCCTTCATATATTGAATGCCATAATTGGCTACTTTGTATTTGTCTTCGCCGAAGCTGCGGTCATTGATTACCGGGTTCTTTGGGTTGTTGTTTACATCTACTACAGGTGCAAAATTTACATGAATACCCAGCCGCTTGCACTGTTCGCCTACCACACGACCATATTGATACACCAGCTGCGGATCGTTTACTGCACCCAGCATTAGCTGCCTTGGCAGATTGATGACACTGTCCAGGCGCATGCCTACGCCCCATTCGCCATCAATGGTTATCATAAGAGGCGTTTTAGCAATAGACTGGTAGAAGTTGGTAAGATTAGCTTGCCGGATGGGTCCGCCCTGGAAGAAGCAAAGACCACCAATATTATACTTGTTGATGAGATCAGTAACTTCTGCTATGTGTTTAGGACCAAGGTTGCTATGCGCCCTGATGATCATCAGCTGCGCGATCTTTTGCTCTTTGGTAAGTGATCGAAAAACACTGTCAACCCATTCGTTGGCAGCTAAAGAACTTTTGTATTGTGCGGAGGAAACAAAGGCTAATAAAGTAAACACAAACCCGGTCAAAACTTTCTTCATAGTCATAGATAATGCGGTACAAGGTAAAGTAAATCCATTTTGTACCATTGGTGTGCCAGCAGAAAAGAGTGCTAATGTTTTGCGGTGCTAAAGCTCTTTGATCCAGATGCGGATATCGTGCGGGGCTACTTCATCGCCACCAAAAAAAGGGTATAGCTTGTAACCCTGGGCAGTAGGTGTGGTGCTGGCACGAGGCCAGGAGGAAGAATTACCATTCAGCGTGAAGATATATTGACCACTTGCCACCCTGATAGAGCAGTGGTGTTCTTTGCCTATTTCGATTCGGCCAATATCGTTATCGCTTCTAACGCCATTGTTATATATATAAGAAAAAAGATGTAGCTCATTGTCTTTCCAGCGCCAGCCAAACCGCGCACTGAAGTTGGAGTGATGCCCGTTGTTGTCGGCAAAACCATACAGCTTGTTCACATCCCATTGGTTGGATGTATCTGCTGTTTGATAGATGGCACTGCTATCAAACCTTACAATGAACTTCATTTCTGTGTATTCTACTTGGGTAAAAGGATTGGTGGTGGCGTACTGCTGACCTGCAGGTATTAGATATTCTACAAATTCCGGCAATGCCTTTATTTCTTCCAAGGGTTCAATACTTTTCTGGCAGGCAAACAAGCCTGTACATAAAATAAAAATGCAGATGGTTTTGTACGGAATCATTAAAGGCTGGAAGTTGAGCTCCAGCCTTTTAAAAATATTCATTTTAGAAATGCATTACGCTATTTCTTTTATCCAGATGGAGATGGTGTGCGGTGCTGTTTCATCGCCGCCAAAATAAGGGTACAACTTGTAGCCCGAACCTTTTGGCGTTGTACTGTTTCGAGGCATTGTCTGCACTTTATCGCCCATGGTAAAAATGTATTCTTTGCTCGTAACCCTGATACTGCAATTCACCTCTGCACCAATGGCTACCGTTCCCATTTCGTGTATGCTCAGTGCTCCATTATTATATACATAAGCAAACAAACGAAGCGCATTGTTGCTCCAGCGCCAGCCAAAGCGTGCACTAAACTGGTGGTGCGAGCCATTGTTGTCACTAAAGCCAAAAAGCTTATTTACATCTTTTTGATTAAGAGAAGATACGGTGGTGTAAATGGCGGAGCTATCAAATTTCACCACGAACTTTTGCTCATCGTAGTGCACCTGGGCATAACCATTTTTATCAGAATTATGCTGCCCCGAAGCAATGGTATACTTTACAAATTCATTAAGATTGCTTGTAGCTTTTGCGCCAATAGATTCTATTTGTTTTGCGCACGAAGAAAAAAGAACAACTGCCACAGTACATAGGGCCACTATTTTTTTCATAGTAATATTTGGATTTGGGGTTAAACTTGTTGACTTTCGCACCCTGCTTGTCAAAGTAAGTGCCAGTGCAGGTTTCACCAGATTAAATGCCGGTTAAGAAGCATTAAATTCTATAGTCAAAACGAAGAAAAGTGCCGGATATTATTCAATTACTACCAGATAATTTAGCCAACCAGATAGCGGCGGGAGAAGTGATCCAGCGGCCGGCAAGTGCCGTAAAGGAGCTGTTGGAAAATGCTGTAGATGCAGGTGCTACCGAAATAAAACTATTGGTGAATGATGCCGGTAAAGCACTGCTGCAGGTAATAGATAATGGTAAGGGCATGAGTGAAACAGATGCCCGTATGTCTTTTGAAAGGCATGCCACTTCCAAAATTTCCAACATAGAAGATCTTTTTAAGATCCGCACCATGGGCTTCAGGGGCGAGGCACTGGCATCTATTGCTGCAGTTTCGCAGGTAGAACTGAAGACACGCAAAGCCGATGTAGAAATAGGTACTTGTATAGAAGTGGAGAATAGTGTGGTAAAGCGGCAGGAGCCTTGCGCAACACCAGTAGGCACCAATATTTGCATGAAGAATCTCTTCTTCAATGTGCCGGCACGCCGAAACTTCCTAAAGAGTAATGCAGCCGAGATGCGCCATATAGTGGATGAATTCATTCGTGTGGCGATGGCTTTTCCAAATATTTTCTTTTCGCTTACCAGCAACGGGCAGCAGGTGTTTCACCTGGAGGCAGGCAGCCTGAAGCAGCGTATCATCCAGGTGCTTGGCACATCATACAGTACCAAACTGGTGCACGTATCGGAGGAAACGGATTATATGAACATCACGGGCTTTGTGGGTAAACCAGAGACCACCAAGAAAACCCGCGGCGACCAGTACTTCTTTGTAAACAACCGTTTTATAAAGAGTGCATACCTGAACCACGCTGTCATGAGCGCCTACGACGAGATGATAGCCAAGGACAGCTTCCCGATGTATGTGCTGTTCATAGATCTTGATCCATCGGTGGTGGATATTAACGTTCACCCGACAAAGCAGGAGATAAAGTTTGAGGACGAGAAGATCGTGTATGCTTTTGTGCAGGCAGCAGTAAAGCATGCATTGGCCCAGTTCAGCATTGCTCCTTCACTCGATTTCACGCTGAATGCAGATATCCAGCAGCTGGACGCAGTGTCGAAGCCGACTTCGGGCGACGCTATGGATGCTATCACTTCGTCCAATCTTTTTAAAACATTTACTCAGAAGAACCAGGCGCACAAGATAGAGGGCAGCAACAAAAGCGAGCTGTCGCACTGGAAGGATTTTTACGAACCTGCCACTCAACCGCTGCCAACAGATCTTCATACTACTTCGCAGCAGCCTGCTTCAGAAGGTTTGGATTATTCAGGTTACTCGCTGTTGAAGCCAGAGCCAAAGTTCAAGCTATTGCCTGATGTAGTGCTTTCGCAGCTGCATAATACATATATAGTAACACCTACAGCCGTTGGTTTTTTGCTGGTACACCAGCAGCAGGCGCACGAGAGGGTGCTGTACGAAAAGTATAGCCAGGCCGTGCATGGCAAGCAAATGCCTACGCAGCAGAGCTTGTTTCCTTCTACCATACAACTGGGCGCTGGCGATACGGAACTGATGCACGAGCTGCTGCCCGACCTGAAGGTGCTGGGTTATGCCATTGAACCATTTGGTAACAACACCTTTGTTGTTCAAGGAACGCCGGCTGATATATTAGATGGTAATGAGAAAATGGCCATTGAACTGCTTCTGGAGCAGTACAAGCATTTCAGCAGCGATGTAAAGTTTAGCCGCCGCGAAAGACTGGTACGCTGCATTGCCCGCCAGCAAGCCATCAAAACAGGCAGAAGCCTATCACAGCGGGAAATGCTAACGCTGGTAGAAGAACTCTTTGCCTGCAACACACCAAATATTACCCCCGGCGGCAACCCTACCTATATGGAATTCAAACAGGACTATCTGGAGAGGATGTTTGGGAAGTAGGGGTGAATGTTTAAGGTTTAAGGTTTGATGTTTAAGGTTCTATCGCCATAGCTGTTGGTGAAGTTTAGATCACCGAGTAGATTAAGATTTATTATTCCTCCCTCGCTTGCTATCTAACCCAAAAATGTTTTTCTTGAGGAGACATAACGTTCTGAATATGTCTACTATTCAATCCTTTGAAGAGATAGAGTCTTGGAAGCTTTCCAGGAAATTATGTATGCGAATAGGCGCATTGATAGATGCAGGAAAATTCAAAAACAATTATGCGCTGGTAAACCAGATGGAGAAATCATCAGGCTCAATAATGGATAACATCGCTGAAGGTTTTGAAAGAGGGACAAGAAGAGAATTTATAACATTTCTCGGCTATGCTAAAGGTTCGTGTGGTGAACTGAGATCCCAGCTTTACCGGTCACTCGACAGGAACTATATAAATCAAGAAGACTTCAATGAGTTATTGGACCTTTGTATACAGGTGTCAGCTCTACTTCAAAAGTTCATCCGTTACCTGCAGAACACACCTATAGATGGAGTAAGAAAGAAATCAACGAACCTTAAACCTTAAACATCAAACCTTAAACTCAATTTCTCTCTCAAAGCCTCTCCGCTGCTCTCATCCACCTTTCAGGTATATCGTTGCTTGAGGCTACAAGATAATCTTCGTGGCTGCAGGCGATCATCTTTCCATCTGGTACTTCCATCCACCAGCGGCCGGTTTTTTTGCTTTGTAAAAAGGTAGTTTCAATCTCCGCAAATGCCATCCTGAATTCATAGAAGTCATCGCGTTCTTCCAGTGGCGCTTCTAGTTTGCCTTTATAAATTCCGTCCATCAGGTACCAAAGCATATGCGAAAGCTGTTTAGCAGTAAGATCGTGTACGTCGTAGTTTGGCAGGTAGCCGTACAGGCCAATCGTGTTTACATTGGTGCTCATGCCGGCGTACTGCATCAGCATGCATGCTTCTTCGCCCGAAAAACCATTGGGAGTGATGCGGTTTGCCGGCGCATGACAATTTTGAATAGCTGAGATATCGAAAGAAAAAAGATGCGAATTGCGGATCACCGGCTCCATCTCTTCCATTTTCTGCTTTACCCGACCAACACGATAACAATCAAACCGTAGCTTGTCTATGGTTTCCAGCATGCTCGGGTGAACAAAATAGCTCTGGAAGCCAATATGGTTGTAATGCCTGATGAAGTTCGGTTCGCCCACCAGCATTTCCATTAAGAAGTTATCTGCTACCAGATGGCTGTCCATGTTCAGGTCCAGCTTAGCATCTACACAAGTAGCTTCTATTATCTGTTCATTCGCCACATATGCGCCGTATTGCGCCAGCGTAAGATCGTGGCTGCCACCTAATATCACCACCCTCTTGTTGTGAAGGATCAGCTCGTTGACTACGGTACGCAGTGCAGCATAAGTATCATTGATGGAAGCACCGCCAATTATATTTCCGATATCTGCTACTGATACTTCGCTGTGCCAGTGGTACAGACTGTAAAACTGTTTACGAATGGCATTAGGTCCTGCATTAATATCAGCAGGTAACGCTGCTCCACGATGATCGCCGCAGCCTACCAGTACAATGTCAGCAAATTCAATGTCTGGTATCTCCCCTTCATTTACCGCCACATGTTTCCCCAACTGCGTATCTCTATACCCCTCATCGTCAGATAATTCGTGCAGGTTTATCGGGGAAAGAAAATCTTCAAGAGTGTGCAAATGCGCCATCAGTAAGCCTTTTGAAACAAACATACACTATTTAACAAACTGCCTGCAGCTGTGGGAATAATGTATGCAATGGACATTGTTAATCCACACCAGTGAAGTTTTTAACACCCGGTTGCAGGGGCTTCAACAGGTGTTGTTAACCGATACACTACTTTTGTACAGATAATATGAAGGCATTCTACGCATATTTTTTATTCATTTTCCTAATTGTTGGGCAGGTATTGTCAGCACAATCATTTACAGCTCGTGTATCTGCAAAAGTGATTGGTAAAAACGACCGTTTGCAGGTACAGTATGTAGGCTCTGACGGTGATCTTACGCAGTTCCGGATGCCCGACTTCCCGGGGTGGATGGTGATAGCCGGACCCAACATCACCAGCAGCAAAACCGTTGTGAATGGAGAGGTTACTCAAGAAATGATCTACGGGGTAACGCTGGTTCCTAGAACGCCAGGAAAACTTGCAGTGCCATCTGCGTTTGCCATACTCAATGGAAAACCCGTACGCACTACTCCTATGTATGTTGAGGTTAAGAATGTTCCGCATGTTACCGGCTCAGCCCGTTCACAGCAACCTTCAGGTTCTTTATACGACCCGCAGCCATCGCCACAGCAGCGGGCTGAATTTGGAAACGACCAGTTTCTACGTCCCGGCGAAAGTGCACGCGACAAGATCAACCAGAACATAATGGTGAAAGTGGATGTGAATAAACGGACTGCTGTGGTTGGAGAACCTATTCTTGTTACTTACAAACTAGCTACCCGCCTCAGGTCCCAATCTAAAGTGGTAAGCCAGCCTTCTTTTACAGGTGCCACAGTAATAGAGATGACCACTGAAAATCCTCTGCCTACACGTGAGAACATTAATGGTAGAATGTACAATGTATACGTGGTGCGTAGGGTACAGCTTATTCCGCTACAGGAAGGGCCTTTGCGAATACCTGAAGCCGCTGTAGAAAATACGGTTCCTTTTTACAGCACGGGTGGTATCAGCTACCGCGACCTGTACTATAACATGCCTACACTTCCCGCCGAAGAAGTTACGGTGACAACTAAAAGCAAACCGCTGGAGCTGCAAATTCAACCCATGCCGCCAATGTCGGCTGTAGGTCCGGCTGTGTTTAGTGGAGCTGTAGGTTCATATGATATTTCCATATCGCTTGCACGCACCACACTGGAAACAAATTCCACCAACGAACTGGTGGTGATAGTGCAGGGTGAAGGAAATATCCAGCAAATGCGCCCACCAACGATCAACTGGCCCAACGGCATAGAAGCTTTTGAACCAGCTGTAAAAACACAGGAGGACAAGGCTTATTTTCCTATCCGATCCCGCCGCACGTATGCATATCCCTTTGTTGTAAATAACCCGGGGCAGTATGTGTTGCCTGCTATTTCGTTCACCTATTTTGATGCGTCTGCCAACCGCTATATTACCAAGCAAACCAATCCTGTAACATTACTGGTAAGTAAAGGTGCCGGGGGAAATAAAATTACCTCCACACATGCTACTGCCGATGAAGATTTTCAGAACCGGCTTATCATACTTTCAGGTGCTGCACTCCTTGCTATTATCATAGGTTTGATCTGGTTCAAAGACAGGAACAGGAAAACAACTCAACCAGCTGTTGCGCCACCGGCGCCTGTTGATTTACCTGTTCCCGAGGCTGCACCAGCATCCGCGTCAGCTATCTTGATGCGAATAAGGGAATTGTGCCCTGAACAGGATACAGCGCTGTTTTATAAGCAGCTTTATGGTTGCATCAATGAGTTTTTTGAGAAAGCACTCAAGATCAATCCTAATGAGGTGCAGGCACACTTGTACAACTACAACGGAAACAGGGACGCAGTACAAAAACTGGCAGAGCTGAGAAATAACTGTACGCTAGGTATGTATACACCTGTTTATACCATAGATGAAGCGATGCAGCACAGGCTGACAGCTATTGAAACCATCAGCAGGTTGGAGAGGGAGGTGTAGGGAAGGCATTGTCAGTAGTGAGTGGTGAATAGTCAGTAGTGAATGGTTGATGAGAGAAGTTTGGCTGTTTATGATGTAATGTTCATTGGGCGAAGCCCAATCCTGGTTGTAAAGAAGCCTACTAGAGAAAGCTCATTGGGTGTAGCCCAATCCCTATCAATGCTTCAATACCTAATGTATAAAGCATTAGAAAATCTTTTCCATGTCCCTCTGCTGTTGGTTTTCAACCTCTTTCAAAACTGGTTTTTTCTCCACCTTTCCTGTGAAATACTTTCATCTCTCCATTTCCTCCAATTTTGCATCTTTGCGGCCCTCATGTCTGGTTTCAACAACATAAAAGAACTCATCAACACGCTATCATGGAGCAAAGAGCTGCTGGTAGAGATGTTTGAAAAGCGCAAGTCGTTCATATACAAATACGACCATGCGCTGGAGTTGCTGGAAGAAGACAGAATAGAAACACTTATCAACAAAGGAATTGTACGGCAGAACGGCGCCTACCTGGAGATGGACGACCAGTTCCAGCAGTTTTTTGAACAGGTGCTGGAGGTAAACGAGGATATCAATACATCGTACATCAACGAGAATATCCAGCACATAAAGCAGCACATCAACTTTTACCTGCAGGAGAACAACGAGAACCGCAAGTATGCCTACATGAAGATGGTGAAGTCTGCCCTGCGAAAGATCGGCCGGATCACGCTTCGCAATATCATTGACCTGAACCGGAACATTGAGAATGCCTTCAAGACGGAGCCTAATTATGCTATTAAAATAGCCAAGTTGGAGTCGTTTGACGAAAAGCGCCGCCTGATCTATGGGTTGATAGAACAAACGGATTACCTGGTAACGGATGAGGAAAAAACATTTTTTACCACAGCCCTTGATGATGAGTTGAAACAGCTGGTTTCCCAGCTTCGTCGCCAGCTAACGGAAGGACGACACAACCTGATCGAGACGCAAAAGCAGGTTATTGAGTACCTGAACCAGGTAAAATACCACAGCCGCACGATTGAGAAGATCAAGCAGGTGAAATACCTGAAGGACCAGTTTGAAATGAAGCACAAGACCAACCTGCCTGCTATGCTGCTTCAGCTCAACCCTGTGCTGTTCGAGCCAAAACCTTCGTACCCGCTCAAGGTTTCACTTGAATTCTTCCAAACTGATGAGGGCCACCAGTCGGTAAACAAGGTGGCGGCAAAACTAAAGCTGGACAAACGTGCTGCCCTGCCTGTGGCGGATAAAATATCAGAAGACCAGCTGATCACCGAAACAGAGGATGAGATCTTTATCAACCTGGAAGAGATTAAGCAAGGATTTATTGCTTCCGGCCATCACCTGTACAGCTTTATAATGAACTATCGCTACCCGCGCCAGGTAAGTTTCGATGAAAAGATCACCATCTTCTGCCAAATGGTGGGTATGTACGAAAATGAATTTGAAGTAACAGATACTTATTATGCAGATGAAGAAGTAGAGTATGCGCTGGTCCTTCCTAAGTAGTTTGTTTTAATGGTTTCTTTACCTGAACCTTCTATTTCGCCTCTTTCATAAGCCTTTCCACCGGGCAAAATTAAATTCCGCTAAAAAAATCTTGGGTTGAATTGCATGTTTAGTGCAATGAATGTCAACTTGTTGATCAACGGCTGTCGAATCTTCTTCATCAATGCTTCTTCTTCTGGCACATTTTTCGAAAATAGGTCGGTGAATTATTTCAAAATCAAAAACACAAACGGATATGAAAAAAGTGAAATTAGGCCTTGTGGCAATTGCTGCCATTCTGGTGAGCAATGCAGTAGTGGCCCAGGTAAGAGTAGGTGTTGCAAATAATACTAATGTACAGGCTAAAGCAAGTGGAGCTGCTGTAAACCAGGCTGCTTCTAAAGCTGCTGCAGCTACAACCAATGCAGCTACAAGAGCAGCTGCTACCACGCAAGGTGCGGTAAAAAAAGCTACAGCTACTTCAGCAAATGCAGCAGTAAATGCTAATGCACAGGCATCAAAAGCGGTACAGGCCAACCAGGCAAATGCAGCAGCTAACAGCGCAGTGCAAGCACAGGTAGCAGCCGATGTGGACGCAAGACCTGTAGGTAGTGCAGTAAATGGTGCTGTTCAATCAACTACAGACAAAGCAGTAAATACTGCAAACGATGTAAGAGCTACAGCTTCTGATGCTGCTACTATCAATGCTAATGCTGCAGCAAGCCAGCAAGGGCAGGTTCAGTCATCATCTAACAACAGCGGAACACAAACAAGCGGTCAATCTTCTACCACTGTAGAAGTGGATGGTGAAACTCAAATCAAAAGGAAGATCAAAGACGAGAATGGTAAGATCAAAGAAAAAGTTACCGTAGTACGTGAAGATGCACGCGAAACAGGTACCGAAGTTCGTGAGAGAGCAAGAACAACAGGTTCTGCAGAAGCAAGTGCTAATGCAAACGCCAATGCACAGGCCAATGCAAATGAGAACTCTGCAGTAAAAGGTAGTGGTGAAGTAAGAAAAGAGACTAAAGTGAAGGTGAAGAAAAGGAACCAATAATTCCTTTCTCTCTATACCCTTTGCTTCTTTTGAAATCCATGAATATGAGAACCAATAGACGAATAATCCTAATGTCAATTGTGCTGCTGGCTTTATGTAATAGCCTGCAGGCGCAAAATGATACAAGCATAAAAAGAAATAATACCTTGGTGGGTAGCATCAACTACCAGTCGCGGCTGCACTTTTTTGGTCGGGTAGATAGCCTTAGCAGCAGTGGCCTTTTTCCCAGCATTGGTTTTGAAACAAAGCTCGGGATCTACGGAAACAGTAGCTTCATATTTGTAGGAAATCAACAGCAGCCACATTCGTATGCTGGTACCATAGCTGAAGTAGGTTATAAATTTCCTGAGACCAGAAATTTTTCAGGAAACGTGTTTTACAACCATTTCTTTTACAACAAAGATGTAGAACTGGTACAGGCTGCGCTGCGTGGACAAACAGGGGTAAACCTGACGTACAACAATAAGATTGTAAATGTAACGGCAGGTGGAGATCTTAAATTCAGCGACCGCACCGATATTGGGGCTACTTTGGGATTGGATCATTTATTCATTTACGTGATACCAAAAACAAAAATGGCCATTGCTGTAAACCCTTCTGCGTACCTGTACAGTGGTACCCAGAATTTTACGCAAACTTACCGGAAGCGGCAAACGGTGGCAGGGCTTCCCATTGGCGGACAAACACTGGTTTCGGAAAATGTACAGCAGTTCAATGTACTCGCATATGAACTTTCGCTACCTGTAGTTTTTGTAGCAGGAAAGTTCAATGCCACACTTACCGGCTCCTATGTTTCACCACAAAACCTGGTAACGGTGCCAAACCGTCCAAGCGAAAGCGAGCTAGGGAAGAAAATGTTTTATGTGAGTGCTTCCGTTGGCTTTAGACTATAATTTTCTTTATAATATTTCTCATGATGACGACAAGCAGTCTTACTCCTGGTAGTAAGGCTGCTTTATCTTTTTTACCCAAAGCGCAAGCTCCAACTTTAGATGGATGCAGATAGCTGGCTGTGACTACAAAGCGAAGATTGTCATGTAATGCCAAACGCTCCTTAAATGTGGGTAAAACCACAGCCTCATCTTCCCGAATCAGCCTCTGCCGCCGTACCTTCGCCCGATGGCAAGATACCTGGATGATTTGAACGAAAACCAGCGGCAGGCTGTACTGCACAAAGACGGACCTGTGATGATTGTAGCTGGTGCGGGAAGTGGAAAAACAAAGGTTTTGACCACCCGCATTGCGCACCTGATGAGTGCCCACAAGGTGGATGCCTTTAATATTCTTGCGCTGACTTTTACCAATAAAGCAGCGGCAGAAATGAAGGAAAGGGTGCAAAAGATACTGGGCAATAACGAGGCGAGGAACTTATATATAGGAACATTTCACAGCGTGTTTGCCCGCATCCTTCGCGGCGAAGCACACCGCATTGGCTACCCTAATCACTTCACCATCTACGATACAGATGATAGCAGGAGCGTGATAAAGACGGTAGTGAACGAACTGAACCTGGACGATAAGCACTACAAACCAAGTGTGGTGCACAACCGCATTTCTGCTGCAAAGAATGCACTGGTTGGTGCGGCAGATTACCAGAACGATTATTACCTGCAGCAGGAAGATCAGCGGGCTAACCGGCCAATGATCGGGCAGATATACATGAACTATGCAGCGCGTTGTTTTAAAAACGGCGCGATGGATTTTGATGACCTGCTGTTCAAGTTCTATGAACTTTTGCGCGATTTCCCTGAAGTGCTGCATAAGTACCAGCACAAGTTCAAGTACATCATGATAGATGAGTACCAGGATACGAACCCGGCGCAGTACCAGGTAATCAAGCTGCTGGCAGCAGTTCATGAAAATATTGCTGTAGTAGGTGATGACGCACAAAGTATCTATAGCTTCCGTGGCGCCACTATCGAAAACATCTTACAGTTTCAGAAAGATTATGATGATGTGGCGGTGATCAAGCTGGAGCAGAACTATCGCTGTACACAAAACATTTTGAAGGTAGCCAACCAGGTGATCAAGAACAACGTGGGGCAGATACCAAAAGATTTGTGGACACAAAACGCCGTTGGCGAAAAGATCAAGCTGGTACGTACCATGACCGACAACGATGAAGGCAAGTACGTAGCAGATTCTATACAGGAGCAAAAGCTGCGCAACCACTTTTACAATAAAGATTTTGCTATCCTTTACCGCACCAACGCCCAGAGCCGTGCTTATGAAGAAAGCCTGCGTCGCATGGGCATCCCGTACCGCATCTATGGTGGCGTAAGCTTCTACCAGCGGAAGGAGATCAAGGATATGCTGGCTTACCTGCGGGTCATCAGCAATCAAAAAGACGAGGAAGCTCTGAAGCGTATTATCAATTATCCTGTTCGTGGAATTGGTAAGACAACCGTAGAAAAAGCGGTGATTGCTGCTAATGAAAACAACATTAGCATGTTCGAAGTGCTGGAGCGTGCTGGCCAGTTTGGTTTCAAATCCGGAACACTTGAAGCATTGACCAACTTCGTTACCATGATTAAGTATTTCCAAAGCCTGCTGAAGGATAAAAATGCTTACGAGGTAGCGGTACAGGTAGGTAAGCATACCAACCTGGTAAAGGAACTGTTCAACGATAAAACGACTGAAGGACTTGCTCGTTACGAGAACATTCAGGAGTTGCTCAACTCAATCAAAGAGTGGGTGGATACTTCTATTGACCTGGCGCAGATAGACGAAGAGGGCGTGGTGGTGAATGAGACTGTATCTGCAAACGCTGGTAGCCTTGGACGTTACCTGCAGCAGATCACATTGCTTACCGATGCTGACGATGATAAAGAAGACAGCGATGTGGTAAAGCTGATGACTATACACGCGGCTAAGGGCCTTGAGTTCAGCAACGTTTTTGTTGGCGGTTTAGAGGAGACGCTTTTCCCTAATTCCATGGCCATCAATACACGTGAAGAGCTGGAGGAAGAGCGTCGTTTGTTTTACGTAGCCATCACTCGTGCAAAGAAGCACCTGTGGCTTACCTATAGCAATTCGCGTTATCGCTTTGGTCAACTGGTGCAGAACGATCCAAGCCGTTTTATAGAAGAAATGCCTGAAGAGCATCTTGACCGCAGTTTTGCTGGCGGTGGTGCCCGCAATCAAGGCTTCAACAGCGGCTTTGGTGCAGCATCGGCTTTTGATAAAATGCGTGGTGGTTATGGCAGCAGCCCGGCTGCACGAGCAGAAAAACAATATGGTCCGCCGCCTTCTAAGAAACAAGAACGTCCTCAATATTTACCTGCGCAGCCAACAGTTGCCAAGGTGGTAGAGCATAAGCCAAGCGCTGATTTTGTACCAAGCGATACTACCAATCTGCAGGCAGGTCAAAAGGTAGAGCACCAAAAATTTGGTTTTGGCGAAGTGGTAAAAATGGAAGGTGCAGCGCACAATCCTATAGCCACGGTGAAATTTGACCTGAATGGCGAAAAAAAGATCATGCTGAACTATGCAAAGCTGCGGATACTGGAGTAGGCTGGCCGCAGCTAGTTCGTTATTACATGTTTGTTGACCAGCAGTGGATCATTATTCAGCATCGTTGTGTCACTCACTTGTACGGCAGACCGCTCTTCAACTCATTCCAATGTAGTAGATGTACAGCTAGTACACCTACCTACACAAACCCTGAAGATTACCTACAATGAAAATTCCTGCACAAACAGCAGACATATTTGAACTTTTAAGCAAGGGACAGTTCATCTGTTCCAATAGCGTAGAGGATACGCAGCGGAAGCTTTTCAATATAATTGAAGAGAATTTCGAGGAGTTAGCCAACTACTTTTTAGCCATTGGTTTTGTACTGGAGCGGGGAGATGAATTCTTTTACTTCAGCCGCAAGGAAGCACGTGCCGACCTGGAGCGTAAGATAGAGCAGGCCTACCGCTGGATAGATGTGCTGGACTTCTTCAAAGCCTACAATAGCGGCTTTGGTCCCGGTTACCGTTTTACCCCAAGTGATATATTGGTACAGGTAAAAATTGATGCGAACCTGAAAGATAAACTGGAGCAACTAAAGAAGCCGCTCGGCGATGGCAACCACCGCGAAAGAGTGCAACGCCTGATAGATGAACTGGAGAAATTTGGTTTTGCAGAACTCGAGAACGAGATCACCCAGCAATACAAGGTCCTCAGCGCTTTCAAATACATAGAACAACTAATCGTTAGCATCCACATTACAGAAGAAGTACAACATGAGGTTTCTTAATAAACTGATCTTTATAAATAGCGCCACCATTGCCTATGCCGAAGTAATGGTAAATGGTAATGTTCACCTGATAGGTACACAAGGAGTTGGTAAGAGTACCTTGCTTCGCGCCATCTTGTTTTTTTATAATGCAGACACACTTAAGCTCGGCATCAGCAAAGAGAAAAAGAGCTTTGCTGAATATTATTTCCCATACTCTAATTCGTTTCTTATTTACGAAGTAATGCGTGAGAATGGCCCTTACTGCATCATTGCATTTAAGAGCCAGGGCAAAGTTTGCTTTCGCTTTATGGATGGCGGCTACGACAAAAAATACTTCCTTACACAGGATGGGCAAGCATACCAGAAGTGGGAGGATAACCGGAAGGTATTGGATGAGAACGGTATCTTTTCTACAAGAAAGATTGACCGCTACGAAGAGTACCGCGACATCTTGTATGGCAATACTGAAACAGGAAAAAAAGAGTTCACCAAATATGCTTTGCTGCAGAGCAAGCAGTACCAGAATATTCCACGCACCATACAGAATGTATTTCTAAACAGCAAGCTGGAAGCAGAGTTCATCAAGCAGACGATCATTATGTCGCTCAACGAAGAAGACATCAGCATAGACCTGCAGAACTACAACCACCACCTGAAGAACTTTGAAGAGCAGCTGGCAGATATTTACCAATACAAACAACCTGCAGTACAAAAGCTGGCGGAGAACGTGGTAAAATATCATCTTGCTATTCGTCACCTGGAGAAGGACAAGAACACGCTGAGTATGCAGCTAACATGGGCCATTGCCAATGTTCAAAAGCTGATCCCAAAGCTGCAGGAGAAAAAAGAGCGTGCGCATTCTGATAAAGAAGCCATTCAGCAAAAGATAGAAAATGCTGAGACACGCTATAGAAACAAAGCAGAAAAAATTAAGGGTGAAATAAGCGTTTTAGAAAGCGACCTGAAAAAGGCGAAAGAAAAATCAGAGCATTATACTAAGCTGAAAATAGATGAACTGCTGGAGCGTGTTGGTAAGAAAAAGGAACACGAGACCATCCAAAAAAGCCTATCAAAAGAACTGGAATTACTGACTGCGAAATTTGGTGAAGTATCGCAGAAGTATGATGCACTGCTTGCTTCGCTTGATAATGATGTACGCACATTTGTGCAAACAAAAGAGAACGAAATTTTACGTGCTAAGGCCAAGACAATGGAAGATGAGAAAGCCGCACGTAAAGCAATGCAAGGTTTGATAGAAGATATAAGGCAGAGCAATCAACAGGCAGTACAGCAGGCCAATGAAGCTGTGAACCAGCAGCAACAACATTTACAAAACGAACGTGTGAAGCGGGAAGCTATCAGGCACCAGCGCTTCTTTGAAGCAGAGCTGGTAGAAGCAACGCAGCAGCTTTCGGATCTGAAGCTGGCTATTCAACAAGCAGAACAATTAACCGCACATAACAAGAGCCGTCTTGAGACATTGCAAAAGCAATGGGAACTGGATGAAGCTACCACTAAGCAAAACAACATACGCCTGAGCGAAAAGCTGCAGGAGCAGGTAGAGCGTATGCAACAGGAGCTTACTGCAATAGATGCAAAGCTTGCTAACAGTGAAGGCGCATTGTATGGATGGCTCAACAAGAACAAGCAAGGCTGGGAAAACACCATAGGTAAAGTGGTAGATGAAGACATCTTGTTCAATAATGATTTGCAGCCGCAACTGAATGGCGAAGCGCATTCATTGTATGGTATCCAACTTGATCTTGCTGATGTAAAAGTGCAGGTGAAGACGCTGGCTGAATATGAAAAGGATAAACAGCGTTTGCAGGAAAAGCTACAGCAAACACAACATCAACTGGATGCGCTAACTACACAACAGGCCGACCAGGTAGAGAAACTGCGTAAAAAGTACCAGCCACAAATCCGTGAATGTAAAGAAGCTATAACTGAACAACAATATCGCCTTGAGCAGGACACGCAGCAGCTGCAATATGCACAACTAAATAAGAAAGACCTGGAACTAAAGGCTGCCGAAGAAAAGAAACAAGCATTGGCTGATATAGACAGTTTAACAGCTGCAGCGCACGAGGCATTGCTACAAGCGCAGCAGCAGTTGGAAGAAGTGAAAGAAGAAGTTCACAAGCAGGTAAAAGCAAAGGAGCGAGAGCTGGATAGAAAAATAAGTGCACTGGAAAAAGAAGAGAAAGAACTGTTTGTTTCTATAGGTGAGGCAGTGAACTCTTACAAGCAACAATTCAGCGTACAAAAGAAAGAACTGCTGGAGCGCAGACAGCAAGAACTGGAAGGAAAAGGTGGCGATACAAAGCGTATCAACGAGGTAGAAAAACAACTACAGGTAATAAAGCATGAGCTGGATTATATAGAGAAGAACAGGGATGTAGTAGCTGAATACAAAAAAGATAAACGTGAGCTGATCGATAAGATTGATGACCTGAAAAGTCGCAAAGCTTTATTGGAACAACAGTACGAAACGGAAGAGCAAAAACATAAGACGAACAAGGCGCAACTTCAGGCTGATATAGCTGCAACAGATGTCCTGATACATGACCTTGCACTACAGGTGCAGCAGGCTGAGGAAGACAGTAAAGCATTTACTAACTTCAGTGTTACGGATGCTTACAACAGCATTGATGCAGCTTACAAAGAAGAGAAGGAAAGCTTCCGCACAGACAAGCGATGCAAGAGTTTGATAGATGAGATCAACCGCTGTTACTACAATTCAATTAAGCGACTAGATGAATTAAGAGATACAGCCAATAAGTTCCTTGGCTACTTCTCCATGAACAACATCTTCAACTTTAAGACTGGCCTTAGCTACCAGGAAGAATACCTGCAGTTTGCTGACCAGTTGAATGACTTCATCAACAACAGTAAGATTGAAGAGTTTGAAAAGCGTGTGAACGAACGCTTTGCTACCATCATACATTCTGTAGGTAAAGAAACAGGAACCCTGATGAGCAAAGGCGGCGAGATACAAAAAGTGATCAACGAAGTGAACCGCGATTTCGACAACAAGAACTTCGTTGGAGCTATTCAAAAGATAGAACTACGATTAGATGAAAGTGCGAACAAAGTTGTGCAGCTATTACTGCAGATAAAGAAGTACAATGATGAGCATGCTTATGATATTGGTGGTCTCAATCTCTTCTCATCTGTAGACCAGGATTCAAAAAATAAAAAAGCAGTTGACCTGCTAAAACAGCTAGGCAAAGCAGTTGGTGAATACAAAAAAGATTACATAGCCCTGAGCGATACGTTTGAACTGAAGTTTAGAATAGAAGAAAACCAGAACGATACCGGCTGGGTAGAAAAGCTTAGCAATGTTGGTAGTGAAGGAACGGATGTATTGGTGAAAGCTATGATCAACATCATGCTGCTAAATGTATTCAAAGAAGGTGCTTCAAAACGTTTCAAAGACTTCAGGCTGCATTGTATGATGGATGAGATAGGAAAGCTTCACCCGAACAACGTAAAAGGTATTCTTCAATTTGCTAATGACAGGAACATTAATCTTATCAACGGCTCTCCAACCGAAACCAATGCGCTAGACTACAAGCATATTTATAAGCTGGAGAAAGATGGTAAGCGCAACACTCGTATCAAGCGCATTATAACCAACTACGCTATGGCATGAGCCTACCAATTAACCTTGTAAAAAAGATCAACGCGATGCTGCAGGGACAACAACTTGCAGCATCGCTGTTAATAGCACTTCTACATCAATATCAAAAGGTTTTAGAGCAGGAAATATTTATTGATTATGGTATTGCTACCAGGTAATAATTTCTTAACATAGAAGCTTGGGCGTAAGGCCTGTAATCCTTTGAAAGCCTTTACCAGCAGCACTTTCAGCAGTTGGTAATGTATTTAGGCATCGTGAAAAACAGGAAACATTGGAAAATAGCCGGTTTGAAGGCTAAGTATATTTGTAAAAGAAGATCAGAATACAGAGAAAAGGTTGCTAACTAAATAAGGAACATAGGGAAAGCAATCGTTAGAATTCAGATGGCAATAATCGTTAGAGGCATTCTTTATTCGTAAAGAGGTTGTAAATATAGAGGCTCGATCTCACAAAACAAACTTTTTTTAACTTTTTCATATGGCAAGCAATCGTTAGAGGCTGCTCCGTTTCTACGGAGGAGCCATTTTTTTTATAATGCCATTCGTTCTCCTTTTGTAAGACGCCACCTGCATTAACCGGCGCTTATAATTCTTCTATTTTAAGACGTACTTTCTTAAGTAACTATAGCAAGTAAGGCCGTAGCCAACTTGTTTTCCTAATTTCACTTTTCATTCTCACCCTTCGGCCCTTCTTTCTGCACTTGTACAAACAGCATTGCATGAGGTATATTTCTAACAGTTGGCTTTGGATAATAAGACAGGTAAATAAAATAGGGAACGAACGTATCCGTATTGGCTTGTTGCAAGCTTTGCCATTTTGGATAGCCTCTTTACTGGCTGGCGGAGTAGCTGTTGGCTATGCAGCGTTATTTTCCTTTGCTGAAGATCTTTCAATAAGTATCATAGAACATCGCAAATGGATGATCTTACTGCTTGCGCCGGTTTGTTTTCTTCTTGCAGCTTTACTGGTAAATGTTTTTGCACCTTATAGCAGGGGAAGTGGTATTCCACAAGTAATGGCTTCCATAGAGCTTGCAAATCCACCGCAGAATAATAAGATCAGTAAGCTGCTTGGCTTCAAGATCATTGTTGTAAAAATTATATCGAGCGTATTGTTGGTGTTTGGTGGCGGCGCTATAGGTAGAGAAGGACCAACCATACAAATAGCCGGATCCGTCTTTTACCTGGTGAACCGGTGGATACCTGCCAACTGGCCAAAGATCACCAAGCGCAATATGATAATGACAGGTGCTGCGGCCGGCCTGGCTGCGGCATTTAACACACCATTAGGAGGAATTGTTTTCGCCGTAGAAGAGCTTACAAAAACGCATATCAGCTACTTTAGAACAGCACTATTTTCTGCAGTTATAATTGCGGGTCTTACTGCCCAGGCTATTCTCGGGCCTTACTTATATCTAGGCTTTCCAAAGGTAAATGATCTATCGCCATACATCTTTGCAGGTGTGTTGCTGGTATCCATATCTGCTGGTCTTGCAGGGGCTTATTTTGCCAAAGTAATGTTGCAGTTGTTAGCATGGCGACAAAACCACCTGAAGAAGTTATCGCATCAATACTTGTGGGTGTTGGGCTGTGGCTTATCCATAGCAGTGATAGCTTTTTTTATTCATCCTTCTATACTTGGCTCAGGCAATGAGATAATGAACCCATTGTTATTTTCCAACAACAAACAGATGGAGTGGTATGTGCCGCTGTTAAGGATGCTGGGGCCTGTTATCACTTTTGTGTCAGGAGGGGCCGGAGGTGTATTCGCTCCATCGTTGACCGCCGGTGCTACTATGGGCGCCTTCATTGCAGATTACTTCCACATGAGCGCCACCAATGCCAATATGCTTATGCTGGCAGGAATGGTGGGCTTTCTTACCGGTGTTACACGTACGCCATTTACTGCCGCTATTCTTGTGCTCGAAATGACCGACAGGCATAGCATCATTTTTTACCTGATGCTTGCTGCTATGATAGCAAACATGGTTGCCCTATTAGTAGATAAGCGTTCTTTCTACGATCATCTTAAAAAGCAATACCTAAAAGACGTTAATCAATCTGAAGAAAAGAAGGATGAACCTCTTCAGAAGTAGCTTCAAGCATTATTTTAAGAACCGGTAAAGATCTTCTTTACATACTTACCTGCCTTGTCCAGAAGTTCTGCATTATTTTCTAATGGCTTTAAATCTGCATTAGAATAATCCTGGAACTGTGACGGGTAAAGAATGATAAAGCTATTATTCAGGAAATACTTGCTCAGGTACTTTGGTAGTTTATCTAATTCAGGGATATACGATAAGTAGCCTTTCCTGGAAGAAACAATAATGAACAAATCGTCTTGTCTTACCTCGCGGCTAAAAATCAGGAACTCCTGCCAGTCATCAAAGCGTATGAAAGTGATATTAAGTGGAGCGCCATCTTCTTCATTTAGCTGTTTCATTACGTCAAGCACGTTGGTACTTCCATAAATATGAAGCGGCAAGCCAGTTTCCCTTGCTATTGTTCTTATACGGGTAAACCAATGGTGAAATCCTTGTTCAAAAACTGCATTGGGTGGAACAGCTACAATAACTCGTTTAAGCGTATTAACCGGCTGCGTAGACTGGTATATATAAATCGTTTCGTTGGTTCTTTCTAACAGCTTTTCTGCCAGTGGTCCAAGAAAATGATGTCCTTCATGAGCCATATGATGAAGTCCAATAACCACATCAGTGATAGAATGTTCTTTTATGGTGTAAATGATCCCGTTGGTAATGTTCATGTCGTAACGGGTAAGCGGGATAATTGAATTATCTGTAGCTGCCGCATGACGTGTTACTGTTTCTAACATTTTCTTACCTACGCTGCTGCTGTTCTCAGCCTTCTCCTGTTCATCTACTACATGCAGTGCATACAGTGGCGACTTACTCTTATGTGGTTGAAGCAAAAACCCTAGGTCAACAAGGTTGACAACATTCTCAGGATACGCAAGTGATATCAAGATGCGGTCTGTTAGGTTTTTTTCTTCCTCGCTTTCTGTAGCGGTTTCTAACAAGGCTATTTTCCTTGATGCTTTTTCTACTGAAAAGGAACTAATGGTGCAGGTAACAAGGATCATTAAGATGGTACCATTCAATACATCTTCATTCAATAAACGAATGGGATCACCCGTTGGGGTTTCACCAAGTATCACATTATAACCAACCAATACTACCGCCAATGTTGCGCCTACTCTTGCATTGCTTAGTCCAAATATCAGTTGGCGTTCTTCGCTTCCCAGCTTAAATGTTTTTTGCGTGAACCATGCTGCTATGTACTTGCTGATAACAGCCACCACTATCATCACAGCTGCTACACGCAAGGCACCAAGCCCTTTAAACAATACACTGAAATCTACCAGCATACCAACGCCAATAAGAAAAAATGGAATGAACAAAGCATGCCCTACAAAGTCTATCCGGTTCATTAATGGTGATGAGTGCGGGATGAATTTGTTCAACGCAAGACCCGAAAGGAAGGCGCCAATGATAGCTTCCAAACCTGCGGCCTCTGCCAGGAAGGAACCAAGAAAAACAAGCGCCAGTACGAATATGTACTGCGATATGTTGTCATCAAATTTCTTGAAGAACCAACGCGCAATGATGGGAAAAACAAAAAGAACAATGGCCGCAAAAATCACAGAAGCAACTGCCAGCCGTATCCAAAAGGCAGATGTTATATCGCCTTTGGTTGTGCCCACTATGGCAGCTAGAACAAGTAGAGCAAGTATATCTGTAATAATGGTTCCACCTATGGTAAGTGTTACAGACCGGTTACGAGAAATACCGTAACGGCTAACAATAGGATAGGCAAGCAGCGTATGCGAAGCAAACATACTAGCCACCAGAATGGTAGATGGAAGATTGAATGGCAGCAGGTAGTAGACAGCTATGATCCCGAGTATCATCGGGACAATAAAAGTGTATAAGCCAAACACAAGGCTCTTTACCCGGTTCTTTTTAAATTCTTCCAGGTCTATTTCAAGACCTGCGGTAAACATGATGTACAACAAACCCACGGTCCCAAATAATACAATGCTGCTATCTCGCAACAGCAGGTTGAAGCCATAGGGCCCAATGATAATGCCTGCCAGGATAAGCCCGATGATGTGGGGCACCTTGATCCTGTTGAAAAGAATAGGTGCAAAGAGTATAATGAATAACACAAGTGAAAAAATGATCACCGGGTTACGCAAAGGCAGTTCGAAATTCAGTTCAGAAAGAAATACCATTCTTGTAAGTTAACGGTGATTATTGTTTTGATAGCTGCAGTGAATAAACAATTCTACAATCGGGCCGTACGATCTCACGTATACCTTCCATGCTGTTGTTGTTGATCACTGTTATACGCACCACCATTTTGGTAGCAGGCGCTGTAGCAGTAGGCTCTACATTTTCTACCAGTTCTATTACATTGTTGGTATAAGTGCCGGTATACACACGCACCAGCTTGTCACCAGAAAGTGCTTGTACTATTAGTTTGTTGTTCTCATAGTTAAATGTCCATGTCTCATTTCTTGTATCGCCGACTGCACTGCCGGTACAGGTTGTTTCACTGCATACCATTTTTGCAGCCCATTGACCAGGAAGTGCAGGATTGAAGGTGATGGCACTATCTCTTGATGTAGAATCAAACTTCCGCTCCTTCTCCAGCATTTGCAGTTCACGTACCTCTATCGATTTTTCTCTTAGCGCCAACTGTTGCTCACGCTCTGCTATTTCGGCCTCTCTCTTTTCCATAGCCAACTCTCGCTGTCGAAGGTCGCAACCTGTGAACGTAACCAGTAAAATCAACAACATGATCCCTCGCATAATTATTCTTTTTCAATGACTGAAGAAATATATAAAGCAGCAGCTTATCAGCTTTTGCCTTCACTTATAAATTGTTTTGCCCCCGGAAGATGAATGGTAAAGGTGGTTCCTTTACCAAGTTCAGATTGTACCTCTACACGTCCTTTGTGCAGGTTGATGATACGCGAAGCTAACGAAAGGCCCAGGCCAAAACCTTCGCGCTGTTTGTTATCATTTACCCTGTAAAAAGGCTGGAAGATCATTGGCAGGTCTTCTTCTGGTATGCCAATGCCTTTATCTTCCACCACTACCTTTAGCCCTGCCTCTGTGCTATGCAACCACACTACCGCCTGGTGGTTATTAGAATATTTACAGGCATTCATCACTATGTTTTTTATAGCAGTAAACAACAAGTGTTCATTACCAAAAACCAGCAGCCCCTCTTCCTCGTCAGGAAGTTCATCAAAGTTCAATAGCACACTATAGCCCTTATTTGCCTTTACCACCTCCGATGGAAGCCGAAGCAGTACTTCATCTATACGTACCAATGCAATCTCTAAACCGCCGGGTGTTCCCGATGCTTGTGCAAACTGCAGCAGCGTCTGCGTCAGGTTGCTCATATGCATCACATCCTGGTAAATGGACTGCAGCACTTCTTTGTATTCACCTGCGTTGCGTTCACGCTGCAGTGACACTTCTATCTGGCTCGATATTGAAGTAAGCGGTGTAGACAATTCATGTGATGCATTCGATATGAATCGCTTTTGTATATCAAAGCTTTCCTGCAGCCTGTTCAGCAGATCATTCAGGGTGGTAGAAAGATGATGCCATTCATCGTTGGCTGTACCAGTTACCAATCGTCGCGATAAGCTCATTGCAGAGATGTCTTTTACATCTGTAGCTATTTTATTGATAGGCTTTAGCAACCTTTTGGAAAAATAATAACCACCCAAACCAGCAAGCGAAAGGCCGGCAAGGAAACTTACCATCAAAATATTAAACAAGCTATGCAGGTCTTCTTTTCCTTCGGCATCTTCTCCTGCAGCTATGGTTACCAGCTCCATTCCGTTGGCCACATACCTGTAAGCCACTGCTTCTTTATTTCCTGCTGTAAAGGTTATCTTACCACGCTTCCTGGCATTATCTATCAGCTGCTGGCTTACATCTAAACTATCACCCGTTAAACTGCTATAGCTATATATTTTTTGGTTGTTGCTATTGTAGGCGAGTATCACATTGTTCTTTAAAACAAAAGAAGTAGATGAGTCTATCCTCCTGATAAGTTCATTAGAAAAGATCTCACGTTGACTTAATAATCTTCCTACAGTAATGGCACGATTGGTAAGGCGCGTTTTTATAGAAGCAGTGCGTGAATTTTCGAAATAGTAATAGACAAAGACACAAACAATACCCAGTATCAACCCGGCAAGTACGGTAAACAGCAGCGTTATGCGGAGTTTGACAGGCATTCTTGTTATTTATCCTTCAGTATATAACCCATACCTACATAAGTATGAATAAGTTTCTCTTCAAACTTCTTATCCACTTTATTCCTCACGTAACTAATATACACATCGATCACGTTGGTATTGGTATCAAAATCTATATCCCACACATTGATAGCAATATCTGATCGTGCTACCACTTTATTTTTATTGCGCATCAGGTATTCCAGCAGCTGGAATTCTTTTGCTGTAAGATTGATGGCTGTATCGCCGCGCTTAACTTCTTTGGTATCTACATTCATCATCAGGTCAGCAGCGCGTAATACATTGCCTACAGGCAGGTTTTGCTGCATCGTATGTTTCAGCAGCACCCTAATCTTCATCAATAGTTCCTTGAACTGGAAAGGCTTTACCAGGTAATCATCTGCACCTGCATCATAGCCTTCTATTTTATCATCCAAAGAGCCAAGCGCAGTAAGCATGATAATAGGCATGCCCGGTTGTTTATCACGGATCATCTTACATAGCTCGTAGCCGTTCAGGCCGGGTAAGTTTATATCCAGGATTACCAGGTTATAATTACCATTATTAAACATCTTCAGGCCAACATTTCCATTATAGGCTACCTCTACAGCATAGCCATTTTCTACCAGGCCAACCTTCAGAGTATCAGCTATTTTTTCTTCATCTTCTACTATCAAGATTTTTCTTTCTTCCATGATGATCACAAAGTTGACGTCCAGGTAAGGTTGAAGCAGTGCCTCTTATTTATTCTAATCACATTCTAATGTTCAACTAATGCGCTGCTAATTCCGCACCATTAAGTTTGTATAAACAAGGGAAGCATGCAAGGCGGGTTCAAAAAGATCCTTATTCCGGTTCACTGGTCACTGCTACATAAAGTGGCTGTACAGCGAGCCCTGGAATGGGCAGATGCCACTGCATCGCAGATTATTCTTGCCGAAATGCACGACCCTTTCTTTGACATCAAAGCTAAACTTTTTAAATGGCAGCAGCCGGAAGTAAGAAAGTATGAAACGGGATTGAAAAATTCCAACACCACTTTCAGTACTAGCTATAGTAAATATTATACTACCGCTGAAGCCATTGCCAATAAAGCAAGAGAAGATAAAGCCGACCTGGTAGTAATACCTGAGAATAAGTTCTGGTGGCCTTCTACAAGCAATGGTTTTCTTGAAAGAATAGCTTCAGCTGCGGGTGTTCCGGTGCTGAAAGTGAAGACCAAAGCTACACGTACCACCTCTGTGGTAGTGCCGGTGCAGCACGATGTGCAAGGTAATCTACTTGAGCAGGTAAGTGCCATAAGCAGGAGAAACCCTGTAGATGTGCACCTGGTATCCTTCAATGAAAACAAGGATACAGAACAAGATGATTTTGCTCCGCTCGGTGCTCTGCAGGCATATCAATGGCTGAAGTCATATGTAAGATGCCCTGTGGCTTTTTCAAGAGTAAAAGGAGCCAGCGAAGCAAAAGCTGTAAACAACTACCTGCATCATTTGCAGAGCGATGTTTTACTGCTACAATAACAAATCGTAGACTGAAACAACATAAGAACGTTAACCTAAAAAACAGACACAATGAAAAAATTATTAGCAATTGGACTGATGATGGGTTTCGGATTTACACAACTGCAGGCGCAGAGTGTAGAGGAAGCTCAATCGCATATTTATTACGGAAAATATACCAGCGCAAAAAATACATTGAACCAGGTGCTGGCAAATAAAGCAAAAAATGCTGACGCTATTTATTGGCTTGGACAAACACACCTGAAAGAAGATGATCTGCAAGCTGCTAAAACAGTATACCAAAATGCAGTACAAAGCGGTATTCAAGCTCCTATACTTACTGTAGGTCTTGGACATATAGCATTGCTGGAAGGTGATAATGCTAAAGCAAAGCAACTGTTTGAAGAAGCAATCGCCAGCAGTACCAGGAGAAAGAAAGAAGACCCTGCTATTTTGAATGCAGTAGGTAGGGCAAATGCAGATGGTCCATCTACTGTAGGTGATCCTGCATATGGTATAGCAGTGTTGGAAAGAGCAGCAGCTATTGATCCAAACAATGCAGAGACATACATGAACATGGGTATCAACTACCTGAAGATGGGTAACGACAGAGGTGGTGATGCATATGGTGCATTTACAAGTGCATTAAGAGTTGATCCTAACCACGCAGCTGCTAAGTACCGGCTGGGAAAGATCTTCCTTACACAAGGCAACAGGGAGAAATTTGAAGGATATTTTATTGGAGCAACAGAGTCAGATCCTAAATATGCACCTGCATACCTGGAGCTGTACAACTACTACGCTCAGCGTGATGTAAACAAAGCAAAAGAATACCTGGAAAACTATATGGCTAACAGTGATAAAGATTGTAACGTAGACTTCTTCTACGCTGACTATCTTTTCCGCGCAGGTAAATACCAGGAATCATTAGATAAGGGTAAGGCTATGGCCAACGGTAATTGTAAAGACCTACCTCGTTTGCCGGTATTGTTTGCCTACAACTACGACAGGCTGGGTGATACAGCTAATGCCCGTGCAAGCATAGAGCAATATTTAGCAAATGCACCAAAGGATAAAGTTCAACCGGATGATTACCTTTTGGCGGCGAATGTGCTGAAGAAAATGCCAGGAAGAGAAGATGCAGCTATCAATTACCTGAAGGTGGCTATTCAAAACGATACAGTGAAGAGTAACCAATACATGTATATGGATACCATTGCATCGCTATACAAAAAGAAAGGTGATTTTGCTAACAGGTTACAGTGGTTGCAGAAGAGCTATGCCTTAAATCCTAGCCCATCTAACCTTGATATTTATAACCTTGGTGATGCAGCACTCCAGGTAGAGAATTATGACCTTGCAGATAGCATGTTCAACACATATGCTACTAAGTACCCTGAGCAAGTTTATGGTTTTATCGGTTTAGCAAGATCAGCAGTAGCTCGCGATAAGGATACAACAGCGGGTAGTGCAGTACCAGCAGTACGCCAGTTGATCACATTCCTTGAGAAAGATCCACAAAAGAACAAGAGTATGCTATTGCAGCAGTACGCATACCTGGTATACGTACAGGCTAATGTGTTTAAAGATTATGCAGCAGCACTGCAAGAGCTTGAAGGAATTCTAAGGGTTGATCCTGAAAATTCTTATGCTAAACAAACATCTGAACAAATTAAGAAGGTGATGTCAGCCTCCAGCAGGCAGTCGCAGGCATCATCTAAGAAATCATAATAAAGAAGGTTTATTCAGTTTTTAGGGTCGTTTTTCATGTTGTCGTTTTTGATGAGCAGTTGCCTTTATAGGCAACTGCCTTTTTTACAACTTTTGACTTTAAAAGCTAATTACTCCTCAACTATTTTCGAAAGCTCCACTGCATTGCAGGGAGCTTTTGTTTTTTACATACTGTGCAGTTATCTGCACCTTACTTAATAGATTTGCTGACTTACAAACGATTGCACATGCGAAAATTAGAGAACTACGTTTCAGGAAATTGGATAACAGGAGATGGTGACGGCCAGGTATTATATGATGCCGTAAATGGTGACCCAATAGCCGCAGCCACTACCAAAGGATTAGACTTTGCAGCCATGCTGGATTATGGTCGTAGAACAGGCGGTCCTGCATTGCGCAAGATGACGTTTCATGAGCGAGGCAGAATGCTGCGTGCACTGGCCTTGCATCTCACCGAAAAGAAGGAACAATTCTACACCATCAGCTACAAAACAGGCGCTACACGATTAGATAGTTGGATAGATATAGAAGGTGGAATAGGTAACTTATTTGCCAATGCATCGCTGCGCAGAAAGTTCCCAAATGAACCATTTGCCATAGACGGAGAAGGCCATAACCTGAGCAAAGGCGGCAGCTTTATGGGCCAGCATATTCTCGTTCCTAAAGAAGGGATAGCTGTTCATATCAATGCGTTTAATTTTCCTGTGTGGGGTATGCTGGAGAAGATAGCTGTGAACCTATTGGCTGGCGTGCCTGCTATTGTAAAGCCAGCTTCTCTTACATCGTATTTAACCGAGGCAGTAGTAAAAGAAATTGCTGCATCAGGCATTCTGCCTGAAGGTGCATTGCAACTCATTTGCGGTAGCGCAGGTAATTTACTGGAGCATGTAAACATGCAGGATGTGATCACCTTTACTGGTTCAGCCTCTACTGGTTTAATGCTGAAATCGCAGAAGCGTATACTGGAAGAATGTGTGCCGTTCAATATGGAAGCAGACAGCCTGAACTGTATAGTGCTGGGTGAAGATGTAACACCAGGCATGCCTGAGTGGGACATTTTTATTAAAGAAGTAAGAAAAGAAATGACAGTGAAAGCAGGACAAAAATGTACTGCTATACGCCGCATTTTTGTTCCGGCTAATAAGCTGGAAGATGTACATATAGCACTGGGTAAAGCACTTAGTCAAACAACTGTAGGAAACCCTACTAACGAGAAGGTGCGCATGGGTGCACTTGCAGGTAAAGAGCAGGTAGAAGAGGTAAAGAAACATGTGAGAGAGCTGCTGCGTACATCGCAGCTGGTTTATGGAAGCCTGGATGATGTAGATGTAATAGATGCCGATAAAGAAAAGGGCGCTTTCCTGTCGCCGCTGCTACTGCTCGATGAAAATCCTTTTGATGGAGAAGAAGTACATACCATCGAAGCGTTCGGGCCGGTAAGTACGCTCATGCCTTATAATGGAACAGATGAAGCTATTAAACTGGCTAAAATGGGTAAAGGTTCATTGGTTAGTTCTATCGTGACTGCAGATAACCGTATTGCAAAAGAGTATGTACTGGGAGCTGCTACGCATCATGGTCGTATACTGGTGCTAAACAATGAATGTGCAAAGGAAAGTACAGGCCATGGAAGCCCGCTGCCTTTGCTGGTGCATGGTGGCCCTGGCCGGGCTGGTAACGGCGAAGAAATGGGTGGCGTACGTGGTGTAAAACATTATATGCAACGTGTGGCGGTGCAAGGTTCTCCTTCTACCATTACAGCTATTACAAACGTATACCAGTCCAATGCAAAGCAAACAGAAGATGATGTACATCCTTTCCGCAAGCACTTTGAAGACCTGCAGATAGGTGACACTTTAGTAACAGCACGACGCACAGTAACAGAGGCAGATATTGTAAATTTTGCCAACCTCAGCTGGGATCATTTTTATGCGCATACAGATCATACCTCGCTGGTAGGTACGCTGTTTGAAAAGCCGGTAGCACATGGATACTTTATCATGAGTGCAGCTGCGGGTCTTTTTGTAGATGCGAAAAAAGGTCCTGTACTGTTGAACTACGGTATTGATGAACTAAGATTTACTAAACCTGTTTATGCAGGTAGCACCATAGGAGTAAAGCTAACGGTGAAAGAAAAGATAGACCAGGAAAAGCGGGAGCCTGAAGAGATAGCTAAAGGGATTGTGAAATGGTATGTAGAGGTATATGACGAGACGAATGAAACGGTTGCTGTTTCTACCATACTAACCATGGTGAAGAAAAGAAACCAGGATTAATTCGTTGTGCCAGTTAAGTAATACGAGGTAATAAACTGCAACTAGTAGATCCACTTTTAAAGAAGTAGATTCACTTATGCTTTTCATACATTAATTCACACCAAAACTTGTCAATATGATTACAGAATTAAAGGAAGGCTATGTAAAGACAGAGAGAGAACATGGCATTTCTACCATAGAATTTTTTCACCCGCAGAGCAATTCACTGCCAGGCATGATGCTGGAGAAACTGGCGCAAACCATTCACAGCGAATCGCATGATCCTGCTACTAAAGTGATTGTTCTTCGTTCAGCTGGCGACAAAACATTTTGTGCCGGTGCATCATTTGATGAGCTTGCCGCTATCACAAACGAAAAAGAAGGCTTAGCATTCTTCACTGGCTTTGCAAAAGTCATCAATGCAATGCGCCGGGCGCCGCAGTTCGTCATTGCACGCGTTCATGGAAAATGTATTGGCGGTGGAGTAGGTTTGGCTGCAGCCGCCGATTATGCTATAGCAGTAGAAGGTGCAGATGTGAAGCTCAGCGAGCTGGCAGTAGGTATAGGTCCTTTTGTAGTTGGTCCTGCTGTAGAAAGAAAAATTGGTCTTTCTGCTTTTACCCAATTGACCATTGATGCCAGCATGTGGCGATCAGCTGACTGGGCAAGACGCAAAGGTTTATATGCTGAGCTTCACCCGGAGAAAGAAGGCATGGAAGATTCTATTAATCGTTTGTCTAATAACCTGGCGCAAAGCAATCCTGATGCTATGAAGGAGCTGAAAAAGATATTTTGGAAGGGTACAGAAAATTGGGATGAGTTGCTGGTAGAACGGGCTGCCATCAGTGGCAGGTTAATCTTAAGTAACCATAGCAGGAACTTCATACAAAAGTTTAAGGAGAAAGTTTAATACATGAAAAAGCCTTTGGATCTCCCAAAGGCTTTTTCATTAAATGATGATGAGGATTTAATCTTTATTACCATCAGCTGAAGTAAATAACTGATGCATTGGATTATGCGGTGTTTTCTTCACTTCTACGTGTATATCTTTTGCTTTTGCATTAATGATGAAATTGTTGATCTCTTCAATAATGTCTTTATCAATAAAGTCAGCACGAGTAGCATCAACCACTACAGAACTACCTTCAGGCACAGCATCAAGCTTGCGTTTGATGATTGGCTTGTTTAGGAAAGAAACGTCTTTACGAAGTCTTACCAGGTAACGGTTATGGTCATTTACCACAAAAACTGATGACCTGAAATTGCTCCTGATCATAAAGAACAATCCTACACCCAAACCTATGATGATACCAACCAGCAGGTCGGTAAGTAGTATGGCAATGATGGTAACTACAAAAGGAACAAACTGGTCCCAACCTTTTTTATAATAGTCTTTGAACAAAGAAACTTTAGCCAGTTTATAACCAGTGAAAATTAGAATGGCAGCCAGGGCTGAAAGTGGTATCAGGTTTAAGATGCGCGGTATAAACATTACCGCTACCAGCATAAACACACCATGAAGAATGGTTGATAGTTTGGTTCGTGCACCAGAAACCACGTTAGCAGAGCTACGTACAACAACCGATGTAAGTGGTAAACCACCAATCATTCCTGATACAAAATTACCTACGCCTTGTGCTTTTAGCTCACGGTTGGTAGGTGTTCTTCTACGCAGTGGATCAAGTTTGTCGACCGCTTCTATACTTAGCAAAGTTTCCAAACTTGCAATGATTGCAATGGTACCGGCAGATATCCAGACATCAGGATTAGTAATGTGCTGGAAGCCAGGTAAAGTGAAGAAAGAGATGAATTGCGGCAGGTCTTCTGCCACCATCAGGCTTACCAGGTGCTTTTGCTCCAGGTTGAAATCAGTAGAGTAAAGTTGAAATGCCTGGTTGAGCAAAACACCTGCTACCACCACTACCAGTGGTCCAGGTATCAGCAACAAGAACTTCTGTTTCTTGAAAGCTTTTGTTTCCCACAACATAAGGATGAGCAGGGAAACAACACCAATTACAACAGCAGGTGGCGCAATGTAATTGAACATGTTTGCCAGTTCACTGAACGTATTCTGTTTATCCAGTTGAAGAAACTTTTCATCGCCGATAAAATCAGCATCGTACCCTACAAGGTGTGGAATTTGTTTTAAGATGAGAATAAGACCGATTGCGGCCATCATTCCTTTGATAACTGTGTTTGGTACATAATCACCCAATATACCAGCTCTTAAAAATCCAAAGAGGATTTGGAAAGCGCCTGCCAGTACAACGGCCAATAGAAAAGCGTCAAATACCTTCAGGTTCAGGATAGCTGCAGCTACAATAACAGTAAGTCCTGCAGCGGGTCCACTAACACTCAGCTGCGAGCCACTTAAAGAGCCTATGACGATACCGCCTACGATACCAGCAATGATACCTGAGAATAAAGGAGCACCTGATCCTAATGCAATTCCCAAACAAAGTGGTAGCGCTACAAGGAACACAACAATAGAAGCTGGAAAATCAGCTCCAACGTTCCGGAAAAAATTTTTCATGTTAGGTTTATTTCAAAAAAATGATAAGCCGGGCTGATTATCTACCCGTGCTTGTTGATAATGGTGAAGGATTGAATCTATGGCAATGCAAGTCGGAGAAATATCTACAGGTCTGGAGGAGGAGAAACCACATCAATAGAATGGTTGGATGGAATAGTGGAAGATACATGCAGGTGAACCATTGCCATCTGTTCTGTTATCACAGAAATATTAGCATTGGTAACTGCAGGCAAAAATGGAGAAAGCACCGGTTTCAGGTCGCTTTTACTTCCATCGTTGGTAGTATGAGGAACCTCTTCTGTCCACTGCTCCTGGCTTAGTGTTATTCCTATTTGCTTTACAGGAAGCACCTGGATCGTCATGAGCAAACAGAGTAACAAGGATATGAGCCGGAGCATTTTCATAAAGTGGCGAATATAACCTTTAACCAATGGTTAAACAACTACTGCAGCGGTAAGCTTAAAATGAAATAAAAAAGCCGGTAATAATACCGGCCTTCTACTATTGATAACTAGGCTCTTACAGCTGTACTTTAAAGCCTTCTTAATGTTTTAAGCACTTCTATATATTCAAGCCTCCGCACACGCTTATTACCTGCCCTGTTACATAACTGCTCATGTCGCTTGCAAGATAAAGGGTGCTATCTGCTATCTCGGCTGCAGTGGCAAAACGTCCCAGAGGAATTTTTTGTAAGAAAGCTTTTGCAGCATCACCTTCCTGCAGGTAGTGGGTCATGTCCGTTTCTACAAAACCTGGCGCTATTGCATTGCACCTGATGTTGCGGCTACCAAGTTCGTGCGCCATCGATTTTGTAAATCCAATAATACCTGCTTTAGATGCCGCATAACTACTTTGGCCTGCATTACCGCGCATACCTATTATTGAACTCATATTTATGATACTTCCTTTGCGGGCTTTCATCATAGGCTTTATCACCTGCTTGGTCATGTTGAACACACTCTTCAGGTTGATCATCATCACATCATCCCACTGTTCCTGTGTCATACGCAGTAGCAGATTGTCTTTGCTTATGCCGGCATTGTTCACACATACATCTATCGTATTGAACTCTTTCAGCACATCGTTTACCATTTGCTCGCAATCTTCATATATGCCTGCATTGCTTTTATATGCTTTCGCATTTACGCCAAAACCTTTCAGTTTGTCTTCCAAAGCCTTTGCTTTTTCATCGCTGCTTACATAGCTGAACGCGATGTGTGCACCTTGTTCAGCCAGTCTTACAGCTATGGCTTCACCTATACCACGACTGGCACCTGTTACTATGGCAACTTTTCCTTCAAGTAGTTTCATACTTCGTTATTTGTGTTAAGGATGATCTTTATTGATTGCTGGCAAAAGTAAGTGTAATAGCCTTTGAAGAACCATTGCCGCTGCATTACATGTATTGCATGATCTCTTCCAGGTACTTCCTGTCGTTGCTTAGGCGAGGGATCTTGTGCTGGCCGCCAAGCTTGCCTTTGGTCTTTAGCCACTGTTCAAAAACACCTTTGGCTACAGCATGTACTTCAGGCATGCGCAGTGCAATGTCTTTATGACGTTTTGCTTCATAGTCACTGTTCACGCTCTTCAAAGCATTGTCCAATTCATAAGTAAATAGCCCTATATCAGATGGAGGATTTTCAAACTCTACCAGCCATTCGTGGCTGCCATTACCTTCTTCGCTGAAGTAGATGGGAGCTGCTGTATAATCATTTACTATAGCGCCTGTCTTTTCGCAAGCCACAGCTATAGCGCGATCCGAATTATCCACTATCACCTCTTCGCCAAAAGCATTGATAAAATGCTTGAGCCTTCCGGTCACTTTTATTTTAAATGGATAAGTACTGGTGAAAGCAATGGTATCGCCCAGCAGGTAACGCCACAGCCCACCATTGGTACTTATGACCATTGCGTAGTTCTTGCCTGTTTCTACCGCTGCCAATCCAATGGTTTCAGGGTGTGCTTTACCATATTCTTCTACAGGCATGAACTCGTAAAAGATGCCATGCTGTAAAAACAGCAACATGCCTTCTTGTGTAGGATCATTTTGCGCAGCAAAAAAGCCTTCGCTTGCATTGTACAGGTCCACGTAATGAATGGGAGCACCAATCAATTTTGCAAACTGTTCTTTATAAGGCGTAAACGAAACGCCACCATGAATGTATAGTTCCAGGTTAGGCCATACTTCTTTCAAAGTTTGCTTACCTGTTTTTTCAAGTATTCTTTTTATTAGTACAAGTGTCCATGTAGGTACACCGCTAATGCTGGTAACATTCTCAAGTATGGTAGAATCGGCCAGTCGTTCAATTTTTGATTCCCATTCATCCATAAGTGCAATGGAAAGATCGGGAGTGCGCAGCCAGTGACCCCAGAAAGGTGTGTTCTGCATAAGCACTGCGCTCAGGTCGCCATACTGGCTTTCTTCGTTTAGCTTACTTACCTGGTGACTGCCACCTATCACCAATCCTTTTCCTGTAAGCAGATCGCTGTCAGGGTTGAAAGCATAGTAAAGCGTAAGAACATCTTTAGCGCCTTGGAAATGTGTTTCCTCCAGGCTTTCTTCACTTATAGGAATAAACTTGCTTTTGTCGCTGGTGGTGCCGCTGCTTTTTGCAAACCATGTTATAGGTGTATTCCACAAGATGTTTTCTTCGCCATTCATTATTCTTTCTATGTATGGCTTCAGGTCTTCATACTCATGAATGGGTACTGCTTCTTTAAATGTTTTGATGGTGAACAGAGAATCGAAGCCGTGTTTGCGGCCAAACTCCGTGTACTGTGCAGCAGTGATGAGTTCTTGTAAAACCTCACGTTGCGCCAGCACAGGGTTCTGTATCCAGTTATCTATTTTTCCCATTCGCAAACGGGCCAAACGCGATATAGCAGGGCTAAGCAGTTTCATGAATTGTATTTGCAGTACGATACGTTGTTACAATGTAACAACCATTTTTATAAGTTAGTAGATGACGAATCTTCGGTGTCTTCAATAGGTGCAGCAGCATTGGCGGCACGTGTCAGTGCATTGTTCCGCTCCATATCTATGATCCAGTCTTTACGTTTCAGTTCAAAGTTTGTTCCTAAGTACAAACGTCTCACTTCAGGATCGTCGGATAATTGCTCTGCCGTACCATGTTTAAAGATCTTTCCATCGATCAATAAATAAGCACGATCACAAATAGATAAGGTCTCGTTTACATTGTGATCCGTGATAAGAATTCCAATGTTGCGGTATTTTAATTTGGCTACCACGCTTTGAATATCTTCTACGGCTATTGGGTCTACGCCGGCAAATGGCTCATCAAGCAAAATGAATTTTGGATCAACGGCCAGTGCACGGGCAATTTCTGTTCTACGTCTCTCACCACCACTCAGGCTATCACCATTGTTTTTCCGTACATGGTGCAGGTTAAATTCATCCAGCAGGCTTTCCAGTTTTAGCTTTTGTTCCTTCCGGCTCAGCTTAGTCATTTCCAGCACTGCTTTTATGTTATCCTCTACGGTAAGTTTTCTAAAAACACTGGCTTCCTGTGGCAGGTATCCGATACCCATCTGGGCACGTTTGTACATAGGTAATTTGGTAATGTCCTTATCATCAAGGTACACCTTTCCTTCGTCAGGTTTTATTAAACCTACTACCATGTAAAAGGTAGTTGTTTTACCGGCACCATTGGGTCCCAGCAACCCTACTATCTCCCCTTGCTTTACATCTACCGAAACGTGATTAACCACCGTACGACTACGGTAAGTCTTTACAAGATTGTCAGTATGGATCGTTAGGCTCAAATTAAATGTTTGTTAGCAAAAATAGGAGAATGAACCTTTTAGGGGTGAGGGTTAACAAATTAGTTTCCGGTAATGTGGTTGTTCAGGAAAAGTGCTGGTTTATTATAGAGTTCAGAAGCATCAATTTCTATACTTCTGGATTAAAACCATCTACCGCATCTCGCCTCCATCCATCCAGTATCCAGCATCCAGTATCGCATATCCAAGATCCAGCATCCACCATCCGTCATCAAGTATCCAGCATCCAGCATCCGGCATTCTCCTGTGCAACCGTTTCCGGCAATATCTGCTCTTGTTTCACGTTGCTGATATATGTTTGCACCAATTTAGAATCTAGATGAAAGTTACCGAACACCTGGCCAATGCCAAGGATACCCTGATAACCTTTGAAGTTTTGCCCCCGCTGAAAGGCAAGAGCATCAATTCGATATACGAGCACCTGGACCCATTGATGGAATTCAAGCCATCATGGATCAATGTGACCTATCATCGAAGCGAAAGTATGTTCAAGAAAAAGCCAGACGGAACTTTTGAAAAAGTAGAGGTGCGTAAGCGGCCTGGTACAGTAGGTATTTGTGCGTCTATCATGAACCACTACAAGATAGATGCGGTGCCGCATTTTATCTGTGGAGGTTTTACAAAACGCGAAACAGAGGATGCATTGATTGACCTGAACTTCCTGGATGTAGACAATGTATTGGTATTGCGAGGTGATGCTCCTAAAAATGAAAGTTCATTTGAACCGGAACCAGGCGGACACGCATACGCTATAGATCTGCTAAAGCAGGTGGTTAACCTGAACAATGGTATCTACCTGGATGAAGACATTCTGAATGGTGGCAAGACTAACTTTTGCATTGGTGTGGCAGGTTATCCTGAAAAACATTTTGAAGCACCTAATCCTGAAATAGATCTGCAGCGTTTGAAAGAGAAGGTGGATGCCGGTGGATGTTATATAATGACGCAGATGTTTTTTGACAACGAAAAGTTCTACAGCTTTGTTAAAGCCTGTCGAGATATTGGAATTGATGTTCCCATCATTCCAGGTTTGAAGCCAATAACAACCAAGAAACAACTATCTGTTTTACCGCGAATTTTTCATGTTGATATTCCTACTGAACTATCGAACGAAATAATGAGATGTAAGAATGATGCGGACTGTGAAAAAGTAGGAACAGAATGGCTTACTCACCAGAGTAAAGAACTGAAGAAGTTCGGTGTTCCTGTTCTGCACTATTATACATTGGGTAAACCTAAAGTGATCTGGAACGTAGTGAAAGAACTGGTTTAATTCAATGCTCCATATTATAAAGTCCCGCAGCTCTTGAGTTGCGGGATTTTTTTTTGATAAATTACTTGTCTTCATTTGAGACAGAAATCATTCAGTGGCTTTGTCTATATTCATCTGCACTTTTACTAAAGAAATTTTATAGATAAGTAGCCGATGATTGAAAGTCGATACACAATTTCACCAACAGGCGACAGCGCAATCAGCATAAGCTTTGGCAACACAGTGGATGAAGTATTGAATCATAAGGTGATGCATTTGTTTCATTTCCTGCTGGAACAGAAGCCATGGTGGGTGCTTGATGTTATTCTAGCTTATGCATCGCTTACTGTTGTTTACGATCTGTCAGCAGTGAAATCATTTAATGGTAGTAGTGCTTTTTCTTTTGTTCATCATTGGCTGCAGCAGGCGGTAGAGCAAGTTGATGTAAAAGCAGATGTTGTAAAGCAAGTACTGCCAATACCTGTTTGTTATCATCCTTCTCTTGCGCCCGACCTGGAGCTGGTTGCAGCATTTGCCAAGGCTTCAATAGAAGAAGTTATCCATCTTCATACATCGCGCATATATACCGTGTATATGATTGGCTTCCTTCCTGGTTTTGCTTATATGGGAAAAGTGCATGAACAAATTGCAGCTCCACGTCTGGCTACGCCGCGTACTGCTGTGCCTGCAGGAAGTGTAGGAATAGCAGGAATGCAAACAGGCATCTACCCGCTGCCATCGCCGGGCGGATGGAATATCATAGGTCAAACGCCTCTTGTCTTGTTTAATAAAAACGGGCAGCAGCCATGTTGTTTTCAGCCGGGTGATAAGGTGCAGTTTCAAGCTATTTCAATAGAAGAATATAAAGCGTTTCAGCAGCCATGAGTGTAACAGTGGTAAAACATGGTTTGATGGATACCATGCAGGATATGGGCAGGTATGGCTACCAACATTTCGGTATCAATCCTGGTGGTGTAGTGGATCCTGTGGCTGCGGCCATTGCTAATCAACTAGTAGGCAATCCTGCACAGGCTGCGGTTATAGAAATGCATTTCCCTGCGGCATCTTTTCATTTTTCTGAAGATGCTGTAATAGCTATTTCTGGGGCTGATTTTTCTGCTGTTGCAGGTGATGAGCACGTTCCTGTACATGCTGCTTTTCCAATTGCAGCAGGTACTAGTTTGTCATTTAAAAGACCAGTGAGTGGAGCACGTTGTTACCTGGCGGTACGTGGAGGATGGAAAGCTGAGGATTGGTTGGGCAGCTATAGCACCAACCTGAAAGTAAGGGCAGGAGGTTACCAGGGAAATCCTTTACGTAAAGGAGATGAGCTAGACATTCAACCCACCACAACTCCCGGTGCAGGTTTACTCAATCTTGATCTTCGGCAGGTAAACTGTTTATATAATCCAGGTGCTATTCGTGTTGTTTGTGGAGCACAATACCATTGGCTTTTAGATATTTCAAAAAAACAATTTACCACTTCTCCTTTCACCATCTCCAGCCAAAGCGATAGGATGGGCTACCGTATGGTAGGAGAGACTTTGGAAACATCTATCCGGGAGGAATTAGTTTCATCAGCTGTAACAAGAGGAGCCATACAACTGCTGCCGTCTGGACAGTTGGTAGTGCTGATGGCGGATCATCAGACAACAGGCGGCTATCCTGTAGTGGCGCATGTTATAACAGCCGATTTTCCATCGCTGGCGCAAAAGCAGGTAAATGAAAAGGTGACATTTGAATTAGTAACAATAAAAGAAGCAGAAGAAGCTTACATGCAGCAGCACACTTTGTTGAAAAAGCTATTTGATAAATAAGATGGTGATGGAAAACTTATTAAATAAACAGCAACAGCCGGAAATTGATCTGAACTGTGATTTGGGTGAGGGCTACCCACATGATCCTGCTTTGATGCCATACATCTCATCAGCCAATATTGCCTGCACTTTTCATGCGGGTGATTATGATACGATGGTGCAGACGGTGCGGCTTGCTAAGCAACACAATGTTGCTGTTGGCGCTCATCCAGGTTTTGCAGATAAAGAGAACTTTGGCCGCAGAGAACTGCCGCTTTCACCGGAGCAGGTGTACGACCTGGTAAGCGAGCAGCTGCGCTTAATCGGGCAGGTTTGCAAAGAAGAAGATATTGTTCTGCAACATGTAAAACCACATGGAGCATTATACAACATGGCAGCACGCGATGCTCCAATTGCCGCTGCAGTTGCAGATGCTGTATTCAATCATGACAAAGATCTGGTGCTTTACGGGTTGAGCGGAAGCCAGTTAATAAAGGAAGCGAAGAAGAAAGGATTAAAGACAGCAAGTGAAGTCTTTGCCGATCGTACTTACCAGGATGATGGAACACTTACCCCACGATCTGCTGCAAATGCTCTTATACAGGATACTGCAACATCTATCAAACAGGTGCTGCAGGTGGTTCAACAGCGAAAGGTGCAATCAGTAAATGAAGTGGCCGTAGAGGTAGCTGCAGACACTATCTGCATACATGGTGATGGTGAGCATGCAGTAGAATTTGCTAAAGCTATTCATGCGGCGTTGCTAAATGAAACAATTCTCATTCAACCGCCTGCTGTAAAATAAAAAAGCAGGCACCAGTGGTACCTGCCTCTATGGATTAATGGGGAATTTTATTGTTTTACAAATCGCTGTTGCAGTACATGGTCGTCTGTTTTAGCCACCAGTATATACACTCCTGCTCCCAGTCGGCTTATATCTACCTGATGCACTCCGCTTGCTGCAACTCTCTCACTATGTATCCGCCTTCCATGCTGATCTATAATACTTACCTCGGTTTTATCTGCTGTTCGCAATCCACCTAAAGTATAGTGTAAGGTGTTCTTTACAGGATTGGATAGCAATACAAGTGAAGCTTCCGTGCTCGTGAAATTGATCCTGGCAACTGGTGAATATTCAATACGACCGTCTTTGTCTACCATCTTCAGCCGGTAGTGTAAATACGGCTGACCAAATTCTGCAGGCACATCGTCAGCTTTATAGGTAGCAGCGCTACCAGCTCCCCTTGCAGTTATTGTCGATTTAAACATCCAGCTGCCATCGCGGGTATTTTGTTGTTCTATCTCGTAATGCTTTACCTGCTGCTCCGATAACACGTTCCATACCAGTACAACCTTGTTGCGGTCTTTGTAGCCACTAAACGATTGCAGTTTTACCGGTAGAACAAGGTTTCCCAGCTGCGCTCTGATTTCTCCACCAGTGTAGGTGGTAGAGTGAACATTGGCATAAGTGAAGCCATTGATCATCGAATCTACAAGCGCCTGTGTGAACACACCACTTCCTGATATAGTACCTGATGTGCCACCTGTATTAATCAGGGTTAGAATTACTGGTCCATTTGCGCCTGTAACACCACGGTGTATGTGCGAGCCGGTGATGTTGGAGGTAAGGCCGGAATAGGTGCCTGTAACATACACTTGCCCAGTAATCCTGTCCACTATTGCTGTCACCGTACCCGTAGCTGCAGATGGATTAGCGGGTACTTCCTGTGAAGACGACAGGCCATTCCTGAAGTAATTGGTTTCGCCACTGGTGCCCGGTATCAATTGAGCCCGTATCTCTCCGCCAGGAAAACTGGTAGAGTGAACATTTACATACATTCTGCCGCTAAGCAACGAATCGCGTTGGTTTTGGGTAAGAGGACCACTTCCTGAAAGTGTTCCTGTTGTACCTCCTGTATTGGTGAGGGTTACTATCACAGGTCCATTGATGCCTGCGGAACCGAGGTGAATGTGAGAACCAGAGATAGGCGAAGAAAGATTTTGATAATCGCCCGTCAGCTCTACCTCGCCTGTTCCGTCATTGTACCGGGCGATCACAGTTCCCGTAGCTACTGAACTATTTGGCGGTACTTCGTTAGCTCCAGACAGCCTGCCGCCTAAAAATCGCTGCTGTGAAAATTGAACCAGTTGGCCCCTGATCTCGCCACCCGGAAAATTAGTAGAGTGGACGTTGATATAGGTTCGGCTTCTAACCAGCGAATCCATTGCATCAGGACTTATGGTGCCTGCAGCATGTAATGTTCCTGATGTGCCGCCGCTGTTTACCAGGGTAACAGCTACGGGACCATTTATACCAACGGAACCAATATGCAGGTGTGAGCCGCTGATGGTAGAAGAGAGATTTGAGTAGCTGCCGGTAATGTAGATCTTGTCGGTGTTCAAGTCAATTAGGGCAGAAACGCCGCCAGTAGCTGTAGAAGAATTAGGTGGTACTTCTTGTGCGCCTTGTAGCCTCGCATTGAAAAAGAACGACATGAAGTTGGTTGCCTCTACCAGCTGCGAACGTATTTCACCGCCAGGAAACGTTGTGCTGTGCACATTGGCATAAGTGTTACCAGCCAGCAGCTGTGTTTCGTCAGAAGCGGTCAGCACACCTGATCCGCTTAATGTTCCTGACGTACCACCTGTGTTAGCTAAACCTACGATAACGCCACCGTTAGTGCCTGCTGCACCAAGATGGATGTGAGAGCCGGAGATAGTACTGGTAAGGCCATTGTAGTTTCCATACACTTCCAGCATCCTGTTGTTTGTATTATATATTGCCAGCACCACACCACTGGCTGTAGAAGAATTTGGTGGAACTTCATTGGCTCCCGATAGCACGCCATAGAAGTAGCGGAATTGGCTAAAGGAGGAAATACAGAGAAAGAGGCAGATACAGAGCGTAAAGCTTTTTTTCATAACAGTCGTTTTGATGATGAATACTTGACAGTGTCCGGATAGGTAGCAACAAAACGAGTTTCAACTGCCAGTGGTTTCTCTTTCAGTTGAGGTCGTTCTTAAAGTTAATACTTAGCATCAACAACTGCAGCATCTAATATGTTCAAATAAACTGGTATATAAAACAGGAGGTAGTTGGGGCTTAGCCGGCATCAGTAGAGAAACAACTAACGACGATCTAGGTAATGGCTGGAAAGCTCACTTAAAGTAGAAGATCAGTTAAAACAAAACAGGCGCAACTCTCGTTGCGCCTGTTACTATAGGTTCATAAAGTTGTCGCTTACGCTAAACTTTCAGCACTCATGCTTTTTGAAACACGCTTCCTGTCTTCTTCGTTCAGCAATACCTTACGCATACGGATGCTTTTCGGTGTTACCTCTATACACTCATCCTGCTGGATATATTCCATACATTCTTCCAGTGTCATCAAAGTTTTAGGAGCGATACGTGTAGCGTCATCACTTCCGCTGGCACGGTGGTTGGTCAGTTTTTTACCTTCTGTAGCATTTACTACCAGGTCACCTGGCTTAATGTGCTCGGCAATTATTTGGCCTGTGTAAACTTCTTCACCTGGATCTACAAAGAATACTCCGCGATCCTGTAGTTTATCAATTGAGTAACCGGTTGTTTTTTCTGTATTCTTAGAAATCAATACGCCGTTGTTTCTTCCAGGAATATTTCCTTTCCAAGGCTTGTACTCAGCAAAACGGTGTGCCATTACAGCTTCACCTGCAGTAGCTGTCAGCATGTTTGAACGAAGACCGATCAAACCACGTGAAGGAATTTCGAACTCCAGGTGTTGCATTTCACCTTTGCTCTCCATTACCAGCATTTCACCTTTACGTTGTGTTACCAGGTCAATCACCTTTCCACTGAACTCCTGCGGTACATCTACCACCAGTATTTCGTATGGTTCGTGTTTTTTGCCATCGATGGTTTTTACAAGCACCTGTGGGTTACCTACAGTTAGCTCATAACCTTCACGACGCATGGTTTCTACCAATACACCTAAGTGAAGGATACCACGGCCATAAACAAGGAAGCTATCAGCACTGTCAGTATCTTCTACGCGAAGCGCCAGGTTCTTTTCAGTTTCCTTCATCAGGCGGTCACGCAGGTGACGTGAGGTTACAAATTTTCCTTCTTTACCAAAAAAAGGTGAGTTGTTGATGCTGAACATCATGCTCATAGTAGGCTCATCCACGCTGATGATAGGAAGCGCTTCAGGATTTTCGAAATCTGCAATGGTATCACCAATGGTGAAATCTTCTAATCCTACTACCGCGCAAATATCACCGGCCTTTACTTCCTGCACCTTACGCTTACCCAGTGATTCGAATATGTACAATTCTTTCACACGCGATTTCAGGATAGAACCATCTGCACGTACAAGGCTGAAAGGTTGACCTTCTTTTATTTCGCCACGATTTACTTTACCTACAGCTATACGGCCAAGGAAAGTAGAGTAGTCAAGAGAAGTGATCTGTAGCTGAAGATTTCCTTCAGGAACTTTAGGAGCAGGCACGTGTTCCAATATACCATCCAGTAGTGGAGTGATATCTTCACACTGCTCGTTTTTGCTGTTGAACCAGCCGTTTTTACCAGAACCGTAGAAGGTAGGGAAATCAAGCTGCTCTTCTGTTGCATCAAGGTTGAAGAAAAGTTCGAAAACTGCATCATGCACTTCATCAGGGCGGCAGTTTGGCTTATCTACTTTGTTGATGATCACGATCGGCTTCAGGTTAAGCTGCAAAGCTTTCTGAAGAACGAAACGAGTTTGAGGCATAGGACCTTCGAAAGCATCCACCAATAGGCAAACACCATCAGCCATTTTCAATACCCTTTCTACCTCACCACCAAAGTCGGCGTGGCCCGGGGTATCAATCACGTTGATCTTAACTCCTTTGTAAACTACAGAGGCATTTTTACTGAAAATGGTGATACCACGCTCTTTCTCAAGATCGTTACTATCCATTATCAATTCACCTGTTTCCTGGTTTGCACGAAACACATTGGTTTGGTGCAAAATTCTGTCAACCAATGTAGTCTTACCGTGGTCAACGTGTGCAATGATTGCGATATTCCTGATGTCCATATGTATAATTAATGCTGGAAGTAGACGGATATGAAAAACACCTAATTTATCAGCGGGTGGCAAAGGTAGGCTATTGCAACGGCTTTTCAGACCCATTAACAAAAGAGTAATCTTAATAATTACTGAAAATACTGCTGCTGTACTGGCATAATAATTTGGGCTGGTTACTTCAAAAATCACATTATTATGAGCACAGAAAATACAGATCAGAACCGTGAGGCTATAAGCACTGGCGAAAATGAAGGCAGATCATCAGTCAATCATGAAAATTCCACATCGGCTTCCTTAGAAGAAATTGGCTTGCCAGAAGATGGAAAAAATGCCGGCGCGGGTCCTGTGGATATTAATGATGGAGGCGTACCCGGCGAAGCCAAACAGCCTAAAGAACATACTGGTTATATGACGGAAATGGGAGGCGATGCTGAAACTGCAGCCACCCGTATTCCTGACGATAGTGAAGGAAACAGTAATGGACTGGAAGGCTCGAAAGAATAATTTCCTGGTGTACTTTAAGATCTCTGCCGTAGTTACGGGAGAGATCTTTTTAATGAAACCACTTTAGCTCGTGCGCCAGGTGCATTACCTGCGCTTTAGAATTTACATGTAGCCGCGCATAAATATTGGCGGTATGTTTCCTCACTGTGTTCACGCTCAGGCCCAACAGGCTGGCTATGCGTTTGGCATCCAGTCCCTGGATGGTGTGCTGTAGTATTTCTTTTTCTCTGGCAGAAAGAATGATGTCAACTTCTGATGCAGTGGTAGTAGCTGTTTGATGGAAAGGCTGTGCTTTGCTCAGCATTTCCATGGCTTTGCGTGCAATGGCCGGGCTCATAGGTACACCTCCATCTACCAATACATTCTCCACCGCATTTTTTATGGCTTCGGCTTTCTCGTGCTTTAGCAGGTAGCCTGATGCACCGGCACGTATGGCTTCGAATATCTTATCCTCATCGTCAAAAACTGTAAGAACTATAAAATGAATGGCAGGATAAAGTGCTTTAGCAATTCTGATGGTTTGTATGCCTTCCATCTGCGGCATTTCCAGGTCCATGAATACTACCTGCGGATGCAGGTGATGTGGCAAGCCTTTTAGTTGCTCCAAAAAGTCAGCTCCATCTAGTGCGGTGATAACCAACGACAGCTCAGGGTATTGGCTCACCTTGCTGATAAAGGTTTTCCGGTTGATAGCATTGTCTTCTGCAAAGGCGATAAGTGTAGGCATAGTAGGAGCGCAAAGTTTGGCCATATGCGGGCACAGGCAATAATTAATTTTAATTAATCAGGATACAAGTTCTACAGCAGTTCCTTTGGGCTGCTTACTTTTTATGATCAGCTGCCAGCCGTTAGCACTTGCACGCTTCTGCATATTTGTCATGCCGTTGCCATGGTTGGTAGCCAGGGTGGAAAAACCAACGCCATTGTCGGTAATTGCTACAGATATCTTTTCGTTGCTGGTGATACAGATCGTTATCTGGTCGCCGTTGCTGTGTTTGATGGCGTTGTGAAAAGCTTCCTGCATGATGCGCAGCATATTTAAAGCATACTCCGGCGATAGCGGTACATCATTATCTATTTCTTCAACAAATTGAACATGAAACTCAGGGTACGCATCCCGAAGACGACCCACAAAGCTTTTGAACCGATCGCTGACACTTGTGATCCTGATATTGTTTTTGTTCAGCACCCAGATAGTCTCCCGCAAACTTTGCATGATCTCATCAGCGTTGTTTTTGATGCTGTCAATCACCGAAACATCTACCTGCCCGTGCGGCAGCAGCAGTTCATCTACATTAGCGGCTATGGCCGAAGCATACGCCCCAAGATTATCATGCAGGTCTGCAGATATTCTCCTGCGTTCTTTTTCTTCAGCTATCCTTACTGCTTCTTCCGCCTTCTGTTTTTCCTGCTCTTTCACATTCTCTAGTACCAGCTTCTGCTTTTTCTTGTAGTTGTTCAGGAGTATGGCAGATATGATAACCGCAAAAAACACAATGATGAGCGTTCCATACAGCACCATGTTCTTTTGATTGATGTCAAGTTTTTGCTGAATGATGATATTCTCCTGCTTTTGCTGGTCGTATTTCAGTCGCAAGGCCGCCAGTTCTGTTTCAGAATTCACCTGGTAAACGGAGTCTTTCAATGTAATGATCCGCTCCAGCGTTTCTGCATACCTAACATGATCTCCGGCTGCTTTATAGTTCTGTGCAAGCGCATGGTGCAGGTAAGGCAGTTTAGCCAAAAGGTTATACTTACTTGCTATATCAATACCTTTTTTGCTCGTTTCTATACCTTTCGCAGGTTGGTTGTGGTTTGCATAAAAAATAGCAAGCTGGCTCAGGTCAGAAACAATGTAATAAGGATCGCCCACCTTTTCGCGTAAGGCAATGGCTTCCTGTAAAGGTGCTTCCGCCAGGTGAGCTTGTTTTTTTGCTATCAGGATGTTGGCGTAAATATTCAAGCTATTGCTCAGGAAGAACAGGTTCTCGTCTCGCCGTGCAAGATCAATGGCTTTATCTATAAATAAGGCTGCAGAGTCAAGCTTTCCCAGGTCTATGTACACGGCAGCAATGTTGGAGTAAATGTTCGCGCTCTTCTGGTGGATAGCGGGATTATTAGACGTGTGCATCGCTTTGAAAAACCATCTTAGTCCCTGCGCTGGTTGGGCCATTTCCATATAAACCCAGCCGATGCCTGTTTTGGCTATCACCTGGTTGAGTGTGTCGTTGTTTTTTTCTGCAATGGCCAACAGTTGGTAGCAATCTTCCAGCCCTTCCTTATACCTGTTGCTTTTTATATGTACCTGCGCTCTCAATGCTATCAACTTGCAAAGAGGAGCAATGCCATCCTTCATTTTCTCCAGGCGAGGAATATGCTGGTTGCATACTGCCAGGGCTGTGTCCAGCTTACCTCTTTTTACAAAGCAGTTGGCACTGTAGTAATCTGACCAGGCAGCATGTATAGGATTTTTAAGTTTGTTACTTATCGCCTTTGCTTCGCTGGCATAACTGCACAATGTATCAGTGCTGAGAGAGTAGCGCTGTTCGCCAATTGCAAATAGAAACTGTAATCGTTGCTCGTCGGTGGTTGCGGAAGCCAGTTGCTGCTTTAGGTTGTATAGTTTATTTGTTTGCCCGGTTACAAGGCATGGAAAGCATAGGAGCAACAAGCAAAGGTGTAACAGGATGCTTTTCATAGGTTGATCTGTTGTAGACAGGTAGTTCTTTTTCACTGGTTCATTTGGTCTCTACTAAAACTGCCGGCAAGCCAAAAAAATTGTAAAGCAAATATGATTGGCAGCGACCAGACGCTCAATTAAAATTTCCAGTACTACTACAAATTGATTATTGGTGATGCGCTACCAGATCGTACATCTTTGATGCTTTTTATAGAGCACCTAAGGTGGGTGGACATCTTGTATAAGCTCAGCAAGAGAATGAACAAGTGTAGGAGAAGACACAAGAATTTCACAAACATGTAAAGCATGCTGTGAGCAGAAATATTAAACAGGTGGGGGTTTGTTTAGGGGGCTGTCTCTATAGAGATGGCCTCTTTTTTAGTGACACTTGAAGTGATCAAACGGCTCTTTGCAATCATTGCATTGAAAAAGGGCTTTGCAACTTGTGCTTCCAAACTGGCTCACCAGCTTTGTATCGGTGGAGTGGCAAAGCGGGCATTCTACCTGTAATGTTTCAAGAAAAGCCTGGTCCAAGGCTTTTCCTGCAGGTGGTGCAATACCAAAAGCCTTTAGTTTCTGTTTCCCATTCTCACTCATCCAATCTGTTGTCCATGCTGGAGAAAGAATAGTATTCAGCTTTACGTTTACAAAGCCGTGCTGTAACAAGGTCATTCGAATGTTCATGGCAATCATGTCCATGGCGGGGCAGCCGCTGTAGGTAGGGGTAATATCTATCACCACATGCTCCTCGTCATTTAGCTGAACAACGGAAACATTTCTAACCACACCCAGATCCACAACAGAAAGTACAGGTACTTCAGGATCAGGTACTTCTTCAAGTATTTCCCAAAGCTGCTTTACAACTTCAGCATTAGCACTACCTGGTGAATTATTGGTTCGTCTGTTCATTATCTGCAGTTAATATTACCAGCTAGCATTAGGATATGCTCTTTGCAGGAATTGCATTTCAGCCAGTATAAAACCAAGATGCTCCGAGTGCACACCTTTTTTGCCGCCGCTCTGCAGAGCAGCTGCAGTAGGAACAGGTAGAGTGGCTTCATCGAAAACTTCTGAAACCTTTTTTTGCCATTCTTCCTTAAAAGCAGCAATGTCTACGCCTATTCCTTCTGCGGCCAGGGCTGTTTCAAATGGTGCCATTTCAAATAATTCTCCTGTGAACATCCAGGTCTCGTTGAGCGCATGAAGCATCCGGTTGTGGCTTTCTTCTGTGCCATCACCAAGTCGTATCACCCAGTCGCTGCTCCAGCGCAGGTGGTAGGTAGTTTCTTTCAATGATTTTTCTGCAATGGCTGCCAGTTGCTGGTTTTTGCTGTGCTGCAATTGGGTAAACAACAAAGACTGGTATGCGCTAAAGAAGAACTGGTGAAGGATTGTTTGGCCCCAATCGCCGTTAGGCTGTTCCACCAGCAGACAGTTCTTAAAATCCCACGCATCACGAAGAAATGCAAGATCATCTTCTGTAATTGGTCGCCCTTCAGGCATCTCCGACTTAAGCTGGTGACCGTGCTGGTTTATAAGTTCTGCAGCATACTGGTACAGGTGACGCGACTGACCAATCAGGTCGAGCGCAATATTGCTGATGGCAATATCCTGTTCAAGTACCGGTCCATGCCCTGTCCACTCGCTGTTTCTATGGCCAATTATAAGGCTGTTATCAGCGAGGTGGAGGAGGTAGGGGATCAGGTTAGCAGTGACCAGTGATTGGTGGTCAGTGATCTGTTCATTTTGCGTACTTACATTTTCCTGATAATCTAGAGAATCCATTATGCAATATTTTTCCGTAAAAAATTTATATACCCGTTTATCAGTCTTTCAATTTCGTCAACATGTTCCTTATGTGTCTTCAGCTCCTGCTCAGAAATTAAATGAAGATCGTAAGCATCAATCAAATGATTGAGGCACTCGCTGGCTGAGCCTCTCGCCTGTATGCAAAAATGAATTTGATCCTTGTATGTGAACCGTCCATGTCCTTCAGCAATGTTTGCTCCAACAGAACGGGAAGCACGAATTAGTTGATCCCCTAGCCTATACTTTTCTTCTTTTGGAAATTTATTTGCCAGGTTGTACATCTCATTTTTAAATGCCCTGGCCTTTTTCCAGACCTTTAACTGAGTGAAGCTGCCATGAACTTTTTCCATGTTCAAAAGATAATGAATGGAATTATTAGGCGCAACTGATCACTAGTCACTGATCAACTGATCAACCAATCAACTTACCACCTACATATGCTTCAGCTCATCAGGTAGCTCGTAAAAGGTTGGATGACGGTAGGCTTTATCATTTGCCGGGTCGTAAAGGCTGCCTGACTCTGAAGGGTTACTGGCGTGGATGTGTTTGCTTTCCACCACCCAGATGCTGACACCTTCCATGCGGCGGGTGTACACGTCACGGGCATTTTCAATAGCCATTTGTGCATCGGTAGCATGAAGGCTGCCTACATGTTTATGGTCGAGCCCTTGTTTGCTGCGGATAAAAACCTCCCATAGAGGCCAATCATTATTCATATGCTTGTTGGAAATAGTAGCGAACGGAGAGCCAGCAATAGAAGGTGCAAGCAATCATTAGAGGCCGGGCCGGCTCTCCTTCGCTACGATGAATATTTAAGCAGCTGCCATAGCAGCTTTAGATCTTTTTTTATTTGCATGTGCCAATGCAGCTTCGCGTACCCATGCACCATCTTCGTGTGCCTTTTTGCGTGCATCAAGACGCTGTTTGTTGCATGGACCATTACCGTTTACCACCTGCCAGAATTCATCCCAGTTGATAGGTCCAAAATCATAATGACCTCTTTCTTCATTCCACCGCAGTTCCGGGTCTGGTAACGTGCAGTTTAAAAATTTCACCTGCTCTGCGCATACATCCACAAACTTCTGGCGCAGTTCATCGTTGGTAAAACGCTTGATCTTCCAACGCATGCTCTGCTGCGTGTTCGGGCTTTCGTCATCTTTTGGTCCAAACATCATGATGCTTGGCCACCACCACCTGTCTATAGCATCCTGGCACATTTTCCGTTGCGCATCTGTTCCTTTACTAAGGGTCAAAAGAATTTCGAAACCCTGGCGCTGGTGAAAACTTTCTTCTTTACACACACGTATCATGGCACGAGAGTATGGCCCAAACGAGGTACGGCAAAGCGGCACCTGGTTCATAATGGCCGCACCGTCTACCAACCAGCCTATAGCACCTATGTCGGCCCAACTGGTAGTAGGGTAGTTGAAAATAGATGAATATTTAGCTGTTCCGTTCAGCAATTGCTCCAGCATTTCGTCGCGGCTGATGCCAAGAGTTTCGGCAGCACTGTACAGGTACAACCCGTGACCGGCTTCATCCTGGACCTTAGCAAGCAAAGTAGCTTTACGCCTGAGTGAAGGAGCACGTGTTATCCAATTTCCTTCAGGCAGCATCCCTACGATCTCGCTATGGGCATGCTGGCTTATCTGCCTGATGAGATTCTTACGATACTTCTCCGGCATCCAGTCCTTAGGCTCGATCTTTACCTCTGCATCTACCTTTTGTTGAAAAAGATTTTCTAACTCCTGAACGGACATGAGCAAGTGTGTTTAGAGCTGCTAAATTAGTGGTTTTAGAGCAAAAGCTAACAATTGTTAGTTTTTTTATCTTATTCTTTGATACCGCAGAAAGCTCTACCTTGCCTCCTGAATTGCGCCTAAAGTAGTTAGCTATGGACGATTGCTACCACGCTATAAAACATTTAATCTCTATTGGTAACGAGCAGGCATTCTCGCAGCTCTACAACAGTTTCTATGCCCGGTTGATAGCGTTTTCTAAATCTATAACGCGCAGCCAGGAGCAGGCAGAAGAGGTAGTGGAAGATGTGTTTATCAAGCTGTGGCGAAAGCGCCAGCAGCTACCAGGTGTTCAGAACCTGCAGGTATATTTATATGTGGCTACTAAAAATACTTCGCTCAACGCGGTAGCCGACAAAGCAAAGACTCTCTCTATTCAACCATTCGACGACCTTGATATTGACCTGGACCACCAGGGCATGAACCCTTACGACCTCATGATCACGCAGGAAATGCAGATGCGGATGATGCAGGCCATAGATAATCTTCCACCGCGATGCAAAATGATCTTTAAGCTGGTGAGGGAAGACGGACTGAAATATAAAGATGTAGCAGAGGTGCTGAATATTTCTGTAAATACTATTGATGCTCAAATGGCCATTGCAGTAAAACGAATTTCCGAAGCCTTGCAGGTAGCAAAACCTAAAACGACACCATCTAAAAAGCTCCAGTAAAATTTTTTCTTCTTCTTAGTAGATGTCTTTGTTTTTACTGTCCTGTGGTGGTAACACCTGGATGGACAACGAACAAAACGATATTTACCTGCTTATAGCCCGCTGCCTTAGTGGAGAGGCTACCGATATGGAAAGGCAGGCGCTGCACGAAGCCATGAGGAACGACGATCAGCTACAACAACAATACGAGCTGATGCAGCGAATGTGGGGTGCAAAAGGCCTTACAGATACCACTGCCCAGCAAACTGAACAGAAGTTAGGAAAGATCTTCCAGCAGGCAGTGATAGAAGATGTAATTGAAAAATCTGCAAGGCGAAAAGCCTTTACAAGAAAAATAAACCTGGCTGTTGCAGCTGTATTCATCCTAACGGTATGCGGCACCTGGTTCTTTCAGCAACCTAAACTCCAAAAAAACCAAACTGCTGCTGTACAAATGTTGAAAACCGAGAATGGTAGCAGGTCTAGGAACGTGTTGCCAGATGGTTCAGTAGTATGGCTAAACGGAGGTTCAACGCTCAGGATACTGCCAAAGTTCAACCAAAGCTCCCGCGAAGTAGCCATAGAAGGCGAAGGATATTTTGAGGTAGTGAAGAGTAAGAAGCCTTTCATTGTACATGTGCGCGATCTAAAACTAACTGTGCTGGGAACCGCTTTCAATGTAAAGTTTTTCCCAAGTGATAAAACCATAGAAACAACGCTGATAACCGGCAGCTTAAAAGTGACAAGAACCGGGCAAAAGGAAGTGGTACTGAAGCCAAAGGAAAAAATTGTTTTAGATGAAGAGCCGGTAGCAGCCAAAGCCAAACCCGCCCTGGAACAATATGTTCAATCATTGGAAATGAATCACCCTTCTGAAATAGTGGAAACAGCCTGGATCTTCAACAAGCTTGAGTTCAGGGGTGACAATTTTGAAACACTGGCTTCTAAAATGGAACGCTGGTACAACGTGGAGATTACTTTCCAGGATGAGCGATTGAAGAAGATGTCATTTAATGGTTCTTTCCAGGACGAAACCATAGAACAGGCTTTACAGGCATTGCAAATAGTAGCCCCATTCACTTATAAAATAGAAGACAATGAAATACTTATTGGTTCACCTAAATAACCTGCATCCGAAGTAGTGAAGCCTCTGCTGCGGATAATAACGACTAAAAATTTTGAGCACCAATTATCAATTAAAAAAACAATGAGTAGAAAACTAACGCTTACTAACAGAAGACAAAATTTGCCTTCGTTAGCCATAAGAATACTCTTCATTTTCTTGCTTGCATTCTCTTCACAGGTTTCAGCAAAAGGTTTTTCTCAAGACCGTTTAAGCATCAGCTTTAAGAATGCTGAGATCTCAAAAGTATTGGCACATATAGAAAAACAAACGACCTACAGATTCCTGTATAACGAGTCGTTGCAAGGCATAAAGCAAAAGGTAAACCTTAGCCTGCAGGATGCCGACATTAAGCAGGCGCTGGATGTAATTTTCTCCGGCACCGGCTTATCGTACCGCTTCATGGAAAACAACCTTGTTGTGATACGTGAAGAAGCAGGTACATCTGCTAACCTGCCCGATATTCCTGTAACAGGAAAAGTAACCGGCGGCAGCGGTGAGGCGGTTGCTGGTGTATCAATTACCGTAAAAGGCAGTACCCGCGGCACAAGCACTGACGCGCAGGGAAATTATTCTCTGGTAGTACCAGACAATGCTATACTGGTTGTTTCCGCCGTTGGTTTCAGTACGCAGGAGATTGAGGTAAACAACAGGCGCACTATCAACATACAGTTGGCCGGTAGCACCACGCAATTGGAGCAGGTAGTGGTAGTAGGTTATGGTACACAACGCAAAAGAGATCTTACAGGTTCTATTACCTCTATTAGTGGTAATGAAATAGCCAAGCAACCAAACGTAAACCCGGTAGCATCGCTGCAGGGTAAGGTGGCTGGTCTTACCATTGTTAACAGTGGTCGTGCAGGTGCACAGCCCACGGTACGTATAAGGGGTGTAAATAGTACGAACAACACGGATCCGCTGTACGTAGTGGATGGTGTGTTCCAGACAAATATCGACTACATAAACCCGGGCGACATTGAAAGCATGGAGGTTCTGAGAGACCCATCTTCATTGGCCATCTTCGGTCTGCAGGGAGGAAATGGTGTGATCATCATTACCACAAAACGTGCAGCGCGTGGTACAACACGTGTTAGTTTCCAAAGCACTGTAGGTGTGCAGGTAGTGCAGGATAAAATTGCGCTAACTGATGCAGAAGGTTTTAAGAGATTATATTCCGCGCAGCTGGCGAATATCAACGCGCAGCCATTCGACTTCAGAAACTATACTGCGAATACCAACTGGCAGGACCTGATCTTCCGCGACGCGATCATCAACAATAACACGATGACTATCTCAACCAGTGGTGAAAAAGGATCAACACTTGTCAGCCTTGGCTACAATGTGCAGGAAGGTGTTTTGCGTAATGACAAATACCAGCGTTTCGTGGCTCGTCTCAACCAGGAGATACGTGTAAATCAAAACATTCGTGTAGGAGGTGACCTGAATGGTACCTACTGGAAGAGAAACAATGCAGAAGCTAATATCACCAACGCTCTTTGGGCAGCACCCATTGTGCCTGTTCGCTCTCCTGATGGTTTGTATTACACGATGCCGTCATTTCAGCGTGCGCAGGTAGGCAACCCGGTTGCCCGCCTCGACAGGTTTGACGGAACTGATGTGATACACGGCGTTCGTGCAGTAGGTAGTTTGTTTGGCGAAATAAAATTCCTCAAAAACTTTACCTGGCGCTCTGCCTTCCTTACTGACTTGAGCTTCAACATCAACAGGGGCTATAACCCACTGCCTTTCCAGGTTATCAACCTTGGAGAAGGTACAGCACCTACCGATACATTCTACGACAGGAACGTACGCACCTCCGTTACACAAGGACAATCTGAGTTCAGGAAATTCCAGCAAGATCACACGCTAACGTTTGATCGCAGCTTTACAGGTGGCCACAAGATCACCGCGTTGGTTGGCTTCACAACGCTTTTCAACGGTAGCTCGAGCCTTAGTGGTACCCGTCGCGATACTGGCTTAAACGTGCCAAATGATCCTAACTTCTGGTACCTGAACATTATTAGCCCGAACAACCCGACTACTAATGCTGGTGGTGGAAATGCCGAGTCATTTATGTCGTACCTGGCGCGGGTGAATTACTCCTTTGGCAACAAGTACCTCGTGAATGCCTCTTTCAGGCGTGATGGAAGTTCAAAGTTCGCACCAACAAGTCGCTGGGGCAACTTCGGAAGTATTGGTGTGGGTTGGGTGATTAGCGAAGAATCGTTCTACAACTTCAAGGCGATCAACTTCCTGAAACTGCGTGGCGCATGGGGTACCGTAGGAGCTGCCCTCGGCTTCCCGGCCAACCTTTTCCGCCCGGGATTAACAACAGCTAACGTAGGTGTGTTTGGTGACAACGTATATGGCTCTGTTGCTCCTGCATATGTTCCCGATCCAAACCTGCGGTGGGAAAAAGTTCGCGGTGTTGATCTGGGACTGGACTTCAGGGCACTGGCAAACAGGCTGAATGGTGAACTTACATTCTACGATCGTACAACTGTAGACATATTAACGACAGTAACGCTTCCTGGAGCTGCAGGTAATTATAACTACCGCACCAACCTGGGAACGATCTCTAACCGTGGCGTGGAACTAAGCCTCGGCTGGAATGACCGCATAGGACGCGACTGGACGTATAGGCTTGGTGGTAACATCAGCTACAACAAGAACAACGTGGAATCGATCGGTAACAATATCAACTTCCAGATACTAGGTAACGCCGGTGCCAACCGTACCGTTACCGGCCAGTCGATCGGGCACTTCTTTGGCTACCAGCAAGTCGGTATTTACCAATCTGTAGCTGACCTTAATAAGCGACCAAGTTTTGTGAACTCACTTCCGGGAGACATAGCTTACCAGGATACGAATGGTGATGGCATAATAGACCAGAACGATCGTACTTACCTGGGAACTCCATTCCCGCTGTACAACTTTGGTGCAAGCTTCGGCCTGGGCTACAAAGGCTTCGACTTCCTGGTAGAAGGACAAGGTGTTGCCGGCAACAAGATCTACGCCCAGCGCCGTACAGAAACATTTGCGACTCTAAACTATGAAGTGAACCGTCTGAACGCATGGACAGTCCCTGGAACATCGAACGTTGAGCCGATAATGGACAACACCCGCGGTAACAACTTCCTGTTCAGTTCTTACTTCCTTGAGCCGGGTGATTACTTCAGGATAAGGACCCTGCAGGTTGGCTATACCTTCACGCCAACTTCGCTGCGTCGCCTGGGTATGAGCCAGCTTCGGATGTTCCTCAGTGGACAGAACATTGCAACATTTACCAAAGCTACTGGCTATACTCCAGAGGCCTCACTTGGTAATCCTGTTGCAAGTGGAGCCGACAACGGTACGTACCCTGTACCAGCCGTTTATTCATTTGGTGTAAATGTTACTTTTTAAACTACGAAACGATTAAATAATGAAATACACATTCATCAACTCGCGGAAAATGCTGGCCATAGCGGTGCTGGTTACCGTTGCAGGCCTACTGTCGGGATGTAAGAAGAACTTCCTGGATAGGGAACCGCAGGGGCAATATACCCTGGAGACTTACCCATACCCAAGCGGATCGGGACCTTACGATACCTATCTCTTCGGCGCATACTCTGAGTTGCGCGCCTACAATGTGCATAGTCAATTCTTCATTGCGGCTACCAGTATACGCAGCGACGATGCTGACAAGGGAAGTACACCAGCTGACGGAGGCGCTAACGTTATCAGCATGGACAACTTCCCGGTGCTACCAGACAACGGCTATACCAATGGCCTGTGGACCGGCTACTATACTATGGTAAACAGGTGTAACATCGCCATCGACCAGGTAAGGCACAATGCGGCCATCGAAGCAACACCAGCGGTGAAGGCTCAATCAGAAGCTGAGGCCCGCTTCCTGCGTGCTTATGCTTACTTCAACCTGGTTCGTTTCTTCGGCCGTGTACCTTTAGTAGATAGTGTATTTACTGACGCAGCATCTCAGTCGAACGTACCTCAAAGCCCGCCGGCTGTTATTTACAACTTCATTGAGAATGACCTCCAGTTTGCAGCAGCTAACCTGCCGCTTAGCTGGGATGCGCAGTTTGTTGGTCGTGCAACCAAAGGAGCGGCCAACGGCCTCCTTGCTAAAGTTTACCTGACACAACAGAAATGGGCGCAGGCAATGACTACTGCGGGTATGGTAATTAATTCTGGTGTTTATAGTCTACATCCTTCGTACGACATCCTCTTCAGGGAGCAGGGCGAAAACAGCCAGGAGTCAGTATTTGAGGTGCAGGCAACGGCTAATGCTACACAGCAAACGGCGTTTGGTGTTCAGTACGCTTCTATACAGGGTGTAAGAGGCGCTGGACAGTGGAACCTTGGATGGGGTTGGAATACGCCAAGCGAGCAACTGGCATCTGTTTACGAACCAGGTGATCCTCGCCGTGGACGTACGATCCTTTTTACCAGTACAGCAACTACACCGGGTATCACCATCTATGGAGAAACTACACCGCAAGGGTTGCCGAACCCGCGTTACAACCATAAGGTGTATACTAACCCACAGATAAGAAGCTCTGTCAATAGCCAGGCTGGCTATTGGTTCAATATACGCCTGCTACGCTACGCTGACGTGCTGCTGATGTATGCTGAAGCGGCCAACGAAGTGGGCGGAACGGCTAATACAACAGAAGCGCTGGCTAAACTGGAAATGGTAAGGGCTCGTGCACGTGCAGGTAACAATGCCATCCTGCCGCCAGTTACTACCACCAACCAGGGCCAGCTTCGCGATGCAATAAGGCACGAGAGAAGAGTAGAGTTGGCTATGGAGCATGATCGTTTCTGGGATATTGTTCGTTGGGGTATTGCACAGCAGGTACTACACGCTGCAGGCAAAACAAACTTCAACCAAAACCGTGACGTACTGCTACCAATACCACAGGTGCAGATTGACCTGAGCCGCGGTGTGCTGACACAAAATCCAGGCTATTAATATTAATCATTCTATTAAACTAGATATATGAACCTGATTAAATGTTTAAAATCATTTACCACTGTACTTGCCATTAGTATTATTGGTTTAAGTGCATGTAAAAAGGATGGCAATCCCAATAAGTTGCCAAATGCAGACAATAGGGAGTTTGCAGACAGAATAAATAATGGCGTTATTAAAGTTTTAGCCATTGGTAATAGTTTTTCTGAAAATGCTCTTGAAAGCAATTTTTATGATCTAGCAAAAGCCTCCGGAAAGAAAGTAATAGTAGGCAATTTGTTTATAGCTGGCGCGTCTTTGGATTTACATAAAAAAAATGCACTTGGACAATTATATGCCTATGAATACAGGAAAATAGATGAAACGGGTACTAAGAAAACTTACAAGCCATTTTCTATTGATGTAGCACTTTTAGATGAGCCATGGGATTATATCAGCTTTCAGCAAGCTAGTCCTGAATCCGGATTATTACCTACAGTCCAGGCTGCATTGCCAGACTTATACAATTATGTAAAAAGCAAGTCGAAAAACCCGGGTGCAAAGTACGTATATCATTCTACCTGGGCATATGCGCCAGTAACAACCAATACGGGTTTTGCAAACTATAATAACAACCAGTTAACCATGTACAATGCCATAGTTAACGTTGCGCAGAATGTAAATACGATTTCTCCCATTGACATGATTGTACCAACTGGAACTGCTATTCAAAATGCAAGGACTAGCCAATTAGGCGAAAGTTTTACTGTGGCAGATGGCTATCATTTAAATACTTTAGGAAAATACGTAGCCGCTTGTACATGGTATGAGAAAATTTTTGGCGTATCGGTTGTAGGAAATACTTACACTGGTGGACTTTCAGATTTCGAAGTAAAAGTTGCTCAAAATGCAGCACATTTCGCGGTTCTCAAGCCATTTGAAATTACATCAATGTCTAGTTTTGAAGCAGATCCGGTTCAATTAACAAAACCAGTACTTATTGATTTTGGAAATGCTACCCCTTCACCATCATGGAATCAAATGTCAGGCTTTACTGTTGGTAGTAGAATAAATTTAAAAGATAGTTTAAATGCATTCGTTGGTATTTCTATAACCGTTATTGAACGCTTTAATAACATTAATACAAACGGAGCGACTAACACCACTACACCTATGAATATGCCAAGTAATGTTTCGGCCCGTAATTTTTTCGGTAATGCGGCGGGTGTTTTTGGGGGTTTAACAACGCCACAAGGTGTTTTTGAACTTAGGGGTTTACTCCCTTCTTTAACTTACAACTTTAGCTTTTTTGGTTCAAGAGATGCTACTGATAATAGAGAAACAAAATATACTGTGGCTGGTATGAACCAAGGTTCGGGTACATTAAATCCGTCATCAAACTCAACAGCTATTGCCACAATAAATAACATTAGGCCAACTGCAGATGGCAAATTGACAATCACGGTTACTGCAGGACCTAATAATGTATCTGCTAATAAATGGTTTTATATAAATGCTGCTAAAATAACTTCTAACTAAACCGTTATTTTTTCAGGTGTAATAAGACCAATTACTAAACACTATGCCTGTTGAAGTTTTTAGAAAAAATGTCAGCAGGCATTTTTTTAGTCCAAAATATTTTATCGGCTACAATGGTATAAGTAGTAATTGCAATTAAATTATGAGTAAGTGATTTGCTGCTCCGAGGTAAAAGCAGGAATGCGGACATTAGGTTTTTCTGCTCCTTACCTGTAACAGATAAACATATCAGATAGAAGATGAAGAAAGCTTTATATCCTGTAGTAGGAAGTGCTGTTGTTTTTTTGCTGGTGCTTGCATGCAATGCATCAAGAAAGATAACAACACAGGTAAATAAAATTCCTGCTGAATATGAAATGGTTTATAACGAGGTTCAAAAGTCAACCTTCCAATACTTCTGGGATGGAGCAGAGCCAACCAGCGGACTGGCCAGAGAACGTTTTCATGTAGATGATCAATACCCGCAGAACGATAAGAACGTGGTGACCAGCGGCGGTGGTGGCTTTGGTGTGATGGCAATACTGGTAGGTATAGAAAGAGGTTACATTACGCGCCAGCAAGGATTTGACAGGCTGAAAAAGATCGTTAGCTTTTTGGAGACAGCCGATAAATTTCACGGCGTATGGCCACATTGGTGGAATGGTGAAACAGGTAAAGTAAAACCATTTAGCAAGAAAGATGATGGAGGTGACCTGGTTGAATCTTCATTCATGATACAAGGATTGCTTACGGTGCGCCAATATTTTAAAGATGGCACTGCGCAGGAAAAAGAACTGGCACAACGCATAGATAAGCTTTGGAAAGATGTAGAGTTTGACTGGTACCGCAACGGTAAAAATGTATTGTACTGGCACTGGAGTCCTAACTATGGCTGGGACATGAACTTTGCAGTTACAGGCTACAACGAATGCCTGATCATGTATGTACTGGCGGCCTCGTCGCCTACACATGGTGTGCCTGCCGAAGTATACCACGATGGATGGGCAAGAAGTGGTAAAATAAAGAATGGTACAAGCAAATATGGCTATACCCTGGAGCTGGAACACAATGGCTCTAAAGAATATGGCGGTCCATTGTTTTGGGCTCATTATTCTTACCTGGGGCTTGATCCACGAGGATTGAAAGACAGGTATGCAGACTATTGGCAGGAAAACAAAAACCACACACTCATCAACTACAATTGGTGTGTAGAAAATCCAAAGAAGTTTAAAGGCTATGGACCGAATAGTTGGGGGCTTACCGCAAGCTATTCTGTAAAAGGTTATTCTGGTCATGCGCCGGGAATGAACAGGGACCTTGGTGTGATATCACCAACTGCTGCGCTTTCATCTATGCCTTATACACCTACTGAAAGCATGCGTGCCATGAGCCATTGGTACAATACACTTCGCGATAAAGTGTATGGCCTTTATGGCTTCTATGATGCTTTTAGCGAAACAGCAAATTGGTATCCTAAAAGATACTTAGCCATAGACCAGGGACCAATAGTAGTAATGATGGAGAACCATAGAACAGGCTTGTTGTGGAACCTGTTTATGAGCTGCCCCGAGATACAACAAGGGTTGAAAAAATTGGGCTTTCAAAGTCCGCATTATAAGTAGCAGTTGGAACCACGAAGGCACAAAGCGCACGAAGTTCCACTAAGTCTTCGTGAGCCTTTGTTTACTTGGTGTCTTGGTGGTTCAAGAGAAAAGTTTAAACCAAGTATTACAAGTACAAGTGTGCGACGCAACGATGTTAAAGAGAAATACAAAAGCTGGAAACATAAAAATGAAGATCGCTCTCGTTACATGTTTGATGATAAGTACGTTGCTTGCTACTGCGCAGCAAACGCAGATGAGTACGTACTGCAACCCGCTGAATGTTGACTATACGTATATGATCTACAATGCCCACAACGGCATATCGTATAGGTCAGGTGCTGACCCTGCAGTGGTGAAATTCAGGGGCGAGTATTACATGTTCGTGACACGCTCGTTAGGTTATTGGCATTCTACTGATCTGCTGAACTGGCATTTTATTGAACCAGAGAAATGGTACTTCCAGGGATCGAATGCGCCGGCGGCTTTCAACTACAAAGACAGCGTGCTTTATGTAGCTGGTGATCCGTCAGGCTCTATGAGTATTTTGTATACAGACAATCCTAAGAAAGGTGATTGGAAAGCAACACCTGCCATACTGAACAACCTGCAGGACCCTGCCTTGTTCATTGATGATGATGGAAAGGGATATGTGTATTGGGGTTCATCAAACGTGTACCCGATAAGAGCGAAAACATTAGATAAGAACAGAAACTTCAAGCCTTCTGATACTACTTACCAGCTCTTCAATCTTGATATGAATAAGCATGGTTGGGAACGCTTTGGAGAAAATCATGGTGATACTGTTTTAGGTGGTTATATGGAAGGGCCGTGGATGACGAAGCACAACGGAAAGTACTATTTAGAATATGCTGCACCAGGCACTGAGTTCAATGTTTATGGTGATGGTGTGTATATAGGTGATTCGCCATTAGGTCCTTTTAAATATGCGCCTAACAATCCTGTGTCGTATAAACCTGGTGGTTACATGAATGGAGCAGGTCATGGAAGTACAGTGGTAGGGCCGGGAAGTAAGTACTGGCATTTTGCCTCTAATTCTGTGTCAGTGAATGTGAACTGGGAGCGCAGGTTGTGCATGTTTCCTTCGGGCTTTGATGCTGAAGGATTGATGTATACCAATACCTACTTTGGCGACTACCCTCATTATGCGCCGGCAGTAGCTGGCAAGCATGGCGACTTCAGGGGCTGGATGTTATTGTCGTATAAAAAGCCTGTTCGTGCATCGTCGCAACTAGGGCAATATGCTGCAACTAGTGTGACAGATGAAAGCACTAAAACATTTTGGGTAGCTGAAGCCAATGATGATAAGCAGTGGCTGGAGATCGATCTTGAAAAGCCTGCAACGGTGCATGCATTGCAAGTGAATTATCATGATCATAAGTCCAACATGTATGGCCGCTATCCTAACCTTTACCATCGATATACAATTGAAGGTTCTGTAGATGGTAACAACTGGACTGTGCTGGTGGACAGGCGCAATAGCTATAAAGATGTTCCTAATGATTACGTGGAACTGGGCGAGCCAAAGCTGGTTCGTTATATCCGTTACAACAACATTAAGGTTCCTACGCCACATCTTTCCATATCAGGTCTTCGTGTGTTTGGCGTGGGACAAGGTAAAGCACCAGTTGCTGTAAAGAACTTCCAGGTAAATAGAAAACTTGATAGACGTGATGCAATGATAACATGGGATAAAGTACCAGGTGCACAAGGCTATAATGTGCTATGGGGAATAGCTCCTGGTAAACTGTATAGTTCGTGGTTGGTGTATGATGATAATAAGCTGGACATGAAAACGCTTACAGAAAATCAATCTTATTATTTCTCCATAGAAGCGTTTAATGAGAATGGAGTGGGTGTTCGAACTAAGCCAGTGAAAGTGGATTAGGAACAGGTTGATCGGCTATAGCAAAACAAATAATGACAGAATGAGAAGGGTAGCTTTTATATGCTTAAGTATATTGGCAGTAGCATGCAACAGCAAGATGCATACTGCCCGCATCGTGTTATTACCCGATACGCAAACCTATGCTGAGAAGTTCCCGCACATACTTGACACGCAGCTTAATTGGGTAGCGCGTAATGCAAACAATATTGATTTTGTTTTACAACAAGGCGACCTTACTCAAAACAATAATGATAAAGAATGGCAGGTAGTTAAAAATGCCTTTGCACGAATAGATCATAAACTGCCTTATGTGCTGGCACTTGGTAATCATGATATGGGAAGTACACCGGGTAAGTTTGCAGACACACGCAATACTGAACTTTACAACCGTTACTTTCCTTACCAGAGCTTTTTAAAACTGCCAGGCTTTGCCGGTTCATTTGATGCAACCACAACAGACAACGCCTATTACCTGCTGCAAACAGGACGCGTAAAATGGTTGGTGCTTACGCTTGAATTTGGTCCAAGAGATACGGTGCTCTCATGGGCAAATGATGTAGTAAGCAGGTATCCCGACAGGCTTGCAATCATCAACACACATAGCTATATGTACAGCGATAGCACCAGGCAAGGGCCCGGCGACTACTGGCGTGCGCATGGTTATGGAGTAGGTAAAGACACCGGTGATCATAAGGTGAATGATGGAGAGCAGATGTGGAATAAACTGGTGAAGAAGCATGCAAACATTCGCTTTGTTTTCTCGGGTCATGTTTTGAATACAGGAGTAGGAACACTGGTCAGCATCAACGATGCAGGGCTGCCTGTGTACCAGATGCTGGCCAACTACCAGGAAGGCGTAAAAGGCTCCATCAATGGTGGCAATGGTTTCCTGCGGATACTGGATATGAACTTCATGAAAGGAACAATGAAAGTAACCAGTTGGTCGCCTTATTCCAATGAGTACATGGACAGGCCAGGACACAATTTTGAAGTAAAGCACGTACTATATAAACCAGCGTTATAGATGAAGAAAATAACATTTTTCCTACTGTTGTTTATGCTAACGAGTAGCTACCAGCTACTAGCTCAGCAGCGACCATTTTGGAACGAGATACAAAACTTTAAAAAGCAGGACAGCATACAGGCACCGCCTTCAAATGCTATCCTTTTCATTGGCAGTTCTTCCTTTACCATGTGGAGAGATGTAAAGGATTATTTCCCCGGCCACACAATTATCAACCGTGGTTTTGGTGGTAGCTCGCTGCCGCATCTCATCACTTATTTTGATGACGTGGTAAAGCCATACAATCCAAAGCAGGTTGTTATTTACTGCGGCGAGAATGATCTAACTGTTGATACTGTTCAGCCGCATCATGTGCTGCAGCGTTTCACACAATTGTTCAATATGATAAAACAAACTTATCCTGCTGTTCCCGTTGCTTTTATTTCTATAAAACCTAGCCCTAGCAGGGCCAACCTGATGCAGCGGATGGAGTTAAGCAACCAATTGATAAGGCTGTTTCTTGCAAAGCAGGCAAACACTCATTACATCAATGTTTACAATGATATGCTGGTGAATGGAAAGCCTGATCCTAAACTTTTTATTGGCGATAATTTGCACATGAATGCAAAAGGATATGCCATTTGGCAAAAGCAAATAGAACCTCTATTAAAGAAATAAAATGAATAAAATGAAACGACTAAGCTGGTTGATTGTAGCCGTAATAGTATTTGGATGTTCTCAGACTAAACAAGCACAAACGTATAGCTCAGGTGATGTGGAGATGGATCGCTTTGTTGGCGACCTGTTGAGCAAAATGACAATAGAAGAGAAGATAGGTCAGCTTAACCTGCTAACACCAGGTGGTGGTATATTGACAGGATCTGTGGTGAACCCCGATGTAGAGCAAAAGATAAAAGCAGGAAATGTAGGTGGTTTGTTTGGTGTAATTGGTGTTGACAAGATAAGAAAGGCGCAGGAACTTGCTGTTACGCAAAGCCGGCTCAAGATTCCATTGTTGTTTGGTTCTGATGTCATTCATGGATACAAGACTACTTTTCCTATACCGCTTGGTTTATCGTGCAGTTGGGATATACCAATGATTGAGCGCAGTGCTCGTGTAGCGGCCAATGAAGCCACAGCCGATGGATTGAACTGGGTGTTTTCGCCAATGGTAGATATAGCCCGCGATCCACGCTGGGGTCGTGTAGCAGAAGGTGCCGGTGAAGATCCTTATTTAGGTGCGGCTGTATCTGCAGCAATGGTACGCGGCTACCAGGGAACCAACATGGCTGCTGATACCACACTCATGGCTTGTGTAAAGCACTTTGCTTTATATGGCGCCGCCGAAGGTGGACGTGATTATAACACCACCGACATGAGCCGCCTGCAGATGTATGAATATTATTTTCCTCCTTACAAAGCAGCAGTAGATGCAGGTGTTGGAAGTGCTATGACTTCTTTCAATGAAATAGATGGAATACCTGCTACCGGCAATCGTTGGTTGTTGACTGAACTATTGAGGAACCAGTGGGGTTTCAAAGGCTTCGTTGTTACTGACTATACAGCCATCAACGAAATGATAGATCATGGTTCTGGTGACCTGCAACAGGTATCGGCACAGGCGCTGCGTGCAGGAACAGATATGGATATGGTGGGCGAAGGTTTTTTGAAAACGCTGAAAAAATCATTGGACGAAAAAGCAATCACTGAAGCAGAGATCACCCTTGCTTGCAGAAGGATACTAGAAGCGAAATACAAGTTGGGCTTGTTCCAGGACCCGTACAAGTATACCAATGCGCAACGCGCAACAAGGGAAGTTTTAAGTGCTGATAAAAGAGCCGCAGCAAGAGAGTTTGCAGTTCGTTCAAGCGTGTTATTGAAGAATACAAACCAAACGCTTCCGTTGAAGAAAACCGGCACTATAGCCCTGATTGGTCCCCTGGCAAATGATAAGAACAATATGCTTGGTACATGGGCTGTAAGTGGCGACAAAGATCTTTCTATTCCTGTTTTAACCGGAATGAAGAACGTAGCAGGCGCAGGTGTGAACATCATTTATTCTAAAGGAGCCAACATAACAGATGATACAGCACTGGCTAAAAAAGCCAATGTATTTGGAGAAAGAGCGAGCATAGATTCTTTGTCACCTGCCAGACTACTGAGTGATGCAGTAGCTACTGCCAACCGTGCTGATGTGATAGTTGCTGTAGTGGGTGAAGCTTCTGAGATGAGTGGTGAGGCAGCAAGCCGTAGTGACATCAATCTACCTGGCAACCAAACAGCTTTGTTGGAAGCACTGGCTAAAACAGGTAAACCACTGGTGGTTGTGATGATGAGCGGAAGGCCACTAACCATAACCCGTGAAATGCAGCTGGCAACATCTTTCTTACATGTATGGTTCCAGGGACATGAAGCTGGTAATGCCATAGCCGATGTATTGTTTGGCAACTACAATCCTTCAGGAAAATTGACGATGAGTTTTCCTTACAATGTAGGACAGATACCTGTGTACTACAACCACAAGAATACAGGTCGTCCGCAAGGTCCTGGCCCTACTCAAAAATTCCGTTCAAATTATTTAGATGTAAGCAACGATCCTTTCCTTCCGTTTGGTTTTGGATTAAGCTATACCACTTTCACTTATGGAGATGTTCGTTTGGACAAAACTACTATGCAGGCAAATGAACAGTTGCGTGTAACTGTTCCTGTTACCAATAGTGGTCGCTTTGCAGGAGAGGAAGTGGTTCAACTATACATTCATGATAAGGTGGCTTCTGTAACACAGCCGGTAAAAAAATTAAAAGCTTTTCAAAAGATCATGATACGTCCAGGCGAATCAAGAGAGGTTGTTTTCAATCTTTCTGTTGAGGATCTGAAGTTTTACAACAGCGAATTTAAATGGGTATCTGAACCCGGTGAATTTACCGTGATGGTTGGTGGCAATTCACGTGATGTGAAGCGTGCTGACTTCACATTGAGAAATTAGTATAACCCCCAGGTAAGAGTGGCTGCGGCTGGTGCATACCGGCTGCGCCACACCTTATTGATTTTCCAAAAGATCTAAAGCACGTTTATGAAAATAGTTTATAATGCCATTAAAATACTGTTTTTTACCTGTCTTATCACTTCACCTGCCTTCAGCCAAACAGAAGGACCGTTAGGTGATCTTTTCATGGCTAAAGAAGGTGCCTTGGCACACTACTCCAGTTACGACAGTACTGGTGGTAATGCAGATTTTAAACGCATAGAACCAGGACAAACCTTGGTACTGGCTAATCATAAAGGAGCAGGTGTTTTAAGAAGATGGTGGCTAACCATTGCGCCATGGAACCTGGTAGATGTACATCGTTCGCTTATTATCCGCTGTTACTGGGATGGTGAAAAGGAGCCTTCGGTAGAGGTGCCAGTATCAGATTTCTTTGGAATGGGCTTTGGTGAATGGAAAGACTTTCAGTCTACGCCGCTTAACATGACCAGTGGTGGTTACAATTCTTACTGGCCTATGCCATTTCATAGAAGTGCTTATATAACGGTTGAGAATCGTGGTACCACACCTGTTTCAAGTTTCTACTATAACATCGACATCAGGACTTATAACAAGCTGCCTAAAGATGCCCTGTATTTTCATGCGCAATACAAGCAGGAAAGAACAGTAGCTGGTAAACCACTTACCATTCTTCAAACCACCGGCAGAGGACATTATGTGGGCACGCTGATTTCTATGCAACCGCGCCAGGGAAACCATCTTGGTTACTTAGAAGGTGACGAGATCATCTTCATTGATGGCGAGAAGAACCCTTCTATAATTGGAACGGGTACAGAAGATTATTTTTCATCAGGCTGGTACTACAATACAGGCGAGTACAGTGCGCCTTACCATGGTGCTACGGTAAAAGATGATTCAGGAAGGATCAATACTTATCGTTGGCATATAGAAGATCCCATTCCTTTCAAGAAGAGTTTCAGGTTTGATATGGAGCATGGCGGTACGAATGACATGCCTGGAGTAGAATATACTTCGGTTGCTTATTGGTACCAGGATCATCCTGGTCCTTCTTTCCCGGCTTTGCCTAAAAACCTGATGCCTCATTCTCAAACCATGACACCATCTATAGAAGGAGAAAGTTTGTTAACGCAAGCAAGGGTAACCGGCGGCCAGCTACGTGTGCAGGAGACGAAAGGCTTCAAAGGAACATGGGGTAATGATTCACATCTATGGTGGGTGGAAGCAAAACCTGGTGATAAACTAACCATTCCTATCACCGCACCTGAAGCAGGTACTTACGAGCTTATTGGATTCTTCACCCAGGCAAGAGATTACGGCATTTTCAGAACTTCGGTAAATGGCAAATTAGCCGGTCATTTGTTTGATGGTTTTAGTACCGATGTAGTACCCTCTGGTCCTATATCATTTGGTACTGTACCCCTGCAAAAAGGAACCAACCAGGTGGTGATAGAGATAATAGGTAAAGACGCAAGGTCAGCAGGATATAGTGATGGTTATCTTGTAGGTATAGATGGTTTTCATTTGGAGAAACAATAAGTAAATGAAGAGCATCTAAAACATTAGGATCATGTACCAATGTTCTCCTGCTCATCGATGATCAATCTCAATAAGTATATATAAATGAAGAACAAGAGCAATATGCAGAAGCTGTTAGTGATCGTGATGTTGTTTATCACTTTGCCCGTATTAGCGCAGGATAAGTCATTGTACCAAAAGCAGTGGTTTATACAGAACGGAGATACGATGCCTTATCGCATCATGTTCCCAATCAACTTCGATTCATCTAAAACATATCCTGTAGTATTCTTCTTACATGGTCGTGGCGAAAGTGGCAACGATAATGAGAAGCAATTAACGCATGGGTGGAAGTTTTTTGCCAACGACAGCGCCAGGAGAGAGCATCCCGCCATCGTAGTATTTCCGCAGTGCGACAACAAGAGCTATTGGGCTAATGTGCAGATGATAGCACATGAAAAAAGCACCGGCAAGCGGACCTTCTATTTTGTACCGGACGGTCCGCCCTCAGTGCCTATGACTATGTTGATGCAACTGGTCGATAACATCATGACACGCTTCAAAATAGATGAAAGACGCGTGTATGTTGGCGGACTATCAATGGGTGGAATGGGCACTTATGAACTGGTACGTCGTAAACCAAAAACATTTGCTGCAGCATTTGCTATATGTGGAGGTGCACATCCGGGTACGGCAAGAGAGATACGTAGAACAAAATGGTGGTTGTTTCACGGGATGAAAGATGATGTGGTGCTGCCGGAGTATACGCAGCAAATGGAAGCTGCGCTGAAAAAAGCTAGGGCTGATGTAAGAGCAACCTATTATCCCAATGCTAACCACAATAGCTGGGATCCTGCATTTGCTGAGCCGGGATTGCTGGATTGGTTATATGCACAAAGGCGGAAATAATAGCTGCAGCATGCATGCTGCTATGCTTGATGCCGTACAAGTGTGCGACGCAGCGAAAGTTTAAAAAAGTACTACTGCTGACCATTAAAAAAGAAAAAAACTACTTGTGAAAGATCTCATAGCTGATATGGTAGATCCTTGGTTTGTTTATGTACTATAGCACCGCCCTTCACTATCGCATGGAGAAGGGAAGGGGATGAGCCGTTATTTCACATCAAAGTCAACCACCACCTTCTCGGTACGCGGGTGCGACTGGCAGGTGAGGATGAAGCCATGCTCTATCTCTTCCTGCTCGAGCGCATAGTTTACATCCATATCTATTTCGCCTTCTACCAGTTTGGCGCGGCAGGTGCTGCACACGCCCCCTTTGCAGGCAAAGGGAAGATCTGCACCTTGCTTGAGCGCGGCATCCAGGATGCTCTCGCCCTCGAAGCCAAGATCAAAATCAAATGAGGAACCATCGAGCTTGATAGTGATCTTGCTCTTCACCTCAGAACTTGTTTCGTTCTTGTTAGTTACTACTTTTTTCTTGCTACTACTTGTTGTAAACAGCTCAAAATGGATCTTCTTTTTATCTACGCCTTTTGCTTCCAGGCAGTCGCGTACACTGAAGATCATCTCTTCGGGTCCACACAAGAAGATCTCATCAATGGTGGCAATGTCAATCGCTTTGTCGAACAGGTGCGTGCACTTCTCGCTGTTGATCCGCCCGAAGTTGATGGGTGCATCCATCTTCTCGCGGCTTAAGATATGTATGATGCGAAAGCGGTTGATAAAGCGGTTTTTCAGCGCTTCCAACTCTTCTTTAAAAATTACGGAATGGCGGTTTCTATTGCCATACACCAGGGTAAAATTGCTGTTGGGCTCTGTGAGCAAAGTCGTTTTGATGATGGACATAATAGGCGTGATACCACTTCCTGCAGCAAATGCCAGGTAGCTTTTCTTTTGCGAGGCATCAAGCTCTGTATAAAATTGTCCGACCGGCGGCATGGCTTCCAGCGTATCGCCCTTGCGCAGTTGTGTATTGGCATAAGTAGAAAATACACCTTGGTCAATCTTCTTTACAGCTATGCGCAATTCATCATCTAAAGGGCTGCTGCAAACGGAATAGGAGCGGCGGACTTCTTCTCCGTCGATGGTGGTTCTGATGGTTAAAGATTGACCTTGCTTATAGATGAATTGCTCCTTTAGTTCTTCAGGAACATCAAAGCTTATAGATACACAATCAGGCGTTTCGTGCCTTACCTCTTTTACGGTTAATGTGTGAAAATGGATTGACATAGGTTGCTCTTGCTAATTTTTAAGACCACTGATAAGTATAGTGATCATGTTTTCTTCCAGCGCCTGGGGATCGATCTTGCGTTTTGACCGGTGCCACGACTCGATGCCACTAATGGCGTGTAGTAGTATGAGTACTGCGGTAGGCGCATCAATGGGTTTTATTCTTCCTGCAGCAATACCTGCTTCTATAAGCATGGTAAACTGCTGCCGGTAATTGCGGCGCATAGCCTTGTAGTCTGTTAGTTGCGGTTCAGATAAATGCCGCCATTCACGGTCACTCACATATACCTCATCATATCGCTGCACCATTTCCTGTATATGAAAACGAAGAATGGTCTCAAGCTTTCCTGATGGATCTTCAGCACTCGCCATCACTGCTTCCATTTTAGAAAAAAAGCGTTGTGCTACCTGTAGGCAAATGGAATGGAGCAATTCGTTTTTAGAAGAAATATGGTTGTACAAGCTGGCGGCCTCTATACCCAGCGCTTCGGCCAGGTCGCGCATGCTGGTGGCTTTAAAACCTTTTTCTTTAAATAGTGAAGCAGCTTTTTCAATGATCAATTCTTTACGTGAAACATGCTGTTCAACTTTCATCCTGGCCATGCTGCGAAAGTAAGCTAACAGTTGTTAGTATTCAAATTGTAGTATAGGAGTGGGGCAAATTACTTCTGCAGGTGCTAAAAAAGAGTATTCCGCTACGTAAAATCCTGTAACAATTGATAAGGTTAATATCTTCTGCGCGGCAGCACTGGCGGCTATTCATTTTGGTGCTGGTGTATTTTTACTTTAGTTTCGCCCCCCGATAACAAACCTTATAATATGTCTTTAGTTGTGGTCGGGTCAATGGCTTTTGATGCTATAGAAACTCCCTTTGGTAAGTCTGATAAAATAATTGGTGGCGCCGGAACTTATATTGCCTGGAGTGCCAGCAATTTCTGCAAACCAATCAAGCAAATCTCTGTAGTGGGTGGCGATTTTCCGCAGGAAGAACTGGATGCCCTAACGGCGCGTGGTGTACAGCTGGAAGGTGTGCAGATAAAGAAAGATGAGAAGACTTTCTTCTGGAGTGGCCGCTACCACATGGATATGAATACCCGCGATACGCTGGATACGCAACTGAATGTACTGGAAAATTTTCAGCCTGAAGTACCTGAAAGCTACCAGGATTGCGAATTCCTGATGCTGGGAAACCTGGTGCCTGCAGTTCAGCGTAGTGTGATACAACAAATGCGCACACGTCCAAAACTTATAGTTATGGACACCATGAACTTCTGGATGGAAATAGCCCTTGACGACCTGAAAGATGTGTTGACAATGGTGGATGTATTGATGGTAAATGATAGCGAAGCACGTGAATTGAGCCATGAGTATAGCCTGGTAAAAGCAGCAAAGAAGATTATGGACATGGGACCAAAATACCTGATCATTAAGAAAGGTGAGCATGGTGCGCTGCTGTTCCACGAAAACCATGTGTTCTTTGCCCCGGCTTTACCGCTTGAAGATGTATTTGATCCGACTGGTGCCGGCGATACTTTTGCAGGTGGCTTCATTGGTCATCTTGCCAAGACCAAAGACATCTCATTTGATAATATGAAAACTGCCATCATCATGGGTAGTGCTATGGCTAGTTTCTGTGTAGAAAAATTTGGTACACAAAGGCTAACTGAGATCACTAAAGATGATATAGATGCAAGGCTGGAGGAATTTGTTCAGCTGGTGAATTTCGATATTGATCTGGTATAACATCATTTGATATTTTTGAAAGTGCCGAAGTGAAAGCTTCGGCATTTTTTGTTTTGGAAAAATTTGTTAGAGAGCTAAATAAATTGGAGAAAAAATAAAGGTTACCTTAATGTTACACATCATCCAACAATTCTAATTCAGAATAATTATGATAATGAGGGTTGTTGTTATTCTTGTAATTTTTACTTTTTCTTTATGTACATCAAACCGGGACAATCTTAAGGTTAGGGCTCAGTTCTATTTTGATAAAGGTGAATACTATAGATCTTTGGAACTGATTGAACGTGTGTTGGTTTCCGATACACTTGAGCCAGAGAATTTTATACTGAAAGGAAAAATTCTTTTGCAGCTAGATAAGCATATGGATGCTTTATTAAACCTTTCCAAGGCTATTGATTTAGATAACAAAAATATAATTGCCTGGTATGAAAGAGGGATTGGGTGATATCATTTAGATCAATATCCTAAAGCTATCAATGATCTTAATTCCGCAATTAAATTAAAGGGAAGAGACTCCATATTTATAGACTTTAATAGAGAATTAGGGCCAGGGTTGATTTTCGAAGTGCCAATGGTAGAAATCAGGTTTTCTCGGGGATTAGCATATTATTACAACGATCAATTCAAAGAAGCACTTGCTGACTTTCGTTTTTGCGCGGCTTTTGACTACAAACTTGATGAGCTATTCTTGTACATTGGAGATATATATATATAGCATATAATGAAAATCATACAGGTTGTTCCTTTTTAAAAAAGTCATCTAACTTAGGTAATCCTATAGCTAGAGGGAGATTAACGAGGTATTGTAAATAATCATATTTCACATTCGGTTATTGTCCTTCCTACTTCGTCAAATGGTTTGGTCTAGCCGGGGTCTCCTGAAAGGGACCCCGGCGGATGAAATTAAACTGCGGCTAGCTTCGATTGCTTCTATATCTTTTTTACCTTGGTCTAGCCGTGGTCTTCTAAAAGGGACTCCAGCGGATGAAAATAAACTGCGGCTAGCCTCACTTGCCTCTATAGCTTTTTTACCCTTCAACAAAGCCACACGGTATTCAACCAGGCTCCATTGTTCCAATCGTTTGTTATCTTGTTGGTGGAACATTGGGAGGATTATAAATGTAGCAGAATGCCGGCGTCCCTTGGCTACCCGCAGAGCCAGGAAAGGAAACCCCAGCAGGCAAAGATGAATTTATGAAATTGAGATAAAATGAAAATATTTTTAGTATTATCTGCTTCAATTTTTTTCTTTCTTGTTTCATCAGCTCAAACTGATGACAAGAAATTAGGAGCCTTATTTGATAATACATCCAATACAAAAGATTATGCAATCATTTTCAATAATTCTAAAAATGAAAAATCTTTTATTTGGAGTAACCTATTAATTAAGGCTTTTGAAGCTAGAGGCACTAGCCGGCATATTTCAATTCAAAAGATAAAGCAAAAGCTACTTAATAATGATACTTTCAATATTCCTTATAGTGATGATATTCCTTTTGCCAAGATCAATAGGTCGAAACTTGAAGTTATTAATCAGTATAAAAATTTGGACTCTTTTTTTGAAGTCTATTTCAATAAAGATCAACTGAAGGCTGATTATTCTGAATATTTCAAAGAGGTGGCGTATTTCCTATGGCAAAAAGGTGTTCATGTTCATGTAGGATTCAATTGTGGAAGCCTCCCCTGTATCGGGACGCCTGTTAAGTACGGAAATAAAGTTATTGAAGATGACACTTTACAATCAGGAGTGAAGCAAGTAGATAAATATTTCTGTTTTGACGATTATAAACTCTATCTAGAGGCCGAAAGACCTGATACTTCTATTCTGAAACTTAGAGCAAATAGAACAGATGTTCAATCACTTACACATAATCATTACAGTGGTGAGTTTCACTTTGCTAAATTCACTGTTGATAGCAAACTAAATAAAATCATTGTTGAGTTATATGATTCGTCGAAGAAACTTCAGCAAAGAAAGAAGTATATATATAGTAATAATTTTCAGCTAAAAGAAGAACAATATTATCATAGCCTCACTTCAGATATTGAAACAGTTAGAAGAATGGTAGTAATCCCCTATCCATGTGATTAAACTTCATGTGGTGGTTATAAGACACCCCAGCCGGACAAGAGACCAATAAAAAACAGAAGCTAGAATGAAAAAGTACTTTTTGATCTATTTTATCAGCGGTTTAGGTTTCTTGCAATGTACTGTACAAAAACGGGAGAAAATCATCGTTCAAAGAGGTGTATTATTTTTATCGGCTTCCTATGGGAAGATTTTAGATACCTTGGAGTTTACTCATTCTATCAATTCCATCTACGTGCCGGATGTTTTTATACCAATTTCAAGTGGGAGTTTGGAGTTGAGCAAGTTTTTAAATGCACCTACACAAAATGGACTTGCTCTTTTTATGCTTGAAAAGATGAGAAATGATCTATTGGTTAAAAGCGTTAATCTAAGAAATGAAAATGTGCAGGACAAATGCTACCCGGGCTCTTCATATAAACTCGCTTTAGTGGAATTGCATTACAAAATCATTGGTAAAGGCAGCGCAATCGTTCCTTGTGATGGACCAATTAATCTTGAGACTGAGGGTAAGAAAGTTGAAATAAAATATCATGCTAAACATATTGAAATAATGTCTATAAACAGTATCTCACACTAAATAAATCTAGTTTAGGCAGTGGTCTACTAAAGTGACCCCGGCGGATCAAATTAAACTGCGGTTAGCTTCGATTGCCTCTATAACTTTCTTACCCTTAAACAAAGCCACGGCATTCAACCAGGCTTCATTGTAAGATGGATGGATTTGTTCCGGTGCATTACAAAGATTTGAGATAGGAATACTTAGCAATTGGAGGCGCAGGACAAAGACTCTATAATCATTGAGTTGAATTTTCCAGGATTGAGTTTAAAAATGCAGTTATTGAGTGAGCATGCTTTTCCTTCGAAAAATCTGTAACTTTTACAGCAGCTCCATCTTTCATTCTCATGTTTATAGTATATCTAGGTACAGCTCTGTTGAATAAATTTATTTTATCATCGAAGAAGTGATCTACTTCTTGAAAAGAATAATGACTTATTCCTGTAAATATCTCTTGAATGGGATTTTTTGAAACTAGTCTGATCTTTTTTTCTTTTAAATCTATAGTGACATAACTTACAAATCTGAAATCTCGCCAGGTCTTAATTAAAATTAAAAGCCAAAGAATAATAAGAAGCTCTACGTCTTTATCCGTCGTATAGGTTAGATAAATACATAGCATTAACGCCAAATAATCAGCTACCAAATTGAAGTTCACAGGTATAGTATCAATAGTAATGGTACTTGATCCTATTTTTATTTTAGGATTTTTTATGTTTTGATCCTGGAGATAGTTTTCCAGTTCAGCAAGGACTTTTGTTAACATGGAAGAGTTCATTAGCCGGCTATTGTCTAAGGATTATGTTCTGTTAATTATGTCTCCTTCTTACGTTTCCCTTTCTTGCCTGAGCTGATTAGGCTAACAACAATTTAATTAAAATTTTAGCTTCCATCATTAACTAAGAACTGTAAGCAGCTAATAATTAATTATGTCATTGTCATTAGGGGAGGTGCTGTTTCCTTATTTTCTTTCTACAAGATCCAACTCCTCAGTAAAAGCATACTCAACCAACTCATTATCCCCACTACCAGCCAGCCGCTTACCTGCATCCATACAGGATGATGGTAATTGCCTGTTAAGCGCGACTTTCTTGAAGCGATAAGTATGACAGCTAGTGCAATGGGTAAAATAAGTCCATTGAGTGCACCAGCCAGTACGAGTACCTGTACAGGTTTACCTATGAACACAAAAACAACGGTAGAAAAAATGATCAGTAATGCCGTTACCAACCTTTGATGCTTCTCAATAAGCGGGTGAAATGTTTTGATGAAAGTAACAGAAGTATAGGCTGCCCCGACTACAGATGTTATGGAAGCGCACCACATGACAATGCCAAAGAAGCGGTAGCCAATGTTGCCGGCAGCTATTTTAAATACCGAAGCCGGTGGATTGGCAGCATCTAACGAAGCACCGCCGGCTATTACACCCAGTGCTGCCAAAAACAAAATGCAGCGCATCACACCTGTAACCACTATTCCTGTTACCGCGCTTTGATTTACTTGCGGCAGGTTTTCCCTGCCACTTATACCTGCATCGAGCAGGCGGTGTGCACCAGCGAACGAAATATAGCCGCCAACAGTTCCGCCTACAATGGTTACAATGGCTGTGGCATCAATGGTAGCAGGAATAATAGTTTGCTGTGCAGCTTCCAGCAATGGTGGATTAGAGCTAAAGGCAATGTACAAGGTGAGTATGATCATCAGGATGCCCAGCAGCTTGGTAAAAGCATCCAGGACAGCACCTGCATCTTTTAAGCTAAAAATGAATAATGCCACCAGGCAACTGGTACCTGCGCCAATTGCAGGATCTAAACCAGTTGTCACCTGTAGTCCTAAGCCTGCGCCGGCAATGTTGCCTATGTTGAAGGCAATGCCACCCAATACAATAAGTGCAGCAAGAAAATATCCCAGGCCAGGCAGAAGCTTGTTGGACAGCTCCTGGGCACGAAGCTCCGTTACCGCTATCACCCGCCAAATGTTCAGCTGTGCAACGATATCCAGCAGTATGGTAGTAAGAATGACAAACCCAAAGCTGGCCGCCAGCTGTTGGGTAAATACAGTTGTCTGGGTAAGAAAGCCCGGACCAATGGCAGAAGTAGCCATCAGAAATGCGGCGCCCAATATCGCTCCTTTTTTAACTGTTGGTTTGGTCACAGGCTAAATGTAAGGGATAGTAGTGATGCTGGAGGTTTGATGTTGGGTGTGGGATGTTAGATGTTGGAGGTTGATGCTGGATGCTTTTTGGTTTAGGCGTTAGTGGTTAGGCCGTAGGGGTTAGATGGAGATGCTGGATTCTAGATGCTGGATCCATGCGGGCAGGATGATGTCGGAGGTGATGATGTCGGATGTGCGATGTCCGATGTTGATCGAACTATTTGGTGTTCAGCTGATGCGGGCAATATCGTTGAAATCGAATTTTTGCAGTTCTAAATCTTAAATCCGAAATCATAAATCCGAAATTTCAAAATCCTTCCTCGGTCTTATCTTCGCCGGATGGAAGAACTGTTGCAACAAATAGAACAATACAAACAGGAAATTGCCGCCACTACTGCAGCCAATGCAGAAGAGCTGGAAACTTTCCGCATTAAATATTTAGGCACAAAAGGGATAGTAAAGGCCGTAATGGGCGAGATGAAAAATGTGCCGGGCGATCAAAGGAAGGAATTTGGCCAGGTGCTGAATGCTTTTAAAATATTTGCCGAGGAAAAATTTGCCACGCTTAAAGATTCAATTGCAGCAGGTGCACAAGCTACTGGTTCTTCCATAGATTGGTCGCTGCCGGGCTCAACTATTCCTGTAGGTACGCGCCACCCATTGTCTATCGTTCGCAACCAGATCGTTTCCATTTTTAAGCGTATTGGTTTTGCCGTAGCAGAAGGACCGGAGATAGAAGATGACTGGCACAACTTTACCGCGCTCAATCTTCCTGAAAACCACCCTGCACGCGATATGCAGGATACATTTTACGTAAACCAAAGCCCAGACTACCTGCTGCGTACACATACCAGTAGTGTGCAGGCAAGGGTGATGGAAAAACAAAAGCCACCGATCCGCATCATCTGTCCCGGCCGCGTGTATCGCAACGAAACCATCAGTGCAAGAGCACACTGTTTCTTCCATCAGGTAGAGGGGCTGTATGTTGACGATAATGTAAGCTTCGCCGACCTGAAGCAGGCACTGTACTTCTTTGTACAGGAGATGTTTGGAAAAGATGTAAAGGTGCGGTTCCGTCCGAGTTATTTTCCTTTTACCGAACCTAGTGCCGAAATGGATATAAGCTGCAGCGTATGTGCCGGCGAGGGATGTAGCCTTTGCAAACACACCGGCTGGGTAGAGATACTGGGCTGCGGTATGGTGCATCCAAAACTGCTGGAAAACTTCGGCATCGATAGCAACAAATACACAGGCTATGCATTTGGAATGGGTGTAGAAAGAATTTGCCAGCTGAAGTACAAGGTGAATGACCTTCGATTGTATTCGCAGAACGACGTCCGCTTCCTGCGGCAGTTCACCAGTGCGTTGTAAATAACCATCTGATAATACAAAAGCCTCTCCCAGTCAAGGAGAGGCTTTTTACGTTTGAATGGCATTTTCAAATTGCCACATTTTCAAATTGTCAAATTAATACCCATCCCCATCCAGCATATTGCCCAGTCCGCCCAGTATGCTTCCTTCTTCTTTTCTTTTTACCGTACCATACTGCAGTATACGGCTGGCCAGCCTGCTAACAGGTAATGTCTGTATCCAAACTCTTCCTGGTCCGCGAAGGGTGGCAAAGAACAATCCCTCACCGCCAAAAATGCTGTTGCGGATACCGCCAACAAACTGAATATCGAAATCCACCGTTTGCGTAAGTGCCACCAAACAACCGGTGTCTATCTTCAGCAATTCGCCGGCTTGAAGTGTTTTTTCAAACACGTGTCCGCCAGCGTGTACAAAGGCCATCCCATCTCCTTCCAGTTTCTGCATGATAAATCCTTCACCACCAAAAATGCCGGTACCTAATCTTCTCTGGAAGGCGATACCTACACTTACTCCTTTTGCCGCACACAGAAAAGCATCTTTCTGGCAGATCACTCTTCCGCCCAGTTCAAACAGGTCTAGTGGTATGATCTTACCCGGGTAAGGAGAAGCAAAGCTTACCTGCTTTTTGCCATGACCAGCATTGGTGAACGCAGTCATGAACAAGCTTTCACCTGTTAGCAAGCGTTTGCCGGCACCTAATAATTTTCCCAGTAAGCCGGTGTGCTGCTGGCTGCCGTCGCCGAAGATTGTTTGCATCTGGATGCCATCATCCATCATCATAAAGCTGCCTGCTTCTGCAATGGCGGTTTCCTGTGGGTCTAGTTCTACTTCTACATACTGCATTTCCTCTCCGTGTATGCGATAGTCTATTTCGTGGTTCGTTCTCATAATTTAAAATTTCAAGGCATAAATATACCATGCGTAACAAATTGTAAAGCCTGTTATGCATCAGCGAGAATTCAAGGCAATGAACGGCTGTAAAGAATACATTTCTTACTTCCATAGCTAGAAAACAAGATGTTCAACCTTTACTTTTTCTTTTAACCGATCAGCAAGAAAGCGGAAGCTATTTTACCTTAAATTGCCCGATAGCACTATTAAACTATGCACATGAAAAGAATATTGATTACCTGCCTGGTGGCATCCAGTACCCTTCCTGCTATGTCGCAGGGAAAGTCTGCCGCAGCCAAAGCAAAAGCTCCACAAGCAAAATCCAGTGCTTCTGTGGGCCAGGCTAAGCTGGTAGAAAAAGTAACGCCTAAGGGCGATGAGTTTGTGATCCCTTACGAGAAGTATGTTTTGCCAAATGGCCTTACGGTGATTGTACATGAAGACCGCTCTGACCCTGTTGTTCACGTAGATGTTACTTACCACGTAGGTTCTGCGCGTGAAGAGATAGGGAAAAGCGGCTTTGCACACTTCTTCGAACACATGATGTTCCAGGGATCGGATAACGTGGGAGACGACCAACATTTTAAAATAGTAACTGAATCAGGTGGTACGCTTAACGGAAGTACCAACCGCGATCGTACCAACTACTATCAAACCGTTCCAAGCAACCAGCTGGAAAAAATGCTTTGGCTGGAAGCCGATCGTATGGGTTTTCTACTAGACGCGGTAGACCAGAGAAAATTTGAGAACCAGCGCTCTACAGTAAAGAATGAGCGTGGACAGAACTACGATAACCGTCCTTATGGGCTGGTAGGTGAATTCACTTCTAAAAACCTTTACCCATACGGCCACCCATATTCATGGATGACCATTGGCTACCTGGAAGATCTGAACCGCAGTGATGTAAACGACCTGAAGAACTTTTTCCTTCGCTGGTACGGGCCAAATAATGCTACGCTTACAGTTGGTGGGGATGTAGATGCCAAAGAAGTAGTTCGCCTTGCGCAAAAGTATTTCGGTTCAATTCCTCGTGGACCAGAAGTAAAGTCGATGAAGCTGGACCCGGTAAAGCTTGAAAAGAACCGCTACGTAAGCATGGTAGATAATTATGCACGTACACCGCAGTTGCAGATCGTTTATCCTACTGTTCCATCTTTTCATAAAGATGAAACTGCATTGGATTGCCTGGCCGAAGTACTGGGACAGGGAAGAAATTCTATCCTGTTTCAAAACATGGTGAAGAACCAGAAAGCAAGAGCTGCATCTGCCGGCAACCGCTCCAGCGAGCTGGCAGGCGAATTTGTTTTTTCAGTAAGTCCTTTTCCTGGCAAGTCGCTGGCCGAAATGGAAAAACTGGTAAATGAAGCGTTGGCTGATTTTGAAAAACGTGGTGTAACTGATGATGACATCGAGAAGTTTAAAAGCTCCAACGAAGCATCAACCATCACACGTTTAGAAAGTGTTTCTAATAAAGTGTCTCGCCTGGCGGCTTACGAAACTTTCACAGGAAATCCCAACAAGATCAAAGACGAATTGCAAAGCATCAGGTCGCTTACCAAAGCAGATGTAATGCGTGTATACAATCAATACATCAAGGGAAAGAACAGGCTGGTGGTAAGCGTGCTCACCCAGGGAACAGAAGAGCTGGTAGCAGCACCTGATAACTATACCATAGATACTACCAATTACAAACCCATAGATCACGGTTACAAAGGGCTGACGTATGTAAAGGCGAAAGATAATTTCGACCGCAAGAAAATGCCGGGTAATGGTCCTAACCCTGTGGTAAACCTGCCTGCAGTTTGGAAAAAGGAATTGCAAAACGGCATGAAGGTGATCGGTACAGAGAACACTGAGGTGCCGGTGGTAACGCTACAGATCTCACTGAAAGGTGGTAAGCTACTGGAGGCAAAAGATGTAAGTGAAGCAGGATTAAGCAGCTTGTTCGCCAGCATGATGAATGAAGACACGAAGAACTACAGCAGTGAAGACTTCAGCCTCGAGTTGCAAAAACTGGGAAGTTCTATCCGCGTATTTAGCGGAACTGATGCTATTGTTTTTTCCGTTCAGTCACTTAAGAAGAATTTGGATAAAACACTTGCTTTACTGGAAGAAAGAATGCTGCGTCCAAACTTCACTGAAGAGGATTTTGCAAGGGTAAAAAAGCAAACACTAGAAGGCATCGTGAACAGCAAACGCCAGGCTACATCTGTTGCCAACGAGGTGTATGCGAAGGTGAACTATGGTTCCAACCATGTACTTGCGCTGCCAACCAATGGAACAGTAGAGTCTGTTACGAATATGAGGTTGAACAATATCCAGCACTTCTACGACAACTTCATCACATCAGAAGATGGACGAGTAGTGGTGGTGGGTGACATCAAAGAGTCGGAGGTGCTTCCAAAGCTTTCGTTCCTGAACAAGCTACCAAAGAAGTCGTTCAATATTCCAACCATTCCACCAGCGCCAGCTGTTGAAAAAACAAGGATATATATTGTTGACATTCCAAGGTCGGCACAAACTGAATTCCGTGTGGGTTATCCTACCGCCTTGCGTTACGATGCTACGGGTGACTACTACCGTGCTTATCTTACCAACTATAATCTGGGCCAGGCCTTTAGCAGCAGGCTAAACTTAAACCTGCGTGAAGACAAGGGCTGGACGTATGGTGCCCGCAGTGGGTTTGCAGCTGATAAATATGCAGGCACTTTCACCTTTAGCAGTGGTATACGTGCAGATGCAACTGACAGCGCTTTGAGCGAGGTGATAAGAGAAATAAAAGAATATACAGCAACTGGTATTCGCCAGGAGGAGCTGGATTTTATGCGCAGCTCTATTGGCCAGGCGGAAGCACGTCAGTATGAAACGGGTGTTCAAAAAGCATCGTTCATCAACCGGCTGCTTGAGTACAACCTGCCTGCTGATTATGTAAGACAGCAGAACCAGATTGTAAAAACAATCAGTAAAAAGGATATTGATGCTACGGCAAAAAAATACCTGGACGTAAATAAAATGAACATTGTGCTGGTGGGCGACAAGAGCAAGATCATGCCGGGTCTGCAAAGACTGGGTTATGAAATTGTAGAGCTGGATGCAGATGGCAATGTGAAGAAGTAATACAGTTGATTATTTTTTGTAAAGGAGGAAAGGAGGCAGCTTCTTTTCCTCCTTTTTTATTGGTGCTACAAAAAATTTGCAGCTACTGGCTGCGTAAAAAAGCGACAGAAAATTGGCGGGTTTTACAATTAAGATTGCGGGCTGATACGCAGTTGTATGTGAAATGCAAAGGGTAACTTACACTTACCAAACTGCAAAAAGCTAATAAGCAATTCATGAAAAACACACTCTTTCTACTGCCAATATTTTTATTCATAAACATCAGTTGTAAAAAGGAATGCACCGACCCGTTGTGCCAACTACCTCCTGCAACGCAAACTGGCGCCAATACGATGGGCTGCCTGGTGAACGGGCAACCCTGGTTGCCAGATACAAGGGACAATGGGGGTATACCAAGATTAAAGCCTATTTACGTCTCCTTCTGGAATACGAATACTGAATTTTTCTTCCAGTTCTACCTTCAGAAAACGCCTATAAGCCAATCAATAGTTTTTTATATTAAAAATTTTAGTGGGATTGGTGTTTATAGAATGGATTCCCTCACCCGCCTTATTGGCCCCCCGGGAAGCTCAGGCGTACTAAATAATCATTTCAATTTCTCAGAAAATAAATTAGGATTAGAATATGCTACTGGAGAAAAATTTCATGGCGTGTTAAAGATCCAGTACTATGACGCAACCAGTAAAATAATTGCTGGTTCGTTTAATTTTAAAGCGGGTAACATACAAAACCCCTCTGATAGTGTAGTTGTAACTCATGGCAGGTTTGACTGCAAAATGGACTAAGATCTAATGTCCTCTACTTTTCTTCGTCTAAGCGAAAGGGAAGTATCAGGACGCAAAGCAATTGATTATTGATTAGAGGTCAAGGTTGCCACTGGTAACACTGATAGAAAGTTGTATAAATCGTTAACCGGGAGGAAAAGGAGGCAGCTTCTTTTTCTCCTTTTTTATTTGTACCGAGCAGGTGCAGGATAGCGCATGAAATTTGTAACTTTAAGAACAAACCCATGTGATGGAATTTGTAGAGAAAGTGCCAAAAACAGCTTTAGATGTATTCAGGATGTTACCTGAGGGAACATTGTGTGAAGTGATCAGTAATACATTGTATATGTCACCTACTCCTCTTACATTTCACCAGGAACTAGTATCTCTTATTGGAAGAAGAATAGGTAATCATGTTGAACTCCATAATCTTGGAAAAACCTACGTTGCTCCGGTCGATGTGTATTTTGAAAATCTTGTCTCAGCTGTACAACCTGACATTCTTTTTATTTCTACCGACAGACTAAGCGTTGTACATGAAAAAGGAATTTATGGTGCTCCAGACCTAATTGTAGAAGTTCTTTCTGAAGATAGGAAACGCGACACGGTACTGAAGAAACAGCTGTACGAGCAGGCAAGTGTAAAAGAATATTTCATTGTTGATCCTGCTGACAAGAAGCTGGTCCGTTACGACCTGGACAATGGTTCTTTTATCACAGGTTTTGAAAGTACAGGTCTCTTCACATCTGCCTTACTACAGCTTGAGTTTACTTTTTAGATCAGCCTCTTCACCTTCTCCAGGTTTTCCAACAGCACCACCCCTGGCTGTTTACCCTGTTCAAAACTTCCCAGCTTTTCTTCCATTTGCAGCGCCTTAGCTCCATTTAGCGTTGCCCATTGCAGCAGCTCTTCTAAAGGAATAGCTGGAAAATTTTCCCGGATAGTTTTAATCTCATCCCACACGCTCAGGCTCCAGTTGCTGGCAAGGCTGTCGGTGCCAAGAACGATATTGCTGTTGTGCCGGCGCAGTAGCTCCACCGGTGGTAAAGCATCTTCAATGTATTTGTTTGCATTAATGCAGAGGCAGAAGAAAACGTTTAGATCAAGTTCTGCAGAGCGTTGTTTTGCAAATACAATGTCGTCTTCGGTAGTAAACGTATTGTGCACCAGCAGCGCATTGGCTGCGCCTTCTAACTGGTGGAAATACGACTGCAGGCTGGATTTGCCGTGTGGCCGGAAGAACGAGTGATCGATGCAGAGCTTTTTGTACAGCCGAAGGAAATCGCCACTGTTGTACTTGTACAGCTCGTCTTCGAAAGCGGTTTCCTGGTTGTGTATGCTTACAACATTGCCTGCGAAGCATGGCTGTAGCAGCGTCCATAACTCGGGCGAGACAGAATAAGGCGCATGCGGAACAACAGTAGTAGGATGATAGGGAGAGAAAGCGAGGTAGTTGGCCTGGCTGCGCAAAAAGCGGATTTCAGCAATGCCCGGTGCCCATCCGCTTGCTTCAATAAAATTGTAGTAGTGCAGGTTGTTGAGCAGCTTTTGCGGCAGCGTGTCCTGGTTGTTGCAGATGTCGCCCACCGCCACAATGCCGTTTGCTACCATTTCAGCTTCAGCGGTGGCAATGGCGGCAAATATAGTTTCGGTGTCCACTGCCCGTTGGCTGATGACGGAGCAGACAAAATCAACCAGGCCCGTTTTCTCCGGAATAGCTCCTCGCAGGTGGCTTAGCTCCAGGTGGCAGTGGCAGTTGACAAAGCCCGGGGTCAGCCAACCGGGGAAATACTGCACATCGTCGCCTGCTTGTTCTAGCGGGATGATATCTTCTACCAGGCCCGTTTCGCTGGTTACCAGTACCTGCTGATCGTCTAATAGTGCTGATCCTGTAAAGAGTTTGTCGGCGCGGAATTTCCTGTAGCTCATGGTGGTGCAAAAGTAGGATATGCCGCAGTGAAAGGTGGGGGTGAAAGGCTTAACTTTGCGCACTTTGCGTGGATAGGGTTTGGCCGCGAAGTCGCTAAGCTACGAAGAGGCGCTAAGGGAAGAAAGGAAATAATTAGATTACTATTCCCGATGCTGCGGCTTTTCTTTGCGATGCTTTGTGTCGTGGTGCCTTTGCGGCAATGATAGGATGCATGAAAACCTTCCGTACAAGTGTGCGACGCAACGAAAGCTGGTAGTAGCGCATATGCCGGCTACACAAAAAATATAACAACAGAAAGATGTTAGATAAGCTGGAGGCTATCAAAGCCCGTTTTGAACAGGTGGGGGTGGCGCTGACGAACCCCGAGATCATTGGAAACCAGAAAGAGTTTCAGAAGTTCAGCAAGGAGTATCGCAGCCTGGAGAAGATCGTGCAGCCGTTTGAAGAATATAAGCGTGTGCTGGCGGATCATGAGTTTGCCAAGGAGGCGCTGAACAGCAACGACGAGGATATGCGTGAACTGGCAAAGATGGACCTGCCGGAGCTGGAGGAGAAGAAGGAGCGTCTGGAAAAGGAGCTGACGAAGCTGCTGATACCGAAAGATCCGCAGGATGATAAAAATGCCATCATAGAATTGCGTGCCGGTACGGGCGGCGATGAAGCCAGCCTGTTTGTGGGTGACCTGCTGAACATGTACCTGCGCTATTGCAGTAAGAAGGGTTGGAAAACTGCCGTTGTGAGCGAGAGCGAAGGCACCGTGGGTGGATACAAAGAGGTGATACTGGAGGTGCAGGGCGAGGATGTGTATGGTACGCTGAAGTTTGAAAGTGGTGTACACCGTGTGCAAAGGGTTCCGAATACAGAGACGCAGGGACGGGTACACACATCGGCAGCTACGGTAGCCGTAATGCCGGAGGCGGAAGAGATCGACTTTCAGCTGAACGAGGCGGATGTGAAAATGGAAACTGCGCGAAGCGGTGGTGCGGGTGGACAGAACGTAAACAAGGTGGAAACCAAAGTATTGCTGACGCACATTCCTACCGGTACGGTAGTGGTGTGCCAAACGGAGCGTAGCCAGCTGGGCAACCGTGAGAAAGCAATGAATATGCTGCGTACCCGCCTGTACGAAGAGCAGGTGCGTAAGCAGGAAGATGAAATAAGTCGGCATAGAAAGACGTTGGTAAGCACCGGTGACCGCAGCGCCAAGATCAGGACGTACAACTGGCCGCAGGGTCGTGTAACAGATCACCGTATCGGCCTGACTGTATATAACCTGGATGCAGTGATCAACGGGGAAATTGATGAATTTATTGAGCAGCTGCAGCTGGCGGAGAATGCAGAAAAGATGGCGGGGCAGAATTAAGAACCGCGATTAATGGGATTAGAAAGGATCTAGATGAATTGCGACTTCTTGATGGAATGATGATTGAGTATATTTAAAGTATGGGAGAAGCACAGAAAATACTACCTCACTACACGTACGATGACTATGTACAGTGGGAAGGTCAGTGGGAGTTGATCGATGGTATTCCCTATGCCATGAGCCCGGCTCCCGTACCGAAGCACCAGGTAATTGCAGTTAATCTTTCTACTGAATTTAGACTTCAGCTTAAGAAATGCAAATCTTGCAAAGTAGCGCAGCCATTAGATTATAAAGTATCTGATGATACCGTTATTCAACCAGATATGCTGGTTGTATGTGGTGAAATGAAGAAGAAGTTTCTCGACTTTCCACCGGCATTGGTAGCAGAAATACTTTCCCCCTCTACCGCATTAAAAGACCGACACAACAAATACCCGATATACGAAGAGCAGGGAATTCCATATTTTCTTATTGTCTCCCCAGATACAGAAGAGGTAGAGGTGTACCAGCTGGTAGATAAGAAGTACCAGCTAATGCAGCAGGGGCAAGCCTTTGAATTTGAGTTTATTTTCGAACATAGCTGTTCGGCTAACATAGATTTTGGTGAAATATGGAAGTAGGGACAGCTGAATTTTAATTGCAAGAGTAGTAGCAAAATAAAGAACCCTCCGCTTGAGGGTTCAGTGTTTTTATACAGTAGAAGTGTGCGACGCAACGGCTGCTAAATAGTAGTACTACCGCTGGCTACACCATCTCTCGTTACAGTCCTAGTATGTATGCGAAAACCAACGGTGCTACAATTGTCGCATCACTTTCTATAATGAACTTTGGTGTGTTGATATCAAGTTTACCCCAGGTGATCTTTTCGTTAGGAACGGCGCCTGAGTAAGAACCATAAGATGTGGTGCTGTCGCTGATCTGGCAGAAATAGCTCCAGAACGGTATCTCGTGCATTTCCAAATCCTGGTAAAGCATCGGCACAACGCAAATTGGGAAGTCGCCGGCGATACCACCACCTATTTGAAAGAAGCCAATGCCTTTACCTGCGCTATTGTCTTTGTACCAGTCGCTCAGCCAAACCATGTACTCGATGCCGCTCTTCATGGTAGTTGCTTTCAGCTCTCCCTTGTACACATACGAAGCGAAGATGTTACCCATGGTGCTATCTTCCCATCCTGGTACTACGATCGGCAGGTTCTTTTCTGCAGCAGCTATCATCCAGCTATGCTCTTCAGGAATCTCGTAGTTCTCTTTCATTACGCCGCTCAGCAGCAGCTTGTACATATACTCGTGCGGGAAGTAACGTTCGCCTTTGTCCTCTGCATCTTTCCAAATCTTGTGGATATGGCGCTGGATGCGACGGAAAGCTTCTTCTTCTGGAATGCAGGTATCAGTAACGCGGTTGTAACCGTTCTCCAGCAGTTCCCACTCTTGTTGAGGCGTAAGCTCGCGATAATTAGGAACACGCTTGTAGTGGGTATGAGCCACCAGGTTCATGATGTCCTCTTCAAGGTTGGCTCCGGTACAGCTGATGATCTGCACTTTGTCCTGGCGGATCATTTCTGCCAGAGAGATACCCAGCTCAGCAGTACTCATAGCACCTGCCAGTGTGATCATCATTTTACCACCTTCCAGCAGGTGGGTTTCATATCCTTTAGCAGCGTCTACCAATGCAGCAGCATTGAAGTGCCGGTAGTTATGTTCTATAAATTGAGAAACAGGTCCTTTATTCATGATCTTTGATTTGGGCGGCAAAAATAACTTTTATATGTGTATGGAATTATATTGCTGGTATTTTAAGAAGTTTGCAACCTTTAGCCGCTGAAGCCACTGCATGAAAATATTATTCAAAGAAATCTCGGTTTACAAATGGAAGGTGCCGGTGGTGGCGATTGTATGGTTTGCCCTTGCGCTGGCGGCAGCTATAGCAGAAGTGGCTAAGGGTTCCATCAACAACTACATTATTTTCAAGTATGTTTTTTGGCATGTGCTGGATGAGCAGCACCTGTATGTGCCATACGCTGAATATGCCGACGTGAACCATTACGGTCCGCTGTTTAGTATTGTTATAGCTCCGTTTGCCGTGCTGCCTGATTGGGTGGGCTGCATCCTTTGGTGTTTGGCAAATGCGGCTGTATTGTACTATGCCATTAGAAGAATAAACATACCTCCAAAGCACCAGTTGATCATTGTTGGCATTACTGCCATAGAAATGATGACGGCCATTCACAATGTGCAGTTCAACCCGATGGTGGCCGCATGGATCATTTTAGCCTACGTGCTGATAGAAGAGGAAAATGAATTTTGGGCAACGCTGTTCATAGCTGCAGGTTTCCTGGTGAAGATCTATGGGATAGCTGCTTTGCTGTTCTTCGTGTTTTCGCGGCATAAGATCAGGTTTGTTTTGTCATTCGCCTTCTGGATGGTGGCGCTGTTTTGCCTGCCGATGCTGATCTCTTCTCCATCTTATATCATCAATAGTTACAAGGAGTGGTTTGAGCGGCTAGTAGAAAAGGATAAGCTGAATGCTGCCGGATACGCCTATGGTGGTCACCAGGATATTTCGGTGATGGGAATGATCAGGCGGATGAGCCGCAATGGTGACTTTAGTAACTTGTTTGTCATGGTGCCGGCTGCTGTACTGATACTGGCCCCGCTTCTACGTTTTAAAAAGTATGCTATTGAAAATTTCCGGCTGTCGTACCTGGGCATTGTACTGCTATCGGTAGTTATCTTCAGTTCATCTGCAGAATCTACTACATACGTTATAGCTGTTTCAGGTGCTGCATTATGGTATGTGCTGCATTATAAAGAATATCCAAAATGGGCTAATGGCTTGTTGATCTTTCTCTTCCTCTTTACCATTCTATCACCCACTGATCTTGTTCCACGTTTTATAAGAGACAATATTATCAGGGCTTATGCACTAAAGGCATTGCCGTGCCTGGTAATATGGTTGTGGCTCATAGCAGATGTTTCTTTCAAAAACTTCCTATCACCGAACCCTAAAGCTGAGCCATGAAACATGTAGTACTGGTTGTTCCATTATATAATGAAGAAGGGAATATAGATGCCTTGCTGACTTCTATTGAGAATGTTTTTGCAGCATTACCGGCTTATTCTTACGAGGTGATACTGGTGGATGACGGCAGCAGGGATAATTCACTACAGGTGGTGAAGCAGAAAGCGCAGCAAGATCCACGTGTGAAATACATTTCGTTCAGCAGGAACTTTGGTCACCAGAATGCTTTAAAGGCTGGACTGGATATGGCTGATGGTGATTGTGTGATCTCTATGGATGCAGACATGCAACATCCGCCTTCACTTATTCCAACCATGCTGCAGCACTGGGAGGCTGGCTTCGATGTGGTGTATACCGTGCGACAGGAAGGTGCTGATCTGTCTGCATTCAAGAAAAGATCGTCGAGCACTTTTTACCAAATTCTAAACTGGCTTTCGGAAATAGATGTAGAGCAGGGAACACCGGACTTCAGGCTCATTGGTCGCAACGTACTGAACGAACTAAAACGGTTAAATGAGTACGACCTCTTTTTTCGCGGGCTGGTAAAGTGGGTTGGATTTAAGCAGATATCCATACCTTACCAGCAGGAGGAGCGCTTCAGCGGCAAATCAAAATACACGCTAAAGAAGATGATGCGCTTTGCGCTGCAGGGGATCACTTCCTTTAGTATCCGTCCTTTGTATGCTGCCGCTTATTTAGGATTTGCTATTTCATTGCTGTCGCTGCTGTACCTGCCTTACGCGTTGTATAGTTACTATTTCGGCCGCACCATCAGCGGCTGGGCTTCTGTTATTGTAACTATTGCTTTTTTTGGCGGCCTTCAACTAACGATCCTCGGCATTATCGGCATCTACCTCGGCAAGCTGTTCATGCAGTCAAAGGGCAGACCATTGTACATAATAAAGGAGACAAACCTGTATGAAAGAAGCTAAAGGAACGGTGCTGCTGAGTTTCGATGTGGAGGAGTTTGACATGCCGCTGGAGTACGGGCAGCAGGTGAGCATGGAGCAACAGATGCGTACAGGTATGGAAGGTTTCGAGGTTGTGATGGATATTATTGATAAAGCCGCTGTGCCTGCCACACTTTTTACTACAGCGAATTTTGCAGCCGAGCATGCTGGCTATATGAAGCAGCTTCACCCGCGCCACGAGATCGCTTCCCATACCTACTATCACTCAGATTTTAAGGTGGAGGACCTGCTGCTCTCAAAGCAGAAACTGGAAGAAATAACAGGTAGGAAGGTTTCAGGTTTGCGCATGCCGCGTATGCGCCCGGTGGACATGGCCGACGTGAAACAAGCCGGTTATCAGTACGACTCATCCATCAACCCAACGTGGGTGCCGGGACGTTACAACAACCGGCACCTGCCCCGCACAATTTACAATGAAGAGGGGATGACTCGTTTGCCTGCTTCAGTTACACCCGTACTTCGGATACCTTTGTTCTGGCTATCATTCAAAAATTTTCCGCTGTCACTTTTTATCTCTTGGGTAAAACAAACGCTGAAAAAAGACGGCTATGTCTGTCTTTATTTTCATCCATGGGAATTTGTAGATCTGTCCGATTACAAAATTCCAGGATATACAAAACGGCATGCTGGTAAACCACTGCAGGAAAGGCTGAAGAAACTTATACAGGAGTTACAGGGACACAACTTCTCAACTATAGATGAATATTTAAAAAGAAGCGATAGTCGAGCAATCCACCAGTAGATATACTATTTTACTTCTTCAAAATCTATGTAATCTCCTCCGGCCGAAGAACCCTTACCAGTAGAACGAGGCGTAGAGCGGGTATATGGTTGCTCTTGTTGATCCTGTTGCTGCTGTTGCTGAAACTGCTGGTTCATCTGCTCCTGCATTTGCTGCATCCTGGAGCGTACCTGGCGTGAAGCAGTGATAACAGGTATCACAAAGCCGAAGATAAAACGGTAAAGAAGGTAGAGTGCTATTGCCCAGAAAATGAAAGTCATAAGTGGCCAAAGGTAATATGCTCGTAGTTTTTGCCTTGGTTGAATGCGGCAGATTTTTTTCTTTTACAAAAACTTAACTGCAAATTTCTTCTTTTTGCTTCTATAGCTGCAACAACTTTTTGGAAAGTATATAAAGTTTCACCTACATTTGCAGCGGAAAAAGATACAATTGAAGGGAACGGTCACCGTTCCCTTCTCTCATTTATAATGGAAAAAGAAACTATCATACAAACAGTGGAAGGACACTTGCAGGAGCTTCTTGCAGCGCACCCTTCTGATTTTTTAGTTTCGGTTAAAGTAAAACCGACCAATAACATCAAGATCTACCTGGATGCAGATGAAGGCATCAGCATTGATAAATGTATTCGGTACAACAGGGCGCTTTACAGGATATTGGATGAAAGTGGCATGTTTCCCGACGGCAACTTCTCCTTAGAAGTTTCTAGCCCTGGAATAGATGAACCATTAAAACTTCATCGCCAGTACAAGAAGAATATTGGAAGAACTGTAGAGGTAACTTTATTGGATGGCACACAAAAGACAGGAAAGTTGCTGGATGTAACGGAAACAGAGATATCTATAGAATATACAACTGGTAAAGGCAAGAAGGCTGAAACCCACCAGGAGCCTATACCATTCGACAACATAAAATCAACTATCATTCAAATCCAGTTTTAAAAACAGGTAGCCGCTGCTAGCATCCTTCTAAAAGAAGAACCAGCAATTGTTACCAAGAATTTTAAACAAAATACTATGGCAAGTATAAACCTGATTGAGGCATTCCAGGAATTTAAGGATGCTGAGAACGTAGACCGCCCTACGATGATGAAAGTGGTGGAGGATGTTTTCAAAACGCTCTTACGTAAAAAATACACCAGCGATGAAAACTTTGACGTGATCGTTAACGCTGAAAAGGGTGACCTGGAGATTATTCGTCGCCGTATGATCGTAGAAGATGGCGAAGTACTTGACCCGCTTTCTGAAATAGCCTACAGCGATGCAGTGAAAATAGAACCCGACTTTGAAGTAGGTGAAGAACTTTACGAAGAGGTGAATATCATGGATTTTGGCCGTCGTGCTATTTTGGCTGCCAAACAAACACTTGCCAGCAGGATTAGTGATCTCAAGAAGAATGTGCTTGTAAAAAAATATAGCGACAGGATAGGAGAGATCATCAATGCTGAAGTTTACCAGGTTTGGAAGAAAGAGGTTTTGTTACTGGATGAGGAAGGAAACGAACTGATACTGCCTAAGAGCGAACAAATTCCTAGTGACTTTTTCAAGAAAGGGGAATCTATCCGTGCTGTAGTAGAACGTGTTGATCTTAAGAATAACAACCCGGTTATTATCCTTAGCCGTACAAGTTCAAAATTCCTTTCAAAGCTGCTTGAAATAGAGGTTCCGGAGATTTTCGATGGCCTGATTGTTGTTCGAAAAATAGTTCGTGACCCGGGTGAAAGAGCAAAGGTAGCGGTAGAAAGTTTTGATGACAGGATTGATCCGGTGGGAGCTTGTGTTGGTATGAAAGGTAGCCGTATTCATGGTATTGTTCGTGAGTTGAAGAACGAGAACATTGACGTGATCAACTGGACCAACAATATCAACCTGCTGATCCAAAGATCGCTTACTCCGGCCCGCATCACCAGCATGGATATAGACCAGGATACTAAACATGCAAGTGTTTACCTGAAGCCTGACCAGGTGAGCCTGGCAATTGGCCGCCGCGGTGTTAACATCAAGTTGGCTTGTGAACTTACCGGCTTTGAAATAGATGTTTACCGTGATAATGAAGGTGAAGTAGAAGAATTTGATATTGACCTGGAAGAATTCAGCGATGAGATTGAACCATGGGTGATAGATGAACTGAAGCGTATAGGTTGCGACACTGCCCGCAGTGTTCTTGATCTTACTGCAGAAGAATTAGAACGTCGTACCGATCTTGAAAAAGAGACTATCAATGAAGTAAGGAAGGTACTTAGCGACGAATTTGAAAAGGAATAACATAGATGACTACGGTAGTTGCTCAACTACCGTAGTCTTATTTAGCTCTTATAAATGATCAATACCACCATCTGTTTCATTACCGATGATGGCATTCACAAAAGCTGCTCAGCTTCTGTAGGAATTACGCTCACAAAGCCGGACGTTCAACTTTTTACAGCTTACCAGGCTCGTTTGGGTTACATATTATAAATAACCGAATAAAGTACGGCTGTTGCAAAGTTGTCTTGTATGAGAAAAATGGTGGATGCAGGTGATTGATCAAATTTGTAACAAGAAGCCCTTATAAAATTAACAGGGGCTTGTAAAGGATTAAAATTAGCTGTACTTAACCTTTAAGCGCACGAAAGTGAGGTGGAGGTGAGGTAAATAGGATTACTTTTGGGCCCCCGAAGACGTGGCCAGAGCACACATAAAAATTTTGAATGTCAGAACTTAAATTACCGAGATTATTAGCCGCTGCCAAGGAATTCAACATTGGCCAGGATACCCTTATGGATTTCCTGGTGGGCAAGGGTTTCAGTCGCGATGACCTTAAACCAACAGCCAAGCTGTCGGAGGATATGTATTTATCTCTTCAGCGTGAGTTCCAAAGTGATAAAGTAGCTAAAAACAAAGCCGACCAGGTAGAAATACCAAAGGGTATGAACCAGGAAGGTAGAAAGAAGCGTGACGAAGAGGATATAGGGTTTTATAAAAAGCAAGCTGCAGCAGCTGCTCCTGCTGCCACACCTACACCTGAGCCGGCGCCAGCGCCAGCTCCAGCACCTACTCCTGCGCCAGCTCCGGTAGTTGAGCCAGAAGTAGAAAAACCAGCACCTGTAGAAGCAAAAGTTGGGGCTCCCAAAGAAGAGAAGCCTACTCCGCCACCGGTAGAAGAACCGGTGCCAACTCCAGCTCCAGCGCCTGCACCACAACCGCCAATAGAAGAGCCGGTAACACCGCCACAAGAGGAGGCACCTCATAAAATTGAAGCGCCGGAATTGGAAGGACCAAAAGTGGTTACCAAGATTGACCTCTCGGCTATAGACTCTTCTACAAGGCCTAAGAAGGGTGCTAAGAAAACTGAAGCTCCAAAACCAGAAAATATAGCTCCAGCTCCAGCTCCTGCGCCACAGCCAGTAGCTAAGCCTGAAGCACCAGCTCAACCTGCGCCTTTAGCGCCTGTTGTGCCTCAGCCACAGCCTGTTGCACCAGCAGCTTCTGTTGAAACTGGTCCAGTGATTACAAACATTAAAGCCGATAAGCTTGAAGGTCCTAAGATCTTAGGAAAAATCGAGCTTCCGGTTAAGAATGATACACGTCCATCTTCAGCACAGGAAAAGCGGAAGCGTAAGCGCATTCCTGTTGACCGCAAAGGTGGCGAAGCGCCTGTAAGGGATCCAAACCAGCAAGGTGTTTTCAACCGCGCTGGTGGCGGACCAGGTGGTCCTGGTGGCCAGGGCAACAGACCTGGACAAGGACCAGGACAAGGTGGAGGTTTCCGTCCCGGTGGTCCTGGCGGACAAGGTGGTAATCGCCCCGGAGGTCCAGGCCAGGGAGGTGGTTTCCGTCCTGGTGGTCCTGCACAAGGTGGTAATCGTTTTGGACCTCGCTCTACTGATAAACGCAGAGAAGACAAAGAGATCGATCAAAAAGAAATCCAGGATAAAATACGCGAAACACAAGCTAAGCTTGCTGGCGGAAGTGGTCGCGGAAAGAGCCTGAAAGCAAAATACCGTAAAGCTAAAAGTGACAGGCTGAATGATCAGTCTGGAATGGAGGCTGGTGATGATAACAAGCTACAGGTAACTGAATTCATCAGTGTGAGCGAATTAGCTAACTTGATGGACGTAAGTTTTGCGGAAGTTATTGGTAAGTGTATGAGCCTTGGTATCATGGTTTCTATCAACCAGCGTCTAGATGCTGAGGTGATAGAATTGGTAGCAAGTGAATTTGGATACGATGTAGAATTTATAGACATGGAGGCGCAGGCCGAAATGGAAGAAGAGGATGATGTGGATGATGAATCTAACCTGGTACCTCGTGCCCCTATTGTTACTATTATGGGTCACGTGGATCACGGTAAAACATCATTGCTTGACTATATACGTAAAGCAAACGTAGTAGCCGGTGAGGCAGGTGGTATTACCCAGCACATTGGTGCATACGAAGTAGCTACTACATCAGGTAAAAAGATAACATTCCTTGATACTCCTGGTCACGAAGCGTTTACAGCGATGCGTGCCCGTGGTGCTAAGGTTACAGATATTTCCATCATCGTAGTTGCAGCTGACGATGCTGTAATGCCTCAAACCAAAGAGGCCATCAGCCACTCGCAGGCAGCAAACGTTCCGATGATATTTGCGGTTAACAAAATAGATAAAGACGGCGCTAACCCGCAGAAGATCTATGAGCAACTGGCAGGTATGAACATCCTTGTAGAAGATTGGGGTGGTAAATTCCAGAACCAGGAGCTTAGTGCTAAAAGCGGTCTAAACGTAGACCTGCTTTTGGAAAAGATCCTATTGGAAGCCGAACTACTTGACCTGAAAGCTAATCCTAATAGGGAAGGTAACGGTACTATTGTGGAAGCAACCCTTGATAAAGGACGCGGATATGTAGCTACTGTACTGGTACAAAACGGTACTTTACGCCAGGGAGACATTGTTGTAAGTGGTCAATTCTATGGTAAAGTTAAGGCTATGTTTAACGAACGTAACCAGCGCTTGCAAGAAGCACCTCCATCTACACCAGTACTTATCCTTGGTTTAAATGGTGCTCCGCAAGCAGGTGAGAAGTTCCGTGTGTACCAGGATGAATCAGAAGCAAAAGAGATAGCAACCAAACGTGCACAGATACTGCGTGAGCAAGGTCTGCGTGCAAGGAAGCATATTACCCTTGATGAGATCGGTCGTCGTTTGGCGCTTGGTAACTTCAAGGAATTGAACCTGATCATTAAAGGTGACGTGGATGGTTCGGTAGAAGCATTAAGTGACTCATTGCAGAAGCTTTCTACTGAAGAAATAGCTGTTCGCGTTGTACACAAAGGTGTTGGACAGATAAGTGAAAGTGATGTACTGTTGGCAACTGCATCTGATGCCATCCTTATCGGGTTTAACGTTCGTCCTAGTAGCCAGGCAGCACGTGTGGCAGAGAACGAAGGCGTTGAGATCAAGCTTTACTCTATCATCTACACCGCTATTGATGAGATCAAGAGCGCGATGGAAGGTATGCTTGAACCGAAGATCCAGGAGAAGATCATTGCAAACGTAGAAGTGAAAGAGGTTTACAAGTTCGACAAAGCAACCGTAGCCGGATGTTTAGTATTGGATGGTAAGATCTTCCGTAACTCTAAGGTTCGTGTGATACGTGATGGTATTGTTGAGTATCCTAAAGGTGAAGGTGCTGCAGCTGAACTGGGTTCACTGAAGCGTTTCAAAGACGATGTAAAAGAGGTAGCCAACAACATGGAGTGTGGTTTGACCATTAAGAACTACAACGACCTGCGTCCAGGCGATATCGTGGAAGCATTTGAAGAAGAAGAAGTAAAACGTACTTTGTAATCTTCCTAAACATAAACAGAAAGAGCTGCCCCAAAAGGCAGCTCTTTTTTCAATGAATAGCCGCTACAATGGCTTTATTTAGAACACGTTCTTCACCTGTATCTTTCTCCTATCTTTAACAACCTGCCCATTTACAAAAACTTATTTTTGGCAGCATTTGATGTATATGAAAATGAAACTCTTACTGGCTTCCTGCAGCGTTCTTCTGTCTCTCGCAGGTTTTGCTCAACCTAAAAAAGTAGTCGCTGATAAAATTGTTGCCCAGGTTGGTGATAAGATTATTCTTCGATCTGATGTGTACAATGCTGTGGCGGATATGAACCGCAGCGGTCAGCCTTTGCCTCCCAATCCTGAATGCATGCTTGTAGAAGCGCAGCTGATTCAAAAGGCGCTGGTACTGCAGGCTGAAAAAGACTCACTTACTGTAGGTGCCGATGAGCTGGAAGCAGCGCTTGACAACCAGGTTCGTGGATTTGTTATGCAATATGGTTCTAAAGAGGTTCTGGAAGAAATTGCCGGTAAAACAGTTTACCAATTGAAAGAAGATTTCCGTGAACCTTTCAGGGAGCGTAAGCTGGCGGACCAGATGCGCCAGAAGATCGTTGAAAATGTAAAGATTACTCCTACTGAAGTAAGAGCTTATTTTGAATCTATTCCTAAAGATAGCCTGCCATTTTACGAAAGTGAGTTGGAAGTAAGCGAGATCGTTCTTTATCCTAAGGCCAATCGTGATATAGAAAGCTATGTTAGCCGCGAGTTGAACGAATGGAAGCGCCAGGTTGAAACAGGACAAAAGAAATTTGAGCAGCTTGCTAAACTTTATTCTGAAGATCCAGGCAGTAAAGAAAATGGTGGCCAGTACAGCCTGAACCGTAACGACAAACAATATTGGGATCCTACCTTCTTAGCTGCTGCGTTCAAACTTAAGGAAGGACAGGTATCGCCAGTTATTAAAACAAAGTTCGGTTTGCACATCTTGCAGATGGTAAGTCGTGCCGGTGACGATGCAATTGTTCGGCATATACTTAGAATACCTCCAGTAACCAACGAAGAGATACAGGAAGCCGTTATTAAATTGGATACTGTAAGATCTAAATTGATTGCCGGAACACTTTCGTTTGGTGAAGCAGTGAACAAGTACAGCGAAGATGAAGGCAGTAAGTACAGCGGTGGTAGAAAGCAGGCAAGAGATGGTTCTACTTATGTAACTATCGATCAGCTTGACAAAGACATGGTGCTTGCCTTGAAGAATATGAAAGTGAACGAGTATTCGCAGCCATTGCCGTTTTCTGATGAAAGAAATCGTAAAGGTGTAAGAATAATCCACCTTCAGAGCCGTTCGGAGCCACACCGCGAAAATCTGAAAGATGATTATAGCAAAATAGCTGCACGTGCACTGGATGAAAAGCGCCAGGATGTGCTGGAAAAGTGGTTTCGTAGCCACATACCAAATTATTATATAGCCATCGATCGTGAATTTGCTGCATGCGAAGCAGTGAAAGAATGGGTAGATCACGCCGTAGTTACAAAATAAAATATTGATACAGGTAATGGACCCGCACTATTAGATGGTGCGGGTTTTTTTTAAAAAAAAACTTCATAATTATTAACATTGATAATTGCATGTATGTACATATATTTGTGTTGTGAAACTGGAAGAAGCCATAAAATCAACTAATTTCTCTTCTCAAAAGCAGAAGGCGGGTTTGAATATTCTTTATACAGCTTGGTGGTTAAAAAACCTGTTAAGCAAAGAATTGAAAGCCTTTGCCCTAACGCATGAGCAGTACAACGTGCTGCGGATTTTGAAGGGTAAGCACCCGGAGAAAATGTGTATTCGTGATATCGGGGGAAGAATGATCGAACCTAATTCCAATGTTCCCAGGATCATTGACAGGCTAGAAATCAAGAAGTTGGTAAAGCGTTCTACTTCTGCAGTAGATAAGCGCGAAACGGTAATAACACTTACGGATGCTGGCATAAATATTTTGGCTTTGGCTACTCAACGAATTGATGCCATACTTGAAAATTCTGTTGATATACCTGAAGCGGATGCGAACCAATTAAACCAGTTGCTGGACAATTTTAGAAAAACATAATAATTTTTTTTGAACTAATGGATGTATATACATTTAAATAAACAAGATTATGAAAACGATCTATCATGCAGCCGACCGTAGAGGTCATGTGAATTTTGGGTGGCTAGACAGTCATCACTCATTCAGCTTCGGGCAGTACTACGAGCCGGAGAAGATGAATTTTGGTGTGCTACGCGTGCTGAATGATGACATCATAGAAGGCGGAACAGGCTTTGGAACCCATCCGCATGATAATATGGAGATTGTTTCTATACCTATATATGGTGCTCTACAGCACCAGGATAGCACCGGCACTAATGCAGTCATCAACCAGAATGATGTGCAGATTATGAGCGCTGGTAGCGGCATCAAACATTCTGAGTACAATCACTTCAAAGACAAGGAGACCAACTTTCTACAAATTTGGGTCATTCCAAAAAAACGAAATATCCAACCGCGATACGATCAGAAAACTTTTGATCCTGCGAACAGGGAGAATAAACTTCAAACTGTAGTGGCGCCCGACGATGAAAGTGCAGCGTGGATAAACCAGGATGCATGGTTTAGCCTGGGCAATTTTACCAGCGGACACCAGGCAGATTATACCATAAAGAAAGAAGGTAATGGTGTCTACGCTTTTGTCATTGAAGGCAATGTAACCATCAATGGGCAGTCACTCTATAAAAGGGATGCTTTAGGCATCTGGGATACAGATAAACTAAACATTGAAGCAGCTACAAATGCCGAGATCCTCCTGATAGATGTTCCAATGCAACTCATTTAAATATTCATTTCAATAATAATCTACAACACATGGCAACTTACAAAATTGACGCAGACCATTCAGACATCAGCTTTAAGGTAAAGCACCTTATGATTGCAACCGCAACAGGTATTTTCAAAAAATTTGATGCATCATTAGAAGTGGATGAAGAAAACCTGGAAAATGCTAAGGTTTATTTTGAAGCAGATGTAACCAGCATTGACACTAAAAACGAACAGCGTGATGCGCACTTGAAAAGTGATGACTTCTTCAATGCTGAGCAGTTTCCAAAATTAACCTTCACGTCTACTAAGATTGAAAGATCTGGAGACAATGAATTCAAAATGACTGGTGACCTGACAGTGCGGGATATCACTAAACCTGTAGTGCTAAATGTAGAGTACAATGGTAAAGTAACTGATCCATGGGGTATGGAAAGAATGGGTTTTGAAGTAAACGGTAAGATCAACCGTAAAGAATATGGGTTGAAATGGAGTGCAGTAACTGAAGCTGGCGGCCTGGTGGTAGCCGACGACGTGAAGCTGCAACTGAATGTAGAAATGGTAAAGCAGTAACAGGTTAATCCTGCAACTGTCTTTTTAAAATATTGTATGCAAGCAATCATGCTCGTTTTGCCGGGTTGAATAGGATTAGTTAAGGTGGTTAATCATTGGGATACTCCACATGAACCCAAACTTCTCCTTCTTTGGCAACAACGACAACTGTAAATGTGGGTGGAGGTAGATCTTCACCCACATGCAGTTTTACAATCTTTCCAATTCAATCAGAAGTGGTGACGGAAACTGTAGCTGGTGTACAATTTTCAAGCAGTTGAACAAGTCGGATTTATTTTTGTTCTATCCGCACATATAGATGAAGTGCATTATCCTAAGTGCCATTCATTTTATAAATAGAACTTTGACGTAGAAATAAAAAAGATGAACATAGCAATCGTATCAGGAAGTCCACGACAGGAGAGTATGACATATAGGTTAGCTCTTTACTTGCAGAACCACCTTCGCCAGACTACAGCACATAACGTGAACATCATAGATGTTCGGCAGTACAGCCTGATGCCAATGCAGGAAGAAGTCTATACTTCCGTCTCTGCTACGCCTGATTTATACCGTCCGCTGGCCGAGCGTATGTTTGCCGCCGATGCATTCATCATCGTTTCTCCTGAATACAATGGCAGCTATACTGCTGCTATGAAAAACCTGTTTGACCATTTTCCAAAACAGAACCATAAACCTTTTGGTATAGTAACAGCTTCACCGGGTGGATTAGGTGGCATACGCGCTGCCATGCAGTTGCAACTATTCATCTGTGCTCTTTTTGGCATTCCAAGCCCGTACATGCTGGTGACGCCGCAGGTTGATAAAAAGTTTTCTACTGACGGCGTTTTACTAGATGCTTCTTTTCAAAAGGCAATTGACACTTTTATAAAAGAATTCTTGTGGCTAGCAGAGCGCCTGGCGCCAGGAGTGGAAAATGCTTAAACTAACACACGCCTGGTGTTACCTTGCATTAAGCTGGTAACGCAGGAAAATCACAAAATGCGTTTCCGCAAATTTCTCTTTCTTACCTTCGCACCTCCTTTTTTATACCTCCTACATGAGCGATGAAATAAAACATGAGTGCGGCCTTGCATTCATTCGTTTAAGAAAGCCTTTCTCTTATTACCTGCAACAATATGGGTCAGTATTGTATGGCCTGAATAAGCTGTACCTGCTGATGGAAAAGCAGCACAACCGTGGCCAGGATGGCGCCGGTATGGCTGCAGTAAAACTGAACGTAGAGCCTGGTTACCCGTTCATTCACCGGTTGCGCAGCAGTGCGCCCCAGGCTATTGCCGATCTTTTTTCTACCATTGGTAAAGAAGTGAGCGAGCTAGAGAAATACCAGCCGGAGATAAAGAAACATCCTGGTTTAATGAAAGGGCACCTGCCGTTCCTGGGCGAATTGCTTTTAGGACACCTTCGCTATGGCACACAAGGCAGGAACGATGTAGAGTTTTGCCATCCTTTCATAAAACGTAATACTATACCTGCGCAAAACTTGGCGCTTGCGGGCAATTTCAACCTGGTGAATACTGACGAGCTGTTTTCATTCATCGGGATGGAACCAGGCGTTTTTCAAAAGCAGAGTGACCTGGCTGCTATGATGGAGGTTATTCATCATTTCTTAGTAAAAGAAGATGAGGCAGACCAGCAAGACCTGGACCTGGCAAATGTTCTGAGGCAGGCAGCATCTAAATTTGATGGAGGATATACCATTGGTGGCTTAATAGGCAGCGGCGACAGCTTTGTTCTTCGTGATGCACATGGTATTCGCCCGGGCTATTATTATATAAATGATGAAGTGATAGTAGCTGCCAGCGAAAGAGCTGCTATTCGTACCACTTTCAATGTAGGTGAGAACGAGGTGCATGAACTGATGCCGGGAAATGCATTGATGGTAAAAGCCGACGGCAGTTATTCAATAGAACAGATACTGGATAAGGTGGAGCGGAAAGCGTGCAGTTTTGAGCGGATCTATTTTAGCCGTGGCAGCGATGAAAAGATCTACCGTGAAAGGATTGCACTTGGTTATCACCTGAGTAAGCCAGTGCTGGAGAATATTAATTACGACCTGAAGAACACCATTTTTTCTTATATACCCAACACCGCAGAAGTCGCCTACATAGGCCTTTGCAAAGGGATGGAAGCTTACCTGAACCAGATAAAGGTGCAGCGAATATTGAGCTGGGGAAGCGACATCACGGATGAGAAGCTGAGCGAAATGGTGAACAGGAAGATTAGGCAGGAAAAGATTGCGATAAAGGATGTGAAGCTTCGCACCTTCATTACCGAAGACACCAGCAGAAACGAGATGGTACAGCACGTGTACGATATTACTTATGGTACGGTGCGGAAAGGTGAAGATACCCTGGTGGTAATAGATGATTCAATTGTAAGGGGAACAACGCTAAAGGAAAGTATTGTAAGAATGCTATCAAGGCTGTACCCTAAGAAGATCATCATTGTTTCTTCGGCGCCACAGATACGCTACCCCGATTGCTATGGTATTGACATGAGCAAGTTGGGTGATTTCATTGCCTTTAGAGCAGCTATCGCTCTTATAAAAGAGAGGGGAATGGAAACACTGCTTGACGAGCTTTATGAAAAGTGTATGTCGCTTAACCAGGCGGATGAACTGCATACAGAGAATATAGTGAGGCAGGTATACAAACCATTTACTACCGAAGAGATCTCTAATAAGATCGCTCAACTGATTACCCCTGCGGATATTGATTTTCCTGTTGAAGTCATTTACCAAACCATTGAAGACCTGCATGACAGCTGTCCTACCAATACCGGCGACTGGTATTTTACAGGTAATTATCCTACCCCGGGTGGAAACCGAGTAGTGAATAAAGCTTTCATCAACTATATGGAAGGAAAGAACCAGAGAGGCTATTAATCAAAATTTCTTCAAAGCGGGGTGATGCATTAATTTCACCCCTCTTTTTGTTAGACCGTTAGTTTCAACCATACTCCCTGAAAAAACTTCTGAAACTAACATATATGAAGAAACTGTTGCTCATACGCCATGCTAAAAGTAGCTGGGATTTTTACAACGAAGATTTTGACAGGCCACTAAACGACCGCGGGCATAAGAACGCACCGGAGATGGCTAAAAGGCTATTGAAGCAGGATATAAAAATCGATGCCTTTGTTAGCAGCCCTGCTGTAAGGGCTCTTTCCACTGCAGAATATTTTGCAAAAGCCTATGATGTTAAGTCAAAGCATATCATAACCATTCCTTCGCTCTATCATGCTGCGCCAGAGATTTTCTATTCAGTAATAGAAGAGCTGGATGATGAGCTGAAAACAGTTGCCATATTCTCTCATAACCCTGGGATAACAGAATTTGCCAACGAGCAAACCAACACCCGCATAGACAACCTGCCCACATGCGGCATATTTGCCATCAAAGCTGATATTAAGCATTGGACAGAGTTTCGGAACGGAGATAAAGATCTATGGTTTTTCGACTACCCTAAGTCCGGCAACTGACCGGTTTGCATTTCGCTTATAATTTACCAGGAACACGCCAGTAAAGATGAGCATGCCTGCTATCCCTTTTTGTATGGTAAAATCTTCTCCTAGAAAAACCATAGCAATAACTGCGGCGAAAAATGGTTGGGTGTAAATGTAGTTTCCTGTGACGGCGGCGCCTAAATGCTGCAATGCATATATGCTAAACAGGTAGGCAAGGAAAGTAGCACCAATGATGACAAACGCTAATGAAAACCAGCCGATAGGCGGAATGGCTGCCCAGTCTACTGCTACAAATTGGTTCCACCCGATGGGCAAAATGAAGAACATACCAATAGTGAAAACCCAGCGCAGCACATGTATTGGTGAATACGCTGCCATCAATGGGCGAACCAGCACCATATAAAAAGCATAAGAGATAGCATTCATCATGATGAGCAAATCGCCTAACACAGGATCGGTGGCGGTTTTCATTTCCTGCCGCATAAGAATAAGAAAGGCAGCACCGGATATTCCCAACAACATTCCAGCAACTGTCTTTTTACCAAGCCGTTCTTTTAGTAGCCATGCTGCTATAAGGGTTATAAAAATAGGAGAGGCCAGCATCAAGAGTGAAGCATGAATAGAAGAAGTGAGTGAAATGCCTTTTACAAAGAGAACCTGGTTGATAGCTACACCTGCCAGTGCGCAAATAATAAACCTTCCCCAGTCTTTTCGGTTGATAGCTGCATTGGATGGTTTAAGCGCAAATAGTATCCAAAACAAAATGACCGTTACGCCCACCCGTGCCACATTGAGTCCAAATGGCGCAATGTACTGTGGTGTAATGATCTTTATAAAAGAAAAACTTGCGGCAAAAATAATGTTGGCTGCCAGCGCTGCTAAATGTGCATTTCTCGTCTTACTCACTCATCCTGCTTTGCCGGCAAAGGTAATTGTTCATCTTCTGCAGCTGCAGCAAGTTCTGAAAGTAAATCATCAATTACGGGTTGATAAGCGTCCATATTCATTTCCGGGAAAGCAAAATTTTTCTTCTTTGCCTCTTCCAGTGCTTCGTGGAGATTAAAAGCATCCTGATTGTATGTAAGACACCAGCCCTTGCCGCGCAGGTATGTAGCCAGGTATTCCTGTTCTGTTTGCCCGGGCGTAGGAATAAGAATGGCTTTTTTTTGAAGTTTACAAAGATCCATGACGCTGCTATAGCCACTCCTACACAATACTACCCGCGACTGCGAAATAGCATTGTTCAATTTTTCTGAAGCAAGATGATTGACAACCTCTGCAGTTTCCAACTTCAATTCATCTTTAGAGTGTGGTAAGCCTCTTACAAGTAAAATCTTTTGACCCGATGGTAGCTGGCGTATAACCAATTCTTCCAGGAGTGTGCGTTGTGGTTCTGGTCCTGAAAGCAAGACCAATAAGTCGTATATATATTGCAATGGTGACTTATCGATCATCCGCGACAGTGGACCAATAAAATGCACAGGGATTTTCGGAAGACTAGCTGGATGGGAAAGTGTTCCTGCAAGATTTTCTTTTTCACCATCAGGGACCCAGCATTGTGAAAAGTTATTGATGTAACGATACAGGACTTTCTGTATCCATTCTTCTGCCCAACTATATGGCGCTTTTACCTGGAGTTGGTGAGTGATGATGACAGATGTACATGATGAACTATAGAGACCATACCTGTTATCTGAAACTACAAGGTCTATCTTCCTTCGTTTCAACAGTTGTTGCAACCATACATTTTCTTTATTTATAGAACGCAGAATTTTAGGTAACTGTGTAATAATTTTTACAGAAAACCAGCGTTTCGAATTTGAGTACCTGATCCTGTAACCTTCTAATGGCAGTATCTCCACGCCAGGGAATTCCTTTGCTAACAAGCTTGCCTGTGCACCTTCTGCTGCTAATATAACATGGCAGCCCTGCTGTTGAAAATATTTCACCAGCGGAATACAACGGGTGCTGTGTCCTAAACCCCAGTCAAGTGGTGCGACGAGAACAGTAATGTTAATTTTTCCACCAACCACTTTGGGACCTTATTTGTGTGTTTTTAAAATTTACCTTTCAGATCGTATGAAGAAGCTGAACCAAATATCCGTCTTATTGTTTTTAGTAGCTACACTAACCATAAGTGGTTGTGGTGTATTTGGAAAATCAAAAGGTACCCGTGGATGTGGCTGCCCCAATGTTTTTAAAAAATCAGTAGGATAAACGGGTCATCCAAATATCTGGCACGTTATTTATCCGTTTTTAAGAAACTTGTTATTATGAAATCTGCAAACAGAGATCTCCTGGTGCTCTCTAAGAAGGCCGCTCTCGATCCTTCGCAGCTTGAGCAGGAAGTAGCACAGCTCCATCAGATTCTGTTTCATACAGAAACACTTCGGAACTTTTGTATCGTGACAGAGTTGATAGATATAAACAGGTATAAGATCATAAATAAACCACACAAACTAGAACGATTTATCCGGGAGCACAGCCTAAAACCTTTTCAATTTATTTTCAATAAAAACTAAAGACCTGCAAATGACAGGTCTTTAGTTTTTATTGAAATCTCTATAACTCGTTATTGAAGTTTTGCAAGTGCTTGCTTAAGTTTCTCCAACATCTCATCTATCTCTTCTTTTTTACAAGTACCCACACTCAGCCTGTACCATGGAGAATGAGCATCGGCTCCAAAAGCATAGAAAGGCACTACTGCCAGTTTAGCCTCACTTAAAAGATAAGCCGTAACAGCAGATTGATCTTGTAGGGTAGTACCATCTGCGGTAGTTTTTCCTGCAAGGTCAAATTTTATAGTAAGGTAAATGGCTGCCTGCGGAACCACTGCATCTACAGCAAATCCTTCTGCTTTTAGTTTTATGAAGCCATCATAGATCCTTCTAAGACGTTCTTCCAGTTCTGCTTTGAAATGCGTGAAGTATGCTTGCAGCTCATCTTTCCTTGATAAATAAGCAGCTGTAGCTTTTTGTTCTGCCATAGGGGCCCATGCGCCTATATGGCTCAGAATAGATTTCATTTTACCGATGACATAGGCCGGTCCCATAGACCAACCCACTCTTACCCCGGTAGCTGCAAAGGATTTTGAGATGCCACCAACATAGATCGTATAATCTTTCATAGCCGGGCGAAGCGATACCGGCGAATGGTGCACTGTATCACCATAAGTAAGCGTCCAGTACATCTCGTCGAACATTACGTAGAGTTTCTTTTCATTCTCGCCGCGTTTGCTGTTCTCTTCCAGTACCAGGTCGCAGATCTTTTCTAATTCTTCTTTGCTATGTGTAGTGCCGGTAGGATTTTGAGGTGTGCACAGGCAAAGCAATGTAGCTCCGGGAATATGCGGTGCCAGGTCTTCGGCTGTAGGCATGAAAAGATTTTCCGCCTTTGCTTCTATTTTACAATGCTGGCCTTCGTTCATGTGCACGTAGTGATTGTTATTCCATGAAGGAACAGCATAGATCACTTTGTCGCCTTTGTCTACAATAGTTTTAAAAATGGTATAGATCAATGGCCTGCCGCCTGCTGCAATAAGTATTTCATTGGTAGAATAGTCAAGCGACTGGGCTTCTTTCAGGTATGAAGACACAGCCTGTCTTAACTCAGGTATACCATCAGCTGGAGGATAATTCGTATAATGTTTCTCGTATGCCTTTATGATCTCTTGTTCAAATCCCTGGGGAATAGGAAAAATGGTAGGATCAAAATCGCCGATAGTGAAGTTGTAGATTTTTTCACCATTGCGAATGCGTTCGCTAATTGCATTTCCAAGCTTCACGATCTCTGATCCGATCAGTGTTTCAGAAAGTTGGCTTAATCTCATTGTAGCCTGATGATTTTAATTTGTGAAGCAGGCAAGATATAAAAGAGTTTCCAGTTTGGATTTTCGAAAAACGGTAATGAATACGACGTCCAAGAAGCAAAATTTTAGGGAGAACCAATATATACAGGCTCTAAAACAACAAAAAGCCTCCAGTTTTGGAAGCTTTTGTATAATTCATATTTCAAGTTTACGACCCGCCTTCAGTGGAAGGCTTCTTGTTGTATTCGGTCTCTGCTTTTTTTGCTTTTTCAAAATCTAAGATCACTCCATTGATGCAGTAGCGAAGTCCTGTGGGTGGTGGGCCATCTTCGAACACATGACCTAGATGCGCTTTACAACGACCACATTGTACTTCTGTTCTTACCATACCATGCGAATTATCTGGTGTATAGATTATGGCCGATTTGCTGATGGGTTCGTAGAAGCTAGGCCATCCGCAGCCGCTTTCAAACTTTGTATCACTCTTAAAAAGTGAATTGCCACAGGCGGCGCAATAGTAAGTTCCAACTTCTGTGAAGTTTTCAAACTTACTGGTCCATGGACGTTCAGTGCCTTTTTGGCGCGCTATATAATATTCTTCCGGTGATAAGATCTGCTTCCATTCAGCATCTGATATTACCACTTTACTGGAATCGTTTCGGTTGTATACCGGGTTTTTCTTGTGTTCAGTCATAATTACTTTTTTACCTGGTGATGGTGTCTGGCTGTAACAGCCGCTTGCAAGGGTGATTGCTAAGATTATTAAAGAGAATTTCATACCAAAAGGTTTGCGTTGCTAAAGGTACGTGGCATCATTCATCATGGATTTACATGGTATGCTAAAACGGCTTTTCACGCGGTAAAGCGACTGTTAAACGTTTTATAACGCTCTACCCTTATATTTGCTGCTCATTTAAGGTTTCCCATTTAATGTTCAATATTATTTTATTTGGTCCTCCCGGTAGTGGAAAAGGTACACAAAGCGAGAAGCTTATAGCTAAGTATGGTTTTAAGCATCTTTCTACAGGCGATCTTTTACGTTCTGAGATATCTTCTCAAACACCGCTTGGTCTTGAGGCAAAAAATTTTATGGATAAAGGCCAGTTGGTACCCGACGAGGTGGTGATTGGTATGATCAGTACAGCTTTGGAACAAAATCCTGGCGTGTCAGGTTTCCTGTTCGACGGGTTTCCGCGTACGCAGGCACAGTCTGAAGCACTCGATAAACTTCTAAAACTAAAACAGACTGCTATTGGAGTAGTGTTGGCTTTGGATGTATCGGAGGAAGAACTGGTAAAGCGGCTTCTAAATCGTGGTATCACCAGCGGACGTAGCGATGATAACAATGAAGAAGTGATACGCGCCAGGATAGTGGAATACCATAAAAAAACATCGGCCGTAGCAGATCACTACAAGCAATTTGATAAAGTGGTGCATATACCAGGAGAAGGATCGGTGGAAGAGATATTTGAAGCCTTGTGCGCTGAAATTGATAGCCGTCAATAAATACTTAACCCTTGCAAATGCAGGGGTTTTTTTATTCCAAAAACTTTCTTTATGATCCAGGAAAAAGCTGCCTTTCTCAAAGATCAATTGGTTCCGCTGCTTCAAAACCTCGATCCTGCACAAAAGCCTAATTGGGGTAAGATGGATGCTCAGCAAATGGTAGAGCATATGGCTGATGCTTTTGCAATAGCTAATGGCAACCAGGCAATGCCACTACATACTACCGATGCAGACAGGTTGCAGAAGATGCGTGCTTTCATTGTAAGTGACATACCTTTCAAGGAAGGTACCCGCAACCCAATAATGGCTGAGGAGCCTGTTCCTTGTAGGTATGAATCTTTTTCGCTAGCTATAGAAAAACTGGAAATTGAACTGCAACAATTCTTTTCTGTATACGAGAAAGATGCAGGGCTGCAAATTCTTAATCCCGTATTTGGTGAGTTGAACTACATGCAACAAGTGCACTTGCTTCATAAGCACGCTGTGCATCATTTAAAGCAGTTTGGTTTGCTGTAAGTTTTCCTGCTGACAACCATCAGTATCATTTCCAATTCTCATCATCATTTTGCGGTACTGGCAATAGTAGTTTTAGATGACTAATACTGCAGGTATGAAAACGATTGTAATTGCCACCGATTTTTCGCACGCCGCTAATAATGCTACAGCATACGGCGTAGCGTTAGCCAAAGACATTGGAGCAGAAGTGCTGTTGCTACATGTATGCACTCCATTGGCCGCAAGTGCCGATATGATACGCATAACCAGCGACCAGGAAATGCTGAATGATAGCCGTCAACTATTGCAAAATCAGGTGATAAGATTTGCTGGAAGCGAAGTGAAAATAACAGCGCGAAGTGTTCTGGGAAGTGCCAGCTCTATGATCATTTCCATTGCGCAGGAAGTAGATGCAGCGTGGATCATAGTAGGTATGAAGGCAAAAGACAAATCGCTGCGCAAGATATTTGGCAGCACTGCTGTTTCCCTGGCAAGGCATATGGCTATGCCACTTATCATAGTACCGGAAAATGCAGCCTATTATCCTTTGAGTAAAATTGCTTTGGTAAACGACCTGGAAAAACATTCTGATGTGCATGCCCTGCCGCCATTACAAGCCTTAGGAAAAGATTTCGATGCTTATATGTTTGTCGTAAAAGTGACACCGAAATCAAGCAAAAATTACAATGATCCGCGGCTTTTACCCATCCGTTGGCATCTTAAAGAATTGCATGCTTCTTACGAATTCTTAAACGACCTGGATATAGCTACTGCAGTAAACAATTTTGTGGCGGACAATGATATCGATATGGTAGCTATGGTAGCCCACCAGCATACATTATTGGAGCGGATCTTTATTCATAGCCACATCAAGGAAATGATCTATCATACATCTGTTCCTTTTGCTGTATTGCCCGAACAGCCAACTGCAACCAACGACCTTACCTACAGATACAACTTCAACCTGCGCGTAGCGCACTAGGCAAGCAACAAGCACAAAAAAAGTATGGTCAAAAGGCCATACTTTCTTTATGAAGTGCTTTAAGCTAACTGGGGTTAGTTGTGCAGGTTCTCCAACTTCTTTTCGTTGATGATGGTGATGGCTCCTCCTTCTATTTCTATCAGGTGCTCACTTTTGAAATCACCCAAAGTGCGAATGAGAGATTCTGTAGCCGTGCCTGCTATGCTGGCAAGATTGTCGCGGGTAAGATTTATCCGGTAGTTTTCGTTTCCATTCTTGTATTTCTTCTGCAGCATGATGAGTGCTTCAGCTACTTTTTTGCGCAGCGAATTATATGCTAAGCCAGCCAGGTGATCCTCTGTTTCCGAAATATAGGTGGCCATCATTTTTATAAAACATGTAGAGAAGGCGTGGTCGCCGGAGATCAGTACTTCAAATTCGTGGCGTGGAATGATTGCTAGCTCCGTGTCTTCCATAGCCTCGGCAGTTTCCTTATACTTGCTATTCTCCAGTAAAGCACGGTAGCCTAAAAAGTCGCCTTCTTTATACAAGCCTATTACCAGTTCTTTACCTTCTTCATTTGTCTTGAAGGTTTTTACTTTACCTTTTTTGATGTAAAAAAGTTTTGCAGGCCTGTTGCCTTCCAGGTAAACCTGCTGCTTTTTCTTACACTTCTGTATCTCCCTGTGGCTGGTAAAATTCTTCAGCATATCACCCTCACCCATGTCTTCGTACATAGCAGGATGATAATTTTCCAGGTTGACGTGCAGGTGATTCTCTTCAGCTTTTTTTAGACGTGTTTCTATTGCGTTCAGTAGTTCGGTGCCGGTAAAAGGTTTAGAGATATAATCATCAGCACCAAGTTCCATAGCCTTTCTATAATCATTTCGCTCGGAGCGTGCTGTAAGAAAAATGAAGGGGATATGCTTTACCTGAGGATTTTTTCGCAACAAGTGAAGTACACCATATCCATCAAGTGCGGGCATCATGATATCGCAAACTACCACATCAGGAATTTCTTTTAGAGCCACCGAAATTCCTTCCTTACCATTAACAGCCGTTGATACAGCGTAGCCTGCTAACTCAAGGATCTCAGCAGTATTTTTTCGTATATCATCATTGTCTTCTATTAGTAATATTTTCTTCACTCGCTGTAAGATTTAGATATAGCAGCAACATAGCAGCGGCTAATTGTGTGAAAGGCTTAATTCAAAATGCGCAATATTCGATGGCAGTAAAAGTAGATACAAGCGCTACTTGCAGATAATGAGAAATGTCAAAAGCTTAGTTGATAATTGTCATCAAAAAAGGCAGCCACTTGTGTGACTGCCTTTCATTGTTGGTGTTTTGTATAAGATCATTTATTACCTGCTAACATAACCAGGTGTGCGTATTGCCGCAAACTATCATTCGCTACCAGCTGAATATTGCCGCCTGTTTCTAATACTTTTTCTGCAACTTCATCTGCTGCATCTGTAATATAAAACTCGTGGTTGTACGATAGTGGCAGGTGATACAGGTTGTCTGATAAAGTATTCTTCCTGTTTGGATATGTATAACCCATTTCAGCCACCAGTAAAGAACCTTTCTTCTTGCCTGCTTTCCAGATGTTCTGGCTTCCCCACGATAGCGTTTTATTGCATCTTGCTTTTTCTATTTTACGCATCAGCAACTGCAGCTGCAGTTTGCTCCAATCGCGTAGGTGCGGCTGCATTGCTTCTGCAAGGTTTTCTTTTGCACAACCAGGAGCAGGTAAAAAATTGAATGCAGCTATGCAATGTTTATTGGCTGTTGCGAATTTGAAATACTCCACTGTCTTTTCTTCACCCATTACAAAAACCGGGTAAGGGTGCGATTCCATGATTTGAGAAAGTTCCAGGTCAAGCTGTAGCAACTGCTGATCAGCAGCATTGAGCGGTAAATAAGAAAGCGGGTAGTGTAGTCGCTGTGGCAGAACTTCTCTTTTATTAGCAAGCTTATCTTGTTTTATCAGTTGCAGCGATTGATCATTTCCTACGTATAGAGCAGCACAATCATTTTTAAGAACAAGCAATAAAAAGTCTTTCTTGCTCATCTTGTTTTTAGCAATGTCAAGCAATTTGAATTTCTTATCAATGATCACTTTGTCTGAAACTTCAAAATCGAGATAAATAACTTTCTCGCATACAGGCGATACAAAAATGGCGATGCTTTTCTTATGCGTATAGAAGTTCAGGTTGTTCACCACGTTTTGCAAACGAATAAATACAGGCAATGCCTGCTGCATACTGTACTTAGAAAGAATTTGCGCTTCTGCTTTTTTTAGTGCCGACTTTAGCTGTTGTTCTAAGTGAGATTTGGGTGTAATGACCGGGTGGAATGAAAGCGTGATAACAACTTCGGGAGTGAAAGAGATGGAAGAGATAGCCAATCCTTCCTTCAGCGATGGCAGGGATAGATTCATGAGAAGCATTTATGGTTATAAAATATTAGATACACGATCAAATCAACCTTAGGCTCCTTTCCTCTTTTACCTGGCAATTAGATCCACGCTCACATCATCGAAACTTATACAAACGATAACTGCAGTACTTTCTTAACCAAGGTTCCTGCTGAATCACGACAATAATCATACCTTTTACTAATATGAAAGGTGCGGGGCTGGAAATACTTTAATGTTATCAATTAGTTTTTACAGCTGGAATAAAGAAGATATTCCACCTCACTCTGTTTTTTGATTTGTTTCTGCTGTGCCTCTTCTTCAGCTGCAATAGCTACCATAGGAGAAGGAGCCCATTATCATTTTAAAATCATCTTGACCACAATCATCTATCTCATTGACCATCCTCATTATTATGCGCTTCTCACCGTATTAATTTTGTAGTGTTGATCTACTAAAAACAATGTTATGAACAGCTTAAGCAAAACCCTCCTTGCATTTACAGCAGGTGCACTAGCGGGAGCTGCTGCAGGCATTTTATTAGCCCCTGCAAGTGGTAAAGAAACCAGGGAGTTATTGGCTGATAAGTGTAAGGTGTTTGAAAGCGACTTCAAAGAGTTGCTGAGTTGCTGCTCTGAAGCAACTGCAAAAAACGAAAAACAGGAACCAGAGGTAGAAACAGTATAAAAAGAAATAGAGGTAATGATCTCTCTAGACTTACTGGCAAGGCAGGGGCCGCAGCCGCAACTGGAAAATAAAGTAGTTGAAACGTAAGAAGACTGATGATTACCATAACAGAATAACGAACCAACAGTAGCTAAAGGTGATGAAGTATTAGTTTAAGTATAGTTTTGATAATGGAAGAAAGGAAGGCGCCTGCATTTGCAGGTGCTTTTTTTTATGCGGGAATGATTTTTAATATCTAGGAATCATCAACATGCAACTGCTAAAAAGAAATGATCATTGGATAAAGACGCTGGCCCGTACAGGGTTAGTAGCTAAAGGAGTGGTTTATTGCCTTACTGCCATTCTCACTATTATGTCGGCATTACAAATGGGCAATGCATCTTCCGGCGATGCTGATAAAGGAGGCATTTTTAAAATGGTACACGAGCAACCACTCGGTAAAATTCTACTTTCCATTATCACAGTCGGCCTTATCTGCTATGCAGTATGGCGTTTGGTAATGGCTTTCAAAGACACTGAAGACAAAGGCAAGGACTGGAAAGGACTGGGGCAAAGAGCAGTTTATTTTTTCAGCGGAGCGGTTTATTTATCTATTTCTGTGATAGCAGGAAAATTGATCCTTAACAACACCCAAAGTAGTGGGAATAGCCGCCAGCAACTAGCCCGGGAATTATTGGATAAACCAATGGGTGTATGGTTGGCTGCAGCTGTTGCCATCAGCATGATGGGCGTTGGCATTTACCAGGTATACCGTGCTGCATCTGGCAAATACAAGAAGTATGTAAAAGCCGGCATGCACTCCAACAATAACGAACGAACCATATTGATCAGGTCTGGCCAGCTAGGCTATACTGCTCGTGGAATAGTATGGCTGATAGTAGGCTGGTTGTTTTTAAAAGCCGCCACATCTGCTAATGCAAATGAAGCCGGAAATACTGGTAAAGCTTTCCAGTGGCTGCAGTCCAGCTATGGCAATATCTTACTGTTTTTAGTGGCTGCAGGTTTGTTTTGCTACGGCGTTTTCATGTTTATGCGGGCAAAATACCAACCTATTCATACCAGCTAAAACTTAGCTGAAGGATGAACGGTTAAATATAATTGTAAATGATCACATCTTTCCTGTTGTACTTCTTAGTTTTGCTCCTCCAGAAATTTACAATTATGAAGTTCTAATTATGTCAGCTCGTTTGTAGCTGGCGCTCCTCATCTTCTTCTAATAGTAGCCTTAGAGGCTATTCTTACCTGTTTAATCATCTAAGAACTTTATCTAATGGACGGTCATAGTGTTTCAAAAAGGAGAAGTCTCTCCTCTATATATCATTTTATCAAACTGTCGTTAAAGGGGAGCAACGAAGACTTTACCCAAGGCAGCATTCGCCGTGCTGTGTTTATGCTTGCCATCCCGATGATATTGGAAATGGTGATGGAGAGTGTGTTTGCAGTAGTTGATATATTTTTTGTAGGTAGGCTGGGTGCCGATGCCGCGGCAACAGTAGGGCTTACGGAATCTGTTCTCACACTTATATATTCAGTAGCTATAGGATTAAGCATGGCTGCAACAGCTATGGTAGCGCGCAGGGTAGGAGAAAAAAATCCGGAAGGAGCATCAAAAGCTGGTATGCAGGCAATTGTGCTTGCATTAGCTTTCACATTGGTCATATCTATTGTAGGAGTAGTATATGCAGCGGAAATATTGCAGCTGGTGGGTGCACCTGCTTCTGTACTTGCTATTGGTGTGCCTTATGCACGCATCATGTTTGGCGGGTGCGTGGTCATCATCATGCTATTTCTTATCAATGGCATCTTCAGGGGTGCAGGCGACGCCAGTATTGCCATGCGCAGTTTGTGGATAGCCAATATCTTCAATATCATTCTCTGCCCAATAATGATTTATGGCATCGGCAACTTTGAAGGTTTTGGACTAACAGGAGCAGCCATTGCAACCACCATTGGTCGCGGCACTGGCGTGCTTTACCAGCTGTTTCACCTGTTCAAGGGAAACAGGATACTTAAAATGAAAATAAGCTACCTGTTGCCAGACTGGAGTATTCAAAAGTCACTGCTGAATATATCTTCTACTGCTACTTTACAATTTCTCGTTGCTTCGGCAAGTTGGATATTCCTGGCGCGCATAGTAGCCAGCTTTGGAAGTACAGCCATTGCAGGTTATACCATTGCTTTGCGCATCATTATGTTCTTTCTTTTGCCTGCATGGGGACTTAGCAATGCTGCTGCCACCCTTACCGGTCAAAACCTTGGAGCCAATCAACCTGAAAGAGCAGAGGCTAGTGTATGGAAAACTGCACAGTACAATGTGATATTCATGAGCGTGGTTACCATCATCTTCTTGTTTTGGGCAGCGCCAATTGTTTCGTTGATAAATACAGATGCAGGTGTAGTACGTATAGCCACACAGGCTTTGCGTGTTGTAAGTCTTGGCTACATAGCTTATGGTGTTGGTATGGTGCTGATGAATGCTTTTAACGGTGCCGGTGATACACGTACCCCTACATGGATCAACCTGTGTGGCTTCTGGGCCTTCCAGATACCACTGGCATATATACTGGCAAAGACGCTTCAGCTTGGTCCTTTGGGTGTGTTCCTTGCTATAATTATTGCCGAATCAGCTATTACGGTTGTTACCTATTTCATTTTTAGGCGCGGAAAGTGGAAGCTGGTTAAGATCTAAACAATTACCTATTTAGAGGGTTAATTGAATATGAGCTGCTGCTTTTAGCTGGTGCAGTTATTTTTACAATGGCATTAGATACAACAAACTTCAGAAACCAAAACTATGGCCCACACTCAAATAGACAATGACAAGATACGCCAGGTGTTCTTTTTACTATTCCTGATCTTTCTCTTCATTTTCCTGTTTTTGCAAATGCGTTCGTTTTTACCGGGCTTTTTAGGTGCCATTACTTTTTATATGCTGCTACGCAAATGGATGACTTACCTGGTGGAGAAGAAACGGTGGAAGAAGTCGTTGGCAGCTTCGTTATTGTTGCTCTTGTCGTTCGTTATCGTGTTGGTGCCAATTATTGTAACCATCAATATCTTATCAGAAAGAATAGGCAATGCCATTCACAACAGTAACCAGATAGTGGATGCAGTAAATGCATTTGTAAAACGATTAGAAGCCCGCTTTGACATTTCGATCATGGGAAGCCTGAACCCTGGAAACGTAAGCGGTGCAGTTGCCAATTCTTTACGCGGGGTGGTTAGTGCTACATTCAGTTCTATTACCTCGATAGCGGTGATGTATTTTATTCTCTACTTCATGTTGGTAAGTAAACAAACGCTGGAGAAATGGGTGTATGAGTTTATGCCTTTAAAAGATGAGAATGTACATGTGGTAGGTACTGAAATGAAAAGCCTTGTGATTTCTAATGCACTGGGTATTCCGCTGGTTGCTATACTCCAAGGTATAGTAGGCTTGATAGCTTACCTTATTCTTGGTGTGGATGATGTTTGGTTTTGGTTTCTTTTTACGTGTATAGCTTCTATGCTTCCTTTTGTAGGAGCTGCCCTGGCTTATGTGCCTTTATGCATCATACTGTACATGGGCGACCAGCATTGGCAAGCGATCTTCCTGCTATTTTATGGTTTTGGCATCATAGGTACAGTAGATAATGTCTTTCGTTTTATGCTTCAAAAGCGGATGGGAGATGTGCATCCGCTGATCACTGTATTTGGCGTCATTATCGGTATCAACTTATTTGGTTTCATAGGGTTGATCTTTGGACCTATCCTCATATCCATGTTTATCTTGTTGGTTAAAATATACATGAGCGAATTTGTTAGGCGTAGACAAACCGCAGAGAACCAGCTAGAAGTGTAAATTTTTTCTCATCTCGGGGAATTTTAACTTGGCTGGCCACAATAATCTTTCTACTTTGGATGTTACCTATATGAATTTATTCACCTGGAAAATCCCTCAGTAGAGAATGATACAAATGAAAAGAATGGTTTACGGGATATTACTTGCTGCGTCAGTAGGTTTCATTGTTCCCGCAAATGCTAACAACAATCCTGATCCTAAAAAATTCCCATCGCTACTTTCTTCTCCATCTGATGCCCCGGTAATCAGGCGTGCTGCAGACTCATTGTATAATATCATTGGTTTGGGCATGTATGGCCTTGAGCGGGAGGTTTTCTTTTCTGCTTATAAAGGCTTGCAATACTTGGACAACCAGGACAAACTAAAAAAGCCAAACCTGTTGACCATATGCGATTACAGTCAGAGCAGCAACAACAAACGCTTGTACGTGATAGATGTAGTGAATGCCCGCTTGCTATATAACACCTATGTTTCGCATGGTAAGAACAGCGGCCATGAATTCGCTACACGTTTTTCAAACATTGCGAACAGTAATCAAAGTAGCCTTGGTTTCATGGTAACGGCAGAAACCTACAATGGCAAAGCCGGTTACAGCATGCGTTTTGATGGTATGGAAAGAGGAATCAACGACAAGGTGCGTATGCGTGATATCGTATTCCACGGTAGTCGTTTTGTAAATGAAAATACTATGATAGATAGGGGGTTGATCGGTAACAGCCTTGGCTGCCCTGCTGTTCCTTATGGTATTCACACCCGCATCATCAACGAAATAAAAGGCGGTAGCTGCTTCTACATTCACTCGGCTGATCAGTTGTATGCACGCACTTCTTCTGTATTAAATGCTCGTTTCGATCTTGAGCCTGAAGCACTGGCAATGCAGCAAAACCTGCCGCTACAGGCCGAAGGAAACCAACTGCCGGTTATTCAAACTGGCGCCACTCTTACGCATAAATAATCTTTAGATACTTAATTGAAAAAGACCACAGCGATGTGGTCTTTTTTTATGTGATGAACCAATAGGCAACTAACTGGCTAAGCCCACCAATGATGATACCCCAATACACTTCGGCGGGGTGATGATCGGATACAATCAATCTTGCACTACATACTAGTCCAGCTACTAAAGTGGTAACTGTGATGGCCATACCTATAGGTTGGCGTGTTGCAATGGAAAGCAAGATCATAAAGGCTGCAGCGCCACCTACACCCAGTGCATGCATGCTGATCTTAAAGTAGTTGTTGGCCATTAGAGCCGCGCTGGTACTTAAAAATATACCCAGGAACAAAAACACCATAGCAGGTGGTGTGCCTGCCAGGTTTTTAGTGACATAGAAAGCCCAAAAGAAATAAATGATGGAGGACACATACGGGATGATCCTTTCTTTTTGTGTTCGCAGGAAAATGGAATCGGCAAACTTTAACCGCCACAACAAAAACACTGTAATGCCAGGGAAGAATGCAGTGATTATGAACACAGACACCAACCGCAGGATCTTTTGTTTTTCATCGAAAACAGCAAACGCATATGGATGCTGGAAAATGATATATGCCGCCAGGTAAGTAGGAATGAAAAGCGGGTGAAACAGGTAAGAAAGCACTTTCGCCAGGGCCTTCAGCCAGGCAGGCTGCGGCAGAGGGTAAGTAATCTCATCTTGTATAGAAGTCGTTTGCAAGAAGTAAAGTTTCTGGTGTTTGCAATTGAAATGTTCGCTGCAAAAGAAGTCAATTTTATTGATGCAGGCGAGGAGAACAGCTTTGAAAGGATGATCTTCTTAAAGGAAGAGAAACATTTTATATGTTAGAAGGCAACTGTTGAAGTTGAAGCCCATCAGAACCTTAAACCTTAAACCTTACAACTGCTTCCGCAGCCTTGCTACCGGCAGGTTCAATTGTTCGCGGTATTTGGCTACGGTACGGCGTGCAATGTTATAGCCTTTCTCCTGCAGCATGTCGGTAAGTTGTTCATCGCTCAGTGGCTTGCGCTTATCTTCAGCTTCTATCATATCGCTTAAGATCTTTTTCACTTCGCGTGTACTTACTTCCTCGCCGCTATCTGTACTAAGTGATTCGCTGAAGAAAAATTTTAGTCTATAGGTTCCAAACTCGGTTTGTACAAATTTGCTGTTTGCCACACGGCTCACGGTGCTGATGTCAAGACCTGTCATTTCAGCAATGTCTTTCAGGATCATCGGCTTCAGCGTAGTCTCATCTCCCGTAAGGAAAAACTCCCTCTGGTAGTTCATTATGCTTGACATGGTGCCGATGAGCGTCTGCTGGCGCTGCTTTATCATATCGATGAACCACTTGGCAGAGTCAATCTTTTGCTTGATGAACAGAACCGCTTCCTTCTGCCTTTTATCTTTCTTAGTACCCTTCTCGTAATCCTTCAGCATGTCGCGGTAGCCTTCGCTGATGCGCAGGTCAGGAGCATTTTTACTGTTCAGCGTTAGCTCCAGCACCCCGTTGTTGTTGTAAATAAAAAAGTCAGGAACAACATAGCTTTCCGCCTTATTCATGCCGCCAATGTTTCCACCCGGCTTGGGATTCAACTTGATGATCTGGTTGATGACATCTTTCAGCTGCTGGTCGTTTAACCCAAGGCCGCGTTGTATTTTCTCGTAGTGCTTCTTTGTAAACTCGTCAAAATATTTCTCCAGCACCTGTACAGCCACTCCCACTTCTTTTCCTTCACGCAGCTGGCGGTTCAGTTGAAGTAGCAGGCATTCTTTCAGGTCGCGGGCACAAATACCCGGCGGATCAAACTGCTGTATCTGTTTGATCATTGTTTCTATCTCAGCCTCGGTTACGGAAATATTTTGGCGAAAAGCAAGATCATCTGCTATGGACGAAATTTCGCGGCGCAGGTAACCATCGTCATCTATGCTACCTACAATTTGTTCAGCCATTTTATGCGTTCGCTCATCCAGCTCCATCATTCCAAGCTGGGTTATCAGCAGGTCGTGAAACGAAGTTTCTACCCGGATCGGGATCACTTTTCCTTCATCAGCCTCAGGATAATTATCATCGCGAAGTTTATAATCACCAACTTCATCATCACCTTCTGTTACATACTCACTGATGTCTATATTGTCATATTCATCAGCAGCTGCTTCTGCTTCATAATCCTCATCACCTTCATTGGCAAATTCATCTTTCAAGTCAGTGTCATAGTCGTCATGCCCTTCTTCTCCTTGCTCAAGCGCAGGGTTTTCTTCTAATTCTTCTTTTATTCTTTCTTCCAGGTTTGCAGTAGGTACCTGCAGCAATTTCATCAACTGAATTTGCTGTGGAGATAGCTTCTGTAGTAGCTTTTGTTGTAATGATTGACTTAAAGACATTCTGTATTATTCTTCAGCGAAACGCGAAAGTCGGTATTAAGATGTTTTAATTTTCCCAAAACTGACTTTTTTGGCCTAAACATTGTGGCCGCCCTTCTTGCAGTAAAATTAATGACAAAATACCAGCACATGCGCAGCCGCTTCATTTGTTTCTTCATTATTTTATTAGTATCTAAAGAAGTGGCAGCGCAATACCCTCGTACAGCACTACCAAGTATACCTGACAATCGTTTTACTGCATTAAAATCAAGTAAAAAGGACACCTCTTCTAATAGGATAAAGAGGCTGGACCTGCATCCATTTACTGTTTTACCTGCAGCATATTATACCACCGGCTTAAGTTTTTTCTGCAAAAAGGAGTTCCTACTGGAAAAGGCTACATGATTGCGCTTACGCTTTAGGCTTGGCAGCCTGGCGGAAGCAAATAAACTGGAAGGGAAGGAATAAAAAAAGGTGCTGGTAACAACCAACACCTTTGATAATTATATCAAGAACATTTGGAAAAAGGCTGCTTAGGAAGCAAGCACCTTTTTTACTGCAGTTACTATTTTTTCTCCTTTTTCCTGTACCTGCTCTTCTGTCCACAACAGGCTTATAGCAGTAGAAATGCAGCGGCCCATAACGGCATCGCTGGCAGGAAATGCATCAACAGTATATTTTTTAAGTTGAGCTACAATGGCTTCAGGTTGTTTGTTCAGGAAGTCAGGATTGCGCAGGTGGTCCCACTTGCGGATGTAGTGCCAGTTGTTGTTGTACCAGTAAAAGTTACCGCCTAAGATGCCCTGTGCTTTTAGTTCTTCCACCACAGCCTGGGTGATTTCAGCTGAGGGTAAAAACCAGCTGATGAAAGTGCAGCTGTCTCCTGCAGGATCTGGCACTACACGGAAAGTGATTTCAGGCACTTGCTCCAGTATCGACTTCAGGTGGGCGTGGTTCTTCTTTTGGATTTCCAGGAACTGGTCCAGCTTGCGGATCTGCGCCAGGCCAACAGCAGCATGCAACTCACTTATCCTGAAGTTGTAGCCAACAAACGGATGAAGGTCAGCACCGCGATCAACACCTAAATGGTCGTGCCCGTGATCCTGGTAGCCGTCACATTTTATATAGGTGTCTTCGTTGTTGGTCATTACAACGCCACCTTCACCGCAAGTAATTGTTTTTACAAAATCGAAACTAAAAGTACCGGCATCGCCTATGGTTCCTAATTTCTTGCCTTTGTAGCTGGCGCCAATGCTCTGGCAGGCATCCTCCAGCAGCAGTAAACCATGTTCTTTACAGATGGCTTGTAATGCATCCATATCGGCCATGCTGCCACACATGTGCACCGGCATAATGCATTTGGTGTTTGGGCTTATAGCTGCTTTTACAGCTGCAGGATTTAGGGTAAGTGTTTCATCTACATCTACCAGCACAGGAATGGCGCCAACAGAAAGAACAGCTTCAAAACTAGCTACGAAAGTGAATGCAGGCATGATGACCTCATCGCCGGCACCAATGCCCAAGGCAGCCATAGCGGTAGTAAGGGCTGCTGTACCGCTGCTAACCAACTGCGCATGTTTAGCGCCAAAGGTGTTGCAGATCTCAGCTTCCAGTTCTTTGGCTTTCCAATTTCCCTGGCGTTGAGCATCAAAGCCGTAACGCATTAATATACCTGTTTCTAAAACATCGTTTACTTCTTTGCGCTCTTCAGCGCCCCATAATTCAAAGCCTGGCATAGATTAGAATTTAAGAGGGGCAAAGGTATGGTGGATAGTGGATACTTGATTCTGATATTGATAGATGAATAGGTACTTTAAGATAAGGATACTGGATGCTTAATGCTGGATCGAAGATCAGTCGGATATGAGGTGAGGATGCTGGAAATTTGATACTTGATTCTGATATTGATTGATGGATAACTACTATAAAAGGTAAGGATTATAAATTCTTGATACTAGATCGAAGATCGCTCGGTAAGTGCTGAATACTACATATTAAAACCATATGTGCTGATTCCGTTTTTAGAGCGTATGATTTAAAAGCAAATGTGGTGTACGTACATTTTCTGGTAATCACTCGCAGAAATATCATCGATCTATTATCCACTATCCAGCATCCAGTATCGAGTATCCACCATCAAGCTCTACCTCACCTGCACCCACTCACTAATATTGTTGTTTCGATCAACGGCAGCTACAAAAAGCCTGTCGGTATTTTGTGCGGGCATCATGTTCAGGTCAATATCTGTTGTCCTGTCGGCAATGATCAATTGAATGAGGGTAGCATTTTCCATCCGTATATTCCTGCCACGTGGTACTGCAAATACTGCAAAGCTTTTTATAGGTTCTGCACCACGATATAGCAGCCGAACCTCGCTTTTACTAATATTGTTTACAAGTGGTTTCAGTGGCGGTACACTATCTATCCACTTCATTACCGGCTGCAGGGCAGGGTAACGGTAGTAGTTGTTGCGAAGGCTGTCATTCCAGCCATTTGGATTGGAATTGAAGATTTTGCTGCTATAGAATATGCTGCCGTGCACATTTTGATTATTGCGCAAATACTTGATCTGATTCGGTAATTCGTTCCGGTCTTTCCACGGGCCAGACTTGGCTTCAGTTGCTCTATACAACCCATGGCCAATATACAGGTGACGATTGAAGTTATTAGCCGCCCACCAATCCAGCAGCATTTTATAATCTACCAGCTTATGACCAATCTCCCAGTATAGCTGCGGTGCCACATAGTCTATCCATCCCCTTTGCAACCACAACAGTATATCAGCATGCAGGTCGTCATAATTGGTTACACCAGCCCTTGATGCACTTCCACGAGCATCTTTGTTGCTGTTTCTCCAAACGCCAAATGGGCTGATGCCAAACTTCACCCTGGGATTAATTGACTTGATCGTTCTGCCCAATTGCTTGATGATGGTATCCACATTGCTCCTGCGCCACTCATCGCGGTTCATGCCATTGCCGTAACGGGCAAAGCTTGCTTCATCAGGAAATTCTTTACCTGGTATCTTGTACGGGTAGAAATAATCATCGAAGTGAATGGCATCTACATCATAACGGTCCACTACATCGCGGATGATCTTGTTTACATGCTCCCTTGCCTGCGGTACACCGGGGTCAAAATATTTGGTATTGCCATAGGTAACAAACCAGCTAGGATGCTGCCGCGTAACATGGTTAGCGGCTACTGAACTACGATTGACATTGAACACAGCCCGGTATGGATTGAACCACGCATGAAACTCCATTCCACGCTTATGACATTCTTCTATCATAAACTGTAGCGGGTCGTAATAAGGTGATGGTGCCTGGCCCTGCTTGCCGGTAAGGTACTCACTCCACGGCTCGTGCGGCGATGGGTAAAAAGCATCTGTAACAGGTCGCACCTGTACTACTACCGCATTCAATCCATTTCGGTGGTGCATATCAAGCATGCGAATAAATTCTGCTTTTTGTGTTTCTGTTGGTAAGCCGCGTTTACTGGGCCAGTCAATATTCTCTACCGTAGCTATCCACGCACCCCTGAACTCGTGATGCGGACTTTGAGCCTGTGCTAATGATCCAAAAGCCAATAAAAAAGCAATAATGATTTTCCTCATTGTAAATAATAAGTCTAAAGGTGTACGGTAAAAGCAGTGGTTAAGGGCGGTCGCGAAGCTTATCGAGCAAGCGGTTCAATTGATCCGCTTCATTAGCATCAAGGTTCGATGTAAGTTCATCTATCAATGCATTCTGGCTATCCAGCCGATCCAGCAGTTGCAGGCCCTCGGGTGTGATAGTTACATCTACTAAACGTTTATCAGTGGGACAGACTTTCTTGTCTGCTAATCCTTTCTTTAACAGTCTCTCTACAATACGGCTGGTGTCACTCATCTTATCAAGCATTCGTTCACGTATCTGCAGGGTTGATAAAGGGCTGGTGCTGCCACGCAAAATGCGCAGGATATTGTATTGCTGGTGGGTTATATCTTCTTTTTCAAGTAGTTCTTTCAACTTTTCCAGTAGCCAGTTGCTGGTATAGATCACGTTCACCATTGCTTTATGGTGGTCGTTTCTAAAAATGGCCTGCTGAATTTCCTGTTCTAATCCCATTCCGGCGTTTTTACAAAAATAGGGGATTGTGATAAGTGAGGCAGGTCGTTAGTTGTTAGTTGGAAGTTGTTAGTTGGTAGATTGGAACCCGAAATGTTGGAGAGATTTTGATTCCAGAGTCACTAATCCTCCCACACCTTCAGCCCTTCGCTGCAGTTGGCGCAGATGTCAATATTCTTCCTGCTGGTCATGATCTCTTTGCGAAACTGCCGGTAGTTATCATTTTGCCACACATCCTTGAATGATTCCATTTTCAGGTTGCCAAGGCGGTGCATCGCGTCTTTATCAAAACAACAAGGAACTACCAGTCCATCCCATGAGATCACGTTTCCTTGCCACAATTTCCAGCAGTGGTTGCCCATGCCGCTCTTGCTCTTCATCTTACCGTCTTTGCCACGGCGGTAGCGGCTGTATTTTTCAATAGTAGGAATCAGATTATTTGGATCGTTCTCATAATCGTATACCTGGGCGGTTTTGAAACGTACCTGGTCCACGCCAATTTCTTTGGCTATCTGCTTTATCTCTTCTATCTGGTGCTCATTGTGTTTTACTACCAAAAACTGGAAGAACACAAATGGCGTCCTGCTTTTTAGTTCCTTCTTCCACTTTACAATATTCTTTGCTCCCTCCAGTACTTTATCCAGGTTGCCACCTACGCGGTACTGGCGGTACACATCATTGGTGGTGCCGTCAATGGAGATGATCAACCTGTCCAAACCACTCTCCACTGTTTTCTTTGCATTGGCATCGGTCAGGTAGTGGGCATTGGTGCTGGTGGCAGTGTAAATGCCTTTGTCCGAAGCATACTTTACCATCTCTAAAAAGTCTGGGTTCAGGTAAGGCTCGCCCTGGAAGTAAAAGATGAGGTATGTAAGCTCTTTGTAAATATCATCGATGGTGCGGCGGAAGAAATCTTTCTGCAGCATACCTGTTGGACGGGTAAATGCTCTCAAGCCACTGGGGCACTCGGGGCAACGAAGGTTACACGAAGTAGTAGGTTCGAAGGAAATAGAAATTGGGTAGCCCCACTGGATTGGGCGGCCGGTGAGCCTGCTTAAACGATAGCTAGCCCAAACTTTAGCCGCGTTCCATGCACGGCGGGGTGTGGCTTTGCTGAGCAGGTTCATCGTGTCGTTCCAATTGAAATAAGGCATGGCGCGAAATTAAGCCCGCAGTTGCAAACTGCTGTAAAAAATAAACCTGCACAAGTAGGCAAATGCAGCACCTGGTTGGTTTGTAAGACTTTGGCAGTGTAAATGACTTAAGCAAAGCCAGCTAAAACTCTTGCTGCTTACGCCATAGTTTACGAAGAAAATAAATGAGCAGGAAAACGCTGATTACACACCACGAGTAGAAAAAGATATTGCCCAATGTTACTCGCTGTTCAATGAAAGCATTGTCACCTTTTATGGCTGCTATACATATAATAGCCAGCCAAAGAAAGCTGATGCCAATGCTATAGCCAATGCGTTTAAAGAATTCCCTCACCTCCGGGTCCATGCAACTTATTTAGCTGGTAAAGGTAGAATGTTTTTTAGCAAGCTGAATGTACAGCTGCAGGTGTAGAGGATGATTGTTATCAGCACGGTCAGGTGAATGTTGTTTTGGTAACAAGTTATTCAATCACTTTATCAGCAGGTCTTTAAAGTCGCTGCTATCGCCATTAAAAACATTGAAATCTACAGCGTGTGCTATTCCATTTACCCGCCCTTTCTCGCTATGCTGCCATATTATCCACGGCTGCTTTATGCGCGGTTTGTTCTTTTCGAGGTAATGCGCCACCCATAGCGGGTAGCTGTCAAATTCACCAGCTAGGTAGCTGGAGTAAAAGCTCACATAAGTATAGATAATAGGCCTGACGCCATAATGATCTTCCACAATGCGCAGCCATTCTCTAATTTCTTGTTTCATCTTTTCTGGCTTTACCCCATAAAGATGTTCTATATCCAGAACTGGTGGCAGGTCACCCGGCTGCAGTTTTACTGTGCTGATAAAGTTTCGCGCCTGCGCCTTTCCGCTCTTGCTGGCTATAAAGAAATGGTAGGCGCCACGTGTCATTTTTGCTTCACCGGCTTTTTTCCAGTTGCGGCGAAACTGCTTATCTACATTGCCCAATCCTTCTGTTGCTTTCATAAAGGCAAAGCCGATCTTCACATCCTTTACCTCCATTTGCTTTACGCTCTTCCAGTCTATATAGCTCTGGTACTTGCTTACGTCTATGCCGTGTATCTCGTAGTTTTCAGGAATGTCGATACCAAAGGCAGGATAGCGAATAAACTTGGCTGTTTCTATACGCTGGCTTCTATACCATACATAACCAATGGCAGCCACCACCAGCAGTAGTACCGGTATTACCAGCCACCATAACTTCCGCTGCTTCTTTTTCTTTCGTTTTCTTTTTGCCATTAGCTACAGGTACAGCGACAAATATGGCGGAAAAACCAAAAAGTAAAAATTCAAAAGCCAAAACGTGGAAAGGAAATGCAGGTGAATGAATTTATCATCATGCAGCTCAGCTGCTATGATCCTGCACGATGCGCCATTCTTTACCTATCTTTTTTACCAGCAGCGTAAAATGTCCCTGGGCATCACCTATTGTTCGCTGCAGGTGCCATTTGCCTACAACAGAAAAATAAATGGCAGATAGCCTTTTTACCTGAAGTATATCAAAGGTTAGTTTACCCATAGTAGCAGCATCAGGATAACTTTTGCGGTAGTTCTGGAGCGTGGCATCAAAGCCATACTTCGGGCCGCTTTTTCCAATGAATAACAGGCTATCGTTTTTCCAGTAGCCTTTCATAAAACCTTCTATATCGCCCGCATTCCAGGCAGTGGTTTGTTCCGCTAAAATATTCCTGATTGCCTGTTCATCTTTTGATTGAGCATGGCTGCTGAACTGCAGAAAACATATCAATAACAGGAGGCTAAGCTTTTTCATAGGCTATTTTTTACCAAAATACGAATAGCTACGGCGCAAGCTGCACCTGTTGCAGAAGATTATCAAAGATGAACATATAGCTTTTTTCCAGATTGGTTTCTTCACAAACCATTTCATTGTTAAAACATCATAAATTGTAGCTTTAAGCGCATTTAAATTTCCATTAAACTATAACTATGATCATGAAAAAACTCCTGTGGGGATTGGCAGGACTATGGCTTTCTACTGCCGCCATTGCCCAGGAAACTTATCCTGTAAATGGCGTGGCCGACCGACGAGAAGGTGCTTACGCCTTTACCAATGCCACCATTGTAAAAGATCCTCAGACAACTTTGCGAAATGCTACACTGGTGATCCGAGATGGTAAGATCGTTTCTGTTGGAACCGGCGTTTCAATACCTGCAGATGCCGTAGTGGTAGATTGCAAAGACAAATTCATCTATCCTTCTTTTATTGACATTTTTAGCGACTATGGTGTACCCGCACCACAGCGTCCTGCAGGAGCCTTTAACTATAATGCACCTGCGCAACTTACATCCAATCAAAAAGGGGCGTACAGCTGGAACCAGGCAATTAAAACGGATGTGGATGCCGTAAAACTTTTCTCGGTAGACGAAGCAAAGGCCAAGCAACTACGTGATGTGGGTTTTGGTACAGTGCTTACGCATCAGAAGGATGGTATAGCGCGTGGTACCGGTGTGTTGGCTACGCTTCAGTCAAATGCTGAGAACCTGGTAATTCTAAAAGACCGTGCGTCTGCGCATTATTCTTTCAGCAAAGGGTCAAGCACCCAGAGCTATCCAAGCAGCCTAATGGGTACTATAGCGCTGCTGCGCCAGTCGTACCTGGATGCGCAGTGGTATAAAAACAAACCTGCAAAAGAAGGATTGAACATTTCGCTGCAGGCGTGGAACGACCAGCAGGCACTGCCACAGATATTTGATGCAAACGATAAATGGCAGGCGGCTCGTGCAGATAGAATAGGCGATGAGTTTGGTGTTCAGTACATCATCAAAGCTGGGGGAAATGAATACCAGCGTATCAATGAAATGGCAGCCACCAAAGCTCCTTTCATTCTTTCGCTCGATTTCCCTCAACCACAGGATCTTGAAGATCCAAACGATGCTCGTTTTGTAAGTCTTACAGATATGAAGCATTGGGAGATGGCTCCATCTAATCCTGCAGCTTTTGAAAAGGCAAATATTCCTTTTGCCATCACAGCTGCTGACCTGCGTGATCAAAAGACGTTTCTTGTAAATCTTCGTAAAGCCATCAACTACGGGCTGTCGGAGACAAAAGCGTTAGATGCACTTACCAAAGCCCCGGCTACTATGCTTGGTGTATACAATACAGTGGGAAGTTTGGATGCCGGTAAAATTGCCAACTTCATCATCACTTCCGGACCTGTGTTTGCCGAAAGGACCAACATCCTGAGCAACTGGGTGCAAGGCGCCAAGTACAGCGTGAAGGAAGACAACTGGAAGAATATTGTTGGTACTTACAACTTCACTGTTAACTCTGCTACAGGTGCACCACAACAATACAAAGTAGATGTGCGTGGAAGTTCTACTGCCAGCCTGATAGCTAAGGATACCATCGCCGGCAAGTTCAGCTTCGATGGCAATGCGGTGCGTTTCAATTTTGCTCCTGAAAAAAATGTGCGTACCAACATTAGGTTAAGTGGTTTTAGAACCGGTGACCAATGGCAAGGAACAGGTGTGGATACAGCAGGTAATCCTGTTTGGTGGACCGCTGCTTTAGCCTCTGAGCAAACTGTAAAAGGTGACAGCGCTAAAGACAGGCGCATGGCTCAAACTATGGGTGATGTTGTTTATCCTTTTACTGGTTTCGGTTTGAAAGAACTGCCAAAGCAGGAGACCATTCTTATTCGCAACGCTACTGTATGGACAAATGAAAAAGATGGAGTGCTACAGGGTGCAGATGTACTGATCCGCAATGGTAAAATAGCGCGTGTAGGTAAAGGTTTGGCTGAGCCTGGTGCACGAGTGATAGATGGTACAGGTAAACACGTTACACCTGGTATCATTGATGAACACTCACATATTGCTGCAGCTTCTATAAACGAAGGTGCGCAAAGTGTAACTTCTGAAGTGCGTGTAGGAGATAACCTTAATCCTGAAGACATCAATATCTATCGCCAGTTGAGCGGTGGTGTTACTACTTCTCATATTCTTCACGGTTCTGCCAATACCATTGGTGGACAAACACAGCTGATAAAGCTGCGTTGGGGTGCCAACGACGAAGGGTTGAAGTTCGCTAATGCAGATCCTTTCATCAAGTTCGCTTTGGGTGAAAACGTTAAGCGTACTTCTTCTAACAGCAACAATCGTTTTCCTGATACCCGTATGGGTGTAGAGCAGGTGCTGGACGATGCATTTGCACGTGCTAGAGATTACGAAAGAGCGCTGAAAGGAAAAGATGCTAAAAATGTAAGACGTGATCTTGAGTTGGACGCGCTGGTAGAGATATTGAATAAAAAGCGTTTCATCACCTGTCACTCTTACGTGCAGAGCGAGATTAACTCGGCCATGAAGATTGGTGAGAAATATGGTTTCCCCTTCAACACTTTCACCCACATTTTGGAAGGTTATAAAGTAGCTGATAAAATGAAAGCACATGGTGCGCATGCTTCTACTTTCAGCGACTGGTGGCAGTACAAAATGGAGGTGGTAGATGCTATTCCTTATAATGCAACCCTGATGAACAGGGTAGGTGTGAATGTAGCCATCAACAGTGATGATGCTGAAATGGCGCGTCGCCTGAACCAGGAGGCTGCCAAGAGCGTGAAGTATGGTGGCATGAGCGAAGAAGATGCCCTGAAAATGGTAACGCTTAACCCTGCTATAATGATGCACGTTGCTGATCGTGTAGGAAGTTTGAAGGCCGGTAAAGATGCAGACGTAGTAGTATGGAGCGATCATCCACTGAGCATTTATGCCAAGGCAGAAACTACCATTGTAGATGGTGCTGTTTATTTTGATCGTGCAAAAGATGCAGAGCTGCGCAAGCAAGTGGCAGCGGAGCGCAACAGGCTCATCAAGAAGTTTATTGGCGAAAAGAAACCTGGTGCGGGTAACACACAACCACCTGCTGTAGCAAGTATGGAATACATGCATACTTGTAGCGATCACGCACACAGCCACGGATTATTGGTAGTAGATGCAGAGGAGGCTGCACTGTACAACAACTAAAGCTTAAACAATGAAAAGACTGATTATTTATAGTGCTCTCTTCTTATCATCCATTGTAGGAAGAAGCCAGGAAAATGTTTATCCTGCCAAAGAAAACAAAGGCGTCATTTATATCACCAATGCTACCATTCATGCGGGTAACGGGCAGGTGATACAGAATGGTACCATAAAAATAAAAGACAACAAGATAGAAGCAGTAGGTAGTTCGGTAACTGCCGGTTCTGATGGCAAAGTCATCAACGCTGCGGGTAAACATGTTTACCCTGGTCTTATACTTTCCAATTCCAATCTTGGATTGGTGGAAGTGAACAGTGTACGTGCTACCAGCGACCAGCGTGAACTGGGGGAGCTTAACCCTAATGTGCGTTCCCTTGTAGCATACAATTCTGATTCAAAAGTGATAGGCACGCTGAGAAGCAGCGGGATCCTTTTTGCGAACATCGTTCCTGATGGTGGCCTTATCAGCGGCTCCTCTTCAGTGGTAAACCTGGATGCATGGAACTGGGAAGATGCAGCTTACAAAATGGACAACGGTATTCACTTTCACATGCCGAATATGATCAATCGTCCTGCACGTTTCGCGCAGGCGATTTCGCCACAAGCACAGGTAGACCCTGTGAAGCGTGCGCTGGAGCAGGTAGATAAGATGAAGGCTTTCTTTAGCGAAGCAAGAGCATCGTACAAAGGAAGCAACTATGCTAGCAACAACCTGAAGCTGCAGGCAGTTAAAGGATTATTCGACAAATCGCAGAAGTTGTACGTGCATTGCAACACGGTAAAGGAAATGCTGGTTGCCATAGATATTGCCAAGGAAAATGATTTTGACCTGGTGATTGTGGGCGGCAGCGAAAGCTACCAGATACCTGAACTGCTGAAGCAGAACAATGTAGCTGTTATTCTGAACCAGATGCACAGCCTGCCTACTTCACCAGATGATGATGTAGACCAGCCTTTCAAAACACCAGCGGTATTGCAGAAGGCGGGTGTTTTATTTGCCATTAATGATGAAGATGGGCAAACACGCGGCCGCAACCTTTCGTACAATGCAGGTACTGCAGTGGCTTACGGGCTTACCAAAGAGCAGGCGCTAAGTGCTATAACATTGAACGCAGCAAAAGTGTTGGGTATAGCAGATCGAACTGGTTCTATAGAAACAGGTAAAGATGCTAACCTGGTTATAGCAGATGGTGATATTCTTGATATGCGCAGCAGCAATGTTAGCCATGCTTTCATCCAGGGTCGTGAATTGAACCTGACGGATAAGCACAAGCAGTTGTACGAGCGGTACAAGTACAAGTATAATTTGAAGTAGTTTATTTTAATTCTCACAATACGGTAGTCTTAAAGACTACCGTATTTTTTATTCCAGTAACTTATTCTTTGAAATAGCCTGTCATGCCTGAACTACCCGACATAGAAGTTTTTGCGCATAACCTGAAAGCGCGGTTTGCAGGTAAGAAACTGAAGAAAGTAAACGTGCTTGTAACAAAGCGGCTGAAGGACGAGCCCGAAGAACTAGCGTCAGCTTTAGAAGGCAAAACATTGGAAAATGTGTTTCGATCAGGTAAAGAACTGCGGTGGAAGTTTTCTGGTAACACGCTGCTCGGTATGCACCTGATGCTCACTGGTGATATCTTTCCTTTTCAAGGGCAGAATGAAAACAAGTTCACGATCGTTGAACTGTATTTCTCAGATGGAACAGGACTAGCGCTGACAGACAGGATGAAGAATGCAAACATCAAACTGAACCCGGTAGATAAAGATGGTGTAGATGCACTGGCTAAGGAGCTGAACTTTGAATATTTAAAAGCAGTGTTTCAAAAGAAGTGTACTGTGAAGAGTATTTTGCTGGATCAAAACATCATCCGCGGCATAGGCAATGGCTATTCTGATGAGATACTTTGGCAGGCAAAAATTTCTCCTTTTTCTACAGCCAATGCCATACCTGACGATAAGCTAAAAGAGCTGCCTAAGATCATTCGGAAGGTGCTGACAACAGCTACTAAAAAGATCATGAAGTCGCACCCGGGATTGATAACCGGTGAGGTAAAAGATTATCTTGATATTCATCACAAGAAGAAAACTGAAAGTCCTACCGGCTTTCCAATATTGGTGGAAGAAGTAAGCGGCAGGCGCACCCACTACACGGAAGAACAGGTATTGTACAAATAGAAAGAGGTCCCAGTAGAAGGACCTCTTTTTGTTAATCACAAGGGCGATCTACATCACCACTATCTTAATTGTTTGTTGTTCGTGCTGGCTCACCACTTTGAGCTGGTAAACTCCCGGGGCAACATTTACTGGTACTTCAATACGGTTTAAAGTATTTGCATTGAATACGGCAGTTTTTAATGAGCTAACTCTTTTACCATTCATGTCTACTATTTCTATGGTATAAGAAGTTTTCTCTGTAGGTATGATGGTAACAGTTGCAGCGCCACCTTTCACCGGGTTTGGAAATACCGATACAAACTGGCCAGCATTATCCGAAAGGCGTACGAGCCTTGTTTCTGAAAATTCTACTTTGCCATCCATCATCATCGACTTAACTCTTACCCTGTAGCTGCCATTTTTCAGGTTAGGAATAGCTGCCTTATAATTGCCATTTGCACTGCTGCTAAAAGGTACTTCTACAGTGGTAGAGAAGCTGCTATTCACATCTGCTAACTCCACTACATATTTAGATACACCAGTTTCAGTAGCTACTTTCCATTCAGTAAAAATGGTTTGTTTCTGTCCTCGTGCACCAAAGGATAACCAGCGTACCGGCAAGGTTCCTGAGAAGTCTTGCGTAGTAAGTGTGTTGCTGTTTCTTTCGCAAGGTGTAGCCATCACCAGCGGATCATCAGTCCAAAAGAAGTCGCTGTACGACATGCCGGTTCCAAGCAAACTGATGGAATGATTAGGGCTGGTTCTTGCTGTTTCCATTGCAGGTAAACCCAATTGTGTTGTGATAAGATCAGTCATCATTCCTGCTGCTGGTCCGCCACCGCGTGCTGCTGATTCTATTTTAAAAGCCTTTTCATACGATAGAAGCTGTACCACATTAGTGTTATTATAGATGATAGCTATTGCTGCGGGTACATCTTGCAAAATGGGTAGCTTCTTGAATAGCAAAGTGATGGTAGAATTAGCAACAGGGCATTGTTGAAATTCCGTAAGTGCATGCACGGTTTCTGCTTCGCTATACCAGCTGGAAGAAACATTGTATGGTAACCCGCGGCCGAGCAATAAAGCTGTTTCATCCAAAGCTCCGCCAGTGTATAAGATCACCTTGTATTTTGCCAGCTCTACCGGGTTGCTGGCAATGGTGGATTTCATGGCTAATTCAATAAATTCGGCAGTATCGCTGTTGCCCCTCGTGGTCAGGTGATCGTAGTGAAATTCATTTAGCCATACATCTGAGGTAGAGGTTTGTGCAGTACAAACCGTAGATGCTAACAGAAGAAGGCTCGCTATAAAAAGTTTCATATTAATTAAATTTTTTCGGTGATGGCATTGATTATTGTGCGAGAACTTTGAAACATTGGCCGGTAGCCTTGTCGCTATATACGCCTGGTCCGTCAGGTGTAAGTGTTCCCACTCTTTCATAGGTATACGCGTTCCAACTCTTAAGCCTGTCACCTGCTTTTGCCGGCCTGCTTAACCTGGTGCCTGCGGTGCTGGTAGAAGCCGGAGGGCTCGATACATTCAGCTTATCTTTAGGAACTGTCCAGGTAATCGTATTTGTAACTGTATTCCAATTGCCGGTTATGTCTTCGTAGTGGAAAGCATTGGTAGTTGGCCTGGTAGTGCCGTCATTACTTCTTACCGTAAGCTTAAAGCGCTTTACACCCACCTCATCAAATGAGGATACGATATAAGCGATGTTAGGTGTTGGCGCCTCCATTTCTCCTACTATTTTATCTAAAGTGAAATGAACATCAAAGTAGCGCTGCTCTACACCAGTAACACCCGGAGGAACTGCTGCTAAGCCTCCTGCTACCTTCATTGTTATATCAAATGAAGTAGCGGTTTCATTTGCAAAATGGACAACATCAATATCATACTGCGGAGCCGGAGGATTTGGATTTAGATCTGCTGCGCCTATAGAGTCTTTAATCACTGGTACACCTGCACCACACTCACTTTGTACGGCTGCAATGCTTGGGAAAGTAGTGCTCATTCTTGAAGCAACTTCAGGATGAAGTGTTCCGGTTTTCCATGGATCAGTATCGAAGCCGAAGCTGCCATCTGCCGGCAAACCATATTTGCTGTTGTAATCTGTGCCAGTAGCAAGCAAGCCAAAATAAGCGGCGGCTACTGCAGCGTGTGCATTTACATAACCTGTGCCTGCTTCCCATTTTTTATTGGCCATTGGTACAGCAGTTCGTTGCAATATGGCTTTGATGGCTCTCCATTCAAGCTTTGGATTGGCTTCCATCATCAACGCTACTATGCCTGCCACATGCGGACACGCCATTGATGTTCCGGAAAGTATTGAGTAGAATGGAACTTCTTCGGGAGATAATTGTTCCAGTTCATCAGGTGTAGAAAGGCCGATGACTTGTGTAGTGCCCGTAGTAGCTCTTACAGAAAATATATCAGTACCAGGTGCAGTTACAGTTGGGCGATTCTCCCACAAGTAGTTTTTGCCATCAACAGTTATGGTTGCTTGTTGTGCTTCATCATCTGATGGGCTGTTCCTAAAACGACCACGTGAAGATGAAGACGCAAGGGTTCCATCTTTTTGACCATTACCCACACAAACGATCCATGGAGCAACTTTATAGTTACCGGTGATTGTACCACGGGAAGGGCCAGAATTACCTGCAGAAAAAACTACCTGCACCCCGCGGTCAGCCAGCATCTTCGTAGCAATATTAGTAGAATTAGAAGGCTGGTACGACATGAAAGTGGTATCAGCGGTGCTGCCGTAAGAATTAGACATCACGCGGATGTTATAATCTCTTCCATGTTTTAAAACATATTCAAAACCACCGGCTACATCCAGGATGTTCAATCCTGCACCAGAACCATAGCCTATCAGGTAAGAACCTGGCGCTACACCGGTTATTCTTCCGTTAGAATAGCGGCCATCGCCACCTACTATTCCCATACAATGCGAACCATGACCACCACCCTCGTCTGAATCGCGTTTTACACCATTGTCCGATGCATGGTCTTCATCCCATGCCACTGCCAGTCCTTTTACATTCTGTACAATCCTCCTGGGGCCGCGAGGGCCATCACCTTCTTGGATATCGGTGCTATCACCATCAAAGCCAGAATCGTTTATAAGTACACCAACGCCACGACCTGTAACAGGTAGTCCGTTGTTAAGTGCTGTAAAGGCAGCATCTTCCCGTACATTTTTTACCCTGGAAACTACAATAGCCTGGTGCAGGTCACCCTTTAGCTTTGGGTTGTCCCAGATGCCATAGGCACCTTTGATCTTTACCAGCCAATCCAGGTCGTTCATGGCTGTTTTAATACCCTGGATAGGCAGGTGCTGGAATTCAGGTCCTACAAAGCGCACTTTTCTATTAGCTAATTCTTTTCTTGCTGCAGCCGCATCTTCAGGAGAATGGTACGTGAGAATCATGACCATTGAATCTGTGCGGTTGTTTGCTTTTTTAAGAATGCCAGGAGCAACAGTTACACCTGGCGGAATGAAGGCTGGCTTTTGGGCACTAGCTTGTAAGCACACTAAAAGTGTGAGAGCAAGTATCGTTTTAAACATAGGGCTAATTTTTAACGGAATTTTTGCAAAAAGCGTTCCAAAACTCGAGTAGTACCTTTTTGAGACCCTGTATATCAGCCGTGACAGCTGCTATTACTTATCTTGCGGCCATGTCTAAAAAGCTTTTCCTGCTCGATGCTATGGCCCTAATTTACCGGGCTTATTATGCACTCATCAGAAGCCCTCGCATCACAAGCAGGGGGCGAAATACAAACGCTCAATTTGGTTTCACTTCCACTTTATACGACCTGATAAACAAAGAAAAGCCTACACACCTGGCTGTGTGTTTTGATACCGATGCAGTAACCGAAAGACATACTGATTTTACTGACTACAAGGCCAATCGCCAGCAAGCACCGGAAGATCTTTCAGCCTCTATTCCTGATATCAAAAAAATCATCAAGGCTTTCAATATCCCGGTGGTGGAACTGGATGGTTATGAAGCAGACGATGTGATTGGAACCATTGCATGGCAGGCTGCGGATAAAGGATACGATGTCTACATGGTAACGCCTGATAAAGATTATGGCCAGCTGCTAAACCGCGAAAGGGTCTTCATTTACAAGCCACCGTACATGGGCAATAAAGAAGAAATACTGGATGCAAAACGCATTACCGAAAAATGGTGCATTGAGCGGGTAGACCAGGTGATAGACATGCTTGGACTCATGGGCGATGCGGTAGATAATATTCCGGGTATACCAGGTGTGGGTGAAAAGACAGCTTGCAAACTTTTGCAGGAATATGGTACACTGGAAAATGTGCTGGAGAATGCTGATAAAATCAAAGGAGCACTAGGTGAGAAAATAAGGAATGGTAAAGATGCAGCTATCATGAGCAAGAAGCTGGCAACCATCATTACCAATGTTCCCGTAGAATTTCATGAAGAGGACTATCGATTGAAAGAATGGAATACGGCAGAGCTGCGTGAGCTGTTCACGGAACTGGAGTTCAAGGCGCTGGGAAAACGAATACTAGGCGAAGAGTTCAACATGTTTGAAAAAGTAGCTACCCTGCCTGGTGGTGGACAGATGGACCTTTTCGTAACGGTAGAAGAAGGTGTTACCACAGGAGTGCAAGTGGCCACCATTCAAAAAGAGCCTGAGGAGCAGGTGGGGCTGGTAGCAGATCAAAATCTTTCTACCACACCACATAATTACATACTGGTAGAGGGTGAGGAGAAAATAAAAGAACTGGTGAACGAACTGCTGCCTGTGGAAGAGGTAAGTTTCGACACTGAAACTACCGGCACTTATGCGCACGATGTGGAGCTGGTGGGGTTAAGTTTTTCGTATAAGAAAGGAGAAGGTTACTACCTGCCAATGCCAAAGGATCATGATGGTATTCTGCAGGTGCTGGAGCTTTTGCAACCCCTGTGGAAGGATGCTTCAAAAAAGTGGGTGGGCCACAACCTAAAGTACGACCTGACGGTGATCAAGTGGTATGGCGTAACCTTAAGCGGAAAGTTTTTTGACACTATGCTGGCGCACTACCTGATCGATCCCGAAGGTCGCCGCAATATGGATTACCTGAGTGCTCAATACCTGCGCTACGAACCTATTCCAATAGAAGACCTGATCGGCAAAGGAAAGAAGCAACTCACCATGCGCGATGTAGAGGTGGAGAAAGTAAAGGATTATGCAGTAGAAGATGCTGACATCACGTTCCAGTTAAAGAATTCATTTGCTCCGCTGATATCCAAGCGAAAAGTAGAAAAGGTATTTGAAGAGGTGGAAACACCGCTGATGGAAGTACTGCTGGATATGGAAATGGAGGGCGTTCGCATAGACAAAGAATTCCTTGCTGAATATTCAAAACAACTGGAGCATGAAGCATCGTGCTGCGAAGAGAATGTGTACCGTGTAGCAGAAGTGCGTTTCAACCTTGCCTCGCCAAAGCAGCTGGGAGAGGTGCTATTTGAAAAACTAAAACTCGATCCAAAAGCAAAGAAGACGAAAACTGGTCAATACGCTACCGGCGAAGATGTGCTGATGAAGCTGGCGGCTGAACATAAGATAGTAGAAGATATACTTGGGTTTCGTGAACTGACGAAACTAAAGAGCACCTACATAGATGCTCTGCCAACCATGGTGCATAGAAAAACGGGAAGGATACATACCTGCTACAACCAGGCTGTGGCTGTAACCGGAAGGTTGAGCAGCAACAACCCAAACCTGCAAAATATACCGGTACGTACAGAGCGTGGACGTGAGATAAGAAAAGCCTTTGTACCACGAAATGAAGAGCATGTACTGATCAGCGCTGATTATTCGCAGATTGAGCTGCGCATTGTTGCTGCCATCAGTGGAGATCCAAACATGGTAGATGCGTTCAAACAAGGAAAAGATATTCATACTGCTACAGCGGCCAAAGTGTATGGTATAGCCGAAGAAGATGTCACAAAGGAAATGCGTTACAAAGCCAAGAGTGTAAATTTTGGCATCATCTACGGGCAGGGCGCTTTTGGTTTGTCTGAAAATTTAAAGATCAGTCGTAACGAAGCGAAAGAGATCATTGAGAATTACAAGAAGCAGTTCCCCAACATACAGCAGTACATGGACAACCAGGTAAAGTTTGCGCAAGAACATGGTTATGTAGAAACCATGTTGGGTCGTAAGCGCTGGCTGAAAGACATCAATAGCGGCAACTTTACGGTGCGTGGTTTTGCGGAGCGTAATGCCATCAATATGCCTATTCAAGGTACGGCTGCCGATATGATCAAGCTGGCAATGATAAAAATTCATAAGGAGTTTAAGCAACGTAATCTAAAAAGCAAGATGATCCTGCAGGTGCACGATGAATTGGTGTTTGATGCACACAGAGATGAAGTAGACATGCTACGACCACTGATCATAGATTGTATGCAATCGGCGCTGCCATTACCTAACGAAGTACCTGCCAGTGCAGAAATAGGAGTGGGAGAGAATTGGTTGGAAGCGCATTAACATATGGATAATCGTGGTAAAATAAATGCTGGAACTTATCCTCATCATCATTGATTAATAAGTTCTAATTCAAATATTCTATTCTAATGATGAGCCTGTGCTGGCTATGAATTTTACTGCTAATTTTTTAGATTGTTAGCATTAAAAGCTCTTCCAATGCACAGACGCAGCTTCATTAAGAATAGCTCCATAATTGCTTGCGGAGCACCCATACTAAATTCGATAGGTTTGAATGATTTTGCCGCCACTTTTGATAATAATAATGAAGAGGTTGTAGAGATAATGGTGGGTAAAATCAAGTGCACCATTTTCCGTGACCATGTCCATACCTATACTGCAAGTCGTTATTTTTCTAACGCTGATGCGCAGGAACTGAAACCGGCTCTGGAGAAATACAAGATAACGCCCGATAAAATCCCTTCGCCTTTTATTGCTATGCTTTTGCAGTATGGCAATAAGAAGATTTTGATAGATACAGGAATGGGTTATTTAGAAAACCCTCTGGTAGTAAATGGAAATGCTATCAAATTTAAAGGTCGCTTGCACAAATTGATGGCAAGTCAAAAATTTAATGCTGCTGACATCAATGATGTTATCATCACTCATTTTCATCCAGATCATATTGGTGGGATATATTCGGAAGCGAATCAATTACTTTTTCCGAATGCACGGTTTCATATGCATGAAGATGAATGGAGTTATTGGCATTCTTCGAAAGCAGATAATCAATCGCCTGTTTTCAAGTACATAATTGAGAAAAACATCAGCCCGCTTAAGGATGGCAACTTAAATCTTATAAAAGGAGATTTCACAGAGATTTTACCCGGATTAACTGCGGTGAAAGCAGACGGCCATACTCCAAGACAAATAGCCATTATCATGCATTCGCAAAAGGATCACTTGCTGTACATATCAGATGCTTTTCTTCATCCATTGCATATTGAGCGGCTCGACTGGCAAACCAATTATGATCTTGATCACGCTAAAGCAAAAGCAACACGCATAAAGCTGCTTGACCTGGCGCATAAAGAAGATATGCTGGTGAATGCATTCCATTTTGATTTTCCCGGACTTGGCAGAGCAGAAAAAAGGAACAACAGCTGGATGTGGAATTACACAAATGCTTAATAGATGAGATAGTGCAGACGTCCAACATTTATCTAAAAAAAAGAACCCAACATCGCTGTTGGGTTCTTTTATCTTTTTATGAAAAGCATTATGCTACAACTGCAGCTTCTGCTATTTTAGCTCTTATCCTGCGTTCTAATTCAGCCATCAATTCAGGATTATCATTTATCAATCCTTTCACTGCATCACGCCCCTGACCTAATTTATTTCCATCGTAGCTAAACCAGCTACCACTCTTTTGAATGATGCCCAATTCTACGCCCATATCAATGATCTCACCCAACTTGCTGATACCTTCACCAAAGATGATATCGAACTCAGCAGCGCGGAATGGAGGAGCAACTTTGTTTTTAACCACCTTCACTTTTACGCGGTTTCCTATAGCTTCATCACCGTCTTTTATCTGTGCCTGGCGGCGAATATCTAAACGAACTGAAGCATAGAACTTCAATGCATTACCACCGGTAGTTGTTTCAGGATTTCCGAACATAACACCAATCTTTTCGCGAAGCTGGTTGATGAAAATACAGATGGTATTTGTTTTGTTGATGGTAGCAGTTAGTTTACGAAGTGCCTGGCTCATCAATCGAGCTTGCAGCCCCATTTTGCTGTCGCCCATTTCACCTTCTAATTCACCTTTTGGTACCAGTGCTGCTACAGAGTCAATCACAACCACATCCAGTGCACCTGACAGGATCAAGCGATCAGCGATTTCAAGAGCTTGTTCGCCATAATCAGGTTGAGAGATCAAAAGATTGTCTACATCCACTCCAAGCTTTTGCGCATAGTTGCTATCAAAAGCATGCTCCGCATCTATGATAGCGCACATGCCGCCTTTCTTTTGTGCTTCAGCAATCACATGTGTTGCAATGGTTGTTTTACCACTACTTTCTGGGCCATATATTTCTATTATTCTTCCTTTTGGTAATCCGCCAATACCCAGTGCTACGTCCAATCCAATCGAACCGGTTGATACCACTTCGATCTCGTTGTTAGCCCTTTCATTCATCATCATCACACTGCCCTTTCCAAAATCTTTATCTATTTTATCAATGGTAAGCTTAAGGGCTTTCAGCTTTTCTACGTTGCTCATTTGGGTTATTTTTTCAGTAAAATTAGATATTGGGTAAAGGTATAGTAATTAAGTTATGCACACTAATTATTTTAGCAAATTGTGCTAACGTTTTTGGAGGATGCCTGTTGGTGCTGCATTTCGGTTAAAACTAAATCTTATTTAATGTCCTCGTTACTTGCCCAGGATGATGATTTCCAACCTTAAATTAATCTGATTTATTGGCTAAAGATGAGCTTATTCGCCTGTTCTATTTCATCCTGGTTAATGGTATGTCCCATGCCCGGGTAGATCTTTTCGGTTACTACGGCATTCATTGATTTTAGGATAGTGGTGGTAGCATACACACGCTCTATTGGTACAAACGGATCCGGATCGCTGGAAGCAATGAAAACAGGCGTGCCAGCAAGATCGCCGCTATAGTTCTGGGTGTACAATTTATCGCCTATCAGTCCGCCGGTTAAAGCTACTATTCCGCCATAGCGTGTAGCATTGCGTGCAGCAAATTCTAATGAGAGACAGGCACCTTGTGAAAAACCTAAGAAGTAAATGTTTTCTTCGCTTATTCCCTGTGATTTTATGTCCTCCACTATATCCTTAAATAATTGCAATGCAGATGATAGGCCGGGTTCATTCTTTGCCGGAGGGGCAAGAAAAGGCAGCGGGTACCATGCACTGTTTCGAGCCTGAGGAGCTAGTATGGCGAAGTTTGCCACGTTGAAATAACCTGCAAGTGATAAGATATCTTGTGCAGATCCGCCACGGCCATGGATCATTATCAAAGCCTTTTTTGCTTCGCTTATTTTCTTGCCTGCGGTTTTTATATCTTTTCCATGCATGCTAATTGATTTAAGGCATCAAGGTCTTCATCAAGATGGTGGAATTAAAAGGAGTAAATCCTTTTCGTCACCTCATTCTTATGAAGCTTTGGGCTTAACCTCAAAAATACATTTATTGGTGGACGAAACATCGCCGCCAATCCAGTTGTAGATATACCCCCTGATAAAACTATTCAAAAAGGATAAAATTCAACTACAACCTTCTCCTGAATTTTCTTTACCGGATATGGGCAAAACGTCCAGCATAAATTACTTCATGCCCTGCATAGCCGTTCCTTTATCCTGGTCCCATATATCAGCATATTCTTCAGCCTTTAATTTAAAGATTGACTTCACGAAAGGACAATAGATCATCACCTTCAGGTTATGCTGTCTTGCATGATCCGCCATGGCAGTAACCAGTTGTTTACCGATGCCTTTTCCCTGCATGCGTTCCACCACACCAGTATGATATATGGACATCTCACCACCGGAAATGCCAACAATCATTTCTGCAATGCGTTCTCCATTTTCGTCAATAGCGAAAGCGCCTTTATCATTTGGTATAAAATCTACTTGCATGATTGAACATTTATTTAAACACTACCATATAAAAGAGAACGCTGCGCCTACCAGTGCCAACACTATGGCAATGATGAGTGCAGGTTTGAAGCCATCTACTTTAAATCCTTTGAAGAATACGTCGGCAAGTTTTATCATAACAGCAGTTACAATCACACGAACAATAAAACTGAGTAAAAACAATGTCACCAGGTTCAGTGGCAAACGAAGCAGTGCGCCAACAGTAGCGTTTAACAAAGCAACTACTACTATTACACCGAGCGCAGTGCTATAGCTGCGTACATGAACCGTTTTCATCACGTTTGAAAGAATAAGCAATACCAATGCGTTCAATAAAAGTTCGATTATGAAGCCCATTTATCTGATATTTTAATTGGTGTATGGTTCTTAAAAAATTATTCCTCGTAAAAAGAACATGCAGCTGCCATATTATGAGTAACCAAATATGCCATTTGACTTTGCTGTGGTTGCGGCTTATAAGGCAGCGTGAGGAGTTCATTTTCACGTATGATAAAACGGTACGATGGAGTTGCGGCAGGTTCTAATTCTATATGCACGAACATTTATTCCAGCAAAATCTTTTACTTTCATATTCTTAAAAAATGTCATGCAAGTTCTATGGCATCCTTCTTTGAGCGTGTTACATGTTCCCATTGTTTGGGGAATTAAATATGATATAGAAATGCTAGCAAAAATTTTACACGCAGTTGTTGCAATGATTGTCCTATTCTTCTTTTTATTACTCCCATCAGCTGGTACATCGCAGTTGCAAAGCAAATGGCAAGCTTCGTTGCATGGAGGATTATCATCAATATCTGGAGATGTGAAAGCACGTACCGGTGTGGGTGGTGGATTTTCTTTACAAAGAAACATCAACAACGTTTTTGCTATTCGTGCTGATTATACAGGCTCAATCAATAAAGGATTGGATGTGACACCAAGAACGGCTGAAGGGATAAATGATAATTCAGTTAATGATCCCTGGCATTATCTGTACCCAAACAACAGGCTATTTGTAGCGAATTATCGTGCAGCTATTCACCGACTATCTGCTAGTGCAGTTGCATCTATATTTAACTGGCACGTACCAAGAACTGCTTATAAGCTGAACACTTATGGAATGCTAGGTTATTCTTTACTTTCCGCCGACGTATCTATTGATGCAGCAACAGCTAATGAACAACCATACAATTACGCTGGTATTAATTTCAATGCATCTAGAAAAGATGTACGCCAGCAATTGAAGCAATTGATGGACGGCAGGTTTGATAGAGTGGCATATTATAAGAACATGCCGTACCACGAAAGAAAGAAGATCCAGTTTTATTATGGGATCAATGCAGGTTTGGGATTTGGTTTTTCGCTGAATGAAAAAATTGAACTAGGCCTGGAGCGCAGGCTTACGGTAGCATTCTCGGATCATTTGGATGGTATAAAACATAGAGGTAGAAGCGACCTTATCCATTATACAAGCTTACAAATCAACTATAAGTTCGGTAGCCTGCTAAATAAGACTGCCAGGAAACTGACACCTTCCGGCCCAGGAACAATGGTCACTTCCAATCATATAATACATACTGTCTCTAATATTGTAAATGCAACAGTAAGAGGCGAAGCTGTTAGTAGTGGAGCAGATACCAACTATTATTTCATTCTCCAATTCAAACCTGCAGTGCCTGGAAATGTTAGCCAATTACATTCAGCTTTTATTCGACTAGAAACGAAGCAAGTAGTGGCTTTACCTTATGCAGGGGTTGCATCTTCATTAAGAGCTGGCAAGGAATTTAGTTATAGAATACGCGTTCCTAGAGAAGCATTGGAAAGTTTAGCTGCCAACAAAGCGACTGAATTGAAAATTGAGACTTCAACTTTTGCACTGGAAGACAGGCTTGTTCCTGGAAGCCAAAGTGTATTCTCTTCTATCAGTAACCAGCTTTTGAGGCATTAGCATTTACATACCAAAAGGATACGTGTCCGGCATCTCGCCGCCCTTTGCTTCTATGTGTAGTGGATGCAGTGCAGTAGTCTGGTGCAGGTAAAGAAAAGCATCGTATCGAAGCGGGATGATGCTCGGTACATAGTTGCCATACATTTCATATTCAGGATTGTAAACCACACCTATAGCACGGTGCGCGATCCTCTCTTCATACATTGCATGGTGCGTTAGTTCATCGAGTAACAGCAACTTATTTTCTTCACCTGCCTGTTGCAGCAGGTCTTCCCAGCTTCCATGCCTGCCTTTAGGAACCTTCATCTTGCGCATGGTAGATCCCCATTTGTTGGCAGCTATCACAGTTCCAAAATAAGAGCCGAACCCCACGAGTACCACGTCCTCTTTATTATAATGATCACGCACCAACTCACCAATATTGTACATGCCATCATCAGCCATATCTGTATAGCGACTGTCGCCAATATGAGTGTTATGTTCCCACACTATCACCTTGCTGTCTGGTCCATGAAAATCAAGCAGGCGCTGTAGTGTTTCAAACATATGACTGTCTCGAACATTCCAACTGCTGGCGCCGCCTTGCATCATTGCCCGGTAATATTTTTCTGCGTTCACGGCTACCAAAGCATTCTGCTCAGTACTAAAAGCCATCTCATGATCAGAATCGTGAAGTGGCATTTTTCGCTGTATCTCTTTCAGCAGTGCCACCACTTCCGACTCGCACAGCTCCGGAACCAGCCTGCTGGCATAAGCATACGACTGACCATCATCTTTTTTATAAGGATCAAAACAGCTAAAAGCTTCTTCGGCAACCTGCAATGCAGCCGGATCTACTTTTTGCAAGTATTCTTTAATGGCTTGCATTGAATCCCAAAGACTGTAAACATCCAGCCCATAAAAACCTACTTTCTTCTCTTTGGGTAAAGGTTCATTGTGTTTGTACAGCCAATCTGTAAGAGCCGCTATTTCCCAATTCGCCCACATCCACGTAGGCCAGCGGTTGAAGTTGTTCAATACTTCTTTAGCAGATTGATGTGTAGTGTATTGCTTGATGTACCTGTTAATAGAATAACAGTCTGGCCAATCTCCTTCGACGGCTATAAAGTTGAAGTTCTTTTCTTGGATAAGTCGCCTGGTGATCTGTGCGCGCCACGTATAATACTCATGTGTACCATGCGATGCTTCGCCAAGCATTACAATACGTGCATCACCTATTCTTTTCAGTAGCGGATCCAGGTCTTGTGCTGTCTGCAGCGGATGTGCAATCTGCCTCACCTGGTCAACCACTTCCTTTTGTTTCCATGATGGAAAGCTTTCCATATCGCGCAGCATAAGTATCTATTGATGGTACATCATAGGTTCATCAAAAGAAATGCCTCAGAAGTTTGCCTTTACTGGTTTGAGACCTGCCATAGTACATCCACAAACCAATGTTTGTTATCGTAGAACTTTTGCAGCGACTTAAAGCCACTTTGGCTGGCAAGATCGTCAACCTGTTGTGGCAGATATTTCTGCGATACTTCCATAAATACAGCCTCGTATTGTTTAAAATGAAAAGTATGATCAGCTATCTCTACCTGCTGATCCTGCATGCTTACAAGGTAGCTTTTACATGCACCGGTACCGGGATCATAGGTTGGGAAATGTTTGAAATGTTGAAGCTGGAAATTGCCACTAAGTTCGCTGTTAATCCTGCGCAGTAAGTTGAAGTTGAAATCGCGTGTAAGCCCGGCCTTATCATTATAAGCATCCAGGATAACCTGTGGATCTTTCTGCAGATCAAAGCCAATAAATACAAGATCACGTGGATTGAGATGCGACCGAAGTTCGGTTAAGAAGTGTTGGCTTTCTTCAATTGGAATGTTGCCTATGTTGGAACCTAAAAACAGGATGACCTTTATGTTGTTGGATAAAGTTTTCACCTTCTCGAGCATGCTGAAGTACTCGCCGTTCAAACCCTGGATGTTGATGCCTGGCACCTGTAGCGGTAGTTGTTTCTCCAGTTGTTGAATTACATTGTTGGAAATATCAATAGGCATGTAACTGTAGCTAATGCCCATGTTTGATAGCTGTTTCAGCAGGTGCACAGACTTAGTAGCATCTCCTGCACCTAGTTCTACAATATCAAATGTTGGTGAAATGGCTGTAAGTGCAGATGCGATTTTGATTGATTGCTCTTGGAATATTTCCATTTCGCAGCGCGTCAGGTAATACTCTTCGCTATGCATTATCTGCTGGAAAATCTGATCACCTGTAGCATCATAAAAATATTTTGAATCAAGCTGCTTTGGTGAAGACGAAAGCCCTTTAATAACTTCTTGAAGAAATTGGTCCATGCTCATTATTTAGCCAGCCGGATACCGGTGTGTTGCCACCGCAGGTGTGGGTGAAAAAAGTTTCTATAGGTATGCCGGCTATGTCCCGGAGAAGTAACCTGTGAAGCGCCTCGTAGTACCTTTTGGTTTACCATAAACTTGCCATTGTATTCTCCAATAGCTCCGGGTGCTTTACTAAATCCCGGGTAAGGCAAATAAGCGCTCTCTGTCCATTCCCATCTCTGTCCCCAATCTAATTTACCTGATGCAGCTTCCCATTCAAATTCTGTTGGCAGGCGCATGCCTTTCCACGCGGCATATGCCGATGCTTCGTAAAAGCTGATATGGTTTAGTATCTCATCTTCCTTTACAGGTTGAAGTCCCTGCATTGTATAATGATGCCAAGTACCATCTATTTGGTGCCAATACATGGGGCTGCTAATATTGTTTGATTTCACCCACTCCCAACCTTCCGAATGCCAATGTCGAAAATCAGTATATCCTCCTGCTGATATAAATTCTATATAAGCACCATTAGATACCAAAGAAGTGGCTATCGAATATGGTTGCAGGTATACTTTATGCCTGCCCAGCTCATTATCAAAACAGAAACTTTCACCTTCATAGCCTATGTCATATATTCCTTCGTTCATTGTTATCCATTCATCTTGTGAACCAGCAAGAACCGGGTTTTCATCACCTGTTTTATAAGCTGGAAACAATGGATTGTGGCCAAGAATGTATTTGATATCTGTATGCAATAGTTCCTGGTGTTGCTCTTCATGGTTCAGCCCAAGTTCTACCAGTTCCTGCAGGTTGGATGTGTAGTTATGGGAGAGAAAAGCCATCATAGCGGCATCTACATATTTTCTATACGAAAAAATATCAGCTACAGTTGGTCGGCTTAGATTACCCCTGTCCGTACGTATCACTCTTGCACCTACCGTTTCGTAATAGCTATTGAATACATAATTGTAAGCCGGGTCAAAAACTTTGTAATTAGGAGCATAAGGCTGTAAAATAAAAGATTCAAAAAACCACGTGGTATGGCCTATATGCCATTTAGGAGGACTGACATCAACAACAGGTTGTACTACGTAATCCTCTGTTTGCAGAGGTTTGCAAATAGCTTCCGTTCGCTGCCTTACATCCTGGTATCTTTCAACGAGCGTCATTGATACTTTTGATTTTTGAAAAGCTGTTTGATGTGGTACATCACTTACAACATTTGTTTAAGCAAAAGGTTGTTTGCAATTGCATGAGGGTATATAATTGGCTAAGGAACAACCTGCACTCCTTTCCAAAAAGCAACACGATCTTTTATATTCTCAGCTGCAGGTTTAGGGTGTGGGTAGTACCATGCAGCATCTTTATTTTCTTCAGTACCTACGATGATATCGTAATAAGATGCTTCGCCTTTCCAGGGGCAGGTAGTTTTAGTAATAGAAGCTCTTACAAGATCTGTATTGATAGATGATTTAGGGAAGTAGTGATTATTCTCTACCACAACGGTGTTGTCGCTTTCTGCAATCACTTCATTATTCCATATTGCTTTCATGCTCAATTATTTAACGCTAAAGCAACGTGCAATAATGATGCCTTGGAAGATTATAAAAGAGAGACGCCTATATTAAGAATCAATGTGGTACAAGCCATTTTTTATCGCGTAAATGATTATCCCTCCTAATGATTTTACATTCATTTTTTCCATCAGTGTTAGCTTGTAGCGCTCCACTGTGCGATGGCTCACAAACAGGATGTCACCTATTTCTTTATTGTTTTTTTCCTGGCAAATGAGCGCAATAACTTCCATTTCCTTTTCAGTAAATTCCACCACTGGTGGTGGCTCTTGTTTACTTTTTAATTTAAGCACCAACTTACTCAGGCGAAGGTTAGCATCTTTACAATAATAGGGTTCGCCTGTGTGAACCGTTTTTATTGCTTCAATGATCTCTTTTTTATCGGCATTTTTAAGCAGGTAACCTTTAGCGCCAGCCTCTATCATATCTACTATCAGGCTGTCTTCATCAAACATAGATAAGGCTACTACTGCAGCTTTATTGCCGTTGTCCAGCAGGTTTTTAGTAGCCGTTACCCCGTCCATACGAGGCATCTTGATATCTGTAAGTATCACATCCGGTTGCAGCTTTCCCGCCATGGAAATCAGTTCTATTCCGTCTTCCGCTTCACCCACCACTTCTATTTCTTTTGCTTTGCGCAAAAGGAGTTTCAAGCCATCTCTATAAACCTCGTGGTCGTCTGCTATCAGCAATCTTATTTTCTCTGCCTCCATTATGCCGGAATTTCAATATTGTATTTTACGCCTTTTCCTGCTGCTGTATCTACATACACATCACCTTGCAAAATCTCTACTCTGCTCAATATGTTGCCCAGTCCATGGCCCACACTTCCTTTAGAAACACTTACCTGGTCAAAACCTTTTCCATTATCAGATATCTCCAGGATCACCATGTCCTGCTTCTTCGCTATTTGTATTTTCATGGTTGATCCACCAGAATGCTTGATAGCATTATGAATGATCTCCTGCGCTATCCTGTACAGGTGAATCTCTTTGTCTTTATCTATCAAGAGATCACCAGTTGAACTGTTGTACTGGATAGAAAGTTTACCAGTCCGGTTTATATTATCAACGTATTCATTCAATGCAGTTACAAAACCTTTTCGCACCAGTGCTACGGGCATCAGGTTGTTAGAGATCTCCCTTATTCGCTGAAGAGAATTATCAAGATGTTTACTAGCTTTTTCTATTAGTTCTTCATCTTCGTCAGAAACATCCACGCTGTTTATCTGCATTTTAACTGCAGAAAGCACCGGCCCCAGTTCATCGTGTAGGTCTGAAGCCATACGTTTCCGTTCGCGCTCAAGAGTAATAATTTCTGCTTGTATCTTTTCTTTATGCAACTGCAGGTTGCGCCTTTGGTGCCTGATCAGGGAGATGATGAAGAAGCTGATTATGACGCCAACAATGACTGCAGCAATCAATAGGGTAAGATAAATTTTAGCCTCTTTTGGATCCATAGAACCGCAATAGTATAAAGAATATTACATAGTAAGTTCACAAATTGCAGAATGTGAAAGAGCCGCCCATAAAAGGTTTTACTAAGACCAGCATCAGAGACAAAGAAGACTTCTATGATTGCTTTGTAGGTGAAGAAGATGACAAAAGAAAGGCAGATTAAGAAGGAAGCATTTTTTAAAATGGTGCTTCTTTCGCGCACAATAACAAAATTCATTTGGTGTAGAGAAAGAAATACAATGATAAAAGAATAAGCAAACCTGTAAATGCTATTGGATGTATAAATGTTGCTGAGTAGGAAGTTGTCGGTTACCCATGTGCCGATAAAGACAAGTAATAAGGTTTGAAAATTTATGATCTTACCCTGCAGCCTACCCCAGTTTTTAAACAGCCACAATATCAGCAGTCCTTCCAGTAGCACATATACATTTCCGTTCAATCCATTGTTGCCAGTAAATTTTACAAAAACCAGGGTCAGCAATTCGTTGAATATACCAAGCCACAATACAACAAGGAATGGATAAAACGAAGGATGCGTTTTTTTAAAATGAAAAACAGCCGCTATAGCCGGCAAAAAAGACGACATCCAGCTTGCATGGTGTAAGAGCTGTAGCATTTGCGATTAGGCTTACCTATTTAAAGGTGAAGGTGATGGACAATTGATCGGGCATCTTTGTGCATCTTCCAGCAGTTCACCATTATTTTCAGCATCGCCACCTTGTAAAACAGCTGCCGGAAGCATGTCGTTACCATCAGCATCTACACCTACTAAAATGGCATGTACTGACAGATCCTGCTGCATGCCATAATAGATACGCAGGCTCTCACAGCCTGCTTGCGACAATAGGGCTTCCACTGATTTCTTATCAAATGTTTCGCATAGCGGAAGTAAAGCTTCTTTCCTGTATTGCTCTTGTAAAATATTATCCTTTTGCTGCCTGTACGTTTGAGTCATGGCAATAGCTTGTTCAAAAGGAATAAGGTGGGGCATAGCGGGCATAAGGTTGGGCAGTTAGTCTGCAATATTAAGTGGAGTTATCGAACTAAACCAGCGGGATATTTCGCGATGTTGTGCGTAATAAGCGACAAAAAATTGCGGAAAATCACGCAGCAGATTGCGTAAGAGTGCTACCATTAGTTGCTACAGGTCACCCTACCTTTGTTTTCACAACAAGTCGTTCAGCAACCAAAACTCGTTCGGCAAATTTTTAATGGGGGTTAAAAGTATTTGCCGTTGATGCTCCTTCTCGAGAGGAGCATCTTTTTTTATCCACCTTTTCCAGGTAATCCATTTTAAATGATGCTTTTTACTACCGTTGCTAAAAAACATTTGAAATACCCTTTGCCTTTGCTTTCACTAATGCACTTTTTCTAATATCTTGCAAATAACCTAAGAACCCTTGCTATCATGACAACAACCTTTAAATACCTGCGGATACTTGTTGCCGACGATGATGTAGAAGATGTGCAACTAGTAAAAGAATCTCTCCTGGAGAACCAGGTAAAAGCCGATGTGAATGAGGTGGATAACGGCCAGGCATTGCTGGAAACTCTTCGAAGCACAACTTCAAATAACAAAGCAAAGCTGAAACCGCACCTGATCATAATGGATATCAACATGCCACGGAAAAACGGATTTGAGACATTAAAGGAGTTGAAAGCAGATGAGGATCTTAGGTCTATCCCGGTTGTCATTTTTACCACTTCTAAAGCTGCTGGCGATATCAAACTTGCTTACGAGCTTGGGGCAAATTGTTTTATTACCAAGCCACAAACTGCTACTGAATGGCACAATACGATAGGCAAGCTGGGACGCTTTTGGACTGAATGTGCCAGCTTAACTCCCTAAGTTTATTTGTTGTAAAGGATGCGGTGAGTGATATTTATATAATTCACAAATTTGAATTTTGTATCATAATAGTTCCGTATGCTTCAAAAGCAAGCCAGTCAAAAGCCATTAGCAAAAAAGTTACACCTCCTTCAAACTTCGCAAACTGTAACGCTGGTTGGTAGTTTTGAACTCGACCTTCTTTCGCATGAGTTACTATGGACTGATGCCATGTTCATGGTGCATGGTCTTGCTGTAACAGAAAATAATAAGATCTCGCTGGCGGATGCGCTGGAAATGGTAGACCCGGTAGATAAGCAGCGGGTTCATCAGTATTTACAAGATGGCACCTTCCAGGAAACTGTTGAATTTGATTTTAGTATCTATACTCCTGCTAAAGAAAAGAAATGCTTGCACGCCTGGTGCACAAACCTGATTGATGAAGATGGTCACCCAGTGAAAAGGGGAAGCTTCCAGGATGTAACACGGCAGCGCATATTGGAGCTAGAACTGCAGGCAGCCAATGAAGAGCTGAAGATAAAAGCTGAAATAAGTGAGCACGCTGAGGTTATTGCTAACACAGGTAGTTATGAGTGGAATTTCCACACCAACCAAATGAAGTATTCGGACAATCTATACCGGATACTTGGAGTAAATCCCGGCGAGATTGAACCTTCACTTGAGTTCTTTTTAGGAGTGGTACATCCTGGCGATCGCCAGTTTATCCAGGATCAAATAAATGCCAGGAGAGCTACAGGAACTATCCTCACCAGTAATTACAGGATACTGCTGCCAAATGGTAAAACAAGGTATATCAACAGCAGGCACCATAAGATTACCAATAGTAAAGGTGATGATATACTAATTGGTACTGTGCGGGATATTACCGACGAACAAAATGTACTTCAGCAACTAAAAGAAAGAACGCTGCTATCGGAGTGTATCAGTGAGAACAACATAGACATGATAGCTGCTTACGATACAGAGCTTCAGTTTATTTGGTGGAACAAGCAATGTGAGCTAAAGTATAATCTTCCGCGGAAACAGGTGTTAGGTAAAAAAGTTACTGAGGTATTTCCCTACGTAAAAGGAACAGAGATAGAAGCTTCTTTAGAGATGGCGTTGAAAGGCGAAAGTACCCACCTGAAAGATCGTAAGTACAATAATATAGAAGGCTATTTTGAAAGTTATATCACACCGTTGAAGCAAGATAACATGCTGTACGGTGTACTTGTTATAACGCATGATCTTACAGAGATAAAAAAAGCTGCTCATACTATGGAGCAGCTAAACCGTGAGCTGCAGGAAAGATCATCATTTACTGAAACGCTTATTGATACCAGTGTGGACGCTATAGCGGCATACGATAAGCAAATGCATATTGTAGCCTGGAACAAAACCAGTGAACAGCGTTTCAAGAAAATGAAAGAGGATGTACTGGGGAAGCATGTGCTGGAAGTGTTCCCTTATTTAAAAGATGATCATAGGTACAACGACCTGCTTGAGGCGCTAAAGGGGAAGTCCTTCCGTTATCACAACCAATACTCAGCAGCCACCAACAGCCACTACCAAAGTTACCTGCTACCACTGCAGGACGATAATCATGAAACATTCGCTGTTCTTTCTATCACGCATGATATCACAGAACTGAAGCAGGTAGCTGAAAAGCTGGATATGCTTAATAAATCGCTGGAAGAGAAGAACCAGGAGCTGGAAAAGTCGAATAACGAACTTGTGTCGTTTAGCTATGTAGCCAGCCACGACCTGCAAGAGCCCCTGCGAAAGATCCGCACTTTTAGCGAAAGGCTCATGGAAAAGGAGATGAACAACTTGTCTGACAGCGGCAAAGACTACCTGATGCGGATGGAGGGCGCAAGCAGGCGCATGCAAAACCTGATACACGATCTGCTTACGCTTTCGAGAACCAATACTTCTCCCAAAGATTTTGAGCTCCACGATCTTAACCTTGTACTGAAAGATGTACAGGCAAACCTGAAAGAGCTTATTGAAGAAACAGGAACCATCATCACATCAGAAGCTCTTCCACAGGCCAAAATTATCCGCGTACAGTTTAAACAAATGCTTGAAAACCTGCTGCTCAACTCTATTAAGTACCGCAAGGCAGGTGAACAACCACAGATTGCAATTTCTTATAAAGAAGTGCCTGCTTCCGCGGTTCCACTAGCTCATTATCAAAACAATAATTCTTTCTTCTGTATTTCAGTAAAAGATAACGGCATTGGCTTCGAGCAAGAATATGCAGAAAAGATATTTGAAGTTTTCCAGCGGCTGCACGGAAAGCACGAATATTCTGGTACGGGAATAGGGCTGGCCATTTGCAGAAAAACCATGCAAAATCACAATGGTTTCATTTCGGCAGTCGGTGAGCCTGGTATAGGAGCTACATTTAATATCTTTCTTCCCGCAGATTAACAGACCATTTCTTTCGATACGCACATTTGCCTAATTGGTGGCATGTTTTTTTACCTTATATATCATTATAAACTATAAAAACAAAATGCTATGGCAGATATAAATGAAGAGAACCAAGGTGTAAATGAAGACCTGGGTCAAACAGAAATGGATCAGCAACAGCAAAGTAGTAGCGAAGGCAACAACGCAAACCAGGATGATTCTGATGAAGGAAAATCAGATGCGGCACAGGCTAATGCAGCTCGTCATGCTGCTGGCGAAGAAAGAAGGACATCCGCACTGCGTTATGCTGATAGAAACCGCAGCTCTACTACCCGTTCAAACGAAGCATCCGATAGACTGGATACCGGTAGTGGTGGACTAGGAGCAGGTGGCGGTCATAGCGCTGGCGAGATCATGTAACCATATCTATCTCTGGTTTAGTAACCAGTAGAAAAAATAATCATAACAGTTTATAAGATGTTATGGTTATTTTTATTAATAACGCTCCTGATAATTAACCCAATACTATTTGTTATCCCGTTCCACCATACAACTACTGCGTATTCCATTTTCTTATTTCCTGATGCCAGTTTACTGGTTTGCTTTAAGTTTTGCTGGTAGCATCAATATCTGGAAAGCCATCCTTGTATTCATCATTCTTCACTTGCTGCTATACCCGTCCAGCAATGGGTACAACAGCTACATGGATAAAGATGAGACGAGTATTGGAGGATTAGCAAATCCATTGCAACCAACGCGGCAGTTGTTTGTTGTTACCATTAGTATGGATGTGCTGGCGGTGCTGCTATCATGCTTTGTCTCCTTATACTTTGCAATTGGTGTAATTTTTTATATCACCTGCTCTAGGTTGTATAGTTACAGGGGAGTGCGTCTGAAGCAATATCCTGTAATAGGATATTTAACAGTTATTGCCAACCAGGGTGCACTTGTGTTTTGGCTTGTGTGGCATGGAGTACAGCCGGAAGTTACTGCAAGTATTCCCTGGCAAGGATTGGTAGCAGCTTCCTTTTTAATAGGAGGTTTTTACCCCATAACACAGGTATACCAGCATGAAGCAGATGCAAAAGATGGAGTGATAACAATCAGTATGAAACTAGGCAAACCAGGAACATTCATTTTTTGCGGAGCAATGTACCTGGTAGCATTTTTCATTTTGTTCCTGTACTTCAGGCAGCACGAAATGATGAACATGTTCCTGGTGATGAACCTCTTTTTTCTGCCGGTCATTATTTACTTTCTATGGTGGATGATGCAGGTGTGGAAGCAACCCGAAAACGCCTCTTTTAAAAAAACAATGAATATGAACTGGCTGGCCAGCACATGTACCAGCCTTGCATTTATCACAATTATCTTTTTACAGCATCGTGGCTAATATCATTTCAATACAAACAGCTGTTCCTGCACATTGTCACCACCAGGGGAATATTATGCAGTTCATGCAAAAGGCGTTTCAGCTGGATGCTGTGGAGTCGCGGAAGCTGGCGTATCTATACAGGCACAGCGATATCGCTCAACGTCATTCAGTTTTGGAAGATTTTGGAGATACAGATGGCGAAGGCGCATTTGTTTCTGCAAGTCACCAGGAGCCTCCATCGCTGGAGGAGCGCATGCAACTGTATGCTAAGCATGCGCTGCCACTTTCTATTGAAGCGGCTAATAAATGCATTGATGGTTACGTGGAGCCTCAGGAGTTAACGCACCTTATTTCGGTAAGTTGTACGGGTATGAGTGCGCCCGGGTTAGATCTTCAGCTTACAGAAGCAATGCAGCTATCGCCAAACATATTTCGTACATCCGTGAATTTTATGGGCTGTTATGCTGCCATTCACGCGCTGAAGATGGCTAAGATGATTTGTGACACAACACCCAATGCAAATGTTTTAATTGTGTGCACTGAATTGTGCACCATTCATTTTCAGCAGAATTATACGCTCGACAATGCCGCCAGCAGCCTGCTGTTTGCAGATGGATGTGCAGCTGTGCTTATTTCAAATTGTATCGAAAAGGAAAACCCTTTGCAGCTGAAGCACTTCTTTTCTGAAGTGGCTTACAAGGGTAAATGTGATATGACATGGGAGTTGGGCAGGCACGGCTTCCTGATGACTCTAAGTGCATTTATCCCGCAACTTATACAGGAAGATATAGCCCTGCTTGTACAAAATGCCCTGAAGAAGAACAACCTCTGCAACGACGATATCACGCACTGGTGTATACACCCTGGCGGAAAAAAGATATTGGACGTGATACAAGACCAGCTAAACCTGAAGAATGAGGACCTGTATTACTCAAGGAAGGTGCTGTCGGAATACGGTAACATGTCTTCACCCACCATACTTTTTGTGCTCAAAGAAATTTTGGAAAGTAATCCCACAGGTGAAATGAACATGTTTGGTTTAGCCTTTGGCCCGGGCCTAACAATGGAAACTTTTATAGCAGGCAGAGCATGAGTTTTAGCAGCAGGTCGCCACTAAAAGAGCTTTTAGACGCAGATAATATTCCCTTTGCTGACATCAAGCAAAACATGAAAGAGCTCAATTTCATCAACACTTATTTAGGCGGGCATAGCATTACGATCAGCGGGTTTAAAAAGTTGGCAGCAGGTAAAAAACAGGTTTCTGTTTGCGAGATTGGGTGTGGCGGCGGTGACAACCTTATAGCTATTCAAAATTATGCACTTAAAAAAGGAGTGAATGTAAACTTGATCGGGATTGACTTGAAAGAAGAATGTATTGCTTATGCCCGTACCAGTGGACGACTTCCTGCTTCTGCGGAGTTGTTTGTTTCAGATTACAGATCAGTGAATTTTCAAGAAAAGCCAGACATCATTTTTTCAAGCTTGTTCTGTCACCACTTCAATGAAGGTGAGTTGCAGGAGCAGTTTGCATGGATGAGCAAGAACAGTCGCCTTGGTTTTTTTGTGAACGACCTGCAGCGGCATCCATTGGCTTATTATAGTATCAAGGGTTTAACTGCACTATTCTCGTCATCTTACCTTGTAAAACACGACGCACCCTTGAGTGTGCTTCGGGGCTTTAAAAAGAATGAGCTACTGCGGTTGTGCAAAAATGCCCAAACGTTACCAGTTCATTTAAAATGGCGTTGGGCCTTCAGGTATCTTTTGTGGTATAAACATGCAGCATAATCAGTCATACCAGGTAGCTATTGTGGGTGGTGGTTTGGCCGGCCTTTGTATGGCTATCCAATGTGCTACACAAGGTTATACTACTATAGTTTTTGAAAAAGAGCAGTACCCGTTTCATAAAGTTTGTGGCGAATACATCAGCATGGAAAGCCATGCATTTCTCCAGCGGCTCGGTTTCAATCCGGCTGCTTTTGGTGTTCCTTATATCAATCAACTGTATGTAAGCGATGTGGCGGGTAAGGGTTATAATTTTAGATTGCCGCTGGGTGGTTTTGGTATCAGCCGCTACAGCCTCGATTATGCTCTATATCAGATTGCGGTACATAAAGGAGTCGCTTTTGTTCATGAAAAAGTAAATGATGTAAGGCTGGAAGGGGAGCAGTTTGTTATAGAAAGCCAGCTTCATCCATGTACTGCAGCTGTTGTAGTAGGTAGTTTTGGCAAAAGAAGCAACCTGGATGTAAAATGGAAACGCTCTTTCACTGAAAAGAAAACTAGTGGTGAAAATTATATTGGTGTAAAATACCACGTAAGGTATCCGCAACAGGCCAACCAGATAGCGCTGCATAATTTCAAAAATGGCTATTGTGGCATCTCGAAAATTGAGGATGAAAAGTGCTGCTTATGCTACCTTACCACAGCTAAAGAACTGAAAGCTGCTGGCGGATCAATTGACAAAATGGAGCAAACACTGCTGGCAAAGAACCCGCAGCTAAAGCGCATTTTTTCTACCGCTGAATTTTTGTATGATGAGCCACTGGCCATTTCGCAAATAAGCTTTCAGCCCAAAGTAAATGTACAAAACCATGTTTTGCTGGTTGGTGATGCAGCAGGATTAATAACTCCTCTTTGTGGAAACGGTATGAGTATGGCCATCCACGGAAGCAAGATATGCTTTCAAGTAGTAAACGATTTTATGCAAAAGCGTATTGGCCGGAAGGAGATGGAAAGAGAATACAGCCGCCTTTGGAAACAGCAATTTGCCAGCAGGCTATACTGGGGAAGATTGGTTCAACGCTTTTTTGGAGATCCTGCTACTACAGGCATTTTCCTCAGGATGATGAATATGTTGCCGCCATTGTCAAGGCAGCTTATCCGATCTACCCATGGAAAACCTTTTTAAAAAGAAAAGACCTGCGGGCTCATTACCTGCAGGTCATTTATATGCTTTACACTACATAACTGGTAACTTCTTACTCGTTTCATCCGGGTCGTTACCTATTGCTACTCCGTCATCATCGTCGTCGTCATCCTCATCATCATCTTCTTCTTCGTTCAGAGAGAAATGACTTGACAGCCTTCCTTGATCTTTAGGAGTAGTTTCTACATTTACATTATCCAGGAATTCTTCAGGGGATTCTTCATTTACCACCTGTGTTTGCTCATCCTGGTTTGTTACTATCTCATCTCCTTCCTGTACAGCCGATTCCCCGGAATCATTCGCTGTTTTAGTGTCAGAGCTTGTAGCTCCGCCTTCTTTTATTTTAGGAGGATTATCAACATTCTGATTATTAAGTCCCTGTGTGTCTTCCATAATCTTTAGTTTATGCTGTATTAGTAGTAAAAACTATACCATTGCGCCACAACATAAAGTGGATAACAAAGCTAGAAGCAGGAATACAAATCAGTAATCGGAAAGACTAATTGTTCGATTAAGGAGTAAAATGGATAGAAGAATGCGCACAAAGACCAGCAACTATAAGCTGAAGATCTTTGTGCGTCTATTATTTAAGAAAGTTATCTATTTGGGATATGGAAATGGGCTTTTCAACCACCTGGCACTGCGAATCTGTGATATCCGGTTTGTGCATTGGCTTGTTAGCGCTTATCAAAAAAAGATGAACATCGGGAACAGCGTCCAATATATTTTTAGCTGCAGGCCATCCAAGACCGTCAGGTAAATTATTATCTAGAATGACAATATCAGGTTCGTTGTTTTTTAAAAGGCCCAGCCCATCTTGAAGAGTATGAGAAATACTTACCTCGCAATTTTTCTTGGATAAATAGAATTGCATCAGTAAACAGAAATCTACCTCATCATCAATAATTAATACTTTCTTCTTATCCATGCGCAAAGCGGTTAAAAAATATTGCCACTGTCTTTTACATTGTCAGCAAGTTTTTTTGCCGGCTTCTGTAGAAACAATTTCACAAATAACGGAGGAATTTAAAGAAAATTTCATTTGTACAAAGAATAGTTATAGCCGACGGGGCTTTGAGGGCTTTTGGGGTAGGATAGCAACCCTTGCCTGAAGGTAAAGAATCTGCTGGTGGCAAGGAAATTGCCGTCCTCTGCTCAAACAGATTTTATACATGAAGAAGTACTTATTAGCTGCTGTATTAGGGGTATGTGCGGTAACAGCAAATGCACAGTCCAGGTCAAGATTTTCATTGGGTCCGAACGCCGGTGTAGGTAGCACCTGGATCGACAATGTGCAAAACAAGAAATTTAAAACCCATGGAAATGTGGGGCTCTCAATGGTTTTTAGTGCACATCCAAATTTTGGAATTGGCACCGATGTCAAATATTCGTTTGAAGGCGGAAGAACAGATAATGCTCTGCCAAATAACTCAGTAGGCATTCACGAGATCAGCCTGGATTATTTACGCGTTCCAATTAAAGCCATCTACTTTTTTGGTAAACCAGGACATCGATTAAGACCAAAATTATCAGCAGGCCCATCACTTGGATTTTTAATGGGTGGTAAAACTACTTACTCCGTTCGCAACCAGTCAGGCGTTGTTTCACCTATTTCTTCAGCACGTTCTAAAGATGTATGGAACAGCTTTGATATTGGCTTGCAGGGTGCGGGTGGAATTCACTATAGGCTGGTTCAAAGTACATGGTTGGTAGCTGATGTAACATACTACCATGGCTTAAGAGATATTGTTGACAACAACAACACAAATGTTCAGCATAAAAACAGGAACCTCGGGCTGAATTTAGGCGTGAACTTCGGGTTGTAACACCGGGATAACAAGCTCTTTAAGATTTAGTTTTCACTATCCGGAATAAAGAACCACTTTGTGCTTCTCACCCGGAACAAAATGAATATTTATGATGATAAGGACTATTAAAAACTCATTACTTGTTCTATGTATTGCCGGCACTATGGGTGTAGGTTGTAAAACCATGAATAAGCAACAGAAAGGTGTACTTATAGGTGCAGGTGCTGGTGGTGCAGTAGGCGCAGGTGTAGGAAAAGCGGCAGGCAACACTGCACTGGGAGCTATCATTGGTGCTACTGTTGGTGGCGTTACCGGTGGTGTAATTGGTAGAAAAATGGACAAGCAGGCTGAAGAAATGGCTAAGATACCCGGAGCTGAAGTAAAAAGGGTGGAAGAAGGTATAAACGTAACATTTGAATCAGGTGTGCTGTTCGGTGTCAATCAATCTTCTCTTAATGCCACTGCACAGGGAAATATTCGTCAGCTGGCAGAGGTGCTTAATAAGTATCCTGATACTTATGTACTGATAGAAGGTCATACAGATAATACTGGTTCTGCCAGCCACAACATGACCTTGAGCGAAAGAAGAGCAAAATCTGTAGCTGATTACTTAAGAAGCCAGAACATAGCTTCATCAAGGCTTAAAACTGCATGGTATGGTTTAACACAGCCAAAGTATCCTAATGACTCTGAAGCAAACAGGGCTAAGAACAGGAGAGTGGAATTTGCCATTTACGCCAACGAGAAAATGGTAGAAGAAGCTAAGCGTGAAAGCAATGGCTAATATTCTTTAAAAAATAATACCGGCACTTTGTGCCAACAAAAAAAGCTATCGATATCGATAGCTTTTTTATATCAAAAGTAGAGAGACTAGTATGTCTGCTTCCTAAGTTTTTCAATCAAGTCGCGCATTTCCTGGTTTGTATAAAATTTATACAGTTCCACTTCTTTTCCATCAGGATCTGCATCTATAGCGCCCGGTATTTTGGTAAAAGGACCATAAACACGTGCATTAACGTTGCCAGAAATTTTTACAACCTGGTTAGGTGCGATAATGAAGTTGGTGCCACCTTGCTTCACATTAGCACCGGTAGTAAGTTGTACAAGACTATCAATCTTCAGTTTCAGCTCTTCCTGTGTCATAACTTTTCCGGAGCTTAGGTCAGTGCCTATGTTTTGCTTAGCTCCTACAATTGTATCCGTTCTTAGGTTCAACATGTAAAAACCTTCACCTGCCGGAACAGCTACATCTTTTTTACTACCATCTACATCTACGCTCAACTGGCTTTCTTTATCATCAGTAAGTTGAACTGTTGCTTCAGCGTATCCTGATCCTTGTTTAAGTGTAACGGAATTTTCTCTTGCTGTTAATGTGCCTTTGCCCATTACCAATACTTTCTTTTTGGTAGGAGTATTACACGATGCAATAATTGTAAGTGTGCATAGTGCAGATAAGAAGACTCTTTTCATGTTTAGATATTTAAAAAGAAAAACCCCGGCAACATCGCCGGGGCTGAAAATTAAAACAGTTATTGCACTTATTGTGCAGCCTTAAAATGTTCTGCTACTTTATCCCAGTTAATCACATTCCAGATAGCGGTCAGGTAGTCAGGGCGCTTGTTCTGATATTTCAAATAATAAGCATGCTCCCAAACATCCATACCCAAAATAGGAGTGCCTTTTACTTCTGCTACATCCATCAGTGGATTGTCCTGGTTAGGAGTTGAAGTAACTTCCAGCTTGCCATCTTTTACGATGATCCATGCCCAGCCGCTGCCAAAGCGTGTAGCACCAGCTGCATTTACTTTAGCTTTTAGTTCTTCTAATGAGCCAAAGGTGCTATTGATAGCATCTGACAACTCACCAGATGGAGTACCACCATTTGGTGAAAGGATCTCCCAGAAGAAACTGTGGTTCCAGTGACCGCCGCCATTGTTGCGTACTGCCGGGCTGATGCTTCCTGCAGAAGCTACAAGCTCTTCCAATGATTTACCCTCGTGTTCAGTGCCTGCTATTGCTTTATTCAGGTTGTCTACATATGCCTGGTGATGTTTACCATGGTGTATCTGCATGGTTTGCGCATCAATATGTGGTTCCAATGCTTCGTGTGCATAAGGGAGATTTGGAAGTGTAAATGCCATGTGTATTGATTTTAATTGTTTGAAGATAAATGTAATGAGCAGCAAATTTAAATGCTATCTGTTGAACAGAGCAGAACAGAATGAAATGTTTCTGAAATCGCAAGAAGATGCATCTTTAAAAAGAACTCATGTTTCTATAGAACTTTAGAATCTGTTAGAATTGGAGTTCTGCATATTTCCTGCCGGGGCTACGGTCTTATCTTCTTTCTTTGAAAAAATCTTTCATCAGCTTGCCACATTCATCAGCAAGTATACCTTTCACCACCTCAGCTTTTGGGTGAAAAGGATTTTTCTCTGCACAGAAATTATGGTAGCCTTGCTTTTCATCAAATGCTCCAAATACTATTCGCTTCACTTTGCTCCAGTACAAGGCACCCGCACACATATGGCAAGGTTCAATGGTAACATAGATAGTGGCATCCGGTAAATATTTTGCACCTAGCGAATTACATGCTCCCGTTATAGCCAGTACTTCCGCATGTGCAGTAGGATCATTTAAACGCTCCACCCGGTTATGATCGCGGGCAATAATTTTATTATTAATAACAACAACAGCACCTATAGGAATTTCACCTTCCAGGTATGCTTCCTGTGCTTCGCGCAGTGCCTGCCGCATATAATGTTCATCGTTGTACTCAATCATGTTGTAAAAGTACTAATGCTGGCAATGCAGCTGCAGAACCTTATATTGATTACTTTGTAATTAAATGCACAATATGGAAGCTATGCTGACGGAAAGTGGCTGGAAAGGGATGAGAGATTTTTACGCTTCTGGTACCACCCGCACCTATCAGTTCAGGAAGCTGCAGCTGGAGCGCCTAAAGGTGGCAATAAAAGAAAATGAGGAAGCTATATCAGCCGCATTGTTTCAAGATTTAAGAAAGTCAAAAGAGGAGGCATATACCACAGAGATAGGTTTTATGTATGCTGAAATATCTCATGCATTAAAACACTTGCGGCAATGGATGCAGCCCACAACGGTTAAAACACCTGTAGTACTCTTCCCCAGCAGCAGTAAGATCATTCCTGCTTCACTGGGTGTGGTTCTCATCATTGCACCATGGAATTATCCTTTCCAGTTGATGATGGCGCCGCTGGTTGGTGCCATAGCCGGCGGCAATTGTGCTGTACTAAAACCATCTGAACTTACGCCGCATACTTCCGCCATCATTTCCAAAATCATTCAAGAAACCTTTGATCCAAACTTTATAAAAGTAATAGAAGGTGATGGAGCACAGGTAGTGCCTGGCCTTATGAATAACTACCGGTTTGATAATGTTTTTTTCACCGGTAGTATAGCTGTAGGAAAAGAGATCAATAAACTGGCGGCTCCACAACTAGTGCCGGTAACACTAGAGTTGGGTGGTAAATCTCCCTGCATTGTAGATGCCGATGCTGACCTGGCTGTGGCAGCCAAACGGATCACCTGGGGCAAATTCACCAATGCGGGGCAAACATGTGTGGCTCCTGATTATGTGCTTGTACACAAAGATCGCAAGGCTGAATTGGTAAAGCATATGCAGCAGGCAATACATAATTTCTATGGCAGCAATCCGCAGCAGTCAAGTGATTATGGACGCATTGTAAACGAAAGAAGATGGATTACGCTGACAGATTTTCTACAGCAAGGAAAAATCATTGAAGGTGGTAAAACTGATAAGGAAGACTTGTACATATCGCCAACATTGATTGAAAATGTTTCCCTTGATCAACCAATCATGAAGGAAGAAATTTTCGGCCCTTTATTACCGGTACTATCATTTCAGCACCATGATGAAGCGCTTCAGATAATCAAGCAAAATCCAAACCCATTGTCACTCTACTATTTTGGTAACAAGAAAGAGAACCAGGTAAAATTCCTGGATGAAGTATCCTTTGGTGGAGGCTGTATCAATAACACGCTGGTGCATCTTGCCAACGCCGAACTACCCTTTGGAGGTGTAGGCAATAGTGGTGTAGGTTCATATCATGGCAAGTTTAGCTTCGACACTTTTACCCGGCCTAAGAGTGTATTAGAAACAGCTACCTGGATCGATCCTTCAGTAAAATACCCGCCTTATAAAGGAAAGTTGAAGTTCCTGAAATGGTTCTTTAAGTAATGAATCCTATTCCAGTTCCAGGTACATTGGCCCGTGATCGCTGTGCTTAATGTGCGGGAGCACCTTTGCGTCTTTGATGCGGTGGCGGAGGTTTTCTGTCACATTGATGTAGTCAATGCGCCAGCCTTTGTTCTCTTCGCGGATGCTGGGTCGTAGCTGGTTCCACCACGTATATTGTGCAGGCTCCTGAGTTATTTCGCGCAAGCCATCTACAAATCCATTTGCTAGGAACTTATCAAACCATGCACGCTCTTCAGGCAGAAAACCCGTGGTCTTCTTGTTGGTCTTTGGGCTGTGCAGGTCAATTTCTCTATGAGCAATGTTGTAGTCGCCGCACACGATCAGCTGGGAACGCGTCTTACGCAGCTCCAGCAACCAATCAAGAAATTCATCCAGCCATACATACTTGTAAGCCTGTCGCACATCGCCCATTGTACCTGAAGGGAAATATGCATTGATGATGGTGATGTCGCCGAAGTCGGCTCTTATAACACGTCCCTCCAGGTCACTCTGTTCTATCTGGCATCCCTCCACCACGTTGTCAGGTTTTATCTTGCTAAGTATGCCCACGCCGCTGTAGCCTTTTTTCTGCGCACAAAACCACTGGGTGTGGTAGCCCATCGTTTCAATGGAAGCAATATCAATATCAGAACGCTGCGCCTTCACCTCCTGCAGGCATACAATATCGGCGGGGTCAGTTGCCAGCCACTCGTAAAATCCCTTCTTCACCGCGCTGCGGATACCGTTGACATTGTAAGTGATGATGCGCATAGGAATAGTTTTTATACTCTTGATAGTGGTGCAAATTAATCGCTTGCACACACAACTGATTGTAAATGGAGAACTTTATAGCATGAGCAAAGACAAAAGAATTATCAACAACCGCCTTGAGGAATATTTGGAAGGGCCGAAGAGCCGGTGGAAGGAGTTTAAGTTTGCGGTGCATGTATTTTGGCAAATGATACGCGGCATTCGTACGTTGCACTACATAGGTCCATGCATTACCGTCTTCGGCTCCGCACGTTTCAAGGAAGGACATCGTTATTACGAGGCTGCTCGTGAATTCGGCAAACGCATTGCCGAAATAGGTTTCACCACGCTCACTGGCGGCGGACCAGGTATCATGGAAGCGGCCAACCGCGGCGCTTTCGAGAACGGCGGCTACTCCGTTGGCTGCAATATCTACCTGCCGTTTGAGCAGGCGCACAACCCTTACATGCACAAGTGGTTTACGTTCAAACATTTTTTTGTGCGCAAAACACTGCTCGTCAAATATTCGTACTCGTTCATCATCATGCCAGGTGGCTTTGGTACCATGGACGAATTTTTTGAAACGCTGACACTGGTGCAAACCAAAACCATCACGCAGTTCCCAATAGTGCTGTACGGCAAAGAATATTACCAGCCGCTGATGGACTACATGCACTTCCTGGCCAAAGAGCAAACAATAAGTGAAGACGACCTGAAGCTGGTGCTGCTGACAGACGATTACGATGAGGCGATGCAACACATCCGCACCTACATCACCGGCAACTACAAAATCACCAAGAGGCCAAAACCATTCTGGGGCTTCCTTGAAAAGCAATCAAGCAAGGTGAAGGAGCCAACGGTGGTGTAAAAAAGGATGGCTCCGGCAGTTGTAACTCCGGTTGAACATCGTTGCGCCTGCCCCGCTTATTGCGGGGACGCAGTCCGTTCATCGGCAACCCCCGGGTTGAGCCAAGGGTTCAATTCTTTAACCTTAAAGCATGTTGAAGTGTTAGAACTATAACTGCACAGAGATCACGACTATTGTATACCTACTGCTGCCACAATTGAAAAAGCTATTGTATGACACAACAAAAAACCATCCGCATCAAAAGACGAATATTCAGGACGATCTACCCCGTACTGCTAAAAGCAGGTAAAGTGTTTGGTATGAATACCAGCAGCGGGATCAATATAGAAGATGTGGCGCCAGACGCTTCTTTTCACGAATTAAAAGCTTTAGCTAACAATGGCACACCCATTAACTTTTCTCAATACAGGGGCAAGAAAGTAATGGTGGTAAATACAGCCTCGCAGTGCGGCTATACTCCACAGCTAAGTGAGCTAAAGAAGCTGCAGGAATTGTACAGGGGCAAGCTGGAGATCATTGGCTTTCCGTCCAATGATTTTAAAGAACAAGAAAAGGGAACAGATGAACAGATAGCCACCTTCTGCATCGGCACCTACGGCATCCAGTTTCCGCTGGTGAAGAAGAGCCGGGTTCGTAAAGGAGAAGGACAGCATGAAGTGTTTCAGTGGCTGACACAGAAAGAGAAGAATGGCTGGAACGACAAGGAGCCAGGTTGGAACTTTACCAAGTACCTGGTGAATGAGCAAGGTATACTGACGCATTATTTTGGTGCAGGTGTTTCACCATTAAGTAAACAAGTGATACATGCGCTTGGACTGAAGTAGTGTTCTATTTTTTTGTACGGGGAAGTAGATCATTAAGGATATACCTGCTGAAGTTTAAACGATACATCAAGGTCATCCAGCTTCACATCTTCTTCCGCTTTGGTGAATTTGAAAGTTGTCCACTCACCACCTTCGCTGCGTTTGTACATGGTGAGCAACATGGTCTCAGGTTCTACTATTAGGTAATACTTAAGCGAAGGGATCTTTGTATAGTCGATATATTTATCTACATAATCGTTTACCTGAGTACTTTCTGATACTACTTCTACTATCAGCACAGGCTCTTTCTTGATGTATATATTGTCTTCAGTCTTTTCTTCTTTGGTTACAAACACATCAGGATAATAATACTTGTTTTCACCGTGGATCTTGACTTTTACATCGTGTGCGTAAACCTGGTAGCCGCGGGACTTTAGGACTTGCATAAAAAGAAAAGCAATTGCAAGGGCAATCTCATTATTGATATCTTTTTCTCCCGGCATTTCAAAAAGTTGACCGTTAAGGAATTCATGACGTGTGGCGGCAGATAGTTCATGCCTGATGTACTCGTCCACGCTAAAAATCCGGTCTGATGTTGCCATTCGCATAGCTGCCCCTTTTATCTCAAATATACAAATATTGCTCCTGCGACAGAAAGCTGCAAAAAGCAAAGGCGTAAAGAAAACGCTAACAAAAATCAATCTCTTAGTGTTCCTTTACGCCTTTCTTCCTTAGCGCCTCTTCGTGCCTTCGCGACTTTGCTGCTAAAACATCCTATGCATAATCCAGCACCGGACGCAACCAGCGTTCTACCTCTTCCACCGGCATGTTCTTCCGCTTTGCATAGTCCTCTACCTGGTCTTTATTGATCTTGCCTAAGCCAAAATATTTGCTTTGCGGATGGGCAAAATACCAACCGCATACACTTGCTGCAGGATACATTGCCAGGCTTTCTGTCAATTCGATTCCTGCATTTTCTGTAGCATTCAACAATGCAAACAGCTTGTGCTTTTCTGTATGATCAGGGCAGGCAGGATAGCCTGGTGCAGGACGAATACCCTGGTATTCTTCTTTCACCAGTTGTTCGTTGGTTAGGTCCTCGCCTGGTACGTAGGCCCATAGTTCTTTTCTTGTTTTAGCATGCAGAAGTTCAGCAAAGGCTTCTGCCAGCCGGTCGGCCAGCGCCTGTAGCATGATCTTGTTGTAATCATCGTGCTGCGATTCAAAGCGTTTGATGTGTTCTTCAATGCCATGAATGGATACAGCGAAAGCACCAATATGATCTTGCTTGTTAGTCTCAACCGGAGCGATGAAATCAGCCAGTGACAAGTTCGGTTGTCCTGCCGCTTTCTTGCTTTGCTGGCGCAGGAACTGAAGTGCTACTTGTTGTGTATCTCCTTGTTCTTTTGTTTCAGCCACCGTAACTGTATCAGCTGCAGTCGCATTGGCCTGCCAGAAACCAACCACTCCTTTTGCCGTCAGCCACTTCTCATCAATAATCTTTTGCAGCAACGCTTTTGCGTCGTTGTGCAGTTTGGTCGCTTCTTTACCAATTACTTCATCGCTCAGTATCTGCGGGTACTTGCCATGCATTTCCCATGCAATGAAGAACGGATGCCAGTCTATGTAAGGTGCAATTTCAGCCAGGTTATAATCGTTGAACACACGCACACCTGTAAAAGAAGGCGCTGCCGGTTCAAAAGCATTCCAGTCAATCTTCATTTTATTGGCCTGCGCTTCCTCAAATGACAGTAATGATTTAGCTGATCGTTTATTGCCAAAGTCTTCACGCAGCTTGTCGTATTCTTTGTAGATGCCAGAAAGAAAATCATCCTTCTGCTCTTTGCTGAGCAGGCTGCCTGTAACGGTTACGCTGCGGCTGGCATCGAGTACGTGCACCACGCCATTTTCATATTCAGGCGCAATTTTTACGGCGGTATGCATCCGGCTGGTGGTGGCACCGCCTATCAGCAATGGCTGCGTCATATTGCGGCGCTTCATTTCGTGTGCTATGTGCACCATCTCATCTAGTGATGGAGTAATGAGACCACTCAGGCCGATCACATCTACATTTTCTTTCTGCGCCGTTTCCAGAATTTTATCTGCAGATACCATTACACCAAGGTCGATAATGTCGTAGCCGTTACATCCCAGTACCACACCCACTATATTTTTCCCGATGTCGTGTACATCACCTTTTACGGTTGCGAGAAGAATTTTAGCGGCACCTGCCAGCTCTTCATTGGTAGTGCCGGCAGCAAGGTGCGCCTGCTTGCGGTCTTCTTTTTCCTGCTCAATAAAAGGCGTCAGCACCGCTACAGCTTTTTTCATAACCCTTGCACTCTTTACTACCTGCGGCAGGAACATTTTACCACTGCCAAACAGGTCACCCACAATATTCATCCCGTCCATCAGCGGACCTTCAATTACATCAAGTGGTTTGGGATATTTCTGACGAGCTTCTTCTGTATCCAGTTCTACGTAATCGGTTATTCCATTTACCAGTGAATGCGCCAGTCGTTTCTCTACCGGCTCATTGCGCCATGCTTCATCTCTTACGGTTACTTTTCCTTTTGCTTTTACTGTTTCGGCAAAATTGATCAGTGCTTCTGTTGCCTGGTTGTTGTCGTTGTTGCGGTTGAGGATCACATCTTCGCACAGGTCGCGCAGTTTGGGTTCTATCTCGCTGTACACCTGCAGCTGACCAGCATTTACAATACCCATGTCCATGCCTGCCTGTATGGCATGATAAAGAAATACAGCGTGAATGGCTTCGCGTACGTGATCATTGCCGCGGAAGGAGAAGGATACGTTGCTGACACCGCCGCTCACTTTCGCCAGCGGCATTCTTTGTTTTATGACACGTGTTGCTTCTATGAAATCTACTGCATAGTTATTATGCTCTTCAATACCTGTTGCTACCGCAAAAATGTTCGGGTCGAAGATGATATCCTGCGGCTCGAAGCCTACCTGTTCGGTTAATATCTTATATGCGCGTTCGCAGATCTCCACCTTGCGGTCTTTGGTATCGGCCTGACCTACTTCATCGAAAGCCATGACAATGACAGAGGCGCCGTAAGCCTGGCAGATAAATGCCTGCTCGATGAACTTCTCCTCGCCTTCCTTCATGCTGATGGAGTTGACGATGCACTTGCCCTGCACACACTTCAGGCCGGCTTCGATGATCTCGAACTTGGAGCTGTCGATCATGATGGGGATTTTGGCGATATCGGGCTCGGCCTGCAGCAGGTTGAGGAAGGTGGTCATGGCGCTGACGCCGTCGAGAAGGGCGTCGTCCATGTTGACGTCGAGGATCTGTGCGCCGCTTTCTACCTGCTGGCGTGCTACGGAGAGGGCTTCTTCGTAGTTGCCCTCGCGGATGAGGCGGGCAAATTTCTTTGAACCGGTCACATTGGTGCGCTCACCTACGTTAACGAAGTTCGTCTCCGGACGGATGGTGAGTGGCTCGAGGCCGGCTAAGCGTAAGTAGGGTTTGATAACCATTTTTATTTTTTTTGAACCACAAAGGCACTAAGGGCACTAAGGGTCACAAAGTTTATAGTACTATTCGTTTGATGCCCTCTTTGATAAGTGGAACATGGAAATTTATTAGGAAGCCTAACCTTTTCTGTGAAAGCTTAAGATAGCTAATCATTTGTGCCTCCCAGACAGGGTGGAAGTTTTCCTGGGCTTTAAGTTCAATGATAACCAAATCATCTACAAGAATATCTAACCGCAAGCCATCGTCTATTTTTAGGCTATTGTAGATTATAGCCACCTCTTTTTGTCTTAAGTATGGAATGTCACGATTAGATAACTCATGGCAAAAACACTTTTCGTACACACTTTCAAGCAAGCCAGGCCCAAGAAATTTATGAATAGTGTAAGCAACATCTACTATTTGCTTACCTAAACTTTCTTCCCTTACTGATAATGATTGATACATTCTTAGTGCTTCTTTGTGTTCTTGGTGCCTTAGTGGTTCAATATCTCATCATATTAAACACTCGCCTCAACCACCGGCAATTGCCTTGGCTGAAACTTTGCCACTTCTTCCGCAATATGCTTTATATGATCCGGTGTGGTGCCGCAGCAGCCGCCGACGATGTTGACATATCCTTCCTTCGCCCACTCTTCGATGATGTGTGCAGTTTCATGTGGCTGCTCGTCGTATTCGCCGAAGGCGTTGGGCAGGCCGGCGTTGGGATAGGCTGAAGTAAAACACTCTGCTATCTGGCTCAGCTCTTCGATGTGCGGACGCATTTCCGAGGCACCGAGGGCACAGTTGAGACCAATGCTCAACGGGCGGGCATGGCGGACGCTGTTATAGAATGCTTCCAATGTTTGTCCGCTCAGTGTTCTGCCGGAGGCGTCGGTGATGGTGCCGCTGATCATGATCGGCCATTCTTTGCCAACCTTACGGAAATATTGTTTACAGGCGAAAATGGCCGCTTTGGCATTGAGGGTGTCGAAGATGGTTTCGATCAGGATGATATCCACACCGCCGTCTGTCAGTCCTTTTATCTGTTCGGTGTACGCTTCTACCACTTCGTCGAAAGTGACGGCGCGGTAGCCGGGATTATTAACGTCGGGTGACAAGCTGAGTGTTTTATTGAGCGGGCCGATGGCGCCGGCAACAAAGCGCGGTTTACCCGGATCGTTGGCTGTGTATTCATCAGCGGCGGCGCGGGCACATCGGGCAGAGGCCACATTGAGCTCGTAGGCGAGTGACTGCAAGTCGTAGTCGGCCTGCGCAATGGTGGTGCTGCTGAAGGTGTTGGTCTCGATGATATCGGCGCCGGCGTCGAGGTACTGTTTGTGAATACCGGTAATGATATCAGGCTGGGTGATGCTGAGTAGGTCGTTGTTTCCTTTCACATCGGTGTGCCAGTCTTTGAACCGGTCGCCGCGGTAGTCTGCCTCAGTCAGCTTGTGGCGCTGTATCATGGTGCCCATGGCGCCATCGATGATTAGGATGCGTTGTTCGAGAAGTTTACGTATGTCCATGTTATGTTTTTTCAGCCACTAAGGCGCGAAGGCACGAAGTGGCGCTAAGTATTTTTTGAACCACAGCGGCACGGCGGCACTGCGTGACACTGCGGACGGTGGTTGATTTCGCGGCCGGCTTGTTGGCTGAATACTATACAGCTGTACAAGTGTGCGACGCAACGGCTGTTGAAAGCAGTTACTAAAGCCGACTTCATAAAAAAAAATCATTGAACAATAGACGAAAACAAACTGGGGAAGGTGCACAGCGTGGTGTCGTTTATTAGTTCAATGCGGGCCGGATAAAATCAGCAGGTTGAACAATAAACAAATCCGCCTGCTGAAGTGGAGCAAATGTAGGCCAGAATTCGGTTACAGCAAATTTTACAATTAGCCGTCGATCCAGGTTTTGAAATGCGCAGAGCGTTCGGCACTTACGATGGTTTCGTGCTTGCAAGGCGGGTTGAGCTTGATGAGGACCCGAGATTTGCTGTACGAGAACATTTCGGTGATGGCATTGAAACAGATGATGAACTGACGGTTGATGCGGAAGAAGTTCTTCGGGTTGAGTAGCGTCTCCAGCTGGTCGAGGTGATGATCGACCACGTAACGTTTGTTGTCTTTGGTAACAAGGAAAGTCACTTTGTTCTCGGTGTAGAAGTAGGCGATATCAGTGGTTTCTATGGTTTTGATGTGTTCGCCATAACGAACAGCAAAGCGCTCTTTGTAAGTGGGTGCAGGTTTTTGCAGGCTTAGTAACAGCTTCTCGATGTTGACTGAAGGCGACTGGACGGAGAGGTTGTTGAACTTCTGCAAAGCCCGCTGTAGTTCTTCTTTTTTTACCGGCTTCAGTATATAATCGATGCTGTTTACCTTGAATGCCTCCAGCGCATATTGATCGTAAGCAGTGATGAAAATGATGGGAGTGGTAACCGTGACCCGCCTGAAGATCTCGAAGCTTTGGCCGTCTGCCAAATGGATGTCGGATAAAATCAGATCGGGTGAAGGATTTGAACTCAGCCATTGTATGCCTTCAGCGATGCTAGCTAGTGCAGCCAGGATCTTGGCGTCGGGAAGAAGTTCCAGCACCATTTTGCTGATCCTTCGCACAGCGGCTTCTTCGTCTTCTAAAAGCAGGATGTTTTTCATGTCAGGCTAAAAGTAAAGGTATATGGACAAGAAAATGTTGATCGGTGTGTTCAATTTTTATCTCCTTGCGGCTTAGCAGTGCGTACCGCTTCTGAATGTTTTGCAATCCCATGCCTGCACCTTTTTCCTGGTTGTATTTTGGGTTGATGTTGTTATGCACCAGCAGCTTTTCTTCCACTACTGAAATGGTGATGACAAGCGGCGAGGCAGGTGTGATGGCATTATGCTTCACCGCATTTTCGCATAACAACTGAAGGGTGAGGGGCGCAATTGCATATACTTTCTGTAGCTGTGGTGGAATATTTACCTGCAGCTGCAGGTTGTTTCCAAAACGTTTTTGTTGAATAAAGAAGTAATCTTTGATCAGCTGTAGTTCTTCTTCCAGTGAAATGGTATCCTTATCACGATAGGTAACGATCTTCCGGTACAGGTCGCTCAGGTGCTCCACGTAAGTAACGGCACTGCCAGGATTTTCTTCAATAACAGAAATAAGCGTATTGAAACTATTGAACAGGAAGTGCGGGTTTACCTGGCTTTTGAGCGTTTCGAACTGCGACTGGATCTTTTCTTTTTCAAGCCGCTCCCAGCGCTTCAGGCGTTGCTCCCGGTTTTTAATAAACCAGTAAAGGCCGCCGCTAATGAGCAGGAGCACCAGGATAATGAACCACGGCTGTAGCCAGAGCGGTTTCTTTATTGTGAATGTATAGCTGGCTTCGTTCTGCTCGTGGAACTGCTGGTTAAGCGATGCTCTTACTTTAAAGGTATAGGTGCCGGCGGGCAGTCGCGGAAAGTTGATGTAGTTCTCTTTGGTATTGATCCAGTCGGTGGAATAGCCTTCGAGCTTTAACTGGTAACGCACTTTGTCAGGATGAGAAAAGGAGATGCCGGAGAAGTAAAAGCTGATGTTATTCTCATCGTGCGCAAAAACATTTTCAGTGGCTATATCTATGTCTTTTTCAAAAAGTGTGACACGTGCCAGTGAAACACGCGGCTGTAATGTTTGGTAGCTGGCGGTATAAGAGATGATGCCTTGCTTGCTGATGAAATACACATTGCCATTGTAACTGCTGATGCAGTTGAGGTCAGTATTCAACTCCTGCAGTCCCTGGTTGTCATCAATATAAGAAACGGCATGCGTGTTCACATCTACCAGGTTTATTCCTTTGCGACTGATGGCTACAAGATTGCCTTTTTTATCAAGAGAAAGAGCATTGATGGTGGCATCATTTAGTCCTTGTTCTACAGAGATATTTTTGAAGGAATGTCCATCAAATACATACAATCCGCCGCCAAGGGTGCTGAACCATATGTTGCCTAACAAATCTTCGCAAAGGCTGTAAGCGACCAGGTGTTTGATGCCTTGCTTCTCACCAAAGTTCTCGTACCTGCCATTGTTCATTACCGTTACACCTTTACCATCTGTTGCAAACCACACCCTGTTTTTACTATCTACCATTATGCTGTAGATATAGTTGCTGCCAATGCCGCTAAGGCGGTTGTAGTTTTCAAATTGGTAGGGCTGTTTTATATCCAGGTTCTTTTCCGTTAACCGGCAAAGAACGGCGCCACCAAGGCTGCTAATCCAAACCTGGTTGCCTTTGCCATTGATGGAAAGTACACTGCCATCAACAAGCAGGTGGTCTTCTGTTAAGTTCCTGCTTTGGCCACTCATCGGATCGATGATGAAAACTCCTTTGCCCATCGTGCCCATCCAGATGTGGCCGTACATATCTTCATAAATAGCAGTGATGTCAGTGGTAGCAGAAATGGCTGCAATTGGAAAATTCTTCCATTTCCAAGTGCCGGTAGCAGAGTCCAAGCTATACCGCTTCAAGCCTCTATTGTTGTTTATCCAGATGTTTTGTTTGCTGTCGCTGTAGATGGTATGTGCTTCTGTAAATTCCTGTTCGGTTAAAGGTGCAATTAACTGCAATTGCGTACCTGGGGTTCGCACCAGTTGGCTGTTGCTGGTGAACCAGATGTTTCCTTCAATATCCTGCAGTAGGTTGCCGGCTTTACCGAAGCCTGCAGAAGCCTGCACATGAACAACCTTTGTGAGAAATGTATCTGCAAAATGAATAGCAGCAATACCCTCGTCTTCTGTGGCAACCCATATTTGTTCCTGCTGTGCAAGTATGCTGTTTACTTGCCCGTACTTCCATGGCAGAAGCAAGTCGGGAGAAAAGAAATCATGCTCCCTGGGCCTGAACCTGCCAATGCCTTTATCCTGCATCCCAAGCCAGCAGTCGCCGCTGGTGGTATATAAGCTGCGAACAATATTATCGGGTAAACCATTGGCAGATGTAAATGGCTTAATTACTTTTTGGTTGTTGCTAAGCCGGATGGTATTGATGCCTCTGTCGGTAGCAGCAAGGATGCCATCTGGATGAAGCAGCAATTGGTAAACATAATTGTCACTCAGGCCGTCATCGGTGTTGATGTTGTAAAACCTTTTGTTGCGGTAATAATAGATGCCTTCTCCTGCTGTAGCAAAATATATCGTGGAACTATCGGTTACTATAGATGTAATGCTTACCTGCGGATGCCCTTCCTCTGCTTTTAAAAGAGAGACTTGTTTCATGTTGCTGTAAGCGATCATGCCGTTTTGCAAGCCTAACCATACGGTACCTGCTTTGTCTTCGCTGATAGCAGTAACTGCAGTAGAAACAATAGAATCTGCAAAAGGAATTGCATGGAAATTCTGACCATCGAACCGGAACAGGCCCATCGATGTGCCAACCAGCATATAGCCTTTAGCAGAATAATGTAAGGCATGTATGCGTGGTGCATTACCATCGTCGGTAACTACAAATGGCTTAAAAGAAAAAGGTTGTGCAATGGAATGGAGAGCAGCAAGTAAAAGTATAACAACTGTTATATGCTTCAGGGATGGCTTCATTTACTGGCGGGGTTGCAGCTGGCAGTTTACTTCTACTTTTATCTCCGACGCCAGTTTGTCTTTTACAACTTTAGGAATAGGAATGTTATGATCAGATAATAAAACGGTGAACTCTGACTTGATATGCGCCTTGCCGTCCTTGATAGTAAGATCGCTTTTTATGATCCGCTCTTGCGGTACCCCATGAACAGTAAGTATACCTTTTGCTCGCACAGAAAAATGGCCATCCTGTAAAAGGTTTACATCTTCTATGATTTTTCCTGCAAAGCGCGCTTCGGGAAACTTGTTGCTTTCCATGTAATTCTCATTGAAGTGCTCCCGCTGCAGTGCGCTATTGAAACCTTCAAAAGTTTCAACACGAACTTTGAAAGCGAATTCTTTTTTTGCTACATCCAATGCTCCGCTTAAGTTGTTGCTGGAGGCTTTTATCAATTCGTAAGGCGCATCCGATTGAAAAGCTATTTTACCAGAATTGGTGATAAATACTTTTCCTCCCTGGGCTGCAAGGAAGGAAAGCGGTAGGAGGAAGATCAATATGGTAAGTAATGCCTGCTTCAAGTTTTTGGGTTTATTGCATCAAATATCCTTGGGCTTTTTCTTTTTACCGATAACAAATACACGCGAAATATTGAAGCCGAAGTAGATGTCACCGTTGCCCCATTCGCCCTGGGTTTCAGTGATAAATGTACGCTCTGTCATGCCTCGCGAATTGGTAAAGTGCAACTGGAAAACGTGGCCACCCGTTTCTATATCTACACCCAGTGACAAAGAATTGGTAGTATTGGGCAGCTTGTGTTGCGGGTTCACCAGGTAGTACTCGCCATTGATGCTTACACGTTTGGAAATTTTTTGCCTGCCGCCAATTCCCAATGCAAAGATGTCGTTGGGGTTGGTAGCAAAAGGTACAATATTATGATGTACAATGGTAGGCGCAAGTTGAATAGAAGTGCCTTCGGAGAACTTGCGTGCTACCAGCAATTGAAACGCATAATACAGCCTGTCGCTAAAGTTTCGCTTGATGGTTTGATCTACATCTTTTTGTGTACGTATCATGGCTGAAGCAACTGCTGTAACTGTTACCGGCATCACTCTTTTACCTGTAGACTGCCTCAGCAGCCTGTACTTCAGAAATCCATCCACTTGTTTTTGAAATGTACTTCTGCCAAGACCAACTGTAAAGTGATCGGTGATCCCATAGTCTAAACCCATTCGCATAGTTGCATTATCCAATCCAAAAAAGTCCTCGATGCCGCTGTTAACCGTGCCGAAGCGATGCGAGATCTTGAAATCAAGAACTCGTTTGCCTGTTGTTTCTATCGTATGGCCATTGATAAGCCTTGAAGTTTTGAATGTGGCGGTGGTATAATCGGTTCTGTCAGCTTCCTGTTTTTTTGAGTCTTCATCCAGCATTTTAAACAGGTCTTCTTCCTGCGAGAAAACAGTGGCAGAGAAAAAGAAGGCGGCCAGCAGCAGGGTGATTTTTTGTAGCATAAAGCAATGGTTGAAATGGGTTCTGTCTACTGAAGATTTCAGCAAATGATTTGATCCACCTGGTTAATCGTACTGACAATTTACATCTACAACTATGGTTTCTGCTATTTTCTTTCCTACCATTGAGCCGCCTATATTATGGTCTTTCAGTTTCACAGGAAAACGTGCTTTGGCTGTTACCTTACCACCTTTTACTTCCAGGGTGCCATCAGTTTCCAAAGGTTTGGTAACACCATGAATAGTAAGCTCACCTTTTACTTTTGCTGGGTATGAGCCATCTTTATTCAAGTCGATGCTTTTGATATTGGTAACATAGCCTTTAAAATTGCTCTTAGGATATTTCGAACTTTCAAGGTAGTTCTCGTTGAAGTGATCTTCCATCAACTGGTTCTCGAACTGGAAACCTTTGATCAAAAGCGTAAAAACAACCTGACCTGTAGCAGCAGCTAGTTTGCTTTCCACTTCGCTGTTTTGTGCTTCTATGTCTTCAAGCGGTGCTTTAGAGTAGAAGGAAATCTTACCGTTTTTGGTGCTGTATACTTTTTGTGCGTTTACTGTTGTAGCAGTCAATCCTATTGCTGCCAGCAAAATGAATATGTATTTCATAGTTTGTTTTTTTAAAATGAATTAGTTCTGTGGCGCTCCTCTATCTATCCAGGCTTTTATTTTAGCAATGGTACAGGCAGGTAGTTTGCTTCCGCCTTTTGGCATTGGTGATGCACCTCCGCTGTGCGTGATCGCTCTCATCAGCTGGCCGTTGTTCACCATGTTTTTTACACCATTATATGTATCCAGCCTGATGCCTCCGCCGCTGGCAGCAGTTCCGCTATGGCAGGAATAGCAACTGGCAGAAAGGATATTGGTGATGTCTACACTGTACCGCATATTGGCCGTATCGCAATTACTGCCAGTGCCGGTAGTGGGGTAAACGAGTTCTTCTTTATCGTAAAAGCAACCAGTAATAAGCGCTACTGAGAATGCCGTGATGAATAATAGAATGATCTTTTTCATGTGATACTTAATTTTCTGGTGCACCTGCTTGTATCCACTTCCTGATCTTAGTGATTTGGCAATCATTCAACTTGTTGCTGCCCATAGGCATTGGCGTATAACCTGCACTATGTGTGATTGCTCCCAGTAACCTGTTGTTGATGGCTACTGTTCGTACACCGGAATATAAAGTAAGGTTTATTCCTGCACTTGTAGTAGCACCGTTGTGACAGCCATAGCAGTTGGTTTCTAAAATTGGTTTTACTCCTTGCGAATAACTAAAGATGGTTGTATCGCATGTAGTGCCGCAGTTGGTGGTATTCTTAGCTCCTTCGTTGATCCATTTTTTTATGATGTTGATCTGTGCTGTTGTAAGTCTAGGATTTGGTCGTTGCGGCATCCTGTCATCTTCATCATCGTCTACCAATACTTTGTAGATCTTGCTATCGTTGGCATCGCCGGCTTTTATTCCTTTTTTAATGATGTTATCATACGAATCAAGAACGTATCCTTCTCTTCTTGATTGTACATCGTGGCAGCCGCTCTTGGCACAGCTACTCTTGAAGATGGGAAGTACTTCTGTTTCAAAACAAACAACATTGCTGCCTGGGGTGCCGCCGGTATTGCCTCCTCCTGTATTGCCGGTTTGAGAACCATCAGCAGGGGTTTCTACTGTATGCTTACAAGCCCAAATGGCAGCTACTGCAAATAATATAAAACAGGTCTTTTTCATAAGCTGCTGTTTATTTGGTTACCAGTACTGCTTCGCTAAGCCGCACATCGCTCAGCATCCCGTTGCACTTGCCTTTGATGGTGACATTATTTCCAATCGAAACATTCGTTGCAGGTTCTTTCAATGTGGTGTAAACTCCCGCAAAATCATCACCTGACGCCAGCATGATGGTGGTGTTGCCATCCTGGTTTTGGCTTACCTCTGTTACCGTTCCTGTTACCTCTATAGCCTTGTCTAAATATTTTTCGTTGGCTGCTGTTTCATTTTCCTGGAAATCTTTTACCAGTTGTGTGGCAGTAACTGCTATTCCTTTTTCGTTCTCAATGTTGCGGCGTGGTTTATTCCACATGAAATATGCAACAGCCGAACCTGCAATTAATAAGGTCACAATTACAACTACTGCTATTTTTCCTTTTTTTCTCATTGAAGAAGAATTATAGGAGCAAGTTACTGCTCCGGTTCATCAAGAACCTAAATCAATCAACTGAACAGGGAAAAACAGTAGCTGAAGTGGAAGATTGGTGGTAGTAGGAGAATATATAGATGAGTTTTGAGTAGGAGTGAAGAAGTGGCACAACCTGCTATTTTACATATTGCCCAACCGGCAAGCGGTTGGTAATGCTGCGGGCAAGTGTCATCTCATCGGCGTATTCCAGCTCGCCACCAAAGGCTATACCACGGGCTATAGTTGTAATGGTGCAGGTGGTGTGCTGTAGTTTTTTCTGAATATAGTAGATGGTAGTATCGCCTTGTATGTTTGGGTTAAGTGCAAACACCAACTCCTTCACTTCCTCTGTTTGTATCCGTTGAACCAGCGTATCAATGTTCAGCTGGTCGGGGCCAATACCATCAAGCGGTGAGATAACACCGCCTAGTACATGGTAAGTGCCATTGAATTGTTGGGTGCTTTCTATGGCTATCACATCCCTAATGTTTTCAACCACGCAAATGATCTGCTGGTTGCGCATGCTGTTGGCGCAGATAGAACAGATATCGCCGTCGCTGATGTTGGCGCAGCGCTGGCAGAATTTTATCTCCTGCCGCATGCGGCTAATGCTGTCGCCAAACTGCTGTACCGTTTCAGGCTCTTGTTTTAACAAATGCAGCACAAGCCTGAGCGCAGTCTTCTTTCCAATACCCGGAAGTTTGGCAAATTCATTCACTGCATTTTCTAATAAGGAAGACGGGAGCTGCATGGCGTACTATAAAGCGGCAAAAGTAAATAATAGAAGTGGAGCGGGTTGTTAAACGTTGTTCTTCCGGCTAAAGAAGAAGTGTGGTTTAACTACAGGTTTAATGTTTAGCAACGGAAGCCAGCCAGCTGTTCATCAAACTGTACAAGCTATAGCGTTATCTCTTTTTCGTTGTCCCAATTTCCGCGAATAGTTAATTTGATCTTGAGGTCGGTAACAATTTCGGGTTGGCGCCTGGTCCAGAAGAAACTGCCAGGATCCCACTGGCCATTTTTATTGGTATCGTACAAAATGCGGATTTCGTAGTCGCCGGGCGGGAAAAGCTTTCTTGACCAATCGCGACCGGTGAGTGGGCTGGATAATACTACCTTGTCTGATTGTACAAGTTGCAATACAGGATTGCGGTCGAGGTTCAGGTTAGTGAAACGGAGCTTCACACTTCCATAATCCTCATTTTTCTTGGTGCTGATCTTGATCGTATCATTTTTTGCCAACGTATTTCCGGATGAATCTGAGAACGCACCCTGGCTTAACAACAGCCTATATTCTTGTCCTGTAGCCCATGGATAATTTACATGAAACGTAGTGCGGTTGGTATCTGCAACAATTGTAAAACCATTAAGCGCAGTAAAATCTTTATCAGTAAGAATAGCACTTGCCGTATCAAATCGCACAACGTGCCGGTTGAAGTTTATATCCACCGTAGGCTTTAGCACATCATGAATGCCTCCTGCTTCCAGGCTGGTGGTATAGCGTAGGTTCTTATCCTGTGCTGCAGCATTGGGAGGACCAGGCCGTGCATTGCTGGCAGCTCTTTGAGGTGTGGCTGCTTTCGGATAATTATATGCGTATAAGATCACCGGGTTGTTCGTTTCACCCGTGTTGATCGGTTCGCCGGCAAATGCAAAAAGCTTGGTAGTATCATCGTACCGGCGGCCATAGTCGTTGGTGATGGCGTACAAAGCGAATGTGCCTGCAGGTAAGTTTTGGAAGAGAAAATTACCTTGGCCATTGAGCCTGGCCATATACCTCGGCTTTTCTTTGGCAACAGCACTATCATCCAAATTCCTATGCAGGACAACGATCATTGTAGTATCTAATTTTCCTGTTTCGGCTAATACTACTTTACCAGAAAGTGAATTGCTATCGATGGTGCTGCCAGTGGAAAAGACATAAACAAAGTTCTTCATCACGTTTCCTTCATTCACGTCCCTGATGGCATCGCCAAAGTTGATAGAGTAGGTGGTGTTGCTTTCGAGTGTGTCACGCAGTCGTATGGTAACGGTACGCAGCCTGAAATCGATGTTTGGCAGGTTGTTGGGCAGCGGCGATATCACCACATTCTCCATTGCATTTTGTATCTCTACAAATTCATTGAAGTAAAGTGTAACGCGGTTGGGTGTGGTATTGGTAGCAGAGTCTCTTGGAACAGCATTTACCAGCACCGGTGGTATAGTATCGCGTGGACCACCACCAGGCGGAAGTATATTGGCACATCCGATACTTCCAATAATTACCATAAAGCAGACTATGCCTGCAAAAAAAGAAAACAAAGAGATGGATCTGTTCATTAACCGGTGGTGTTGCCTGCAAACATAAAGCGAATAAGGTTGGCAGAGAAAGTAGCCATTCTTTTTAAGAAGAAATTGCAGTTTCCTCCTCTGCCACAGCCAATTACAATTCGGTTGTTAATACATCTTCACCGCCTATTTCCCATACTTCCTCCTCTTCATTCGGATCGTGCAGTGCTACAGCAAGGTCATTTGTTTTTACAAAATTGCACCAGCGGCATTCTTCTTTACCGCAGCCGGTATAGAATTCTCTTGCTTGTATCTTTTCCCAAACCTCTGTTATCTGTTGGGTTACAATGTCAATATCCTGCGGGCTGATAACCACCTTTTCGCGGCGGTAATTCTTTTTCTTATCAGGCTCAATGAAGTCAAACTCTGTACTTACCACACGCCAGTCTTTGTTCTCTACATGGTCCACCAGTATTTTGTAAAAAACAGCCTGGCGCCAGTAGCTACCACCTTGCGGGTCTTTACCGTTCGGCGGCTGTAGTTTTGGAAGTGCCTTATCTATATCGCCCGTTTTATAATCCACCACGTTCACATGCTTTCCATCAAACTCCAGCTTATCCAACTTCCCTTTTAGAGGTACGCCATTTACCACCACGTTCTTCAGGTTTCTTTCTACCACCACTATCTTGTTGAATTTGTCAATGTACTGGTCGTAGTAGTTGGAAAGCACTTCGTAGCCGTACTCCATCCGTCTGTCAAACTGTTCTTTGGTGAAACATTCCCTGTGGCGGCGCATGTACCACAAGAAGTCGGCAATAAAATCTTCTTTAGCAGGAAATTTATTATCCCTGTTCTGCTGCATTTTTTCGAACAGGCGCTGCAGTGCGTGGTGAATGGCAGAACCAAACTCGGTAGCCTCCGATTTTCCGGAAGGCACCCGCACAAGATTGTTATAGTAGAAATTGAGCGGACAACTCAGGTAGTTGTTTAGCGCGGTCACGTTCATTACAAACTTGTCGAGCATGCGGCTTACAAAATCTTCTTCGGCTTTATCTATCTCAGGCTGCAGGTCTTCCTGGAAATGAAGTGCAGCAAATTCGGCCTGTACATCCTCATCAATGAAAATCTTCTCTACCGGCAGCAGGTTCTTTTCCTGTATCTCGGCGATGAACATGGAAGGCTCCAGTTCGCGGCCGTCGTTCTTAAACTTGCTGTACGAAATGTACAGGTGCTTTTCGGCGCGGGTTAGCGCGACATAAAAGAGCCTGCGCAATTCTTCCTCTTCTTTTGCTTTAGAAACCGAAGTAAACATTGTATCAGGAAAAGCATATCCTCCACCTGGCTTGCGTTTCTTTTCCCAGTTACCGGAATTGGCACCCGCTAAAAATACATATTGGTACTCCAGGCCTTTACTGCCATGCGCGGTAAGCAGGTTGATGCCCTTGTCGCTGCCACTTACCTGCACCAGCGGCAGGCTGAGTCCTTCGCTGCGCATCAGGTCAAATATGTTTACCAGTCCTTGTAAGGTAAGGGATGGATTGCGGCGTGTTTCCTCTTTTACAAATTCGAATAAGCCTGTAAGCACCTGCATCAGCCAAAGCTTCTCAGGGCTTTTTAAAACAGCTGATAAGATGCCTGTGTTGCGGATCACTTTTTCAACCAGTACCTGCAGCGTTACGTTCGGCACTTCTGCTACCAATTTTTCAATGATGCTGCTGGCCCTGCTCATTGCCGGGTCAAAGCCTTTATCAAAAAGATCGGCAGGTGGCCTGCTGGCTTTCTCAGCCAGTAATCTTCTGAGTGAAGTTTTATTTGGAGTCCAATTTTTCTCCGCTACCTCTACAGATAGCCTTGCAATTTCTATAGGTTTTATTTGAAAGAAGTCGAAGTGCAGTATCTCGAACAGCATTTCGTCGCCACCGTATGGTGCATCGTGTTCGGCGGCAAGGTAGTTCAGAAGTAAAATGACTTTTTTGGCAATCGGTATCTCCAGTATGTTGAGCTTGCGCTTGCTGTATACCGGAATGTTGCGCATTTTGAAGTAGTGAGTCAGCTCTTCGCCATACTTGTTTTCCTTGTAAATGATACCAATCTGCGACGGCTGAACACCTTGCTTTACCAGCTCTTCTACCTGCATGGTTAGGTGAATCATTTCCTGCCGCTGCGATTCGTACTCCCTGATCTTCGGGCAGCAGTCAGCATCGCTTATCTGTTTCCACTTGTCGTTGCAGCACAATAGTTCCTTGGTAAGGCCGTCCATTTTGCCAATCAGCCGTTCAATGTTTCGGTCAATGAGTGATTTCGAAACATTAAGAATAGGCTGAACAGACCGGTAGTTATTGGTAAGTACCACTGTCAGCAGGTGCTGCTTATAACTGTCGGCAAAAGCCTGCATGTTCTCTATGTTGGCTCCCTGGAAGCGATAAATACTTTGATCGTCGTCGCCTACCACAAACACGTTTGGCCGCTCCCAATAATTTATGAGCAGTTGCACCAGTTTATTTTGAGTACCACTTGTGTCCTGGTATTCATCCACCAATATGTAAAGAAACTTTTCCTGGTAGTTAGCAAGTAAGGCAGGGTTTTCTTCAAATGCTTTGATCACCCAATTGATCATATCATCAAAGTCGTAGCGGTTGCGGCTACGCATCAGGTTTTGGAAACGTTCAAATTCATTTACCGCAGCGCGCAGTTTCTCTACCTTCTCACAAGCCTCAGCTATCTTGTCGGTTCGCTTGTCACCTTTTTTCCATTTACCTGATGCTCTTTTACAGATGAACTCGTCGCGGTCATCCAGGCCCTTTATGTATTCGTCTATTTTTTCATTAAGAAAAGCAGGGCTCCAGCCTTCGCGCTTCATGGTGCTAAATAGCGACTGCAGGTTGTTGATCTCGTAGTAAACATCGCCGCGGTAGCGCTTTAGCGGGTGGTCCTTTGGAAACGTATCTATCAGGTGCTTGAACAGCTCGATCTTTTCCAGGTCGGAAATAGGATCCATGGATGTTTTCTCGAACAGCGAAAGGTTGTCCTGGATAATGTCGTTGCAGAAAGCATGGAAAGTGTACACATTTACTTTATAGGCTTCGGGACCGATAAAGCTTAGCAGCCTTTTGCGCATAGCAACCACACCGGCATCTGTATAAGTAAGGCAAAGAATATTGTCTGGGCTGGCATCGGTGTCCAGCAAAATTTTACCAATACGCGCACTAAGTATCTGGGTTTTTCCTGTACCAGGTCCGGCTATCACCATCACAGGGCCTTCAATTGTATCTACAGCCAGTTTTTGCTGGTCGTTGAGGCGGTTGTAAATGTCGTTGTACTTCTCCAGGTAGATGCTTCTTTCGATCATAGGATAAAGATAACGCCGTTTGCTAAAAATTTTGTCATTTTCCTCGTGCTGTTTCTTCACATGATTTGCAGGTAAACAAATGGTTTCTACAATTGGCGGTGATTGTTTTGCGTTATTAACTTCAAACTCCTCATTCAACATTATGAAGTTTTTCCTGGTTATAATATGTATGGCCTTTTATATCAACAGTAATGCGCAAACGGAGACGGTGGCGTATGATACCATTTATACCAAGCCAGAAGTTTTTGCTTCTTATCCCGGCGGTGATTCTGCCTGGAAGGTCTACGTAAAAAAGAACCTGAAGTATCCCAAGAAAGCGTGGTGGGAAGAAGTAGAGACAGAAATAACGGTGAAGGTGGTTGTAGATAAAACAGGAAAAATTACAGAAGCCCGCCATTTAACGGTGGCAGGTACTTATGGTTTTGAAAAAGAAGCCATTAAGGTGGTAATGAACAGCGACAAGTGGATACCTGCTATGCATCGTGGTCAACCCGTTGCCTGCGAGGGTACACTGGTTATACCTTTTAGGTTGAAGTAGAGCCAGCATTTAAATGCGACGATGTGTCTCAGGAATATGATCAGATGCCGATTTTTGAATTTTGACTTTTGATTTTTGACTTTGATTTCCAACTTATCACAGCCTATACTCCAAACTGCCTCAGGTGATGATCGAAGTGCATCCAGGTAAAGATGCCCCAGTCTTTCCTGGTAAGCTTTCCAAAGTAGGGATGTATGGCGTAAATATTCTCCTGCATTACAAACACATCCAGCAGTTGTAAAAGTTGTTGTTTTTCTATTGCAAGGTCACTCACCTGCATCTTACTTTTCTTTACATCAAGCTGTCGTGGCGTGCCCGCTTCTTTAGGAAAACGAGGTGCAATATGTAAAAACAAATAGCGCGTTATGACCTGTTTAAGATTGGATGTTTTATTAGAAGGTGTAGCATGAATAATAAGCTTGAGAGACTCCCTTAAGTGCAGGATCATTTCTGCAGCATTCATTGTACCCCATCGGGCTTTTGAAGATGGTTGAAGCTGCTGTATACGCTCCACTATCTCATCCTTCGCATTATTATCAAATAAGTTCTTTTTCATGATGAAGTTTAGGACAGAAAAATATCAATAACCAATATCTCAAAATCACTAATCCGCAAGCCTATCTCACATCATGCATCCACTTACGCACCAGTGGTACCAGTACGATCATAAGCACACCCACACCAATGGAGGCTAAGCCTATATTGCTTAGTATGCTTGCATAATAAGGTAGCGATAACTCCGGTTTGTTGGCTTCGGCTATTTCCCGTGGCACACTCATCAGCGAACCTATTTTGGCAGCAAGAAATTCACCAATGGCACTTGCAAAAAACCATATTCCCATTACCATAGAAACCATGCGTATGGGAGAAAGTTTGGTAACCATTGACAAACCAATAGGTGATAAACACATCTCTCCACAGATGATAAAGAAATAGCCCATTACAAAGTTGAAGAGAGAGATAAGACCTGTATCCGTATTGTTTTTACAACCCAGGTAAAAGACGTAAAAACCAATTCCCATCAGTATAAATGAAAAAGCAAATTTCAATGGAGTGGAAGGTTCTATTTTTCTCTTATTGAGGTAAGGCCATAACCAGGCAAAGAAGAAGCTGAGCACCACTACCCAACCCGGTGGCAGAAAGTTGTTTATGGCTAGTCCAGGCAGTTGAATACCTCCAACATTCATGTCTACATTGCGCATTGCAAACAGGTTGAGCGATCCTGCATTTTGTTCGTAAAATGCCCAGAACAAGGTAGAGAAGATGATCATAAAGATCCCTGCAAAAAGCTTTTCCCTTTCCACTTTCTGCAGGTTGAAAGCAACAAACAATATATACGTAAGGCAGATGCCTCCAAGTCCAAACATGATGTAGTCCATTACCTCGTACTCATGAAACAGTGCAACCACTGCCGGAACAACAAGAAAGGTTCCTATGTATATCAGGTGTTCATTGGTAAAAAATAGAAAGCGTGGTGTACGCAGTGCTTCTTCATTTGGCGGCAGTCCTCTTTGTCCCAACGATTTTTTGCCTATAGCAAATACCACTAGCCCAAGTATCATAAACAAGCCTGCTAATCCAAATCCATAATGCCAGTTATACGTTTGGCCTACATAGCCGCAAAGAAAACCACCCATAGCAGCGCCAATATTTATACCCATGTAAAACAACGAGAAAGCACTGTCTTTCCGCGGGTCGTTGTGCTCGTACAGTGTACCCACAAGGCTCGATATGTTGGGCTTGAAAAAGCCATTGCCACAAATGATGAACGCCATGCCATAGAAGAAACTCCAGCCTTGTGGTATAGCCAGTACCAGGTGACCGATTACCATCAGCACGCCACCAAACATAACCGCTCGTCTATAGCCAAGAAATTTGTCGGCAAAATAGCCACCGATCATAGGAGTGGTATATACAAGTGCTGCATAGGCACCAAGAATGGAATAACCTTTAGGCTCATCAAATTTTAGCTGCGACACCATATAAGCTAGCAGTAGCGCCTTCATGCCGTAGAAGGAAAACCGTTCCCACATCTCCGTAAAGAACAACAAGTACAATTGTTTTGGATGTTTCCTTTGTTCTATTGTGTCTACCTGTGCCGATGTAGTGTTGAACTCCTTCATGCTTGCTGAGAAAATTTACAATAGGTAAAGCTAAGAGATTAGGTAAATAAAATCAGGAGCAATAGCTTATACATTCAGTCTTCATTCTTGGTAAAATGAAATCGTTACTTTCAGCCCTTTAATTTTTTGTATGAGCGAACTTCCACGCAGCCCCCGCATACGCAGGTCATTCACTGACCGCTCTTTGGTTTTTATAGAAAAGGTTGGTAATGCTTTGCCAGACCCCGCTACTTTATTCCTGTTGTTTGCAGTGCTTATAATGATCATTTCCTGGATGGTTAGTATGGCCGGTGTGTCTGTAAATCACCCTGGCACAGGCGAGGCAGTGGCGGTCAAAAACTTGCTGTCGAAAGAAGGGCTGGATTATATGCTCACCAACCTTGTGAAGAACTTCACAGGCTTTGCTCCATTGGGTACAGTACTCGTAGCCTTGCTTGGTATTGGTATAGCCGAAGGTTCAGGTTTGATTGGTACAGTGATGCGCAAGCTGGTACTAAGCGCTCCTGAAAAGCTGATAACCTTTGTGGTGGTTTTTGCAGGTGTTATTTCTAATACAGCAAGTGAAGTAGGATACGTTCTTTTGGTGCCCTTGGCTGCTATCATTTTCCTGGCTTATGGCCGCCATCCTATAGCAGGACTTGCAGCTGCATTTGCAGGCGTGAGTGGTGGATATTCAGCTAATCTTCTTTTGGGTACCGTAGATCCGTTGCTGGCTGGTTTATCGCAGGAGGCAGCGCATATCATAGATCCTAAGTACCTGGTGAACCCTGCATGTAATTATTATTTCATGGCTGCGTCTACCTTCCTGATTACTTTATTAGGAACACTGATAACTGAAAAGTTTGTCATTCCTCGCCTGGGTAAATATACAGGTGACGAAAAGCCTGAAGAGATCAGGAGGCTTACCCATGAAGAACGAAAAGGGCTTTTGTATGCTATGCTAACATTGCTGGTTATTACTGGTCTTATTCTTTGGGGACTGGTGCCTGAAAATGGTTTTTTACGGGATGCTAAAACAGGTGAGATACTTCACTCGCCATTCATGTCAGGAATAGTTGCAATCATCTTTCTTACAGCAGCGCTTGCAGGTATTGCATATGGTATAGGTGCAGGTACAATCAAGAGTGATCGTGATGTTGTAAAAGGCATGTCGAAGTCGATGGCTACGTTGGGATCATATATTGTGCTGGTGTTTTTTGCTGCGCAATTTGTAGCCTTTTTCAACTGGACCAACCTTGGATTGGTGTTAGCCATCAATGGTGCGAATGCTTTGAAAGCAGCCAACGTAGGTACTGTGCCGCTCATGATCCTGTTCATATTGCTTACAGCTTGTATCAATCTTTTTATGGGTAGCGCTTCAGCCAAATGGGCTATTATGGCGCCTGTATTCATTCCAATGTTCATGCTGTTAAACCCGGGAGTTTCGCCAGAGTTAACACAGCTTGCTTACCGCATTGGCGATAGCGTAACCAATATCGTGTCGCCTATGATGTCGTACTTCGCTTTGATCGTGGCATTCATTCAGCGTTATGATAAGAAAGCAGGATTAGGTACAATGATCTCGCTGATGCTTCCGTACAGTATCATCTTCCTTATTGGCTGGATCATCTTCTTTATAATCTGGTATTATACAGGCTTGCCAATAGGGCCTGGAGCCGGGGTGCATTATTTGCCGTAGTGAAACCTAAACAACAAACATCACATGAATTACCTCGCACACTCGTACTTGTCATTCGATCATCACGAAGTGTTGGTGGGTAATATGATCAGTGATTTTGTGAAAGGTAAAGCGCGTTATGATTTTCCCGTTGGCGTACAAAAAGGTATAACACTGCATCGTGCCATTGATAATTTTACCGATGAACACCCTGCAACCAAAGAAGCCAAACAGTTTCTGAAACCCGCTGTAGGCTTGTATGCAGGCGCTTTTGTAGATGTGGCTTACGATCATTTCTTGGCAAATGATGAATTAGAATTCACCGATGATCTGTTGCAGGAGCATGCTGCATCTACTTATGCTGTGCTGGAAAATCATGAGCACGTATTGCCAGATCGGTTCAAGGTAATGTTGCCTCATATGAAGTCGCAGAACTGGTTGTACAACTACAGAACCGCATGGGGTACCGAGCAAAGCTTTGGTGGCGTAGTGCGCAGGGCCAGGTACCTGGATTCGGCGGCGGTAGTTTTCGACCTGTTTCAAAAGCACTATGTGCAGTTACAGAAATGTTATAAAGCCTTCTTTCCTCATCTTAAAGCATATGCAGCAAAGGAGTTTCAGCTGTTGTAAAACAGCGGCAGCTTATATTTGCCGCAAATTCAAAGGATATGAAAAAACTCCTGTTACTCCTTTCGGTTGTGATGTTTGGACAATATGCAATGGCTCAGCAAAAGCCTACAGAGCTTGATAAAAGCCCGTTAGATGTTAGTTATTATCCTGCTAATTACCCTATTTTAAAAATGCGAGGACAGGTTGCAGGCGATCCTTCTGCAAGAATTTTGTACAGCCGTCCGCAGAAAAAAGGACGTTCAATTTTTGGTGAAGAAGTGAAGTATAACGAGGTGTGGCGCATGGGTGCTAACGAGGCAACAGAGATAGAATTTTTTAAGAATGCTACCGTTGCAGGTAAAAAGATCAGCAAGGGCAGGTATAGTATGTTCTGCATACCTACCGAAAATAAGTGGACCATTATCTTCAACAAAGACAACTATAACTGGGGTGGTTTTATGTATCGTGCAGACAGGGATGCATTGCGTGTAGACGTACCGGTTCAGCGCAATACTGAAGTAGTAGAAGCATTAACGATGTACTTTGAAAATGCAGGAAACAGCAGCATGGTAATTCTTTGGGATGACCTGAAGGTTGCGGTTCCGGTAACTTTCTAGTTAGTTTTAATAATAAGTTCGCCCGGCAATATTGCCGGGTTTTTTTGTGCAGGTAAATCAATAACTGCTATCTTTTCTTCTTTTCATTATGTGTGGAATTGCCGGAATAGTATCATTGGATAACAGCCTTGTGAACAAGCAAAGGCTGCAGCAAATGACAGATGCTATTGCTCATCGTGGCCCTGAAGGTGAAGGTTTTTGGATAAGCAGCAACGGTAGGGTAGGCTTTGGTCACAGGCGTCTTTCCATCATAGATCTTTCTGAAGCAGGTGCACAACCCATGCATTACATGGAGCGCTATACCATTACCTACAATGGAGAAATATATAATTACCTGGAGGTAAAACAAGCGCTGGAAAAGCAAGGCTATCATTTCAAATCTTCTTGCGATACAGAAGTGATACTCGCAGCATATGCTTGCTACGGTAAAAACTGCCTGCAGCATTTTGATGGCATGTTTGCCTTTGCCATTTGGGACGAATTGGAACAAAAACTTTTCTGTGCTCGTGATCGTTTTGGCGAAAAGCCTTTTTATCTTTTTACCGATCAAACACAACTAGTTTTTGCCAGCGAAATAAAAGCTTTGCATGCAGCCGGTATTGGAAAAGCCATCAACAATAGCATGTTGCTCAACTATCTTACCATCGGCTTTACCAGCGATCCTTCTGATCCCTCTGCTACTTTTTTTAATGATATAAAAAAACTGCCCGCAGCGCATTGCATGGAGATTGACGTAAAGCAACAGCAGTTGCACATACATCAATGGCAATATTGGGATATAGATAAGGAGGCGCAACTGGAACTAAAAGAAGAAGAATATATCGACCGGTTTGCACAACTATTTGAAACATCTATTCAGCGGCGGCTGCGAAGTGATGTTGCTATAGGATCAAGTTTAAGTGGCGGCCTCGATAGTTCGTCTATTGTAGCTGTCATCAATAATATCATTGGTGATGCTACCAGGCAAAAAACTTTTTCTGCAGTATTTCCAGGTTTTGAAAAAGATGAAAGCCTTTACATCAACAAGGTAGTGCAGCAGTTCAAGGTGGATAATTACACTGTTACTCCAACGGCTTTAGGTTTTGCTGATGATTTTCAAAAGCTGGTGCATCACCAGGATGAACCTTTTCAGTCATCCAGTATTTACGCGCAGTACAAAGTGTACGAACTGGCAAAGCAACATGATGTAACGGTGATACTGGATGGCCAGGGTGCAGATGAAATACTAGCTGGTTACAACAAATATTATCATTGGTATTGGCAGGAGCTGGTACGGAAGGAAGACTGGAAAAAAGCGAAGCATGAACAAAAAGCAGCAGCCAATAATGGAGTGCGTGCAGAATGGTCGTGGAAGAATTACGTGGCTGCATATATGCCCACTTTAACTGCGCGGCAACTGGAGAAAAAAGCGAATGCACAACAAGCCAGCCTGGAGTTTATGCACCAGGATTTCATTGAACAATATCGAGATAAAAGTTCTGTTCAAAAGCCGGTAGTTGAGAAGCTGAATGATATACTTTACTTCAATACAATGCAGCAAGGGCTGGAGGAACTGCTGCGGTATGCTGATCGTAATTCTATGGCGCATTCACGTGAAGTGAGGCTGCCTTTCCTTAACCACGAGCTGGTGCAGTTTGTATTCTCTGCTCCATCTTCAATGAAGATCAACAAAGGCTTTACCAAATACTTGCTGCGGTTGGTGATGGATACTGTTTTGCCGCAGCCTATTGTATGGCGTAAGGATAAAGTAGGTTATGAGCCACCACAGCAACAATGGATGCAACAACAACCTGTAGTAGATATAATTATGCAAAGCCGCGAAAAACTGGTACAGCAGGGAGTGCTTGATAAACGTGTACTGCATGAACCCATCCGTGCACATGCCGCCCACGATGCGGGTAATTTTGATTGGCGTTATCTTTCTGCGGCCACTGCATTACTGCCATAGTTGTTGCTCCATGCAATAAGCCTTAACAGAAGCTGTAGCTGTATTAGGAAAATTCCCTTCATCTTTGCAAACATTCATTTAATCAACTATAGAAACATGAAGCTTGCAACGAAATTTATACATGCGGGTGTAGAACCCGATCCTTCCACAGGCGCTATTATGACGCCTATCTATCAAACATCTACCTATGTGCAGGCGGCGCCTGGCCAGCACAAAGGATATGAATATGCACGTTCTCAAAATCCTACAAGGAAAGCACTTGAAGATGCACTTGCCGTAATAGAAAATGGAAAGTACGGCCTTAGCTTTAGCAGTGGTGTGGCAGCAACGGATGCAGTTATTAAACTTCTTGCACCGGGTGATGAAGTGATTGCAGCAAGTGATATGTATGGCGGCACTTACCGCTTATTCACTAAAGTGTTTGAGAAGTTCGGCATCAAGTTTCATTATGTAGATATGGGCAATGCTGAGAACATCCGTCCACTCATCAACGAGAACACCAAGCTGATCTGGACAGAGACTCCTACCAACCCGCTGATGAATATCACAGATATAGCAGCACTTTCTGCTATTGCTAAAGAGCATAAGCTGCTGCTGGTGGTGGATAATACATTCGCGACGCCTTACCTGCAAAACCCGCTGGACTTGGGTGCTGATATCGTGATGCATTCGGCTACGAAATACCTCGGTGGTCATAGCGATGTTATTCATGGTTGTTTGATCATGAACGACGACAACTTAAAAGACCAGCTATACTTCATCCAGAAGAGCTGTGGTGCTGTGCCTGGACCACAGGATTGTTTCCTGATGCTGCGTGGTATAAAGACACTGCATGTGCGTATGCAGCGCCATTGCGAGAACGGTGAGAAGATCGCTCACTTCCTGCGCAATCATCCTAAAGTTGGTAAGGTTTACTGGTGTGGTTTTGAAGATCATCCAGGTTACGCAGTAGCCAGCAAACAAATGCGTGGCTTCGGCGGTATGATGAGCTTTACATTGAAAGATGACAGCACGGAAGCAGCTAACAAACTGCTTTCTTCTACCAAAGTATTTGCATTGGCAGAGAGTCTTGGTGGTGTAGAGTCGTTGATCAATCATCCTGCTTCTATGACGCATGCTTCCATACCTCGTGAAGAAAGGATCAAGAACGGCCTATTGGATTCACTTATTCGCCTTAGCGTAGGTATAGAAGATGTGGATGATTTGATTGAAGATCTGAACCAGGCAATTGGCTAATACCTATTTAAATTTTTCGAAAGCCCCGTTGCAATTTGCTCCGGGGCTTTTTTATGTTTTAGCTTTTTGTTTTTGGCAGAAAAAATCTCATTTTACTGCGTATCAAAAGAGGAAATCACACACAATCACAGGTATAAAAATGCCTGTGTTTTTCTAGCAGCTTTATCGTTTTTCTTCACTCACACATTCATGTGGTTTGGGCATATTTCCCAGTTTTTGCTGGTGCGTTTATCAGCTTAAAAGGTTCATTCACACCAAGATATCAGCCTTTCGTCCTGTATCGTATCAAATGAACTATTTGATTGAACCAGCTTTGCAATATAGAAGCAAGAGCAGATTGAACTTGCTTTCTTCTCTTTTAAAAACATAAAAAAACAACGATAAGATGAGAACGATCATTCTGCTGCTCACAGCAGCAATTGTACTGCAAAGCTGTGGTAAGGAATCAATACGAGGAAGTGGTCCTACCATAACTGAAACCAGGGTTTTACCTGCCTTTACCAATGTGCGTGTAGAGGGTAGTGGTAAGGCAACTATCACCCAGGGAGCAACACAAGAAGTGATAGTAAGCGGCTATCAAAACCTGGTGCCAATCTATGAAACGCGTGTTGTAAATGGTACTCTGATCCTGAAGTTTAGTAACGACTACATAAACATTCGCAACAGCAATATAGATGTAGCTATTACAATTCCTACCGTTTCAGGAGCAAGCATCAATGGAAGTGGCAGGATATGGTTGAAAGGCCTAATTGGTACTACGCTCAATGTGGACATCAATGGTTCAGGTGATGTGTATACTGAGAACAGCATTTATAACGATGCACACTACAAGGTGAATGGATCTGGTACCATCCACGCACAAAATATACAAGCGCAAAATGCTTCAGCAACCATCAGTGGCTCGGGCACCATCAACCTGCTATGTGTTCAGAAGCTGGTGGCGAATATTGCTGGTTCTGGCGACATTTACTACTGGGGCAATCCTGCCCAAATAGAAACATCTATCAGTGGTAGTGGAAAAGTAAGAAGGCGCTAAGATCTTCAACAACAGTACAGTTGTTGGTTTGGGTGACGGTTGATTTCAAAGGGTCCTGCTATTGCGGGGCCTTTTGTTTTTTGATTAGTGTTATAAGCAGTATCATTTTTAAACTATCACGCTTCTTTTGTTATGCTCAGCTGCACGTGCGGTATCATCCTTACATTTGCAGCCGTGCCAGGCGATCTAATAACATTCTTCGACAACAAGGTAAAAGAGTACAACCAACCTTCTTTCATCAAGGATGATCCTATAAGCATACCACACCAGTTTAATAGAAAACAAGACATAGAAATAGCCGGTTTGTTTGCTGCCATTTTTGCGTGGGGCAACCGCACCATCATCATCAATAAAACTAAGGACCTGCTTCAGCGCATGGACAATGCGCCTTATGATTTTGTAAAAGATCATAAGCAAACGGATCTGAAGAACTTGCTTGGTTTCAAGCACCGCACTTTCAACGATACTGACTTGCTGTACTTTGTTCATTTTCTGAACCACCACTACCGGCAGCACAAATCTTTGGAAGATGCTTTTGCACAACACATGACAAAAGAGGACCGGACGGTGGAGAAGGGTATGAATGGTTTCTTCAACTACTTCTTCTCGTTGGAAGATGCACCCGCACGTACACAAAAGCATATTGCCAGCCCGGAGAAAAACAGCACCTGCAAGAGGCTGAGCATGTACCTGCGTTGGATGGTGCGCAGCGACAATCATGGTGTAGATTTTGGCATCTGGAAAAAGATAAAGCCTTCGCAATTGATCTGCCCAATAGATGTACACGTAGCCCGTGTAGCTTATCGTTTCAACCTGCTGAACAGGCGCCAGCTCGATTGGCAGGCCGCTTTAGAACTTACCAACTACCTAAAGAAGCTGGATAAGAATGACCCGGTGAAATACGATTTTGCTCTATTTGGCCTGGGTGTGGTAGAAAAGTTCTGACACCCTACTTTACCAATTGTACCAGCTATAACTAACACCTAAACATTATCCATCATGAGCAACTGGAGAGATAAGTACAACAGCCTAAGCGACCGCCGCAAGCTACTGGTAAACTTCCTGCTGCAATGGTTATACTGGATGCTGGCGTGGTGGCTTTATAAGTGGGTGTGGCCTGACAAGGATGAACCGCTTACACTTTTTAACCTGCTGTTCTATGCCACATGGATGGCTTTTTGGATGACGATCGTTTTTAACTGGAAAAAGGTTAGGCAGTTGTTTAAAAAGAAACCAAATGAATAACGAGGCACAGCAGGTAAGCCAGGAACTGGAGAAGCTTGGTGTAGCATTGCAGCCAACCGTTTCTTTTGAAGAGTTGCTTGCAAATCTTACTGCTTTCATCAATCACCTTGTTGTACACGATTTTCAGCGGCTCATTTTGCTTCTTTACCGCCTGGATGTACCCGAAGAACAACTGCGCTACTACCTGCAGCAAAATAAAGGTGAAGCTGCCGCAGCTACCATTGCTCAAATGATCATCAACAGGCAATTGCAAAAAATAGAAACGAGGAAGAAGTACAAGGACAACAGGGAGATTCCTGATGATGAAAAATGGTAGAGCGTATACCTTAGCTGCTATGCCAGCACCTGATAATCACTTACTTTTGAGCCCAAACTATAAGCGCCTATGAAACTGGTTACTTACCTCCGCGACGGAAATGAACAACTGGCTTGTTATGTAGATGGATATATTTACGATCTTGATGTGCTGCACCCGGATCTACCCAACAGCATGAGCGTTTTCCTGCATTATTGGGACGATATGCTGGAGCTGGCACAACGGGCAGAAAAAGCCATTCATGATGGACGCATAGGTAAGGAGCGCGGTATACCAGTAGAAGAGCTTCAGTTGTTGGCGCCTATACCTTTTCCTACCAGTTGCCGCGATGGATATGCTTTCCGCCAGCACGTTGCTGCCGCACGCCGCAATAGAAAGGTTGATATGATCCCGGAGTTTGACCAGTACCCAATCTTTTACTTCACCAACCACCATAGCATACAAGGCCCCGGCGATGTACAGTGCATGCCTGACCATTTTGAAAAACTAGACTTTGAACTGGAGGCGGCGATCGTCATTTGTAAGCACGGCCGCAATGTACCTGCTGAAGAAGCAGACAGCTATATCGGGGGCCTAATGATCATGAACGACCTGAGCGCACGCCGCCTGCAAATGGAAGAAATGCTGCTAAACCTCGGGCCTGCAAAAGGAAAAGATTTTGCTACCGTTATTGGTCCATGGCTGGTAACGCTCGACGAATTGGAGCAATTTGAAATACCTGCCAAAGAAGGTCATGTAGGGAAAAGCTGGAACCTGAAAATGACGTGTCGCGTAAATGGACAGCAAATTAGCAAAGGCAACCTTGGCGATATGGACTGGACATTTGCAGAGATCATTGAGCGTTGTTCTTATGGCGCAAATATCTTTCCTGGCGATGTGATTGGCAGCGGTACAGTAGGCACCGGTTGTTTCCTTGAATTGAATGGTACAGGTAAATTGAATGATCCAGCTTACCAGGAGCAATGGCTTCAAGAAGGCGACGTGGTAGAGCTGGAGATAGATGGTTTAGGTGTACTTTCCAATACCATGGTTGCTGAAGAAAGTGACTTCTCTATCCTTGCCAAAAAGAAGATCTAGCTATACCACATTGGTGAAGGCTTGTCCTTTCTTTTCTGCTACCAGAGCTTCTGCAATATTTCCCATTTCTGGACGTTAATGGTTGTTTAACCGTACCATGATCATTGCAGAAATAGCGCAGGCACACGATGGCAGCATTGGCATCTTGCATTCATACATAGATGCATTGGCTGCAACGGGTGTAGATGCAGTTAAATTCCAGACACATATAGCCGAAGCGGAGAGCAGCGAATTCGAAACCTTCCGCATTCCATTTAGCTATGTTGACAAAACTCGCTTCGACTATTGGAACCGTATGGAGCTAACGGTAGCGCAATGGAAGGAAGTAAAATCTCATTGTGATTCCGTAGGCCTAAAGTTCATTTCCTCACCATTTTCCTGCAAAGCCGTAGATGTACTGGAAGAAGCAGGTGTTTCTACATATAAGATTGGCAGTGGCGAAGTAACCAATCACTTGCTGCTGCAGAAGATTGCTGCTACAGGCAAGCCTGTTATTTTATCCAGCGGCATGAGTACCCTCGAAGATCTTGATGCTGCTATTGATATGCTCCGATCTGCTGCTAGTGTAGCTGTTCTTCAATGCACTACAGCTTATCCTACTCAACCGCACCAGTGGGGGCTGCAAATAATAAACACATTAAAAAATCGTTATAACATACCTGTCGGCTTCTCAGATCATAGCGGCGACATCTATGCGTGCATAGCTGCGACAGCACTGGGAGCCGAGATATTGGAATTTCATGCTGTGTTTGATAAACGCATGTTTGGTCCTGATGCCAAAGCATCCATTGAAATAGATGACATAAAACGGCTGGTGGAAGGAGTAAAGCAGGTAAGGGATTCGCTTAGCGCAGGTATAGAAAAAAACGCACAGGCTGAGGGACTAAAAGACCTGAAGCAGCTTTTTGGAAAATCGCTGTCGGTAAATAAACCGCTACCAGAAGGACACATTGTCTCATTTGAAGACCTGGAAGCTAAAAAGCCGGCAGGTAAAGGAATAGAACCCGCTCATTATAAAAGTATAATAGGAAGACAACTGAAACAGGCAAAGACACAATGGTCGTTTTTACAACACGAAGACATTAGCTATGAGTAAAAAAAGGAAAGTATGCGTGGTCATCACAGCCCGTCCTAGTTATAGCAGGATAAAAGCTGCTCTTAAAGCTATCCAGAAGCATCCTAAGCTGCAACTGCAGGTAGTGCTGGCTGGTCCTGCTTTGCTTAACAAGTACGGCAACATCGAAAACATTCTGCACGATGAAGGACTGGAGGTGACAGAGCGTGTGTATACCATGCTGGATTGCGAAAACCTTACCTCAATGGCTAAAACTGTAGGTATAGGTGTGGTAGAACTGTCAAACGTCTTCTTCAAGCTGAAGCCACATATGGTGGTGGTGATTGCTGACAGGTTTGAAACCATTTCTGTTTCTATAGCTGCTGCTTATCAAAATATTCCGCTGGTGCATATACAAGGCGGAGAGATAACAGGTAGTATAGATGAAAAGGTACGCCATGCAAATACCAAGTTTGCTGATATCCACCTGGTGTGCAGCCCTAAGGCACGTAAGATCGTGATGAAACTGGGTGAAGATCCGGCCTTTGTTTTTGATACCGGCTGTCCTTCCTTAGACCTGGCTGCTGAGGTGTACGAGAACCCTCAATTAGATTTTGATCCTTATAAAAAATATGGCGGTGCAGGTGGCAGGCCCGACTATTCTAATGGCTACCTGGTAGTAATGCAGCACCCTGTAACTACCGAATATGGAGAAAGCCGGATGCAGGTAGAGGAGACGCTGCAGGCAGTGAAAGAACTGGGAAGACCAACTTTTTGGTTTGCTCCCAATGCTGATGCAGGAACAGATGCTGTATCAGAAACCATCCGCGATTTTCGCAGCACTTACTCAATTCCACATGTTCACTTTTTCAACAATATGGTTCCTGCAGATTTCCTGCGGTTGGTTATGAATGCTGAATGTTTGATCGGCAACTCGAGCATGGGCATCCGCGAATGTTCTTTTCTAGGAGTGCCAGTAATAAATATTGGTACCCGCCAGGGAGGTAGAGAAAGAGGAATGAATGTGGTGGATGTAAACCATGATAAAGATGAAATAGTTGCTGCCGTACAACAATGGATGATTGATGGCAGGCCGGAAAGATCTTTTGTATACGGCGATGGCAACTCAGGAACAAAAATGGCAGAAGTGCTGGCAACCGTTCCACTTCGCCACTCAAAAAAATTACATTACCACGATGAAGAACCTGTGCATTATTCCGGCGCGGTCGGGGTCTAAAGGAGTACCCGGTAAGAACATAAAGCTGCTGAATGGCAGGCCGCTCATTCATTATACTATTGAGGCTGCACTGTCATCTTCCCTGCTCGACAATACCATCATCAGCACCGACAGCGAGAAGATTGCAGCTATGGTAAAAGGTACAGGTGTAAAGGTGCCATTTATTCGCCCGGCTAATCTTGCACAGGACAATACACCTACCTTTCATGTTATTAAACATGCTATCCAGTTTTTCGACTGCCTTGGCGAAATGTATGACAACGTGGTATTGCTGCAGCCCACTTGCCCTTTCAGGGAAATGGGATTTGTTGATCGTTGTATAGAGCATTTTGTGGCTACCGGGGCAGATAGCCTTGTTTCGGTGCAAAAGGTGCCGCACCAGTACAACCCGCACTGGGTGTTCGAGCCAAATTTAAATGGGTTTCTGAAAATTGCCACAGGCGAAGAAAAGATCATCCCTTCGCGGCAGCAACTGCCAGATGCCTTTGTACGCGATGGCAGCGTATATGTTTTTAAAGCGGATAGCCTGCGTCACAGCCACAATATGTATGGACACAACATAGCCATGTTGGAGTCGACATCGCCTTATCATGTAAATATTGATACGCCTGCTGATTGGGAAGTTGCAGAAGCACTGGCAGAGGCTATTCATGCCCGAAGCTGTATGCAGTAAAGTCTTTACAGCTGCCCACCTTTGTACAGGTCAATTACTACTGCAGTCAGGTTGAAGGCAAAATGAAAAAAGATGCCATACCACAACGTATTGTACCTGCGCCTGAGATGACCAATAAAGAAGCCGAATGGCACCAGCCACACCAGCGACAAAAGGCTTAGGTGCATAATGGCAAAAAGAAACGCAGTGACCGCCACCACCAGCCTTTCATCTAAAAAGTTTTCGCAATAGTTGTACATAATGCCGCGGAAAGCTACTTCTTCAAAAATGGCTGGTATAACTGCTATGCTGTAGATCATAGTAGCCACGGGGAAAAAGTACAGCTTGTACGCGTTAAAATAGTTCACATCGGCTCCAAAAAAAGAAACATTTACCTGCCGCATCGTCACATTTACTATACACGATGCTGCTGCTGCAAATATGATCACGCCCAGGAAGACCTGCCACTTGAAGTTGTTGAACCTGAGAATAGGAAACAAGGATTTCCTGTTTCTCCATGCAAAATGAAGCGTAACAGCGGCAAGCGCAATTTCTATCCAGAATAGCCTGTCGTAGCTATCAAACCAGCGGGTGTGCTTTACCAGCAGGCAGATAAACAGGTAAATGAAGTAGAACAGGAATACCTGCCGCAGCGAAAAGTTATTGAAGATGTTTACCGTTACCACTTGCTCGTTCAGGTGAGCACCACAGTTATAGCAATAGTGGTCACCGTCCTGCACCGAATGCTGGCATTCTTCGCATGTGTGTGGTATGGTCAGCTCTTCTTCCATTCTTAGTCTTGCAGTACGTCTGCTTTGTAAGCAGCTTTTACTCCTCTTGTAATATAGTACAACAATGCAAGTTGTGCGACAATTGTATACCAGCCAGAAGTGCTGCTGAATAAACGTGCAGCTTCTGCCCACGTATTAATGGCTATCAAAGTGATCATGATCAGGAAGCTGATGAGTAGCGAAGTGAAAGGCTTGAATAAGCTCCACGTGCCTAAGCCAACAAACAGCAGCGACATTACCAGCAGCACCATGCAGCGGATCATCCCTGGAGAAGCTTCAGTAGCATAGAACAGAGCTGAAAATGCGCAAAAGGTGGCACTAACATAAAGCACGTTTCTTGCGCTCAATACTTTGCTGTAGCAACCACGCAGCATGCGCATTCTTTCCTTGCGGCGGTTGTTAAAAAGCTGCAGGTGCTCCTGGTAGCACTGTACCGGGTACCCGCAGCCTGTGCAAAAATTATGATGAACGCCATTTACCCGAAGGCAATGGAAACAGATAACAGGTAAAGCCAAACGTTTTTTAGCAGCAGGCAATGGTTGCCATTTTACGGCAGCTGTAAGTACTGAATGTTGAAGATTAGCCATAGGTAATTGCACTTGACAATGTCAATGCAAATATTTCACCAAAGCTTCTTCTGCAGATGAGAACTTGTTGTTTTTCAATGGAACAGGTGTTACCTGCTGCCTGGCCTCAATGGCAGATCGCGTTTTAGCATCTCATCCTTATTGGCCATAAGCCATGCAGTATGAAACACCAGCCTTGCGCGCTTGCTCATCAGGTCAAAGTTTATCTTATCAATGGTGTCAGTAGGGCGATGGTAATCAGCATGAACACCGTTGAAGTAGAAAATGATCGGCACGCCATGTTTGGCAAAATTGTAATGGTCGCTGCGCTCATAGAAACGCTGCGGATCGTTTCCATTGAAAGCACGATCAAGTTGCAGCCCTACAAAACGATTAGCAGAGTCAGATAGTGGTGCCAGTTCAGTGCTCAGCCTGTCATCGCCTATCAGGTAAACATAATTCGCAGAGTCGCCTTTGTAGTTGGGCGTTATCCTGCCTATCATGTCGATGTTCAGGTTTACTGTCGTTTTATCCAAAGGAAAAATTGGGTGGTCGCCATAAAATTCAGAACCTAACAAACCCATTTCTTCACCTGAAACTGCCATAAATACCATGCTGCGGCGCGGCCCGCGGCCTTCAGCCTTGGCCTGGGCAAATGCTTCTGCTATTTGCATGATGGAAACAGTCCCCGAACCATCGTCGTCAGCACCCGGGTGAATCACTCCGCCTTCCATACCAACATGATCGTAGTGCGCTGTCACCACTACATATTCATCAGGTTTGTCTGTACCAGGTAATAGTCCAATAACATTGGTAGAAGGAAGACGCTTCGTGAACTTCACCACGTTAAGCTCCATATTGGTTTTGTAAGTGCCGGGAATTACCGTCTGCAGGTCTGGTATAGAATCTACTTTTCTCTGAAGAATAGACCCTGCAACCGCTGGAGAAATGTATAGCAGCGGAAGTGAGGCTGCGCGTTTTTTCAGGTATGGTCCTCCTGCAGTTTGCGCAGGTGCAACAAACGGAAATGCTTTTGAAACGACAAATAAACCACGTGCACCATTGTTGCGTGCATTCACAGCTTTAGACTGGAACTGCATAGCCTGCTGGCGCGGCGTAAGCTGGCTACTGCGTGCAGGACTTCCTTCCAGCACCATTACCCATTTGTCCTTTACATCCAATCCCTGGTAGTCGTTCCTGGAACTATCGTTGAGGCCATAACCGGCAAAAACAATTTCACGCGCATCCATATACATGGTAGGCAGCGAGTTGAAATTGAAAGAATAATCAGCCTGCCTTGCCAGCTTTTGTTTGTTTACGGTGAAAGAAACATCAAGCAGTGTATCTACATGCAGCGGGAACACCATCTGGTAACCACCAGGTGTTCCGGGAAGCAGGCCGGCACTTTTGAAGTTGTTTTCAATGTATGCTGCTGCCAAACGCTGACCGTGCGTACCTGATTCCCTGCCTTGTGTTTCAGGGCCGGCTATATAATTAAGTTTCTCCCGCAGGCCTGCAGGCGAGATATGTGTTTCGTAACGAGTGGCAGTTTGTGAAAAAACCTGCGCTGAAATAAGTAAGGATACAACTGGTAAAAGAAGTTTCATTGGTGCGTTTTGTTTAGCAAGAAATTTTGTCAACCCGTCCCTGGTGTCTGCCACCTTCAAAACGTGTTTCTATAAAATGGTCAACCATCTGTTTTGCTTCATCCAGGCTTACAAAGCGAGCTGGTATACAAAGAATGTTGGCGTTGTTGTGTTGGCGTGCGAGCTGCGCTATTTCGATCTTCCAACAGATAGCAGCACGAATTTTTGCATGTTTATTGGCTGTAATGGCTACACCATTGGCACTGCCGCAAACCAGGATGCCGAAGCCTGTTTCTTCACTTTCTACACTGCTGGCTGTAGGATGTGCAAAATCAGGATAATCTACAGAATCAGGAGAATGGGTTCCAAAATCTGTTACCTGTAGATTCTTTTCCTGCAGGTAAGCTTTTAAGGCCTCTTTGTATTCGTAGCCTGCATGATCGGCGCCGATTGCTATAGGTTTTTCCAGGTCGAAATGTAGGTTCATTAAAAATTTTATTAAAGCGGCAAAGCTACAATACAAAACCATCATGCCATACCACCACATTGATGGGCGGAAACAGAAAGTTTATAAAACAGGAAAGCACCCAAATTGAGGTGCTTCCATTGAACCATGATTGCTTGCTTATTGCTTCATGAATTTCGTTGTGGTCCTGTTGTCGCCATTTTCCAATATCAACAGGTAGTTACCTGGAGCCAGCCTGGTTATATCGGCATTGGTAATGGTTGCACCTTGCTGCACCTGGAGAGATGTAACTGTTCTGCCATCGGCTGTTACTATGCGCAGTGTAGCGCCAGAAGTGGCTTTAGCATGTGTTACCACCAGGTTGTTAGCGGCAGGATTAGGATATACAGCTAAAGAGAAGCTGCTCTTATTGTTAATTGATATCGTTTTGCTGTAGTTGAACTTGCCATCTTTATCCACCACTTTCAGGCGGTAATATGAAATGCCTTGCAATGGTGCACGATCAGCAAATGAATAGTTGTTTACACCGATTGTATTTGCAGCAGCTGCATTACCTATTGCAGTAAATGCTCTTCCGTTAGCACTTCTTTCTACTTCGAAACGTTGCGTGTTTATTTCATTGGTTGTGGTCCATGAAGCTTTAGCTTCTTTGGTTGCACCCTCAGATAGTTTCACATCAAAAGCAAGAATACTGGCTGGTAAAGTACTATTACAAGTTTTTGTGAAATTCACTTTGTCGGCACCTGCATACATAGGAACAATCACCCTAACCTCTTCTGCTGTTAGTGGAGTATAGGTATAATAAGAAGATGGATTAAATACTGCAGCAGCATTTAATTCGTCAAACTTTACTGATCTCCCACCAGGATTTAGCATAGCAGGATTGATTTGCGCAGTGATAACAGGAAGTCCACTATCATCGTATGCATTTCCAACCTGCTTTAAACCAAACGCTGGATAATTACCCGTTTTAGAAGTGAATACGCCATCAGAATTATTTCCAAACACAGCTTTGAAATCAGTTACTGTTCTGTCAGCATACATTGCCCAGCGTGTGTTGAGGAAGAAATTATTTTCTGCAAAAACATTAGCGCTATTGGCTGCCACGATACCGTACAATCCTACATTTTCAGCCAGGTTGTTCAGTACGTGCACTTCACCAAAACGTACACGTGGATTACGCGAGTTGGTGTTCAGGAAGTGGTTGTTGATATAGGTAACCTTCAATCTGCCGGCGTCGGTACCGCCGTTATTATCAGAGTGACCAACAAGGCTGGTCTTCCAACTGTTGCGGAATACACACCATGAAATGGTAACAAAGCTTGCACCATCTTTTACATCGCAACCTCCGTCAGGATGTTCTGTATTTACAGGTCTTGTAGTAGGATGTCCAAAGGTGCAATGGTCAACCCACACGTGGTGCGTAGCAGTGCCACCTATATTGATACCATCATCATAATAATCCTGGAAGCTAATGTTGCGGATGATCAGGTTCCATGAACGCTTCACGTTGATACCGATCTTGAAAGTAACATTCGATTCGCCCATGAAAGTAAGATCACCTTGCTCAGGAATATCAAGCATAGAGTTACCGAAAACTTTAGCGCCATTGGTGCTTAGGGTTTGCGTACCATCATAAATTCCCTGCTTCAGCATGATCACCAGCGGTGCTTTCTTCATGCCGTTTACTGTAGTGTTATTTCTATAAGCCTGCTGGCGGTAGTACAATGCCTCGCACAGCTTGTTGAATTCTGCTGGTCCATTAATAGTAACGGTATCAGCTGCACATTGGCCACCACTTGTTGGTCCAGTGAAATTATCACCTGAAGTAGCAGCAAAACCTACCACTTTGTCGAAATCGAAAGTATAGGTAGAGGTGAATGATGCAGTAAGGTTCTTTGCTGCATTCATAGTAATGGTAGTGGAGGTACTGTTGCCAGTAGCATCGCCAGACCAGCCAGTGAATGTAGAGCCCAATACCGGAACTGCTGTAGCAGTTACAACTGTATTCTCAGCATATTCTCCACCAGGAGGATTTAGTTGTACTTGACCTATGCCATTCACTGTTACATTCAACTTGTATGTAGGTACTACTTCAAAATTTGCAACTATGTTTTTATCATTTGGAACAGTGATAATAATAGGGTTGGTAGTGCCGGTAAGATCGCCGCTCCAGTGGGTGAAACGTAAAGACGGAGAACTATTAGCCAGTAGCGTAACATTTTCTGTTTCAAAATATTTTTTGCTGGCTCTTTCAGGGCTCACTGTTACCGATCCGCCATTGGTAGCAGTAACGTTTAATGTATAACTATTACATGCTGCACCAGAAAGCAGGAGCTTATCCAAATTAGGGCCATCGGTACTATCCCAGGTGATCTTGATGTTATTGATGCCGGCAACCAGGCTAAGCGTTACAACCTCTTCCTTCCAATCATTGAAAGCAGTAGTAGGAGCAAAATTCAACAAGCCTACATAGTTGTCGTTTAAGAACAATTTTCCTTTGCGGGTTGTATCCGTAGCAAGCGCGTAAACAAATTTTGCTGTTTGTGTACTTGCCTGGCGTTGGCACACAGAGAAGGTGATATAGTTATCGCCGGTACTTAAAAAGTTGATGAAACCTGTTCCGGTGAAGCCAGTGTGGTTGCTGTTGATAGCACCAGTAAATTCTGCATGTTCTGCTTCATAGGTAGTGAAAACTGTATCAGGATTAACCTTTGTTACATTCACTGTCCATGTTTTTGTAGAATTGTCTTGTGCGGTAACGGTATACACTACAGGTGCAGAAAAATTTTGCGCTGCAGTGGCAGATGGCGAAACGGTAGCATTAGCCGACAAGGTGAAAATAGAAGGTGCTATACTGGTAAGTGCAGCCGTATGCGGCATTTGCACACTAATGGTTCCGGAAGCAGAATTGATAGAGGCAGAACCTAGTTGATCAGGAGAAAGTTTGAATGCTGTTATCTCTTTAGCAGACGATGCTACTTCAGATACAGTTACCGTCCATGTTTTAGTAGTAGTACCATCCTGTGCAGTTACTGTGTAAGCAACAGGGCTGGTAAAATTTCTTGCAGTGGTAGCAGAAGGAGAGATGGTAGCCTGGGAAGAGACACCAATGCTTTGTGGTACTACTGAAGTAAGCGGTGTGCCCAGTGGTACATTGATGGCTACTGTACCAGCTGCAGCGTTGATCACTTCATTACCTATTTGACCAGGTAATTTAAATGATGTGATGTTAGCTTCTGTACTAAGAGTAGTAGATGCATGTGCTACCAAGTCATGGATTTGAATATTACCACTTACCGGTTCTATACGTACAGTTATGGGAACTGTACTCTGTAGCACAGGGTAAAGCGTAGTAAGATTGAATGATTGTGCAGTGGATACTGATAGAGTGGTAGTGGCCACTGAAAAATCAGTATCACCATCTTTTTTATAGCGAATAGTTACAGTGCGTGCCGATGAAGAAGTTGATTTCATGTTCACCATAAGCATGCTACAGCTGGAAAGTTCCACCTGCATAAACTGGCCGGCATTTACCTGCACCATTCCCTGGCTACATATACCATCTTGTGCCTTGGTTGGACTAAGTGCTCCATTGGTAGTAATACCTGCAGGAAGCGAGTTGGTGTTGAAGGCTGTGTTGAATAGAACAGTTTGTGAAAATGCGGGCAGAGCAGATATGCTGATGCAGATCAGTATACCCATGAGTTTGGGTAGAATAGATTTCATACGACAAGTGTTTGTGAGAACTGAAACTAGATAATTGAATTATTTATCATGCATTAAATCTTCGGTATCGATGCCGGCAACGATTGCGTAACGAGCAATTGCTTATTTAGAAGGAAAAAGCACCTCGCATTGCTGTTAATTATCATGACTAATCATCTGAATTCTTAGTTTCAAGCTTCGGCATTCATCCACATAATTAATGTTCTCCGTCATAAAGCCAATAAAAAAGGCGGCCACTAAAGCCACCTTATTATAAATGATTGTTTGGTAACATTTTTAGAACTCACAATTCTTTGGAGTTCTTGCAAAAGGTATTACATCCCTGATGTTGCCCATGCCAGTTACAAACTGAACCATTCTTTCGAAGCCGAGGCCAAAGCCTGCATGTGGTACTGTTCCAAATCGGCGGGTATCCAGGTACCAGCTCATTTCATCTGCAGGAATATGCATTTCGCGCATGCGCTCTTCAAGTTTTTCCAGGCGTTCTTCCCTTTGCGATCCACCAACAATCTCACCAATGCCAGGAGCAAGTATATCCATGGCCGCAACTGTTTTGCCATCGTCGTTCAGGCGCATGTAGAAGGACTTTATATCCTTAGGGTAACCAGTAACAATAACAGGTTTTTTAAAATGCTTTTCTACCAGGTAACGCTCATGCTCACTTTGCAGGTCTATACCCCATTTTACTTCGTACTTAAACTTCTTCTTTTTATAAGCAGGACTTTCCAATAAGATGTTGATCGCCTCTGTATAGGTGATGCGTTCGAACTTGTTGTTCAATACAAACTCCAGCTTTTCTATCAGCCCAAATTCTTGCCTTTCGTTCTGTGGCTTTTGTTTTTCTTCTTCAGCCAAACGCTGGTCTAGGAATTCTATATCATCGCGGTTGTTATCCATGGCGTAGCGTATCAGGTATTGCATGAATTCTTCCGCCAGGTTCATATTGTCTTCTATGTCGCAGAAAGCCATCTCAGGTTCTACCATCCAAAACTCTGCAAGGTGGCGTGTTGTATTACTGTTCTCTGCTCTAAAAGTTGGTCCGAATGTATAGATTTCACTAAAAGCCATAGCACCCAGTTCGCCTTCTAATTGACCACTTACCGTAAGGTTGGTGCTTTTGCCAAAGAAGTCTTCTTCGTAATTAATAGTTCCGTCTTCTTTACGTGGAGGGTTATCATGTGGAAGTGTTGTAACCCTGAACATCTCACCAGCACCTTCTGCATCGCTTGATGTGATGATAGGCGTATGCAGGTAGATAAATCCTTTTTCGTTGAAGAATTTATGAATAGCAAATGCCAGTGCATGGCGTACACGAAATACAGATCCGAATGTATTGGTGCGGAAACGCAGGTGTGCTTTCTCACGCAAAAATTCCAGGCTGTGCTTCTTCGGTTGCAAAGGATATTTCTCAGCATCGCTATCACCAAGTATTTCTACAGCACTTGCTTTTATCTCTACCTTTTGTCCTTTACCCAACGATGCCACCACATGGCCGGTTACTTTCAGCGAAGCACCGGTTGTAATTCTTTTTAATGTGGCCTCATCCAGCATTCCCAGCTCTATTACTACTTGCAGGTTGTTATTGGTACTGCCATCGTTCAAAGCCACAAACTGGTTATTCCTAAATGTTCTTACCCATCCCATTACCGTTACTTCATGGCCTGTTTGCTCCGATTGTAGCAGGTCTTTTACCTTCACCCTGTTGTTAAACATATTGCGTTTTTTAAAAGTGCGGCAAAGATAAGGAGTTACGCCACTTGCAGTTTTTGATACTCTACCGGCTGATCTGCCTATAAAATGGATGGCGTATTTTTTGTGAAGCTGTTATTTTTGCTCATAGCTACTGCCATACTTATTAATGGTCCACATGTTTTTCAACTCAATCATCTACTTCTTCAAATCATATTCATGCAAATAGACTTGCAACAAAAGTTCTTTGGTAATTCTGTACAGCAATACCTGGTAGCATTAGCTGCTATCGTGATAGCATTTCTTGTATTGCAAATGGTGAAGCGCTGGCTGCTGCAATTGGTAAAAAATTACACCGGTAAAACCAGCAGTAAATACGATGACGTAATGGTAGTGCTGGTAGAAAAATTTGCCATTCCTTACATATACCTCGTTGTCAACTTTAATATTATCAGGCACCTGGTGCTGCCGCCTCGGCTAGACAGGATACTTGATGTTGCCCTTACCATCATCACTGTCATATTTGCTGCAAGGCTCATCAATCACACGCTCCACTTCAGCCTGAAAACATATATGGAAAAGCGTGACGAGGGCCCTGCACGCATGAGGCAGTTGAGTGGCATTTTGATGGTAGTGAAAGTGATCGTATGGGCGTTAGGCATCCTGTTCTTTTTAGACAATGTAGGTTATGATGTAACTACTGTAGTTGCAGGTTTGGGAGTCGGTGGTATTGCCATTGCGCTGGCAGCACAAAACATCCTCGGCGACCTTTTCAGCTACTTTGTAATATTCTTTGACAAGCCTTTTGAGATAGGTGATTTTATAGTGGTGGGAGATAAAATGGGAACAGTAGAGCGCATAGGTATTAAAACTTCCCATGTCCGCAGCCTGTCGGGCGAACAACTGGTAATGCCCAATGCCGACCTTGTAAAGTCAACCATTCACAATTTTAAAAGAATGGAAAGGCGGAGGGGGATTTTTAAAGTTGGTGTTGCCTACGATACGCCAATAGAGCTGTTACAACAGATACCCGGCATCATTTCCGAAGCCATACTTGCCAGTGGAGATACAGTGGTTGATCGTTCTCACATGCAGGGCCTGGGCGAGTTCAGCATCAATTTTGAAACGGTTTATTTTATCAATTCTGCGGAATATGGTGTTTTTGCTGATGTGAACCAGGCAACGATCATGCGGGTTTTACAGCAGTTCAGGCAACTCGGAATAGAAATTGCATACCCCACTCAGAAGTTATTTGTGCAGGCAGAGAAAGCTGAAAAACAGGGAAATTCCGGTGTTTCACAGCTTATCAGCAGTACAAACGACCCATTACTGAACCAGGCTAACAACGCTGAAAGTGAGAAATAGCCTCTGTTACAGCACGTTTTTAGATGCAAACAGGCTGTGGAGGCCGAAAAGTGGTGAAAATTTTTGAATTTGTAAAATACTAGCGTAAAATTGCAACCGGAATTAGGCTGAACAGGAACAACCACTCTTTTACTTTTCAGTTTTTCAATCCACTTTTCATTTCAAATAATTTCCTTTTTTACGATTGTATCCTCTTTTTTGAGATTAATTATCAACAACGTTTATGTACGACATTTTGCAATTGAACGACATGCTTGTTCCAGAACTATTGGATATTGCTGACCAACTTAAAATACCGAATGCTAAAAAACTGGATAAACAAGAGATGATCTATAAAATATTAGATCAGCAAGCTGTGTCCGCATCTGAAACCAAAGAACCATCTGCAGAAAAAGGTGGCCGCCGCAAAAGAGTGGTAAAAGCTAACACAGCCAATACCACAGAAGAAGCAGAGGTGATGAGTGGAGAGGAAGAGACCAATCAAAATAACAACGACCAGAAAGATAATAAAGGCGGCAGACGTGGCCGTAAGCCTAAAACTAAGGAACCGGTTCAGGCGAGCATAGAAGATGCTATAGCAGCTGAGAGCAACCAGGCATCTTCAGAACAAGAGCCTGCAGTGGAGGCATCTGAAGAAAATACTACTACCGGTGTAGGTACAAATACTGCAACAGAAGAAGTGCAGCAAGAGCGCCCACAGCATCAACAGCAGCGCCACCAGCACCAGCGTCGTGAACCCTCTTTCAATATTGAATTTGACGGTGTAATACAAGGCGAAGGTGTATTGGAAATGATGCCTGACGGCTATGGCTTCCTTCGCTCTTCAGATTACAATTATCTTTCTTCTCCTGATGATGTGTATGTTTCTCCTTCGCAGATAAAATTGTTCGGCTTGAAAACGGGTGACACTGTTTTCGGATCAGTTCGTCCTCCTAAAGAAGGTGAGAAGTATTTCGCTCTTCTAAAGGTTGAAACAATCAATGGTAAAGGACCTGAAGAAGTAAGAGACCGTGTACCTTTCGATTACCTGACGCCACTTTTCCCTTACGAAAAGCTGAACCTTTTTACTACATCTAACAATTATAGCACAAGAATAATTGATCTTTTTGCGCCAATAGGTAAAGGCCAGCGTGGACTGATAGTAGCCCAGCCAAAAGTGGGTAAAACAGTTTTACTTAAAGAAGTGGCCAATGCCATTGCTGCCAATCATCCTGAATGCTACCTGATGGTAGTGCTGATAGACGAACGCCCGGAAGAGGTAACCGATATGGAGCGTAGTGTAAAGGCAGAAGTGATCGCTTCTACTTTTGACGAGCCTGCAGAGAAGCACGTAAAAGTGAGCAGTATTGCATTGCAAAAGGCAAAACGCCTGGTGGAGTGCGGTCACGATGTAGTGATATTGCTGGATAGTATCACCCGTTTGGCAAGAGCTCATAATACAGTAGCGCCTTCAAGTGGTAAAGTATTAAGTGGTGGTGTGGAAGCAAATGCCATGCAGAAGCCAAAGCAATTTTTTGGAGCTGCACGTAAAATAGAACATGGCGGATCTTTAACCATTCTTGCAACTGCACTTATTGAAACAGGTAGTAAAATGGATGAGGTGATTTTTGAAGAATTCAAAGGAACTGGTAACATGGAATTGCAGTTGGATCGCAGGCTTGCTAACCGCCGTATTTTTCCTGCTATCGATCTTGTTTCTTCATCTACCCGCCGCGACGATCTTTTACTTGATAAGGAAACACTGCAGCGTATGAATATTCTTCGTTTGTACATCAACGATATGAATACAGAAGAAGCTATGAATGAGCTGCTGAAACGTATGCGTGGTACAAAAGATAACAACGAGTTCCTGGCAAGTATGAATGGTTAATCCTTCTCTTGGTAAACTCTTAATTGTTCCAATTCTTAAACTAACATTTTATATGAAAAAAGGAATTATCACATTGGCTGCGGCAGTTATTGTTTTTGCAAGCTGTAGCAACCCTAATTCATCTACCATAGCCGAACAGGATCCTGGTTACGCTAATTCTTTCAAGAATGCACACAAGGAAGCCGAAGAGCATTTTGTGAAGCCACCTGCAGATGGGACTAAATCTGAAGACCAGGTAGTTGATACTGTACGTTCAGGAGCACATGCAGCGGATACTACGCAGCAACATTAGTAGAATAAATTATTCTTTCAATAAAGCCACCCTAGCGGTGGCTTTTTATATTGTACAACCTGAAGAATTTGTCTTTTACATCTATCATCCAAAGTAGTGTGTCGTGGTTGTCGTTGCCTGTTTTATCAAAGGTTCCAATCACTAATGCTTGCCTGCTGTCAATCCATTTAGCATTAATTATTTCGCTGGAAGGTCCTACAAACATGAGCCTTGTACGTTCTTGTTTTTTTGGTTCTATTAGTGCCAGTTCCGAGTCTGGTGAGCCTGCTTCAAGCTGTGTTTTTCCTTGTGCATTTTTGGTTACAACAGTACCATACGAACCAATGTCTATTATGTAATTACTGTCTGCTGACCAGCGGAGTACCGGAGCATAATCAGAATAAAATTCATTGGATGGTGTAAATGGAGAAACCATCAGGCTGTCATCTTTCCAAAATTCTTCCAGCTTCATTTTAGCCGGTAGATCTGCTGCTTTAAGTGTTTGCTGCATCCAGTCATTTATGCCTGCAGACACTATCAGCGTGCTGTCTTCCTGGTAAATATTTGTCGCTGCAGTTGCTGTATCAGCCTTAGGCTCTGTAGCCGGTTTATTTTTACAACTTACTGCCAGTGCAATAAGTGCTATGACTATGGTTCTTCGCATGCCGCTTATTTCAGCTAAGCTACCACAATCAGTAGTAAGAGAAACCGCAGTGGCTTACATTTACAAATACAGTAACTTGATTTCATTGAACCACATATTTACGCAAGGTGTATGGCTATTCATAAGATAGATGTAGAGAGATTATTAGAACTGAGAAATGAACTGCCGGTGCTTGATGTACGATCACCTGGTGAATATAAACATGCACATATACCAGGTGCTGTTTCACTTCCTTTGTTTACTGATGAAGAGCGAAAAGTAATTGGCACCTGCTACAAGCAGGAGAGCCGCGAAAAAGCCATCAAGATCGGCCTCAATTATTTTGGTCCTAACATGGTTGCAATGGTAGAGCAGGCTGAAGCTATCAGCAGTCAATATGGTGATACTAAAAATCTGTTAGTACACTGCTGGCGTGGCGGCATGCGAAGTTCTGCTGTGGCGTGGCTGCTTAACTTGTATGGCTTTGAAATATATCTACTTGAAGGCGGATATAAACGCTTTAGGAATTGGGTTATTCAGCAGTATGAAAAGCCGTATAGACTAAATGTGTTAGGTGGATATACAGGTAGTGGTAAAACATATGTTTTGCAGCAAATGGATCGTGCAGGCAAAGCAGTGCTAGATCTTGAAAGCCTGGCCTGCCACAAGGGTAGTGCCTTTGGTGCTATCAATATGCCTGCTCAGCCAAGCCAGGAAATGTTTGAGAACCTGCTTTCTGTTGAGTTGCAAAAACTGGAACAACATGCAGGCGAAGATGGTATATGGGTGGAAGATGAAAGCCAAAGAATAGGTTCAGTAAATATTCCAATGTCTTTCTGGACGCAATTGCGGATATCACCAATTTATTTTCTTGATATACCTTTTGAAGAACGGCTGAAGCATATTGTATCAGGATATGGTAGTGGTCAGAAAGAGCAACTGGTAAATGCTATTATTCGTATACAAAAACGTTTAGGCGGATTAGAAACAAAAACCGCTATAGGTTTTCTTCTTGAAGATAATTTCATAGAAAGTTTTCGCGTGCTTCTGTCGTATTACGATAAGCAATACAACAAAGGTTTGCACAACCGTGAAAACCTGGAAAGCCTGGTTGATAAAATAGCATTTTCAACTGTTGACCCTGTTGCTATTGCACAACATTTAATGCAGCTGCAAACAAGAAGTACTTCAATGGAATTGCAGCATGGAAGTTCAAGTTGATCATTAGTTTTTGCACCACTTTTCTTCTTCTAAAAATCATTTAACTGGTTTTATTTGTAGCTACTCCAGCAGTTACATTATTAAAAATAAAATCTAGACGAACATCAGGCTGTGGTGCAGCATTGTTGCATAGCTTAGCGCAAATTTTAATTTAAATGAAGAAATTTTTCGTTTCGATTGCATTGCTGTTAACCGTATGCACCTCAAGAGCTACGGAAGGCATGTGGCTTCCTTTGTTGCTGGGCGAGCAAGTGTACAGCGACATGGTTAGAAAAGGTCTTAAGCTTAAAGCTGATCAACTGTATAGCGCCAACAAATCATCGCTTAAAGACGCTATTGTAATTTTTGGTAACGGATGTACGGGTGAGATAGTAAGCAGCCAGGGTTTGTTGTTTACTAACCACCACTGTGGCTATGGCCAGATTGCAGCAGCAAGTACTGTAGAGAACAACTACCTGCGCGATGGTTTCTGGGCTGCAGACAAAACAAAAGAAATACCTAATAAAGGTCTTACTGTTCGCTTTCTTAGCAGCATCAGTGATGTAACTCGCAGGGTGAATGATAGCCTTGGTTCATTGGCAGGTGCAGAGCGTGCATCTCGTTTGAGCCGCGTACAAGCTAACATAGCAAGAGAGATTGCCGGCGATAATGAATTCAAAACTGCTGTAGTAGCAAGCATGTTCAAAGGCAACCAATTCTTCTTATACGAATACGATGTATTTAAAGATGTTCGTTTGGTAGGTACGCCTCCGGAGAGCATTGGTAAGTTTGGTGGCGATACAGACAACTGGGAGTGGCCACGTCATACAGGCGACTTCTCTGTGTTTCGTGTGTACATGAGTGCTGATGGTAAGCCAGCCAACTACAGTGTGAACAACGTGCCTTACAAGCCTAAGCATCACCTTCCTGTTTCTATTAAGGGAGTAAAAGATGGCGATTATGCAATGATCTTTGGATACCCTGGTGGTACCAACAGGTACGAAACTTCTGCAGGTATAGAACTGGCTACATCTATCAACAATCCTACACTTGTAAAGCTGCGGGATATGCGCCTGAAGTACATGATGCAGGAAATGGTAAAAAGCCCTGCTACCAAACTTCAGCTTGCATCTGAGTATGCTTCTGTTGCTAACTACTGGAAGTTTTTTGATGGTGAAACAAAGCAACTTCAGAAGTATGATGTTTACGGTCAGAAGCAAAAAGCAGAGCAGGAATTTATTAATTGGGCAAGAGGCAAAGCAGAGTATGAGAACATCTTCAATGATGTGAACAAAGCTTATAAAGAATGGCAGCCTTATGCATTGCACCGCCAATATATTTTAGAAGGTGTAGGAGCTGCTAAAATAGTTCAAGCTGCTGCCAGCCTTCAAAACCTGGAAGCGCAGCTAAAAAGGCAAGATGCTAAGCCTGCAGATATTCAAGCCGCAATTGCAGCTGCAGAAAGAGCAAGGCAGAACTACCACGAGAATACCAACTTCAAAGCTGATGAAAATATACTGGCAGCTGCAGTTATGATGTTCTACAACGACGTGGATAAGAACCAACAACCAAAAGGTTTTTACGAAGATCTTTTCCGCAAGTACAGCAGCATTGAAGCAAGTCCTTACCGTGCTTTTGCATCTAATGTTTATGGCAACAGCATGCTGGTTGATAACGGCAAGTGGGATGCTTTTAAAGCAAATCCAACATTGCAAACTTTACAGGCAGATCCTGCTTTTCAAATTGTAGAAGCGTTTATCAAAAACTACAACAATACCATAGCACCTCGCTATGCAACGTTCACTGCGCAGAACAATGAATTAGGTAGGTTATATCTGAAAGGCATAATGCAAATGGATCCTAAGCGTGCAAAGCAAATGTATCCTGATGCAAACTTCACTATGCGTGTTAGCTATGGCAATGTAAAAAGCTATGCTCCGCGCGATGCTGTTCATTATGATTATGTAACTACTATGAGTGGTGCAATGGCTAAATATGTACCTGGTGATTACGAGTTCGACCTGCCTCAGCGTTTTGTTGAATTATATAAAGCAAAAGACTTTGGTCGTTATGCTGATCCACGTGAGAATGATGTTGTGGTTGGCTTCATTACTACAAATGACATTACAGGTGGTAATTCTGGTTCACCGGTTATAAATGCTCGTGGAGAATTGATTGGTCTTGCTTTCGATGGTAACTATGAAGCGCTTAGCCACAAGCTAAAATTTGATGAAGACCTTAATCGTACCATCAATGTAGATATACGCTATGTTCTATGGTGTATAGAAAAATTAGGTGGCGCAAAGCATATTGTAGATGAATTGACTATTGCTAAATAGTACTTACTAACCCAACCACTAATTACCCTCTTCATTTATTTGAAGAGGGTTTTTTTATTTAGGCCATTTTAATTATTCAATAAAAAAATTAAAGGAAGATAAATCCAACATGACAAGCGGTGCGTAGATGAAGCAAATCACACAACAATTAAAAATCAAAAAACAAGAACATGAAAAAAGTAATTTTTGCACTAGGTTTTGCTGCGTTTATATCTACAGCAATTAATGCACAGGAGAAGACTGTAATGGTAGGTGGTGCTGCTATGTATCCTTCTAAAAACATTGTACAGAATGCAGTTAATAGTAAAGATCATACTACGCTGGTAGCAGCTGTTAAAGCAGCAGGATTAGTAGAAACATTACAAGGTGCAGGTCCGTTCACTGTATTCGCGCCTACCAACGCTGCATTTGATAAACTACCTAAAGGAACAGTGGAAACACTTGTGAAGCCAGAGAACAAAAGCACGCTTACATCTATTCTTACTTATCATGTAGTACCAGGAAGAATTAGCAGTGCTGACCTGGTAAAGATGATAAAACAAAATGGCGGTACTTTTTCTGCTAAAACTGTAGAAGGAGATGAAATAACTTTTATGCAAAAAGGCAACAATATCTTTTTGAAAGATGCAAAAGGTAATAAAAGCAAAGTGACAATAAAAGACGTTAACCAGAGCAATGGAGTAATTCACGTTATTGACACAGTAGTTATGCCAAATAGCTAGTTCAGTATGGTTGTACAGATGGATGGGGGGCTATTTTTAGCCTCCCTTTTTTATTTGTTTTTCTCCATAATAATTGAAAGCATTTGCAATGCATGATGAATTCGTATAAAGTTAAACTTAGGTTCTTCCTACTATCACTTATTTTGCAGCCTCAAATAAAGAGAGGCAGTTGAAACGATTTCTATATTTTATTCCCGGTATTACATGGTGGTTGATTTGCACGGTGCTTTTAGTTATACCTGGAAACGAACTGCCTTCCACTAATATCAAAATTCCCTTCTTCGATAAGATTGTTCATCTGGGAATGTTTGCACTCATGACCTTTTTGTTTTCTTATCCTTATATCAAAGTTTCTAAAACTGCGGCAGAAGTGAAAGCCTACATACTTGCTATTGCACTTTATGCATTGGCTTTTGGTATAGCTATGGAATTTGTTCAAAAGTATCTTGTGGCCAACCGTTCTTTTGATGAGGTAGATATACTTTTCGACGCATTAGGCTGCGCAACAGGAGCATGGTTTAGTTGGGTTGTATACAAAAAAATAGGCCCCGATAGAAATCGGGGCCGCAACCAAAACTAACTGCTTATGAGAATCGTCGACTGTTTCCAGTCTTAATATTTTGAAGGTCCTTCGACCTGTATTTGAAAAATCAAAGTTACAACTTCCACCTAGTTCCTGCTGTTAAGAGCTTGTAAAACGAATTTTAAAATTCACTTAATGCAGTCGGCTGGAACCTGAAACTGTTTTAAGAACTTCTGTACTTATATATAAACAAGCACTAGGCCAAAATGAATAAAAGTTGTGAAAGAAATGTTAATGCTCTAGTGGCAGCTGATATTATTAGTTTCAGAAGCTAGCAATGGACTCAGGTAAGGGATGTTCAGGTTTAGACCACGAAGAATGAGGAGCACAGCCATGGTAGCCACTACATACGGAACCATTCTTTTGATGGTGTTGCGGGTGCTAAGGTTGATGATGTAGCCAAAATAAGATAGCAGGAACAGCGCCGGGAAAGTGCCCGCTCCAAAACTTGCCATAAATCCTGCCGCACCTCCTATACTGCCGGTAGCCAGGGCACCGGTTACTGCCATATAAACCAACCCACAAGGAAGCAGGCCATTTGCCATACCCAACAAATACATACTCGCCACTGAAGGAGAGGTAAGGAATATTGAAACTAGTGATTGTACAAACAGCTGCACTTTACCATATCCTGGTAAGTGAAAGAGTGGTTTACCTGCTGCACCTTGAATAACGATGATAAGAATGGTGATACCTGCTATAATCGAAAACCATTGCTGGAAGCCTGCTATATGGATCTGGCGGCCCAATAAGCCAAACAGCACACCAATGATGCTGTAAGTGGTAATGCGGCCAGCATTGTACAGCAAAATGCCAGCTGCTTTTTTTGCACCATTCAAATGCTGCGTAGGTAGCGAAAATGCAATAGCACCACACATGCCTACACAGTGAAAGCTGCTAACCAACCCTAAAGCAAAAGCAGATATAATAACAGTTACTGACATTAGTTTACCTCGATGAACTTTTCAGTGTGAAAATGATCGTCGCCTGCCTGCCAGCTAAGTTTAAGCGTATAATTGGCCCTGGCCAGCCTGCTCTTCTCTATTACAAACTGCCCTTGCTCATTTACCTGCAACGGAAGCTTCCTATCGCTGGAGGCATTGGTGGCGCAGTAGAACCATGCTTCGCCGGTAAGCACCAGCCCTTGCTGCTCTTTAGGCATGGTAATGATCACCTGGTTGTCGCTGCCAGTAATAACAACATCTGTTATCTTATTGGCGTTGTTCATGCCATCGATCTTGTCCTGGTAGCGCAGCTCATCTGCATAATAATCTTTTGAAACCAGTTCTATGTTTTGCTTCATACATAGGTATACCAGCGTGCCCATTAATGCGGCAAAGGCTACAAATACTGCCACTAATCTATTACCCCAACTCATAGTTTATAATTTTAAATCTTTAATCGGCCACAGGGCCTAAGAAATTTGTTGATACTGTTGCCAATTTTTCTTCGCCATTATATAATCCAACGCTCAGTTTGGTCTTTCTTTCTTTTACCGTTTGCCTTGGCAGCACAACAAAGAAAGATCCGCTGCCTTGTCCTTCTTGCGCTATTTCAATGAATGGTTTTCCTATCACTTCTATCTTGCCTGTGGCATCTTCCAGCTTTACCGTCAGGTTTATGGGTTCGGTAGTTTTATTAGCCAGCTTTATGTTGTAAAGGTTTGAAATGCTATCTGTTCCTCTTTCCTGGTAGAGCATGCCAGGTGTACGCATTACGGTGGCATCTACATCTTTTCGGGTAAATAATATAGCTGCTAGAATAAGCACCACAATGCCGCAAAGCAGTGTATACATTTTCATGCGCGATGTATAGTGAAGCGGCTGACCCGTCTCTATACTATTTTCACTTGCGTAACGGATCAAACCCTTAGGCTTGCCTATCTTCTCCATTACATTATCGCAGGCATCAATACATGCTGTACAACCGACGCATTCCATTTGTACACCATTGCGTATATCAATTCCGGTAGGACAAACATTCACACACTGGAAGCAATCAATGCAATCGCCAAAATCATTTGCTTCAAATTTTTTAGCAAGTCCTCTTGGCTCACCACGTTTATAATCGTAAGCCACCACCATTGAATTCTTGTCGAGCAATACGCCCTGCAGCCTGCCGTAAGGACAAACTACTGTGCAGGCATACTCGCGGAAATAAGCATAAACTGCATAGAACACGATGCTAAAAAGAATGATGGCAGAAAAACCTACCACATGCTCTGATACCGGTTCTGATATGATCTCACCCAGTTGTTTGATGCCAATGACATAGGATAGGAAAAAGTTAGAGATGATGAACGCCAGGGCAAAAAACAGGATATGCTTTACTGATTTTTTAAAGATCTTCTTACCTGTCCAGGGTGCTCTGTCCAGCATCTTTTGCCGGTTCCTGTCGCCCTCTACCAGGTATTCCAACTTTCTGAACATCATTTCCATGAAGTTGGTTTGAGGGCAAGCCCAGCCGCAGAATAATCTTCCAAATGCAGCGGTGAAGAGAATGATGAAAAAGATAAATGCGATCATTCCCAAGCCAAAAATGAAGAAGTCCTGCGGCCAGAAAACTTTTGTAAACAAGATGAACTTAGCTTCTGTGATATTGAAAAGAAAAAGCGGCCGTCCATCAATATGTAAGAAGGGTGTACCAAAAAATAAGGTGAAATAGATCCAGCTTAACCTGGTGCGCCACTTATAGAATTTTCCTTTAGGTTTTTGTGCAAAGACCCATTTTCTTTTTCCTGTTTCATCTACAGTTGCTATCCTGTCCCTGAAACTTTCCACACTGATCTTTTCTATATGTTCCTTTGCTGTTATCATTATCTGTTAGCTGCTAACTTATTATCGGGTGCTTTAGTACTATCAGCAGTTGGTTGTGTTTCTTCGGTATACAATTCGCCTTGAGGTTCTTTTGGATTAGCTGGTTTGGTGCCATGCAGTGACTTGATATAACTGGAGATATTCGCAATCTGTACAGGTGAAAAATCATCCTTCCAGCTCTTCATTCCTTTTTCGGGTACACCGTATTTTATCACTTTAAAAACATCCTTCACACTTCCTTTGTGCAGCCAGTAGTCATCTGTTAGGTTTGGTCCTACTATACCACCACCTTCTGGTCCATGACAAGCAGCACATGATGCTCCAAAGAGTTTTTTGCCTTCAGCTAGTGCACCTGCGTCTGTTATAAGTGTTACCGTATTCTCATCTACTTTATTAGCTGCTTTTTTCAAATATTCTTCCTGTGCGGCTTCAGCCTTAGCCATTGCAATTGCATACTCCTGCTCGCTTGATGGACCTGTACCTGATACATGAAAACGGTAGATATAAACAAACGAGAAAATGATGCAGGCATAAAATCCGTATAGCCACCACTTAGGAAGATCATTGTCTAACTCGCGTATGCCATCGTACTCGTGACCCAAGACGATCTTCTTTTCTTCGTGTGCCGGCTTAAAGCTGTTGGCTTTTTCCCACCATACTTTCCATGTTGGAATTTTTGCTTCTGCAGCTTCCGCTATCACTTCAGGTTTGTCTTTTGCCAGTAGTGTTCTTAGCTGTGCTACCAATACTACCAGCACCAGTAGCTCAAGTGCTATAATAGAAATCAGGATGAAAAATGTAGTAGCATACAAGCCTCCGTAAGTAGCAGGCTGAACAGCTGATGTAGCTTCTGCCGCATCCTGTGCAAAAGCTGCTGTAGAAATAACAAGCATAGCTAAAACCGATAGCACTTTAGTGGCATTGCCTGTTGCCTGTAATTTTTCTTTATGACGATCTACGTTTACTTGTGCCGCACCAATCACCACATTAGCTAATAATGCTATCGCTAGTAATAATGCTACTATAACTACGAGTAATATAACAGCTAATGAATTGCTTAGTACGGATGGCTGCGGTGGGCCTGCAGCAAATGCAGTTGCGGTTGCAAATAAAGAGCATCCAAATAATGCAGCCCCTTTCAACCCTATTCTTTTACCAGGAAATTTCATGTTCTAAAGGTTTTCTGTTTTTTATTTTTTGTCATCGCCATCCAGCGGGATGTTGCTTAGCACTTCTATCAGTTTTTTATCGGCACGTAGCGCCCACAGCGCCATGATGATAAAAAAGGTGAAGAAGATGAGAAATGAACTCATGCCGAATACATCTACTCCTGTTATTTTCTCTAGGTAGTTTATGAATTTCACGATCTGTGATTTTGAGTTTTGAGTTTCATGTGATGAAACTCCAAACTTGTTTATGATTTATAGAGCGTGTTACCTGCTCCTGTTTATTCTGCTGTACAAGTGAGTGACACAACGATGTTGCTATATGTACTGAAGCTGGTTCAACACATACCTACATCTACTTAAGATCTGCTACTTGTTTAGGTTCTGCTTTTATATCGGTGCCTACGCGCTGCAGGTAAGCTATCAAGGCTACTATTTCGCTGGTGCTGCTAGCTTCCAGCTTATCCTTCTTCAGGCTCTCTTTTATTTTGTTGGCCTGCTCCATGTAATCTTTAGTAGCTACTTTATCGTAACCTGCTTCGTAAGGAACACCGAGCGTTTGCATAGCACGTATTTTGGCAGGTATGATACTGGTGTCAACTTTTTTATCCATCATCCATGGGTAAGAAGGCATGATAGAACCCGGCGACATGCTCTGCGGCTCCAGCATGTGGTTGTAGTGCCAGCTATCAGGATACTTGCCACCTATACGGGCAAGGTCCGGACCGGTGCGCTTGCTTCCCCACTGGAAAGGATGATCGTAAATGAACTCGCCTGCTTTGCTATACTCGCCATAGCGTGCTACCTCGTCGCGGAAAGGGCGTATCATTTGCGAGTGACAGGTATAACATCCTTCCTGCACATACAGGTCGCGGCCATGCAGCTCAAGCGGAGTGTAAGGTTGTACAGATGAAATAGTAGGTACATTGCTCTTGATAAGGAATGTAGGAACGATCTCCAGGACACCACCTATCGCTACTGCTATGAGACTATACACCAACATTTGTACAGGGCGTCTTTCTATCCAGCGATGCCAGTGTTGCTTACCATGTACTTCTATTACTTTAGGTAATGGTGGCGCTTCTGCAGCTTCGTTGGCTACCAGTTTGCCTGCAGCTACGGTTTTATAAATGTTGTATATCATTATAAACACACCTACCAGGTAAAGCAATCCACCTACGCTACGTGTCATATACATAGGCAGAATGTGTGTTACAGTTTCAAGGAACTGGAACTTCAGCTGACCTTCTTCAGTGAAGGTCTTCCACATCATACTTTGTGTGAAACCAGCCCAATACAATGGCACTGCATACAGTACAATACCAATAGTACCTACCCAGAAGTGCGCATTGGCCAGCTTCTTAGAGTATAGGCTTGTTTTGAAAATTTTAGGGATGATCCAGTAAAGAACACCAAAGGTGAGAAAGCCGTTCCAGCCTAGTGCACCTACGTGTACGTGTGCTACTATCCAGTCAGTGTAATGAGCTATACCGTTCACATTTTTCAGGCTCAGCATCGGGCCTTCAAAGGTGGCCATACCATAACAGGTAACGGCTACTACCATGAACTTCAATACTGCATCCTCACGCACTTTATCCCATGCGCCACGTAGGGTAAATAAACCATTCAGCATACCTCCCCATGATGGAGCAATCAGCATAACACTGAATACCACTCCAAGGCTTTGTGCCCAATCAGGTAGTGCAGTGTACAACAGGTGGTGAGGACCTGCCCATATATAAATAAAGATGAGCGCCCAGAAGTGAATGATAGAAAGACGGTAGCTGTATACCGGGCGATTGGCTGCCTTAGGAAGGAAGTAATACATCAGGCCCAGGTAAGGAGTAGTAAGGAAAAATGCTACTGCATTGTGCCCGTACCACCACTGTACCAGCGCATCCTGTACACCTGCATACCAGCTATAGCTTTTGAAGAATGTAACAGGAATCTCAAAAGAGTTTACAATGTGCAGCATAGCTACCGTAACCCAGGTGGCTATATAAAACCATATAGCTACATATAAATGACTTTCCCTGCGCTTGATGATGGTGCCAAACATATTGATACCAAACAATACCCAGATAAGTGTGATAGCAACATCAATCGGCCATTCTAATTCAGCATATTCTTTACCGGTAGAATACCCTGCCAGTAAGGTGATGGCTGCAGCGACTATGATCAGCTGCCATCCCCAGAAATGTATTTTACTAAGTGCATCGCTAAACATGCGCGCTTTACACAGGCGCTGCAGCGAATAGTACACGCCCATGAAAATTCCATTACCTACAAAAGCAAAAATCACTGCATTGGTATGCAATGGTCTTACGCGTCCAAAGGTGGTTGGGGCAAAATTGAAATTGGCCGCCGGTAAAAACATTTGCACCGATGCCAGTAAACCTACCAGCATACCTACGGCACCCCATAATATGGTAGCATAGGCAAACATCTTTACGATGCGATTGTCATAATAAAATTTTTCTACTTGCATTTTTTTTATGTGTTTCCTGGATTTACTTGATTGAAAGTTTGATGAAAGCCCGTTGTTGTTCGTCCTGCAGAGGGGTTAGGGTTGAGAAGGAGGATCGTCAAACAACATTCTTACCGGCGGGCTTTGTTCATCATCAAACTGACCTTTTTTTACGCTCCATAAAAACGCCAGCAGGAACAGTCCTGCTACGGTTATACTTGCTATTAATAAAAGGAATATGACACTCATGATTTATTATTCAGGTATCAAAAGTAGAAACGGTGGTAAGGGAGCAGGATGACGATGCTCAATGCGTTTTATGATTGATGTCATGAAACCGTCATGCGGTGGAAGTGAAGAGGGCAAAGCAAGCGGGAGTGGTGCTAAGACTGTTTCAGGTTTAAATCATCTCAATCAATAAGGATGTATTGATACATAATGTTAACCACCCACTATAGAAAAATCTTGAGTTTTAAACGCTGATGATCATCATCTACATGTGCCGGAAAAGCTGATGTTGCCCGGCCAATTACATGACATCTTACTTTGGCTACACCAGCAGGTTAGTTTAGCTTTGCGCCCAGTCGATAATAAAATAAAACCAACATTTCCATGAGCTACATTTCAGAAATTCATGCCCGGCAGATACTTGACAGCCGCGGTAATCCAACTGTAGAAGTAGATGTAATAACAGATAATGGTACTATAGGACGTGCAGCTGTTCCAAGTGGCGCCAGCACAGGTATACACGAGGCGGTAGAACTACGCGACAATGATAAAGGCGTATACATGGGTAAAGGTGTACTGCAGGCTGTAAAAAATGTAAATGAAATAATTGCTGATCCACTGCTTGGCTGGCCGGTAAACGACCAGACCGGAATAGATGCACAACTGCTGGAGCTGGATGGCACAGAAAATAAAAGCAAACTGGGTGCTAATGCTACCCTGGCAGTAAGTATGGCTGTAGCCAAAGCTGCTGCACAGGAAAGTGGCCTTCCGCTGTTTAGGTACCTGGGTGGTGTAAACAGCACCTTGCTGCCAATGCCACTAATGAACATCCTGAATGGTGGTGCACATGCTGATAACAAAATAGATTACCAGGAGTTTATGATCGTACCTGTAGGCGCTACTACTTTTAGTGAAGGCCTACAGTGGGGCGTTGAAATATTCCACCACCTGAAGACTGTACTAAAGAAAAAAGGATACAGCACCAACGTAGGTGACGAAGGAGGTTTTGCTCCAAACATCCAGAGCAATGAAGAAGCTATTGAAACCGTGCTGGAAGCTATAGAAGCAGCAGGTTACAAAGCAGGTTCACAAATAGGTATTGCACTGGATGCAGCATCGAGCGAAATGTGGAAAGGCGACGAGAATGTTTACCATTTCCATAAGAGCGATGGCAAAAAGCTGAGCGTAGAGCAGATGGTGGAATACTGGGTAGAGTGGGCTAACAAATACCCTATCATCAGTATAGAAGATGGTATGGCCGAAGAAGACTGGAAAGGATGGAAGCTGCTTACTGATGCGCTTGGTAAAAAAGTACAGCTGGTAGGTGACGATCTATTTGTTACAAACACAAAGATCCTTCAGCGCGGTATAGACGAAGGAGTAGCAAACAGTATCCTGATAAAGGTGAACCAGATAGGAACACTTACAGAAACCATCAATGCGGTACAACTGGCGCAGCAAAATGGCTATACTACCATTATGAGCCATCGCAGCGGCGAAACAGAAGATACTACCATTGCTGACCTGGCTGTTGCTTTGAATTGCGGCCAGATTAAAACAGGTAGTGCCAGCCGTACAGATCGTGTAGCTAAGTACAACCAACTAATAAGAATAGAAGAAATGCTGGCTGAGTCTGCGATATACCCAAAAGGCAGGATCCGCTTTAGCAAGTAAGATAGTTTTCCACCTTACATCATCGGTGATCATAATGCTGCTACTTTTATGATCACCGATTTTTTTGTGCCCATGCAAAAGCTTTCATTCGTTTTCTCCATGATCAAAAATAAATACCTGCTATCGGTGTTGGTGTTCGTGGTATGGATCAGTTTTTTCGATCGGAACGATCTATTTACACAATGGGAGCGTAAGAACGAACTGGAGAAACTGGAAACAAGCAAGGCTTATTACGAAGCCGAAATCATTTCTACAGAAAAGGAACTGGCAGAGCTGCAGAACAATCCCGCAGCATTAGAGAAGTTTGCCAGGGAGAATTTTTACCTGAAGAGGCCTGAGGAGCAGGTGTTTATAGTTGTAAAGCCGGAAGTGGAAAATTCTGAGGTAACAAAACAATAATAATTAAACAACCTCGTTTATTTGGTAATAGGATTGAAGGATCAACTAAACTTCTTAATTACTTATGCCAAATTTCACCACCGAGGACCTGCTGCAGTACCTGTACAGGGAGACCTCACAAAATCAAAAGGCGGATATTGAGAAGCAGATGCAGACAGATTGGGCCCTTAAGGAGAAATATGATGTTTTGACAAACTACCTGAAAAAACTGGATAGTGCTGTTGAAAGTCCCCGTACCCAATCAGTGATGGCTATACTCGATTATGCCCGCGCTTCTGCGGAAGTTGTATAGCTGAGGCACTTGCTAAAAAATGTTCAAAACCGGTATCTTCGGCTTTTTCTACTATGATGAAGCGCGATAGATACCGGTTTGTTATTGAATACTTTCAACAACATTCGCCGGATGCAGAGACGGAGCTGAATTTTGAAAATCCTTATCAACTGCTGGTAGCAGTTATTTTATCTGCCCAATGTACCGACAAGCGGGTGAACATGACCACACCCGACCTCTTCAGGAAATATCCTAATGCCTTCAAACTAGCCGATGCACAATACGATGATCTGTTTGATATCATCAAAAGCATTTCTTTTCCCGGCAATAAAACCCGCCACCTACTGGGTATGGCGCGCATCCTGGTCGACAAACACAATGGTGAAGTGCCACTGACCGTGGAGGAGCTGGTAGAACTACCCGGTGTAGGAAGAAAAACGGCTCATGTGATTACTTCGGTAGTTGATAACCAGCCGCACATGGCCGTAGATACACACGTCTTCAGGGTTTCGGCCAGGATAGGTTTAACTACCAATGCCACCACACCACTAGCTACTGAAAAGCAACTGGTAAAACATCTTCCTCAAGACCTTATTTACATAGCTCACCACTGGCTGATACTGCACGGCAGGTATATATGTGTAGCGCGAAATCCAAAGTGTCATGAGTGCGGGCTGAAGCCTGCATGTAAGTTTTACCAGGCTACGCAAAAGGCAGCTACTAAAAAATCGGCTGCAGTGTAAGTTGTTTTAGTAATTTGACCGCCATTAACCTGACTTATGAGAATTTTGAAACCTCTGTTGCTGGCCCTTCTTGTGTTCAGTAGCATTTCTTCTTTTAGCCAATACTATTATTACAATGATAGATACTACGACCGTGACCTGCTTTTTGAATTAGGTGGTGGAGTAGGCGGTATGAACAGCATAACCGACATCGGTGGTTCGAAAAGCAAAGGCGGCATGTATATCAACGACATCAACCTAAGCCAGACTAAACTTTCCGGGAACATATTTTTTGGCATAATGTACCGCCAGCTGGTAGCAGTAAGGTTGATGGCTACCTGGGGATCGCTGGAAGGGGCTGACAGCGTTTTAAAAGGCACATCGGATGAGAATGTGCAGCGTAGGTACAACCGCAACCTGAACTTCAGAACCAGCATCAACGAAGTATCGTTGCTGGCAGAGTTCCACCCATTGACATTGTTCATTGATCAGCCTCCTGTTTCTCCATACGTGGTGGCAGGTCTAGGTTATTTCCGTTTCAACCCGCAGGTAAATATTGATGGCAGGTATGTAGATGCCAGGCCACTTCGTACCGAAGGACAAGGTTTCCCGCAGTATAAGGACAGGGACATTTACAATCTTAAGCAGGCAAGTGTGCCGGTGGGTCTTGGTGTAAAATATGACCTCAACGAGATGTTTTCGGTAAGGGTAGAGGCGCTGCACCGCTTTCTTTTTACAGATTACCTGGATGATGTTAGCGGGACCTATATTGACCGCAACCTGTTTAGCCAGAACTTACCGCCGATGCAGGCAGCACAGGCAAATGCTGTTTACGACCTGATGCGTGAAGGTGACCCTGTAGCGGGAAAAAACAGGGGTAATCCGAACAGCAAAGACTCATATATGACCTTTTCGCTGAAGCTCGCCATTACGTTGGGCAGGCAAAGCAGGAGATAAAATTTTTTAAAGGAGAGGAGCGATCTTCTCCTTTTCTTTTTTAGTCATATTCTCAGAAGTTATAAGTACAGGAGAAATTAACTCATTGACGTGTCATCATCTAGCCATCTTCTTATTCTCCATGTAATTGTTCAGCTTTGCAGCTACCACTACAGCTGTCATAGCTCCTAATAGGGCTGTAAAAATTAGATTGAAAAAAGTTGGCTCAGGATGATCGCCTGTAGAAGCATTAATGCTGTAAAAAGATTGATAGATAAAATTGGTTGGCGCTGCTTTGAAATGATACATGCAGATGTTTGGATGAAGATGGCAGTCTACTGCATAATTCACTGTCATAGCTGCCACCACTCCCATTGGGACCAGCAAAACCAATAAGATAATAAGCCTGTACTTCATGGATTATGTGTGGCTAAAATAACATTCTGAATTTAAGCATGAATCCAGGATGAAAGATAAGCTGGTAATTTATGAGCAGGTGATACTGTGCTTCTATTTTCTCAATTAGAAGTTTACCTTCCTCAGCAGTTGGTAAGTTTGCTTTTAGGAACAGCCACGGAACAATCTTTTATATATCTGCCGCATCAATGGATTTTGTAAAGCAATACAGGAATTTTGTCAACAGCCACTATTTTTCTGAAGGGCTGCGGATGACTGCAGGTATACTCATCCCAGCTTTTGTGATGAACCTATTTGATCTGCTGCAGGTTGGAATAGTAATGAGTTTGGGTGCTCTGTGTGTGAGCATCACCGATAGCCCGGGCCCGGTGCATCACCGGCGTAACGGTATGGTGGCTACTACCGGTGCCATTTTCATCATGAGTTTGCTTACCAATGCGGCTAATTTTTCACCAATACTCGTTGGTTTATTACTCACGCTTTCCTCGTTGTTCTTTTCCATGCTGGGGGTGTATGGTGCCAGGCCCGGAGCTGTAGGAGTATCTGCGCTTGTTGTGGTACTACTGCATATGGATGAGTCTGTGCAGGTGCAAATGCCGTTGTTGCAGCAGGCAGCCTTAATAACCGCAGGTGGCGCATGGTATACCTGTTTTAGTTTATTGTTGTACTCTTTCCGGCCATACCGGATGGCACAGCAAACGCTGGGCGAATGGGTACAAACTGTAGCAACTTACCTGCAAACACGGGCGCTGCTGTATAAGAAAGATGTAAACTACCAATCCATCTTTAGTCAACTGCTGCAACAGCAGGGGGCGGTGCAGGAAAAACAAGCTGTTTTGCGCGAACTGCTGCTAAAAGCCCGGCAAATAATAAAAGAGTCTACACCCACCAGCCGGCTATTGCTGATGACGTTTGTAAACGTATCCGACCTGTTTGAAAAGATCATTACCTCTTACTCACGCTATTCAGAGATGCACCGCCAGTTTGATGATACACCCATCCTGGATCATCTGTACGAGCTCATAAAGCAAATGGCTGATCAGCTGGAGGAGATAGGATTAGCCATTAAAAGGGGAGAAGTAACGGGTTTCAATACGCAGTTGTTCGAGCTGGTACAGTGGATAAAAGAAGAGGAGGAAAAGCTGGAAGCCAAAGAAATGCAACCCGGCAACCTGGAGTTATTTCTTAGCCTGCGTAGAACTATCCAGAATGGAGAGGATATTGTGAAGCAGCTGGAGAATATTCAGCATAACCTGCAGAACGGTATACAGCCGAAGGAGCTGGCGCAATTGCCAGGGATAAAGAACCTGGAGAAGTTTGTAGACCGCCAGCCAATCAAATGGCAAACACTGCTGGATAACCTGACTTTGGATTCAGATATTTTCCGACATACAATTCGTTTAACCGTAGCACTGGTAGCGGGTTTTATACTGGCTGAAACATTCTCCATTGGTCATGGTTATTGGATACTTCTTACCATCCTGGTGATCTTAAAGCCTGCGTATAGTTTAACCAAGAAAAGAAACCGCGACAGGCTGATAGGTACCGTATTAGGTGTGCTGCTAGGGCTATTGATATTGCAATTGGTAAAAACAACACCTGCACTATTGGTGATAATGGTGCTGCTGATGGCGGCCAACTTCAGCTTTATGCGCACCAACTATTTTATTAGTGTACTGCTGATGACGCCCTACCTCCTTATCTTTTTCTACTTCCTGCAGCCAGAGAATTTCAGAACACTTTTATCGGATAGAGTAATAGATACAACTATAGGTTCGGTGATTGCATTTGCAGTAAGCTTTTTATTATTTCCTACATGGGAAAAAGATAAAATAAAGCCGCTGATGGTGAAGGCTATGGAAAAGGTGAAGGATTATTTTGCTACCATCACTAGCGGAATATCAGGGGAGGTAACTACTACACAGCAGCGCCTTGCACGAAAAGATGCTTTCATTGCACTGGCCAATGTGTCGGATACTTTTAACCGCATGCTAAATGAGCCAAAGTACAGGCAAAAGCAAACCGAAGAGCTACAGCGGTTTGTCATGCTGTTACACATGCTGGTATCCTATATAGCTACACTGGGATATTATATCCGCTCAAGCCAGCAGCATGATGCCACGCAAATAGTGGTTGCTGCAGCAAAAGAGATACAACAGCTAATGGAAAATATTATAAACCGCTTAAACGGTGAAGTGGTGGAGAATGAAGAAGGGAAATGGCTGCAAAAACTAAACGATCATAGTAATCAGCTACACCGTCAAAGGCAATCGGAGGTGGATAACGGAATGATAGAAACGCCAACTAGAGTTGCATTTTACGAGCTGAAGTCACTGGCGCACCAGTTTAACCTGATACATACATCTGCCGTCAATGTCAAAAAGTTGGCAGATGAACTTAAGCTGGAAGATTAGAATAAAAAAAGAAGGTTGTTTACATCCCGTACTTGTAAAGCAGCTGCTTTAGGTTCAGAAGGTAAACAACCTTTTATGTCTTGCAAGTATTTTACAACTCGTCTTTAGCTATTTTCTTAATGGCTTCTACCAGTTCACCTTTTGTAATCGGTATACCCATGATCTTATTGTAGCCTTTAGCATCTACCAGGTATTTATCACGGATGATCTTTATCAGTTGACCGTTATTGATCTCTGGTATCAATACATGGTCAAAGTTCCTGATGATCTCGCCAAGGTTGCGTGGAAAAGGCCGAAGATAACGCAGGTGCGCATGCGATACTTCCACTCCCTGCTCCTGCAGTTCAGCTACAGCACTTTTAATAGCACCGAATGTACTTCCCCAGCCAAGCACCAGCACTTTACCTTTTTCAGGACCGCTATCAAGCTTCTGCTCTGGAATATAATTCGCAATCTTATCTACTTTCTCTTCCCTGATCTTTACCATCAGCTGGTGGTTGTCCGGGTCGTAGCTAATGTTGCCGGTAATGTTTTGTTTTTCTAAACCACCCACCCTGTGCTCTAAACCAGGTGTGCCTGGTACTGCCCAAGGACGAACAAGTTTTTCATCGCGCCAGTAAGGCATAAACTTCTCCTCGTATGCTCCCAATTCAGTTTTAAATGAAACCGCTATCTCTTGCAGTTCATCAGCAGAAGGAAACTTCCACGGTTCGGCCCCATTGGCAATATATCCATCGCTTAAGAAAATTATTGGCGTCATGTGCTGAACAGAAACACGCACAGCTTCATAGATGGCTTCAAAACAATCACTAGGTGTAGAAGCAGCAATCACTGGCATCGGGCATTCTCCATTGCGGCCATAGTACGCCTGCAGCAGGTCGCTCTGTTCGGTTTTGGTAGGAAGTCCTGTAGATGGTCCGCCACGCTGAATGTTGATGATGATCAGCGGGATTTCAAGCATTACTGCCAGGCCCATTGCTTCAGTTTTTAGCGCCATACCAGGGCCGGATGTAGTGGTAACACCCAATAAACCACCATAGCTGGCACCAATAGCAGAGGTTATAGCTGCTATCTCGTCTTCAGCCTGGAAAGTTTTTATACCGAATGATTTATGCTTGCTTAGTTCGTGCAGTATATCAGAAGCCGGCGTAATAGGATAAGTGCCAAGGAACATTTGCAGCCCGCTTTTTTTAGCAGCGGCTATCAAACCATAGCTCAGCGCCTGGTTTCCCATAATGCTGCGGTAAGTACCTGCTGGCATCCTTGCCTTTTCTACACGGTAGCGGGTGGTAAAGGTTTCAGTAGTGTCAGCATAGTTGAAGCCCGCTTGCAGCGCCCGTATGTTACTTTGAAGTATTGTGTCTTTTTTGCCAAACTTCTCTCTCAGGAAATCGATGGTGTTGTCCATATTGCGGCCATACATCCAATACAGGAAGCCGAGTACAAACATATTCTTTGCACGGTCCTTTTCCTTTGTACCCATTTCGAAGTCTTTCAGCGCTTCGCGTGTAAGTTTGGTTACATCGATCTTGATTAGGTCGTAGTTGGTAAGGCTATTGTCTTCTAAAGGATTAACACCATCCGGGTAGTTTGCAAGACGCAGGTTCTTAGCATCAAAGCCATCTGTATTGGCTATTATCCTTCCGCCTTTCTTCAGGCTTTTCAGGTTCACTTTTAGTGCAGCAGCATTCATAGCTACCAATACATCGCATTCATCGCCCGGAGTGAAAACGCGGTCGCTGCTAAAACGAAGCTGGAAACCACTAACGCCCGGAAGCGTTCCTATTGGAGCACGTATTTCTGCAGGGAAGTCAGGGAAAGTTGCCAGGTCTATTCCTAAAAGAGCTGTGCTATTGGTGAATTGGCTACCGGTCAGCTGCATTCCATCTCCACTGTCGCCGGCAAATTTTATAACTACATCCTGGAGTAGTTCTTCTGTAGTACTCATATCTTGAATTAAAGGCCTATTTTATATACGAAGGTAGCACAACTGCCTGCAGATAATTCTTTAAAGTTTATATAACGGCCGGTGAAACCATTGTTTTGCAAAGGCTTTTGCCTGGTTTTGAACCAGATTTTTTAACAGCCGCATAAACGGCTTATATATATTTGTAAATTACCTTTCAGAAAATCAACTAAAACAAATAAAGAAATGAACCTATTTAAATCAGGAAACCCAACTCTTTCGGAGAAGATTTTTACAAATTCGCTCAGCACCACGCAGGAAGAATTGATGACAGTGCGTGGCACAATAAACAAATTTGGCTTCCTGTTCCTGATGACGATGTCGTCTGCTGCATACACATGGCATGCATACTACCAGGGACAGAATGTTCAAGGTTATATGATGGCTGGTATTTTTGGTGGTCTTGCTTTGGCATTGATCATTGCTTTTAAAAGAAGCTGGTCTGCTTACCTGGCGCCATTGTACGCTTTAGTAAAAGGTCTTTTTATAGGTGCTATTTCTGCCATGATCAATGAAGCTTTCATCGAAAGTTATCCTGGCATTATCATGCAAGCGGTAGGACTAACCTTTGGTACAGCCATCGCTATGTTCCTGTTGTACAATTTTGGTGTTATCAAAGCAACTGAGCGTTTCAAGTCTATCATTTTTACAGCTACTGCTGGTATTGCTATATTCTACCTGATCGCTTTGGTATTGCGTATGTTCAATATCGACATTCCATTTCTGCATGAGGGAAGTGCGCTGGGCATTGGCTTTAGCCTGTTCGTTATTGCGATAGCTGCACTAAATCTTATCATTGATTTTGATATGATAGAACAAGGTGCAGCAATGGGTGCTCCTAAACATATGGAGTGGTATTGCGCATTTGGATTACTGGTAACCATCATCTGGTTGTACATAGAAATTCTTCGTTTGCTTAGCAAATTGGCTAGCAGAGACTAATATTGTTTCAATAGAAACTCCACTAAAAGCCGGATCCTGCAAAGGGTTCGGCTTTTTATTTTGGTAAGTGGAATAACAATTTTTTAGAGGTTCTTGTAAAGGATGATGTATGGAGGAGGAAGAATGATTAGGTAATATTTACATTAAGGATGATGACTTTGTGGCTGGTGATGTATGGATATAGAATAGAAGATGTTGGAAAACTAGATACTAAAAATCCAATCGTGGCGCTGGTTCAAATACTTGATTCAGTTCTTCCTTCATTATAAACAGGATGATGTTAGCTGGATGAAGAAGTTTTACCAATAAAAAACCCGGTCAAACTAAGCTGACCGGGTACGGATATATATAGGTGTCTTTCTTACATCTGCTGCTTGCTGAAAACCATCAGCACGTTATTTCCCTGGCGTAGTTCCAGCATGCCTTCATTGTTTAAAACATAGTTATCAGCTTTGCGAAGCATGCTTAAAAAGTTGCTTTCGTTGTATTCATTACAAGCCATTTTAGAGGTTGTGATATTCCTGTTGAACTTAATATCATTACCTGAAAAGTTGAAACTTCCACTCATGCTGTTACAACCTGTACTGCCTGTAAATACCAGTGAAGTAGGATTAAGTGTTACAGTTGGTATGCGTTTCCAATATTCAAATGGTTTAATACCTGCATTAAGAGCAGAGTCGGTATAAACAACCGTATTAGCCATTAATGAATCGTACTTCTGTAATGATGAAGTGGCTCTTAATGCGTTTTTAGAAGATTTATTTTTTGCGGTAGACTTTGTCTTAGTCTTATTCTGCTGCATGGTAGCGCTACCAGAATGGAAAGTTTGTGTAGCGGCTTCGTTGTTTACTGATACTTCAGTTCCATCAGGATTGAAAGTGGCTTCAGTAGTTGTAGCGGTAGTGTCTTTGTACCATTGGTCGGTAGTGGTCCACTGTCCATCTTCAGATGCCATACCGTGAAGACGCCATGTTCCTTCAAGAGTTGTTTCGCGTGTAGCACGATAAGCCCAATCGCGATTGTCTGGTGTTACAGCAATGGCGGCGCCTCTTACTGTATCAGAACCTGTAATAACATTTACATTGGAGATGCCGGGGCCGGCTGGTGGTAGAGTTGCTTTACGTGAACTGCTGCAGTAAGTAAAGAGTGCGCAAAGCGGAAGGGCAAATATTATCTTCTTCATTTTGTTACAATTTTGTTAGCGGAAAAGCCACAACCGTGCCAAAATAATATCATTAACATTTTTTTTCTTAAACATAGCTTCAGAAAATGTGTCGCCGGGCTGGCATGTTTTTATCATTTGCACGTGTAGTTTATTAGCTACAGTATCTGGATTCTTTGCTGTTCAGCTAGCTTGAGAATATAAAAAAACATCAATAGAAAATTGATTAAGAAAGTAAGACATACAGTACGTTCCGGTATAAGCAGGGCATGGGCAAAGGTGACATTGATGTCGGTTGAGATCATTGTTATTCTTATTGCTTTTTTTGTTTCATTATTTGCTTTTGTTTTCATAGCCCGTATGATATTCTGGAAGGAGAAAGATGGCTTTGATAATCGTATATCTGCTTATTTCAATTCGCTAATTAGCGACTCAACTACCGATGTAATGCAGTTCTTCACTGTATTTGGAAATCATGATTTTCTTATTCCTGCTAACCTGTTGCTTATTGTTTATTTTCTATTTATCAGAAGGCATAAATGGTATTCAATCAAAGTTCCTGTTATTTCAATAGGAAGCTTGCTGATAATGAGTATCCTTAAAAATCTTTTTGGTAGGCAACGTCCGTTAGCACCATTGATGAAGGAAGCTAAGGGTTTAAGTTTTCCCAGCGGGCATGCAATGATGAGTATGGCGTTTTATGGTCTTATCATCTATATCATTTGGGAGAATGTGAAAACGCCATGGCTCCGTATAACACTGGTGGTTTTACTTTTAATAACCATCTTCATGATCGGTATCAGTCGCATTTACCTGAATGTTCATTATGCCAGCGATGTGGTTGCAGGCTTCTCTCTTGGATTGGTATGGCTGGTTATTTCTATCTACATGCTTAATCGCATGGAGCGTATAAGCAAGAAAGAGATTGACCTGGTGGTAGAGCAGGAGGTGAGGTCTTAGGAGGTGTTAGTTGTTAGGCTTTAGTTGTTAGCCAAAAAATAAAGTAGTAGTAGCTTTTTCAATTTACAGTGTCGAGTAAGGCCGCAATTATTTTAAACCCAAAGAACCAGTTTTGTCCCTTCATTCAGCATTATACTTCAGAAATCACTTATTGTTAAATCTCCCGATATCGTAATTGAAGTGAACTGCGTGCAACTACTTTTGCACCTCGTTCAAAATGCGGCATTCCGAGTATAACATAGCACTAGTAGGCAACCCTAATAGCGGAAAATCATCCCTCTTTAACTCCCTTACCGGGCTTAATCAAAAGGTTGGAAATTTTCCGGGTGTTACTGTTGATAAAAAAACAGGAACAGCCATTCTTGAACCAGGCTTCACCGCGCAAATCATAGATCTTCCCGGCAGTTATAGCTTATATCCGCGTCGTGCAGACGAATGGGTATCGTACAAAGTTTTGATGAATGCTGACGGAGGAAAGGCTCCTGATATGGTGGTGCTGGTAGCAGACGCCAGCAACCTGAAGCGTAACCTGCTTTTTTGCAGCCAGATGATCGACCTGAAGATACCGGTAGTGGTAGCGCTCACCATGGTGGACCTGGCAAATAAGAAAGGCATTCAGATAGACCTGCAGGAGTTAGAGCGTGAACTTGGTGTGCCTGTTGTTTCTATAAACCCGCGAAAAAATAAAGGAATAAAAGAGCTGAAGAAAGCGTTAGTGCAAACTGCGCGTCAGCAATATAAAGCTCCTTCCCGCGATTTTATTGGAATTAAGAAACTGGCAGAACATGCCATCACCGATGTACAAAAGTTGGTTCCGGGGCTGAGCGATTATGCGGCTGTTCACTACCTCATCAACCACGAACAGTTCCCGTTGCCAAATCAATTGCAGGAAAAGATAGAAAGCGTAGAAGCTAAACACAAGTTTAGTCCAACCCGCCTGCAAGCCGAAGAGATCATGCAGCGTTATGGTCGCATCAGGCAGATCATGCAGCAAAGTGTAGTAGAGGAAGACCCGCTTCAAAAAAAGATCTTTACCGAAAAGCTTGATAACCTGCTTCTGCACCGTGTGTGGGGTTATGTTATACTATTTGCAGTTTTATTCCTTCTTTTCCAAAGCATATTTTGGCTGGCGCAATATCCTATGTATGCCATAGAATGGCTCTTTGCTACCACCAGCGGATGGTTGGGTGAAAGCATGAGTGAGTCATGGTTCAGCGACCTGTTGATAAATGGTGTGCTCGCAGGGCTTAGTGGCATTCTTGTATTCATTCCGCAGATCATGATACTCTTTGGACTGATCACTGTACTGGAGGATTCGGGTTATATGGCGCGTATCAGTTTTCTTACGGATAGGATCATGCGCAAAGCCGGTTTGAACGGCAAGAGCGTGATGCCTATGATAAGTGGTTTTGCCTGCGCGGTTCCCGCCATCATGAGTGCACGAAGCATTGAAAACAGGAAGGAACGGCTGCTTACCATACTGGTAACACCGCTCATGAGTTGCAGTGCACGTTTACCCGTATTTACTATTCTTATCAGTCTTGTTATTCCCAATAAATTTTACCTGGGCTTCCTAAGCTTACAAGGTTTGGTAATGATGGCGCTATACCTGCTGGGAACGGTGATGGCGCTGTTGGTAGCATACGTACTAAAATGGCTTGTAAACATTAAAGAGCGCAGCTTCTTTATTCTTGAGCTGCCTACCTACCGTGAGCCTCGTTGGAAGAACGTAGGTGTAACCATGGTAGAGAAGGCCAAGATCTTCGTTCGCGATGCAGGAAAGATCATCATGGTGATAAGCCTGCTGCTATGGTTTTTGAGCAGCTACGGTCCTGGCGAAAAAATGCATGAGCTGGCGGTGAAATATGAACAACTGGAGAAGCAGCCGGGCATCAGTGCTGAAGAAGTGGAGCGTGCCTACAAAAGCGAAAAGCTTGAACATAGTTACGCCGGCTTATTAGGCAGAAGCATTGAGCCAGCCATCACTCCGCTTGGTTTTGATTGGAAGATTGGTATCGCCCTTATTAGCTCTTTTGCTGCAAGGGAAGTTTTTGTGGGTACAATGGCTACCATTTATTCTGTAGAAGAAAGTGACGATAGCACGCCGCTTCGCGAAAAGATGCAATCCGCCACCCGTACCGACGGCAGCAAGGTTTATACTCTCGCCACAGGTATTAGCCTGATGGTATTTTATGTTTTGGCCATGCAATGTATGAGTACATTAGCTGTGGTAAAAAGAGAAACACGCACCTGGAAATGGCCTATCATCCAGTTGCTTTATATGACTGTGTTGGCTTACCTCACCAGCTGGCTGGCTTACAACCTTTTTAGCTAACATTAACTTTAGCAGGTACAACCCATAGGGCTTATTTTTCATCTCTTATATGCGCTGGCACTTCGGGCTGGCTTTTTTATTGTAAAAAATTTTAATAAGCCTTCCATTGTTCCTGTTGCAGCGGCATTACTTTTGCTCCATCCTCCACCACAATTTCCCTGTATGAAGAAACTCCTGTTTTTACTGGTCCTTATTGGGTGTATTAATTCTTCTGATGCTCAATCTAAGAAACAAAGAAAGGCAGCTATTGAAGCAGAGCAACGTGCGCAGCAGTTGTTGCTACTACAGTTACGTGCTCATGTGGCGTTTCTATCCGACGATAAATTGGAAGGCAGGTCTACAGGATCAGAAGGTGAGCGATTGGCAATGGAGTACATCAGCAACCAGTTTAAGAGCATTGGATTGCAGCCAAAAGGAACGCAGGGTTATGTTCAAGCTTTTGTAGTAGAAGAGGGAAAGAAAGTAGATGCAGCAACACGTTTATCTATCAATGATAACCTGCTGCAGTTAAATAAAGAATATATACCCCTCGCTTATTCTGCCACCACGGCTGTATCTGGTATGCCATCTATAGCACTGCGCGAAAGAGGAGTGCCCTGGTTTTTAGATGTGAAGTCATGGCTGGAGGCAAATAAGAACAATCCGCATTACAATATTGATGAAGCTATACGCACTGAAGCAGCAAAGTTTGCTGCCAAAGGTGCCACTGCATTGTTCGTGTATAATTCCGGAAATGCGGTAGACAATATCCGTTTCAATGGAAAAGAAAATGCGGCAGCTGCTACCATTCCTATTGTATACATTACTGCAGATGGATATAAGAAATACCTGAAGGATCCGTCGGCTATGCTTGATATAGAAATGCAGGTTGCCTTCAACCAGAGAGACAGAAAAGGCCACAACGTACTAGGTTATATTGATAACAGTGCACCATCTACAGTTGTCATTGGTGCACATTACGACCACCTTGGCTGGGGCGAAGATGGTGGTGGTTTGGATACAGGAAGAATAGTGCACAATGGCGCCGACGACAATGCAAGTGGCACAGCTGCAATGATAGAGATCGCAAGGCTGCTGGCACAGTCAAAACTTAAAGCCAATAACTACCTGTTCATTGCTTTTAGTGGTGAAGAACTGGGATTGATAGGAAGTAAATACTGGCTGGATAACCGCACCATCAACACGCCTATTAATTACATGGTAAACCTGGACATGGTTGGCAGGTACGACAGCGATAAGAAACTATCTATCGGAGGCGTGGGTACTTCTCCTGCATGGAGTGAGCTACTGGCTGGCATTGCTGATAATACTCTAGCTATTAAATTCGACAGTACCGGCAGCGGTCCTAGTGATCACGCGGCATTTTATAGAAAAAATATCCCTGTCTTGTTTTTCTTTACCGGCACCCATACCGACTATCACAGGTCATCAGACGATGCGGATAAAGTGAACTACGACGGCCAGGCTAAGGTCGTTCGTTACATTCACAAACTGGTAGAAGCATCGCAGGCTAAAGGACAATTGGCTTTTCAAAAGACTGCAGAACCACAGGTGGCTGCTATAAAATATTCAGTAAGCCTTGGTGTTATTCCTGATTATAGCTACGCACAAGGCGGATTGAAGATAGATGGCGTTAGCCCGAAGAAGCTGGCTTCAAAACTGGGCCTGCAGGCGGGAGACGTACTCACTTATTTAGGAGCATATAAAATAGATGATATTCAAACGTATATGCAGGCGCTGGCCGGTTTTAAGAACGGTGATAAAACAACCCTAAGAATAAAAAGAGGTAAAGAAGAGAAAGAGTTCGCCGTGGAGTTCTAACTTTGACCAGCCATGAAACTGCAACTAGATAATAAAGCTTTAACGGACGACTTTTTTGCTGATACACATTTGCTTGGTATTATGGCGCCTATCCGCAATTACCTCTTTGCATGGCAGCTAAATAATCATCTTGGTTTCCAGTTTCGGTTAAATACAGATATTGATAAACAACTTCGCCGGAAGGAAAGGCAGTATTTCTTTTCTGTTTACCAGCACGTAGAAAATACATTCCTTAGTTACTACCTCTATCACAATCATTGCGATGGTGAATCATTGCTGCCAGAGTTTAAGCACATGGATTACCTGTGGTTGATAAAAGGCGATGAAGTGAATTATGAAGATCTGCAACAGCTTATCAATTCATTAAAATCTTTATCAAGCGTGCAAATGGTTGCCGAGCTGAATAACGAATTAATCAAGAATAAGCAGCACCTGGTTTTTTAAGTGGTGAGGTATAAGGTACGGCAACCCTGTATTTGATCACCATTGACGACTTGTACATATGGTCTCACCGAAAAAAGTTTTTACTTCATCATGTGGACAGAAAATAACAACCAGCTTTACCGGCAGTTTACCTTTAAAGACTTCAGCGAAGCATTTGCTTTTATGACACGTGTGGCCATAGAGGCAGAGAAAGCTAACCATCACCCGCTATGGACAAACGTTTACAACAAAGTTGAGATTTGGCTAAGCACACATGATGCAGGTGGAGTGGTAACAGAAAAAGATCATCAGCTGGCTGCGCAAATAGATAAGCTGCTTTAACTGCCAGCCACAAACTTCAGTCCTACAATAGATGCAATAAGTGTTGTTATAAAGAACAACCGCCAAAAGTTGGTCGGCTCGTTGAAAAAGAAGATGCCCACCAACACGGTTCCTACAGCTCCAATACCTGTCCAAACAGCATAAGATGTACCTAGTGGTAAAACGCGGGTAGCCTTGTACAACAACACCATGCTGAGCGTTAAGCTCACCAAAAAGCCACACATCCAAAGATTGGATGTGAGGCCAGTAGTTTCTTTTGCTTTACCCAGGCAAGTGGTAAATCCTACTTCAAAAAGTCCTGCTATTATAAGTATGAACCAGGCCATGATTATGCTTTTACAGTTATTACTTTTTCGCCTGCAGCAGTTAATACACCTATAGGTTCGGCAAATGCTTCAAGACCACTGCTTTTCAATAACTCAGCTACTTCACCTGCGCTTCCTGGCGAAACGGCCACCAGTAAACCACCATTAGTTTGAGGGTCAGGCAACAGGCTGAAGGCTTCCATAACATTAACGCCTTTGCCAAAACCTATCTTACTGCTATAGCTGTTCCAGTTTCTAAAAGTAGAGTCAGGCACCACGCGGTGGCTTATGTAGCCTGCTACACCTTCCAATTGTTTGATCTTGCCATAGTACAAATCAGCGCTTAGATTGCTTCCCCCCGCCAGTTCTACCAGGTGACCAGCAAGGCCAAAACCAGTAACATCTGTCATGGCGTGTACTCCTGGTATTTTCCCAAGTGCTTCACCTATTTTATTAAGTGCAGCCAGTTGTTCAATCATCTGTGGCTGGTGTTCCGGTTGAAGAACTTTTCTTTTTTGCGCCGTACTTAATACGCCCACTCCCAAAGCCTTGGTAAGAAAAAGCACGTCACCTTCCTGTGCTGTATTGTTTTTCTTTAACTGTTCCAGCTTTACTGTACCCGTTACAGCAAGCCCAAACATAGGTTCTTTGGTATCAATGCTATGTCCACCGGCAAGTGGGATGCCGGCCTGTGCACAGATAGCTCTTGCACCTTCCAGTACTTGCTGAGCCAGCGATGGAGGCAGATCATTTACCGGCCACCCAAGCAGTGCTACAGCCATAAGGGGAGTGCCACCCATTGCATACACATCGCTGATGGCATTGGCCGATGCTATTCTTCCAAAATCAAAAGCATCATCTACTATAGGCATGAAGAAGTCGGTGGTGCTGATAACTGCAGTACCATTTCCAAGATCATACACTGCGGCATCATCACGGCTTTCGTTTCCAACCAACAAATTGCTGAATGACGGAATAGCGGATTCACTTTTCAGGATATCTTCTAAAACCTGCGGCGCAATTTTGCAACCGCACCCGGCACCATGCGAAAACTCCGTCAGCCTTATTTCTTCTTTCATTCTTAAAATTTAAAGTGCATCTACAGGAGAAAGTGGAATAATAATGTATTTTGTCTGCCAATCTCCTTCTGCTGCAAATATATCCAGGCTAACTGCATCCTCGGTTAAATGTTCGGTTTGAGATTGCTTTAAAAAACACTGCTATGAGAAAATTTCTACAACATGTAAGCTTGTTGTTGCTGGCAACATGCTTAGGCCCCACGCTTTTTGCACAAAACAATTTCTTCAACGATGTGGCTGAGTCCAGGATATCGGTTGCGGCACAAGACCGGAAGATCATTCCGCAACAGTACCGCACCATTCAGCTGGATACCACAGCCTTAAAGAGTTTTCTAGCACGGGCGCCACAAGAATTTACACCAGCTGTACATGGTAACATCATTAGCATTCCAATGCCTGATGGAACCAGCCAACGCTTTACGCTTGCCGAAGCCTCTATCATGGAGCCCGCGCTTGCTGCCAAATATCCTAACATACGCACATACGGCGGACAGGGTATTGACGATCCATATGCTACTATCAAACTGGATTGGACACCGCTCGGTTTCCACGGAATGATATTGTCACCAGTAGGTGGATCGGTTTACATTGATCCGTATGCTTTCAACAACAACAGTTTCTATATTTCTTATTACAAAAAAGATATAGCGCCAAGACAAGGTTTGATAGAACCGGAAGAGATCACTGGTTTTAGCGGTGATGCACCTCCTGTACATCGTACAGAAGGCCGCTGCATTGGCGGAACATTGCGTACCTACAGGATGGCAATTGCATGTACAGGAGAATATGCACGTGCAGTAGGCGGTGCTTCTGTTACAGTGGCACAGGCTCTTTCTGCTATTGTTATCACGGCTAATCGTGTAAATGGTGTTTATGAAAAAGAACTATCCATTCGCCTGACGCTGGTGGGCAACAACGACCAGATTGTTTACACTGATCCATTGACAGATCCTTTCACCGGTAACTCCAATGCTTCTATCCTGATACAGGAAAGCCAGACTGTTATCACTGCCAATATTTTACCTGCTAACTACGATATCGGTCACACGTTTAGCACCGGTGGTGGTGGACTGGCTTCATTGAGATGTGTATGTAACGATACTCAAAAAGCAAGAGGAATTACAGGTAGTGCTGTTCCACTGGGTGATCCTTACGACATCGATTATGTAGCTCATGAGATAGGACACCAGTTTGGCGGTAATCATACTTTCAATGCTACTACCGGCAGCTGTAGCGGTGGCAACCGAAACTCAACTACAGCAGTAGAGCCAGGCAGTGGTAGTACTATACAAGCGTATGCGGGTATTTGTGGTACAAACAACCTGCAGCTTAATAGCGATGCTATGTTTCATGCGATCAGTTTTAATGAAATGACCGCTTTCAGCATTGATGGTACTGGTAATAGCTGTGCAGGGCAAATAACTACTGGTAATAATCCTCCTACAGCAAATGCAGGAGCTGATTATATCATTCCTAAGTCAACACCATTTATGCTTACAGGCAGTGGCAGCGATCCTAATGGCGATGCATTGACTTATTGCTGGGAGCAGATAGATGTGGGTCCTGCCGGTGATTGGAATAATCCAACAGGTAATGCACCTCTATTCCGTTCTTTCTTACCCGTTACTTCTCCTACACGCACATTCCCTAAAATAGGTGACATAGTAACGAATGCTACGACCATTGGAGAGATACTTCCTTCTTATGCACGAAACATCAACTTCAGGTTGACCGTAAGGGATAATCGTTCTGGTGGTGGTGGTGTTTGCTCCGATGAAAGTATGGTAACGGTTGATGGTACTGCAGGTCCTTTTGTAGTTACTGCACCTAATGCAGCTATGAATGTGCAGGGCGGCAGCTTTTATAATGTTCGTTGGGATGTGGCAGGAACAAATGTTGCGCCTATTAATACTTCAGATGTAGTAATTGAATTAAGTACGGATGGCGGCTTTACCTATCCCACCACCTTGGTTGCTTCTACTCCAAATGATGGCTCACATGAAGTGGTGATACCCAACATCAATACAACTACTGCACGTGTAAGAGTAAGAGCTGTTGGAAATATCTTCTTTGATATCTCTAATGCCAATTTTACTATATCACAAAATCCAAGCAGCGAATTTATATTCAATGAACCTGCACCGGTTCAAAGTTGTGCGGGTAGTAATCTATCTTCTACTTTACTAACAAATGCAGTGAATGGATTTTCTACGCCGGTTACATTAAGCGCATCAGGTAATCCTGCAGGAACAACTGTTGCATTTAGTTCAAACCCTGTTGCACCAGGTAGTCCCGTTACTGTTTCTTTACAAGGCACTTTAGCCAATGGAACTTACCATGTACAGGTTACAGGTACTGCCGGTTCAGTTATAAAAACAAGAACTATCATGTTTATTGTAGGGCCGCCGTCAGGAGCTTCTATGTCTAACACACCTCCTAATAACTCTACAGGTATAGCAGTTACTCCAACATTTACATGGAGTGCAGTGCCAGGTGTAACAACATATAACCTGCAGGTAGCTACAGAAAATACCTTCACATCTGGTTTGATCCATAACATCAACAACATTAATTCTGCATCTTATACACTTACTGCTCCTCTGGCACAAAACACTATTTACTACTGGAGAGTAGCAGGTAGCAATACCTGTGGTAATGGTCCTTTTTCTTCTACTACATTGTTTAAGACCGGGCTTACTGAATGTCCTACCGATACAGCGTATAGTGCTGATGTGCCTAAAGTAATAAGTGCAATAACTACAGGTACCGTTCAGTCGACATTACAAATCAATTCTGCTGGTACAATTGCAGATGTAGATGTGGTAGGTGTTCGTGGTTTACATACCTACATGGCTGATCTTAGCTTCTCCATCACCAGCCCTATGGGAACAACCGTAGCACTAATGGCAGGCCAATGTGGTAGCCAGGATAATTTTGATCTTCATTTTAATGATGCAGGTCCTGCAGGTCCATACAATTGTCCTCCAATCAATGGACAGGTAAGAAGACCTACGCAACCGCTTTCTGCATTCAATAACCAAAATCCAAATGGTACATGGAGGCTTTCTGTTACCGATGGATTTGCTGATGACGGTGGTGTTTTGAATTCATGGGGCCTTCGTATATGCACGTTTTATGCAACTCCATTGCCTGTAAATTGGTTAACCTTCAGTGCTCAAAAAGCTGCAGGTAATACAGTAACAGTGATGTGGCAAACCGCCAGCGAGATGAACAACAGTCATTATGAAGTAGAGAGGACCCACGATGGAAACAGCTTCCACGTCATTGGTACCATTGCTGCAGGAAACAATCCTGCTACTACCAATCAATACCTCTTCAACGATATGAAGCCATTTAGCGGCGCTAATTACTACCGACTGAAGCAGGTGGATAAAGACGGTAAGTTTACTTATACCAAAGTGGTGCGAGTGGTAATGGAAACAAAGCAGGCGCTATGGGTGCTTTATCCTAATCCTGCTGTAGAAGTAAGTAGTGTGCGTGCTACATCAGATATGAAAGAAGTGAGCGTACGCATTACCGATGCATTGGGCAAGCTGGTACTTCTAAAATTGCCTGGTGTAGTCAAAGCTGGTGAAGTGATTGAGTTGCCTGTGAAAGGTTTTGCAAAAGGAATGTATACTGTAAACATTACATCTGACAAAGGAACAAGCAACGAGAAACTGCTGGTGCAATAAATAAATAATTCTGCTTGAGATGGGGCTGCTGTAAAAGGCAGCCCTTTTTTGTGTCTGCAATGCTCTTTTGGTTCATGAGTTAAGGCGCTACAGAGTTGATGTTTCACCTACACTTCTACCAAAATAAAAAGCCGCTGTTCCTGTTTTTGAATATCAAATTCAACCAACAAAAACAACGGCGCAAAAAGTAAGAGATCGATTATTTGGCTGTACCAGTAGCCACTATTTGTCCTAGTTCTTTATCTATGGCCCCTTCTTTTCCATACTCTACTACACGGCCTATTTCTTTGCCGTCGCGCATTACGATGAAGGTTGGAACAAGGGTGACGTTGTATTTCTTGTGCAAATCTTGCGGTGCTGTTTTTTCCCTGTCTACACCTATCAACGTGATTTTATTATCCGGGTAACCGCTTTTCTCAACCAGTCGATAAAACACCGGCAGCAAGTTGCGGGTGTCTTCGCACCAGGTACCTCCGAACACTACCATGCTGAAATTGTTGGCATTGTTACGAAATGCCTCCACTGCGCTTGCATCGGCAGTACCATATTTCATATTTTCAGCCAGCCATTTGTAAGTAGTGTCGTTCTGTAAAATAGCACGGCTGATAGGGCCTCTCAATATTTTTCCCTCGTCGTCGGGAATTACTTCATAATTGCTTTTAGCCTGGCGCTGTGTGGCACAGGCTGATAATAAACTAACAATTGCAACTGCTGCTAATACTCGTCTCATGATTATAAATTGGCTTTTATCTCTAGCAGGAAACTCCTGAACTTTAGTAATGTTTGGGTTAATTGAAGCTGTGTATCAGCTTTACTTTTATTTGCTTTAATGAAATCTTTTGCTCCTTCCATGCTAAACTTCCTTACCCTGAGTAGCTGGTAAATGAGTTGCAGGTTCTTTACATCCTCTGGCCTAAAGAGGCGATCACCTTTACGGTTCTTCCTCGGCTTTAGTACATCAAACTCGTTGCACCAAAAGCGCAGCAGGGATACGTTTACTTTAAACCACCTGGCTACTTCGCTAATGGTATAATATTGTTTTTGAAACAACTCTTCATCATCGGGCACTTCTATAAGGTCGGCGTCGGCAGTTATTTCTTTGAAAGATTTGCGGCCACGCTTCTGCAATAGTTTTACTGCTTTATCCGGCTCAGGAGCAGGAGCGGGATTAACAGGTGTCTTTGCTTTTATCTTCACTGCAATCTTTCCATCGCTGTAAACGATAGAACTCACAGCCTCCACTTCTATTGGTTCTTCTACTCCTGTAATTTCTGCTGTTATACTTTTAGCTGTAGCTTCTACTGCAGAATTGTCTTCCAGTTCTTCTTCAGAAAATACTTCATCATCAGCAAAACCTGGTTCATCTACGGGAATGGTATCCTCTTCCAGCTCGTCTGCTTCAGCAGGGTGAGGAGCAGTGATATCATCTACAGCAAGAATATTTTCATCAACTGGTGGTTGTTTATGGGCAGGAGTAGACCTGGCTTCTTCAGAGGGTAATGCATCCGCCTTGGGTTCAGGCGAGAACACATCTGCAAAAAGGTCCAGTTGTCGCATGTTGTAAAAATACAGAATGCAAATGCTTGGTAAATGTTATAAAACAGCCGGTGGATAAGTGAAAGGAATATGTGAGTGGGAGTGAGGTTTCAGTAACCAGTGATTAGAGACTAGAGATTGGTAACCAGGAACAAGGAACAAGAAACAAGGAACAAGAAACCATTACCTGCCTCTTTAATCAAAACTCTGGTTGCTCGATTTCGCCAGTTTCAGTAGGCGGTCAAATTGTTCGGGTGTAAGGTCGTTGTAGAAAAAGTAAACAGGATCAATTGGTTTACCATTTTTATGTACTTCGTAGTGGCAGTGAGGGCCGGTGCTTTTACCTGTGTTTCCTACCCAGCCTATGATTTCGCCTCGTTTTACTGTTTGGCCAGATCTTGCTTTTATGCGCACCATGTGGCCATATAATGTTTCGTAACCAAACCCGTGATTAATAATTACATGATTGCCATAGCCGCCTTCGTTGTGGTTCACTTCTTTTATTCTTCCATCAGCTGTGGCATAGATAGGAGTGCCTTGAGGGGCAGTAAAATCTAATCCTGCGTGGAATTTTGTGACCTTGTACACAGGATCGATACGCGTTCCAAAACCAGAAGCTATTCTATTAAGGTCTTTGTTGCTAATAGGTTGAATAGCAGGAATGGCTGCCAGCAGTTTCTCCTTGTTTTGGATCATCACGTTGATGTCCTTGAAACTCTCTTGTTGGAACGATACCCTTGCAGAAAGATTATTCAGCTGTGAAGCCATACCAGTAACCAGTTGATTTTCTGACAACCGCTCTACCAGCCTTATCTCTTTATCTTTTTCTATTTCTTTAGCGCGGGCACTATCAGGTATTGGGTCAGCTTCAAAAATGGCGCGGTATACTTCGTTATCCCGCTTCTCTAATTCTGAAATCTGTTGCTGCAATTCAGTAATGCGCTTGTCCATTAGCTCGTAACTCACCTCGTAATCTTCCAGCTCCTGGCGCAGCAGCCTTTCATTAGGCGAACCAATATACCGAAAACCGATCCAAACGATGATTGCAGCAGAAACAAGGGCAGTAGCTATAAAACCAAATACCCGCAAAAGCTTTACTCTCAGGGGCACTTCAAGCTTTTCGTAGCGAAGCGTATGGGTGTTATAGTAATATTTTATTTTCTTCAACCGCTGGTGTTTATTCTGTGGCGCTGCTTCAGCAACATATCAAACAGCGCAAACCCTTTCATTCCCTACCTTTGCGCGGCAGCAAATATAATTTGTACATACCTAAACTTTTCGCCAATCTTTTAGCTCATATGATGACCAGCGCTGATATCAGAAACCATTTTCTTGATTTTTTTGCTACTAAGAAACACCAGATAGTACCATCTGCACCTATAGTTGTTAAAAACGATCCTACTTTACTTTTTACCAATGCAGGAATGAACCAGTTCAAGGATTATTTTCTTGGCTACAAGGTTCCGGAAAACCCACGCATTGCAGATACGCAAAAATGCCTGCGTGTTAGTGGAAAGCACAACGACCTTGAAGAAGTGGGCGTAGACACCTACCACCACACCATGTTCGAAATGTTGGGCAACTGGAGTTTTGGCGACTATTTTAAAGCAGAAGCGATAGCCTGGAGTTGGGAACTGTTGACAGAAGTTTACAAGCTGGACAAGGATAGGCTGTACGTAACCATTTTTGAAGGAAACGAAGCTGAAGGATTGCCTAAAGACGAAGAAGCTTATAATGAATGGAAGAAGGTTATCAGCGAGGATCGGATACTATTAGGAAACAAGAAGGATAACTTTTGGGAAATGGGCGATACAGGCCCTTGCGGACCATGTACTGAAATACACGTAGACTGCCGTAGCGATGAAGAACGAAAAGCAGTAGAAGGTAAAACGCTGGTGAATGCAGATCATCCGCAGGTGATTGAGATTTGGAATAATGTATTCATCCAGTTCAACAGGTTGAAAGATGGCAGCCTGCAGCCACTGCCTTCACGCCACGTAGATACCGGCATGGGCCTTGAGCGTATTGTGCGTGTAATTCAGCAGAAGCAGAGCAACTACGATACTGATATTTTTAGTGGTACAATTAGGGAAACCGAGCAACTGACGGGGCAGCAATACACCAACTCCGATAGTAAAAAAGATGTTGCATTTAGGGTAATAGCCGATCATATACGTGCCATTGCTTTCACTATTTCCGATGGGCAGCTGCCATCTAACACGGGTGCCGGTTATGTTATCAGGCGTATTCTTCGTCGTGCTGTTCGGTACTATTACTCATACCTGGACTATAAGCAGCCTTTGCTGTACCAACTGATGCCGGTGCTGGCAAAGCAATTCCAGTTTGTATTTCCGGAATTGTATACGCAGGTAGAATTTGTGGTAAAGGTGGTGCGTGAAGAGGAAGAGGCTTTCTTGAGGACCTTGGAAAAAGGCCTGAAGAAGATTGACGAGATGATACGCACTTCGTCTGGTACAATAGATGGAAAAGCAGCTTTTGAACTTTTTGACACATACGGATTTCCAATTGACCTTACAAGGTTGATCGCTTCTGAAAACAACCTGCAGGTAAACGAGCAGGGTTTTGAAGCAGAAATGAAAAAGCAAAAAGACCGTAGCCGTGCTGCCACAGCCATTGATACAGAAGATTGGGTAGTGCTGGACGAAAAATCAATGACTGAGTTTGTAGGATATGACAGCCTGGAGATAAAGAGCCGGGTGATAAAATATAGAAAGGTAAAAGCCAAAGGAAAAGAAGGTTACCAGCTGGTACTGGAGGCAACGCCTTTCTATGCAGAAAGTGGAGGACAGGTAGGCGATAAAGGTGTACTAATTTTTGGTGAACAGCAGGTAGATGTGCTGGACACAAAGAAGGAAAACAACTTGGTTATACATTTTACCGATAAACTACCTGCTGCCATAGAAGGGGAGGTACTGGCAAGGGTTAACCGTTCGCTGCGTGCAGGTACACAATCCAACCACAGTGCCACTCACCTTATGCATGCTGCACTGCGCAGTGTGCTGGGAACGCATGTGGCGCAAAAAGGTAGCCTTGTAAACAACGAGTACCTGCGGTTCGACTTTTCGCACTTTGCCAAAGTAACCGATGAAGAAATAGCCAAAATTGAGGCGCTGGTAAACCAGAAGATACGTGAGAATGTACCGGTGGTGATAAAAGAGATGGCTAAAGAAGAGGCTATAGAAATGGGAGCAATGGCATTGTTTGGTGAGAAGTATGGGGATGTAGTACGGGTGGTGGTAATGGATCCTGATTATAGCGTCGAGCTATGTGGAGGTACGCACGTAGGTAATACAGGCGAGGTAGGTTTCTTTAAAATAAGATCGGAAGCTGCGGTGGCCGCTGGTGTAAGAAGAATAGAAGCAGTAAGCGGCGAAGCGGCAGAACAATACATTAATGAACAACTGAAGACGCTGCAGGAAATCAAGGAGCAATTCAAAAATCCTAAAGACCTGAAGAAAGCGGCTGAGCAACTGCAGGCAGAGAATTCTGAACTGAAGAAGAAAATAGAAAAGCTGGAAGCGAAGCAACTATCGGCTATGAAACCTGCATTACTGCAGCAGGTAGAGCAGGTGGGCGATTTCCAGTTTATTGGTACTATAGTGGAAGTAGGCAGTGCTGACGGTTTACGCAAACTTGCGCTGGACCTGAAGACAGAGCTGCAACAAGCGGTGATAGTACTGGTAGCTAATATAGAAGGTAAAGCTCAGGTGGCGGTGCTGCTGGATGACGCAGTGATTGCTGCTAAAGGTGTAGATGCACCTGCCATTATCAAACAACATATAGCACCACTGATAAAAGGTGGCGGTGGCGGCCAAAAAACATTGGCTACTGCCGGTGGACAAGATGCCAGCAACCTGCCACAGGTTATAGAGAAGGTGAAAGCATTATTTATGTAAGCTGGAGCTTAAACTTAATAATTAGGAAGAGATAGCAAAACCTGCTGTCTCTTTTTTTTGTTCAATAATGATGATTCTGCTGAAGTGAGTGACACAACGATGCACCATAGTAGCACAATCGCCAGCCCCACAAATTAACATTTCCGAAAAGTTTCGTATTTCATTTTCTTTCGTAGATTTGATCTACTAAATACTTCGTAAATGACTAAAACTAATATCATGATCACTTGGAAGAAGATAGCTGCATGTACATTGGCACTGGCAGTTGCCGGTACTGCTGGTTTTGCACAAACAAAATCCGGAACTGAAAAGAAAAAGAAAGAGCAGATCATCATTCAGAAGGATGGTGACAAGAATGAGAAAATGACCATTGTAGTAGATGGCGATAATGTGACCATTAATGGTAAGCCACTAGAGGAGTGGAAAGATTCAGATATCACCGTGTTGCAGGGTACAGACCTTGGTGCGTTTGCGCCTGGTGCACGTGCTTTTAGTAACCCACACATCAATGGTGGTAGAGCAAGAGAAATTATGAATGGTACCGTAGCTACCCGTGGCAATCGTGCTATTTTGGGTGTGGTGACAGAGAAAGCCGATGATGGAGCTAAAATAACTTCAGTAACACCTGAAAGCGGTGCAGATAAAGCCGGTCTGAAAAAGGATGATGTGATTACCAAAGTAGGCGACAAGAAAATTGAATCCTCAAACGACCTGATAGCTGCTATTGGTACACATAAGCCGAATGATAAAGTAGACATCACCTATAAAAGAGGTGGAAAGGAAGCCAAGGCTACAGCCACATTAGGAGAAAATAAAACACGTTCACTTTCTTACAATTTTGATGGTAACATGGCTATCCCTAATGTTCCTTTTCCGGAGGCATTTGGATTTGGAAGCCGCAAGCCACGTATAGGTATGCAAATCCAGGACGTAGAGGAAGGAACAGGTGTAAAGGTGAGAGAAGTTGATCCTGAATCGCCGGCTGCAAAAGCAGGTTTTAAAGAAGGTGATGTAATAACTGAAGTTAACGGTAAAGCCATAGCAGGTGTAGACGTAATGCGCGACCAGATAAAAGATATAAAAGAGGGTGATGTACTGAAAATGAGCTTTAACCGCAGTGGCAGCAAGCAAACAGCGGAAGTAAAGATCCCGAAGAGATTAAAAGTAGCAGACCTGTAACAGGAGATGCTTTACAATTTTTAGCCGCAACAACAGTTGCGGCTTTTTTGTGCGGGTACTTATCTTTAGCAAAAAGCACTACCTGATGAAGCAGTTATTATTGATAGGGTGTATGGCCATAACTTGTACCGCTATGGGACAAAGAATGTTTGATAAGGCCAACCCGATGGCGCATACTTATTCTATAGTAGCACGCGACGAGGCTACAGGTGAAATGGCTATTGGCGTTCAAAGCCATTGGTTTAGCGTAGGAACGGCAGTGCCATGGGCGCAGGCAGGTGTAGGTGTGGTGGCTACGCAATCTTTTGTAGATAAATCGTATGGAATAAAAGGGCTGCAGCTAATGCAGCAGGGATTGAATGCACAGCAAGCCTTAGATTCCCTGGTACGTGCAGACGAAGGCAGAGAGGTAAGGCAGGTAGCTTTTATAGACAATGCGGGAAACGTGGCAACACATACCGGTGCTAAATGCATCCAGTATGCATCGCATATCAAGGAGAAAACTTTAGCGTACAGAGCAATATGATGCTTGGCAGCCAAGTAAATGAAGGTATGCGCAATGCTTATGTAGCTTCTAAAGGTAAACCGCTGGCTGAGCGGGTACTGCTTACTTTAGAAGCAGCAGAAAAGGCAGGCGGAGATATACGAGGCATGCAGGCAGCAGCTATTTTGGTAGTGCCGGGTAAAGCTTCCTCACAGCCATGGAACGATAGAACTGTTGACCTACGTGTAGATGATCATGCAAAGCCGCTGGCGGAGTTACGCAGGCTGTACAATGTTCATCGAGCATACGAGCATATGAATAATGGAGACCTGGCGGTGGAGAAGAATGACATGCAACTAGCAATGAAGGAATACAATGCAGCCATGAAAATGTTTCCCGGCAATTTAGAAATGCAGTATTGGACAGCTATAACACTGGCCAATAATAAGCAGGTAACCAAGGCGCTTCCTATGCTGAAGAAATTATTTAACCAGGACAAAAACTGGAAAGAGCTGACACGACGGCTGCCACCAGTTGGCTTGCTTACGGTAAATGAGAAAGATCTGAAAGCTATCCTGGCATTATAAAAGTTTACCCGCTTTTGATTTTCCTGGTATAACTGCTACGAGAGTTAGTATAATTTAAGAGCTCATCCAGCTTTGGTTTCAATACCTTTACACGCCTTTTACAAGGGCAGGACTAATGGAAAATACAGGTAAATACGAAGCGGTAATAGGATTGGAAGTGCATGCGCAACTTCAAACCCGCAGCAAGTTATTTAGTGGCGACAGCACTGCTTTTGGCAGTGAGCCAAATACTCAAGTGAGTGCCATTTCTTTGGCGCATCCTGGTACGTTACCACGAACTAATAAGAAAGCGGTGGAATACGTCATCAAAATGGGATTAGCCTGCCATTGCGAGATTGAGCGGTTCAATTATTTCGCCCGTAAAAACTATTTCTACCCTGATCTTCCCAAAGGCTACCAGGTATCGCAACACACTACACCGATTTGTAAAGGTGGCTATGTAAGTATAAAAACTGCAGCAGGAAAAATAGATGTCCAGCTAAACCGCATTCACCTGGAAGAAGACGCCGGAAAAAGCATTCACGACCTGGATGATGATTATACATGTATAGACCTGAATCGTGCAGGTGTACCTTTGATAGAAATTGTAACTGAGCCATGCATTCATTCTGCAGAGGAAGCTTTTCTATATGTAACGGAGGTGCGTAAGCTGGTTCGCTGGCTGGGTGTATGCGATGGAAATATGGAAGAAGGAAGCCTGCGTTGTGATGCGAATGTCTCTATCAGGTTAAAGGGAGAAAAAACACTGGGAACTAAAGTGGAGGTGAAAAACCTTAATTCCATTCGCAACGTTAAGAAGGCTATAGAATACGAGATAGAGCGAATGGTGCATATGGCAGAAAAGGGAGAAACGATCGTGCAGCAAACCAGGAGTTTTGATGCAGATACTGACACCACTTTTGCCTTGCGTGATAAGGAAGAGGCAAATGATTACCGCTATTTTCCTGAGCCTGATCTTACCCCTTTTAAGCTAACAGAGGAATTTATTAATGGCATCAAGCATGCGCTACCAGCACTGCCCGAAGCACTTTATCAAAAATACCTGCAGATGGAACTGAGCGAGTATGATGCCAGCCAATTGACAGATGATAAAGCTACCGCCAGTTATTTTGAAGAGGTTCTTTTGCATACGAACAATGCGAAGGCTGTCGTGAACTGGATGACGGGGCCGCTTAGGCAAATGCTGAATGAAGAAGGTGCTTCCTTCGAGCAGAGCAAGGTGAGACCTGCGGCACTTGCGACAGTTATTGGAATGATAGAAGCAGGTAAACTTAGTTTTTCAATCGCGGCATCAAGGTTGTTACCTCAAATGCTGCAAAATCCATCGGTCGATCCTGCAGAACTCGCAATAAACCTGAACCTGATACAGGTGTCTGACACATCGGAAATAGAGGCGTGGGTACAACAGGTCATGGAAAAGATGCCAGATAAAGTAGCTGAATATAAAAGAGGAAAAAAAGGTTTGATCGGGTTGTTTATGGGGGAGGTAAAAAAACTGAGCAAAGGAAAAGCTGATCCCAAAATGACCACACAATTATTAGAAGAAAGACTTTCAAAATAAGAACAACAGAATGAAGAATATTTTTAAAAGCAGGTTTTTAGTTGCCGTTATATTAATCCTGCTGTTAGGTGCATGTGCTGAAAAGAAGCATGGAGCTTTTGTAGTTACAGGTGTAATTGAAAATGCCCCCGGAAAAAAAGTGTTGCTCATGGAGATCCCATATTCTTCTGCTCAACCGGTAGTGCTTGACTCCACTACATTAAAGGAGAATGGCTCTTTCACACTTCGTGGCCGGGCGGATGAAGAAAATATTTACCGCCTTGTGCTGGAGAACGGACCAGATGTTATTCTTATAAACGATAACAAAAGCATCAGGCTGAAGTTGGATGTAAACAACTACCTGGCATACGAAGTAGATGGTTCTCCTGCCTCTAAAAGTTTGCGCGATTTTTTTGAAGATTACAGGGTAAAGGACTCTACGCTCATTAGTACGTTCAGGCAAATCGATACGCTAAGTCAGAAACCTGGAAATGATAGTATACTAAATGTTTTACGCGCCAGGCGCGATACAGAGTTGAAGGATATGAACAATACAGTGAAAACTTTCATTGAAGAATCAGAAAGTCCTGCGGCCAGATTTTATGCGATGGGTATAGCAAGCAGAACAATGTCGCCAGATGAGCTGCGTCCTTTGGTAGAAGCTTCTTCGCAAAAATTCCCTGAGCATACCGGGATAGCTAGAGTAAAAAGCCTGGTAGCTGTTCAGTCGGCACCACGTGGTGGAGCAGGAGGTTATCCATTGATGAACCAACAGGCACCAGACCTTACCATGCCTGCACTCAATGGTTCACAGCTTAGCATTAGCAGCTTCAAAGGAAAATATGTATTAGTAGATTTTTGGGCGAGCTGGTGTGGGCCATGCCGTCAAGAAAATCCAACAGTGGTTGCAGCATTTAATAAGTTTAAAGACAAAAACTTTACAATTTTGGGCGTGTCTTTAGATAAGGATAAGGCAGCGTGGCAAAAAGCTGTACAGGCAGATAACCTCACATGGAGCCACATGAGCGATTTGAAATATTGGGATAGTGAGGCTGTTAGTACTTATAAGTTCAATGGCATTCCTTTCAATGTATTACTCGATCCAAATGGAAAGATCATTGCAAGTGGCTTGCATGGACAGCAGCTGGAAGCAAAATTAGCTGAGGTGTTGAAGTAACATTTCATGCTTTACTCATAAAAAAAATGCTCATCGGTTTGATGAGCTTTTTTTTATTCAACCAGTTTCAATTAGTTCAAAACCGCAGTGTCTTTCTCTGTAGTTATACCTTCCTGTTGGCTGATCTTAGCATAACCACCCAGGATGTTACGAAGGTTGTGTATGCCTTGTCTTTTTAATAAAGAAGCAGCTATCACGCTCCTGTACCCGCCGGCGCAATGGATGTACAGGTTATGCTTCTCTTCAAAATCAGCCATGGTGCCGGGATCTGTTAGTTCATTCAGAGGAATATTAATAGCACCTTTTACATGCCCGTCTGCATATTCTACTTCTTTCCTTACATCCACTACCACCAGGTGGTTATCAAACGGAATATCCATAGCCAGTTCATCAACTTCTATATCTATTATAAGATCAGCTGTTTCGCCTGCTGATTGCCATGCTTCGAAGCCGCCATCCAGGTATCCTTGTATTTTAGAAAAACCAACTCGCGCAAGCCTGATCAGCGACTCTTTTTCTTTGCCCTGTTCAGTTACAAGTATAATGTCTTTATCAAAAGGTAAAATGCTGCCTGCCCATTCAGCGAAGCGTCCATCTAGTCCAATGCTGATAGAACCAGGTACAAAGCCGCTGGTAAATACAGAAGAATTTCTTGTATCCAGGATAATAGCATCTTGCTCCATCTTTTCCTTGAATTGCTCTACATTCAATGCCGATAATCCTCTTTCCATCACTTCATCAAGGCTATCGTATCCTTCCCTGTTTATCCGGGCGTTGATTGGGAAATAACTTGGAGGTTCAGAAAGGCCTTCTGTAACGGCTTTAATAAAATCTTCTTTAGATGATTGTTGCAATGCATAGTTAGTCGCCTTTTGTTCGCCTATAGTGCTGGTAGTGTTGGGTCCAAGGTTCTTACCACAACTACTGCCGGGTCCATGTGCAGGATAAACAATCACATCATCAGCAAGGGGAACGATTTTGTTCTGCAGGCTTTCGTACAGCATGCCTGCAAGGTCTTCCATTGTTATTTCATTTGCCTTTTGCGCCAGGTCCGGACGACCAACATCGCCTACAAACAAAGTATCGCCTGTAAATACTGCATGATCTTTTCCAGTTTCATCCTGTAGCAGGTAGCACGTACTTTCCAATGTATGACCTGGAGTATGCAAAACTTTTATAGTAAGCTTACCAATGTTGAATTGCTGTCCATCTTTTGCAAGTGTAACAGGCAGACGTGTGTCTGTGTCAGGTCCATAAACAATAGGTGCACCGGTAGCTTTAGCAAGATCCAGGTGTCCGCTTACAAAGTCTGCATGAAAGTGCGTTTCAAAAATATACTTGATTGAAGCTCCTCTTTCTTTAGCAAGTTCTACATATGCATCTATATCACGCAATGGATCTATTACCGCTGCTTCTCCTTCACTTTCTATATAATATGCAGCCTCGCTCAGGCAGTTGGTGTATAATTGTTTGATGAACATGTAAAAACGTTTTTGCAAAGATAAGCCGACTGTACAAAGGCTATTTCCTAATTCTGGAAAGCCGGTAATGGTAAGATGTAGACCAGGTATAAAATGAGAAAGGATGCTCGCTAGAACATCCTTTCTCTTACTGCTCACTTTTGAGCTATAGACTAGGCAACAAGTTCTTCCACAAATTTGTTCACTTCTGCAACTCTTGCGTAGTTGACTGCATAGTAAATGAATTTTCCGTCGCGTTGGGTGATAACAATACCCGCACGACGCAGGATTGCTAAATGCTGAGATGCTACAGATTGCTCCAATCTTAATTTCACATAAATCTCAGTAACGGTCATCCTTTCATTCTCATCAAGCAACTTGATCATTTGTTGACGAAGCTTGTGGTTCATTGCGCGTAGCACTAAAGCCGCTTTTTTCAAATGTAAAAAGTCGAGCTTAATTGCATTACTATTCTCTTTATTAGAGATAGTGATGCTTTGGGTTGATGTAATCATAATCAATCATTGGGGGTGTTAATAAATCAATCAGCAGTAAATATAAAAACGAATAATGTATCGGTTCAGTATTTAGATATTAGAAAAAAGAATTTTACACCAATTTTAATATTTGCTGCTCTTAGCAGGGGTATAAAACTCCTTCAAATAAGCAGGTTCTGAATATGCTAAATCGGCGAACTTTTTTTCCTTAAATGCTTGTTCAGCAAGGGTTGCAAGATGTGAAGCATTGTGTTGTACTTCCTCGAAAACAGCATTAGCATTGTGAACCTCTGTAGAATATTTACTACAGCCATTTCCAAAGAACATTAACATGCTTTTCTTCATGTATTCTTCAAAAAAGTGCGGTTCAAGTACCAAAGCTTGTGGTTGTAAAATCTCCTTCAGTTCCATATCGTACACGGCTGTGAAAACTTCCATCCGTCTTGCATCTATCATTGGGCACAGATGTTCTACCTGCAAATCATTTTGAAGGATGTGATTTGTGCCTGCCACAGCCATCACTTTCAAAGTGCTTTCGGTTATCAACGGCTTTTGCAATGCATAGCAAATTCCTTTTGCGGTAGCCAGTCCAACGCGAAGCCCAGTATAACTTCCTGGTCCTATAGTTACGGATACAGCATCTAAATGGTTCATTGAGTAACCTGCATCTGCCATTATTTTTTGAATAGCCACATGAATGAAGGATGCATGTTCTTTTTGGTTGTGGCTATCCAACAGCGACAGCGTTTCACCATCTTTGGAAATACAAACAGATGCTACATCAGTAGCTGTATCTATGTTTAAAATGAGAGGCAATTATTGATCAGTTTCTTTTGTGAGAGAAGGAGCTGGTTGGTAACGTGCATCCTGGCTTGCTAAATGTTCAAGCAACTGGTGAATAAGTTTTAAGCCGATCCTTTCACTCCATTCAAAAGGTCCGAAAGGATAACCGGTGCCCAGCTTCATAGCTGTATCAATGTCTTCTTTTGAACTTACGTCTTCACCTAAAGCAAAATACGCTTCGTTTACTATCATGGCTATGGTACGCGGAGTGATCATTCCCGGCACATCAGGAACAAAATTGTGCTCCCACTTCATGGTATCAAGAACTTTGGAAGCCGCTTCTTTATTATTATCACCGGCAACTATTTCTATCGATTTAGAAAGTATAAATCCTGGCCATGCATTGATGCGAACACAGTTGGATGGAAGCTGGTCAAGTGTAGTGGTTACAGCATTGATGAATACTATGCCGTTCAATTGTTGAATCGCATCTTTATTCTCCTGTATGGTTTCTTCTGCCATGATGTAGAAGTATGCATCGGCAGATGTATGTGCACTTTCCAGTGAAGTAACAAACTGCACCTTTACTCCTTCAGCTATTCCTTTGTCGTGAAATTCATTTTGCTTAAGTCCTTCAGCTATTACAACTATCTCCATGTGCGTTGGTTTCAGGCAAAATTAGGTTTGTTGTTTGATTAGAAATACTTGAATTTTATCGCAAAACATTTTATGAATAAATCTATCATTACTACTGCCAATGCACCTGCACCTATAGGGCCATACAACCAGGCTGTTGTTGCAAATGGTTTTCTTTTCGTTAGCGGGCAAATAGCATTGATACCTTCAACAGGCGAACTGGCGCAAGGAGATATAGCTACTGAAACACACCAGGTAATGCGAAATCTTGATGCCATACTTACAGAAGCAGGAATCAATTTTCAGCATATCGTTAAAACCACCATCTTCCTGAGCGATATGAGCTTGTTTGCACAAGTGAATGAAGTTTACGGATCTTATTTCGCTACAGATTATCCAGCCCGTGAAACGGTTGCTGTAAAAGGTTTGCCTAAAGGTGTGAATGTTGAGATAAGCGTAGTGGCAGTGATGGGGTAAGGGGAAGGCTTTAGTGGTTAGGCATTAGTAATTACGCCGTAGGCTGAAGTCAATTGGAGAGTTGAGTAGATGATAATTTAAGTTCTCACAAATAGCCAGTTCATAGCTGAAACGGCTACTTGTGAGAACTCTTTGTTTTATCCTTCTACGGCTTCGTAGGTGCCATCGCTGGTTGCTACTTCGTATACTTCTGGTTCTATCTTGAAATGTGCTTTATATGCCGCAGTTATTCTTTGTACCACACCAGCCCAATCATTTTTATGAATAAGATTGATGGTACAGCCACCAAAACCTCCACCCATCTGCCTGCTACCAACAATAGTCTCCTCCAGCTTTGCTCTTTCCACCAGGAAATCTGTTTCAGGACAAGTGACCTCGTACAAATGTTGTAGGCCATGGTGTGTCTCATACATCAGTTTACCGAAAGCTTCCAGTTCGTTATTTTGCAGGTGTTGTGCTGCACGCTGTGTGCGTTCTATTTCCTGTGTTACAAACAAGCAACGGTCATAAACCTTTTCATCCATTTTATCTTTTAGTTGCTCTACCTGTGCTGGTGTTACTTCCTGGAAAGACGTGACATCGCTAAAGTGTGAGCGGATGATCTTCATGCCTTCCTCGCACTGTTGCCTGCGTATGTTGTATTCTCCGGAGGCCAATGAATGTTGCACTTTGCTGTTGATGAGCACCAAAGAATAATCGCGCAAGATCAACGGATAGTACTCATGCTCCAGTGTGCGGCAATTTAATAAGATCACTTTGTCGAGCTTGCCAAACAAGCTGGCGTACTGGTCCATAATTCCACATTTTACACCAGGATATGTGTGCTCAGCTTTCTGCGCAAGCAGTGCCATATCCAATGTAGATAAAGTCAAATGGAAGATCGAGTTAAGACCATATATCAAACCACATTCAACCGCGGCAGATGAGGAAAGTCCTGCGCCTACCATAAGGTTGCCACCAAACACACAATCAAATCCTGAAAGTGGAAGCTTCTTTTCTACTACCTGGTTGATGACGCCCAACAAGTAGTTCTGCCAACCTTTATGTGGTTTTATATCGAACCGGCTAACGGAATATTCTTCCTGCAGATCGTGGCTGTACATATTTATCTGGTCAGAATTATTTGCAGCCAGGGCAAACCAGATGCCTTTGTCAATGGCCGCAGGCATTACGTAGCCATCATTATAATCCACGTGTTCGCCAATCAGGTTTATCCTGCCCGGAGAAAAGAATAAACGTGGTGTGGTAGTAAATCTTGCTTTGAAGGAATCGAGAATTGCGGTGGAATATGTACTCATAATTGTTTGATGACAAATTTGGTGATGAAAGTAGCACTTTCATGAGGTTCTAAAACTTTCAAGCCAAGACCATTATTGAATGCATCTGGGGCAGCACTTAGGTTCTCAAGCGCTATACTTTTTCTATGGTCAGGCGTATAGATCTGCAGGTATGGATATTCATGCGAAGGGTATATCTCTAGCTGGATTTTCCTTTGCGGATTTCGAAACACACACAAAGGCTGGCACTCAGCAAAATTCATTGTAAAGCAATTGTCGAAACTGGCTTTTTCAAGTTTTTGGAGAGAGCCAAATTCCTGGTATGGTACCAGCTTTCCTGTTGGTATCAGTTCATCATCAAACTCCAGCATCTCTTTACTTTGAAACTCCAGCTGGCATTCATCAACAGGATCATGCAGGGTGAAGTAAGGATGCCATCCATCTGTAATTGGCAGTAGCTGTTCATCTACATTGGTAACGGTGGTTTTTACCGTCAGCTGGTTATCTTTTCGCAGCGCATATTCTACTTCGCAGCGATAGGCAAATGGAAAGCCTTCATCCTGCCGGTCGTATACATGCTGAAGCCTTACACAAGCCAGCTCTTCAGTGCCAATTGTTTCTATTACAGAAAATGTAGCATCGTATATCAATCCATGAATAGCATGGTTGCCTAACGCGTATTTAGAAAGCAGGTGACTTGTTTCGCCAAAATGATACTTGTGATTTTTTACCCTGCAAACAAAGGGAGAAAGTTTGGCGCCTTTGAAAAAAGGAGTAAGTGTAGCAAGTGCATGTTCTACATTTCTGAAACCATCAACTACATTAAACTCCTGCTCTTGATGGTGAATGCAAAACTTGTTGAGCAACGCACCAAAAGCATAAACTTCTGCATAAGTGCCTGTGGTTTGGTCTTTAAGTTTTACAACAGGAATGTCATCCTGGTATTCTACAATAGCCTCAAAAGCCATAAGCATTCATTTAAGTGTTAATCAATAGCTGCTGCCTGCGCCTGCGCCACCAAATGAGCCTCCACCAATTCGCGCTTCTTCAACTACAGGTTGCTCTGCATAACCTTCACCTACAAGGTATGCTTCCACATCAGCTGCTTTGTCTGCAGGCTCATCTGTTCCAAAAACAAATCCATGTTTTGGTTGCTGAAGATACTTCATGAGCCATAAACTAACAGCAAGTACAAGAGCTCCGGCAATGATAAGTGCTATTTCTGCAGGTAGAATTGAATAGTAATACCTGTAGGTTAATACTGCAGCAGCTATTCCAATTAGTCCTAGCCTGCACAATAGCAGGTTTTTGGTCTTAAGTCCCCGCACCAGGTAGGCTACAGGTAAACCTACCGTCCACGCCCAAAAGAACCAGCTCATTCTTAATGGAGAGTCTGCCGTTAGCAGGTAAGTGTCATCAGTTATCGCATCTACTATGAAGTAGTTGCCGAAGCAGTACAATGCTACAAGGCTCGCCACTTCCAGCAATTGCCAGCAGTGAATGTAAATGAGTTGACTGCGTCGTGTCATCAAATTTTTTGCTACTACATATATAGCCGCGGCAGTCATTATAAGTACATAAGGAAATGTACTAATGGTAAACTCTCCAAGTTGGGTGTATACATTGAATACAAGCATTACCAAACTTCCGGCAGCACATAAAGCCATTACACTATTTGCAAAGCGAAAGGTAAGCAGGGTGAAAACGATGAAGGACAACAGCGATAATAAGCGGTCAGCATTATGAGTTTCAGCGGCTATTCCACCTAATAATAACAACGCTGCACCCAACATCAATGTGTTATCTACGCCAGAGTTGTAATGCTTTCTTTGCTGTGTCAATACTTCCAATACTGCATAGCAACTAACAGAAACAAGAATGAGTATACCGCCGTATGACCCGCCGGTTTGGAACATGAGAAAGAAAAGCCCTATAGATGCAAGGATGACAAGCGTGGTAAGAATAGCAAGGCCTATTCGTACAAATGGATTAGGCGTATAAAGATCAACAGGATGCTGCTGCAATAGTTGCTCATAGCTGCTTTTGCTGATGCAATTCCTTTTAAATGCTTTCCTGGCTTCTTCCTGTACAGTAAGATTGTACAGGTCGGTACGGTTATAAGCTGTCATTTTTTTTGATGATTCTGTTGTAATGAATGAGGAAGAAAACCAGACCGATAGAAGATAAGATGAAGTAGAAGAATATGAGGTAGAACGGCAAAGTTGATCTTGATCCCATGCTGGTTACCAGTTCAGTAAAAGTATAACTCAACCCTATGTAGCAGTAGATGGTAGCCAGTACCCAAAAATAAAATGAGCTTTCACGCAAGGCTTGCCAAAAGTGGAAAGCTGAAATAGCTACAAGTAAAAGTAAATACATCCAGTAGTTGCTGAAATGAAACATGGCAGAAAGTGTAGCAACAAACAACACATGTGTCCCCAGGTTTTTATAAGTAAACGAGAAGTGTCGCTTGATATTCATTCTGAGTGAAAAGAAAGACAGAACCATGAGCAGTATGCCCAACATGATGCCGGTATAGATCAACCTTTCGCTGCTGAAATCATTTTGCTGCAGCAGGTGAAGCGGCGTGACACTGATGCCTAACCATGCAGCCAGGTTGATAATAGCCAGGCTTAGCACAGCAAGACTATCAAAATAATAAGCTGAAAAGAACAATATAACCATGGGTACAAATGTGGCCATGCCCCATCGGTGACCAAACACCTGGTACTGGTACTGGATGTAACCAATGAATATGAGCAATAATAAGCTACCTGCCAGCAGGATGTACTCGTACAGCAGGTTAGGCGGTTGTACCTCTTTATTGGAATAGCCTGCAGTTTTAAAGGTGCAATACAAAAAGCAACTAATGGTAGCAAGCGCAATAAAAATAACAATGGCCAGGTGTCCAATGGTATCAATGTTCTTATAGATTACTATACCCAATCCTGTAGTTAGCATCAGCACCCCCAGGTACAGCAGCGTTTTTACGTCCCAATAAATTGATGTGGGTTTGTGTTTATGATCAAGTACCTGTTGCAGTTCAGCATCAGAAATATACCCTTCGTGATGCAGGTGGGTAAACAGCTGTTGGTTCATAAAAGGGGAGGTGGTTAAACAATGAATGTACAGCCGGGTGGTGGAACATGCAAATAATTGCGAAGGTTGAAAAAAATCAAAAAGTCAAAAGTCAAAAGAACTTTAGGTAACTCCAAAAGATAAGGTGATGCGACTTTTAATTTGCATTTGGATCCAGTAGGAATGCGTTCCTTATGTATGACTTGTATTTTGCTTACAATGAAGCACGAATTATCCGTGCTTCTCAGCAAAATCGCGCATTACCGCGCAAAGCACTTCTACACTTGAAACGGGAAGTGCATTGTACATAGATACCCTGAAGCCACCTACGCTGCGATGCCCCTTCACACCGTATAAACCTTCAGCTTTACATACATCAAGGAACAGCTTTTCCTTTTCAGCATTATAGATATTAAATGTTGCATTCATCTTGCTGCGATCTTCTTTAGCAACAACAGGATTGAAGATTGGTAATGCATCCAGGGTATTATAAAACAGCTCCGCCTTTTGATCATTCAATGCTTCCATGGCTGCAAGTCCCCCCATCTTTTTTATCCAGCGTAGCGTAAGCATACTTACCAGGATAGCAAATACAGGTGGTGTATTTAGCATGCTTCCTTCTTTGATGTGGTTTCTGTAATCCAGTAGAGTTGGAATTTGTTGGTTAGTTTTTCCAAGTATCTCTGTATTCACCACCAACAGGTTCACGCCGGCAGGTCCCATGTTTTTTTGAGCACCAGCATATATCAGGTCAAACTGGTTGAAGTTGAGTTGACGGCTAAAGATGTCACTGCTCATATCTGCTACCAGTGGTACATCCCAACCAGGAAACTGCTGGTACTGCGTTCCTTCTACAGTATTGTTGGTAGTGATGTGGATGTAAGCAGCATCCTTAGGTACTTCAAAACCTTTAGGTATGTAATTGTAGTTCTGGTCTTTTGAAGAAGCTACCACTTCAACATTGCCAAAAAGCTTTGCTTCTTTCACAGCTTTCACTCCCCAGATTCCTGTATCAACATATGCTGCAGTAGCACCATCATTTAGCAAGTTGTAGGGCACCTGCATAAACTGTGTACTCGCTCCGCCATGCAGAAACAAGACTTCGTGTGTATCATTTAAAGCCATTATTTCCTTTACCAGGCTCCGCGCTTCATCCAGTACATCCTGGAAAAGCGGTGTACGGTGGCCAATTTCTAAAATAGAAAGACCACTGTTATTGAAATTAAGGATAGCCTCGCTTGCCTGCTGAAGTACTTCTTGTGGTAAAATGCTTGGGCCAGCATTGAAATTATGAACCATGGTTAAGCTGTTGTTTTATAACAGCGGAAAGGTATTGAAAAGTCAAAATTCAAAAGTCAAACTTCAAAAGTCAGAACAGAAAGTCGAAGAAATATTCAGCAGGTGAACATAGCCTCAATCTGAAATCTTCAATCTAAAATCTAAAATTCTCAATCATGTTCTCTTCCTTTCTGCGTATTGTTTTTCCAGGCGGAATTCAGTTCTTCAAATTCTTTCAGGTCTTCTTCAGTAAATGCTTTTACCTGCAGGTTTTTCAGGTCAGGCTGTCCTGCATTTACCCATGCGGTGTACCAGAAGCTGGCAATAGCATAAATGCTTTGACGCATCCTACGTTCTACCATTCCGTTCAGCATTTTATCGTATGCAATAGTGAACGCAGACGAGTACTGCCTGATGACCTTCCCATTTCTTTCTTCAAAAGCATATTTACGATCGCCGGGAAATTGCTTGCTCAGCTCTGCTTCAGCGCGCAGCACAGTATCTGCTGCTGCACCACTTTCCAGTACCCTTGCCCAAATAAAACTTTCTACATCTATTATATAGGTCGCTTTTCCTATCAGGAAATCAAATTGTTTTTCTGCAAGCAATTCAGGTACACGACTTTCCCAAAAACCATGAATACCTTTTTGACCTGTATGCTGGCCATCGTGGTTATGTGTAGCATGCAGCGGTACATGTGCATCGGCTATATAATGTCCTATTTCTGCAGACAGCTTTAAGATCTTTGCCTGGTTCTTTTCTTTAAAAGCATTGGTGAGCCTTTGCTGCATTGTCTGCACCCACCATGGCACAATGCCATAAGCTTGTATTGTGTCTTCGGAAAATTTTGCTACGGCATCGTTGTACTTGCGTGGAAGTTCGGTGTACGGATATTTGCCATACACATCAATATCTATGTAATGGCGAGGTGCTTCCTGTGGTATAGCATAACGGCGCTTATCCGGGTCCACCGAATGATCGCTAAGGAACTGGATGTTAGGCTTGAAAAGTACCATCATTTCGGGCGGCAACAGAAACACTGAAAAATAATTGATCCTTTGGTGGCCGTAAAAGCCCCAGCAGAAGCAGCGTGTACCTATGCAAACCAATAGCAGCAGGATGATGATTTTTTTCATGATAGTAGTTTATTCAGCCACGTCAGATACGCCGCCACTTACAGCAAACTTCATTGCATCGGCCGGCGAAGTATGATCAAGCACCTTTACATTTTCTTTTGGTACAATATAAACAATACCGCTTAAAGCATACGAGTGCGGCACATAAACTGCCACATGATCCGGCATCTCGAACTTGTGACAATCCTTTTGCGTCATAAAACCCATTCGCCACACATTTGGAGAATCAACACATACCAGCACCGGCTTATCAAATTTTCTTTTATTACCTGCAAACGCCTCCAGGAAATCTTTTACAGAACTATAAATGAAACGTATTCCTGGTGTACGCTCCAGGATATGATCGAGCAGCGATACCATGCGTGATACTACAAAGCTGGATGATACCCATCCAACCACTACCACCACTGTTATCACCAGTACAAAACCAACTCCTGGTACTTTATTAGGCAGGCCTTCCTCATCCACCGGCCATGTGCCCGGAAACAGGTTATTGATAAAGTTTGGAAGAATATTATCGACATAAGTAAATAGCGATAGCACTGCCCAACTGGTGATAATGATTGGGGCAAGCAGAATGATGCCTTGCAAGAAATAGTTGAACAATTTTTTCCAACTCCACTGAAGGGGCGGTGGTAACGGTTTTAGATCCATAGATCAAAATAAGTCAAAAAAAGGCAACCATTCTTCCGGCATTTATTATTAGCCACTGCCAGTATTCATTGGGCTTTTGCTGCCGAAAAATTCCGTTCATCAAAAAATAATCAAAATTAATATTGGAAACTTTGGCTACCATTATAGTTTCCATAGTTTTGCCGGCGAAATGGAAATGAGGGAAAGAATACTAGGAAAAGCGCACGAACTATTTCATAGATATGGAATTAGAAGCGTAACGATGGATGAGATTGCCAGCCAGTTAGGTATTAGTAAAAAAACAATCTACCTGTCTTTTGCCGATAAGGATGAACTGGTAGATGCCACACTGGAGCAACACCTGAACAGTAGCAGGTCGCGCTGTGAGCGTGATAGGCTGCAGGCAAAGAATGCAATACATGAGATTTTTCTTACCATGGATATGCTGCAGGAGCTGCTTGCCAATATGAACCCGGCGGTATTCTATGACCTTGAAAAATACCATCCAAAAACCTTCGCAAAACTTACCAGGCACAGGCACGACTTCCTTTACCAGGTTGTAAAGAATAACATTGAGTGGGGAATACAGGATGGTTTATACCGCGAGGATGTGGATGTGGATGTTGCTACTAAAATCAGGTTGGAGACGATGTTCCTTCCTTTTAATCCAATCATTTTCCCGGTTAGCAAGTACAGCATACTGGATGTAGAAAAAACAACAATTGAACTTTTTTTATATGGCGTGGCTACTGCCAAAGCACATAAGATGATTCAGAAATACAAACAACAACGGTTAAAGCAAGATATACAATGAGAAGGATGATGTTACCTGTTCTTGCCGCATTGCTAAGTGTGGTAGGTATGCAGGCAAACGCACAGCAAACACACGAGCTCACGATAAAGCAGGCAGTGGAGTTGGCGTTTAAAAACTTAGCTGACATAAAGAACGCCGAGATAGACGTGCGTTTGCAGCAGGCGAGGAATAAGGAGATTACAGGACAAGCGCTTCCACAAGTAGCTGGTAATGCTGCAGCCAGTCATTATTTTAAACTGCCGGCCATACTTTTTCCCGATGCATCGCAGGCTGGCATTTACAGTGTTTTATTAAAAGAAGGCCTGTTGCCAAACGGCACTGCTGTTCCTGCGCCGGTGCTTCAGCGTGTAAGTTTTCAGCAACCATGGAACCTGCAGGCAGGTGTTACACTTACACAGCTGCTGTTTCAGCCGGATGTATTTGTAGGCCTACAGGCAAGAAAGGCATCCATAGAATACCAGGGAACTTTGCTTGAGCAGCAAAAGGAGAAAATAAAAGACTCCGCTTATCGTCGCTACTACGCCATACTGATCACGCAGAAGCAATTACATTTTATAAATGAAAGCGTAACCCGGCTGGAAAAGCTTCACCGGGATAATACCATCATGTATCAGAATGGCTTTGTGGAAAAGCTGGATGTTGACAGGGTGCAGGTGCAGCTAACCAATCTTAAAACCACGCAAAGTGTACTAGCTAATGCTGTGGAGCTGTCGCATGCGGCACTGAAATTTGCAATTGGTGTTCCTCAATCTGACTCTGTTATTTTAAAAGAAGAACTAAGCATTGAAACTGTAAAGGCAAACCTGCTCGACAACAACTTTAAGTACGATGACAGGGTAGAGATACAAATGCTGGAGAAGACAAAAGAACTGCAGGAGCTAGACCTGAAGCGGCATAAGCTGGGTTATATACCAACGGTGGCTGCTAGCGGTAACTATACAGTAAATGGTCTAGGTCAGAAATTCTTCACCAACAGCAGCACCTCGTGGATCAACAGTGCGTTTGTTGGCTTGAATGTGAACGTTCCCATATTTGATGGTTTTCAGCGTAAGCAACGAGTAGAGCAGTCAAGGCTTAATCTTCAGAAGCTGGAAAATACAATTGGCAATGTAAAGCAGGCAATAGACCTGCAGCAGGTAGTAACCCAGAAAAGCCTCACCAATGCGCTGCTAAACCTGGATGCGCAAGACAGGAATATGAAGCTGGCTGAAAGTGTTTACGCTACCACCAAGAAAAAATTTGAACAAGGTCTTAGCTCCAGCTTCGAGGTACTGCAGGCAGATACAGAACTGCAGAATGCTCAATCCAATTATTTCACTGCTTTATACAATGCTATTGTAGCACGTATAGGTTATCAATCTTCTTTAGGAAAATTAGAATAAGCCGAAAGGAGTACTCTATCAATTCAGAAACTAAAAGCAAGCAAAGACCATTTGCTGCTTCAATCATACAAACCCCGAAACATAATCATATGCAGTCGTACATGAAAATTTCGTTGGTAGCTACGCTGGCTGTTTTAGTAATGGCTTGCACCACCAATGAGAAAAAGGTCCTGGAACAAAAAAAGACCAAGCTGGAGAAGCTAAAAAAAGAGCAATCTGAGCTAGCGGCAGAAATAAAATCACTGGAAACTGAAATAGCCAAGCTTGATCCAACAGTTGCCGAAGACAGGGCAAAGCTGGTGATGCTGGACACTATTCAGCCTATATCATTTACCCACTATATCGACCTGCAGGGAAAGGTAGATGCAGAGAATATATCGTACATAACACCACGTGGTATGGGCGGCCAGGTAAGAGCGGTGTATGTAAAGAAAGGAGACAGGGTGCGCAAAGGTCAGCTACTGCTAAAGCTTGATGATGCAGTGGTAAGGCAGAATGTGGTGGCAGCTCGCCAGGGCATGGAAGCTACCAAAACACAACTGGCACTTGCACGTAGCTTGTACGAGCGCCAGAAGAACCTGTGGGATCAGAACATAGGAACTGAAGTACAGGTGATGCAGGCAAAAACCAATATGGAAGCACTGCAGGCAAACCTGCGTACACAGGAAGAGAATGTAAAAGCTGCTGTAGAGCAACTGAACACTACCAATGTAGTAAGCAATGTGGATGGTGTAGCCGACGAAGTAAATATTCATGTAGGTGAAACCTTTACGGGCTCGCCTATGCAAGGCATCAAGATAGTGAACAACAGCCGCCTGAAAGTAGTGGTGGACATTCCTGAGAACTATATAGCAAGAGTTGCAAAAGGAACGCCTGTAGTAGTTACCATACCTGATATAGGTAAAACTTACAACGCCAACATTACTGTTATCAGCCAAAGCATAAGTGCAGCTACACGTGGCTTTATTGCAGAGATAAGTATACCTGCAGATAAAGACCTGAAGCCGAACCTTATAGCCAATGTAAAGATCCAGGATTACAATGTAGAGAATGCAATAGTAGCACCTGTGAACACGCTGCAGAATGATGAGAAAGGCAAGTTTATAATGGTAGCGGCCAACGAAGGAAAAAAGCTAATTGCACGCAAGCGCTATGTTGATGTAGGCGAATTATACAACAATAACCTGGAGATCAGGAATGGATTGAAAGCCGGTGATGTGATTGTGAGTGAAGGTTATCAAAGCCTGTACGACGGACAAGCGCTTACAGTTGCTGCTGTTAAATCTTAATAATATACAAGTACTGCATAGCTGTTTCACATCACTGCTTACTGTAGTGTACAGCCATAGTACTGCACCAACAAAAACCCCACAATGAGTGCTTTAGAAAACATAAAACAAAAGTTCAAAGAGTTTGGACCAACAACCTGGTCTATCCGCAATAAGACCTCTGTTTACCTGCTCATCATCATTATCTCACTAATGGGTGTGTTCCAGTTTGTAACACTTCCAAAGGAGCAGTTTCCCGATATAGTTATCCCTACCATCTACATTCAAACAATTAATGTAGGTAACTCGCCGGCTGATATAGAGAACCTGGTAACAAGGCCAATTGAGAAACAGCTGAAAGGTATAACAGGAGCCAAGATCAATAAGATCACCAGTACATCGCTGCAAGATTTTTCTGCTATCATAGTAGAATATAGTACGGATGTAAAAACAGATGTGGCGCTGCAAAAAACAAAGGATGCAGTAGACAAGGCTAAGAAAGATCTTCCTACTGATCTTACACAGGAGCCGAATGTGCAGGAGGTAAGCTTTAGCGAAATGCCGATCATGTTTGTGAACGTGAGCGGAGACTTTGACCGCGTAAAGCTGAAAGAATATGCAGATGATATAAAGGATAAACTGGAAGAGCTGCCGCAGATTACAAGGGTAGATATAGTAGGTGCTCCTGAAAGAGAGTTCCAGGTAAATGTGGACAACCTGAAGATGCAAAGCTCCAACATCAGTTACGATGATATAGCCAATGCTATTGCACGTGAGAACATGGACATGTCGGGCGGTCTTCTTGAGGTAGGTAATATGAAGCGGACACTACAGGTGAAGGGACAGTTCAAGAACGTTTACGACATACAGCAGATCATCATACGCAATACTGCTGGCGCCCCTATATATTTGCGCGATATAGCAGAGATAAAAGACACGGTAAAAGAGAATGAAAGTTATGCGCGGCTAAATGGAAAATCTGTTGTTACGCTCAACATCATTAAGAGAGCAGGAGAAAACCTTTTGGAAACCTCTGCAGATGTACAACGGATAGTGGAGGAGATGAAGGCGACAGAGCTTCCAAAGAACCTGAAGGTGGTGATAACAGGTGACCAGAGTATTGCTACACGTACATCTTTCAACGACCTGGTGAATTCGATAGTAATCGGGTTTGTACTGGTACTGCTTATTCTCATGTTCTTCATGGGTGTTACCAATGCATTTTTTGTGGCGCTATCGGTGCCGCTGAGTATGTTCGTAGCATTCCTGTTTCTGCCTTTGGCCGATATCATTACCGGCTCGCATGTTACCCTCAATTTCATCGTTCTATTTGCCCTGCTTTTTGGATTAGGTATTATAGTAGACGATGCCATTGTGGTAATTGAAAACACGCACCGCATATTTGTGGAAGGTCGTGGTAAACTGGGGGCATCTGTTGCAGCTCGTATGGCTGCAGGTGAAGTCTTTATTCCTGTACTGGCTGGTACACTTACTACACTGGCTCCATTTTTCCCGCTGCTTTTCTGGCCGGGCATCATTGGTAAGTTCATGGTGTTCCTGCCAACGATGCTCATATTCACGCTGGCAGCTTCGCTTATTGTGGCTTTCATCATGAACCCGGTATTTGCTGTAGATTTTATGAGCCATGAAGAGTTCGATGGAAAACGTTCTCCTAAGTACATCTTCAGGAACAGGTTGTTTATAATATTGGTTGTTGCCGGAATCTTCTTCGATATACTAGGATTTATATTAGGCGGAAATGAAGCATTATTTTTCACTGGCAACCTATTGTTGTTCTTCGCGCTGGTGATGATCCTGAACGCATATGTATTCAAATCAGCTATTCATAAGTTTCAAAATAATGTATTGCCGCGGCTGATGGAGCGCTACGAGGTGCTGCTGCGTTGGACGCTTATCGGCACCCGCCCTGTGTGGTTGTTGCTGGGAACTGTAGCGCTTTTTTTCGTTTCCATTTTTCTGGTTGCCATCACCAAGCCACCGGTTGTTTTCTTTCCTTCAGGCGATCCCAACCAGGTATATGTATACCTGAAGCTGCCGGTAGGAACCAGTGTTGATTATACGGACTCTATCACTAAGGTGCTTGAGCAGCGTGTGTACAAGGTGCTGGATATGGAGAACGGTAAAGAGAACCCGATTGTAGAAAGTGTTATTTCAAATGTGGCTATTGGTGCATCTGACCCGCGCAGCGGCGATAGAAGTACACGCCCGGAACTGGGTCGTATACAAGTATCTTTTGTAGAATACGAAAAGCGTCATGGTAAGGCAACAGCTCCATACCTTGAAGCAATGCGTGTTGCCATGAAAGGAATGCCGGGAGCACAAATATCTGTAGATAAGGAAGCGAGTGGTCCGCCTACTGAATCGCCTATTAATATTGAAGTGAGCAGTGAAGATCTTGATCATCTTACCAAGACAGCAGTAGACCTGAAGAACTACCTAGATAATAAGCAGGTAGAAGGAGTGGAGGAGCTGAAGCTGGATGTGGACCTAACAAACCCTGAAGTAACGCTTACCATCAATAGGGAACGGGCGTTAACAGAAGGTATTTCTACAGCACAAATTGGCTCTGCCATACGTACGGCTTTATTTGGTCGCGAGGTATCTAAAATAAAAAGTGGAGAAGATGAATACAAGATACAGCTCCGCAACAACGAAGTGCGCAGGAACAGCCTTAGCGACCTGCTGAACATGCGGCTAACTTTCCGCGATATGGCTACAGGACAGGTGAAACAAGTGCCTATAAGCAGCGTGATGAACGTAGACTATACCAGCACCTACGGAAGCATCAAGCGTAAGAACGTGAAGCGGGTTATCACGATCTATTCGAACGTAACAGGCGGTAAAACACCAACGGATGTTAATGCTGAATTGAAGTCTGCGATTGATGATTTCAATAATGTTTATCCTGATGTTACCATCAGCCAAACAGGTGAGGGTAAGCAGCAGGCAGAAACTGGTCAGTTCTTATTCAATGCACTGATCGTTTCGCTAATGCTGATATTGCTGATATTGGTATTGCAGTTCAACTCTATCAGTAAACCTATCATCATTCTTACCGAGATTTTCTTCAGCATCATCGGTGTGCTGTTAGGCTTTGCGCTTACAGGAATGGAGATATCAGTTGTAATGACAGGTATAGGTATAGTGGGTCTTGCAGGTATAGTGGTTAAGAATGGTATCCTTGTTATTGAGTTTGCTGATGAGCTGCGTGCCCGTGGTTTAAAAACAAGAAACGCCGTGATAGAGGCAGGTAAAACACGTATCATCCCGGTGTTGCTTACCGCGCTTGCTACCATATTGGCTTTGGTGCCGTTGGCTATAGGATTCAACATTAATTTCATTACGATGTTCAGCCAGCTGAACCCGCACATTTTCTTTGGTGGAGATAGTGCATCGTTTTGGAAGCCGCTGGCATGGACCATCATCTTTGGATTGACCTTCGCATTCTTTATGACGTTGATTTTGGTACCTGCTATGTACCTAATTTCAGAAAGATTGCGCCGACCGATGCGCAGGCACTATGGTGGCAAATGGATAAGCTTCATGGGCATACCGCCACTTACGCTGTTGTTCATTCCTCTTATCATTGTTTCTGTTATCAGGCATAGAAGGGAAGTGAAACGCAGGTACAGGCGCTTAAAAGTGAAAGCCGATAAAACATGGATTGAAAGCTGGTTCTAATAGATGTTTAGTTACAATAGGAGGCCGTCTTTAAAAAGGCGGCTTTTCTTTTTTGTAGCCTAAATAGAAATAAAAAGGCCGGCTCATCAGTTAGATGAGCCGGTCGTGTTTTATAAAAATGTTTTTAAAATTTTAGAAAGTATACCTGATTCCTAGACCACCCCAGTTGCCAATAAAGCCCCTGTTTTCGCCAAACTCAAAAGATGGTTGCCAGTCGATGGAAAGGTTGATAGGTGCACGATTGATTTTATAATCGAGACCAAGCACACCGTCTACACCTGCTACAGTTTGCGTGTTGTTTGGATGGTTGCGATTGTTGCCAGTGTTATAAAAGCCAACGTGTGCACCAGGACCAATATACCAGCGCAGGCCAGGTGCGCCATTGATGTTTCCATGTATCTCGTACAAGCCTGTTATGCGGGTACCCCTGTTCCAGAAATAACCAATAAATTCAAATGCATCACGGTTGTTTACAAAATGCTTAAACGATACACCTGCGCCATCCCAAACCTTTACACCAAGTGCTGTTCTATAAGATGTGCCCATACTTTGTGCATCCGCATTTGCAACTGCTAAAAAACAAACCAGGCTTAGTACAAATATCTTTTTCATAGTCAATCTTTTAGCAGCAGTTGTTAAAAAATTTATGCCAATGAATGTTGTTCTTCTGCAGCAGCTGTTTGGTTAAAAATAGAAGGTCACATGCTTTTATTAAACATCCAATTTGTCGCGCTTTTATAAGCCAAATATTGGAATGGTCTTTTTATATACAATAGAACAATATTGTATTAATCAATTTAATGTTCAAATTATGGAAAGGCAAGAAGAACTTGTTGCTGTCTTAAATGACCTGATCCGTATTAATAACGATCGTATTGAAGGTTATCAAAGAGCTTCAAACGAATCGAAGGATTCAGATCTTGACATGAAAGCCATCTTCAATGAAATGGCTGACCAGAGCCGCAGGTATGTTACAGAACTTACCCAGGAAGTTGGTCGTTTAGGTGGAGATCCTGCTTCAGACACTACTGTATCTGGTAAAATTTACCGTGTATGGATGGACCTGAAAGCAGCTATTTCCGGTAAGGATAGAGAAAGTATACTGGGATCGTGTGAATATGGTGAAGATGTAGCACAACGTGCATACGAAGCTGCATTGGAATCGGATGCATACATGAGTACCGAGATCAGGCAGATGATCAGTTCGCAGAAAAGCGAATTGAAAACATCGCACGATATGATCAAGAAATACCGTGATATGCACGAAAAGGTTAGTTAGGTGAACGGAGCGTTTATTAATTAGAGCCGGTAGTTTAACTGCCGGCTTTTTTTATTCTGGCAAGGAATTTTCATTAGTAATACTAAACCAACTTATATGGAAGAGAAAACAAACTATATGGAAAACAACGACCAGATACCACATATGAAATCGTTGGCGCTTTGCCTTAACCGTATGGTATTGGATGGATACGAAGATGACTTCAAAGTACTGGAAGACGGCAAATTAACTTCTTTAAAAACCGAGAAGAAGTATGAGCCTGAACAGGTAAATGTTGTTAATTTCTTCAGGTATGAAGGTCAGTCAGATCCTAATGATAATACGATCATGTATGTAATAGAAACAGCTGACGGTTTAAAAGGCACATTGGTAGATGCATACGGGGCTTATGCCGATGAGCGGGTTTCAACGTTTTTCAAACAAGTGGAATCAATACACAAGAAAACTAATAAAGAAGGTCATGAAGTAAAGCACCACTAGTGGTGCTTTTTTTATGGCTTCAATCCTAAAATTTCTCTTCCTCCCGAGAATATAGCAGTCCATGTATATTTAAAAAATCCCTGGGTAGGATCACGGTCCACGTCAACTTTTGCAACGCGCATATTCGCACGCCTGTTATTGTTTTTTACCAGCAGGTTTGCCAGTAGCGATAATACGGTCTTCCTGTTTATCTCATCTTCTTTACGCTTTAGCAACGAGATTTTCAGGTTCTCATAAGTCATAGTTACTGTACCTGTAGCGCGGTTGTTATTGCCCATTATATCGCAGCTAATGGAGTTGAAGCGTCCTTTTTCAATCCTGTTTAACGAAAGCGGAATACTGATCTTGTTAAGTACAGTTCCATCGAAAGGTTTACCAGTAGCTACCTGTACACGGAAGTCGCCGTTCTTCCATTTATCCAGGTAAAAAGTGAAGGTGCCTGATAATGGTATCTGTTCCAAAAACGATGTAGTGAAACGAGCTGTAGCTATGCCACTACCTCCTTCACCATTTCTTACATTTTCAATTGTTAGTTTTCCATTGGTAAATGATACCACACCTATGCTATCGCCTATAGCACTATTTTCCCTGTAGAAGACATGCACGTCATTGCACACTACTTTATCAACCTTTACGGGAACTTTTATCTTCATCAGCAGCTGGTGTGGGAACTTTCCTATTTTGGAAGAATTGTCAGGAGGCTGGTGGAGATCACGGGAAACGGTAAGTGTGTTATGCGAAGATGTAACCTCTTTCATGAATAGCTCAATCTTCGCAAGCTTTCCAATATTTATTCCTGTGCAGATTATGTTTTTACTTACTAGTTCAAACCTGTCTTTTTGAATCTTTGATGCTTTTGCAAATGCTGCTTCACTTAATTGTGGAATGATCTTTACCTGGCCTATCGTGAACTTTTTTTCGCTGGTGTTCAGGTGCAGATCGGTAAGCCTGTAAACATATTTTTTATCCTCGCTTATAAACTCAAGCATTTTATTTGTCAACTCCAGCTTCTTTATTTTTTCAAATAAAGTTTCATTCATCACTGCAGTAGAATCGATGTGAATATTTTGAATATTGAAAGAGCTGTTTGCCACTGTTATGTCCCGCTTATCTGGGTCAGTGTATTTATTTTTCAGGCTAAACGATTTCACCTGCAAGCGGCCTAGCCCAAATGTTTTTATCCATCCGGTGAGGATCCTTTTATTATCTGGCTGCTGTTCTTTTTTATTTTCTCCATTGGTTTGCTCCAGCTCCGCTTTTTGCACCACCACGTTTCCTATCAAAAGGTCAGAATATTCAGCAGCGCCTTTCCATTCCAGGTCTTCCAAAGTTATATTCTGTGCTAATGCTTTGAAGTTGCTGTTTACTTTATAAGCATCGTATTCAAAAGAAGATAATTGCAGCTTCTTACTGTCTGTATCGAAAGCAAGATCTTTTATCTCTGCTTCCTTGCCTTTACTTCCCAGCAAAACTCTGCTGGTTGATACGCGAATAAACTTGCTGAACAATGTACGTGTTGTGTCGTGGTAATAGGCACTATCAATTCTTACCTGGTGCAGGTTGATGTTGGTGTTGTATGTATGAAATTGGGTTTTCTTATTAGCAAAATCTATAGCTTCTACTTCGGCATTTACAATGGCTACAGTGTCTGCATAGATCATCTTCATATTGCCCAATATCTGTTTGTACAGTTCAGGTTTAGGTTGCTCTTTCGCCTTTTGTTTTTCCTGGTTTGGAAAAAGATAAACCATAGCCTTTGGGTCGGTAATGCGAATGGTGTTACAATCTAATTTTTGCGACAGCAATGCGCGGGCTGTTTTAAAACCCAGCACTTCTATCCGTGGTACAAATACATCCAGTAGCATTTTTGATGCTGTCGTATCGCCTGCTGCAATCAGTTGTTGTTGCCGTAGCGTGTCTGCAATTAGCCTCACATTAGTAAGAATAAGATTGCCATTTATTTCATCAACCGTAATAGATTCATATGCTACATCGTACACACCGTTCGATTCTTTTTTCACTACCTCGTTCACTTTGTTGTTAATGAACGGGTACTTAACAGACTGGTAAAATATAAAAGCACCTGCTAGTATAAAGCAGATGCTAATTACGATCAGATATTTCTTATTAATCCTAATGCTAGCTTTCTTCATTCACCTGTTTTGTTGCACTAAAAAGGCTACAAGCTTTATTGCCTGTAGCCGATGATTACTCCGATAAGTTTAAATTTTCTTACATCATGCTCTTCTTATCAGACCCAGCAATAAAGCAATAACTGCCAATACGATCAGCACGTGTATCAAACCTTGCGCGCTGTAAACGAATACGCCAAGCAGCCAACCTATAACAAGGATAACTGCGATTATGTATAGTATACTTCTCATGACTAAATGATTTTGTTACTGTAAAACATTTAAAAACCTTGCCACTTGACAGTCGCAGCTATGAAATGGATTTTTTGCCGAGAAAAAAAATCCCCAAGTCCCTCATTATGATTGAGAAGCAGGTGAAGTACCAATGGCATGAACTTGCTATAGTGAGTGAAAGAAATACAGATCACAACATGACATTTATAAAAAAGTACTTCCAGGTTTTGAAAGATGCCGGTGGAGCATTTATAGAAGACAACTGCGTGAAGCTTGCAGCATCAGTTTCTTATTATACCATTTTTGCTATTGGTCCATTGCTGCTGATTATAATTAATCTCTCCGGCTGGTTCTATGGAGAAGAAGCAGTACAAGGAAAAATAAACGACGAGCTTGGCGGACTGCTGGGGCCAGAGGCAGCAACCTATGTACAGCAGGTCATTCAGAATGTTCAACAAACAGATAGTTCGCTGCTGGGAACTATCATAGGAGCAGTAATCTTGTTTATAGGTGCAACGGGAGTTTTTACAGAGATACAGGATTCCATCAACTACATCTGGTCGCTGAAAGCTAAACCTAAGCGTGGTTTAGTAAAACTCCTCATCAACAGGCTGCTGTCTTTTTCGCTTATCATCAGCATAGGATTCCTGCTGCTGGTTTCGTTGGTGGTTAGTGCATTAATGGCTTTGCTGAACGATCGTCTCACACGTCTCTTTCCTGATACTACAGTAGTGCTGTTATTCATTTTAAACTTTGCACTTGTCTTTGTTGTTATCACCCTATTATTTGCCATCATTTTTAAAGTTTTGCCAGATGGGAAAATAAAATGGAAAGATGCTATGATAGGTGCTTCTTTCACAGCCATCTTATTTATCATAGGTAAAGCTGGTATAGGTTATTACCTAGGTAACTCTACGCTTGGTGTTACTTATGGTGCTGCTGCATCTATGATCATTCTTTTATCGTGGGTATACTACACTTCCATCATCTTATACTTTGGCGCAGAGTTTACTAAAATATATGCTTTAGAATTTGGAGGTGGAATTACACCTAATGATACTGCCGTGTTCATCATAAAAAGAGAAGCAAAAGAAATCAACTTACATCCTGAGCGGGGAGAGCAAATTGTGAAAGAGCATGAACAGGAACGAGCGAAGAAATAAATCAACTTTTAAAATAAATATCACTTACAATGGAACATCAACATTTAAATAATAAAGAGGCTATAGAGAAGCTTAAAAACATCGTGGAAGAAATTAAGGTAGCTATGATGGCTACCATACATGATGGTGAATTGTATAGCCGTCCCATGCACTCAATGGAAGTTGATGCGGAAGGAAATATTTGGTTCTTTACAAGTAAAGATTCCGAAAAGGTAGAGGACGTAGAAGAAGATAGCACCATCTACCTGATGTACGCGCACCCTGGCAGGCATACATACCTGCATGTAAAGGGAACGTCTACCATTGTAGAAGATCAACAGAAGATAGATGAGCTATGGTCGTCGTTTGTGCAGGCATGGTTTCCTAAAGGAAAAGATGATCCAAACCTTTGCCTGATGAAGGTAAAAACACAGGAAGCAAGTTATTGGGATAGTGCAACGAGTAAGTTTGTCCTGTTTTTCCAGATAGCAAAAGCATTATTGAAAGGAGAAAGACACCAGGATGGTGATGTAGGTCATCTGCACATCAATTCCTGATATTGGTTTAGCCAACTGCCGAAGCCGTAGATAGCGATATCCTGCGGCTTTTTTTGTACATATTATTTGCTTTTAATTGGTTATAGTATCACTTCTTCAGCGGTATACTTTTAGAAGTGGATAAAATATAAAAAACAATAGCCTATGTCAGCAAATAAAAATCTACAATTTATCGCCAGTAAAATACTCGATACAGAGGTTGCTTTATTTCATTGTCTTACCAACAGCATTCTTCGTGTACCTAACACGGTTATAAAAACCCTGAAGGTGGATGACGAAGGACACATTTATTTTTTTGTAGCTCGCCCGCAACAGCTGATTAGTGAATTTGACCAGGAGTTCCCGGTTAGTCTTAATTATTTCAAAAAAGGTAAGTCGTACACACTTCAAATTTTTGGTACTGCACGCATGCTAACCAATGCTGAAGAAATAACAGAAGAGATCAAACTTTCTTCGGAAGAAGTAAGCAATGCATTGTGTACTCAACTGCTTATAAAAGTGAAGATCCGCCAGGTGGAATTTTGTGATCTTGCTGCTCGCAGGCAAAACATGTTTCAGCGCCTTAAAGCATCTGTTCTTACCTTTTTACATTGGGCACAGCCAATGGAAAGACAATACAATTTTTCGGCTGGAAGCCGCGTCAATTATGGGTTTTAGCTTGCGGGGTGAGGTAGCAATTCCACAAGGAAGTGTATATTCTACATGAAGCAGCTGCTGATAATCAATAGAAGAAGTTTCGGCACAATTGTTTTTTTAGAAGAGGAAATGACACAGATGAAGATGATGAGAAGATTAACAGCATTAGTAGTTGCAGCAAGTATTGCAACAGCAGTAACCGCACAAGAGCAGAGAACATCAAACGAATTTAGCAGAACACCAAAGCTTGGTATAAGAGGCGGATTGAATTTATCGAACTTATACGTGCAAGAGGTTGGTGATGATAATGTAAAACCTGGCGTTAATGCAGGACTTTTTGCAAAGCTTCCTATAGCGCGTGGCGTATCTATTCAGCCAGAGGTTAACTATAGCATGAAAGGAGCGCAGATCAATTACAACAATGTTTTGTTTGGAAGTGGTAAGTATCGTTACAACCTGAATTATGTTGAAACACCCATTTTAGCTGTATTCAATGTTGCAAGGAATTTCAATATCCATGTTGGTCCTTATGCGGGGTTTCTTGTATCAGCTAAAGTGAAAAATGTAGATGAGAGCGGGAACGTGAATGGTGTGACAGAGTTGAACAAGAATAACTTCAATAGCATTGATTATGGTGCAGTAGGTGGTATCGGTTTCGATATAGAAAATGTTACACTTGGTGCTCGTTACAACTACGGATTACGTGAAGTAGGAAAAGAAGGAAGAGCAAGTGATCTGACCAATAATGCAAAGAACAGCGTACTATCTTTTTATATAGGTTTTGGGTTTTAAATAGGGTTGATTTAGGGTTAACAAAAAAGAGGCTTCCTTTTGGTAGCCTCTTCTTGTTTTAATCAATTTGCTCAGTTTATAGAAGCATTGCTATCAGGCCAACTTCTTAAAACCAATAATAAATGTTGTACCTGCACCCACTACTGATTTTACATCAATATGTGCATTGTGTGATTGCAGAATGTTTAAAGTAGAAGCCAGCCCCAGTCCCATACCATTTCGCTTTGAAGTAAAATATGGCTCGAACAGGCGCTGCAGGTTCTCTTCGCTAATGCCACACCCGTTGTCCTTGAATTCAACCAAGTACTCAGTATCGGTGATGTGTATAGAAATTCTTAGTACACCTTCCGCTTCCTCCATAGCTTCTATAGCATTGATGATGATATTCAAAAATGCCAGCTGTACTTTTTCTACATCCACCATTGCATAAGCTTCTTTCTCAGGGTAAGAAACTTGAAGCTCTATTCGTTTCAACGTCATCCTGTCAATAGCCGCCGCAATTGCCTTGTCTACTACATTTTGCAGCGATACTCTTTCCAGGCTTACTTGTGACGATAAACGCGATGAATTCAATAGTTCAGTTATAAGATCACCAATACGCTTACTGTTTCGTTGTATGATCTCCAGGTAGAGTTTTGAATCATCATCAGCCAGGTGCGGTTGCAATTGCTCCAGCGACAGATTAATGTTGTTTAACGGGTTTCTAACCTCATGGGCAAGTGTTCGTACCAATCTGCCGGTTGCAGCCAGTTTTTCGGCCTGTAATGCTGTTTTTTCAGCACGTTTGCGGCTGGTGTTGTCATGAATAATCCCCTGGATGTATTTCTCACCATTATTATTCATTTCTACCGATGCTGAAATGATACAATTTTTCACTTCATCATTCTTTGCTTTAATGTCTACTTCAAAATCATTCAGCTCACCAGTTTCATTGAGTTTAGAATAAAAGATTTCCCTGTCGCGTTCATTGTTGAATAAGCTTACAATCTCCTTATCAAGGAACTCCTCCAGCTCATACTCCAATAGCTCAGTTGCAGCATAGTTGATGTCTACAATTTTGAAATCTTTAGTGGCAATGAATACCACATCTTTTGATTTCTCGAACATGCTGCGATACTTCCTTTCATTTGCTTTAAGCGCATGAATTGAAGATGCTCTTTCCAGGGAATAGCGGATACAACGTTCCAGCTTCTCTGTGTTCAGTTCAGATTTGATCAGGTAATCGTAAGCGCCACTCTCCATTGCTTTTATATCAATCTCCTGTGTGCCTTTACCTGTAAGAAGAATGATTGGAGCTTCACATCCAGAAGCTATTGCATCGGTCAACAAGTCCATACCTGTTTTTATTCCAAGCCTGTAGTCTACAAAGTAAATGTCGTACTGGTTAGAGGTCAACTTGCCCAAAGCATCGTTGTAGTTGTAAGACCAGTCTACGACAAAGTTTTTTGTAGGAATATTCCTGATGTAATCAGAGGTGATGAAAAAATCATCCTCGTCGTCATCAACTATTAAAATGCGGGTGGGTACCCCTACTAAAGTCTGCGTTTCCATATTTATTTTCTGAAAAAAATTATTATCAAAGGAGTGTATACCAAAAAAGGGTAATAGTTCATTACCCTTTTATCTAAAAAATTTTTTTACGTTCACAACTCGCTATTGAATTGTTTGTACTGTTTCATTTTGTTGTACAACGTCTTCCTATCCACATTAAGTATTTTGGCAGCCTTGCTTTTGTTATAGTTTGCTTTACGGAGAGCTTCTACTATCAGTTCATATTCAGCATCTATACTTGCTCCTTTCAGGCTATGTTCATTTATTTCTACCTGTCGTGTATACACAGGCTCAGGTGTGCTTTGTACACTTGCAGGTGCCGCTGGGGCCACAGTCTCGTACTGGCGCGTAGCCATATTGGTTGATGCCTCTTCAGATGGTTCGTTGAACTGTAGCTTGGTGAAATTGGTTATTTCAAAAGGAAGCACCGTCGGCATGATGTAATCGGTATCTGATAGAAGCGTAGCACGTTTTACAACGTTCTTCAGCTCACGCAGGTTACCTGGCCACACATAACTTTTAAAAACCGACTCCACTTCAGGTGAAAAGCCTTTGATGTTCTTATGAAGTTCATCATTGGTTAGCTTCAGGAAGTGGCGGGCAAATACCATGATATCATATTTCCGCTCTCTTAGCGGTGGCACCTCTATGCTAAACTCATTGAAACGATGATAAAGATCTTCACGGAACTTTCCTTTGCGGGCAGCATCCATTAATCTTTCGTTACTTGCTATGATGATGCGCACATCAAGATCTATGTCTTTATTGCCACCAATGCGGCGCATCTTCCGCTCTTGTACCACGCGCAGCAGCGCCACCTGTACATCGTAGGATAGATTGGCTACTTCATCAAGGAAAATTGTACCACCGTTGGCTATTTCAAAGCTTCCGATCTTTTGGTTTAATGCACCGGTGAATGAACCTTTCTCATGACCGAAGAGTTCACTACCTGCCAGTTCTTTAGAAAGTGCACCACAATCTATAGCTACAAAAGGCATATCCTTTCTGCGGCTACGCTTGTGCACTTCCTGGGCTATAGCTTCCTTACCACTACCACTTTCACCATAAATGATGATGCTGTAGTTGGTTGGTGCTACTAAGTCTACCTGCTTTAAAATGCTTTTGAATTCAGCACTGTCACTAAAAATATATTGACCTGATGAGATTGTTTTTGCAGGCCTGAACATCGGCTTGCTATCGTCTTCTTCAGTTATAGTTGGTGTAGCGGAAGAATATGGCTCATCTGCTTTTTTCTCCAGTGCCTTTTTTATGCTTAATAAAATTTCGTCGGGGAATAATGGCTTGGTAACATAATCATAAGCACCTAGTTTCATTACGTCTACAGCTACTTTAATGTCGCTGTAGCCAGTCACAATGATCACTGGTGTACGCGGGTAACGCTCCTTTATTTTTATCAGCAGTTCTTTACCGTCTATATCCTCCAGCCTGAAGTCGCATAGTACCAGATCTGGTTCAGCATTATCCAGCTCTTCCAATGCTTTTTTCCCATTGTGAGCCAACGACACTTCGTAGCTGTTTTTGGTAAGGAACCTTTTTAATAAAAGGCACATATCCACGTCATCGTCAATTACCAGAATTTTACTCATGTATAGAATATAAAATAATTTTGAATTTAATCTTTAAGTAAATGATTAAGCCCACATGCGACGTAACTGGGCTACTGGAATTTGTAGCTGCTCACGGTATTTTGCAATAGTGCGTCGAGCTACATTGATGCCTTTGTTTGCTAAAATAGCTACCAGTTGTTGGTCGGTGTACGGATTAAGTTTGTCTTCAGTTTCTATTACCCCTTCTATAGCTGATTGTATCACACGGTTACTAATCACTTCTCCTTCTTTGTTTATGATACCTTCAGTAAACAGGTTTTTCAGCAGGATAATTCCAAAAGGAGTATCCACGTATTTGTTAGAAGTTACCCTTGAAACGGTAGAGATATCTACGCCAACTTTATCTGCAATATTCTTAAGAATCATTGGTTTAAGCAAACTTACTTCACCTGTTATAAAGTAGTCATGTTGCAGTTCAACGATTGCTTTCATGATCTGCATCATGGTTGATTCGCGCTGCTTAATGGCATTTACAAACCACTGTGCGCTGCTCAATTTGCTCTTCAGGTATTGTGTGGCCGACTTGTCTTTGCTGTTGGCTGAATGGTGTACTGTCTCCATCAACGATTGGTTGATGTACAAAGAAGAGGAGCGGGAACGATATAGGTTTACAACAATCTCTCCTTCATCATTTACATTCAAAATAAAATCGGGGATGATGTTGTTGTTTACTGTGCCTCCATCTACTTCTTCTAGTACAGGCTTCAATTTTAGCGAAGCCAACAGGCGCAGGATGATCTTTAATTCTTCCTCGTCTACATGCAATGCAGACATGATCTTTTCCATATTACGGTGCGAAAGATCGGTATAATGATGCTCCAGTAGTTGAATAGCTTTCTTTACATCCGGACCTTTCTTACCAAGGTGGCGAAGCTGGATCAACAGGCATTCACGTGTATTTTTAGCACCTACTCCTACAGGATCTAATTCCTGGATGTACCTGACAACTTCCTCCAGTTCTTCTTGTTCTACTATAACGCCTTGCTTAAATGAAAGATCATCAGCCATGTCCTCCAGGTCTTGCTGTAGAAAGCCATGACAATCCAGGCAGTCGATAATATAATCAGCCAGCTGCAGTTGTTTGTCCGAAAGGCCTTCGTAGCGGATCTGCTCTTTCAGGTGCTGCCTGTAATCGCTAAATGATTTGATAGGCACATTCGGCATCGACTCGCTATTGAAGTAATTTTCGTACTCCATTTTGTAGTCGGGAATATCATCATAACCATGCTCTTCCCAACTTTCAAAGTCCTGCACACTTTCTTTAGCAAATTTGTCTATGGCAACGGTTTCTTCCTCCTCGGCCGACTCCAGTAAAGGATTTTCGTCTAATTCATCTTGAATTCTCTGATCGAGCTCCAGAACATTCAGGTGGAAGATATTCAGCATTTGTATTTGCTGAGGCAGAATTTTCAACTGCTGTTTCTGTGTTTGTATCTGACTAAGCATATTGATAGTCTGGGTTTTAAATGTTCACTATATATTGTTCAAGTTCAGCACCAAACTTTCGATTGGCAACAAATAATTAATAAAAGAACAGTTCTCAGCACATTACATATTGTGTTAAACTAAATGTATAATGCTAACGTGCTTAAAGCTTTGATGTTTACGAGCTACTGTAGAAAAGTTTCCCCACGACCTTTACAGAAAAAATTTGAAGTTTGTAAAAACCGGATATAATTGAAAAGAGACCTCAGGCTTATATATTTCCTCTACGCTTTATCCATCATTATCATCGTTGTAATCAGCTCGTTATTCTATGTCCAGTTTAAAACACTCACCAATTATTCTGCCGAAATAGATGACACCAACCAGATGATAGGTTTAATAGAAAACCTGAAACTGGAGCTGGTGAATGTAGAGAACAATCAATTGGATTACCTGGTACGAAAGGATACATCCATCCTGGAACCTGAATTGGAAGTTCAAAGCCGCATCAATAACCTGGTAGAAGTTATAGGGCAACGTATTGTAAACGATAAAGAGCAATATGCCAATTTTGTAAAGATGAAGGACGCAGTATCTAATCGACTTACTGCGCTAGAAGATGTGTGGCGTAAAGCTGAGCAAAATGGCACCAACATCAACTTTGAGCGCTACTTCATCAAAGGACGTGAAGCCATGGTAGACTTTAGGAAAAGGGCTACTAAAATGGAGCAATACGAGAGGCGGCAACTTGAGCAGGCATTCACGCAAAAACAAAAATACGAACAGGCCACACCTACTTACCTGTACATGGTGCTTGGGCTTACTTGCATCTTCCAGGTTTTATCATTTGCCTTCTTGCTAAAAGAATTCAGGAAAAGACATAGCTACCAAGACCAGCTGGAGGAAAAAATAAAGGACTTGAATATCACTAACTCCGAATTAGAACAAATGGCCTTTGTGGCTTCGCACGACCTGCAAGAGCCGCTTCGCAAGATCAGGACCTTCAGCGACAGGCTGCTAAAAAAGCATTCTGATAGTCTGGATGAGGAAGGGCAACAAATGCTGCAGAAAATAAATATTGCTTCCGGCAGGCTGCAGGGGCTGATGGCAGACCTGGTAAACTACTCAAGTATTTTACAAACTGATGGAGAAAATGAACCAATTAACCTGGAAGACTGTATGCAAGATGTGATGAAGAATCTTGCTGACAAGATCAGGGCAAAAGGAGCCATCATTAATCTTGGACCTTTGCCAGTTGTACAGGGGCAATACAACCAAGTTTACCTGCTTTTCTTCAACCTGCTCGACAATAGCTTGAAATTTACCCGCCAAAGCATAGCGCCTGTTGTAAGTATATCTTGTATTGATAAATCAGCTGAAGAAACAACCGCGGAAGTAGGACAGGAGGTGTCGCATGCATATTACCGAATAACGGTTAGCGACAATGGTGTTGGCTTCATGAAGGAGTATGCGCATAAACTATTCATCATCTTCCAGAGGCTACACACGCACAATGCCATGTACCCGGGCAAGGGCATAGGCCTGGCAATCTGTAAAAGAGTAGTAATTAATCATAATGGTTACATAACCGCTACTGGTGATCAAGGTGCAGGAGCTACTTTCAATGTATACCTTCCCGTACCGCAGATGGATAGGTAGTGTAGCTATTAATTTAGTAACCTTTTGTTCTGGCAGAAAATGTTTTAAAACGTTTTCCTATCTGTCCAAGATTTCTTTTGTAGAATGTTACTACTTCCTCAATATTCAATTCCACACCTGGCAACAATACGCATTGCGTCATGTACTCCAGTGCATTCTTCAATAATTTCCCCGATGCTTTCATAGATTTCCTTTTCTGCTGCTACTAAAGAAAACACTGTACCAATTTTTTTTTGAATATGAGCAAATGCAGATGCAGAAAGGATTGTAGAAGTTATTCCCGTACACAAAAAGGATTAATGGCACGGAATTTTTTAGATGTTTAGAAACTTATTTTAAAACTAAAAAGATTTTTTATGTTACGTTGGACAGTTATATTCCTTGTCGTTGCAATCATAGCTGCGATATTTGGATTTGGAGGAATCGCTGCAGGTGCTGCAGGTATTGCTAAAGTTCTATTCTTTATTTTCATCGTATTGTTCCTATTGTCATTAATTGGTGGAAGGAAAACAGTGGACTAAGGAATATGAGACATTACAAATAAAGTGGCTGCCTTAAAAAAAGACAGCCACTTTTTTTATGTCATTAGTTCTACTATCAGTTCTTTTCGTTTGGATAATGCCCGCCTATTTGGAAAATTTCTATCCTCATTTTCACCTGGTTGATCTTAAAAGCCACCCTGTGCTGCTGCGACAGGCGTAGGGTAAATTCTCGGTTGTTTTTACCCCGTATGACTTCAAAATGGTGAAGGAGGTGTGTTTATGGAACCGGGTCGTGGCCATGACCACCCCATGGATGACAGCGGCCAATACGTTTTATAGTCAGCCAACTACCTTTGAATACACCATATTTTTGTAAAGCTTCAATAGCATAATGGCTGCAAGTAGGTGTATACCTGCACTTTGGACCCAGCCATGGAGAAATTACCACCTGGTAAAACCGGATGAGCAATATAAATGGGTAACTAAGTACCTGTAGCAGTGGTTTCATCGGCCGATATTTTTACAACTTCTTTTACCAATTTGCCAAGTACATACTTCATCTTATCATTTACTTCTTCAAACACGGGAAGTTCCTTACCCAAAAAAATAAAGAAGATGATGAGTTTTTTTTCCTTTTGTTGTAAAGATTCTATAAGAACTGGCTTATTCAGCCGGTAAGCTTCCCGTAAAATTCGCTTTACACGGTTACGATCCACAGCTTTTTTAAACTGCCTGCTGCTCGTGGTAACCCCAGCCTGTACCGTTTCTTCCGCATCTTGTTGCCATGCATAAATGGCTTTTAGCGGGAAAGCCACAATGGTTTTACCTGCAGAAAACAACTGGCCGATCTGTTTGCGGCTCTTCAGTTTCTCCTTTTTACCGTATGAATGTGGCGATTTAATGGCAGTTATTTTTACAAAAGTAAAAGCCCCGCCTGTAATATAGGCGAGGCTAAATATGTTTTGACCACTAAGGTATTACTTCAAACTTCTTTCGTCAGACACGGTCAGCTTTTTACGACCTTTTGCACGGCGACGAGCTAATACTTTACGGCCGTTGGCAGATGCCATACGTTCACGAAAACCATGAACTGATTTACGACGGCGTGTATGTGGTTGGAATGTACGTTTCATTTTTTTAGAGTTTTACTAGCCCGAAATTTTGTTTTTCATACATCAGCGGTACGTCCCATAAGTACTGCTATGGTGAAAGGACGGCAAAAGTAGGGTAAAACAACATATGAAGAGCAGTTGCAGCAGGAATATTTTTTTGTTCCCGGCAGCATAAACACAGATTTAACAGTCGTTGCGTCGCAGTACGTTCATCCCCATATCGTTGTGCAGCAGTACGGTTGCGGGATAATTTTGATTGTTACTCCTTTACCTTCTGCTGCTTTTATCCCAGCTACCATTCCAACACTTCTACAATTGTTATTTCCTGTTTTTCCTACAGGTTTACATGCTCCGACCGCACCTGTTTGCCATAGAACCTGCTGGCGTGGTTGTCAAAATCTTCAGTAGAATCGGTTGTATAAAAAGATGCTTTGCCGCCTTTGGTGCAGTTGCTCTCGATTTCGGGGTGTCGCTGCAGGTAATCCTGCAGGCTCGCTGCTACTATCTCTCCTTGCGAAAGCAATTGTTTGCCTTGTGGCAGGTGAGCTTCAATCTTCGACCTTAGCAGCGGGTAGTGTGTGCATGCAAGCAACACTGTATCTATCTCTTCAGATTGAGCAAAAAGATTTTGTAAGTGCTTCTGAATAAAGTAATCTGCTCCTTCCGTTTCATATTCATTGTTCTCTACCAATGGCACCCACATAGGGCAGGCTTCCTGGTATACCTTCACTGCCGGGTGAAATTTTTCTATCTCTATCACATACGAGCCTGATTGAACAGTTCCTTTTGTTCCTAGCACACCTACAGAGCCAGATCTTGTATACTCGCCAATCCGCTCCGAAGTGGGACGAATAACTCCCAGCACCCGTTTACCCGGCGCAAGTTGCTGCAGGTCGTTTTGTTGAATGCTGCGCAGTGCTTTAGCCGAAGCTGTATTGCAAGCAAGTATCACCAGGTGGCAGCCTTGCCTGAAGAACCACTCGACGCATTGAAGCGTGTACTGGTAAACCGTTTCAAAAGAACGGGTTCCATAAGGAGCACGCGCATTATCTCCCAGGTATATATAGTCGTACGCTGGAAGTTGCGCAACTATTTCTTTTAGTACTGTCAATCCTCCATAGCCACTGTCGAAAACGCCTATTGGTCCTTTGTCTGCCATTGTACAAAAATAAAAGAACCACGCTGATGGGCGTGGTTCCTGTAATTATATCAATAACAAATTATTGCTTTCTCTGGGCTGGTCGAGCACCACCGGTTGCTGGCCTTGTAGCACCACTTGCAGCAGGAGCTGGTTCATCAGCTGCTCCAGGACTACGTAGTTGCTCAGGCAGGTTCACTTTCAGTTCCCTTGCTACTTTCTCAAATACGTTTTCTACTTTAGAACCCATTTCGTAAGCACCTGGCTTTAGAACAACAAGGTAATTGTTTGCTTTAAGCACTTTATCGTAAGCTGTAAGCACTTTCTCGTACATAGGCGCAGCCAGTTCCTGGCGCTTACCTTCAGAGCGTTGTTGTGCTATCTGCTGCCAGTAGATAAGCGTGGTAGCAAATTGTGTACGTTGATCTTTGATGTAGTTAAGTACACTTGCTGGTTTACCAGCAGCTGAGTCAGCTTTGTATGTACTATCAGTACGGTTATATTCTCTTACCGCGAAATCGTAATCTCCACGAAGTGAGTCTTGCTCATACAAGCTAACTAAACTGTCTACAGCACGGTATCCAGGCATTACCTGTACCATCATGTCAACATCAAAAACACCGATCTTGGCTGTTTGCGCACCAGCATTGTTGGCGGCAAACATAGTACCTGCAAAAGCCAACATCACAAATAGAACTTTTTTCATTTTTTTCTTTTTAGGTTCTGTAGTTACAGAGTGATCAATAGTGGTCGAATTGTGCTGCAATATCTATTACTATTGATGTCATACACTTTTTAAGGATTTATAATTTGGTTAATTAACTACTATTTCAAGCCCAACTCTTTCAATACATCTTCGCTCTTTTCCAGTTTGGGGTCGGCAAATATAACCGTAATTCCCTCACTTTTGTCAAGCACAAAATCGTATCCGCGGTTCACTGCCATCTTTTGAATAGCGTTGTAAACTTTGTCCTGTACCGGCTTTACCAGGCGTTGTCTTTCTTTAAAAAGATCGCCTTCAAAACCGAACCTTTTCTTTTGCAGATCGCGTATCTCTTTTTCTAAATTGAACAGTTGATCTTCTCTTTTCTTCTTCAATTCATCGGTAAGCATGAATTGTTCTGCTTCAAAATTGCGGTACATCGTATTCAACTGCCCTTGCTTTGCATCTATCTCTTTTTGCCACTGGTCGCTTACCTGTGCAAGCTTTTTATCTGCATCATTGTATTCCGGTACTTTACTCAAAATATACCTGGTATCGATGATGGCATAGCGCTGTGCCTGTACAGTAGCTGTAGCCAATAGGAAGCTTACTGCAACGAAGAATAGTTTTTTCATACAAGCGTTTTTGAAGTTTATAAAGATTATTCAGGTTCAAATCCTAGCATGAAGGTAAACCTTGCCGCATCTTTCAGGCTGCCTTGTGGGTTGTACCTGTCAAGTCCAATTCCGTAGTCGAAGCCAAGCAATCCAAACATTGGAAGGAAGAAACGCATACCAACACCCACAGAACGACGCAATTTGAAAGGGTTGTACTCCTTCATGTCGTACCATCCGTTAGCGGCTTCAAAAAAGCCAAGGGCGAAGATGGTGCTGCTAGGGTTCAGGCTGATTGGGTAACGCATCTCCATCGTGTACTTGTTGAAGATGGTAAAGAAGCGGGAAGCGCTCTGCTGGTCAGGATTCACCTTTGGATCACTTGTTTCGTAAACAGGGTAACCACGGTGTGCAATGATGTCGTAACCTAACAACGCGAAGTTGTTACTCAAACCTGCATCACCAACCTGGAAACGTTCGAACGGAGATATCTGGAGGTCTTTGTTGTAACGACCAATGTAGCCATACTTAACAGCAGTACGAAGTACAAACTGCTTATTTCTTTCTGCACCGTGTGGCTTACCAATAGGAGTGAACCACTCACCATTGAATCTCCACTTATGATATTCTACCAACTGGTAAGGATTGGCTGTATTTACGCGCTTAGGATCGAACAGCGACCATGGTGGCGTAAGCTGCGTGCTAAGCAAAAAGTTGGAACCACTGCTTGGGAAGATAGGACTAGGACCTGCAGATGAACGCTGTAAAGCAAACTTCATGTTGAAGTTGTTTGACACACCATTGCTAAAGCCCTGGAATATCTGGTAGTCTTTTAGTTTGTAACGTGTATAGTTAAATGAAGTGATCAAGCTGAAATAATCATCAGGCCATTTCAATTGCTTACCAAGACTTATACCCATACCTGTAGTTTGGATGTAAGAGTCGTTCTGGGTATAATTAAACCTACCTGTGAACGGATCGTAAGCACCTGTTCTGAACTTAGTATCGTACACACTTACAGTAAATGAATTTCTTTTTTTACCACCTAACCAAGGTTCAGTAAAAGAGAAGTTGTAAGAGCGGAATGCACGACCATTACTCTGAACACGAAGACTTAGCCTTTGGCCATCACCGGTCGGTAACGGATCCCAAGCTGATTTCTTCCAGATGTTGTTAATAGAGAAGTTATTGAAAGACACACCCAGTGTACCTGTAAGTCCGATACCACCACCCCAGCCGGCACTCAATTCCAACTGGTCGCTCGATTTTTCTTCAAGGGTATAGTTGATATCTACAGTACCGTCATCAGGATTTGGAACCGGGTTGATGCCGATCTTTTCCTGGTTGAAGAAGTTTAGCTGGGCAATTTCACGCTGAGAACGGATCAAGTCAGACCTGCTGAATTTTTCACCTGGAATGGTACGTAGTTCCCTGCGAATAACGTGTTCTTTGGTTTTATCATTACCAGAGATCCTGACATTCTTGATGGTAGCCTGCGGACCTTCCACCAGCCTTATCTCATGGTCTATGGTATCGTTGTAAACACCTGTTTCTACTGCTTCGGTTCTAAAGAACAGGTAACCATCGTCCATGTACAAACCACTGATATCACCACCTTCCGGAGAAAGTTGTTTACCCAGTTTTTTATTCAGCGTTTCAAGGTTGTAAACATCTCCTTTTTCAATACCAAGAATAGCTGTCAATAAGCTATCAGAGTACTTGGTATTTCCACGCCAGGTGATATTTCCAAAATAGTATTTATGACCCTCGTTGATCTTCAGGTCAATGTTCATATGACCCTTTGAATTGTAGTATTGAGTATCTGCTTCAATCACAGCATCGCGATATCCCAACGAGTTGTAGTATTCAATGATCCTTTCTTTGTCCTCTGCGTATTTGGTTTCATTGTACTTGGCAGAAGTAAAAAATTTGAAACGTACATAAGGATCCAGTAGTTCTTTGGTTTTTGAGAATGATAAGAAACCAGTCTGTTTCAGGTAATCATTGAAGGTAAGGCGGCTAGGAGCAGCATATCCACCAGAGTCTACAGGTGGGTAAAGTGTGAAACGTGATTTCTCCTTAGTTCCTTTCAGTTGCTTTTCCAGCCTTGCGTCGGCTACAGTGTTACCTACAAAATTCACCTCGTTTATCTTTACCTTATTTCCTTTGGTAACATGGAAAGTAAGTGCAAGTGTATTTTCGATTTTAGGATCTGGCGTTTCTTCTATTCTCACAGCAACTGCCCTGAAGCCTTTATCAGAATAATATTTTTGAATAGCTTCAATTGCCGACCTGCGAATGTTTTCAGTGATGATACGGCCTTTGATCAAACCCACTTTGCTGTTCAATTCTTCAGACTCAGTTTTTCTTACGTTTCTAAAAGAGAAGGTAGACAAACGAGGTCTTTCAGTAACCGCAATCTCCAGGTAAATATTTTTACCTTCCAAACGGGTGATGTAGATCTCAACATCGCTAAAGTAGTTCTGCTTCCACAAGTTGTTGATGGCTCTAGAAAACTGGTCACCTCCAGGTATCACCACTTCATCACCAATGTTGATGTTGGCAATAGAAAGAAGTAGTGCCGCATCAAAAAATTTGTTTCCGGTAACAATGATGTTAGCCACCTTGTAACGCTGAGGTACTCTTTGCGAAAAAAGGTTTTCAAGATCTACATCGATGGATGTTGCCTGGTAACTTGTATCAATTGGGGGAGTAACTTGTGCGGATGCATTGTATTGGAGGAATGATGTTGCTAAAAATAACAACATGAATTTGTAAACGTTCTGCATCAAAATCGTGATTTGGTAGGTTTGTTGGCCGGGCTGTAGCAGCTTGCGGTATATTTTTGAATGATCAAATTTGGTGGGCAAATTAAGGGGAATAAACAAAAGTGTTTGTTAAATAGAACGCTGTAAATTAGGCTCAAACACTTGGTATTCCTCACTTTTTTCTTATGCAAGTTGTTCACTTGTTTTTCCAAATCTTCGCTCTCTCGCCTGGAAGTCGAGGATAGCTTCGTACAGGTTATGCTTGCGGAAGTCGGGCCATCTTGTATTGGTAAAATACAACTCGGCATAAGCCAGTTGGTACAATAAAAAGTTGCTGATACGATACTCGCCACTTGTCCTGATCATTAGTTCAGGATCGGGAAAATTGCTGGTGGTTAGAAACCGCTGAAGTGTGTCGTAAGAAATGGTGTCGGGATCAAGCGTTCCGCTTTTTACCTCAATCGCTATATTTTTTACTGCATTCAGAAGCTCCCACCTGCTGCTATAGCTTAGCGCCATTACCAGGTTCAGGCCGGTGTTTTTGCTGGTCATTTCCAGTGCTTCCTGCAGTTCTTCTACTGCATATTGCGGCAACATTTTCATGTCGCCTATTACATGCAGTTTAATGTTGTTCTTATTAAGAGTTTCTACTTCTTTGCGAATGGTATCAACCAGTAGCGCCATTAGTCCGTTCACCTCGTTCTCAGGGCGATCCCAGTTTTCTGTGCTAAAGGCGTAAAGTGTAAGATATTCTACTCCCAATTCAGCGCAGCCTTCTACTATGTTGCGTACGCTTTCTACGCCATGAAAGTGTCCAAAGAGCCGATCTTCACCTTTTTCTTTTGCCCACCTGCCATTACCATCCATAATGATGGCTATATGCTTAGGCAATCGTGTAAGATCAATTTGTTGTTTAAGGTCCGACATTTTATTCCCTTTTTTCAGGGGTGGCAAAGGTAGCAAACATAACCAGTAAGATGGAACATATCATTAATAAGATTTGACCTGTTCCACCAGCTGCAGTTTCTGCCCCGGCTCTTGGGTGAAAATAAAGATCAATTCTTTAGTTACCAGCTACGTGGAGTTGGACAACGGTAAGAAGAGATGTTGAAAGAAACACCTACCTGCGCCAATACATAAGCATCTTTTTGGGCACTGTTACCACGCTGGCGTCCTTTGATTCCTATTGGTGTACCGGTCTCGTAGCTACGGTCAGCAAGCAGCATGCCTATAGAAGGCTGGCCGTTTGGTAGTGGCTGAAATGCATCAGGCGCATAAGTAGTACTTACATCGTCTATGTAATCCGTATTTGTAAAACGATAACCTACTTCTGCAAACATGTTTATCTTCTCTGTCACGCTGTATTTAAAACCAACTGCAAGTGGAAAACATACTCCCATAGATCCATATGGTGTGCGATCAGGATAAGCCGGGCTTCCCTGTCCTTCAGTACCTATAGGACGAAGAAAATGTTTCTCATTGTTGAGGTATGCAAAAGGATCATAAGAGAATACACCAACACCTAATGATACGTACGGGGTATAGGTGAAACCTTCTACACCCGGGAAGAATTTGAAGAAATTGAAATCACCACTAAGCGACAATTCCCAGATATTGGTATTGAAGCTAAGATTGCGACGCTTTTGTACTTCGTTACCACTGTATACATCAGAATAACCAAGACGCGCATAGTTTGCTGCTACCTTCACGCCAATGTAGTTGCTAAACTGCTTGCGGAAAAATGCACCTGCACTAAACTTAGGACGATTAAGGGCGGCTCGTGTGTTCAGATCTCCAAAATAATGACCGAGACCGACAGCTAGTCCAAATTCACCTTCCTGTACATAACTGTTCATGATCTGGGCGCGGGTGCTGAGGGAAACAACACATGCCAGCAATACAATAACGATCTTTTTCATAATTAGGTGTGCAAAATACTATGTTAGGTAACGCAAAAAAATTGAAAATATATTGTAATCCGCTGAAAAATATGATTGCTGGAAGAATTAATTCCTTTTATCAAGACCCCAGGTGAGTTTTTCGCGTAGCGTACCAAGGAAACTGTTTTCATTTAACGCTACCAGCTTCACGGTGAAATCTTCTTTTTTAACTGCTAATTGAACGTCTTTCTCTACAATCTCCCTGCGCGCATCCATCATACAAATGAAGTCATCCGTTCTACCCTCCACTTCAAAACTCACAATATTATCATCAGGAACTATGATGGAGCGAACATTTAAATTGTGCGGTGCCACCGGGGTAATAACAAAGCTTCCGCTATCAGGAAAAACGATCGGGCCATTACAACTCATATTATATCCTGTAGAACCGGTAGGTGTAGATACGATCAATCCATCCGCCCAATAGCTATTCAAAAATTCACCATTCAGGTAGGTGTGTATTTTTATCATTGGTGAAAACTCCCTTTTGTGAATGGCGAATTCATTTAGTCCAAAAGGTGTATCGCCAAACAAGGGTATGCTGGCATCAAGGTGAAGGAGCGTTCTTTTTTCAGTGCCATATGTGCCATTGATAAGCGCTTCTACGGCAGCGCTTACATCTTCTTTACCCAAACTTGCGAGGAAGCCAAGTCGGCCGAAGTTGATACCAAGAATAGGGATGTTTTTATTTCTTACCAGCGTTGCAGTGTCCAGCATAGTGCCATCGCCACCCAGGCTTATCACACAGTCAAAACTATCATCAAGGTCTTCGTGTTTGCTAAAAATGGAGAAATCTGTCGGTAGCATGTGTACTGCAGATCGAGGACCGGCCAAAGATTTATGAAGGCAAACCTTTACATGATATCTTTTGAGTTCTTCCAGTAAGGTAAGCAGTTGAACTTCCTGCTCGGCTTCTATTCCTCGGCTATATATCGCTACTTTCATTCAGAAATATTAGGCTTGGCTGATGAAATTACTAATGTTATCCTATTGAAGGGGAATATTTAAAAAAAAGGAAAAATATTAACAGCTGCTACTTAGAAATCTGCAGCTGTATGTATGAAGAAGCCACGTTCTCCTAATTGGTTGAAGCTGTATTCTATTTTCAAAACCATGTCGTAGATGGAGAGAATATCGACACCAGCGCCCCATGTACGTAGTATCTTATTGTTGAGCATGCTATTGCCAACATAGCGGTTAGGCAAGTGAGCATAACCTACATCACCATAGGCTTTCAGCATAAAACGGAAAGGAATTTTATCGTGTGTCTTAGTATTGATCGGGTTCTTTATGTTGAAAGCAAGAACTTTTTTAATGGCGGTGGCACGGGCAACTCCACCAAATACACCTTGTATAACGTACGGTTCTAAACCACGCATATAAAAATCTGCACTGCCAAACATTCCAAGACTATAATAGGCCTGGTTGAATGGCATTTTTAGCAAACCTGCAGCCTGGAACTGTAGGTAAGAAGTTGTAAACACCTCTTTAGTAAACGTTCCTCTAAATCCTATTTGCCCTAAAAAATCTTTACTGAAACGGGTGGAAGCATATGCATCGCCCATGAAGCCGCGTGTAGGGTAGGGGATGTAGTCCACATCAAAATGCTGGATGCTGTATGAAAAGCCGCTGTACTTTATCCTTTTCCTACCCTCTGGGTGATAGGCTGGATTTTTTTCCAATATAGTATCATCAATTTCTACATCATTGTATTGCACCCTAAAGTGGTGGCGGGTTTTAATAGCCGGTCGGTAAGAGTAACCAACATCAATATGAAAGCTCCTATTAAGGAAAGCATCAGGGTTGCGTACAAACAATTGTTTATTCATGCTATCAGCATAATTCACTTCGCGGTTGCGGTTATAGCTTACACCTATTGACATCCCGTGTTTCAATGACTTCTCAATGAATGGGTTTTCATACCGTATATAAACCTGCTGTGTATAACCGGCAACCAATGCAAAGTTCAGGTGGTCGTTTCGGCCACTTACATTGTTTTGCATGAATTTGATACCGTAGTTCACCCGTTGCAGGCTGCGGTTATGCTCTACCCACCAGTCATTAAAGTTTCTACCTACTATTTTGAAATAAGGAAGAGGGAAGAGGTACCATCTTTCTTTTACCACTACTTGTACAAATGCTACTTCTTCTGCATACTTGGCGGTAACCTCTACATCTACAAACAAGGTGGTGTTCATAAGCTGCTGCCTTGCCAGCTCCAGTTTTTCCTTTAGCGTGGATTTTAGCATGTAGTCGCCTTGCTTGAAAGGAATTTCCCGCTGTATGATATATTCTTTTGTCTTCTTGTAGCCCAGGATAGTGATATTACCAACCATCACCAGGCTGCCGAGGCTATCTGCTTCTGCAGCCGGAAGAATGGATGCAGTTTTTTCTATTGATGTTGAGTCTTGCTGCGCATATAGATTTTGTACAACGCAGATAAAGGATAAGTAAACCAGCAAAAAGCACCTGCAGGTAAAAAACATTTGAAGACTATGCTGGTTTTTTAATCATGAAAAATCTTATTGATAGCCGTGCATGTAGTATAGCTAAATGCAGTTGACAAAAGGTACTAGTGTAGTTTTGGGAATATTGATAGAAACAATCAAATCTTGAGGTACGACATCAGGTGATTGTAGTTGTACCTAAGTTCGTTCTCATAATGTTCTTCACCAATAAAGTAGCGAATACTGTACTCATAGCGCTGAAATGTAGCTATAATATCAGAAACCTCTTGTTTATTGATTTTTATAGTTACGACTAAAAGCCCGGTTTCGGTTTCGGTGTAGGTGTTAAATTGAGTTATATGAGCATCATTGGTTTCTACTAACCTGCTTATTTCTCCAAAGGAATAACTCTTACGTTCCATTTCCAGCACAATGATAGCCCCTATTTCCTCGGCCCCGGTAAACTGTGTGGCTGTTTTTAATAATTCCTGGCAGGTGATGGCGCCAACCCATTCCATCTCATCATTTACAACTGGTACCAACGAAAGCTGGTTGGTAGAAGCAAGCTTTAAGGCACTGAGAAAATGTTCAGTAGACTTAACTGAGCGAATAATGAAATCGTTCCGTAAATATTGAAGTACACCATCTTCCTCTACATCCAGCAGGTCATCTTTGCAAACCAATCCTATGAACTTCTTGTCTTCTACTATGGGAAGGTGAATAATATCGAAGTCATCCATCAACTGAAGGGCAAGGGAAACTTTATCTTCTGGCTCTACTGTAGGATAATGATTGGTGATAAGTTGGCTGATCAGCATGTAATTCCCTTCTTTTTTATATTCTTATGGAGACAACAATTACTACGCCAACGTTGCCGCGGGTTCTGCATGTTTCGCCAGGAATTGATCTAGTATAACATTGAATTCACCGGGTACTTCCATCATAGGAGCGTGGCCACATTTATCAATAAAATGAAGTTCGCTGTTTGGAATTAGCCTGTTGAATTCTTTAGCAACAAATGGCGGAGTGATGGTATCGTTGTTACCCCAGATAAGGCAAGTAGGTTGTTTTACCTGGCTCAGCTCTTCGCCCAGGTTGTTACGTATAGCGCTTTTCGCTAATGAAATAATCTTGATGACTTTTAACCGGTTGTTGGTTATTTCAAAAACTTCATTTACCAGTTCTTCGGTAGCCATTGCCGGGTCGTAAAAAGTAAGCTCAGTCTTTTTACGGATATATTCTTTATCGCCACGCTTAGGATAGCTATCGCCCATCCCGTTTTCAAATAAACCTGAACTACCTGTGAGCGTAAGAGTTTTTATTCTTTCAGGATGCTTAAGTATATGAACCAGCGCTACGTGTCCACCAAGTGAGTTACCAAGCAGGTGAATGTTTTTATAATCGCGTGCTTCTATGAATTTGTGGACAAACTTTTCAAGTCCGCCCACGGTAGTATGAAAAATATCCAATTCAAACAGTGGGAGCATAGGTACTACCACCTTGTAGTTTTGGCTAAAATGTTCTATCAGGTCTTTAAAATTACTTAGGGCGCCAAACAGGCCATGAAGCAATACAAGAGGCTCACCTTGCCCCTTTTCTATATATTTAAATTTATCCTGTTGTTTAATCTCGTACTGCATCTGCTGTCTGGTTCTAAAGAATTCTTAGTTCTACAAATAAAGTAAATAATATCAATGCCATCTTTTCTCAACAGCTTTACAAGGTTTGCTGTGTTAACTGCTTCACGCTAAAATAGTTGAATTTGTGCTAAAATAGCTGTTTTACTACTTGCCACTCCCTTTGGCGTTTACATTTTCAAAGAATTCCGATAGCTGCGCAAACATATCCCGGAAGAAAGGTAACACCAAGCCAATGCCATCTACTACCGCTGGCCCAAAAGGCGCTATGATGGAAAAAGTAGAAGATGCTTGTTGTGTTTCTTCTGAAATAAGACCAATATTGGCTGCATAAAAAAGAATAACACTATAGATCAGCAGGTAGATCATTCCGTACAGGATGATACCACCAAGTGTATCTGCCCAGCCCAACATCACAATGCTTACTGCTTTCTTCACCATCCTTGCACCTATTCTTACTAAAAACATCACACCAATAAAAACCAGGAAGAAGGACAAAATAGGCAACCACTTGCCGGTGATACCTGCATCTGCCTGCAGAGATGCAGCTACCGTAGCGGATAGCTTTAGCGCTGCTGCCAAACCTATCATCAAGGCAAAAAAAGAAAACACAGCTACAATAAGCCCCCGGCTAAAACCTTTGAAGATGGCAAATACCACCAGGAACAGGAAGATGATGTCAATTATCATAAATAGATAGATCCGGGAACTGAACCAGCGCCCGAACCTTTATTAGTATTACTTACTCAACAATTCTTTTACTGCAGCAGAAATGGCTTTGCCATCAGCACGACCAGCTAATTTCTTAGTAGCAGCACCCATCACCTTGCCCATATCTGCTGGCGAACTTGCACCGGTTTCAGCTATCACTGCCTGCACTTCAGCTTTCAGTTCTTCTTCAGTTAGTTGTGCTGGTAAAAATTTTTCTATAACAGCTATTTCTTCCTGCTCTTTCTGTGCAAGGTCTTCGCGGTTCTGTTGTTTGTAAATGTCAAGGCTGTCGCGGCGCTGCTTTACTAGTTTTTGAAGCAGCTTGGTTTCATCCTCTTCTTTAAGTTCGCCACCAGCGCCTTCCGATGTTTTAGCTAAAATGATTGCTGCTTTTACTGCACGCAAACTTCTTAATGCTGCTTCATCTTTTGCTTTCATGGCGTCTTTCATTTCAGCCATTACCTTTTGTTCCAGGTTCATATATATGGGATGTTTAGAGGGTATTATTATGTTTGATCAATTACCTATTCGGTTAGAGCAGGCATTCAAGGCTAGCTCAGTTTATTTGACTGCAGCTGCGAGTCGCGGAATTTGGTGTAGAATTCTTTTGCAAAATTCTTGATATCAGCTGTAAGTTCAGCTTGTTGTGTAGCACGATTAAAAGTATCAGCCATGGTTACAAAAGTCTGGTAGAAAAAATCTGCCATTTCATCCACCATCATTTCTTTGGTCCAAAGATCTACGCGCAAAGCAGTTTTGTCTGCGCCGTCCCAAAATGCCAGCATCATTGCTTTGGCTTTTTGTGCTTGTTCCGCTGTACTGTCCGATGCGCTCCAGGTAATTCCTTCAGGCACTTTTTCTCTATCTAAATGAACATCTATGGTGATTGTACTTTTCGACATTGTATGGTAGTTATAAATAAAAATTTAAATGTTGTTGACTGGGCAATTTTTGTACCGCCGCAAAAATAGGAGAGTTATTTTGAAACAGCTTTTTCAATGGCATTCCACATCAGGTCAGCAGTGGCATCCCATGTAAATTTTCTTGCTTGCTCCTTTCCCTTTTCAATAAGGCTGCTGCGCAATTTTTCATCTTTAAAAATGCGCTGCATGTTGTCGGCAATGGCTTGGGGATTATCAGCATCTGCATACAAGGCAGCATCGCCACCTACCTCAGGCATACTACTGCTGTTTGATGTGAGCACCGGCACTTCGCACTGCATGGCTTCTACTATTGGTACACCAAAACCTTCAAAAAAGCTTGGGTACACTACAGCATACGCCGACGCTACCACCTGTGCCAGTGCTTCTTCCGGCAGGTAATCCAGCAATATCACTTCATCGCGGTATTTGTAGGTCTTTAATTTTCCAAGGGTATCGTCGTACATCCAACCTTTTTTACCGGCAACCAAAAGCTTCATGTTGGTTCGCTGCCATTTTTTGAAATTGGAGAAAGCCTTTAGCAGGTTCAGCAGGTTTTTGCGTGGATGAATACCACCAACAAATAAGAAGTATTCAAACCCTTGCGCGTATTTCTCTTTTACTTCTTCACGTTGCTCCCAATCCACAGGTTTAAAAACAGCTTTTGCCGCACTACCTACATTTATAATTTTTTCTGCAGGTGTTTTATACCTCTTGATGATGTCTGCTTTAGAAAATTCAGAAACAGTGGCCACCACTTTTGCTTTACGTAAAAACTTCCCGGTGTGGGTTTTATAAAAGAAAAGATGATGCTTAGGGATGAACCGCGGGAAATGTAGAAAAGCAAGATCGTGCACTACCAGTACCTGCGGCTTGAATGTAGTAAGGCTGCAAAATCCGTCGGGGCTAACAAAAACATCTGCTTTATGCTTTAGTAGTGCCAGCGGCACCTTTACATCGAACCACCAGCGAAAGCTAAATGCATGACGTGCGGCAGGTTTGATGACAAGCGGCGTTACATTAGCAGGAAGTGCAAGGTTTGTGGGAATTTCGCGGTCAAATAAAAACAGGAACTCATGCTCAGGGTGCTGCTGAGCAACCCGGTAAAAAACTTCCTTAGTAAAATAGCCATAACCTTCTAGTTCGCCCGCCACCAAAAAACGAGCATTGACCGCTATCCGCATGGCCGCAAAAGTAAGATTTAGGAATGTCAGTCACATTCTGAAGATCATGACAGCTTTATTTCATCATCTTTTACCTTTAGTACAAATACATCAGATGCGGAAATGGCTGCAGGCGTGGTTGAGAAGACCGGTAATGCGATGGGCACATCAACATGCTTCACGTCCTGTAAAGGAAAGGGTGCACGAAGCGCTAAAAGAACTGTACCATCAACTCCTTCACCATCCTGGAAAGCGAGGACCTGTAATAGATTTTGATCCTGCTTCTGATGCTTTCATAATTTTTTCTGATCATCATAAAGGAGCTAAAAACGGAGCGGATGATTTTGCAAAAGCAGAACCTACTTACCTGGCAGCGCTTGATCATTATTATGAACGGGGTTATCATTTGGTAGCACTGGGTGATGTAGAAGAGCTATGGGAAAACCTATTTCTTTCGGTGAAAAAGCACAATGTTCCTTCGTTCACCAAAGAAGGATTGTTTGTACATGCTGATCGTTTCACCAAAGTTTTTGGTAACCACGATCTGTTATGGGATAATGATCCGTTTGCACCACTTTACCTTGAACAGATGTACGGCAAAAAGCTAAAGGTATATGAGGGATTGATTTTACAAACCACTGTTAATGATGAGCAACTAAATATCTTTCTTACCCACGGGCACCAGGGTGACTCCATGAGTGATGGCAACTGGTTTAGCAAAGCATTTATCTATTATGTGTGGGCGCCATTGCAGGCATACTTGGGTACAAATCCAAATACACCGGCATATGATGGTGCACTAAAGAGCGAGCATAATAAGCTGATGTACGAATGGGTAGCCAATATAAAGAACATCCTGCTCATTACCGGTCATACGCACCAGCCTGTATTTGAGTCGCTCACGCACCTTGAGCGACTGTATAAACACCTGGGACAAGCAATTCTTACCCATGACGAAGCTCTGATTGCAAAACTGCGCGGCGAGATTGCATTGCGTAGAAGCGAAGGTGAAACGGTGCCGGACTTTGCCGATCATAAGCCTTCTTATTTCAACACAGGCTGTTGCTGTTTTGAAGATGGCAGCATCACAGGTATTGAGATTGCCGAAGGTAGCATCAGGCTCATCAAATGGAGTTGCGAGAACAACATCCATCAACGTACGGTGCTGGAGCAAATGGAACTAGCGGCGCTTGTAAATAAGTAGCTTATTAGGCAATGGTTTCGCCTTGTTCTTTTATGTTGAACACCTTCTTAATAAGCGATACAATAGTGGTGGCAAGTATGGCGCCTGCAAAAGCAAGTGCTATATCTTTTTGTGCATCCCAAATGTCGCCTTGCGTACCCAGGTATGCATCTCCCTGTGCTTTGAAAAATACATCAGCAACAGCCCATTCTATCAGTTCATAAAATCCACTGATGGAAAGCGTGATCTCAATCGGCAACATCCATGCAACCCACCGTGGAAACTTCAGCCATTTCAAAAACATCTCACGCATTGGGTAGGCCAGCAAAAAACCAAAGCTAAAGTGAACAATCCGGTCATAGTGATTGCGCGACATATTGAATACATCCTGCAGGTAAAAGCCAAAGGGATTTTCTGCATAAGTATATTTTGAACCATATACATGCAGGCACAGGTAAATGCAAATAAGCAGGTAAGTAAGATCGCTGAACTGGAACTTTCGGTAAGTGCCGCATACGAAAGCCAGGAAAAGAAAAACAAGGATATTCTCAAGTATCCAGTTTGCATAGTCTGTGCTTCCTACCAGCGAGTTGGCCCATACAGCACCAAACAGGAGCATGAACAATTTGATCCAGATATTCTTTGCGAAGGGAGTACGGTAGCTTGAAATAGCTATTGAAAAAGGCATCAGTTATGGGTTGATTGAGTACACAAAATAATTGTTGTGTAAATACAACGCGTTTTTTAATAAAAACGTGCATGAGCGGCCGGGTAAAGTGGAAGATAGGATCTGGACTTTTTCACGGCGCAAGGTTTGCAACAGGTAACAAAACATTTCACATGGAGAAAAAGATGTTTGGGATTATACTAACCGTGCTGGGCATAGCAGGCTTAATTGCGGCTGCATATTCTTTTGTTACCAGTAAATCGGGTTCTACCAATGTTCGGCTGGTTGCTACACTCGGTATTCTTGGCGGCATCTTCTTTTTCACAGGTGTAGGATTACTGAATAACACCAAAGACAGGTCGGTGTAAATAAGAGGTTGGAGATACGAATTACAAAATATGAAGTACGAAGTACGAGTAGGGTAGCTTGTAATTATTCTAATTATCTACATCACCTTGTAATCCTGACAACAAGTACCTATGTCTACTCCTTTGCCTCTTTATTGCTTATCATTCATAGTCAAGTCTTGAAGTAGGCAACCCGGTTGCAGAGATTTTCTATGCTACCTAATGTTCCTATGTCTCTATGTGTTATAGATGAGTCTCTTGACGCTAGTTAAGTAGTTCCCGATGCACAGTATTATATTGAAAACCTTGAATAAAAAAGAAGCGGCCATAAAGCCGCTTCTTTGCATTAAACTTATAGCATAAACTAGGCTGCAACTTCTGCCTTGCCTGCTTCGCGTTCCCAAAAGCGGTGCTGCGCTATAGCGGCTACAAATTCCGTTGCGAGGCTGCTCCAGTCACCTTTACTCAATGTTACCACTCCCATTGACTCTTTTACAGATTCATCTTTAGAGAAATCAACCCCCTTCATTTCACTCATCTCCAACAGCTCTATAGCTTCTGCCGCTGCTGCTATTGGCTTTGCATGCTTAAAGGCCTCATTGATAAAATGTTTTACATCTCCCTGTTCCTTCATTGCCTTCACGCTCTTTTCACCGCCGGGTATGTAAATGGCATCGTACATAACAGAGGCTGTTGTGATATGGCTTTTATCAACTTCCATTTCCCTGCCATCGGCGCTTTTTAGCATACCCAAAAACATGGAAACAATCTTCGTCTGCGCTCCCTGCTGCTTCAGCACATCTTTTAAAGCCATCACCTGGTCATAATCGTATCCTTCATCTATCAGTATAGCCACCTGGCGCGTCTTTATACCATTTGGTTTCTTATTTCGTTCCTGGCTAAGTGCCGGCGAATCCTGGATAGTAGTGCCTGGTGTAACAGCATTTACCACTTTGTCTTTAGTTGATTCAGTCAGATCTTTTACCGAACCCATGATAGCTCCATCTGGTGCACTTACTCCTATTCCTTTTGCCACCAGCGTAGCCAGCTCGTGGCTAATGTTGTTCAAAATATCATTCACCATCCGCTGCCTTATCTCTTTCCGCTCCACTTTTCCAAGTTCAAAGTGCAAGGCTTCCACAATATGCTTTTGCTCTACTTTGCTCATACTGTTCCAGAACAGTTTTGCCTGGCTAAAGTGATCTTCAAAACTTTTGCTGCGCTTGCGTATCTTATGTCCGTCTACTTTTTCCTGGTGGTGTATATAACCATTCTCTTCCTCAGATGCCATTTTGGGATGGCCGTTGTTGATGGAGTTAGGGAAGTAGTTCACCTTTCCTTTGTTGATGGTTTGCTTCATAAAGCCGGCACCATTGAAATTATGAACGGGGCATACCGGCCTGTTGATCGGCACTTCATTAAAGTTCGAGCTGTTGAACCTATTGATCTGCGTATCCAGGTAAGAGAAGAGGCGCGCCTGTAGCAGCGGGTCGTTTGTTACATCAATGCCTGCCACCACGTGGCCCGGGTGAAATGCCACCTGCTCCGTTTCTGCGAAAAAGTTATCCGGGTTTCGGTTCAGTACCATCTTACCTACTTTGCGCAGCGGCACCAGTTCTTCAGGTATAATCTTGGTAGCATCCAGCAAGTCAAAATCAAATTTGTGCTCATCCTTTTCATCTACCAGTTGCACACATAGTTCGTACTCTGGATAATTGCCCATTTCTATGGCCTCCCATAGGTCCCTGCGTAACCAGTCAGGATCTTTACCTGCCAGTTTCAGCGCCTCGTCGAATACCAGCGAATGCACGCCCAGCAGGGGCCGCCAGTGGTACTTTACAAAAAATGCTTTGCCGGCTTTATTGATCCACTTGAAGGTGTGTACACCAAAACCTTCCATCATTCTAAAGCTGCGAGGCAGGGCACGATCACTAAGCACCCACATCAGCATATGCGCAGTTTCAGGCATAAGTGAGGCGAAATCCCAAAATGTATCATGCGCCGCTGAAGCCTGCGGTATTTCATTATCCGGCATGGGTTTAATGGCATGCACGAGATCGGGAAACTTGATACCATCCTGTATGAAGAAAGGCGCCATGTTGTTTCCTACCAAGTCGAAATTTCCATCTTCTGTATAGAATTTCGTTGCAAAACCCCTCACGTCACGTACAGTATCTGCCGAACCTCTTGAGCCTACCACGGTAGAAAAACGAACAAACACAGGTGTCCTCACATTTGGATCTTGCAGGAATTTAGCTTTGGTAAATTCTGCCATAGACTCATAAGGCTGGAAATAGCCATGAGCACCAGAGCCACGAGCATGCACCACTCTTTCAGGTATTGATTCATGGTCCAGGTGAGTCATCCTTTCGCGAAACAGGAAATCCTCCATCAGGGTTGGCCCACGATCGCCAGCGGTTAGCGAATTATCAACATCGTTTAGCCGCACACCCTGGTCAGAGGTCATAAATTGTCCAGCACCTTCTTCACGAAAATGTTCCAGCTGGATGTCTTTGGTGTTTTCATTGAAAGGGATAGAGGAAGTGTCTGGTGGAGTAACCTGTTTTTTGTCTTTTTTTTCCATAGCTGTCAAAAATTTTTTAAGTGAAAATGTTTGGTTGTCCAGGATTCAGATCAGCCTATACATTCTGCTTTTAAAAAAGCGCAACAGAATGAAATGTGGAGCAGGGATGTGCGTTGAAGGCTGCTCTTCAGGAGCATAAAAACTATACCTACTTCTTCTGCAGCATGAGGTATAATAGGCTGAATATGTGAAGGATTTTTATCTCAATGAATACTGCCTTAGTTTTGGCCGCAGCAAAATATACATGGGAAAAAGAAAGCAGAAAGTAAAGACGTGGATTTCATTATCAAAAGAAGCGCTTGGTGTTCTTAAAGAAAATGACCCTTTGCGGATGGCAGCTGCTACGGCTTTCTTTACCACTTTTGCGCTTCCTCCTATTCTTATTATAATGGTACAGGTATTTGGCCTCATCTTCAATATGGAGCACCTGGGGGACCGGTTTTTTGAAAGAATTGCCGGTGTGTTGGGCACAGAAAGCAGTGGCCAGATCAAACGGACTTTCCTGGGTTTTAAATCCAAAGCACAAAACTGGTGGATCACCATTGGCGGGTTTGTTTTCCTGATGTTTGTGGCTACTACACTTTTTAAAGTGATCAAAGATTCACTTAATCAATTGTGGAATATCAGGATGGATACCAAAGGAAAAATGAAAGCCAATCTTGCAAAGCGTGGCGTTTCTATGGTCATCATTCTTTTAGCAGGAATACTTTTCATTACTAATACCATGGCCGAAGGCGTACAAAGCTTACTGGGAGATTACCTGAACGAAGTATCACCTGGCGCAGGATCGCTGGTAAACAGGATATTGAATAAGATCATCTCGGTGGTGATTGTAACCATTTGGTTCAGCATCCTGCTGAAGCTACTACCAGATGCTAACCCAACATGGCGTGTTGTGATCACGGGTGGTTTTGTAACAGGTATCTTATTTACAATAGGAAAAGCGGTTATACCACGTATGCTTCCGTTTGGAGAATTGTCTTCCATCTTCGGTACATCAGCATCTATTGTGCTACTGCTGCTGTTTGTTTTTTACTCCTCATTCATCTTATACTTTGGCGCCTGTTTTACCAGGCAATATGCACTGCATATAGAAGAGCCAATAGAAGCGGGATCACATGCTTATAAATACGATCCGGAGAAGGTGAAAGAAGCACAGGAAGAAAAGGTTGATGAGCCTGGTGAAACTGAGAGTAGTAAAGCTTAATGTAAAAAATCTACCGTACTAATATTGACTACGGTAGATGAAATTTTATACTCGCTTTATCTCCGCGCCCAGCGCATTCAGTCGCTCATCTATGTACTGGTAGCCGCGGTCTATCTGGTTAATGTTCTGAATAATACTTTTTCCATCGGCACTCAGCGCTGCTATTAAAAGAGCAACACCTGCACGTATATCAGGACTGGTCATGCTAATGCCGCGTAGCGGGTGCTTACGCCCTAAGCCTATCACGGTAGCACGGTGCGGATCGCAAAGAATGATTTGCGCACCCATTTCCATCAGTTTATCTACAAAGAACAAGCGGCTCTCAAACATTTTCTGATGAATAAGCACACTACCTTTTGCCTGTGTAGCAACTACCAAAACGATACTCAACAGGTCAGGAGTGAAACCAGGCCATGGATGATCGTAAATGGTAAGAACAGAGCCGTCTAGAAAGGTGGCTATTTCATAACTCTCCTGCGAAGGAATATAGATATCATCGCCACGTATTTCGAGCTTAATGCCCAGTTGCTGAAACTTTTCAGGAATAACACCCAGGTGCTCTACGCCTGCATCCTTTATGGTGATCTCGCTTTGTGTCATCGCAGCAAGACCTATAAAGCTGCCTACTTCTATCATGTCGGGCAGCATACGATGCGTGGTGCCTGTAAGGTATTCTACACCTTCTATTATCAGCATATTGCTGCCAATGCCACTGATCTTAGCGCCCATCCTTACCATCATCCTGCACAGTTGCTGCAGGTAAGGTTCGCATGCTGCATTGTATATGGTAGTAGTTCCTTTGGCCATTACAGCAGCCATCACCAGGTTGGCAGTTCCTGTTACGGAAGGCTCATCCAGCAACATATAAGTTCCGGTGAGGCCGTTTGGTGCAGTAAGTGTATAGGCGCCATGTTTGTCCGTCAGGTCAAATTGTGCACCCATTTTTTCAAAGCCAAGTATATGTGTATCCAACCTGCGGCGACCAATTTTATCGCCACCTGGTTTAGGTAAGAAAGCTTTTCGATAGCGCGCCAACATAGGACCGGCAAACATTACAGATCCTCTCAGCTTGCCGCTCTTCTTATGAAAAGCATCAGAGCCAAGATAATCCACATCTACTTCGTCAGCCTTGAAAATACAAGTATCACGCGTAGGTCTTTCCACCTTCACATTCATCTCCTGCAATATCTCTATCAGCAGGTTTACATCTATGATGTCGGGAATGTTGGTAATTGTTACTTGTTCAGGGGTAAGCAGTACTGCTGCAATTATTTGAAGTGCTTCGTTCTTTGCCCCTTGCGGCACAATAGTGCCTGATAATTTTCTTCCGCCGGTTACTTCAAACTTCGCCACTAAAAACGTTTTTTATTGCCGCCAAATTTGTTGTTGCGATTATCTCTATTACCGCCACCGCCTGCATTTCCACCACCGCCACGGTTGTCTCTTCCGCCGCCTCCGGCATTTCCGCCACCACCGCCGCGGTTGTTGCGCTGAAACTGGCCACCGCCATTGTTGTTGCGTTTAAAGCGGTTATCGCCATAGCCACCGCCACGGTTGTCGCGGCCTTCTACAGTTCGGTAATGTTTCACAAATGGAGTGCTGTCAAACTCAAGCTGACCATTGGTGATGATGTTCAGTTCTGCACGAATTCCATCATCATGAACCAGTTCTTTATGCCAATTGCTGTAAGCCAGCTTCATGTAGTAAGCTATGGAGTTAGCAAAGCCAGCGCGCTTTTCCGAATTCTCTTCTTTCAGTGCTTTGTCAATTACCAGTTCCAGGTTCTTACCCAGGTGACTGTAACGCGGCTTGCGCTTAGGATAAGGAAGCGGGTCCGGTTTTACCTTATAAGTTTCTTTGGTAGGCTTAGGATATGGGCTATCCACATCCAGTTTAAAATCACTTACAAAAAACAGGTGATCCCATAACATATGCCTGAAATCCTCCACATTCTTCAGGTGAGGATTAAGCGTACCCATCAGTTCAATGACAACCTGCGCCTGTTGCTGGCGCTTTTGCCTATCTTCTATTGTCAGCACGTGTTCTACCATTCGCTGAATATGACGACCATATTCCTTCATCGTCAAATGGTTGCGCTGCGTATTATATTCCATCTAAAAAAGTTGAATGGCAAATGTAGGAAACGATTTACTACTGCCGCCAATATTATCAAACCCTTGCCCAGCCAGCAAAACCGTGCCAATGCGGATTGTTTTTTGGTAGCCGGCAGAGGTTCCCTCTTCAACATTTGTTGCGTCGCACACTTGTACGGCTGAAGGTAGTTTCGGCTATTGGTGAAGGGGCGGGGTGGTTGGATACTTTTATAGATCGGTGATTGAAGCCTCATCATAAAACTCAAACAAGTACTTTTCATCATACTGTACGTTATACTTTTTTAGAAACTGGATGTATTCTTCATGAAATGTAATTTTTTGATGATGTTGTTCCTGGTTCAGTATGTACTGAACAACAGAATTGATTGAAGAACGAGAGTAACTAAAAGCTCCATAACCTTTCTGCCAGTGAAAATGGTTGCCAATAATGTGATCTCTATTGATGAAGTTTGTCGTTGCCCGCTTTACATCCAAAACAAGGTTAGAGATTGAAACTTCAGGATTAAGTCCTACCAGCATGTGCAGGTGATCCGGCATGCAGTACACTGCTAGCATCTTGTTACCATCCGCCTGTACAACCTGTGTTACATATTTGTGTATCGTTTGCCTGTGTTGTTTAGCAATTAGATTTTGCCTTCCTTGAACAGCAAAGACCAGTTGAATATAAAGCTGCGTATAAGTATTTGGCATAAGAAAAGGTTGAGAGCAATAAGATAAAATATTTGTTGATCTTTTTATAGTGGTGGATTGCGGTATACGTTGAGCAGCGCCCAATGCTTTCAGGAAAAACAACTAAAAAAGGGTTGGGCTACGCCCAACAGTTAATCCCGCCAACACCATTCTACAAGTAGGAATGCGCGATGCGCATTTGATTGATCAACACCAAATCTTGTATAGTGTTTGGTAGACTTTTGGAAGGAAATTGTTGGGCAGCGCCCAACACCGTTTGTAGATATACGCAGGCAAACGGAACCATGATTGGGCGTAGCCCAATCCTTTCAGGTAAAGATGAGTATGAAAAAAGGGTTGGGCTACGCCAATATTAAATCCCGCCAAAACCATTCTACAAATGGGTATGCGCTATGCGCATTTGGAGAGTTTCAAAATGAAACCAATTATTGTGTTGCGGAAAAAGTTGGGCATGGCCCAACACCGTTTGTAGCAGATAGAATGTGCAAATGTTTCTTGGGCGGAGCCCAAGCCTGTAAATTTTAATTCATCAAGGGTTGGGCTACGCCCAACAATAACACTTCATATGCTCTTTCTACAAACGGGTATGCGCTATGCGCATTTGGAGAGTTTCAAAATGAAACCAATTATTGTGTTGCGGAAAAAGTTGGGCATGGCCCAACACCGTTTGTAGCAGGTAGAATGTGCAAATGTTCCTTGGGCATAGCCCAAGCCTGTTAATGGGCATCTCAAATTAGATTGACTTGCTAAACCATTCCTTCGCATCACCCAATACTTTTCCTCCTATTCTCTATTTTTATTAAATGAAATACTTGCTAATCCTCGTATGCATTGCCACTGCAATGGCGTGCAGCAACACCAATAATCAATCATCGGCAGGAAACGAACTACCAGCGCTCCTTGAACGTTACTACCAGGAACGGCTGAAACTATTTCCTTTGGAAGCCACTCAAAATGGCGACAACCGCTACAACAACCGACTGAACATTGATTTTACCCAAAGCTTCCGCGACACGCTCCGCAACTTTTACAACAGCTACCTCCAGGAGGTTACCAAATTCAACCGGGAGGAGCTTAACAACAACGACCAACTGAGCTACGACATTTTCAAACGCGAGATGGAGATGAGCCTGGAAGGCCTGCAGCAACCTGATAACCGCATCCCATTCCAGCAGTTTTGGGGACTGCCACTCACCATGGGCCAGCTAGGCAGCGGCGATGGCAACCAGCCATTCAAAACCATACAAGACTATGACAACTGGCTGCAAAGAGCAAGTAAGTTTCCAGCATGGGCCGACAGTGCCATCGTCTATTTCAGGAAAGGTATAGCAGAAGGATTTGTACTACCGAAATCACTAGTGGTAAAAATGATCCCGCAGATGCGGTCGATGATAACCATCAACGACACCGCCAGTTTATTCTATGGACCTATCAGGAAGTTGCCTGCAAGCATCACCGGTGCAGATAAGGATAGGTTGGATAGCGCATATCGCCAGCTTATATCACAGCAGTTGGTGCCAGCATATACCAGGCTGGCTGATTTTCTGCAAAATGAATATTTGCCAAAAGCAAGAACTACTAGTGGCATCTCTGCTTTGCCCGGAGGAAAGGAATACTACAACTACCTGATCCGCTACTGGACCACCACCAACAAAACCCCTGATGAAATTTATAACACCGGCCTTGCAGAAGTGCAGCGTATCAGGCAGCAGATGGATAGCGTGAAGAATGCAGTTGGTTTCAAAGGAGATCTGAATGCTTTTTTTGAGTACATGCGTACCGACAAACAGTTCATGCCTTATAATAATGCGGAAGAGGTTCTGAGTGCTTTTCGTGCCATTCAAACCCGCATTGATCCTAACCTGCAGAAGATGTTTGGACGCACACCTAAAACACCTTTTGAGATCAGGCAGACTGAGGCGTTCAGAGCTGCCAGTGCAAGTGCTGAATATAACCAGGGATCTCCTGATGGAAGCCGCCCCGGCATTTTCTATGTGCCCATAGTAGATGCTAAAACTTACAACACCACCAGCGGCATGGAGAGCCTCTTTTTACATGAAGCTATTCCCGGGCATCACTACCAGATATCGCTGCAGCAGGAAAACGAGAGCCTGCCTAAGTTCAGGCGCTTTGCCTGGTATGGCGCCTACGGCGAAGGCTGGGCGCTCTACACCGAAAGCTTAGGAAAAGAATTGGGTTTATATACCGACCCTTACCAGTACATGGGTGCTCTGGGCGATGAAATACACCGGGCAATAAGACTGGTGGTGGACGTAGGCTTACACACCAAAGGCTGGACAAGAGAGCAAGCCATCAAATACATGATGGACAATGAAGCCATCAGTGAACAGGGCGCAACAGCAGAAATAGAAAGATATATGGCTATACCTGCACAGGCAATTAGTTATAAAATAGGTTCATTGAAGATTTGGGATTTAAGAAATAAGTATCAACAGCAACTGGGTCAGAAGTTCAATCTTTCAGCTTATCATGATGAATTACTCAAAGATGGTGTAATGCCACTGGACGTACTGGAAAGAAAAATGGATAGATGGGCAAATGTCAACAAGAAGTAGTTGCAGCAGCATTAGCTAAGTTTTAATAGCAGCTATTGTATGAACGGAAAAGCAGTTGGTGCTGCCGATCTATACATGTATTTACTTTTGCACATTATGAAACAACTCCTAAGCTTCAGAACTGCTGTCTACAGTACAGTGACCATCTTATCTCTTATCATTTTATTCCACATCCTGGTAATTACAGGTGTTATACCGTTTGGCATTGTGTGGGGAGGAAGGCTAACTAACCACCAACAGATGGTGCAGTTTGAAACAACTTCCATCCTCATCAACCTGGTGATGATTTCAATTGTGGCCACCAAAGCAGGATGGCTTATCAAGCAAATGAACGAGCGCATCATTAATATTTTGCTTTGGCTGATGGTTGGCTTGTTCACTCTGAATACCATTGGAAATATCTTCGCTGAAAATAAGATTGAGGCAATCATTTTTACACCAATGACATTTCTCCTCGCTATTTTCTGCATTAGGATGGCACTGGAAAAAAAATCTTGAAATAATGAGGCACTTGAAAGAGTGCCTTATTTATTTGTAAACTGGAGCAGACACATTTATACATAAGCGAAACTTGCTCTTCCTGCTCCTTTATTTCGAGTAACTAACTAATCTTTATCTTCCCTCATTCAACTAAAACATATGAAGAAATGGTTGTTATTGCTGCCTGCGAGCATTATTGCTTTGTTTGCTGTAGCGCAAGAAAAAAAAGATGATAAGAAGAAGTGGGATGTTGCCAACCCCGACGGTACTTTTAAAGAAGTTTCCTTCACGCTTGATGAAGGAACATGGATGAACCTTGATGTATCTCCTGACGGAAAAGATATCGTTTTCGATCTGCTGGGTGATATTTATACCATGCCTGTAGCTGGAGGCACAGCTCGTCCTTTGCGTACCGGTGTTCCTTTTGAAGTTCAGCCAAGGTACAGTCCTGATGGAAGCAAGATATTATTTACAAGTGATGCCGGAGGCGGTGATAACATCTGGATCATGAACCGCGATGGCAGCAATGCAAAGCAGGTGACAAAGGAAACTTTCCGACTGCTGAACAATGCTGCATGGACACCCGATGGACAATACATTGTAGCTCGTAAGCACTTTACTTCCACCCGCTCGTTAGGTGCCGGCGAAATCTGGATGTATCACACCAGTGGTGGTGGTGGTTTGCAGCTAACGCAAAAAAAGAACGACCAGCAGGATGTAAATGAACCTATCGTTTCACCCGATGGCCGCTATGTTTACTATAGCGAAGACATGTATCCCGGTGGCAATTTTCAATATAATAAAGACCCTAACAACCAGATATTCGCTGTACGCCGCTTTGATAGAGAAAAAGGAACAATAGAAACAGTAACAGGCGGACCAGGCGGCGCTGCTACTCCACGACTTTCAAGAGATGGTAAGCTGCTGGCTTTTGTTAAACGCGTACGCACCAAGTCGGTGCTATACCTGCGCGATGTGCAGACAGGTGAAGAGTGGCCGATCTACGACAGCTTATCAAAAGACCAGCAGGAAGCTTGGACCATCTTCGGCAGCTATCCCGGCTATGCATGGGCACCCGATAATCAATCGATCATTATCTGGGCTAATGGTAAGATCAACCGCGTGGATGTAAAGCAGCCAAAGCAAGCCACTGTTATTCCTTTTACTGTAAATGCTACTCACCGAATTTATGATGCGGTACGCACAAAGCAGGATCTAAATCCAGATACTTTTAGTCCTAACGTGCTTCGCCATGCTATCACATCACCTGATGGAAAGATGCTGGTGTTTAATGCTGTTGGTTATTTATGGAAAAAGCAACTGCCAAATGGCACACCGCAACGTATCACCAAAAGCAACCACTTTGAGTTTGAACCCTCTTTTTCTGCAGATGGAAAATGGCTGGTGTATGTTTCATGGAATGATGATGAAACGGGTGCTATTTATAAAGTTGATCCAAACCGCGGCAATCCTATTCGCCTGACAACAGACAAAGGCATTTATCGTGCGCCGTCTTTCTCGCCCGATGGTAATCTTATTGTTTTCAACCGGGAGAATGGCAATGAAGATATGGGGCATTCTTTTACTACCCAACCTGGTGTATACACGATTCCTGCAAACGGTGGTAAAGCAACATTTGTGAACTCCAAAGGAGAATATCCAACGTTCAATGCTAAAGGCGACCGCATTTACTACCGCACCGGTGGTTTGTTGTTTGGCGGTCCTGTTAAAAACCTTGGCAGTTACAACCTGAACGGTAATGAAGAACGTACACATATCAAGAGCACCTATGGCAGCAGGTTTATCCTTTCGCCAAATGAGCAGTGGGTAGCTTTTGTTGACCTGCACCAGGTATACGTTGCAGCTTTCCCGCAAACAGGTAGAACCATCGACCTCGGCAGCAGCACAGCTGATTTTCCTGTTAAGCTGGTAAGTAAAGATGCCGGCATCAACCTGCACTGGAGCGGCGATAGCAAGAAGTTGTATTACACCCTCGGAAACCAGTACTACACCATCAATCTTGAAGATCGTTTTGAATTCATTGCAGGTCGTCCGGACAGCGCATTTGTTATTCCTGAAAAAGGGGTAACTGTTGGTCTTTCAGTAAAAACCGATAAACCAACTGGCACCATCGCCTTCACCAATGCCCGTATCATTACCATGAAAGGCAATGAAGTTATAGAAGGAGGAACAGTGGTAGTAGAAGGCAACCTGATAAAAGCAATTGGAAAGAATGTAACTATTCCTGCTGGCGCAAAAATCATTGACGCAGCCGGCAAGACCATCATGCCGGGTATGGTAGATGCGCATGCGCATGGTGCACATTTCCGCTATGGACTTACACCAAAACAACACTGGCCTTACTATGCCAACCTTGCTTATGGTGTTACCACTATGCACGATCCATCAGCAAACAGCGAAATGGTTTTTGCGCAAAGTGAGCTGATAAAAGCAGGTGAAGTAGTAGGACCAAGAGTATTCTCTACAGGTACTATATTGTATGGTGCAGAAGGAGATTTTAAAGCAGTTATCAATACATTGGATGACGCACGAAGTGCATTACGCAGGTCTCGTGCTTACGGTGCATTTAGTGTGAAAAGCTACAACCAGCCTCGCCGCGATCAGCGCCAAATGATCATAAAAGCAGCGCGTGAATTGGGGATGGAAGTAGTGCCTGAAGGTGGTTCATTCTTCTTTCACAACATGAGCATGATCCTGGATGGTCATACTACCATTGAGCACAATATCCCGGTGGCGCCGTTGTATGCTGATGTTATCAACCTTTGGAAAAATTCCAAAACAGGGTATACGCCAACCCTCATTGTGAACTATGGTGGGTTGAACGGCGAATATTACTGGTACCAGAAAACCAATGTTTGGGAGAAAGAAAGACTTCTGCGTTTTACACCACGTAGTGTTATCGACACCCGTAGCCGCCACCGCACCATGGTTCCAGATGAAGAATACCAGAACGGCCACATCCTGATTTCGCAGAGCGCAAAGCGTTTGGCAGATGAAGGCGTGAAAGTAAACATGGGAGCACATGGTCAGCTGCAAGGACTGGGAGCACATTGGGAAACATGGATGCTAGGACAAGGCGGAATGAGCAACCACCAGGCACTGCGTTCAGCAACATTGAGTAGCGCAGAAAGCCTTGGTCTCGACAATTGGATCGGATCTTTGGAAGCAGGCAAATTTGCAGATCTTATAGTGATGGACAAGAACCCATTGGAAAACCTGCTGAATACTGAAAGCATCAGCCAAGTGATGGTGAATGGAAGACTGTACGATGCTGAAACCATGAATGAGATTGGAAATGCAAACAAGCCACGTCCAAAGTTCTGGTGGGAAAATAGCAGGACAGCAACCTTCTTCAACTGGCATGAACATGCTGAAGGACCTACAATGCATAAGTGTTGCGAAAGCCATTAAGGCTTTATAACATTGAATCATCAACATTAAGAGCGGCAATTATCATCTGCCGCTCTTTCTTTTTTTAGGAAAACCGCACTTTCTCTTTTCACAATTCAAAACCTGCCCATTACCTACTTTTGCCGCATGAGACGAAAAAAGGTGGTACTGCAGAATGTAGTGCTGGAAAAATATGCTGCAGAAGGGCAGTCGTTGGCGCGGGTAGATGGTAAGGTAATCTTTGTTGAGAACACTATTCCCGGTGACGAGGTGGATGTACTACTAAAAAAGAATAAGAAGGATTGGGGTGAAGGTGTTGCCCTTCAATTTCATAAATACAGCGACCTGCGGGTGAAGCCGTTTTGCCAACACTTTGGCGTATGTGGTGGCTGCCAATGGCAAATGCTGCCGTATGCAAAGCAACTGGAATACAAACAGCAGCAGGTAGTAGACAACCTGCAGCGCATTGCACGCATTCAGCTTCCTGAAATACAACCTATCATTGGTGCGCATGAAACACGTGAATATCGCAATAAGATGGAATACACTTTTGCTAATAAGCGTTACTTATTACCTGGTGAGCTAAATGATGCTTCCATATCAGGTGATGAGAATGTGGCTGGTTTTCATGCACGTGGATTTTTTGATAAAGTAGTTCCTATTGTTCAATGCCACTTACAAAGCGAACCTACCAACAGGCTGCGCAATGGTATTGCTGAATATGCCAAAGAACATGGACTTACACATTACGACATTCGCCAGCACCACGGATTTCTGCGCAACCTGCAGGTGCGCCTGGCTACCACAGGCGAACTGATGGTGAACCTTGTGGTAGGTTACGAGGATGAGGCTTTATTCCCGCTGCTCGAATGGATCAAGAATGGGTTCCCCGAGATCACGACTTTGTTGTATACCATTAACCCCAAAAAGAACGATAGCCTGTACGACCTGGAGCCACAGGTATACACCGGCAAAGGTTTCATTATCGAAAAGCTGGAAGATTATTCTTTTAAAATATCACCTAAATCATTTTTTCAAACCAATACACGGCAAGGGGAGAAACTGTACCAGGTTACCCGCGAATATGCTGAACTAGATGGCAGCCAGGTGGTGTACGACCTATACTGCGGTACAGGCAGCATTGGAATTTTTGTAAGTAAGCAGGCTAAAAAAATAGTAGGTGTAGAAGTGATAGAAGATGCCATTGCCGATGCTAAAGAAAATGCTGCTTTGAACGAGCTAACAGATGCATCTTTTTTTGCAGGTGATGTTATTGACATAGTGGATGAAGCCTTCTTTGAAGCGCACGGCAAACCAGATGTGGTTATCACTGACCCGCCTCGGGCTGGTATGCACGAAAAGCTGGTAAAGAAGTTGCTGGAAATAGCAGCGCCAACCATAGTTTATGTGAGTTGTAACCCTGCTACGCAGGCACGCGACCTTGCGTTACTCGATGAGAAATATGTGGTTACGAAGGTGCAGCCTGTAGATATGTTTCCGCATACCCTGCACATTGAGAACGTGGTGCAACTAAAACTTCGCTAACTTTTGGAGGCGTACATTTGTTACTGAAATAATTATGACCGAATTCAGACCCAGCCGGTTCGAGATATTGCCTATCGTTATCAAGAACCTGCTTATCATCAACTTACTTTTTTTCCTGGCAAAAAATAGCATTGGCAGTAGCGACCTCTTCAATATGGTGGATGTGCTGGCTTTGCATCATGTGAAATCGCCGCTGTTTCAGCCATGGCAGATCGTTACGCATATTTTCATGCATGCGGACTTCTTCCACCTGTTTTGGAATATGTTCATGCTTTGGATGTTTGGGTCGGTGCTGGAAAACCTGTGGGGACCGAAACGTTTTCTTACATTCTATTTTATCTGTGGCATTGGTGCAGGCTTGTTGCACCTTACCTTCTTGTGGTTCGACTTTAATGAGCTGCTAAACCAGTACATGCGGATAAAAGAAAACCCAAGCCCGGGTAAGATCAGCGCGTTTTTTAACGACTACAATCTTTTCCGTTTCTCTGGAAGTAGAGAAGTATTGAGTAATTATGTTTCCAATCCTTCGAACCCGCTTTACCTGCAGTCTGCGGTATCGTATGTAAATGAATATACCTATGCGCGCCTTAGTGTGCCTACAGTAGGAGCTAGCGGCGCTGTATCGGGTGTGATGGCTGCCTTTCTATTTTTGTTTCCCAACACATACCTATACCTATACTTCCTGTTTCCAATAAAAGTAAAATGGTTCGGACTTTTCTATTTTGGCCGCGAACTGGTGCTCGCCATTATGAACCAGGAAGGCGATAACATAGCACGGTGGGCGCATATAGGAGGTGGATTGGTAGGATTTTTATTGGTGCTTACCTGGAACAAGAAGAACAGGCGGAAATTTTACTAAATTAGAAGGATACTAAAACAGGATGCAATGAGTGTACTGGAGCAAGATAGCCGGAGAAAGACGCTGCTGGGAGAAGATGGAAATGCATTGACAATGCTGCTCATCTTCAATGCTATAATCTTTGTGGCTGTTGGTTTTGTCAAAGTATTGTACCTGCTAAACGATAGGGCTGAGGCCGACTTCTTGAAGGAGATCGTTTCATGGATAGCAGTTCCGGCTGCCGCCGATGTATTTGCATCTCGTCCGTGGACGCTGATCAGTTACATGTTTAGCCACGTTAGCCTATGGCATTTCATAAGCAATATGCTGTGGCTGTGGGGCTTTGGATTTATTTTGAACGATTTGGCTGGATCTAAAAAAGTAGTCCCGCTGTTTCTATACGGAGGCCTGGTTGGTTCTGTTGTTTTCATTCTTACTATTAATCTTATTCCTGCACTACGCGAAAGTGTGCAGGTAAAGTCAACGCTGCTGGGTGCAGGTCCGGCATTGATGGCCATAGCTATTGGCACCACTACTTTTTCTCCCCGCTACAAGATATTTCCAATGATCAATGGCGGAATTCCGCTTTGGATTTTTACTGCCATTTTTGTGGCAATACATCTTGCTACCATTGGTGCAGGTATTGGTGCTGCCGCTGCTTACGTGGCTGCCGGGGCAATGGGTTTTGTTTTTGTTCAACAGCTAAAGCAGGGCAATGACTGGGGGCAATGGATGAGCGATTTCGTGAACTGGCTCAACGATCTTTTCAACCCCGAGAAAAAGCATTCGCCAAAAACAATGAAGCACCAACTGTTTTACAAAGCAGACCAGAAACCTTTTGAGAGAACACCACATATAACCCAGCAGCGGGTTGATGAGCTGCTTGATAAGATCCACCAGAAAGGGTATTTTTCTTTAACAGACGAAGAGAAAGATTTTTTGAAGAAAGCGGCAAAAGAGGAACTATAGCTGATGCGGAAATTCTTTTACTTACTACTTGTAGCTACTACAGGGCTACTCGCCATAGTATATTTTGTAAGTTGTCTTACTCCCTACATTTCTCCTGTGCAACTCTGGCCGCTGGCTTTTCTTGCTTTGGGTTTTCCATACCTGGCGCTGGCTGTCTTGGTGTATATTATTCTTTGGTTGTTGGTAAAAAAGAAAGTGGCGCTGTATCTTCTTATCCTGTTGCTGCTTGGCTTTAGTAATATTACCTCAACCATTGGGTTCAATATATTTTCGACAGAAGCACCTGGAAGAGAAGCGACATTACGGGTGCTTGCATGGAATGTTCGCAATTTTGATAATCCTGCCAACCATGCTGATTCTGCTAATTCTGTACGCCGTAGAATGTTCAGGTATATTCAGCAGGTAAATGCCGATGTATTGCTACTGCAGGAAATGACTGAATACGTTGGACCATCTTTTTTGTCAAATAATATAACCCTGCGCCAACTTGGTTATAAATATTATTACAAGCCCAAAGAGATAGATAATGTGCATCCCTATGGAACACTGCAGCAAGGCAATGCTATTTTTTCAAAATACCCATTGATCGATACCGGCAGCATGGTTTTGAACGATCCTTCGTACCCGCAGAAGATACTTTATGCAGATATACAATTTGAGGGTAAACCAGTCCGATTGATCACCACTCACTTTAGGTCGTTTCATTTATTTGCAAAAAAGAAACATGATCCGCCTGTGCCGTTTCATAATGATACCGGCTTTATAAATAATTCCTCCAATTTTCAAAAGCTGAAAGTGATACAGCAGGATCATGCAGAACAAGCTGCGGCTACAAGAAAATATATAGAAGCCAGCCCTTATCCTGTGGTATTTGCAGCCGATATGAATTCTGTGCCTGCATCTTATGCTTACCATAAAACGCGGGGTAATATGCGTGATGCTTTCTTATCAAAATCATGGGGCTTGGGTGGCAGTATGGATAGTATGCCTAAAACATTGCGTATAGATCATATACTGGTAAATAAGGAAATTGATATCATGTACTATAAACAACAAAGGCTTTCGCTTTCTGATCATTACCCGCATTTCGCTGATCTTAAGTGGAAACGTTAAGGTGAAGGCGTGAAAAAGCTACTGCTAACGAAATCAATATATTTACAACATGGCAGCAAGGGCATTAAGGAAGATCATCCGCAATCTTATTATCGTTATCAACAGCGTGGTTGCTTTGCTGTTTCTTGTTGGATGTCTTGTACCTTATCTTAATCCTGCTACATGGTGGTTCATGGGGTTCTTCGGGTTAATGCTGCCTTACCTTGCCATTATCCTGCTATTCTTCATCTTTTTCTGGTTAGTAGTTAGGCCTAAATATTTTTGGATACCTCTAGTTACACTTCTTATAGGCTATAAGCAGTTGAGCGTATTGTTTGCCGTAAATAAACATGAAACCTTTAGCGACAAAAAAGATAGTGCACGCATCAGGGTGATCAACTGGAACATCAGGAGCCTGGAGGGGCTGAGCAACAAAGCCGACATTAAGAAGATCGATCGGGCCACTATACCTTCTGTTATCATTGATCAGAATGCAGATATCGTTTGCCTGCAGGAGTTCAATACTTCTTCTATCCAGGATAATATTGCGCCCATAGCTGCTAAATTTCCCTATTATTTTTTTTCTAAGGATTTTACGCGGTCCTCACCACAAGGTTATAAGGCAGGTAGTATTATCTTTTCTAAATACCCTATTGTTGATTCTGGAAAAGTAAGATACCCGGGTGAACAGGGCGAAAGCCTCATATATGCAGATGTTTTAAAAGCGGGTAAAATTCTAAGAGTGTTCACTACCCACCTTCAATCATTTCGTTTTAAAAGAGAAGATTATGAAGGCATGAAGAAGGTGGCAAAAAATGAAGATCCGGCGGCGTCGAAAACCATTTTTCAAAAAATGAAAACGGCCTTTACTATACGCGGCGAACAGGCTCGTATAGTTCGAGATGCATTGGATAATTCACCGCACCCTTCCATCATTACTGGCGACTTCAATGACGTGCCTAATAGTTATACTTATTTTCATATCCGCGGCGACTGGCAGGATGTATTTCTTGCATCATCGCTTGGTATTGGCCGCACCTACCTTGCACTTGCGCCCACTCTTCGTATTGATTATATTCTTCCAGACAAGAACTTTAATATCCACCAGTTTGATATGATGGATGAAGGATTGAGCGATCATCTTATGCTGGTGACAGACGTAAGTTTGAAGCAGTAGGGGAAGGTCATGCTGGATGCTGATGCTGGATGGATGATTGAGAAGCGAGAGGCGTTAGATGTTAGGTGATAGAGAGACCGATGCTGGAGGGTTTATACGGGATGCTGGATCTTTAAACCAGGCAGACCAACAGTTGGGCAGCGCCTAACTCCGTTTGTAGAAAATGAACATGTTTAATACATTTTTTGGGCGTAGCCCAAACCTGACATAATCATCCAACACTTTATTTGATTTGGGCTATGCCGAACTCAAAATCATTCGATGGAAAGGAATTAGGTGGTTTTAGTAGCTTCACATAATTGGCCTTACATTTTGCTTTGACATTCTCCATTTTACCTTTTTCGTTCGGCTTTTTAGTTTTTGAATTCTGCCTTCTGATTTCCAACTTACATTTGTAGCCATTTTCCACTTATGAGCCAACTGAAAGTTTATAATTCGCTGAGCCGACAGAAAGAAGTTTTTGAACCAATAATTCCCGGTCATGTGGGCATGTATGTGTGCGGTCCAACCGTAAGTGGCGAAAGTCACCTTGGGCATGCTCGTCCTTATATAACTTTTGATGTAATATACAGGTACCTGCAATACCTGGGTTATAAAGTACGCTATGTGCGCAATGTAACTGATGCAGGACATTTTGAAGAGGAAGGCAGAGAGGCTGAAGATAAGATCAGTAAAAAGGCTGTGCTGGAGAAGTTGGAACCGATGGAACTGGTGCAGAAGTATACCAATCTTTTTCATTGGGCCATGCGCCAGTTCAACAATTTGGAACCAACTATAGAGCCTACCGCTACAGGCCATATTGTAGAGCAAATTGTGATGATCGAAAAGATCATTGAAGATGGATATGCTTATGTAGCCAATGGCAGTGTATATTTTGATGTAGATAAATACCATTTAGATTTTTCTAAAAAGGGATTGCCTTATGGCATGCTTAGCGGCCGCATATTGGATGAGCAGATAGACAGCGTACGGGAACTGGATAACCAGGATGAAAAGCGCAATCGTTCAGATTTTGCGCTTTGGAAAAATGCCCCTCCTGAACACATTATGCGGTGGAAGAGCCCATGGGGTGAAGGTTTTCCCGGTTGGCATATTGAGTGCTCTGCAATGAGTTCAAAATACCTGGGAGAGCAGTTTGATATACATGGCGGAGGTATGGATCTGCAGTTTCCGCACCACGAATGCGAAATAGCACAAAGCACCGTATGCAATCATGTAACGCCCGTAAAGTACTGGCTGCATAACAACATGATCACCATCAACGGTAAGAAGATGGGAAAAAGCTACAACAACGTAATCAAGCTGACCGAAATGTTCAGCGGGTCGCACCCTATACTGCAGCAGGCTTATAGCCCTATGACCATACGTTTTTCCATTTTGCAAACCCATTACCGCAGCGCACTCGACTTTAGCAATGAGGCTTTGCAAGCTGCTGAAAAAGGATTGAAGCGGTTGTGGGAAGCTTATGAAGCTTTGCAAAAAATGAAGCTGGGCGAAGTGGAGTTTGATTTCAGTAAGATCAACCAGGAATTGGAAGAAAATGTACTGGAGCGCCTTGATGAGTTGGATGAATTCATGAACGACGACTTCAACACTGCCAAGGTTCTTGCCAGTATGTTTGAAATAGTGCCGGTCATTAATTCTATAAAAGATAAACATATAGAAGCAGCTTCTCTTTCTAAAGAAACGCTTACTCTGCTACAGCATAAGCTAAAGGTTTTCGTAGAAGATATCTTCGGACTTCGCTCCGAACTGGAAGGCGACCAGTCAAAACTTGATGGTGTGATCCAGGTGCTGATAGAGCTTCGCAAGCAGGCCAAAGCAAAAAAGGATTATGCTACATCAGATAGCATCCGCAACCAATTGCTGCAACTGGGTATAGCATTAAAAGATGAGAAGGATGGAAACATCTCGTACTCGTTCCTGTAGATAGCTAAGGGAACGCTGATGCCGCGGATGGTGGTGATGAGTTATAGTTTTCAGGCAGGGAACGCTGATAACGCGGATGGTGATGATGGGGAGGATGTGTTGAATTATAAGTTATGAATTATGAGTTCTTGATGATAACTGATTGCTGTTAGTTCATGGTTCATAGCCGATAATTGGTTTTAGTAAGTCGTTAGGCAGGACACGTGAGGCGAGAGATGATGCCAGCTGATAACTGATAGCTCATAGCTGATCCCTAAAAAAGCATCCTCAGTGCCAGCCACACAAAAGGTGTTGCTAGTAGCAGACTGTCAAATCTATCCAGGAAGCCGCCATGCCCGGGCATGATGTGACCGCTGTCTTTTACGCCGGCCATACGTTTCATTTTACTTTCTACCAGGTCGCCTATAGTACCTATAACTGCAGCAATGGCTGCCACCGTTACCAGTTGATACTCCATCTCCGGCAACCATTGATGTGCTACCAGCCATACCACGCCTATACAAAGTATGGCACCGCCAATGGTTCCTTCCCATGTTTTTTTAGGAGAGATAGGCGACAAAGATGTTTTGCCAATGAACGATCCAACCAGGTAGGCCATCGTATCATTGATCCATATAGAAGCAAGCAGGAACATGGGCAGTATCCATCCTTTGTCTTCCACTATAGTTGAACCTGATAACTGCATGTTGTCTTGCCGCAGGTCCATCATCAGTGACCAGCTAAGCGAGATGTACAACAATCCAAGAAACGAATAGCCAATATGTTTTGCATTGATATTTCGGCTAAACAATACTTCTATAATGGGAAGCACAAAGGCTAGTACTAGCAATAGCCAAAATCCTATCTCGTGCAGCGTGACTGTAGCAAAATGAAACGAAGCATTCGTTACCCACAGCATAAGAGCAACGCCTGCCAGTATACTACTGTACTTATGAAAAGAGGAGATGTCGTTATAGGAGGTGTCGATTTTTGCTATGAGCTTTTGATATTCTATCCAGCAACCCACATGAATGATCAAAAACAGGATCAAAAAAGACCAATGGTTCCAAAGAAGCCCCAACAGCATTACCACCACAAAAACGATAGCAGTAAGTGCACGGGTCTTAAAAGTTTGTAGGTTAAATGCCATGAAGCAGTTGGTGTTGTTCTAGAGTTAATTTGCCAGCCCCTTATCCATCAGCTGTTTTGCCACATCCATCAGGTGAAACGGGACATAAACTTCTATGTAGCCAAAGTTAAGATAACTGCTGTCCTGCTTGTTCATAACCATCACTGGCACATTGTTTTCCTCCAGCATACCTTGTACTATGGTTGCTTCAGGCAAAGTGCGCGCACTATATAACAGGCTCCATTTATGCATCAGGCAATATAATCAATGTCTTCTTCAGTAGTGCTGGCGGGCAAAACTTCCAGGCTTTTGTTGTACATAAACAAGATGAAGCCTATGGCTACAGCCAGGCTTAGCAGTGCTGTATACCATTGCACGGTTACCTCGTCATTTGCCAGTTTTTCCAGCATAGGATACTTAGGTGAAAAATATACTGTAAGCACAGCCAATCCATTGTTCATAAAATGAATAATGATGGTATACCACAGGTTGCGTGTTACGTGGTAGATGACGCCCAGCATAAGACCTAAGGTGAAAATTGGCAGGAACTTGAAGATGGTTCCATGCAGTAAAGCAAAAATGGACGCCGAAAAAACAATGGCAACAACCGGCATTTTTGTAAGCCGAAGTAGTACTTTTTGAAAAGCGCCTCTGAAAAACGCTTCTTCTGCAATAGCCGGTAGCAAAGCCATTATCACCAGGTTGATCAAAACATCGCCCACTCCGCGCATTTTTAAAAATGCCTGTAAAGCGCGATTATAAGTAGCTTCTGTTTCCTGCATGGTCTGCTGCAGGCTGCCAAAGTTTATCTTACTGTTCAGCGATCCTATCCAACCTACAAATGGCTGTACCGCCACCAGGAAAAGCAGGCTTACCAGTACCAGCAATACATTTATTCGCGGTTGAACTCCTATATAAGGCAGGGCCTTTGGCGATGAGAAGTAACCAAGCAACAGCGCTGGCAACAGGAACGAAATGATGGCACTCATAGCCTGCGCAGCTTTAAACTGTACCACCATTTCAGGTTTTATAGTTGCAGTTTTATCCAGCAGAACCGCCGTTAGATCACTGAAGAAAAAGTGCGTCAACAAGCTATTGAGAACGATAAAACCACCCGCCAGGCCTAGGAAAGCAAAGAACTGTACACCAGGCGGTTGATATTTTAAGTAAGTATTCATATTAGGTAATACTGTAACAGCGTAGCTTTGCCGACGCTTTTACCGGGGTGCAATATAAGGACGAAAGACCGCAAGCATGCACCGCCCGGTGGTAGCAGCAAATTATTTATGACTACAATTGGAAACATTCAATTACCGGCTTTTCCGCTTCTTTTGGCGCCAATGGAAGATGTGAGCGATCCGCCTTTTCGTGCAGTATGCAAAGAGAATGGCGCTGACCTGATGTATACTGAATTCATCAGCAGCGAGGGCTTGATCCGTGACGCCATCAAAAGTCGTCGAAAGCTCGACATTTTTGATTACGAAAAGCCTATAGGCATCCAGATCTTTGGAGGCGATGAAGACAGCCTGGCCATGGCTGCTAAAATTGTTGATGTTACCAATCCCGACCTGCTTGATATCAATTTTGGTTGTCCTGTAAAAAAGGTGGCCTGTAAAGGTGCCGGCGCAGGTGTACTGAAAGATATCGACCTGATGGTTCGCCTAACAGATGCGGTGGTACGCTCTACCAGTCTGCCGGTAACGGTAAAGACCCGTCTTGGCTGGGACGATAGCAGCCTTAATATAGAAGAAGTGGCTGAGCGCCTGCAGGATGTAGGAATTAAAGCGCTTGCTATCCACGGCCGTACCCGCTGCCAGATGTACAAAGGCGTAGCCGACTGGACACTGATTGGTAAGGTGAAGAACAACCCGCGCATCAAGATCCCCATCTTTGGTAATGGCGACATCGACAGCCCTCAGAAAGCCGTGGAATACAAGAACAGGTATGGCGTAGACGGCATCATGATCGGCCGTGCTGCCATTGGTTATCCATGGATCTTCCGCGAGATACATCATTACGAGCAGACAGGCGAACTGCTGGCGCCACCAACGGTAGAAGAGAGGGTGGCAGTTAGTAAAAATCACCTGCGCAAATCAGTAGAATGGAAAGGCCCAATCGTTGGTATAAATGAAATGCGCCGCCATTATTCAAATTATTTAAAGGGCTTGCCTAACATAAAAGAGTATCGCAACAAGCTGGTTACGCTTAAAACAGTAGAAGAAATAGAAGCTGTTCTTGACGATGTGCTAACAACCTACAGCGGTTTTAATGTAGAACGCCAGGAGATCGTGCTGGAAAATTACCACGAACATTGCCCGGTTTAACACAACCTCATTGAATAAGTAGCAAACAGCTTTTGATTATCAAAAGCTGTTTGCTTTTATACATGCATCTGTAAGGCAACCATTTTCCATACTTCATTAGGAGTAGTAACAACATGAGGAGGAACTTAAACCTCATGTATCACATACGTCACTACGCCCCACACGCTAAATTCTGCAAAAGGATCAACCTCTATGGGCGCTAGTTTATTTGTCTCCGGCACCAGCCTTATTTTGTTGAAACTCTTTTCCAGCCTGCGCACCAGCATCTCGCCGTTCAGCACGGCTATTACTACTTTGCCATTTACATTGGTAATGCTGCGATCTACGATCAGTGCATCGCCGCTAAAGATGCCGGCGCCTGTCATGGCATCGCCGTTCATGCGAAAGAAAAAAGTAGCGGGCTTATTGCGGATCAGTTGTTCATTCAGGTCAATCCCCCGTTCCATGTATTCATCGGCAGGCGTGCTAAATCCGGTGGCGTCGGCCCTATGCACATCGTGCTGTGTAAATTCTTTGGTGCCTTTATAGCTGCTGTTATATACTTCCCGTTCCATATAATGAGTTCTTTTATATGCTAAATATTTTAGCAAAATTGTGCCAAAAAAACAACTGTTGCAGGTTGTTGGTTATTTTATTTTTTAGATACCAGCTTACGGTTTTTATAGCGTCATCGTTGCGTCGCAATCACTTCATCTGTAGGGCATGTGGCGGCGGTAGTTCAGCAGCAGGAATGTTCTTCTGCATTTCCACCTTAAAACAACCTCCCCTGTTCCCCCGGTCTTCTAAACTGCGAACAGTCAAGTTCCAGTCGTTCATGATTTAATCCATACTTGTTGGTGTACTTACGGTATTGCATGGCTACCATGTCGGCTATATTCCCGCTGCCGCGCATTCGACGGCCCCAGTCACTGTCGTTTACTTTGCCGCCGTGGCTGTCTTGTATCATATGCCATACTTTGTCTGCTCTGTCAGGAAAGTTCTTGTGCAGCCAGTCGTGAAACAAAAACTTGATCGCGCCATTCAACCGGATGAATGTGTAAGCAGAAAACGTGGCGCCTGCATCACTTGCTGCTTTTATGATATCGTGCATCTCGTGTTCGTTCAGCCCGGGTATCATTGGTCCCAGCATTACACCCATACGTACACCTGCTTTGCTCATTTCTTCTATTAATCGTATTCTTTGTTTGCCTGTGGTAGTTCGCGGTTCCATTACTCTTCGCAGGTCTTCGTTGAAGGTGGTAATTGACACCAGCACCGATACCAGGTTTTTCTTTCCCATCTCCTGCAGCAGGTCTTTGTCGCGCAGCATGCCTGCGTTCTTAGTAATCATACCTACTGGCTGGTTGAACTCATTGCATACTTCCAGGCACTGCCTTGTAAGCCTGAACTTCTGTTCGGCCGGCTGATAACAATCTGTATTCCCGCTGATGCTGATCGGTACACATTCCCACTTAGGGTGCATCAGGAACTTGCGCAGCAGCTCCGGCGCATTTTTCTTTACAATGATCTTTCGCTCGAAGTCAATACCTGCACTGTAGCCCCAGTACTCAAAGGAGTTGCGGGCATAGCAGTAAATGCATCCATGTTCGCAGCCCTGGTACGGGTTCATACTGTAGTACATACCAACATCAGCACTTTCTACCTTATTGACAATGCTCTTTGCATTGTCTTCTAAATATTGTGTGGCTTCGTTCTTTTCAGTCCAATCATCTATACCCTCTACATGCTCCTGTACGCGCTGGTTCTTCAGGAACTTGTTGTGCGTGTTGAACTGGGCGCCGCGACCTTTTTTATATTCATTCACTTGTTCTTGCATCACGTATGTTTTTGGGCCGCTAAGGCGCTAAGTGTTTTTTGTGCCACGAAGGCACAAAGGACAATAAGGGGCATTAAGTATTATTTACATCGATACTCTTTATTCTTCGTGCTTAGGCGGGCAGTTGAAGGAATTATCACCAGTAAAAGTGAGTGACACAACGATGATGATCAGCGATCAACTGCTTGCTCCCTAATTCCTCCTAATCCTTCTCGCATCTTTTCAATCATGGTTCTAAAACAGTTGCCCTTGCGTAGTTACCACGGGCATATTCAGGAACTCGAAACTTTCCACTGTTTGGAAATTTTTTTCGCCTTCAGCTTTGCGTAGCAGTAGCATGTTGTTGGCTATAAACCTGCCGGTGAAATGTTTGTGGCTGTACTCAAGCCATCCCTTTTCGTATTGCCATGGTAGTAGTTGCCGCGCAATGGTTATGTAAAAATCCTCCATGAAGTGCGGCTTTTGCTCCTTTGTTTTCAGCAGCGATTGCGCCGTCTTTAGGTGCTTGATAGCCATTTGCAACGGTATCTTGCTTTCCACATTTAAATAGATGGTGTGCGATGGCTGGCTGCCAAAATCTTTTAGTTCTATTTTAAATGCAGGCAGGGCCATAGCTATGGATTTCAACCGGCTGATGATTCTATCTTCCATCATTTGCAACTGCGAGAAACGGAGCAACGTGACCTGTGGCTTACCACATTCTGCCGATGGCGCTTCGTACGTTGCAGCAAATTCCTTCTTCACCTGGATAATCGTATTCCACAGCTCCTCGTGCGGTTGTATTGCCAATATGTAGTCGCACAAGCGATAGCCAGGCAGGTTAGATAAATCGTTGTTCATAGGTTGCTGATACTAATTGTACAACTCGCTGGTTGCCGGTTGCAGTTTGAAAATGTTTACCGGCTTGTAAGGGTCGTACTGGTTCTGCCGACGAAGCAGCACCAATTCGTTAACGGTAAATGTTTCATGAAATGTTTTCTGTGCATACTCCATCAATGCTTTTTCAAAAAGACTTGCAGGTAGTTTTTTGGCAATGGTTAAATGAGGCGTTCCATGCAGTTGTATTGGCGGGCAGGCGCACGAGCTGATGTAGCTGCTTACAGATTTTAGCTCATTGGCTAATTTCTGAAAAGGGCTGTGGTTTTGAACGCGCAGGTAGATGGTATGTGGTGGAATGCCGCTGTAATTGTTAAGCGCCACCTGGAAACCCTGCTGGTTACTGCAAATACGATGCATATAACGTATAATGGTGGCTTCCATGTCTTCGCGTGCATGGAAGCTGGCCAGCGGTATATGTGGCTTGTCTGCTGCAGGTTTATGATGAAAAAGTTGATACAGTAATTCCTTTTCTGTCAGTACTTTTTGATGAATATCAGCTCCCGGCTGTACTGCCAGTAAGTACTCATGTAGCCCGTTCTGAGTCCAGCTTGCTCCTGGTGCAGTTGTTACTAATCCTTTATTCATGCTTCTTTGTATTGGACAATAAAATTAGCATAATAATGCTAATATATTTAGCAAAAGAAGGAATTAAATTTTAGCTCATTGGAACATGGCACTTGCTGGTAAGGAGAAGAAAGAGCAAAATAAAGAAGCTGTTAAAGTGGTTGCGCCGGTTGAACTCAACGGCTATCGTTAAGTCTTAACCATCTTAAAACCCTTTTGAAGATGAATAGAATTTTTACTTTTTTCAGTTTTATACTTCTACTGTTTTCGGCAACCGTACAAGCTCAGACGCATGGTGGCTTTCATGAGCATAAGCATATAAATATGGCTGCAGTACTTGCGGCTAAACCTTCTTCGCTAGCCATGGGCTTTTCTTCGGTCAGCGAAGCAAGGACCATCATTGGCGACATCATGGATGTGGTGGACCAGCAGCAGAATTTTGAAGTTGTTTCTACCTCGCAGGTTGATAATGCTGCTGCTATGTTCTACAACGGCAAACGTTATATACTGTATAACCCGCGCTTCATTAATAACCTGAACAATGCAGCAAATGATAGATGGGCTGCTATAAGTGTACTTGCTCACGAAATTGGGCACCACCTGCTGGGACACACGCTTGATGGCCGTGGCAGCCAGCATCCTAAAGAGTTAGCTTCAGATGAATTTTCAGGATTGGTATTGCGTAGAATGGGTGCAAGCTTGCAGCAGGCGCAACTGGCTATGGCACTCATCAGTTCACCACAGGGAAGTGCATCGCATCCGGGAAAGAACGAAAGGCTGAATGCTATTGCAAAAGGCTGGAATGGAACTCAGGTGCGTAAAAATGATCATAATGATGTGGCGATAGATTATCCTCCTGCAGGTGATAGAAGAAATCAACCATCAACAAACACAGGTAGATATCCATCAGAAGATAGAAGAGGATATCCAACAGGTAGAGGTGGAACCATGGGTAATGAACGTAATTATCCTCAAAGAGGAGGTAGCGGCTATCCTACAACTGGTAACCAACGAGGCCAATATCCACAGCGTGGTGGTGTAGTTACATATCCGCAGCGACAAGCAACTCAAAGCCTTGTTTATCGCCTGCAGTTTAATGGAAATATGCGCCAGCAGTATTTTATCACCTCTCAAAATAATGTGGTGGTTTTACATGGCAACCGAATCCAAACAGTAGCTAAAATAGCGGGTACGAATAGCGTACAATACCCGTACATTATCTACGATGATCGGCTTCAGTTGCAGGTAGACAGGAGAGGAAATATTTATTCGAATGGAAGGAGTGTGGGTGTGATAACAAGAGCTTAAAAACAATACAAGCCTATAACGTAATAAAGCGGAGTGTTTAGCTCCGCTTTATTTTTTGCAATCAGATGATTTCTTATAGCTGATCCACTTATAAAATCTTGCTGCTGGCATCGTTGTTCAATAACGATGTGGTAAGTGTATCATCAAAGACCTGGTGCTTATTTGCCAGTACCTGCCTTAGCAGATCATGGATGGTGATGATGCCTAAGAAGTCTGCTTCATTATACACTGCAAGATAACGTGCGCCGCGAATGTTCATTTGGTACATGCATTCTTCTACTGTATTGTCTGGTGTTACTTCAGGCAGATCAACTGTCATTACATCCTGTACTGCGGTGTTCCTGCTGGAGCGATCCTGCAACACAAGCTTGCGCGTATAATCGCGTTCGCTAAAAAGACCTTTGAATTCTCCATTTTCCATTACTACCAGGTAACTCAGGTTTACATCTATCAATTTCCTCAATGCATCAATTACCATGGTTGAAGGTTCTATCACATTGTCTTCTTTATCTTTTATATCCAGGATATTTTGTACAGTACGCATTCAGTAGTTTTTTTAAAGTTAGCAGATAGATCACAAATATCGTTTGGCTAATTCTTTAGTTGTTTAAAAATCATTCCATTAGATGAAAATTTTTGCATGAAGGATGTTTAGGATACAGATGTTTATGAAAATAAAGTTATCATCCCAATCTGTTGAAACACGCGCTATCATTGAGTTTCAGCAGAAATAGCAACAATGTTTAAAAAATATAATTTGTCAAAATTTTGTTAATGAGGAGCAGAAGCATGTATGTTTGCATCATCAAAATAATTACGTAGAAATGCAACGCTGGAATTTACATACCGAAACAATAAAAGGATTTAGTCCACTTATGGATTATATCTTTTTAGCGAGGCATTTTAAGAGTTAAGTACAACCAAAACTGACTGAATAAAATTTACCTCGCTCAAAAAGCGAGGTTTTTTATTGCTATTAGCTAAGCAAATAAACAAGGAGAAAAAGGAATAGAACATATGACAGCAAACAAATCAATCACAAGCAACAACTGGTGCAGCATGATGCGTAAACAAGGCGGACAAAGCTTTGGCAGGAATAGGTATGCGCTGGAACTACGCAATAGTGAGTTTGATAATATACGACCGGGAGATATTCATTGGCGGGAGCAGTAATGCTTCAGCATGAAGAGGAAAGCCCGGTCACCAGAAATGACCGGGCTTTTTGTTTTAAAAACATAGAACGCAGATGATTGTGAGTATTGTGATTAACACAGATTATCATAACCCATCATATCAATCATGATAATCTGCGTTCCACTAAAAATAATCGTTGATGCACCCCATCAACACAAAAGCTTCCTTAACGGGAAGAAGGGTACAGGCAGTTGACTGCAAACCAGGCGAGGGTTTCGATATAGCCCCGCAGTGCAGCGATGATCATCAGTTGTATGCTGTTGCAACAATGTGCAGTGCCCTCCATGACTGTGTCTGTCAGAGGTTCGACTCCTCTTCCCTAACGGGATAACTCAGTGGTAGAGTAACACAACAAACGCAGGTTCGAATCCTGCCATGTACTTCGGTACATGTAGCATAGTGGCCAAATGCAAAGCACTCTTAATGCTTGAAACACGGAAGTATGCCGCTTCCCTAAAAATGGCAGCAAAGCAGGTACGCCTCACCGGCTGCTAATCACTACTGATCACCAGCAACCGGTAGCACGCCAGTAGACGGGTGTATACATCACCGGCTGACGCATCACTTGCACTTGCATGAAGGCTTGCAGCAGCAAGTACAATGCCTGTGCAACTGTTACGGGCAGCAGTGGTTGAGCCCCGCCTCCGCGAATGCCACCGGTGGTGAGCCGTACAAGCTTTATTAGTAAACGAACAAAAACGACAGATATGAAGTGGATTAGAATCAACGCCTACCAGGTAGGACTGGTGTTTAGAAACGGCGTGTACGAGAAGATGCTTACCGAGGGTAAGTACTGGTTTTGGGGCGATGAGCGTGTAGAGATCTATGATCGTGCACTGCCTTTCATCCCAACCGTAGAGCTAAACATTTTGCTGCAGGACCCTGCATTGGCTGAACAGCTGATCGTAGTAGACGTAACCGAACAGCAAATTGTATTGCAATACGTGAATGGTTTGCTGAAGCAAGTGTTGACTGCAGGTCGCTACGCATTCTGGAAGGGTGTGATCGATTACAGGTTTGTATATGCTGACATCAGCAAGATCGAGATCACCGAAGACATTGACCGTGCGACTTTGCTGAGCAAGGTAGTAAGCCCGCATGTGCGTGCCTACACTGTAGAAAGCTACGAAAAGGCGGTGCTGTTTGTAGACGGAAAGTATGCGCAGCAACTGCCGAGCGGTATCTACCTGTGGTGGAGAAACAGTATCCCCATTACTGTAGGTAAGGTGGATACCCGCCAGCAGCAAGCCGAGATCAATGGACAGGAGATCCTGACCAGGGACAAGGCCGGCCTGCGTGTGAACGCCTTTGCTCAGTACGTGGTTACTGACATCGAAAAGGCTTTGTTGGAAAACAAGGAATACGATCGCCAGTTATACGTAGTGTTCCAGTTGGCATTGCGCGAATACATCGGCACCATGACTTTGGATGAGTTGCTTGAAAAGAAGGAAGCAATTGCGCCAGTCATCTTGCAGAACGTAGCAGCCAATGCCGCAGCACTGGGTGTGCAGGTCACCGGCTTTGGTATCAAGGATATCATACTGCCGGGCGAAGTGAAGGACATCATGAACCAGGTGTTGATCGCCGAAAAGAAGGCGCAAGCCAACACCATCATGCGTCGCGAAGAAACCGCCAGCACCCGCAGCTTGCTAAACACAGCCAAGCTGATGGAAGACAACCAGATGTTGTGGAAGCTGAAGGAGATGGAATACGTAGAGAAGATCGCTGAAAAGATCAATAGCATTAGTGTGAGTGGAAACGGTGTGCTGATCGACCAGCTACGACAGATCTTCAGTGGCAAGTAACAGGTTGAGGTAAGGATCCGCCTCAACCTTTCTTCAAGCTTGCTACTGTGGTATGTTGTAATGATGTAGCAAGCATTTATCCTCTCTTCAACTCCTGTTGCGTCGCACACTTGTACAGTTGGTGCGCTATTCATCTTCAGTTTCATATTCAGGTGCTGTTGCTCATTATCAACAACAAAATAATTATTGGCTCGTAGCTCAATTGGCAGAGTAGCCGGCTCTTAACCGGCGGGTTGTGCGTTCGATCCGCACCGGGCCAACTGTTGGATGATAGAACGCAGATTTTTATGATGGTCATGATTTACGCAGATAAATAATGTTCTAGTCATACCCATCAGCATGATCATGATGATCAGCATTCTCAGTTCTAGAACGCAGATGATTATGATGGTCATGATTTACGAGATGAAAGTCACTGTTATCATAATTCATCATAACAATCATGATAATCAGCGTTCCTTCTTCAATACCCTGCCGGGTAGTGTAATTGGCTAACATATCACACTTTGACTGTGATGTTCCTGGTTCGAGCCCAGGCCCGGCAGCTTGTACATATAACGCAGATTTTTATGATGGTCATGGTATACGCAGATTAATAATGTATTGATCATAGTCTATCATCATAGTCATGATGATCAGCGTTCTCAATGTTAGAACGCAGATGATTATGGTTGATCATGATGACCGCTGATAGCCCATAACATCTTAACCAATCATAATAATCATAAAAATCTGCGTTCCACTTAAAAATCAGAAGATCATGAAACAACAGCAATGGAGGAAGTTGAGTGGTCAGCGGATCACCATTCCCATCGAAGATGAAGTACGGCAAGTGCTCATGCGCGAACATGAGGCAGGCAATGCTATGCGGGTGTTCATTGGTACCGATAGCCAGGTGAAAGGCCGGGTAATTGAGTTTGCCACTGTAATTGTTTTTCTGCGGAAGAACAAAGGCGGCTTCATGTACATCACCAACGAACAGGTGAAGCGCGGCATGCCCATCAAGCAGCGGATGCTGGAAGAAGTAGCACGGAGTATTGAAGTTGCATACAGCTTCTGCGACCTGTTTACTGCATTCAATGTTGCAATGGAAGTACACGTAGACATCAATACCAACCCAAACTTCAAGAGCAACGATGCTTTGAAAGAAGCCATGGGTTATATTATGGGGATGGGGTTTGCATTCAAAGCCAAGCCACATGCCTTTGCAAGCTCAAGCTGTGCGAATAAGGTGGTGCAGTAGGAAGTCAAAAGTCAAAATTTAAAAGTCAAAAATGTAAGATCATGATGTGGTTATTTATAGCAATGGTTTACGTAATCGTAAGACTGGTGGCCTGGATCATCGGGCAGGTAGATAGGACCGGCTGGAGATTAACTAAAAGAAAAATAAAGGCTGTTGCAGGTTTATTTGTCAACAACTATGTTGATGGCAAAATGCTGTTCGTAAGCAAGTTTGGTGAAGTAGCAAGCCTGGGTGTTATCACTCAAATTGATGCTACTGCAGCTTATGCTTTATTAAAAGACAAGCTGGGTGCAGATATCGTTGATGTACACCAGGTGAATATGTACGACTACGATGAAGCAAAAAATTACTTCACCATTACCATACTTGAATTAACTGCAAAGCGGATGATCGAAATAGGTAATGGCTATGTAGAAGTACTGTACACCAGCAAGCATTACGACTGGGCGATGCAATTACTAGATGAACTGGCTGTTTGCAAAGCAGAAGTACAGGTAGTGGAAGAAGAGAAGGCTCCTACTATCATCGGTTTTGCAAGAGCAATGGAGATGAATTAGCGGGCATACATCTTGCCTTAATTTATGGATGAGCCACAAAGACACCAAGCCCACGAAGGTGCACCAAGCTTCGTGTTCCTTAGTGCTCTTAGTGTCTTGGTGGTTCGAAAACTTTAGAAATGGGAAAACTAAAACTAAGAGGAAAACAACTGCGGGATATTGGTTATCCTGAAGCGCCTGTCATCAGCATTGCTATGCAGGTAATGGAGAAGCATTATAAAAGAAACGGAACGCATCATGTGCTTGGAATACTTGAGAAAATTTTTCAAGACCCAGAAGCCTACAAAGAAGATGAAGTGCTTGGTAAAATCGCGAATGAGCTGTTAGAAATGAGAGCAAAAGAAGAAGCAAAGGCAGCATCAGCTGTAGATCTTTCTTCAGAAGGAGTGCCTTACAACATTTTCGGTGCAGAGTTCATTGAAGAAGGTGCATTATCACAAATGAATAGTGCTGCGCGGCTTCCTATATCTGTTGCGGGTGCATTGATGCCCGATGCACATCACGGATATGGACTACCGATTGGAGGTGTGCTGGCAACGCAAAATGCAGTCATTCCGTATGGAGTTGGTGTTGATATTGGCTGCAGGATGTGCCTGAGCATTTTTGATATCGATCCAAAGGAACTGGAGTTTCGGGCTGATTACTTCACTCGTGAACTGAACGAAGCAACCTTGTTTGGAAGCGGAAGAGAGTTCAAGAAAAGGAGCGATCATGATGTACTGTACAGGCCTGAATTCCACGAGATTGGAATCTTGCGGCAACTAAAGGATAAAGCTGCTTCGCAATTAGGCTCAAGTGGTGGAGGAAACCACTTTGTTGAGTTTGGGATTGTTGAAATACCCGAAGCAGATGCGGTGCTGGGTGTGCCTGCTGGCAAATACCTCGGACTGCTGTCGCACAGCGGTTCAAGAGCTATAGGGGCCAATGTAGCCAATCACTATACAAAGCTTGCAAAAGAGAAGCGCAAGCTGCCGCCTGATGCTGCTAATCTTGCATGGTTTACACTGGATGAAGAAGAAGGAATTGAATACTTCATGGCAATGAACCTTGCGGGTGATTATGCCAGTGCGTGTCACCACGTGATACATGAAAAGATTGCAAAGCAACTGGGACATGAGCCGATGAAGATGGTAGAGAACCACCACAACTTTGCATGGAAGGAATTATATGAAGGCAAGGAGGTGATCGTCCATAGGAAAGGTGCAACACCTGCAGGTAAAGATGTTCTGGGCATCATACCGGGTAGTATGACAGCGCCGGGATTTATAGTAAAAGGTAAAGGTGAAACAGCTTCCATCAATTCTGCATCGCACGGTGCAGGCAGGTTGATGAGCCGTACATCAGCAATGAACAATATCACTGCTAAAATGCTAAAGGAAGAACTAGCGAAGCAGGGAGTAAAGCTCATCGGCGGCGGACTGGATGAAGCGCCTTTTGCTTATAAAGACATTCACCAGGTGATGAATGCACAGAAGCAATTGGTAGATACTGTTGGTACGTTTACACCAAAGATTGTAAAGATGGATGATACACCACCCCGCAACAGGAAGAAGCTGGACAGGTTCGATGCTGGAGAGTAGTAGAACCGCGATCAAAAGGGATTTGACAATGGATTAGGAGGAGCACAAAAAGCTTGATGCTTATTGGTTGTTCCTCCTTTTTTACGTTTACTAATTATCGTTTAATTGATGGATGCTACTTACCTAAAAAACATCCATCACTTAAATACCTTCTCCGCCTTGCTAAGCACCTTTTGCATATCTATTCCTTTTCCTAATACTCCTTTGAAAATATCTCCCACATCTTTTATCCTGTCCACCGCGTTAAAGATGGTGAAGTTGCGGATCTGCAAACCCTTCTTTACTTCCTCCCAATGCAGTGGCATACTTACAGGTGCACCCGGTTTGGGACGCAAAGAATAAGGACCAGCAACAGTAGCCTGTGGCCTGTTCTGCAAAAAGTCGATGTACATTTTGCCACCGCGGTCTTTTGTCTTCCTTTCTATGCTGGTGAACGAAGGAATTTCTGCATGTACCAGCTTAGCTATTACTCTACCAAACTCCTTCGACTGTTCATAATCGTATTTTGCTCCAAGCGGTATGTATATATGAATGCCTGTACTTCCTGAAGTTTTAGGATAAGAGACAACACCAATAGCATCCAGGATTTTTTTGGTTACACAAGCTGCTTCTATCACTTGTTCAAAAGTGTTTTTGTCGGGATCAAGATCTATGATGCACCAATCAGGATTATCAGGTGTTTGTCGTTTGCTACTCCACGGGTTTATTTCAATACAACCCAATGCTGCTATGTATAGTAGACTTGCCTCATCAGTTATAACAGAAAATTCTTTATCCCTGTTATCCATAAAGCTGAAGTAAGGAAACGTTTCCAGCCATTCAGGTGCTTTGCCTTTTACATCCTTTTGATAAAAAGTTTTTCCTTCTATGCCATTTGGAAAACGGTTAAGTGTTTGCGGTTTGTCTTTAATGTAAGGCAACATGATAGGAGCCACCTGGTAATAGTAGTTCAGCATGTCGCGTTTGGTAACGCCTTCTTTAGGCCAGTACAATTTGCTAAGGTTGCCAAACTTTATGTCGTGGCCGTTTATGCTGCGTACTTGTGTTTCTTCCTTTGGATTAAGCAATGTATTTCGTTCCTTCTTCCCCGGCGACTTGATCATCTTCTTTTCTACCAATGCTTCTGGCACAACATCGTTGGTATGAGCAGGTACTTCCATCACCACTTCGCTTGCACTTTTATCTTCACGCAAGCCTTTGAAAGATGGATGCCTTATGGCTCCGTCTTTGGTTCTTTGGCGGTAGCTGATCTCGCATACTACCTCAGGCTTTACCCATGTCACGTCGGCTTTAGGCGGGTTGGGCCTGAAGCGTGAAGGTTTATTAAATTCAGGCATGACAACAAATGGGCACTTAGGCGTTTCAAGCGGTTTCAGCTTTTGGAGTATTGCTTCTTGTAGCTTGTTGCTAAAGCCGGTGCCCACCGGGGTGATGTGGTGGAACTGGCCATTTTCAAAAATGCCTAGTAACAGTGCGCTAAATTTCTTGCTGGTCCCTTCATTCTTTGTGTAGCCGCCAATGATCGCTTCCTGTCGCTTCTCTGTCTTTATTTTCAACCATTCCTTGGAGCGCAGATCAGGCACATATTTACTATCAGCTTTTTTGGCCATTATTCCTTCCAAACCCATCTTGTCTGCAAGTGCAAAGAATTCTTTACCTGTTGCTTCAAAGTTTTCGCTGAATTTGATGGTTCTGTTTTCTGCAGGAACCACTTGCCTGAGCAATTCTTTTCGCTTGTGCAGTGGCTCATTCATCAGGTCTTTTCCGTCCAGCCACAGCAGGTCAAAAAGATAGAATGCCAGGTGACCATCTGCCTCGCTGCGCCAGCCTTGCAGGTCGCTGAAGTCAGGAACACCTTTTTCATTTACCACTACTATTTCGCCGTCTACTATGGCATTTATCTTCCACTGCTGCAGCGCCTCGTACACAGGGTAAAACTTCTCATCAAAGGTCTTGTTGTTTCTTGACCTGATCTCGACCGTTCCATTGTTCATATATCCAAGAGCCCTGTAGCCATCCCATTTTACCTCGTACAGCCATCCCTCTTCCTCTATTGGTACATCTACCAGCGTTGCAAGCATCGGTTTTATATCGGTTGGAAAAGTATTGGAAGTAGTGGCTTTTGTTTTACCCGGCATGGTTTGCACTTTTTACGTATCCATTTATAAATCATGCCACTGCGCCAGCCAGAAAAACGAAGAAACGGCAGGTGGTAAGGGAAGCAGATGCCTGTGCAGATTAGAAGCTTTAAACCTTTAGCCTTTTAGTAAATCTATAATAGAGCTGGCAGGATAAGTTTAACTCTGGCATAGTTTTCGTCTTAAGACAGAAATTATCCTGCTGAATTAGGAACTTAAAATTTAGTAACCGAAGAAAAACACGAGATCATGAAAAAGATATTTTCCGTTGTTGCCTTTGCCGCAATATTTGCCGCATGTAACAGCAACACAAAAACAGCTGAACAATCAACGGCTACACAACAAGCAGATACTGCAGGTTTAGCCCAATTTAAAGAGTGGAAACAACAACAGGAATTCCTGGAGCAAAGCAGGATGTATAATGGTTTGAACGAACAGCAAAACCTGCAAAATGTAGAAGCACAAGCTGCGCCTCCACGCGAAGTAGTTCGTGAAAGAGTGATCTACAGGGACAGGCCAGCGCCACGTACAACTACACGTTCTTCCAGTGCATCACGTTCTTCTAGTGGTACAGTAGCAAGTGCACCAGCACAAACACAAAAGAAGAAAGGATGGAGCCATGCAGCTAAAGGAACTGCTATTGGTGCCGGTTCAGGTGCAGTAGTAGGTGCGGTAGTAAGTAAAAATAAAGCTGCCGGTGCTGTAATTGGTGGTGTTGTAGGTGGCGTAGGTGGTTACGTTATCGGCCGTTCTAAAGACAAGAAAGAAGGCAGATACTAAAACATAGAAAGATTTTTATAGAAGGAGTAGGACTGAAGTACCTGCTCCTTTTTTTGTGCCCATAGGTGGCTAAAACAACTGCCTGAAATCAACAATGAATAACATCAGCCTCTGCAATCTTTCAATTAATTATACTTTTACCGGCCTATAAAAACAACGATGGAAAAAATCATTGCTGCCGTTTCACAGCTTTTTGAACAATACAAAAAACAACCTGCAGGAAAAATTGAAAAGCTGCCGCAGTCAGGAAGCGACCGGGTTTATTTTAGAATATTTAGTGACAGTGGTGAAAGTTATATAGCTACCTATAACCAGAACATCAAGGAGAATGAAACTTTCCTCTCCTTCACTGACCATTTCAGGAAGGCAGGATTGCCAATGCCGCAGGTTTTGATAGTGAATGATGACAAAACAATTTATTTACAACAAGACCTTGGAAGCCACTCTTTACTGGATGTTCTGGAAAGAGAAGGGCATAATGAACACACATACAAGTTATTTGAAAAAAGCCTGAGAACCCTGGCGCATATCCAAATTGAAGGGCATGAAGGTTTTAACTATGACTGGTGTCTTACAGCAAAAGAATTTGGCAAGCAGGCAATAATGAGTGACCTGCTGTATTTCAAATATTATTTTCTTGACACGCTAAAACTGCCATACGATAAGCAGGCACTGTTAGATGATTTTGATGCGCTGGCATCGTACTTAACCAACAATAAGTATAATTATTTTATGTACCGTGATTTCCAGAGCAGGAACATAATGGTTAAGAATGATGAAGTTTGTTTTATAGACTACCAGGGTGGAATGAAAGGAGCTTTACAATATGATGTGGCTTCTATGCTTTGGCAGGCAAAAGCGAACCTTTCAGAGGAATGGAAGAATAAGCTGCTGGATGATTATATAGATGAAGTAGAAAAATTATTAGGTGAAGAAATCGATCGAGAAGAATTCATCAGCCAGTATAATGGTTATGTATTGATACGACTGTTGCAGGTGCTAGGTGCTTATGGGTTCAGGGGATTATTTGAGAGGAAAGCTCATTTTTTAACTAGCATCCCCTTAGCACTTCGTAATCTCCAGTTTTTCCTACTCAATAAAAAAGTGGATATAAATATTGAGGCTTGTTGGCAGATACTGCAAGAGATAGTACAGCCAGCAGTGATAGAAAGATTCGAAGTAGTTCGTGCAACTGAGGAGACGCCACTGGTTGTAAATATTTGCAGTTTCTCGTATAAGAAAGGCTGCCCGGTAGATGATAGCGGTAATGGAGGTGGGTATATGTTCGACATGCGGGGTATACTAAATCCAGGCCGGTTCCATGAGTATAAAACACTTACTGGTCGTGACAAGCCGGTAATAGATTTCTTGGAGCAAAAAACAAGGATGCCGGAATTTCTGAGCAATGTTTTTTCTGTGGTTGACATCACCATTGAGGATTATATACAACGCGGTTTTGAAAATCTTTCCATAAGCTTTGGATGTACCGGCGGGCAACACCGGAGTGTATATGCTGCCGATGCCATGGCTCGACATTTAAAAAATAAATACGGGGTAAAAGTGAAGCTATGTCATGTGGTACAGGAAGCTAAGAATTGGTGCAATACATAATTCATCTTTACCAGCCAACCATAACAGCTGGTGCTGCAGGTGGTCAGAATTTTGTAATAAATGAACTAAGAGTTAAGCTATGAATGAGAACACTGGAACACTGGTGACAGAACATACTTCACGCCAATCGAAAGGTATTAGTAAAGCGATGATATTGGCTGCCGGTCTTGGTACCAGGCTAAAGCCATGGACGGACAATAATCCTAAAGCACTGGCTATAGTAAATGGTAAAACGCTGCTTCAGCGAAACATAGAATACCTGCAGCAATACGGCATCAACGAGGTAGTAGTGAATGTTCATCATTTTGCTGATATGGTTAAAGAAGCAATTGATGCGAATAATGGATGGGGGAGTAAGGTGACGGTAAGTGATGAAAGTGATGCTGTTCTTGAAACAGGTGGAGGTATATTGAATGCTGCTACATACTTAGATGGAGATGAGCCTTTTGTTGTTCTCAATGTAGATATCCTTACGGATCTGAATCTCGCATCCATGATGAATTATCACCTGGAGAAAAAACCACTAGCCACACTTGCTACAAGCACCAGGGCCACCAGCCGTTACCTGTTGTTTGACGAAGGCAATAACCTGTGCGGTTGGTACAATACAAAAACAGGAGAGGAGTTAGCGGGATCAGAAGCTAATCTCGGTTTACATAATAAGCCAGGTGTTCAAGCAAAAGCATTTAGTGGTGTTCATATTATTGAGCCTTCCATCTTCAAACTAACAAATCGTTCAGGAAAATTCTCAATTATTGATCTGTACATGGATCTGATGGGGAGTAATACCATCAAGTCTTTTGATGACTCCGACAGCCGCTTTATTGATGTTGGGAAGCCTGAGAATGTAGAAAAGGCCGAGGCAATGTTCCGGTAGAGAAGGTTCTTCATTTTGTTTTAAAGCATAAGTGACAGAAGTTTAAAGAGTTGCCTGTAAAGCCTTATGTTCCCTTCATAATTTCTTAATGGATGTACTTGCTTATAGCATGTTGATAAACCTGTAGACTTCCACGAAGTTTTCAACCCTGGCATGGATTAGCCGGCAAAAAGGCTTTAAAAGCCTTGTGTGGCAGCGGTTTTGCAAGATTGAGTTTATGAAAAACTTGCTACTGCTTTTATCCATATCCGTATTTTTTTCATCTGCTTACAGTCAAAGAACTCACTACAGCCTTCACGTTGGCACTGCAAATTATTCAGGTGAGTTGTTCTACAAGAAAAGCAAACTTCCCGAGTACGACCTTCAGAATGCTAAGCTAGCGGTAGGTCTTGGTATAGAGTACGAACTGCTGGAGAAGGTAAGCCTACGCGGCACCTTTATGTATGGGAAAATTGGTGCTGATGATAAAAAGACAGGCATTGATCCTGCACGAAATTTAAGTTTCGCCACATCACTTTGGGATTTGACACTTGGGGCTCAATATTATTTGCTCAACCCGCAGCGATATAACCTTCAGCCATACTTATTTACAGGTGTTTCCTTTTTTCACTTCAACCCATATACTTATGATCGTGCGGGAAATAAAGTATACCTGCAGCCCTTAGGAACCGAAGGGCAAGGGATAATCCCCGGCCGCGATCCATACAAGCTTTACCAGGTGGCAATACCTTATGGTGCAGGTATTCGCATGCAGGTATCAGACAACCTACGGGTAGGACTGGAAATAAGCGCCCGCAAAACCTTCACCGATTACCTCGATGATGTGAGCACTACATTCGTTGATGAAGAGTACCTATTCTTCCACCGCGGCCAACAAGCAGTAGACCTTGCTTTTAGAGGAAACGAAGTAAACCCGCATGCAGATTATCCTGCAGCAGGCACACCAAGAGGAGGATCAGACTTGAACGACAGGTATTATTTTTCAACTGTTTCTTTCTCTTTTAGATTGAACCAAGGTGGTGGCGGTGTCGCAGGCAAAAGGATGAGGTGCCCGAAGTTTTTTTAAATAATCAATCAAGCCCGTAGACCTCCGTTAACTGTAGTTGTATGAATTACATACAGCGCCCATGGAAACGCAGGAATAGTGGCTTCTTGTGGTTCTAAGAGCAGCTTGCTTTTAGAAGTCTTGCAGGAATTTGATTAAGGTAGAACTACAACAACTCCCTCGCTGTCAGCATTAACAGTTGCTAATTCCTTATGGTTAATGCGAATCTAACTAACTCAAAGAGTCGGATTGTAGTTGGGTAGGAGTGGGATCAGAGTGGTACCTGAGAAGGAACAGAAAGCTGTTTTATACTCCTCGCATTCCATTTCAATAAAAAAGATCAGGCAAAAAATATTAAGGCACTGAATAACCCTTCATGGAGTGTAAGCAATATCCATGTGTGGTTATTCTTGTCATGGATGTACCACCAGATTGAGATCTTTAAGTGCATTGATGAAATGGATGATCAAGTGTTGAAGTGTTTTTGGAATGTTGTTACTTGTAAAAGAAAGGCTTCTTCTGGGATCAAGAAGCCATATAATTCAGTGACCCATTCCACACGTGGTGATATTTCCTATGCCTAATATTTTTACATAAAAAAACCGACTGCCATAGGCAGTCGGTTAATCTAAACTTGTCTTATGATTCTAAGCCATTCGATATTCTGTTACAGCTTGATAAGCTTTAGAACTTTACGTTCTTCACCTTGAACAACCTCGACAAAATAAGTTCCTTTCTTATATGCATTCCCAATTGAGATGATTTTATTTGGAACTACATTCAGTTCCTGGATCTTTCTACCAGCCATATCTATAACTCTTAAACTAGCTGCTCCAGGTGCAATTGTAAGCACCTGCAGTTGAAACGCTGTTCTTGTTGGATTATTCAGCACTTTTACTGCAAGCTTTTGGTCACCTTGAGTTACTTGACTGGATTGTTCTTCTGCTGCCTGTGCTACAGTAGTAATTGCATCTTCACTAATTGTAAATGCCTCACTTGTTGAACGGCTAGTTTCACAACTGTTTGGTGAGGTAATGGTTATGTCATCTATACTCACACCAAATGTGGTAGTGCCACCCTTTTGCATGGACATGGTAAACCTGTACTTAAACTTATTGGTCTGTAAACCAGTTGGAATGGTTATACTATATTCTTTACCACTTGCATTCACTACATCTGCCGGTGAAACACTTGCTACCTGTGTCCAGCTGCTACCATCATTGCCAGAGAATTCCAGCTTCAAGTTTGATTTTACATCACCAGAAGTTGCTGTTCTCTTCCAGATTTTGAAGTTCATTATTGTCTTAGCTGGGCAACATGTACCTGAAATATTATTAGCTGGTGACAAAGCAGTTGCAGATGCTGTGCTCTTATTGTCGGTTTTCAAAACTTCAAGTATAAGTGCATTGGTAGATCCACCATGTGAGTTATTACTAGCAACTATACCAAACGAATTGGCTGATAATGTCCAGGTTTTTGACGATACTCCGGAAGATCCAGTTAAAGTATAATTCTTTCCCTTTTCAAGGTTTATGTTGACACTGTTAGGGAAGGTCTCAGCTGCGATATCAGGATTGGTACATGCAGGTATTTCTACCTTCAGACCAATGTCGATCGTGTGGTTATTCTGGGTAAGGTTGATTGTTCCTGTTCTCACTTCGGTAGGAGAGAATTGTAATCCATTGTTGTCATTATCAACTCCATTGTTCACATCGGTAAAATGCGTAGTACTAGCAAAGTGATTAGCTGGAAGAGTAACCCCTACAACATAAAATCCAGGTTGACGATTGTTGAAGGCATATGATCCATCAGCGGCAGTAGTTGTTGTAGCTACAACATTATTGTCGCGATATAACTTAACTGTCAGGCCGCCTATCCCATTTTCATTGTTTAATATTCCATCTCCATCTGCATCATTCCAAACCTTATCTCCAATTGTTAATTCTCCAGGGCAATCAGAAGGAACAATTACTTCAGAATCCTGTCCGGTTTTACTAGGACTTGCGTGTAAGCCAGTTATCATAGGATAACCAAATCCAACAGTACCAAATACTGATTTTTTAACCTTGAATTCGTACCACACGTCATAGATCCAATCAGAACGATTAGGATCAGTCAATCCAGGTGAATTCACCAGGTACTGGCTGCCGAATGACTGCCCCAAATTGACAGCAAGTGAGCTGTTGAAGTCTTTAAGATCATCAGCATTGGCCAATCGGGTTGGGAAGATCATAGCTCCATCACCACCAGTTGCACCGAGAGAAATATACTTGCTGCCAGACTTAGATATGTAGTCCATTTTAAATTCAAGTTTTCTAACTCCTGCTTTATCAAATAGTGCAAATTGTAATTGATCTGATTGAACAAGGTGGTTGAATGTGTGATTGTTACCTGGCCAACCAATTGCGTTCGTTCCATAAGAATTGTCAACAAAGGTGTTTGCCAAAGTTGCTCTTACAATGATGTAGTTGCTGTTTATTGGATCTTCGAACCAAATGGATTTAGCATTTACTATTGCAGCCTTAGTTGGACTTTCGAAGCATTGTTCCTCGCAATTTTTGTTGATCTGCAAATGAACAATATCAGTACAGCCAAACTTATCAGAAACTACATACGTGTGTTGTTTCACTGTTAGATTACTGAAAGTCATTTCGTTTCCGTCTATACCTACACCATTTACTTTATAAGGAGCTGTACCCCCTGTAATGGTTAATTTGAATGATCCCCCTACACCTGTAATACAGTCTGCAGGTGTTAATAAAGATGTTGAAGCATCAAGTGGAGTTACAGTTTGCTTTATGCAGACGTGTTGTGGCAAAGCAATTAGGTCATTAGCATCAACCAGCTCTACTTTGTAATTTGACCACGGTCCAAAGCCAGGAATAGTTATTTCTGTTCCTGAGAAACTACCTATAATTGGTCCGCTAACAAAGCCTGATATGGTATAGTGATAAGGTGCAGTACCACCAGAAGCAACGATGGTTATAGTACCATCAGCCTGGCCTGCACATTTTATATCTGTACCTGTAGCTGTGAATGAAAACGGCACACCAACACAAGCTGACTGGTTAGCCTGGAAACCAGTTTCCGTACTACCATCTGTGCCATCTATAAGCCATGGCGTGAAATTGGCTTTGCCAACTATATAACCTTTTTTAGCATAAGAAGGCATTTCTTCTTTAGTGCCAGAATAATGTTTAGGTGTCGTACCAAACCAATTACAGGTGGCGCATAAAGTTCCTTCGCCGGCGTTGCAGATTGGGAAATCGTTGGTAAGGCCGAGGTCGTTGTACCTCGCACAGATGTCCATGTTAGAGATATCTGAATTACTCTTTAGATTAATACCAACATGGGAGTTCACAACCTTATTGAATTCTATAACAACTTTGCCGAGTGCATCTAGTTCAAAAAGATGTATACCACCATATTCACCAGGAGAAATATTTGCTTCAGTAATTTCATTAAGCGTTACCGCAGCATTATTGATCATTCCAGCTAGTTGTATACCATCTTCATTAGTTTTGAATACTTTATTCTGTGAAAGTAGAACCTGTTCAATTCTGTTTGCACTACCGTTGATAAGCATACCAGCATTTGCTGTTGTTATGGTGTTCCTGGTGATGGTTATATCATTTCCTCCTGCTATTTGAATAGCAGGTCCGGTGATGTTGGTGAAGCTGTTGTTGTCTATATAAATTTTCTTCCAGATAAATTTACCGAAAATCGACAAAGCATTCTCAACTACATTGTTTTGGAAGATGAATTCTGCACTTTCCCATTTTTCATTACCATCATGAAGCGGGTGGCCATTGATGAATTTTATTCCTAAAACGGAAACTTTTGTATCGTTAGTATTGATGGTTATACACCTTTTTTCGGCTGAACTGCTACCGTCTATAATTGTTTCTGCGTTCCTTAAACCCGAAGCTGGGATCAGGTAATTGTTGCCGTGGAGCTCTATGGTTTTCCAGACATTCAAATTTTCAACGAATGTTCCTGCACTTATTAGTAGTTTATCGCCAGGTTCAGCAAGATCTATTGCATCTTGTATATTATAAAACTCCTTATTCGTTCTTTGATTTTTTACCGAATGATTGGCTGGAATTGGAGCGTTATATCCTAAGGTCCAATTAGAATATATGGTTTCTAGTTTAAAATTGTGTAAAGTGCCATTGAAAGCTGGGTCAACTGCATTTATCAACGTATTCACACTGTTATTGTTACCATAAGCGCTGCCTTGGTTAAATTGAAAGTAGGAGATCAAACCTAGTTCACTAGCCGCGACATTAGTATTACGATAAGTTGAGATTTCTGCTTCTGTTCTTGCGGAACTCCAAATACGAGCCTCATCTATGTAACCAACATAAGCTCCTTTATAATATAGCGGGTCACTAAATGTTGCACTTGGGTGCACATTAGATTTAGATCCGGCAATTCCAGTATGCTTGTAGACGCCATCTATATATAACTTTGGAACCCTGTTCTCATATACCACAGCAATGTGGTGCCATCCTAATATTGGAGCATTGTAAATAAGTACAGCGGGGAAATAACCACCTCCACAATGCTCGTATACTGTAACTCCATTAGTACCAATAGACAAACCTGCCCCTGCATGATCACCTTCATATTGTGCAGGGAAAATGGCATATTGTTGCCCCCACTCATAACCACTTCCAGAGGAAGCTTCTGTTGTTGTTGTAATTGTTCTTTCTGCCTTTGGAAAAACCCATAACTCCATCGTGAAGTTATTGGAATAGCCTTTGAATGCTTCTGCAGTATTGGTGGTAACAAAATCATTAGGAGTATTATCTCCTCTACCTTTAAAGTGCAGCCCATGTTCCTGGGCAGACACCAGTGTTGTGAATAAAAGAAGTGCCCATGCGAAGGCAACCATCTGTTTCATACAAATTGTTTTAAGTGTTTAAAGCTCTCCCAGAGTAGGATTAGATGGTATTCAGAGAAGAATGGGATTAGGGGGAATGGGCTCACGAAATTAATAGGATTTATTATATCATCCTTAATTTCAATGTTTTATAATTCTTATTTCTGACGATAAGGGTAATTTTGAAGATGCAAGAGCGATAGAATATTTTTTATGAATCCTCATTTGCAACCAATATTTATTCAAAAACCTCTTACTCCTGTACTATTTGTGGACGCCAGCCAATATTGCTATGATCAGCTAACGGAAGTTGAACATATGTCTACTTGGTGTAATGGGTGCTGCAAAACATTATATTTGCCACTCACCCTGTGAGGCAACCCTAGATTTATGCGATATATTGTAATGTGTGGGCAAGAGACTTCTGTGAAAAATAATTTTACTTCTTAAGAGGAAATATGCATTCTGCTGTTTCCTCTTTTTTATATGTATCGCGTTGATTGTTTGGGACTAAGGTGGCGAAGCTGTGTCAATCGGGATAAAATAAAAAGAAAATAAATGTTCAAGAAATGCTTTCCTTACGTAATAATCTGGTGCATAGCTATATCCTTGTTTTCATGTACACCGGCCAGGCATCAAAACTATTTTAGTTCCTATGGTATTGATAGTAGTCATACCTATATACATCAAAGTTTTGAAGTGCCAATACAAGTTGGAGACGTGTTGGCCATAACCGTTTCGGCCTTGAATCCTACTTCTGCTACTCCCTATAATCTTCCCTTAGGAAATAAAGGAATTACAGTAGAGCAGGACGGAAGAATTGTTTATCCGCAATTAGGACTTTTGCGTGTTGCCGGTTTAACCAGGAGCCAGGTGAGAGATCTTATGGTATCTAGGTTAAGAACCTATTTAACAGAGCCTGTGGTAACAGTAGACTTCGTAAATTTTAAAGTTACTGTTCTCGGGGAGGTAAATGCTCAAGGTGTTATTAACGTGCCTGATGGAAAGATCAATATCCTTGAAGCAATTGCCAGATCAGGAGATTTAACCATTTATGGGAAACGTTTCCCTGTTACGGTGGTGAGAGAAACGAATGGTAGACGAGAGTTCGGTTATGTTAACCTTCTTTCAAATTCTATTTTCTCTTCTCCTTATTATCGTCTACAGCAAAATGATATAGTGTATGTGCAGGCCGATGAAAGAAAACCTACTGTAGATGATCAAATTTCTGCGAGAAGGTTCACAACAGTAACATCTGTACTCGCCATATTAAGTACATTGACTCTCCTTGTCTTAAATTTAATAAGAAACTAATATGAGTTCAGCCAGTAATCCAGGCTCTAAAAGTGGAGGAAGCTCTACTGTGAAAGACGTTGTTTTGAAGTACCTGAGTTATTATCCACTATTTATTATCATACTGGGTTTATCATTCAGCACTGCCTATATATACATACGGTACCAGGTACCAATGTTTTCTTCATCCATTTCAGTACTATTCACCGATGTATCTAATAAAGGTGGTAGAGATGTAGAAGGAACTTTAGATGACGTTATAACCCTAAAGAAGAAACTGAGCCTCGCAGGGGAGATTGAGCTATTGAAGACAAAGACCTTAATGAGCCGGGTGGTAAAAAAGCTTGACCTGAACCTACAGTATTACAGAATTGGCCAGGTTAAAAAAACTGAGCTGTATAAGTCATCACCTATAAGGGCTGAAGTACTTTCAGTAAAGGATAGTAGTGCCGGAAGTGATATTCAGTTTGTAAGGCAGGGACAAAAATTATTTACAATTGAAGGAGAAAAGAGAAAACCTGTTGATTTATCCAGGCCCGTACAAGCAGGTAATGTTACTTATAAGGTTTATGCAAACATTGATGATCTAACGGAAAATAACATTTATGGGATCAATTGGCAACCTATTATCAATGTTGCAGCTCATTATGCAGGTTCATTAAATATTCATCAGCCAATCAGGGATGCAAATATTCTCCAAATTTCCATTGCTACAGAAGATCCTCAAAAAGGTGTTGATATATTAAACCAACTAGTACCTGAGTATAATGCATCAAATTTAGAAAAGAAGAACAGGGTAATTGATAACACATTAGATTTTATTGATGAAAGGTTATCATTATTAAGTGGTGAATTGGGAAAGGTAGAAAGTGGGCTACAACAATACCGTCAGGCCAATGAAATCACTGATGTAGATAAGCAAAGTTCAGCTGGCATCAGCGAGGTGTCTCAAACATTTAACCAGCTGCAGGATGCTGATGTAAAATTGCAAGTGATTGATATGGTAAGGGAAAGTGTAGGAAATCCTTCCAGGAGTTTTAGCACTGCCCCTACATTAGGTATTAATGATCCTACTCTACTGAGTATGGTTCAACAATACAATGGCTTACAAGTACAGCGAGAAGAACTTCTAAAGACTATGCCTGCTGCGAACCCTGCAGTAAGATCAGCAGAAGGACAAATTGAAAAGCTAAGGGGTGGAATCCTTGAGAACCTAAATAATATTAAGAACTCTACAAGTCAACAACGAAACAGGCTTCGATCGGAATATGACATGTACAGGTCCCGCTTAAGAGCAGTACCAAGGCAGGAGAGGCAATTACTAGAGATCAACAGGCAAGCAAGTGTTAAAGAAAATTTGTTTAAGTTCCTCTTACAAAAAAGAGAAGAAGCTGCCATCACCAGGGCTTCTGTTACAGAAGCTTCTGCACCTTTAGATCCTGCGGTAGCGTCCTGGGCTCCAATAAGTCCAGATAAATCGAAAACCTATAGAATGGCAATTATCATAGGAATATTAATACCTATTGGTCTGATTTATCTTAAAGAACTACTTAATGATAAAGTAATCACACAAAAAGATATTTCTTCTGTAACGGCTGCACCTATAATAGGTGAGATAATGAATAATCCTGATAATTCTGTACGCAAAATTGTTGTAGGATATGATGATCGGACAGTACTTGCCGAACAGTTCAGGATGCTTAGAACAAATATTCCATTCCTTGTTAGAGGAAACGATAAAAAGATCATCTTATTTACTTCTTCTAATGCTGGTGAAGGAAAAACTTTCTGCTCATTAAATTTGGCTGCTGCTTTAGCAGTGGCGGGTAAAAAAACCGTTTTAGTAGAAATGGATCTACGGAAGCCGAAAGTTGCAGAGTCTTTAGGTATACCAAGTTCCTTGCCTGGGATAACACATTATATTGCTGGTCAAGCTTCACTTAAAGAATTACCTATTCCGTATAATGATTTACCTAATTTATTCATAGTTTCCGCTGGTGCCATTCCACCAAATCCTTCTGAGATATTAGTAGATGAAAGGATTGGAGAAATGCTAGGATACCTGGAGGAAAAATTTGATTTTGTAATAATTGACTCGGCTCCTATTGGGTTGGTAAGTGATGCAAAAATCGTTGCAGATCATGTTGATGTTGCTATCTATGTAGTAAGGCAAAGAACAACACATAAAAAATCAATAAGGTTGGTTAATGAGATATACCAGGATAAAGTTTTCAAAAATTTGTGTGTGTTGGTGAATGACGTAAAATCTTCTGGTGCAAGTTCTTATTATGGCTATAATCGAGGGACTTACGGCTATGGATATGCGTATGGTGCAGAACCTAAAAGGAATATGTGGCAGAAAATGAAAAATACAGTAGGTTTTTGATTTTGTTTACGAGATACAACTAATCTAATGAAAGAATAGTCATTGCTTCGGACACTTGTTTAGCTTCTAGATTTTTTTCCAATCCTTTGCAAAAAATTAATCCTTTAAATTCTATTGCATCCATGCAACTAAAGACACTGGCATATAAGTATAATAAGTTGATGCAGAAGGCTTCAGTCAACTTTAATATAAATATAAATGGGCATAATTTTAAAATCCCACTTATTGAAGATATAGGATTTAGCAATTTGTATCTGAAAGATGATTGGTTTCTTCAGATCATAAAGAAATTAAACCTGGATCCTGATACTGATATTATCGATGTAGGTGTTAATGTTGGTCAATCACTACTTCACTTCAAAAGTATTTTGCCTAATAGATATTGGGGTTTTGAACCAAATCCTAATTGTTTGCATTACCTGGATAATTTAAAGAAGCTCAACCAGTTCGAGCACGTTACAATATTCCCGGTAGGATTGTCTTCTCATAATGGAATAGTAGGTTTTTATAGTGATAATGAAAGTGATTCGTGTGCTACCATTGTAAGCGATTTAAGACCTGGTTGGTATAAAGCAAAAGAAAAAAAATATGTACCCGTTTTTGCTTTTGATCAATTAGATACGACAGACATAAAAAAGGTATCATTTTTAAAAATAGATGTTGAGGGTGCAGAGCTTGAAGTTATCAAAGGAATGGTGCAAAGAATTCAAGCTGACCAGCCGGTTATACTGTGCGAAATACTAGATTATAATTCTGAAGAAAGTGCTAGTGTTCTCCAGGCCAGGGCAAATGAATTAGTTGCTCTAGTACATAGTTTAAGTTATTCCATTTATAAAATAGATCATCATAGTAAACAGGTTGTTGAATATTCCTTACTTGAAGAAGTTAAGTTGAAAAAGTGGTCTGACGACAGCTTTGATGGTAATGACTACCTATTTGTTCCTTCACATTTTGACGCAAGGTTACTGCAGTAATTAATTATGAATATCAAAAACAACGTACAAGCAGTTGAGCACGATTGGGAAATAACTTCCGCCAATAGCTTATTTGATCTTAAGTTAAAGGATGTTTGGGATTATAGAGATCTGCTTTGGTTATTGGTAAGAAGAGATTTCGTGTCCTTTTACAAGCAGACGATTTTAGGACCTGTTTGGTTCTTTGTTCAGCCTCTGCTTACAACATTGATGTTCACACTGGTTTTTGGTAATCTTGCTGGTATATCAACAGACGGTTTACCTAAGCCACTTTTTTATCTTGCAGGCATTACAGCCTGGAATTATTTTGCTGATTGCCTCACAAAAACCTCCACGGTGTTTAAAGACAATGCAAACATCTTTGGCAAGGTTTATTTTCCGAGGTTAATAATGCCTTTAAGTATAGTTGTAAGCAACCTGGTAAGGTTTGGAGTCCAATTCCTCCTGTTCCTGGTAATCATGTTGTACTACAAAATACAGGGAGTAGAATTTCAAGTTACATGGGTTGTTGCACTTTTTCCAATAGTTGTATTATTAATGGCGGCACAAGGTTTGGGCTTAGGCATGATCATCTCTGCCATGACCACAAAATATAGAGATCTCGCATTTCTTTTAACTTTTGGCGTGCAACTATTGATGTATGCAACCACGGTTATATATCCACTGTCTGAAGTGAAGTTGAAACATCCTGATCTTGCCTGGATAATTGAGGCAAACCCAATGACTGCGGTGATAGAAACTTTTCGTTATGGTTTTTTGGGTGAAGGAACTTTTAGTGCTGCATCTCTTGGCTATACTACACTAGCTACGCTTGTTTTCTTAATTGCAGGTACTGTTATATTTAATAAAGTTGAAAAGTCGTTTGTAGATACAGTTTAATAGAATGAGTAAAATAGCAATCAAAGCTGAGAACATTTCAAAGGCTTACCAGCTTGGAGAAATTGGTACTGGTACTTTATCAAGAGACCTTGAGCGCTGGGTAGCAAAACTGAGAGGTAAAGAAGACCCATTTCTAAAACTTGGGGAGGCGAATGATAGAACTACAAAAGGCACCAGCAATATTGTATGGAGCTTGAAAGACATCAATTTTGAAATTGAGCAAGGTGATGCAGTGGGTATCATTGGAAGAAATGGTGCAGGTAAAAGTACATTGCTAAAATTGCTTAGTCGTGTCACAAGTCCAACCACCGGAAAAATTTCAGGACGAGGTAGAATAGCTAGCTTACTAGAAGTCGGTACCGGTTTTCATCCGGAACTTACCGGTCGGGAAAATATCTACCTGAATGGAGCTATTCTTGGAATGCGCAAAAAAGAGATACAACGGAAATTCGACGAGATCGTTGATTTTTCTGGTGTAGAGAGATATATTGATACTCCGGTAAAACGCTATTCCTCTGGTATGTATGTACGCCTTGCATTTGCAGTAGCAGCACATCTTGAATCTGAAATTTTAATAGTGGATGAAGTACTAGCAGTTGGCGATGCGGATTTTCAAAAAAAATGTCTTGGAAAGATGAATGAAGTTAGTAAAGGAGAAGGGCGCACTGTTTTGTTTGTGAGTCATAATATGGCTTCAATAAAAAATCTTTGTAATACAGGCATCCTGTTGAAAAATGGAAGTATAGTTTCACACGGCTCTATTGATCATGTTGTGGAATTTTATCTTGATAATTTCAAAGGTTTTAATACTATTAATAAAGTTATCATAGATGCTAGTCACCGTATACATGATCATTCTAAGGATGTTGAATTTATAGCCGTAGAGCTATTATTCATGCAAAGAGGCAACTGTATCTCGAAATATGATCCTATCAAAGTTAAAGTTACTATGAAAGGTCATAAGGAAGTGAATTCTTTCAGAGCTGCAATGGGTGTTTATTCAACTGATGATACTTGCGTCGGCTGCGTATTCTCCGAAGATATATTAAATATTCGATCAGGTGAAACAAAAGAGGTGCTGTTACAGTTGAACAATCATCAGCTTGCTAAAGGGCAGTATTATATTGATTTTTCTTTAGGGATAGGTAATGACTCTAGCGGGATTCGTGATTTCGATCATATACATAAGCCTTTGTACTTCGAAGTTGCATTTAGGGATCGAGAACGACAAGAGATGATTCCTTTGTGGATGTCACAATGGGGGAAAATTAACTTTGAAAGTCTTGAACTTTTTGAAATGTAAATGAAACTTTTATATTAGCTAAAATATGAAAAATTATCAAGGGCTAATACTGACGAGTTCTATTTTGAAGGACACTTAAAATAAGATTAACTGCAGCGAAGGTCACAAAAATCATCAAACAATTAATTGAAACCTACTCTTACTATAGCAATACCAACTTATAATCGGCTTGATAAAGTTAAAAGGGCACTTAGTAAACTTCAAAGTCAGATAGGAGATAATGTCTGTGTCAAAATCTTTGATAATGCATCTGCCCCTCCAGTTGCTGAGAACGTCAAAGGTTTTGATAGTCTCGAAATCTTTACTAGCAGCGTCAATGTTGGACTTAGCGGAAACTTTTTACGCTGTTTTGAATACTGTGAAACGGACTGGCTATGGATATTAAGTGATGATGACATTCCGCTGGATAATGCTGTAGAAATTATTCTTGACACCATACAAGCTAATAATAAGGCAGTTTTTATCAATTTCTTTTCTGAGTTGAGCCGTTCCGAACCCTTTCCAAATAGATATGAAACTTGTGTTGGCATCTCACAACTTGTCAGCAGCTTGCGTAGCTTTTCAAATTTACTTCTAATATCTACATCGATATATAAGGCAAGTGAACTAAAAAGTAGCATAAAAGCTGGATATTATTTCTCTACTACCATTGCCCCGCATTTAGCAATTTTATTTGATTATTTAACAGGAAATGAAAATGCAGAAATAGTTTATAGTAACAATAGCATTGTCCATTATCAAGCGCCGACTACAGGTAGCCATTGGAATATTGTTAACCTGAACAAAGGCGTATCAGACTTGGTGCTGCAAATCAGAAATGAAAGCGATAGGAGAAACCTTTTTAAAAAAATACAAGAAGTACATCCATATTATCATTTACCTCCCAAAGAGGTAGTTCGTTATGTGGTTAATTCGCGAGAAGCAAATATACATTTAGTTGTTTCTGATTTTCTTCGAGATCATACGTTCCTGTACTGGGCCAATGGTGGCAGCACTTTTAAATTCTTATTTTTTATAATGAGCAATGTAGTTCTATTGCAACTACTTCAACTTAAGGTAATAAGAAATATCTTGAGAAAGCTGATGAGGAACAAAAACATACATAGAATTCCTATTTATAATCGCTACGAGGCATTAAAAACTGATCTTAGACTTTAAAAATATATTAGTGAGGTTACTAATGATTTCTCATGATGCTGCACGTACGGGTGCGCCTATCGTCCTGTTGCATCACTTAAAGCAGTTCAGGATGAATGGCTACTTTGACTTTGACTGCTTTTTGCTGCGGGATGGAGCTTTAAGATCCGAGTTTGAAGGCTTGTCTGCTACTTACAAATTGGAAGTTCCTGGAGTTGTAGAGAGAATCCGGAACAAGTTTCTGAAGACAATATCTGGTGAACAGAAGGCAGTTGAAAAACTCACGAAACGATACCAGCTAGCGTTTGGAAACACTGCGGTTACATGCAGTTTCCTGAAAGAGATGAAGCTGTTGCAAGGAGCCAAAACTGTATGTCATGTCCATGAATTAGAATATGCCATTAAGCATTTTGTTGGGCAGGAAAGGTTTCGGGATGCTATCCCTTACATCGACCATTTTTTAGCTGCGTCATATGCTGTAAAAGACAACCTGGTTAAGAATTACAAAATACCAGCCTCCAAAGTAACAGTACATTACGAGTACATACCAGTTCCCGCTGATGCAGCTATTGCACCAAAACATGACGTCTTTACCGTGTGTGGCTCCGGCACCTTAGATTGGAGAAAAGGAATAGATATCATGATGCAGGTTGCCTTAGTTCTTAAACACAAAGCAAACACTTCTTTCAAGTTTTTGTGGATAGGAGGAGAAAAAGGGACCATTGAATATGAGCGTGCAAAATTTGACCTGGAAAGAATGGGGCTAACGGACGTATTTGAATTAATAGAGACCTGTACTAATCCACATGATTATATCCGCTCTTGCGATTTGTTTTTTCTGACGTCACGTGAGGATCCATTCCCACTTGTTTGTCTTGAGGCAGCGGCATTAGGGTTACCCATTATGTGCTTTGATAAAGCAGGTGGAATGATTGAATTTGTTAATGAAAATAATGGATGGGTTGTTCCATATTTAGATGTTAATCGTGCTGCTGCTACTCTACTTGAAGTGATGAATGATCGAGCAAACGCGAAAGAAAAAGGAGTGCTAGCACAGAAAGAAGTAAGCCAATATGACATCATTATCGGAGAAAAAAAGTTAAGCAAGTTTTTGCTTAACCTCATGAATGGCCAGCATAGCATGGCACCTAAAAAGGAAGACGCATGTCAGGAAACAATATAAGAACTCTCGCATTTTACCTCCCCCAATATCACCCGATACCGGAGAATGATAAGTGGTGGGGTAAAGGTTTTACTGAATGGACAAACGTGGCGAAAGCTAAACCACTCTTCAAAAATCACGTTCAACCAAGAGTTCCGGCAGATCTTGGATTTTACGATCTGAGACTGGCAGAGTCTCGTGCAGCGCAAGCAGAGCTTGCTAAAGAAAATGGTGTTGATGGTTTTGTATATTATCACTACTGGTTTGGAAACGGTAAGCGTTTACTAGAACGTCCTCTTGATGAGATACTTGATTTAGGAGAACCTGATTTCCCTTTCTGCTTATGCTGGGCTAATCAAACGTGGTCTGGTATATGGTTTGGTGCAGCTGATCAAATTTTGATGAAGCAGGAATATCCTGGTAAAGAAGATACTGCAGCTCACTTTGAATACCTTATTAAAGCTTTTAGAGATCCCAGGTACATTACTGTTGATGGTAAGCCGCTGTTTATGGTATATGACGTTACAGGTTTACCCGATCCTAAACAATTTTCGAAGGAGATAAAAGCAGCCGCAATTGCTGCTGGATTGCCTGGAGTATACCTGATGGCTTCAAACCTTACGGATGATAATTGGGATGTAGCTGCCAATGGATTTGATGGTAAAGTGTCACATGCTTTTAATAAGTCGTTGGTATACCTCAAGTACTATAACAGTTTTATTAAAAAAGTGAAAGCCCGGCTACTGAAGTACTTCAAAAAAGATCTGCATACAGGGCTCAAGGTAGTAGATCATCGCGAACTTGTAGAACACATGGATTATGTGCAGTCGACAGGTGACACTTACCCAGTAGTAGTACCTAATTGGGATAACACACCACGTAGTGGAAAAAGAGGTGTTGTGCTGACTCATTCATCTCCTGAACTCCTGGCAACCCAGGTAGAAAAGAGCATTGATTTTCTCGAAAAAACAAAACAGAAAGAAAATCTCATTTTCATCAAGTCGTGGAATGAATGGGCAGAGGGAAATTATCTTGAGCCAGACATTCTCACCGGGCATAAATATCTTGAAGTATTCAAACGAATCAAGAACAGAAAGCAAACGAAGCCAGCTAAACCTTCTACAGCAGAAATTGATGCCTGATAAATCCCTTGTTTCAGTAATTATACCTTTTTACAATAGCGCCGCTTACTTAAGCGAAGCTATAGAGAGTGTTATTAAACAAGATTATCCATATGTAGAAATCATTCTTGTGGATGATGGTTCCAGCGACAATAGCTCCTCAATTGCCGCAGGATTTGTTTCAGATGGTATTCTTTTAGTAAAGCAACAAAACGCTGGAGCCTCTGCTGCTCGTAATACAGCTTTAAAAAACTGCAAAGGTGATTTTGTAATCTTCCTGGATGCAGATGATATTTTATTGCCGGGAGTTATTACACTTCTTGTAAAAGAGGCTGTGAATTGTGATATGGTCTTTGGAGGGTGGAGCAACTTTTTAAACCAAAGAGACAACATAATAAGTGAAGTCAGTTATGATACTTCTCTTCACCCGCTAACAGCTTTCTTCAAGTATAAGCCTACTATATCAACCGTTCTGATAAGAAGGAGCCAAATTGAAAAACAATGGGATGAAAAGATGAAGGTTTGGGAAGTCACCAAATTCTTCTTTGACATCATCCGAACAGGGGCACGAGTTAAATTTATTGGACCAATAGTAACAAGTATCCGTCAGCATGTTAGTGCCGAACGGATTACAATAAAATACGATCATTTTAATCCTGTAAATACAGCTTTATTTCTTTTACAGTGCAAACAGCAACTGCAAGAAAACGGAATGCTGAATAACGAGGTTGAACTTGTGATTGACCGGGAGCTGGTAGCATACAATCATTTGGCGCTACGCAAAGGAGTTGATAAAGCAACAGTTCGAAATAATTTCCACCCTGTGAACTGGAAGGCCATTAAAAACCAGAATGGGTTTCTGCGAACTCCTATCTACTGGTTTATTTATTACCTGAAAGGGTTTAGAGGCTTGTATGCCTTTCACCAAATTAATAAACTTCTTAACAGAGGATAATGCCAAAAGTTTCAGTTATCATACCGGCTTATAACTGCGCGGAGTTTATAGAGAAGACGCTTGCTTCCGTAGAAGCACAAACCTATCCGCAAAAGGATATTGAGGTCATTATAGTAAATGATGGCTCTACAGATAATACCGCAGACGTTTTAAGGAGATATAGCGACTATACTGTAATACAGATTCCAAATGGTGGGGTAAGTAATGCAAGAAATACAGGTATAGAGGTAGCGACGGGAAAATATATACAGTTTCTTGATAGCGATGATCTTCTTTGCAAGGGAAAAATAGAGGAACAAGTATCTCTTTTGGAAGCTAATAATGCGGACGTTGCTTATGGTTTTTTCGATCGTTTTGAAGAAGTAGGAGGTGATCTAAAAATTGTAGCCACAAGTAAGCCCCAACTTTCCAAAGAACCTGAAATAGATATCTTCAAATCCAATTTTTGGTGTCCTCCTGCTGCACTTTTGTATTCTAAACGAATAGTAGAAAAAGTAGGCGGATTCAAAACATGGTTGCCCGTAGTGGAAGATGCAAGATTCCTTTTGGACGCTTACCTGGTAGGAGGTAAGTTTTTTGGTGTCTCAAAGGTTGTAGCATTATATCGCGTAAACCAGGCGCAATCGCTATCGCAGAGGAGCAGGTTGCAGTTTATAAACTGTAGTTTTCTGAATGCAGTTGATATGAGTAAGATTTGGAAAGATGATAAGAAAAAATTAGCTGCGGTAGTCGATGCAATTCGTTTCTGCATTACAGAGTTTTCTCTTCTCGATTACAAAAAATTTTCTGAGGCTATTGATGTCTTACTAAAGATACAGCCGAAGTATGTTCCCCATACGAGCGGCCCCTTACGTATCTTATCTAAAACAGTAGGATATAAAAAAGCTGAACATTTCGCTCGGTTAAAGAGGAGATTGAATAGATGAAAGTAACTCTTGTAACTGATTATTTCTATCCCAAATCAAAGGGAGGAACAGAGAAATATGTTTATTTACTTGCGTCTTATTTATTAACTGCAGGTTGGGAGGTACAGGTGCTTTCTATAGATAATGAAAAAGAAGCAGGAAGCTACAATGGTATCAATATTACCTACATCAAAGAATACCAGGGTACAGATAAGAATGTTTTTAAAGGCAGGGTGCCACCTGACAATAAAGAAGTTTTCCTTGAACGTTTAAAGCAGTTTAATCCTTCAGTTGTTCATTTTCATACTCTAACATCTAACATCAATCTTTTCCATATACAATGGGCTCGGAAGGCTGGTTATAAAGTAGTCTTTACAACACATATTCCAAGTCATATTTGCCTTCGGGGCGACTTGCTGTATAGAGGGAAGAGAATGTGTGATGGGTATGTAAATATGGTTAAATGCGGTACCTGCCTTGCAGGTAAGAAATCTGCAGGGAAAATAGATTTTTTAAAGCATGCTGCATATAACATACTTCATCCTTCAAGTAGTGTCAAAATCAGGTTACAGGAATTTTCTGTATTTAATAAATATGCACATGCTGTAGTTCCTGTTTCCAAATGGCAGGAAAGAATGTTTTTAAACAATGGCTTTAAGAAGGAAAAGTTGGTTGTTTGCAGGCAAGGGGCTGAGTTACCCATAGGGTTGAAAAGAGCGGGTTCCACAAATACATTGAAGCTAGGATTTGTAGGTAGAATTGAGCCTATCAAAGGTTTAGATCTGCTTGTAGAGGCAATTGAACAGCTGGATCATAAAAACATTGAGCTGCATGTGGCAGCTATACCACAGCTTGGTGAGCACGAAGATTATTATAATAAATTAAAAAATAAGGTCAAGAGTTTTCCAGGATCAACTTGGGTAGAAAGTTTACCCGCTGAGAAACTACCTGCATTTTACCAGTCCCTTACTTACCTGGTTGTTCCATCGCTTTGGCTAGAAACTGGACCATTTGTGGTTTACGAGGCATTAGCAAACCAACTACCTGTTATAGGAACCGATCTTGGAGGTATTAAAGAATTGGTACAGCATGGTAAAAGTGGGTTTCTCTTTCAGCCAAATGTTGAATCATTGGTTGCTACACTTAAAGATGCTGCAGGTAGTGTCCAGGAGATTTCATCTTTTATGGAAAATTACCAAGTGCGTTCTTCTAATGAAATCGGAAAAGAAATGACAGCCTTATATCAAAAACTGTTACAAGAAGCTTAGATGAAGATTGCTATAACTGCCGATCCTGAAATCCCTGTTCCACCAAAATTATATGGAGGTATAGAACGCATCATACACCAACTGTGTAAAGAGTTAGTAACACTGGGTCATGAGGTAACATTATTTGCTCATCGAGAATCTAATGTTCCATGTAGGTTGGTGAAGTACACAGGTACAGACCAGTCAAAAAGTGCGGTACTGAAAAATGGGGTTTTAATAACCAGATACGTTTTTAAAGAAAAGTATGATGTGGTGCATAGCTTTGGAAGGCTTGCTTATCTTTCTATGGTTTTGCCCACGAGAGTAAGGAAAGTGATGAGCTATCAGAGGGAGCCCACAATTTCGCAAATAAAACTTGCTACAAAGCTTTCTCGTAAACACAGTTTATTATTTACAGGATGTAGCGATTACATAGCAAAGCAGATAAGACCTTTTGCGCCCAGCTATTGTGTACATAATTTCGTTGATACAGATTTTTATACTCCCATTTACGAGGTTGCCAACGATGCTCCGTTAGTATTTCTTGGTCGCCTTGAGCAAATCAAAGGCGCACATATAGCCATTGAGGTGGCAAAGAAGGCAGGAAAAAAGTTAGTAATTGCCGGTAATATTCCACCAGAGGCCCAGCATTATTTTAATGAACAAGTTCAGCCGCACATCGATGACAAGCAAATCACTTACATAGGTCCTGTTAATGATGAGCAGAAAAACAGAATGCTTGGTAAGGCATCCGCATTCCTTATGCCAATATTATGGAATGAACCATTCGGTATTGTAATGGCTGAAGCCCTTGCATGCGGTACTCCTGTTATTGGATTTAGCAGAGGATCTGTTCCCGAGGTGGTTTTAGATGGAGTTAATGGTTATCGTTGTTCTTCTATTGATGACATGGTTCATGCCGTATCACAAGTAAAAAATATTTCCCGAAGCTCTGTAAGGGAAGATGCCGAAAAAAGATTTTCGTCAAAAATTATCACAGACGCTTATCTATCCGTCTATCAGAGTTAATACAGTTATTATGAAATGTCTTGTTGCCAATCCTAATATAGCTGCTTATATAAAAGAAAGCGTTCTTGCATATCACGATCATGATATGCTCCGTGCTTTTTATACAACATTCTTCGACCATCCGCAAAATCCTCTTACCAGGACATTAGGTGGTGTCTTCCCCCAGTTGAAAAGGGAATTTGGTAGAAGATCTATAGCAGAACTACCAATAGAATTTATCCGCTCAAAACCATTGAGGGAGTTAATGCGTGTTGTGTCAGCAAGAAAATTAAATCCAGTGCTTACAGATAAAGTTTGGGAATGGAGCGAGCTTTCTTTTGATAGGTGGGTTGCACGTAATCTGCCTGCTGATATTGATCTGGTTCACGTATATGAACATGCTGGTCTTGCTATTTTGGAACGCGCCAAACAGCTAGCTATTACTTCGCTTTACGAACAGCCAAGTCAACATCACCAGATGTTCACCGATATTGTTAATGAGCAGATAAGGCTTTATCCTGAACTGGCGTCCGAGGCTACCACTCTACTTTTTGATGATAATGCGAACAGGCGAAACGAGCGAAGAGACCAGGAATTACAACTGGCAGATTATGTGATTTGCAATTCATCTTTTACAAAAAGATCTCTTGTAAGTGCAGGTGTTTCAGCCGAAAAGATAGTTACTGTACCTTACGGATTTCCACAGGTTGACACAACTGTTGACTTTTCTAAACCTGTGGAGAAACTTATTTTTATGAATGCAGGTACCCAGAACCTGCGAAAGGGAATTCATATTCTTTACCAGGCATGGCAGGAAGCTAACATTCCAGGTACAGAAGCTGAGTTATGGATGATTGGCTCGAATAGCTTACCCAATTCTGTAAAAGCAGGTCTTCCTGAAAGTATCAAGTTCTTTCCGAACATACCAAGGGTGGAATTAATGGATAAATACAAACAGGCACATGTATTCATTCTTCCAACATTAGCGGATGGTTTTGGTATGGTGATTTCTGAAGCGATGTCTAGAGGAGTGCCGGTAATCACAACTTATAATTCTGGTGGACCAGACATAATAGAACATGAAAAAGAAGGCCTGCTGATTAATCACAATGATAAAGAAGCTATCATCCAGTCTCTTAAGTGGTGTGTGTCAAACAAGCACAAACTATTGGAAATGGGTAAAGCTGCTTACGATAAAGCAGCATCCTATTCATGGCTTGATTTCAGAAAACGACTAATTGCTGAAGTCAAACATAAAACGGCGGTACCTGCATAATGAAGAAGATCTGCCTGATCACGCCGGGTCATATTTCATCCAATCCAAGGCTAGTGAAGGAAGCTGAATACTTTCAGCAACAAGGGTATCATGTACACCTTGTTTTTACACAATACCTGGAGTACTTGCAAAAGGAGGATGAGAAGATCATAAAGGCCAATAGGTTCAGTTATTCTGTTCTGGATTGGACTGGTAAAACCAAAACTTCTGGTATAAGAAGACTTGCTTCTGGTTTGCTTCAGAAAATTGCATTTAAAGCAGTAGTTGTAAAAAGAGGGACAGTAGGCTCTGCTCATTTTGTGTCACTGAACCGCAATTATCATTGGCAGAAACAGCAGGCTAGCAAAGTAAAAGCTGATTTATATATAGCGCACAACTTAGGCGCCTTGCCAGTTGCAGTTGCCGCCGCCAAGGTCAATCGTGCAAAATGTGGGTTTGATGCAGAAGATTTGCACACTCATGAGGTTTCAAATGACTCTACTCATCCAGATGTAGTATTGAAAAAATCTGTAGAAGAGGCCCTGCTTCCAGAACTTACTTACATGATTGCAGCTAGTCCTCTTATTGCTGATAACTACCAGCAGTATCGCAAGAACAAGATTGACACTGTACTTAATGTTTTCCCCCGGTTAGAATTTACACCTGCTGAAATCAGTCCTGAAGAACCATTGAAGTTGTTCTGGTTCAGTCAAACCATTGGTCCTGGTCGTGGACTCGAAGAAGTTATTGGGGCATTAAATGAACTTCATGATAAAAATATTGAGATGCATCTTCTAGGAGCGCTTAGCTCTGAAGATGAAACTTATTTCAATAGGTTAGCTGTTGAAAAGGTGCGGGAAAGAATACATTATTATCCTCCTATCTCGCCTGATGAGGTACTTCCGTTTTCAACAAACTTCCACGTTGGGCTGGCCGCGGAAACTGGATTTCCATTGAACAGGGACCTTTGCCTGACTAACAAGATCTTCACGTATATCCAAGGCGGGTTAGCTATTCTTGCCAGTGATACGAAAGCTCAACAGCTATTTCTCCATCAGCATCCTAATTTAGGGTTTATCTACAAGAGGGGTGATAAAGCTGGAATTATAGATGCACTCGCAACCTATTGCCATGATAAAAGCATCTTATCTACGCATCGTAAAAATGCTTACTCACTGGGGCAAAATGAATTAAACTGGGAGTTAGAAACTACGATTTATGAAACCCAGATATTGCCATCTGTGCTAGGCGCATAATATCAACCCAAATTGGCTTTGAAGAAAATTATTATTGTAGCTCCACATTTCCCTCCATCTAACCTTGCAGCCGTGCATAGAAGTAGGCTTTTTGCACAGCATCTACCTCAATTTGGATGGGAGCCTATTATTGTTACTGTTGATCCAGACTTTTACGAGGAAGAAAAAGATCCTTATTTGGCAGAGACTTTACCAACCAATCTTCGTGTTGAGAAAGTTGGTGCATTACCTGTAAAACCTGTTCGTTTGGTAGGTGACATTGGAATAAGAGGTTTTTACCAGATGTACAAACGTATAGTCTCAATCATCAAGAAAGAGCAAATCGAATTTCTCTATATACCCATTCCTTCACATTTTGCAGCGCTCTTAGGTCGTCTTGTTTATGCCCGAACAAAAGTTCCATATGGCATTGATTATATTGACCCTTGGGTGAATACATGGCCTGGTACTGAAATAAAGTATAGTAAGCATTGGTGGAGTATGAAAATGGCGGATTGGCTTGAGCCGATAGCTGTAAAGAATGCTTCACTTATTACTGGAGTTGCACCTGGATATTATTCTGCGGTTCTGGATAGAAACCCACATCTTAAGCAGCAAAGCGTTACAGCCGCCATGCCTTATGGGGGCGAAAGGTCTGATCATGCTTATATAAAAGAGAAGAAGATAAAGCCTTATCTTTTTGAGAAATCGAGTAGTAAGATTGATTTGGTTTATGCTGGAGCCATGTTGCCCAAAGCGTTCGGTCCATTAGAGCAGGTGCTTGAACAACTAAAGCTGCATCAAGCTGATTTCTCTAATGTAAGATTTCACTTTATTGGTACAGGCAAAAGTCCTAATGATCCTAATGGTTATAATATCAAGCCGATAGCAGAAAAGTTTGGCCTTTTTGGTGATTTGGTCTTTGAATATCCAAAGCGTATTCCTTACCTGGATGTGCTGGCACATCTTGAAGCTGCCGATGGGGCGTTCATTTTAGGCAGCACAGAGGCTCATTACACTCCTTCCAAGGTTTATCAATCAGTTCTAAGTGGAAAGCCAATATTGGCTGTCCTTCACCAGGATAGTACAGCTTCTAAAGTTATAGAGGCAACTAATTCAGGATTGGCATTAACTTTCGCCGGTGAAAATGACCTTGCAACCATCGGAAGTCAGTTTGCAAGCAAGCTTAGCCAATACCTGGAGCTGATAAAGACATTTGATTCCGCTCAGGTAGACCTTCAAGCCTTTGATGAATTTTCTGCAAGAAATGTTACCAGGATCCTGGTTGAAGCGTTGGAGAAAGTAGCAGAAGGAGGAGCAAGATAATGAAGAAGAAGCTTGCTATTATTGTTACGCACCCGATCCAGTATTATGCGCCGGTGTTTCAGTTACTTGCCGAGCGTGGTTTGATAGATATAAAGGTCTTTTATACATGGGGGGAGGGAGCCAAAGCCAAATTTGATCCAGACTTTAAGCGCGCTGTAGATTGGGATATCCCACTTCTGGATGGGTATAAGTATGAATTCGTTGCCAATTCATCTAAAGATCCAGGATCTCATAGCTTTTTTGGTATTAAAAACCCAAAGATTATTGATGCTATAGAAACGTATTCTCCGGATGCAATATTAGTATATGGTTGGGCATACCACAGTCACCTAAAGATCATGAGACACTTTAGGTGTAAATGCCACCTGATGTTTAGAGGTGATTCTAATTTACTTGAAGGAGGTAGCACTATCAAACGCTTTCTTCGTCAGCGCTTTCTTTCGTGGGTGTACAGCTCCATAACTACCGCTTTGTATGTCGGCAGCCAGAATAAGAGATACTTCAAATATTGTGGTCTAGATGAGCAAAGGTTAGTATTTGCTCCACATTCTACAGATAATAACCGATTTGGGGCACCAAGGGAAGAGGAAGCCAAAATTTTAAGATCGAAATTGGGTATTGAGGAAGAAGCCATAGTGATACTTTTTGCAGGTAAATTTCAGCAGATAAAGAATGTTTCAATATTACTTGAGGCCTTTATTAAAGCTAATGTGGCTGGTTGTCATTTACTTTTGGTTGGAAATGGAGAACTAGAGGAAGAACTGAAAAAGACCAGCAATAACCGGCACAATGTTCACTTTCTGGAATTTCAGAACCAGAGCTACCTTCCAGTTATATACCAGGCTGCTGATATATTTTGCCTGCCATCCCTACATGAAACATGGGGTTTAGCAGTGAATGAAGCTATGGCCGCCGGCAATGCTATTTTAGCGTCCCGCACAATTGGATGCGCAGTAGATTTGGTGGAAGAAGGTGGAAATGGTTATGTCTTTGATCCAACTTCTGTTTCAGATCTTCAGGATAATATGGAGAAGCTATGTGCAGATAGAATCAAGCTTATGAAAATGAAAGTTCGTGGAAAGGAACTAATCAGAAATTGGTCTTTTGAGAAACAGGTTGAGGCCATTGAAGCGTGTGTAATAGACCATGAATAAAATTTTTGTTATACTCAAGCTCATTGCTCCGTGGCTCATAGCTGAGTTACTTTCAATGGACGCTATATTATCTTACTACATTGCGTGGTTAGGTTCCATCTATGTCTTTTGGATTTGTTGGGTTCATGAAAAAGAAAAGTTTAGTGGCAGCGTTTCATCAATTGAAAGAGTGATGCGTCCTATTTTTTTATTGCATTTCATTTTTGCGGCTTTCATGTGCCTTACTTCGATCTTTTATTTTCTAGATCATTGCGGGTATTACAACTTTGAACAATTAGTAAAAGGATTCAAGCCCAACTCTGAAACTTTCCTCATAGCTAAGTGTCAACGATTGTCGCTGTTGGCTCATATAGCCTTAGTAGTTGGTATTTTATTATTGGTAGATAACAAGATTGAAGATAAGATCAAGGACGATTTCAATGTTAAAAGAGATCCCTCTAATTTGATAATCAAGTTATGTATCGGAATATATGTGGCATCCATTGCCACTAAATTTGTTCCTGCCATCAATCAGTTTTCAATTGGTCTCACAATGATGGCTCTTATTCTGTCCGCTGCACTTTTGATTGATGGCATAGTAAGTCGCGATACAAGAACTTCTTCTATTGGGGGAGGATTGTTTTTCCTATTCTTCATTGCTGCCACTCTTTCAGGTTATAAAGAAAACATTCTTAATTGTTTCATCATATTAGGTTGTATAGCTTATCCATATTATAAGCGGTTAATAAACATAATTGCTGTTCCTTTATTTGTGCTGTTATTCTATGTGCTTCCAACATATGCTACTGTAATGCGAGAAAGCAACTGGTCGGGTAATTTATCAGCTGCGGAGGCGAGGGATCTTGCTATACAGCAAATATTAGAAGGGGATAAAGTAGCTGAAACTAATTGGGAATTCTTGACAGATCGACTTTCGGAAATTGGAATGTTCACTCAATTTGTTAAGAAAACTCCTGAAAACATTGGATACTATGGTTTAGAAATTGTTCAGCAGTCAGTATTAGCAATAATACCAAGGGCATTTTGGCCTGGAAAACCAAATATGGAAGAAGTGTCAATGGAGCGGGTTCTAAAAGCAGAAGTGGTTGACGAAACATCTGCGGTTTCCGCTAAAACCCGTCCTGTGGTAGATGCTTATTTAAGCTTGGGAACTTTTGGTGTCGCCTTCTTTTTCTTGATACTTGGAGCTATTTGTCAGTGGCTAAATAATCAAAGTGAGCTTTTATTTGGAGGCTACAAGTTTGGATGCGTAGTCGTCTTCAATGGTATCTTTCACACTTTGTGGCGAGGAAACAACTTTGAGTTTATGATCCCGAATATCTTCTGGGGTTTTATCCTTGTACTACTTCTTCATTATGTTTTAAAACGAATGCAAATTCTTGTTCCCGTAAATGAAATTACTCCAGATTAACGCCTCTTATAAACCCGCTTATGTTTACGGTGGACCGACTATATCTGTTTCTACATTGTGTGAACATTTGTCTGAAGCAGGAGTTGCATTAGATGTAGTTACAACAAATGCAAACGGTGAAAGTAATCTTGATGTTAGTAATGGGAAGAAAGTGGACGTTAATTCTGTGAACGTCATATACTTCCACCGGCTTACAAAAGATCATTCGCATTTTACACCAGCTCTATATAAGCATCTTTATAATGAATTGAAGAATTATCAGTTGGTACATATCCATGCGTGGTGGAATTTTGTTTCGGTCGGAGCTGCTTTTGTTTGCAAGTTGAAAAGGAGAACATTTATTCTATCACCACGAGGAACGCTTAGCAATTACTCATTTTTTAATAGAACCTCGCTGCCAAAGCGCCTGTTTCATCAACTGGTGGGTAAATGGCTGTTGAAGCGGGCGATTTTCCAGGTAAGTTCGAAAAAAGAAGAGCAGGATATTTTACGTCTGTTCCCCAAAGCAAAGACGCATGTAATACCAAATTTTATAGAATTACCTAAACCTGGTGAAACCATAAGACTGATAAATACGTCTGATGAGTTTAAGTTGATCTTCTTTTCGCGAATTGAACAAAAGAAGGGGCTTGAGTTTTTACTTGCTGCGCTGGAACACTTAGATTTTAAATATACACTTGATATATACGGTGAGGGTGAACCAGGTTATGTGGAAGAAGTAAAAAAGGTGGTGCCGGAAGCAGCAAAAGATAAAGTTTACTTCAAAGGACCTTTTTATGGTTCGCAGAAGTTTCAGTTACTGGCAAACTATGATTTGATGGTTTTGCCTTCCTATGAAGAGAACTTTGCTAATGTAGTTATAGAAACCCTTTCTGTAGGTACGCCAGTGCTTCTGACAGCTAATATTGGTTTGTCTGATTATGTTGTAGCTAAAAACTTTGGCTGGTTGTGCGATCAAGATCCAGTTGATATTAGGACGAAGATCCAGTTGATCTATAGAGATGTGGAATCACGCAGGCGAATAGGAGAAGAGGCTCCCAAAGCAATAGAAAGAGATTTTTCTAAAGGAGCCTTGCTTTCTAAATATTTACGATTTTATGAAGAACGAATTCAATCAGGAAGTGAACAATAGCTTACCCTATCATACACCCGTATCAGTTATTATATTAACTTTTAACGAGGAAAAGAACATTGTTGATTGCCTTGAGAGTGTAAAAGATTTTACCGATGATATAATAGTAGTGGATTCTGGCTCTACAGATGATACACTAATGCTTGTTGAACGCTATACATCCAACATCTATCACCATCCTTTTGAAAACTACTCAAAGCAACGCAACTGGGCCATTGATAATGTAGATCTGAAGTATGATTGGATAATGAACATTGATGCTGATCACAGGCTAACAAAAGAGTTCAAATCGGAATTAGCAGGCAAGTTCAGAGCAGGTATAAGACCAGGAATCGTAGGTTTCATGGCATCGAGAATCGGTTTGTTTATGAATGGCTACATACGTCACGGAGGTAATTACCCGGTTTATCATGGAGTGGTTTTTAAGAAGGGGTTTGGCCAATGTGAAGACAAACTGTATGACCAACACTTTCTCATTAATGGTGAGACTGAAAAATTAAATGGAGACATTGTTGACATAATTACAGACTCAATAGACACGTTTACCTTTAGACACAATAAATGGGCGACACTTGAAGCCCGTGATGTAATGCAATTAATGGTTGATGCAGATAAACGCATTAAACCCAATAAAAAAGGTAACCTAATGGAGCGTAGAAGGTACCAGAGGATGAAGTATTATAGCTATCCTATTTTTCTTCGCGTCTTTGTATATTTCTTTTATAGATTTATATTGAAGGGCGGGTTTAGAGATGGGAAACCAGGCTTGATCTTCCACGTCTTACAAGGTTTCTGGTTCAGATTTTTGGTTGATGCAAAAATTTATGAAGCACGCATGGCGGCGGCGAAAGAATTGAAAAAAAAGAAGGAACTTGAACTAAACTGATTTATAATGCAGCAGACAGTTGTACAAACACCTATTAGGGCAACCGTTGAATTCTCTCTTTATGATAATTCCTGGTACAAGCCAGGTGGTACCATCAAAAGAGCAATATGGTTTATTATAAACATTGTGTTCTTTAATAACAAGTTTGCTGTTTTTTCTCCATTAAAGGTGGCCTTGTTAAGGCTATTCGGTGCATCAGTGGGCAAAGGTGTGGTTATCAAACCTTCAGTGAACATAAAGTATCCATGGATGCTAAGCATTGGTGATCACTGCTGGATTGGTGAAAACGTTTGGATAGATAATGTTGCTCAAGTTGTTATAGGAAGAAACGTTTGTATATCCCAAGGAGCATATATTCTTTGTGGTAATCATGATTTTACTACAGTTGGTTTCGATCTTATAGTTAAGCCTATAACCCTGGAGGATGGGGTTTGGATAGGAGCCAGGTCTACCGTTTGTCCAGGGGTAACTTGTAAAAGTCATTCTATTCTTACTGTTCAGTCGGTGGCTACAAAAAACCTGAATGATTACACAATCTACCAGGGCATTCCGGCTGTTGCTGTCAAGTCCAGAATAATCAGGTAAATGCAACCTATACTCCATGTAAATTGTCTTATAGTAGAAGCATCTACTCTATGAAAATTGCCAGAAGATTTTTCTACTCATCCTGGGTAGTTTTTCTGGAATTAGTAATAACAATATTTATGAAAGCTTCAATCTCCAATATTCTCAAAGACCTTAATCGTAAATCAAAAGTTTACATAGAAACAGGTTATGAGAGTATCGATCATTACAGTATGTTATAACAGCGCGGCAACAATTGCAGACACCATCAGGTCTGTTAGTAAGCAAAAATATCCTGATATTGAACACATTATTATTGATGGAGTTTCAACTGATGGAACATTAGACATCATTAAAAACAGCAGTTTCACGGGTACACTTGTATCTGAAAATGATAATGGGCTGTATGATGCAATGAATAAAGGCATCAAGATGGCTACAGGAGACGTAGTGGGGATTTTAAATTCTGACGACTTTTATCCCGATGAAAATGTGATCACTGATGTTGTAAAGCATCTAATAGAACAGGATTGTGATGCTGTCTATGCTGACCTTGACTTCATCAACATGTCAAAACCTAAAAAGATCGTCCGTAAATGGCGCTCCGGTCAGTATAGGTACGAAAAGTTTAACTTCGGCTGGATGCCACCTCACCCTACTTTCTTTGTGAAGAGGGAAGTTTATGAAAAATACGGGTTGTTTAATACAGGCTTGAAAAGTGCAGCAGATTACGAGCTGATATTAAGATTTTTGTATGTGAACAAAGTGAAGGCGGAGTATCTTCCAAGAGTATTGGTGCACATGAGAGCTGGTGGGGTGAGTAACAGAAGTTTCTCCAATAGGCTAAAAGCTCACCTGGAAGATTACAAGGCTTGGCGGATAAATGGCGGTAGTCCGCATTGGTATACAATGGTTCTCAAACCACTGCGAAAAGTTTTTCAATATATGTAATTAAAGATCCGCGGAAGCGGATTTTTTTATTTTAATCGACAACTTGAGGAAAAGATATTTCATCATATTGTTGTTCTAAATTCAGCCAATTAAGCAAATCGTGTATGTGTAGAATAGCCGGACTTATTAGTAAAAAAGAAAATGTGCAGGAGCGGCTGCTTCGAATGACAGGTGCAATGGCTCATGGTGGTCCGGATGATAATGGAATATATTTTGATAACAATCTTCATGTAGCATTAGGGCACAGACGTTTATCTATTATAGATCTTTCGCCTTTAGGTCATCAGCCTATGGAGGACCCTACTATAGGTTTCCAGATAAGCTTCAATGGCGAAATATATAATTATAAGGAATTACGCGCTGAGCTTATACAGATGGGATATTCCTTTAAATCCCATTCAGACACAGAAGTTCTTCTAAAAGGGTACCATGCATGGGGGCCAGCTATGCTGCCCAGGTTGAAAGGTATGTTTGCTTTTTTGCTTCTTGATAATAATAAAAAGCAACTTTTAGCTGCACGAGATCATGCAGGTATCAAGCCTCTTTATTACGGCACTCACGACGGCGATATGTATTTCAGTTCAGAAGTGCGTGGACTGGAAGCGGCAGTGCCAAATTGGAAAGAAGATCCAAACTGGCCTATCAGGTTTCTCACTTTTGGCTTTATACCAGAACCATACAGCACTTTAGAGGGCGTTTTTCATCTGCCGAAGGGCAGTTACATGCTTTATGACCTGGAGGCCGGTTCATATACAATCGAAACTTTTATTTCCTTTCCATTTACTTCTGATATAACCAATCTTGATGATGCCGTATCATTAACAAGGTCTGCAGTTCTTGATTCAGTTGAAAGGCACCTGGTTGCCGATGTTCCGGTAGGAATTTTTCTTAGCGGAGGTGTAGACTCCAGCATTCTCACTTTTGCATGCCGCAAATACAACAAGGAGCAGATCAAGACACTTTCCATTTACTTTGATGACGAAAAATATTCAGAGAAGTATTACCAGGACCTGGTTATTCAAAAAACCGGTGTATCTCATCAATCATTTTTAGTTACTCAACAAGATTTTGAAGATAGTTTGCCTGACATTTTCCGAGCCATGGATCAACCATCCATTGATGGCATTAATACTTATTTTATTACCCGCTATGCTCTCCACTATGGTTTAAAGGTGGTGCTTAGCGGTTTGGGTGCTGATGAACTGTTTGGCGGGTACCAGGCGTTTAACAATAGCCGGTATAGTAAGCTTAAGAAGATGAGGATGGCAGCTAAAGTAGCTGGAGCCTTTATGGGTAATTATCCTGCAAAGAAGCTCCAGTATATGCGCAATAATGATCCTCTTGAAGAGTACCTTTTCAACAGGGGAGTCTTTGTTCCGTCAGATGTTGGCCGAATGGTTGATCTGCCAGTTAGTAAAGTGAAAGAAGTTATTTATAATGATACATTAGGCACTTATCAAAACCTGGATGCAGGGAATAGGGTAAGCATGTTGGAACAAAATGTATATATGCAAAACATGCTGCTGCGCGACAGCGACATATACAGTATGTGGCACAGCATTGAGTTGAGGGTGCCTTTCCTTGATGTAGATGTGATAAAGGCTGCACATTCTATTGCACCTTCAGTTAAATTCAATGAACACCAAAAAAAGCATTTGCTTATAAAGGCATTCCAGCAAGAGTTGCCTGAGGAAGTTTGGAAGCGTCCAAAGATGGGCTTTACCTTTCCATTTGATCAATGGTTTAAAAAATCATCCTATTTACAACAGGCAGAGTCTTCGACTCCATCGTTAGAGCCAGCTCGTCGGGAATTTGATGCAGGTAAGTATAACTGGTCGCGCTACTGGGGCCAATTTGTTACTGCTGAATTCCAGAAGTAGTCCTAGCGTTTCTACTTTTTACAGAGATGAAAGTTGTTTATTTCCACCGCAGAAACCCCTATAAGTATGTAAGTATTGAGGCTTATTTTGAAAACGTAAGGCAGCATCTGCCGCCAGGTATTAAGCCTATTGTAGCTGAATCAAAGTATTATAGTAATGGCTTTTTCAAGCGACTGTATAATGTCTTTGAAGCAGCTTTCAGGCAAGGGGAGGTAAATCATATTACAGGTGATGTTCACTTTCTTGCATTGATGATGCAGAAAAGAAAAACCATTCTAACCATTCACGATATTGGATTTTTAGATCACCCTTCTCCACTCGTTCGTAAAGTCCTTGAAATTTTTTGGGTAAAGTGGCCGGTAAAAAGATCAGGAATAGTAACCGCTGTTAGTGAAACTACACGCCAGGCTATTATAGAAAATACTAAGTGCGACCCAGCGAAAGTGGTGGTGGTGCCTACTTGTATTGGTAATCATTTTACAAGAGTAAAGAAGCAGTTTAATAAAGAGAAGCCTGTTATCTTACAAATAGGTACGGTGGCCAATAAAAACTGCATTCGTATGGCAAGAGCCTTAGAAGGAATAAATTGTAAACTTAGTATTGTAGGACAGCCAGGTGTGGAGTATCTTGATGTTCTAAAGGAATGTAATATTGATTTTTCGGTGTCTTCTCATCTTTCGGATAATGAAATGTTTGAGAAGTACGTAGAATGTGATCTGCTACTCTTTGCATCTACCCTTGAAGGTTTTGGAATGCCTATTATTGAAGCAAATACAGTAGGTAGGGTAGTAGTAACGAGCAATATTTCATCCATGCCAGAAGTGGCAAATGATGCTGCTTGTTTAGTAGATCCTTATGATGTAGCTTCAATACGTGAAGGTGTTCTGAAGGTTATAAACGATGATAGCTTCAGGGAAAGCCTGGTTGAGAAAGGATATAAAAATGCGCTTCGATATAATGTAAAGGTAGTAGCTGAACAATATGTTTCTTTGTATAAGAAAGTTATTCAGCAGTAATAGTATATCAACTGCTTCCTGCTAATAAGATCCAACATCCGTTTTCTGTAAACAGTTAAAGTCATGCTTATGAAAACGTGGATCCTTTTGATGTCGTTGTTTTTTTGCTTACATGCTTCAGCCCAGGATAAAGTAGAAAAGGAAGAAAAAGTTCCAATGCCTGTATGGCCTGCTATGACTTTGGAAAATCCTTCCGGTAGCGGTATGCTGGGAACAATTATTCCTGGTTTCTCTTTTCAAAGTAAAAACAGGTTAGGTAATGTTTTGGATGGAAATGCTGCAGCATATTTTGGTTTAGGTGATCCGGTGAACTTTTTAGGGGCTGGAGCAACAATCAATACCTACGGGTTTACCCATACTGCCGGCAGAAGAATAAACATTGGCCATGGTGGCCTTGATCTGCATATAAACACCTTCCTGTTCAAGCAAAAAGTACTTCTTGATGCAGGGATAACCAACCTCGTTACCTGGGGTGGTGATGAAGCTTTCAGGAACTATGTCACCTTCCAGAAAAGTTTGTATATCAGTGCCAACTATATACATCAAATCAGTTCTGATTCGTATGATGAACCTTTTAGTTATGTGGCCATTACTGTAGGTGGAGGAAATGGCTATTACCAGCAGGATAAAGACTATTTACCTGGAGAGCAGGGTAAATTGAATCCATTTTTAAGTTTAGCAACTCCTATTTTTCATTCCACAAATCTCATAGCCGAATGGACTGGATTTGACATCGCTATTGGCGCATCCAGTTTTCCTTTTGAGTTTCCTTTAGGATTTAATTTTGAAGTAACAGATATAAAGTATGGTCAGCCTCGCTTCATTCTGGGGTTGTTATACAACTTCCAGTTAAAGAGTGTGGACAAAAACACCACCAAGCGTCCAATAGGTACTAAACTGGTGAGACCAACAAGGACTATATAGTATCCTCCATAGAATATATCAATGCAGTGCCTATGAGATGAGCTAGCCTCAATACTGCAGTTCATCCGCTTTCTCCATCAATATTTTTCAGATATAAATATTCTTATGCAATAGCGAGAGTTTATTATAGTTTTTGTTGCAGTAGTTGTTTACTCATTGATATGCAGCTATTTCCATGGTTGTAGCATCTTTATTTCGACCCTTATTTTACCTTGGTTTACCCCTAACTAACTTATGAAACTGCTGCTCCCCCTGCTAGCTTTTGCCATTTCATTCAATTTGTTCGCTCAAGATAGTGCAGGTCAGCAAAACCCAACATCCTCTATTTGGCCCGCTACCTCTATGAACAATCCTTCGGGAGGAGGTTCATTGGGAACTTTGATTGTAGGCGCTACCTTTCACGAAAAAACAAGATTAGGAACAAAGATGGATGGGCATGCAGGAGCATATCTCGGCCTTGGTGACCCAATAAAATACATAGGTGCAGGAGCAACTGTTAATATTTATGGACTATCCAATTCCAAAGGTGAACCTGAAAATTTAGGTAGCGGCGGCCTGGATCTTCATATAAACAGGTTTTTCTTCAAACAGAAATTAATGGTGGATGCAGGTGTTCAAAACCTGGTTTTGTGGGGAATACATCCTTCATTTATCAACTACATCACCTACCAGCGCAGCTACTATGTTGCTGCTAATTACCTGCTGAAGCTCTCGAAAAAATCATACTCTTCTCCCTTTAGCTATCTATCAATATCAGCAGGGGCCGGCAATGGTTTTTATGTTCAGGATGCCAAGCATGATATTACCAGGGGTGGTAAAATGAACCCATTTTTCTCACTAGCTACTCCCATTCTTCCTTCTACTAATCTTATTGGTGAATGGACAGGCTACGATTATGCTTTCGGCATTTCGACCTTTCCATTTCCTAAAGTCCCTCTTGGGATAAATATTGAAGTGACGGACATCAAATACCAGAGACTAAGATACATCTTTGGTATAGCTTACAATCTACAACTGCTTCATAAAGCTAGTACTAGTTCACGACCCGTAGGAACAAAATTAATAAGACCAGCAAGAACACTATAGCAACTACCTGCTCCATCTTTCTTCTTGCGTTGATACTTCTCTTCCCAATCTTCCCTCTTTACTTTCACCTCCTTCCGCTAATTTTGCGCACTGTTTAAAAAGAAATTATGCAACAACACCTGAGTGAGCAGGAGCTGATCCGTAGAGAGAAACTTGCTGAACTGCAAAGGCTGGGGATTGATCCGTACCCGGCGCCATTATATCCTGTAAATACTACCTCTGTTTTTATAAAAGAGCATTATAAGGGTGAAGAGAATAAAGCAGATTTTGCTGATGTATGCCTGGCTGGACGTATTATGAGTGTGCGTGACATGGGTAAGGCTTCATTTGCTGTTTTACAAGATGGTGTAGGAAAGATCCAGGTGTATATACGCCGCGATGATATTTGCCCTGGCGACGACAAAACAATGTATGACCAGGTTTGGAAGAAACTGGTTGACATGGGAGATATAGTGGGCGTAAAAGGTTATGTTTTCACAACCAAAATGGGAGAGATATCGGTACATGTAACCGAGTTTACGCTGCTTACTAAATCACTGAAACCACTCCCGGTAGTAAAAGAAGCAGAAGGACAAACTTTCGACGCTGTTACCGATCCTGAATTTCGCTATCGCCAGCGGTATGCTGATCTGGTAATTAACCCGCACGTAAAAGAGGTATTTGTAAAGCGCAGCAAGCTGGTTAATTCAATTCGCGAGTTTCTGAATGAACAAGGAGCATTAGAAGTAGATACACCTGTTCTGCAGGCTATTCCGGGTGGTGCAGCTGCCAGGCCTTTTGTTACACATCACAATGCGCTGGATGTTCCTTTTTACATGCGTATCGCCAACGAGCTATACCTGAAACGCCTGATCGTTGGTGGCTTCGACTGGGTGTATGAATTCAGTCGCAACTTCCGCAACGAAGGCATGGATAGAACACACAACCCGGAGTTTACAGTACTGGAGTTTTACACGGCGTACAAAGACTACGAGTGGATGATGGAAACAACCGAGCAGTTGATGGAGCGCGTTGCCATTGCCGTTAATGGTACTACCAAAGCAATGGTGGGCGATGTGGAGATTGATTTCAAAGCACCGTACCGCAGGATCAGCATATACGATGCTATTAAAGAAAATACAGGTATTGACGTAAGCGAAATGGATGAGGCGCAGCTTCGCGATGTTTGCCACCAGCTGCACATCCATGTTGAAGCAAGTATGGGCAAGGGCAAACTCATTGATGAGATCTTTGGCGAGAAGTGCGAAGGCAAATACATTCAGCCAACGTTCATTATCGATTACCCTGTTGAGATGAGTCCCCTTACCAAGAAACACCGCAGCAAACCTGGGCTGGTAGAGCGTTTTGAACTGATGGTAAATGGTAAAGAATTAGCAAACGCTTATAGTGAGTTGAACGACCCAATTGAGCAGCGTGAACGTTTTGAAGAGCAGGTGAAACTAATGGAGCGCGGTGATGACGAAGCAATGTTCATTGACTATGACTTCTTACGTGCTCTAGAATATGGTATGCCGCCAACTAGTGGTATCGGCTTCGGTATCGACAGGTGGTGTATGGTACTCACCAACCAACCAAGCATTCAAGATGTGTTGCTGTTTCCGCAGATGCGGCCAGAGAAACTGGAAGACCTGGGTGAACAAAAAGAAGAAGAAACAAAATAATAGAAGGGGCTGCAAAGCCCCTTTATTGTACCCGCTTGTAGTTGAAGTCAGATGATTTTTCTGTACCTCCAACCAATCCTTCTATACGGGCTGCTATACTGTCTGTTCCAACAAACTTGTAGATGATCCGCTGCGGGAAGTCATGCATTTTATTCTCAAAGATCCACTTGTTATTGCTTTGACTAATAAGCCTGAAGCTTACCGGTTGCTCGTTTTGATCCGGCACACTTACCCTGTACACAAGGTCTTCTTTCTCCTTCATTAGTTGTACTGTCTCCATTATAATCGTATCACTCCCGCTAATCCTGTAGCTCTTACCAGAGAATTCTTGTGCATTCAGCTTTACCCACTGTTCATAGAGAGCGCCTTTGGAGGTTTCCATTTTCCATGTGCCAACAAGTTGTTCTAAACCTTTGGATGGCTCTTGTTGCAGTAAGGCAAAATGAAGTAAGAAGAGAAAGATGTTATGCATTAGTAATGGTTGACTTGGATACAATATAAGCCCTACAAACTATTTCGCAGCATAGATGTAGCTTCTTTACCTGTTGCAACTCGCGATGCCTACTTTTGTGGCCGCACAACCTGTGATGCATGCATATACTTATAGTTGATCAAAGCACTATTCCTGTAAAAAAATACGGCGGAACTGAAAGAGTGATCTGGAGCCTGGCAAAGGAGCTGGTGCAGATGGGGCACAAGGTGACCTTCCTGGTGAAAGCGGGCTCGCATTGTGATTTTGCTAAGGTGCTTATTATTGATGAAACAAGGAAGCTGGCTGAGCAGGTGCCGCCTGATGTTGATGTGGTTCATCTGAATGTATTGCCCGATGGAGAAATGCCAAAGCCATACATCGTTACTTTTCATGGCAACATCAACCACCAGGCAGATCTTGACCTAAATACTGTTTTTGTTTCACGCAATCATGCGGCTCGTTTTGGCTCTGCCTCTTATGTGCACAACGGCCTTGACTGGAATGAATACCCCAAGCCACTGCTTGATAACCCCAGGAGCTATTTTCATTTTTTAGGCGATGCTTCGTGGCGGGTAAAAAATGTCAAAGGAGCAATAGATGTGATTACAAAAACCAAACAAGAGCGGCTGAAAGTGCTGGGAGGTCATCGCATCAACTTTAGGATGGGCTTCCGCCTCACCCTGTCGCCGCGGGTAAGTTTTGCTGGTATGGTGGGTGGTGCAGAGAAAACTAATCTACTTCAAGGCTCTAAAGGTTTAATATTTCCTGTGCGGTGGAATGAGCCGTTTGGGCTGGCAATAACCGAAAGCCTGTACATGGGCTGCCCTATATTTGGTACACCTTATGGATCCTTGCCTGAACTGGTTCACAATGACGTTGGATTTCTTTCTAACAACAGTACAGCGTTGGCGCAGGCAGTAGAAGGTGCTGATGCCTTTAGCAGAAGGCTGTGTCATGAGTACACAGCCGATGTTTTCAACAGTAAAAAAATGGCTGAAGCTTACCTTGAAAAATACCAGGTAGTAATGAATGGTGGTAAGCTAAACAAAAAGCATCCGCGGCTGCAGCAAGTACAGCAAGAAAAATTTCTTGATTGGAAGTAGTTACAAGAACAGGTCGGTATACAAAGTAGCACCGGGAACAACCGCATAATGCTCCAGGTCTGTAATGCCTTCCTGCGCCAATACTTGCTCATCTATAAATGTATTTCCCGTACACTCAGTGGCAGGTTTTTGCAAAATATAATAAGCAGCATCTGCAATGATTTCAGGCTTTCGGCTCATTTTTATTAATGCATCGCCGCCTAATAGATTTTGTACAGCAGCAGTGGCAATGGTGGTTTGAGGCCAAAGTGTATTGGCAGCTATATTGTATTTTTTCAATTCACCAGCCAGCCCCAGCGCAATCATGGTCATGTTGTACTTGCTCATGGTATACGCAACATGGCTTTTAAACCACTTCATATCCATATTCACGGGAGGCGAGAGGTTGAGAATATGGGCATTGGTGCCTTTCTTCAAATAAGGAATACATGCTTTGCTCATAAAGAAAGTGCCGCGGACATTGATGTCGTGCATCAGGTCGAAACGCTTAGGCTCGGTTTGCTCTACAGGTGTAAGCGAAATGGCTGAAGCATTGTTCACCAGGATATCGATACCTCCAAAAGTGTCTGCTGCTTTTTGTACAGCCTGCTCTACCTGCTCTTCATTTCTTATATCAAGTTGAATAGGAAAAGCCTTGCCTCCTGCACGTTCTATCTCCTCCGCAGCCGAATAGATGGTGCCGCCGAGTTTTGGGTTCTCTTCTACACTTTTAGCAGCTACAACTATATTGGCTCCTTCTGCAGCAAGGCGAAGCGCAATGGCCTTGCCTATTCCGCGGCTGGCGCCTGTAATAAAAACAGTTTTGTTTTGGAAAGACATATTGTTGCTTTGAACATGTAATATAACCCGTTACTACAGGTGCTGAACAATTTGTTTCAACACATCTCTTACAACTGGTTGGTTGATTTAGGATCCAGTATCACCGTATACTCATTCTCATCAAAGCCAATTAGCAAGTCATTGTTTTTTTCTACTACTGGTCTTTTTATCATAGAAGGATTGGCAGCCATTACAGTTAGTGCAGCCTTTTCACTTGTCACTTTTTCCTGCTCTTCAGGTGACAGCTTCCTCCAGGTCGTACCTTTTTTGTTCAGCACTTTCTCCCAGCCAAACCGGTCACTCCATTCTTTCAATTTCTTTTTATCTATACCCACCTTCTTGTAATCATGAAATTCAAATTCTATATCATGCTGCTTCAACCAATCAAGCGCTTTTTTTACTGAACTGCAATTGGGGATGCCGTATACCTTCACCATGTGCTTACTTATTTAGAAATTCGATTATTATTTCTTCTGCTTCCTTACAGGCTGTTTCAAGGTTGTGGTTTGTGATCACCCTGTCGAAAGAATGCTTGAATGACAGCTCATAGCTTGCCTTATTCAAGCGTGTTTTTATAGTTTCCTCATCATCTACTCCACGACCTTCCAGGCGATTGCGCAGTTCATCTATAGAAGGCGGCTCTATAAAAAGCGAAATAGTATTTTCCGGGTACTGCTTCTGAATGTGAATAGCCCCTTTTACATCTATGTCAAGTATTACAGCCTTCCCCTGCGACCATAGTCTCTCCATCTCCGTTTTCAACGTACCATAGTACTTGCCTTCATACACCATTTCCCATTCCATAAACTCATTCCTGTGTATCCGCTCCTGGAACTCTTCCACGGTCATAAAATAGTAATCAACACCATTTTTTTCTTTACCACGTGGCAGGCGAGTAGCTGCAGAAATGGAGAATGCCAGTTGATCATATTTTTGCAGCAGGTAGCGCGTAATACTTGTTTTGCCAGCGCCAGAAGGTGCAGTAATTACTATGATTTTTCCTTTCATATAGATAAATGAACTGCAAAGAAAACAAAGTTTGCTTTAGCAGCACAAAGCATTACAACTACCACGTGACCCATACACCAACATCTTCCTTCACATGAAGATTGTCTAGTATCCTATGCAGTGGCTGTTGTAGCTCTTAAACAAGATTGAGAAAGAGCTAAAAATTTTAGCAAAAAGCTGCCAGTAACGGAGAACGAGATCAAGGAAAAACTACCTTGCACCTGTTTTACAGGCTCAACTCTTCATGCAGCCTGTCGGCAAAGCAAAACAGGAATGAAAGCGATAGTTGATTGCAATAATTTTTATTGCTCGTGCGAAAGGTTATTCAAGCCTCATTTGAACGGGAAACCTGTTGTGGTACTTAGCAACAACGATGGATGCATTATTTCAAGAAGTGATGAAGCTAAAACATTGGGTATAAAAATGGCGCAGCCATACTTCCTTAGCAAGCCCCAACTTCAGCAGAATGGTATCACCGCTTTTAGCAGCAACTACAACTTATACGGCGACTTAAGCAAGCGTGTTATGGAAACTATGCAAAGCATGTTGCCTGCTCATTGTGTAGAGGTTTATTCAGTTGACGAAGCTTTTGTTGATCTTAGTGAAGTGCCACTGAATAAGCTAAACGAGGTGGTAAAAGAGATGAAGGAGCGCATCATGCATTGGACAGGTATTCCGGTTAGCATAGGTGTGGCACCTACAAAAACGCTGGCTAAAATTGCTAATCGACTAGCTAAAGACAACAAGGCTAAAAGTCATTGCATGCTGGTGCTTGATACTGCAGGAAAAGTGGATGCAGCACTTAAAAGAACACCTGTAGACGAGATATGGGGAGTGGGTAAACAATACGCTGCTAAAATTGAAAAGCTAGGCTACAATACAGCTTTCGATCTAAAACAGGTGCCGGAAGATTGGGCACGAACGCACTTAGGTGGTGTGGTAGGCGTGCGGCTGATAAAAGAACTAAATGGTGTTCATGCTATTGGTTTAGATGAACAGTTAGCTACTAAAAAAATGGTATCGTGTACACGTCGTTTTGGGCATCCACTGCAACAGGTGGAGCCAATGAAAGAAGCCGTTGCCATGTATGTAAGTCGTGCAGCAGAAAAACTGCGCAGGCAAAATAGTGCAGCCAAAAAAATGACTGTTTTTGTCATTGAAAAAGCACTGGATAAAGGAGATGTTTACAAGCCAAACGAGCCAATCAATAAAGTGATGGTGTTGCCTGTTGCCACCTCTAATACCAATGAGCTTATTAAACCTGCATTACAACTGTTAGAGGAATTGTACCAGCCAGGTGTGGTGTACGAAAAAGCAGGCGTCATCTTTAGCAACCTTGTTCCGGATGATTCTGTTCAGCAAAATATATTTACGCCTTCTGAAGGAACAAAGGTTTCTAAAGCCTTGATGGAAAAGATAGATAACATCAACTTCAGCATGCGCAACGAGAAGGTGAAGTTCGCCTCCTCTGGCACCAATAGGGAATGGAAAATGCGGCAGGCCTTGCTGACACCAAAATATACCTCCCGTTGGAATGAACTAAAAGATGTAGAGTAACTGGTGGAGGTTATTCTACCACCAGTTACTGTAGTTAGAACCTTACTTCCATTCCGTCTGTATTTACATACGTTGTCTTACCATTTGCCAATCTTAGCTCATACACTTCTGGCCGTCCCTGCACCTGCACCCGGCTAATGCTTGCCACCTGGAAAGTAGCAGGCTGTTTTGCAATAAAAACAGACACCGGCGCCGGAGGCTGAACCAATGGAATATCAGTTCGCATATTGATGCGCGTTCCTGATGCATCGTACGTAGATGTAACCCACGATGTGCCTGCTTTATACCTAACCGTATATTGATTGGTATCTACCTGGTTGCGTGTCCATGCAGCATTGTTACTTGCCGGAAATTCCCTGTTAAAAGAAGCAGTGATAGGTGGTGGTATTGTCCACTGGCTTTCACCTACCGTGTTTCTTACACCATCACCCCAATTGGTTTGTCCAAACTGCGCTTGTCCCGATCTATCTACAGCTCCTGATGTAGTTGTTACGCCTTCAGTAGTTGTTATTGTATTCACATTAAAAGTTGTATCGTTTCCACCTGGTACTACGGTACCTACAGTAGCACGGGCAGCAGGACCTTGCGTCACAATGGTATCAAAAGTGCGGGCAGCATTTGGCGCTGCATATACACCTTGTACAAAAGGACTATTAGGCTGTGCGTTTGAAGCACCCTGCCTGTTGATATTGGTATTGCTGGCGTTGCTCCTGTTTATCTCAGTTGGCCTGTCGTTAGGTGTAGGCGCTACAGAAGGCGAATTAGGATTGCCCCTTACAGAAGGTGAATGCCTGCTGGAAGTCTTAACTGGTGATGTATGCTGCCGGCTGTTTTGCGGGTAGTTGTCTTTGCCTTTTTTAGGTAAAGGATGTGTATTAGCCACCTGCCCCTGCGCCCATATTCCCATGGCCATGCATATGCCTATAATTAGTGTTTTCATATTCCTCATTTATGTATAAGTATTCAAAAACCATACGTCATCTTTTCTCATTGCAAACGGGATTTGCAACACCTAGTGGTTCTAATAATCAAGGCGAATATTTACCGAAACCCTTACCAGTAGCGGCTTTTATGGGGAAAGAATGCAGGTTGCGTCCAACATTTTATACAGCGGTTACACACTTGTTTAGAGGCTGCATAAACACGAAAATGGCATGTATAAACACAGCTTTTAAATAGCTAAATGCATAGAATTTGTACCCTGTAGATAAAACATGTGTTATGGCAAACTCAAACAAAAAATCTTCCACCAAGAAAGATCCTTGCTGGAAGAACTACGAGCAAAAAGGCACCAAGAAAAATAATGGAAAACAAGTACCTGATTGTGTTCCTAAGAAGAAGTAACTGTTTCTTCTTCTAACAAAACAATATCAGCTTCAACCCTCTAGCTGCGGTACTTTTGCAGGTAATGAAACGTTCCGGCTCAGCAGATCTCCCTTTACATTATGGGCAAGTACCAAAGTGGTTGGCTGACCGCATGGCGAAGCTGGGTCTTGCTATTACTGAATCTATATTAGTGGAATATGGCCAGCAGGAAATTCTGCGCAGGCTAAGCGATCCTTTTTGGTTTCAAAGCTTTGGTGCTGTGCTGGGTATGGACTGGCATTCCTCGGGCATTACTACATCAGTAATGGGAGCGCTTAAAAGAGCCATCAATCCACGGTCGAAAGAGCTGGGTATTTACATAACCGGTGGTAAGGGAAAACATTCTAAAGAAACGCCTGCTGAGTTGATGAAGATCGCTTCAGCTACGGGACTTGATGGAATGGAGCTGGTCCGCTGCAGTAAGCTAAGTGCTAAAGTAGATAATACAGCTGTTCAGGATGGTTTCCAGTTGTACATGCACAACTTCATTCTTACTGCCAATGGCGATTGGACAGTGGTACAGCAAGGCATGCGTACAGAAGATAAAACAGCAAGGAGGTATCACTGGCATTCGAGCAATCTGCAATCTTTTGTAGAAGAACCGCATACCGGTGTCTGTGGCATCAACCAGGGAGCAATTCTAAATCTTACAGCTGCTGAAGCTAAAGATTCGCGGCAGGGGATGCTGCAACTGACATTGGAAAAGCCGGAACTGATGATGCAGGAGATCCAGCAGTTGATAATGCCTCGGCATCACGATGTTCGGGCAGAGAATGTAGACCTCAAGAGGCTGGGGACAACACTTTGGCTGGCGCAGGAAAACCAGGTGTCAAATTTTGAAGAATTGCTTCTAATGGAAGGCGTTGGTCCGCGTACGGTACAATCACTTGCGTTGGTCAGCGAAGTGATACATGGTACGCCTTCGCGATTTAAAGATCCTGCACGTTTTTCTTTTGCACATGGTGGTAAAGATGGTCATCCTTTCCCTGTTCCTACTATGGTGTATGATGAAACCATCAGCAACCTGGAAAATGCTGTTCAAAAAGCTAAGTTGGATTTTTCAGAGAAGCAGGATGCGATAAAGGCTTTGCACACCATTGCAGCCCGCGCTGAAAAGGATTTTACTCCTAATAATAATTTTGATCAGCTGTTGGAAAAAGAAAGAAACGAAAGCTGGATGTATGGCGGCAAAACTGTTTTTGGCGATGCAAAGCCTCCAAGGAAGAATAAGAATAATGTGCAGTTACGCTTGTGGTAATCGTTTACGTATCTGCACATTGATTGGTTAATCTACACGTACACGGATTTTTTTACCATTTGCATTCGTGCGGGTTTCCCAGCGGGTACCAGTTGCTTTGCCATTTTTATAGTGGCCTAACTTTTTACCATTAGCACCTTTGTTGGTACTACGTACCACGCCTGTAGCAGATGCATTATTTCCTTGTGCGCCTACTTCAACGGTCTCTTGTTTTACCTTCTGCTTCTTTGTTCTTTGAGATTGGGCAGATGCTGCCAGTGTAGTTGCTGTAAGTAACAGCACGATCATTGCTTGTTTCATATCATAGGATTTCGAATGTATTTGCAAAGACTATTCCCAGCTGCACCAGTGGATGCAGCTGGCAACTTGTACATGTTTGTTTCGTTGTAATTTTATAGCGTAAGGAAAAAACATAATACTGACTTCCAATGGCTACGATAACCATCATTAGGACAAACGAATATTTGAACTACTTCAGAAATTATGGTGTGTACCTGGATGGTAAAAAAATTGGTACAATTGCTAACGGGCAAACAATGAATTATGATGTAACACCTGGTCAACATTCTCTTGTCACAAAGATTGACTGGTGCAGCAGCCCAATCCAAACCTTCCATATCACAGAAGGTGAAACAAAGATCTTCAAAGTAGGTGGTTTTAAATATGGCAACTGGCTATTACCAGCGGCAATACTTCTTATTGTTCTAGCTTATTTTGTACTGGATACGTTCTTGCTTTCAAACCTGGCTATAGTAGCTATGCTTCCTTTGTTTTTCCTTACCTACTACATAACAGCAGGACGAAAGAATTATCTACAGTTAGCAGAAGTTCAGCCTCAAACTAAGTAAAGTGCTTACTTCTAAGGTGGAACATCAGCCAACTACAAAAGTGTGCTCTTGCATCTCAACCGTGTTCATCGTGTAACTAATCCAGCTTTTCTTTTTTTAGGTGCATAAAAAAAGGAACAGCCGGGGCAGTTCCTTTTTCAATATAAATTCTTCTTCTAATCAAGGTCATAGGTCTTTTGCCCACCTTGTTCTTCTATTCCCTGGTTAAGTTTGGTTTCGCCATAATCCTTTCTTTCTGCGGTTCCTGCCCTGTCTGTTCCTGCCACTCCGCCACTATTGGTTTCGTGGTCGTCTGTACTACTTGCTGTTATACGGTCATCAGTATTGTCGCGGTTTTTATCCAGTTCATATTCTTCGGGCGACTGTAGTTTTGAATCAGCGGTAAGATAAACGCCATCGGCATCAGCTTCGCTTTCTTCTGCACGGCGGTTACGGCTGCTATTTTCTCCTTCTACAGGATTAGAAGATGATTGCTCCCTGTTTTCTTCATTATTATTATCTATCATGTTTCTCATTTTTTGTAGTGTCCCACCAATGTTATGCCACCAGCATGATTATTATCATCGGTATTACAATTGCAGGTGTTAACTTCAATCTCCCTTTTTAAGTGGTGAACATAAATACAAACTCCTATTTCCAATGAAAAGATCAGTGATCACTGGCTCTGGATGTTATATACCTACCGTAGTTAGAACCAACAATAGCTTTGCAGTCCATAAGTTTTATGCTGAAGATAAAAGCCCCATAGAAACTCCCAGTTTGGAGGTGGCAGAAAAACTAAGACAGATAACGGGCATAGCTGAAAGAAGATATATTTCTGAAGATCTTAATTGTTCTGATATAGCCACTATAGCCGCTCAGAATGCTATAGAAGATAGTGGCATTGATCCTGAAACAATAGACCAACTTATTGTAGCTCACAACTTCGGAAACGTAGTAAACAAAACCATACAAACAGATGCAGTGCCGTCGCTGGCAAGCCGGGTAAAAAATAACCTGAAGATCAGGAATCCAAAATGTGTGGCTTACGATGTGCTATTTGGGTGCCCGGGATGGGTGCAGGGTATGATACAAGCCGATGCATTTTTTAAAGCTGGTATTGCTAAACGTGCACTTATTATAGGAAGTGAAACGCTGAGCCGTGTCCTGGATGAATACGATCGTGACAGCATGATATTCAGCGATGGCGCCGGTGCTACCGTTTTGGAATACAAAGAAGTGGAAGAAAATGGTAGTGGTTTCTTAGGCAGCTGTGCTGTCACCCATTCGTTTGATGAAGCCTACTTCATCAACATGGGCCATTCATATTATCCTGAATGTGATCCTTCTGTTAGGTACATAAAAATGAAAGGCCGCAAAGTGTACGAGTACGCTATGAAGCATGTGCCTGAAGCAATGAAAGAATGTTTAGAAGTTAGTGGGGTAGATATAAAAGATGTAAAGAAGATCTTCATTCACCAGGCGAATGAAAAAATGGATGAAGGCATTATCAAAGGCTTGTATAAGCTATACGGAATAAAAGATATCAGCCCTGCTGAAATTATGCCTATGTGTATCCACTGGTTGGGTAATAGTTCGGTTGCAACAGTGCCCACATTATACGACCTGGTGGTAAAAGGAAAGGAAGAAAATCATGCACTGGAGCCAGGCGATATCATCATGTTTGCATCGGTAGGTGCAGGTATGAATATCAACGCGATCTGCTACAGGGTGTAAATATCAAGGTTACTTATACTCATAAATGGCAGCTATCGTAGCTGCCATTTGCATTTTATAATGTAGCTAAAACAGCATCCACCCGCTCCTTCAGGCTTTGCGCATCTGTATAGCCACGTGCTATCATATGAAATTTCAATTCGCCGGTTTGTAAAAAAACGGTTGGATATCCTGTAACCTGCAATTGTTTGCAAAGAGCAAATTCATAATAAGCCTTCTCCTTGTACGTGTCGCTTTGTAGTTTTTCGTAAAATCTTTCCGGTTGAATGCTGTATTTCTCCAGCAGGTGCCGGTATGCTTCATTGTCTGTAAGATCGCGTCCTTCGTAATGCAAACTGTACTGCAGGTCGTGTGCAAATTCAACAGCGCGTTCAGGATAATACTCTTTGAAAATGCACATGGCAATAGCCGGCTTTTCTGAATTAGGATACCAGTCACTCTCTTCAGGATTATTGATATGCCACAGGTAATCTTGCCCAAACTGCACACCTGAATATTCTTCCACAGTTGTGTAAGCATTTTTTATATAGCCTGCAGTTGCGCTTATGTGTACTGGTTTTTCAGGCAGTATCATGCCTCCCGATAGTACATCTGCTTCCAGTTGGTCTGCGTACTCTTCTACCAATTCTTTAATTGTTCCAGAAAATCCATAGCACCAACCACAATAAGCATCGTAGCAATAAATAAGTAAAGGCTTCATAGACGCAAATGTACTGCAGCAATGGATGCAGGTATACCATAGGTATTTCCAACATTCATTGTATTATCTAGTAGTTACCAGATGCTGATCAGGCTGGATGCAGCGAACATAGATTGAATATATCTTTTACTACGGTAAAATAGTGGTCGAACTGGTACGGCTTGGTAAAATAGGCTACGGCTCCGAGTTCTTTGCTCTGCTCCTGGTATCTTTCCAGGTCCGACGAAGTAAACATGACCACCAATAAGCTTGTAAGCCTGTCCCTTTGTTTCAGCTTTTCTAAAACCTCCAGTCCATTGGTTGTAGGAAGATTAATATCAAGAATAACGACATGAGGCAAATCTTTGATAGCCAAGTCGTTTATTAGTTCATCATCCGAAGTATAGTGAACAAGCTCTACCGGTAGTTGTGAAGTTTTTAATGCTTCGCTTATTAATTGTACATCATCAGGATCATCTTCCAATAGGTACCAAACGCAGTTCTTCATGGTCTTTATCTTTCTGATTAAACATATGGTCCGGGCGGGTCTGTTTAATTTATAGGAGAGATGGGTAAATGCAAATGTAAACAATCTCATTCTGTATCCACAAATCTTGTTCGCGCACCCAACTGACATGAGGGTCCTAATATTAATTTATTGTTACCGATAGGCTGCTGCAGCTGTAGAATGTGATGGCACATTACAAACTGCAAAAGTTGGTACACCGTTAGTAGAATAATCTATCACATGAAAACTTTCGCGATGAAACAGGAACAAAATCCTAATGGAATCAATCAGATCACTTCTGATAAGAAGCCTTTAACTATAAGTGAACTGGCGAAGCGTCATTTATTCGATCCCAATCACTCAACTACCGATGAAGAAATGCGCAACGCGCAGCTTGAACTAACAGGTAGTGTTGGCGAAGACAAGAGTTTATACGAAATTGATAATACCACACTTATTCCTCCTACAGAATTTGAGACGAAAGCAGCAAGGGAAAGTGAAGACGATGATGATAATGATAGTGGTACTGGAAGAATTCCCAATCCCTATGATGTACTTGGATAAAAAAAAGTAGCATGTTTTGTACATGCTACTTTCTTTAGCCCTTCTATTGGATAATGAGCTTTAAAATGCTAAGCCACTACTTTGGTTTTGGCTCATGCTTTTGCACCCTTATTTATCGGCAAAACTAGTTTTGCTTGTGCTTTTCGGTTTCTTTCAGATTTAGACCTACAACAAGTTTGCTGAATTCTTCTTCAGTGATACGGTGGTTAGGATCTTTGATGTGTCTCCATATCAATTCCTTTGGTGTAACCATTTCTGAAGTTGCTGGTGCAGCTAATGTATTGGCTTCCATGTGTTTTAGTTCCCCGGGGGTTATTATGGGGAGGGCAAATGTAAAGCGCTCTTTTGTTCTTCTGTGTTAAGTTTTTCCTTCTGCACCCGGAATGTGAATAACTTGAAATTGAAAACGCAGTGCAGCTTTTTAAGCCAGCATCTTATATATCATAATAAATTTCCACCTCAGTTTTTAGCATATCACCGCTATAGTATATGTGTGATAGAGGTTTGCTCAGGTACATTTTTTCTCCTTAACTCCAGGATCCACATGTATAAGTAGTCTACAAGTATGATTAACTTTTTCATGTCCTATCTTTTTGCAAGTAGACACTGCAAGGGCTTGTACCGCTGCTGCAGCAGGTGAATTTTTAATCATCAAATCAACTATTGCTTTTTAAGCCTGTCCAACTTTTACTACTTCCGGTTTTCTAGTAGCTTGTTGCTGGTAAACTTTATGTCATGCCGACGAAGGAGGCATCCCCTGGTTTCTTGTTTGGTGTCTGTAGTTTTTTGAAGGGGAGATCCCTCGAACCTCGGGATGACAAAGCAGTTTTGTCTGCTATCGAGGTAGCAATTATTCTGCTGTCATGCTAGTATGATTTTGGTGCAATGAACCTAAAGAATGCCTGTTAATGAATGAACCAGCCAGGCCTGTTGTTTCACTTAGCATCAGAAAGTTGGACAAGAAATCATTACCTGCAGTGCACTTACATCGTAAACAAAATCATCACTATACATTGAATTCTTTATCTCAAACTATCGCCGTTCTGTCTGCTATGATCTCACCCGTGGTGCTTATCATGGCAAGTGGTTCGCTCATACTTACCACCTCGCAGCGGCTTAGTCGTTCTATAGAAAGAACCCGCACATTAAGTGATCAAATGCGGGATATGATAAAAGAAAGCACAGTACAAATAAAGCCGGAAGGTGAATTAGCAGCATTGTTTGCGCAGTTGAAAATGGCAACCCGCAGGGCCCGCTTGTTACAAATGGCCATGACCATTCTTTATCTTACCCTGTTCTTCTTTATTGCAACCTGCATTAGTATAGGTGTAGTTATTCTTACCCAAACAAGTTACACGTGGTTGCCTTTCCTGCTGGGTATAGTTGGCGTGGCATTGCTATTCCTTGCTAGCATGATATTAATAAAAGAATCACGGTTGGCTATATCAGCAGTCGATATGGAAATGGATCAAACGCTTCAATTTTTCAGAACAATGCTGCCCGACCTGGATAAAGAAGAGAAACTGAAATGGTGGCGGAAACTGGTGCCGTTTTATAGAGAAAGAAAAGAAGTAAGGCAGAACGAAATGTAAATAACGAGGACGCTTTAGTAAAGGAATAGAAAATCATAAGTGTTCCTAGATAAATCTTTAAAGCAACAAACATGGCAATTATAGGATATCATGCTTCGCACGAACAGTTTGCACCTTCTGAACTTCTGCGTTTAGCAGTTATGGCTGAGCAGGCTGGTTTCGGTGCTATTAATTCATCCGATCACTTTCATCCGTGGAGCGAAAGGCAGGGACATAGTGGCTATTCATTTTCCTGGTTAGGAGCTTCTATGGCCTCTACTTCTTTGCCGCATGGTGTAGTATGTGCACCGGGGCAGCGTAATCATGTAGCCATTGTAGCACAGGCTGCTGCTACCTTATCCGAAATGTTTCCTGAGCGGTTCTGGATGTCTGTAGGAAGTGGTGAAGCTTTAAATGAAAACATTACCGGTGATAAGTGGATCATGAAAGCGCAGCGAAATGAGCGACTAAAAGAATGCGTAGATATCATGCGCCGATTATTTGCCGGCGAAATGGTAACTCATTATGGGTTGGTAACTGTACAGCAGGCAAAGCTTTATTCATTACCTAAAGTGCCGCCGCTGCTTATAGGTGCTGCTGTAACTGATGTAACAGCCAGGTGGCTTGGTTCGTGGGCGGATGGACTTATCACAATCAATCATCCGCTGGAGCAATTGAAAAAAGTAGTAGAAGCTTTTCGTGAAGGTGGCGGAAAAGGAAAGCCGCTATACCTGAAGGCGCAGCTATCCTATGCCAGGAATGAAGAGCGGGCACTGGAAGAGGCGTATGATCAGTGGCGTACAAATGTTCTTTCGAGCGAAGTGCTGGACGACCTGTGGCAGGTAAAGCAATATGATGCTTTGGGTGAAATGGTAACACGCGAAAAGGTGAAAGAGCTAGTCAAAATATCATCCGATCCACAGCAGCACATCAAGTGGATTCAAGAATATGTTGACCTGGGATTTGAAAAGATCATTCTGCACAACGTAGGCAAAAACCAGGAGGAGTTCATCAAAGATTTTGGTGAACACGTACTGCCAAAATTTAAATAGATAACAATTCATCTTTAGAAGTAGTAGCCTGCTCACATACTTGCAGGCTGCTACTTCTTCTTGTTTATCGTGTGCAGATTTTCCCTCTTAAGGCCATATAAAGTAGCCTCCACATCTTTGGTTTTTTCGCAGGCAAAGTAGATCATATTATCCCTTGTGTAGGCAATGCTTTCTACCTGCCAGTCAATCTTCTTATCTGCAAGTTCTATCCGTTCTTTTTCGCCGCTAAAGAAAGTGTCTCCGCTAAAGTTTTTCAGTATCAGAATAAAAGGAAATGTATGTCCGCTGTGGTAGCCTGTTAGGGCTAGCTCGTTACCAGCTGAATTGATACTTGCTCCGGTTATCATTCCGTCAGTAGAATATACACCTAGTGAAATAGCCACATGCTGCCCCGGTTCTTTAGATAGTTTAAAAACTTCTGTGTCTTTGTCTGTGCGTCGTTTAGTAAACAGGTACAGCGCCCCATTATGATGAATGACCGCTTCACAATCATGTTCATTGTGTTTCTTTTTTTCCACCTCTGTATGTCCCTGGAAAGAAAAAGAAATGAGTTCTGCAGTTACTTCTGTTTTCTTTTTATCACCAATAGAAGTAAGGGCTATTCTATAAATTTTCCGTACATCACGCTGCCCATCATTATCACCTACATCTGCTACATATAGGTATTCATTATCGGAAGTGATTGCCTCCACATCTTCAAACTTTACATCTTTTATAGTCACTTCCTGTACTATGTTTCCTGATCTGTCTAATTTCATTACAGGTTGTTTTGGCTGATCACTTACTGCCCATAAATGATCGCCTACAGCTACCAATCCTGATATTTCTTTCAGCGATTTATCCAGTTCCTTTTTTACTTCAAGTTGTGGCTGATTTTGAGCTGTTGAATTACATCCTAGAAAACCTACCAGTAGTATTGCTAATAATATCTTCATCTTTCTCCTGTTTTAGTTAAGCTCCTGTTTTCCTGGTTTTACACAAGACTAATATTATACCTGATGCTGGTATGAGGTGTGAAATGTGATGTTCGACTACAGATTACTAGGTACGAAGTACGATTGTTAAGCATTCAACAACAACCAATAACAGGTATCAACTAATAAGGATCAAGCGTCTTGGATCCATTATCAGCTAATCCTCCATAGCTCCTATCTTTACGCATGCACTTTTCTAATGTACAGATACCTCTGCACGAACTGCCGCAGGTGGAAGCGGCAGATTTTCAGCCGCTGGAAAAAGAATACCTGCAGGTGCAGCGGATAACTTATATCATTACTACCATCATTGTTTTGCTGGCTCTTACTGCAGCTATATTCTTTATTGATGATCTGCAGCAGTACGAGATCATTATTCCTGCTGCTGCACTATTTGTTATCATTACCATTGTTGGGTGGCTCGCAACCCGGTTAAATTATTCTTTTAGTGGCTATGCTATAAGGGAGCAGGATGTACTGTATAGAAGCGGATGGTTTACTCGCCGTACCCGTATTGTACCACTTAATCGTGTGCAGCACGTAAGTGTGCAGTCGGGGCCCATTGAAAGGAAGTATAAGCTAGCTTCTGTTTCTATTTATACTGCAGGTGCAGAACAAGCCGATTTCACTATAAAAGGAATCACAAACGAAACTGCTGTACAAGTAAAGGATTGGATCACCAACCAAATGCATGGAAGAGACAACACCCTTTGATCAACCCGATTTTGCTGTTCCGCAACGACAGTCGCCAGCCGCTATCATCATCATGATGCTTAGGGCAGCATTGGTTATGCTGAAGACATTCTGGCCTGCGTTGCTCGTAATACTTGTAAGGACAAATAAGGTAAGTGAAGCGCCTAAACTTCTAATTATGATTGGTGCTTTGGGTGTGCTTACTGTGGGGGTGGCTCTTATTCGTTATTTCTTCTACTACTTTCATGTGCACAACGATAATTTGGTTATCAGGACAGGCTGGATAAAAAAGAAGACGATGAGCATTCCGCTGAAGAGCATGCAGGCTGTGCACCTGGAGCAGAATGTATGGCAGCAGGTATTTGGCGTGGCCCGGGTGTCATTTGATAGTGCAGGCTCAGAAAAAGTGGAAGCAAAGATTGATGCGCTGCAAATGAAGAAAGCCGAACAGTTGAAACAGCTTTTGCTTTCGCATGCTGCCGGTGAACCAACAGCAGTTGAACAACAGGAGGTAGTACAAGCACCTGTTTATCGTTTAGAAGCTGCAGACCTGCTAAAGCTGAGTCTTTCTGCCAATCATTTAGAAGCCTTTCTTATTCTTGTTGCGCTTAGTCTCAACCTGCTCGACGACCTGAAGAAAGCTTTTGAAATAGACGGCTGGCAGTGGATGGAAAGAGTAGGAGGTGAAATGGAAAACAATATGACTGTAGCAGTGACTGTTCTACTTCTTTTTGCTGCATTTGTTTCTGTTGCTTATTCTTCATTCAGAACGGTTATTAAGTACTTCAATTTTACACTGCAAAGCGAACACAAAAAATGGAAGATCAGCTTTGGCTTGCTGAACCGTCAGCAGCGCATCATACCGCACAATAAAATACAGGTGTACAGCTGGCACACCAACTGGCTACGTTGCAAGATCAATTTTTGGATGCTCGATATAAAGACAATTGGAACATCTGCTTTGAAGGAAAAACAAAAGGTAAAGATCCCCTTAACAAATTTAGATGCCGCCATTGGTCTTGCTAATGTATACCAGCAGGCACCGGTGCTTGTACCAAGAGAAGGATTGATGATTGAGCCTGATTATTGGAAGCGCCGCACGTTGCTCATTGCATTACCGGTTACCCTGCTGTTAATGCTGATTGGTTACCTGGTGTTTGATTGGCACGGGCTATGGGCGGGGCTGTTGTTCTTCTATTTTGGCTATAGAAACTACCAGTGGTATCGCAACTTTAGATGGTATGCAAATGATGAAGGACTGCAACTATACAGCGGGCTGTGGGGCAGGCGGTATACGCTGCTTTGCTGGCGCAACGTGCAGCAGGTAAAACTCTTGGAGTCGCCCTACCAGAGGAAGCATGGTTTAGCTTCAGTGCAATTTAAAACTGCAGGAGGAGACGTAAATCTTCCTTTCATAAAACTGGAAGCTGCACAACAACTAGCTAACCTAGTTCTGTACCTGGTGGAGGATAAGAACGAGCCGTGGATGTGAGGGAGGTGTTAGGTGGTAGTTGTTAGGTGCGAGATGGGTGACTTTGGAGGGCCAGGCAGCTTTATATAAATTCCTCTGTTACTGGCACCGACAGCGATCTAGCTTTTGTAATTAACTCTTTTAGAATTTCAAAACGAAATCCATCTTTGGTTTTATTTAATTCAAACTTTTTTATTTCACCCTTAAATAAAAATACTGAAACAGGCTCAGCTAAAAATCGGAATGATTTTGCTCCTTTAATGTATGCTTTAAATTTTATTTCATCGAACAAAAATGAATCTACTTTTCTGTCCCCAAAATGAGTGTAATAAACAATAACTTCTTTTTTATCCGGGTCAAAAACTACCTGTTTAATTTTATCCTCCCAAGCATATTTAATAATAAAATAAATGATACCACCGACTGCAAAAATTATAGGAAATTCACCAATAGAAAGAATAATCCTAAACAACCAATACGAAAAAACCATAAGACATAGTTCCCGTAGGCTTGATAATATATATCTGAATACCTTCTGATTATCCGCTTTAAAAGACATCATTCTTTTAGCTGTTTGGCTGTGGCTGTAACATTAAATTTCAATCTAAACGCAGCATTAAGTTTTATTGACTTATTCATTTAGCTACATCAGCTACACCGCTACTTCTGTCGATAGCAGTACCTGCCACGCTTCTGTTACTTTACCTTCATCTAATAGCTGCGCAGCATACAGGTGCACTTCCTTTTCCATATCGTCAGGAGTAAGAGAATAGTATTGAAAAATGTTCTTCAGCTTATCATCTTCATAGGCCGGATCTACAGTCGGCATATCATGTACATTTCCCAGTTGACCAAGATGATTGCCGGTAAGATAGCGGCTGGTGCGAATATTAGCCGGCAAAGCATCTATACCAATTCCCAGTTTTACATTAGGTTTTTCTACTTTAAAAAGATTGGTCTCATCCACCTTGCAGTACCAGTCGCCGCCAAGCCGTGCCACCAGGTGAAACTTGCGCTGGTCTATCTTCCCATCTTCACCCAATATGCTTTCATCTACATGCATCCTTAGAACCTCTGCAATTACAAGATTACCTGCTCCGCCTTCGCTTGCCAGTGCTTTTACTTCCAACACCTTGCATTCCAGCTTCACCTTTGCTTCCTGCACCATTGGTGGTTTTAACACAGTAGCAGGTATGGCTGTAAAACCAGCTTTATTAAATTCATTTACTTCTTTTGGAAACTCACAACTCGCAAGACTTACCTGCTGCACCATATCATAGTCGCAGATATTAATGACTACCTCAGGCACCTCAAGTACATTTTCAAGCGTATGTTTGGTTGTATTGTCACGTACTCTGCGTGCAGGACTGAATATAACAACAGGAGGATTGGAAGAAAACAGGTTGAAGAAACTGAACGGGCTCAGGTTCACATTTCCTGCCCTGTCTATTGTGCTTGCAAAACATATAGGACGCGGAGCAATTGCATGCTGTAGCCATTGTTGCCTTTCTACCGGTGCCAGTTGTTGCAGGTCAATTGTTTTCATGTATGCGAATATAAAGAACCCACGCTTCCTGCTTCTACCATTCAACTACCACTAGCACCTATCCTTGTTCTGGCAATCGCTTATCTTGCGCACCACAATACAACTACATGGCAAAGATCTCTCCTTTCAAAGCGTTACGACCACAGGTAGCATTGGCTGAAAAAGTTGCTTCTCGTCCTTACGATGTGCTTAACAGCCAGGAAGCAAAAGCAGAAGCTGCAGGTAATCCATATTCTTTTTTACATATCACCAAAAGCGAGATAGACCTGGATGACCTGGCTGACATTCATACACCTGAAGTTTACGAAAAAGCAAAGGAGAACCTACAAGCCTTTATCAGCAATGGCACCTTGTTCAGGGAAGATAAGCCTTGCTACTACATTTACCAGTTGATCATGAATGGCCGCAGCCAAACAGGTCTTGTGTGCGGAAGTTCAGTAGATGATTACGAGAATGATATCATCAAGAAGCATGAGTTTACACGGCCTGAGAAAGAGCAGGACAGGATCAATCACATAAAAACCAGCGGTGCACAAACAGGCAATGTTTTTCTTGCTTACCGGGATGTGGAAGCGGTAAATGTGCTGGTAGAGCAATGGAAAAAGGATAACGAGCCCGTGTATGATTTTGTAGCAGAAGATGACATTCAGCATACGGTATGGGTGGTAAACAATGATGACACCATTAGCCATATCTCCTCACTTTTTGAAGAAGAAGTTCCTTATACATATATAGCCGATGGGCATCATAGAGCAGCCTCTGCGGCCAAAGTGCGCAAGGCATTGGGAGCCGACGCCAAGCCTGAAGCGGATTATTTTTTAACCACGCTTTTCCCTGCTAACCAGCTGCATATAATGGACTATAACAGGGTGGTTAAAGACCTGAATGGATTAACCGAAGAAGAATTGCTGGAAAAGATTGGTAAGAATTTTGCCATAGAGAAGGCCGATGCAGCAGTAAAACCTGGAGCTCTACATGAGTTTGGACTGTACATGGGTGGTAACTGGTACACTTTAACAGCTAAAGAAGGAAGTTATTCTGATGATCCAATTGGTGTACTTGATATAACCATTTTGCAAGAAAAGGTATTGGACCCGGTGTTAGGAATCAAGGACCAGCGTACGGATAAGCGGATAGATTTTGTGGGTGGTATAAGAGGAATAGGAGAGCTGGAGAAAAGGGTGAACAGCGGCGAATGGGCATTAGCCATCAGCCTGTACCCGGTAAGCATCCAGCAATTATTTGATATAGCAGACAGTGGAAATGTAATGCCGCCAAAGAGTACCTGGTTCGAACCAAAATTGAGGGATGGTCTTTTGACCCACCTTATCTACTAAATGAATCTGAACAGGGGCTGCTTGTTTCAATTTTAATAAAGAAGTATGAAGAAGATCGTAATAATGTTATTGTTGGCTGTCACCACGACGGCCGTTGCTCAAGCACAAAATCCTGCCGAACTACACGAAACAGCTAAGACTTTTTTACGGCAGGGTGATTACGAAAATTCAATACTTGTACTGAACCGCGCACTGCAGCAGGATCCCAATAATTTGGAGATGACAAAGGATCTTCTGTTTTCTTATTACCTGAAGCGCGATTTTGCAAAGGCGCTGGAAATAGGAAAGCCGCTGGTGGAAAAGCCAAATGTAGATGTTCCTGCTTTTCATATGATGGGGCTGGTATATAAATCAATAGCTGATAATAAAGAGGCGGAGAAGCTGTACAAGAGAGCAATAAAGATGTTTCCAAACGAAGGGATCTTGTACAGCGAGTATGGCGAAATGATCATGGATAAAGATCCTGAAGGCGCACTAAAGCTATTTGAAAAAGGAATTGAGATTGACCCGAACCATAGCAGCAACTACTATTTTGTAAGTAAGCAATATGCACAGCGCGGAGAAATTTTGTGGAGTATGCTGTATGGCGAAATGTTCCTGAACATGGAAAGCTTTACGCCGCGTGCCACTGAAACCAAGAACCTGCTGCTCGACCAATACAAGAAGTTTTACCTGGCTAGCAATGCTGCTGCTTCTTATAATGCTAAAAAAGCAAATGATTTTACCAAAGCTGTAGCTGATGTTCTGGCCCAGCAGCAGTCGCAAACATCTTTTGGCATCACACCTGAAACGCTCACCATTATACGTACACATTTCATCTTAGACTGGTACGAAAAGCATGGCGATAAGTATCCATTCAGGCTGTTTGAGCACCAACGCCAGCTACTGCAGGAAGGCCTTTTTGAAGCTTATAATTTCTGGCTTTTTGGTCCCGCTGCAAACCTGCGTACTTACCAGACATGGAGCCAGTTTCACAAAGAAGAGCTAGATGCTTACCTGGCCTTTGCCCGCAGCAAAGTTTTCAAAGTACCTGAAGGACAGCAGTACAGGGTTTTCTAAGGCAGCATATCTTTTTCCTCCTTATTACATATGCTGAATAGCAACAGCAGCTAAAAGTTGTTACTACATTACTTTTTGATAATCCAGCTGTTAACATTAGAACAAATATTGATGTTTGAACTTTGAATGTAATTTTCTTCCTACTTTTGCATCTCCAAAATCAATCATACACATGAAGAAAATACTTTTCCCTGCGGCATTAGTAGCTATGGTAGCTGTATCATGTACGCAGGCACCAGACGCTGACAAAGCGGCAACCAGTGAGCAACGGGAAGCAAGTTCTCCACAAGGCACAGTGTATACTATAGACACTGCAGCAAGTAAAGTAACCTGGGTAGGTACAAAAGTTAATGGCCAGCACAATGGTACATTCTCCCTGAGCAATGGAACAATTGGCGTATCTAACGGCACCATCTCTTCTGGTACTTTCACTATCAATGTAGCTTCTATTGTAAATGAAGATTTGAAAGATGAAACCAATGGCCAGTTAGTTGGTCACCTGAAGAGTGCAGATTTCTTCGATGTAGAAAAATATCCAACAGCATCTTTTGAAATAACTAAAGTAGAGCCTTACGATAGCAGCAAAACTACCAGCAAGCTGGAAGGTGCTACACACATTGTAAGTGGCAACCTTACTTTAAAAAATGAAACAAAGAATGTAACGTTTCCAGCAAAGGTATCTGTGAATGATAATACTGTAACCGCACAGGCAAATTTCCAAATAGATCGTACCGAGTGGGGAATGAATTATAAAGGACCTAACAATCCACAGGATTGGTTCATTAGAAAAGAAGTGAACATTGGACTTGATATTACAGCCAGGAAGTAAGAAGCAATAGAAAGAAGTAAAGCCACCTTAATGGGTGGCTTTCTTTTTTAGAAGAAGTTTTTGTTAGCTCGCTTCGTTGCCACCAACTGTTCCTCTATCGTCCAGCTTATTTAGCTCCGACTGGTCATTCTCGTCCTTCAGTCGCTCAGCTTCAGAAGCTTCACTGCTGCTGCCTTGCTGGCGGCTACCTTCCAGGTGCCCTGAATTATCTTGTACTTCATACCTGCGTGTGTCAGGCCTGTTGCCCGTCAGGTTGTTGTCATCATTGTTGGTATCCATTGTCCTTGCATTTTTAGTAATGAATAGCGATAGCTATGCAAAAGCTTTGCCTGTAGCATTAAAATCAATTCAACTTCCACACATCCGCCATCCCCAAATAATACATCCCAAAAATCAGAAATCAACAATCTATTTCCCCAGCCACTCTTTAAAATCCGTCACCTTATCAAGGCTGACAAATACTTCTTCTTTGGATGCGGGTTGCAGGTCTAGCTTCAGGCGTCCTTTGCTGAATACGTGGATGTTGCCGATGGCGTAGAGTTTTACCATCATCTGGCGGTTGATGCGGAAGAAGTGCTTCGGATCGAGCATGAGCGCCAGCTTGTCGAGGCTGAAATCAATCGGGAAACGCTGGTTGTCTTTGGTCACCAAAAACGTGATCTTTTCGGCGCTGTAGAAGTAGTTGATATCATCCACTTCAATCGTTTTTAAACGTGAACCAATAGACACCAGGAAGCGCTGTTTGTATTCAGGTTCTTTGTCTTTATTGATGGATTCTAGCAGTGCCTGCAGTGGCTGTGTTTGCTTTTGCTCGTGTATGCGTTTGTATTTTTCTATAGCGGCTACCAGCTCTTCATAATTGATCGGCTTCATTAGGTAATCGACGCTATTCACCTTGAAAGCTTGTATGGTGTATTCATCGTAAGCTGTGGCAAATATTACCGGCACGTCAAGGTTTATCTGCTCGAAGATGCTAAAGCTCTGACCATCTTCCAGGTGAATATCCATGAAGATAACATCCGGGTCAGGATTAGTTTTAAGCCATTCTATAGCTTCAGCCACCGATGGAATGGTAGCTAAGATTTCTATACCGGCATCGTATTTCTTGAGCATGTTCTCCAGCCTTTGCGCTGTCAGGTGCTCATCTTCCAGGATGATTACTTTCATATGCTTGAAGGTTTAAGTTGAATAAGAGGAAGGCGAACGGTAAAATCCGTTTCATTATCTTCTATCTGAATTTTCTGGTCTGTGATATACTCGTAGCGTTGCCTGATGTTCGCAAGCCCGATACCTGTGCTGCTCTCGTGTTGGTCGCGGCGGCTAATATTATTTTGCACCACCAGTTGTTCACCTTCGTTATACACCTTTATCACCAATGGTTCATGCACCGACATTTTGTTGTGCTTTACCACATTTTCCACCAACAACTGCAGGGTAAGTGGCGGCAGTGTATAAATATGCTGATCAATGTCTACCTGTTTTTCCAATCGCACTTTTTTATCAAAACGTATCTGCAGCAAAAAGAAGTAAGCATCTAAAAAATCAAGTTCTGCCTTTAGCGTCACCCATTCCAGGTCTTTCTGATCAAGGATATAACGGTAGGCTTTACTCAACTGGTGAATGAATTTTTCTGACGTTTCAGGACTTACGTGCACCAGCGATGATAGTACGCTCAAGCTGTTGAAAAGGAAATGCGGGTTTACCTGGTTGCGTAGCGCCTGCAGGCAAACTACTGCACAGTCTTTCTCATATTTCTCTGCCTCTGCCGCTTTTTGCTGTGCCTGCTGGTAAATGTTCACACCTGACTGAAAGATGTACGTGAACAACGTTCCGACCATGTATAGGCTGATGTATTGGCGAAAGTTCCATGGGTTGATATTGGCGATTTCAAACGGGCAATTACCGCAGCGAATTGGCCCCTCTACATGCACCAGTGTCCAAATCAACCATTGATATACTACTACAGCGATAACAGGAAATTCAAGCAGGTACCGCCACCATTGAACACGTGTCTTTTTAACCAGGTGGTTGAACAACTCAACAACAGCAAAAACTACTATTGCAACACCTACCAGCCGCAGCGGCGTTAGGACCAGTTCACGTACCAGCACCTCTCTTGTCATCTCGTCGTTGATGTAAGCGAACAACAACGGGAACACGATGCTCACACCAATCACCACAATCAATGTTGGCTTGATGGTACTGACCGAACGATATGGTAAGCTAATGTTCATCTGCTGCTAATAAAGGATATTCAATGACGTGAATTGCGCTCTCTTCATGCACCTTCATACCACGGCTTGGGCTTAAATATGCATACCTTTCACGCAGGCCGTTTATCTGCTGCCTGCTATTACTTTCCACCTGCTGTTTTGGTTGATGATTGTATTGAATGAACACCGAATCTTTCTCGCACTTGTATTCAATTTTCAACGGATTTGCAGTTGACATAGCATTATTGGCGAGTATGTATTCCATTGCTATCATCAGCGAGTGTGGTGGCAAACTGCGTTCTTGATTAACGCCATTAATGTTCATTTGCACCTGTAGTTTTTTACCAAACCGCTGCTCTACCAAAAAGCAATAAGCATTCAAAAATTCCAGCTCTTTTTGCAGGCTCACTTTCTCCTTATCCTTCTGCTCCAGCAGGTAGCGGTATGTCTTAGAAAGCTTTTCAATAAAGCGTTCTGCAAGATCTGCATCAACATATACAAGCGATGTCAGCACACTCAGGCTATTGAAAAGAAAGTGCGGGTTCAACTGGTTCTTTAAAGCCTCCAACTGGTTTTGTGTAAACTCCCGCTGCCACCGTATCAACTCCAATTGCTTTAACTGCAGGTATCGGAAAATGCGCAGCGAAGTAAAAAAGGCATAAATCACCAACAGGAACACCATGCTGATCATCTGCAGTTGGCGAAGCTTTGGCGTCAAGGTTTTTGGATCTTCGGGTACAACTGAAAACCGGATGAAGAGATTGCGAAAAACTTCCTGTATCAAAAATCCAACAAGCGAGATAAACAATAATTCGTGCAGGAAACGCTGCAGACTGTTTGGCTGCAAAGCGTACTTCTTATTGAAGTACTGAACGCTGAAATTCACCAGGTAAATGAACGAAATTACCTGCAGAAAAACGCTCCATGCGTCCTGGAAGAACTTATTCCAATTGCCGAAGGATACAAAGTCGCCCGTATTGATATATGACAGCACCTGCCCCAGTACCAGCAGTATACCTGCCGATGCAATAAGGATAATGAAGTGCTGGTTTTTATAAAGAGGGTTTGACATTACCGGCTGAAAAAATGAAGATAAGTAACAACAGTAATCAACAACATAAGCATGTGTGATATACTATGCTCCAGGTTAGGAATTGGATGATTGCGAATAGGTGGTAACACTTTTATGGTTGTCTCATAGATGCGATCGTAAATTTCCTTCCATTGCGGTGTCGGTCCAAATAAATATGGACGCCACCAGCTTAAATATGCTCCCAACAGTAGAAGTGGGTAAATTACCAATGCCGCTTTGATCATCCATTCAATATTTAGCAGCAACCCGGCTGGTGGTATGGCCATTATCAAACCATTCACCAGGCATTCCTCTAGTCGCTCTTTTAGCGAATAGTCACGAACATTGTTTAAAGGAAACAGATCGAACAGCGTGGTTACCTGGTGGTATAAAAACAACAGTATCTGCAACACGATTAACATGTCCCAAATCTCCTGCAGCCATACAATAGTTTACTCAACTTTCCTGACGAATGACGGAAACCGGGCGATGAAGCAGGATTAATTAAAGGCGCTTAAATCTGTTAACTGTAGAAAATGCAATTTCCTAAAGTGCCTTACATAATAACCAACCATCCAGTTGATCAACGAAGGCATGTAAAGTACTTTCCCACTACAGCCTCGTATCTAAAGCCTATCGCCTAAATGTGACTAAACACTACACATAGATCCGCTCTACTGCATCTTTATATTTCTCCGTTATCACTTTTCGCTTAAGGCTCATTTTAGGAGTCATTTCACCACTGTCTATACTCCATTCCCGTGGCAGCAGTTCAAACTTTTTTATCTGTTCTACCTGGTTGAAATATTTATTGAAGTTCTCAACAAGGCTGCGGTAGTGTTGCAAAACCTGCGGGTGTTTTATAGCCTCTTCATTACTTGTAAATGTGAGGTTGTTTTCCCGCATCCATTCGCGCAGCATAGGGTACGATGGAACGATCAAGGCACCAACAAATTTCTTTTCTGCCCCTACCACCAACACCTGTTCTATGTAAGGACTTTCTTTTAGCCGGTTCTCTATAGGCTGAGGCGCCACATATTTACCACCACTTGTTTTAAACAGTTCCTTTTTGCGATCTGTGATCTTCAGGAATTTTCCATCCCACACTCCTATATCACCGGTCAATAACCATCCATCTTTCAACACCTCTTCGGTAAGATCAGGACGCTTATAATAACCCTGCATCACCGATGGACCACTTACTAATATTTCTCCATCTTCGGCAAGCTTCACCTGTGTTCCATTGATAGGAGGACCTACGGTTCCAAACTTTGTATCTGTCCAAGGGTCGCGGCGATTTACGCTAATTACCGGGCTATTTTCCGTTGGGCCATACCCTTCGTAAATAGGAATTTTAGCTGCATTGAAAATGCGCAGCAACTTCTCCTGGCAGGCTGCGCCACCGGTTATTATAAATTCAATATTTCCACCCAGTGCTTCTCTCCATTTGCTGAAGATTATTTTATTAGCAATAGCAAGTTGTGCATTGTAGAACACGCCGCCACTCTTCAGGTTATCGTATTTTTCAGCAAGGTCAACTGCCCAATAAAACAGCTTCCGCTTTACCCCTGTCAGTTCATTGCCTTTAGCCATTATTTTCTCAAATACTTTCTCCAGTAATCGCGGCACTGTGGTAAATCCATGAGGCTTTACTTCTTTAAGGTTGTCACCTATGGTTTCAAGCGATTCTGCATAGTAGATACTTATACCGCTGTACAGGTAGATGTAAGTCACCATCTTCTCGAAGATGTGATTGAGCGGCAAAAAGCTCAGCACCTTCAGATGCGGGCTATCAGGAAACTTAAAGCTGTCTTTTGCTGCATATACATTGCTGTATATATTCCGGTGACGCAGCATCACACCTTTTGGCGTGCCGGTAGTACCAGATGTATAAATGATGGTGGCCAGGTGTTCTGGCGAAATAGTTGCCTTTATTTCCTCCACTTTTCGCAGTGCCTGCTCATCAGCCATATCACGCACTTTAGTCCAATGATCTGCACCAGCTATTTCATCAAAGGTGTAAACATTGCGCAACGTAGGTACACGATCTTGCACACTACGCACCTTTTCCAGCAGGTCTTCACTACTTACGAAAATGTATTTAACAGCAGCGTCTTTAAGTATGAATTCGAGTTCAAGTGGATTGGTGGTAGGGTAAATAGGAACAAGTATTGCTCCTACCTGCTGCACAGCCAGGTCAGTAAAAACCCACTCAGGGCGGTTGCTGCTAATGATGGCAATTTTATCGGAACCTTCAGGAGAAAAATCATTGGCTGAAACACCTAGTTTATAAAGACCAGCACTGAAACGATTTACAATATCCTGCACCTGTTGGGTACTGTAGGGTGTCCAGGTGCCATTTATTTTGGCAACCAGCATATCGTCTTTAGGAAACTTAGATAACTGGTGTGCGAGGCAGTCAAACAATCGTTTTGAAGTCATAGGAAAAATTTTGAAGCTTCCAGCAATATAAGTCGGTTGCAACAAACTGCAAAACAACAGCTTGTTGCAAGCTTATAATCCACCTGTTTCCTTATCCAATCCTATAGTTGCCCGTGCTCCTGCTTCAGCTTTTCATATTCTTTTTGCGTAAGCGAACTGCCACTACTGTTGTAAGCATCAAAATATTGGAAAACAAGACCAAGCCCCCAAGCCAGCATTACCCACAATGGCCATGGAAAATGATTGAACCCATACAGGCGGTCAATGGAGAACCACCAGACGCCCCACAAGAAAGTAATGATGAAAATTAGGTTAGCAGGCTTTTCAAAATTTTTTTTCGTAGAAGTTTTACTTTTCATATAAAGCTTTATATATTCAAATTCAGAATTTGTTTACTGCTGTTTCCTCCTCCTTATCCACCCCCATGGATGGCACAGTTAAATAATTCTGCTACACCCCCATTGATGGTGAATTGTGTGCATATAGGTTAAGCTAGAAAAATACGGCTATGATCCAATACCTCTTTAAACCTGGTGTTTCACAACTGGTGGCTACCATAGACTTGTGCTGCGAGAATTAGGCTCCACTGATAACTCCCGGTGTTCATTACTGTTTCATTCTAAACCTAATATAAAACGTATGCAGCAGAAATTTACTTCGCCTTTTAAGGCTGTGCTTTGTATCCTGTTTATTTTGTGGGAAATTGATGGGTGGGGGCAGTTGCTTGAACAAGATTTCAAAAGCTCCTCTACTATTAATCATTATGTAAGTAGCACACCTACGAACGGACAATTTAATGGTTTAACAACTTCGGGAGCAAGTACTACTGTTACAATCACTTCTAATAAACTGAGATTTTCAAGAAGTGGAGGCAATGTAGGGGCCATGTCTAGAACGACTGATTTCATTCCAAATCCGACGGCAATGTTAGTCAAATTTGATGTTGCAATTACAGGGAACTCAGCTGCTACTACCAATTTTGCAGGTTTTCAAGTAGGCTCTGGTTTTTCAACGAATAATAGTAGAGAAAATAATGCAAACAGTCATTCCAGACTTGGCATCAATTGCACCTCTACAGACGGGCAATTTACGCTGCGGAATATAGGTACAAGTGTAACTGGCTTAAATACATTTTCTGGATCTCAGACAATAACTTGGGCAATCAACAATTCTGGTGGAACCTTACACTATAGAGCACCAGACGGAACTAATGAGTCTATTGCAAATGATACTTGGGATGTTTGGGTAGGTACTACAAAGGAATTTAATGATCAGCCAGCAACTACAAGCACAGTTGACCTGACAGATTTTAAATTTGTTATTGATAATGGAACAGTGACCATTGACATAGATAATATTCTATTTGATCCTCTACCGATCACACCAACTGCTTCCACTGCTACTGCTTTAACTTCATCCTCATTCAATGCGAACTGGTCAGCAGTATCTGAAGTGACAGGATATAGACTTGATGTGGCAACTGATAATACATTTTCGACTATGGTCTCCGGTTACGATAACCTGTATGTTCCAGGGCAATCAACAAACTCAAAATCTGTCACAGGCCTTTCAGCTGGTACAAGCTATTACTATAGGATTAGAGCAGCATCTCAATATTCCGTTGGTGAATTTGCAAGTGGAAACTCTTCCGTACAAGCGACTTCAACTTTAATTGGCTCACATAGTTTAACTGCTGGAACTTTAGCAGCCTTTGGAAGTGTATGTATAAACAATATTGAAGGGCCTCACTCCTTTACATTATCTGGCTCAGGTTTAGACGGTAGTGACGTACTTATCGGTGGACTTGCCGGATTTTCCTACTCCACTACTTCAAGTGGAACTTACACATCAACCCTGACCCTACCAGCATATAATGGTGCCAATATTACTATTTACGTGAAGTTCAATCCAACAGTAATACAATCGTATGATGGTGATATACTTGTTAGCGGAGGAGGTTCTTCAAGCATCAATGTAGCCGCTTCTGGAAGTGGAATTAATCTCCCGCCTTCAGTTAATACAGGAGGCACATCAAATATTACTTCTACTTCTGTAACACTGGCAGGAACCATAGCCTCTGCCGGATGTTCTTCCACTACAGCGTATGGAATAGAATATAGTACTACCAATGGCTTCGCTAATGGATCAGGCACTTCCGTGAGTTCATCTAATTTGAGCAGCGGAAGCTTTACTTCATCAATAAGTGGTTTAGCAGCAAACACGACTTATTACTTCAAAGCTTTTGCAACCAATAGCGGTGGAACCAGCTATGGCAATCAGGAAAGTTTTACAACTTCTAATTTGTCTGCACCAGTTATAGCTGCTGCCACTTCGGTAAGCCATAGTTCTTTCACCGCGAATTGGAATCCTGTGACAGGTGCAACAGGTTATCAATTAGACCTGCTACAACCAACAATGGGTAATATTTTGACTGAAGGCTTTGAAGGTATAAACTTCCCTCCTCAAGGTTGGCAAGCCACCGGCTGGTCAAGAAGTACAGCTGCTTCAGATACAAAAAGTGGTTCAGCAGCAGCAATCGCCAATTCTAACAACGGATCATTAACTACTGCAAGTATAGCTTATCCCAGTTCAATAAGTTTTTATCTTGGAAGAACAGTAAATACTACATCAAAAACTTTGACTGTAGAGGTTTCTACATCAAGTCCAACTACAGGCTTCTCAACCATTGAAACCTTTGATCACAACAATGTTCCTGCTGGTAGTTATGATCAATACACCATTGATCTTAGCTCATATTCTGGAAATCCAGAGGTATATATTCGCTTTACAAAGTCTTCTACGACTACATCACAATGGAGATTAGATGATATTTCTGTTTCAGGTCAAACTTTAAGTCCAATACCTGGTTTTAGTAACCTATTATTTGCTTCAACCTCTAATGTCATCAATGGCCTCACCCCTAACACCACCTATTACTACCGTGTACGTGCAGCCAGTGCCAATAGTACATCCGGTAACTCTAATGTTATTTCTGTTACTACACACAAGGACCCGGCTACTACAGTATACAGGACTAAGGCAAATGGTAACCTATCATCGCTATCTACATGGCAGTTCAACCAACAGGGTTCCGATTTTATAGATGCTACTTCGGCACCATCTGCCACTAACAGTATTCTCATACAGGATGGTCATCAACTTTTAGTTGATGTTGATCATGTGGTGGCTGCCGGAGCTTCACTGAATATTGCTAGTACAGGTTCTATGGTGGTTAGTGCAGGTAAATCACTTACAATTGCCGGTACTGCAGATTTCAACAACCGACCTGTAGTATTCAAATCAAATGCTTCGGGTACTGCTCGTTTAGGTGAGGTTACTGGAACACTTGCTGACGCTACCAATGTCACTGTTGAACGCTATATCTCAGGCATTGGTAAGTTTGGGAATCCCACTGCTCTCAATCGTGCTTATCGTATGCTTGCACCTTCTGTTAATACTGTTACTTCCATTAACGCAAACTGGCAGGAAGGGCAAACGAATGCAAGTACCAGCAGCAATAGCAATTTACTTCCCGGGTATGGTACTCACATTACCGGTGCGGGTGGCGCTGCTAATGGATTTGATCCAACACTTACCAACAATGCGAGCTTGTTTTATTACAATGCCGCAACCGATACATGGGTGACAGGAACTAATACTAATGTAGCTACGTTAGATGCTAAAAAGGGTTACCTGTTATTTGTAAGGGGCGACCGCAGCATCAATATGCTTTCTACTGCCAATCCGCTTCCTGCCACCAATACAGTGCTTCGTGCTACTGGAAGCCTGCTTACCGGCACACAGGTCTTCAGTAGTCTAGAGGGTAATGGCGCCTTTAATCTTATATCGAATCCATATGCATCGCCTATTGATTGGGCATCATTAGCAGCGGCTAATCCTTCCTTTGAAGATTTCTATACCTTATGGGATCCAAACCAAGGTACAAGAGGAGGATATGTGACGGTAGATAAAATGGGAGTTGTAAGTGCAGGCGCTGCCACCAGGCAGATACAAAGTGGCCAGGCATTTTTCGTCAAAGCAACCAGTGGTGCCGTTTCACCTACTTTCACCGTCACCGAAGCAGATAAAAGCAGCGAGAACAACATTGATGTGTTCCGTACAGGTAGTATGGAGATGTTCCGAACGTCACTTTACTTCATCGATGCCAGTGGTCGTATACTTGCCGATGGTGTGGTGAACGTGTATGACAATGCCTATACCAAAGCAGTAGATGCCAATGACGCACCACAGATAGCTAACTGGGATGAAGATATTGCCATCAGCAGGAGCAACCAGATGTTGAGTATCGAAAAGCGTCCACTGATAGATAACAACGATACAATCTTCTTGTCGGTTGCCAGATTGAAGCAGCAAGCTTATGAGTTGCAATTTGAAGCCATAGGTTTCAATGCACCAGGTTTGCAGGCATACCTTGAGGATAAGTTCCAGGGCATCAACATTCCACTTAGCCTTGATGGTCCTACAGTAGTGCCATTCACGGTTACATCCAATGCGGCCTCTTCCGCTGCTGACAGGTTCAGGGTGGTATTCCAGACTGCTGCTGTACTACCGGTGACTATTACTGCTGTAAAAGCTTACCAACAGAACAATAACATACAAGTGGACTGGTCAGTGGCTGGTGAGACTGATATGGCACAGTATGAAGTTGAAAAATCAGCAGATGGCCGCAGCTTTACCAAAGCAGTAAGTGTTGCAGCGCGTAATACCACAAGTATTGGAAGTTATGGTTGGGTAGATGCCAATCCGTTAAATGGTGCTAACTACTATCGTATCAGAAGCATTAGCAGAAATGGCCAAAAGACGCTCAGTCAAACGGTAAAAGTTGTTGTTGGAAAAACCACGTCTACTATAGCAATTTTTCCAAATCCTGTAGCAGGTGACCAGCTTTCGCTCCAGGTGCAACTACCAAAAGGTAGTTATACAATAAGCCTGATCAATAGTGTTGGTCAGCGTGTCCTCAATCAAACGTTCTTACACGGAGGAGGGGCAGCTGCTCAAACATTGCAACTCATGCAAGTGCCAAAGGGTCTGTACCAACTACAGGTTACTGGCGAAGGGCAGGTGTTCACGCAATCACTATTAAAAAAATAATTTACTCTCAACCTAAAAACGATAAACATGAATATCACAAAAAGAATGTTGAACCTGGTGATCCTATTTTTACTGCTAACTGCAGCACCAGTAATTTTACATGCACAAACAAATCCTCCTGTTGACACAATCGACACCCCCATCGACGGCGGCCTCTCCCTGCTGATTGCGGCAGGAGTGGGTTATGGTGCTAAGAAAGCTTATGATGCAAGGAAGAAGAAAGAGGACCTGAGTAAATAATTATTTAATTATTGAATTGGAAAATATTGCGGCTGCCCTAACAGGTGGCCGCTTTGTTTTTATGGCAGTGCCTACCTGTGATGATCTTTATAAGCTTCGAAGCCACAATTTAGCTTCATCAACTTCTTTGAAGATTTTAATGCAAGAGGCTGCAGGGGTTATGGCTGCCGTTTGCCCGGCAAGTGATGCAGACAATTCTTCGGGTGATAGTACCCAGGCAAAATGCTTCAATCCAGCTTCAGCTATTCGCGGAAACCAATCGTTTGCCACCCATGCATGTTCCCATAGCCCTTTTACATGCGTATTATCGTTCAGGATTTTTGAGTACTTCATTTGCTTTAATATCTCCAGCATCTTCTCGCATCCTGCATATACTGAATTCTTTAACTGAAAGCCAGTCCAGTCAACATAGATCCAGTCTTCCTGCAGTGAGATAGTATAAAAATCGGTTACGGTTAAAATCTCTGTTTTGTTCATACCAAACTTCAATTGGGGAAGTAAATATTCACTGGCTGTATGAACCGAAAATATTACCTCCACTATTACATTTAGATTTTTACCAATACCATTTGCAAGCCACCCAGAAAAATCAAATTGATTTTACTAGTACGTTCAAATAATCCTTACTATGATATGCCAAAACATTAACAAATATTAGCTGATGCTACCATTTTTAATTTCTTTTTCTATGGCACGTTTATTTTAAGAAGTGGATATTGCCTGCTGCACTAGTTATCTCCATCCAAAACAATTATTGCTCCTTAATTACTAGATTTTACCTTCACCAACTTTAAAGGGTTGATAGGAGTAATCCTTGCATGTTTCAACTGTTGGCCATACCTATTGCCATATTATCTATGCACTTTTTATAGTTGCACTAAACCAGTTTATTCAATGCTGGAGTTAAAAATTTAGGTAAAACAAGGCCTTCTTTCCAAACAACCTTTAACTTTCAAAAGATGAAAAATGATAATAGGGTAGCAGGTCTACTGAAAGAAGCTTCTAAACAAGCACATTTAGATACAGAGCGAACATTGCTGAAGAAACTAAAAGCTATTTCAACAGTGGGTGAATATGGAAAAATACTTTCTCTTTTTTATGGCTATTATCAACCTATAGAACAAGCAGTTCAGCAATATATTTCTGCAGAGTTATTGCCTGATATAAAGACGCGTCAGCGTTCAAGATTTATACTTCACGATCTGCAAATTCTGCAAGTATATCATGAAGCAATATTAGCAGAAGATCTACCAATCATTAGTTCTACGGCGCAGGCAGCAGGAGCATTGTATGTGCTTGAAGGTTCTACTCTAGGCGGACAGTATATTGTAAAGATGTTGCAGCAGAATCCAGCTTTACAACAGCACCAGCATGCTATACAATTTTTTGATGGGTATAAAGATCAAAATGAGCTGATGTGGGACCAATTTAAACAGGCGCTTGATCTTCTTGTACAAACTGATGAAGAACAGGAACTAGCCGAAAAAGCAGCTATAGAGACTTTTACTAAAATGAACCACCAGATACTAAAAGCTGAATATGCCTGGAACTAACCACACTAACTACGATGCAATATTTTGTGGGAAGCAACCGCTGCACAACACCAACCTGATACAGTCGCACGGGGCATTGATTGCGGCTGAAAGCGGCACGCACAAAATTGTGCAGGTGAGTGAAAATATTGATGCACTACTTGGCATGGCTGTAGACGATGTAGTAGGACTTTCACTAGCTGATGTATTGAATGATGATAGTGTACAACTGGTAAACTCTTCTGTGTCATCAGGAGCGCTGCATGCGAAAGTGCCCAGCACATTATATTTCAGTAAAGCTGGAAAAGAGGAAGGATACCTTGCACATCTGCACCAGAAAGACGACCTGCTGATTATTGAAGTAGAATTTACTGATAAGCTTGTTGACAAAGCTTCCTTCATAAAGATCTTTCAGCAGGTAAAACAAGTAGTATCTGCTATAGAAGCTGCAACTACAGTAAATGAGGTTTGTATCGTTGCTGCCAATGTCATAAAAGAACTTTCTGGATTTGATAAGGTGATGATCTATTCTTTTGATGAAGGATGGAATGGAACAGTGGTTGCCGAAGCAATGGAGCAAGGAATGGATTCATATTTTGGATTGAAGTTTCCTGCTTCTGATGTGCCTAAGCAGGCAAGGGAGCTTTATCTTTCTAATCCATATCGCCTGATACCGAACCGCGATTATGTGCCTGTTCCGCTTTCTCCTTACAATAATCCTGTTACAAATACTTTTACTGACCTCTCATCCTGCAAACTCAGGAGCGTAGCACCTGTTCACCTGGAATACCTGCGTAATATGGGGGTGGTGGCTTCCATGAGTACACGTATCATTCATCGCGAACAACTGTGGGGACTTATTGCATGTCATCACCGGCAGCCGAAATATCTTTCTTTTGAAGAAACGTCGGTATTCGAACTTTTGTCGAGTGTTATCTCTACCAAGATCACTTCTATCATTCATAAAACATCTTTAGACAGGAGATCTACACTAGAGGCTTCTCTTTTTGTAATAAAAGGGCAGATGGAGTTTTTTGACGATCTGCTTAAGATGTTTATGTACAACAAAGAAACGCTGCTCTCTTTATTAAGTGCAGATGGTGTTTCTATTTGCTGGAATGGTGAAATAGAGAGTGCAGGACTTACGCCCGAAGAAGATGAGGTGCAACAGCTAAGGCATTGGCTGATGGAGAAAAAAGTAAAGCAAACGCTTCATATGCCTGCGCTGTCATTGGCATTTGCCAAAGCAGAAAAATATGCAGCGTTAGCCAGTGGACTTTTAGCACTACCTATAGATCCTGAAGTAGGAAATTATATATTGGCATATAGGCCCGAAGCTATCCAGCAGGTAAAGTGGGGTGGAAACCCTGATGAGGTAATTAAGTTTGAAGCAAATTCTTCCGTTTACCACCCGCGCAATTCATTTGCCGTTTGGAAAGAAACCATCAAACAAACTGCAGTACGATGGACTGATGATGAAGTTTCGATAGTTGAAAAATTCAGGAACATATTGGTTGAATATTCGCTCCAGGCCAAGAACAAGGAACTGGTAGATGCAATCAATGAATTCAAGTTCGTCGCCAATCTTATTCCTCCGTTTGTTTGGACTGCCAAGGCAAATGGAAAAGCTGATTTCTTTAATGATAGGTGGATTGCTTATACGGGATTGACCACACAAGAAAGCGTGGACGATGGATGGTCTAAAGCATTGCATCCAGCTGATGAAGAACATGTAGTAACCACCTGGCTAAAGGCTGTAGCTGATAAAAAAAATTTTACAACGGAAGGAAGATTCAAAAAAACAGACGGTAGCTTTTGTTGGTTTCTAATAAGGGGTGTGCCTCTGCTTGATAATTCACAGAATGTGATCAAGTGGTTTGGCACTTGTACCAATATTGATGATCGCAAGCAGATGGAACAGGTACTGGAGCAGAAAGTAGCTGATCGTACAGAACAGCTACGTACCATGAACAATGAACTTGAAAGAACCAATAAGGAACTAAAGCAGTACGCGTTCATTGCCAGCCACGACCTGCAGGAGCCAATTAGAAAGATACAGGTGTTTGGAAACATCATTAAAGAACATTACCTGCAAAGTGATCATGTAAAAGCAGGCGAGTATCTTGACCGGATCATACAGTCATCCATTAGAATGAAAAGCCTGATCATTGATCTTCTTACGCATACATCACTTTCAGGATCGCTGGAATGGAAACGGGTTGATCTGAACGAGGTTTTGCAAGCTGTATGGAAAGACCTGGAGCACTTGGTAAATGAAAAGCATGCAGCTTTACAAGTGGATAAACTTCCTGTGATTATTTCTTCAGAAGAGCAAATGCGGCAGGTGTTTCACAACATGCTTTCTAATTCATTGTTGTATTCTTCTGCCGAAAGAAATCCTGAGATATCTATCACGGCTCAATACGTAAGCTCCTTAGATTTTGATGCTCCGGCTGACGATAAAGGACAATACGTAAAGCTGGTAGTAACCGATAATGGCGTTGGCTTCAATCCTATTTATTCAGAGAAGATCTTCCAGATATTTCAGCGGCTGCAGCCAAAGACTTCTTCCAGCGGAACAGGTATTGGTTTATCAATCGTGCAGAAGATCATCGAGATACACAAAGGGCTGATAAAAGTCGATGCTGTGGAAGAGCAAGGCGCCACTTTTACCATTATTCTTCCTCTTAAACAAGAGGTGAATGAGTTATAAAGTGTAAGTTGGCCGTTGTGCGGTAAAGAACATCTTATGAAGAAATAAGTATGAGACTTAATATTACTCAAGCCGTCGATGTCAGCAAGCCAAAAGACTATCCTAAACAACAAATATCCTTTTGAGGTTTGGGTTTCCACTATTGCAGCTGCTCCTGTCCTGTTGATCCTGATTTCGTTGCTAGTACAGATATTTAGTTTAAACTTGGATACTAACCTAATACTCCTGGTCCCCGTTTTTGGGTATAGTGTGCTTTTTTCTATTCCTGTACTGCTGGCAGTTATTGTAATGTTTCACCTGCTTGGAAAAACATCATTATCTATTCTTCAAAAGAAACTTTTAGTTGCCGTGGTTGGATGTTTTGGAATATCGCTGCTCTTTTTTCTTTGTTTCCAGGCATTATCCACCAGCTTCACTGACACTAGTTTTTTAGTCTACGTTAGTGTATACAATTCCTGCTTTCTTTCGTTGTGCTTATTGTATAATTGGAGCAAGAAGTTTGTTGATTAATAGTAGACTTGGACTTTTGTCTATGTACTTGTTTAGGTGCAACTATTAGGGGTACATGATTCCCTTGTTCACCAACCAAAGGTGCTGCTTCTGCTTTTGCAGGTGCTGTTCTAAAACAATAATATCTATTCCTGTACGTTGTTACCAGTTGCTTGAAGGTGTTTCAGCAGCTTGCTTTAGAGCAGCAGGCGCTATTAACATTTTGAAAAGTCACATTTAGGCATTTACCAATATTTTTACCCTATTGTAATACCACCTTATGCGTTTAGTTATACCTATTATTGGTTTATTGCTTGCTCTACATTCAGAGGCACAAACCAAGACCCCTGTAAAAACATCCAAGCCAGTTTCGGCTACTACAGCTGGCAGCAACGGCTATAATATTCCCATTACGCTTACGCCGCTGAAGAATACTTACGTTTACCTCGGCTCTTACTTTGGCAAGTACAAGAACATGGCTGACTCTGCCTGGCTAAATGATAAAGGGCAAGGTGTTTTTAAAGGCAATAAGAAGTTTCCAAAAGGCATATACTTTGTCGTTTCTCCTAATAAGTACCTGCTGTTCGAAGTGCTGATGGACGACAAGCAGAATTTTTCTATAAAAGCAGATACTGCGGCGCTACAAAATGCTACTGTCACAGGTTCAGAAGATAATACGCTCTTCCAGGATTATACCCGTTTCCTGGCGCAGAAAGCGCCAAAGCTAAACCAGCTGCAACAGCAACTGGCGGCGGCTACTACGGCTTCAGATTCTGCCACTATTAGGGAAGCACTCGTAAGAGGAAACAAAGAGCTGCAGGATTATCGCGAGAACATTATGGAGCAGCAGCCTAACTCTATGCTGGCGTCCTTCTTCTATACCATGAAGCGGCCTGAGGTGCCGGCAATACCTGTGGCAGCCAATGGCAAAGCGGACTCTTCTTATCCTTATCGTTTTGTAAAAGCAAACTGGTGGGAAGGCGTTGACTTCAGCAATGAAGCGCTCGTTCGTACACCTTTCTTCGAGCCTAAACTGGAAGAATATTATAAGTATTATGTGCACCCGGAGGCTGATTCCATCATTCCTGAAGTAAACTACATGCTGCTGGTGAGCCGCGAGAACAGGGAGATGTTCAAGTACCTGCTGGGCAAGTTTACTGACAAATACATCAACCCTGAGTACATGGGGCAGGAGAAGGTTTTCCTGTTCCTGTTCGATAAATATTTCAGCAAGGGCGACACCACGTGGCTGAGCCAAAGCCAGCGGAAGTATATTTTTGATCGTGCCTACAGCCTGATGGCGAACCAATTGGGCGAGGTAGCAGCCGAACTGAATATGCTGGATACTGCCGGCAAAAATGTGAGCCTTTACAACATAAAAGCGCCGTATACTTTCATTACATTCTGGGATCCACATTGCGGTCATTGTAAGGAAACAGTGCCACGAGTAGATTCAATTTATCGCGCAAAATGGAAAGCGTTGGGTGTAAAAATAGTAGGTGTGAACGTAGACGAGGGTGCGAATGATAGCTGGAAGAAATTCATAAAGGATCATAAGCTGAACGATTGGGCGCATATTTACCAGCCTAAGAGTGTGAAGGAAGACGAGGCAAAACGTGGCGTTGCCAACTTCAGGCAATTGTACGATGTGTATAAAACGCCAACTCTATATTTGCTCGACAGCGAGAAACGCATCATTGGAAAAATGCTTTCTATTGAACAATTTGATGAAGTATTACAAGCCAAATTAAAAAACCCTGCTCCTAAAAAATAACCATTGATGAAGAAATCAGCCCTTGTCCTTGCTTGTAGCCTGGCGGTGGCCGCAGTAAATGCTCAACCAGTATTTACCTTCGGAAAGAACTCCGTTTCTAAAACAGAATTCATCCGAGCTTTTGATAAGAATCCCGTTAATACTCCAGACCGCCAGAAGGCGCTGAAGGAATACCTTGACCTGTATATCAACTTCAGGTTGAAGGTGCAGGCAGCGTATGATGCAGGCCTTGATAAAGATCAGACGCAGTTGTACGAGTTGCAGAATTTCCGCCGGCAGATTGCAGAGAATATTCTGAATGAAAAGGCTAACCTGAAAGAGCTGGTAAAAGAAGCTTTTATCCGTAGCCAGAAGGATATTCACCTGGCGCATGTGTTTGTAGAAGTGCCGGCAAAAGGCGATACAGCCGCTGCCTATAAAAAGATACAAGAAGCATACAAGGCACTGCAGCAGGGGAAATCATTTGAAGCAGTGGCTGCAGAATATTCTTCCGATCCGGGAACTATACAATCGAAAGGTGACCTTGGTTTCATCACAGTGTTTACATTGCCTTACGAGTTCGAGAATATTGCTTACAACATAAAGCCTAATACATATTCTGCCCCGGTAAGAACTAGTCTTGGCTACCATATTTTTAAAAATAAAGCAGAGCGTACTCCTTTGGGTACACGTCGTGTAGCACAGATACTTATCGCTTTTCCTCCTAATGGTTCAGAGGCTGAAAAGACGGCAGCAAAACGTAAAGCTGATTCTGTTTACAATTTGATTGCCAAAGGACAGAAGTTTGAGGACCTGGTAGCGCAGGTGAGCAATGACATGAGCTCTAATTACAGCGCTGGCCAGCTTCCTGAATTTGGCATAGGAACGTATAATCCTGTTTTTGAGCAACAGGCATTTGCGCTTACCAATCCAAACGATATTACACAGCCGTTTGCCACAACGTACGGCTATCATATTTTGAAATTGCTGGAGGCTAAGCCGATTGCCAGCGACACCAAGGATGATATTTTTATGGCTCAACTGCAGGAAAAGGTGAGCAAAGATGGCAGGCTGCTACAGGCGAGGAAGCAAATGCTGGATAAGCAACTTTCTATTTTAAAGTATAAGCCTGCTGCTTATAACCAGGCTGATCTTTTTGCATTTACTGATAGTAATGTGCAAAAAACCACCAGCAAAGCAGTAAGAACAATCAATGAAAAATCTGTTCTTTTTTCTTTTGGTCCTAAGGCCATTCTTGCGGGTGATTGGCTGAAGTTTGTACGTGCCGTAAACAGTACACCAAATGAGTTTTCAGGAAAGGATTATCCAACGCTGATGAAGGATTACGTGCGTGTAACGGCTGATGAATTTTACCGCGATAACCTGGAAAAATACAGCGTGGAGTTCGACCGGCAGGTAAAGGAATTCAAAGATGCGAATCTCCTGTTTGGCATTATGGACAAGCAGGTGTGGAGCAAGGCAAATGAAGATACCAGCGGGTTGAAAACCTATTTCAGCCAGAACAAGGCAAAATATAAATGGGCGCCAAGTGCAGATGCTATTATAGTTACTTGTACCAGCGCCACCATAGCCGAAGAAGTAGCACAAAAACTACAAGGCAATCTTGCCAACTGGAGAACAATTACAGATGCTTATGGCACACAGGTAACTGCTGATAGCGGTCGCTACGAACTGAGCCAGCTGCCAATTCCTGACCGTACCAATTTTACTGCAGGATTGATAACTGCACCTTTAAGCAACCAGTCAGATGGCAGTACATCCTTCAATTTGCTGGTGAAGATCTATCGCGATGCTGACCAGCGGAGTTTTGAAGATGCACGTGGCATGGTGATCAGCGATTACCAGCAAGTACTGGAAGAGCGATGGCTGGCAGAATTAAAGAAAAAGTACCCGGTGAAAGTGAACCAGGCCGTAGTGAAAACATTGAAGTAGCAGATTGATTTAAGTAATACAGAGCCGGCTTTAGCCGGCTTTTTTGTTGTACCAGGTCAAATGATTAATTGTTAAACCTAACGGTACAGTCGGTGGTATAGTTTTTCAAAAGCTTACCTGGTAATCGTACCGCTATGGAAGTATTGAGGCCTATTTCGAAGTTGCTGGCTGAGGCTAAACAAGCAGAGGCCGATGACGATTATGAACAGGCAATAACATTATACGAGCAGGTAATAAAAGCAGACCCGGTACATGAGCATGCTTACAACAGGCTAATGATCATTTACCGTAAGCTGAAGTTTTATAAAGATGAATTGCGCACCATCAACAATGGTTTAAAGGCTTATGAAAAACTTTATAAACCTTCTATCAAGGGTGCTAAGGCAAAGAAGATCGCTGAGATCAGCAACTCCCTGCTTAAGTCCACCGGACTGGCCGATAAAAAAGGCAATCACCTTTATGAACCCGAACCCATTGCAGGCTGGAAAAAACGCAAAATAATAGTGGAGAAAAAGCTGGAAAAGTAACAGGAAGCAACAACCTGTTTGAAAGAAGACAGCCAACAATAGGAGGTTCTTCAACAACAGGTGGGTGCGATTTTTGATATTTAACCAACTGATCAAGAGGAGCATAAGAGTGGATATCGTGTTGATATAATGGCAGGAGATAATTTTTAGTTTGGAAATGAACGGTCTAATTTGAAAACAAAATCTTCTCACTTCTAAACAAGCTGCTATCATGAATTGGAATTTTGAAGTATCTCCAGGTCATATTCCAGAGTACAGGTTGCATTCTTCTGAGGGTACCCAATTGATGTTTAAATACAATTCCCAGCAACAGAGCATCAGGATGAAGTTCAATAACTACCAGGGGGTGTACCTGCTAGGTGATGCAGGTATTTCAGCCAGGAAGTTTCCCCTGCTAAACGTGTATGGAAGCGAAATAGGTACAGTTTCAAAATCAGTGATCAATCCATTGCAAGGCACTATCTACTTGGAAGATCATTACAAGATAACATACAAGATCAACCCACAGCAATCTTCAGTAGAGCTACGATACAAAGAGCAGGTAAATGTTTGCCAGCTTGGCGGTGAATGGAACAAGGCATACGAAGCATTAGGCCTTATCACTGCTATTGCTTTATCGTGGATGTATGCTGTGGCTGTATCGCGTCAGCAACTTTCTGCTGCTTAACATTTCTGTCATGGTATAGCTATTGCAACCGTAGCGGTAAATAATATACCATGAGAAACATTTTAATATTTGCAGGCATAGCAGGCCTTGCCGCAGCCGTTGCTATATATTTTGTTACCGAAGCTGATAAAAACGAAGCAGATTATATAGAAGATGCTGCCGTAGATGCATATGATACTATGAATGAGAATATTGGCAGGGTAGAGCGCAGAGTAAGAAAAGGCTTCAATGCGATGAGCTAAAAACAAAACAGCCCCAGGTGAGGCTGTTTTCAATATTTATTGATACTGTATGTAGAGCGGCTTTGGTGTTAGTTGTAACAACTCCTGTGGAGAGAACAACTGGCCAGAGCCGTTCTTCGTATCGTTCTTATAGAAGATCTTGAAACCTGTAAACTGCACCGGCTCCCGGTAGATGTAGCGTTGCCAGGTTGAGCGCTTCAGTATCTTATCACCCCATCCGTCCATGTCCATTATCACCTGCACTTCTGGTGTAGGCTTTATCTTGTCATAGCCGGTTACCATGCCTTGGGTAAAACGGTGGATGACCAACATCTTAGGCGGTAGGTTGTTGTCACGCACTATTCCAGATAGATAGTTGATTACGTAGTTGATATCATCTGCATTGAAACTGCCTATAACTCTTCCCGGCGTCTGGCCGCCTTTCATTGAAAATTCAGGATCTATTCCCAAATGCACTTGTGGCATTTTTAGGTATTGCTCCAGTTCCGGTACTTCATTTTGCAGGCTGCTTAAGCCAATTTGTATATCTACAAAAACAAGGGCATCTATTTCTTTCGCCCAGTTAACAATGGTGTCTACCTGGTGAAACGGCATACGCAGCCTGTATTTTCCATCTTTACCCGGTGCACTTTGCGCAGTTACTGCTATATAATGAAGAGCCGGTATAACAGGTATGGAAGAGTCTGCTTTTTGCCAGTTGTCTACTTCGCCCTGCAGTTTTTTTAGCATCTGTTGTTTAGGTAACTCGCCTAATATGCCCATGCGGGTAGAGTAGAGGTTGCCATAATAAGCTATTATACGATTAAATGGTAGTACAGCACCGGCGACCGGGTAAGGTGTTTTAGCTGGCCAAAGACCTGTAGTATCGTTGTTGCTGATTTGCGCCATTAGCGCATTATACTTTGCAGTATCTAGTGTATTTTCTTGTGGCTGGTTTTGCTCTTGCGAAGTGGCATTTTCTGTAGTTGCCACTGCCGATGAATCGGTAGAGCCTGCTTTTACCTGGCTGGAGTTTTGGCAGTTACTAAAGCAAAGAGTAAGTAATGGAAGAGCAAGGATACTGAACCGGTGTAATTTCATATTGTAGTTGTGAGCGTATTTGTAGCAGTTGCAAATACAGTACCTCTTTGTAAGGTGGATTGGATGAACGTAATATTAACGCAGCACCTTCATTTTCACCATTTCAATCCTGGTATCGCTTACGCTCAATACTTCAAATTCAAAACGATCGATAATGATCCTTTCTTTTTGTTTTGGAATGGTTTCGTGGTGCGCAATGATAAACCCGGAAAGCGTTTCAGACTCTTCTACGCTTAGCTCCAGGTCGTATTTTTCGTTGATGTAGTCAATCTCTAACCTGCCGCTAAAAATGTATTCATCTTCGGCAATTTGCTTTTCTACAAATTCTTCTTCATCGTATTCATCATGAATTTCTCCGAAGATCTCTTCCAGTACATCTTCCATGGTTACTATACCGGCGGTGCCACCATATTCATCTACTACCCATGCAATGCTCTTGCGCTCTTTCGAAAATTTGTTGATAAGATCAGTGGCGCTCATGCTTTCGGGAACCGCAGGAATAGGTAGTAAAATAGATTGTATATCCTTCGCATTCCTGAACATATCAAGCTGGTGAACATATCCAACAATGTTGTCAATATTGTCTTTGTAAACAACCAGCTTACTAAGTTTAGTATCGATCATGTGCTGCTTAACCTCTTCCAGCGGAGTGGAAATGTCGAAACCTTCCACTTCGGTTCGCGGTACTAGGCAGCTCCTGATTTTTACCGTAGGCAGCGACAATGCGTTTTCAAAAAGTTCAGTATTCAGTTCCTGGTTGTCTTCATCTGCCTCCCTGTTTTGTTGGAAAAAATGCTCCAGGTCGCCTTTGCCAAAAGCTTCATTGCGATCGTTCACCCTAACGTTGAAAAGATACTTCAGTATCCATTCAGCTATACTTACCAATATGGAAGCGATAGGATAGAAGATGGCATAAAAGAAGCGTGTAGCGGGTGCAAAAAACGCCAGTAATGAATCATTCTTAGCCCTGAATATGGCTTTGGGTATAAACTCGCCGAAGATGAGGACGATGAGGGTAGAAAAAACAGTATCTATTACCAGCTTCAGGTAAGTATTGGTGATGCCGTAATACTCCCAAATTGGATGAAGCATACTGCTAAACAGCAATCCATATATAACCAGGAAGAAGTTGACACCAATCAGGCAGGTGCCAATAAACTTGGCGGGCACTGCCACAAATTTTGAAAGTATAATACCGCTGAGCTTGCCTTGTTTCTTCTTTAGCTCAATGCCAAGCCTGTTGGCTGTAACAAAAGCTATTTCCACGCCTGCAAAAAAGCCAATGAGCAGTAAGGTGATTATGATCCAGAAAACGGTGATATAAACATCGTTCATGAAAACTAAATTAGTATTGAATTTGCAAATAGCCGAAAGGAAAATAGGAGGAATTCACAAGCGCTTCTATTGAGCAAGAAAACTGCTGTCGGCTACATTAATAAAACTGTTGTGGGGTTTGTGAATGGTAAACCACTTAAAGCTTTGGTCAGCAATCATTCCTTTACCATAGATCTTTTGGTCTGGCTTATGGATGATCACGTTTTTATCAGTATAAAAAACTGCTTTGTTCTGGTCCCAGTAAAGCTCATTGGTGCGCAGCGTATCACCTGCCCTGTTATAAACGATCACGCTATCGCGTAAGAAGACTTTGTTCTCGTGTTCTTTGTATTCGCCATAGCGTGAAAAAAGTTTGCTCTCAACCTGCAGGCTGTCATCATAGAATTCCACCATCAGGTTTTTCGGGAACTCTACACGAGGTGTATCTACCTGGTAGCGCAACATAATTGGTGCCCTCAGCCTTGCCTTTACTTTTCCTTCCTGGCTCAAGAATGATTGGATGTCTTTACCCTCTTCTATGCCTATACGCTTGTTGGAAAGTTGCGCTACTTCCTGCATATCGTTTTCGCACGACCAAATAAAAAAGCAGCCCATTATAGTGGCTGCTGCTTTTTTGAATATAGTGAACCTACTAGTCATACCTGCGTTTGATAAACCAAATATCGCTTAAGTTGAAGCCAACTGAAAAACGAAGGAAGTTTTCAGTTATGTTGTTCTCCCTTGATCCTCTTTTTCCAAATTCCAAAGAAGTATTGATCTGTGTAGACTGCGAGGTTCTCCAGCTTCTCAGGGGAAATCCTGCACCTACGGTCATAGAATAGGTAGAATAGTTTTTACCCATAGCCACTACATGATCTCTTCCGATATTGAAGCCAGCACGATAAGCTACGTTATTCCAAAAGCTTTCAGTGAAAGGACGAGGTACCAATTGGCCTCCAACTTTTACCATCCAGCTATTGTTCAGGTTGTCATTCTGTCCCATGAACCTGTAATCTGCCCAATTGGTGGTGGTGTATTCTATACCAATCATCCTGTCTTCTAGTGCATAACCAGACCTGTGTTCTGTTTTGCGGGTAAAAGCAATACCTGCATTGATAGAAGAAGGTAATGTAACCTGGCCGCTGGTGCCAACCTGTGAAGAAACAGTGTCAATAGGTATCATACTTCCTGCACCACTGTAAAAGAAAGTGTTGCGTGTCATATCCTGTTCAGCATTTAGGTTCTGCGACAGGTTTCCTGCAACACCCAGTCTTATCGAAGTACGGCCACTGAGTTTTCCTTCGTACATGGCGCCACCATTAAGGTATAACCCGCCGAAAGATGTAGTGGTAGAAGAATTGGAACGATTGGTTGGTAAGAATGAAGTATCAGCTATGATAGTACGTGTAGCAATTTGTTTCCTTCCGAATGTATAGCCGGTATTGATACCGATGCTAAAGTTGCCCCACTTTTTAGATAAACCTACGATTGCCTGGTTCAATCCGCCGCTACCTTCGTAGTGGTAGATCACGCTGTCGGTGTTGTTTGGCTGTATTTTTCTTCCTTCTACAACAGAATAATTAATAGAAGTAACCGGCCGAAGACCAAGTACCATAGCTACATGGTTCTTTTTCCTGCGTTGTTCTGCAGTACTAAGCGGAATACCCATTAAAACATAAGAAGGCGTAAAGTTGATGCTATTGTACTTTAAAACAGGTTCTGCACTTTTAAGGGTGCGGCTGTCAATATTAAGTCCAAGATCAAACGTTACATTGTTAAGCCGGCTATAGCTTGCAGGATTTGCAAAGTTGATGCTTGCTGCATCAGCATGCGCTGCGGTCAGTCCGCCCATGCCCCTGTTAAGTATATTGCTTGCAGGAAGTACATCACCTAAACCAAACCTTGAAAAGGGTGAGTTTTGTTGTGCTGAACCGTAAAGCGATACTGTAAGAAGTGAAAGAAATACGCTCAGTTTTGGTTTATTGATTATACTCGCTAATAGCATAAAGGCCTTTGTAGATTAAATTGGGGTCTGCAAATATCTTGTTTTTCAGCAGCGAGCCAAAAAAGCCTATATCACCCCCGGTTAAATGGACGTTAAAGTTCAGGTACCTTTCGTGGTACATTTCTATGATCCCTTCTATCTCTTTTTTCATCCCAAACAGTACGCCGCTCTGGATGTTTGTCTTGGTGTCGTAGCCTAAAAGAGGAAAGTTCCAATCAGCTTCTACCAGTGGTAGTTTGGCTGTATAATATTCCAGCGACTTGAAACGCATCTCCATTCCTGGTGATATGCTTCCACCAATAAACTCGTGGTACTTGTTTACAAAATTGTAAGTGATACAACTTCCTAAACCGATTACCAGGTTGTGTTGGTTGGGAAAAAGAGATACTGCAGCTACCACCATTGCAAGCCTGTCGGCGCCAATAGTATGAGGTTTGCCCACCGGCGATGTTACCGGCAATTTGCTCTCGTACGATAGTTTATGAAAACTGGTGGCTGCCGCCAGTTGTGTTTCAATAGCCGGGTTGTGATCAATAACCGAAGAGAGAATAGCTTTATTCGGTTCATATTTTTCCAAAACCCCCGCAATGGTTTCTTCTGTATCATCGGCCAATACGATGACCTCAGAAAATTTTTCATCATTGAATACAGCGCACTTTAGCCGTGTGTTCCCAAAGTCGAAGCAAAGTGTGGTCATGGTGGCAAAGATGCATACAATGAAATAAAAAACGGATAAAGTTGTTCCAGCGCCTGAAAATCGTCATTCATCAAAAATTTAATGTTGCAGGTGGAAAAGCTATCGTAATATTACGATACAATATGGGCGCAACAAAATCAGACGAGTTTAGTGTAAGGGAAAACCGGATAGCCAGGTATGCCAAAGCATTAGGTCATCCTGCTCGGGTAGCCATACTGCGCATTTTGGCCAGCAGGCAAACTTGTGTGTGTGGAGATATCGTTGATGAACTGCCGCTGTCGCAAAGCACGGTATCACAGCATTTGAAAGAACTGAAAGAAGCAGGATTGATCAAAGGAGAGATAGAAGGAGCGAAGGTGTGCTACTGCATAGATGAGAAAGAATGGAAGGCTGCACAATCATGGCTCAACCAGTTGTTTGATGCCTACAAGGGTGGCAGTGGATGTTGCTGATTTTTTTTGAGCTAATTCATCGGTAAAATACGATTGATAGATTAGTAGAACGCTGATTTTTATGATTGTTATGGTGAGCGCAGTTGCTTAATGAACATCCAGTTCAATCATACCATTATAAAACCTGCGTTACCTAATAAGGATTTGAACCTTGATGAAAGGCGAGATTGGGAAGGTTCAGAAATTCATATTTGATCATCACCATCTTAAAAATCTGCGTTCCCTAATATATAAAAAATAAAAATCTAATAAAATGCAAACACAAGAACAAGCAAAAGAACTGGTAAGGCAGAAATATGCTGAGATAGCATTGCAGGATAAAGAGATAAATGCAGCATCCTGCTGCGGCGCCGGTGGGTGCAGTACCGAGGTGTACAACATTATGGCAGATGATTATAATGCTTTAGAAGGTTATAATCCTGATGCTGACCTGGGATTGGGTTGTGGCCTGCCTACGCAATTTGCCAAAATCAAAAAGGGTGATGTAGTGATTGACCTTGGCAGTGGTGCAGGCAACGATGCTTTCATTGCACGCCACGAAACAGGTGAGACAGGCAAAGTGATCGGTATTGACTTCACGCCTGCTATGATTGACCGTGCCCGACAAAATGCAGAAGTTAGAGGTGTTCATAATGTAGAGTTCAGGCAGGGCGATATAGAGCATATGCCTGTAACTGCGAATGTGGCTGATGTGATCGTAAGTAACTGTGTACTGAACCTGGTACCTAATAAAGATGGTGTTTTCAAAGAGATCTATCGTGTATTGAAGCCGGGCGGTCATTTCAGTATTTCAGACATTGTACTAGAAGGAGAGTTGCCAAAGCAAATTCGTGAAGCCGCTGAAATGTATGCAGGCTGTGTATCGGGTGCTATACAAAAGCAGGTGTACCTGGAACTGATCGAAGCCAATGGTTTTACCAACATCACTATCCAAAAAGACAAAGCCATCTTCATCCCGGATGATATTTTGAGTAACTATCTATCCGCCGAGGAAATAGCTGCCTTCAGGCAATCGGGAACAGGAATAAGAAGCATCACTGTGTATGCAGAGAAGCCTGTGGTAAAGGAGGCTTGCTGCGCCCCGGGATGTTGTAATTAATTTTCTACCACAGAGAAGGCAGATGCGTACGATACTAGGTATTGGATAGTGATCTCTGCTTTCCCTGTGACACATCCATCTATTTCTTCAATGATACTAACTCAAAACTATAGTCATGAATATTCAACCAGCAAACAAGCAAGATCGTGATGAACTGATAGCTTTATTGCAATCGCAAAAACTGCCCGCACATGACCTGCCTGCCGTACTTGATGATTTTTACATTGTAAAAGAAGAAGAGCAACTCATTGCTGCTATAGGTATGGAGCGATACGCACAATACGGCTTGCTCCGCTCTATGGTTGTTCATCCCGATCACCGTAACAAGCAATTGGCAGGCGCATTGGTGGAACATTTAGAAACCTCAGCGAAAGATACAGGCATTACAATTATGTACCTGCTTACAGAAACAGCTGCGAAGTATTTTGAAAAGAAAGGCTACAGTTATGTGGAAAGAGCGCATGTTCCGGCAGTACTGAAGCAGTCATCAGAGTTCAGCCATGTATGCCCGGCCAGTGCTACCATCATGATGAAAGACCTACATACAGTTAAACTAGAATTATTAGCTGCTACGAGTCTTACTAATCAACTTATCAACTGATCAACTTCACTCATGTCAGCAACAGATTGTGCTCCGGCAGCGCAGCGAAAGAAACTAGGATTTTTAGACCGCTATCTTACCCTTTGGATATTTATAGCTATGGCTTTGGGTGTGGCCATTGGCCACTTCATTCCTTCGTCGTCGGGCTTTATTACATCCTTTAGTTCAGGCGCTACAAATATTCCTTTGGCTATTGGATTAATATTGATGATGTACCCGCCATTCGCCAAAGTGAAATACGATAAGCTGCGAGAGGTTTTTAAGAACACAAAAGTATTGGGCGTGTCGTTGTTTCTAAATTGGGTCATTGGGCCAATACTCATGTTCATACTCGCCATTCTTTTTCTTCACGATTATCCTGAGTATATGGTAGGCCTGATACTGATTGGGCTGGCGCGTTGTATAGCCATGGTGATTGTATGGAATGAACTGGCGGAAGGTAGTCGTGAATATGCGGCTGGGTTGGTGGCGCTCAACAGTGTCTTCCAGGTATTGCTGTACAGCGTGTATGCCTACCTGTTTGTAACAGTGCTTCCGCCACTATTTGGAATTACTGGTGCGGAGGTGAACATCACTATTGGAGAAATTGCAGAGAGTGTAGCGATCTACCTGGGTATCCCTTTTGCGGCAGGCGTCCTCAGCAGGCTCTTGCTGCGCAAGGCCAAAGGCAACGAGTGGTATGAGAAGAAGTTCATCCCGTTCATCTCGCCTATCACGCTCATTGCGCTGTTGTTCACCATCGTGGTTATGTTTAGCCTGAAGGGTGAGCTGATCGTACAGATACCGATGGATGTAGTGCGGATAGCTATACCCCTTGTTGTTTACTTCGCACTGATGTTCGTTGTTAGTTTTATCATAGGTAAAAAGATGGGTGCTGATTATTCCACTAATGCATCTATCGCTTTTACTGCTGCGGGTAATAATTTTGAGCTGGCGATAGCGGTGGCAATCGGCGTGTTTGGCATCAACAGCGGGCAGGCTTTTGCTGGTGTTATTGGCCCATTGGTAGAGGTGCCTGCGCTTATAGCATTGGTAAATGTTGCCTTCTGGTTTAGGAGGAGGTACTATACTAACACATCGCGCTTAGCTCGAATTGAATGAACCACTAAGGCACTAAGAGCACCAGGTAGCACTAAGACTTCGTGTTTCTTTGTGTCCTTTGTGTCTTAGTGGTTCAGGGAAAGTCGCCATCATTCCAAAAGCACAAGTGTGCGACGCAACGATGCTTAATTGAACGATACAGCTGGTAACAAAAACTACTAATATGAAAATTGCTTTATTCTCCGATATACATGCTAACCTTCCGGCACTGGAAGCATGTCTGAAAAGTATAGATGAACATAACCCGGATGCGGTGTATTGCCTGGGTGATTTGGTTGGATATAATGTGTGGCCCAACGAGGTGGTTAACGAGATAAGAAGAAGGCGCATACCTACCATTGCAGGTAACTACGACCAGGGGATTGGGCTGATGAATGGCGACTGTGGTTGTGCATATAAGACGGACCATGATAAGGACCTGGGGCAGCAGTCGATCGCTTTTACAGATAGCATAGTAAAGCCGGATGAGCGTCGCTACCTGCGGACGCTGCCTGCACATATTCGTGTGGAGTTTCAACTGAATAATGATAAGCTAAACCTGCTGCTGGTACATGGCAGCCCGCGCAAGATAAACGAGTACCTGTTTGAGGACAGGGATGAGAATAGCCTGCTGCGCATCATGGAACAGGCAGATGCTGATATCATGTGCTTTGGTCATACGCATAAGCCATATCATCGTGTTCTGCCGACAGAGCCTGCTGGTGAGGCGCACTATCGACACGCCATCAACATAGGCTCAGTAGGTAAGCCTAAGGACAATAACCCGCAGGGATGTTATGTATTGCTTACAATTAATGCAGATTCTTCTATCGCCAATAAGGACGCTATACAGGTAGAGTTTGTACGATTTGATTATGATGTAGAAACAGCAGCGAAAGCCATTGAAGACAGCCCGCTACCAAACGACTTTGCAGAGATGTTGCGGAGGGGGTACTAGTTACGCTTTTTGAACAGATAGTGACATAGGAACAGTAGGGAGCATAGGACGTTTGAATTTAATTGACAAATTTCCACGCCAGTAAGGAGTAAATGGCTATCAACTCTTACCCAAGGCTTATTCACTATGTACAATTCACTATTGACCATTGACGATTTACTATTCACCAGCCAACGGCCGTTGGTCTATTGATTATCGTATACAAAAGCAATGGAGCAAAAGAAGAATTTAAAAGAAGTAGCAAAGTTATTTCTGAAACTGGGGGTAATTGGTTTCGGTGGTCCCGCCGTGCACATAGCTATGATCGAAGAAGAGGTAGTGCGCAAACGCAAGTGGATGGATCATCAGCACTTCCTGGATCTTGTTGGCGCTACCAACCTCATCCCCGGTCCCAATTCTACCGAGATGACCATGCACATTGGTAAAGAGCGTGCAGGCTGGAAAGGACTGGTAGTTGCAGGCGCTTGTTTCATTACACCAGCGGTTATCATTACTGCACTGTTTGCGTGGGCTTATCAGCAGTATGGGCACTTGCCGCAAGTTGCTCCTTTCATCTATGGCATAAAGCCGGCTATTATAGCTGTGGTTGTAGTAGGTATGATCAACCTCGGCAGAAAAGCTTTGAAATCTGTACAGCTTGCTGTGATTGGTGTACTGGCTGCTATAGCCGTACTAACTGGAATGAACGAGATCGTAGTGCTGTTTGGTGCAGGCGTTTTAGGTATTGTATTATTTTTTCTGCAGCAGCGAGCTAATAGTGCTCGCTTGATTGCTCCATTGGTTTTACTGCAGGTGCAACAGTTCAATCTTTCTTTATCACCTGTTCAAACCTTCCTTACTTTCTTAAAAATTGGTTCCATTTTATATGGTACCGGCTATGTGCTTTTTGCTTTTCTGGATGCAGAATTGGTGGCCACCGGGTTGCTCAGCAAGCAACAATTAATAGATGCCATAGCGGTAGGACAATTTACGCCGGGACCAGTTTTCTCTTCGGCTACTTTTATTGGCTGGCAGCTTGGTGGCATGGGCGGTGCGGTAGCAGCAAGTATAGGTATCTTCCTTCCTTCGTTCTTGTTTGTGGCGTTGCTTAATCCACTCATTCCAAAACTTCGTCGCTCAAAAGTTATGGCTGCATTTCTTGATACAGTGAATGTAGCTTCGGTAGCCATTATTCTGTCCATCATGATTGAAATGAGCCGTGCGGCCCTGCTGGATTGGAGAGCTATTGTTATTGCTATAGCAGGCTTTGTTATGGCATTTGCTTTTCCTAAAGTAAATACTGCTTTTATAGTAGCTGGTGGCGCACTGGCAGGTTACCTGCTACATTTTGTATAAGCAGGTAAACTTGCTACACAGGCACAAAATATTATTCATGAAAAATTAGTGAAAGGGAACTCGCCGTGCGTGCCTATATTTTTTAGGAGTGGTATGATGACCTGGTTCATATATAAGCCTTGCAAAAGAACTCAGCCTTTCATTCTGTCGGCTCACAGGTATACCCGCTACTATACCCACCATTAAATTATCCATAATGCCGAGGCGCATTTGTGGACGAACCACTGTATTCCATTTTCCATGTTCTACTTCCTGGTTTACTTCTACACCAATAAAATTTCGCGTACCACTTATCATGTAGTGAAAGTTTGAATTCACCTGGAAATGTGAATGTGTTTCTTTGGTGCCATAAAATCTTTCAACAACAGGCCCTGTATAAAGCAGCGTATGAAAATTGTTGCCCCAGCGCTTGGCCGCGATGAAGAATGGATTGAAGCTGTTTCCTTCTACTACTCTTCCTGATTTCATGTTATTGAATGGCTTTAGCATCACCTCGTTTATGTATCCCAATGCCATTGAAGTATTGGTTTTTGCAGAAACATAAAACGTGTATTGGATAGCGGTTTTTATACCATCCAATTTGTCTCCCGGCAGGTCTATAGGGTTTGATGGTACAGGTTGTTTGGCGTAAAAAGTAAACGGAAGTTCCACCTCCAGGCCAAGACGATTTACCGGGGCCCATTCGTATTCAATCAAGGCAGTATACTTGTCGTAGTTCAATTGGTCAGTTAAACCAAGCCCTACGTTCCATTCCTTTTCTCCTTTGCGTGCACCAAGGTCACGTATCAGGTCAATGAACAAAGGCTCTGCATGTAAAACTTTATCAGGTTCGTGTATCTCCTCAATTTCTATGATGTATAAGCTGTCTAATTCTGCTTTGTTTATGGTGGTGTCAGAAGTTTGCGCATAGGCAAAAACCGGGAATAGCAAACAAAGAAGTAGTAGGTGTCTCATCATAAAATCATTGGCTTATAAACTGCAAATAGAGGGTTTTAGTATGGCAATTAATCAATAGAAATTTTGTGTAATTGTTAAAAGTCCTGTTATGGATGTAGGCCAATGAGACGCTACAGGTTGAAGTTGCTGGACAAATCCTTGAAATGGCCATTAAGCTTTATCCGCTCTTTCAGTTGCTCCATTTCATTCACAAGTGGAAGAATCTTTTTGATGTGACGTTTCAGGTATTCCAGCCGTTGATCTTCGCGCATCAGGCCAAGTAGTTCATGCTCTTCTTCAAGCGATAAGGCTGCATGATGTGCAAGGTCGTACGAAAGCAACTGGTCGTCAGGCTTTTTAAAATCCTTATCCAGTTTAAGTGTGGCATGCAGTTCTCTTATTGACTTAACAAGGTTGCGCATTTTGATGACGTGGCGTTTATCATCATTATCCAAATAGTTTACAATCGCGCCACTATATAATTTGTCTGGTATGCTCTTCACTACTTCCAGAATGCGGAAAACTTTTAGGCCTCTTGTTTTAATGTCCAGCTTTCCATCTTCATATACTTCGGCTATTTCAGTTATCTCTACCAATGTTCCTATTTCAGCAAGTCCACTTTTCAAAACGGTAGGAATGCCAAATGGTTTCTTTTCAGCATAGCATTCTGTTACCAGTTGTTTATAGCGCGGTTCAAAAATGTGGAGGTTCAGGTCTTCACCCGGAAATACAACAATACCTAGTGGAAATATGGGAATGAAGTTCGTCATGCCTGTTTATTCAGCTTTAAGCGGGTGTAAAAATAGTGCCATTGAGAATTTCTTAAACACCAGCAACTGGTATATGTTCAGCAGTTTTTTCCTTCGCTGGTCTCGCTTATTGAAGGCTTATGCTTCCACAGCAGTGCCAGTGGCCATACATGAACCAGCACCCCATACTGAAGTGATAGTGTGCTTTCCACCATGCAACTTGCAGCTATTACCAATGTCCAGCAAGCGACTGCTGCATTGTTGTTTTTGAAGCCCCACCATACAGGGTAAAGGAGCCAACAGCTAAATAAAATCACTGCTACAAGTCCGCCACCCATCCACCAAAACAGCCATTGGTTAAAAGGCCAGTTGAAGGGTGGTGGCGCGCCATAAACTTTAGTATAACGCTGCTGTATATTGGCAGGCACTGCTGCCCAACCAGCACCACCTGCCTTGTCTTCTGTGATGGATTTCCAGGCGGCAGTGTTGATGCTACGACGCACACCATCCGAATAGCTGATGTCTTGCTGTTGCTGGTACTGCTGGTGATCGTACAGTGCATAATTCACCTTCTGCTTTACAGTGGGTACAACCAGGTAAGCTGCAATTGCTATGGGAATAAGCGCAGCAAGCAACCCTTTAAAAAGACGACGTGCTTCTATGGTTTTAGCAAATGCTGCAAACATGATAATGATGATCATGCTGATCCATGCAGTGCGTACAGCCATGATGACAATAATGGCTACCAGTAGTAGCAGCAGCACATTGCGTAAAATGTATCGCCTGGTTGGTATAGTTGCGCCAATGAGCAGCATACTATTCAAGAACAACCCGTAGCGGATATGATCGCCGCTCATGAAGGTGGGTAATGATTGGCCACGGCCATAAGCGGCATTCACTTCGGTAGCATGATTAATATACCAAAATGCTGGATACAATAAGCTAAGGCCACCTACTATCAGCCAGGCATATTGATAGATCTTTGCGTTTTTACTGATGTAGCAACAGCCTGCCAGTGCAGCTATAGGATACATCAAAAGTGTAAGCAGGTAATCATACGTTTCTAAATGAAGGGGCGCCTGGTACCAGCCGGTAAGGAACAATAGTAGCGGAACAAAACTCCACGCTACCATTGGCTGGCGAAAGAGGGCCTTTACACTTGGAATGAATACAATAAGAACCAGTACCATAGCAACAGGAGCGATGGAAAGTAGCGCACGTGATGCCATCAGGCCAACGAGCATCAGTAGAAATAGAAAGAAAAATAGCTTCTGCCTCCCGCCGTTCAAGTTGTAGGTTTTGCTGTAAATCTAAATCTTGTTTAGGAAGGTTGCTGCCACCGTTGTTATCGATGTAGTTGATCAGGCTATGATAAGGCTACTATTGTTTTCCCGGAAGTTCACATATCCGACATCTCCAAATCAGACATCCGACATTTTTCCTGTTCTTTGCACTCATGAAGATTTCGGGCTTTACAATTATCAAAAATGCGGTGGTAAATGATTACCCGGTGGTGGAAGCTATTCGCTCTATACTGCCGGTGGTAGACGAGATGATAGTGCTGGTGGGTGATAGTAAAGACACAACTGTACAACTGGTAGAAGCAATTGCTGATCCAAAGATCAAGATCCATCATTCGGTGTGGGACCCGAATGTACGTGAAGGTGGCGCTGTGCTGGCCATTGAAACCAATAAAGCTTTTCAATTGATTGATCCTGCTTCTGATTGGGCATTTTACATACAAGCCGATGAGGTGGTACACGAGCAATATCATGCAGCCATTGTTGAAGGATGTAAGCGTTATAAAGATGACCACCGTGTACAGGGGCTGCTATTTAAGTACCTGCACTTCTACGGCACGTACAACTATGTGGGCGACAGCCGCAAGTGGTACAATCATGAAGTGCGCATCATCAGGAATGATAAAAAGATAAGTGCTTATAAAGATGCGCAAGGCTTTAGAGTAGGCACAACCAAGCTAAAGGTAAAACCGGTGGATGCTTATATCTATCACTATGGCTGGGTAAAAAGCCCGGCACAAATGATGCTGAAGCTGCGCGAAACCGGCAGGCTGTGGAACCCGGGTGCACCAGAGGTTGCGGGTACATTGCAGCCCAACGATATCTTCAACTTCAATGAATATGATTCGATAACACGTTTTAACGGTACCCATCCCGCGGTGATGCAGCAGCGTGTAAACAATCAAAACTGGCAGTTGCAACTTGATCCACAGCAAAAGAAGTTTTCATTTAAGAACCGCTTATTGTACCTGGTGGAAAAGCTGACCGGACTGCGTTTGTTCCAATTTAAAAACTACAAGATCATACGCTAGAATGTTTACCATTCTTGCATAGCCAATGGAGAAGCCAGATATAATATTTGATGCAGAGCGAATGAAGAACCCGCACACGGGCATCTATCACTATTGCCAACAACTGGGTTCGGCACTACTGCAGCAGCAACGGCATCACCAGCACAGGATTGGCTTCTACCTGCCACCAAACGTGCAGCATAGCTTTAAAAATACAGCTCCCATCATCCGGCAGTTGCCTTTGCATAAACTGTCGATGCGTTTTGCAGCTGGTTTTAAATTATGGCATTGCACCAACCAAAGCACCAGTTATTTTCCATTTAAGAGCAAAGGGAAAATTCTACTTACCATTCATGATCTTAATTTCCTGTACGAAAAACAGGATGCACAAAAAAGAAAAAAATACCTGGATTTATTGCAGCAAAAAGCAGATCGTGCAGATGCAATTGTTGCTATTTCTCAATTTGTAAAAAAGGAAATTCAGCAACACCTGCAGGTGCAAAAAAAGAATGTTCATGTAATTTATAACGGCTGTAATATCCGGGAGAATATTATTCCAATCAAACCTGCCATTGAATTAAAAGCTCCATTTATTTTTTCAATTGGAACCATTGCACATAAAAAGAATTTTCATGTTTTGCCGGGTGCATTGTTGCACAACCAACTACAACTTGTGATTGCAGGTGTTGTACATAGCAAAGAATATTTGCAAAAGATATTTGATGAAGCTAAGCGTATAGGTGTTGCCGATCGTGTTCATTTTATTGGTCCGGTTACGGAGGAAGAAAAATATTGGCTGCTGCAGCACTGCATTTTATTCGCTTTTCCTTCGCTGGCCGAAGGATTTGGTTTGCCGGTAATAGAAGCCATGCGCTTTGGTAAACCTGTATTACTTTCTCAAGCTACCTCGCTTCCTGAAGTTGGTGGTGAACTTGCTACATACCTCCAAAATTTTGATGCAGATCATGTAAGTGCAATGGCAAATGAAGCAATAACTTTTCACTCAGATGCTAAGTCCGAGCAATTGATCAACAGGTCAAATGAATTTAGCTGGGACAATGCTGCGGAAGAATATTGGAAGGTGTATGAGGGAGTGTTGAGATGAAGTTAACCTAAGTCAAAAGTCAAAGTCAAAATTAAAAAAGGTTTGATCTGTCATGCCGACGAAGGAGGCATCCCATTGCCAAGTTGGAGGTAAGAAGTTGGAGGTTAGAATTTCAAACAGAGTGATCTGTAATACTGAGGAAATAGAAGAAATCAACTTTATGAGATTGTATGCCGGGGCTCCCTCGTACCTCGGGATGACATTCTATAATCTGTCATGCCGACGAAGGAGGCGTCCCTTTGCCAAGTTGGAGGTTAGAAGTTGGAGGTTAGAGGCCAAAAGCAAAAAATAAAAATTAAAAAGCAAAACAGGTTATACAAGTAGATCAAAACAATTCTTAGTACATCATTTATAGTTCATACTTAAACAGTAGCCTATTTAATTTTAAAGAACATTTTCAAACTAAATAAATATCTATGCAGGGCTGAATGTTTTTTGACTTTTAAAAGTTCATCCTTGTATTGCAGGAATAAATTCATCCGGTGGAAATTGTTGGTGATTGAAAAGCTCTGGTAGCTTTTTGATAATTCACTTAATATCTTTTTTTCTTCTTCTAAATGTGCAGGACAGATTTCGTAGAAGGCCTTAATCCTTGTTCTTATATTTTCTACTTCTGCTTCTTTTTGTAAGCTTTCTTTTCTTTTGTCGCTTTTTTTCCCGCCAACTGCACCAATAAGATTCTGCGCATGTTGCCTGTAATAAACCAATGGCTCGTGCAGGTATTCTATTCTTCCATGAAGTGTGGCAACAAATGCAAGCCACCAATCGTGTGGTATGGCCAGTAAGAAAGGGTGTGCTGCATTATACAATTCTTTTGTTAGCAACATCGTATTGCCATATATCCTGCAGAACACAGCCTGCTGCAGGCAGTTGGTCCATGGCTGGCTGTTTACATTATCAGATATTCTTTTGCCTGTTTGTTGTAGTTGTGCAGTGCAGATGTAAGAGTCGCAGTAAGCCATCGGGCTGTTGCCAATGATATTTACCAGCTTCTCTATCTTCTCCTTGTCCCATGCATCGTCATGGTCGCATAGCGCTATCCATTTACCACTTGCCAGTCCGCATGCTTTGTCAAAGTTTCTTTTATAGCCAAGATTCTCTTCGTTTACAATCACCTGCATGTTGGCATGTTTGGCCGCATAGGAACGAAGTATGGCAACGGTATCATCTGTACTCCTGTCATCCACTGCAATGATCTCGATGTTTGGATACGTCTGAGCCAGCAAGCTATCTAACTGTGCAGGTAAATACTGCTGCCCATTGAAAGTGGTAAGCACAATAGAAACAAGTGGTGCAGTGGAGGTAGATGCTTGTTGCGGGGTCATACCGTAGTTTATTTTCCTTTTACATTGGTCAATGCCGGTGAAAGCAACCAACGCCTTTATCTTTACTTTTTGCGATGGACGAAGTTAGTAACAAGCACCATACAAAGCCTGTAATAAGGCAGCTATAAAAAGGCCAAACACCATGCATGCACCCCTGGTATCTGTTGTTTTATGTACATACAATGGCGAACGTTTTTTACGAGAGCAGATAGATTCTATTCTTCAGCAAACATATCCCAACCTGGAGTTGATCATTTCGGATGATGCTTCAACAGATGGTACTAAAAACATTTTAGAAACCTTCCGCCATCATGCCAATGTGCAGCTGGTATACCACCAGCGGAACATCGGGTTTGTAAAGAATTTCGAATCTGCAGTTCGTTTGGCTAAAGGCGAGCTGGTAGCATTCTCCGACCAGGATGATATCTTTCTGCCACATAAAATGCAGCGGCTGGTGGAGACGATTGGCAACCACTCGTTGGTGTATAGCGATAGTATGTTAATAAATGAGCAGGGCAAGGAACTTGGTAAGAAACTTTCGGATGTACGCGACCTGAAGAGTACGAATGATAGCAGGAACTTTTTTATGTTTAACGCTGTCTCGGGGCATACTATGATGGTAAGACGTGATCTTTTGCAATCCGCTTTGCCGCTGCCTGAAGGATTCTACCACGACTGGTGGATAGCCGTTCATGCAGCAAATGCTGGCGGTATTGTTTACCTGCACGAGGTACTGAGCCTTTACAGGCAGCATCCTAAAACGGTTACAAAAACCATTGGTAACAAGAAGGTGCCATCGCGCAATCTACAGCGGCGCTATGCCGATTTTGTGCATGAGAAAAAATGGTTTGAATTGCTACTGCAAAATCCACAAGAGCAGCATAAAGAATTTTTGAAGAAGCTGCACAAATTGTGGCTGACAAAAGCTAAAGGTTATTTCTCCTGGCCACTGTTTTTGTTTCTATGGCAACATAAACACGTGCTGTTTACCTTCTGGCGAAAGAATATTTTTAGCCAATTGGTAGAACTGCGTAAGGTGGCAAGAGGAGAGCGTGATGTAGAAGCGTAAATTTTTGTAGGCCGCTAAGGCGCTAAGACACTAAGAAACGCTAATCGTGGCGGTAGGCGAAAATATTGATAGCCATATCCATGTTTTCGCAGGCCAGTAATTTATCTACAAACGGGTGCTGCCGCGAAAACGACTGCCTTAAATGATAACGGAAGCCTGCTTCTTTCAGCATGGCAAGTATATCATCCAGGTGTTGTTCTTTTTTGATGAAGGAATGATATTCAACAAACAGGTTTTCTACATTCTTCAGTTCATCTTTACAATCCTGCAGTACTGCATACTCAGCACCTTCTATGTCCAGTTTCAAAAAATCAACTTTCTTATCCAGGTAATCTTTTAACCGCACGGCTTCTATTAGCTTTGGTTCCTGGTGGCTGAAAACATTTTCTACACTGCCACCCATGCCGGTATCGGTATAAAATTTCAATGTGGTCTGCTCATTCCAAACAGCTTTTTTCAGCACCTGTACATTTCCAAGGTGGTAGGTTTCAACATTCTTTTTTAGCACATCAAATATGGGTGCTTCGGGTTCAAATGCAATAATGGTGGCATTGGGATATTGTTTTGCAAAGAACAAAACACTCAGGCCCATATTGGCGCCACAGTCTATGATGTACGGCTTAGAAGAGCTGCTTTTGAACTGGTAGATCTTATCAGAAATGATCTCTTTGTAAGAGTCGTAGTAGCAGCGCCCTTCATGGAAATTGAAAGGTTTGCCAAACAATTCAATACTGCCAAATGAGCCAAATTCAAGCAGGTTCAATTGCTCCATTTCCTGTTCTTTGAACTCGTACGGAGACTTGTTCTTTGGCAGGAATTTTTTCTTCTTTAAACCGAGCATTGTTCGCAAACCCATTATTGAAAAGCTATTTTGCAGCGAATATAAGTGTTTTGAACAGGGTGGTGCGGTACTATAGGTAAACGGCTTTTATTGAAAAAGGTGATGAGCGGTTGTAGAAGGTGAATCCATAATTTTGCGTCCATGGCAAACCAGGAGAAGCAGGTAGGAACTAAGGTGTCGGTAATTATGTGTACGCACAACGGGGCGAAGTACGTAAAAGAGCAACTGACATCTATTCTACATCAAACTTACCCGCTGCACGAACTGCTGGTGTTTGATGATATGTCCACAGATGATACAGTAGAGATAATTCAGGAAACCATCCAAGATTATCCTTTTGCCAAGCTTCATAGGAACGAAACAAATCTTGGTTTCACCAAAAATTTTGAAACCGCTTTCAAGGCTGCAACAGGTGATGTGATAGCTGTATCTGACCAGGACGATGTTTGGATAAAGGAGAAGATAGAGCGGATGCTAAAAGCATGGAAGCCAGAGAAACCTGCTATTTATTGCAATTCAATTTTGTTTAGGGGTGCAGTTCCTAAAAAAATCCATCCAAACAGGAGGTTGCGTAAATACAAAGGCACCGACGCTCGGAAGATATTCCTGGGAAATACAGTTAGTGGCCATGCGCTGATGATCAGGCGGGAGTTTCTTGATCTTGTATTGCCTTTTAAAGAAGGTATAATGTACGACTGGTGGATTGGTGTGGTAGCATCCTATAATGGTGGGCTGCAGTATGTTCCGGAAGTGCTGGTATTGCAGCGTGGTCATGAAAAAAATATCTCTGTTGATTTTACCAAACGTTCATTGGTAGAAAATGTTATCCGCCATAAGAAGGAAGCCATCAAACATTGTAAGGCTTTTGCAGAAGCACCAAATATTCCGGAAGGACACAGGCAATACGCAGTAAAATTTGCCGTCTTGCTCGAGGAGAGTTTATCTCAAAAATTTTCTATGCCTCTATTCCTGTTTATTGTAAACAACAGGAACTTAGTGTTTCATTATAAACAGAAAAAATTGTTGTCATTCTTCTCTTACCTGAAGCACAGCTACCGTTTTTCCCTCGGTATGGAATCGTAGTTGTGCGTTGGCTATTTCAACAAATTCCGCTTGTACGCTTCGTTATAATCCCACTTCCACCTTCGGTGTGTCCATAGGTAGTTTGCAGGTCTTGTACGGATGGTGTCTTCTACAAATGCAACAAAACTTTTGGTGATTTCGCCGCGGGCTGTGTCGCGGGGTGTAGTGGTCATCACCGAAAATTCAGCATGGTAGTAGCCTCTTTTGCCATGCCTGTAAAAATTGGTAAACACCACCACAGCATTATTTAGGCGCGCACTTTTTTCAGGGCCTGTAACAAAAGGTGCAAGCTTACCAAAGAATGGCAGCCAATAGCCGGTAGCAGGAAAAGCTGCCTGGTCGGCAGCAAGACCCAGCGCATATTGTTCGCTACTATATTGGTGAAAAGTAGAGCGGAAAGTAAAGGCCGACAGCATCACGGTATTAAACCTGCTCCTGATCTTTAGCATCAGTCGGTCGAACACTTTGTTGGTAACCGGCATATACACCGATAGCATTTTATAAGGCGTATACACAGGTATCGACCAGCTCATATACTCCCAGTTGAAGAAGTGACCGCAGTGCAGGTGCACACTTTGGCCAGTAGCATATAGTTCAGTAAGTAGGTCAAAGTTCCCTGTCAGCCGCTTTGTAAAATCTGTCCGCGACATCGAAAGCATCTTCAGGGTTTCTACAAAACTGTCGCAAAGGCTACTATAAAATTCACGCGCTATATTTTCTCTTTCTGCCTGCGATTTACCCGGAAAAGCCTGCAGCAGGTTGCTGTGCACCACCTGCTTCCTGTAGCCAAATACATGAAAAAGCAGGAAGAAGGCAAAATCGCTGATAGAATACAGCACCCGCCACGGTAGCAGCGACAACAGGTAAAGTATGCCGTATAATAAATGATACATTACAAAGATTTTTCACCGCATTGCAGGCACCGCGGGTGGTGCGCAAAAGTAACGATATGAGGCTTTAGAATGTTTGCTGCCAAGCAGGTTCCTAGTTTCTTGTTCCTGGTTGGGGGTAGTTGAGGTTCCAAGATTTTGATTGAAAATGGTTCTCCAACTTTTAACCTTAAACTTTAAACTTTCAACCTCAAACCTCAATCTTCAAACTTCCAACCTCCTTTGCCTAAGTTTGCAACAACTGCTCAACATCAATTGCTAATGTGGGATAAGCTGCTGCCGTCTATATCATCTGGAAATATTAAAAGCCTGGCTCGAGCCATTTCGCTTATTGAAAATGAAGTAGAAGGCTATGATGCTTTTCTTCGGTCGCTGCCTGTTTCAGCTACTTCTATTATAGGTATAACTGGTCCGCCGGGTGCAGGTAAAAGTACCCTTACCGATGCACTGATTGGTAAGTTGGTAGCAGAGGGTAAACGTGTTGGTGTTATCTGTGTTGATCCTTCTTCGCCTTTTAGTTTTGGAGCCTTGCTTGGCGACAGGATAAGAATGAGCGAATGGTACAACAATCCTTCTGTTTACATCCGTTCGCTGGCTACACGCGGAAGTTTGGGTGGGCTTCATCCGAAAATCATAGAGATAGCTGATGTGATGAAAGCAGCTCCATTTGATATGATAATTATAGAAACAGTAGGGGTGGGGCAGAGCGAAATAGAGATAGCTGCGCTGGCTGATACTACAGTGGTGGTAGTGGTGCCCGAAGCAGGTGATGAGGTGCAAACCATGAAAGCAGGGTTGATGGAAATAGCAGACATTTTCGTGGTAAATAAAGCCGACCGCCCCGATGCTGATATGTTTGTAAAGAACCTGCGAATGATGGTACATGCAGCCGTACAAAAGCAGCAGTGGCATATACCTGTGGTAAAAACCATTGCTTCGCAAAAGCAGGGGCTGGATGAGTTGGTACAACAGGTAACTGCACACAATGAATTACAAAAAGATTCTTCAAGACAACACTGGCTACTGGCAGAAAAGGCGTACCAGGTCATTCAGCAAAAACGCATGAAAAACGTACGCAAAGAGGAACTGCAGCAAGCCATTGCGGCCAGCAATGCATTCAACCTTTACCGGTTTGTGGAAGAGTGGATGGTAATAAAAAGTAAAAAGTAAAAAGTCAAAAGTCAAAAACGAAAACCTGTTTGCTGTCATGCCGACGTAGGAGGCATCCCGTGCTAAGTCAAAATTCAAAAATTCAAAAGTCAAAAGCTAAAGAAAGTTACTGTCATACCGAGGTAGGAGGCATCTCATGCTAAGTCAAAATTTAAAAGTCAAAAAATATAAATGTGAGTATCCCTCCTTCGTCGGGATGACAATTACAATGTTGCCAATAACTATAAAGTTCATCCTCAGGCCTCATACCTTACCTCTCACATCTAAGGCCTAACACCTAACACCTAACACCTAACGCCTCATTCCCTAAAACTCCCCCTGCTGGTTCTTATACCAGCGGTAGCCTAAAAATCCCATAACAACAAAAGGAGTAAGCATCAGGTAAACGATACCACTGTTCATACCACGAGCTGGTTTTTCACCTTGCTGCATACTGGTCTTGGTACATATAGAACACTGTGCTGCTGCAGGCTGCAGACTAGCAGCGGCTGCTATTAATATGGTAAGTAAAAATATTCTCCACGTTTTCATACAGTGCAAAGGTAGTAGGTGAAACAGTTACAAAAGTGATAACATCTTTTATTGCTTATTATAGATCGCCCAGTTGTGGACGCAGCACAATATCTTCTACTACAGCCATAGCCGACAGTTGACTGCTTGCATAGATCATTTCAGCTACATCGTTGGCTTCCATTATGCGTGTAGGTTCTATGTCAGCACCTGCCCAGCTGTCCGTCATGGTAGCACCTGGAAGTACGGCTGTTACTTTTATTCCATGCGGCTTCATTTCTTCCCTCAAATTTTTACTAAAGCCCAGGAGTGCAAACTTGCTGATGCTGTACGAGCCTCCGTTAGCATATGCCTGCAACGAAGCAATTGAGCAGATGTTGAAGATATGTCCGCTCCTACGCTCCATCATGGCTGGCAACATAGCGCGGGTAAAATGGTAGGCACTATAGAGGTTTACTTCTATCATCTTTTCCAGCGTTCCTTCCTCTTCATTGTAGATGCTGCCGGGAATAAACTGGCCTGCATTATTTATCAGTACATCAGGTACAAGTGCAGCTTCAATCAGCTGAGCAGCAAAAGTTTTTACTTGCGCAGGAATTGACATGTCTACTTCATAAGTATGAACTGTGGCAGCGGTATTCACTTTAGCTATATCTGCCACAGCTGCATCCAGCGATTGCCTGCTTCGCGAACAGATGATAATGGAATGACCTTCTTTAGCAAAACGTTCTGCAACTGCTTTTCCTATTCCCTTGCTGGCACCGGTTATTACAATGTTCATAATATATTGTTACTGGTAAATGTTTTCGCTCACCAAACGCGAAGTAACTCCTTTTGCCGCTACACCGGCCACTGCTTTCACCTTTCTTTGTCAAGCTTTTGCCATGCTACCAGTAACTTGCAGCCATGGCCTACAAACACCTGTTCTTCGATCTGGATCATACGCTGTGGGATTTTGAGACTAATTCTAAAGAAACGCTCCGCGACCTATTTGGCGAGTATGATCTATACAATTCTGTTACACAAGATTTTGAAGGATTTTACCGTACCTATTCATTTCATAATAAACGCCTGTGGGACAGGTATCACCATGGTTTTATAAAACAAGAAGAACTGAAGTGGAAGCGGATGTGGCATACACTGCTGGAGTATAAAATTGGCGATGAGAAACTTTCTAAAAAACTAAGCGAAGCATATCTGGAAATTTTGCCCAACAAAAAAGGTTTGTTTCCCTACACGATCGAGATACTGGAATACCTGGTAAAAAAGGGTTATGTACTTCATCTTATAACCAATGGTTTTGAGAAAGTGCAGTGGCGAAAACTGGAGAATTCGGGCATAGGTAAATATTTCATCGAAGTCATCACTTCCGAATCCGCTTCCTGCCTGAAGCCACAAAAAGCAATTTTTGATTTTGCTATCAACCGCGCCAAGTGCTGCTACGAAGAAAGCCTGATGTTGGGCGACAACCTGGATGCTGATATACAGGGAGCCATCAACGCAGGTATGGATACTGTCTTTGTCAACCATATTCAAGAGCCAACAGACCTGAAGCCGACATATATCATTCACCATCTGAAAGAACTGGAACAGATACTGTAGAAATAAAAAAGCTCCCGGCGTGGGAGCTTTAATGTTTTTTGCAAGAAGATTAAGCTGCTGGTTTAGTGGCTTTTTTATCTTCTTTTTTGTGACACTCTTTCTTGTCACCTTTCTTGCAACACTCTTTCTTTTCTTCTTTTTTGCAACATGCTTTCTTGTCGCCATCGCAGGCAAATGCAGCACCAGTTGACAATAAGGCAACAGTAGCAATCATCAATAACTTTTTCATATGGATCTTATTTAAGGTTTCTGCTTTAAATGTACAGTAATCAACGAATTGCAGCTTCAGAAATTGTAGGATTGGCTAAAGGATGTGTTAATCCTTTATGGTTGCCAATACGGTAACACCGCCTTTTACTACTTCATTCAGTTTGACGTTCACTTCTGTACCTACAGGCAACAGAAGATCTACGCGGCTACCAAACTTTATAAAGCCCAGTTCTTCTCCCTGTACCACCTGTTGGCCCACCTTCAGGTAGTTCACAATACGTTTAGCCAAGGCGCCGGCTATTTGTTTTACCAGCACTTCCGTTCCGCCATTCTTTATTACCACGCTATATCTTTCGTTCTCAGTGCTCGACTTTGGATGCCAGGCCACCAGGTATTTTCCTTTATGATATTGGCTGTATACAACCTCGCCGCTTAGCGGGTTGCGGTTCACGTGCACATTAGCAGGGCTCATAAATACACTCACCTGCAATCTCTTGTCTTTAAAATATTCTTCATCTACTACTTCTTCTATCACTACTACTTTACCATCTGCAGGGCAAATGATCTGTTTTTCGTGTACGGTTAGCAGCCGCTTTGGAATGCGGAAAAACGAAACGATGAACAGGAATAAAATAACAGAAGCTGAAAAAATAATAGCAGCGGTTACAGGATAATTGCCGCTGATAAAGATGAACGACCCAATATTGATGAGGCCGAAAATCAGCGCTGCAATACCAATTGATTTGTAACCCTCTTTGTGAATAGTCATTTAAAAAATTTGTCGTGCAAATATAGCCAGCTAATCCAGAGAGAAAAAAGAAGTAGAGGAGGAGGGGTAGGCGTTAGGCAAAAGTCAAAAGTCAAAAGGCAAAAAGAAAAAGCACAATTAAAAGGAGAACTATGATATCATCTAGCTTCCATTAAATCCCAAAATCTCCAAATCCCTAAATATAAAATCAACAATCTAAAATCTAAAATTCTCAATGTCCTATCAATTCCTCGTGGTTGCAGTCCTCGGCATGGGCATGGTTATGACGGCGGCAGGAGCGATAATTAGATACATGTCCTACTACTATACCAATAATAGCAGGAGCCAGCAGCCAATTTTCGTAGTGGATGAAGAAAAGCTTGAGAACCAGGAAGGTGAAGCCAATGGAGAAGATGATCATTGGCCACAGGCTGTGGTGGTGCTTACGCCAGCCGTGGTAAAGCGAATAGATGCCGATGCAAAATGCCAGCATCACCATAAACGTTTCGAAGTACAGGTTGTGAAGCAGGTTGATACCAAACAGTGGCAGTGTTGTGAGAAACAATGGTAATAAGGCACAGTGAATAGCACACGCCAGTGATGTAGCTATTCCTATTGCGTCCCAATTGATCTTAAAATTCATGCGGACGGCAAAGGTATGGGTCTGCAACTAAGTTGCAAAATTACAATGGCAGCATTTGTAATATAAAAGTGTTAACAGTAGCAGGTGTAACTTTGCCGAAAGTTTTACCCCCCATGACCAAAAAGATCCTCTGGTATAGCATCTTCTTTATCATTCTCACCGGTGCTTTCTTCTATTTTGTATTTGCCGGCACCGATAATTACAAGTTCAAAAGTCCTACGGTTAGTTATGTAAAACCTTTTTCATTTATCAACCAGGATGGGCGCACCATCACCGAGCAAGACCTGCAGGGAAAGGTGACCGTGGTTGAATATTTTTTTACAACGTGCAAAGGTATTTGCCCACGCATGCATAGCAGCATGAGCAAGATCTACGATAAGTTTAAAGAAGAACCTGCTTTCCAGGTACTGGCTCATACCGTACAGCCCGAAATTGATAGCATTCCGCGCTTACGCTATTATGCCGACAGTATGAAGATTGATACTAAGAAGTGGAACCTCGTTACCGGCCGCAAAGACAGTTTGTATAATGCTGCTCGTGTAAGCTACCTGTTGGATGATCCAAAGAACAGCGTAGAAAAATTAGAAGATCAGTTCATCCATACACAGTTTTTTGCGCTGGTAGATAAAAGTGGCAATGTGCGCGGCGGTGTTTTCGACGCACTCAAAGCTGATGAGATGCAAAAGCTTTCAACTACCATAGAAGAACTATTAAAAGAAAAGCAAGGGCCGTCATCGTTTGTAAATGGAATCTTCGGAAATTCACCCAGGTAAATTTCAACCCTTACAACATGCATTCTTCTTCAATAAAAGATATCCTAAAGCGTAACCAACTGAGCGTTACCGATAGCAGGAAGAAAATTCTTGAACTCTTCCAGGCTAATGATGGTGCATTGGCACATAATGATATTGAAAGGCAAACAGGTGAGAAGTTTGACCGAGTGACCATATACAGAACCCTTCAAACTTTTGTAGAGAAAGGCATCATACATACCATTCCCACTGCTGATAATTCTATTTTATATGCGCTGTGCAAAGATGAGTGCAGTGAAGGCCATCACCACGACAACCATATACACTTTGTGTGCGACAACTGCAATAAGACCTACTGCATGGACGATGTGGTAACTCCTGAAATAACACTTCCGCAAGGTTTTAAACCTGCTGTGATTGATGTGATAGCTACCGGTCTTTGTGCCGATTGTACTAGCAACAACAACCTGCTTCAGTAAAATGACTTTAGGTAAACAGATACTGTCGTTCCTGTTTAACCTGCATTTTCCCGGTCCATTGCCCGAAGGTTTTGGTGTGCTTCATCCATTTGATGATGAAGAGACAAAACGCGTCTGCTCGCTGTTTTACAATACATATTATAATGACAACCAACCACGGTATTGTATCATAGGTATCAATCCGGGGCGCTTTGGTGCCGGAATCACTGGTGTGCCGTTTACTGATCCCATCAGGCTGCAACAAGTTTGTAAAATAGAAAATAATTGGGCGAAGCGACAGGAGCTTTCATCCGTATTTATATACGATGTAATAGAAGCTTTTGGCGGGCTTGAAAAGTTCAATAAGACCTTTTATATATCTGCTATAAGCCCATTAGGGTTTGTAAAGGGTGGAAAAAATATTAACTACTACGACAATAAAGAATTACAGCAGAGCGTTACTCCATTTGCAGTAGAGTGTTTGCAAAAACAACTGGCATGGGGCATGCATACTGATGTGGCTTTTTGCCTGGGCGAAGGCAAAAACTTCAAGTATTTTTCATCGTTGAATAAGCAACATTCTTTCTTCAAAAAAATAATCCCCGTACCTCACCCTAGGTTCATTATGCAATATAAGCTGCCACACAAGCAAGCTTATATAGATCAGTACCTGCAAGTTTTCTCCGGTAATACGCGCTAAGTCTCTTATTAAGTATCACTGAAAATTATTTTGTGTCCGTCATGGGTACTCAGATAATATTTCATGGTCATTGTGCGTTTATAGCTATACACTTTCACGGCTGCATAAGCTGCCATCCTATAGTCCAGAATTATGCAGAACCAACTGAAAAGGCTGATACCTATGAGAACCAAAACACTACTAGAACAAAAGCATGATCACCAACTATTACCCAACGCATCTTTATATCAGCATAATCTTACTGTAGCTACTGCTTTGCAGTATGTTCCTACGCTTTCGCCATCTTTTACCACCACTACAACTAATACAAACATCGCAGTCGCATGAGGAGATTTCTACTTTTCATATGGCTGTTGATACTGGTAAGCTTTGCTATGCCTGCCAATGCAGGTATAGAATTGATAAGATCCGGATCTTACCTGGTGAATATGGGGGTTGTTCCTCAAACGGTAGGTAATGGACTAAAGCCGTATGGTCTTGTATACGACCTTTTAAAGAATCATAATGTACCCGTAAAATGGGTTATCAATCCATCTAAAGGAAAGGATGGCGTTGACTTTTCTCATAATGGTACACTATACGCAGGAGGTACTTTTGTTATACCTGCTGAATACCGTACACCTGCAGTAAATGCAGTGCTGGCATCGTGGGCAGCACAAGGTGTGGTAGGAAATACTTCTTCGGCAGATCTGTCGCTGCCTGTTTATAAAACCTTGACCCACGCACCTACATGGGTTTTGGATAGAACAAGTGGATCACTTGCTGTTGCTTATTTCAATAATGCAGGTATTCCTGCATCGGCTTATGGTGGCTCTAGTGCCACTGGCTGGAAAGATCCTTCGCAGCTAACAGCATGCGATGATATTTTTGTAATGCCTCATGCTGATGTAAGCTGGAACACGCACAACAACCTTCGCACATGGAACAGTACAGCAAAAGGAAATATCTGGACAGGTTGCCACGCAGCCAGCCAGTTAGAAAACATTACTGATGCTGGTGGTACAACGCAACTTAATTTTCTTACTACCACTGGTATGGTGCCGGCTACTTCGCACCAGGATGGAACATTACCTTTTCAATATGGTGCACATGGCCAGCCGGTAATGCAGTTTGTTCGCTCATTAGATAATGCGGTGAACAACGGTACAGAAAAAGTTTACCTGCCACAGAATGGTGGCGCATGGAGACCAACTACCACATTGGGTGTTTTCAATAATAGTCATACAAATATTCCGGGTTTGTCTGCAGGTCCTTCTGCAGCATTGGCATTTGGCAGAGGCTTTGGAAATAACAACAATGGCTGGGTAATGTATGAAGCAGGTCACAACCTGAACAACACCGGTACCATTGCAGAAAGAGTAGCAGCGCAACGTGCATTTTTCAATTTCTCATTTTTTAGTGCTGCTGATAAAAATGCGGCTTTTGATATTCAGCTAAATAATATACCGCAAGTTGTTTACCCTGCTACGCCGTATAATATTTCTTTCACCGTTCCATCAACAGTAGATCTTTCTGCATATAGCATTCAATGGACTTCTTCTAACGGGGGAAGTTTTTCGCCTTCTGCCAACCAGCAGAATGTTGTGTTTACATCCTTACCTACTTCAGGTTATTCTATCATTTCTGTTTCTCTTACTGATGCTTGCGGTCGTGTAGTATTTGCCAGCCAGGGCATCTATACGTGTCCTGATAATTTTACGCCAGCCAATGCAGGCGCAGATAGAATGGTTTGCTTGCAGGATACTATTCACCTGGCGGGAAATGCTCCTACTGCAGGAACAGGTACATGGAGACAAATAAGTGGTCCGAACACAGCTGTGATAGCTAATGTTAACCAGCCTAATTCTACTGTATCAAATTTGGTAGCGGGTACTTATACTTTTACCTGGAGCATAGGAAATAGTGCATGTACTGGTACTCCTGATACTGTAGTAATAACAATGTCGGCTGCAACAGTAGCAGGCACTACATCGGGTGCTGCCAATGTATGTGCTGGTGCTAACAGCGGAAATGTATTATTGAATAACCATACAGGTTCTGTAGTGCAGTGGGAACAGTCCACTAACAACGGAACTACATGGACAGCCATTGCCAACACTACCGCTAGTTTGGCTTATACCAATCTTACCACTACTACATGGTATAGAGCATTGGTTAGAAGTGGAGCATGTGCTTCTTTGTATTCATCGCATGTAGCTATCAATACTTTTCAACCAGTAACTATAGCAGACGCAGGCCCTGATAGAACAACTTGTTTGCAGGATACCATTAAGCTAAACAACAACTTGCCTGCTATTGGTACAGGTAGCTGGAGTATGGTAAGCGGCCCAAGCAATGCCACATTCACTGTAGAAAATGATACATCTGTTTTAGGTAACCTGAAGAATGGTACTTATACTTTGGTATGGACAATCTCAAACGGGGTTTGTCCTCCAAGCACAGATACGGTGATCATCAATATTCAATCTGCTTCACCTAACTGCGGATGTAACGTTAGTTTCCCGCCAGACCTGGTGGATTGTAACAACTCAACAGTTGTAACTGCCAACAACCCTAACTACAGGCCGGTTTATAGTTCTAATAATCCTTCAGATAGGTATTCATGGACAATTACTGGAGGCCCGTTCAGCTACCAGGCAGGATCGGGTAAGAATAGCAGGTTTCCAAACATCAACTTCCAGAGTGGCTACATCTATACTATCTCTGTAGAATTTACCAATCCTTCAGGTACTTGTAGGGCTACCATGACGATGTATAGAAGCGTTGCTATCAATGCTGAGATTATTCAGCCGGTAAACAACGACACTACAATTACTTGTATGGAAGCTACACAAGTAAACTTGTTGGGAAGTGTAGCTGGACCATACAACAGTATTGTGTGGAGAACCACGGGTACAGGAACCTTCAACAACACGTCAATCCTCAACCCCGTTTACACATTCTCGGCAGCTGACAGGTTGAATGGAATGGTACGCCTTACTATGCGTGCTTATGCTAACATCAACGGAAACTGTAGTGCAGATGACTCAGCTTTTCTTATTGTCCGTATTACACCAACTGTAATAGGGCGAGATACTTCTATAGCCAGGTGTTCTAATACGCCTGTTGACTATATGCCATTTGCTACACCTTCAGGATCTACTTTTAGCTGGACCTCACAAGTGATATCAGGTAATGTTTCAGGTAATTCTGATTCTGGTACAAATCGTATTAATGACGTGCTCATCAATCATTCTTCTTTTGAAGATGCAGTGGTGCAGTATACTGTCATTCCTTACAATGGTCCTTGTGTGGGTAATCCTTTTACAGTTATTGTAAGAGTAAGGCCAAATCCAGTTGTTCCTGTGTCTGATCTTACATTGTGTACAGGCACTGCTATGAATGTGCCGGTTGCTGATTCAATTGGTACATCAACTTATACATGGTCTTCTTCGGTGGTCAGTGGAAATGCATCAGGTTTCTCTCAGCAGAATACACCTGTGCCTGCTACCACCATTGCTGATGTATTGATTAATACTACCAATGCTCCTGCAGTTGTGCGATATCGTATTACTGCTGTTTCAGCTTATGAATGTTCGGGTCCGCCATCAGAGTTCCTGGTAAATGTTTACCCGCAGGTAAGTGCAGCAGTTGCTGGTGCAGACAGATCAATATGTGCAAAGGATAGTGTTCATCTAAATGCCACGCCTACCACTTCCGGTACATCACAATGGTACCAGTACGATGGACCTACAACCGCTGATTTTGCAAATTACTACCAGCACAATTCTGCTGTGTCAAGTATGCAGGCTGGAACTTACCAGTTCATTTGGCAGGTTACAAATGATGTTTGTCCGGACAGTAGAGATACTGTCATTTTCCAGTTGAACGAATCTACTGTAGCTGGTATCGCTGAAGGTGATGCTACTGCTTGTTATGGAGCTAACACAGGAAATGTAGAGCTGACCGGGTATGCAGGTGATATAACTCATTGGGAAAGTTCAACAAATAATGGTGCTACATGGACTGTTATCAACAACACTTCAGCTGTACAACCATACAACAATATTACCGCCACTACATGGTATCGTGCATTGGTTCAAAACGCTACCTGTGCTGCAGAGTATTCTAATCATGTTGTAGTAACTGTTGTTCCGCAAAATACTGTTGCCAATGCCGGTCCTGATGCTACTATATGTTTACCTGCTACTTACCAATTAGCTGCCAATACACCAACAAGTGGTGCTGGTACATGGTCACAAGTAAGCGGACCATCAACAGTGGTTTTTGCTAACAATGGTCAACCAACAACTAACATCTCTGGCCTAACGCCTGGTGTCTATTCTTTCGAGTGGACGATCGCTAACGGCATCTGCGAAGACAGCAGGGATACAGTTGTAATAACGATAGACTCGCTTACTGTAGCTGGTACTACAGGTGTTGATACAACTGTTTGTGCTACTGCCAATAGCGGAATCATTACACTAAGTGGAAACGTAGGAAGCATAGTAAGATGGGAAGCGAGCACTGACAATGGTGCTACATGGACGAACTTTCCTAACACTACTACAACAGAAAATTTTACAGGCCTTACCACCACAACCTGGTACAGAGCACTAGTACAAAGTGGTGTTTGCGCTGCATTGTATTCTGACACAACAATAATTACTGTTGTTCCTGCTGTTACACCAGCCAACGCCGGTCCTGATGCTACAGTATGTTTGCCTGCTACTTACCAACTAGCTGCCAACACACCAACAAGTGGAAGCGGTACATGGTCACAAATCAGTGGACCTTCAACTGTAGTGTTCTCTAACATCCAACATCCAACATCTAACATATCTAATCTTGTTCCTGGTACATACAGCTTCGAGTGGACGATCACTAATGGCATCTGCGAAGACAGCAAGGATACTGTTTTGATAACCATAGACTCTCTTACTGTAGCTGGAACTACAGATGTTGATACAACCGTTTGTGCCACTGCCAACAGTGGAACAATTACATTAAGTGGAAACGTAGGAAGTATAGTAAGATGGGAAGCAAGCACAGATAATGGTGCTACATGGACCAATATTGCTAACACTACTGCCACAGCAAACTTTTCAGGACTTACTACCACAACCTGGTACAGAGCACTAGTACAAAGTGGTGTTTGCGCTGCATTGTATTCTGACACAACAATAATTACTGTTGTTCCTGCTGTTACACCAGCCAACGCCGGTCCTGATGCTATAGTATGTCTTCCTGCTACTTACCAACTAGCTGCTAACATTCCAACATCAGGTATTGGTACATGGTCACAAGTAAGTGGACCATCAACCGTTAGCTTCTCATCAATCCAGGATCCGGCATCGAGCATCAATAATCTTGTGCCTGGCACTTACAGCTTCGCGTGGACCATCTCCAACGGCATCTGTGCTGACAGCCGTGATACAGTAGTGATAGAGTTAAGTTCATTAACTGTACCTGGAACACTTGCTGATAACGATACAGTATGTGCTGTATAAATAACGGTGTGATCACACTTAGCGGCCACAACGGAACCATCAATGGATGGGAGTATAGCACTGACAATGGTGCTACATGGACTGCAGTAAGCAATACAACTGCTACACAATCTTACACTAACCTTACAGCAACCACCTGGTACCGCGCACTGGTACAAAGCGGCGCATGTAATGAGCTGGCAAGTGATACAGCTATCATCACTGTTTACCAGGCGGTAACACCAGCACTTGCTGGTAGTGATCGCGTACTTTGTTTACAAGACACCGTACACCTTGCTGCTAACACACCAACATCTGGTAACGGCACATGGTCACAAATCAGCGGACCAAGCACTTTAGCATTCTCCAACATCCAACATCCAACATCCAACATAACTAACCTTGTTCCTGGCATCTACTCACTTGTATGGACAGTGAGCAACGGCATCTGTGCTGATAGCCGTGATACAGTAGTGATAGAACTTAGTTCACTGACTGTCCCTGGAACACTTGCTGGTAACGATACGGTATGTGCTGGCATGAACGGTGGTGTTATCACCCTTAGCGGTCACAACGGAACGATCAACGGATGGGAGTATAGCACTGACAATGGTGCTACATGGACAGCTATTGCAAACACTACAACAACTAATAACTATAGCAACCTTACTACCACCACATGGTACCGTGCACTGGTACAAAGCGGCGCATGTAATGAGCTAGCAAGTGATACAGCAATCATCACTGTTTACCAGGCGGTAACACCTGCACTTGCTGGTGGTGATCGTGTACTATGTTTACAAGACACAGTTCATCTTGCTGCTAACACACCAACATCAGGTAACGGATCTTGGAGCCAGATCAGCGGACCAAGCACTGTAGCATTTACTGATGCCACCAATCCGCAATCTACAATCGCAAATCTGCAATCCGGAATCTACAGCTTCGCCTGGACCATCTCTAACGGCATCTGTGCTGACAGTAGAGATACCGTAGTGATAGAACTAAGTTCATTAACTGTACCTGGTACCCTTGCTGGTAACAATACAGTATGTGCTGGCATGAACGGTGGAGCTATCACCCTTAGTGGCCACAATGGAACCATCAATGGATGGGAGTATAGCACTGATAATGGTTCTACATGGACAGCTATAAACAACACTACAGCAACTAATAACTACACTAACCTTACTACCACAACATGGTACCGCGCACTGGTACAAAGCGGCGCATGTAATGAACTTGCAAGTGATACAGCTATCATCACAGTTTACCAGGCGGTAACTCCGGCGCTTGCGGGTAGCGATCGTGTACTATGTCTACAGGATACAGTAGTACTAAACGGTAACACACCAACATCAGGTAACGGAACCTGGAGCCAACTATCAGGACCAAGTACTGTTAGCTTCTCATCGATCCAACATCCAACATCCAACATAACTAACCTTGTTCCTGGCATCTACTCACTTGTATGGACAGTGAGCAACGGCATCTGTGCTGACAGTCGTGATACAGTAGTGATAGAACTAAGTTCATTAACAGTACCAGGAACCCTTGCTGGCAACGATACAGTATGTGCTGGCATGAACGGTGGTGTTATCACCCTTAGCGGCCACAACGGAAGCATCAACGGATGGGAGTATAGCACAGACAATGGAGCTACATGGACTGCTATATCTAACACTACAACAACTAACAACTATAACAACCTAACAACTACTACCTGGTACCGCGCACTGGTACAAAGCGGCGCATGTAATGAGATGGCTAGTGATACAGCCATCATCACAGTTTACCAGGCGGTAACACCTGCACTTGCAGGTGATGATAGAATACTTTGTTTACAAGACACCGTCGTACTTGCTGCTAACACACCAACATCAGGTAACGGAACCTGGAGCCAACTATCAGGACCAAGTACTGTTAGCTTCTCATCGATCCAACATCCAACATCCAACATAACTAACCTTGTTCCTGGCATCTACTCACTTGTATGGACAGTGAGCAACGGCATCTGTGCTGACAGTCGTGATACAGTAGTGATAGAACTAAGTTCATTAACAGTACCAGGAACCCTTGCTGGCAACGATACAGTATGTGCTGGCATGAACGGTGGTGTTATCACCCTTAGCGGCCACAACGGAAGCATCAACGGATGGGAGTATAGCACAGACAATGGAGCTACATGGACTGCTATATCTAACACTACAACAACTAACAACTATAACAACCTAACAACTACCACCTGGTACCGTGCATTGGTACAAAGTGGAAGCTGTAATGAGCTGGCTAGTGATACAGCCATCATCACAGTTTACCAGGCGGTAACACCTGCACTTGCAGGTGATGACAGAGTGTTATGTTTACAAGACACAGTAGTACTTGCTGCTAACACACCAACAAGCGGTAACGGAACATGGTCACAAGTGAGTGGACCATCAACAGTGGTATTCGCAGCTGTCAGCAGTGAGCTATCAGCTATCAGCAATCTACAACCTGGGGTTTATTCATTTGAATGGACTATCAGCAACGGCATCTGCGCTGACAGCCGTGATACAGTAGTGATAGAACTAAATTCATTAACAGTACCAGGAACCCTTGCTGGCAACGATACAGTATGTGCTGGCATGAACGGTGGTGTTATCACCCTTAGCGGTCACAACGGAACGATCAACGGATGGGAGTATAGCACTGACAATGGTGCTACATGGACTGCTACCAGCAACACTACAACAACTAATAACTACAGCAACCTTACTACCACTACATGGTACCGTGCACTGGTACAAAGTGGAAGCTGTAATGAGCTTGCCAGCGATACAGCTATCATCACTGTTTACCAGGCGGTAACTCCGGCACTGGCGGGTAGCGATCGCGTACTATGTTTGACTGACACAGTACATCTTGCTGCCAATACACCGACTTCAGGTAACGTTGCATGGTTACAACTAAGCGGACCAAGTACTGTTAGCTTCTCATCGATCCAGGATCCGGCATCCAGCATCTCTGGCCTAACGCCTGGCATCTACTCTTTTGCTTGGACCATCTCCAACGGCATCTGTGCTGACAGCCGTGATACAGTAGTAATAGAACTAAGTTCACTAACTGTACCTGGTACACTTGCTGGTAACGATACAGTATGTGCGGGCATGAATGGTGGTGTTATCACCCTTAGCGGCTACAACGGAACCATCAACGGCTGGGAGTATAGCATAGATAATGGCGCTACATGGACACCAGTAAGCAACACAACTGCTACACAATCTTACACTAACCTTACAGCAACTACATGGTACCGTGCACTGGTACAAAGCGGCGCATGTAATGAGCGGGCAAGTGATACAGCTATCATCACTGTTTACCAGGCGGTAACTCCGGCACTGGCTGGTGGTGACAGAGTGCTTTGCTTACAAGACACAGTAGTACTTGCTGCCAACACACCAACAAGTGGTAACGGAACATGGAGCCAGATCAGCGGACCATCAACTGTTAGCTTCTCATCGATCCAGGATCCGGCATCCAGCATCACTGTTCTTGTCCCTGGCACTTACAGCTTCGCGTGGACCATCTCCAACGGTATCTGTGCTGACAGTCGCGATACGGTAGTGATAGAACTAAGTTCACTAACTGTTCCTGGAACTCTTGCTGGTAACGATACAGTATGTGCTGGTATGAACGGTGGTGTTATCACCCTTAGCGGCCACAACGGAACGATTAATGGTTGGGATTACTCGACTGACAATGGTGCTACCTGGACAGCAGTAAGCAATACAACTGCTACTCAATCTTACACTAACCTTACAGCAACTACATGGTACCGTGCACTGGTACAAAGCGGCGCATGTAATGAGCGGGCAAGTGATACAGCTATCATCACTGTTTACCAGGCGGTAACACCAGCTCTTGCAGGTGATGATCGCGTACTTTGTCTGCAGGATACTTTACACCTTGCTGCTAATACACCAACATCAGGTAATGGAACATGGTCTCAACTAAGCGGACCATCAACTGTAAGTTTTACTGATGCCACCAATCCGCAATCTGCAATCGCAAATCTGCAATCAGGTGCTTACAGCTTCGCCTGGACCATCTCCAACGGCATCTGTGCTGACAGCAGGGATACAGTAGTGATAGAATTATCGTCTCTTACTGTACCTGGAACACTTGCTGGCAATGATACAGTATGTGCTGGTATGAACGGTGGTGTTATCACCCTTAGCGGCCACAACGGTACCGTCAACGGATGGGAGTATAGCACTGATAATGGTGCTACATGGACAGCTATCGCAAACACTACCACAACTAACAACTATACTAACCTTACAGCAACCACCTGGTACCGTGCACTGGTACAAAGCGGCGCATGTGCTGAGCTGGCAAGTGATACAGCTATCATCACTGTTTACCAGGCGGTAACACCTGCACTGGCTGGTGATGATCGTATACTATGTTTACAAGACACAGTAGTACTTGCTGCTAACACACCAACATCAGGTAACGGAACCTGGAGCCAGATCAGCGGACCAAGTACTGTTAGCTTCTCATCGATCCAACATCCAACATCCAACATAACTAACCTTGTTCCTGGTATCTACTCACTTGTATGGACAGTGACCAACGGCATCTGTGCTGACAGCCGTGATACAGTAGTTATAGAACTAAGTTCATTAACTGTTCCTGGAACTCTTGCTGGTAACGATACAGTATGTGCTGGCATGAACGGTGGTGTTATCATCCTTAACGGCCACAACGGAACCATCAATGGATGGGAGTACTCTAACGACAATGGTACTACATGGACAGCTATTGCAAACACGAGCATTACTAACAACTATAGCAACCTTACTACCACTACATGGTACCGTGCACTGGTACAAAGCGGTGCATGTAATGAGCTGGCTAGTGATACAGCTATCATTACTGTTTACCAGGCGGTAACACCGGCACTTGCGGGTGATGACAGAGTGTTATGTTTACAAGACAGAGTAGTACTTGCAGCCAACACACCAACAAGTGGTGCTGGCACATGGTCTCAACTAAGCGGACCATCAACTGTTAGCTTCTCATCTATCCAGAATCCTGCATCCAGCATCTCTGGCCTAACGCCTGGCACTTACAGCTTCGTTTGGGCAGTGAGCAACGGCATCTGTGCTGACAGTCGTGATACAGTAGTGATAGAACTAAGTTCATTAACTGTACCTGGAACACTTGCTGGTAATGATACTGTATGTGCTGGTATAAATAGTGGTGTTATAACCCTTAGCGGCCACAACGGAACCATCAATGGATGGGAGTATAGCACAGATAATGGAGCTACATGGACTGCTATTGCAAACACTACAACAACCAATAACTATACTAACCTTACTACCACTACATGGTACCGTGCGCTTGTGCAAAGCGGCGCATGTAATGAGCTTGCAAGTGATACAGCCATCATTACAGTTTACCAGGCGGTAACTCCAGCCCTGGCAGGTGATGATCGTGTACTTTGTTTACAAGACACAGTAGTACTAGCAGCCAACACACCAACATCAGGTAATGGTACATGGTCACAAGTGAGTGGACCAAGCACTGTTAGCTTCTCATCGATCCAGGATCCGGCATCCAGCATCACTGCTCTAGTGCCTGGCATTTACAGCTTCGCCTGGACGATCAGCAACGGCATCTGTGCTGACAGTAGAGATACAGTAGTGATAACAATAGGCGAGCCTGTTATCAATGTAATTGATACTACATCCATCACTGTTTGCGCAGGAACACCGGTGACTATCCAAAGCCTACAGCTTGTTGCTAACAATGGTAACAATGTGATCCGTTGGGAGATGAGTGTAGATAGCATTAACTGGACTACTATAACAGGTGCAACTTCGGCAACTTATACTTTCATTCCTGATACTTCTATGTTCATCAGGAGATGGATACAATCAGGGCCATGCGAGGCAATGTCTGATGTAGCACATATAACAGTTCAGGCTGTCATCAGCAACAACATCATTGCAAGCAACCAGGCTCATTGTTTAGGTGATACTGCTGACACAATAACTGGTACAGTACCAGTGGGTGGAAACAACCATTATAACTACACGTGGCAGCAAAGCACTGACGGTGGAGCTACATGGATCAATATTGCAAATAGCAATTCAGTTGATTTTGCTCCAGGCTTATTGTCGCAGACAACCATGTTTAGAAGATTGGTTATCTCTGGTGCTTGTAACGAAGTAACAAGCAATGAAGTGACCATTGTGATGAACGGACCTGCTTTTGCTGAATTCACTGTCTTGCAGTCTACTGGATGTTCACCATTCAACATTGACTCTACAGTTATACAACCTACCATCAACAGCACAGTTAATGGCAGCTACAACTGGTATGCTAATGGCCAGTTCATTGGAAGCGGTTCTACATTCCCTGGCTATACATTAAGCCACCCGGCAGATTCAGTGATTATTTCTCTGATCACACTTAGCAACAGCGGATGTGCCAGTGATACTGCAATTCATACTTTGTATGTAGTTCCTTTACCACAGCCAGCTTTCACTGTATCAGATACTATGGCTTGCGGACCAGTAACTGTACAGTTCACCAACCAAACTCCTAATGCGGGTAACTACCAGCACCTTTGGAACTTTGGTAACGGACAAACATCTTCTGTAGCGCAGCCTGCAGCAGTAGTATATCAACCTTCTGCTACCACTACAGATACTGTATATACAGCTACACTTACTGTATTCAACCATTGCGATACAATAACCGTTTCGCAAGAGATTGTAGTAAGAAGTAAACCAGTGATATCTTTTACTGCAACACCAGTAAGCGGATGTGCTCCATTGGCTGTTACCTTCAACGCCAGTGTAGTGGGTACCAACAGCAACTATAGTGTGGTGTTTGGCGATGGCAGCGATACAACCATTACAGGCAGCGGTTCATTTACACACGTATATACTGCTACTGCGACTACGCAGGTGCTGCCAATGCTGATTGCATCTAACGAGTGTGGTGCAGATACCATAGCAATACCAGTTCAACTGTTGGCTGCTGATACACGCCTGCAATTCAGCATTAGTGATACTGCAGCTTGTGCACCACATACTGTTACCATTGTGAAAAAGAGTACAGGTGCTGCGTCTTATACATGGAACTTGGGTGATGGTACAGTAATGACCACATCAGCTACTGATACAATTCGTCACACATTTACCCAACCTGGTGTATATGCTATTCAGCTTACCGGTGCACATCAGTGTGGTGACTCAGTACTTACCAAATATGTTTATGTTCACCAGGTGCCTGCTGCTTCGTTCACTGCTGCATCAGCTGCATGTATAGGCGACAGCATCTACTTTACCAACACATCTGCCAATGCAAACCAGTACCAGTGGAACTTTGGTGATGGTAATTCATCTGCTGCGGCTAATCCAGCTTATGCATACAGTGCAGCTGGAAACTTCACAGCTACATTGATCGCGATGCACCAGTATTCAACAGGTGTTACTTGTTCTGATACTACAACTGCAGCTATTGCTATCACTGATCATTTACCTGGACAAATGACTGTATCTGATACAGCGGGTATGTGTCTGCCTTTTGCAGTAACATTTGTAAATACAACAGGTGTAGGTGGAACAACCACCTGGAACTTTGGTGATGGTAATACAGCAACAGGCGACTCAGTAGTACATGCTTATACAGCATTTGGAACTTACAATGTGCTGATGACGAACATTGCACCAGGTGGCTGTAGGTATACTGATACTGCTACTGTGAACATCACTTATCCTGCAGGTGCTCTGCAATATGCAGGTGGTAACTACTGTGGTGAGACAACTATTCAGTTCAATTCAACAGTTGGTGCAGGACAAACCTTCACATGGAACTTTGGTGATGGAACCACTGCTACAACTACAAACCCTAGCATTAGCCATACCTATGGTTCAGGAATATTCCTTCCTTTTGTAACTATTACTTCTGCTAACGGATGTACAGTTACTATACCGGGAACAGAAGAAATAAGAGTGGATGTAGTTAATGCCGGATTTACTTACACAAGCGCTAACAGCTGCGGATCTACCACGCTTACATTTTCTGATACCAGCAGTTCCTTCTCAGGTATTACTTCGTGGAACTGGAACTTTGGTGGTGGCAGCAGCGTTAGCAATCAACAACATCCAACTGTAGTATTTACTACATCGGGCACTTATAATGTGACGCTATATGTAACGAGCGCTGCAGGCTGTACCGACAGCATTACCATCCCTGTACAGGTAGATGTACACCAGGTTCCTGTTGCAAGCATCGCAGCAGCAAACAGCATCTGCGTACAATCAAACATGCAGTTTAATGGAAGCTTTACTTCGGCAGATAGCGTGGTTATGGTAAGATGGGATCTTGGTAATGGCCAGCAGTCGAATGCTTTGCAGGTAAACACAACCTATACCACCAGCGGTACATTCCCTGTAAGCCTGGTAGTAGGTACAGAATACGGTTGTTATGATACTGCTACAGTTAATGTACAGGTGAACCCACTTCCTGTAGTTACTACATCTGGCAACCAGCAGGTGTGTATGGGGCAGCCAGCAGTGTTGCAAGCTTATGGAGCTTCTAATTATAGCTGGAGCAGCCAGGGACAAACCATTTGTACAGACTGCCCTCAGGTTACTGTTACACCTATGTACAATACACAGTACATCGTTACCGGTACCAGTGCGTTTGGATGTACAGCAAACGATACTGTAGATGTAACGGTGATTGCTCCTACCCGTGTACTGGTTCCAAGAAGCGATACAATATGTATTGGTGAAACAACACAGCTTCGTGCTTCAGGTGCTTACTCATATTCATGGTTCCCTTCTACAGGATTAAATAGAACAGATGTTGCAAATCCTGTAGCATCTCCACAATCTACAACCACTTATAACGTTATAGGTACAGATCGTTATGGTTGCTTTAGCGATACCAGCAGGATAACTGTAGTAGTAGGCGACAAGCCACAGGTATTCATTGGTGCAGATACCACAGTACTTTCTGGTTCTGCTGTTCAATTGAATGCTGTAGTAGGCAACGGGCCTGCCATCAATTATACCTGGAGAGGATTGAATGACCTGTCATGCGTTAACTGCCCCACACCGATAGCGGTTGTGAAGACAGACCAGTGCATCAGCTGTACCGTTACCAACATCTACGGATGTGTGGCTACAGATACCATCTGCATCACTACATTCTGCAAGAGCGCCCAGGTGTTTATACCGAATGCCTTCTCGCCAGATGGTGATGGTGTAAATGATAAACTGGTGGTAATGGGTCAGAACATCAAGTTGGTGAAGTCGTTCAGGATATTCAATCGTTGGGGACAGCTGGTATTCGAAAAAGTAAACTTCAATGTAAATGATCCTGCTTATGGATGGGATGGTACAGTGAGAGGAGTGAAAGCAGCACCGGATGTTTATGTATACATGTGCGAGGTGATTTGTGAGAACAACACACCATACACTTATAAAGGAAATGTTGGAATTCTGAACTAGATGAAAAAAATCTTTAAACTACTTATTGGCGTATTTGCAATAATTCCTTTTAAAGGTTTTACACAGGATTTTACTTTCTCTCAATTTTACGAAAAGCCACTGCTACGAAACCCGGCGCTTGCCGGTGTTTTCAATGGCGATATAAGAGTTGCTGCTGCACATAGGAGCCAATGGGGTAGTGTTACGGTTCCATTCAAAACCACTGCCGTAAGTGTAGAATACAAGTTTCCAATAGGCAGCAGCAACGATTTCTTTACCGGCGGTTTACAAATGTCTGCTGATGTAGCAGGTGATATCCGCCTGAAGCGTACGCAGTTCCTGCCTACCATCAATTATCACAAATCATTAAGCGGCGAAAGGGATGAATATATATCTGTAGCCTTTATGGGTGGTTTTGCAGGTAACCAATTCGATCCTACCAAAATGAAGCTGGCGGACCAGTGGCGCAATGGCGAATTCAATCCCACCAACGCTACCATGCAACGGATAGATAGAACGGGCTTTACGTATTGGGATGCAGCCACAGGCATTAGCTATAGCAATAGTTTTGGCGAGGAAGGACGTTTTTACCTGGGTGGTGCACTATATCATTTTAATAAACCTAAGGTGGCCTTCAACGCTAATAATGATAATGTTTTCCTGGATGAGCGCTGGATGATCAATGGAGGATTGAACATGCGCGTTTCAGATTATGGAAAAATTGTGGCCTTTGCAGATTATATGATGCAGGGCGGCCATCGCCAGCTATTGGGCGGTTTTATGTATGGTGCAGAACTGGCTAAATATTATGATGATGACGAGCCTACCACCCTTTATTTTGGAGGTTTTGTTCGCTGGGGCGATGCCGTGATGCCTATGATGAAATTAGAAATGAAACAACTTTCTATAGCACTCAGCTATGATGTAAATATTTCAAAACTGCATGTTGCTTCGCACTGGCGTGGCGGCTTCGAGCTTACTGGTTCATTCCGCGGTTTCCTAAACACCCGCAGCAGCACCCTCGATAAGGTGCGATGTGTCCGTTTCTAGGCTTCTTTTCCTACACTTCCTGTCTATCTACTGCTGATACGGTATGGTTTTTTCATTTATACCATAAACGAAATACTATGATGTACAATAGATCAAAGTTTGGAACAGGTGGTTTGGTATTGGCTGGCCTGGCTGCCTATGCTTATTATAAGTATTCTAAAATGAGCCAGCAGGAGAAGGATAGTATGGTGAGCAATCTAAAGGACAAAGGCCAGAAACTATATGATGAATATGTGCCTGAGAATGTAAAGGATATGCTGAAAGGACAACAACGTTCTGCAACTATGGGCGCAGAGTCAAAGTTTGGTGAAGGAAGCAGTTATACTTCTTAAATCATTCTTATAGAAGATAAGGGCAACTCGCAGCATCTTAGGCTGTTGCGGGTTGCCCTTTGTTTTTTTACAAGCCAAACCCGGTATTGATGTAGGTCATCATAAGAAAGCCACTGGTAATAAACCAGAAAGTGGTGATACCAATTGACAGAAGCAAGATCCAGCCATATTTAGGTTTCCTGCGGTCTATTAAGAAGTAGTTCATACCTAACGACCAGTAGATCGTTTCTATAACCATATAAGCCATTACACCTGCAAAATTTGCCCATCCCGATAAGGCCAACAGGAAAGGCGTAATGATGAAAATAAAGATGAGGGCAGTAAAGCCGGAGAAGTATAATGCTGCAACCAAAAACTCCGTAAAGTTGTAGCCAGACCTTCGTAAAAAAAGAAAGTATAGCAGCGCAAAAAGTGGTGTAGCTATAAACCGGATGATGTTGGAGTATTTAGCTACAAACGCTGTTGCCTTTTCTGACCGCTCCAGCTTTAGCAGTTGGCGCTGCCGCTTTACCACATCAGGCTCTTTCATCACATTTGCTTTTACTGCCGATAGATCATTGCCCGTGCCCATGGGTTTGAAAGTCGCCGTTACAAACACAAATAATCCAACACTGATCAGGAAGAAATTCAGCGGGCTAAAAAACTTCTTTCTGCGTCCATGCACATATTCCCTTGCTACTCTTCCTGGGTCTAGTGCCAGCATTTTTACCAGGTAAAAAATCCCTTTATCTGCATGCGTTACAAAATGTATAGCATCGTGCAGCATGTGCGATAACGTGAGCCTGTGTACAGCCGCTTTCTGGCCGCAGGCGCTGCAATATATTTCATGGCCGGAGAAGGAGTTTCCGCAGTTAAGACAATTGGTAGTGGTCATTACAAGCTATATTATTAGCACTGCTAATATATGCTTTGTGTATGGATCTGCTTCTTTGCTGGCTGCGGCCTGGAACAGGCTAAGAGGGGCAAGATGCTGCTCTATCTTCTTTCGAGCGTAAAGCCAACCGTAGTTCCAATATCTAGTTTACTGCGCACATGTATGGTTTGCCCATGCGCTTCTACTATATGTTTGGCAATGGCAAGACCAATACCAGAGCCACCTACTTCGCGGCTGCGGCCACGGTCAGTACGGTAAAATCTTTCGAAGATGCGAGGTAAATGTTCTTCGGCTATTCCTATGCCGTCATCGCTTATCTCTACTAGGGCATGGTTGCTGTCGGTTTTGTAAATGCTCGCTACAATGGATCCATCTACATTACCATACTTAATAGAGTTACTTACCAGGTTGATGATAACCTGGCGAATCTTTTCTTTATCGGCATAAACCGTCAGTGGCGTCTCGCAGCCTTTCTTAAACGAGCACTTAATATTCTTTTCTGCCGTCTTTATAGATAAACTATCAAAAGCTTCACGCACCAGGTCTTGAATGACGAAATTCTTTTTCTGCAACGGCTGCTCGCCACTTTCCAATCTAGATATTTCATCCAGGTCACTGACCAATGTCACCATACGGTCAACATTTTTGGCTGCATTCTCTAAGAACCTTTTGTTTACCGCAGGATTATCCAATGCTCCTTCCAGCAGCGTATCTACATATCCTTGTATGGCAAAAATGGGAGTCTTGAATTCATGCGCCAGGTTCTGTAAAAACTCTTTACGGTATGCTTCATTATTTTTCAGCACCTCAATCTCTTCCCGTTTTTGCTCTGCCCATTTTTCTACATCCAGCCGCACCTCATCTATACTTTTTTGCGGCAGAATGTATTTGTAGTAGGTCTCTTCGCGCTTGGAAGCTTTGGTTTGGTAAATAAACTTGTAGATGAGTTTGATCTTGCGGTAGATGAACCTTTCCAGGGTGAACTGGATGAGCCAGTAGCTTCCGCCGAGCGTAATGAAAAAAGCCACCAGTGCTATCCACCAATCCGTACTCACCACCAGGAAACCCAAACCAATGGGTATAGATAAAATGGTAGCCGTATAAAGCGAAAGCTGTTGGGGTGAAAGATTTTTGGTGCTTAGCATGGTGCAAATCTAGTGGTTGTAAAACGGCAGGGTAGGAGCGCCTATTTACACTTCAAACTTATATCCTACACCTTTCACTGTTGTTACACAATCAATGCCTAGCTTTTGCCTGATCTTACGAATATGAACATCTATGGTGCGATCGCCAACAATCACTTCTGTTCCCCAAACGCTATTCAGTATTTCGTTTCTCAGGAAAACCTTGCCCGGCTTGGATGCCAGCAGGTATAATAATTCAAATTCTTTCTTTGCCAGGCTGATCTCCTGGTCTTGCATAATCACCACAAACTTAACCGGGTCAATGGTCATCATGCCCAGGTGAAGCGCGGTGTCAGCTTCTTGTTGAAGTCTTCTGAAGATAGCATTCACCCTGCTGGTAAGCACCTTCGGGCTAATTGGCTTGTTTAGGTAATCGTCTGCGCCAGTCTCAAGACCTTGAATTTGAGAGGATTCATCGCTCAGTGCTGTCAGGAACATGATGAGCATTTCATTGTACTGCGGCTGAGCCCGCAGCAACCTGCATACTTCCACGCCTGTCATTCCAGGCATCATGATATCCAGTATTGCCAGGTGCGGTTTAAAAGAAGCTACCTCTTCTAATGCTTCTTTCCCATTTTGTGCCGTTCTTACTTCGTAACCTTCTTTGGTAAGATTATATCCAATTATTTCTAAAATATCCTGTTCGTCATCAGCTATGAGTACCTTCTTACCTTTCATTCCATTAACAATTTATTTACACAAAAGTATTAGTGGTTGTATCCTTACCCGTGGTTAGGCCATTATAAAATTGTTAAGGAATACGCTGCAAATTTAAGTGCAACAAATAGCTAAAAGGCTCTGCGGCTAAATATTGCATCACGATTGGTAGTATTTTTGCTCTTATGACCGTTATGCTTAAATCCTTTATTTGTGCTGTTGTTTTAGTGTTGTCTTCCCTTACTTCCTGGAGCCAGTCTAAACCTACTATCCCGCTAATGCGTAAGATATTCCATGAGAATATTGATAAAGCACAGCGGTCTGTTGACAGGCTTGATAAGAAGGACGATAAAGCTTTGAATGTTGGCAATAACGAGGAAGTGAACCTCCAGGTTTCATATGCTTTATTCAATAAAGTGGATGATCTGCAAGACCGGATTGAACTGGATAGCACACTGGATGCAAACAATAAGATCAAATTCCTGAGAGGCGTTTCTGAGGCGCTTGCTTCGTTCGAAGTGAATTTCCGTAATAAAGCTATTAAGCACGACCAGCTGCCTTCGGTAATAGATGCATACGTTGAAGCGATGCAGCTGGAACTGAATGGTAAATCCATTTTACCCCTTATAGAGGAAAATGATCTTGAAGTTGGCCAGGTCATTGTGCGCTGTTTCCCTTTTCAAAAAAATGCAGGCATTGCTGAAAGTAAAGACCTGCTGGTGCTGAAAGAGTGTATCCGTGACCCAAGCCGCATTATGCCGGTATTGCGCGCCAACCCGGATGTTCATTTTGCTGATAGTTTAATTGTCATAGTGGCCCGCACACAGCAGGAAGAGATCTATAACTACGCACAATCTACCAATACTTCTTTAGGTCGCAGAATTCATCGAATTAATGATCCGCTGGTAAAAACCATCAGCAAACTGGCTACAATGAACACTGGCCGGTTATACTTTCCTTTTTTAGACAACCTGTACAAGGGTAAAACGACCATAGACGAAATTGGTAAAAGCCTGGATGATGAGTACAAGTATTACCGTTTGCTGGTAAATACACAAATTGATTATGCTGAGCGTATGCGTAGGCGCGATACGCCAATGGCTATGGATGCCGTTAGTTCTATGCTTCGCAAAAAGGCGATCGAAAGTTTCATCAACGTGATCAATGGATTGCACGATGAGCCGGATCATATACGTATGCGTAAAGTGGAGCCGCTAAATGCACAAGAACTTTATTTCCTGTGTGTGATGGGCGAGACGGAAATCTACACAAGTAGCTACTTAAAAACATACGATCGTATTTGGCAGCGAATGAAAACTCCTAACAGCGACTCTTTGCTGATGAGCGTTCATTTTGATCACTTCAAGAAGTTCATAAAAGTGGCGGCTGGATACAATACGCTGGATGATTTCCTGAGGCGCATGCCTAAAGGAAATGCTGAGATCCTGATGCGTTCTTTTGTAAATGGATTAGAGAAAACCGGCAACCTGGAAGACGCAGTGGATGTGGCTGACAGCTATGCCAGTATATCTGATAATCAACTTCGCAAGCTGATACAGGAGGAGGTGAATAAGAACCTAACCCAGTTGAAGAATGCAGATAAACGCGGGTATATAATTTACGACCTGCTGAACAATATTTTTTCAAGCATGGACTCTGGCTCTACCGTAGATATAGCTGCGAAGTTTGGAATACCTCCTATTTACAACGTGAGCAATGCCAGCCTTAAAAATTCCGGCGGTAAAATCATTATTCAGCAGTTCTTTTATGGCGATAAAGATGGAATGGGTGTATTCAATAATTTCCGCAATGCCTACCGCGGCCTTGGCTGGAAAGTGGTAGAAAAGCCTGAATGGATAGAGGTAAGTTCTACTAAAGGAGTTCCTGTTATCATCTATGCCAACCGAGCCTTAGACGAAACCAAAGACCTTGACAGCAAAGCCCAGGAAAGTCTTGGAAAATACCTGGTGGCAAATAAACTGGATCCTACCGTTGTTATACACCGCGGACATAGTTATTATGTAAAATCTACTATTGAACAACTGGCGCCATCAGCAAAGGTGGTATTATTGGGAAGTTGTGGTGGTTATCATAACCTGCATTCGGTGCTAGAGACTTGCCCCTATGCTCATATAATTGCCAGCAAGCAGGTTGGTAGCGGTACGGTAAACCAGCCAATGATCATTGAGATTACAGAGCAATTACGCCAGGGCAAAGACCTGAACTGGCCAACTTTATGGCGCGGCTTTGAAAAGCGTTTTGTAAAAAATCCACTGTTTGATGATTATGTGCCACCGCACAAAAACCTCGGCGCGCTGTTTATCATGACCTACAACAAAGTGATGGAAGAGCGGGAAGAGCTTGCCGTGAAATAATACTGATAATATAGAATTGAGAAAACGGTAGTCTTACAGGCTACCGTTTTTTGTAGCATTTATATTACGGTAGTCTTTGAGACTGCCGTAATATGAACAAAGCAGAACTTTCCGCTACTTTTGCAACCATGGCCGATGCAGTAGTTAAGAAAGGATTTGATTATTCATTATTCAAGCGCGTTTTCCAGTATGTAAAGCCATATGGCCGTTTCTTCTACCTGAGTATTGTCTTGTCCATTATCTTGGCTGTTTTTGCGCCGGTTCGTCCATATCTAATTAATCTTACTGTAGATGCTGCTACTGGTAAAGCATTCACTCCTCCGGCGTGGCTCACCACATTTATTGGTAGTACTAATGTTGCCGATGCTTACCGCTTCATTGTTTCAGTTACTATATTTCAGCTGGTTTTTATTTTTATTGAAGTGGCCATGCGGTTTGTCTTTTCCTTCATTACCGCATCACTGGGGCAGAGTGTAGTAAAGGACCTGCGCGTTACGGTGTACAAGAAGATAATGAAGCTCAACCTGTCACAGTTCGATAAGACACCCATTGGCACCCTTACCACCCGCACCATAAATGACATTGAAAGCATCAATGATATTTTTGCCGATGGCCTGATACCTATTATTTCTGACCTTCTGTCTATTCTGTTTACGCTGGGCGTGATGTTCTATATGGATTGGCAATTGACGCTAATTAGTCTTATTCCTTTCCCCATACTTATTGTAGCTACCTATTATTTTAAAAATAGTGTCAACCGCTCTTTCAACCGAGTTCGGAATGCTGTCTCTGCACTAAACGCATTTGTACAGGAGCATATAACAGGGATGCATATTGTACAGGCCTTTGCTGCAGAAGAAAAAGAGTTGAAAAAATTCACCCAGATCAACAAGGAGCACCGCAATGCAAACATCAACGCCATTTTTGCCTACTCCATATTTTTCCCGGTAGTAGAAGTGGTGCTGGCTGTGAGCATGGGTTTGCTTGTATGGTGGATTGCAGGCAACCAGCTGGATGCAGGTTTATTGATTGCTTTTATTCTTTACCTGAACCAGATTTTCAGGCCATTGAGAGTTATTGCAGACAAATTCAATGTGATACAAATGGGTATGATAGCCAGTGAGCGGGTTTTTAAGGTGATGGATAACGATGATGTAATTAAGTATGAAGGGCAGCATGCTCCTGCCTCCATCAAAGGAAAAGTAGAATTTGACCGTGTTTCGTTTGCTTACCTGGAAGATCAGTATGTTTTAAAAGATATTTCATTTTCTGTACAACCAGGCGAAACCGTGGCTTTGGTAGGACATACCGGAAGCGGTAAAACCTCTATTATCAGCCTGCTGAACCGGTTATACCACATCCAGAAAGGGGAGATAAGAATAGATGATGTTAAAATAGAGGAGTATAAACTGGATGCATTGCGCAGCAGTATCGGGGTGGTGCTGCAGGATGTCTTCCTGTTTTCCGGTAGTGTGCTGGATAATATTACACTCCGTAATCCTGCTATCACCCGCGAACAGGTGGAACAGGCCGCGAAGCTGATAGATGTGCATGATTTCATTCTCAGTCTTCCAGGCGGATATGATTACAACGTGATGGAGCGCGGTAATACCCTGAGCTTAGGACAGCGACAGTTGCTCAGCTTTATACGGGCGCTGCTGTACAATCCGTCCATACTTATATTAGATGAGGCCACTTCATCTATAGATACCGAGAGTGAGCTGCTGATACAACATGCAATAGATAAACTTATCTCCGGCCGTACATCAATAGTTATAGCGCACCGCTTGTCCACCATCCGCAAGGCAAATAAGATCATAGTGCTGGATAAAGGCGAGATCAAGGAGATAGGAAACCACGAAGAGCTGCTGGCAAACGGCGGTCATTACAGCAAGCTGGTAGAAATGCAGTTTGAAAAGCTAAAGGGAGTGATTGTGTAATTTGGAGGTTGGAGTGGGAGGTTGGGAGTTGGAAGTTGGAGGTTGGATGTTCGGAGTTTGAGGTTGTGAGTGGTTTTCAAAACCAGGAACCAGAAACCAGCAACCAGGAACCAGAACAAGGCAAGGCCTTAGCAACCAAAATCGCCGCTAAAACTCCGCCACTTTCTGAAGAAGATGCTGCACATTTAGCTGAATTTAATTTTTGATTTCAGGTTTCACAGTTTCTGCACGTATCTTCGCGCAAAAATTCAGAAGAGGTATGCCTGTCAGAAGCGTCAAATCTTTATTGGTAGCGGTTTTTAGCTTTTTTATCTTGTTGTCTTCCAACGGTTTATTGGCCCAAAGCCATGAACCACGAACTGAAGAAACCCAGTTTGAAATGGGAAACGAAGACAGCGAAGCGCATGCTGCCGATCCTAAAAACTTTGATGCCGCTGAAGTTATCATGGAACACATCATGGATAATCATGAGTTTCATTTCGCTGATGTAAATGGTCATGCTATTTCAATCCCACTTCCTGTTATTCTTTATTCTCCTCAGCGTGGTTTGGATGTTTTCATGTCTTCAAAATTTGAGCATGGACATGCGAACTACAAGGGTTATAAAATGGAGCACGACCACATCATTCCAATAACTGAAAGTGGAGCTGTGGACGAAACCGTAAAGGTTTACGACCTTTCGCTTACACGTAACGTAGTTCAGATGTTTATAGCCTTATTCTTATTGGTAATACTAATGGTGAATGTGGCTAAGAAATACCGCCGCAATGGTGCTAATGTTGCGCCAAGTGGTTTTCAAAATGCGGTTGAGCCTGTTATCACTTTTGTACGTGACGAAGTAGGTAAGCCAAACCTTGGCCACAAGTACGAGAAGTACATGCCTTACCTGTTGACCATTTTCTTCTTTATCCTGATCAATAACTTATTTGGACTGATACCAGGATTTGCCAACGTAACAGGTAACATCTCTTTTACATTGGTACTGGCTGTTATCTCTCTTATTGTCATCTTATTTAGCACCAACAGTCATTTCTGGGGCCACATCTTCTGGCCTCCAGGCGTGCCTTTCCTGGTTAAGCTGATCCTGATACCGGTAGAATTCCTGGGTATTTTCATTAAGCCAGCGGCATTGATGATACGTCTTTTTGCCAACATGGTAGCAGGTCACATTGTAATCATCTGTTTCATTTCGTTGATCTTCATCTTTGGTGCAATGAATACAGTTGCCGGCATCGGTTTTTCACCCGTATCAATGGCATTCACCGTATTTATTTACGTAATTGAGATCCTGGTTGCATTTATCCAGGCCTTCATCTTCACCAATCTTACTGCGGTATTTATTGGCCAGGCATTTGAAACTGGTCATGGACACGAAGAAGGACATGGTAACGCGGTAGCACATGGCGATCCACATCCTACAGCAGAAGGAAAAGAAAAAGAATTCGCATTATAAATTTTTCATCATAAACAAAAACAAACAGTATGTCATTAATGAACATTATGTTGGAAATCGGACCTACATCTCTTTCTCACCTGGGTGGAGCATTAGGTGCTGGTTTAGCAGCAATCGGAGCTGGTATGGGTATCGGTCAAATTGGTCGTGGTGCAGTTGAAAGCATCGCTCGTCAGCCAGAAGCAGCTAACGACATTCGTGCAAACATGATCCTGACTGCTGCGTTCATCGAGGGTGTTGCCCTTTTCGCAGTTATCGCAGGTATCCTTGCTGTACTTAAGTAATCTTAGTGCTTTGCACCAACTTATTACTGCATCCAAAGCACAGGGCGGAGGATGCAGTAATTCTTAAAAAAGTAAAAGTCAAAAGTAAAAAGTCAAAATTGGGACGTTCTTGTTTTTGACTTTTGAATTATAAATTTTGAATTAACTATGGAACTGTTATTACCTGGATTAGGTTTAATTTTCTGGACACTGGTTGCTTTCATCATTGTGTTCGTTATCCTTCGCAAGTTTGCATGGAAGCCGATCCTTAGCTCATTAAAAGAAAGAGAGACTGGTATAGCTGAGTCTTTGGCTACTGCAGAAAGAGTAAAGGCTGAAATGGCCCTGATGAAAAGCGAGAATGAGGCTATGATGGCACAGGCTCGCGAAGAAAGAGCGCGCATGGTGAAAGAAGCAAAGGAAGCCAGCGACAAAATGATTGCTGAGGCAAAAGAAAAAGCAAAAGCTGAATACGATCGTATTGTTGCCGATGCACAGATTGCTATACAACAACAAAAAAATGCTGCACTTACCGAGGTGAAAAACCAGGTAGGTAAGCTGGTGATAGAAGTGAGCGAGAAGGTTCTTCGTCGTGAACTTGCTAACAAAGCAGAGCAGGAGAATTATATAAAAGGATTGGCAGAGACGGTGAAACTCAACTAATTTGAAAATGCAGGAATTTGAAAATTTGAAAATGCTTTCAAGTTCCATGTTTCAAAGCGGTGAGAAGATTTATAACAATTGAGCTTAACTGGTTTTGTTTCAAATTAGCTCATTTTCAAATTTTCAAATTAAATCATGCTTAACCCACGTTTAGCCGGCAGGTATGCAAAGAGTTTGATAGACCTGGCGGTTGAAAGAAATCAACTGGAGCAGGTGCATACTGATATGCAGTATATGCGTGCTCTTATAAAAGGTAGCAAGGAGTTTGCTGCCTTGCTAAGAAGCCCTGTAGTGCCGGTAGATACTAAAACCAAAGCAATAGGTGCGGTTACCAAAGGAAAACTGTCTGACCTTAGTACTGCTTTCATCAACCTGTTGGTAAGTAAGAACAGGGAATACTACCTGGTAGATATAGTTGAAGCTGCGGTTGATCAATACAATGCTTTGAAAGGAATTCACAGGGTGAAGCTGACTACAGCTGTGCCTGTGAGCGAGGATGTAAAAAAATCGATCATTAGCAAGATAAAACGCGACACCAACTTGCAGGATATAGAATTAGAAACTTCTGTAAAAGAAGAGCTGATTGGTGGTTTTGTACTTGAGTTCAATAACAACCTGGTAGATGCCAGTATCGTTCGCGACCTGCGTGATGTAAAGAAGCAGTTTGAACAGAATGCATTTGTGCAGCAGATCAGGTAAAAAGGTTTCTTGTTACTGGTTTCTGGTTAAACGTACAGATGCCAAAAGCAAGACATCAATAAAGAATTTGAACAAGACTTGGAAACGGTGAATAACCAGGAACAAGAAACTAGAAACAACAAACAATAATTAAAAATTCATAATCATGGTTGACATTAAGCCAGATGAAATATCAGCGATACTGAGGCAACAGCTGAGTAATTTTAATGCCTCTGCTGACCTGGAAGAGGTTGGTACTGTATTGCAGGTGGGTGATGGTATTGCCCGTATATATGGATTGAACAATGTAAGAAGCGGTGAACTGGTAGAGTTTGAAAGCGGGGTGAAGGCGATTGCATTGAACCTTGAAGAAGATAATGTGGGTGTGGTATTCCTGGGTGAACAAGGTTTGGTAAAAGAAGGTGCTACTGTACGTCGTACCGGTAAGATCGCATCTATAAAAGTAGGTGACGGTGTGGTAGGTCGCGTTATCAATATGCTGGGTGAACCAATAGACGGTAAAGGCCCTATTCAAGGCGAACTATACGAGATGCCACTGGAGCGTAAGGCGCCAGGTGTAATCTTCCGTGAGCCGGTTAAAGAACCACTTCAAACAGGTATCAAAGCAATTGATGCAATGATCCCGGTTGGTCGTGGACAGCGTGAGCTTGTGATCGGTGACCGCCAGACTGGTAAATCTGCCATCTGCGTTGATACCATCATCAACCAAAAAGAATTCTACGAAGCAGGCAAACCTGTTTACTGTATATATGTAGCAATTGGTCAGAAAGCTTCAACCATTGCGGGTGTAATGAAGGTATTGGAAGAGAACGGTGCAATGGCTTATACTACCATTGTTGCAGCTTCTGCTTCTGATCCAGCTCCTCAGCAGTTCTACGCTCCATTTGCGGGTGCTGCTATCGGTGAATTCTTCCGCGATACAGGTCGCCCTGCTTTGATTGTTTATGATGATCTTTCTAAGCAAGCTGTAGCTTACCGCGAGGTGTCATTGTTGCTTCGTCGTCCGCCAGGCCGTGAGGCTTATCCTGGTGACGTATTCTATCTTCACAGCCGCTTGCTTGAGCGCGCCGCAAAAGTGATAGCTAAAGATGAGATCGCCCAGAAGATGAACGATTTGCCAGAAAGTATCCGTCACCTGGTAAAAGGTGGTGGTAGCTTAACTGCACTTCCAATCATTGAAACACAAGCTGGTGACGTATCTGCATATATTCCAACCAACGTGATCTCGATCACCGATGGTCAGATCTTCCTCGAAGGTAACCTGTTCAACGCAGGTATCCGCCCGGCGATCAACGTAGGTATTTCTGTAAGCCGTGTGGGTGGTAACGCACAGATCAAATCAATGAAGAAGGTGGCTGGTACATTGAAACTTGACCAGGCGCTTTACCGCGAGATGGAAGCCTTCTCTAAGTTTGGTGGTGACCTTGACCCTGCAACTAAGCTTGTATTGGACAAAGGTGCTCGTAACGTGGAAATTCTGAAGCAGCTGCAATACTCTCCAATGCCGGTAGAAAAGCAGGTTGCTATCATCTATCTTGGTACACAAGGTTTATTGCGCGATGTTCCTGTAAAGAGAGTGAAAGAATTTGAAGAGCATTTCCTAACCGAAATGGAGAACAGGCATCCTGAGATCCTTGCAGATTTCAAGAAAGGAAATCTTCCAGAGCAGGGATTGAACAAGATGGTTGAACTAGCAAGAGGATTGATGAGTACTTATAAGTAAGTTGATCGGTTGGTCAGTTGACCAGTTGATAAAGCATACAAGCGGCTTCGAGATATCGGAGCCGCTTTTGTTTTGCACATATTTTTTGTTACCAGCCGTAGTACTTCTATTAAGCAGTTGTTGCGTCGCACACTGCAGCGGTAGTAGTTGCTTGAGGATTTTTTTTGAAAGACCAATGAGGATTGAAAAAAATGTACTAAAGAAATTAATAAAAAATTATTGTTTATCGATAAATAAGTTATGTTTGCCAAAACTTGCTTATGAAGTTCTTCAAATCCTACTATTTTATCTTTAAACTCTCGTTATGGGGAGCTATCATCTGCTGTCCCATCTTTATTGTGATGGCGCTTATTGATAGTTCATCTATAAGTATTCCTGTTCGCCCACCTTATAATGCAGAGAACGCAACAACTTTAGCAGCATATTCTACAGCCACGGTTTATGCCTTAGGTAAATTAGAGATCCATCAGCCCTCTCTTTTGCAACGTATAGTATTTCCTAACTTCTTATCGATCTTCGATGTGTTCAGGATTCTATTCTGGCTTTTTCTCTCTATTCCACTACTGCTGTTAGTTAACACTATTGATAAAAATTCAGCCTTTAGAGACAATGCAGCCAGGTATTTAAGAATGACTGGTTTTATAATGATCCTCTTCTTTATTCTAGAGCCTGTGAGAAATGCTTATCTAAATCAAGAAGTGTTGGCTCTTACTGAAAAACGTTTTCGTCTTCTTCATGATTTTGGTTTTGATAATCAATTAAAGCTGTGGATTGGGCTGCTTGCTATTTGGTTTTCCCGCTCCTATAAAAAAGCTACACAATTACAAGCCGAACAAGACCTGACTGTTTAACCCAAAAAATTATTGTATGTCTATTTTAAAAACCATTTTGGGTGATTTTGTAAAATCAGAACCACCCACAGCAGGTGCTATCAGAACACAAGGAATAGCTTTTCTTTTTGTAGGTATTTGTTGTTTTAGTTGGTTCCTTCTTGAAACGTTTATAACCGGAGGAGATGTAATTCCATTTGATAAAGTACAGGCTAATAACATTGAACTTCCAAAGCCTGTTTCTATTGAAACTTCGGTTGGAAACTTTGGATACAGCGAGCAACCTGTTCTTCTATATAAGACGAAGTCCTTTTTGGATAGGCTGATCTTCAATTCTATTGGACCTTTCAACATCATTGACTTTCTCTTCATTCTATATGTTGGGATTATCCTATTCAAAGCTTTAAGAAAAGTAGAGGAGGATAATATCTTCAGGATAAGGATCAGTAAAGCCTATAGAGATGTAGGAAAAGGCTGCTTTTTCGTGTGGTTAATGCACATGCTTTATTCATCTATCATTTTCAGAAAACATTTTGAATATAGAATGGGCGATGAATTCTATCTTCTTCGTGATCATAGCATTCCTTTGTTTTTCTTGTATCCAGTATTTGGGGGCATCTTTCTCTCGTTTGTTTATTTCATGAACAAGGGAGAAGATTTGCAGCAGGATAATGATCTTACCATATAACCTATGCCCATAGTAGTAAACCTTGATGTAATGCTGGCTCGCCGCAAAATGAGTCTGACTGAACTGAGCGAACGGGTAGGTATCACTATGGCCAACCTTAGTATTTTAAAAACTGGCAAAGCAAAGGCCATCCGATTCTCTACACTGGAAGATATATGCAAAGTGCTGGAGTGCCAGCCTGCTGATCTGTTAGAATATATGGATGATATGGCCTACAAGAAATTGATGAGATAGTGTTATAACCGTGTAACTTGTGCCGTTAGTGTTCTGCGTATATGATTTATACTTCTTCTAAGATTCTACTGATGATATATTATTGAATATATTCAACATCTAAAAAACGTACGTTATGAGAAAGATCTTTTTACTCGCAGTTTTAGCATTTTCTATCAGCTTTACTTATGCCCAGGCACAACAGGAAAAAACAAGTCACTATAAGGCAGCCGAAGACCTGATGATGGCTATGAATATGCCGCAGAATGTAGATGCTACCATTCCGCAAATGGTCGAGCTGCAGATACAAGGCAATCCAATGATGGCCAGTAAAAAAGATGCTTTCACTGCTTTTATGATGAAGCATGTGAGCTGGCAAGCCATCGGAGATGAAATGACCAAGATCTATATGCAGGAATTTTCTGAAGCTGATCTGAAGGCTCTTGCGGTTTTTTATAAAACAGACCTTGGAAAGAAACTGGCAGCTAGTCATAATGCACTTACCATGAAGGGCAGTCACCTCGGACAAAGAAAGGTGCAGGAAAATATGGCTGAACTGATGCAGGTTCTACAATAACTTTTACAATATTTGTATCAATGAAAGCGGCTCCAATCGGGGCCGCTTTTTATTTACAATCAAGTAATAGCGGCGAGGGGGATAGTGCAAGCGCCCTTCTTACCTTTACATCTAAACTCGTTTTTATGCGCCGTTTGTTCTTGCCTGCCATCTTTTTTGTTATTGCTATTTCCGGTTTTAGCCAGGATCATCTAAATGTGATGTCCTTTAACATCCGCCTTACGTTGCCACAAGACAGCCTGAACAACTGGCCCTACCGTAAGGATAAAGTGACCAGCCAAATTCTATTTCATGATGCGCATATATTGGGTGTGCAGGAAGCATTGCCGGGGCAAATGACGGACCTGCAACAAGGATTGAAGACATACAAACCTGTGGGAGAATCCAGGGAAGGTGGATATAGTAAGGGCGAACTATCCGCCATTTTCGTAGATACTACAAGGCTGAAGGTTTTAGATTCCGCTACCTTTTGGTTAAGTGAAAATCCTACAGTAATAGGTGTGAAAGGTTGGGATGCAGCATTGCCTAGGGTTGTAACATGGGTAAAACTGCGTGACAAAAAAACAAGGAAGACCTTTTACTTTTTTAATACACATTTCGACCACATAGGTAAAGTGGCCAGGCGCGAAAGTGCCCGCTTATTAAGATCTAAAGTATCGGAAATAGCAGGAAATTCTCCTGTTATCATTACCGGTGATTTTAACGCCACACCAGTTGATGAGCCTATACAATTACTTACTGATATGGCACATCCCGATCGCTTTACCGATGCGCGTCACATTTCTCAAACACCTCACTACGGCCCTACGTGGACCTTTAACGGCTTTAGAAAAGCACCTACTTCTGGCAATCTCCTTGATTACATTTTTGTACGTAACAATGTTTCTGTACTAAAACATGCCTACCTATCCCAAACCTGGGACAGCCGGTTTGCTTCTGATCATTTTGCTGTGTTTGCACGGGTAGCTATCAAGTAGGTTTTTCTTATCCTTCACAGACTTTCATGGGTCTGTACCAGCCATCACTTCATCCGGATCCAATCATCGTTTAAGAGCAGGCTCCTGTTTACATAGAAAATATTTTATTTCATAGTTTGGTTTATAAAATAAACTAGTCTATGTTTGTTCTACAAAACTACAGCGATGAAAAGGCTTTTAATTCTCTTTTGGTTTATTCTGTTAAGTGCAGGCGTAAATGCGCAGGTAGAAATTTCAGGATGGGTGAAAGATGCAAAAGGAAAGGGAATTGCCGGAGCCAGCATTTCCATAAAAGACAGTTACGACGGCGCTACTTCTGACTCTACCGGTAACTATCGCTTTACCACCTCAGAAAAAGGAGCGGTGCAGCTTGTGATTACCTGTATAGGTTATAAAGAGCTGGAGCAACAGCTAGAGATTGGTACAGATAACCTGGCGCTGGAAACAACACTAAAGGAGAAACTGGATGAACTAAAGGCTGTGATGGTGACCGCAGGCAGCTTTGAAGCAGGTGATCGTAAAAGAGCTGCAACTGTTCTTAACTCCATTGATGTAGCTACTGTAGGTGGAGCAAATGCTGATATAACTGCTGCAGTAAAAACACTTCCGGGCGCACAGCAGGTGGGCGAACAGGAAGGGCTGTTTGTGCGTGGTGGTGCCGGCTACGAGACCAAGCAGATCATTGATGGTACTGTTGTGAACAATCCGTTTTTTACTAGCGTGCCTGACATTGCTTCACGTGGTCGCTTTTCACCTTTTCTATTCAAAGGAAATGTATTTAGCACAGGCGGTTATTCTGCTTTGTATGGCCAGGCGCTATCGTCGGTGTTGATCTTAGAAAGCATTGATATGCCGGAGCAGTCGCAGGCAAGTGCTTCTTTATCTACAGTATTCCTGGGTGCAGGTTTTCAACAACTGGCAAAGAACAAAAAATCTTCATGGGGCGTAAACTATGGCTATACCAACCTGCAGCCTTACTTCGAAGTGGTAAAACAAAAGCCGGATTATTTCGCCGTTCCCGAGTTCCATAGCGGCGATGCCAACTTTCGCATTAAGACCAAAGGCGGCATCATAAAATACTACACCACTTTTTCTACCAATAAATTGGGCTTACGCCGACCAAACATTGACAGCACCATATTGAAAGATGCTTTCGCTTTAGAAAATTTGAACTGGTACAACAACCTGAGCTGGAGAGAAAACCTGGGAAATGGCTGGAAGCTGAATAGTGGCTTTAGCTACAGTACAAATGTTGACAAACTAGATCAGCAAGTGCAGGATCAAATGAATAAACCATTATCAACAGGAATTGGATTTATTGATGCAAAAACCTTTGAATTACAAAATAGAAATGACCTGGCACAAGCGCGTGCTGTGCTGGAAAAACGGCTGATAGGAATAAGCACCATTCGCTTTGGTGGCGAGTATTGGTATGGCTTTCAAAAGAGCAAATACAATGGTTACAATACCATGTTGCAAGATCATTTTACAGCTGCATTTGCAGAAACGGATATTCATTTTACGAATAACCTGGCAGCCAAAGCTGGTGTACGATATGAATATTCTTCGATCATCAGCAGGTCAAATTTTGCACCGCGTCTTTCACTGGCTTATAAGACAGGTAAAGATGCCCAGATGAGTTTTGCGTATGGAACTTTTTACCAAAAGCCAGAGAATATGCAACTAATGACTACTACAGATCTTGGTTACACGAAGGCGGTTCATTATTTGGCGAACTATATTAAGTCTACCAATACGCAAACATTCAGGGTTGAAGCTTTTTACAAGGATTACCAGGACCTTGTAAAGACGGCACCAACCTATAACAACAATGGGAAAGGTTTTGCTAAGGGTATTGAATTATTCTGGAGAGATAAGAAGACGGTGAAAAACCTGGACTACTGGATCAGCTATTCCTACCTGGACACCAAGCGCGACTTCCTGAATTATCCTACACAACTTCAGCCAACTTTTGCTACACCGCATACTGCTAATCTTGTTACCAAGCGCTTTGTTACGCAGTGGAAGACCGGCTTCAACTTTACTTATACTTATGCTACAGGCAGGCCTTATTACAACTTTCAACTAAACAGGGCAGAAGGTAAATATGCAATAGCAGATAGGGGCGAAACTAAAGATTATCACAACCTCGGCTTTAGCCTGAACTACCTGCCGAACCTTGGTAAGAAGGATGCTAAAACTTTCATGGTACTGGTAGCAAGTGTAACCAATGTACTGAACCAGGACCAGGTATTCGGCTACAATTATTCGTACAATGGTATGCGGAAAGAAGCCATCACTCCCCCTGCTAAACAGTTCTTCTTTGTCGGCTTATTCCTAAGCTGGGGAGTGGATAGAACACAGGATGCTATTAATGGAAATCTGTAGGATGTCTGATGTCGGATTTCTGATTTTGAAATTGAGGGATTTTGAGATTTAGGAGAAGCAGGATGTCTGATGTCGGATCTGGTGATGTCGGATTTCTGATTTAGAGATTGAGGGATTTTGAGATTTAGGAGAAGCAGGATGTCTGATATCGGATGTGATGATGTCGGATTTCTGATTTGAAATTGAGGGATTTTGAGATTGAGAAACACATCAGCAACAAGGAACCAGAAACTAGAAACCAGAAACCAGAAACCAGGAACCAAAAACTAGAAACCACAAACCACAAACAAAACTTTCACCATATGGAAACAACAACGAAACAAACAACCTCGGCTAATCATGCTGATGATCTGCGAAGGGATGATGTGCTATGGCAGATGGCTAAACGTAGAGCTGGTTTTAAGTACAGCCTGCTGGCCTACATCTTTGTGAACCTGTTCCTAATCGCAACCTGGTATTTTACCAGTGGAAGCCATTCTTATTTCTGGCCTGTCTGGCCTATGCTTGGGTGGGGTATCGGCCTTGCCTTCCAATATTTCGGTGCGTATCATGGTGACAATGTTTTCTCTGCTGAAAAGGAATATGAGAAGATGAAGAGGTCAAATGAAAAATGAAAAATTGAAAATTAAAAGTTGATGCTACTCGCCCAGTCCCAATTCACATTTATAATTCATAAATCATAGCTCATAATTAAAAATAATAACTCATGAAACAATTACTTTTTGTAACGCTTGTTACTTTCAGCTCTCTCTTTTCTATTGCCCAAAGTGAAAAATATGTAGGCGCCATGAAAGCGAATATTGATAAACTATATGCTGCGCAAACACCCGAGGAATACAAAGCAGTAGCTGCAGCTTTTGAACGCATAGCCGATGCAGAAAAGAACCAATGGCTGCCTTATTATTATGCATCGCTGGCGCATGTATGGCGCGGCTTCAGAGACCAGTCAGCCAACAAAGATGAAGTAGCGGCTAAAGCGTCATCATTATTGACTAAAGCAGAAGCTCTGGAAACAAATGCTGAAACAGCTATTGTAAAAAACATGATAGCAACCATTCAGATGTTGGTAGATCCTATGACACGGTTCCAGACTTATGGTATGGAAGCAAATAAAGCATTGGTAACAGCTAAGAAACTAGATCCTGAAAATCCGCGCATTTATTACTTGGAAGGACAATCTTTAATGGGCACTCCTGCGCAGTTCGGTGGTGGTAAGGACAAAGCCAAACCTGTGTTTCAGAAATCAGTTCAGTTGTACGAAACTTTCAAACCTGCTTCTGAACTGCATCCATCATGGGGTAAGAAGAATGCTGAAAAACTGCTGGAGCAATGCAACTAATGTGTATAAAAAACCAGGCTCTGGCTTTACAGCCTCAGCTATTTTTACAAATCAACCGCGCCTATGCAAAAGAATGAAAATGCCATGCATCCTGCTGATAGCCTGCAACTGATCGAAAGCATGATCAATAGAGCTAAGAACAACTTTAGCGATAATGGGCATCTTTATCTTATCTGGGGTTGGGTAGTGCTTTTGTGCAGTGTCAGCCATTTTGTTTTATGGAAATTTTTTGGGTTTCGCAATGCCCCGGTTGTATGGCTGCTTACGTGGGTAATGGCAATTTACCAGGCCATTTACCTGAAGCGCAACAAAAGGAAGGAAGTAGTAAGAACATACACTGACGATATTATAGGCTATGTATGGATCGCTTTCATCGCAAGTATGTTCATTGCAGGATTTGCGTTGGTGCATGAACTGGGTTCGCAATACTACAGGTTGATCGCTCCTGTAATTCTTGTTCTTTATGGTATACCTACATTCCTCTCTGGCATTATCCTCAAGTTTCGTCCATTGATCATTGGAGGGATTTGTTGTTGGTTGTTATCAATTATTTCTAATTATATACCACATGAATACCAGGTACTCATGTTTGGAATAGCAATGATAACAGCATGGATCATTCCTGGTTATGCACTTCAATCAAAATTCAAAAGACAGCATTCATGAAAAATGATGTAGAACCATTAAGCGGGCAGGATAGTTTGCTCATCATTCAGCAGATGATAGACACCGCCAAGCGCGAACAAAAAGATGATGGAATGGGATGGATCATCTGGGGTTGGCTGTTGTTTATTTCATCTATTGGTACTGTCATCAACCTCCAATACCAGTGGTTGTCAACTTTCTTTTTTTGGAATGCATTTGGCTTCATCGTCATCCTGCTCGCCATCTATGAAACTTTCAAGAATTTTGTACTGAAGCAAAAAGTAAAAGTAAGAACGTATACCAAAGACATTTTCAAGAAATTGAACATTGGCTTTTTTGTCTGCTTAATGTTTATCATCATCAGTATGAATATTGGCATTAGCCCAAGCAAAGGCTTCCCGCTGCTGATGAACCTTTATGGCTTTTGGATACTGATATACGGAGCCTTGCTGAACTTCAAACCTTCTATGGTTGGAGCTTTTGCAATGTGGGCGCTGGCTTTTGTTGCACTATTCATTCCTAGAATAATTACAGGTACGCATGACGAAGGTGTTACGCATTTTTCGTGGGTAATGATTTTGCATGGAGCAGGTGTATTATTTGGTTATATCATTCCAGGACACATAGCTAATATGGAATTCAAGAAAGTAGCAGCCAGGAATTCAAGAAAGGAGCATACAGGTGTTTAATGAATTAGATCCCATATTACATTCCCAGTTACGCCTGGCAGTGATGAGTTTGCTGATCAGTGTGAAAGAAGCAGAATTCACTTTTATTAAAGAGAAAACCAATGCTACTGCTGGTAACTTAAGTGTGCAGGTGCAGAAGCTTAAAGAAGCTGGTTATATAGATGTGACCAAACAGTTTAAAGACAATTACCCGCAAACCACTTGTAAGATCACCCAGAAAGGAGTGGCAGCCTTTGAAGCATATGTAAAGGCGTTGCAGGGATATTTGAATATAGGTAAGTAATGAAAATTAGAGTGGCTCACTCTTTAAGAGTGAGCCACTCTAGCTATTGCTCATAATAATATTTACTCTGCACTTCATGGGTTTTAATAAAGCCTTCTCTTCCTCCAAACCAATTCAGAACCTCTGCGCATCACAAAGAAACAGGACCTTCAGAAAGAACTAGCGTGATGGCTTGAAGTATATCATTCTAAAGAAGTCAACTTCCGGTTTCCTAATTTGGAAACATTATTTACCTTTGGCAAAAGTTAACTGTGCGCTATTTTGAAACAAGATTTCTAGAAGAGGCGAACAAGTTTTTAGCCACCCTTGACAGGAAGTCGGCTGCAAAAGTCATTTACAATATAGATCTGGCTGAGCAGACAAACGATCCGAGACTGTTTAAAAAGTTGCAGGAAGAGATCTGGGAGTTCAGAACCAGGTATGCCGGCAAACAGATACGGCTGCTTGCTTTTTGGGACAAGATTGATAACAAAGAAACGCTTGTTATAGCGACACATGGTTTTATTAAGAAGGTAGACAAAGTGCCTGCTAAAGAAATTGAAAGGGCAGAAAAGCTTCGAAAAAAATACTTTGAAGAGAAAATTAAAGATTAAGCATAATGGCAAAGTCAAAAATAAAAACCTATTCCCTTGCCGAGATGAAGGACAAATACATAGGCAAAGAGGGAACAAAGGAGAGAGAAAAGTACGATTATAAACTGCGCATGGATGTACTGGGTCACATGATCAAAAAAGCGAGGCAGGAGCGCAATCTGACGCAGGAGCAATTGGGTGAATTGGTGGGTGTTCAGAAAGCGCAGATTTCTAAGTTAGAGAGCAGTGCGAACAGTGCAACTATTGATACCATTTTAAAAGTATTCAAAGCACTTAAAGCAGACATTCATTTTAATGTAACTATAGAAAACAAACACTTACAACTCTCTTAAAAAATTTTAGGAGCAGATGCAAGAGGCGCTCCATAAAGTGGCTCACTCTTCAAGAGTGAACCACTTTATCCATTGAATTTGAACCTACCTTTGATGTAATTGTTATACCTCTATGCATCCTGTCATCAAGGTTCACCAACTCACCAAAAAGTTCAAAGATCTTACTGCTGTCAATAATCTATCCTTCACCGTAGAAGCAGGTGATGTATATGGCTTCTTAGGGCAAAATGGTGCTGGTAAGTCTACCACAATCCGGATGCTGCTTACGCTTATAGAACCTACCGATGGATCAATAGAAATTTTTGGCCTGGACCTGCATAAACATCGTAAAGAGATACTTCGTAATGTAGGTGCAGTAATAGAAAAGCCTGATGTTTACAAATACCTTTCGGCTTACGAAAACCTGCGGATGTTTATGAAGCTCAGTGGTGGTAAAACAAACCACCAGCACCTGATGGATCAGCTTGCAATGGTTGGACTGGAAGACAGAGCCAATGATAAAGTGAAGACATTTAGCCAGGGTATGAAACAAAGATTAGGCATCGCTATAGCACTGGTGCACGATCCGCAGCTGGTGATACTAGATGAGCCTACTAATGGTCTTGATCCGCAGGGGATAGCTGATATACGTAATCTTATTTTGCGCCTAAGCAAGGAGATGAATAAGACGGTTGTTGTTTCCAGTCACCTGCTCAGCGAGATAGAACTTATAGCCAATAGGGTACTCATCATCAACAAAGGTAAAAAGATGGTGGAGGGCACAGCGTCAGCCCTTTTTGATCCTTCCCAAACTTTGGTAGAAATAGATACTACCAACAATGGTGATGCGCTACTTCTTTTACAACAAAGCGAATGGCAAGACAGGCTTCAGCCGGCGCGCAACAATAAGATCATGGTGCAGCTTGACAGGCAGCTTATTCCTGTTTTAAACCAGTGGCTGGTTGCGCAAAATGTACAGGTGCTTTCTCTTCAGCCAAGACATTCTTTAGAGGACTATTTTTTACAAGTAACATCAGGCAATCAACATGTGGAAGCTTTTACAAATTGAGCTGTTCAAGATCTTTAAACGACCGCGAACTTATATAGCATTTATTGCAATCACTGCACTTGTTGGTATCATACAAACAGGTTTGTTACTGGATGGCGAAGCTTATATAGGATTTATGCTACGCGATCTTTCAGTGTCGTTCGATGTAGAAGGAAATGTATTGAACGGTTACCTCGTATGCTTCATTATTCTGCAACTGCTGTTGGTTCATGTGCCTTTGCTCATTTCGCTCATCGCCGGCGATCTTATATCTGGCGAAGCGAACATGGGCACCTTGCGATTGCTGCTTACAAAGCCAATCAGCAGAACAGAAGTGGTGATGGCTAAGTTTGGCGCAGCAGCTGTATATACTTTGCTGCTACTGGTTTGGATGGCCATACTTGGATTGTTTGTTTCAATGTTTTTGTTCGGCACCGATGATATGCTCAACCTGAAAAGCGGCTACATCGTTCAGCTAAAAAGCTATGATATTTTTTGGCGTTATCTATGTGCCTTTGGCTTCGCTGCACTGGCTATGCTTACTGTTGCTGCCCTGGGTTTCTTTTGTAGCATGTTTGCCGAAAACAGCATCGGTCCTATAGTGGCCACCATGAGTGTCATCATTGTTTTCACCATTCTTAGTACGCTTGATATTCCAATCTTCAATGCCATCAAACCTTTCCTTTTTACAACGCATATGATTGGCTGGAAAGGCTTCTTTGATGTGCAGGTAACAGAAGATAACGAGGCTATTATTGGTTCTGTGCAAAACTTAGGCAGTGTGCTGGAAGCTGCGGCTATACTTGCTTTGCATATTGTAGGGTTGCTGCTGGCCTCGCTGTTTGTCTTCAAAAAGAAAGATGTATTGAGTTAAAACATGCAAGCTGTAACAACTTTACCTATTCATTATACAGGTGAACAGCACGTGCTGTGTAGCTTGCACTTCCAATTTAAAACATGAGAATACTAGCAATATTTTTTTCGCTTCTTTTTATCCATTTTGCTGCTACTGCACAGGATGCAGGCACACTGGTAAAACAGGTAAAGGCAAAGCTTGATAAGGTAAATGATTATGTAGCTGAAGGTAGAATGAAAACAGATGTCGCCTTCATAAAAGCACCGACAGGTAGGGTAAAGGTGCTGTACAAAAAGCCGAATAAGTTCAAACTGAAGCGTGATGGCGGTATTTCTATTTTACCTAAAGGTGGCGTGTCAGTCAATATGAGTTCTGTTCTTTCAGATGATGCTTTTGTAGCCATACCATCTGGTGATGCAGTAGTAGGTAACACAAAAGTGAAGGTGGTAAAACTGCTACCTACAAATGAAAAGAGTGATGTAGTATTGACGACCTTGTACATTGATGAGCCTAACCTGCTGATCAGGAAGGCTAGCACCACTACCCGCGAAAACGGAACCTATGATATGGAAATGAACTATGGCCCTTATGCTGCTTATGGTTTGCCAGATAAAGTAGTATTTGCCTTCAATACCAAAGACTACAAAATTCCAAAAGGAGTAACCCTTGATTTTGAAACGACTGATGCACCCAAAGATGATAAGCTTAAAAATAAAAAGGGGAGGGTAGAAATAACCTATACCAATTACACCATTAACAAAGGTGTGCCTGATTCAGAGTTTAAATAAGAAGCGGCGGTAAAGAATACTAGAATACTTCAATGGAGAAGGTGTTGCTCCATTTGCTGTCTGCATCCAGTTGCATAATACCTTCTTTCTCTTCTAAATTGCCTGATGAATTTTCGCTGTCTGCTATGCCACACCATGGTTCTATGCAAACAAAGTCTCCGCCTTTGGTGTTCCAGATACCCATGAATGGAAAGCCTTCAAAGGATACATTCACTCCATGTGGTGAGGCATCTGAAACTATAGAGATGGTAGAGGAAGTGAGATCTTTGAAGACAATCGCGTCCTTGCTAAACAGGTCTTTATGTAAAGGTAACTTATCAGTATCCACAAGAAAATCAGTGGGTGTTGTTTTTATGAGTCCGTCATCTGTAAGCGGCCAACGTTGTGTTGTTTCCTTTTTGTCAAACTGCAGGTAGTAATCAGTAAACTGCAGGTGTGGCTGCAATGGCAGTGCGAAAGCAGGATGCGCACCTACAGAAAAGTACATTTCCTCTTCACCTTTGTTCTCTACTTCATATGAAATGATAAGCCGGTTTTCTTCCAGCCTGTATATTACCCGGAAAATGAAATCGAAAGGATATACGGATTTTGTTTCTTCTGAAGAAGTAAGACTAAAGGTTAATGAATTCTGTGTTTGCGCTTCTAAAACAAATTCCTTTTCCCTTGCAAAACCATGACGGGACAGCGAGTAGATATTGCCGTTGTAAGTGTATTGCTTATTCTTAAGTTCGCCAATGATGGGAAACAACACCGGGCTCTTCTTTGGCCACTCAGGGCCGGCGCTCCACAAGTACTCAAGGCTGGTTTGCTTGTTGTAAATGCTTTGTAGTTCTGCTCCTTTATTGGCCACCTGTATTCTTATGATCTCATTGCTTATAGTATGCATGTTTCAATTGTATTGGTTTAGATCAGCTGATTTTCCTGCTCCTTTATTTACTGCCCGTACAAGTGAGTGACACAACGATGTTGAACTAAGAACAACTGCTTTTACCCTAATCTTCCAGTCGCTCATCTACTACGTTTGCAAAAACACGTGCACTAATCCGGCGAAGCGGGTTGCGGTTGTTATCAGCATGATTTTGACGGCGGTTAATAATATCAATACACTCGAACAGCGAAGCACGGAAAGATGATTCATCAGCCACTCCTTTGCCTGCTATGTCAAATGCAGTTCCATGATCAGGGCTCGTACGTACAGCAGGCAGTCCTGCAGTATAATTTACGCCTTCGCCAATGCTCAGGCTCTTAAATGGAATCAATCCCTGGTCGTGGTACATAGCCAGCACACCATCAAACTGCTGGTATTGACCACGTGCAAAGAAGGCATCGGCACTATAAGGTCCAAAGGCTAAAACTTTGTGGTTGCGCGCATCTGCTATCACTGGTTTAATAATATCATTCTCTTCTTGGCCTATCAATCCTTCGTCGCCGGCATGCGGGTTCAGCCCCAGCACAGCAATTTTAGGCCTATCTATACCAAAATCTTTTATCAGGCTTTGGTGCATGATCTTTAGCTTACTTGTTATAGCTGCAGATGTAATGTGATTTCCCAGTTCAGCAACAGGCACATGCTCGGTAACAAGACCCACACGCAAGTTGGTAGAAACAAGCAGCATCAGTACATCCTGCACGCCAAATACATGCTTCAGGTAAGGTGTGTGCCCGCTAAAATTGAAGCTTTCTGACTGGATGTTCTTCTTATGTATAGGCGCTGTTACCAATCCTTGAATATGCTGATTTCTAAGAGCATCTACTGCAGCTTCTAAAGACTTAAGTGCATATGTTCCACCAATTTCATTAAGCTGTCCTGGTGTAATGGCAACTTCTTCTTCCCAACAGTTGAATACATTAACCTGCTTCGGGTTGATGCGGTTCAATTCTTTAGTAGAGGCATAATTGAAGTTTTGTTCTGCAGCTATTTTACGGTAAAAGTTCACACTCTTATTGCTGGCAAAAACTACTGGTGTACAATGATCTAGTATGCGTGAATCAGAAAGAGATTTAATGATCAGCTCAAGGCCAATGCCATTCAAATCGCCGCATGAAAATCCAATTACAGGTACAGGTAGTTCGTTGCTCATACTAATATTTTGAAGTGGCAAAAATATGGATGATTGTTGGATGCCTTGTATTGTTTTATTGTTGCCCAACCAGCTTGTTTCGTTCAATCATTATACATTGCATCTGCCAATTTCCTGCTATTAGAAAAGTGGTTGCACAATCTTCATCAACAATCAAACCACTACTACCATTCAACAATTAGATCAATCAGCCTAATTTGCACCCATGGATTACCAGTTGAAGAAATCTTTGGGGCAGCACTTTTTAAAAGATGAGTCTGTAAGTGAGCGTATTGTAGATGCTTTGAAACAAAATCCTTTTTCCCGCTTGCTGGAAGTAGGGCCGGGTGGTGGTGCTCTTACTAAACACCTGCTTCAATTGGAGAATATTGATTTTAAAGCCGTAGAACTGGACGAAGAAAAGGTAGAATACCTGCACCGTAAATTTCCTGTGCTAAACGAAAAGGTCATATCTAAAAGCTTTCTTGATATAGATCCACCTTTTGAAGAGCCCTTTACTGTAGTTGGTAATTTTCCTTACAATATTTCTACGCAGATATTATTTAAGATCCTTGATTGGAAACATCTCGTACCTGTGTGTGTGGGAATGTTTCAAAAAGAAGTGGCTGAGCGTGCTGCATCTAAAGAAGGCAGTAAAGTATATGGTGTACTAAGTGTACTGGTACAGGCATATTATGATGTGGAGTATTTATTCGATGTAGCTCCTGAAGCTTTTAATCCGCCACCTAAAGTAGTAAGTGGTGTGATACGCCTGGTGCGCCGCACTGATGTGGTGGATATGAAGAGTGATAAACATTTTCAAAACCTGGTTAAAACTGCTTTCAACCAGCGTAGAAAAACATTGCGTAATGCAGTGCGTGGTCTATTCAACGCTGATGAATTGCAGGATGAAATTTTTAATAAACGAGCGGAAGCTTTATCAGTAGCAGACTTTGCTGCTTTAACGTATAGAATGAATTTTTAAAAATTGGCACCTATTGTAATCATAACAGCACCTTGTCATCCATTCATGCTGGAGGAACTGCAGCGCAAAGGTTTTGTGGTAGAATATTCTCCAACTATAACCTACGATGATTTGATGACAAGCATAGGATCAGCTACTGGTCTTATAGTAACCACGCGCATAAAAGTGGACAAGCAAATGCTGGATGCTGCACAGCAACTTCAATGGATCGGGCGCCTGGGCAGCGGAATGGAAAAAATAGATGTGGCATATGCCGAGACAAAGAATATCAGGTGTGTTAGCAGCCCGGAGGGTAACAGAAATGCAGTAGCAGAGCATGCTTTGGGATTGCTGCTTAGCCTGATGAACAACATTGTAAGAAGCCACCAGCAGGTGCAACAGGGTAAGTATCTACGCAATGAAAATCGTGGTGTAGAGCTGTCTGGTAAAACAGTTGGTTTGATAGGTTATGGCAATACAGGAAGTGCTTTTGCTAAGCTGCTTCAGCCATTTGATGTTACCGTGTTGGCTTACGATAAGATGAAATATGGTTTCGCAAAAGATCATGTGAAAGAGGCTAACCTGGAGCAGGTTTGCGCTTATGCTGATGTAGTAAGTCTTCATCTTCCGCTTACTGCCGATACATACCATTTGGCTAATGAAGTGTTTTTTAACCAACTTAAAAAGGCGCCTTACTTTTTAAGTACATGTCGCGGTAAAATAACTGATACTGCAGCCTTGATCAAGGCTTTGGATGAAGGTAAAATAGCAGGTGCTGCGCTGGATGTTTTAGAAAATGAGAATCTATCAAGTTATACTACCGATGAGCAGCATCAACTGGATAACCTGATGGCGCGTCCAAATGTTATCATCACACCGCATATAGCTGGTTATTCAAATGAAGCTTACCTTAAGATGGCCGAAGTAGTTTTGAAGAAGCTAAACCTTTGATCAGGGTTCAATGCTACCTTCAAAAGCCAGGTCGAAATCTTTATGAAAATTACCTTCCATCTTTTGCGATGAACCAATCCATTCTTCACCATCAGGATAAGGATTGCTGATATTCCATGGACACTCCGCTATAGCCAACATACCATCTCCGTTACAGCTTATTTTAAAGCCATAGCTGCTGTTCTTGTTCACTATCATACCACTAATGTCGAAGCTTATCCATTGGCCTTCCATCACCTTCCTTACAGGCTTTTCTATTTCGGTGCACTTTCTTATCCATGTATGGTTTTGCATGTCAAATTCGTACAACGATAATGTTGCTTCCGTACTGCCATATACTACCGAAGGAAATAATTTGATACGTGTAAGCATGCCATCAGCAGGTGCTTTAAAGGTTTGCCCGGCGTAATAGTCTATCCCGTTTTTACAATGTCCTACCCAATAGTAAGGCCCGATTTCAGTAGAGCCGAATGAAACAACACCTGGATTTTTTGCATAGAGGTTGGAATATGTTTGCATAGGAGAAATTTGCAGAACCACTTTCAACTAATGCGCCAGAGGTTCAAGTTGTTTGTTAAATCTTTTGGCTGCCTTACAAGCTAGCATCATTAGAATTAGGCTGGTTTTATATGTATAAGCCTTGCAGGACACCCGGTAGTATGACTTCAATTAGCTGCTGCAAAACTTGTTTCGTTTGCCAGAAATGCTATTTTTGTCAGAATGCAACGCTGCAACTCCTTGTGGCGTTGTATTTTTTTTACCCTCATTTAAAACAGCTATGAGTATGAGTGAAATTAACTACGTGACACAGGAGACCTTTGAGCAGATGAAACAGGAACTGCATACACTTAAAACTGTAGACAGGCCTGCAGCCAGCCATGCAATTGCTGAGGCAAGGGAAAAAGGCGACTTGAAAGAGAATGCAGAATATGATGCAGCTAAAGAAGCACAAGGAATGCTGGAAGCCAAAATAAAACAACTGGAAGGTGTACTGGCCACGGCAAAGATTGTAGATCCGACTACCATCGATACTAGTAAAGTGGCTATACTTACCAAAGTGACCATTACCAATATTGCTACTAAGAAAACCGTTACTTACCAGATAGTAGGTGAAAAAGAAGCAGATCTGAAGCAGAACAAAATATCAGCTTCATCGCCTATAGGAAAGGGATTGATAGGAAAGCACGTAGGTGAGATAGCAGAAGTGCAGGCGCCAACCGGTATCCTAAAATTCAAAGTAGAAAACATCTCCATTTAAAATAAGTACTGGATATTTTTAGAGGCTGCCATTGGTAGCCTCTTTTGTTTTACAGAAATTTGCAACCACTGCATTCAATCATAATCCAACTGTATGAGCATATTTACTAAGATCATTAATGGTGAGATACCAGCTTATAAAATAGCTGAAAGTGATAAGTTCCTTGCGTTTCTCGACATCTTTCCTGTGAAGAAAGGGCATACACTGGTGATACCCAAAATAGAAGTAGATAAAATATTTGATGTGCCTGATGATTACCTGGCGGAGCTGCTAACGTTTGCCAAACCTGTAGCTAAAGCAATAGAAAAATACACCGGGTGTAATAGGGTCAATTTCCTTACTGTTGGCTTTGAAGTGCCACATGCTCACGTGCATCTTATTCCCACCAATGTTACTGCCGATATCAATATTCAAAACCCGAAGAAGAAGTTTTCGCCGGAAGAGTTCAAGGAGATACAAGAAGCTATTGTGGATTTGTTGCCAAAGTAGCACAGCATGTAAACAATGTGGAGGGCATAAATCTTGCTGCTCAACTAGCTATTATTTGTATACCTAAAAAAGGAAAAATGAATACACAAAACTTTGAGTTGGTAGTAGATGGAGTGCCATATTTGGTAAAAGCAACTCCATTTGATTTTAACCAGGAAAAGCGCTTCACCGTAACTTTTAATGGCAGCGAAGAATATGTTTTTGTTTTTGATACTTCAGTTGGCAGGTACATGGCTCTTGGCGACGAAGGCGTAGATATACCAAGCCGCCTGGAAGTAGAGATAGCTGAACGTTTGTTTAGTATGGCTTAAGAATACAAGCTGATCTTTTAAGGTTGATCATTCATTCTTCAATTAAAAAGATCAGCTTTTTGATTCCAACTAATTTGCCTGGTTCTTTTTTTGAAAAAAGGTAATGTGAGAATTTCAAACTGCTTCTATTTCAACTTCACCCTTCCCGGGTTTTTGGCAATAAAATCTTCCCAGCCTTTCAGGCCTTTGTCAAGATTAGCTAGTACAGATGTAGATTGATAATGGTGGCAAAGTGCAACAGCCAGTGCATCGGTAGCATCCCATGAATCAGGTTTGTCTTCAAGAGTAAGAATGCGCTGCAGCATTTTCCAAACCTGTTCTTTATCCGCATTACCATTCCCGGTAATGGATTGTTTAACCTTCTTTGGAGAGTATTCGGTTACTTTTAATCCAGCATTCATAGCTGCTGCTATAGCCACACCCTGCGCCCTTCCCAGCTTTAGCATACTCTGTACATTCTTACCAAAGAACGGAGCTTCAATTGCAAAGCAATCAGGTTTGTAAGTAACTATCAATTCAGAAACAGTGGAGTGTATTTTTTGCAGGCGTTCGTATGCGTCTTTCTTGCTGGAGAGTTTTAGCACATCCATCATGAGCAGTTGCGGCTTGTTGCCGTTTACTTTCATCAATGCATAACCCATAAATAATGTTCCGGGGTCAATGCCTAAAATGATGTTGCTGCTGGTGTTCATCTGGCGGTGAAATTAGGTAGAAATCCAATCCAGCAAAGGCTTTGGTGATTACTCGTTCATTCTTTCTTCCACTTCCTTCAATGTTGATAACATTAGATCATCCTGTCATTCAACATCAGTCATGACTTTGGCCATAAGCTTCAACCTCATCAAACACGAAAACAAATCGTTACGTTTGCCACCAAATTTTTACATCTGACCAAACGACTGAAAATATTCTTCAATTACTGTGTAGGTCCTATACTTTTTCTTTGGCTGGCAATTTCTATCTATCGCAATATCATGAACCAGCCAGATTGGAAAGTGTCGTGGTTGCAGATAAAAGAATCCTTTACCGGGCAGGAAGCATGGAAGCCCATCCTGGTCATTTTGCTCATGGTTTTCAACTGGAGTTTTGAAGCAATTAAATGGCGTGTGCTGGTGAAACATATTCAGCCAATTTCATTTTTCACTTCATTCAAAGCAATACTATCCGGCCTTAGTGTATCGCTGGCACTTAATACACCTAACGGTGCCGGTGAATATGTAGGTCGTGTATTGTATGTAAAAGAAGGTAATAGAATACGAACCATTGCCATCACTTTTGTAGGCAGCATTAGCCAGTTGATCATTACCCTGCTAATGGGTACCATCGGGCTCTTTATATTGAATAGTTACTTTGATGAGGTTGCTGCTACTTCTTTGCCTTTCTCCATCATTTGGCTTGATGCTATCATGTACCTGGTGCTTTCAGCTACCGTTGCATTGTCTGTTCTTTACTTCAAAATCAGTTGGCTGATTAAGCTGCTCGAAAGAATACCTATCATCAAAAAGTATTCGTTTTTCATTCAAAAACTTGAGGAATTTGGCGCTGCAGAATTATTAAAAGTATTGTTATTATCACTTGCACGTTATGTCATCTTTGTAGTACAATATCTATTATTGCTACAGCTATTCAAGGTAGAGATTTCGCTGGCTACATCCATCTGGTTGATAACTGCCATGTTCCTTGCACTTGCCATAGTTCCAACAATAGCATTGGCAGAACTTGGTATTCGGGGAAAGTTGAGCATTTACATATTTGGGTTGTTTAGCAGCAATACTTTGGGTATCGTACTTACGGCTTCAACTATTTGGTTAATTAACTTAGTTGTGCCGGCAGTGGCAGGGAGTTTGTTTATTTTGGGCATTAAACTATTCAGGAACCGATAACGTGAAAAAATTACTAGCCATAATCCTATGTATCACCATCAATGCGCGCTTATCAGCGGGCGATGATTTTTGTGGTATAAGAAATCATAGTTTTTCAGTTAATGAAAACATTAGCTACGTTGTGTTCTACAATGCGCTGGGTGTTTTTGTAAATGCAGGTACTGCCAATTTTACTACCAGCCTCACCAAAGTAAATAATAAGCCTGCTTATCATGTAGTAGGTACAGGTGTTACCAATAGCAAGTACGACTGGATTTTTAAAGTAAGAGACCGCTACGAAACCTTCATAGATACTGCTACTTTACGTCCTTATAAATTCATTCGCAACATAGAAGAAGGTGGATACAAAAAGTACGAGAACGTAACTTTCAACCACAATACAAATACAGCTATAACAAACGATGGTGTATTTAAAGTACCTGATTGCGTGCAGGATGTTTTGAGCTCTATCTACTATGCGCGCAATATCAACTTTGAAAAATATAAGGCAGGAGATAAGATACCTTTTACCATGTTCCTCGACAACGAGGTGTACAATATGCACATTCGCTACCTTGGTAAAGAAACAGTAAAGACCCGCTACGGCAAGTTTAAGACCTATAAGTTTAAGCCGCTGCTAGTAAAAGGAACCATCTTTGAAGGTGGTGAAAAGATGACTGTATGGGTAACTGAAGATCAGAACAAAGTACCTGTTCGTATAGAAAGTCCTATTGTAGTTGGCTCAGTAAAAGTAGACCTGATGGGTTACCAGAACCTCCGTTATCCAATGACCTCGCTGATAAGCTTCAGGTAAAAGAGTTCGCTTCCTGCTTCACATTTTACTGTTATAGATCTTCCAATTTAAAGGTCTCTTTCAATCTTATTCCTTTGTCTGTTTTTTGCACTGTACAACATTCATTGTTGGCATCGTGCTCCAGGAATAACACGTATTCTTTTTCTGCTGCTTCTTCTAAAAATGCTTTCTTCTCTTTAAGTGTAGTCAAAGGAAACATATCGTATCCCATTACGTAAGGAAGAGGAATATGCGCAACAGAAGGCAACAGGTCTGCCATAAAAACAGCCGTCCTTCCTTTGTATTCCATTTGCGGCAGCATCATAGCATCTGTATGTCCATAGGCATAGCGAACAGTTATGGCCGGGTGAATGATAGAAGCACCATCTTGCACTTCAGCAAAATGTAGTTTGCCACTCTCTTGTATGGGTAGTATGTTTTCTTTTAAGAAGGAAGCTTTCTCTCTTTCATTAGGTTGAGTAGCCCATTGCCAATGCCGTTCATTGCTCCAGAAGTTTGCATTTTTAAAAGCCGGAACAAGAGCTTCACCATTGCGCACTATACTTCCACCACAATGATCAAAGTGAAGATGAGATAAGATAACATCAGTGATGTCATCTTTTGTGAAACCTTGTTTTGCTAATGAACCGTCCAATGTATCATCGCCATGCATATAGTAGTGGCCAAAAAACTTTGCATCCTGTTTATCACCCATACCATTATCTACCAGAACCAGCTTATCATCTACTTCTATCAGTAAGCAACGTAGCGCCCATGCGCACATATTGTTTTCATCGGCTGGAACCTGTTTACTCCAAATGCTCTTTGGAACTACGCCAAACATAGCGCCCCCGTCAAGCTTAAAATTCCCGGTATTTATGGTATATAACTTCATGCTTCAATTGGTTTTGTTGCAGGACCTTCTTTTTTAAGCGCTGCAAAAAGAAAATAAATTCCGATGACAAAGAAAACAATAAGGGCCAGCACGCTGTGCTTCATACCGGCAAGTTCATCTATATATCCAAAGCTGAAAAGCCCGATGACGATAGCCACTTTTTCAGTTACATCGTAAAAGCTAAAGTACGACGCTGTATCACGGGTGTCAGGCATCAGTTTGCTATAGGTAGATCTGCTAAGTGATTGTATGCCTCCCATCACTAGCCCCACAGCTGCTGCAAGTCCATAAAAACCCAGTTCGGCATTGGCGCCTGCCTCTGCAGCTTCTGCTATAAAGTACGCGCTAATGCAAATCACTATCCACATGAAAATGACACCTATCAGCACTTTAAAATTGCCATATGTAGCAGAAAGTTTAGCCATAAGATAAGCGCCAGCTACAGCTACTATTTGTATCACAACAATGGTAATGATCAGCTTGGTGTCGTCAAGGTTTAGTAATTGTTTACCGAATACAGTAGCTGCCAGCATCACCGTTTGCACGCCCATGCTATAAAAGAAAAATGCCCACAGGTAGCGCTTCATCACAGGCATGGTAGCCACGTGTGCTGCTACTTTACGTAGTTCTTTAAAACCTTCTGTAAAGAAATTTGCATGGTGTTCTTTTACCGCAGGTGCTACTTTCGGAAGCCTTGCAAAAGTGATCTGTGCAAAACCTATCCACCATAGCCCCACTAGCAGGAAAGTATAACGAGGGCCACTCGTATCATCGCCATTTGCAGAAAAATAAAGCACCAACCCAAAGCCGATCAATTGAAGGATTACACTCCCGATATAACCCATAGAAAACCCTTTGGCACTAATTCGATCCCTGTCTTCAGGTGCTGCTATTTCGGGTAAATATGAATTGTAAAAAACAAGACTACCCACATACCCGATAGCAGCCAGTGCAAAGAGCGTGACACCTAAAGCAACAACAGGCTCTGGTCCTTTAAAAAAATACAAGCAGATACAAGCCGTACCGCCTAAGTAGCAGAAGAACTGCATAAAGCTTTTCTTATTGCCCCTGCTATCAGCAATGGAAGAAAGGATAGGAAGAAGGCAAGCTATAGCCAGGTAGGCAATGGCAAGTGTATAATCGTAGAGGGCAGAGTTTTTAAATGTTCTTCCAAATAAGGGGACACTGTTCTCACCATAGGCTGCCTTTGTTACTCCTAAAAAGTAGATGGGGAAAAAGGTAGTAGTGATCACCAGGTTGTATACACTGTTGGCCCAGTCGTACATGGCCCAGCCGTTGATAACCTTTTTATTGGCAGTTTGCATCAATTGGTTTTGGAAAACTAAAGATAGTTGCTGCTACAAAACAAAATGCACCTCCCGGTAAAGAAAGGTGCATTTGAATTGGATATACTTAAGCTTATTGAACTACGGTGCTGTCTGCATTTGCGCCGGCATCTTCTGTTTCTTCTTCATCAGAAAAATCCTGCAGTTCCTCTACAGTACGCTTGTCATTGAATTTATCATCAGTTAGTACCAGCCTTACAGTCTGACCAGGAAATACATTCTCCCTTATCAGGTATTGCAATGCCTGGAAAGATTCATCCAACTCGTTATTTTTTAAATGCTCTTCAGGTATCACCAGTCGAACGGTGTAAATAGATGAATCTTTAGATAGCTGAACAGACTTTTGATTTGTATTGCTGGAGTCAAGTGTAGCAATGTATTCGCCTAGTTTTTTTCCTTCCTCTTCAGTAGCCTGGTTCTTTACATATACTTCCAGGTGTTCGTTTATTTTTACTTTTTTGCCATACTGCTGGCAACTGATGATGGTAACAGAAACGAGCAAAGCCAAAGCCGCTACAACAATTTTTCTCATGATTTTATTTGATTTCAATGATTAGGAATAAGAGCCATGTAAAATAAGACGTTCTGTTGGAAGAAAACGTTTCATTGCAAATGGTTGCCACGAAAAAATTACCTGATGTAGCCCATCATGATGAGTATGAGCAGTGCTGTACCTACCACAATTCTATACCAGCCAAACAGTTTAAAACCATATTTCTGCAGGTAAGTAATGAAGAATTTAATGGCTAGCAATGCTACTATGAAAGCTACCACGTTACCTATAGCCAGCAGCATAAGGTTATGCTGATCGGTAAGTACCTCAGGATTTTCTTTGTAAGTTTTCAAAAGCTTATAACCTGTAGCTGCGGCCATAGTTGGTACCGCTAAAAAGAATGAGAACTCTGCTGCCAGCTTGCGTGTAAGCTTTTGATGCATACCACCAATGATAGAAGCAGCACTACGGCTAACACCTGGTATCATGGCTACGCATTGCCAAAACCCAATGATGAACGCTCTTCTGTAGCTGATATCTTTTTCCTCCTCTATGCGTGGACGATTGAACATTCTATCGATATATAGCAGTATAAAACCACCCAACAAAAGTGATACAGCCACTGTAGTGGCACTTTCTAAAAGCTCATCTATTTTATCATTAAAAATAAAACCGATACCCAGGGCCGGCACAACTGCCACCATTAGCTTGAGGTAAAATTGCAGGCGGCCAAAGTCAAAAAACTTTTTCCAGTATAGTACCACAACGCTTAGAATAGCGCCAAGCTGAATTGCTACGGTGAATAATTTCAGGAAAACATCGTCTGCCGGAAGTTGTAATAACCGTTCTGCAATGATCATATGCCCTGTAGACGAAACAGGCAAAAATTCAGTCAGACCTTCTACTATAGCAATGATGATTGCTTCTAAATATGTCATACGCTACACTTAATAATAATGAAAAAGGCGATGAACGCTCACCGCCTGTAGAACTTTTTTTCCAGTATTTTATTGTTGAACTTTTGGCTTTTTGAAGATCGCGTAGATCTCTATCAACAAGCCGATCAAGATCAGGATAGGTGCTATTGTAATGCGGGTAGTACTGTAAACTGAATTATAATCAAACGAATTTGGATCTTCATTTTTGCCACCAGCCATAAGTATCATACCTAATGCAACTACAGCTGCTCCAATACCCATCCACATATAGTTGTCTTTATAAAAAAGAGGTAAGCCCGGAGCTTTAACAGCAGCTTTTTTATCTTTTGCAGTGGCTGGTGTAACCACTTTTCTTTCAGCCATTATCTATTTTTTAGGTGGTGCAAGATAGGGAAAAACGTTGTTGATCGTTGTGGAGTGCCAGTTGTTGGTTATGAATGCTTTTCATCGAGCAGCCGACATAGATTGACTGAGGCCATACCTGGCAACTGCCAACCATCAACTAATAAAGGTCATCCAGGCTCATCTTCAGGTACTTGATCACACTTCGATGGGTACTGAAGAGAGATATACCAACGCCAATGATGATCATCCCGCCAAACAGGATGAGCGTAAGTTTTGTATCCCTGATAGCTGCCAGTTGTGGAAACTGGCCTTCTGCCCATTTGATCAACACAAACAACAGGAAGATGGCAATGCCCGAACTGATCAGGCCATTAAGAATAGCGCGTAGGTCCATAGGACGTGCAATGAAACCACGTGTTGCGCCTACCATCTGCATTGTCTTTATAAGGAAACGATTGCTGAACATGGCTAGCCTGATCGTATTATCAATACTTACAATCACAATTGCACAAAGAATAACTGCCACCACCACAAATATGATCCCGAGCTTAGAAGCACGTTCGTTCAGGTTGTTCACCAGCATGCGCGGGTACTGCAGTTCATCTATGTGGTTGCCAAAGCGCGCCATCAGGTCCGCCTGGATCTTATTGAGACTATCATTGTTTACATAATCAGACTTAGCGTAAAAGTCGATACTCTCAGGAAGCGGGTTATGATCAAGGATCTTAGCCCAGTCTTCGCTGCTGCCTTCCCTGCTCCAGATGTTTTTTGCTTCATCTTTATTTACATACTGAACATTCTTTGCATAAGGCTGTGCACTTATGTATTGTTGTACCTGCTGAACTGAATCTTTATTGATGGTGCGGAGATATGCACTTATGCGGATGTCTTCTTTGAAAGTATTGCCTACAGCACTGAAGTTTAGGAATATCCAACCAAGTATTCCCATAATTAGTAAAACAAGTGCGACACCTACTATACTATAAATATAACTTGGTTTGCTCCGTTTCATTGATGCTTTTCCGAATTGCGCCATTGTGGTTGATTTATAGAGCGCCAAAAATAACTATTTAAGCATACGATAATTCACTTTAAGTATGTTGTAACATTTTAGTTGCGTATATCAATTCGTATGCAGCTATTGCTTTATGCTACCAGTCATACAGCCGCTTTTAGTTGTTCTGTTTCCATACTTTTGCACCCTTGCCATAGCTGTATTAGTGGCTTTACTGTATACTACTGTAACATTGGTTAGCAAACCTGGCGTATGTCCAGTTCTTTCCTTTTTATTTTGTGTCGAAAGCTGCCATTCAACTATGACGCAATCTCCTGTTGCCATGAAAGGTGGCAGGCAATACAACTAACATTTTATAAATGGAATACAACTTCAGGCAACTAGAGAAGAAGTGGCAACAGCATTGGCGGGAAACAAATGCTTATAAAGTTTCAAACGATAGCAGCAAACCTAAGTTTTATGTGCTGGATATGTTTCCTTATCCAAGCGGTGCCGGACTTCATGTAGGTCATCCGCTCGGTTATATAGCCAGCGATATCTATGCGCGCTTCAAAAGGCTGAAAGGCTATAATGTGTTGCACCCAATGGGCTTCGATAGTTTTGGATTGCCTGCCGAACAATATGCAATTGAAACAGGACAACACCCTGCCGTTACTACCGAAAAGAATATTGCACGCTATCGCGAACAACTAGATAATATTGGTTTTTGCTACGACTGGAGTCGTGAAGTGCGGACAAGCGAGCCTGGATATTATAAGTGGACACAATATATCTTCCTGCAATTGTTTGATAGCTGGTTCAGCCGCCAAGCCAACAAAGCACAGCGTATTGCTGAACTGGTAAAAATATTTGAAGCAGAGGGCAATGCAGCGCATACATGTCCTGGAGATGAAAACATACGCTTCACCGCAGAAGAATGGCAAGCCTATAATGAGAAGCAACAGCAGGATATCCTGATGCAGTATCGTCTTGCCTTTAGCGCATACGGCGAAGTAAACTGGTGCGAGGCACTGGGTACTGTGCTGGCCAACGATGAAGTAGTGAACGGTGTAAGTGAGCGTGGTGGCCACCCTGTGGTAAAAAAGAAAATGCGCCAGTGGTACTTGCGGATAACAGAATATGCAGATCGCTTGTTGCAAGGCCTGGAGACGGTTGACTTTAGCGATAGCATGAAAGAGATGCAGCGCAACTGGATAGGAAAGAGCCAGGGAGCTGAAATAGAATTTCCCCTCGCCCCCGCCTCTCCCCGCAGGGGAGAGGAGCCAGGTGCATCACCCGACGAGAAACGGGAGCACAGTAGATCTCTTAATGAGCCAGGCATAGGTTATCCGGTATATAAAGCCTCAGAAGGGAAGAGTTATGAGAATGCAAGCGAGATGAGAAAGCAGCCTACAGAGGCTGAGGAAATCTTGTGGCAAGCATTAAGAGGAAAGAATATTGGTTATAAGTTTAGAAGGCAACATCCTATAGAAAATTACATCGCTGACTTTGTCTGCCTGGATACATGGGTCATAGTAGAGGTAGATAAAGGTTATCACTTGGAGGAATCTCAACAGCGTGCAGATGCTGATCGTGATGAACAGCTAAGGAAAATAGGTTTTGAAATACTTCGCTTCAGTAATGAATCCGTACTGCACGATCTTGAGAATGTTTTAAGCAAGATTAGAACTACGTGTGATGATATCAAGAGTACAGCAGAAGCCAAAAGATCTGCTGCTGGCGGCTCCTCTCCCTCGCAGGGAGAGGCGGGGGTGAGGGTATATACCACCCGCCCCGATACCATCTTTGGTGTTGACTTCATGGTGATTGCGCCAGAGCATGAATTGGTTCAGCAAATAACAACAGAAGAACAGCGTGCAGATATTGATAAATACCTTGAATATGTAAAGAGCCGCAGCGAAAGAGAGCGCATGTCGGAGGTGAAACAGGTTACAGGTGCTTTCACCGGTGCGCATGTTATTAATCCTTTCAATGGTCGGGCTATACCTATCTGGATCAGTGAATATGTATTGGCAGGTTATGGTACGGGCGCTATCATGGCAGTACCAAGTGGCGACCAGCGTGACTTCAATTTTGCGAAACATTTTAATATTCCTATCACCAATATACTAGGCGATGCTTTCACAGGCGAAGAAGCAAATCCTACCAAAGATGCCGTTCTTACCAACAGCGATTTTCTTGATGGGATGGTGATGCGTGATGCTATAAACGTGGTGATTGATAAGCTGGAGGAAATGGGCATAGGCAAACGCAAGGTGAACTACCGTATGCGCGATGCAGGCTTTAGCCGCCAGCGTTACTGGGGCGAGCCATTCCCTATAAAGCATAAAGATGGCATTGCCACTCCGCTGCCTGAAAGCGAGCTTCCGCTTGAGTTGCCTTTTGTAGAGAAATATGGTCCCGGTCCTGAAGGTGAGGGGCCGCTGGCAAACATAACTGACTGGGTAAACCTGCCTGATGGCAGCAAGCGCGAAACCAACACCATGCCTGGTTATGCCGGTTCATCATGGTACTTCCTGCGCTACATGGACCCGAACAATAATGAGACTTTTGTAGATAAAAAAGTAGCAGATTATTGGGGACAGGTAGACCTTTACATTGGTGGAACGGAGCACGCTGTAGGTCACCTGCTGTACAGCCGCCTTTGGACAAAAGTGTTGTTCGATCTTGGCTACATCAACCACGACGAGCCGTATAAGAAGCTGGTAAACCAGGGAATGATACAGGGCAGCAGCAGGTTTGTATTTGAAGTCAATCTGCACGGTGTTGTTATGAATTTTCGAGGGAGAATATTTATCTCAAAATCTCATTACGTAAATCTTAAACCGAAAGAAAGTGACGTTTCGTTTGTTGTTGATTATCTTGAAAAGTATCTAGGCAAGTTGAACATCAAGGAAAACGCAGACTGTAAGATTGTGCGTACGCATGTACATGTTGATTTCGTTGAAGGTTATGAACTAAATCAACAAGCTTTCTCAAGAAAAATGAATGACGATGTAGTTTATGTTCTCGAAGAGGACGGGACATACTTGTGTGATGCCGAGGTTGAAAAGATGTCGAAGTCAAAATACAATGTTGTTAATCCGGACGACATTGTTGAGCGTTTTGGTGCTGATACTTTCCGCATGTACGAGATGTTCCTTGGTCCGGTAGAGCAAAGCAAGCCGTGGGATACCAAAGGCATAGAAGGTGTTCACCGTTTCCTGCGCAAGTTCTGGCGCTTATTTGCTGATGAAGAAAAAGGTATCATCGTTAAGAATGAACCAGCTACTCCTGCTGAACTAAAGGTGTTGCATAAGACCATCAAGAAGATTGAAGAGGATACTGAACGTTTCAGCTTCAACACTGCAGTAAGTGCATTCATGGTTTGTGTAAACGAGCTGAACGACCTGAAGTGTCACAAGCGGGAAATCCTTGAGCCACTGGTTATTTTACTTACACCTTACGCGCCTCATATAGCTGAAGAGCTATGGCATGTACTGGGAAACACTACCTCAGTTCTAGATGCTGCTTTCCCGGTATTTGAACCAAAGCACCTGGTAGAAAGCGAAAAAGAATATCCTGTTTCTATCAATGGTAAAATGCGAACCAGCATGTCGCTTTCACTCGTCCTGGAGCAGAAAGCAGTAGAAGAGGCCGTATTGCAAAATGAGATAGTGCAAAAATGGCTGGAAGGCAAACAGCCTAAGAAGATCATTTTTGTAAAAGGAAAGATGATCAACGTGGTAATATGATACCGCTGGTATAACAATAAAAAGATAAAACCGCATCAAAGCAGCCATCGTGCTGCTTTGATGCATATATTGAACATCAACAGCAGTTGCTTCATTAACAAAAACAAACAAAGGCTACAATGCTACAACGATTGATTTTGCCGGTAATGCTCCTGGTTACTTCGGCACAGGCTATTGCACAAAAGCAGGAATTCAACTACAACGATCTCCTCAAGAACAAGCTGCCTGCTAACTTCTACAATCCACTTCCTACCATCCTTCGTTGGGAAGGTGATGAACAAGTTGTTCTTACAAAAAGAAAGCATCCTGACTCTGCCGCTACCATTTACAGGATGAATGTAAAGAACGGCAGCATGACAGAAATTGCAGGCGCATCTTCACCTGTAAGAAGAACAGCAACACCAGCTTTTGGCAAAATCATACTTAGCAAGAGCAATGATCTTTACCTGGTTGAAAATGGTGTTGAAGCGAAACGACTAACTAACTCTCCTGCAGAAGAAGAAAAGAACCCGACTTTCTCGCCCGATAGTACATACGTGGCGTATACGAGAAAAAACAACTTGTTTACCTACAACCTGGCTACAAACAAAGAAACCCAGCTAACCACTGACGGTACCGATGTGATACTGAATGGTTATGCCAGCTGGGTTTATTGGGAAGAAATATTCGGTCGTGCTACACGCTTCCGCGCCTTTTGGTGGAGCCCCGACAGCAAGCAGTTAGCCTACATGCGTTTTGATGAAAGCATGATCCCAATGTTTCCTATTTATGTAAATGAAGGGCAGCACGGGCATATAGAAGAAACGCGTTATCCTAAAGCAGGCGACAAAAATCCTGAGGTGCGTGTAGGTATTGTAAATCCAGCAGGTGGCGCTACCACATGGGCCGATTTCAATGAAAAAGATGACCAGTATTTTGGCTGGCCTACCTGGAACCCTGCCACTAACCAATTATGGGTTAGCTGGATGAACAGGGACCAAAACCAGTTGAAGATTTACGAGATAAACACTGCTAACGGCAGCAAGCGTCCTGTTTATGAAGAACAGCAAAAGACATGGATCACACTGGAAGACAACGCAGGCGAAAGGATCACTTTCCTCGCGAACAACTCCTTCATATTAAAGAGTGACAAAACCGGGTGGAACCATCTTTACCTGCACAACAATGATGGCAGCCTAAAAAATGCAATTACTGAAGGTAAGTTCACTGTACTGGATGTAAAGCTGATAGATCAAAAGAACCAGCTGGTGTACTTTACTGCGCGTGGATTAGAGAATACAGCACGTACAGACCTGTACCGCGTTAAGTTCAATGGCCGCGACCTGAAGCGGCTGACCTTTGGCGAATTCAACCATTCGCAAGTAGAAGTTTCACCTACTGGTAAATACTTCATCACTAGCTATAGCAATGTAACCACACCTCGCCATATGGCGCTGGTTGATAACAAAGGCAAGATACTTCACCAGTTGGGCAGCATGAAGGGCTCAGCAATGGATAATTATGAAGTAGCTAAAACAGAACTGATAAGAATAAAAAGTGCAGATGGTTTATATGAACTGCCTGCAATGGTTACCTGGCCGCTAAACATGGACCCGAACAAAAAATACCCGATGCTCATCAGCATCTACGGTGGCCCTGATGCAGGACGTGTGTGGGACAACTGGACGTGGAACGGCACAAGCCAGTGGTTTGCAAAAGAAGGTCTGATACAGGTTGCTTTCGATCACAGGGCAAGCGGGCACTTTGGTAAAGAAGGTGTGAATTACATGCATCGCAACCTGGGTTACTGGGAAATGGAAGATTATAAAACGATGGCAAAATGGTTCATCAACAATGGCAGTGCAGACCCTGCACGTATAGCTATCACTGGCTTTAGCTATGGTGGATATCTATCAGCATATGCGCTTACTTATGGTGCCGATGTATTTACACACGGCATGGCTGGTGGCAGCGTTACCGACTGGAGCCTGTACGACAGCCACTATACCGAAAGATTTATGGGCACTCCTCAGAACAACCCGGAAGGTTACAAGAGCAGCTCGGTGCTAAATTATATTGACAGGTACAAAGGCATGTTGCAAATAGTGCATGGCACCAGCGATGACAATGTGCACCTTCAGAACAGTATGCAATTGATAAGTGCACTGCAGGATAAGAAGAAGCATTTCGAGTTTATGTTGTACCCGGGAGGAAGACATGGATGGGCAAATATGCCGGCTAAAAATGATCATTATACCAACCTGAAGAACAGGTTTATTTACGATCACCTGCTGCGCAAGCCTATACCTGCAACTGTATTACGTTAATAGATAATTATATGCCCCGCCTACAAGATATATTGGCGCAACACGCCGGGAAGTTTGCAGCAGTGGTTCCGTATGATCGCGCTGCCGATAAGCTACTGCTGCTAAACTTTACCGCCAGCAATACTGCTCTTACTGATGAAGTGTTAAACGACACGGAAAAGTTTTCGCAGTATGTAAATGAACAACTGGGCGTGGAGTACCGGTATGGCGTTGGCGGCTACAACGAGCACCGCACTGTATACAGCAGAAGCACTGTGTTTGATACTACCGATGAACCACGGCGGCTGCATCTTGGAGTAGATATTTGGGGTCCTGCCGGTGTGCCGGTTTTTGCCCCGCTCGATGGTAGAGTACACAGCTTTGCTTTCAATGATCATTATGGCGATTATGGTGCTACCATTATCCTGGAGCACACGCTTGATGGCGCCACCTTTTACTCTTTGTATGGTCACCTGGCGCAGCGCGACCTGGAGGGTTTACATGAAGGGAAGGAGATAAAACAAGGAGAGGAATTTTGTCATTTTGGTGAGCCGGTTGAAAACGGTTACTGGCCGCCGCACCTGCACTTTCAGCTTATAGAGAATATGGGTGAATGGAGGGGAGATTATCCCGGCGTTTGTAAATTTTCTGAACGAGAAACTTACCTCGCCAATGGCCCGGATCCTGACATCATACTGGGTATGGTTCAAAACGCAATACAAGAATAGTTACCCATTTACCTGCAGAAGCTTCAGTAGAGGGCTGCACATTTACCTAATTTTACCACATGGCCAATCAAAATCTGAATACGGAAAAGCAGGGGATGGGACCAGCGGATGTTGAATTTGAAAACAACATCCGGCCTAAAGAAATTGATGATTTTGCAGGCCAGCCCCAACTGATCGAAAACCTTTCCATTTTTATAAAAGCTGCCAAGCTGCGAGGCGAAGCACTGGATCATATTTTATTTCATGGCCCTCCGGGTTTGGGTAAAACCACCCTCAGCCGCATTGTTGCCAATGAACTTGGTGTAAACATCAAAGAAACCTCTGGACCTGTTATTGAAAAGCCGGGAGATCTTGCTGGCTTGCTTACTAACCTGGAACCAAACGATGTATTGTTCATTGATGAGATACACCGACTGAGCACAGTAGTAGAAGAATACCTGTACGCTGCTATGGAAGATTTCCGCATCGACATAATGATTGACAGCGGTCCTAATGCACGCAGCATCCAGCTTACCCTTAATCCTTTTACGCTGGTAGGTGCTACCACCAGGAGTGGGTTGCTTACTGCACCACTGTTATCTCGTTTTGGTATAAAATCACGTTTAGAATATTACAATGCTGATGTGCTAAAGAAGATAGTAGAACGCAGCGCCAATATTTTAACTACTCCTATTACAGGTGAGGCAGCTTATGAAATTGCCCGCCGCAGCCGCGGAACGCCTCGTATTGCAAATGGACTTTTACGTCGTGTTCGCGACTTTGCGCAAGTACTAAGTGATGGAAAAATTGAATTGGCCATTGCGCAGCACGCGCTAAAGGCACTTAATGTAGATGAGCATGGCCTGGATGAAATGGACAACCGCATCCTGCTTGCAATTATCGAAAAATTCAAGGGCGGTCCTGTAGGATTAACCACCATTGCTACCGCAGTAGGCGAAGAGCCGGGTACGCTGGAAGAAGTGTATGAGCCATTTTTGATACAGGAAGGTTTCATGCAGCGAACGCCAAGAGGTAGAGAGGTGACACCAAAAGCCTATGAACATTTAGGCAAACGTGTGCAAGGAAGGGGCGGGATGTTGTTTTAGCATTACCTCCTCCTGGTAACTTTCTGCGAAAAGAAACCAGAGAAACGTTTAAAAAGAAACTGCTTTGCCTTCTTAAGCAAGAAGTACATCACGAAAAAACTGCAGATAAACCCGACAATCAGGCCGCCTATAAAACCATAGGTAAATACTTGGGTAAAGGTATAGCCCATGTTACCTAATCCATTAATGATAGCCAGTATGATGACGCCTAATATGCCGCCGGCTATTGTTGTAGCTATTGTAATAATTCTCCTGATTATAAACATAGTGTTGCTAACACAATTTCCTTACCACAACTACGGGCAGTAAAAGAAAAAGCTCATGCAGTAGTGCACGAGCTTTTCACGAAGTTTAGAGCCAGGTTATGGAGCTACCAGCCTGAAACCATTACCATGAATATTTACGATCTCGATGTTTGGATCATCTTTCAGGTATTTACGCAGCTTAGCAATGTATACGTCCATACTACGGCCATTGAAGTAAGTATCGCTACCCCAGATTTTTTTCAGCGCCTGTTCGCGTGGAAGCAGGTCGTTCTTATGTTCAGCCAGCATTTTTAGCAGATCGTTCTCCTTAGGAGAAAGTGTTTGCATGATGCCATCGTGGCTTAGTTCACGCAATTTTGGATTGAAGTGAAACCTGCCCAGGTCGAACTCGATATTCTCATTGATGCGGTTCTCTTCTTCATTGCGCTTAAGTATGGCTTTGATCTTTAGCAACAGTACCTCGCTGTCAAATGGTTTGGTGATATAATCATCCGCACCCAATTTGTAACCAGCTATGATGTCTTCTTTCATTGTCTTCGCACTCAGGAAGAACAGAGGAATATCAGGATCCACATCACGTATTTCTTCTGCCAGCGTAAATCCATCCATGTTAGGCATCATCACGTCCAGCAGGCATATATCAAATTTTTCGCGCTGAAAAGCAGCCAGGCCCAACCTGCCGTCTCTTTCCAGTATTACATCATAATCATTTAATTCCAGGTAATTTTTCAGCACCATTCCCAAATTAGTATCGTCTTCGCACAATAGTATTTTGTATTTTTTTCCGTCCATGATTGGTCAATTTTTGATTATGATTTTAAAGATAAAACTATCAGCCGAAGCTATACAAGTTGCTGGTAATTATTTTGTTATTGAAAAATAAGCCAATGAAATCACAACCTGTTTGTTGTATCGTTTTATGAAAAAATTGTGCCATTAGCTCCTCTCTCTTTGGCAACTCCGTTTGCCTCTATAATTTTGCCGCTCATTTTTTAGTTATGCTTTTAACACCCGATAATAAACTGAAGAAGCTGATTGTAATTGGCGATAGGGTCTTGATAAGACCATCTAAAGCAGATGAAAGAACACAAACAGGACTTTATCTTCCGCCGGGTGTGCACGAAAGGGAAAAGGTGCAGCAGGGGCAGGTAATAAAGACAGGTCCGGGTTATGTGATACCCATGCCCGTGGAAAATGAACCATGGCAGAATGAAGAAGAGCATGTGAAATATGTACCACTGCAGGCACGTGAAGGTGACCTGGCAATTTTCTTGTTGAGCGGCGCCACCGAGATCATGTACCAGGGTGAGCGTTACTATATAGTGCCACAGAGCGCTATATTGATGCTGGAAAGAGAGGATGAGCTGTAGGGGAGGCCATTAGGTGGGAGACGTGAGGCGTGAGGCGTGAGAGAACGGGTTTCTGGTTCCTGTTTTATTGTTCCTGGTTTATTGTTTCTAGTTCATTGTGAGGTCGCTAATGCATGAGTACCTCGGAGTTGTATCTAGAACCTGTTATTGTAAATCGTACTCCGTATTTCAAACCTCATACTTTCCATTTGTATCTAGTATTTCGTACTTCCTACTTGTTCTTCTAGTCTTTAAAAGTTTCCGGGAACAGCATAGGTATGATTGGAATAGCTGTTCCAATTATGATCCAGATGATGGGTATAAGGATGCCTTCTACAAAATCGTACATGATGAAACGTGTGCTGTCATCGGGATGAACAAGTAGCTTAATGGAAGCTCCCGGCTTGTATAATGGCCTGTCTGCATTGTCGGCGCCACATATTAGTTGCTGCGGATGACCGTGCATATCAGTAAACGAAACAATGGGTGAATAAAAGTATTTCTTACCCATCAAAGCATCATCCACTGTTTTTACTTCGTTGCCCACAATGGTGCCTGTTACTTTATAATAATTCTTTACCCTGCGGGCATACACTACCAACCTGTACAGGCCTAAGCCAACAATGATCGTAAATAAGAACCAGGTCATCTCTAGTATTTGAACCCGAAAAGATAGGTGAATGTTTTTTGCAAAGACAGCATGTAAGCAGCTGCAACAAACAATTTTTGGCTATGTTGTATCCAGCTAAATATTAACTTTCTAAAAAAATACAAATGGCAGACAAGGCAAAGTTTGTAGAAACAATAAAAGCGGGATATACATTTAAAGGAGAGAGTGTGAAGATAGGTGCGGGAATGGTGAATGGTGAAGTGGTAGATGGTGCAGACATAAACCTGCCATTGCGAAGTATGAACAGGCACGGGCTGATAGCAGGCGCTACCGGTACGGGTAAAACAAAGACGCTTCAAATGATAAGCGAGGCGCTAAGCAATGCCAGCGTACCTGTACTGCTGATGGATATAAAAGGTGACCTGAGTGGTATAGCCATGCCGGGTACTTTGAATGATAAGATAAAAGAAAGGACACAGCTGATCGGTATAGATTACCAGCCTACACAATTCCCTGTGGAGCTGCTTACACTGAGTAAGCAAAAAGGGGTGCGACTTCGTGCCACCGTTTCTGAATTTGGTCCCGTATTGCTTTCAAAAATTTTAGGTCTCAACGATACGCAAGGCGGGCTGGTAGCCATGATCTTTAAATATTGCGACGACCAGAAGCTACCCCTGCTTGATCTGAAGGATTTCATTAAAGTACTGCAATACCTGAGCAGCGAGGGCAAGGCTGAAATGGAAAAGGATTATGGTAAAATATCAACCACCAGCGCAGGCACCATTCTTCGGAAAGTAATAGAGCTGCAACAGCAAGGTGCTGATGTGTTTTTTGGAGAACCCAGCTTTGAAGTAGAAGACCTGATGCGTATAAGCGATGATGGTCGCGGTATGATAAACGTGCTGCGTGTAACAGACCTGCAGGATAAACCAAAACTTTTTTCATCATTCATGCTTCAGCTGCTGGCCGAGTTATATGCTGTTAGTCCTGAAGAAGGCGATCTTGAGAAACCGAAACTGGTGCTATTCATAGATGAGGCGCATCTTATTTTCCAGGAGGCGAGCCAGGCACTGCTACAGCAGATAGAAACAGTTATCAAGTTGATCCGCTCCAAGGGGATAGGTATATTTTTCGTTACACAAAACCCGATGGATGTACCTGCCAGTGTTCTGGGCCAGCTGGGTATGAAGGTGCAACATGCGCTGCGTGCATTTACAGCGGTTGATAGAAAGGTCATAAAGCAAACGGCAGAAAACTACCCGATCACGCAGTTTTACAAAACAGATGAATTGATAACTCAAATGGGTATAGGCGAAGCATTGGTAACTATGCTAAATGAAAAAGGTGTTCCTACTCCGCTTGCTCATGTTATGCTTGCGCCACCTACCAGCCGTATGGATGTACTTACGGATGTCGAGATAGATAGCATTGTAGGCAAGAGTAAATTAGCCGCTAAGTATAACAAGGAGATCAACAGCGAAAGTGCACATGAAATACTAACAGCAAAACTGGAAGAAGCCGCCGAAAAGACCGCAGCTGCCAAAGAAGAAAAAGCTGCTGGTAAAGCCGCACCTCGTCAAACTAAAGCAGCCAAGGAAGAAAGCTTTTTTGATAATCCAATGGTTAAAAGTGCCGGGCGTACAGCTGCTACTATGATCACCCGAAGCCTGTTAGGCGCATTGGGTTTAGGCGGTAGAAGCAGAAAGAAAACGAAGAGCTGGTTTTAAAATTTCAAGGTTGTAGCAGCGATGGAGACTAGGCTTTCCTGATCAATCCTTTTGCATCAACAGATAATTTTCCTTCTGCCTGCAGGTAGTCGAGTACCTGCCACACCTTTTCTTTTTTCAGGCCTTTCATGTGGTCCAGCAGTAGCTTTATATCTGCTTCTGCGCTGCTGATGTGGTGCAATATGCGCTGGCTGATGATCTTGAATTCTTCATCTGTCAGCTGGCTGTTTTTCTTTTCCAAACAATTGTCGCAACTGCTGCAAGTTTGCAATTCAGTATCCCCAAAGTAATGGCCAATGTACTGGCTGCGACATTTATCCTGCAGCATTACATACTGCTCCATTGCCTGCACGCGCAGTTTGTATTCCTCCTTTCGTTTCAGGTAATCGTGCTGGTTAAAAACAAGATACTCAGCCGGCGCACGGTCTTGAAGAAAGAATAATTGTGGTGTTTCTTTCTGCGGATGATACTCGATAATGCCAAACGCCTGTAGTGCCTTTAGTTGTTGCTGAAGTTCTTCGGTGCTTAGCTTCGTTAACCTCGCCAGCAGGTTCTCATTTACCGAAACAAGATTATCAAAGATGCCTTCATAGGTGCGCAGCAGGTATTTTACCACATTATCATAAGCAGGATGCGATGCTTCAAATGCATGAAGCGTTTCTTTAGAACAGCTAAAAGATATTTTAGTAGAAATAAAAACCTGCTCATTAAAAGCAAGGTGTCCTTCCTGTTCGAGTGCTTTTAAAGCATTGACAACAGGAATGGTTTCAAGCTTAAACTTCCTTACAAAATCATTGAGATTAAAATCAAAGTATTGTCCTTCGCCACTACCTACAGGTAATTGTAAAAAATTAGCAACAGCCTGGTAGATGTCGCGGATATCTTTTACGGAAGGATATTTTTTTGCTGGCAGTTCTTTTAGTTCAGCAAGCTCCTGCTGCGTATACAGTAGTACTGCAAAAGATCGTTTGCCATCTCTGCCAGCACGGCCTGCTTCCTGGTAGTAGTTCTCCAAGTTATCAGGAATATCTACGTGCACCACCACCCGCACATCAGGTTTGTCAATACCCATCCCAAATGCATTGGTGCAAACAATCACTGTAATTTCATTCTTTATCCATCGTTCCTGTTTATGGCTTCTATCAGCCTGCAGCAAACCTGCATGGTAATAATCTGCAGAAATATGGTTCAGATGTAGGAGGTGTGCGATCTCTTTTGTTTTTTTCCTGTTGCGGCAGTAAACAATAGCTGAGCCTGGTACTTTTTGTAAAATATCTACCAGCTTGTTGATCTTGCTTTCTGCATTGAAAGCACTCATGGAAAGATTGTCTCGTGCAAAGGATTGCCGAAAGATTCCTGGGTTGGCAAAATGAAGTTTGTCGCATATGTCCTTTTGTACAACGGGTGTTGCAGAGGCGGTAAGAGCAAGTATAGGCACGTTTGGAAATTCGCTGCGTAATTTGGCAATGCGCAGGTAAGGCGGCCTGAAATCATACCCCCATTGCGATATACAATGCGCTTCATCTACTGCAATTAGATTGAGTTTAAGAGCAGGTAGATATTCTTTAAATAGTTGCGTTTCCAACCGCTCCGGTGAAACATAAAGGAACTTGTAGTGGCCATAGCATGCATTCTGAAGTGTTTCTTTTACTTCATAGTGGCTCATGCCGCTGTAGATGGAAAGCGCAGGAATGTTTTTCTTTTTCAGGTTATGCACCTGGTCTTTCATTAGTGCTATCAGCGGACTGATCACGAGGCAAATGCCTTCGTTCACCATTGCCGGCACCTGGAAACAAATGGATTTTCCTCCACCGGTTGGTAGCAGTGCAAGCACATCTTTACCATCCAAAACAGATTGGATGATTTCCTTCTGTAATGGACGGAAGGAACTGTAGCCCCAGTACTGTTGTAGTATTTCGTGTGGTGAAGGCAATTAATTTTTAGAGGGCTTGAGAAGGATCAGAGATAAATTTGGGATGCTTGCAAAATCTTTATCGGTAGTTAACAAAGTTAGATTATACTGAATAGCGGTGGCTGCGATAATAGCATCTGGAATCCTGATGCTCTTCTCTTGTTTTAGTTTAATAGCAAGATGTTTTATTTCCCCAGTAAAGGGGTAGGTTATAGATTGTTCTATTAAAGCTTTTCTTATTTGAAGATCTTCTGTTTCAATATTTTTTACACCTAATAGTTCTATTTCAGTTATCACTGATATAGAAAATAATTCTTCCTTATAAGGCAACATAAACTCCATTCCCTTTAGGAAGTATAAAATGACACTCGTGTCTGACAATATCATTGCCATTCTTTTCTTACCTGCTGTTGAAACTCTTCTCCATCTACTTCATCGGGATTGGCTCCAAAAAAAGAAGAAATATCACCTTTTTGCGGTGCCTTTTTATTTTGTTCCTCAAGTTCCTGCAACTTCAATTTTTTCTTCTCAATTTCCTTTTCTTCATTCATAACTGATGGCTTGTGAGATTTAAATTTTGTTGTTTAAAAGGTACAAATTTTACTCCACCTTCTTATAGTTCAGCCAAAGTGAGTTTGCTGCAAGTACTACATCGCTGAAGCCCATGATCAGCGCACCGGCTGTAGGCGTAAGCAAACCTACAGCAGCTATTGGTATGGCTACTATGTTATAGATGAACGCCCAGAACATATTGCTCTTGATGGTGCCATAGGTCTTTTTGCCTAGCTGAACTGCCAGTGGAAGCTTTGTAAGGCCGCTGTTCATCAAAACAACAGAAGCGCTTTGTATGGCCAGTTGTGATGCCTGGCTCAGGGATATACTTATTGTAGCCTTTGCCAATGCAGGTGCATCGTTTATGCCATCACCAACCATGATGGTTGGCTTCTCATTTGCAAGCTGTGTTATCTTTTCTAGCTTTTGCTGCGGTGTCTGTTCGGCAATTACTTCATCAATACCTAGTGTTTCTGCTATGGCTTTACATTTTGCATAGCTATCACCACTAAGCATAATGGTGTGAATGTTTGCCCTGCGGCAATAGTCTATTACCTCTTTAGCTTCGGGTCGTAATTCATCTGCAATGTCTATCCAGCCTACTATCTCATCATTCTTCTTTACATAAAGATGATGTGCTCCTTGTACACTGTCGTCTATTCGTGGTGAACCTATGAGATAAATATTCCCATCCTTGTCCTCCGCTTTCATTCCTATTCCTTTTATCTCTTCTACCTTTTTCCATTTCATCACCTTGCTCGTCTTCCATTGTTGAGCAATGCTTTTGGCAATGGGATGATTTGAAAATTTCTCAAGTGAAAACACCAGCGACTTGAAGTCATCTGCAGGTAGAGAAGATTCAAATTCGGTAACTACAAAATTGCCATTGGTAAGCGTTCCTGTTTTATCAAATACGATCTGTTGAATGTTGCGAAACAGCTCCATGCTTTTGCTGTCGGTATACAAGATGCCTTCACGGGCTGCCCTGCCTAAGCCTACGGCAATAGCAGCAGGTGTCGCTAATCCCATAGCACAAGGACAAGCTATTACCAACACGGCTATAGAACGCATCAGGCTCTGCTGAAAAGTAACACCATCAACAAAAAAATAATTGATAGCAAGTGTAACCAAAGCAATGGTGATAACGATAGGAACAAATATGGCGCTGATTTTATCAGCCAGCTTCTGCACCGGCGGTTTATGCCCCTGTGCCTGTTTCATCATTTGAACAATGCTGCTGCGGACAGTGTCTTTACCTGTTGCTGTTACATAGCATTTCAACGTACCATTAGAAACAACGCTGCCACCAATTATAGTGTCTCCTTGTTTTTTATAAACAGGTAAACTTTCACCACTCACAATGGCCTCATTTATTTCAGCATCACCGCTGAGTATTTTACAATCTGTTGGCACCTGCTCGCCAGACTTTATCAATATCAAATCACCAACTTGTAATGCGGTGTTTTCTACAGGAAAAATATTTTCATTGTGTTGATCGTCATAAGCAATCATATTGGCCATCACCTTCTGTTCCTTCGTTAGCTCACGCACCGTCTTTTGTGTCTTCTGAATGGATACATCTTCTAACCAGTTGCCAAAGAAAACAATGGTGATAATAGAAGCTGCTGTTTCAAAGAACATCATACCGGGATTGGCTGTCAATAGGCCAATGACGCTGTACACGAAAGCTGATACAGCACCAAGCGTTATCAGCACATTCATATTAGGAACACCTGTGCGCAGGCTGTTGATGGCGCTCTTACCAAAGAAGCTCATGCCTACTATAAATACCGGTAAACAAAGGAATAACTCGAGTACAGGGTTATGCAGGAAGTGCCATCCAAACGTCATCCCCAGGTGACCTGCCATTAGCAGCAGCGTAAAGGGCAGGCAGAAAAAAAATTTTTGTTTAGTTGTTCTAAGCCATTTGCTTTTTGGTGCTGTAGCACCTGTTTTTTCTTCACCCGAAACAATTGTATATCCTAGCAGTTCAATATTTTTCCTGGCCTTGTCTACGCCACCATTTGCTGTTGCATTTTCAAATGCTACTTCACCGTTCAGTGGGTTTACAGCTATTTGCTTCATCCCTTGTTTTTCCAGCACCTTACTTACGCTAAGTGCGCAGTTGCTACAGGTCATACCTTCCACTTTCCAACTTATCTTTTCCATAGGTAAAATCTTCTTTTGCAAAATTATGCTGTACTACTTCGGCTACTGCTTTACATTCAATGATATCTTTACTACACAGTTGCATTTCAGCGGCATACGCCCATTTTTTACAAGTTGTTGACATTATGGAATTCACATTCACATTAGATGATATAAAAGCTACAGCAGCAAATGTGTGGCAGGTGCACCAGCACCAAAAAGTGTGGGCGCTTCATGGGGAGATGGGTGCAGGTAAAACTACTTTTGTGCATGCGCTTTGCGAAGTGCTGGGTGTAACCACTGCTATTGGAAGTCCTACTTATTCTATCATCAATGAATATGCAAGCAGCAAAGCCGGAACTATTTATCATATGGATCTTTACAGGCTGCGCGACGAAGAAGAGGCAATGCAAGCTGGCATAGAAGATGCTATCTACAGCGGTAATTTATGCCTGGTAGAGTGGCCGGAAAAGGCTGCAATGCTATTGCCCGATGATTGTCTTCACCTGACCATTCAATTAATAGATGCGCAGACAAGGATGATCAGCTCGGCAAAGCATTAAGCAGCTCTTAATATCAGCTACCTATTTAAGCAGTAACTTTATCCACCAAAAACACGCCTCTACATGTCGTCATTGAAACCGCTGGTTAGTACTTCATTTACCTACGAAACGCTTGAAGAAACGCTTGATGTGAAGGCTCGTGGAGCTCAATTGCATATTGGCATTCCAAAAGAAACTGCGTTCCAGGAAAATCGTATTGCACTAACGCCAGAGGGTGTAAGTGTGTTGGTAAGCAATGGACACCAGGTGGTAATGGAAACAAAGGCTGGCGATGGCAGTAAGTTTACTGATAAAGATTACAGCGAAGCAGGAGCTAAAATTGTGTACGAAAAACAGGAGGTTTTTAAAGCGCCTATTCTTGTAAAGAGTGCTCCTGTAGTAGCAGAAGATCTCCCGCTGTTGCAAATGAGCCAGGTGATCGTTTCGCCTATTCATCTTTCTGCCATGCGTAGCGAGTACCTGCAGTTCATGATGGAGAAACGCATCACTGCACTTAGTTTTGAAAACCTGAAAGACGACAGCGGCACTTACCCGATTGTTAGGAGTATGAGCGAGATAGCCGGCAGTGCTATCATGCTGATTGCAGGACAATACCTCGGCAGCGCCAATAGCGGAAAGGGTGTTTTACTAGGAGGTATAAGCGGTATTCCTCCTACAAAAGTTATCATCATTGGTGCAGGTGTAGTAGGAGAGTTTGCCACACGTACAGCTTTGGCACTGGGTGCTTCTGTAAAAGTTTTTGATAACAATGTGTACCGGTTAAAACGCCTGCAGAATAATCTAGGTGTAAGAGTATGGACAAGCGTAATTGAACCTAAGATCCTGGCCAAGCAATTAAAGAGTTGCGAAGTGGCTGTGGGTGCTATGAGCAGTGAGTTTGGTCGTACACCGGTGGTGGTAACCGAAGAGATGGTGACCAATATGCGTTCTGGCAGTGTGATAATAGATGTAAGTATTGACCGCGGTGGATGCTTTGAAACCAGTGAAATAACCAGTCACCAGCGGCCAACGTTTGTAAAGCACGATGTCATCCATTATTGTGTTCCGAATATTCCGAGCGGCTTTGCCCGTACTGCCAGCCAGGCTATCAGTAATGTGCTAATGCCACTACTGCTAGATGTAAGTGAAGAAGGTGGCTTTGAAGAAATGGTATGGCACAACTTCAATCTTCGCCATGGAATTTACATGTACAAAGGTCATCTAACTAATTTCTATTTAAGCCAGCGTTTCGACCTTAGATACACTGACCTGAATTTGCTGATCGCCAGCAGGAGGTAGTTGTGGGTAGGCGTGAGGAGAGAGGCGTGAGGAGAGAGACGTTAGATGTTAGATGTTGGATGTTAGCGTGAAGGCTAGCCTGATTCGTAGGAGAAGCTATTTGTAATCCATTATAGAAAGTGTCCTCTTGCAGAAAGCATATTCTACTTCATCATTACTGCTTACTATTACTGTTTTTCCTTTTGTATAATCTTCTACCAGTTTATGATACAGTGCTATGCCTGTAGCATCCAGGTTGGTGCATGGCTCATCGAGCAGCAATAAAGGAACATCGGAAAAGAAAGCCTGTGCTAGTTTTACCCTTTGCTTCATACCACTGCTATAGTAGCGGATCTGCTTATGTGCTGCTTGTTGCAAGCCTATAATCTGTAAAATTTCTTCAATGGAAATGCCGGGGATCAATTTCTTAAACTGGTGGTGAAACTGGAGAAATTCAGTAGCAGTCATTTCTTCAATAACCTCCAGGTAGGGAGCAGCAATAGATAAGTGTTGATGCACTTTTTCTTCATCCACCAGCTTTTCATCCACCTGCCATTCTACCTTGCCTTCATTAATGGCCATGTTGCCACTGATCACTTGCAGCAAAGTGCTTTTGCCACTACCATTAGCACCTGTAATGGCTACGGTATTACCAGGGAAAATCTCAGTGGAAAGTTGTTTGAAAATCCAATCGCGGTTGAAGCGTTTACCTGCATTGGTAAGCTTAATAGTCATCGAGCCCGGATTTTACAGAGCGTTTTATTATCCCGGCTTTTGAATTTTCTACAAAGCCAATGATATCTCTCTTCACCTCCGTATCAGCCAATGTTTCGTTGATTATCTCAATTGCTTTAGATGTAGTATGCCCTTGTACAAACAGGATATGATAGATGGCAGAGATCTCATCAATCACTTCTTTTGCATAGCCGCGGCGTGTAAGGCCTACATTGTTTATACCAACATAAGCCAGTGGATCGCGGGCAGCTCTTACATAAGGAGGAACATCTTTGCGAATGAGAATTTGACCTGCTATATAAACATGCGCACCTATGTGGATGAACTGGTGAACACCTGACAAACCACCCAGAATGGCATAGTCATCTATGGTTACATGCCCTGCCAGTTGAACAGCATTAGCAAGAATAACATGATTGCCAACAAAGCAGTCGTGCGCTATATGTACATAAGCCATCAGCAGGCAGTTGCTGCCCACCTTAGTCTTCCACCTGTCTTTTGTGCCCCTGTTTATGGTTACACATTCGCGTATCGTGGTGTTGTCGCCTATTTCTACAGTAGTTTCTTCACCAACAAATTTCAGGTCTTGTGGTATGGCGCCAAGTACTGCGCCTGGGAAAATGATACAGCCTTTGCCAATAGTGGTGCCGCTAAAGATGGTAACATTAGGCATTACATGCGTACCCTCTCCGATAGTTACATTGTCCTCTATAACCGAAAACGCGTCTACACGTACATTTTCAGCTATGCGTGCCCCTGGATGTATCTGCGCTAAAGGACTAATCATCTTGCTTTGTTCTTTTAACTATTTGAGCAACCAATATTGCTTCTGCTGCTATTTTACCCGCTACGTATATAGTTCCCTTCATTTCTACCAGTCCTCTTCTTATCGGGCTTACCAGCTCCATGTGCAGGATCAGCGTATCGCCAGGTACTACCTTTTGTTTGAACTTACAGTTGTCTATCTTAAGAAAGTAAGTATCGTATTTATCTTCTGTGTCTTTTGGTATGGCTAATATACCACCGCACTGAGCCAACGCTTCTGCAAGTAGAACACCTGGCATCACACAATTACCAGGAAAGTGTCCCTGGAAGAATGGCTCGTTGTAAGTAACATTCTTAATTCCTACAACCTTTGTATCGGTAAGTTCAATGATCTTATCAACCAAGAGGAACGGGAAGCGGTGAGGCAAAAGCTTTTCTATAGCGTGCACATCAAAAAGCGGCGGCTTCGTAGGATCATATACAGGTATCTCACCTTTTTGCTTCACTTTTTTAATATGCTCCTTCAGCTTTTTAGCAAACATCACATTGGCAGCATGGCCAGGTTTGCTTGCTATGATATGAGCGTTAAATGCAAATCCAACCAATGCAAGATCACCGATTACATCCAGCAGTTTATGACGAGCCGGCTCATTGTCAAATCTTAGTTCTGCATTGTTCAGGTAGCCTTGCCCTTTAGGAATCTCTATATCCGGAAAATGTGCTTTTAATTTTTTTACCTGGTTGTCGGTTACTGGCTTGTCAACCACTACTACTGCATTGTTCCTGTCACCACCTTTTATCAGGTCATGATCCAGCAGCCACTCCAGTTCATGGAAAAAGCAAAATGTACGGCAGGGAGCTATTTCGTTCTTAAAGTCTTTAATGTCTTTCAGGCTTGCATGCTGCGTTCCTAGTACAGGACTATTGAAGTCAATTAGCGCATTTACGCGGTATTCAGTAAAAGGAAGCGCCACCATTTCAACCCCTCTTTCCTCATCTACAAATGTGATGTTGTGCTCAATATTGTAAAATATCTTGGCTACCTCTTGTTGTTTTACACCAGCTTTTTCAATGGCCTCTACAAAGGCATGTGCGCTACCATCCAGTATTGGAACTTCATCACCGTCTAGTTCTACCAGTGCATTATCTACACCCATACCCACAAAAGCAGCCATCAGGTGCTCAATGGTATAAATGCGTGCACCATTGCTCTCAATGGCAGTACTACGGTTGGTCATTACTACATTGTCAACATCTGCTTTTACCACAGGCCTGTCTTCCAGGTCTACCCGTTGAAAGTTTATTCCTGTATTAGGAGCCGCAGGTTTAACCACCATATTTACCAGGTGCCCTGTATGTATACCGGGTCCCGATATACTAAATTCTGTTGCGAGTGTATGTTGAAATGTTTGTCCGTTACTGTGCATAGCTCCTTTAAAAGTGGCGAAAGTATGAAAACTATGCTTTTCTATAAAAAGTAAAAACCCTGCAACTACTGGTGCAGGGTTTATTCAAAAGCTTCGATATACAGCTATTTATACATTATACTGAGCCTTTTCTTCCAGTAATTGTTTTACCAGGTTTTCCAGGTCAGTTATTCTTTTTTCAAGTTCGGGAAGGTTGCGGGTAACAGCCTGGCTGCGTAATGCACTCGCATATTCATAAGCAGGAGACCCAGTAACAGATGATTTTGGCTTTTTAATGCTTTTGCTTACGCCGCTTTGAGCGTTTATGCGGCTACCATCAGCTATTTGTATATGACCTACTACACCTGCCTGGCCACCAATCATTACGTTGTTGCCTATTTTGGTACTGCCACTTACACCAGCTTGCGCTGCAATCACCGTGTTTGTACCTACTTCTACATTGTGGGCTATCTGTATCAGGTTGTCAAGCTTGGCACCAGCGCGTATTACGGTAGAACCAATGGTAGCACGGTCAATAGTAGCATTAGAGCCGATCTCTACATTGTCTTCTATGACCACGTTACCAATCTGCGGAACCTTTTTGAAAGTGCCATCGGCTTGCGGCGCAAAACCAAAGCCATCGCCGCCTATCACCGTGCCAGAATGTATGACCACGTTTTTGCCGAGTACACAATCGTGGTAGATCTTAACACCTGGGTGAAAAATACAGTTGTCGCCAATCTTTACATTGTTGCCAATAAATACGCCAGGGAAAATTTTCACATTGTTGCCAATGCTCGTGCCATCACCAACATAGGCGAAAGCGCCGATGTACACATTTTCACCTTTGGTAGCAGTGGTTGCCACATAGGAAGGTTCCTGAACGCCATTGAGCTGGCTGGTCTTTAATTGCTGGTAATGGTGCAGTAAACTGGCAAAAGCGGAGTAAGGATCAGCCACGCGGATAAGTGTGCTCTGAACAGGATGTTTCAGTTGAAGCTTTTCGCCGACAATAACGACGGATGCTCCTGTGGTATATAAAAAATCTTCGTATTTGGGATTGGCTAAAAACGCAAGTTGTCCTTTTTTCGCTTCTTCTATTCTGCCAAAACTATCAACGCTACAGTCCGGTTCTCCTTCTATTTTTCCTTGTAGTAAAACCGCTATTTGATTTGCCGTAAATGTCATGTTTTTGTTTTTAGCCGTGGCAACGAGCTCACAGCAAAAATCATCCTTCTTTTGAAAACGCCGGATTGAATAGCTGCAAAACTATTCATAAAAACAAATGTAGAATTTTTTTACAGGGGTTGCCATTGTTTTATGTATCAAGGCATTGTCTACCTGCGAAATATCTTTCACCTGCCCGTTTTTGAATAAGATATTGATCCTTTCATCCTTCATGGTGTACATGGTATTTATGGTTTCGCCAGTAAAAGCCAGGTACCCGCTTTCCACTTGGGTGATGTTTAACTTCTGACAAGCACTTTCAATTTTCTGCTGCAGCGTACTTTCATTTATTGGGTCAGCCTGCAGTCGCACTTTCAAAAGTTTACGATCCAGAATATTCGTACATAAAGTTTTTAGAATGGTATCAGGATGGTGGCGCCACATTTTGATGGCGTGCATGAAATCATAATCATCCATCTGGCAGAATTTTTCTAGTACATCGTCGGTTATAACACCATCAAACCTGTGGAGGAAGAAGTCAATAGGAGTATGCGTTTGTAAAGAGCCATCTCCTTTTTCTGTTAAGTACCTTACCCGCTCAATGATCTTTACCATCATTTTCTCTGCAGCCAATACTGTTTTGTGTAAATAAACTTGCCAGTACATCAGGCGACGCGCCACCAGGAATTTCTCTACGCTGAAAATTCCTTTTTCTTCTATCATCAGCTCACCGTTGTGAACCACCAGCATTTTTAAAATTCTATCATAACCAATTACGCCTTCGCTTACACCGGTAAAAAAGCTATCGCGGCTTAGGTAATCCATCCGGTCTACATCCAGTTGTCCACTTATCAGTTGGTGCAGAAAACGCTTCGGGTATTTATCAGTGAAAATATCGATGGCCATTGTTAGTTTTCCGCCCAGTTGTTCATTCATGCTGTGCATCAGCTTAAGGCTCATGGTTTCGTGGTGTACACCGCGCAGCAAAATATTTTCAAGCGCATGGCTGAAAGGTCCATGTCCTATATCATGAAGTAGAATAGCAGCCTTAGCCGCCACTTGTTCTTCTTCGGTTATTTCCACTCCTTTACTGCATAATTCAGTGAGCGCACTATTCATCAGGTGATATGCGCCTAAGGAGTGATGCAGCCTGGTGTGGACAGCACCAGGGTAAACAAGATGCGCCAACGCCATCTGGTAAATTCTTCTAAGCCTTTGGTAATATGGATGCGCTATCACCTGTTGGATCAGCGGGTGACTAACAGTGATAAAACCATGAACGGGATCGTTGATGATCTTGCGGGAGAATGAAGCCATATAATGATTTAAAATGTAAAACTACAGGATGACCAATGATAGAAAGGGTTTATTTTCTGTAGGTTAGAAAATAAAAGCCTTCTGTTGCCAAACTGTTAACGTCACCATCTTTGTGCTTGTTAATGAGGCTAATGTGTACATTCACCAACCAATCTTACAGTTGAAGAGACATTGGTTATGTAGCATTTAGGCTAACTAAGTTGGTGAAAGGAAGATGGCGGTAAGAAATTTGTTGTTTATGCAGCCACAAAAGAGCGTGTTCCGGCTCGTGTTCATACGGATCAAAATAAAACCTACAACATACTATGGCCTTAGCAAAAATTTTATGGGTGGACGATGAGATCGAAAGTTTACAAAGCCAGAAGATCTTTTTAGAAAATAAGGGTTACGAGGTACAGACTTTGACCAATGGTTTTGACGCTGTAGAGTATGTGAAGGAAAATGAAGTGGATGTAGTGTTGATGGATGAAAGTATGCCAGGTCTTACTGGTCTTGAAACACTGGCGCAGATAAAAGAAGTAAACAGCGCCATTCCAGTGGTGCTCATCACAAAAAATGAAACAGAAAACCTGATGGACGAAGCCATTGGGAACGAGATAAGCGATTATTTGATAAAGCCGGTTAACCCTAACCAGGTTTGGCTAAGCCTAAAAAAGATAATAGATAATCGCCGGCTGGTAGCAGAGAAAACAACTACAGCTTACCAGCAACAGTTCAGGCATCTGTTCATGGCGCTGAATAACAATCCCGATTACAACGACTGGATGGACATTTATAAAAAGTTGGTGTATTGGGAGCTGGAAATGGAAAAGAGCGATAGCCCTGAGATGCAGGAGATACTACAAAGTCAAAAGCAGGAGGCTAATACTGAGTTCTTCAAGTTTGTGAGTAGGAATTATGCATCTTGGGTTGATCCAAAGAATCCTGCACCGGTAATGAGCCACAACCTGCTGCAGTTTAAAGTGCTGCCACACGTAGAAAAAGGAGTTCCAACTTTTTTCTTATTGATCGATAACCTTCGCTTTGATCAATGGAAAGCAATACAGCCAATGTTCACCGAGAACTTCCGCATACTGGAAGAAGAAACATTCTATAGCATTTTACCAACCGCTACGCAGTATTCGCGCAATGCCATTTTCTCAGGACTGCTGCCCATGGATATTGAAAAGCAATTCCCGGTAGAATGGAAAAATGATGATGAACAGGGTGGAAAGAACCTGTATGAAGAAACGTTCTTCAAGGGCTTGCTGAAGCGATTGAGAAAAGAGATGAAGTATAGCTACACCAAAGTGGTAAATAACAATGATGGTCTTCAACTGGTGAATAATATTCATAACCTGATGGGCAACGACCTGAATATTATTATTTACAATTTTGTAGATATGCTTAGCCATGCTCGCACCGAAATGGAAGTGCTGAAAGAGCTTGCTGGTGATGAGATCAGTTACCGCAGCATTACCCGCAGTTGGTTCGAACACTCACCACTTAACCAGGCGTTGAAAAAGATTGCTGATAAAAAGGTAAACCTTATAGTGGCAACAGATCATGGAACGGTAAAGGTGAAGACACCTTATAAAGTGATAGGAGATAAAGCAACTACAACCAACCTGCGCTATAAGCATGGCCGCAACCTGAATTATGAACCAAAGGATGTGCTTGCATTTAAAGATCCGCGGCAGGCAGGATTGCCGGTGCCTAATGTTAACTCATCGTACATCTTTGCCAAAGAAGATGGCTTCTTATGCTATCCCAATAACTACAATCACTTTGTGAACTATTACCGAAATACATTTCAGCATGGTGGCGTAAGTATGGAAGAGATGATCGTTCCAATTATCAAGATGACAAGCAAGGTCTAAATACGAGGTGGGAACTACGAGGTACGAAGGAGAAGTACGAAATAAGAAGAACAAGGTGCGAAGTTGAAATACACGTTGATTTTTTAATTTGTACGAAGCAGGAAATTTGAAATAACTGAGGCCGAAGTGAAAAATTGGAAGTGCGTACGATGATACATAAGGTAGGAGATGTGGAAGACAAAGTAAAATAATCATAGGAGTTCGACGCCGGTGTTATCGTACCTCGTACTTCTTACCTCCCACTTGTGCTGTGGATAAAACGTTCATTGTTCCGCCACCCCCTATGGTACATTTGTAAAAACGAAAAAGAGCCTGTTTAAGGCGTGTGAAGGATATGAAATACAACCAGTCGACACTAAATAAGATTGAAAAAATAATGCAGGAGAGCGAATATGTTATCCGCTATGAGCGGGGTACATTTCAAAGTGGTTATTGCATTTTAGAGTCTAAGAAAGTTGTAGTGCTGAATAAATTTCTACAGGTAGAAGGTCGAATAAATACATTGATAGAATTGCTGCCGCAACTGGTTATCAATTATGACCAGTTGACCCATGAATCGCAAAAGATGTACGACGACCTGATGAAAAAATCTAAAGTAGAAACCGGGGATACAGAATAAAGTCGATTTCCTCGTTCAAAATTTTCATGATGTTTTTCCAGTAGGTTTGTAAACTGTGACCACACCACCATTAACCATAACTTTCCTTGGTACAGGCACCAGTACTGGTGTACCCATGGTTGGTTGTAGTTGTTCAGTTTGTCTTTCACATGATAGAAATGATAAGCGCCTTCGCAGCAGCATACTGGTGCAGTCACCTACCACAACCATTGTTGTAGATACTACTCCTGACTTTCGCTACCAAATGCTACGAGCCAATGTACAAGAGCTCGATGCTGTTCTTATCACTCATTCTCACAAAGACCATGTTGGAGGTATAGACGACACCCGGCCTTTCCAGTTTTTCAATAACAGGCCAACCGAGGTGTATGGAAGTAAAATGTCATTGGAAGGAATCCGAAATGAGATCCCTTATGCTTTCCAGGAATTGAAGTACCCCGGCATTCCAAAAGTGACCCTGCATGAGGTAGGCGAGGAGCTGTTTTACATTGGAGATATTCCTATTGAACCCATACATGTATGGCATCATAAGATGCCGGTAATGGGTTTTAGGTTTGGAAATTTTACCTATATAACCGATGCCAACAGGATAGATGAGGCAGAGAAAGAAAAGGTAAAAGGTAGTGAGATTATTGTTTTAAATGCTTTGCGAAAAGAAGCACATATTTCTCATTTCACCCTGCAAGAGGCAGTTGACCTTGTACACGAGCTAAAAATTCCACAGGCTTATTTCACGCATATCAGTCACCAGCTTGGGCTTCACCAGCAAATAATGAGCGAACTTCCAGCAGCTGTTGCTCTTGCATATGATGGATTGAAGCTATATATTTAAATCCCGGCTGCTTTTATCCCCCGCATTATTCACCTGAAAATGCTTTCGTTATGCAACGTAAGTGGCAGGTTTTTGTAAAAGACTACCTTACCTTTTCCCGCAAGGATAGGATTAGCTTATTGATCATTTTGATCCTGGGTGTTGTCATCTATTTTTCTCCCCGGTATTTTAAGAAGAAGCGGGAGCCATATAGCCATGCCCAATTTCAGCAGGAACTATCACAGCTTAAGATCACCATTGATAGCAGCCGGTCATTTACAGCAAGAAGATATGATGATGATGATCACGATGGACATTTTACTACTACACCTTATCGTAAAGAGCCTGCTGTAAAAGGAGAGCTCTTTGCTTTCGATCCAAACACATTGGATGAAGCTGGTTGGAAAAGACTGGGTCTGCGTGAAAGAACCATTCAAACCATCATGAAGTTCACTGGTAAAGGTTTTAAGTTTCGGCAGCCGGAAGACATCCGGAAAATATACGGGTTGCGCACTGATGAAGCAGACAGGCTGATACCTTACATCCGAATAGCAGACAATGGCAATTCGACCTTTGGAAAACAAGAAACACCTGTTTCTACTGCCTCCTTTACTTCAAGGCCAACTATCGCCAATGTTCCAAGAACAATAGATATAAACGAAGCAGATACAACTGCACTCATTGCACTTCCGGGGATAGGTAGCAAACTGGCAGCACGTATTATTAATTTCAGGGATAAGCTTGGTGGATTTGCGAGGGTAGAACAGGTAGCTGAAACTTACGCACTTCCTGATTCTACTTACATGAAAATAAAGGACAGGCTGGTATGCAGGAACCCGAACCTAAGAACCTTCAACATTAATCAGGCTGATGTAAACCTGCTGAAGTCACATCCTTACCTGAAGTGGAATATTGCCAATGCTATTGTTGCTTACCGGCAGCAGCATGGTTCGTTCAAGAAGATTGAAGACCTGAAAAAGATAGACATCATCTCTAACGAATTGTTCGATAAGCTGGCGCCATACGTGGTGGTTGCAGAGCAATAAAGGTTGCATCAGCCACATGTATTAAATTTTGAACACCAGGTTGTTCTAATCTCTTGCAGTTGAACTTCCGCAAGGGTATTCCACTATTTTTGCCGCTCACTAACGATTGATAAATGAATTTTGAAACATCTGAACTGACGCTGCAGGTTGCACAAACTGCGCGTGATTATGCCTTGCAGCACATTAAGCCCCACGTTATGGAGTGGGACGAAACACAACAATTCCCTGTTCATATTTTTAAGCAGCTAGGTCAACTAGGTCTCATGGGTGTATTGGTGCCGGAGGAGTATGGCGGCTCCGGTCTTTCTTACTATGAGTATAATGCCGTAATACAGGAGATATCGAAAGTTTGTGGATCGATAGGACTGAGTGTGGCTGCACATAATTCATTGTGCACCGGCCATATAATGTTGTTTGGCAATGAAGATCAAAAGCAGAGATACCTGCCAAAATTAGCTTCTGCAGAATACCTGGGTGCATGGGGACTTACCGAACCAAACACAGGCAGCGATGCAGGAAATATGAAAACAACTGCAGTACGCGATGGCGATGATTGGGTGCTGAATGGTACTAAAAGCTGGATCACGCATGGTATAAGCGGAGATGTAGCTGTAGTGATCTGCCGTACAGGCGAACCTCGTACCAGTGGCAACAGCACAGCATTTATTGTAGAAAGAGGAATGGCAGGTTTTGCTGGAGGTAAAAAAGAAAATAAACTAGGAATGCGCGCCAGCGAAACTGCAGAAATGATCTTCGACAATTGCCGTATCAGCGATGCGCAGCGGCTAGGTGAAGTAGGAGATGGATTCCGCCAGGCCATGAAGGTTTTAGATGGCGGCCGTATTTCTATTGCAGCATTGAGTATTGGTATAGCACGTGGTGCATACGAAGCTGCCCTTCAGTATTCAAAAGAGCGCTACCAATTCGATCAGCCGATATCAAATTTCCAGGGAATTAGTTTCAAGCTAGCAGATATGGCTACTGAAATAGAGGCAGCCGAATTACTTACGCAGCAAGCATGCGACCTGAAAATGCGCGGTGAAAAAATGACCCGGCAGGCTGCTATGGCTAAATATTATGCAAGTGAGGTAGCTGTAAGAGTTTCTACCGATGCAGTGCAGGTTTTTGGTGGCTACGGCTATACAAAAGATTTTCCTGTAGAAAAACATTACCGCGATAGCAAACTTTGTACAATAGGAGAGGGAACAAGCGAAGTGCAAAAACTGGTAATAGCAAGGGAAGTTCTGCACTAGATCCTCTAGATGAATTTTTCTAAAACTATCGGAGAATAACAAGATAATAAAAGGGAAGCTGTTGCTTCCCTTTCTTATTCAATCACTTCTGTCCAAAGCCGCCGAAACCGCCAAGGTTTCCTAAACCAGTACCGCCGGTATCATTTCCGCCACCTGATTTGAACATGTTCTCTACTGCTCCTTCAAGCATTGGAAATTTTTCTTTTACAAAACCTGCGATAGCTTCTACAGCTTTTTGCGCTTGTTCTGGCGAAATGCCTGCTTGAGCCGCTACGCGTTCTACTATTTCATTCATATAGATTGTTTTCGGCTAAAATAAAAGAATGATACCAGTATTGAAACACACAATGATTTTCATTTAGTAAAACAAAAAAGCGCAGTGGTAATCTGCGTTTTTTTAAATATGTAAAACAATAGCTTAAGCTACTTTCAGCATACTCATCTTGCTCCTGCTAAATTGACGCTCAGCATATTCCATAGTAATGTGTAGGTCCTTCTGTCCAGAAGTTGGTAGTTCGTACATGGCCTCTACAAAAATGCTTTCGCAGATACTGCGTAAACCACGTGCGCCTAGTTTATATTCCATGGCTTTGGTAACCATAAAATCATATACGTCTGAGTCGATTGTTAGATGTATACCTTCAATTTCGAACAGGCGGTGGTACTGCTTTATAATGCTGTTCCTAGGCTCAGTAAGTATAGCACGAAGTGTTTCTGCATCCAAAGGATTAAGATGTGTAACCACAGGCAGACGACCCAGCAATTCCGGGATAAGGCCAAATGATTTCAGGTCTTGTGCATTGATGAACTGCAGCAGGTTCTTTTTCTGGTACTCCTGCATATCCTTATTTACATTGAAACCAATCGCGTTAGTATTCACTCTCCTGGCTATCACTTTGTCAATGCCATCAAAAGCACCACCGCAAATGAACAGGATGTTCTGAGTGTTCACCTTTATCATCTTTTGTTCAGGATGCTTACGTCCTCCTTGAGGTGGTACAAGCACTTCTGTACCTTCCAGCATTTTCAATAAACCTTGTTGTACACCCTCGCCACTAACGTCACGGGTTATAGATGGGTTATCGCCTTTGCGTGCGATCTTATCTATCTCATCTATATAAACTATACCTCTTTCTGCAGCATTTACATCGTAATTACAGTTTTGCAGCAAACGTGTTAGCATGCTCTCCACATCTTCACCTACATAACCTGCTTCGGTAAATACAGTAGCATCTACAATGGCAAATGGAACATTCAGCAAACGGGCAATGGTTTTAGCCAGTAAGGTCTTACCCGTACCGGTTTCACCTACCATAACAATATTGCTTTTTTCAATCTCGATTTCAGAGTCAGATTGTTTGTACTGGAGTCTTTTGTAGTGATTGTAAACAGCAACAGCTAACACTTTTTTAGCGTCGTCTTGTCCTATTATATATTCATCCAAAAACTTCTTTATCTCGGTAGGTTTACGGACAGTAAGTTTAAAGGAAGTTGGCTGGCTCTCAGTCTTTAGCTGGAGTTCTTGTGCAATGATCTCCTGTGCATGCTCTACGCAATTTTCACAGATGTGCCCATCTTGACCAGCAATAAGGATCTTAACCTCATCACGGCTTCTTCCACAAAACGAACAATGTAAATGACTTTGTTTTGCCATGTTTATATACTTCAAATGCATTTGCCACAAATACGCGGCCATGCAGGGTTATCAGGTTATTTGAGTTACGAGTCCGCAAAAATAAAAAACCGCTGCCATAGTGACCTGCTTTATTTTGCAGGTAGCATAGCAGCGGCTTTAAATTAACTAAATATCTACAGTTTCTCTAATATACTATCAGCTATACCGTATTCTACGGCCTCTTTTGCATCCATCCAGTAGTCGCGGTCAAAGTCTTTCATGATCTGTTCGAACGATTTATCGCAATTTTCAGCCAGTATCCTTGCGCCTAATTCTTTTGTCTTCTGCGTTTGAATAGCTTGTATCTCAAGGTCTGCACTTGTACCCTGGTAGTAGCCGCCAAGACTAGGCTGGTGTATCATTACCTCGCCATGAGGGAAAATTGAACGTTTTCCTTTGACGCCGGCACTCAATATAATAGAGCCCATACTCGCAGCAAGGCCCATACAAATAGTGCTTACAGGCGAGCTGATCATACGCATGGTATCATAGATTACCATACCGCTGGTTACTACTCCACCCGGACTGTTGATGTAAAATTTGATCTCTTCTCCTGGCTTATCGCTTTCTAATAAAAGGAGTTTGGTAACAATGTCACGTGCACTTTTATCATCTACTACGCCCCAGAGGTATACAGCCCTTTTTTCAAAAAATTGCTTTTCTAGTTTTTTGGCCAATACTTTCGTTTCAGGCGAGGTAGAAGTATCTTCTTTTGGTTTCTCGTCGTCCTCATCCATCACAAATGGATTTACTATATATTTTGAAGTGATCATTTATAGAAGGTTATTTAAGTAATTCAAAAAATGAGTTAGTCTTTCTTCTGCTTGCGAGGATTGGTTAGCAATACCTCATCAACAAGGCCATATTGTTTTGCTTCTTCGGCGCTCATCCAGAAATCGCGGTCGCTGTCTTTGGCTACCTGCTCCGGATCTTTATCCGAATGAAAAGCAATGATCTCATATAGTTCCTGCTTTATCTTCTTTATTTCATTCACAGTTATCAGGATGTCGCTGGCTTGTCCACCAATGCCACCACTTGGCTGGTGCATCATTACACGTGCATGCTTTAGGGCAGTACGCTTACCTTTTACACCGGCACACATCAATACTGCACCCATGCTGGCAGCAATCCCGGTACAAATGGTTGATACATCCGGTCCAATGAATTGCATGGTATCGTAAATACCCAAACCTGCGTACACGCTACCACCCGGGCTATTAATGTACATCTGGATGTCGCGGCTGCGATCCGTGCTTTCTAGGAAAAGAAGCTGGGCTGTAACAATGTTGGCAACATAATCATTGATGCCTTCGCCCAGGAAAATGATACGATCCATCATTAGCCGGCTGAATACATCCATGCTAGCTACGTTCAATGGTCTTTCTTCTATGATGTAAGGAGTAAGGTTGGTTACCTGGTGTTGTGTAAAATTATGCAGTGTGGCGCTGCTAATTCCGCGGCCTTTCACAGCAAATTTTTCAAATTCATTTCCAAAATTCATTTATAAACGATTTATTGAAGTGAAGATAAGTGTTGTTATTTAATAGATTAAGCCGTAGTTCAAATAGCATGCAAAATGAAATTTGCGCCATAATAGCATAAGGTGGCAGTAGAAGAATTCAACATAATCACTCATTCCACCTTTTTTCGGCAGTGATGCAGGGTACAAAAAAATAAGGCCAGACTATGTCTGGCCTTAACTTATCGTGTAGTGAGTTCTTTAAAATTAGATGCTCATCAAACAGCTACTTAACATTAGTGAGCATGATTATGCTGCATAGCTGCCAGTTGCTCAGGCGTCACTGTGTCTTCCTGTACATTTACCTGCCCTTCCAATATTCCAAAGATTTTGGTGGTCTGTAGCTGGTAGTAAGTGTTCTCAATGAACTTCTGATCCTTCAGCATGCTGTCAGCATAGCTATCGAGCCATGGTGCTTCGTCCAGGCTTTGAACGCCCATGTAGCCCATGATCTGCTGCTTCGCAAAATCTTTTATTTCCTGTGGCTCTACCTGCACATTGTGCTGTTGCATCAACTGCTGGCTTATCAGCGACCACTTTAATGAATTGGCAAAAGAAGGATACTCCTGCTCTGCCTGTTCGGCAGTCTTGGGCTCTTCGCCACCTTTTTCCATCCAGCGCTTTAGGAAAGCTTCTGGAAAATCGATGTGTGTATGGTCTACCAGCGCGTGGTATATCTGGTCGTGTAGTTGGTTGCGGCTTTGCGCATCAAAATGTGCCTGCAGGTCTTCACGAACAGCTTTACGCAGGTCGTCTTCGTTCACCACATTTCTGCCAGGATAAGCAGCGGTAAAGAAATCTTCTGTCATTTCGGCCTTCTCTACCAGTCCTACTTTTGAAATATTCAATTTGAAATGTTTATCACCGGCAGTAGCATCATCTTTCAATCCAAGATCGCTCTGTATCCACTCTCTTTCTTTCTCATCAAAAGCTTCGTTTAGCGTAAGCTGGATTGAATCATCTTTCTTTTTGCCCATTACCTGGCTGCGGAAGGCTTCAGCAAAATATTTTACCAGAACAGAGTTGCCTTTGTTGATGCCACCTTCTATTTCATTTCCTTCTGCGTCGGTCTCTACAAAAGTTACATTTAGCACGATGTCTTCGCTATTCACTTCTTCAGGCTCAGTCATTTTCCCATGACGGGTTTGAAGACGCTCTACTTCGGCATCAATCATCTCATCAGTTACCTGCACCTTGTGACGGACAACAGAAATGTTAGATGGGTTGATATCGATAACAGGCTTCAGACCTACTTCAAATGCAAAAGAATAATCAGCAGGATTGTTCATATCCAGCTGGCGTGCATCATTATCTAAAGGAAGCGGCTGGGCAAATATGTCCAGCTTCTCCTGTGTCATATAGTTGTTCAGTTCTTTTTCTACAGAGCGTAATACTTCATCTGTGAACACGCTGCTACCGTACATCTTTTTAACCATGCTGGTAGGAACCATTCCTTTTCTGAATCCAGGGATGTTAGCAGTTTTTGCGTACTTCTTCAGCGATTGCTCGAAGGCTGGCAAGTAATCTTCTTTGGAAAGTGTAACGGTTATCTTGTCGTTCAGCAGTCCTATGTTTTCTCTTGAAACAGTAGCCATACTACTTTTATTTTTTTGAATAATTAATGCCACCGGTAAACACCGGCAGACCGAATTTTCGGGCTGCGAAGGTAAGTGTTAGTATGGGAAAAAGTGCAGGTAATGCTGCAGGCTATGGATTATAACGAAAATCATTTATAGAAAATGAAGTAGTGGGTATTGCAAAACCTGGAAATAAGGTGGTTATTGATGCTTCTACTGTTTGTTCGAAAACAAGGGGAAACAAAAAACCCGGTTGCAAGAACCGGGTTTAGAGTGCGGATGATAGGAGTCGAACCTACACGCCTCGCGGCGCCAGATCCTAAGTCTGGTGCGTCTGCCAATTTCGCCACATCCGCAGCGGGTGGCAAAAGTAGGAGAATCCGAAAAACGAACAGCATTTTTTTTAAAAAAAGTTTCAGAACGTTATTTCACGTCTTTTATCTGCTTATCGAACCAGAAAGTGCCAAAGGGTAAAAAGGCAGCTACAAAGGCTATAGCCACCATCTTGAATGAGATCTTCTTTTGCAAGTACACAAAGAAGGCTGCGGCAATAAAAGCGATGAACAGCACCCCGTGCGCCCATCCCACCCATTTCACCATCAAAGGCATATCTGCCAGATATTTAAGCGGCATGGCTATAAACAGCAGCACCAGCAGTGAAATGCCTTCTGCAATGCCTGTTAATCTTAATCTTCCTATTGCTGTAGATAAATTCATGCGGCAAATATGCGGCAAATAGTATCTCAAGAATGGTTAAAAACTTGCTGAAGAACCGCCTATTCAAGTATATCGTTAACACCTTGTAAGAAAAGCAATGCTGCTGTTTCCGTAAATTCGTAGCTACAATGGCAGAAGAAACAGTACCCACAGCGCCTGTGGTGGCAAAATATAATTTGACGGAAGAGCAGGAGAAGAAGGAGATACTTCGGCATTATCGCGCATTACTAAGGGCTTTACGTCCTAAAATCAAAAAAGGCGATAAAGAGATGGTGCGCCATGCTTTCGAAATGGCTGCCGATGCGCATAAAACTATGCGTCGCAAAAGCGGCGAGCCATACATTCTTCACCCCATAGCTGTGGCTATGATATGTGTTGAAGAAATAGGTTTGGGTGTAAGAAGTACCATCTGCGCGCTTCTTCACGACACAGTTGAGGATACTGAGATCTCTCTTGAAGATGTGGAGCGGGGATTCGGTCACGAGATCTCACGCATTGTAGATGGTTTGACCAAAATTTCCAATGTAATAGACACCAACACCAGCCAGCAGGCTGAGAACTTCAAAAAGATACTACTTACACTTACTGACGATCCTCGGGTTATACTAATAAAACTAGCTGACAGGCTGCACAACATGCGCACCATGGACAGCATGAAGCGCGAAAAGCAGCTGAAGATCTCCAGTGAAACGGTGTGGGTTTATGCGCCACTTGCGCACCGGATGGGGCTTTACAATATCAAGACGGAGCTGGAAGACCTTGCCATGAAATACATGGAGCCGGAAACGTACAAAGAGATTGCGCAAAAGCTGGCTGAGACCAAACGTGAACGTACTCGATATATCAATGAGTTCATACGACCCATAAAAGAGAAGCTGCAGCGTGGCCAGTTCAACTTTGAGATATATGGCAGGCCTAAAAGCATCCATTCTATCTGGAATAAGATGAAGAAGAAAGGCGTTGCTTTCCAGGAAGTGTATGACCTTTTTGCTATCCGTATCATTCTTAATTCACCTGCTTTTCGCGAAAAAGAAGATTGCTGGAAGGTTTACTCCATCATCACGGATGAGTATACGCCTTCACCAGAAAGACTACGCGATTGGTTGAGCAATCCTAAGAGCAATGGATACGAAGCCTTGCATACAACGGTTATGGGCCCGCAGGGTAAATGGGTGGAGGTGCAGATTCGCACCAAGCGGATGAATGAAATAGCTGAAAAAGGTCTGGCTGCGCATTACAAGTACAAAGAAGGCAATTCAGAAGAAGATCGTTTCGACAAATGGTTTGGGCAGATACGTGAGGTGCTTACGAGCCAGGATACAGATAGTGTAGATTTCCTGCAGGATTTCAAGGTGAGTTTCCTTGCAGAGGAAATTTACGTTTACACACCTAAAGGTGATGTGAAAATGCTTCCGATTGGAAGTACTGCTTTAGACTTTGCCTTCAGCATACATAGTGCGGTAGGTAGTAAATGTATTGGAGCAAAGATCAATCACAAGCTGGTGCCAATCAGCCACAAATTGCGCAGTGGCGACCAGGTAGAGATCATTACAAGTAATAAACAAAAACCCTCTGACGATTGGCTGAACATTGTAGTAACAGCCAAGGCTAAGAGTAAGATTAAAGATGCGCTTAAAGAAGAGAGACGCAGCATAGCTGAAGAGGGTAAATATATTCTGCAGCGTAAGCTGGATGGTATGGGCGCTGCCTACCAGCAGCATAATATTGATGTGCTGGTTTCTTATTACAAATACAATTCTCAGCTTGATTTTTTTTACGAAATAGCCGTAAAGAAAAATGACCTGCGTGAGCTGAAAGAATTCAATGTTCTAGGTGATAAGCTGGAGCCACCAAAGCCAGTAAAGCAAATACAGGAAATATCTGTAGAGCAGCCAACGCATTACAGCAAAAAAGATTCGGAACTCATCATTTTTGGCGAGAGCTCCGACAAGATCATGTATTCTCTCGCCAAATGTTGTAATCCTATTCCCGGTGATGACGTTTTTGGTTTTGTAAGTACAGGTAAAGGTTTGATAATTCACCGCACCAACTGCCCTAATGCTACCAGCCTGATGGCTAACTATGGCCACAGGGTGGTAAAGACAAAGTGGGCCAAGAACAAAGAGATCAGCTTCCTTACCGGGCTCAAGATCATTGGAATGGATGACGTAGGCGTGGTGAATAAGATAACAACCATCATTTCCGGCGACCTGCGGATAAATATTTCTGCACTTACGATTGAATCAAGGGAAGGTCTTTTTGAAGGAACCATTAAAGTATTTGTACACGACAAGGAAGAACTGGAAGAGTTGGTTGACAGGCTGAAAACACTGGATGGCATCCATACTGTGGATCGTTTTGATACGGAATAGCAGGCAGAGCTGGCTGCAGTGTTGAAGCGGCCGCTTAAGGATTATCAACTGCTGTTTTCAAGCAATTCGGTTGAAGTCCTCAGCTGTCATAGGAAGTCCTACCAGTCATTTTTCGTCTCTTCTCAGTTGTTCCAATATTTCCCATTTCATTCCACTACTTTTGCGGCTCTTAAATAAAACTCCCAATGGTTGATGTAATACTTGGTTTACAATGGGGCGATGAGGGTAAAGGAAAGATCGTAGATTACTTTGCTCCAGGTTACGATATAGTAGCCCGTTTCCAGGGTGGACCAAACGCAGGACATACTTTGTATGTAGAAGATAAAAAGGTTGTACTGCACCAAATTCCTTCAGGTATATTTCACCAAAACACGATAAACCTGATTGGTGGTGGTGTGGTGCTCGATCCTGTTACGCTTCGTAAAGAATGTGCTCTGGTAGAGTCGTTCGGAATAGATGTAAAGAAGAACTTGTACATCTCTCAACGTACCAATATCATTGTTCCTACACATCGTGCTTTAGATAAAGCTTCTGAGACTTCGAAAGGCACAGATAAAATAGGAAGTACTTTGAAAGGTATTGGACCTGCATACATGGATAAAACAGGCCGCAATGCCATCCGTGTTGGCGATATCCTGGATAAAAGCTTTATCACGAACTATATCAAACTAAGGCTGAAGCACCAGAAGTTGCTGGATAATTTCCATTTCAATGAAGACATTTCTGATTGGGAAGATGAATTCTTTGAAGCCATAGAATTTTTGCGCACTTTGAATATTGTAAACACAGAGTACTACGTTAATAACCAGATCAAGGACGGCAAGAAAGTACTGGCAGAAGGAGCACAGGGAAGTATGCTGGATATAGACTTTGGAACATTCCCATTCGTTACTTCATCTAATACAATTTCTGCTGGTGTATGTACCGGTTTGGGTATTGCTCCGCAAAAAATAAACGAGGTAATGGGCGTAACGAAGGCTTACTGCACCCGTGTAGGAAGCGGTCCTTTCCCAACAGAACTATTTGATGAAACAGGCGAGGAGCTTAGAAAAATAGGAAGCGAATTTGGTGCTACTACCGGCCGTCCACGCCGCTGCGGATGGATGGATCTTGTGGCACTGCAATATGCCTGCATGATCAATGGTGTTACCAAAGTGATCATGACAAAAGCAGATGTACTTGACTCTTTCAAAGAGCTGAACATGTGTACATCTTATATTGTCAATGGTACACCAACCACTGAAGTTCCTTACCAGATATCGAAGGCAAAAGTGGAGCCTGTGTACGAGCAGTTTGAAGGATGGAATACAGACACCACTGCTATAAAAGATACTGCTGCTTTGCCGGCAACCATGCATTCATATGTCAAGTATATCAACGAGTTTGTTGGTGCACCTGTAAAATATGTTTCTAACGGTCCCGGACGCGATCAGATAGTGGAACTATAACAGCCTTTACAAGTGCCTGCATGAGAAAGGCGTTTGGAAAAGATATTTACCAGCAACTGCTGAACTTATTTGGCAGAAACCAAAACAGTTTGAAAATTTACTTATAAATCTTATTTAGAAAATGGCAACTAAATCTGATAATAAAACCAATACTACCGGCATATCAACAGAATTTGAAAATGTTGATTTACTAATGGCTCCAAAAAATAAATCGTTATTAGGCGAAGAGCAGGAGATCGATGTGCTGGATGATCCGGCATTTGAATTTTTAAATGCTATAAAAAATGCTAAGTCTGCTGATGAAGAGGAAGACGATGACGACGTAGCAGAGGAAGAAGCAGACGAATGGGAAAAGCCGGAGGAAGACGATGATTGGGATCCTGACTTTGATGAATTTGACCTGCCTAAATCTGGTAAAAAGGCCGGCGGTAAAAAATCAGCGGACGATGATGAAGACTTCAAGATTGATGATGAGTTCAAAGATCTTTTTGCAGGGTCTTCTTCTGATTTTGATGATGAAGACGATGATTTTTAATCAACCGTGATAAGAAGATTTTACGATTTTCCTGTAGAACATGTGCAGGATATAAAACTGAAAATGTTGAGCTGGGCTAACCGGTTCAACATTTGTTGTTTTTTAGACAACCAGCAATACCGCCTGCCACATCATTCAGAAGAATGCCTGGTAGGAGTGGGTGTCCTGAAACACTTTGAACCAGCCGAAGATTTCCTATATTCTCTTTCTTCATTTTGCTCCGCTGCCGCTGATTACATCTTTGGCCACTTTAGCTACGACTGTAAGAATTATCTTGAACCGCTTACTTCTTCTCATCCTGATGGAATAGGTTTTCCTGATGCTTTTCTTTTTGTTCCGCAAGTGGTTCTACGCCTGCACCAGCAGCAGTTACAAATAGGTGTAACAATCGATGATGCTGCCACCATTTTCAAGGAAATACTGGAAGAGGAGTTTCCTATAAAAGCTTTGCCTGCTGTTAAGCTGCTGCCACGCATAGAACACGCAGCGTACTTGGCAATAATAGAGCAGCTAAAGCAGCATATAAAGCGTGGCGACTGCTATGAGATCAACTTCTGCCAGGAGTTCTACAGCCATCATGTTGTGCTTGATCCAGTGCAGGTATACCAGCGTTTACAGGAGGTATCTCCCAATCCTTTTTCTGCGTATTACCGGGTAAATGACAAATACCTGGCTTGTGCCAGCCCTGAGCGTTATGTACGTAAAGAAGGCAAACGGATCATTTCTCAGCCAATAAAAGGCACTGCGCCTCGTAATCATGAAGATAAAACAGCCGATGACGCCAATAAACAACGGCTGTTAAGCACACAGAAAGAGCGCAGTGAAAATGTAATGATAGTAGACCTGGTGCGAAATGACCTGGCAAAAATTTGCACACAGGGTTCTGTAAAGGTAGAGGAGCTGCTTGGCCTCTATTCTTTTCCAAATGTGCACCAGATGATCTCTACTATATCTGGCACCTTGCCTCCATCTGTAGGTATTGCAGAAGTATTAGCTGCTACCTTTCCAATGGGTAGCATGACCGGTGCTCCTAAGCGGCGGGTGCTGGAACTGGTGGAGCAATATGAAAAGACGAAGCGCGGTATTTTCTCCGGTACAGTAGGCTATATTTCGCCTGCTGGTGATTTTGACTTCAACGTGGTTATAAGAAGTATAATGTACAATAGTAGCAGCAAATACCTTTCTTACCAAGTTGGTGGCGGTATAACATACCTAAGCGATCCGCAACAGGAATACGAGGAGTGCCTGCTAAAAGCGCAAGCAATTGAAAAAGTGCTTTCCGAAAAATAAAAGAGGCTACCCGTAGGCAGCCTCATAAAAAATCATCAACACCAATTATTGACCAGCAGAAAAAGCATTTGATGAATTGATCATAAACTGAACTGATTCGTTCAGAATGTTGTTTTTCTTGCTTGAGAACATATTTACCTTCTCCTTAGGGAGACGGAGGTTGTAGCTATTTCCCATCGACAAAACCTTGTCGAATTGCGGGTTCATCTTATTGAATTCCGTGACTTCCATCCCTAGTTGTTTAGCAACTACAAGCGAATTGTACTTGCCACTGATCTCTACTATAGAAGTATTAGCATCTTCTACAGGCTGAAGAGCAGCTACCGGCTTTACGGCCTTCAATTCGGCAGCAGTCATTGTAGTCAGGCCGCCGTTGCCTTCCAGCACATAGTGCGTACCTATGAACTTCTTCACGTGGTTACGGGTTTCCAGGGGCAGGTAAGCTTGTAGCTCCCAGAAGTTGGTGCTCCCGCTTTTCCTGATTGCCTGGCGCATTCTTCCTGCACCGCAATTATAGGCTGCCACCACAAGGATCCAGTCGTTGAACTGGCCGTAGAGTTCTTTTAGAATTTTAGCAGCTGCGTGGGTGCTCTTGAGGAAATTAGTTCTTTCGTCTACTTTACCACCTACTTTCAAGCCCATACGCCTGGCTTCAGAAGCCATTATCTGCCATGGACCAACCGCACCAGCTACAGATACCACATTTGGTTGTAGCTGCGATTCTATTACAGAAAGGTATTTCAGTTCTTTAGGAACATCATATTTGCTCAGGATACCATCATACATGTCAAAGTATGGTTTGCCCCATACTCGCATTTTCTCAAGGGCGGTTCCACGCTTTTGTATATAATCTTGTACAAAAGGAACAGCTTTAGGGTTTAGCTGAGAGATGTAAGGTTTAGCAGGGTCGAAAGTGCTGGCAGAAAACAGGCTTTTAAATCCATCTTTAGTTTGGCCTGATTCTTTGGGGTTTTTATTGTCAGTATCGTTGGTTGCACTTTTGAAAGCGATTGTTACGATACCAAGGGTTACAATAATTAAACTGACTGCTATAGATTTTACAAGCCGACGTAGCTTAACAAGGAGGTTCACATTTTTCATGAATAGCATTACGAATGTTTAGTTAATGAAATCGGGTTTGAAGCAGCTTTGGTTGAGCCTTTGGCTTTGGTAAGAACTTAGATTTTACCTTCTTTCAGATCCATCATCTGTTTGGCGAAGGCCAGCAAAGGTAGGTCATTGTGCCGAGAAGTCATCACCTGCAAGCCAAAGGGCAGGTTGTCGGCGGTTTTGAATAGTGGGATAGAAATAGCAGGAATTCCTACCAAATTAGCATACACCGTATAGATATCAGCAAGGAACATTTCAACCGGGTCTTTCTTTTCTCCCAGCTTGAAAGCAGGAGAGGGAACAGTGGGTAGTAGTATGGCGTCGTATTGTTGAAATATCGTATCCGTCTGCGTCTTTAGAAGCTGCCTAACCTGTTGGGCTTTAGTAAAGTAGGCGTCGTAGTAACCGGCGCTCAAAACGAAGGTTCCAAGTAAGATTCTGCGCTTCACTTCCGCGCCAAAACCTTCGCTTCTTACACCTTTATAAGCTTCGCTGATGTCGGTAATTGAGTGGGAAAATTTCTTCCCAAAACGTACCCCGTCATACCTCGAAAGGTTGCTACTAGCCTCTGCAGTTGTTAAAATATAATAAGTAGGAATAATGTAGTCAAGTAGTTCAAAATCAATAGCTTCTACTGTATGTCCAGCAGCTGTTAAAATTTCTGTAAAGGAATTTACATGGGTAGAAATTTCACCATTTAAGCTGGGATGTTCAAGCGCATTTTTGAAGTAGCAATACCGTTGTTTTTGCTCGCCAATTTCTACAGGATAAGAAATGGTGGCGGGTTTTTGAATCATGGTGCTGTCGTAGTCGTCTGCACCACTTATTGTATCCAGCACAAGTGCTACATCATCTACTGTGTTGGCAAAAATGCCGATCTGGTCGAACGAAGATGCGTAAGCAATTAAGCCATACCTGGAAATGGTGCCGTAGGTAGGTTTAAAACCAACTACACCACAAAAATCCGCTGGCTGTCGTACTGATCCTCCTGTATCGCTGCCCAAGCTTACCATGCACATACCTGCCTGTACAGCTACGGCTGATCCTCCTGATGAGCCTCCCGGTACACGTGTGAGATCTGCAGCATTTAGTACCGGTCCAAAAGCCGAATTTTCGTTGCTGCTACCCATGGCAAACTCGTCGCAGTTTTGCCGGCCTATGATGATGGCATCTTCGTGTAGCAATCTTTCGGTAGCAGTAGCATTATATATAGAGGTGTATTCAGCCAGGATAGCAGAAGCAGCAGAGACTTTATGGCCGGTAAAGCATATAACGTCTTTAAGTCCTACAACTACGCCATGTAAAGCACCTATACCTTCGCCGGCTGATCGTTTTTCATCCAGCTGCCTTGCCCGGGCCAGCGCTTCCTCTTCATACACCTCCAACCACGCGTTCAGGTGCTGATGTTCTTTGATTTGCTGTAAATAAAAAAGAACGGCATCCACGCAAGTGGTAGTACCGTTCTTCAATTCGTTTATATACCTAGTAATGGTGCTAAAGCTAAACAACCTGCAGCCTTTTAAAATTAAGATGGCTGAGTAGGAGTAGTAGAAGTAGTAGTCGTAGACGCTTTCACCTCATTTTCGTTCATTCCTTCTTCTATTTCTCTCTTTACATTCGATTTTGCATCGTTGAATTCGCGAATGCCTCTTCCAATGCCACGCATAAATTCAGGGATCTTTCTACCGCCAAAAAGAATAAGGATGGCCAAAACAATTAGTATCCACTCACTTCCACCAGGCATTCCTATAAATAGGTTCGTCATAATTCAGACAATTTAGATTACAAAAATAGGCTTATAAAGTTGTTTTTACAGCCACTGCTCTTAAAATACGTATAAAGTGACGCTATGGTTCAAATAAAAAAACGGAAACCTTCGGCTTCCGTTCAAGTATTTAACTACCAGTAGATTAATATCTTTTTTCTTTAATCCTTGCACTCTTACCGCTTCTTTCGCGCAGGTAAAACAGTTTAGCACGACGAACCTTACCTACTTTGTGAAGTACGATTGATTCAATGTTTGGTGAGTTCACAGGGAACAGACGCTCTACACCTACGCCATCAGATATTTTACGAACAGTGAAAGTAGCAGTAGCTCCCTGGCCCTGGCGCTTGATCACGTCTCCTTTAAAAGACTGGATCCTTTCCTTGTTTCCTTCAATAATCTTATAATTTACGGTAACGTTGTCACCGGCTTTAAATTTAGGCACCTGTTTGGTAGCAGTCAACTGCTCATGCACGTAAGCTACAGCGTTCATATCAAAATATTTTTGCGGAGTGCGAAGGTAAGGGTGAAGCTTTTAATTTCAAAAACTAATTTCATCTTTTTAGCATTCCCTTCGCTTCTGATGGTTTAGATGCTGCAAACCTACGACATCTAAAGGCAGTTTAGTGGCGATACAAATAATAAGGCCCATTTTTAGGCGAGAAGCAATTAAGTGATACTGGCTTTCCGAAAAAATAATCTCTTACAGCCTTGTATTCTTCCTGTTGTTTATGGTAATTATCAAAAATAATCACCCCGCCCAGCACCAGTCTTGGATAAAAGAATTCAAGTGAGGTGGTTGTCATTTCGTAATTGTCGAGGTCAATGTTCAGGTAAGAGATCTTCAGTTCAGGATTTTCTATTAGGTATGCAGCTATGGAGTCGTCTACGTGCCCCGGAATGAACTCTATATCTTCTGCATTTGCCTTCCGCATCATCGCCTGTTGATTATCCTTGATTGCGATCCCTACATTCTTAATCTTCAGGTTCAATAAAGGATCTGGTATATGCTGGTTGGTATAACTAAACTTTTCAAATGCTATCATGTGACGGTTCTGTGATGGCTTCATGGCTTGTTTCAGTGCCATGAATCTTACAAAACCTTCTTCTGCAGCAATTCCACATTTTACGATGCTTCCATTGAGGGACGCAACCTGTTTGTATATTTCTACGTGAGCAAGTAATTTACCAGACTTATTGCGGGGCGTGACCAGGGGCAAAAGAACTTTGTCCTTATCTGATGGAAATGCAACAAATGACTTCATAAACGCAATTGTTTCCGAAAGGGGGATTAATGTTTCAGACAATTGGCTGATCAATGAATACGGATGGCTTTGGAGAAAATATTGGATGAGCGGCAGTGAAAGCTGCGGCATAGTTAGTATGACTGCACCTTTATGAAATCAGTTGCATAAGTAGCCTATATACGCAAAAAACCACCGCAAAGGCGGTGGTTCACATTAAGTTGAGGTTAATTACCTGGCTATATTCACAGCACGTTTTTCTCTTATCACTGTCACTTTTATCTGGCCCGGGTAAGTCATTTCAGTTTGTATCTTCTGCGCTATTTCAAAGCTAAGCTTGTCGCTATCGTTATCCGTTACCTTATCGGCTTCTACTATTACGCGTAGTTCTCTTCCTGCCTGGATGGCGTAAGCTTTCTCTACTCCCTGGTAGCCCAGAGCAAGTGTTTCCAGTTCTTTTATGCGCTGCAGGTACTGCTGCATGATTTCGCGACGTGCGCCCGGCCTTGCACCGCTAATAGCATCACAAGCTTGTATAATAGGCGAGATAACATATTGCATCTCCATTTCATCGTGGTGAGCACCAATGGCATTTACCACTGCAGGATTTTCGCCATACTTTTCTGCCAGCTTAGCACCAAGTAATGCGTGGCTCAGTTCTGTTTCTTCGTCAGGTACTTTACCAATATCGTGAAGCAGCCCGGCTCTTTTAGCCAGTTTTGGATTCATGCCTAGTTCGCTTGCCATAAGGCCACAAAGGTTTGCAACTTCCCGGCTGTGCATCAGCAGGTTTTGTCCATAAGAAGAACGGAACCTCATTTTACCTACGATACGTACCAGCTCTTTGTGAAGGCCATGAATACCTAATTCTATAACGGTGCGCTCACCGATCTCCATAATTTGTTCTTCCAGTTGCTTCCTTGTTTTCTCCACCACCTCTTCTATACGTGCAGGGTGAATACGGCCATCTGAAATAAGGCGCTGTAGAGAGAGACGTGCGATCTCCCTACGAAGCGGATCGAAAGAAGAAAGTACAATTGCTTCAGGGGTATCATCTACTATCAGGTCTACCCCGGTGGCAGCTTCTATAGCACGTATATTTCTACCTTCTCTACCAATGATCTGCCCTTTAATCTCATCTGTTTCCAGGTTGAAAACAGTAATGGCATTTTCTATAGCTTGTTCGGCGGCTGTCCTTTGGATAGTTTGTATAATGATCTTCCTTGCTTCCTTGTTAGCCTTCTGCTTAGCGTCGTCCAGTATTTCTTGTTGCAAGCCAAGGGCACGTGTATGTGCTTCCTGCTTCAGGCTTTCTATCAGTTGATTCTTTGCTTCTTCAGCAGTAAGTCCAGCAATTTTTTCTAAGCGGCGAATATGTTCCTCTTGGTGTTTTTCCAGTTCTGTGCGTTTCTGGTTTACTACCTCTATCTGCCTGTTCAGGTTTTCTTTTATCGCCTCATTCTCCTTCAGCTGCTTTTCAAGATTATTCTCTTTTTGATTGATGCTAACTTCTTTTTGCTTAAGCCTGTTCTCAACATCGCTGATCTTACGATTACGGTCCAGTACCTCTTTATCGTGCTCACTCTTTAGCTGTACAAACTTTTCTTTCGCTTCCAGTATTTTCTCTTTCTTCAGCGTTTCTGCCTGGAGCTGTGCATCTGAAATAATTTTTTGAGCTTGTTGTTCTGCTTCTTCTACTTGTTTACGGGTATCTTTTGCAAATACGAATTTTCCTATTATTACTCCTACAATCACTCCTGCTACGACTGCGATTATGGATATTATGATCGGATCCATGCTATAGTTGTTTTTTATTGGTTATAATGTCCCATCCCAAATCAGATTTTTGATTTTGTAATTGAATGAGGTGTAAGGGGGCGAAGATAATTATAATAGGTGATAAAAAACGGTAGCTAAAACCGCTCGTTTTTGCAAGAAAATCCTGCAACAATTCCTTCTAATTAAGCCAGTTAGAATCTATTTTTCTTTTTAATTAGAAATATTTTTTCTGAAGTTGGAATGCAAGAATACCTGCATATTTAAAATAATAAATACCTGCTGGTTGAAAATACAAGCTGTTATATATAGAGATAAAATTGATAAGGTTTTTGCGCGTACACAAGTCGGTTCATTTTGTTTAAATGGTTCTCCTTCAGTGGGTTTTGTGTATCAACGGATGCATCCTTTCTTCTTGTAGTACCATCTTTTCTGTTATCCTCCAATATCTTCTTGAATAGCCGCTAAGCTGATACCCGCATTTATTCCTTTTAAATTTTTATGTATGAAAAGATTCTTTAACGGAATCCTTTTTGCACTGCTTATCTCAGGCTGTACCAAACAAGCAGATGTACAAGTGGCCAACAACAGTAATCAACAACTAGTGTTGAAAAACCCTAATATTTCTGTGGTTAATGTAAGTGCGTCACAATCGGGGAATAAGCAGGTGACATTGAAATTTGCAACTGAGTACGAAAAGAACTTACAAAGTATAGAAGTTTTAGCCGGTTCTGATGAAACTTTGTTTTGCCAGATATACGTAGAGTATAAAGATCAAAATTCTGTGCAAGTAAAAAATTATACAGTGGTTGATAATGATCCTAAAGGAGCAACTCCTACTTATATGATCAAGTATACCACTACAACTGGGTCCTGGTTTTGTTCTTCAGTTTATAAAGTAAATATGAAGTAAAGCTGGTCCGTATCCTACATGGGCTCCTGTACTAACAGGAGCTTTTTTAATTTTCAAGCGATTTGGTGATCAGCTCTTCCAGCCGTTGCAGTTTATTAATGGCTTCAGAATTATTAACCGGTGCGGTGGTAGATGGTTTCTGCAGTTCGGTAGCAAACCACAACAGTACCATAGCCACATAATCCTGCATATCCTTGCCAGAGAACTCCATGCGGTACTCAACAATCTTCTCATTGATCATCTTCATGGTCCGTCGTACCATCTCCTCGTCCTCAGGCTCAATCTTAAGCCGGTAACTGCGGTCAGCAATCAAGATGTTTACAGGAATCAGGTTATCATTTTCAGCCATATTGAAACTTTAAGCCTGGAGCAGTGCAAGGCATTTGTCAATTTCTTTCAGGTACGAGTTAATCCTTTTCTCCAGCTCTTTTTTAGAGGTATCGTTTTCAGTAAGTGAATGGATCTTCATCACAGATATAGTCTGCGCCAGTTCATTTGACTTTTGCACCTGCACCTGTAACTGATGTTGCAAAGCCAGTTTATCTTCCTGCAAACGCTGCACTTCGCGCTGCGATTGCCGGTACTCTTTCAGCAATTGCTGCACTTTTGCTTCTATACGTTTTACTTGTTCGTCCAGGCTTTGCATCTGCCTAATTTCAGTTATTTTCTTACTTCAGCCAACAATTCTTTCTCAAACGACTGGATGATCTTATTCATCATCGAATCAATTTCTTTATCCGTCATTGTCTTTTCAGCATCAAGGAAAGTGAAGCTGATGGCCATGGATTTTTTACCTGCACCTAACTTTTCGCTTTCAAAAATGTCAAACAGTTGTACCTGTTGCAGGCGTGTCAATTTCAGGTTTTCAACCACTGATTGCACTGAATTATACTGAAGTGCTTTGTCAACTACGATAGCAAGATCGCGCTGAACAGCAGGGAATTTTGAAACTTCTTTGTATGTGATGTTTTGTTTTGTAACAAGATCCAGTACTTCCTTCCATTGTACTTCTATGAAGTAAACCGGCTGCTTAATATCAAACTGCTTCAGCTTTTGCTGAGACACTTCTCCTACGGTGAGTAGGCTGGTATTTTTCAATGCAGCCTTTAGCAGAATGCTGTAGTTGTTGCTTTCTTGAACAGTGATGGTTGGAGTTCCAATTCCAACTAGTTGTAACACGGCAGCTGCAATACCTTTTGCCTGGTAAAAATCTATAGGTTTGCTTTTGCTGTTCCAGCTGTCCTGGCCAATAGTACCTGTTAGATAAATAGCCAGTTGCTCCTGCTCCCTGTATTCGCCAACTTTGGTTGTTGAATAAGATTTACCGAATTCAAAAAACTGCAGGTTGGTGTTTTTGCGGTTGATGTTGTAGGATATAGTTTCCAATCCAGTCTCCAGCATCGAAACGCGCATGGTATCCAGTTCTGCGCTCAAGCTGTTGATCATTTTAACTGCTAGTGCTTGTTGCTCTTCTGTATAATATTGGCTGTTTGTGATGGAGTTGGTAACGATCTCGCTCATGCCAAGCCCTGCGAGGTAAGCCGCTGCTTTTTCTCTCAGCGCTTCTTTAGCAGTGTTCTCATCAATGGCTGGCGTAAAATGCATTTCACCATTTATCTCGATATTATCCAGCCCATCTATTCGTAATATCTCTTCCACTATATCTGCCGGAAGCGAAATATCCGGTTTGCTGAAAGGCACTGCTACACGTATCTCATCCATACCTTCTTTCAGAATCTCAAATCCAAGACTGGTAAGGATCTTCCTGACAGAGTCTGGGTGGTAGTTTTTACCGCTCAGCTTTTTCAGGTAGTGAAACTTTAGCGCTACTTCAGTTTTTGGCTCAGGATCAGGATAAACATCTACTACATCAGATGCTATTTCGCCACCGGCAACTTCTTTTATAAGAAGTGCAGCGCGTTTCAGCACGTTTACCGTATTAGAAATATCTACACCTTTCTCGAACCGTGCAGCAGCCTCTGTTCTCAATCCATGGCGGAATGAAGTTCTGCGGATACTGGGCGGATTGAACCAGGCGCTTTCAAGGAAAATATTTTTAGTAGCCTCAGTAACACCACTGTGAGCTCCACCAAATACACCTGCTATGCACATTCCTTCTTCTGCATTACAGATCATCAGGTCTTCGCTTTCCAGCTTTCTTTCTTTTTCATCTAATGTTACAAAGCCAGAGCCTGCTTCCAGGTTCTTTACAACCACATGGTTTCCTTTTATAGCATCGGCATCAAAAGCATGCAGTGGCTGCCCTGTTTCGTGCAGCACATAATTTGTGATGTCTACTATATTATTGATGGGACGTTGGCCAATAGCAACGAGCTTATCCTTTAGCCATTGCGGGCTGTCTGCTACGGTTACACCAGTTATACTTACACCTGCATATCTTTTACAAGCATCTTTATTTTCTACAGTCACCTTTATGGGCAGCGACTGGTTGTCTACCTTAAAAGCATTGCTGAAAGGTGTTTTCGGTTTTGCATCTGTTCTATCGTGAATGGTGATGTAAGCACACACGTCACGCGCTACACCCAAATGGCTCATAGCATCCATACGGTTAGGTGTAAGACCAATCTCATATATCCAATCAGTGTAAACAGGAAAAACTTCAGAGGCAGGAGTGCCTGGTTTAGCATCGGAGGGAAGTACAATTATTCCTTCATGACTGTTTCCCAATCCCAGTTCATCTTCCGCGCAGATCATTCCCTGGCTTTCTTCGCCGCGGATCTTTGCAGCCTTCATGGTCATAGGCTCGCCAGTTGTAGGATGGATAGTAGCACCAATGGTAGCTACCAGCACTTTTTGTCCTGCAGCTACATTGCTGGCACCGCAAACAATCTTCAGCGGCTCAGCTTTGCCCACATTTACCGTGGTCAGCTTTAGTTTATCGGCATTAGGATGTTGAGAACAGGTTTCTACTTCACCCACTACCACTCCTTCTAATCCGCCTTTTATACTTTCGTACTGCTCCAGGCTTTCTACTTCTAAACCTATTGAGGTAAGGATTTTTGAGAGTTTTTGTGGTTCAACTGCAACGGGTAAATACGAACTGAGCCAATTGTAACTTATCGTCATGGAAGATGCTGCTTTATTAAGATGTGCAAATATAGCAGGTGCAGGGCAGCATTAAGAATCGGTAAAACAGGCTGTAAAATTTTTTAATTGGGATGATGAAAAACAGCGGTTATATATGGCTTTTCTAAGTAGCATGGGAATAAAAGATGAAAATTTTCCGTGGAAATATTTCCCCGCTGCTGCTGAAGCGCCTGCTGTACCAAAATCATTTTTTTCTCATTTTTCTTTCTGCACAACTTGTGTGGATAATACTGCAGCAGCGGGTGAAAAATTTTTAAGATTGTGCACAAGCTTTTTTTATTGGTGAATAACCCCATGTTTTATGGGGATAGCAGCAGGAACAACTATGGTAAAAATATAGAAGCAGCAAAATTTTTTTCCTGAAAATATTCGAGTCTATATTCGCCCTCCTCACCACTTCTCATAACATTCAAGACATATTGGGGAAACATTTTCTTAACATTTTTGAATGAATGATAACGGTGAAACAAGACGTTTTTCTTAACCACCTTACTACATATAAATGGATTTGACCAACCTGAACAAAGACCGGAAAAACCGCCGGAAGCCTTCCCTTGACCTGAGTACGATGGTATATGGTAAAGTACCACCGCAGGCAAAAGAACTGGAAGAAGCAGTGTTGGGAGCTATCATGCTGGAAAAAAGTGCGTTTGATACTGTAGTAGAAATACTAAAGCCTGAGTGTTTTTACGTAGACGCTCACCAAAGGATTTTCAGAACTTTTCAATCGCTGGCTCAAAAGAGTTTACCTATAGACATTCTTACTGTAGTAGAAGAGCTGAAAATGCGGGAAGAGCTGGACATGGTGGGTGGTCCTTATGCAGTAACGAAGCTTACCAACATGGTGGTTTCTACAGCAAATATTGAGGCGCATGCGCGTATCGTTCTGCAGAAATTCATCCAGCGCGAACTGATACGCATTAGCGGAGAGATCATTGGTGATGCTTACGAGGATAGTACGGATGTATTCGACCTGCTTGATGAGAGTGAGTCGAAGATGTTCAACATCACCAACAACTACCTGAAGAAGAACTTCGATGACATAGGTAGCGTGTTGGTAAAGACCATCCAGCGTATAGACGAACTTCGAAATAAGACTGATGAGATATCGGGCGTACCAACCGGTTTCCCTTCAATGGATAAAGTGACTTATGGCTGGCAGGCAACGGATCTTATCATCCTGGCAGCTCGTCCGGCTGTGGGTAAAACAGCTTTTGCACTTAACCTTTTGCGTAGCGCTGCACTACACCCCGAAAAACCAACTCCAGTGGCTTTCTTCAGTTTGGAGATGAGCTCTGCACAGCTGGTTGCGCGTATCCTGAGTGCGGAAAGTGGTATCATGCTGGAGAAGATCAGCCGTGGTAAATTGGAAGACTACGAAATGCAGCAGCTGTACACAAAGGGTGTTACCAAACTTAGCGATGCTCCTATTTATATTGACGATACTGCCGGTCTGAACATCTTTGAATTTCGTGCAAAGGCAAGACGACTGGTGAATAAACATAAAGTTGGATTGATTATCATTGACTACCTGCAGCTAATGAGCGGCAGTGGCGATGGTAAGCAAACAAACCGTGAACAGGAGATCAGCCGTATTTCGCGTGACCTGAAAGGGCTTGCAAAAGAATTGAGTGTGCCGATCATTGCGCTGAGCCAGTTGAGCCGTGCGGTGGAAACGCGTAAAGAAAGTAAGATGCCGCAGCTGAGTGACCTTCGTGAATCTGGAGCGATAGAGCAGGATGCGGACATGGTAATGTTCCTATATCGCCCGGAATACTACGAGATAAACACCAACGAGATGGGCGAAAGTAACCGTGGTGAAACGCACGTTCGTATAGCCAAGCACCGTAATGGTAGCTTGGAAACCATTAAGCTGCGCGCTTTGCTTCATATACAAAAATTTGTAGAGGAAGAAAGTGACGACTTTGGTACCGGCGGTGGTGGAGGATTCAATCCTGGTGCTGGCAGTGGTGGCGGTGGAAGCTGGAAGCCGGTGCAGCCAGGAGGCGGCCCTGCAGCTGGCAGTGGAGTGGATGATAATGCCCGCTTATTCATTCAAAAAGGAAGTAAGATGAATAGTGGCGAATTTGATGAAGGCTTTGATGAGGCCCCACCTTTCTAAAGAAGCTTACGTTTAACTTAGCATACCGAAGCCCTTCAGTTTTTTGAAGGGCTTCTTTTATGCATTTATTGTACTCGTACATAACTGCTTTTCATTCCATCAAAAGCTTCATCTGATAAAACCAGCGTATCGGCTATGGTTTTTTCTACCATCATAGGAGCAGGCGTAGAGCCAGAAAAACGAATGAAGGTTTTATCAGCATGATCATGAATGCATTTTTTAGTTTCCAAAGTATACGATCCTTCTGCTGATAAGCTGCCATTGGTGTGAAGCTCATAATGCCTTGAATGATGAAACTGCAATTGTACATTGCGGCCGGTAGTTTCAGGGGTTTCAAGTATATGACCTGCTATGCCACCTTCTGTTTTTACCCATTTCCATTTACCAACCAGTTCATTTCTTGTTTCTGCTTTTTTAGTACAGGAATAAAAAGCCGTAATAGCTGTAAAAACAACTATAGCTAAAGATTTTTTGTATTGCATGTTTTTATGATTTAGCAGCTTGACATAGCAAAAAGAGAAACCGTTGCATTAACTGTAGTCACCTTTCTACCACAGGTATAAGTGCATTTACTGTTATTTTTGACCCATGTCGCTGCCTATATTTTTTCATGATGAAGCAATCAATGGTGAGTTTATGACGCTCAATGAAGATGCATCCAAACATATTGTACAGGTGCTTAGGATGAAGGAGGGTGAAGCATTACATCTTACTGATGGGAGAGGTAATCTTTTTACAACTGTTGTAGCAGATGCTCATAAAAAAAGATGTTCAGTAAGGATATCTGAAAGCTCTTATAAACCGCAAAAAGACAAGCAGGTGAGCATTGCTATTTCACTTTTAAAGAACGCCAGCCGCTTTGAGTGGTTCCTGGAAAAAGCTACTGAGATTGGCGTTACATCTATTATTCCGCTGTTGTGCCACCGTACCGAAAAGCAGCACTTCCGTTACGAAAGAATGAAGCAGATCGTGGTTTCGGCAATGATGCAAAGCCAGCAAGTATGGCTACCTGTTTTACACCAGCCTGTAGCTTTTAAAGAAGCCATAGAAAGCTCCGATTTTTCTGAAAAACTGGTAGCCCATTGCGAAGATGAACAGAAGCATCATGTGCGGGATTTTCATGCTGCATCATCTGTTCAGATTCTTATTGGTCCCGAGGGTGATTTTACTAAAGAAGAAATAGCACTAGCACTGGAACATAATTATAAACCTGTTACACTTGGAGATACACGACTGCGTGCAGAAACAGCAGGAGTAGTGGCGGCTAGTTTGCTTTGTGTATAGGCAGGTTTGGTTGATCAGTTGATAGGTTGATCAGTAATCAGTTGATCAGTTGATAGGTTGATTGGTGAGAGGGTTCAAGTTGAGTAGGTGTAAACAAATCTTCAATCGCAATCTTCAATCAGAAATCCGCAATTGTTTTAATCTTTATTCACCACTATCACCGGCTGTACATTGTCTTGTACCAGTTGTTTAAAACGATCGAAATCACCTGCTTCGAAAAAGCTGTGATTGAACATAGAAAATGAGTTGTTTGCCTGGTAAAGCAGCACGTTGTTGTTGCTGATAAGGCCGCCAGTAAAGCTTGACCATGGTTGTGAGAAAGACTGGCTTTTTGTGGTCGTGGTCAGTTCTTCTTCATTTACATCCATTTCAAATGACGAGTTTTCACCTAGGTTCCTCAAAAGTTTACCACCTGCACGCATCATGCGGTGACGCATAAAGAAGTAGTAGATAAAAGCAAAGCTGACATACAACAAAGCCATATAGAAATTTTGACCAACTGCAGGACTACGAAGTTCATTGTATAGAATAAATGCTGCTATACCGAGCATCACCAGTGGTATCAGGTACAGTCGCTGCCTCATTCTGCGGCCTGTAGGCTGGTCGTGGTAGTGTAACTGCAGGCAGTCGTTAATGATCTTTTCGGTGAGCCGTACGCGTATGTGCATGTGGGTTATAATTATGAACTATGAACTATGAATATGAATTATGAAGTACTTGATTGATCAATTTACTAACGCTATTGGACTTATCAACCGATCAACTGATCAACCAATCAACTGATCAACTTAAATGCTTACAGATCCTTTTAGCAATAGCCGGGCCCTCATAAATAAAGCCCGTCCAAACCTGCACCAGGGAAGCACCTGCAGCTAATTTTTCCTGTGCATCTTCACCTGTAAAAATTCCACCGCTGGCTATGATTGGTAATCTTCCGCCGGTAGCGTTTGCTATATATTTTACCACTTCTGTTGATCTTGCTTTAACTGGTGCACCGCTTAAGCCACCAGCTCCAATCGCTTCTACTTTAGATGAAGGTGTACGTAAATTTTCACGGCTGATGGTGGTATTGGTGGCTACCAGTCCATCCAGCTCTACCTCCTCTGCCAGTTGTATTATTTCATCCAGCTGTGTAGTGGTAAGGTCTGGTGCGATCTTTAGCAACAGCGGCTTTGGCCTGCTATTCCCTTTGTTGATGGTTTGAAGATGACCAAGAATTTTTTGTAAAGAAGAACGTTCCTGCAACTCGCGTAAGCCGGGAGTGTTGGGTGAACTAACATTTACCACAAAATAATCAACACAGTCAAACAACTCCCTGAAGCAGATCTCGTAGTCCTTCCATGCATCCTCATTGGCGGTAACTTTATTCTTACCAATATTGCCTCCAATAATAATGTTGCGTTCAGTGGCACGAAGTCGTGCAGCTACAGCTTTTACACCATTGTTGTTAAAGCCCATCCGGTTTACGATCGCTTTATCCTGTGGCAGGCGAAACAAGCGGGGAGTATCATTTCCTGGTTGTGGCTGTGGTGTAACGGTTCCAATTTCTACATGTCCGAAACCCAGCATCTCCAGTTCTTTTATAAATAGGGCATTTTTATCAAAACCAGCTGCAAGGCCAACAGGATTTTTAAAATCAAGACCAAAAAGGTGGCGATGGAGCGAAGCGTCTATATGAGAAAACGCCTTTGCCAGTATTTTTTGAGCCGGCTTAAGGTTACCCACAATTTGCAGTGAATTCATCGAAAAATGATGAACAGCCTCAGCATCAAAATTGAAAAGAAGGTTTCGGAGTAATTTGTACATGAGCCGCGAAGTTCAATTGGAAAAAGCACATAAACAAGCAGGTTTACAGGAAGGTGAGTCTTGGACTTCGTTTTCCTGCATAATATTCCTTTCGTTAAATACACAAACTGAACTTATTGTTAACTGTGAGCCAGTCGGCCTGTTTGGTTGTTTATGCAACCTATTATCTTATATTTGGAAACTAAATCTGTAATCATGCAAGAAGCATATATAGTAGCAGGATACCGGACAGCTGTAACCAAAAGCAAACGTGGAGGTTTTCGTTTTAAGCGTCCTGATGATCTTGCGATTGAAGTTATAAAAGGATTGGTGGCTTCAGTGCCTCAACTGGAGCCAACGCGTGTTGATGATGTGATAGTTGGTAATGCCGTACCTGAAGCCGAACAAGGTTTGCAGGTAGGAAGAATAATAGCCGCCAGGGCATTGGGTTTTGATGTGCCGGGTATGACAGTAAATCGTTATTGCGCCAGCGGTTTAGAAACCATTTCTATTGCTACTGCCAAAATTAGAATGGGTATGGCTGATTGTATAATAGCAGGTGGGGTAGAAAGCATGAGCATGGTGCCAACAGCCGGTTGGAAAACAGTTCCTGCCTATTCCATTGCCAGCGATGAGCCGGATTATTACCTGAATATGGGTTTAACTGCAGAAGCTGTTGCTAAAGAATATAAGGTAAGTCGGGAGGAACAGGATGAGTTCAGCTATCACTCACATCAAAAGGCAATCAATGCTATTCAAAATGGATTTTTCAAACCTGGAATAATTCCGATAAATGTAGAGCAGGTATACCTGGATGAGAATGGAAAAAAGAAGAAGCGTTCTTATGTTGTAGATACAGATGAAGGTCCTCGTGCTGATACAAGTTTAGATGCACTCAGTAAGCTGAAACCAGCGTTTGCAGCAGGTGGAATGGTAACGGCAGGTAACTCTTCACAAACCAGCGATGGAGCCAGCTTTGTACTAGTGATGAGCGAGAAAATGGTGAACGAACTAGGGCTTAAACCGATTGGTAGGTTGGTAGGTTGTGTGAATGCAGGAGTACATCCTCGCATCATGGGTATTGGTCCTGTGGCTGCTGTACCTAAAGTGTTGCAACAGGTAAACATGAACCTGAATGAGATTGACCTGGTAGAACTGAACGAGGCTTTTGCATCGCAGTCGGTGGCAGTGATTCGTGAGCTGGGTCTTAATCCTGACATCGTGAACATCAATGGAGGAGCTATTGCGCTTGGTCATCCTTTAGGCTGTACCGGTAGTAAACTAACCGTACAGATACTACATGAAATGAAGCGCCTGGACAAGAAGTACGGATTGGTGACAGCATGTGTAGGTGGTGGCCAGGGTATTGCTGGTATCATAGAAAACATCAACTAAAACTATATGAAGAGGAATAAAACATGGGTGCCCCTGCTGTTTATGTTCCTGGCTATTGCTGGTTTAGCCTTAAGTATATATTCACTGATATTAGAAACATACGCCCAGCAGGACTTCAACACGTTTAAGGATGTAGTAAGGCTGCTATTATTCACAGTATGGATGGTTGACAACTACAAGCGTTATAAGAGAATGACACAGGAGAAAACAGTATAGCAGTGAATGGATTGAATTCTTAAAAGTATTAGGTATAAAGCTTCGCGATGCGGAGCTTTTTTTTGCCTTATGATGTATGTTTTAGCCACAACTTTGCATGCTATAATTTGTAAATAATGAGAGCAATAGTTTTACAGGATAAGGAGCAGTCATTACAAGTACAGGAAGTAGAAACACCCAAGCCAGCAGCAGGAGAAGTATTGGTTCGAATAAAAGCAGCAGCTTTCAATCATCGTGATCTTTGGATACAAAAAGGGCAATACGCTGGATTGCGCTACCCGATCATTTTAGGAAGTGATGGGGCTGGGGTAGTAACAGAAGTAGGAGATGGTGCAAATGAACATTGGCTGGATAAAGAAGTAATCATCAACCCTGGTCTTCATTGGGGTGATGATCCCAACTTCCATAGCAAACAATTTAAAATATTAGGTCTTCCTGATAATGGAACTTTTGCTGAATATGTAGTAGTTCCTGCTTCGGCTTTATTCAATAAACCTGCGTACCTGTCTTGGGAGGAAGCAGCGGCTATACCCCTGGCAGGACTTACAGCTTACCGGGCATTGTTTACACGTGGTAAGGTAAAACAGGGAAACAAAGTTTTGATATCTGGTATTGGTGGAGGTGTAGCACTGATGGCGATGAAACTGGCGCTTGCTGCAGGTGCTGAAGTATATGTTACTTCGGGAAGTGATGATAAGATTGACCGTGCTGTACAGCTGGGCGCAAAGCTGGGTATTAACTATAAGATCAATGGCTGGCATAAACTATTTCAATCTGCAGTAGAGGGATTTGATGTAATCATTGATAGCGCTGCCGGCGATGGTTTTAAAAATTTTGTAGACCTGGCAAACCTTGGTGGACGCATCGTTTTCTATGGCGGCACGCAAGGTCCCATCACATCGCTCAACCCGCAAAAGATTTTTTGGAAACACCTCAATATTATGGGCACTACAATGGGTACTCCGGCTGAATTTGAAGAAATGGTCAAGCTGTTTGAAACGCATCAGATTCATCCTGTCATTGATAAAATTTTTCCAATGGCCGATGCCGAAGTTGCCATTCGCAAAATGGATGAGGCCAGCCAGTTTGGTAAGCTGGTGTTGCAAGGCTTCTGATACAGCGATAGCTAGAACAGGTTTTCAGTTGACTTGCATTTAATTTAGCTTAAGGTTCTTATTACATCCATAGCTATACGTAACTTCCACGCATGGAGATCAGCATCAACACGCCTGCACTATTGTTTCCTGCTATTAGTTTGATCATGCTAGCACATACCAATCGTTTTCTTGCATTGGCAAACAGGGTACGAAGCCTTCATGCAGAATACTTGCAAGGCGATAAAAAAGAAATCATTCATGGACAAATAAGAAACCTGCGCTACAGGCTGCGGCTTATTAAGAATATGCAGGCCATGGGCGTAATGAGTTTCCTTGCCTGCATCTTTTGCATGTATTGCATCTATATACAGAACATGGCGTGGGCGCACATCTTATTTGCTTTTAGCTTGGTATTTTTTATTCTTTCACTCGTGCTTTCTCTTGTAGAGATACAGGTAAGTACCAAAGCGCTGGAACTGGAGCTGAGCGATATGGAAGGACTGGAAGACCATTCGCTGGTGAAGTATATAAAGAAGAAGTTTGAAAGAGACTAAGCTAAGTAACATTATTACCAACTAACACAGCTGCATGCAAAGCAACCAGAAGCTCAACTTGTTTTCGCTAACCATGATCGTCATTGGCCTGGTGATAGGCATGGGAATTTTTAGAACTGCCAGCGACGCAGCGAGAGCTGCACTTACTCCATCCATCTATTTTGCAGGCTGGATAGTAGGTGGACTGGTAGCTTTATGTGGAGCGCTTACCTATGCAGAAATAGGATCGCGCTACCCTGTTACCGGCGGGTACTATAAAATATTTTCTTACGCTTATCATCCCTCACTGGCATTTGCACTTAACTGTAGTATACTCATTTCAAATGCGGCTTCCATTGCAGGTGTTGCATTGATTGGTGCCGGGTATATAAAAGGAGTTTTCTTTCCAGGAAGTACGGATGCGGTTTCGATGGCTATTGCTATTGCAGCTATTGCACTGTTTTATGGTGTAAATGTGCTTGGTCTTCGCATGAGCTCGAAGACGCAGAATGTGCTAATGATCATCAAGATCGCAATGGTATTGCTGCTGATCGCTGCTCTTGTATACCCACCAGCTTATGCCGCTAATAATGTTCCGCTTACACAGCCTATAGACGAAGGCGCTTCTACCTCCACCATCCTTACCTCGTTTGGTCTTTGCCTCGTGGCTGTTTCATTTACCTATGGCGGCTACCAGCAAACCATCAACTTTGGTAGCGAGATAAAAGATGCACCTCGCACTATGCCTAAAGGTATCTTTCTCGGCATAGGCGTCATCATTCTACTTTACCTGCTGGTAAATATTGCTTACTACAATATCATCGGGTTTAACGAACTGAAGAACAGCAGGGAAATAGCATCGTTGGTGGTGGGTAAATTATTTGGAACACAAGGCGCCAATGTATTTTCTGTATTGCTATTTCTTTCAGTACTCGCTTATGTAAATGTGACGCTGCTAAGCAACCCGCGTGTCATGTTTGCCATGAGCGAGGATGGCGTGTTGCCTGAAGTGTTTCAGCGGCGGTGGCAGCGGCGAAATGTTTATATAGTAGCACTCACCACATTTGCTGCCATAGCAATGGTTGTAGTGTTTTTTGCAGAAACGTTCGATCGCATTTTGTCCTTTAGCATTTTCCTCGATTCATTTGGTATGGCCACATCGGCAGCTACCATTTTCATTTTGCGAAAGCGTACAAAACACCTGGATAAAAAAGGCATTTACAAAATGCGGTTGTATCCACTGATGCCGCTGTTGTTTATAGCTGCATATGTTTTTGTTTGTATAAGTATAGCCGTTACCTCTACCAATATTGCTATCACTGGTGTAGGTGTGATGGTAGGATTTATCCTTCTTTACTTCGTCATTAAGAAACGGCCACCAAAATATATTGACCCTGCCACTGCGGTAGAACAAAATACGGATGATTAATATGGACCTGTCGTACATACTTACCGAACTGGGTGAAGAGCGGGAGCAATATTTCAATGCTATTGCGCCGCCCATTGTGCAAACCAGCAATTTTGCCTTTAAAGATGTAGCAGAAATGCGCAAAGCATTCACCGATGAATATGCTACATACCTGTACAGCCGGGGCTTAAATCCTACTGTTGATATACTTCGTAAAAAATTAGCTGCACTGGATGAAGCGGAAGATTGCCTTGTTTTCAATAGTGGAGCCGCAGCCATTTTTGCCGCAGTATTAGCCAATGTAAAAGCAGGCGATCATATTGTTTCTGTTCGCAAACCTTATTCATGGGCACAGCGAATGTTTGAAGTTATTCTGCCGAGGTTCAATGTTCATCATACCTATGTAGATGGAACTGATATGAAGAATTTTGAAGAAGCTATACTTCCTAATACAACTGTTTTTTACCTGGAATCGCCAAACAGCTGGGACTATGCAATGCAAGACCTGCAAGCAGTTGCAGACCTGGCTAAGCAGCACCAGATCATCACCATTTGCGACAATAGTTATAGTACGCCCTTATACCAAAAACCTATACGGCTTGGGATAGACCTTGTTCTGCAGTCGGCTACGAAATATATAAGCGGCCATAGCGATGTAGTTGCTGGTGTCTTATCTGGTAGCAGGGCAGCTATAGAAAAGATATTCAATAGCGAGTATATGAATATCGGCAGCGGTATCCAGCCGTTCAATGCGTGGCTGCTACTGCGTGGACTTCGTACTTTACCCGCACGACTCGAAAGAGGAAGCCGCACCACAAAAGAAGTTTTAGCTTATCTAAAGCAGCATCCAAAAGTGGAGCAGGTATTTTTTCCCTTAGACGAAACCTTTGCTCAATATGAACTGGCGCAAAAACAACTAACAGGCGCATGTGGCTTGCTAACATTTGTTTTGAAAGCATCCAATGTAGAACAGGTAGAAACTTTTTGTAATAGCCTGCAGCATATATTGATGGCAGTAAGTTGGGGTGGTTATGAATCGCTGGTCATTCCTCGCTGTGCAGGCATACCTAAAGAAGAGTTTGATGCGGCTAATATTGAACATAGGATGATACGGCTTTACTTAGGGTTAGAGGATGCGGCTTACCTGGTTGCAGATTTAGAACAAGCATTTAATAAGCTGGATCAGTGATCTTTTATCCATTCATCACGTTCTTTAAATAGAGTATCTAATTCCAGTATTTTTGTTCATATGAGAATTTTTCTTTCAACCCTTCTATTGCTCATTACACTTGCCACCTCTGCCCAACAAAAATGGAGCATCCGCCAGTGTATAGAATATGCATCCAACAACAACATTACTGTAAAGCAGGCGCTGGCCCAGGCTAAACTCTCACAGGTATCTTACCAGCAGGCACGCATGAGCAGGTTGCCAACTTTGAATGGCAATATCAGCGCTAACTACCAGCATGGTCTCAACGAAAATCCTACTACCGGTACCCTTGAGAGTTCCGACTTCATAGCCGGGAATATTGGTTTGCAAACACAGTACAACATCTTTAACTGGGGTGCACGTAAGCACAATATTGCTGCCAATGAATTGTTCGCTAAGGCAGATGCAGTAGGTGTGGGCCGCGCTAAGAATGATATTTCTCTACTGGTGGCAAATGCTTTTTTGCAGGTAATGCTCCGCCGCGAACAAATAAGAGTAAATGAAGTACAACTGGAGCAAACAAGAGCTCAGTTATCAAACACACGAAAATTAGTAAACGCAGGTTCTCAGCCAGAACTGAATGCCATCCAGATTGAAGCGCAGTTGGTGAGGGACTCAGCTTTGTTACTGCAAACACGTGCTTTAGAAAAGCAGGCCCTGATCACCCTGCAGTCGTACCTGAACATTGATCTTGCTACGCCTTTCGATATAGAAGCGCCACCTGTGGAAACCATACCTGTTGAAAGCCTTGCAGCGCTTCAGCCCGAAGATGTATATGCAGTTGCTGTTACTACACAACCCGTACAACTAATGACCGGCATGCGCATCCAGGCGTCTGAGATGCAAGCGAAATCAGCACGAGCAAGTATGTATCCTACTATTACAGCTTTCGGTAGTTTGAACACTCGTTTTGTAGATGCTGGTGTGCCTACCCTTATTGGAATTCAGCCGAACCAGCCAACAGGCGCAGTGGTTGTAGACGGTTCTGGAAATACATATAATGTTTTAGCTCCTAAAGCTGTTTTTGAAACCAGGCCTATTGCTTTACATCGCCAGCTCAATACCAACTTTGGACAGGCTATAGGTTTGAGTCTCAACTTTCCCATCTTCAATCAATGGTCTACAAGGTCGCAATGGGAACGTGCTAAAGTAAACGTGCAGCAGGCCCAATTGCAGGACGAGCAGGAGAAACTTACGCTTAAATCAAATATCTACAGCGCTTACCAGGATGCCTTTGCTTCTTTGCAGATATACAATGCTTCTCTCAGGAATGTAGAAGCTTCTGAACGCGCTTTCAATATCTCACAAAAGCGGCTGGATGTTGGCTTGCTCGGAACGCTTGATTACCTCATCACGCAGGGCAACCTGAACCGTGCACGTATAGAAGCAGTAAGCAACCGCTACGACTATATCTTTAAACTGAAGGTTTTGGAATTTTATAAAGGCATGGGAGTACAACTATAACCGCCAACCCCTTAAATACATTAGCATGAACAAAAAATTATTATGGATAATCATTAGCCTGGTGGTAGTGATACTGCTATTGGTAGTATTAAAATCATCAGGAGTTATAGGAAAAAAAGAAGGAACGAAAGTAACGGCTGAAAAGGTGGTGACCCGAACCATCATAGAAACAGTAACAGCAAGTGGCAAAGTTTACCCAGAAGTAGAGGTGAAGGTAAGCCCGGATATTAGCGGTGAGATAACAGAACTGAATGTAGAGGAAGGCGATAGTGTACGACGAGGCCAGGTGCTTGCACGAATTTATGCCGACATATACAGCACGCAGCGCGACCAGGCTGCTGCAGGTGTGAATGCACAGGAGGCACAGGTGGGCAATGCACGTGCACAGTTAGGTGCACTGCAGGCAACGCTGGAGCAGGCCCAGGCAAACCACAGCAGGCAAAAACAATTACTGGATGAAAAAGTAATATCGCGTGCTGAATTTGAACAGGCAGACCAGGCGCTGAAATCTGCTAAAGCCAATTATGAAGCAGCTCAGCAAGGTATTCGCGGAAACGTAGCATCGGTACAAAGCGCAAGGGCACAACTGCAGCGTGCAGCAAAAGATGTGAGCAGAACTACTTTGGTAGCTCCTATGAATGGCATAGTAAGCTTGCTGAATGTGAAGAAAGGTGAAAGGGTAGTGGGTACGGCACAAATGGCAGGAACAGAAATGATGCGCATTGCCGATATGAATGTTTTTGAAGTAAGAGTAGATGTAGGAGAAAATGATATTCCTAAGGTTCATTATGGTGATACAGCCATTGTAGAAGTAGATGCTTACAACAAAAGAAAGTTCAAAGGGCTTGTTACTAAGATCGCTGCCAGCAGCACTTCAGCTGCGCAGGCATCTATGTCTAACAGCGATGTTACCAATTACAAGGTTCACATAAGATTACTGCCCGAAAGCTACCAGGACCTGATCGATCCTTCCAAACCAAAGACATTTCCTTTTAGACCAGGTATGAACGCAAGCGCAGATATACAATCTAAAACACAGGCTAATGTGATTGCTGTTCCAATCAATGCGGTCACTACACGTTTGAAGAACAGCGACAAGTCAAATAAGAAAGATGCTAAAGAGGAAGAAGAAACAGAAGCATCAGAATTTGATCGTTCAGCATCAGCTGAGGACGAATTAGATGAAGTTGTTTTTGTATTGCAGCCAGATGGAAAGGTGAAGAAAGTGAAGGTTCGGACAGGCATACAGGACATCAACTACATAGAAATACTTTCTGGCCTGAAGGTGGGCGACCAGGTAATTACAGGTCCTTATAATATTGTAAGTAAAACAATGAAAGAAGGAGATAAGGTACAGGTAACAACCAAAGAAAAAGTATTTGAAAAGAAATAGTGGCGCGTGGTTCTTAGCAGTTGCTTATCTATATATAACGAATACAATGGCATACATTCTTCATGTAATTGGTAAATCAGGGTTCTTTGTATGTTTGCCGCACTTTTAAAACCAGTACATGCAATTTGGAATAATAGGAAGTGGAAGTTGGGCAACAGCACTCGCAAAGATCCTGACAGATGGTGATCAGGCAATTCATTGGTGGGTGCGCAACGAGAACACGATCCGCCAGATGAAGCAACGGAGGCATAATCCTCATTACCTGCATGCTGCTTATTTCAATACATCTTTACTTCACCTGGACCACAAGATAGAAGAGGTGGTAGCTAATGCAGATGTGCTTGTAGTGGCTATACCTTCTGCATATGTAGAGGAAGCATTTGAAAACTTGCCGAAGGACATCTTTAAAGGCAAAAAGATTGTTTCTGCTATCAAAGGCATTTTGCCTGGCTGTAACAAGTTGCTGAACCACTACCTGGAAGAACGTTTTGAATTTCCTTTAGATGATTACTATACTGTTTTAGGTCCTTGTCATGCAGAAGAAGTAGCATCAGAAAAACTTTCTTATCTCACATTCTCTGGTACCAACGAAGATGCCGCAAAAGAGATAGCCGATCATTTTCATACAGAATACCTGAACGTGGTAGTAAACCACGATGTGCTGGGTGCTCAGTATGCTGCCGTTCTAAAAAACATTTATGCACTGGGAGCTGGTATTGCACATGGGTTGGAGTATGGCGATAATTTTCAAAGCGTATACATAGCAAATGCCGCCGATGAAATGGTGCAATTTTTAAAATTGGTGGTTGCAGAACATAATATTGAGCCGGTAAATTATGCCGCATCAGTTTACCTGGGCGACCTGCTGGTTACTTGCTACAGTTTATTTAGCCGCAATAGAACATTCGGTAATATGCTAGGTAAAGGCTACTCTGTTAGAGCAGCAAAGCTGGAACTGAATATGGTGGCTGAAGGATACAATGCAAGCAAGTGTATTTTCAAGATCAACCAGGAGTATGGTGCAACAATGCCTATAGCAGAAAATATTTACCGCATTCTTTGGGAGCATATGGAGCCATGCGATGCATTCAAAGAAATTGAGAACGTACTGAAGTAGAACGGCCAATTCAGTACCTTTAGTTATGCCTGTTTCATTCGAAATATTTGGAAGTGGTACCGTTGTTTTGCTTGCTATTGTAGGTGTAGTAAACCTATGCAGGTGGTGCATCAGGAAGTTGTCGCACCAGTAGTTACTGGAAAAGATCAGAGGCTATTCCATCAGCCAGCAATTTTCCACTGGTTGTAGTTTTCAAATAATCATTTTCTTCCACCAGGTGCTGAGCCTGCTCATATGGTTTGGCTGCTGCCAGCACTTTAGCAGTTATTTCCTCACCAAAATCCTCCTGTAGTTTTTTAAGAGAAACACCTTCCATGGTGCGGAGCGCAGTCATCAGGTATTCATTCACTTGTTCTGTTGGCGTTAAATATTCTATCTCAAAAGGCACCTGGTCCTTTTCTAGACTTTTTATGTAAAGCGCGTTGTTGGAGACATTCCACTGCCGAGTGCTGCCATTGAACGAATGCGCCGACGGCCCCAAACCTAAGTAATGAACGCCTTGCCAATAGCTGCTATTGTGCCTGCTACGGTAGCCAGGTTTTGCAAAATTGGAGATCTCGTAATGTTCATAACCCGCTTCCTGCATCCACTGCATCAGCAGTTCAAAATGATGCGCCTGTTTCTGGTTGTCTACAGGTGCCAGCTCGTTCTTACTGATCAGTTTTTCCAGTGCAGTTTTAGGCTCAACAGTAAGTGCATAGCATGATAGATGAGGTATTCCCAGGTCGATTGCCTGCTGTACATTCAGCTTCCATTGTTCATCACTTAGGGTAGGTGTTCCATAAATCAGGTCGATGGTTATGTTGTGGAAACCTTCCGCTTGTGCCAATTGAATGCTTTGCAGCGCCTGTTGTGCATTGTGTGCCCGGTTCATCCATACCAGGTCAGCTTCTGCAAAAGATTGTGCACCCATGCTCAAACGGGTTATTCCTGCAGCTTTCCATTCTCTTAGTTTTCCTGTAGTTATATCGTCTGGGTTTGCCTCCAGTGTTATCTCGGCACCTTCTGTTATAGAAAAATGCTGCCTCAGCGTTTGCAGTATCAACCGGAGCTCTTCTATTTCTAAAATAGAAGGAGTGCCGCCGCCAAAATAGATGGTTGAAACAGGTTCATGTAAATAGTCTTTCTGCAGCAAAATTTCCTTCAGCAGCGATTGCACGAAATCTGCCTGCAGCTTAGTAGATGTAGAAAAGTGGAAGTTGCAGTAGTGGCAGGCTTTCCTGCAAAAAGGTATGTGTAGATAGATGCCTGCCATGGAAGCCGCGAAAACTTTTGTAAACTTGTTTTTGTAAAGATGGCAAAGGTAACCAGATACGTTTCTATAAGAAGTTTGTTGATGTTAATGTTGGCCTTTGCACCTGTTATTGCAAATGCTCAAAAAGCTTATCAGCTACACTATTTTCCGGTTGATGCCGACAGTGCAGCAGTTAAGAAACTGAAGTTGCAAACGCTATTCAACAACCAGGAAAACTGCCGCGCTTACATAGATCGATTACCCTCCATACTGCAGGCAGAAGGTTATGTTGCCGCTTCCCTTGATACGGTTGTTGTTGCTGACTCACAGGCTGTTGTTCATGTTTACCTGGGAGAAAAACTTTCGGAAGCATGCATACTTATTAATAAGGAATACTGGCCGCTGTTGCAGCAGGCCAATCTTTCGGTGGGCATGCAAGGCAAGCCAATAAACCTGGTTCAGTACCAGCTATTGCAGGAGCGGCTGCTAGATCATTTAGAAAATACCGGCTTCCCTTTTGCACAGGTGGAGCTGGCTGAAGTGCAGTTTGACAGCGGAAGGATCTCAGGAAACCTTTTAGTAAATAAAGGCCCTTCGTACAAGATAGACAGTGTGCGAATGATGGGTACAGCAAGGATTTCACAAAACTTTATTCACCGGTACCTCGACCTGCCGCGGGGCGGAATGTATAGAAGACAAACGCTTTCCAAAATAAATCAACGGCTGCTGGAGCTGCCTTATGTTCAGCAAAGCCAGCCATGGGATCTGACGATGCTTAATACCGGCAGCCTCGTAAATCTTTACCTGCAACCAAAGCGCAGCAACCAGGTGAATGTGCTGGCAGGCTTTCTTCCGGCGAATGAACAGCTGGGAGGAAAACTTTTATTTACCATTGATGCTAACCTGCAATTGCAAAATGCTTTTGGAACGGGTGAAAGAATAGGTGTAGTGTGGCAGCAGATCCAACCGAAGTCGCCGAGGCTGAACCTGCAATACATGCAGCCATACGTCTTCAAGTCACCGTTCGGGTTTGATTTTTCGTTCGAGCTTTTCAAGAAGGATTCTAGTTTCCTGAATGTGAACGGGCAGTTTGGTTTGTTATATATGCTCTCGAGCAATAAGACTGCAAAAGTGGTGGTGCAGACACAATCAACCAGCATTTTGGATGTTGATACGCTGCAGGTAAAATTTACAAAAAGGCTACCTACAGTAGCGGATGTAAGCTCTCTGAACGTTGGTGTTGAATATGATGTGAATGCTACCAATTATCGCTTCAACCCCCGGAGCGGCATCGAGTTTTCTCTTTTTGGAGGGGTGGGACAGAAGGCGGTAAAGAAGAATAACGCCATCATGTCGCTTAAAGATCCTTCTTTTGATTACAACAGCCTGTACGATACGCTCCAGTTGCAAACCTACCAGCTGCGGCTGCGTGGCAGGTTTGGAAAATATTTTCCTGTAGGCAAACAAGCGGTGGTTAAAACGGGTGTGCAAGCTGGTTGGTACCAGAGCCCGAATGCTTTTAGGAACGAGCTTTTCCAGGTAGGTGGTTACCGACTCATGCGTGGCTTTGATGAAGAAGCTATTTTTGCCAGCAGCTTTGCCGTTGGAACCCTTGAGTACCGCTACCTGCTCGGGCTGAATTCAAACTTTTTTACTTTTACCGACTTTGGCTGGACAAGCAATACCATTACCAGCCAGCGCAATACTTATTTGGGTGCCGGTGTCGGATTGTCTTTTGAGACCAAAGGTGGCATCTTCAACCTCAGCTATGCCGCAGGCAAGCGCAATGACCTCAACTTCGACATACGGCAATCGAAGATCCATTTTGGGTATGTGAGTATATTTTAAAAGTCAGAGGTGGGAAGTCAGAGGTCAGAAGTCAGAGATCAGAGATTGGAGATCAGAAGTAAAGGTTAGACATCTAACAACTACCAACTAACACCTAACATCTAAACCCTAACCCCGGCTTGCTTTATTTATTTTATACTGTGGCTGCACAAAGATATTTTTGCGCCCAATTATACCGCGGTTGAAATACCTTTTGCTCATCATATTTTTTAGCTTGTTTGGCAGTGCAGTTTTTGCGCAGGCTGACACTGGCGCTGTGCCTCCGCCGGTTGGTGCTCCTGCTGTTAGACAAACATCACCAGCAGCCAATCCGTTGCCGCAGTCAGGGCAAATTGACACCGCAAATGATACAGCTGTAGCGGCTGCTCCTGATACGGTTTCAGTAAAGCAGTTACCTGTAGCCCGCCCTGTAGACAGCCTTTTCCTCAAGCTGCTCGACAATCCTTACCTGCAGATGACTGAACCGCCCGTTTACCTGGTTATAAAGGAGCGGGAACGGGAAGATAAAGACGAGATGTTTTACCTGTTGGCTGGCTTGCTATTGTTGTTGGCCTTTATCAAACTGGTATTTCCGCGGTACTTCACCAATGTGTTCCACCTGTTTTTCCAGCCATCTTTCAGGCAAAAGCAAACGAGGGAGCACCTGCTACAAAGTGCGCTACCGTCATTGCTACTCAACTTATTTTTCATCTTATCGGGTGGTGCTTACCTGGCGCTACTGGTAGATCATTATAATGTTGTAGATGAATCCTTCTGGCTGCTCTTCCTAAATGGTACCTTATTTTTAACCATTTTGTATACCGGCAAATATGTTTTTTTGACCTTTGCCGGTTGGGTATTCAATGTAAAGCAGTCTGCTGAAACCTATATTTTCATCGTCTACCTTATTAATAAGATAATCGGCGTGGTACTGCTGCCAATAACCTTGGTCATCGCGTTTTCACAACCCATTGTTATTGATGTTGGTATCACAGTTTCAGTAGTTGTAATATCACTTCTCTTCTTTTATAGGTATGTGTTAGCTTTTGGTCAGGTGCGTAGAGAGGTGAAAGTGAACCTATTACATTTCTTCTTTTACGTATTGGCATTTGAGATAACACCCCTCCTGCTGATTTACAAGACGTTAATGATTTATTTGGATAAGAGTCTTTAATTTTGCACAAACACCGAAAGACATAGCATGGTAAAAAACGGGTCAAAAACCGCTTCAGCCGAAAACACTATGAAAAAAATCCTTATCACTCAACCTAAGCCTGAAAATGATCGTTCACCTTATTTTGAGTTAGCGAGGAAATATAACATAGACCTTGTTTTCCATCCTTTCATCAAGTTAGAAGGTATCCCAGCTAAAGAATTCAGAAAGCAAAAGATCGACATTAGCTATTACTCCGCAGTTATCTTCACCAGCCGAAACGCCATTGATCATTTCTTTCGAATTTGCGAAGAAATGAAGGTGACGATCAGCCAGGATACCAAGTATTTCTGCATCACAGAGGCTGTGGCTCTTTATCTCCAGAAGTTTATCCTGTATCGCAAGCGCAAAGTTTTCTACGGCGCAGATGGTACCAACAAGAGCATGTTTGATGTGATAAACAAGCACAAGGAAAACGAGAAGTTCTTGTATGTATGTAGCGAGAACCAGCAGGATAACGAGATTGTAAACTGGCTGAAGAATAATAAGTGTGAACATGCACTTGCCTTTATGTACCGCACCATCAGTAATGATATCTCGGAAATTATGAAAGGCGGTGATTATGATGTTATCTGTTTCTTTACGCCTAGCGGGGTAAAAAGCCTTTTTGATAATATCCCGGAATTCAAGCAGAACGGAACGCGTATTGGCGCATTTGGGGGCAATACTAGTAAAGCAGTAGAGGATGCAGGACTTACTTTAGAAATAAAAGCACCGGCTCCGCAAACACCTAGTATGGTGGCAGCACTTGAACAGTTTTTAGCTGCTGAAACAAAAAAGAAATAAGAGATAATTTATAAAAAGGAAAGCAGGTCCAGCGCGACCTGCTTTTTTATTGCCTCCGTTGTAGTGTATGCTGGTGTGGGAAGGGATCCTCCAAGAAAAACTGTATCCTTTTCTTCCACTAATGGAAGTCTTAGCTTTCTCAGTTTCAATGCTTTTGTCTTTTCTTTGCGGCATGAAGCTGTCCCTCATCCGTTTTACAAAATCCTGGTTCATAAAGTTGCAATTGCACAGGCTGTTTGCTCCTTTCACTGGTTTGTTTCTTAACCTGGTTTACATGACAAAACTGTCGAAATGGGCGCACGAAAACAGGCATGTTGCATACAATGATTTTAAGAGCAAGTGGGATTACAACAAACGGTACCCGATGTACCAGTGGGTGATAGACCAGGAGGGCTTAACTCAGCCTATCAATTACCTTGAGTTTGGTGTAGCTGGTGGCGAATCATTTCGGTGGTTTATGGAAAGGAACAAAAATGCAGACAGCAGGTTCTATGGATTTGACACCTTTGATGGTCTTCCTGAAGATTGGGGACCTTTTAAAAAAGGAGCTTTTAGCAACAACAATCAATTACCGCAAATACCAGATGCACGGGGGCAGTTTTTCAAAGGTCTGTTCCAGCAAACGCTTCCTTCTTTTTTGCAACAGCTAGACAAGAGCCGCCGCAATGTGCTGATGATGGATGCTGATCTTTGGTCGGCGACTTTATATGCGCTTACCATGCTGGCGCCTTACCTGAAAAAGGATGACATCATTTTCTTCGACGAATTTGTTGTGCCTACACATGAATTCAAAGCTTTTCTTGATTTCGTAGAATCGCACTATGTAAACCTGCAGTTGGTAGCTACCGCCAACAATTATTATTTCGCAGCTTTTAAAGTGAAGTAGAAGTAAGTGAAGGAGACTCTTCAAGCAGCTTGTGCAGTTTCACGTTCAACTGGTCGAAACGGTGGAGATCGTTGTGGCTGCCTCCCTCAATTGTAATAAACTCATCCTGCTGCTTCAGTACCTCCTTTAGCCTTTGTGCATTACTATAAGGAATAACGCCATCGGCGGTGCCATGAAAAATAGTAACCGGTGCTGTCACTTTTGCCAGGTATTCATTTGTAGGAAATTTATACCGGATCATCTGGTCAAGTGGATACATCCAGAAATAGCGTGCAGCAACTGATGTAAGGCTATAGTAAGGTGTTTCTAAGATCAACCGCTTGCAGTCCCTGATGCTGGCTAGCTGCGATGCTACACCGCTTCCCAAAGACCTGCCATATATAACGATGTCTGAAGGTTTGTACTTAGTGCGCGCCAGTTTATATACTTGCAGTGCCTGCTGGTACATAGCTTCTTCTGTAAGTTCTCCGGTGCTTTTCCCAAACCCCGGGTAATCGATCATCCAAACTTCGTAACCATCATTGGTCATATTGGTAGCAGCTGAAGCATAATGATTTACATTTTTCATATTGCCATGGAAGTACAACAACACACCTTTAGCCGGCTGGTTGGTGGTAAACTGTACCAGGTGGTAATTAGTAGTGGCATCTACAGGAATGTTCACTTCAGTATGCGGCGCATTGAAATCAAACGGAGCATTGGCGGCCAAAGCTTTTGGATGGAACAAAAACTTTTCCTGCAAGTGATAAACAGCCACACCTACCAGGCAGTATACAAGCAGGCCGATCTTGGCCCACCGCAAGAACTTTTTCTTTTTTCTACTGGTTTGAATGGATGTTTTCATGTGGTGCAAAATTATAGCTTGTGCATCCGGCGCTGGCTGCTATTCCTGTAAAATATCCCTAATAAAGTTGTGGTAAGCAGGGTAGGTGGGAAGGTTGTTGTGACCGCCACCTGGAATGCGTATCAGCGTGATCTTGTGCGGGTTGATCTGCTGCAGTGCCTCGCTGTGCTTTATAGGTATCAGCCAATCTTTGGTGCCATGCAAAATGTAGGTATGGCAGCGTACTTTCTTTAACCAAAGGTCGGTGCGCAGGTGGAAACGTAGCAGAAAACGCATAGGCAGGATGGGGGCAAACCGCTCCACTACTTTTACAAAATTGAAATATGGCGCATCTAAAATGAGATAGCGCGGGTTGTTGTCGCTGGCTATTTTAGTGGCGAAGCCGCTGCCCATACTTCTTCCATATACCACCAGGTGATGCTCCGGGTATTGCTGCTTCAGTACTTCGTATACGTACTGCATGTCGTTCAGCATTTCTTTTTCGCTTCGTTTGCCGGTGCTCTTGCCAAAGCCGCGATAATCCACCAGCACCACATCGTAACCATAGCGGTAAAAGTCGCGGGCATATTTAGCCCAACCTTTTATGCTGCGGGTATTGCCGTGCAGGTAAAAGATGAGACCTTTTGGGTCGTTGCGGTAAAAGTGAAGCCCATTGATTGAAACGCCGGGCTCAATATCAAAAAACAGTTCTTTAAAAGGGATATCGTACTTGTAAACAAAATTCTTTGAGAGCACTTCAGGCTTAAAGATGAACCGCTCCTGCACCAGGTAAATAAGCAGCAGTAGTACAATGTAGCCAATGATTATATAGAGGATGTAGTTATTCAATGGTATGTCTGAAGTGCGAGGTCAAAGTACGATAGCTGACAGATAAATACTGATACTATTCATTCAATAGCTAGAAAGCTTGATAATATTCTTGATCAGCTGGGTAACTACAATCTTTAGTAATTCTGCTCTTCTCGCTTCCATGCCTCCATACCACCTTCCAGGTTTACAAGATTATTAAAGCCAAATTTCTGTTCAAGCCGCTGGATGGCTATCTGGCTGCGTACGCCTTTTTTGCAATAGATGATCACAGGTTCGTCTTTGGGCAAACTGGGTGCATAGTTCATGATCTCGCCAAGCGGCACATGTTTACCGCCAATATTAAATGCCTCGTGTTCCCAATCTTCCCTTACATCTAAAAGAAAAAGCTCGCTATCTGCAGCGAGCTTTGCTTTTAATTCTTTGGGTGTGATCTGCTTCATCTGTTACGTTTCTTCATAATAGTTCTCAGGGAACAGCCGCTTTAACTTCAGGTTGGATACCGGTGCCACTATCAGCGGGAACTTTTCCACCACTACGTTGCTCGGGTCAAGCCCGAAACCTCTTTCTTCACCCAGGCTGATCTCCTTCAGCCAGAAGTACAGCTTCATGATCACACGTTCCAGGAACGGCAGTTCATTATCCTGGCTCAGGTATTTCTCCATTACTATAAACTGGAAATCACCTGTCACATTATTTCTTTCAAGGCTTTCGTAGCGGCTGGTAATATTCACTTCTTTATTAGCTACGAGGTCGGCTACTACGTGGCGGAACATGAGGTTGATGCGCTGTTCCATTTTGAAGCCCAGCCTGAACTCTACACGAATGATGTCGTTTGGAATGATATGATCAACCGTATACTCGCAGGTATATGGATCGTCCAATACATCTACGTGTACAAACCAATAGATGTCGGCGCGCTTAGGCTTTTTGTTTAGTATCGAGTAAATGATTTTATGCTCTATCTCTTTTGGATTATTGGCGCTGGTCATGTACACCAGGTGAGTAGCATATTTAGGAACCGTTTTATCGTTGCTTAGTTCCTGTATCTGCGAAATGTAGTGATCCATTCTGACGAATTCCACATACCTGTTCTTGATCTTTCGCGCCCTGTACCAGGTATACATAATGATAAACATGCCTGAAGCTACAATGAGTGTGATGTAGCCGCCATGCGGGAATTTCTCAAGCAGCGCCACCAGGAAGGCTACTTCTATGGTAAGGTAAAGTGCCAGGAATAGCCAGATGATGCCCGGCTTTACCCTATGCAGAACAAGATAATTAGCAAATAGCGCCGTAGTAGCTATCATGGTAACGATAATAGCCAGGCCATAAGCAGCCTCCATCCTGCTCGACTCTTTGAAATACACCACTACGCTTATACATCCTACAAAAAGCAATGCGTTGATACCGGGAATGAACAACTGGCCTTTTTCTTCAGACGGGTACTTGATCTTAAGCTTAGGCCATAAGTTGAGCCGCATGGCCTCACTTATAAGCGTAAACGAACCGGAGATCATGGCCTGGCTGGCAATGATGGCAGCCGTAGTAGCAATGATCACCCCTACCAGCACAAACCATTGTGGCATCAGGTCGTAAAAGGCGTTAATGTTCAGCGCTGCTTTCACTTCGGGCGTAATGGTTAATCCTTTGCGGTGTGCCAGTAAGAAAGCTCCTTGTCCAAAGTAATTGATGAGTAAACAGCTTTTTACGAAGATCCATGTCATCCTGATATTGGCCCTGCCGCAGTGGCCCAGGTCGCTATAAAGGGCTTCGGCCCCGGTAGTACAGAGGAAAACAGCCCCCAGTAGCCAATAGCCTTCAGGATAAGTAGCTAACAGGTTGATACCGTAATAAGGATTAAGTGCTTTTAAAATTGAAAGATCATCGGCTATATGAATTCCACCTAATACAGCCAGCATGGTGAACCACACCAGCATTACGGGGCCGAACATTCGCCCGATAGAAGCGGTTCCAAACTGCTGCATGAAAAAGAACAAGCAGATAATGGAAACAACTATGATTACAATTGTCTGTGTAGTTATATCGTGAAAAACGGGAAGCTTGCGAAGCCCTTCTATAGAGGAAGTGATAGAAATGGGAGGAGTGATGATACCATCGGCTAGCAGGGCAGCGCCACCGATCATAGCCGGAAGTGCCAGCCATTTTTTTCGTCGTCGGACGAGCGCATACAGGGCAAAAGTTCCGCCTTCACCTCGGTTGTCTGCTTTCAGAATAAGTATAACATACTTGATGGTGGTCTGCAAGGTGAGCGTCCAGATGATGCAGGAAAGTGCTCCAATGATCAGTTCATCGGTTATTGTACGCCCATTAATAATTGCATTGAAAACATAGAGAGGAGATGTACCTATATCGCCGTAAATGATTCCTAATGCGATCAACAACCCAGCCTTCGTAACCTTATTTATATTTTTCCCCATAAAGGAAGCCGTGAATTACTCAACAAATGTATAGGGAAAATAAGTTGGTTACTAAAATGTTTGCCGGCAGAAGAGTTTTACTTGTGTTTTCTAATTTTCTCTTTGTATTAACCTCCTTGTGCAACTGTTATGATTCTGTTCAATACTTTCCTACTATACAACACTTACATTTGTTACTCTATCATTAATCAATAGCATACATGAAAAAATGGCTGGTTGTTCTTTTGCTTACCGCTGTTGCTGGTGTAGCAAAAGCCCAAAAGGTAGTTTACTCCGAGCCTGACAGGGCGGATGTAAGGCAAACGAATTTTGAGATCATTGGAAAAGTAGCTGGAAATATTCTTATTTATAAAGGCCTGCGCGACAGCCATCATATTAGCCTGTACGATTTGGATATGAAGCAGGTGGAAAAGGTGAAACTTGATTTTCTTCCAGAAAGGATCATCAATGCCGATTTCCTGGCGTACCCGGATTTTACTTACATGTTTTACCAGTACCAGAAAAAGAATATTGTGTATAGCATGGCTGCCAAAATTAATGGACAGGCACGCATAGTAGGCGAACCTATAACCATGGATACTACAGCCCTCAATTTTTGGGCAAGCAATAAGATCTACAATGTTATCTATAGCGAAGACAAGCAGAAGATCGCGGTTTTCAAAGTAAACAGCAAGAGCGATAAGACGCATATTGTTACCACCGCTCTATTCGATAAGGACATGCAGCTCATAGAAAAGCATGTGATGAACATTGATATGCCTGAGCGTAATGATTTTCTTACAGAATTTGGCATAGATAACGATGGAGCGATTGTGTTCACAAGAGCAGCTCGTGCAAGTTTTAATGATAATATCCAAAAAGCTACGCTGATGGTGAAGAACCGCGGCACCGATAAACTGAACGAGGCTGAGCTTGCTTTGAACAATATTTACCTGGATGAGATAAAGATCAAGGTTGATAATTTCAATAAGAACTACCTGATCACTTCTTTTTACTCAAAAGCAAGGAACGGAAACATTGACGGCTTGTATACCACAGTTTGGGACGCTCCTTCAGCCAGGATAAAAGCAACAAAAGCTATTGTGTTTGGTGAAGACCTCCGCAATGAGGCAAAGGGGCAGAACAGCATGAGAACAGCTTTCAATGACTATTTCTTAAATAATATCATTGTCAGGAAAGATGGTGGCTTCCTGGTGGCGGCAGAGTCATTTTACACTACAGGCCGTAGCGGCAGCTTCAATCGTATGGACTACCTGTGGGGTTCGCCATTTATGATGAGGCCGATGGATTACTATATGTTTAGCCCGTATAGCTTCAGCTATCCGTGGTGGAGGTGGAACAGCTTTAACCAGCTTACCCGCTATCATGCTCAAAATGTTGCCGTTTTCTCATTTGATAGTTCTGCTAATGTTTCGTGGACCAACGTGGTGAATAAACAACAGTATGATGACGAAACAGATGCATTCATAGGTTATCAACTGGTAAATACCGGCGACCAGCTTCATTTCTTATTTAACCAGCAGGAAAAGCGCATGCAATTGCTATCGAGCCAGAGTATAACTCCTAGTGGCGAGATCAATCGCAACCCTACTTTGCGCAACCTTGATAAAGGCTACGACTTCATGCCGCGCTATGGAAAACAAGTGGGTAGCAGGCAAATTATTTTTCCTTGCATGTACCGGAATTACCTTTGTTTTGCACGATTAGATTTATAGTTAAGCATTATCAAGCGTGTTCGCCACATTTAGAGAAAGATCTCCCATAACTGTTATCTGGCTGTTCTTTTTGAGCATTGCTGTTCACAGCCATTTCTTTTTCGATCCTCCTGTAGTAGCTGCTGCCGAGGAAGATGGTTTGATCTCTCTATTCCTGAACAAGTATGTAGCAGGGTTACATCCTACTTTCATAATGGGAATCTTCCTGTTGTTAGTGCTGGTGCAAGCGCTTCGAATTAACTTTCTCTTCAACGATCAGCGAATGTTTAGCAAGCCGTCGTTCCTTACGGCTATGACCTACATATTGCTAACGGGCATGTTTGAAGAATGGTCCAACGTCACACCTGCGTTGGTCATCAACCTGCTGGTGATATGGCTGTACTCTATGTGTACACGCATGTATGGGGCGCAAAATCCCAAGAGCTTATTGTTCAATATCGGGTTGGTGATTGGAGTATGTATCATATTGTATCATCCATCTACGCTGCTGGTATTGGTAGCTATGTTTGCTTTATTGATTGTTCGTCCGTTCAATATCACAGAATGGATCGTGCTGTTAATGGGCGTTGTTTCACCATTTTATTTCCTGTTCTCATTTTTATACCTGACTGACCGGCTGCAGCGCCTGGAGCAGTATGTACCTGAGTGGCAACTGAACCTGCCAGGCGTGCAATCACCTTTGATGTTTGCTATCACCATTGGTGTAATCATTATCTGTTTATTGATCGGCATTTACTACTGGCAGATAGCCAGCCGCCGTATGTTGATACACATCAGGAAAAACTGGGCAGTCTTAACGGTGATGTTGCTGGTAATGATACCGCTGCCCTTTGTAATAAAAAATGCGGCTCTTGATAGTTTACTGTTGTGGATCATCCCAGTTAGTCCATTTATAGCTAAAGGCTTCTTAAGTCCGAAGCGACGCACACTACCCGGCATAATGTTCTGGGTTCTATTCCTTTTGGGACTGTTCAATACGTGGGAAGCTCTTAAAAATTACAACAGTTTTTAGATTTCTGCTTTTACCTTTGATGCTCAGTACTACAGGTACAGCTACTAATCAATTAGTAGCTTTCTCCCTGGCAAATCAACACCTACATGAAATTTGGAATAGTAGTTTTTCCTGGTTCTAATTGCGACAGAGATATGCAGGACGCCCTGCAGAATCACCTGAATAAAGAAGTGGTAATGCTTTGGCATAAAGACAAAGACATCAGCATGTTTTCTACTGATGACTGCATTGTGCTGCCAGGTGGTTTCTCGTATGGCGACTACCTCCGTTGTGGTGCTATTGCACGCTTTAGCCCAATGATGCAGAGTGTAATTGATTTTGCCAACAGGGGCGGAAAAGTATTAGGAGTATGTAACGGCTTCCAGATACTGTGCGAAAGCCACTTGCTGCCGGGTGTATTGTTGCAAAACAAAAATCAACAATTCATTTGCAGCAATGTTTACATCAAAGGACCTAATACTGAAGCTCTAAAAATTCCTATAGCACATGGCGAAGGAAGGTATTATGCCGATGATAAATTGCTTGATGAACTAGAGAAGAACAACCAGGTACTTTTTACCTACTGCAGCGATGAAGGTGTGGCTAATGAATTCTGCAATCCAAATGGAGCATGCAGGGGCATAGCCGGTATCCGCAATAAAGAAGGTAATGTATTTGGAATGATGCCTCACCCTGAAAGAGCCGTTTCGCCATTATTGGGTAACACAGATGGCAAAAAGGTTTTTGAACTACTTGGTTTGAATTAACAATATTGGAGGAACTTTTCTCTGCCACTATTCGTTTATAAAAAAAAGATATGCGCACACTTATAATTTTAATTGCAGCAGTACTGGTTGGTAATGGTGCAATGGCCCAGATAAAAGATCCTGTGAAGTGGACGGCCACCAGCGTAAAGAAGGGTGACTCTTATCTTGTTATCCTTTCCGCTACATTGCCTAAGCCGTGGCATATTTACTCGCAGCATACTGGTAAGGGTGGTCCTTTACCTACAACTATAAAGTTTGCCCAAACGCCGCTTCTTACTTTTACTGGTGCAGTAAAAGAAGTAGGAAAGCTGAAAGAGGAATACGATTCCAACTTTGACACCAAAGTAAAATATTACGGAGAGAAGGTAGACTTTGTACAAACTGTAAAAGTAAAAGGCAATATAAAGACCAACGTAAACGTAACGGTTGAATACATGACCTGCGACGACAGTCAGTGCCTGCCGCCAACAAAGAAAACGTTCAATGTTTCTTTGTAAATAACCTGCTAAACACATGACAAGATTTTATTCAGTAGTCTTATTACTGGCCATTATATTTTCTTCTTTACAACTTACTGCACAGGACACACCTCCTGTGCATTTTAGTTTTAGTGCACACCGCGATGTAGATCAGAAAGCTTTTGTTCTGATCAAGGCTAAGGTTAGCAGGGGGATGTTGTTTAGCGCCATCAAAAAAACACCTGATGATATGTTCCTATCATCGGTGAATTTTGATACTGCAGCACGCAAGTTCATCATTGACAGTTTACAGGAGAATGGTAATATAAAAAATGAAGCATTGGATGCTACAGGTGGAGTAGTGGTTCGCTATACACCTGATAGCGTGGAATGGCGCCAACCGCTGAACATACCAGCAACAGATAGCTTGATAGTAAAAGGTTCGGTTGTGTGGTTGGTACTTGCTGATAGTGTTTTTCTGAATGAAGAAGTGACTTTTGATGTCCAGGTGCCTGCTGCGCCTTCTAGAGATGAAGGAAAGAAAGAAGAGAAGGAGGAAACACTGGCCACCATTTTCTGGATCTGTCTGGGTACGGGATTACTAGCAGTATTTACGCCTTGTGTTTTTCCATTGGTACCTGTAACTGTAAGCTTCTTTTTGAAGAAAGGAAAAACTAGGGCAGAGGGTGTAACCAACGCCTTGTGGTATTCTATTTCTATCATACTTATTTATACTATTCCCACCATTATACTTACGCTCATCTTTGGTGATAAGATACTCTATACTATTTCCACGCACCCGGTAAGTAATCTATTCTTCTTTGTCATCTTCATCATATTTGCCATTTCATTCTTCGGTGCTTTTGAACTTACGCTTCCTAACAGTTGGGCAAATAAAGCGGATGAGAAAGCAGGAAAAGGTGGCTTCTTCGGTATCTTCTTTATGGCGCTTACTTTGGTTATTGTAAGCTTTAGTTGTACTGGTCCTATAGTAGGTTCTTTACTTGGAAAAACAGCTGCTGAAGGTGTAGGTCTTGCACCAGTGTTGGGTATGCTTGGTTTTGGATTAGGGTTAGCACTGCCATTCTCTTTGTTTGCTTTTTTCCCAAGCATGCTAAAGAGCCTGCCTAAGAGTGGTGGCTGGTTAAATACAGTGAAAGTGACCTTTGGATTTATTGAGCTGGCTCTTGCGCTTAAGTTCCTTTCGAATGTGGATCTTGCTTACCACTGGCGCTTGCTCGATAGAGAAGTATTCCTGGTGTTCTGGATTATCATTTTCCTGTTGCTGGGCTTTTACTTACTGGGTAAACTAAAGTTTAGCCACGACAGCGACCTGCCTTATATAACTGTTCCTCGTTTATTTTTCGCGATAGCTTCCTTCAGCTTTGCGTTGTATATGTTCCCTGGTTTATGGGGCGCTCCGTTAAAAGGTATCGGTGGATGGCTGCCACATACCAGCACGCAAGACTTCAACTTGCATGAACTTAAATATAAATTGGAAGGATTGAAGGGTACTACGTCTTCAAGTGGAAGTAGTGCTTCAGCAGCTTTGCCGCCAAAGAAGCTGACAGATAAACTACATGCGCCACTAGGGCTGGTAAGTTATTTTGATCTTGAGGAAGGTATGGCTGCAGCGAAAGCTTTGAACAAACCTGTGATGCTTGATTTTACAGGTCATAGCTGTGCTAATTGCCGGAAGATGGAAGCCGAGGTTTGGGATGATCCGGAAGTGCTGAAGTTGCTGCGCGATGATTTTGTTCTTGTTAGTCTGTACGTAGATGAATCTACTGACCTACCAATGAATGAACGATACGTAAGTAAGGATGGAGTGAACGTAACTACAGTAGGGCAGAAAAACCTCGACTACGAGATCACCAAGTTTGGCTTCAATGCCCAGCCGCTCTATATGTTCCTTGATCTGAATGGTGTTCCTCTTAGCAACGAGAAGATCGGTTATGTTTCTAAAGAGGTTTTTGTAAACCACCTAAAGAAGGTGAAGCAAGAATTCGCAAACAGGACATCTAATCAAGAATAGCTTTCTCTTATTTCTTTCATAACACATAGTAACATATGATAATAGAGCACAGTAGAGTATTGCTTGAATTCTTCTATGTCCCTACTGTACCTATGTCACTATGTGTTATACTTTATTCAATCACATAGGAGCATAGAATGATAGAGCACAGTAGAAGCTGTGTGTCTACTGTACCTATGTCACTATGTGTTATACTTAATTAAAACACATAGGAGCATAGGATGATAGAGCACAATAGAATGAAATCATCTATAAGAAACTATGTGCCCTACTGTACCTATGTCACTATTTGTTATACTTTTTTCAATCAGATAGGAGCATAGGATGATAGAGCACAGTAGGATGAAATTATCTATAAGAATCTATGCGCCCTACTGTACCTATTTCTCTATGTGTTATACTTTATTCAAACACATAGGAACATAGGATGATAGAGCACAGTTGAATATTAAAGATTCTTTTATGTGCCCTACTGTACCTATGTCACTATGTGTTATACTTCATTGAAACAATCAGAAAATTAAAAAGCCTCCCTTCTAAAGGAGGCTTTTTGTCAATTCCATGATTGGGGGTGTGATAGATCAAAGAGATCTAACAGGTTAGTAAGTAAAAATTTATAGCGCGATCTGTTTTTCGGTTAACATTTTACGCATGTTGATCAATCCATAGCGCATACGGCCTAGAGCTGTATTGATGCTGCAGTTGGTCATTTGCGAAATTTCTTTAAAGCTAAGATCAGCATAGTGACGAAGTACGATCACCTCTCTCTGCTCTTCAGGAAGCATATCCAGCAGGCGACGAACACGGTCGTGGCTTTGGCTCTGCATCATTTTCTTTTCTGCACCATCTTCGCAAAAGTTGATCAGTTCGAAGATGTCGTGGTCATCGCTGGTCTTGATGGCTGGTGTACGTTTTACTTTGCGAAAGTGGTCAACACACAGGTTGTGTGCAATACGCATAGCCCATGGAAGAAACTTTCCTTCCTCTGTGTAACGGTTGTTACGGATCGTGTCGATGATCTTGATGAACACATCCTGGAAAAGATCTTCTGCCAGGTACTTGTCTTTTACAAGAAAAAGGATAGATGAGAAGATCTTGTCTTTGTAACGATTTACCAGTACTTCAAGTGCAGCACTGTTACCATCTTGAAAAGCATGAATTAGTTGGGTGTCGGATGCCAGGGTAAGTGTTTTCATAACTTTGGTTTTTGGACGAAGGATTATGGATAAATTTTGATACTGATTTAATCACGTTACTCGAACAATCTTGGGGTTTCCCTTTCGTAGACCGTTGTGAATAACATGATGTGAAGTAAGACAGAAGTAAGGAGTATAAATAATTGTTAAGGCCAAAAACATGCTCCAAAAAGCCACACTTCTAAAAGTTGGATTGCAGGATATGTGGCGTTTTTACCAATATTAATATTCTACTTATTGAGCAGCAGCAGGTTATACTTAATTTTTTCTCGTGTATCCCAAATTGAAAATGTGGCAAATTAATTTTCCAACTACTGGAACAATTTTCTTTTAGGCTGATAAAGTAAAACTATCCATCATCTGTGCTGGTTAATGGTATGTATTAACGCATTTATATGAATGCTACACTGTATTCATCTCTTCCAACCTACTTAATCTTAATATTTTTGCAGCTATGGCTAAAAGAACCAACACTGTGGCTACACCAAAGGAAGCTACAGGCAGCCGCGATACTAACGATACCATCCTGGTAAAGGGAGCGCGGGTGCATAATCTTAAGAATGTTACTGTAGCATTTCCTCGAAATAAATTCATAGTAGTTACTGGTGTTTCAGGCTCAGGTAAATCATCGCTTACCATTGATACTTTATTTGCAGAAGGCCAGCGTCGCTATGCTGAAAGCTTAAGTGCGTATGCAAGGCAGTTCATGGCGCGTATGAACAAGCCTGATGTTGATTTCATAAAAGGATTATGTCCTGCTATTGCCATAGAGCAAAAGGTTATCACACGCACACCGCGCAGTACCGTAGGTAGCATGACAGAACTATACGATTACCTGCGATTGATGTTTGCACGTGTTGGTCATAGTATATCTCCCATCAGTGGCAGAGAAGTAAAGAAAGATGATGTGCAGGATGTGGTAGATGCCATGAAAGCTTTGAATGAAGGTAGCCGCGTATTGCTGCTGGCCGTGTTCAAGCAACATGCTAATCGCAATGTGAAAGAGGAGTTGAACATACTGATGCAGAAAGGCTTTAGCCGTATGTATATATCCGCTGCAGAAGGTGTAGGTGAAACAGTACGTATAGAAGACCTGCTGGAGATGGATGAATACGAGCTGAACGTAAAAGTGAAACTGGATAAAGCCTCTACCAGTAAGCAAGCTAAGGCTAGTGATAAAACCAATGCTGCACTTCCTAATGTATATATACTGGTAGACAGGTTGGTGGTGAAAGAATTTGATGAAGATGATATACATCGTATAGGTGATAGTATCACTACCGCATTTTATGAGGGAGAAGGAGAGATGTACCTTGAAGTAGATGGCAACAACCTGCTTCACTTCAGCAACAAGTTTGAGCTGGATGGGATACAGTTTGAAGAGCCTGTTCCTAATCTCTTTTCTTACAACAATCCTTTTGGTGCCTGCCCTGTATGCGAAGGTTTTGGACAGGTATTGGGTATAGATCCTGACCTTGTTATTCCAGATAAAAGACTAAGCCTGTATGAAGGTGCTGTAGCTCCATGGAAAGGAGAGAAGATGGGCCTATGGAAAGAGAATTTTATACGTGTTGCAAAAATGTTCAGCTTCCCTGTTCATAAACCTATTGCTGATCTTACCAAAGAAGAGTACGATGTATTATGGAAGGGAAATAAGTATGCTAATGGTATAGATGACTTTTTTAAAGAAGTAGAACAGAACCTTTATAAGGTACAATATAGGGTGATGCTTAGCAGGTATCGTGGTCGTACAACCTGCCACGAGTGTGAAGGATTTAGATTGCGTAAAGAAGCATTGTATGTAAAAGTAGCTTCCAAGCATATAGGTGAACTGTGCGAGATGCCTGTAAAAGATCTTTATGTATGGATAAGTCAGCTGCAGCTAAGCGAGTTTGATAAGCAAGTGGCAAAACGGATATTGATAGAGATCAATCACCGGTTGAAGACACTTATAGATGTAGGTCTTGGATACCTTACGCTCAATCGCCTGGCTAATAGCCTGAGTGGCGGAGAAAGCCAGCGTATACAACTTACTCGCAGCCTGGGTAGCAACCTCACCAATTCGCTTTACATACTAGATGAACCATCCATTGGCTTGCATAGCCGCGATACAGAAAAGCTGATCGGTGTACTGAAAGAGCTACGTGATCTTGGGAATACGGTAGTGGTGGTAGAGCACGATGAAATGATGATGCGGGAAGCAGATCATATTATAGATATGGGGCCGCTTGCCAGCCACCTGGGAGGTGAAGTAGTTGCAGAAGGTAATTACGATGCCATTATAGCAAATGAAGAAAGTCTTACAGGTAAATATCTAAAAGGTGAACTGCAGATAGAAGTGCCTAAGCGTCCGCGAAAGTGGATGAACAGCATCAAGGTAGAAGGTGCAAGGCATAACAACTTAAAGAATATAACGGTCCAGTTTCCGCTTAATGTACTATGCGTAGTAAGTGGTGTAAGTGGTAGTGGTAAGACAACGCTCATCAAACAAATTCTTTACCCTGGCCTGCAAAAGATAAAAGGTGAGTTTGCTGATAAAGTAGGTTTTCATAAATCTATAACCGGCGATATAGAAAGCATTGATCATATAGAGATGATCGATCAAAATCCTATTGGTAAATCATCGCGTAGTAATCCTGTTACTTATATAAAAGCTTACGACGAGATAAGAGATCTGTATGCAAAGCAGCCACTGAGTAAGATGCGTGGTTTTGCTGCCAAGCATTATTCTTTCAACGTGGATGGTGGCCGCTGCGATGCATGTAAAGGTGAAGGTGAACAGGTAGTAGAAATGCAGTTCCTTGCTGATGTCCATCTTGTGTGCGATGTGTGCAATGGCAAGCGTTTTAAAGAAGAGGTGCTGGAAGTAACGTACAAAGGCAAGAGCATACACGATGTACTGGAGCTAAGTGTAGATGAGGCAGTGGAATTTTTTAGTGCCGGGAAAGATGGTGCAGGTATAGCTAAAGCAATTCAGCCATTGCAGGATGTAGGTTTAGGCTATATAAAACTTGGACAGAGCAGCGATACACTTAGTGGTGGAGAAGCGCAGCGTGTAAAACTAGCAAGCTTCCTGGGCAAAGGCAAAGGAGCAGGACATATCCTTTTCATTTTTGATGAACCAACCACAGGTCTTCATTTTCACGATATCAAAAAGCTGCTGGCATCATTCAATGCACTGATAGAACAAGGGCATTCTATTATAGTAATAGAGCACAATACCGATGTTATAAAATCAGCTGATTGGGTCATCGATCTTGGACCCGAAGCAGGTGATGGCGGAGGTAGTTTGGTATACGCTGGTATACCTTCTGGATTAGCAGCAATAAAAGATAGTTATACAGGAAGGTTTTTATAAAAGCAGTTATTTATCAGGAGTATAAAAAAAATTTAAGGTGCAGCTGTGGACTGTTATTGATTAGTTAAAGCTAAATTGGCTCCTCAATAAAAACTCACACATGAGAAAACTGTACTTGCTCTTGGGAAGCATGCTCTTCCTGAACTTTACTTATGCTCAGTTATCAGGAAGCCAAATGGTTCCCTCGGCATCCTATCCAACTATTGCTTCAGCTGTTGCTGATGTCAATGTTCAGGGTGTAGGACCGGGAGGAGTTATCTTCAATATAGCTCCAGGCTATACTGAAACCATAACAGCTACTTTATCCCTAACAGCTACTGGAACAGCTGCTAATCCAATTACATTTCGCAGAGATCCTGCCGGTTCGGGAGCAAATCCAGTAGTGACTGCTTATACTACTGGTACTGCTACACCAGGTACAACATCTGCGGCATTAGATGGTATATGGAGGTTGGCTGGTTCAGACTATGTAACAATTGACGGTATCGATTTACAAGAAAATTCGGCCAATACTACTGCTGCTACCATGATGGAGTATGGCTTTGGTTTACTTAAAGCTAGTGCTACAGACGGTTGCCAGTATGTTACCATTCGTAACTGTACAATCACATTAAACAGAAATAATGTTACATCTGGAACCGCTGAGTCTACAGATGGCTCTGTAGGTATTTGGGTCGCTAACACTGTTGCGACAAACAATGTTACTGTTACTGTAACAAGCGCTGCAGGAACCAATTCGAACAACAGGTTCTACAATAACACCATCCAGAATTGTTATACAGGTATCTACCTGAGAGGTTTTGCAGCAGCATCTCCTTTTTCATTATACGACACAAACAATGACGTAGGTGGAACCGCAGCAGCAACAGGAAACATCATAAGAAATTATGGAGGCGGTACAAGTGGTACAGCAGTAGCATATGCTATAAGAACCATCTACCAGGCAAATTTCAACCTGTCATTTAATACAATCAATAATAATGATGGCAGTGGCGTAAATCATCCTGCAACACTAAGAGGCATTTTCACTTCTACTGCAACAAGTGTGAGTGGTACTATAAATAATAACACAGTTTCTCTTTCCGGTGCCGGTACTACACAAGCCGTAGTAGCAATTGAAAATGGATCTGGTGGTACAGCGGCTGGAAATACAATCAGCATCTCAAATAACATAGTGCAGAATATTACACAGTCAGCAGCTACCACAGGAACTTTTACTGGTATAGCTAATACTGTTTCTGCAGCCACTGTTAACATCAATGGGAATACTGTTTCAGGTGTTAGCCAGTCTGGTACAGGAACAGTGATTGGTATCCAAAACAGTGGTAGTCCTACTAATCTTACCATTAACAATAACACCATCAGTAACATTCAGAAAACGGGTGCTAGTGGTACTATTTATGGTATTAGTGTAGGTACTTCTATCGCTGTTGTATCGGGTAATATGATCAATGGCCTGGGCTTCAATAATACTTCAGGTACATCTTCTGCTACTTTATATGGTATTTATAGCTTAACCTCCCCAACAGGTGAAACTTTTACAGGTAATACTATCTATGATTTAAATATTGTTGGTGCCAGTACTTCTACATCGCACGTTTTAGGTGGAATTATTACCAATTCAGTAAGCTCATCGGTTAAAAATATTTCTCAAAATAATATTTACAACCTAAACATTAATTCTACAGGTGGTAGTGGTACAGTTACCGGGATAAATACTAGTACTGGTAACACTATCCTTATAGCCAGAAATAAAATAGGTGAGCTTACTGCATTTGGTTCTTCCAGTTCAGCAAGAGGTATTACAGTGAACTCAGGAACAACACTAAATGTGCAAAACAACCTGGTTGGTAACTTGTACACACCTTCTGCAAGTTCAGCAGATGCTATCAGGGGTATTAACCTTGCTTCTACTAGTGCCACTACTATCATAAATGTTCATTACAACACTGTGCGTTTAGACGCCAGTTCATCTGGTGCCAATTTTGGTACTTCTGCATTGTATGCTACTACATCTACCACAGCTACTACTGCTACTTTGAACATGGTAAACAATATCCTGGTGAACCTTTCTACGCCATCAGGTACAGGAGTGTCAGCTGCTTACCGTAGATCTAGTACATCACTTACTAACTACGGAAGCGCTTCTAACAACAATATGTTTTATGCAGGAACTCCTTCAGCAACCAATGTTATCTTTTTTGATGGAACCAACTCTGATCAAACACTGGATGCTTATAAGCAAAGAGTTGCTCCCAGAGATCAGAATTCAGTAACAGAAAATCCTATTTTTAGCAGTTTGATGGTAGCAGATGCAAATTACCTGCATCTTGATCCTACTGTTCCTACAAGGGCAGAAAGTGGCGGTACTCCTATATCAGGTATCACCGTAGATTATGACGGACAAACCAGGAACACAACTACTCCTGATATTGGTGCAGATGAATTTAACGGTATTGCAATTGACGAAACTGCTCCTGTCATCACCTACAATAATTTGGTTTCTAATTGTGAAACAGGAAATAAGCTGCTTGCTGCTACCATAACAGATGCTTCTGGTGTTCCAACTAGTGGTTCTTTGGTACCAAGAGTGTATTATAGAAAAGGAACAACTGGAGCTTGGTATTCTCAACCAGGTACATTAGTAGGCGGTAGTGCAACAAACGGTACATGGAACTTTACTATCCAACCTTCAGATTTTGGTGGACTTGTAACAGGCGATATTGTTCAGTATTATGTTATAGCTCAGGATGTAGTTACGCCTACTCCAAATATAAGTTCCAACCCTGCCGGTGTAGTAGCAACAGATGTTAATACAGTTTCTACACATCCTGCAACTTTAAATTCTTACACAGTTGGAGTTACTTTAAACGGTAATTACACAATTGGATCATCAGGTAATTATCCCACTATTGGTGATGCTGTTAATGCATATCATACAGCTTGTATAACAGGCAATGTTACATTTACCTTGATGGATGGTGCATATTCTTCAGAGACCTTCCCAATAGTTATCAGGTCTAACCCAGATGCGTCAGCAACTAAGACAATTACCTTCAAGCCAGAAGCAGGTATGGCTACTACCATCAGTGGTTCAAGTGCCGGTGCTATCATTAGGTTACTAGGTGCAGATTATGTTGTATTTGATGGTGTGAATACTGGTGGAAGTTCACTTACAATAGCTAATACCAATACAGGTACAAGTTCAAGTCTTATCTACCTTTCTCCGGCAAGCGCAACAGATGGTGCTACAAATAATATCATCCGCAATGTGACGCTTACAGGTAATACACCAACCACAACTTATGCTGCCATTGTATCGAGCAGCTCAACAACACTGGGTGGAGTAGCAGAGGCTGCTAACTCAAATAATATTTTCGAGAACAATACAATAACAGCTTTACAGTACGGTATTGTACTGGTAGGTCCAACTGGTAATGAAGTTAATAACGTAATCAGGGGAAATACAATTGGATCAGCAATAGCTGCTTCTAAAATCCAGTTAAATGGTATTGCGATCTTCCAACAGCAGAACGTTGAGATTTCAGGTAATAACATTTCAGGTGTATCATCTGCGGCTACTACTCCCGCTGCTTCTGGTTTGCGTATAGCAGGCACAATGTCGGGCGGTAATATATTCAACAACAAAATCTCAGATATCAAGAATACAGTATCTGGTGGTTGGGGTGCAAATGGTATACAACTAAATGCTTCAACTACAGCTTCTAATCTAACCATTTACAACAACTTCATTTGGGATGTTGCAGGTGTTGGTTATGCATCAGGTGTTGGCCTCAATGATAATGGATATGGTATCATTGCCGTGACTGGCGGTGGATATAATCTCTACTTCAATTCGATCAACCTAAACACTGACCAGACAACTGGTACCTCTGCTGCTATCAATATCACATCCGGTATCACCACAGCCAATTCACTAAACATTCGCAACAACATCTTTGCTAATACGCAAACAGCAAATACAAGGTATGCGATCTATAATGCAGCGGCTACTACAGTTTTCAACGACATAAACAACAATGATTACTTTACTACTGGTACCAATATCGGTTACTCAGGAAGCGCAGCTGTTGCAGATATTGCTGCGTGGAGAACTGCCACCGGTAAAGATGCTGCTTCAGTATCCGTAGATCCTCAATTCATTTCGCCAACTGATCTTCATCTTCAAACCTCATCTCCTCTAATCAATGCCGGTGTTACCATTGCTGGTATAACTAAGGATATTGATATGGAAGATCGTGATGCTACACCAGATATGGGTGCTGACGAAATTGTTACCACTCTTCCTGTTACCCTTTCCGATATTCGTGCTTTCCAGCATAATGCAGGTGTACAGGTAGAATGGAAGATCGCTACTGAAACTGATGTTAAGCATTATGAAGTTGAGCGTTCTGTTGATGGTCGTAGCTTTACTAAAGCGGGTACCGTTGCAGCAAGAGGCGCCGCTACCTATAACTGGTTAGATGCAATGCCATTCCAGGGCAATAACTACTACCGTGTACGTGTGGTAAACAACAATGGAAGCAGCCAGCTTACATCTGTTGTTAGAGTTTCTATCAGTAAAGGTGCAGCGGCCATTGTAGCTTATCCTAACCCTGTAAAGGGCGAAAGCTTCAACCTTGCACTGGATAATATGACTGCAGGTAACTATACCATCGTACTGACAAACCTGAATGGTCAGCGTGTTTACACCGAGATATTCAGTCATTCTGGTGGTTCTGCAAACCGTTCTGTAAGATTGCCTAATGGCTTGTCAAAAGGTACTTACCTATTGCAGGTTGTTGGTGAGAACAAGCAGTTCGTACAAAAGATAGTGAAGGACTAATCTTCACCTGTAATTGATCAAGCAAGGCCGCTCAACAAAATTGAGCGGCCTTTGTATTTACAGTTGTTGCCAAACGTGTTTTTGTAGTTCTGCGCTTTCAGCGTTTATTTGCCGCCATGAAGCCAACAACAGCTTCAGGTCACGCATATGTTTATCCTGTATAGAATTCTTACAATCTTCCTGAATGTCATGGCAATCATGCTGGGATTTTCTTTGTTGATGAGCCTGGCAGCTTTGTTGTCGTCACCAGTCAATTTGTTAAGTGCTTTCATCATCATTTCCATCCTGTTGTACACCTGGTTCTCAAACAAGTTCAGCCGGCAAGTGCTGCTGTTGAAACAGCCGGTCAAGCATTCTATGTACGATTGGATCAGGGTAAATGGCATAGTGTGCCTTATCTATAGCATTATCATAACTTTTGTTTCTTCTTTCCTTCTGATGAACCCGGGAATGCTTGCCCAGATCATGCAGAACATGCCGGCCAATATGCCTGTGCAAGCGGAAGACATGAACCGCCTTTTCATTTTTGTGCTCGTGTATGGTATCATCATGCTGGTGCATGTGCTGCTTACCTTCAACTATATTAAAAAGAACCGATCGTTTTTTGTAGAGACCAAAGAGTAGTTTTTCACTTTAGTTATAGAAGATTTTAGCTTGCTGGTGAGCGTTGGTGAAGTATTACTTCCGTTCATCCAATGGTTCTGCTTTAACCGGAACTATCATATTAATTTGGCTCCCTCCCAAAACACTGCACACCATGAGCCGTAATATCTTCTACTCTTTACTACTAGTAACTCTTTTTCCTATTGTTTCTGTAGCACAAAAAAACAACAAGCTGGGTGTTTTTATGGATTGCAAATGGGAATGGCTGTGCGACTTTAACTATGTACGGCAGGAAATCAAGATGGTTGATTTTGTACGTGACAGGTTTCTTGCCGACGTGCATGTGCTGGTGAATACAGAGTTCAGTGGCGGTGGTGGAGAGCAAAATACCATTGCGTTCATTGGTTTGAAATCTTTCAGTGGAAAGTCGGACACGCTCAGGTATTTCAACAATCCTACAATGACGGATGATGAAAAGCGAAAGCAGTTGGTAAAGTATGTGAAGCTTGGCCTGGTATCATATGTGGCAAAAAGTGGATTGGCCGAAGATCTCCAGATAAGTTATGTTTCGAAAGACACCACAGCCAGTATGGAAACAGCAGAGCAACAGCAAAAGGATAAATGGAACTTCTGGCAACTAAGAGTGGGTGCTTCAGGCTTCTTTAGTGGCAACCAGAATTTCAAAAATGAGAACATCAACAGCTACATCAGCAGTACAAGAGAAACCAATGCCAGTCGTACTAACATCAATGTTGATATGCAGTTCCGCAAGAGTGTATATGCTGTATCGGCTACTGAAAAAGAAACAGTTCAATTCCGTGATATAGGTGTAGAAGCTATCTATGTAAAAAAGCTTTCAGAACATTGGGGTGTAGGGATTGGCGGAGACGCTATGCATAGCTTGTTTCAAAACCTTGACCTTCGGACCTCTGTTCGTCCGCGGGTAGAATATAGCATCACGCCCTATAGCAAGTTCAATAGCGAGAGGATCATTGTTCGTTACCTGGTTGGGCCTGAGCTAAGCATGTATGGCGACACTACCATTTACTATAAGATCAAGGAGCTACAGGTAAAACATTCGCTGCAGGCAATTGCATCTTTTACCAAACCATGGGGAACAGTGAATGTAGGAGGTTTTTATTCTAACTACCTTTCAGACTTTAAGCAGAACAACCTTAGCTTCAGCGGCGGTATAAACTGGCGAATATTCAAAGGTTTCACCTTTGGTGCAGGCGGCAGCTATAGCATCATTCGCGACCAGATCAACATTAAGAAAGAAGATGCATCAGCCGCTGACGTACTCACACAGCGCAGGGCATTGTTGTCCGGCTATGACTATTTTGTAGGCGTTGGTTTTAGCTACACATTCGGCTCCATATTCAATAATGCTGTGTTTCCCGGCTTCAGAGGGCTTAGCTGGGGCTTGAACTTTTAACTACAGCTCATCTGCGTTGCAATTGCCCGGCGTTTAACTTCGCATGATGAACAGTAACGTACCCTTAGCTGAAAGATTGCGCCCGGCTTCTCTTGATGAACTGGCAGGGCAGCGGCATCTTACAGGCAAAGGCAGCATACTTAGAACATCTATTGAAAATGGTATTGTGCCTTCTATGATCCTGTGGGGGCCTCCGGGTGTAGGTAAAACCACCATTGCCAATATCATTGCAAATACACTTAGTATTCCTTACTTCCAGCTTAGCGCTATTAGTAGCGGCGTAAAAGATGTACGCGAGGTAATAGAGCAGGCGAAGCAGATGGAAAAAGCCATTCTCTTCATTGATGAAATTCATCGTTTCAATAAAGGTCAGCAGGATGCACTGCTAGGTGCTGTAGAAAAAGGAACCATAACACTGATAGGTGCTACTACAGAAAATCCATCTTTTGAAGTGAACGCGGCGTTGCTTAGTCGTTGCCAGGTATATGTATTGAAAGCTTTGGAAGAAGCTGATCTTGTACAACTGCTGAACGATGCCATTGAGCGTGATGAAGTACTACAACAGTACAGCGTTAGCTTGAAGGAAACAGCAGCATTGATTAATATATCTGGTGGTGATGCACGTAAGCTGCTTAACCTGCTGGAGTTAGTCATCACTGCATTCAGGGCAGGTGAAGGAGATAAGCCTGCTATTGAAATAACTGACGACCTTGTAATGAATGTGGCGCAGAAGCGCATTGCGCTATATGACAAGCAGGGTGAACAGCATTATGATATCATTTCTGCTTTTATAAAAAGTATGCGCGGCAGCGATCCTAATGGTGCAGTGTATTGGCTGGCACGTATGATAGAAGGTGGTGAAGATGTAAAGTTCATCGCACGCCGTATGCTCATTTTTGCTAGTGAAGACATAGGCAATGCAAATCCAAATGCCTTGCTACTGGCCAATGCTACTTTTGATGCGGTAGCTAAAATAGGTTATCCCGAAAGCCGCATCATCCTTTCTCAATGTGCCACTTACCTGGCTTCTTCTGCTAAAAGCAATGCGTCTTATGAGGCTATAGGTAAAGCATTGTCTGCCGTTTCACAACTAGGTGATCTGCCGGTTCCATTACACATCCGTAATGCACCCACTAAGTTGATGAAGGACATGAACTATGGCAAAGACTATAAATACTCCCATTCATTTGAAGGCAATTTTGCTGAGCAGGAGTACTTGCCAGATCAATTAAAAGGCGCCAAATTTTATGACCCGGGTAATAACGCACGGGAGAATGAATTGCGCAAGTTTCTGAAGGAGAAGTGGGGGAAGAAGTATGGATATTAGTCTAAGTTGGATGTGCGAAGTATGAAGTACGAATCGAAGTCAAAAGGAAAAAGTCAAAAAGCAAAAGTCAAAAGATGAAACGTCCTGCTTTATTGATGGAAGACTTTACGCAACTATCAAAAACCACAAGCTAACCTTCTTCTTATTCAACATTTCTTATTCATCATTCAACACAAACATCTAAACGTGCTCATCTTTCTCGACATACTTCTCACCATCATTCACCTGGTCATTATCGGGTTCAACCTGTTTGGCTGGATGTGGAAGAAGACACAGAAGGCGCACCTGTGGTTTGCCGGCCTCACCCTTGGCTCGTGGTTGATCCTTGGCATCTGGTATGGCCTTGGTTATTGCCCGGTAACGGACTGGCAGTGGCAGGTAAAAAGGCAACTGGGTGAATCGAACCTGCCCAACTCTTTCGTGAAGTATTATGCGGATAAAATAACTGGTACTGATATTTCCTCTGCATTGATTGATGCCGTTACAGCAGTAAGTTTTGCATTGGCTATAATGGCATCTTTATATGTCAACTTTGGCCGTAAGTCAAAGAGAAAGATCCATGTCCATTAAATTGTGAAATAATGTACAGTAGCTTGTGCTTCTGGCTCGAATTTTATTTTTACTATAGTTCTAAATTCAAAATCAAAAGATGATAAACAGGAAGTTTTTAATCATAGCATTTTTACTAGTTGCTAATGCAGTTTCATCGCAAACCATTATCAACCGTGATCCGGCTATTGAGACAATGGTGAAAGAGGTTTCAGCTGATTCACTGAAGAGCTATGTTAACCAGATGGTAAGTTTTGGAACACGCAATACATTAAGCTCCACCACACATCCTACGCGTGGCATTGGTGCCGCAAGAAAATGGGTGCTCAATAAATTCAACTCCTTTTCAAAAGATGCGAAAGGGCGGTTGTCTGCCATCATAGATACCACCACATACCACGCAGATGGACGCCGTGTAGATCGCTCCATCAACCTGGGAAATGTGGTAGCCACGCTGAAGGGAACAGACCCTGCTGATAACAGGATATTCATCATTACCGGCCACCTCGACAACATGCGTAGCTCACCAACTGACAGCATAGGGGATGCACCAGGTGCGAACGATGATGCCAGTGGCGTAGCAGCTGCATTGGAGTGTGCACGCATCATGAGCAAGCGATCGTTTCCTGCAACTATCCTCTTTGTAGCAGTAAGCGGTGAAGAGCAAGGATTGCTAGGCGCGGGCTATATGGCCAATAAGGCACGCAGTCAAAACTGGAACATTGAAGCTGTGCTGAACAACGACATCATGGGAAGCAACAACAGCAGCGAGACGAACATTATTGACAACACACGCATCAGGGTTTTTAGCGAAGCTTTCTCAACGCAAGACACCGGTCGCAGGGCACTTACCATCCGGCAGCTTGGACTGGAGAATGATGGTAAGGCAAGGCAGCTGGCGCGTTATGTAAAAGAAGTAGGAGAGCGCTATGTAGAAAACCTGGAGGTGGTGATGATCTACAGGAACGATCGTTTCCTGCGTGGCGGCGATCATACGCCTTTTGTAGATAAGGGTTATGCCGCCGTTCGTTTTACCGAAATGAATGAAAATTATTTTCACCAGCACCAGAATGTGCGCACAGAAAACGGCATTGTGTATGGCGACCTGCCTGAGTTCATGGACTTTGAATACCTGCGCAAAAACACGGCAATGAACCTTGCTAATCTTGCCAATCTTGCAAAAGCGACTGCAATGCCAGACTCAGTAAAAATAGAAGTAAGACGTCTATCTAACTACAGCTTCTTAAAGTGGCAGGCACCTAAAGCAGGTAAGGTAAAAGGTTATTATGTTTTGGTGAGGGAAACCACCAGCCCGGTGTGGCAGCGAAAGATTTTCACTAATCAACTAGAGATGCAATTGCCGGTATCTAAAGACAATTATTTCTTTGCTGTACAGGCTGTTAATGCAGATGGAAATGAAAGCTTGCCGGTGGTGCCTGCGGTGGGTCGATAAGCATTTTAGAAAGGGTAAACCAATCTTTAGTTTACCCTTTTTACATTGTCAAATTATGCTGATATAGAGTCATTTTCTCTTCAGGTTATTATTTCGTTTCTGTTGATCATCATGCGGATTATTGCATGACCGAAGACTGGAAATGCATAATTATGTTAGCAGATTTGTAATGCTTCTTAGTCTTCATCATAAAGAAATTGAACGCCCGTTAAACATTAGATAAGAACCTGAACGCACAGCTATATCCAATGTCCTGGTGTTACTTTTGGAAGTAAAGCATGGCTATGAAAATATTGAATTTATTAAGCATCCTTTTGTTGGTATGTACTTCTATTGTCTCATGCGATAAAAAGGAAAATTCATTACTGGCAGAATCGAATATGAAGAATATAAAGTACGGGGCAAATGCAGCGCAGGCAATGGATATTTATTTACCTGCAGGAAGAACAACAAATAATACTAAGGTTCTTGTTTTCATTCATGGTGGAAGTTGGAGCGGTGGTGATAAATCAGATTTTGATGGAGATATCAACGCAATCCGGGGCCAGCTCCAGGATTACGCGATTTTCAATATAAACTATCGTCTTGCTATTGGTGGTGCTAATCGTTTTCCTGCGCAAATAGAGGATATACAAATGGCACTTGAATTCATCGCCAATAACGCAGCAGAATACAGAATCAATCCATCAAAAATAGGATTGGTGGGTGCCAGTGCTGGAGCCCATCTTGGGTTGTTATATGCGTACAAGCACAACAGCAACGGCAACATAAAAGCAGTAGTGAATTTGTTTGGGCCAACCAATCTTACATCGTTGTATACTAGTCATCCTGTGCCTGCAGCAAGTCAGCCTGTATTGCAGAATTTTCTTGGCACAACACCTTTGGCTAATCCAACATTATATGCCAATGCAAGCCCCGTTAATTATGTTACCGCACAGTCGCCGGCAACACTCATTTTGCATGGCACCATGGATTATATTGTGCCTATCAGTCAATCTACAGAGCTACGCGCTGCACTTACATCGGCAGGTGCTAAAGTAGAAATGCACACCTATAATGGTGAGGGCCACGGATGGTATGGAACAACCTTACAAGATACCTACAGCCGTACTATTTCATTTGTAAAAGCTAATGTTCAATAATGCAGAATGTCTTCTGGAAGTGCAAGCCTTTTGATCAGCTTAGCCCGCATGAATTATATGCTATCATTCGCTTACGAAATGAAGTGTTCGTAGTAGAACAGAACTGTGTATTCCAGGATGCTGATGACAAAGATCAACGGTGCTTTCACCTGATGGGTTACCATGATAATCAACTGGTGGCATATACTCGTCTTGTACCTGCTGGTGTCAGCTATCCTGAAATATCTATTGGACGTGTTATCACTTCTCCTGCACATAGAGCATTGGGTTTTGGTAAAGCGTTAATGACACAATCCATTGATCATGCTTACCGATTGTTTGGTAAGCAGCCAATCCAGATAGGCGCCCAGTTATACCTAAAGAAATTCTACGAAAGCTTCGGCTTTGTGCAGGTAGGGGAGGTGTATGATGAAGATGGAATAGATCATATCCATATGGTGAAAGAGTAATTGATCTAGTATAGAAATAAAAAAGCCGGAGTACTAACTCCGGCTTTTTTTGTACATGCAACATGCTACTTCAGCTCTTCCACCAAATACCTGCCGGTATGGCTCTCTTTCACTTTTACAAGGTCTTCTGGGGTTCCTTCAAATAAAATTTGCCCTCCACCATCACCGCCTTCTGGCCCAAGATCTATGATGTGATCAGCTACTTTTATTACATCCAGGTTGTGTTCAATTACAAGCACCGTATTACCTCGGTCAACCAGTTTATTCAGTACATCCAGCAGGTGTTTTATATCCTGGAAGTGCAAACCAGTTGTAGGTTCATCGAGTATGTAAAATGTTTTACCCGTATCTTTTTTACCAAGCTCTGTTGCCAGCTTTACACGCTGTGCCTCGCCACCACTAAGCGTTACAGATGATTGACCAATGGTGATGTAACCTAAGCCAACATCCTGCAAAGCCTTTATCCTTCTGTGTAACCAATGGATATTCTGGAAAAATTCAACAGCTTCATCCACGGTCATATCCAATACATCACTGATAGATTTTCCTTTGTAGCGTATCTCTAATGTCTCACGATTGTAACGGCGCCCATTGCACTTTTCGCAAGGCACATATACATCCGGTAAAAAGTTCATTTCTATCACTCGCATACCGCCGCCTTCACACACATCGCATCTTCCGCCTTTTACATTGAATGAAAAACGACCCGCTGCATAACCACGAATTTTAGCTTCAGGTACTGCTGCAAACAAGGTTCTTATTTCGGTAAAGAAACCGCAATAAGTAGCAGGATTACTACGCGGCGTACGACCTATAGGGCTTTGATCAATTTCTATCACCTTATCAATGTGTTCAAGACCTTTAATGCTTTTGTAAGGCATTGGTGTCGTCTTGCTATCGTATGCATGCTTGCTTAGGATAGGGTACAAAGTTTCGCTTATCAGCGTACTCTTACCACTGCCACTTACACCAGTTATACAGATGAATTTCCCTAAAGGAAAATTGACAGACACATTCTTCAGGTTGTTACCTGTTACACCTTTTAGTTCCAGCTTTTTGCCGTTGCCAGCCCTGCGTGTGGCAGGTACTTCTATCTTCTTTTTTCCCTGCAGGTAATGCGATGTTTCGGAGCCCGAAGCCAATACTGATTTTGGATCTCCTTGTGCTACCACCTGGCCTCCATGCCTGCCTGCACGTGGACCAATATCAATCAGATGATCAGAGGCCAGCATGATGTCTTTGTCATGTTCTACCACCAGCACGCTGTTGCCTATATCACGCAGGTTCTTTAGTGCACTTATCAGTTGCTGGTTATCTCGCTGGTGCAGGCCAATACTTGGCTCATCCAGTATGTATGTTATTCCTTGCAGTTGCGAACCAATTTGCGTAGCCAAACGTATACGCTGGCTCTCGCCACCACTGAGTGTTTTTGACGAGCGATTAAGCGTGAGATATGTAAGTCCTACGTCCAGAAGAAACTGTAGTCGCTCTCTTATTTCTTTCAGAATATCTTTTGCGATCGTGTTCTGCTTTTTGTTCAATCGCTTCTCAACATCCGAGAACCATTTGTGCAGTTTATCCAGGTTCAACTGACTTAATTCTGCTATGTTCTTTTCGTCTACTTTAAACCATAAACTTTCTTTCTTCAACCGCGCTCCACCACAGGATGGACAATCTTTCAAAGACATGAATTTCTCAACCCAATCCCTTAGTGATTCACTGCTGCCGGTGGCAAACCATCGCTTCAGCATGTTCACTATTCCTTCGTATTCTGTAGCATAAATATTTCCTTGTACTGGTTCAAATACTTCTTCTGCATCCAGGCTACTTTCTTCTACATCTTCCTTACCATACAAGATCACATTCATCGCTTTTTGCGAAAGATCTTTCAGTGGCTTATCGACGCTGAACTTATGCTTCTTGCTTAGCTGCACAATCTGTTTGTAGATGAAAGCTTCACGCTCTTCGCCAAGAGGTGCAATTGCACCTTCTTTTATGCTCTTATTCCAATCAGGGATTACAGCTTCCATGTTTACCTGGTACACACTTCCTAAACCTTTACAAGTAGGACATGCACCATATGGAGAGTTAAAAGAAAATGCATTGGGTGAAGGTTCTTCGTAACTGATGCCGGTATCCGTACACATTAGTTGTTTGCTGTATTGTACTACCTGGTCATCCGGTTTCTTTTTGTCGGTAGCTGTATCATGCACTACGATAAACATCAGGTCTTTCCCAAGTTGCAAAGCCTTTTGCACGCTCTGGCTCAGGCGTACTTTCATATCGTCGGAAGCCTGCAGCCTGTCAACCACCAGTTCTATATCGTGGATCTTATAACGGTCTACCTGCATTCTTTCCTTTAGGTCCACTATCTCACCATCCACTCTTACTTTCAGGTAGCCTTTCTTTCTTACGTCTTCAAACAGTTCGCGGTAGTGTCCTTTACGTCCTCGTATCAGGGGAGCAAGTACAGTGATCTTCCTGTCTTTGTAGCGGGTAAAGATATTTTCAACAATCTCTTCTTCACTCCACTTCACCATCTTCTTGCCTGTATTGTAGCTGTATGCATCGCCAATACGTGCGTACAGCAAACGAAGAAAATCATACACTTCAGTAATGGTTCCAACAGTAGATCTTGGGTTCTTACTCGTGGTCTTTTGCTCAATAGAAATTACAGGACTAAGGCCGGTGATCTTCTCTACATCGGGGCGCTCCATATCACCAATAAATTGGCGTGCATAAGCGCTAAAACTTTCCATGTAGCGTCGTTGCCCTTCGTTGTAAATAGTGTCAAAAGCAAGTGATGATTTACCACTGCCACTAACACCTGTTATTACTACCAGCTTATTTTTTGGGATAGAGATATCAATATTCTTCAGGTTGTGCACCCGTGCTCCATACACTTCTATTGCTTCATCTACGCCATTTGCATTAGTAGTTTCTATATCGTTCGGAGCTTTCGATTTTGCCTTAGCCATAAATTTTAAAAGTGTACAAAAGTAGCCAAAAGCAAGGCGCAAAAGGTTTGGCAGCTGGCTGTTGCAGCAGTTTATATTGTTAAAAAAGATGTTGCTTCTGCTTCAACATTACCTATTATTTCTTCGCTATGATTCGTTTTGCCTGATTAGATGAAATCCTTATTTACATCCACTAAACCCTTCATTCGCAAAGGGTTTGGTTGGTTTGGTAAAAATTTTTCAAAAAAAATTTTGTTCGTTTAAAACTTTCACCACTACATTTGCTGCAGTTCTTTTCACATCACTTATCAAGAAAGGCAGAGGGTTATGGCCCTGTGAAGCCTTGGCAACCCTTACATCTCACGCAGTTGTAAGAAGGTGCCAACTCCATCCCGCAAAGCGGGACAGATAAGTCAGCGTAAAGTTTGAAACATACTGAACCAATAGGTTCAAAAACATATCAAGCTCACCTGACTTACCGGGTGAGCTTTTTTTATGCCCTGATCAAGCATAAAGCTCCCCAGGTAAGACCTCTTCATCTCTTGTTAAGTGCTGCGAGAAAACATTGTCTAATCAAAAATTTTGAATCGTTTCTGTCCTCACCCGGCCAGCAACACAACACTTAACAACCATGAGCAACGCAACACAACTCATCCACAGCATCCCGGTAGATCCACTTACAGGTTCCATTTCAGTTCCTATCTACCAGACATCTACGTTTGTACAAGAAGCACCGGGCGTTAATAAAGGCTTTGATTATGCACGTACCAACAACCCGACAAGAGCCACGCTCGAAACCATCATTGCGCAGCTTGAAGGTGGTACTACAGGTATTGCATTTGGAAGTGGTTTGGCTGCCATAGACTCAGTTCTCAAGTTGCTAAAAGCTGGCGACGAAATAGTAGCGGTGGATGATATTTACGGCGGTGCGTTTCGCCTCTTCACGCACATCTACGAGAAGTTTGGAATAACAGTGAAATATGTTGATACAACGGATGTAGAAAATGTATTCAACGCTGTTTCTGAAAAGACAAAGTTGATATGGATAGAAACACCAACAAATCCTACGCTAAAAGTATCTGACATTGCAGCTATTGCAAAAGTGGCTAAAGCCAATCGGTGTTTACTTTGCGTGGATAATACTTTTGCTTCACCCGCCTTACAAAAGCCTCTTGCGCTGGGAGCTGATATTGTAGTGCACAGTGCTACAAAATATCTTGGTGGCCACAGCGATCTCATTGCTGGCTTAGTAGTAACCAAAGAACAGGAGCTAGGCGACAAGGTCAAGTTCATTCAAAATGCAAGTGGTGCCATTCTTGCTCCATTCGACAGCTGGCTGGTAATACGGGGTATAGAAACATTGCACCTGCGTGTAAAGCAACATTGTGCTAACGCACAGGTTGTCGCTGAATTTTTACAAGATCATCCGTTGGTTGATAAAGTGTTTTATCCTGGTCTTCCATCGCATCCAAATCACGAGGTAGCAAAGAAGCAATCAACAGGCTATGGTGGTATTGTTTCTTTCTCTCTGAAGATTGATACAGAAGAAGCGGCTACCAGGTTCATCACATCTACGCATTACTTCAAGTTGGCAGAAAGCCTTGGTGGCGTAAAAAGCTTGTTGTGCCACCCGGCTACAATGACTCACAAATCTATTCCTGCAGATAAAAGAAGAGCTGCCGGTGTTGCTGATAGTTTGATAAGGCTTTCCGTTGGGTTGGAAGAATCTGCAGACCTTGTAAATGATCTTTCACAAGCATTTGAAGTGCTGCAAAAGCAGCCAGCAGCAAGCGTTTCAGCAGTTTCTGCAACTACCTAGCAAAAATATTTTTGAAATTCTCAACACTTAGGTTCTAACTTAGATTTCAATGATCAGCACAACAAGTCATATCTCTTCATTCAGCAAAACAGTTTCTTTTGTTTGCTGTTGTTGTTGCTGTTGTTGTCTCTAACATCCTCGCTTGCCCGTTGAGTCTTTTCAACCCTTAGGTGCCTTTACAAATTTTATAAACCACATTTTCTTATTCTTTAATTCTCATTAATCATGAGCAATCCACGTTTTGAAACATTGCAATTACATGCAGGACAAGAAATAGATCCTACAACCAACTCAAGAGCAGTTCCAGTTTATCAAACCACTTCATATGGTTTTAAAAATGCCGAACATGCCGCCAATCTTTTTGGTCTAAAAGAGTTTGGTAATATCTACACACGCATCATGAATCCCACCACCGATGTATTTGAAAAACGCATAGCAGCATTAGAAGGTGGTGTAGCTGCAGTGGCCACAGGTTCTGGACAGGCAGCACAGTTTTTAGCGCTCAACAACATCTTGCAAGCAGGCGACAACTTCATCAGCACATCGTACTTGTATGGCGGTACATACAACCAGTTCAAGGTTGCCTTCAAGCGCCTTGGCATAGAAGCACGTTTTGCAAATGGCGATGATGTAGAGTCTTTCGTTCCGCTTATTGATAAAAATACCAAGGCCATCTACCTGGAAACAATTGGTAATCCCCGCCTCAATATTCCTGACTTCCAGAAGTTCGTTGAGCTGGCAAAAGAGTACGATCTGCCATTGGTTGTTGACAATACTTTTGGTGCAGGTGGTTACCTGTTTCGCCCGATAGAGTGGGGTGCAAACATAGTGGTGGAAAGTGCTACCAAATGGATTGGTGGACATGGTACAACCATTGGTGGTGTGATAGTAGACGGTGGCAACTACAACTGGGGCAATGGTAAGTTCCCGCAATTTACTGAGCCTTCTGAAGGTTATCATGGCCTGAAGTTCTGGGACATCTTTGGCGAAGGCAACCCGCTTGGTCTTCCAAATATTGCGTTTGCTATTCGTGCACGTGTAGAAGGTCTGAGAGACTTTGGTACGAGCCAGAGCCCGTTCAATTCATTCCTGTTGTTGCAGGGTATTGAGACATTGTCGCTTCGTGTGCAGCGGCATGTAGATAATGCACTCGCACTGGCTAATTGGTTAGAGCAGCACCCGCTGGTAGAGTTTGTTCAGTATCCAGGTTTGAAGAGCAGCCCATACCATGAACTTGCTCAAAAATACCTTGTGAATGGCTTTGGCGGCGTGCTGAATTTTGGTGTGAAAGGTGATAAAGTAAATGCAAGCAAGTTCATCGACAGCCTGAAGTTGGTCAGCCATCTTGCCAATGTTGGTGATGCAAAAACTCTTGCTATTCATCCTGCTTCTACCACGCACGAACAACTAAGTGCCGAAGAGCAACTGGCTGCCGGTGTTGCGCCAAACCAGGTGCGTATCAGCGTAGGTCTTGAGCATATTGAAGACATCAAAGCTGACCTTGAGCAAGCCTTTGAAAAAGTGTTTGCTAAAGAAGCAGTATAGATTTATTGTGTAGCCAGCGGAAGTACTGCTATGGTGCTTCCGTTGCGTCGCACACTTGTACTATAGTTCGCTCATAAGCTGTAGCCTTAGTGCAGCAGAGAAATACTGTGCAAGCTTTGACACCTGAAGCTACTGATGCTACATGTACAACCGGACAAGTGAGTGACCTGCCTACCGTCAGGCAGGCACAACGATGCTTAATTGAATGACAATGCTTGCCCAATTATCTATCATCATCAACTAAAAATTTAATCAATGCCAACAATCAATTTTTCAGTAGAAGGCGAAAGCATAAACGCCACTAAGCTTGAAGCGAAAGCACGACAATTCAAATTCATTGTAGATGAACCACCAGCATTGGGTGGCAAAGACGAAGGAGCTAATCCTGTGGAGTATTTATTGGGCAGTTATGCAGGTTGCTTGAATGTGGTGTTTCACCTGGTTGCAAAGGAGGAAGGCATAACCATTAACTCGCTTGGCATAAAAGTGAATGGTGATATAGATCCTGCTCGTTTATTTGGCTCATCCACGTTCAATCGTGCCGGCTTTCAAAGCATCAACGTGGAGTTTGACATCGACAGCGATGCAGATGAAGCTACCATCAACCAGCTGATCAGTAAAGTTAAAAGCAGGTGCCCGATCAATGATAACCTGAGTAATGTAACGCAGCTGAATTATTCAGTTGTAAGCAGCGCAGTGCCTGCATAATGCCTATGTCGTCAACACAAATTTTCAAATACACGAAGCCTTTCCAATTGGAGTCGGGAAGACAACTTCCCGGCTTTCATCTTGCCTATACATGCCATGGCCAACTCAATGCTGCAAAGGATAACGTGGTGTGGGTGTTTCATGCTCTTACTGCTAATAGTGATCCGGTAGAGTGGTGGTATGGTTTGGTAGGAGAGGGTAAATTGTTTGATCCTGCGCAGTACTTCATTGTATGTGTCAATATGCCCGGCAGTTGTTATGGCAGCATCTCTCCTTTAGATAACGCAGAAGATGGCGCGCCGTTCTACCACTCGTTCCCGCTGTTTACTACACGCGATATGGTGCGAGCTTATGCATTGCTGAAAGAGCATCTTGGAATTGAAAAGATATTGGTTGGGCTTGGTGGATCTATGGGTGGACAGCAACTGCTGGAGTGGGCAGTAGAGGATCCGCAACTGTTTGATCATATTGTTCCTATTGCTACCAATGCACAACATTCAGCATGGGGAAGAGCTTTTAATGCATCGCAGAGGTGGTGCATAGAGAGCGATCCTTCATGGCAAGAAAAGCATGAAGCCGCAGGATTGGAAGGAATGAAAGTAGCCCGGTCTGTTGCACTGATATCTTATCGCAATTACAGTACGTATGCTTTAGCACAACAAGGTGCTACATCCGATACGGCTTCGCTGCCTGTAGATGAGCAGGTGTACAAACCTGAAACATACCAACGGTACCAGGGCGAGAAACTGGCTGCTCGCTTCAATGCCTTTAGCTATTACTTTTTGAGTAAAACAATGGATGCGCATGATATTGGCCGCGACCGCCGATCAGTAGAAGAAGCATTGACGTCTATTACTGCTAAAGCATTGGTGATCGGCATTTCGTCCGATATCTTGTTTCCTGTATTGGAGCAGGAATATATAGCCAAACACATACGCAACGGCCAGTTGGCTGTTATAGATTCTGATTATGGACATGATGGCTTCCTGCTGGAGTTTGAGAAGATCGCCAATCATATAAGAGTATTCTTAAGCCATAGCGCCGCAACAACGATTATCAATACCAACAAACTTGTACAACATGGCTAATCAAAAAGCATTAACAATAGGATTATTTGGCTTTGGTGTAGTAGGAGAAGGATTATATAAAGTACTTCACCAGACACCATCGCTACAGGCTACCATCAAGAAGGTTTGCATACGCGATGCCACAAAAAAACGCAATGCACCAGCAGAACTATTTACTACCAATAAAGATGAATTGCTGAATGATGAAGCCATCAATGTTATAGTAGAAGTAATAGATGACTCTGTGGCTGCTTACGAAATTGTAACCACTGCTGCAAAAAACGGTAAGGCTGTAGTGAGTGCCAGTAAGAAAATGCTTGCAGATAATCTTCCTGCTATACTTCAATTGCAGAAAGATTACAAGGTTCCATTTTTATATGAAGCTGCTGCTTGCGCCAGTATACCAGTAATTCGCAACCTGGAAGAGTATTACGACAACGACCTGTTGCATTCTATTCGTGCTATTGTAAATGGCTCTACCAATTTCATCCTGACAAAGATGTTTAAAGAGCAGCTTGATTTTTTTGAAGCGCTTACACTTGCACAACAGTTAGGTTTTGCAGAAAGTAATCCCGCACTCGATGTGAATGGACATGATGCTGTAAACAAATGGACGCTGTTGCTCAATCATGCTTATGGCATTGTAGAGCAACCGGCTAACCTGTTATTCTCAGGCATACAAAACATAAAGCTGAACGATGCGCAGTATGCAAGAAAAAATCATTTAGATATAAAACTTGTAGCGCAGGCTAAGAAGTTACAGAGTGGACAGGTTGCTGCTTTTGTGTTGCCACAATTTGTACAGCCAGGCGATCATTTAGCTTTTGTAAAAAATGAATATAATGGCGTAGTGATAGAAAGTGGTTTTGCTGATAAGCAATTCTTCTATGGCAAGGGTGCAGGCAGTTTCCCTACAGCTTCCGCAGTATTAAGCGATATAAGCGCCTTGCGCTATGACTATACCTACGAGTATAAGAAACTGAACCATCCTACCAGGAATGAATTGGCCACTGGTTATTACCTGCGCGTGTACGTAAGTTTTGAAGATTGGAAACATGTTCCTCGCGATGCATTTGAAACGATAGAAGAATGGCACAAGCAGGGAGATAGGATATATTTAGTTGGTGTGATAGAAGTGTCCAAACTGCAGCAGTCAACATGGTGGAAGGAAAATGCAACATCACTTATACTTACAGCAGATGGAGTGATAGAGCATGCAGCCAGTATCAATAAAGAAAATAGTGCAGCTATACTAACAGCAGTATAATGCTCTTTTATATTGTGGTTTAATAAAAAAGACCTTGCTTCTGCAGGGTCTTTTTCTATTGATGATAATCCAATTGTTTACACTTTAGCACATGCGCCCAGGTAGGCCATCATGCCCATACCCGTTTCTATACATCCTTCATCTATATCAAACTTTGGTGTGTGCACATTATGTACTATTCCCTTTTCTTCATTGCGCACGCCAAGCCTAAAGAAACAACCCGGTACTACATGCGTGTAATATCCAAAGTCTTCGGCGCCCATGCGAAGCTCTGTTTCTTCTACATTTTCTTTACCTAAATAGTCGTTGGCTAATTGCCAGCCCGCTTCAGTTAATGCAGGGTCATTGTCTACAAAGGGATAACCTACATCAATATGGATGTCTGCTTCAGCACCCATAGCATGCACCAGTTCTACCGTTTGCTTCTTTATCAGTTCATGTGCATGATAACGCCATTCTTCATCCATGGCTCTGAAGGTGCCCATAAGTTTTACTTCGCTTGGAATAACATTAGTAGTGTGGCCGCCCTGGATACTGCAGATAGAAAGTACAGAAGGTGAAGTAGGATTGTTGTTGCGGCTGATGATCTGCTGCAGGCTTACAATAAGGTGCGATGCAATAAGAATGGTATCGGATGTGAGATGTGGCGCTGCTGCATGGCCGCCCTTACTTTTGATGGTGATGTAGATCTCATCTGCACTGGCCATCACTCTGCCTTTCCTAAAACTTAATTTACCTAAAGGCAAACCCGGGTGAACATGCAATCCAAAAATGCCATGCGGTTTTGGATCTTCAAGTGCACCTTCTTTTATCATATAGCTTGCTCCTCCAGGGTTCTTTTCTTCACCCGGTTGAAAGATCAGTTTAACTGTTCCTTCCCAATCATCCTTTGTTTCCTTTAAAATCTTTGCTGCGCCTAACAAGCAGGTGGTATGTACGTCATGTCCACATGCATGCATCACTCCTGCATGTTTGGATTTATACAATGCCTCGCTCTCTTCATTTATAGGCAGCGCATCCATATCGGCGCGTAAAGCTATTATCCTGCTTGATGGATTCTTACCTTCTATAATTCCTACTACACCGGTTGTGGCTTTTATTTCAAAAGGTATATTCCACTCGCTTAGCTTTTGCTGGATGAATTTACTTGTCTCAAACTCTACATAGCTCAGCTCCGGGTGTGCATGTAAGTGATTGCGCACTTCTACAAACTCTGCATGGTACTGCTTCGCAAGTGCTTTTATAGTACTGGATAACATGAAGTGAAGATAAGAGGAAAAGAAAAAGCACGAATGTTATAGCAGGTCTTCGTCCTCTACTGGCGTATATTCTATAAGGTCCTGAACAATATAAATTCCACGATTAGGATACAGTGCAGCAAGTATTTTACGCAGGTCCATCGCTTCTTTTTGCGTTAGGAAATTTCCAATACGCACCCTGAAGTTTGGCGACTGGTAAAGCAGGTACGACTTCTGGTCAGGAAAACGACGTAGCAGGTCAGATTTCACACTGTTGGCTTCGTCCCTGTTATTGGAATTATAAACCTGCACACGATACCCGCGATACTGGCCTGAGCTGGATAATTTAGATGCACGTTTATTGATCTCAGCCTGCTTAAGTGCCAGCATTTCTATCCTGGAGTCTCTATTAATCATTATAGAACCCATAGTATCGGTGACACTAAATTCTGTTTGTGCATAGCTGGAGGTGGTAATTACCAGCAGTAAAAAAAACAATACGCGCATATTAATAATTTACTTCGTCAGAGGTTTGATTGGTTACTATAGATACACTTGCACTGCATCCTAAACGGGTAGCGCCTGCAGCTACCAGTACTTTGGCAAAATCATAATCACGGATGCCGCCTGATGCTTTTATCTGAACATGTTCCGGCAGGTTAAGACGCATCAGTTTCACAGCTTCTACAGTGGCTCCTTTTTCTGCATAACCGGTAGATGTTTTCAGGTAATCTATTCCTGCAGCACCATACAGTTCGCAGCATTTCAATAATTCATCTTCTGTTAGTACGCCACTTTCTACAATCACCTTCACTACTTTGCCTCTATCTTTAATCACCGGCATCAGGTGATTGATCTCGTTGGCTACATATTTCCAGTCGTTATTCTTTATAGCCATGAAGTTGATCACTACATCCAGTTCGTCGGCACCGTCCACTATGGCTAACAAAGTTTCAGCCAATTTAGCTTCTACAGCTGAATACCCAAAAGGAAAACCAATAACTGTAGCTACTTTAACAGAAGTGCCTACTAATGTTTCTTTAGCTTTTTTTACAAATGGTGGCGGTATACAAACTGCGGCAAAACCATATTGCTTTGCTTCACCACACAATTTTTCTACTTCAGCAATTGTGGTGGTTGGTTTAAGTACGGTATGGTCTATCAGGTGATTGATCTTCATTTGGCAATAGTTGTGTCTTGTATGTTTCTAAATCCGTCTTGTAAAGTAGTACCTCGTAATCTCACTCCCGGCCTGAATACATCTGTACTCGGTAAAGGTGCATTCAGGCTATGATGGTGACGATCATGAATGTACAGCTTTATAGAGTCACTCAAGGGTACAAAAGTAAATGAACCGAGGTCATTATTTTTATGATATTCCTCGCTCTTTAAGGGTTTCACAGCATATTGTGAAATGGTATAAGGAGCCAGCATACGCGCAGCTACATAGCTAAAATAAACACACATACCCAGTGCTGCCAGCGTATATATGCTTTCAGAAATTTTTCCTCCTGTTTTATGTGTATTATTCAAAAGAAGCAATAGCGGGAAGAATATCACAGGTATCATAAAGTGGTAGCCAAATCTTACATCAGGTGAACCGATGAGCCAAAACAGGATACCTAAATATGCCACAGCAAAAGAAGCTATCCATTTTTTGTAAGGGTACCGCTTAAATACGACAACAGCAACAACGGGTGTTGCAAATGTTGCATATGTAAGCAGCGCATTAATTTTATTGCTGTGCCACAACTTGCCCAGCCATGTTGGGAACCACTGCATAAAAGACAGCCTGTTCACATAAACCCAATCTTCGCTTACCATACGTGGTGCATGCGATACATGCAAACGTTCAGCTTCTGCTACCTGCAGCGGCACTTTCCAATCTACGTTTACAAGATCAATAGAGGGAAAAGGAAACAAGATGTAGCCAGATAAAATGATGTTTCGCGCTATCCATGGAAGAAAAATGCAAAGGCCAATGGCTGCAACGGGTATGTAATTTTTGATGATCTCTTTATGTGCCTTTCGATAGAAGATGAATGGCAGGAACACGAATAGCATCAGCGGGATGGTGCTGATCTTGATGATGACTGAAAAGAAGGCTAACAGCAACAACACTTTCCACTCGCCGCCTTGCCAGTTTTCTTTTGTTTCTAATAATGTAAAGAAGCAATAGAGTACTAACATACTAGCCAAAGCATCAGCAGATGGCGAGGCTATATTGATAGGGAATTGCCTGAACAGTATAAACAAAAGCGGTATAAACAGCAGCCTGCTCATTCCCCGATACTGGTAGCTTTTATGGAGCATCCAGCCAAAGAAAGCAAGCACCAGCACGGGGTTTATAGGGTAAATAGATTGACCTGTGATAGCAGTGAAAGAGAAAGGTGCACTCAATACCATGAAAGCCGAATTGAAGCCAAACTGTGGGAACAGGTTAGCCAGCCCCGGCACTACTTTAAATTTTTCATTCCATAAGATTGACAGGATGTGATAGCCGGAACTATCAGTATTGTAAGGCGGAACAATAGCAAAAATGAGTATCACCAAAGCCACAGCTATGGTAACAGCCATTCGTTCTTTATGAAAAAGTACTCCAGCAATTTTATTGGCTTTTGTTTTTAAATCCACTAAAAATGGTGTTGTAAAAACAATGATTAAGGCGGCAATAGCCAATGGCACCAAAAGCAGGTAACCAGAAGGAAAGAAGAAGGAGAGAAAGTTGAGGTATATTGTTATGGTTGCAGTTCCTGTTAGCAATATCTCGAACAGCGGCGTTGAATATGGCTGCAGTTGACGTAGTGCATTGTTTACTACATAGCCAATACTCATTGCAAGAAAAAAGAATATTGAACCGGCAATGAGCAGTAGCAGCATAGATTGTATTTGGAGCAAAATAAAACAAGGATAAAACTTTCGCTTTATCCTTGTTCATTTTATTTGCCGGCAGGTCCTTTACAGGTCCTTACCATGACATTGCTTGTACTTCTTACCACTTCCACAAGGGCAAGGGTCGTTACGGCCAATCTTTGGTCCGACAACTACAGGCTGTTGTTTTACTGCAGTAGAAGGATCAAAATAATCATTCTCATTAGCTGCGTAATCCTGTCCTGCTGCATCTATTTCTTCCTTGTTTACCTGCAGCTTGCTCATGTCAGTTTTCTGCTCACGAGCCTGTTGCACCACACGCTGTTGTGGTTGCTCCTGTTCTACAGGTATACCACAGTGGCAAAGGAATGATACGATGTCTTTATTCACCTGCTCATCCATTTTCTTGAACAAGCCAAATGCTTCCATTTTATATATAACCAAAGGATCTTTCTGCTCGTAAGATGCAGTTTGTACACTTTGCTTCAGGTCGTCCATAGCGCGCAGGTGTTCTTTCCATGCATCGTCAATTAAGCCTAATGCTACACTACGTTCTACAGCCTGGTTCAGTTCAAGACCATCTGTTTGTATGGTCTTATCAAGATTTGCCAGCACCTGCATTCCACGACGGCCATCGGTAAATGGAACAACAACATTCTCAATATGCGCACCTTGGTTATTACGGATATCTCTGAAGACTGGTAACGCATTGGCTGCAACTACCTGCTTCTTCTGGTTGTAATGTTCTATGGCCTCGTTATAAAGACGGTCTACCAGTTCTCTTTCATTGCCTTTGTCCAGGTCTTCTTGCGAAATAGAGGTGTCTATACCGAAATGCATAATCACTTCCATCTTGAAGTTGTCATATTCATTGGCGCCTCTGAATCCACCAACCAGGCTTTCTGATACCTGGTAAAATGCATTGTCAATATCCAGGGCAAGACGATCTCCGAATAGGGCATGGTTACGTTTGGTATAAATAACGGTACGCTGCTTGTTCATTACATCATCATACTCCAGCAAACGCTTACGAATACCAAAGTTGTTTTCTTCCACCTTGCGCTGTGCTCTTTCAATGCTCTTGGTGATCATGCTGTGCTGTATCACTTCACCTTCTTTATAGCCAGCCATGTCCATCACCTTTGCAATACGCTCACTTCCGAACATACGCATCAGGTCATCTTCAAGCGATACAAAGAAAAGTGACGATCCCGGATCACCCTGGCGACCGGCGCGACCACGTAACTGCCTGTCTACACGACGGCTTTCGTGACGTTCGGTACCAATAATAGCCAAACCACCTACTTCTTTCACACCAGGTCCAAGCTTGATGTCAGTACCACGACCAGCCATGTTGGTAGCAATAGTAACTGCACCTGTTAAACCAGCTTCAGCTACTATCTGTGCTTCCCTGGCGTGTTGTTTTGCGTTCAATACATTGTGCGGAATACCTTTTTGCTTCAGCATACGGCTAAGCAATTCACTCACCTCTACGCTTGTTGTACCAACCAGTGTAGGACGGCCAGCGTTACGGTTTTCCTCTATGTCGTCAATTACAGCTTTGTATTTTTCGCGCTTAGTCTTGAATACTTTATCCTGCTCATCCTTACGGGTAATAGGAATATTGGTTGGAATGGTAACTACATCCAATTTGTAGATATCCCAGAATTCACCTGCTTCCGTTTCTGCAGTACCCGTCATACCAGCTAGCTTGTGGTACATACGGAAGTAGTTCTGCAGTGTAATGGTTGCATAGGTTTGTGTGGCAGCTTCAATCTTTACACTCTCTTTTGCTTCTATAGCCTGGTGCAGACCATCGCTATAACGGCGGCCTTCCAGTATACGACCTGTTTGTTCATCTACGATTTTCACAGCACCTTCCATTACCACATACTCCACGTCTTTTTCAAATAAGGTGTATGCTTTTAATAGCTGGTGAACAGTATGAATGCGATCTGCTTTTAAGCGGTAATCATTCAGTATGGCTTCTTTCTTGTGCAGTTTCTCTTCAGTGCTTAAAGAAGCATCTGTATCAACAGCATTCAATTCTATACTAATGTCAGGCAGGATAAAGAAGTTAGGATCTTCTCCACCTTTGGTGATCATCTGGATACCTTTATCGGTAAGATCTACCTGGTTGTTCTTTTCATCTATATGGAAGAAAAGTTCTTCATCAACCTTAGGCATTTCGCGCTGCTGGTCAGCCAGGTAGTAGTTTTCTGTCTTTTGAAGTTTTACACGAATTCCCGGCTCGCTCAGGAATTTAATCAAAGCACCACTTTTAGGTAAACCTCTGTATGCACGCATTAGTGCAAGGCCACCATCTTTAGGATCGTCGTTACCTTCTGAGAATTTTTTCTTCGCCTCGTTCAGGAATTGGTTGGTCACTCGTTTCTGAGCTTCTACCAGTTGCTGTACCCGAGGTTTTAGTACCTGGTACTCCTGTTCATCGCCACGAGGTATAGGTCCGCTGATGATGAGTGGTGTACGGGCGTCATCAATCAAAACGCTATCCACCTCATCCACCATGGCAAAGTGATGCTTGCGCTGCACCATTTCATTAGGTGTATGAACCATGTTGTCGCGCAGGTAGTCAAAACCAAATTCGTTGTTGGTACCATAAACAATGTCGGCCATGTAAGCGCGGCGACGATCTTCTGTATTCGGTTGGTGTTTATCTATACAATCTACTGTCAAACCTAACCATTCGAAAATGGGACCGTTCCACTCGCTATCGCGTCGTGCCAGGTAGTCATTCACCGTTACAATATGAACGCCTTCGCCTGCCAATGCATTCAGGTAAGCAGGAAGCGTAGATACAAGCGTTTTACCCTCACCGGTTGCCATTTCAGCAATTTTACCTGAGTGTAAAACAGAACCACCTATCAGCTGAACATCGTAGTGAACCATGTTCCATGTAACGGGGCTACCCGCAGCTAACCAGCTGTTGGCATAAGTTACATTTTCACCTTCTATTTTGATGTGCGACTTGCGGGTACTCAGTTCGCGGTCAAGATCAGTGGCTTTCGAAACAATCTCAGTATTAGAAGAGAAACGACGAGCTGTTTCCTTAACCACCGCGAAAGCTTCAGGTTGTATTTCCTTCAGAATTTCTTCTATCTGCTCGTCGCGCTGCTTCTTTAGTTTGTCTATCTGCTGGTAAATGCCATCCCTGCCATTGATATCTTCTGCAGGCAAGTTTTCAGCTTCATCGTGTAGAGTGCTTATTTCGGAGTCTATTCCTGTGAGGTGTTCGCGAATGCGGGTTCTGAATTCAACCGTTTTATTACGCAGTTCATCGTTGCTGAGCGACTGGTATTGCTGGAAGAAACTATTGACCTTTTCCACCACGGGAAGTAGTTGCTTTACATCTTTCTGCGACTTACTTCCGCCAAAGATTTTCGATAAGAAACCTAACATATTAGTTGGCTATTGAGTATATGTGTAATGATTAAGTTTTTGTTTTAGTCAAATTTGGTGCTACTGTTATATTATAGCCATTTTGACAGGGCGACAAAGGTAAGTAATGGTGCTGAGACGACCACAGGTGGAACAAACCTAGCTGTTAATGGATTGCTTAAGATAAGGAAGACGGTAACGAGGATACACCTGCATTTTTCCTGTCAATCATGATTTATTTTCAATTCTTTTTTCCTGCTCAACCCTTACCTTTGCAGCCGATTCTACATTAGGAGTGTTTATTTTCCAGCTGAATAATCTACGTTATGTTGCATAAGCCCCTGATGATGATGACACTTAAGTTTTACAATCATTTTATATGAGTGGTCAATTAAAAGAGGTTCGTAATCGTATAAAGAGTGTGCAAAGCACCCAGCAGATCACAAAAGCCATGAAAATGGTAAGTGCTGCCAAATTGCGTCGTGCCCAGGATGCTATTGTTCAGATGCGTCCGTATGCGCAAAAGCTACAGGAAATGCTCAGCAACATCGTGAGCAATACTGAAGGTGAAGTGGGTGGCAGCCTTGCTACTGACCGTGGTACCGAAAGAGTTCTTTTAATTGTAATCACCAGCGACCGTGGTTTGGCAGGTGGTTATAATGCCAACATCATCAAGCTGGCTAAAGAAACTATCAATACCCGCTATGCTGACCAAAACCGCAGGGGTAATGTTACCATCTGGAATATTGGTAAAAAAGGTTACGAAAGTCTTGCTAAGTCAAACTATAAGGTAAACGCAGATTTCAAAGATATTTTCCTAAACCTGAGCTTTGAATCTGTGCAAGCTGCTTCTGAAGCTGCAGTACAGGCATTCCGCGACAAACAATTTGATGTAGTAGAGCTTGTGTATAGTGAATTTAAAAATGCTGCTACACAACGTTTTGTGCTGGAGCGCTTTCTTCCTATTCCTAAAGTGGAGAGGCAAGAAGGTCTGAAAAAAGCTGATTTCATTTTTGAGCCTGCTAAAGAAGAATTGATAGCTGAGTTGATGCCTAAGATATTGAATACGCAGTTGTTCAAGGCTATACTTGATGCGCATGCCAGTGAGCATGGTGCACGTATGACAGCAATGGACAAAGCAAGTGAAAATGCTAATGAGCTGTTGAAGACACTGAAGATATCTTACAACCGTGCACGCCAGGCTGCCATCACCACCGAGCTTACTGAAATTGTAAGTGGTGCAGCAGCACTGAACGGATAAAATATATAGATGAATTTGAGAATGTGCAGATGTACCAGTTGCGTCTGCACATTTTTGTTTTAGGGCACCATGTGATACTTCAATGTCTTTAGTTCTTTTCTTTGCCTATTTTCATTTGCGTCTTTTTCAAAATCATTTCATTCTCACAATAACCAATGGAACTATCTACCATCATACCGCATATAGAAGCTTTGGTATTTGCCAGCGATAAGCCGCTTACCAGCCTCGATATTGTAGAACTTATCAATAATGCTTTTGGTTTTATGGAAGAGCGTATAACGCTTGACCAGGTAGAAAGTGCCATTGAAGGTATTCGCGAAAAATATAATGCAGAGTTTTATCCCTTTGAAGTAAGAGAAAGTGGTGGTGGCTGGCAGTTCCTGACCAAAAGGGAGTTTCATAAAACGGTTGGTCAACTGAATGGTGACAAGTTTTTAAAACGCCTTTCTAATGCTGCTCTAGAAACCCTTGCCATTATTGCTTATAAACAACCCATAACAAAGGGTGAAGTGGAAGCCATCCGTGGTGTGAACAGCGACTACAGCATTCAGAAGTTACTGGAGAAGGAATTAATCATCATCAGCGGCAGGAATGAGGACCTGCCAGGTAAGCCACTGGTTTATGCTACTTCCAAATCTTTCATGGATTATTTTGGACTGAACTCTGTTGACGACCTGCCGAAGATAAAGGAAGTACTGGCAGACCAGGCGGTGCAAGGTACCATCATCATGGAAGGAATGAAGGCGGGAGAAGTGGCCGGCCTGGAAACTGGTGAAGGAAGAAACCTGACAGTAACAGACAGCGGAGAGCTTGTAGAATACCGAATAAATAAAAGTGCAGAAGGTGAAGGTTTGGCAGCATTTAATGATGCTACTGGCACGGGAGAAGATACTGCTACAGAGGATCAACCAGGTGCAATAGAAGCAGAAGGATCTTTTAATACTTATAATGATGCAGATGAAACATCCGATGAACAAGGAGATGAAGTGGATGCAGAGCATATGCTTCCAGGCGTTTCCGACCTGTCAGATTTTTCTGATAATGATGATGTAACAGAAGGAGATGGAGAAGAAGATTTCGATACAGGAAGCGAGGAGATGTCAACATCTGAAGAAGAAGCGCCTGCAAATAATGAAGTTGATGATATGCCAGGTGTAGGCGAAACAGGTACAGCAAGTGACGATCCGAATCAGCCAGCTACTGATAATAATGAAGATGATCCGGCAAAAGAAGATTAGCCTTTTATAAACGATTGCCAACGCCAGACTATTTCTTTTACAATGTAATTTCGCGCCCTTATGTCGCAACAATTAAGTAACAAACAACTCATAGCAATAGCTGAAGAGTTTGGTACACCCGTTTACGTTTACCACGCAGAAAAGATAGCAGAGCAATACCAGAAGCTGGAGAAGGCTTTTAAAAAGTCTGATGCTAAATTCTTTTATGCTTGTAAAGCATTAACCAATATCAACATCCTAAAGTGGCTGCGCCAGGTAGGTGCATCGCTTGACTGTGTAAGTATAAACGAGGTAAAGCTGGGTTTGAAAGCCGGCTTTGAACCTAAGCAAATTCTTTTTACACCTAACTGTGTCGACTTTGAAGAAATAGAGGCAGGAAAGAATTTAGGCGTACACATCAATATCGATAACATCTCCATTCTTGAGCAGTTTGGTAATCGTTATGGCAGCACTTACCCTGTATGCATCAGGCTGAACCCGCACATTATGGCGGGTGGTAATTATAAAATAAGTACCGGCCACGTGGATAGTAAGTTTGGTATTTCCATTCACCAGCTAAGGCATATAGAGCGTATTGTAAAAAGTACAAAGCTTCATGTAACGGGGCTGCATATGCACACCGGCAGCGAAATAAAAGATGTAAATGTTTTCCTGCAAGGGCTGGAAGTGATGTTCGAAATGGCGCGCCATTTTGATGAACTGGAGTTCATTGATCTTGGTAGTGGTTTTAAAGTGCCATACCAGGCAGACGAAGCTGAAACAGATGTAGATCAGCTGGGAGAGAAGGTGGCAGAGGCTTTTGCTGCTTTTGAAAAAGAAACAGGCAAGCACCTGCAGATCTGGTTTGAGCCGGGTAAATACTTGGTGAGTGAATCAGGCTATTTTATAGTAAAAGCAAACATCATCAAGCAAACAACAGCAACTGTTTTTGTAGGTGTGAACAGCGGCTTCAATCACCTGATACGCCCTATGTTTTACGATAGCTATCACCGCATTGAAAACATCAGCAATAGTAAAGGTGCAGAGCGCATTTACACTGTAGTAGGTAATATTTGTGAAACAGATACCTTCGCCTGGGATAGGAAACTGAATGAAGTTCGTGAAGGTGATTACCTTGTTTTCTACAATGCAGGCGCGTATGGTTTCGAAATGTCGAGCAACTTCAACAGCCGCTTAAAGCCAGCAGAAGTTTTGGTGAAAGATGGCCAGGCGCATCTTATCCGTTCACGCGATGTGTTTGAAGACCTTCTGAGAAACCAGGTAGAAGTTTTATAAATAGTAAAAGAACTTGATAAAGGAGTTGTATAACATACAGCTCCTTTTTTATGTCCAATGCTGAAGGATCCTCTTGCATTGGTTGATATACCCGCCGCCAAAAAGTACAGCATGCACCAGGAGCGGGTATAGCTGTGTTAGCGAGACACGTTTTTGCCAATCTTTTTCTAATGGGAAAGCTGAATGGTAAGCCTCGTACATACTGCTGTTGAAGCCGCCGAACAGTAGGGTCATCCCAAGGTCCATTTCGCGGTGTCCATAATAAACTGCCGGATCATAAATAGCTGGCATTGCTTTGCCACCTGCGTTTGTAGCACACATGAAGTTGCCAGACCACAAATCGCCGTGCAGTAAGGCCGGAGGCTCAGGTGGAAACAGGTCATCAAAGTGATTGCAAAGATTCTCAGCTGTAGTTATATCTGCCTTACCGAATGTTCCTTTATCTGCCAGTAGTTTGGTTAGTGGTAGAATGCGTTGCTCTGCATAAAAGGCACCCCATGTTGTTCTGTATTCATTTGGTTGTGGTAAAGAGCCAATATAGTTAGCGGTAGAAAATCCAAATTGCTCGTTTGTAGTTTGATGAAGCCGCGCAAGTCCAATTGCAAACTGTTGCCAAAAATCATATTCAGCTGAACCACTCTGCAGGTGCTCTAGCAACAGGTACTGCTGACCTTGTAGTTCACCAACAGCAACCACAGCTGGTACATATAATGATGTAGCCTGTTTGATCGCTGCTAATCCTTCGGCTTCTCTTACAAACATCAATGGAAAGCGTGCAGCATCATTAACCTTCAGGAAGTAGCGTGCTTGCCTGGTATTGATGGCGAACGAAGCGTTGATGTCGCCGCCACCTACAGCAGTATGATTAATATAATCAAGCTGGTGGCAGCTACAGATTTGCTGTACGAGATTCATGAGGTAAATAGGTGCAGGTGGTATAAGAAAAGGATGCTGCAGCTGCGCCCTGTAATGCAGTACAAGTGAGTGACACAACCGTGGCTGCAGGATGATCCACTGCTGGTACCAAAATATTAATTCAACTGCGGGTCGATCGGGTAGTTTATCAGCTGTACATACTCGCCGCCCAGTTGCTGCAAAGCAAGCTTCCACGTATCATTTACATCGGGTGGAAAAACAAGTTCCTGCGTGCCTTCGCCGGTGATCCAGCTTTTTTCCTCCATCTCTTCGTCCAGCTGGCCCTTGCCCCATCCACTATAGCCAATGAAGAAGCGAATATCGGCAGCGCTAAGTTGATTCGACTTTATCAGTTGAACAACTTCCTGGAAGTCGCCGCCCCAATAAATGCCATCGGTAACGGGGTAGCCGCCGGGAATGAGCTGCGGGCAGTTATGTAAAAAATGAACCGTGTCAAGTTGAACAGGTCCGCCAAAGTATACAGGGAAATTGGTGTCTTCAAGATCCGCAATCAGGTCTCCTAATTGTTGATCGTATTCTTTATTCAAAACAAACCCGAAACTTCCTTCCTGTTGGTGTTCGCAAAGAAAGATCACAGTCCTCATAAAGTTGGGGTCTTTAAGGAATGGATCGGCGATGAGTATTTTTCCTGGTGTTATATCGGCCATAAGCCAAGTTAAGGTGATTTATTTTTTTTGAAAACTATTTGCACGTTTAATCTTGCAATGTCAATGCCGCGTTAAAAGAAACTATGCTGATGAAGCTTCATTTGAAGCTGCAGGCATCGCTCCTATATTTGTTCGATGAAAAGAATTTTCCCTGTCATTGTTTCGCTCATAACAATTTCTTTGCTGGGCATCATATTCGTGCAGGTAAGTTGGATCAGGAACATGGTAGAGCTAAGGCAGGACCAGATGGTAAAACGTGTGGAAGATGCCGGGGCTGAAGTGGCAGCGGAATTAAGCAGTAAAGCATCGACAGGTGCAGGAATGAAATTATCCAGGAAGTCGATGCTGCGGTTGGTGCCAGACGATTTTAACATCAACCTCATCAAACCACCCACGATCTCTCAATATTACACGCAGTACGAAATACAGGAAAAACTACAGGATGCTTTCGAGAAACGTGATCTGAGAAAGATAAAGTTCGAATTTGCCATCAGCAGCAATTCTACGCTGTACAACCTGGAGATGCAATCGAAGAACTTCGTTAGCGAGGCACAGGACGAGGAGAATAATAAAACAAAAATCATAGCAATACTGCCTGAGAGCGGCAGCCAGATGGAAGGCCTGGTTCCCTATGAGCACCTGATACTTATAGTACCTGATTTCAACAAGCAAGTTTGGGGTTCACTAAAGTGGATATTGATAGCTGCTGTATTATTTACACTCATCATTATTGCAGCATTTGCACTTACTGTACGCACCTTGTTACGCCAGAAAAAGCTGAGTGAGATAAAGAGTGATTTCATCAATAATATGACGCATGAGTTCAAAACTCCTTTAGCAACCATTTCGCTGGCAGTAGATGCGCTACGAAACGAGAGGGTGCAGCAGGATGTGGAGAAGATGCAATATTTCAGCGGTATTATTAAGGAAGAGAACAAACGCATGAACAAGCACGTAGAGACCATTTTGCAGGCGGCGCTGCTGGATAAGCAGGAGCTGAAGCTGGAGATGAAAAAGGTAAGTGCTACACAACTTGTACAAAGTGCGCTAAAAAATCACCAGCTACAGATACAGGACAGGGACGGAAGGGTAGAGCTGAACTTCAATGCTACAAAAGATAGTATAGTAGCTGATGAGAACCACTTCACCAATATGATCTCGAACTTGTTTGATAACGCGATAAAGTACTCGAAGGAGAACCTTATGATACGCGTTACCACTTTCAATCACGGCAAGAACCTATGCATTAAAATAGAAGATAATGGTATAGGTATGAATAAAGAAACGGTAAAGCGCATATTTGAAAAATTTTACCGTGCTCATACCGGCAATATCCATAACGTAAAAGGCTTCGGCCTTGGAATGAGTTATGTACGTACCGTTATAGAAGTACATAAAGGCAAGATAAAAGTAGATAGTACCTTGGGTAAAGGAAGCTGCTTTACGGTAGAGGTTCCGCTGGCAGACTGATAATTTTTGATTTTAGATTGGGGATTGAAGATTGGGGGTGATGGGTTGGTTACTGGTTCCTGGTTTCTTGTTCCTCGTTTCTGGTTCTTGATTACTAGCTTCTAATCACCAGTCTCTTATCACTAATCACTTGCCTCCATCCAGCCTCCAGCCCCCACTCACTTCCACAACAAGCACCCATCGCCATAACTTAAAAAACGGAAATCATTATCAAGAGCATGCTGGTAAATATTCTTCCATTCATCACCTATAATGGCTGCTACCAACAGCAGCAGGGTAGAGTTAGGCTGGTGGAAATTGGTAATGATGCCTTTAGCGACACGCAGATCATATCCGGGCGCTATCAATATCTGTGTTTTAGTTACCAGCCTTTGCATATCGTTACTTACCATCCAATCTAGTAGAGCTTGTAGCGCTGCTTTAGGTGCAACATCATCTTTTATCTCATAAGGGTCCCACTGGTGTATAACAATGTCTTCTATAGAAAGAGAAGGTTGCTGCAGCAGTTTTACTCCCATCCAATACAAACTTTCAATGGTCCGCAATGAAGTGGTGCCTACAGCAACAATTATAGCCTCAGCTTTGGCAATAAGTTGCCGTAGTGTCTCCTGGTTTACATCTATGAATTCAGCATGCATCTCATGCTCATCCATAGTGGCAGCCTTCACAGGCTTAAATGTGCCTGCACCCACGTGCAGCGTCACATATGCCGGTTGAATATTTTTATTACGCAAACGTTCAAAAACCTTATTAGTAAAATGCAAACCTGCTGTAGGTGCTGCAACAGAACCATCGTTTTTTGCATAAATAGTCTGGTAGCGTTCTTTGTCTTTTTCTTCTACATCGCGGTGCAGGTAGGGCGGCAGCGGGATCATTCCGGCCAGGTGCAACATTTCAGCAAAAGATAGCTCTACAGGCTGCCACTCAAGCTCTATTACAAAACAATCAGAAAGTCTTTCTGCAATAGCGGCCACAAGTACAATCTCGCCTTCCGCTGACTGAATCCGTTTTTCAAGCTTCATTCCGTGCTTCCACTTGCTGGCGCCACCTATCAAGCACTTATAATAAACCTTTCCCTGTTGCAGCATTACCGTTGTTATATCGGGATAACGGTCATCCGGCTCCAGGCAAAACACCTCGATTTGTGCTCCTGTGGATTTCTGAAACATCAGCCTTGCCTCCACCACTTTGGTGTTGTTAAACACCAACAAAGCATCCTCCGGCAGGTGATCTGCTATGTTTGCATATACATCCTCCACCGTTTTCCCACTTTTAAACACCAATAACTTGCTTTTGTCGCGTTCGGGCAGTGGATGCTTCGCAATTCTGTCATCAGGTAGTTCGTACGTAAAATCTGATATGGAGAGATCTTTAGGATGCATTTGGCGGCAAATATAGCCGTGGAAGGGAAAATTTAAGCCTGTTTTACCCGTTCCGGACCCATGTCTGTGGCAGAAAGTGGTAAACTTACAAGCGTATCCACCTTTTTAGGTTTAGATGCAGCTCCCCAACCAGTTTCCGTAGAAAATGCTTCATTGAAGCTTCATTATCAGCTGCTTTCACACGTTATCCACCGCTATTCACATCCAGTTCACAATTTCTACCGTTTAATATCCCCAAAATCAAGCCCATGGCGGCTTTGAGCATAGTGGTGCGTGTGGATAAAAAGAAACATCCATTAATTACTAACAAAGTGGGAAAATGTGTTATTTTGTGTCAAATAGTGGAAAATCCTTCTCCGATATCACAGTTGACAGGCGAGTTTGAAGCCACCGTTGATGCGAAGAGTCGTTTTCTTCTTCCGGCAGGCTTGAAAAAGCAATTGCCTGAAGGCGAAAGAGTCTTTGTTATCAATCGCGGGTTCGACAAGTGTCTTTCCCTGTATCCATTGTATTCGTGGAATCCCATTATTGAACAGATTGCTGCTAAAAGTGATTTTGACGCCAATGTAAGGAATTTCCGCAGGGCTTTTATGGCTGGAGCCACCCATGTGGAATTAGATTCTGCCGGACGATTGTTATTACCACCCTCACTAAAAGAATGGGCAGGGATCGGCAAAGACATCATCCTGAACGGGGCGCTTAATAAAGTGGAGATCTGGGATGTGCGTAAGTACAAAGAGTTCTTTGACGATATGTCAACCGACGACTTCAGCAACCTTGCTGATGTGGTAATGGGCGGCAGTAACGATCTAAAACTATAAGCAATGAGCAACCAGGAACAATCTGCTCATCATGCTTCAGACTACCATGTGCCGGTGCTGTTTTACGAAACTATGGACGCACTGGCCATAAAACCAGACGGCATTTATGTAGACTGCACGTTTGGCGGTGGTGGTCATAGCCGGGGAATTTTAGATAAGCTGGGGCCGCAGGGAAAGCTGGTAGCTTTTGACCAGGATGCGGACGCTGCTGCTAACCTACCGGAAGATGAGCGGGTGCTTTTCATACCACAAAACTTCAGGTACCTGCAGCGGTTCCTAAGGCTTCACCAGGTAGCACGTGTAGATGGAGTACTGGCTGACCTGGGCGTGAGTAGTCACCAGTTTGATGAAGCAGGGCGTGGTTTCTCCACCCGGTTTGATGGTCCGTTGGATATGCGGATGGATCAGCGGCAGGAACAAACTGCAGCAACTATACTGAAAAAGTATACCGAGCAGCAACTGCATAAGATGTTTGAGCAGTATGGCGAGGTTACCAATTCTAAAACATTGGCCAGGCACATCGTTCAGCAGCGAAATCAAATGCCGCTTGAGACGATAGACCAACTGAAAGTTCTTTTAAGCCCGGTAGTAAAAGGCAATCCAAATAAATACCTGGCGCAGGTGTTCCAGGCGGTGCGAATAGAGTTGAACGAGGAGATGGGTGTACTGAAGGAGTTGCTGGAGCAAATTCCGGCGGTGTTGAAGCCAGGAGGAAGAGCAGCAATCATCACCTTCCATTCAATAGAAGACAGGATCGTGAAGAACTTCTTTAAACTCGGTGGTTTCGATGAAGTGGATGAAAACCCGCTACTGCCAACGGTGAAGAAGAAAGATTTGAAAGTGATAACAAAGAAACCAATAACTGCTTCGCAGGAAGAGTTAAAGCGAAACCCAAGAAGCCGCAGTGCAAAACTGAGAGTGGCAGAGAGGGAGGTTGATTAGACGTTAGTTATTAGGCTTTAGGAGGAGAAATGAGGATGCTGGATGGAGATGAGAGATCAGTGATTAGAGACTAGTGATTAGAAGCTAGGAATCAAGAACAAGAAACTAGGAACAACAAACAAGAAACAAGTTAAGTGAGCGAGCAGGCAAAGAAGAAGAGAAGACCATTCAAAGCCATCGGCGGATTGCTGAGCTATAACTGGCTGCTGAAGAATATCAACTTCTTCTTGTTTATGAGTGTACTGGCGGTGATATATATAGCGAACGGTCACATGGCCGACAACAGGATCAGGAGGATAAATGATACTGCGAGAAAACTAAAAGATTTACAATACGAGTATAAGACACTAAAGAGCGAAATGATGTTTAAGAGCAGGGAGAGTGAGATGGTGAAAGCAGCAGAGCCTTTAGGTTTAAAGCTGGATACTGTGCCACCTGCCCGCATACAAATGATTAGCAGAAGAACAAATTGATTCGTGAAGGACCCCTTTCCTTGTGATCCAATGCTGATGAAAAACTTACTTCAACCCGCCTAACACTTATACCAAAGAGGATATTGCTGTGGATGTAAAAAAAGACATACTGTGGAGAGTGTACCTGGGATTCATCATCATGGCGATTGTGGGTTTGCTGATCATTGGTAAGGCTGTGATGATACAGCAGGTAGAGGGCAACTACTGGCGAAGCATGAGCGATAGTCTTCACCAGCGTATCATCAACCTGGATGCAGAACGTGGCACCATCTATAGCGAAGATGGCAACATGCTAAGCACCAGCATACCGCAATACGATGTGTACATCGATTTTATGGCGGATGGTTTAAGAGAAAAAAAAGGGAAGAGGTTTAAAGAAAACATAGACTCGTTGAGTATCTGCCTGAGCAATTTCTTTAAAGACAAGAGCGCAGGTGAATACAAAAAGATGTTGCAGAACGGCTATCGCGAAAAAGAAAGATGGTTCCTGTTTAAGAGGAAACTTTCTTTCAAGGACTACCAGGAGCTGAAGACGTTTCCGCTGGTGCGCCTGGGAAAAAACAAAAGTGGGTTTATACCAGATAAAAAGATCATCAGGCTCAATCCATACAAAATGCTTGCATACAGAACCATAGGATTGCTTCGCGATAAGAACAAGGTTGGCCTTGAACTTACCTATGATGAATACCTGAATGGTACTGCAGGTAAACGTTTGATTCGTTTTATAGCAGGCGGTGCTACAGTGCCTGTGGATGATTATGAAGTAGAGCCTGAAAATGGAAAAGATATAGTAACAACACTGGATGTAAGTATACAGGACGTAGCAGAGAATGCACTAATGAAGATGATGGTAGATAATGAGGCGCAGCACGGATGTGTGATAGTGATGGAAGTAAAAACCGGTAAAATCAAAGCTATAGCAAATCTTGGTCGTGGAAGCGATGGCAACTACTTTGAAGATTACAACTATGCTATCACGCCTACAGAGCCTGGTTCTACTTTCAAACTTGCTACCATGCTTGCTGTGCTGGAAGATAAAAAGGCTACACTCAATACAATGGTAGATCTGAATGGCGGCTCATGGCAGGTATATGGCTCTACCGTTTATGATAGTGAAAAACATGGACTACATGCTGTTTCCCTAAAGCAGGCATTTGAACATAGCAGCAATGTAGGTATGGCTAAACTTGCGGTACATAATTATGCATCGCAGCCAAGTAAATTCATCAACCATTTAAAACGACTTCGTTTCGATACGCTTACAGGTATAGACCTAAAAGGTGAGATAAAACCAACTGTTTATAAACCTACTGATAAGCGCCGCTGGAGCAACACCACATTGCCATGGATGTCGTTCGGATACAACCTGGCTGTTACACCACTGCAGGTTCTATCGCTATACAATGCCGTTGCTAACGATGGAATAATGATGAAGCCTTACCTGGTAAATGCAATTACCAAAGATGGACAGGTGCTTCTCCAGTTTGATCCGCAGGTGGTGAATGAAAAGATCTGCAGCAAAGAAACATTGGAACAACTGAAAGCTTGTTTGGAAGGAGTGGTAACTGACGGCACTGGCCGCTCGTTGCGCAGCAAGAGCTACAGGATAGCAGGTAAAACAGGTACTGCATTGGTAGCAAATGGTAGCCGCGGTTATGCTGATAAGATATATCAATCTTCTTTCGCAGGTTATTTCCCTGCTGATGATCCTCAATATTCTATTATAGTAACCATCAAAAACAAACCGCATGCTGCTAAGTTTTATGGTGCTGCAGTAGCAGGTCCTGTTTTCAAAGAAATAGCTGACCAGGTGTTTACACTAAAAGTGCATCAATCACCTACAGTTCAATATGCATTTACCAAAAGAGACAGTGGCTTTTTCAATTATGCAGGTTATGCAAAAGATGTAAAGAAAGTAAATGAAGAATTAGATATGCGTGTGGTGGATCGTGCAGGTACTGGAAACTATGTGCGTATGAACAACAGTGGTTCTGCAGCATTGCTTACAGCAAATACTATAAGCAATTCAATGATGCCAGTACTTACTGGAATGGGTTTGAAGGATGCAGTTTACCTGTGTGAGAACCTTGGACTGAAAGTACACGCAAAAGGTAAGGGAAAGGTAGTGGCACAATCGAAAAGTGCAGGAGTAAGAATAGCAAAAGGAGAAACAGTAACAATACACTTAAACTAAAGACTATAGCTGGATAGCTGCTTATGGCAAAACTGCAGGATATATTATACAATGTGCGTTTGCAATCTGTTCATGGTTCTACTAACCTGGAAGTGACGGATCTGCATATCGACAGTAGAAAGGTAACGAAGGGATCTGTGTTCATTGCTATAAGAGGTACTGCCACAGATGGACATAATTACATCACTACAGCAATTGATAAAGGTGCGAGGGTAATTGTATGCGAGGAGATGCCAGCATTGCAGAATGATGGAGTAACCTACCTGCAGGTAAAAGATTCCAATGAAGCAGTAGCGTATATGGCACATCACTTTTTTGGTGAGCCATCTACTAAACTGAAGTTGGTTGGTGTAACGGGTACGAATGGTAAAACAACCATTGCTACTTTATTGTACAAGCTCTTTACTAAGTTGGGTTATAAGTGTGGGTTGATTAGTACGGTTCAAAATCATATTGGTAAAGAAGTTATTCCATCTACACATACCACACCTGATGCTATCAGTTTGCAGGCTTTGCTGAAGCAAATGTTGGAAGCGGAGTGTACACATGTTTTTATGGAGGTGAGCAGTCATGCTATTCATCAACATCGTATAACAGGGGCTGAGTTTGTTGGAGGCATCTTCAGCAATATCACCCACGATCACCTTGATTATCACAAGACGTTTGATGAATACATCAAGGTCAAAAAGAAGTTCTTCGACATGTTGCCTCCTGCAGCTTTCGCTATATCAAACCTTGATGATAAGCGTGGTACAGTGATGCTTCAAAATACAGCAGCGCGCAAGTATTACTATAGTTTGAAAACGGTAGCAGAGTTCAAAGGGAAAATACTGGAGAATATTCTTACCGGCTTGGTGATGACGGTGAACGATATCGAAGTTCACTTTAGGTTGATAGGTGAATTCAATGCTTATAATATACTGGCTGTATATGGTGCTGCCATTTGTCTTGGAGAAAATAACCAGGAAGTGCTCACCAACCTGAGCCTGATGACAGGAGCAGAAGGAAGGTTTGACTATGTGATCAGCGATTCGAAAGTGATAGGCATAGTTGACTATGCACATACACCTGATGCATTGGAAAATGTTCTGGAAACGATAAAACAATTAAGGCAAGGAAACGAACTGGTGATAACTGTAGTAGGCTGTGGCGGAGATAGAGATAAGACCAAGCGACCTGTTATGGGTGAAGTAGCCTGCCTGTTAAGTGACAGGGTGATTTTCACCAGCGACAATCCCCGCACAGAAGATCCGCAGCAGATATTGAAGGATATGGAGGGAGGATTGGGTAGTGCGGCAAGAAGAAAATTCTTAACAATAGCTGACAGGAAAGAAGCGATAAAAACAGCGGTAACACTGGCTAAGCCATTTGATATAATACTGGTGGCAGGCAAGGGCCACGAGAAGTACCAGGAAGTGAATGGTGTGAAAACACCTTTTGATGATAAGGAAGTTTTGAGAGAAGCTTTTGAGATGATGGGGAAGTGAGAGAGGAATCAAAAGTCAAAAGTCAAAAGTCAAAATTGGAAATGCAGAAGGGAAAGAAGTAGCAGGATAAGATAAACCAGTAACCAGAAACACAACCAGAAACTAAAAAAATAGAAACAACCAAAAGATGCTGTACCACTTATTTGATTGGCTTACGAGAATGGGAGTACGCTTTCCAGGAAGCGGGCTGGTACAGTTCATAACCTTCAGGGTTTTGATGGCGGTTTTGTTATCGCTTATCATCACCACTGTTTTTGGAAAGAAGTTGATACGCTACCTGCAAAAGAAACAGGTGGGTGAAACAGTAAGAGATCTTGGATTGCAGGGTGAGCAGCAAAAGAAAGGCACACCAACTATGGGAGGTATCATCATTCTGCTGGCGATACTTATTCCAACATTGCTCTTTGCAAACCTTGAAAAGGTATACATCAGGTTGATGGTCTTATCAACCATTTGGTTGGGTATGATCGGCTTCATCGATGACTTCCTGAAGCTGCGTGCAAAGCGCATTGCAAAAGAGAAAGGCATTGATTATAAAAAGACAGATGCAGACGGGCTGGCAGGTAAATTCAAAATATTTGGACAGGTAGTGTTAGGAATAGTAGTAGGTGCCACCTTATACTTTAATGATAGTGTAGTGGTAGAGCGGGAGATCATAACCACCCGCATGTCGGCACCTGTTAGTGATACCATGATGCAGTCAGGTGAAACGCTTTTAGGCGATACCATTCGCTACTTCGACGGAAAGCGACACAAGTATGCTAAAGTGAAAACACCGATCACTACTATACCATTTGTAAAAAGTCATGAGTTTAATTACTCTAAACTTCTGCCTGAGAACTTCAGGAACTATACCTGGATCTTGTATATCATCATTGTAATATTCATTATAACAGCGGTATCCAATGGCTCGAATATAACAGATGGCCTGGATGGATTGTGTACAGGTGTTTGTGCATTAATAGGTGTTTGCCTTGGCATTTTCGCTTATGTGAGTGGTAATATACGTTTTGCCGAGTATCTCAACATCATGTACATACCTAATCTTGGCGAGCTAAGTGTTTTTATTGGTGCATTCATAGGGGCATGTGTTGGTTTCCTTTGGTACAATACATACCCGGCGCAGGTGTTCATGGGCGATACCGGTAGCCTTGCATTAGGTGGTATCATAGCATCATTGGCTATCATCATGCGTAAAGAGTTGTTGATACCAATCATGTGCGGGGTATTCTTTGTAGAGAGCCTGAGCGTGATACTGCAGGTGTCTTACTTCAAGTACACAAAGAAGAAGTTTGGTGAAGGAAGAAGAATATTCAAGATGAGTCCATTGCATCATCACTACCAGAAGCTGGGTTATCACGAAAGTAAAATAGCAACAAGGTTCTGGATCGTGACGGTACTTCTGGTGATCTTCTCGATCATGAGTTTGAAGATAAGATAGGGAGCCCCTAACTCCCCCGGAGGGGGAGGACTAGGAGCACCATAACAGTAGGGAACAGAATGGTGTTGTTGAAGAGGGATGAAACGGCAGGTGCTGAGTTACGAAGTGGAGTTGAAGTGTGCGACGCAACGGTGATGAAGAGGGTACTGAAGCTGGCTTAAAAAGTAAAAAGACAAGAAGACTACAAGTGACCAATAAAGAACAAGATAAAAGTATTAGCAGCCAATCCCCCCACCGGGGGGCGGGGGGGCTAGTAATTCTGGGAAGCGGTGAAAGTGGAATAGGTGCAGCGTTGTTGGGTAAGCAAAAAGGTTACAGCGTGTTTGTAAGCGATGCAGGAATGATAAAGCCTGCTTATAAGCAAGAGCTCATTGAAAATGAAATAGAATTTGAAGAAGGACAGCATACAGAGGAGAAGATCTTACAAGCGGATGTGGTGGTGAAAAGCCCGGGCATTCCTGATAAGAACGAGATGGTGAAGAAGATACGTGCTGCAGGAATCAAGATGATAAGCGAAGTGGAGTTTGCTTATTGGTACAAAGGCGATAGCAAGCTGGTGGCAATTACGGGTAGCAATGGAAAGAGTACTACTACTGCGCTTACGTACCACATCTGCAAGCATGCAGGATTGGATTGCGCACTGGTTGGAAACATTGGTTATTCGATAGCAAGGCAGATAGCCATAGATCCAAAGCCGCTTTACATAGCTGAGATAAGTTCTTTTCAATTAGACGATATAGAAACTTTTAAACCGGATATAGCTGTACTGGTGAACATAACAGAAGATCATTTGGACAGGTATGACTACAAGTTTGAAAACTATATCAACAGCAAGTTCAGGATAATAGAGAACCAGGATGAGCACGACCATTTCATCTACTGTTTGGATGATGAAGTGATCGCAAAAAAACTAGAAACGTTAACCATACATACTAACCCATTACCATTTTCCATGAAACAAGAAGTAAAGAAAGGTGCACACATCAAAGGCGACCAGATGATGCTAAGGATACAAGAAGAACGCGTAAGCATGAGCATCTATGATTTTGCGCTTAAAGGCAAACACAATCAACACAACACTATGGCAGCAGGTATTGCAGCCGCTACACTCGGCATACGCAAGGAAAAGATAAGGGAGGCAGTGAAGACGTTTGAAAGCCTGGAGCATCGTATGGAGTATGTAGCCACTGTACGTGGGGTTGAGTTTTACAACGATAGCAAAGCCACCAATGTAAACAGCACCTGGTTTGCACTGGAAAGCCTTGAGAAGCCAACGGTTTTAATTCTTGGAGGAGTGGATAAGGGTAATGATTACACGCTGATTGAAGACCTGGTAAAGGATAAAGTGAAAGCTATAGTATGCCTGGGTTTGGATAACAAAAAAATTCATGCTGCTTTTAAAGATGTAGTAAAGACAATTGTAGATACTGACAACGCAACCGATGCAGTGCAAACTGCATTCAACCTGGCAGTAAAAGGCGACGCAGTATTGCTGAGCCCTGCTTGCGCAAGCTTCGATCTGTTCAAGAATTATGAAGAGCGAGGCGTGAAATTTAAAGAGGCAGTGAAGGAACTGTAGGTTGGTTGATCAGTTGATCAGTTGATAAGTGGAAAGCAACTCACAACTCACCACTCACCTTTCACAATTCACCATTCATAACTCATAGTTCATCATTCATAGTTCATAATTCAAAACAACAATGTCCACCTTCCTCGATAGATCATTTACAGATATCTCCGCTGCATCTACAGTGGGTACTGGTCTATTGAAGAAGACCAAGGGTGATAAGTATATCTGGGGCATAGTGATCATGCTGGCCATTACATCATTATTGGTGGTGTATAGTGCTACAGGTTCTTTGGCTTACAAGATGTACAAAGGCAACACTGAAGTATACTTGTTCAAACAGTTCATGTTTATAAGTGTGGGTATGGCAGTGGTATATTTTGCGCATCGCATCAACTATACCATTTACTCCAGGCTTGCTTTGTATTTGTTCCTGCTTAGCATACCGCTGATGATATTCACGATGTTCTTTGGTGTATCGCTAAATGAAGGAACGCGTTGGGTAAGACTGCCTATCATCAATCTCACTTTTCAAACAAGTGATCTTGCCAAGCTGGCTTTGTTTATGTACATCAGCAGGCAGCTGAGCCGCAAGCAGGAAGTGATAAAAGATTTCAAAAAAGGTTACCTGCCATTGATAACGCCGGTGCTTATCATCTGTGCACTGATAGCACCTTCTAACTTATCAACCGCTTTGCTTACAGGAGCTACAGGTTTGTTGTTGCTGTTCATAGGCAGGGCACAGGTAAAGCACATATTGGCAACAATAGGCTTAGCATGTATACCTGTTGCATTGCTTATCACAGTTGCTGTGGCTACTTATGATGGTAGTGCAGAAAAGGCCGCTAAGTCTTCGGCTATCACAGAAAGTTTACGTTCTACAGGGCGTATAGGTACATGGATAAAGCGTGTGCAGGATTTTATGTATGCCAGTGCCGAAGAAACACCTTACCAGGTGCAGCAGGCTAAGATAGCTATTGCTAAAGGCGGCATACTAGGTGCAGGACCAGGCAACAGTGAAGGAAAGAATTTTTTGCCGCATCCTTATTCCGATATGATTTACGCTATCATACTGGAAGAGTACGGATTAATAGGAGGTGCCATCATCATCTTTATTTACCTGGTGTTCCTGTTGCGGTGCATCAATATTTTCAGGCGATGTCCCTTTGCATTTGGCGCATTCCTGGCACTTGCGCTAAGTTTTACATTGGTTATCCAGGCTATGGCCAATATGGCTGTTGCTGTTAATATAGTTCCTGTTACCGGTGTTACGTTACCGCTGGTAAGTATGGGAGGAAGTTCGTTCTTATTCACGTGCGCATCCATCGGCATCATACTAAGTGTTGCGCGAAATGTAGAGCAGATAGAAGGGAAGGAACCGATCATTCCACCTACACCTGTAGATGACAACAAAGCAGGTATAGTAGTAGAGGAGAAGAATAAGATGGAGCCAAGCGTGGTAGCATAGATGAAGCATCCGTTGCGTCGCACACTTGTACGGTAGTGCTGATGGCAACAAGGCTTTCAAAAATTGAAACAGAAGAATAATATACATAACACTTGAACAACAAACCTGCTGATAAAACTCAAGAAGCTACAACCTCCATTAAAGGTGGAGAGGCTCGCTATATAATAGCAGGTGGCGGTACAGGTGGACATATTTTTCCTGCCATTGCTATAGCAAATGCTATAAAGCGGCAGCAGCCTTCAGCAGAGATTTTGTTCGTAGGTGCTAAGGGAAAAATGGAAATGGAGAAGGTGCCACAGGCAGGATATAGAATAGAAGGATTGGATATAGCGGGTTTCAACCGCAGCTCTTTGATAAAGAATTTCAGCTTGCCATTTAAGCTCATCAAAAGCTTTATGCAGGTAAAGAAGATCATTAAAGAATTTAAGCCGAATGCAGTAATAGGTGTTGGTGGTTATTCCAGTTTTCCTGTGTTGAAGCAGGCACAGCTAAAAGGTATTCCCACTTTTATACACGAGAGTAATTCGTTTGCTGGTAAAAGCAATATCATGCTTGGAAAACAAGCTACCAAAGTGTTCGTTGCTTCAGACAAGATGGAAAAGTTCTTTCCTGCAAGTAAGATTGTGATAACAGGAAATCCTGTAAGAACTACCATAGCACAATCTAAAGTGACACGTGCAGAGGCTATAAAGTTTTTTGGACTTAATGAAAGCAAAACAACTGTGCTTGCTGTTGGTGGAAGCTTAGGCGCACGAAGCATCAACCAGGCACTGGCAAACAAGCTACACGAATTTCAGAAGCACGACCTGCAGTTGATATGGCAAACAGGAAAGACAACAGCAACTGATTTTATACTCAAAGGCAAGGAATATAAAAATGTGTGGGTAGGCGAATTCATCACACAAATGGAAATGGCTTATGCAGCGGCTGATGTGGTTATATCACGCGCTGGTGCAATGGCAGTAGCTGAATTATGTGTTGCTGGTAAGCCTGTCATATTTGTTCCTTTCCCGTTTGCGGCAGAAGACCATCAAACGGTAAATGCACAGCACCTGGTAGATAAACATGCAGCATTTATGGTGAAGGATAGTGAGGCAGATGAAAGGCTGGTTAACGATGTGATTAAGCTTTCGGTGGACGAGGGAATGCAACAAGAACTAAAGAACAACATCAGCAAATTGGCTATCACCAATGCTGATGAAATAATAGCTAAAGAAATAGCGGAAGCAATAAAAGGATAAAGGGTGAACCACTCTTGAAGAGTGGCTCACCCTGCAGACAAAATATAATGAACGAGCAAGATAACATAGCAGTACAGCAGTCAGCTACCGGTAGTAACGGAGCATTGCGTGCTATATATTTTATAGGTATAGGAGGCATTGGTATGAGTGCTATCGCCCGCTATTATCATTTTAAAGGAGTGCGTGTAAGTGGTTACGATAAAACAGCTACCACACTTACAAGGGAACTGGAGCAGAGCGGTATTGCTATTCATTATAATGAGGATGTAGAGCTGGCGCCTAAAGATGTAGATGTAGTAGTGTATACACCTGCTATTCCTGCAGACCATACTGAGCTGGTTTATTATAGAAGTAATAATTATACGGTGATCAAGCGTAGCGATGTGCTGAAGCTGATTACTGAAAGTTCTTTCAATATCTGCATTGGAGGTACACATGGTAAAACAACAGTTACTACCATGACGGCTCATATCCTTCGCCATACAGGCTATGGATGCAATGCATTTCTTGGTGGTATAGCAGCTAACTACAACACCAACTTTTGGAGCAGTGAAAATGAAACAGTAGTGGTAGAGGCTGATGAATATGACAGGAGCTTTTTGAAGCTGTCACCAGACATTGCTTTGATAACTGCCATGGATCCTGATCACCTTGACATATATGGTACAGCTGATGAGGTAGAAAATGCTTTCATACAATTTGGAAGCAAGGTGAAGCATGGTGGTGTGGTTATTACTAAGCATGGTCTAAGCAGGAGCAGTGAGATCAATGCTTCCAACCATATCACCTACAGCTTCGATGATACAAATGCTGATGTATATGCTTCGGAGCTGCGTGTGCAAAATGGCATGTACATCTTTAATGTAGTAGGCAAAGATTGGCTACTGACAGATGTGATGCTACACATGGGTGGACTGCACAACATCGAGAATGCAGTAGCGGCCATAGCTATAGCCAAGTTGTTGAACATAGACGATGATAAGATAAAAGATGCGGTAGCAGAATTCAAAGGCGTGAAGAGAAGATTTGAATATGTACTGAAGGAAGAAGAGCATGTATTGATAGATGATTATGCGCATCACCCGGAAGAGCTGAAAGCATTAATAACAGGTGTAAGAAGTTTATACAAGCAGCGGTTGGTCATCGTGTTTCAACCACACTTGTACAGCCGCACAAAAGACCAGGCAGATGGATTCGCTGAAGTGCTGGCATTGGCTGATGAAGTGATCTTGTTACCTATTTATCCTGCACGTGAACTACCTATGGAAGGTGTAAGTAGCGAGATGATAGACGAGAAGATGAATGATGTTTTTGTGCAGGTAATGGAGAAGGAAGAGATGGTGGAATACATCAGGATGAAGAAACCAGAGCTTGTTGTTATGGCAGGAGCAGGGGATATAGACGTTTTGGTGGATCGTGTAAAAGACTCACTGCTAACATATTAGAAACTTATGCAACACTTGTGGAAAAAGAGATGGAGGCTTTTTGGTTCTTTAGCCATGGGTGCAGTTGCTTTGGTATTGCTTATTGCAGCTATGAATGCCAATAGCAGCAAGGTTTGCAAAGGAATCAATGTAGAGATATTTGGTCCTTCAAATCATTTTTTCGTGGATGCTAAAGAGGTGAAATTTATCATCAACGCAGCAGAGCCGGTAGAAGGTCAGCCGATAGAAAATATTAACCTGCGTGTGTTGGAAGACAGGTTGAAAAAAGATAAGTGGATCGAAACTGCTGAAGTGTTTTTTGATAAAGATCATGTACTGCAGGTAAGGGTAGAGGAGAAGGAACCGGTGGCCAGGATTTTTACAACGTCAGGAAGTTCTTTTTATATAGATAGTACATGTGAGCATTTGCCACTGAGTAATTCGCTTAGTGCACGTGTTCCAATGTTCACCAACTTTCCTTCCGACAGGCAAAAGTTGTCAAGGCCCGACAGTGCATTGATGGCTTCTGTAAAAGAGTTGGCTGTATTCATACAGGCCGATGAGTTTTGGAAAGCACAGGTAGCACAGGTAGATATCACACCAAATGGTTTTGAGGTAGTACCTACCATAGGTAATCATATCGTTGTACTTGGCAGAGCAGATGAACTGCAGGATAAGTTTGACAGGCTGTTTAGTTTTTACAAACAGGTATGGACAAAAGTGGGATTGAATGCTTATGAGAAGATAGATGTACAGTACAAGGGACAAGTAGTGGCAACGCCTAAAGGAGCTGCTGCAAAAGTAGTTGACAGTGCACAGGCACGGCAGGCTTTAGATAACCTGCTCGCTGAGGCAAAGAAGCGCGAAAATGAGCAAGTGGTCATTCCGCCTTCAGCAAGAGATAGTGCAAAAAGACAGACCATTATTTCAGCCGGCGCTTCGCTGGTAGAGCCAAATTCTGCAGCAAAAGAAGAGACTAAGTCAGCAGCAGGTAAAGAGACAAAAGTGGAAGAGAAGAAAGAAGGAAAGAAGCAGGAAAAACAAACAGAGGCCAAAGTGCCAAAAGCTGTAATGGGAAAGCCGGGTAATAAAAAATAACACGACGCCAGGCAGCATGTAAAAAGAGAACAACAACAACTAATAAACAACAAAAACACATCTATCTATGAACGCAAAAGAAGCGCCCATTATTGGAGGCAGTATGGGTAACGGTTCTGAAGCACCAATTATTGTTGGCCTTGACATTGGTACAACAAAAATTGCTGCCATTGCAGGCCGCAAGAATGAGTATGGTAAACTGGAAGTGTTAGGATTTGGACGTGCCAACAGTACAGGTGTACAGCACGGGCAGGTACTTAACATTGAGCAGACCATACGAGCTATACAGGCTGCATTAAAGAACTGCTACGATTCAAATCCAGACCTTGAGATCAACGAGGTATACGTGGGTATTGCAGGTCATCACATCAAAAGTCTTCAGACAAGAGGCGATATCGTTCGCCAGGATTCTGAGAACGAAATCAGCATCATGGAGATCGAACAGTTGATAGAGAACCAGCGGAAAACTTTTATTCCTGCTGGCGACCAGATCATCGACGTGATACCGCAAGAATTCACTGTTGACAACATTCAAAACATCAACAATCCTATTGGTTACAATGGGGTAAAAGTGGGAGCTAACTTTCACATCATTACAGGCGATAGAAATGCTATCCGCAACATCAATCGCGCAGTAGATAAAAGTGGTTTGAAGACCAAAGATCTTGTCCTTCAGCCATTGGCCTCTGCCGCAGCTGTAATGGGCGACATAGATATGGAAGCAGGCGTAGCCATTCTCGACATTGGTGGCGGTACCAGCGACCTGGCGGTTTTTTACGAAGGAATTTTAAAACACACTGCCGTTATTCCTTTTGGAGGAGAGAATATAACTAATGATATCAAAACGGGTCTTGGTGTGCTGAAGCAACAGGCTGAGGCTATGAAGACGCAATTTGGTAGTGCCCTTGCTGATGAAACAAAGGCCAATGCATACATCACCATTCCTGGAATGAATGGTATGCCCGCAAAAGAGATCAGTGTAAAGAACCTGGCTAACATCATTCAGGCACGTATGAGCGAGATACTTGATTTTGTTACTTATCATTTAAAGCAAGTAGGACTTGATACACGCATGCTTAATGGAGGTATCATTTTAACAGGAGGGGGGTCGCAACTAAAACACCTGATACAGCTTACTGAGTACAGCACCGGTTTGTATGCACGCATCGGTTATCCTAATGGTCATCTTGCAGCCAATCATATAGATGAACTGAAGAAGCCAATGTACAGCACATGTATAGGTCTTATCCTAAAGGGCTACAGCGATTACGAGCACAAGTACAAAGAGTTTGAAAAGAACTTCAAGAAAGTGATCGTTCCTGAAACGCTGGTAACAGAGGTAGAGCCAACGGCTACTGTAGAAACAGTAGCAGTAGAGCCTGCCAAAGTGGATACAAAAGTGCGGAGCAAAAGCATGACCAGGTTCTGGGATAAATTCAAAAACAACTTACTCGAATTATTCAAAGAAGAAGGCGATAAAGAAATGTAGAAGAAGGTTTTTGGGTCTTGTTCCTGGTGGTAGAAAATGATGAAACACCAGAACAGGAAAAACCAGGAACTAGATAGAAACACAAACAACAACAATCTATAATTACTTACCCAACTAAATTACACAACTATGATTCACTTTGATTTGCCAAAGCAAAAATCATCTATTCTAAAGGTGATAGGTGTAGGAGGTGGTGGTGGAAACGCCGTTAACCACATGTATGGACAGAGCATAGAAAGCGTGGATTTCATTATATGCAATACCGATGCGCAAGCATTAGCAAACAGCAAGGTTCCTAATAAAATACAACTAGGCCCACATCTTACTCAAGGTTTGGGTGCAGGTGCCAATCCTGAAATTGGTAAGCAGGCATGCGAAGAAAGCCTGGAAGAAGTAAAGCGCATACTGGAAGTAAATACTAAGATGGCATTCATTACTGCTGGTATGGGTGGTGGAACAGGTACTGGTGGTGCACCTATTATTGCAAAAATTTGCAAAGATCTTGGTGTGCTTACGGTAGGTATTGTTACCACACCATTTAGCAACGAAGGTCCTAAGCGTATGCGCCATGCAGAAGCAGGTATACAAGCGCTTCGCGAAAATGTAGATACGCTGCTTGTTATCAGCAACGACAAACTGCGCCATCAATATGGTAATCTTAAAGTAAGAGAAGCTTTCAATAAAGCAGATGATATATTGGCTACTGCAGCAAAATGTATCACTGATGTTATCACCAGCAATGGCCAGATAAACGTAGACTTTGCCGATGTATGCACAGTTATGCGTAATGGTGGTGTGGCTATTCTTGGTAGCGCAGTGGCTGAAGGTGAAGATCGTGCACAACGCGCTATAGAAAATGCGGTTAACTCTCCATTGCTGAACGATAGCGAGATCCGCGGAGCTAAATGGATACTGGTTAATATCACTTCATCTGAAGGTGATCATGAAATTACCATGGATGAAGAAGACGTGATCATGAGCTACCTGCGCGAACAGGCTGGTGATGAAACAGACGTGATTAAAGGTATCGGTTTTGACGAGTCACTGGGAAGCAAAATAGGTGTAACCATTATTGCAACTGGTTTCGAACACAAAGATCCATTCAAGCCACAGGTTCCTAAAAAGGAAGAAGTGAAAGTGGAAAAGATCCTGATGCCACTTGAAGTACCTGGTGCAGAAAAAAAGCAGTACATGCAGCCATCGCTTCCGCTACAGGAGGAGAAAGATCTGTATGCACCTACGCTGGTAGAAATGCCTGATACTACCCCGGTTGTTATTAAACCTCAGCCGCAGGTAAATGCAGAGCCTGAAAGGTATACCCTGAATGACCACCTGGAGACACCGGCAGAGCAGCCTGTGCAAAAGGCGGAACCAAGACAGGAAATGAATTTCCCGTCACAGGCTCAGCAGCCTTACATGCAACAGCCGCAGCAGTACGATCACAACTTTGGCAGGAATGATATGAATCAGCATGCCCGAACAGGAAATAGTTTTTTGGCCAAACCTTCCAATATTTATGCAGAACCTAATAAGGCCGAAACTCCCAATCCTATGGAAGCAAAGCCTTCTGCCCCACCTATGAACGAGCACCCGGAGCTTGAACTAAAGTTGGTTATGAAGGATGATGTTCCAGAAACGGCGGATGCATCCAGTCTTTCTGATGTGCCTGCTAATAATTCTATAGAGGATCTTGCAATGCATGACGATGTAGAAGATCAAAAGCGCAGGGCGCAGGAAAGGATACAAAAGTTGAGAAATCTTTCCTTCAACATGAACACTGTTGACCAGAACAACGAATTTGATACAGTGCCTGCTTACATCCGCCGTAATATGGAGTTATTTGGAAATACACTTACTTCTGTAGAAAACTTTTACAGCAAGTACAATGTAAAGGCTGATGAAAACGACAAAGGACAAATCAGTTCCATCAATACTTTCCTTGATGGAAAGAAACCTGATTAACCAGGGACGACTCACACCGGTTGGAACATCGGTCTGAGTTTATAGATTGTGTTTTTAGTTGTTATCCCTCCGCAAAATCGGAGGGATTTTTTTGTTCTTTAGGTTTGGGAAAAAGGTCCAGGTAATTACTTTTAAATCATTGGCAATGGCATTTAAAAGGCATTTTAAATATTAAGTAGACATTCAAGGTGCAAATAAATTCACCCGCTAAAGGTTCAAAGTCATTATTAAACAAATTTGTCAGCTGTAAATAGCTCAGAAGAAGATGCAAACATTAAAAAGTTGATAAAAACTTTGTTAAAAGCGCGGAATGTATGCTGCTGCTCATTAAATTGTGTCAGATTTCATCCCTCCATACAAAAAGAAGCGCCGATAGAAAAATTTTTTACTCCAGTTTTCATTAAACAAAATATCTTGTAGCCCTTTAAAAATTCAGATGTTTTGTAAAAACGTGATCAGAACAATAAAGAGAAAACTGATTGCGTTTCTAGATGATAGCGCGCCATTTATTAATAATATTTAATAACAGCAACTGAAATTTTTAGGCAGATTATTTTGTTACATTTGCTTTAATACCTTAATCGTTACATTAGAATGAGAAGTCAACTGTTTGCGTTTGCAGCTCTTGCAGCCCTTGCCTTAGGCACGTCAGGTTGTGGCAAAAGTGGTAAAGCCAAAGGCGTGCCAGATAACGGCCAACTTGTAGGAGCATCTGCCGGCGCTCTAAAAGGAATGGGAAAACCTCTTGGAATGGTTTTCGTTCCACCAGGAACTTTCCACATGGGTCCGTCAGATGAAGACGTTAATTTCAACTTTACTGCTCGCAACAAATCAGTTTCCATCAACGGTTTCTGGATGGATGCTACTGAAATTACCAACAATGAATACCGCCAGTTTGTTAACTGGACAAGAGACTCTCTTGCAGCAAAAGAACTAGGGTTCGGAAAAGAAGTAGACGGCAATTTCGCAGTTGATTGGAAGAAAGCTCAAACCATCAACTATGCTGATAAATCTACTTTAGAAAAGATATCTAAAATGACGCTTACACCTGATAATAGGTTGTATGGCAGAAATGAATTGGATCCTGATAAAATTGTTTTTCGCGTAGAGACTTTCGATTACAAAGAAGCATCGAAGCGTGAGAACAAAGGCCAGCCTCGCAGCAGCTTTATTATTAAGTACGACGAAAAGATCTATCCTGATACTTTGGTATGGATGAGAGACTTCTCTTATTCTTACAACGAACCAATGGCCAAGCGATATTTTGCTCATCCTTCCTTTGGTAACTATCCAGTAGTTGGTGTTAACTGGAAACAAGCAACAGCATTCTGCCGTTGGAGAACTCACTACATGAATAGCTTCCTTGAAAGAAAGAAGAAAGCTGTTGAAAGTGATTTCCGTCTTCCTACCGAAGCAGAGTGGGAATACGCAGCAAGAGGTGGTCGTTCTCAATCAATGTTCCCTTGGGGTAACTACTACTTAAGAAATAAGAAAGGATGTCTGCTGGCAAACTTCAAGCCTGGACGCGGTAACTACCCTGAAGATGGTGGTTTCTACACAGTGCGTGCTGATGCTTACTGGCCTAACGACTTCGGTCTTTACAATATGAGTGGAAACGTGGCTGAGTGGACTTCTTCTCTATACTATGAAGGTGGTTACAACTTCCAGCACGACATGAACCCGGATATTCGCTGGGATGCAAAAGATACAGATCCTCCAAGGATGAAACGTAAGGTAGTACGCGGCGGTAGCTGGAAAGATGTAGGATATTTCTTACAGGTTGGTACAAGGGCTTACGAATACCAGGATACAACCAAATCTTACATTGGCTTTAGGTGCGTAATCGACCTGCCAGCAATGACCAGAGGAAGATAATTTACATTCGCCTATCATTAGACTTTAGCTAATTCTTATTGAACTTCTTTGATGCGTGGGGGCTAAAACCCCCACCTATAAGTGCTTTTCTCATTTTACATTACCCGTTTAAACTAAACAAACAATCCAATTATGGCTTCAGGTGTTTCTCCCGCAACTAACAGATTAGTGAACGTACTTGTTTGCGTCGGTGCAGCAGTAGTAATCTTCGGCGCATGGGCTAAGATTCTTCACAAATCATTTGCTGATATCATGTTGACAATCGGTCTGTTAACAGAAGCAGCAATCTTCTTGGTATACGCTATTCTTCCACCACCAGATCAGGGTGCTCCAGCTGCCCCGGTTGTTGTGGAAAACGAAAAAGGAAATCCTGCTTTGAAATCTATGGAGAAAATGCTCCAGGAAGCAGATATCACTCCAGCAAACCTTTCTAAATTAAGCGCTGGCTTCCAAAAGCTTGGTAGCACAGTAAACAACATGTCAGAAGTAGGCGATATAGTAAAAGCTACTGGTGACTATACTCAAAAAACACAAGCTGCTGCAGCTGCACTAGATAAAGTAAAAGATGCCTATACCAACACGGCTAATTCTTTGTCAAGCTTCAACGCAGCTAGCGAGAGCACAAAGCAATTTCATGACCAGGTTCAGGTGCTTACTAAAAACCTGTCTTCATTGAATACTATTTACGAATTAGAGTTACAGGAAAGCAACAACCACCTGAAAGCTTTGAACCAGTTCTATGGTAAACTTGCCCAGGCTTCTAATGCAATGAGCGGTACAGTAGAAGATGCTGAAAAAGCTAAGCAGCAAATCGGTATGTTGGCTAACAATCTTGGTAAACTGAACCAGGTGTATGGTAACATGCTAACTGCAATGCAGGGACGCTAATCAAATTCAATATTTTAATTCGTAATTCTAAAACCTAACACAACTCATGGCTTTACCTAAAGAGCCCAGGCAGAAGATGATCAACATGATGTATTTGGTGCTAACAGCATTGCTGGCACTGAATGTATCATCTGAGATCTTGAATGCCTTTAAGATTGTAAATACAAGTTTGTTAAAGACAAACGACCTGGTTTCAATTTCTACTTCTACTTATTTAAAATCATTAGAAGCTAAGAAATCAGAACCAGAGAGCAGGGTTAAAGCTGAAGAATGGTACCCGGTTGCACAAAAAGCGACAGAACTAACCTCCAGGATCTATAGCTATATAGACCAGGTAAAAGATAGTTTGATGTTTGGGTCAGGATACAATCCAGCAGGAGGCGACTCTACTTATAAGGAAGATAACCTGGATGCAGCTACAAGAATTCTTGTAGAAGGCGAACTAGGTAACAACCTGATGAAGAGCCTTGAAGACTATAAGAGAAATGTTCTGAATATTCATCCTGCAGTGAAAGCTGAGTTTGAGAAGAACCTTCCAATAGATTTCTCTGTTCCTAAAGCTGCTAAGCCTGAAAGTCCTACAGCTAAAGAATGGACAGCGACATATTTCAGAATGACTCCTACCATAGCGGCTCTTACTATTCTTAGTAAGTTTCAAAATGACGTAAGGACTACTGAGAACCGTATAGTAGCTTTTGCACACAGTAAAGTAGGAGAGGTAGCAGTACGTTTCGATACTTACCAGCCTTTGGTTGGTGCAAGTTCTACTTACCTGATGCCAGGCCAGGAGCTTGAGATCACTGCAGGTTTGGGTGCTTTCAGTAGCCAGAAGAAACCAACTATCACAATTAACGGCGCTCCTGCTGCTATTGAATCAGATGGTATGGCTCGTAAGAAGTTCAACGTACCTGGAGTAGGTTCTCACTCTGTAAACGTAGTTGTAAGCTACACTGACCAGGAAGGTAATCTTCGTACTGAAACTAAGAAGATCGATTATACTGTAGGTTCTCCAACTGGTGCTAGTGTTAGTGCTGATGCGGTGAAAGTGCTTTATATCGGTTTGGATAATCCTCTTACCATCAGTGGTGGTAACGTGGGTGCTGAAAAAACCAATGCAAGCATTGATAATGGTACTTTAAGAAATCTTGGTGGTGGTAAGTTTGTTGCCAACGTAAGAACGCCAGGTAAAGCAACTATCAATGTAAATGCAGACGGTAAGAATACAGCTTTTGAATTCCGAGTAAAGCGTGTACCAGATCCAACTCCGATGGTTGGCCAAAGTGCAGGCGGAAGGGTTCAGGCTAACATTTTTAAAGCACAGCAAGGTTTGCGTGCAGATTTGAAAGACTTCGTATTCGAAGGTGTAAAGTATGATATTGTATCATTCGTGTTCTATGCTACCGGTGCAGGTTTCCCTGAAAACGCTGGTGTTGCTCAGAACCCTGGTGCATACTTCAATGGTGACTCTAAGAGAATAATGGAAAGATGCCGCCCTGGAACAACGGTGGTATTAGATGAGATAAGAGCAAGAGGACCTGACGGTGAAGTAAGACCTCTTCCTACTATGGCTTTCAACTTATATTAAAAACAATAGTTCATGAATACGAGATTGTTTAAAACAGGTGTGGTGGCGTTATCAGCAGCTTTGCTGGTAGCTGAGGCTTCGGCTCAAACCCGTACCCGTAATGCCCGTACAAGGCAGCAGAGCGGTTATGGTAACACTTCTAGTGGTTACGGTAACACTACAACTAGTGGATACGGTAACACTACCAGTGGCTATGGCAATACAGCTACTGACACTACGAGGAGAAGGGGTAATACCACCAATAGCGGCTATGGTAATACTGGTACTGGTTATGGTTCGGGTGCTGGATCAAACACTCAAACTTCCATGTCTATCAATCCTAACCTGCCAATAGAAGTGATTAAAGGTGGTAGTGGTATAGGCGACTCAGTTGCTCCATCACTACGTACAGATAATGCTATCGACAGGCAGCTGGTAAAAGACAGAACCCCACTTGCATATGAGCATATTCGTGAAGACGATGCGGTTTACAAGCAAAGGGTATGGAGAGAGATCGATACACGCGAAAAGATGAACCTGCCTTTCCGTTATGCTGCAAATGAAGATGTAGGTAACCAGCGTTTCATTTCTATCGTTTACGATGCTATTCAGCGTGGTGATGTAACTGTATTCAATGGTGATGATGATCGTTTCACTACGCCACTTACCAAAGAAGAAGTTGCTAAAGTTATCACCGGCGGTATGGACACTGTTCCTGTTATCAATATGGAAGGAGAGATCGGTGGATACCAGGTAAGATCAAGAATGGTTGATCCTGACTCTATCTATCGTTTCAGGTTGAAAGAAGAGTGGATCTTTGATAAAGAATCTTCAAGAATGGTTGTTAGAATTTTAGGTATAGCGCCTATCATGACGCAGTATGCTTCTAACGGTATTTCACTTGGAGACAGAACTTTGTTCTGGGCTTACTATCCTGATCTAAGACCTACTTTGGCTAAATACGAAGTTTACAACGGTAGAAACTTTGCTGGTAGAATGAGTTGGGAGGAATTGTTTGAAAGCAGGTTCTTTAGCAGCTACATCACTAAGTCTACTATCGACAATCCTTTCGATCAAAGCTTAAGGCAGTTTATAAAAGATCCTTTATTCCGTTTGCTGGAAGGAGAGAATATCAAAGAAAAGATATTCAACTACGAGCAGGATCTATGGTCGTACTAATCTTGGAATTATCCCAATAATAGAAAACCCGGAAATTTTCCGGGTTTTTTTATTTGCATTAAATCACTAATTATCTTCTTAATTAATTCTAAAAAGACTTGTTCCAGATGTGAACTGGATGTGAAAAACATTAAAAATAATTTATTAGCATTTGGCAGAACGCCTTCTTTACCTATCTTTACCGCGGTTTTTCATAGGATATTGGATTTTAAAAACGGGGCTGGATCTTCATCCTGGCCCCTTTTTTTATTTTGGCTCATTTCCTATTTCTGGATGAAAATGCTTGTAAACAATTTGAGATTTAGATATTCCAATTATTGGAATTAAATCGTTCAGCGATTTTTCCTTAATACTTTTTACTGATTTAAAAGTCTTCAATAAAGTTTCGGCAGTTCCTTTTCCAATACCTTTTATTTCCTCAAGCTCATTTTTAAAAGTTCCCTTACTTCTTTTTTGCCTGTGAAAGGTGATGCCAAACCTGTGTACCTCATCGCGAATACGTCTGATCAATTTAAGACTTTCGCTATCCCACGGTAGTTTCAGGGATTGCTGGTCACCAGCAAAGAAAAGTTCTTCTTCACTTTTAGCTAAACCAACTATTGTAAGCTGGCCGGTGATGCCCAATTCATCTATAGCCTCTAAGGCTGCATTTAGCTGCCCTTTACCTCCATCTATGATCACCAGTTGAGGTAAAGATTGTTCTTCCTTAATAAGCCGAGAATAGCGCCTCAAAACCACTTCTTTCATGGTGGCGAAATCATTGATACCCTCAACGGTTTTTACATTGAAGTGCCGGTAATCTTTTTTACTTGGTATCCCTTCTTTAAAACAAACCATAGCACTTACCGGGTAGCTTCCCTGGAAGTTACTGTTATCAAAACATTCTATATGCACCGGTACTTCCTGCAATTTCAGGTCTTGCTGCAATTGATACAAAACCTGCTTTTTTTGCATATCAGATTTGCCTTCCAGCTGCAGTATCTTTTTCTTTCTTAGCTCTTCTGTGAAATGATTTACATTTTTGATAGAAAGGTCCAATAGCTTTTTCTTGTCGCCTCCTTTGGGTACGGTCACTATAGCACTGCCAGGTAAAAAATCCATTTCAAAAGGAACAATTATCTCTGTAGCTGAACTATTGAAGTTTTCGCGCAACCTTACAATTGCCAGCGGCAACACTTCTTCTTCATTTTCTTCCAGCTTTGTTTCTACGCGTATGGTATGCGTTTGTACGATCGTCCCATTTTGTACCATCAGGTAGTTTACATAAGCAGTGTCTCCATCTTTCAAAATAGAGAAAACATCCAGGTTGGAAAGATGCCTGCTAACAATTACAGACTTGGATTGGAAATTCTCAAGGTGCTCTATTTTCTTTTTGGCTATCTCAGCTTTCTCAAATTCCATGTTTGTAGCATGCTTCATCATCTCCACTTTGTAATGCTGTATCACTGGCTGGAGATTTCCTTTGAGGATGTTTCTTACTTGCTGAATGGCTTCGGCATATTGTTGCTCATCCTGAAGCCCTTCACAGGGTCCTTTACAGTTTCCAAGGTGGTACTCCAGGCAAACCTTGTATTTGCCCTTATTGATGTTGTAAGGCGCCAGGTTTAGCTTGCATGTGCGCAATGCCACGTTCTGCTTTATAAATGTTAGCAGCTCTCTCACCTTAGCCACTGAAGTAAATGGCCCCAGGTATTCAGATCCATCATTGATGCGGGTACGTGTAAGAAAAACACGTGGGAAAGGTTCTTTTTTAATGACGATATACGGGAAGCTTTTATCGTCCTTAAGATCAATATTGAACTTTGGCTTATACTGTTTGATCAATGCATTTTCTAAGAAAAATGCGTCCTGCTCGCTATTGGTAATGGTAAATTCTATGCGGTTGATCCGCTTTACCAGTTCGTGTGTTTTGTAATTGGTGAAGGTTTTAGAGAAATAGCTTCCTGTACGTTTTCTCAGGTCTTTTGCTTTACCTACGTAAAGCAGTTCATTATGTACGTCGAAATATTTATAGATACCAGGTTGATGTGGTATCGTGTGTGCCAATTGCTGGTATTCGTGCTGCGTCATATTCTTCCTCTACTTTGGGTTCCATACTACAATTGTTCTCTGTGTCTTTTCTGGTTGATTGGGCAATTGTATTACACGGTTGTTTTCAAAACTTTCATTTGGCTTCCAGTTCAATTGCTCAATAATTGAGCTGTCACCTCTTGTTAAGTATCGCCTGATAAATATCCTTTTAACCGTTTCGCCATCTTCATGAAGCAGAACGTTTACATTTTGTACATCCAGGTCTTTTTTACTGGTGGAATAGCTTAGCGAAAAGCTGCCGGTTGTTTGATCATGAAAAACACTTTCTTCATAATGTTCTTTCAATTCCGAATTATTGATATCTGACTGTAAAAAAGCAGATGCATAATAGGCTACGCTGTCTTTTGTAAGCGTGGTAGAATCGCGGTTGTCGCCGTTTATTTCAATTTTATAAATGAAATAAGGTGTGGACTGTATGTCTTTAAGTTCGTTCTCAAAAAATTGTTTTACCTGGAAGAAGATGACATCGTCTTTTTTCTTTTCATTGCTATCGCTGCAACCAATGGAAAATATGAAAATGAAGAGCCAAAGGATTTTATTCATCTTGCAAAAATACTATTAAGCATAATGGTAAAAAAAGAAGAGGCTGTTAGTTTAACAGCCTCTTCTTTTTTATTTCATTTTAGATTATAAAGGTTTGGTGACACCAATCTTCAACCCGTAATCGAGCAGGTGCTCCCTGATTGGGTATTGAGGTACCATAGAAGGTAAATGTTGATAACGAACCTGTGGTCCTACCTGCCATTTGTATTTGCCAGCTTTGAAACTCAAGTACGCTTCAAAAGAGCTGTTAATATTCCAATGTTGTAAAATGTCAGAAGTTTGCGTGTAGTTCTTCAGGTTGGTAGAAAGTATGAAAGCTTCTGTATTTACCTGGTAAGTAGGCTGGATGCTTGCACCAATATTCAGTTGTACAATCTTATTTCCCAGAACCTCGTAATCTATACCTACAGGGATGGCTACCTGGTAGTAACGATTGTTTATCTCAGCATCCTGGTACCCGGAACTGGTACGGTAGAATGCAAATGAGTTGATCGTGTCTATGCCATAGTTTCTATGTAGCGTGATGGTAGCCAGCTCTGCCTGTGATTTATAAGCTTCAATCTTATATTGTCTAACATTGAACTGGAAGCCTGTTTTGATACGCAACCTTTTGTTCAGGCTATAGAATAAGGCCATTCCAGCTTCCAAACCGTTACCTGGTTTATGCCTAACAATCTGGTGAACATCAGCAACCAAATTCAGGGCTACAGGGCCTTCGCTTTCTTTCTCTGTTTTTTTGTTTTCGCGAAGCCTGCGATAGCTAACGGATGGTGTTACATTTACCTGGTAGCTAAACCTTTTTTTCCAACTTTGTTTTACTGGTGAAGGAGTAAGTGGCATACCTACAATTTCTTTTGATAGATCTTTTTGGTCCACCTTCAACTTTGGTAAGTTGGCAGGTAATGCTTTGGAAATTTCAGGAGTTGATGTAAGCACATTTTGCACCTGTTCATTATTGTCTTCTTGTAATGAGATCTGTTTTGTTGCAATCAATTTTGGTGAAGCGACTTCTGAAAGTAACAGCCTACTTGGAGCAACAGAACTTTCTTTACTTGTTGCCATGGTTCTTTCAGAAACACTGGAAGACGTTGCCGGCTGATTATGAACTACCAGTTCTCTATCAGTAAAAACATTTGCCGTATTAATATTGGAAACCGGCTGCTGAGCATTTCTCCATGAGCTGGCTTTTTGGCTTATGTCATCCTTCTGCAGTGCAATAGGAGTGACGGTAGCTAAGGCATTTTCTTCTGCGGATGTTGCAGTCGATTGTGCTATAGATACATTAGGATGTAAAGCGAAAATATTTGGTTGGGGCGTGAAGTGGATGCAAACTGCAATTGTGGTGATCAATAAAACAAAAGCAGCAATGGTAAGGGCAGGCCAGCTTTTTTCTCCATGAAGCTGTTTATTTATATTTCTCCATATAGCATCCGACGGGTACATCCGGTGACTGTCGGCTTGTTCCTTAAGGAACTGTTCGAAATCGTCTTTGTAAAAATTGTCTTCCATCTACTCAAAAGCGTTTTTCACTTCTTTACTCCAGCTAGCCAGCCAAACTGGGGTTTTGGTTTTTCCAGGATGTTTTTCTTCAGCAAGATATTCTCCAGCATTGCCTTTGCCCTGGTGTATTGGCTGCGGCTGGTGCTTTCTTCTATTTCAAGCATGGTGGCTATTTCACGATGACTGAAGCCTTCAATAGCATAAAGGTTCAGTACCGTTCGATAACCTATTGGCAACATGCGGATGCATTCCGTTACCTGTTTAGCCTGCATGATAGAAGGTATAGTCTCTTCTTTTATATGCAGGTAATTAGCCTGGGCCAAGTCCACACTTTCATTAAACTTTTTGTTCTTCTTCAAAAAGTTTATACACGTATGCACAACTATCCTTCTTATCCACCCTTCAAATGCACCTTTGTTTTGAAATGTATGAACCTGTGTAAAGACCTTGATGAATGCTTCCTGCAACATGTCTTCGGCGTCTTCCCTGTTTTGAGAATAGCGGTAACATACTGAAAGCATTTTAGGACTGTACCTGTTATACAATTCCCTTTGGGCAGCGGGATCATTATGCAGACATCCGGCAATTATATATTCTTCTGTCATGCAGGTAATAGGAATGATTACCTTTTAAAGTTAGACAAATATTTGCTTCAGCTGCTGCTTTGCAAATAAAAAATAGTAAAGCAACAAAATGAAAATCCAATATTTTTACCACTACCAATACCAAAGTATTTACTAGCCATGAAGAATATACTTGTTCCAACTGATTTTTCGGATGTAGCTAAAAATGCAGCCCAATATGCTGTACAACTTGCAAAGCAGGTAGGTGCGCAAAAGATCATTTTATACAATGCCTACCAGGCGCCTGTTATAACAGAGCCTACTATGCCAGTGGTTCAATTGATAGACATGGACACGCTGAAAAACATTACCGACGATGGACTTGCCAACTTCAAAGAATGGATGCATACCATAACGCCTGGTGAAATAGAATTGGAAACACTGAGTGAATTTGCAGTGCTCTCTAATAACATAGAGGAAGTGTGCGAACGCACCAAAGCTGACCTGGTGGTAATGGGCATTACAGGTGGAAGCAAGTTAGAAGAAGTATTGATTGGCAGCACAGCTATTAGCGTGGTAAATCATAGCAAAGTGCCGGTAGTGGTTATTCCGCCTAATGCCACTTATTCTAAAATTAATAAGGTAGCGCTAGCCTGCGATTTCAAAAAAATAGAGGAGACAACTCCAGTAGCAGCTATTAATGCTATAATGAAAGATACAGGTGCAAGCTTGCTGGTATTACATGTAGAGAACAACAATAAACATTTTGATGATAAAGCTGAAGTGGAGAGCCTGAAACTTCAAAGCTTACTGCACGAGTTTGATCCTCAGTTTCACTTTATAGAACATGAGGATTTTGTAGAAGGAATTAATGAATTTGTTGACACGCACAAAATAGACCTGCTGATCACCATTCCAAAGAAGCATGGATTGTTTGAGGGGCTATTTAGAAGAAGCCACACAAAGCAACTTGCATTTCACAGCCACGTGCCGCTAATGTGCATTCACGAGTAGATCTGTATGGTTCGTTTACCAAAGTCAGCTGGCTTATCCTGGTAACCCCACTCTTCATTTTCTGCTAACTCACGTCCTTCGTATTTGCCATGTTTTAAAATGGTATAAGCCATCCAGATAACAAGGAAGGGTGATAACAGGAACATGATGCCAAGTATAGGCAATGGTGCATTGTAATGAAATAGTATTACATAAACCAGTAGGTAAGCTGTACCAAATAAGGCAGCAGAAATATCTTTTTTCATGATATTTCTGCTTAAAAAATTATTCCATCATGACAGGTATCTTCCTACTATTGGAAGCCTTCTTCCTACGCCAAATGCTTTAGGGCTTACCCTGATTATGGGACAGAATTGGTTGCGCTTGTATTCGTTGTTGTTAACCAACTTCAAGATGCGATCGACTAATGCACTGTCAAATCCTAATTCTTTAATTTCTTTAGGTCCCTGGCGTCGCTCTATATATTGGTAAAGCACTTCATCCAGGATATGATATTCCGGTAAGCTATCTGCATCTTTTTGGTCTGGCCGTAGTTCGGCGCTAGGCGCTTTATGAATGATATTGCGCGGAATGATCTCACCATCCCTGTTGATGTATTCTGCCAGTGCATACACTTGTTGTTTATAACAATCACCCAATACACCCAAGCCGCCGGCCATATCGCCGTATAAAGTACCATAGCCGGTAGCCAATTCACTTTTGTTGGACGTGTTCAGCAAGATGTATCCAAACTTGTTGGCCATAGCCATCAGCAGGTTACCGCGGGTACGGCTTTGTATGTTTTCTTCTGCAATGCCAAAAGGCAAATCCTTGAAGTATGGTTGTAGTGTATAAAGAAATGCTTCATACACCTGGTTTATCTTAATGATGTCGTATGGGTTCTGCAGGTTCTCGCTTAATTGCACCGCATCATTTACTGAATGTTCGGTGCTGTAAGGTGAAGGCATCAGCACAGCACGCACATTTTCTTTTCCTAGTGCCTCGCATGCAAGTGCAAGTGTTACTGCACTATCAATCCCACCAGACGATCCTAAAATAGCCTTGGTGAAACCCATCTTTTTGAAATAATCATCAATGCCGCAGATGAGGGCTTTGTGAATGCCTTTGATATTTAATAATGGTTCAAACTTTTTCGGGTTGGGTTTGATATGGGAAATAGGCTGTATGGTGTCGGCCTCATGTTCTTTTACAGAGCCGTCATCATTTATGGTAACTACTGCAAAAGCCTCCACGAATGAAGGAAGGCACTTACTCAGGTTTCCGTCTTTATCAAATACAAGTGAAGCACCATCAAATACAATTTCTGTTTGGCTGCCTACTGCATTGCAATACACCACCGGCAGCTTATATTTTACCACGTTTGCCTTTATTACCGACTTCCTTTCTTCTTCATGTATATAATCAAAAGGAGAAGCACTCAGGTTGATCATTATATCTGGTTCCTGTTCTACCAGTTTATCCATAGGAGAGAAGCGGTACAATGGATTGTCATCTATGTTCCAGATATCCTCGCATATGGTAATAGCCAGGCGTTTTCCCTTGAACTCCGCAATGTTCCATTCGTAAGCAGGCTCAAAATACCGGTACTCGTCAAATACATCATAGGTAGGAAGAAGCGTCTTATGCACCTCTGCTTTGATTTTCTTTTCGTACAACAGGAAAGCCGCATTGAAGAGATCTTTTCCTTCTGCTATAGGATTGCGTGCAGGCGAACCAACCAGTACTCCAATGGTGTCAGCATGTTCTTTTATGGTGTCAATAGCTTCGTAACACTTATTGATAAAATCATTGAATTCAAGAAAATCGCGGGCAGGATAACCACAAATACACATTTCACTAAACACCACCAGGTCTGCATTTTGTTGTTTTGCTTCGTTGATAGCGGCTATAATTTTCTCTACATTTTTTTCATAGTTGCCTATGTGGTAGTTCTGTTGTGCGAGTGCTATTTTCATGATTCAAATTTCAGTATTAAGTTTTACATAACGCCAAAGTTCATGCCTTGGCGTAATTTGCCCGACTTATGAAGAATACAGGAATTGTTTATCTACTGATCCTCCTCATTGTGAGTGCATGCAAAACTAAAAACGCACCCGATGTTTCGCATATAAAAATTGAGCTACAGGTGCAAAGGTTTGAGCAAGACCTTTTCAATATTGATACCACCAACATTGATGCTTCACTTGACCAGTTGAACCAAAAGTACCCGGGTTTCCTGCAGGATTATGTCTTCAATATATTAGGTCTTTCTCCCGAAGCTGACCAGGCTGTGATAGCAAATCAAGTCAATGCTTTTATACGTTCCTACAAGCCACTGAAGGATTCGGCAGATGATGTTTTCAGCAAAATGAATACAATCACTGCTGAACTGGAAGAAGGGCTGCGCTATGTGAAGTATTATTTTCCTTCGTACCCAGTACCTAATAAACTTATAACGTTCATCGGGCCTATTAATAGTTACGGCAATATTCTTACTGGTAATAATGAACTGGCCGTTGGCCTGCAGATGTATATGGGCAGCAACTACTCGCTGTACCAAAGCGAAGCCGGACAACAGTTATATCCTTCATACATCTCCCGCAGGTTCCAGCCGGCTTATATTCCTGTTACTTGTATACGAAATGTTGTGGATGATCTGTATCCAGATCGTAGTGCCAGCAGGCCACTGGTAGAACAAATGATTGAAGCTGGCAAAAGAACGTATCTGTTAGACCATTTACTTCCCAATACAGAAGATACGTTGTTCACCGGCTATACAGCTGCGCAGCTGGAAGGCGCTTATGATAATGAAGCCACCATCTGGAGTTTCTTTATCAACAATGAATTGTTGTTTAGTATCGATCCAGCAATCACAAAAGATTATATGAATGAATCGCCCAATACACCTGCGCTTGGTCCGCAGTCACCAGGTTTTATTGGCCAGTTTGTTGGTTGGCAGATCGTAAAAAAATGGATGGAAAAGAACGAGGGTTTTTCTTTGCAAAAATTAATGGAAACGGATCCTAAGTTGATTTTTGAACAAGCAAAGTACAAACCGAAGTAGGAGGAAAAATTGGAGATTGGATATAAGCGGAACTGTCTTCCAAAGAATAGCATCCAGTGCTGTAAAAGACTAAAATGATTGTAGGTTCTACCAATTATCATCTACCAACCAGCGAGTAGAAAATTTAGTTCATTTTAAACGGTACTACCATTTCAAAGGCAGGAATGTTTACTTCAAAAGCCTGTTTGGAGTTTTGATTTTCCATTACATATTTCCCAAACATTTTGCCCATTTCAGTCTTCAGGTTGCAACCGCTTACGTACTGGAAGTTTTCGCCTGGCTTTAATACTGGTTGTTGACCAACCACACCTTCACCTTCTACTTCCCTGTATTCGCCATTGCTGTCGAATATATGCCAGTGGCGGCGTTGTAGTTGTACGGCAAAACTATTATGGTTTTCTATCGTGATCCGGTAAGCAAACATGAACTCGCTGTTGAGAGGATTGCTGTAATCCGGCTGATAAAAAGTTTCTACACTTATTTGAACTCCTTCGGAGAGTTTGGAAATCATAAAAGGAGGGTTTTAGTAAAAGTAATCATATTCACTTTTGATAACAAAGCTTGCAAAGACTTTACCATTTAATGTTTACGACAACTGCGGCGGGGAAATAATTGCATGGACGACCAGAATAAACTGGATTGAGGGGAGAATGGCTAAAATCGATGGTTGAAGGAAGGTGAAAAAAATTGGAGTTCCATCAATGATATCAGGGCGGCCAACCACAAGTAACCTTCAAACCATATTAGCTTTGGGATAAAACTCGTAGCAAGGCTCCAATACGCAAAAATTGTTAACCTTCCATCCTTATACAGCAGTTTATGCTTCCAGGCTTATCTTTACGGAACAACACAAGGATATGAGATTGATCTTGTCTTTTACTTTACTGTTTGCTTTCACATTTGCTAATGCTCAAAGTTTTCGTGCACCTGCTTACCGTACCAACCTCGAGAACTTCCGTTTGAATGATAGTACCGTACAGAAGAAGTGGTTTGTCAGCAGCTATAGTGCTGTAACTGCGAGCTTTATCGGTTTTAGAGGAGGAAGTGCAAGTATAGTTTCTGCACCACTTGGCATGCAGATCAACAGGGTTTTGGATAAGAATTTCAGTGCATTTGCGGGAGTTGCCATAGTTCCTTCAATGATCACTTTTAACCACGGTTTTTCCTCCGACGCCACAAAAGGGTTTTCGAATTCTTTTATGTCAATGAATCCTACTCGTCTGGCTGTTAACCCCGCTGCATATGCAGGTCTATCTTTTACAAATGATGAAAGAACTTTCCAGATTTCAGGAGGTATAAGTGTACAGCAGCGACCACTTAACATGCCTCTTGGTATGCCACACATGAACTTCCAGAATGGCAACCTATTTGTTCCTAATCGTTTTTAGTTAGCAAAGCCTGCAGCCGAGAATGGTGCTATATCTTTTTTGACTGCTTATAGTCGTTTTTCAGAAGCCACTGTAGAACTTTCTCCCGCTGGTCGCCTTGTATGATGGCTTCCCCATCTTTTACACTTCCGCCGGTACCGCAAAAGTTTTTAAGCATCTTTCCCATTTCTTCCAGGTCCTCATCTTTTCCAATGAAACCAGTTACCAGCGTAACCGCTTTACCGCCGCGTTGTTTGGTTTCCAGTTTTACACGCAGCTTTTGTTGTGCAGGAGGCAGTGTGTCCTGTGGTTCGTTATCTTCCTGTTCAAAGGAAAAATTTGGATCAGTACTGTATACAAATCCCCTGTTGTCTGGCTTATTCTTCTTGCTCATCGTTTGTTGATTAAAGGGTTGAAAACAACTGGTAGTAAAACTTATAGCACTGCTTTCAGGCTTAAATCAAGGCTACGTGCCTGGTGTATGAGTGCACCTATGCTAATAAAATCAACACCCGTACGTGCATAATCTTCCAGGTTTTTCAGGTTAATACCTCCACTGGCTTCAGTTTCAAACTTCTTATTTACCAGCTTTACCGCCTGTTCTACCTGTTCTGGCTGAAAATTGTCAAGCATCACCCTGAAAACTTTACCCTGGCCCACCTCCAGTACTTTTTGTACATCTTCCAGGCTGCGCGTTTCTACTTCTATTTTCAGCCCCGGCTTTTTTGTCTGCACATACTCATGCGCCTTATTGATAGCTTGTTCTATGCCGCCGGCAAAGTCTATGTGATTGTCTTTCAGCATGATCATGTCGTATAAGGCATACCGGTGATTGGTGCCACCGCCAATTCGTACTGCTTCTTTCTCCAGCAGTCTAAAGTTAGGAGTGGTCTTGCGGGTATCAAGTATCCTAGTGTTATATCCTTTAATGGTGTCGGTATAAGTTCGGGTGAGGGTGGCAATACCGCTCATGCGTTGCATAATATTCAGCACCAATCTTTCGCACTGCAAAATGGTATGAACAGCAGCTTCTACTTCAAAAGCAATATCGCCTATAGCCATCATCTTTCCGTCGGAATTGTGCGCGGTAAAAACAGCTCCAGGTTCTACTTGTTTAAAGATCTTTTCAGCTACTGCCACTCCTGCTAGTACGCCATTCTGCTTCACTTTCAATACCGCCTTACCACGTGCCGATGCCGGTATACAACTTAAAGTAGAGTGATCTCCATCGCCAATGTCTTCTTGCAGTGCCTCAGTTACCAGGTGCTGCAGCAAATCGTTGTATGATTTCATAGGGTAAAGCTATTTAAATTTTATACCTGCAAAAGTAGCCGCACAAAAAAGCCCTGCTTGTAAAAGCAAGGCTGAATGTGTAACTAAACCAAATTTATCCGATCCGCACGGTAATGATCTGCGGCCGCCCTTCTTTATATCGTATCATCATCGAAAGCTTGTAGCCTTCACCACCATTTGTAAGCTTTCCTGCTATGTACATGGTGCCGCTCATTTCTCGCTGCGACGACATCTCAAAACCATTAATATTATTTTCGTTGAAAAACGAACGAAGAGCAATACTTGCCTGGTTTTTACCTATGCTCTTTATTTCTTCTTTTTCAGGGAATTTTAAGTCCAGCATTTTATCAAAATAGTTTGAAACCTGTTCAGCACTACCTGATCTTAGCGCATTGATTAAGCTACTAGCATCTTGTGCTTTAGCAGCAAAAGCAGTGACTGTTATCAATAATATGAGGAATATCTTTTTCATGTGAATTTCATTTGTTTATACAACGACCAACGTTAGGCTAAAAATATGCCAAACTGGCTATTTATTTCTCATCTTAAGGTGATTCTAATCAGGTTCACAAGCAGAAAAGTAGAAATGGCCTAGCTTCGCGGCATGGAAAATAAACGTGTAATCCTGGTCATAATGGATGGCTGGGGAATAGGTGGAAGAAAGGATGCCGATGCAATTCAAAATGCCAATGTTCCTTTTGTTTCTTCTTTATACAATTCGTATCCAAATACTACCCTTACTACCTGCGGCGAGGCTGTGGGTTTGCCTGAGGGCCAAATGGGAAACAGTGAAGTAGGTCACCTGAACCTGGGCGCAGGCCGCGTGGTTTACCAGGAACTGCAGCGAATAAATGTAGCTATCCGTACAGGTGAATTCCAGCAGAATGCTACTTTGCTTAATACTCTACGTTCTTCCAGGCAAAACGGTAAGCCACTGCACATCATGGGACTTGTGAGCGATGGTGGTGTACACAGTCATATAGAACACCTGAAGGCGCTGCTAACGGTCTGCGCAAATGAAGGTTTACAGGAAGTATATATTCATGCATTTACAGATGGTCGCGATACAGATCCTCGCGGAGGACTTGGCTACCTGACTGATCTTCAAAAACACATAGACACTACAGTAGGTAAAATAGCAACTGTATGCGGCAGGTATTATGCTATGGATAGAGACAAGCGTTGGGAGCGTGTGAAGAAGGCTTACGATTGCATGGTAAAAGGTATTGGTCATACAGCTCCTGGTGGTATAGAAGCTGTACAGCAGTCATACGATCACAACCTGACAGATGAATTTGTAGAACCTACCATTGTTGTAAATGAGGAAAACCAACCGGTTGCTACTATCAAAAATGGAGATGTGGTTATCTGCTTCAACTATCGTACGGACCGCTGCCGCGAAATATCGGAAGTGCTTACCCAGCAAGACCTGGTAGAGTACGATATGCAAAAGCTGGATATTGAGTATACCACGATGACCGAGTACGACAAAAGCTTCCGCAATGTCAACATCATTTTTTCTACCGACAACCTGAACAATACATTAGGAGAGGTGCTTGCGGCGCATGGTAAAAAACAGATCCGTATTGCTGAAACAGAAAAGTACCCGCATGTTACGTTTTTCTTTAGCGGCGGCCGCGAAATTCCTTTTGATGGAGAAAGCAGGATATTGATTCCATCTCCTAAAGTAGCTACATACGACCTGCAGCCAGAGATGAGCGCGGTAGAAATTACAGACTCTATTGTTCCGGAGCTGGAGGCAAAATCTGCGGATTTTATTTGCCTTAATTATGCAAATGCTGATATGGTTGGGCATACAGGCTATTTTTCTGCAGCTATAAAAGCGGTAGAAACAGTAGACGCTTGTGTAAAACGCGTAGTTACTGCAGCGCTTGCTAATGATTATACCGTATTCCTCACCGCCGATCATGGGAATGCTGACTTCATGGTAAATGAAGATGGCTCGCCTAATACGGCACATAGTCTTAATCCTGTTCCATTCTTTATCATCGACAATAATTTTAAAGGAGAAATAAAAGCTGGAAAATTGGGCGATATTGCACCAACCATTTTAAGCGTCATGAACCTGCCTGTGCCGGCTCAGATGACTGGTGAAATATTAATCAACCAATAACTATACATGAAGATTCTGAAGAAGCTACTGCTGGTACTACTGGTGGCCTTTATCATTATCCAGTTTTTCAGGCCTGAGAAAAACATTCAAACCACACCCTCTCCTAACGACCTGGTAGCACACTACACGGTGCCCGCCGATGTGCAGAATGTGCTGTACAAGGCTTGTTACGACTGTCATAGCAACCACACTAATTACCCGTGGTATGCTAATGTACAGCCGGTAGCATGGTGGCTTGATGATCATATACAGGAAGGTAAAAAAGAACTCAACTTCAGCGAGTTTGCAGGTTACAGGTTGCGCAGGCAGTACCACAAATTTGAAGAAACTATTGAGCAGGTAAAGGAAGGCGAGATGCCATTGGACTCTTATACTAAACTACATTCTGAAGCTAAGCTGACGCAGCAGGAGCGCGAACTTCTAGTTAGCTGGGCTGGCAATATGATGGAAAGTATGAGAGCCAAATACCCAATGGATAGCCTGGTAGCACCTAAAAAATAATCTTCATATACGTTCTTCAGAACAGCTGCCTTAAAATTACAGGCTATGGTCGCCAGGTAAGCTGATGAAGCCTGTGCAGTGGTAAGACCACTTTTTTCATATCATTGTAAGCATGAAGATAAAGCTATGCCTGTGGAGCATGGGCATGCTGCTATGCTCGTGCCTGTTGGCGCAAAAACTTCCAACCAACGATACATTGACAGGTGGATTGGATGAGGTGTTGGTGTCGGTAAATAAATGGGAACAGAAGCAAAACGAGATACCGAATACCATTGTGCGCATAGATATGCGTGATGCGCAGTTGCACAATCCTCAAACCGCTGCCGATCTTCTTACGCTTTCAGGTCATGTATTTATACAGAAAAGCCAGATGGGCGGAGGTAGCCCGATGATTCGTGGCTTTGCCACCAACCGCATACTGATTGTAGTAGATGGAGTGCGTATGAACAACGCCATCTTTAGAAGTGGCAACCTGCAGAATGTTATCAATATTGATCCGTTATCGGTGCAGAATGCAGAAGTGATCTTTGGCCCCGGCTCTATCATTTACGGTAGCGATGCCATTGGCGGCGTGATGGATTTTCACACTTTCACCCCGGTATTTAGTAAGGGAAAGAAGCCGCTGCTAAAGCTGAATAGTTTTACCCGTTTTTCATCTGCCAACAAAGAGCGCACAACTCACCTGGATCTTAATATCGCTTCGCAAAAATTATCCTTCCTTGCCAGTGCCACCTACAGCAACTTCAATGATCTGCGAATGGGAAAGAATGGTGGCGACGATAGTTACTTGAAGCTTTTTTATGTGGAGCGGGTAAATGGACTGGACACTGTTTTACCAAATCCTGATCCGTATGTTCAGCGGCCTACAGGTTATCATCAATGGAATGCATTGGCAAAGCTGCGTTATAAAGCTTCTGCCCAACTAGACCTTCAGTATGCTTATCATTATTCGGCTACAGGAAATATACCCCGCTATGACCGGCTGGTGGAAATGAATAATCAACTGCCTTCGTTTGCAGAATGGTTCTATGGTCCGCAGGTTTGGACGATGCACCAATTGCAGGCGCATTACAACAGGAGCAATCGTTTGTTTAATTCAGCACGGTTCATATTGTCGATCCAGAACTATGAAGAAAGCCGCAATGACCGGCGCTTTCGCAGTAATCAAATGCGTACGCAAACAGAAAGTGTAGCTATAGTGACCGCCAATCTTGATCTGAATAAGACGTTGGCTGAAAAGCACGAACTATTTTATGGCGTTGAATATGTTGCCAATAACGTTGGCTCTGTAGCATCCACTAGAAACATAGTGAGTGGAACTGTTGTTCCGGCGGCCACACGTTACCCCAACAATAGCACGTGGAATACAGCAGGTGTTTATGCGAGCTACAAGTACAATATCAACCGCCAGCTTACATTTACAACTGGGGCACGCTATAACCATGTATTCCTGCATGCACCTTTTGATACCTCATTTTTTAAGTTCCCATATAGCGAAGCATCATTGCAGCAAGGAGCAGTCACGGGTAGTGCAGGATTAGTATTCAGACCATCGGATCACTGGCAGTGGAATACTAATCTTTCTACTGGTTTTCGTGTTCCGAATATTGATGATATAGGTAAAGTATTCGACTCCGAAGCGGGTAATGTTATCGTTCCCAATCCTGCGTTACGCTCAGAGTATGCTTATAATTTAGACGTTGGTGTTGCTTATCATCAACCAAAGAAGTTTCGATTTGATGTTACCCTTTTCTACACCATCCTGAATGATGCGATAGTGAGACGTCCCTTCACCTTCAATGGAAAAGACAGCATAATGTATGAAGGCGTACGCAGCCGGGTACAGGCACTGCAGAATGTGGCACAGGCAACAGTATGGGGTGTGCAGGCAGGCTTTCAATATGATTTTGCAAAAAACCTTAGCTGGATAGTGCGTGGAAACTATATTGACGGCCGCGAAACGGACGACAATAATAACCGGCAAGTGAGGCTTAGGCATGCGCCTCCTTTCTATGGCAATAGCTCCATCAGGTATGCATCGGGTGATATTGCGCTAGAGGTAAATGGCCAATTCAATGGTGAAATAAGTGCAGCCAACCTGGCTCCTTCAGAACAAAGCAAGCCATTCATTTATGCACAGGATGTAATGGGCAGGCCGTATAGCCCCGGCTGGTATACCATCAACTATAAAAGCACCTACAAGGCTACTAAACATGTACAGGTGTCTTTTGGTATAGAAAATGTCACCAACCGCAGGTACAGGCCATATGCATCGGGGATAGTGGCTGCTGGTCGTAATTTTATTTTCTCGCTGAAGGCTGGGCTTTAAGCGCTTGCTCATATACTAACCAGCAACGGTGCATCTTTTATCTTTAGGGAATAGTATTTGTAAAATTTACCTTTCGTGAAGCACTACGATTATATCATTTCGGGGGCAGGCGCTGCAGGCCTCAGTTTGCTGATGCGAATGATGCAGCATAAGTATTTTGAAACAAAGAATATTCTTGTAGTAGATAAAGCTCCTAAAACTAAAAACGATCGTACATGGTGTTACTGGGAAAAACAACAAGGCCTATTCGATGTAGTTGTTCATCATAGATGGCAACAGGTAAATTTCTTCTCTGATCACTTTTCTTCGCAGCTTGATCTTTCGCCTTACCAATACAAGATGATAAGAGGCATTGACTTTTACAACCATGTTATTGCAGATGCTTCAACACGCGCCAACATCACTTTTTTATACGGCGAAGTAGAAGCGGTAGGTAATGAAGGTGCTAATGGTTTAGTAGTAGTAAATGGTGAAAGATATACAGCCAGCTATGTGTTCAATAGTATCCTGTTTTCGAAACCCGCTGTGCCTGCCGATAAGTATTTCCTGCTACAGCACTTCAAAGGATGGATGATTGAAACAGCAGCGCCTGCTTTTAATCCAACCATTGCTACTTTGATGGATTTTAGGGTGAGCCAGCAGCATGGAACAACATTCGTTTATGTGCTTCCTGTAGCTGCGAATAAAGCTTTGGTAGAATATACTTTATTTACAAAAGAACTACTACCACCCGACGATTACAACCAGGCATTGCAGCATTATATAAGCAGCAGGTTAGGTATAGAACAGTATGAAGTAACTGAAGAGGAGTTTGGAGCCATACCTATGACAAACATCAAGTTTGTAAAAAAGCTGGGTCGTGTTATAAATGTGGGAACGGCTGGTGGCCAAACAAAAGCAAGTAGTGGATACACTTTTCAATTTATTCAAAAGCAAACGCAGCAGCTGGTAGAAGACCTGGTATTTTCTGGAGAGATAAAACAGCATGATTCATTTTTTGAGCGCAGGTTCCAGTTGTACGACAGCACACTGCTAAATATTTTGCATAATAACAAGCTTGGCGGCGACAAGATATTTTCTGATCTCTTCAGGAAAAATGAACCAGCAAGGGTGCTGCGGTTTTTAGATAACGAAAGTGATATTGAAGATGAGATCAAAATTATGGCAAGTGTACCACCTGGTATTTTTATGAAAGCAGCCCTGCAGGAATTATTTAAATGATGCTGAAGAAGATGGAACACTTATTATAGAAAAGCAGAGGTTATTTAGAAACAGGAAATCAAATTCGCAATTCAATTTATCATTCATGGAAAAGATCATCACGCTTACACTGAACCCGGCTATAGATAAAAGCACCACTGTAAAATCAATAGCACCAGACAAAAAGTTGCGCTGTTCTGCGGCTAAATATGAGCCAGGTGGAGGCGGTGTAAATGTGTCAAGGGCGCTGCTTCGCCTCGATGTTCCTTCTACTGCTATATACCTGGCGGGCGGGCACAGTGGCAAGTTTTACCGTGACCTGCTGGATGAAGAAGGTGTTCAATCTGCCGTAGTAGAAATTGCAGGCAGAACCCGGGAAAATATGATAGTGGTGGATGAGTCTTCTAACCTTCAATACCGTTATGGGTTTCCTGGGCCAGAGATACAGGAGAGCGAATGGCAGCAGTGCCTGCAGATGATAGAGCAGAACAAAGAGGTAGAATACGTGGTAGCTAGTGGCAGTGTTCCTGCCGGCGTACCTGAAGATTTTTTTAATCGGCTTGCAATGCTTTGTAAGAAAATAGATGCGAAACTAATTGTTGACACATCTGGTGAGCCGCTAAAGCATGCAGTGGAGGAAGGTGTTTACCTGCTAAAGCCAAACCTGGGTGAGCTAAGTATGCTGCAGGGAGTGGAAGAATTGCACCAGGATGATGCTGTGGATGCAGCAAAAGAGATCATCAAAAACGGGGGCTGCCAGGTTATGATCATTTCTATGGGTGCATCAGGAGCTATGTTGGTAACTAAAGATGAATGCTTCAGTTCCCCATCGGTTTCAGTAAAAAAGAAAAGTACAGTAGGAGCCGGTGATAGTATGGTGGCAGGAACAGTAAAAGCCCTGTCGCTGGGCTGGCAGTGGATGGATGTACTCCAGTACGGTATTGCTACAGGTACTGCTACTACCATGAACCCGGGAACAGAGCTTTTTAAAAAAACGGATGTAGAGCGGCTATATAAGCAACTTAAAGAGCGTCGCCATTAGTGCCCCATTCCGTGGCTACAGTTCTTCATCATCATCATCGTCCTCTTCATCAAAATCTTCATAGAGTTCACCGTCGAGTTCGCTGATGATGTTGTCAATTATTCGTAAGCTTTTCCTGATGATATTCTTCTTGCGTTTTTTATCCTCAGGGCACATTAGCTCGGTATCTATCTCACTTACTGCAGCTATAGCGTAGTAAGCAGAGGATATATATTCTGACCGGGAGGTTGTTTCAAACTCCACAGAATCTTCCAGCGGTTCGTATGCATCATCCATTGTTGTCAGATCCTCTTTCATAGTATTTGTTTTTTGATATGGTAAGCAGAAGTCAATGAATAAAATAGAAAAAACATGCCAGCGATTTCTTGCCTGATTTTCAAAGGGAAGTGCTAATTGAGCTGATGGAATTTTTTTCTACATCTTAGACTGCAGGATCTACTAATGGAACGACTTTAATTAGAGAACTGTGTAACTGAATGGGATGCAATTGGGATGAATTAGATACTCATTCTAGAATATGTTTTTCTATCTGTTCTCCTAAAAGGTCAGCAAGTTCAGGATCTACTTTTTTATCCGCATTTACCAATGCTATACGCCAGCCAAAACCATAGTCGCCGGCATTTGGGGTAATGGTAAATTCGTACCTGTTATTGATAGAGATATCATAATAGATCACATTATTTTCCTGGCAGCATGGTTTTATCTCTGCTATTAAATGTTGATTGTCGTACAGAAGCTCCACGAAAAAAGGCTGCAGGTCCATAGTATTTTTCTATTGCTTGGCAGAATGTGTAAAAAGCACATGCCACCATAGTAGTAGTTATTTATTTACATAAAACAAGCTGCTATCACTAACGCAATAGCAGCTAAAAACAAATACTGAAAAAACTAAGGATGCAAATGCAAGGAAGATGAAACTACTTGCAAAACCAGGTGCATAATTGCCAACGCAGCAATCCAAAGTGTAAGGTTGTTCTGGATCTTCTTCTGGTTATAACTCCTTACACTTCTCGAAAGGATGATGTGCTGGTATTGGAAATAAACAAGGTGATAAGGCTTCCACGTCTTTTTCATATTCCAAACAAATAAAGAAGCCTTAGCAAAAAATATGGTGCAAATAATAATAGGCAGGTAACTATTCACCGTCAATAAAAACATGATCAGATTATCTAACATAGCGTGGGGGTTTAGTGGAGCAATATTACCAGCTTGTTGATAGTAATTTTACTTTAAAAGGGTGTAGAGACAACCGTAAAAGACAATAGTATTTTCCTTATATACTACTCGCTGTTTCGCAGGAATTACGGTATTTAATTTACCACGTACATATTGGTTGTTGTCTGCCATTCCGTATTCCATTGGTTTTTATCTATTTTGGATGTACAAAGTGAAACATATGCTGGTAAAGACATACGGTAGCGCGGTGTATGGAGTAGAGGCGATAACAATAACGATAGAAGTAAATGTAAGTGAAGGACAAGGTTACTTTTTAGTAGGCCTGCCGGATGGAGCAATCAAAGAAAGTCAGCAACGTATTGACAGCGCGATCAAAGGCAACGGCCTGCGCATGCCAAGGATAAAGATAGTGGTGAATATGGCGCCTGCAGATATTCGTAAAAGTGGTTCTGCATTCGATCTTCCTATAGCAATGGGCATATTGGGAGCCAGCGAACAACTGGAAAACCCTGAGCGGCTGAAGGAGTATGTGATCATGGGAGAACTTAGTTTAGATGGTACCATCCAACCTATAAAAGGTGGTCTGCCTATAGCCATACAGGCACGCAAAGAAGGATTTAAAGGACTGATAGTTCCGCAGGCAAATGCACGTGAAGCTGGTATGGTAAACAACTTGCAGGTTTATGGAGTAACGCACCTGCAGGAAGTATTGGATTTCTTCCAGGATGAAACGACGCTGAAGCCGGTAGATGTAAATACAAGAGAAGAGTTCTTTCATTCCCAGTACGATTTTGAACTGGACTTTACTGATGTAAAAGGGCAGGAGAATATAAAGCGAGCACTAGAGATTGCTGCTGCTGGTGGACATAATGCCATTTTGATTGGTCCGCCAGGGGCAGGCAAAACCATGTTGGCTAAACGGCTACCAACCATACTGCCACCTCTATCGCTGCAGGAGGCTTTAGAAACAACCAAGATCCATAGTGTAGCAGGAAAGCTTCCGGAAAATTCTTCGCTCATCAACAAGCGACCATTCAGGTCGCCACATCATACGATAAGTGATGTTGCGCTTGTCGGTGGAGGAGGCGTGCCACAGCCAGGTGAGATCTCGCTAGCTCATAATGGTGTCCTTTTTCTGGACGAATTGCCGGAGTTTAAACGAACCGTGTTGGAAGTAATGCGCCAGCCAATGGAGGAGCGGCGGGTGACTATTTCACGGGCAAAAGTGGCATTGGACTTTCCTGCTAATTTCATGTTGATCGCCAGCATGAACCCATGTCCATGCGGTTATTATAATCATCCAGAAAAAGAATGCACCTGCCCGCCAGGAGCCGTGCAGAAATACCTCAACAAGATCTCGGGTCCACTGCTGGATAGGATAGACCTGCATGTAGAGGTGACGCCGGTTTCTTTTAATGAGCTAAGCAACCAGAAGGTGGGTGAAGCATCCAATGCTATCAGGGAAAGAGTGATAAAGGCGAGGGAGATACAGGCGGAGCGTTATAAAGACTGTGCAGGAACTTATGCTAATGCACAAATGAGCAGTAAGCAACTGCGGGAGATATGCCAGGTAAACCAGGCAGGAGAAGGACTGCTGAAGAAAGCAATGGAGCGGCTAAGTCTTTCTGCACGTGCCTACGATCGAATTCTAAAAGTTTCACGCACCATTGCTGATCTTTCTGCCAGTGCTGATATAAAAATAGAACACCTAGCAGAGGCTATACAATACCGCAGTCTAGACAGAGAAGGATGGGCGGGGTGAGGGATCATCTGCCACCTCCTCCCATCACAGCTACAGCTTCCTGTAAATGAGCCGGTATTTGAAAACGGCTGGAGGATTCTGCAAATGCTTTTTTCAACATCTGCTTATTATATGCAGGTGAAAAAGCGGTGAATGATTTTGCAACATTGCCTTTTACAGCATCATTGATATCTAAAGAAAGTGGCTCCGCCTGTGCCGATAGATCGAAATCCTTCAATGCCAAAATTTTTACATTTTCATTAGCCACCGTTTTGAAATGAACCTGCTTGTTGGTGATGTCGTACACGATCTTCCATTTGGTAAAACTGCCTTGTGCAACAGCGTCAAGTGTTTTAAGACCATAACTTACTATGGGCTCTTTGGTATTGGCAGCCTGGTACTGCTGAACTCTTTTACATGCAGTAGTAAAGCGGCCATTCCTGTTGCTGTTATAATTTTTTAGCGACTCCTGGTAAGTATCATTTGCCAGGACAGGATAAGGAAGATCGGAACCTTTATGAACAACCATTTTGCCTTGCAGAAATTCAATTGTAGCTACTTTGCCACTGGCATCTGCTACCAGGTAATGTTGAGGTGTGCCTGTAGAAACAACACGCATCAGTTTATCTGAAGCAATCACTTCATCTATGGTGGCTGCATTATCAAGCTGGTATTGTATCCACTGCAGTACGCTTATAGATGGTCTTTCATCAGCCTTAGGGTATTCACTTTTATCAAGCCACATCAGTTCTACCACCAGTCCTTTTTCATTTATGCCTCCGTTTGGAAACTCTTTTCCAAACTGGTTGAAACTAATGCTGCCATACTTTGAGGTCCAGTTGAATTTCTTATTACCATCTAGCGGTAGCGATTGTTTTTTTATGCCACGAAGGTTCGTGTGCACTACTCCTGTGCCTGTCACCCAATCATAGTTTTTGCCAAAAATCATCTGCCCGTTTTTGTGCAGGAAAAATGTAGTACATGCGCTGGCAATATGGCTGGAGGAGAATATAAGAAGTAGAGCGAAAGCAATGAATTTTTTCATGCAAACAATATAAAAACTTATGTGCTGCCACGGGTAGAACAAAATCATAATCTTCTGAAACCTGCAGCCAGCAAGGGTTTTGTTAATTGCTAACCAAATAACATTTGCTGCACATCCTGCTGCTATTATTCCTCGTAAACTCGTACTATAAATAAAATACACGAGGAAAAGATCATGAAGAAGGGATACCGGTTTTTTATAGCACTTGTAGCAGCAGCAAGTGGATTAGCATCTTGCCAAAAAAATGTAGATGTGGTTGCTACGCCGCCTGCATCTTTTGTTCCGCAGCAAACGGCTGATTTTAAACTAAAAGACTCCACACTTATTTATTCAAAAGACATTTACCTGTGGTACAAACAAATTCCTACAGGTTTTGATGCCCAGCAGCATGCAACACCAGATGCTATAATGAAAGCATTGCGTAGCTATAGCAATGAACCAGGTTTCAGCCAGCCTGTTGACAGGTGGAGCTTTGCCTACAAACAGCAAGATTGGGATAATGTAAGTTCAGGTGCGTCACTTGATTTTGGTTTGAATGTCTTCTTTCTAGCTGAAGGAGATCTGCGGGTAAGGCATGTAGAACCAAACTCTCCTGCAGGTCGCGCAGGCATAAGAAGAGGATGGAAAATAAAATCGATCAATGGTAGTAGTAACATCACTACAGGAAATGCCAATTTCATTGTGTCAGCTATTTACCAGAGCAACACTGCGAACCTGGAATTTGAAAAACCGGGAGGTGTTGTTTCCACTATTAATCTAACGGCGGCTGCTTACCAGGATAAGCCTGTAGCTTTTGATAGTGTTTACCAGGCAGGAAGCAAAAAGTTAGGCTACATGGTCTTCAATTCTTTCCTGGGAGACACCACCCAGATCTACAACGATTTCAGGAGGGTGTTCAATGGCTTTAGCCATAGAGGTGTAAACGAACTGGTGGTGGATTTGCGCTACAATGGTGGCGGTTATGTAAGCGTGCAGGAAAAGCTTGCAAATTATATCATCAACAGTGCGCACAACGGGCAATTGATGATGACGCAGCAATTCAACGATAAATATACCCGCTACAATAGCTCTGTTTCTTTTAGAAAAGAGGGAAGCCTGAACCTGCAGCGTGTGTTTTTTATTGTGAGTAACAACAGCGCTTCAGCAAGTGAGTTGCTTATCAACAACCTGAAACCATACATGGATGTTCAGTTGGTTGGTCCGTCAAAAACATTCGGAAAGCCTGTTGGTTATTTCCCTATTCCTTTATACGACTGGTATATTTTCCCTGTGTCGTTCAAAACGGTGAATAAGAATGGCGAAGGCAATTATTACAATGGCTTCAGCTTGAATATTCAAACAGGTGATGGACTGGATAAAGATTATGGAGATGTGGCAGAAGGTGCTTTTGGAGCTATTATTCAAAGCTTCAATGCAGGAACTTATCGTAGTGTACAGCCGACTGGTAGAGAGATAGATCCAAGAGTTGAAAATGTAAACCGTTCGCTTGATCCAAACAGCTTCAAAGGAGCTATAGGTAAAAACAGGTTTTAAATAATAAATCTTATATATAATTACCTGCTGGATTTACTGCTGTTTGCGGTAAGCCCGGCAGGTAATTTTTTTTATAAAAAAGCTGCTGCCGATGGCACAGCCTTTCTTGATGAATTACTGTTTCTTCTTCCTGCAGGTTTTCTTCTGATTTGAAGTTCCTTTCACAACAGGTTTATTACCGAGCGTTGTTCTGTCAAAGATTTGCTTGCTGTCGGCGATGAATACATCAGCTTTTGCCGCTTCCGTTGCCTGGGCAGGATCCTTACTTAGCTGATCCATTTTCTTTGCTGGCGCCTGTGCCATAACCATTGCTGTGCTGAAGCAAGCAAAAACGAATAGGGTGAGTTTCTTCATGGATTTGTTTCTTTTTCTTCACGGAATTTAGTGCCATGTGTGGCAACCAGCTTGTTAAAGTAGCTCTCTCACCCGGTATGGCATATGTAGTTTGGGGAAAGATGTGCGGACTAATTTTTGCCTGAACGTACCATTATGGACTTTTCACCGCTTCAAGATTTTTTTGATCACATCTATGTTATCACTGTAGAAAGCGCCATCGACAGGCAGGCTAAAATGATTGAAAGCCTGGAGGGGCTTAAGTTTACCTTCTTTATCGGGGCTTATAAAAAGGACTTCACCATTGATGAATTAATAGAAGCAAACGTATATGACGAAGAGAAGGCAAAATCAATGCATCGCTTCGACAAGCCCATGAATACCACCCAGATAGGGTGTGCATGGACGCATCGGCTGGTGTACGAAGACATGCTGGAAAATAATTATAAGCGGGTGTTGATTTTAGAGGATGATATTGTTCCTAACAAAGAAGGGCTGAGCCAGGTGCAGGAAATGATCGGTGAATTGCCAAATGATTGGGAGCTGTGGTACCTGGATTTTCATAAGAACCTGCGCCGCAGCTTTAGTACCTGGTTGAAACAACAGGCATTGCATGTGCAGCATGTTATTGGTAAGCTAAAGTGGTCGCATAAGATGATCAATAACATGTATGCGAGAAAGTATAAGCCACATTTATTTAAAGCCGGGAACCATGAATTTGCCAGTGCATACGGTATCACCAGGTCAGCAGCAGAAAAATTAGTAAGGCTACAAACGCCATTGTGCTTTCAAAGCGACCACCTGCTGGCATATAGCTGTACCAATGAATTAGTACAAGGATATGTCAGCTTTCCTAAGGTCTTTCTTAACTCAGGGCAACTGGTTGATAAACGGACCAAGGAAAAATACGTGGTTGAGTAAAGTTTTTTCCTATAAGGTCAATGTGTTTTAGGTTTAAGTGAAAAAGAAGCCACTACTAATCTTGGGTAGGTTGGCCATGTCATAACATTCTTCTTCCATTCATTTGTGCATAATCATTTTATAAAGCACCTGGCACTTTACGTCAATGTCTGACTGCCCCCGCCGAATTGTGCATCCTTATAAGTAATTAATTTTACTACAAAGCACTTCCTCTCCATGGTGCAGCCACTTTGTCACAACCTCTCCACCCGTCATGATTCTTGATTAGAAGGGTTTTAATTCTGTAGTTTTAATTTTTCCTACAACACATGAAACTTCTTCTCCGCTACCTTAAGCCCTATAAATGGATGATCTTACTGGCCTTGTTACTGGCCTCTATCAACCAGGTTTTTTCTCTTTTTGATCCTATGTTGGTTGGTAAGCTCATTGATCGCTTTGCCAATCATCCTTATCATTATGATGCTGCTAAAACATTGCCCCGCGATAGGGAAGAATACATGTGGGGTGTGATGGGCTTGTTAGGATTACTGGTGGGTACAGCCATGGTTAGTCGCATAGCAAAAGCTTTCCAGGATTATACGGTGAATGTGATCATCCAGAAGTTTGGCGCAACAATATTCACAGATGGCCTCAGGCACAGTATGCGTTTGCCTTACCAGGATTTTGAAGACCAGCGCAGCGGCGAAACACTTTCCATATTAACCAAAGTAAGAGCCGATACAGAAAAGTTCATTGGCTATTTCATCAATGTACTTTTTGGGGTAATTGTAAGTTTCGTTTTTATTACCGTTTACGCAAGCAGCCGGCACTGGAGTATCATGCCTACGTTCTTAGGTGGTATCCTCATTCTAGCTTTCACTACAAATATTCTTAGCAAGAAGATAAAGATCATCCAAAAGAATATTGTAAAGGAGACTACTGCACTGGCTGGTACTACTACGGAAAGTTTGCGCAATATCGAACTGGTAAAAAGCCTTGGCCTTACTGAACAGGAAGTGGATAGGCTAAATAAGAATACCTACAAAATACTTGGTCTTGAACTGCGAAAAGTAAAGAGTATCCGCACCCTGAGTTTCATACAGGGAACGATGGTGAACTTTCTCAGGCAGATCATTACGTTCACCCTCATGTACCTCATCTTCCAGGATGTGCTTACCACAGGTGAACTGATAGCGATGCAGTTCTATAGTTTCTTCCTGTTTGGGCCACTACAGGAAATAGGTAACATCATTTTGAGTTACCGCGAGGCTGAGGCTTCTATTGGAAATTTTCATAACCTGATGCAAAAGCAGGTGGATAAAAAGCCTGAAAACCCGCAGCATATAGGAAGCATAGAAGAACTGGAATTTAAGGAGGTGTCTTTCCAACACCAGACGGCGCAATACAAAGCACTTGATGGAATAAGTTTCGACGTGAAGAAAGGTGAGACCATAGCTTTTGTGGGTCCATCAGGTGCAGGTAAAAGTACTTTGGTGAAACTGCTGGTTGGTTTGTATCGGCCGCAGGATGGAACCATCCGCTACAACAATATTGATGGACACCATCTTGATTTTGATGAGCTGCGCAACCAGATAGGTTTTGTTACGCAAGACACGCAACTGTTTGCCGGTACCATACGCGAAAACCTGGTATATGTAAAACCTGATGCAACAGATGATGAATTGCTGGATGTGCTGCGTAAAGCCAGCTGTACCTATTTACTTTCTCGTGCAGAGCATGGAATAAATACCGTGATTGGTGAAGGTGGTTTGAAGCTCAGCGGTGGCGAGAGACAACGCTTATCTATTGCGCGTTCGTTACTGCGACACCCGCACTTATTGATATTTGATGAAGCCACTTCATCGCTTGATAGCATAACTGAAGAAGAGATCACTTCCACCATTAAAAGCATTTCTAAAGAGAAGGAGCAGATCACTGTTTTGATCGCACACAGGCTTAGCACCATCATGCATGCAGACAGGATCTATGTGCTTGAGAAAGGAAGAATAGCTGAGACTGGAAGCCACCAACAGCTGCTAGACGAGAAAGGCCTATACTATGCAATGTGGCGGCAGCAAATTGGAGAGCGCAAAGCAGTGGCAGCACCTGCTACTGCTACTGCATAAAGTTTTCACGTTGTGATTGCTTGTTGAATTTCATATTTCACAAGCAATCAATTGTCTTTGCATAAATTGACAGGTATTAGATCTGAAGAAGCTTGTGATACTATCTTCTTCTTTTTCCGCCACCAGCTATCATATTATCTACAGAAAAACGGCCTGCTCCAAAAACCATAAGCGCCAGGTAAATAAGCAGGTAAAGCAATGCTTTTTCTTTGGTGGCAAAAGGATCGTTGGCATGTGCATGAAATGCTGCCACTGCCATCGTTATGAATAACACCAATGAAGCAAGACGTGTAGCAAATCCCATAGCTATGAAAATGGAGCAAACAAATTCTGCAAACACCACAAGAATAAAAGAAAAGGTTTGACCTACTCCAAAGGGATCAGCAAATTTTATATCTGCGGCACCAACCAATTTGGTAAACTTAGGTACACCATGCGTTAGCATAAAACCACAAACAGCAATTCGGATTATGAGCAACCAAAAATTTGCTTGTGCTGCATTCCACGATGTAGAGAAAAGACTTTTCATAGATTAGATATTAAAGCGGCAAGATACAAAGCCACACCATAAGTTGAAGCCATAGGTTAATTCCTGAAGTTCTGTGTTATCATCAACCCATGCCTGCCGCCATCAAGTACGCCAATGCCCAACCTTCCGTAAGCTTTATGTAAAATGTTTGCTCTGTGCCCCGGTGAGTTCATCAGGCCCTGGTGGCATATGCGCAATGTGGGTCCTAATGCTAGGTTTTCACCTGCAGTTAAAAAACGTACACCTGCTTTTCGTGCACGTTGAGCCGGTGTTTCATTCTCTTTATTTACGTGAGCAAAATATCCTTTGGCAAACATATCACGTGAATGTGCTCTTGCCACTTCCGTCATTTCAGGATCGGCCTTCAGCGGTTTCAGTCCTTCTTTTGCCCGTTCCTCGTTTACCATTTCCAGCATCTGCGCTTCCAGGTCAGGGCGTGGTTTAGGATTATCTACTGTAAACTTCAGATCATATGACTTGGTAGATTCCGGTTCTACTGTCAGGTTGTTGATGGTTTTACCAACAGCTTCATCGAACACCGGTGATAGTTTTTCATCTAGCCATTCTACACCCAGTGCCAGCCTGCCGGCAATCTTACTTTCTCTTGTTTTCTCACTTAATCCATCCGATAAGGGGAAGGCTAGTAACAATGCAGAAATGATGGTAGCATAAATAATCCCATTTACAAAACCCGGAACAGTGCCAAGCGCTTTGTTAGCAATATTGGCATGTGCCTGGGGTGGGGTAGTGGCAAAAAAACGGGCTGTTATTTTCCCAAGAATGATTCGTGCAATAATTAGTGCTATGAAAAATGATATAGGGTAATTCCATACACCAATATTGGGAAAACCTTTTTCTATGAGAGCGGCTATGTATTGGTACCCCCAGAAGGCAAGCAGCAAGCCTGCCACCCATGATATCAGCTCTATACTTCCTACGATAAACCCGCGCACATAGCCACCATATACAGCCAGTAATATGATAATAAAGAGAAAGAAGTCAATTAAATTCATAGCCTTTTTATTTCATATTCATAAAAGATGTACCAACAACTGCAGGTGGTTCATTTTCATTCACCCAGAAGAAAAAATATTTTTCCTTTTCACCTGCACTGCTACATTTGCACCCGGTTTGGTTTCCGCAAGGGCGGAATGAAAAGGGAAGCCGGTGTAAGTCCGGCGCTATCCCCGTAGCTGTATGTTGCTTTTCAGAATGAAATTTTGAGTAACTGTTGAACATTGGCCACTGTCAGTAAAATGATGGGAAGGCGTTCAGCAGGCAACGAGCCAGAAGACCTGCCATACCAATTATTTAATCACCGGGCTTTCGGGCGAAAAGCTGGAGATGTGAGTGTCTTGTGTTCAGAGACGTTGCATTTCTTTCCTGTTTTCCGAAGGCTCATAGTCAAAAATGAACAAATTGCTATGAGCAAGAAATTTTACCTTCTTTCTCTACTTACTGCATCAGCCTTGGGCTTGCATGCACAATCAGTAGACACTACACGTTCATCTGTATTGGATGAAGTGGTAGTAACCGCAAATAAACTTCCGCAAAAACAAAGTACTACCGGCAAGGTTATCAGTGTTATTACCAAAGAACAGATAGAGCAGAACAGCGGCCGTACGCTTCCTCAATTGCTGAACGAACAGGCAGGATTAACCATCAATGGTGCGCTGAACAACATGGGCAGCAACCAGACTGTGTACATGCGTGGTGCTTCATCTGGACGTACACTTATTTTGGTAGATGGTATTCCTATCAGCGATCCATCATTCATCCAAAACGATTTCGACATCAACCTCTTTAGCCTGAACAATATTGAGCGCATCGAGATTTCGCGTGGTGCACAGTCTACCTTATACGGTTCTGATGCGGTGGCTGGTGTTATCAATATCATTACGCTAAAAAAAGACATTACCAAACCTGTACATGTAGCAGCAACGGTTGCTGCAGGCAACTATGGCACCTTTAGAGGCAACCTGCAGTTGTTCGGTAAGCTTGGTAAATTTACCTACACCACGCGTTATGCAAAAATGCTTACCAATGGTTTTTCATCAGCACACGACAGCACCGGTAAAGCAAACTTTGACAATGATGGCTATAACAGCGATGTATTCAATACTTCGGTGCAGTACCAGGCGAATGAGAACCTGTCGTTCCGCACTTTCATACAAGAAAGCAGGTATAAAACAGACCTGGATGCTGGCCTGTTTACTGACGAAAGAGATTATACAACTAACAGCAAACTGTTGATGACAGGTGCTGGTTTCCATTTCAGGAAAAACATTGTAAGCATTACAGGTAACTACCAATACAGCGAGAACCGCAGGAACTACCTGAATGATAGTGTTCATATTGCAGGTTTCAGCACGTATTCTACAGACAACTTCAATGGACGTTCGCAATTTGCAGAGCTTTACAGTAGTATAGAGCTAAGTAAGAATGTTACATTTTTGCAAGGTGCAGACTACCGCTTCAATAGCATGAACAGTCATTTTTATTCACTCAGCGGCTGGGGACCTTACGAGTCATCTTTCAGCGATACATCCGTTAGCCAGTCATCACTGTACGGCTCGTTGCTTGTGCGCGATAACAGCCAGAAGCTAAATATAGAAGTAGGTGCTCGTTTGAATGTGCATTCACGTTATGGCAGCAATCATACTTTTACTTTCAATCCTTCGTACAGCATCACCAACCAGTTCAGGGTATTTGGTAGTATAGCTACAGGTTTTAAAGCGCCTACGCTTTACCAGTTGTATTCTTCCTTTGGTGTAAGAGACCTGAAGCCTGAACGTTCTACCAATTACGAACTGGGACTACAGCACCAGCATGAAGTGGCTAATAGCCGCATCGTGTATTTCCACCGCGACATAAAAGATGGAATTGATTTCAACAACTTCAACTTTAGGTATTACAACTTCATCAGCCAGAAAGTAAATGGTGTAGAATTGGAAACAGTTGTTCGTCCTACTACCGCTCTTACCCTTTCAGCTAACTATACTTATCTAAACCCTGAAGAGGTTTCGCAAAGCCGCGTTACTTTCAAGGATACAACCTACTCGCATTTGTTGCGCAGGCCAAAGCACAACCTGAACATTGCTGCAGGTTACCAGTTCACCAAAGCTTTGCATGTACGTGTAGCAGGTAAGTATGTAGGAAGTCGTTTTGATGCAGGTGGTTACCAGGCGAATGATATCAAGCTTGACAGCTATTTTTTGCTGAACGCTTATGCTGAATACAAACTGCGTGATACCTGGACTTTCTTCCTTGATGCTCAAAACATCACCAACACCAGGTTCTTCGATATACGCGGTTACAACTCTATACCAACTTTGGTTACAGGAGGTGTAACATTTAAATTGTAATTCACCAGGAAAATATAATGAAAGCCGGTAGCAATGCCGGCTTTTTTGTACCATCAAATTAGCTGCTATGGGTGTACACGAAATGAAGACCTGCCCCGCTTGCAAGAACACATTTGAGTGCAAGGCAAACAACATAGCGCACTGCCAATGTACCCAGGTTGTGCTGCCGGTAAAGGTGATGGATACAATAAAAAAATCTTACGACGACTGCTTGTGTCTTGCCTGTTTACAGCAGTTGGTAAATGATGCTGGCAAAACAAAAGACAACCTGCGGCAGAAGTAGCAGCAATTTTATATTTGCACCCAAACCTGCTTTATGAAGTTCGATCTCCAGCAATTCCTCACGGTTAGCTTTACTTTATTTGCTGTGATAGATGCCATAGGATCTATCCCTTTGTTTATCTCATTAAAAGCAAAAATGGGCGGCATACGGGAGCTGCGAGCTACACTTATTTCAGGCGCACTGATGATCGCCTTCCTCTTCATGGGCGAGCCGTTTCTTACCCTCATGGGTGTAAACATCAGCTCGTTTGCAGTGGGCGGTTCTATTGTAATCTTCCTGCTGGGGTTAGAGATGGTACTGGGCCACGAGATATTCAAAAGCGAGAAAGACGCACGTGCCGGAACGCTGGTGCCTATTGCTTTTCCTGTTATTGCCGGGGCAGGCACGCTTACCACCATCATGTCGCTAAAGGCCAACTACGCACAGATAAACATACTGCTGGCGATATTGGTCAACCTGATACTGGTGTATATCGTGCTAAAGTCGCTACGTCTCATAGAACGTGCATTAGGTCCTGCCGGTCTGATAGCTGTGCGCAAATTCTTCGGCGTGATCCTGTTGGCCATAGCAGTAAAGATATTCAGCACCAACATGGGCGACTTTGGTAAGTAACAATTACTTTTGCGCCTGCTGCTTCGCAAAGTTAATGTATGGTACCAGCTGTAGCACAAGGCTCAGCATTGTTGTGTCACTCACTTGTACGGCATAATAAAGAGCAGCAAACAGGCCTCGTAGTACAATGGATAGTATAAGAGTTTCCGAAGCTCCAGATCCAGGTTCGATTCCTGGCGAGGCCACTACTGCTTTCGGTTTTAGTTAATACAACCAGTATCGTTGATGCTGTTATAATCCCGGCCAAGGGGGGATAAATTATTCAAGATTATCCAGCACCTGTATAACAGCTCGTATCAATTCAGCTTGTTCGTTATTTGGTTCATTATGGCTTCCTATGATCGCCCTGTAGTTCCTCTCTTCATCAGGTTCAAACAAAACTTGCACACCGTCTATATCTACTTCAATTCTATGGATATATCCATACTTGATTAGTTTGGCTGCAAAGCTGTATTCTTTACCCTTACAGGTTATGGGTATTTCAATAGTGTCGTCCATTATGGTGAAGCTAAGGTCTTGCCAGGTTAGTTATGCGTGATTGTTGTTCTCATGCACCTTAAAGTTGACTTGTGTATGACAAGATCAAATACAACTTTAGGAGTGGTTAATACTTACCAATCCTCCAGTAAGAAAGAAAATTAACTTGACAGACATTGTCAGCAGCTGCAATAGTATGCAGATGCTCTTGCTGGTGCTAATAATAGGAGAAGTCATTATTTACCTGACAAATACCGCTCATACTCCACCGATGCAAGAATGAATGTACCTATTGCCTTGCCTTCATTTTTTACAACGGTAACATCTGGTCCGCACAGGTAGTAGTTGACTGTACCCGTACGTGCAGGATTGCTGGCTGGTCCTAAACCTGCAGATGCACATACTTGAATGATGTCAACGCTGCTGCCTTCTTTGCGTGCAAAGTTCTTAAGTAAACCTTCGTAGGCTTTTTCAGCTGTTTGCCTGTAGGTGCGTTTGTCCAGCAGGCCCAGGCGCATCCCTTTTAAGTATGCATAGGTAAAGATGGATGAGCACGATGCCTCCAGGTAATTTGCCATCGTGCATGCATTGTAGGTCTTACCGTTTACAACGTCGCCTGTGCCATCGCCGCGCATGGTGGAGTCGTATTGCAGCAATTGGTACCAAACACCCGATTGTTTGTCCTGCCATCTCTTTAAGCCAGCAGCTACTTCATTAAATATTTTGTGAATGGCTGCATAATCAGGATGATCCTTTGGCATCAGTTCCAGCACATCTACAAGGGCTGCAAAATACCAGCCCATTCCACGTCCCCAGAACTCTTTGCTTGCGCCGGTAAATGGTTCGTTTTTATTTGCCCAGAACGAATTAGGATCGTTGGGTGTAGCAGACCATGCATGATAGTTCAGTTGTTTGGCGGCGTCATAGGTATGCTTATGCAGTATCTTAAATTGATGCGCAATATCTGTCCAGCTCTGCTGGTGTTCTGCGTTATTACCTGCACCAAATGCAGTTTGCCATAGTGCATATACTGGCGCCCCCATGTACAAGCCATCCAGCCACATCTGGTTTGGATACTGCGCTTTGTGCCAAAATCCGCCAGCGCCGGGTAATCCTTCTTTTATTCGTGCATGATCATGTTTCAGTTTGTTGCGGATGAGTGTCAGCGCATTTTTATAACGCTCTGCATCTTTTGTATTGCCTTTTTTCAGTTCCTCCGTATACAGCGTTAAGAAAATTCTGCCGGCAGCGAGATCATCGATATTACTTGGCCCTAATGCTGACTTCCCACCTGAATGAACAATTTGAGAACCGTCCTGGCTGGTACTTTTATCAGCAAATGCTTTCACTGCATTGTAATATTCCATTTTGTCAGGGTACTGCTCCCACGCTTTCAGCACCGAAAAAGCTATCAGTCCTGTCACGTAATCCCAGCCGGTAGTTGCCAATTGTTCGTGATGAACTTTATTGGTATAAAAGTCTTTCAGTCCATGCGACTCTACCATTTGCTGCGACCATTTTTCCCCTTGCGCAACTGCCTTTTGGTTACGGGAAGAAGTGCAACTGCTAAAGATGAGCAGCGTATATACTAGGGTGATGCAGGTAAGCTTTGACGACTGAATTATGAAGCGGTGTTTATTCATAGTAAGCATATAAAAGTTTTTAAATTATAACCCTGCGAATACATACTGGCAGGTGATCACACTGTTATCCTTCCTTGCAAAGGAACCAAAAAGCCGGAAAAATAACTTGAAGATTTATTGAGTGTAAGTTAACAAGCCATCTCCTGTATCCCTGCATTATTGCAAAACACTACAGAATAATCCATCAATTCAGTCAAATCTTTCATTTTTACGCGTACCACCTTGCGCTACTTTTACGGAAGTAGATTGAGCTCTCGGAACATGAATTCCGGAGCCACCTGTAACCGTTGCTGTCTGATAAATAACCATATGAAGTTCGATGCACTACTTGCATTTCAAAACCTCTTATAGTTCTCTTTCTCACTACAACAACCGGTACACAAACAAAATTTTCTCAAGCAAGCAAGCAATACCAGGGCGTTGTCTTCACTTCAGCCCTTTCTTTTTTCATCTTGCTAAAGTCAAAGATTGAAGCCATGTTTAAACCTCTTCGAAACAAAGTTTTTTTAGCGCTATCCTTACTATTCAGTGCATCTATATATATACCTGTGCAGGCACAGCAAATTGCTTTTCCCGGCGCCGAAGGATTTGGTAAATATGCATCAGGTGGTCGTGGAGGTAAAGTGGTAGAAGTAACCAATCTTAATGATGATGGTGAAGGAAGTTTTCGTCATGCGCTTCAGCAGCATCCAGATGATCCGATCACTGTTGTTTTCCGCACTTCTGGTTTGATCGATCTGAAAACGCCTCTTGTTATTCGCAGGTCAAATGTTACCATAGCTGGTCAGACAGCACCAGGTGATGGGATCTGTTTAAAAGGAAATTCTTTTATCATAAGTGGCGCCGGTAAAGGCGGTAATAAAGGGAACATTATAGTAAGGTATATCAGGTCAAGGCCAGGCGGCACCGACAAAAAAGGCTTGTATGGTTTTGATATGGAGAACTGCCATAATGTAATTATCGATCATTGCTCATTTAGCTGGGCCAACGAAGAGGTTGCTGCTATGTACGATACCAAGAATACTACCGTTCAATGGAGCATTGTAAGTGAAGGATTGTACGAGGCGGGACACCAGAAAGGTCACAGGTCGTACGGTGGTGTTTGGGGCGGACAATATGCTAGTTACCATCACAACCTGCTTACAAATCTTAACAGCCGGGCAGTTCGCTTCAATGGTTCACGTGCACATGATACGGTTGCTCTAATTGACTATAGAAATAACATTATCTACAACTGGGGTAGCGCCAATGCACCATATGGTGGCGATATGAAGATCAAGGGCGGTGTGTCACAGGTAAACATGGTCAACAACTACTACATCCCAGGACCTGCTACTGCCATTACCTTGAAGTTTATGCAGGCACTACATGCAGGCGATGCATCAACCGGTACTGGTGAATGGTATTTATCAGGCAACATCATGGAAGGTGATAAAGCATTGACCAAAGACAATTACAAAGGACTGGATCTTTCAAAAATACCAGAGCAGGATAGAAGTAAAGCAATAGCTAAATCTCCTTTCGCTGTAACCGCCGCCATCGCAGATCAATCAGCAAAAGATGCTTACAAAGCAGTCTTAGCAAATGCTGGTGCTACTTTTCCTAAACGTGATGCTGTAGATGAAAGAGTGGTGAATGAAACAAAAACCAAAACAGCAAAAGGCATGGGTGTATTTGGCAAGCCAGGTATCATTGATAGCCCCGAAGCTGTAGGCGGATGGCCTGTTTACAAAACTGCTGCGGCTCCGGTAGATACCGATCATGACGGTATGCCTGATGAATGGGAGAAGAAGAATAAACTAGATCCTAACAACCCTGAAGACAGGAACAATGTAGGACCTGATGGATATACAATGCTTGAGAAATACCTGAATAGTCTCGTAACCAAGTAGTGTAAAAGAACGAAACGTTGCCGATGAAATTTTTTAAAACAGTCTCTGCATTATTATTTGTAACAACACTTTCCATACCTGCGCTTCATGCCCAGGAGAAAGCGACAGCTACTGCTAAAACAGTGGCTATTGTTATTCCCGTAGATGCCCATGCAAGGGTTCAGTTTGGTGCAGAGAAGTTAGCAAAAGGCCTGGTAGCAGCCGGTTATAAAACAAGGACAGTTAAAGCAAATGATGTTACTGCTGTAAGTAAACCTGCTATTGTTATTGCAACAAAAGATGATGCTTTATTAAATAAAGCAACTGCTATTTATAAAGTATCTACCCAACCTCTATCCACCAAAGAAGGCTTTGCTATCAATGCTTCCAATGATGCGATCATTATTTCTGGTAATGATGCTTCAGGAGCTCTTTACGGCTCACTTGAATTGGCAGAACAAATAGCTGCTCAGAAAAAACTTCCTTCAACTGTCAATATAGTGGATGCACCTGAGATGGTGATGCGTGGTGCATGTGTAGGTTTACAAAAGCCGGTTTATTTGCCCGGCCGTCATGTGTATGAATATCCTTACACTCCTGAAACCTTTCCATGGTTTTACGACAAGGCGCTTTGGATAAAGTACCTCGACATGATGGTTGACAACCGCATGAACTCTCTTTACCTCTGGAATGGTCATCCGTTTGCTTCGCTCGTTAAGCTAAAAGATTATCCATATGCTGTAGAGGTAGATGATGAAACATTCAAGAAGAATGAAGAGATGTTTACCTTTCTTACCACTGAAGCTGATAAGCGAGGTATATGGGTAGTGCAAATGTTTTACAACATCATTGTATCAAAACCATTTGCTGAAAAGCATGGTATCAAAACACAAGATCGCAATCGTCCAATTGTTCCTCTTATTGCAGATTACACCAGGAAATCTATTGCTGCTTTTGTTGAAAAATATCCGAATGTAGGCTTGCTGGTAGCTTTGGGTGAGGCAATGGAAGGAGTAGGTCAAGATGATATTGACTGGTTTACCCAAACCATTATTCCTGGTGTAAAAGATGGTTTAAAAGCATTGGGTGATACAACGGAACCACCCATTGTACTACGTGCACACGATACCGATGCACCTGCAGTGATGAAAGAAGCTTTGCCTTTGTATAAGAACTTGTATACGATGGCCAAGTATAATGGTGAAGCGCTGACAACTTATACGCCCCGCGGTCCATGGGCAGAACTTCATCGTAAGCTAAGCAATATTGGTACTGTGCAAATTGAGAACGTGCACATCCTTGCCAACCTCGAGCCTTTCCGTTATGGCTCGCCTGATTTTATTCAGAAGAGTGTGCAGGCCATGCACAATGTTTACCAGGCCAATGGTCTTCATCTTTATCCCGAAGCTTCTTACTGGGATTGGCCTTATACAGCAGACAAAGCAGAAAAAAGATTATTGCAAATAGACCGCGATTGGATATGGAACAAGGCATGGAGCCGCTATGCATGGAAAGCCAATCGCGACCGCAGCAAAGAGATTAATTACTGGAGTAATATCATTGGAAAGGAATATGGAACCAATGCGCAAAATGGTAAACATATACTTACAGCTTATGAAGAAACAGGAGAGATAGCACCGAAGCTTTTACGTCGCTTTGGTATTACAGACGGCAACAGGCAAACACTAACCTTAGGTATGTTGATGACACAGTTGATCAATCCTTATCGCTATGGTTTGTTTACGCTATTATATAATTCTGAAGGTCCTGAAGGTGAGATGCTCACTGAGTATGCTGAGAAAGAGTGGAAGAAGCAACCGCACATTGGTGAAACACCTGTGCAGGTAATTAACGAAGTAAGAGCACATGGTGATAAAGCAGTAAAAGCAATTGAACTGGCTGCACCAAATGTAAAAGCAAATAAAGCTGAGTTTGCCAGGATCAAAAACGATATGCATATCTACAATGCACTCGCCAATAATTTCGCTTCTAAAGCGGAAGCTGCTTTACACGTGTTACGCTACAAATATTCAAATGACATAAGTGACCTGGAGAAGGCTGTGCCTCATTTGCAAAATAGTGTTGACTACTACAAGCAATTGGTTGACCTGACCAAAGACACTTACCTCTATGCTAATAGCATGCAGACACAGCAGCGTAAGATACCAGTTGGTGGCAACGATGGTAAAATGAAAGAATGGTGGGAATTGCTACCCATTTATGAACAGGAGCTAACAACCTTCAAAAGAAAAATTGATTCGCTAAAAGCACCACAAGCTGCACAAGTGGCCAATAAAAGACCAGTGTTAAAAAGTGCAGATGTAAAGCTTGATGGTACGTACGAAAACTATTTGGTCAGTACAGGAAGCAGCTTATTTGTTGACACTGCCACTTACATAAAAGACTATGCTGAAGAGTTGAAAGCTTTGAATGCGATTAAGCTGGACAGGAACAAGCAATTGGCTGAAGGAACGACATTACGATTTAGCAATACAAAGCCAGTGAAAGTACTGGTTGGTTATTTCAATGATAAAGATCGCCGGTTTTTGCAGGCGCCACAATTAGAAACGGATGCGAGTGCAAACGATTATGGACAGGCCGAAGCTAAGATCAACAATGCGTTGTTGGTCTCGGGTATGCCGCCAGTGAACATTCACACGTATTCGTTCAAACCTGGCAACAATACATTGACACTTGCTAAAGGTACCGTACTCATTCTAGGGTTTGTGGATGACAATGAACCTTTCCCGACGTATGATACAGGACTGGTGTCAGGAGGAGTAAAAAGAGAATTGGATTGGCTTTTTGAATAGGAATATTTTATTACCAGCTGAGGTGTTTCATAGCAACATCTTTATGCCTGCCTGTCGGCAGACATGTCACTCACTTCAGCGGACTATAGCTTTGATTAATTATGAACAAGTATATATTATCAGCGGCTGTTTCTTTACTGGTAGCTTTCACAAGTTGTACCAGTTCCCGGCCCATAGCACAGGTAAGCGGAGATAGTATCCTCTCCACAAACAAGCTGAAGAACTACGTCAATTACTTCAACGCGGTGGATAGCGAGTACACCTTCAACTATGTTTTGAACAAAGATGCCTATGGCTGGTTGTCTCAAAACATTCCACTGTTTGAATGTCCTGATACTACATTGGAGAAGATCTATTATTACCGCTGGTGGGCCCTGCGTAAGCATTTGAAAGAAACGCCAGATGGCTTTGTTTTCACTGAGTTCATTACTAAGGTTAACCACGCAGGAAAACATAACACAGTCAGCAGTGGTCTTGGTCACCATATCTATGAAGCAAGGTGGTTACGCGATCCAAAGTATGTAAACCAATACGTAGACTTCTGGTTACATGTTGATCCTAAAACGCCGAAGCCACACCTAAGAGCATTTAGCAGTTGGCTACAAAACGCTATCTATAACTTGTACCTTGTTCATCACAACAAGGACTTTATTCTAAAGAATATTTCTGTACTGCACGAAGACTACCAGCAATGGGAGAAAGACAAGCAGCTTCCAAACAACATGTTCTGGCAGTATGATGTACGCGATGCAATGGAAGAAAGCATCAGCGGTAGCCGCAAGGATAAGAACATGCGCCCAACCATCAACAGCTACATGTATGGAAATGCTGTAGCAATGACTAAAATGGCTGATGCATTGGGCATCGATAGTTTCAAACGTATTTACGAACCAAAGGCGCAGCTGCTAAAAAAGCTGGTGCACGATAGCTTGTGGGATAGCAATGCAAGTTTTTTTAAAGTACGTCATCCAAATGGTAAGCTGAATGATGCACGTGAAGCCATTGGTTTTATACCATGGTACTTCAACCTGCCTTACGACAGGAAGGAGTATGCCGTGCAGTGGGAGCAGATACGTGATACAACAGGCTTCGATGCACCTTGGGGATTGACAACTGCAGAGCGTCGTCATCCACTTTTCAGAACGCATGGCTCTGGTCATGGTTGTGAGTGGGATGGGCCTGTTTGGCCTTATGCCACTACGCAAACGCTGAAAGCACTATCCAACCTGCTGACTAATTACAAGAATAAAAACAGCATGACACCCGAGGTGTTCTACGATGAGCTGCATACTTATGCATGGTCACATCAAAAGAATGGTAAGCCTTACCTTGGCGAGTACCAGGATGAAAAAACAGGTTATTGGTTAAAAGGTGATAATCCACGCAGCAGTTACTACAACCATTCTTCTTTTGCTGATCTGATCATCAACGATCTCGTAGGATTGAAGCCAAGAGAAGACAATGTGGTTGAACTTTATCCTTTAGTACCTGAAGGTAAGTGGGACTGGTTTGCTCTAGATAACATTCCTTACCATGGAAGGAACCTGAGCATTGTATACGATAAGAACGGTACAAAGTATAACAAAGGCGCAGGCTTGTTCATTTATGCAGATGGTAAACAGATATATAAAGGCAACAAACTACAGCCTGTAAAAGCGAAGATGTAATTAATATTCCTGACACACCTTGAAAGATGTGGCAATTAATTTAAAAAATAGAAATGAAAATTACTGTGCTCGCTCTTTAAAATCTAAATATGGCAAATTGGACATTTAGATAATCACTTAGTTCGCCCTTTAGGTAGAGGAAAATAAGAATAAAATTTTCAATGGGCTTTAGCCCAAATAGCATTTACCAAAAAAACCTATTTAAATAAATATTTTGAACAAGAAAACATTCATGATTAGAGCTTCAAAATTACTTCTGCTATTAGTGTTGCTAACCAATGCTGCAACTGCACAACAGTATTACAATGTGCTTAAATATGGTGCAAAGAATGACAGCAGTAAGATCGCTACAAAAGCAATTGCCAATGCGATAGCTGCTGCTTCTAAAGCTGGTGGTGGTACCGTTTATTTTCCTGCAGGTAAATACCTTACCGGTGCCATACATTTGAAAAGCAACATCACCATCTTTATAGATGCAGGTGCCGAGCTTCACTTCAGCGACAACTTTGATGACTACCTACCAATGGTTGAAACTCGTTACGAAGGTGTTGATGTAACCAGCTTTTCGCCTTTGTTCTATGCTAATAGAGTAGAAAATATTTCCATCATTGGTCGTGGTAAAATTGATGGCCATGGTAAGAAATGGTGGGACTTTGTAGAAGGCTACAAGCAGGATCAGCCGCGTAGTAAGTGGCAGTATATGTTCGACAGCCTGAACAAGAATATTCTGCTCCCTGATGAACCAAAACAGATGATCCGCGGCTTTTTGCGCCCGGCCTTCATCCAGCCTTTGTATAGTAAGAATATCCTGATACAAGGTATCACCATTGTCAATTCTCCTTTCTGGACTGTAACACCTGAGTTCTGCGAAAATGTAGTGATTGATGGTGTTTCTATATTCAACCCGCATTCACCTAATACGGATGGCATCAATCCATCCAGCTGTAAGTATGTGCGGATATCTAACTGCCACATCAGCGTTGGTGACGACTGTATCACTATAAAATCAGGAAAGGATTTGCCGGGTAGAACAAAGGCAATGCCTGCTGAAAATTATACCATCACCAATTGTACAATGCTCAGTGGTCATGGTGGTGTGGTAATAGGTAGCGAGATGAGTGGTGATGTAAAGAAGATCACGATCTCTAACTGTGTGTTCGATGGTACCGATCGCGGTATTCGTATTAAATCTGCAAGAGGTCGTGGTGGAGTAGTGGAAGAAATTCGAGTAAGCAACATCATCATGAAGAACATACGCGACCAGGCTATAGTGATGGACTTGCAGTATGCTAAAACACAACCTGAACCGGTAAGTGAAAGAACACCTAAGTTCCGCAATATTCATATCAGTAATGTAACGGCCGAAACCAATGAAGCCATTTTCATTAATGGTTTGGAGGAGATGCCGGTGGAGGATATTACGTTCAACGATATCCAGTTTACAGCTAAGACAGGTGCGGTTATCAGGCAGGCAAAGAACATAGAGTTTCACAATGTTCGTATCACAACCAAAGATGGTCCTGCTGTAACTGTTGAAAATGTTAACGGGTTAATACTTGACGGCGTAAGAACATTTGCACCGATTGCTGGTAAACCTGCCATCAGTTTAACCAATGTACAGGATGTGTTTGTATACAACAACTTCCCTGTTCAAGGAACAGGTGTGTTCTTAAATGTAGCAGGTGCAAAAACAAAGAATGTGATCCTGAAAGGAAACAATTTTATATACGCTCAACAGCCATTGGTAAAGGCAGAGAGTGTTGCTGAAAATATTGTAGTGCAGTAGTCTTCAGGAACCTCGAAGGCACGAAGACGCATAGGTTAACAAAGGCTTCGTGCTACTTGGTGTACTTAGTGTCTTGGTGGTTCAAGCAGTTCCATAAAGTACTTCCAGTACAAGTGAGTGACACAACAATGTTCAATAGAATTACATAAGCTGGCCACATATTGAATAAACTGAACGATCAACAATTGATGATACAAAAAGCAACGATATCGATATTATTCACCTTATTGGTGGTTGCCGGCTACAGCCAACAGCAAGAGCTGAAGTTGTGGTACAATAAGCCGGCAGTTAAGTGGACAGATGCATTACCGATCGGCAATGGTCGACTGGGTGCTATGATTTTTGGCGGATTGGAAAAGGATAGAATACAGTTTAATGAAGAAACACTTTGGACGGGTGAGCCACGCGACTATCACCGCAAGGGAGCGCATAAATATCTACCGGTACTAAGGCAGCTGGTTGCAGAGGGAAAGCAGGATGAAGCAGAGAAGCTGGCCGAAGAGCACTTCATGGGATTGAAGAGTAACGAAGGCAAGCGCGATGAGTGGATAAAAGACATGGCTGCATTGAAAGGATTGAAAGGTAATCCTGCGTTACCAGGTTTTGATGACAGCAAATGGAAAGAGATACTCGTGCCAACATACGAAGGTTGGGAAACTGTAGGCTACGAAGGATTAGATGGTGCGCTTTGGTTTAGAACAACTTTTGAACTTCCTGGAGCATGGAAGGGTAAGAACCTGGTGCTTGACCTGAACAGGATACGTGATCAGGATTATACGTATGTAAATGGCAAGCTGGTAGGCCAAAAGTCAGGTGGCGATGCAAGACGTTATACCATACCAGCAGATGTTTTAACGACTGGCAAGAACACAATTGCAGTACAGGTGTTGAACTTCTTTGATAAAGGCGGAATAGCTGGCTATAAAGACACTTCAAGACATATTGGAATCTATCCTGCAGGTGACGAAAAGAGCAAGCTGTCGCTGGTGAAGAATTGGAAGTTCTTTGTTCAAAATGATAACCCGCCACCAGTGGCTCGTTTCCAGGCAGATTATCAACCTTTTGGTGATGTGTACTTAAACTTTGCAGGTGTTGCAAATGCTACCAATTACAAGCGCGAACTTGATCTAAACAACGCTGTTGTACGTACAAGCTATACGTTAGATGGTGTTGATTATACCCGTGAATATTTTGCCAGCCAGCCTAACCAGGTAATTGTTATTCATGTAAAGGCAAACAAAGCAGGCAAGGTAAATTTTGATGCGTTATTAAATAGCCCGCATAAATTATCATCAACAAAAAAGATCGATGATCAAACACTTGGGTTGAATGTGCAGGTTCGTAATGGAGCGCTGAAAGGTGAAAGCCAAATGCAGGTGGTTACCACCAAAGGAACTGCTCGTGTAGAAGGAGATAAAATTGTAGTACGTGATGCTGATGAAGTAACCCTTTACATAGCAGCAGGTACCAGTTTCAAAAACTATAAAAGTGTAACGGCAAATCCTTCCGCAATTGTGAAGCGTTCGTTGCAAACAATGAAAGGGAAGAACTATGAGCAAGTAAAAGCTGCGCATACAAATGAGTACCAGAAGTACTTCAATACTTTCTCCATCAACTTTGGTAAGAGCACAAAAGATAATATTCCAACAGATGTAAGGTTGCAGCAGTTTGCTTCATCTTCTGATCCGGACTTTGTTGCTTTGTACACACAATATGGAAGGTATCTGTTGATTTCAAGTTCTCGTCCGGGAACCCGTCCTGCAAACCTGCAAGGCATTTGGAACGACTTGCTGACACCGCCATGGGGCAGCAAGTACACCACCAACATTAATGCAGAAATGAACTACTGGCCGGCTGAGTTGCTGAACCTTTCACCGCTGCATGAACCTTTCTTTAAGATGGTAGAAGAGCTGGCCGAAGCAGGCAGGCAAACAGCTAAAGAGCATTATAACACCAAGGGTTGGGTACTGCATCACAACACGGATCTATGGCGTGGTACAGCACCAATCAATGCATCCAACCATGGTATTTGGGTAACAGGTGGTGCATGGGTAAGCCAGCACTTATGGGAGCATTACCTGTTCACCCAAGACAAAGAATTTTTACGCAACAAGGCTTATCCTATCATGAAGCAGTCTGCTTTGTTCTTCAACGACTTTTTGGTGAAAGATCCAAAGACAGGTTGGTTGATCAGTACACCTTCCAACTCACCGGAACATGGTGGATTGGTAGCTGGTCCAACCATGGATCACCAGATTATTCGCTCTTTATTTAAAGCTGTAGCAGAAGCTTCTGAAATTTTAAATACAGATAAAGAATTAAGAACAACATTAGCGCAAAAGGCACAGCAGTTGGCCCCTAATCAAATTGGTAAACATGGCCAGTTGCAGGAGTGGTTGCAGGATGTGGATGATCCAAACAACAAGCACCGTCACGTATCACATTTGTGGGCAGTGTATCCTGGCAACGAGATCAATTTTGATGCAAACGAAAAGATGATGAAGGCTGCACGCCAGTCGCTCCTATATCGTGGTGATGCTGCCACCGGATGGAGCCTTGGCTGGAAGATCAATCTTTGGGCTCGCTTTAAAGATGGCGACCATGCATACAAGCTTATCCAGATGTTGCTTAGTCCTGCCGACCGCGGTGGCGCCGGCTCTTACACCAATCTTTTCGATGCACACCCGCCGTTCCAGATCGATGGCAATTTTGGTGGTGCTGCCGGTGTAGGTGAATTACTGGTGCAAAGTCACACCCAGTATATTGATTTGTTACCTGCACTGCCTTCAGCCTTAAAAACCGGCGAAGTAAAAGGCATCCGTGCAAGAGGCGGCTTCGAACTCAACCTTACATGGAGCAACGGTAAACTGCAGCACGCTGAACTGTTATCTAATGCAGGTAACGATGCCGTGTTGCGTTATGCAGGCAAAACAGTAACATTCAAAACAGAGAAAGGAAAAACATATAAACTAAACAGTAGCCTGGAGGTGTTGTAATGAGCGTAAGTAAGAACAAATATTATGGTACCAGCAGTAGTAATACGATGAAGCAGTCGTTGCTGCCTGCCCCGTCACTCTTGCGGGGTCGCACACTTGTGCAGCAACAAGTTTATTCAGCCATGTTGGTAATAATTCAAAAGACCTCTGTATTCAAAGTCTTTGCGCTCCTTTGCGCCTTCGTGTCTTTGTGGCTATCCGGGCAAACACAACGAATAGAAGTTTCTTTAAATAAAGGTTGGCATTCTGTTGCTCACGATGACAACAAGCAAGCCTATGATGGTTTTGAGCAAACATCTTATAAAACAAAAGACTGGAAACAGGTAGATGTACCACACAACTGGGACGATTATCATGGTTACAGGAGAATGCGTCATGGCAACAGGCATGGCTATGCATGGTATAGAAAGAACTTCAAGGTAACACCACAACCTGCAGGTAAAAGATACTTCCTGTTTTTTGAAGGAGTAGGTTCTTATGCAACTGTATGGCTCAATGGAAAGCAAGTAGGCTATCACCCTGGTGGAAGAACAACATTTACACTAGATGTTACAGATGCTATCAAGCTCAATAACCAACCTAATCTTTTAGCTGTTCGTGCCGATCATCCTGCCAACATCAAAGACCTTCCATGGGTATGTGGTGGCTGCAGCGATGAGAGAGGTTTCTCTGAAGGTTCTCAGCCTATGGGTATTTTTCGTCCTGTACACCTGGTCATTACCAATCCCATACGTATTGAACCATTTGGTGTGCATGTCTGGAACGATCATACAATTTCAGAAAAGGCTGCACAATTACACTACAATACTGAATTAAAGAACTATAGCAACAAGCCTAAAACTATCACTATCATCAACAGGTTGGTTGATAAGAAAGGTACAATTGTAGTAACTGCTCAAAGTAAACAAACCATTGCTGCAGGCAGTGTAGCTACTGTTAAGCAAACACCTGCAATCATCAATCACCCGCATCTCTGGTCATTGGAAGATCCTTATCTATATTCACTAACAACTGAAGTAGTAGACAACGGGAAGGTAGTGGACAAGCTAACAACGCCATACGGCATCCGCTGGATAGACTGGCAGCATGAGAAAGGCAAGAGCAATCAATTCTTATTGAATGGTAAGCCTGTTTTCATTAATGGTACTGCAGAGTATGAACACTTATTAGGCAACAGCCATGCATTTACAGCAGAGCAGATTGCTTCAAGGGTTCAATTAATGAAAGCTGCTGGTTTCAATGCTTTCAGAGATGCACACCATCCACATAACCTGCGATATCAAAACTATTGGGATGCGCAAGGCTGGCTATGGTGGACACAGATGGGCGCTCATGTCTGGTATGATAATCCAGACTTCAGGAAGAACTTTAAACAACTATTGACAGAGTGGGTAAAGGAACGTCGCAATAGTCCATCTAACGTAATGTGGGGACTGCAAAATGAAAGCAAGCTGCCAACAGATTTTGCAAGAGAATGTACAGAATTGATACGCCAGTTAGATCCAACTGCTTCAGAACAAAGACTGGTCACCACCTGTAATGGCGGCACCGGTACTGATTGGGACGTACCTCAAAACTGGACAGGTACTTATGGCGGTAATCCTGCTACTTATAATGAGGATGTAAAGCGCCAGGTACTGATTGGAGAGTATGGTGCATGGCGCACGCTCGATCTTCATACAGAAGGACAGTTTCAGCAGAATGGTGTATACAGTGAAGACCGTATGACACAGCTGATGGAGATGAAAGTCCGATTGGCTGAATCAGTAAAAGACAGTGCTGCCGGTCATTACCATTGGATATTTACTTCACATGATAATCCCGGTCGTGTACAGGGTGGTGAAGGTTTCCGTGAACTGGATAGAATTGGCCCGGTTAATTATAAAGGTTTGCTTACGCCATGGGAAGAGCCGTTAGATGTATACTATATGTACCGCTCCAACTATGCACCTAAGGATAAAGAACCGATGGTATACATTGCTTCGCACACCTGGCCTAACAGGTGGACAACAACGGGTAAGAAAGACGGTATTGTTGTGTACTCCAATTGTGATGAAGTAGAGTTGTTCAATGATGTTCGTTCAAAGTCGTTAGGCAAGAGAAAAAAGAATGGTGTAGGAACACATTTTACCTGGGATGGTGTTGATATCAACTACAATGTATTGTATGCTGTAGGTTATGTAAATGGCAAGGAAGTAGCTGCCGATTATATTGTTTTAAACCATCTTCCACAGTCGCCAAACTTTAATGCTTTTTATAAAGATGCCCGACCAGTAACAAAGCCTGCTAATGGCTACAATTATGTTTATCGTGTTAATGCCGGTGGCCCTGGTTATAAAGATGAGCACGGAAACACTTGGTTAGCTGATCGTGCTTTAGAACCTCAAGCATCCAACACACAACCAACTACATGGGGCTCCACTTCATGGACTGATCAATATGCAGGTTATCCACCATTCTTTGGTAGCCAGCGCAGAACACATGATCCAATAAAAGGAACCAGAGATTGGAACTTATTCCAAACTTTCAGGTATGGCAGAGACAAGCTGAATTATCATTTTCCTGTGAAAGATGGGGAGTATTTAGTTGAGCTATATTTTATAGAACCATGGCTGGGTACAGGTGGTGGATTGAATGCAGCAGGAAGCAGACTGTTTGATGTTGCATTCAATGACAAAACAATTCTAAAAGATGTAGATCTATGGAAAGAAGCAGGTCATGATGCGGCAATAAAAAAAACAGTAAAGGCAACAGTGAAAGGTGGAATGCTCACGATCTCATTTCCTCGTGTAGCTGCGGGACAAGCAGTTATTTCAGCAATTGCCATTGCCTCATTGGATAAGAATGTGAAGGCGGCTCCTTCACCTCAGGAATTGTTTACTGTAGGTAAAACAACAAGTGCTTCTCAGCCTGTCATAATGGATTGGTTGGACGAAGGTCAACAGGTGTATGCCAATAGTGAAGAAAGATTTACTGCATTACCACCAGATGTTTTTGGAGCACAATGGATCAAAACAGGTAAAGGACAAGCTGTGCCATCAGAAATACGATTAGAAAGTGATGCAGATGTTTATATTGGAATTCCTGCTAATAGTACGGATACATCATGGCTGAAGAATTTTGAACAAACAAAAACGGAAATCAAAACCACCGCGAACGCTTACACGGTTTTCAAAAAACGAATAGCAAACAATGCGGTTGTAGTTCCTGCTAAAGGAGCCGATTATCTTTTCATGGCTGTTCCTGCATCGGCTATAGAGCCTGCGTATGATCTGAAGCCTGTGACCAGCTATAAAGCTTTCAATGCAACCTTGCTTGGTCCTTCACTCAAAAAAGGACAGGTAGATGGAAAGGATCGTGCAATCTTTGAAAAGGCATCACCTGCTAATGTGATCGAATGGAATATTAGTACCGGTGTGGCCGATACATACTCATTCACTATCTCCTACAACAACCCTACGAATGAAGTGATGAAAGGACATCTGCAATTCTTGCAGGCAGATGGGACAGTGATGAGAGAAGAAGGCGTAGAGTTCACACCAACAAGACCAACTAAAAATAACTATATCAACAGTGGTACCGGCAGCCAGGTCAATGCAGGGCATTATAAAGTGCGCTTGACTGCACCAACTGCAGTTGGACTAAGTGTAAATGCATTAGATGTGCAGTAGAATAGAAGCATTCAAACACATAGAGATATAGGTTGATAAGGAACATTAGGATAAAATAAATGAAAACTAGGTGTTAGTAAAGAATATAAACACATAGAGACATAGATTGATAGAGAACATAGGATAGAACAATTGAAAGCCTATGTGTATTATGTTCCTATGAACCCTATGTGTTAGAAAAAGATATAACACATAGAGACATAGGGGAACATAAAAAAAATAATTGAAAAGTATGTGTTCTATATACCTATGAACCTATGTGTTGGAAAATAACTTAACAGACATATATAACGATAATGAAAACATTAGTATGTACCCGTCCGGGTCAATTTGATTACGAAGAAGGTGTGAGGCCTGAACTACAAAAAGGTCATGCTATCATCAAAATAAAACGAGTGGGTATCTGTGGTACCGACCTTCATGCATACGAAGGCACACAACCTTTTTTTGAATATCCACGCATATTGGGTCATGAGTTGGCTGGTGAACTGGTAGAGTTTGATGATGCACCAGGGTTTGAGGTAGGCGAAAGGGTTTCTTTCATCCCTTACTTCAATTGCGGTGAATGTATTGCATGCCGCTCAGGTCTTCCTAACTGTTGTGCAAATATCAAGGTATGTGGCGTGCATATGCACGGTGGCTTTGTGGAATATCTTTCAGTTCCATCTTATTCTTTGCTACATGGCGAAGGACTGAGTTATGATGAACTGGCCCTTGTAGAACCACTGGCAATTGGTGCGCATGGTGTACGTCGAGCTGGTGTACGTGAAGGTGAATTTGTGTTGGTAGTAGGCGCCGGTCCTATTGGTTTGGGTATTGCAGAGTTTGCACGCATAGCAGGAGGGAAAGTAATTGTAATGGACATCAACGATCAGCGCCTTGCTTTTTGTAAAGAGAAGTTGCAGGTACCGCATACCATCAATCCATTGCAGGGAGATGCAATGCAGCAACTGAAGGATATAACAAACGGAGATATGCCAACGGTTGTGATTGATGCAACAGGAAATTTGAAAGCTATCAATAACGGATTTCAATATATGGCGCACGGCGCACGGTATGTGATGGTGGGCCTGCAAAAGAACGAGATCACTATCTCTCATCCTGAATTTCATAAAAGAGAAGCAACGCTGATGAGTAGCCGCAATGCTACAAGAGAAGACTTTGAACATGTAATTGCTTCGATGAAGCAAGGATTGGTTAATCCGACAAACTATATCACCCATCGTGTTCCTTTCAGCCAGGTAAAAGCAGATTTTGCAAGCTGGTTAAAACCAGAGACCGGTGTTATCAAAGCAATGGTCGAGTTATCTTAACGTTTTTCATCAACTTAATCCGCCTTTATCAACTAGTATTGTTATCATGAATACCAGGTTACAATTCTCACTCTTATTCATTCTTGTTTTAGCATGTACTGCCAGTGCACAAACTTCATCAAGAAACATCCTCTTCGATAAAGACTGGCGCTTCTATTTAGGTAATGATACTGCTGCACGACTAAGTAGTTTCAATGATGCCGGGTGGAGAAAGCTTGACCTGCCTCACGATTGGAGCATTGAAGATATACCAGGGACAAACTCACCTTTTAGTGCAGATGCTATTAGCGGCGTGAGTGGTGGTTTTACTGTGGGCGGTACCGGTTGGTATAGAAAGTCTTTCACCATTCCTGCAGCACAAAAAGGCAAGAGGGTAGTGGTGCAATTTGATGGTGTTTATATGAATGCTGACTTCTGGATCAATGGTCATCACCTAGGTAATCATCCTTACGGTTACACTTCATTTGCCTATGATCTTACCGATCATATCGATCCAAATGGTACGAATGTAATTGCAGTGCAGGTTAAGAATGAGGGCAGGAACAGCCGCTGGTATTCCGGCTCTGGTATCTATCGTCATGTGTGGTTGAACTATCTACAACCTGTGCATGTAGCGCAATGGGGCACATTTGTAACTACACCCAAGGTTACCAAAGCAGGTGCAACAGTCAATGTAAAAACCAAAGTGCAGAATGAAACTGCGAAGCCTGCATCCATAAAATTGGTGACCATTGTTAAAGATGGCAAGGGTGTAGAGAAGGCGCGGAAAACTTCCCAACAAACCATAGCTGCCAATAATGTTTTTGAACTAAGCCAGGATATAAATGTGACTGCTCCAAAGCTTTGGTCGCTGGAAGCTCCTGCTTTATATACAGCCGTTACTGAGGTTTATAATAACAATCAACTGGCGGATGTTGTCACAACACCTTTCGGTATTCGCACCATAAGCTTTGATGCTGTAAATGGTTTCCAGTTGAATGGGAAGACTGTAAAACTGAAAGGCGGATGCGTACATCATGATAATGGTGCGCTGGGAGCAAAGGCTTACGACAGGGCAGAAGAACGTAAGGTTGAACTGCTAAAAGCAAGTGGATATAACGCTATACGTACTTCACACAATCCTCCTTCGCCTTATTTTTTAGAAGTGTGCGATCGCCTTGGAATGTTGGTTATAGACGAAGCATTTGATACATGGAATGAAAGAAAGAACAGGCAGGACTACCACCTGTATTTTGAAGATTGGTGGCAACGGGATCTGCAGAGTATGATCTACAGAGATCGCAACCATCCATCAATTATAATGTGGAGTACAGGCAATGAAATACCTAACCGCGGTAAGCCTGAAGTGGCAGCTGTTGCCAAGAAGCTTTCTGATTATGTAAAAACATTAGATACCACCAGGCCAGTAACTGCAGGCGTAAATGGTATCGATCAAAATCCTGAGGCTTTCCTAGCAGCGCTTGATGTGGCTGGTTATAATTATGCTGAGGCCAGTTATGAAGGTGATCATGAAAAGTTTCCAAATCGCGTGATGTACGGAGCTGAAAGTTTTGCGCTTGACGCATATGATTATTGGATGGATGTGGTAGACATGCCTTGGGTTATTGGCGATTTTGTCTGGACCTCTTTTGATTATATAGGTGAAGCAAGCATTGGATGGTTGGGTTACCCGCAAAACAAAAATTTCTTTCCCTGGAACCTTGCTTACTGTGGCGATATAGATGTTTGTGGATGGAAACGTCCGCAGTCGCATTACCGTGATGCTTTGTGGATGAAGGATAAGGTTTCTGTATTTGTGAAACCACCTAAACCAACCTTTGCAGAATGGAATGAAAAACTGGAGACATGGGCACGCTGGCACTGGCATGATGTAGTTGCTAACTGGACCTTCCCAGGTTACGAAGACTCTACGCTTGATGTGTCTGTCTTTTCTTCTGCTGATGAAGTCGAGTTGTTTTTAAATAACAAGTCACTTGGAAGAAAGCCAACCAACCGCTCCAATAAATACACGGCTAATTTCAATGTTCCTTATGCTAAAGGAGAATTGAAAGCAGTGGGATATACCAATAATAAGCAGGTTACTTCGTCGGTATTGAGAACAGCAGGCAACGCTGCAAAATTGAAGCTTACTGCAGATCGTACGGTTATTAATAAAGCAGATGACCTAAGTTATATAACCGTAGAAGTAGTGGATGCAAATGGTGTACGCTTACCCAATGCTGAAGAGCTGGTTAAGTTCACCGTTGATGGCCCGGCAACCATTGTAGGTGTTGCCAATGCAAATCCAAAAAGTCTTGAAAGCCTTACAAAGCCTCAACGTACTACCTGGCAGGGAAGATGCCAGGTGATCATTAAATCTAATGGTAAGGCAGGAACAATCAACCTGAAAGCAACCGCTGCTGGATTGCCGGTAGCAACTGTTGCCATCACAGCTAAATAATTTATCGCGTGAAGAATATTGTAAGATTAACGACAGCCATTGGTATTAGTTGCATCACCATGCTTGCACAAGCACAAAAGCAAGTGCCGCAAAATGTAATGCAACAGGTGTATGAAGAGATAAAGACACCTCATAAATACGGAATGGTACTAGTGCCAGAAGATGATTCAAAAAAATTAGATTGTCCTTCTGTCTTTAGAAAAGATGGTAAGTGGTACATGACGTATATCACGTTTGATGGCCGCGGTTATGAAACCTACCTCGCCAAAAGCGACGACTTGTTGAACTGGACAAAGTTGGGTAAGCTGATGTCATTTGATAATGATACTACCAAGTGGGATGCAAGTCAGCGTGCCGGGTATATCGCCTTGCAAGATCATAAGTGGGGCGGTAGCTACAAGTGGCAGAAGTATGACAGGAAACATTGGATGAGCTACTTTGGCGGTAATGCCAGCGGATACGAAGCGGGATTACTTTCATTGGGAATGGCTTACACAAAAAAAGATCCTACAAAACCGCATGAGTGGAATAGACTGCCAGCGCCTATACTAACTTCAAATGATAAGGACGTTCGCTGGTGGGAAAACAAGAAGCAATTTAAAAGCACCATCATTCGCGATAAGAACAAAACGACTGGTTACCCATTCGTGATGTATTATAATGCCAATGGAGATACTGCGGCTAACAATCTAAAGACAAGATGGTACGAACGCATTGGTATGGCTGTATCGAACGATATGGTCAACTGGAAGCGTTTTAATGCTGAACCGGTTGTTCACCATAAAATGGGTATTACAGGTGATCCTTATATCCAGAAGATAAATGATGTTTGGGTGATGTTTTATTTTGGTGCTTTTTGGGAAGGCCGTAAAGATGCATTCAACCGCTTTGCATGTTCATACGATTTAGTGAACTGGACTGATTGGAATGGTGCTGATCTCATCAATTCAACAGAAGAGTATGATAGCAAGTTTGCACACAAATCTTACGTGGTGAAACATAATGGTGTTGTATATCATTTTTACAATGCAGTGAACAAAAAAGATCAGCGTGGTATTGCTGTAGCAACTTCAAAAGATCTTGGTAAAAGTGAACTACAGTTCAATTCAAAACAATAGATGAAGTATCTCATTCAGTTCTGCTCGTTACTGCTGTTTACTGTTGCTGCTTTCGCTCAGCCTTCAGGCAAGCACGATCTACATTTTACTTCTTTGGCTAAGTCATGGGATGAAGGCATTCCATTAGGTAATGGAATGGTAGGTGCTATTATATGGCAAAAGGACGGACGTCTTCGCTTTGCCTTAGATCGTTCTGATCTTTGGGATGAACGACCGATGAAAGGTTTACACCGCCCGGAGTTTAGCTATGCATGGGTGCATGAGCAGGTAAAGAAGAATGACTATGCTGTTGTTCAAAAATATTTTGATGCACCCTACGACCGTGAAGCCGCGCCTTCAAAGATATCGGGAGGTGCTTTGGAATTTGAAAGTAAGGACTGGGGCGAAGCTGAAAGAGTACACTTGTCACTTACGAATGCAGTGGCCGAAGTAAAGTGGAAGAACGGAGTAGTGATGAAAACTTTTGTTCACGCTACGGAGCCTGTTGGCTGGTTCAGATTTGAAAATGTTACAGCTTCATTTGTTCCTGAGATAAAAACGCCTGGTTATAAAAACACCAAAGGATTGCCTTTGGATTCTCTAAAGAGCAACGACCCGGCGAAGCTTGGTTACGCCGAAGGAACGATAACCAAAGGCAACAACTCCATCACTTATATTCAGCTGGGATGGAATGGATTTGAATACCAAATTGTAGTTGAATGGAAGCAGCTAGATGCTACCACTGTTGAAGGTGTATGGAGTGTGTCCTCCAATTATTACAAGCAGAATAAACCTGCTTCCAAGTATGTACAACAAGCTTTTAAAAGAACGTATAATAAGGACCTAACCACTCATGCAAACTGGTGGAAGGATTTCTGGAGTAAGTCCTCTATCAGTATTCCTGATGAAAACCTGGAGACGCAGTATTACCGCGAGCAATACAAGTTTGGAGCTACTGCCAGGAAAAATGCTCCTCCTATTTTGTTGCAAGGTGTATGGACCGCAGATAATGGTCGCCTGCCACCGTGGAAAGGAGATTACCACCACGATCTGAATACAGAGATGAGTTACTGGCCAGCCTATAGCGGCAATCATTTAGATGAGGCCATGTCATTCATCAATCATTTAGAAGACAACAAGGATAATTACAAGCGTTATACGAAGCTATACTTTGGTAACGATGGTATCAATGTACCGGGTGTAAGCACATTGAATGGAACAGAAATGGGCGGATGGATACAATATGCTTTATCGCCTACAGTTTCGGGTTGGCTGGCTCATCACTACTACCTGCAGTGGAAGTATAGCAACGATAAAAAGTTTCTGAAGGACAAGGCATACCCATGGTTTAGAGAAGTAGCTAAATACTTTGAAGGAATAACAGAGAAGAAGACAGACGGCTTTCGCGAACTGCCAATAAGCTCCAGCCCGGAGATCAATAACAATGCGATCAATGCATGGTTTACCAAAACAACTAACTACGACCTCTTCCTGATAAAGTTTGTATTTGCATCAGCGGCTGAAATGGCTACAGAGCTAAAGCAACCTTCTGAGGCTGACAGGTACCGTAAGATATTGTCGGAATTTAGAAATTATGAGCTGAATGCAAATAACGAGTTGATGTATGCGCCTGCATACGATTACAACGAATCGCATCGGCACTTTAGCCATGCTATGGCTATACACCCGCTGGGTTTGATAAAGTGGGAAGATGGAGAGAAATCGAGGACGATCATCAAAAACACCATAGCTAAGTTAGATAAGCTGGGTGGTGAGAACTGGAACGGCTACTCTTATTCATGGATGGCAAATATGAAAGCACGGGCAAAAGATGGCGAAGGTGCTGTAAAGGCTTTAGAGATTTTTGCAAAGGCTTTTACCTCTGTCAACAGCTTTCATGTTAATGGCGACCAGACAAAATCAGGATATAGCAAGCGTACCTACCGCCCCTTTACTCTTGAAGGCAACTTCGCCTTTGCATCAGGACTGCAGGATATGCTGCTGCAGAGCTATGCTGGCTTCATCGAAGTTTTTCCTGCTATTCCTTCATCATGGAAAAACACTTCCTTCACTACGCTTCGTGCTGAGGGTGCTTACCTGGTAAGTGCTACCATGAAAGATGGTAAGGTGAAGGAGGTGAAAATATATTCAGAGAAAGGAGGAACAACCAGGCTTAAGCTACCTGCTAGCAACTATACTGTTGCTTCATCCAAAAGGGTTTATGTTTCAAAAATGCCGGGTGATTTTGTAGAGCTATGTTTCAAAAAAGATGGTGTAGTTGTTCTTAGCTTCTAGCGTTACAGGTGTAGCTGAAGAAGAGTGATATTGACCGCAACTACACATTTTAAGTGATGCAGATCCCATTACAGTATTGGCCTCTCTTCACTTGGCTGAACAACGCTTTGCCGACGAAGTGATTGCGACGCAACGATGCTGCTACAACTACTAAAGCTGGTATCATTCAACTACTCATTTTGCTTAAAATACCTGCCTGCTCTTTAGTAAGATTATCCATTAAGTTTTTTAAATAGTCCATTGCAAATGGAGTGTTTTAGCTCGAATTTTATCTTTCTATAGATTGCAGGAAACAGCCATATGATACAGCAAAAATTTTTTGAAGAATTTGGACTCGGTGACGTACGCGAGACCATCGGAAGAACTATAACCGAGACTGATATCGTTATTCACGCTGGTCAAACAGGTGACTTTTTCCCACATCATATGGACGAAGAATGGTGCAAGACACAACCTTTTAAAAAGAGGATTGCCCATGGTACACTCATCTTTAGCATAGCAATAGGTAAGACTGCAGACATCATTAATGATGTAGCTATGACCTATGGCTATGAACGTCTTCGTTTTATCAAACCCGTATTCATTGGTGACACCATCACAGTGAAGGTGACCATCAAAGACAAAAAGGATCACAAGAAGCCCGGCTATGGCCTCATTACCGAACTGGTGGAGACCTTTAACCAGGATGGCGATTTGGTGATGCTGTGCGAGCACATCCTGCTTAGTCAAAAAAAGAATCCATAAAACTTTTAGCGATGGCTAAAACCATATTGAATGGGATCACATGGAATCACAGTCGTGGCATTAGTCCATTGCTTGCTGTATCCCAGCGTTTTTCAGAAATATATCCGGATGTAGAGTTTCGCTGGAAAAAGCGAACCCTGCAGGAGTTTGCTGATTATCCAATTGAACGACTAACTGAACACTATGACCTGCTGATCATCGATCATCCATGGGTAGGATGTGCAGCAGCAACAGGCTGTGTACTTCCGCTCGATAAATATTTATCTGCTGATTTTTTACAAGACCAGTTGAATAATTCGGTGGGTGGATCACACGAGAGCTATAACTATGGTGGCCACCAGTGGGCTTTGGCTATTGATGCTGCTACACCGGTTGCCAGTTATCGTGCAGACCTACTTAAGAAGAACGACGTACAGGTTCCAACAACATGGAACGAAGTGCTGGATCTTGCCCGCAAGGGTAAAGTAGCAGTGCCTGCTATACCTATAGACCTGCTGATGAATTTTTACATGTTCTGCATAGCACACGGTAAAGAGCCTTTTGCTAATGAAGAGCAGGTGATTGATTATTCAACTGGCATGAAGGCGCTGGAAACAATGCGTGAACTGTATAGCCTGGTGGATAAGGATATGTTTGGGCATAACCCAATTGCAGTAGCAGAGTTGATGTCGATGACTGATGACTACTGGTATTGTCCTTTTGCTTATGGCTATTCAAACTATTCAAGGAAAGGATATGCGCGCAACGTGCTGCACTATACTACAACAGTAAATTTTACGGATGGAAAGCCATTGCGAAGTACAATAGGTGGAACAGGTCTTGCGATCTCTGCCTTTAGCCAGAACAAGGCTGCAGCATTGGTCTTTGTAGAAATGATGTTGTCTGCTTGTTGCCAGTCTACTCTGTATGTGGAGACAGGAGGACAGCCAGGACATCGTGCAGCATGGGAAAGTGACACCGCAAATTTGCTAACAAATAACTACTTCAAAAATGTGCTTCCTGCCATGCAGAACGGCTATATAAGACCGCGCTACAATGGCTACCTGCACTTCCAGGACCACGCTGGTAATCCTATTCAGAATTACCTGAAGAATGGTGGAGATGCGTTTAAAGTTTTGAATGAAATAAATGACATGTACAGGCAGAGCCTTGTAAATAAAAATTCAACTGTGCTGATATGAATAAGTTGCCATTAGATGGTTTGGTTGTGTTGGATTTCAGCCAGTATTTGTCAGGTCCGTCGGCCGCACTGCGACTTGCCGACCTGGGTGCAAGAGTGATAAAAGTAGAGCGTCCTAAAGTAGGTGATGCAGGACGTAATCTTGCTATAAAAAACCTTTGGGTTGATGATAGCAGTTTGTTGTTTCACACCATCAACAGGAACAAAGAAAGCTTTGCTGCAAATCTTAAAGATGCAGATGATCTAATACTGATAAAAAAGCTGATAAAGAAGGCGGATGTAATGATCCACAACTTTCGCCCGGGTGTAATGGAGAAAGTAGGTTTAGGATATGAAGATGTAGAGGCCATCAACCCGCGAATAGTTTATGGCGAAATAACAGGCTATGGCAAACAAGGCCCATGGAAAAACAGGCCAGGACAAGACCTGTTGCTGCAGTCGCTGACCGGTTTAGCCTATACAAGTGGAAACGATTATCACGATCCTGTTCCCTTTGGATTAGCCATTGCTGACAGCCTTTGCGGCGCACAATTAGTGCAAGGCATCTTAGGTTCTCTTATTCGTCGTGCAAAGACAGGTAAAGGAGCTTTAATAGAACTGAGCCTGATGGAGTCGCTCCTAGATTTCCAGTTTGAATTGCTGACTACCTATCATACAAGTGGCCGCTTACCTAAGCGAAGCGGTATCAATAACGGTCATCCATTGTTAAGTGCTCCTTATGGTATTTATAAAACCACTGATGGTTATATAGCTGTTGCAATGGCTTCGCTTGATGTATTGGCGACAGCTATTAATTGCGAAGCGCTCAAAGCATTTAGCCAGGAAGAAGCTTTCTGCAAGCGGGACGAGATCAAGATGATCATCTCTCATTGCCTGCGCAACGATTCTTCTGCTTACTGGCTTGAAAAGCTACATGCGCAAAATTTGTGGGCAATGGAAGTACTGGATTGGAAGCGCCTTACAGAACATGAAGCGTATCGCTGCCTGCAAATGGAACAAACACTTAATGCAGCAAATGGCAAGAAGATAATTACAACAAGATGCCCTATACGTTTTAACGGAGAGCGAATATTTTCAGACAGGCCGGCCCCGCAACTAGGAGAGGATAATGAAAAGATCATGAATGAAATTTTAAACCACACGCAGGATGAAGCCATTGCAGGATATTGTAGTCGTTGATTTTAGCCAGTTTTTATCTGGCCCTTCTGCTGCGCTTCGCCTTGCAGACATGGGTGCGCAAGTGATAAAAATTGAACGGCCAGGTACAGGTGATATATGCAGGCAGCTGTATGTATCAGACATAATGATAGAAGGCGAGTCTACCATTTTTCACGCTATCAATCGTAACAAGCAGAGTTATGCTGCTGACCTAAAGAAGCAGGATGATCTTGAAAAAGTAAAGCAGATATTGGCTAAGGCTGATGTTATGCTGCACAACTTCAGGCCGGGTGTAATGGAGCGGATAGGCCTTGATTATGCAACTGTAAAAGCCATCAATCCAAACATTGTTTATGCTGAAGTAACCGGCTATGGCTCGGAAGGTCCCTGGAAGGATCTACCGGGGCAAGACCTTTTACTTCAAGCAGTATCAGGTGTTACGTGGCTTACCAATAATAACCAGGACGATCCTACACCAATGGGTGTAGCAGTTGTAGATATCCTTGCAGGCACACATGTGGCGCAGGGTATATTGGCTGCGCTTTATAAAAAAGCAATGACAGGCGAAGGATCTTCGGTACAGGTGAGTATGTTGGAAAGCATTCTTGATTTCCAGTTCGAAGTGCTTACCTGCTATTACAACGATGGTAAGCAACTACCGGTAAGAAGTTCGGTTAATAATGGGCACGCGTATATTTCTGCTCCCTATGGTATCTATAAAACCACCGACGGCTTTCTTTCTTTAGCTATGGGAAATATATTGGCGCTTGCTGAATTGCTTGGTTGTGTTGGGTTGAAAAAATACGTGGACAGTGCTGATTGGTTTACCAAGCGCGATGAGATAAAAGAAGTGTTGGCTCAGCATCTTGCCACCAATTCCACTGATCATTGGCTTGCTATCTTAGAGCCGGCAGACATATGGTGTGCTAAGGTGATGAACTACGAACACCTGATGCAGGAGATGGCTTACAAAACGCTGAACATGGAGTTGAAGGTGAAGACGAGCAATGGCTTGTCAATCAAGACTACGCGATGTCCTATCCGTATTGATGGAGAATTCTTTACTTCTGAAGTAGGAGCGCCGCTGCTTGGCGAACACAACCTGCAGATAGAAAAACAATTTGGATTAATTTCCTAATATTGAAGCCCTGCTACTGAGTATTAGCAGGGCTTTTTCATTGCTGAAACTATTGCTTCCCCCATGCCGCTACCTATAATAGATACCCATGTTCATGTTTGGGATTTTGACCATGCAGAATATGAATGGCTGAATGGTGATACATCTATTCTCAACCGTACATACAAGATCGAAGAACTGTCTGCCATTCGTGCAGAAGCTGGTGTTAGCCACGGTGTACTGGTACAAGCCGCCAATAACTTTGAAGATACAGACTGGATGCTGCACGTGTCATCTACTACCGATTGGATAAGTGGTGTAGTCGGTTGGGTGCCGCTGGTTGATCCACACCATGCAGGGCGTGCTTTAGAGAAGTACATGCAAAACCCTTACTTCAAGGGCATTCGACATCTTATACATAACGAGGCGGATGACCAGTGGCTGTTGCAGCATACTGTTGTTGAAAGTTTGCAATTACTGGAGCATTATGGGCTTCCTTACGATGTGGTAGGTATCAATACACGGCACATTGAAACTGCACTAAAGGTGGCAGAAAAAGTACCGGGATTGAAGATGGTATTTGATCACCTGAACCAGCCACCGATTGCTGCTAAACAACTTTATGGTGAGTGGGGTGAAATGATGGCAGTAGCTGCACAACATCCAAACTTCTATGCAAAAATTTCTGGTCTTTGTACAGCTTCAGGTAACTTCACCGGCTGGACGAAGGACGATCTTGCACCTTATATCAATTTTGCTTTACAACATTTTGGCGCGCATCGCTGCTTCTGCGGAGGCGACTGGCCTGTTTCATTATTAGCCGGTAGCTATACGCACACATGGCATGCATACCAGGATATACTAAGCAACCTGCTAAGCGAGGATGAACTAAGGAAAGTCTACTTCGACAATGCCAAAGACTTTTACAGAATTTAAATACCCCCAAACGAATACTGCTATATGGATGTTATTACAGGAGTGCTACTGCATGCCATCGGGGCAACGTCTGCTGCGCTATGCTATACGCCGCAAAAGAAAGTTGTACGATGGTCGTGGCAAACGTATTGGCTTGCGCAGGCTTTTATCTGCTGGCTGTTGTTACCGATTGTTGTTGCACTCATCACTATTCCCAATATTGCACAAGTACTTAGCGAAGCGCCAACCAGTGCTATGGTAAGATCTTTTGCTCTTGGTGCCGCGTATGGTGTTGGAGGTACAGCATTTGGTCTTGCTATTCGTTATCTAGGCTTTTCACTTACATATGCTATTTCTGTAGGTATATCGTGTGTACTGGGTACACTGCTACCACCATTTATTCGCGGCGAGTTGAATACTATTGTTAGCAGGTATGGCGCCGAGTGGATCATGTATGGTATAGCAATAGGAGTACTGGGAATTATACTGTGCGGCTCTGCAGGCAGGCTAAAAGAAAAAGATATTTCAAACCAACAGGACGATACTTCTTTTTCATTTGCAAAAGGATTACCGTTAAGTATAATGGCAGGTGTGCTCTCTGCATTTTATGGTTTTGCATTAGACCAGGGACAACCCATTGCTGATGTTGCAGCCAAATATGGCGCAGGAAACTTGCAAGGAAATGTGATCTATATTTTCTCCAATACAGGTGCATTTATTACTACACTCATTTACTGTCTTTACTTGCATAAAAAACATCGTACAGCTCACGAGTATACCTCTGTTGGTGGTGGAAAGCAGCGGTTGCTGACCTTCAATTATGCACTTGCTATTCTTACAGGCTTCTTATGGTATGGGCAATTTTTCTTCTATGGCCTTGGACATGTGCGAATGGGTACTTACCAATTTAGTAGCTGGGCTATTCACATGATCATGCTGGTATTATTTAGTGCAGTAGCAGGATTGCTCATGCGTGAATGGAGCCGCGTGCAAAAGCGAACAGCATTCGTGTTGGCGCTTGCGCTGCTGGTACTTATTGCTGCAGTACTCACACTTACTTATGGCAATTATTTAGGCAGTGTACCTGCGGCCCATTAGCCGATTTACAGCAGCATACGCTGGTTATTCCAAAAGGGTTACTTCTAAAAATCTATCATTGCATATTATTTCCTGCATATGATCAACGTTAGCTTCAGTTCGCCTTCGCCAAAGACTTCGAAACCTATTTACATTATTGGTGCAGGAGGCATAGTGAACGAAGCGCATTTGCCTGCTTATAAACTGGCAGGCTTTACGGTAGCAGGTATTTACGACATCAATGTAGAGAAGGCAAAAGCAACAGCTGATAAACACGGCATATCAAAAGTCTTTTCAAGTCTCCAGGAAATGATAGCACACGCTTCGTCGGATACCGTTTACGATGTTGCTTTGCCCGGATCAGCTTTGGTAGAAGTACTGGAACAGTTACCTCATGGAGCTGCAGTACTTATGCAAAAGCCTATGGGTAATGATCTTGCTGAGGCCAAAAGAATATTGGCAATAACAAGAGAAAAGAAGATGATAGCTGCTGTCAACTTCCAGCTGCGATATGCTCCATTCATTAATGCAGCGCGTGATATGATAGTGCAAGGACTGATAGGCGAATTGGTGGATATAGAAGTGAATGAAAACGTTTATACGCCATGGCATAAATGGGATTTTCTTTTTTCACTGCCTCGTGTAGAGATACTCTATCACAGCATTCATTTTGTTGACGTGATCAGGAGCTTTATGGGAAACCCAACTTCTGTTTATGCTAAAACCATAAAGCATCCATTGATGAATGAACTGGCTTCAGTTCGTTCTAATATTATCCTGGATTATGGTGATCGTATAAGAGCAAACATATTAACCAACCACACACACCAGTTTGGTTTACACAACCAGCAGTCGTATATAATGTTTGAAGGCACTCGAGGTGCTATAAAAATCAGGATGGGTTTGCTGATGGCTTATCCTGAAGGTGTACCTGATGTTTTTGAATATGTATTGCTGGAAGAGGGAAGCGAACCTGTTTGGAAGACATTGGAGATAGATGGCAAGTGGTTTCCTCATGCCTTCATAGGTAGTATGGCCCAGGTAATCCTGGCAGCGGAGGGTACCATACAACAGCCGTGCAACTCTGTAGAAGATTGCATTTACACGATGGCTTGTGTAGAAGCCGCCTATACTTCTAGTGAAAAGGGCGGTACGCCATTGGAGAAAATATAATCTTCTTAATCCTTTTTTACCGACCGATATTTTGTTGGCGACATTCCGATAACCTTGGAGAAACGCCGGGAGAAATAGTACGGGTCATCAAAGCCCATAGTAAGTGCTATTTCTTTGATGGATCGATCAGAAAAGTCCAGTTCCTGGCAAGCCTTCTGCATTTTCATTTGTATAAAATAATCAATGGGCGCATAACCTGTCTTATGTTTAAAAAGGCTGGAAAAGCGGGAAGGCGAATAGTTGAAGTGCAGGCTCAACTCATTTAGCGATATATTATCGTTGATGTGCTCCTGCATAAATAGTATGGCCCGGTCTACAGGATTGGTCTTATCTGTAGGACTTATAACATAATGTTTAGAATTGAAGATGAACAGCGTGATGAAGTGAAGCAGGCACATATTGGCAAACATCAGGTTGTCGATACTATAGCCTAATTCAAGCGTTTTGTACATCTTTGAGAATGCTATCGGGATGTCATTGCTGTTCTTTATGTGAAATGGTTTCAGGTGTGTTTGTACAGTTTGCAGCTCATTGAAATGCGCTAAAAGATCGCCGCCAAAGTGGATCCAATAGATACTCCATGGATGATCTACAGAGCTACCATAAGCATGCGCAACATTACGCGGAAGTATAAAAAATTCGTTGGGTCCTACGTTGTATTGCTTATCATCTATTTTGTACCAACCATTCCCATCCACGCAGTAAAAAAGGAAGTTTTCTGGTAGTCCTTTTTTTCTTGATGTGTAATGCCCTGCTGCTTTTGGATAATAGCCGAGGCTGCACAGATACAGCTGCTTCAGCAGCGCATTATTTAGTACCCGCGACTTCAAAACTGGTTTAGGTATCTCTATCCGTTGGCGCCCCAGGCCATACCATATATTCTTGTGCGATCCGCCTTTTTGATCCATAATGTTGTTCCTGTTTTTTACGTCTTGAGTGTGCAGATATTGGTAAAGCCCATGTCGCTGTTTAAGCAATACTTTGTTTCACTTACGCATGTTCATCAGCGCATTTCCGGTTTCAAATATAAAGTGGAAAAATAGTTAAATCATCCATCATCATAGTAAAAGATTACATTGTTTCCGCTCTTGTACCAAACTACTTTTATGTTCTAAGAATAACGGTAGTGATGGATGAATTTCACATTTTCTTACACACTACAAGAACTAACGATTAACAGTAGAAAGGAACATGCTTGCCGAAATCTTCACAAAGACTTCCCAGCATTCAAATTCAGATCATGTAGGTGCCGCTTAAATCGGCGGTAAAAAAGTAAAGTTTACCCGGGGCTTTTTGTGCCCCTAAATGAAAATTGATGCCAGTTAAAATTATGATTGCCGTGCTGCTCTTTATCTCCTTTGCAGCAGTAGCCCAGGAAAAGCAAACTCTTTCCCCCAGCGAGCAGGAAGCCGCTTATACAAAAGTTGTTACCGAGCGAGCTCAAAAGATTGTTGTTACATTAGGCATCAATGATTCTCAAAAAGCACTAAGAGTTCGCGATCTGATCGCCAACCAGTATAAGAACCTAAATGCGATTCACGACGAAAGAAATGGGCAGGTAAAGCAGCTTAAATCTTCAGGTGCCGGCAAAGAGCAAATAGATGCAATGGTGAAAGCAGCAGAGGAAAAAGCAAATGTGTCATTGGGAAAACTTCATACAACATATTTATCTGCATTGTCAAATGAACTTACTTCACAGCAAGTAGAGCAGGTAAAAGATGGAATGACTTATAATGTAGTTAATATAACCTACAAAGGTTACCAGGATATGATCCCTACGCTTACGGAAGTTCAAAAGAAAAAGATCTACGACTGGTTAGTTGAGGCAAGAGAGCTTGCAATGGATGCGGAGTCTTCTGAGAAAAAACACGGATGGTTTGGAAAATATAAAGGCAGAATAAATAATTATTTATCTGCTGAAGGTTATGACCTGAGAAAGGAAGGGGAAGAGTGGCAGAAGCGGATAAAAGCTAAGGCCAACCAATAAGCAGAACCTGGTCACAGTGCCCCGGGCACCTATACGATTGAAATTCACTTTTTTTATACTTTAAAAAACAAAAGCCATATGAACCAGCGCATGCTGCGATGCTCATTTGCTCTTCTCTTCATTCTTCTGGGCTTTGTAAGCACATTTGCCCAGCAAAGAGTGATCACAGGTACAATAACAGCCCAAGACACTAAAGAACCGATTGCCGGCGTCACTGTCAGCATCAAAGGTTTAACCGTCTCTACCAGCACCAACGAGAAAGGGGAGTTCTCTATCCCGGTTGGTGGAAGTGAGACAGTTCTTCGTTTCTCATCTATTGGTTATACATACCAGGAGGTAAACGTTGGCGAAAGATCATCCATCAACGTTGTAATGAATAAAGACCAGAAGCAACTGGATGAGGTGGTGGTTGTAGGTTATGCCACTCAAAAGAAGGCGCATCTTACAGGAGCCATCGAAACAATTAAAGCTTCTGAAATTGAAGATTTGCCGGTAAGTAATCTCGGTGCTGCATTAGCAGGACGTGTGCTTGGCCTCGGGGTAAGTGGAGGTAATACTCGCCCGGGTTCTGCTGCCCAGCTTACTATTCGTAATCCTCTATCTCTTTCTAAAGACGGTGGTTCTACAAGCCCGCTATTCGTTATTGACGGAATTATCCAGGTAGCTCCTAACGGTGCTAACGATGATACCTGGTTCAATAACCTGGATGCGTCGGAAGTAGAAAATATAACCATACTAAAAGATGCTGCCGCCGCTGTTTACGGTTCAAGGGGTGCATATGGTGTTGTATTGGTAACTACCAAGCGCGGTAAAGCCGGTTCTCCAAAAATCAGCTACAGCGGTTCTTATGGCTGGAACGACGAAGCTTACAGAACAAAAATGCTAAGTGCATACGAGTTCGGTCAGTATATGAATATAATGAATGGTCCAAACGGAGAAGCTGCCCAGCCAAGTCAAAACAGGTTCTTCACTCCAGATGAATTGGATCGTTTTAAAAGAATCAATTACGATTGGCTTGATCCGGTTTGGAAGTCAGCTTACAATACCCGTCACTCACTTAACGTAAGTGGTGGTGTAGATAAAGCAACTTTCTTTGCTAACGTTTCTTATTATGCACAAAATGGTAACCTTAGCACGCTTGACTTCAAAAGATGGACATACCGCGCCGGTGGTGATGTAAGAATCGGTAACTCAGTAAAAGCGGGTTTGCAGGTTGCTGGTAATTCTTCTTCAAGAGTAAAAACATTCAATAAAATAGGTGGTGAAAATGACGAGAACGACTATAGGAACTTACTATTGACTCCTCGTTATATTCCTTCTTACATAGATGGCCTTCCAGTACGTATTCCTGGTACTGATCAACTTTCTCAATATCATTTTTACGAAATAGAAAGATTGGGTAACCTGGCTGCAGACAAAGACAGGGCACTAAACGTGAACATGTATGTAGAGTATGAGGCGCCTTTCCTGAAAGGATTGAAAGGTCGTGTGAACTTTGGTAAAAACTTTGGCTTCAACAATGGTTCACAAATAGGTACACAATATCGTCTGTATAACTTTGTTGGATCTGGTACTAACCGTCACATTCTTGACAGTGGCGCAACATTGCCTGCTACCAATGCTTCACAACTTTTCTCTAACGGTAACAGGCTGTACTACTCAAACAACAACAGCGAAAACTACCAGTTAAACTTCATGGCTAACTATGCTCGCCAGTTTGGTAAGCACAGCGTTAGTGGTTTGTTCTCTGTAGAAAAATCAGAGGCTTCAAACTACCAGCAGGATGTTTGGAGAGACCAGCCGATACCAAGCACCAATGGCCAGTTCAATACTGCATTCGGTACTATTGATGGTAGAACGTCTGGAAATGAATCTGGTTCACTAGGATATATTGGTCGTGTTAACTATGCATACGATGATAAGTATCTTGCCGAGATCCTATTCCGCAGTGATGCATCTACAAGATTTGCTCCTGAAAACTACTGGGGTAACTTCTACTCTACCTCATTAGGTTATGTTATTTCAAAAGAAAAGTGGTTCAACATTCCTGCTATTGATTTCCTTAAACTACGTTACTCTTTTGGTAAGCTTGGCGCTGATAATACAAGGCCATGGCAGTGGAGACAGCGTTATACCTTCCAGAACAATGGAGGTACATTTGGTGGTACATCAGTAGGTGCCATGTCTCCTGGTATGCGTATGGAAGTGGCTCCTAACCGCAACGCTACATGGAGTGAAGAATACAAGAACAACCTGGGTGTAGACGCGAAATTCTTCCGTTCAAGAATGTCAGTTACCATGGAAGGCTTCTATAACAAAGGCCGCAACATGCTGATTGAAAGAACTGAAGCTGTGCCTGTAACCGTTGGTGGTAGCGTCGCTTCTGAAAACTATGCAGCTGTAGATTTCTTCGGTTATGAACTAGGTCTTGGCTGGAACGATAAAATTGGCAGAGACTTCAGGTGGAGCATTGATACACGTTTCTCATGGTACGACAACATTGCTCACAAAGACAACTTCTCACCAACTGCTGATCGCTTTCCTTGGGTAAGAGGTCCTGGTCAATCAAGAGATAATGGTAAGTGGGGTTACGACTACCTTGGTATGTTCAAAACTCCTGAGGATGTACAGGCTTACATTGCTAAGCATGGCATCACCCAGGTATTTGGTACACCAGCAAGCCAGCTGAAGCCAGGTATGCTTTACTACCGTGATGTAAGGGGACCTGCTATTCAAAATCCTGACGGTAGCTGGACATTCGCTGGTCCTGATGGAATTATTGATGAGAACGACCAGATCCAACTGGCAAAGAGAGTTAACAACAACTATGGTTTTGGTGTAACACTTAGAGCTAGCTATAAAGGAGTTTCACTGGACGCTGTTATAGCAGGATCATGGGGTGGTTATGCTGAGGTAGACGGTAATGCTCGTAAGAAAATGAACAACGACATCAGCCGTAACTTCCAAAGCAGGCCAGCTATCTGGAACAACATTTACGATCCGGAACTGAACCCTACAGGTACAATGCCTAACCCACATTGGGAAGCAATCAGCCTGAGCCCAACTTCTGATTTCTGGAGAGTAAGCTCTTTCAGAGCAAGAGTAAGAAACATTAACCTAAACTATAGCCTTTCAAGAAGCGTAGCACAAATGCTTCATGTAAGCAGCGCAAGAGTTGTTCTTACAGCGCTAAACCCTTTCAACCTGGCTAATCCGTACACATACAAAGACTCAGAAGGTCCTTATGACATCTTCCCAACTTTGAGGACGTATTCAGTTGGTGTGAACGTAACATTCTAATTGCTTATCAACAATTGTAAAAACAACTTATTGCTGGATTATGAAAATGAATAAATATATAGTGGCTTTCGCAGCACTATTTGTAGGGTTGGTAAGCTGTAAAAAAACTTTCCTGGAAGAGAAGAATGATCTGACAGGTATGAACGAGCAGGTTTTTAAAGACTCTCTGATGGCACAGGCATACATAGACTATGTATACTTTATGATGCTGCCAGGAAATAACGCGCAAGCCAATATTTGGAACCTGGCTGCGGGAGGTAATGCTTTCACACAGACAACAGACGAGTTGGCTGGCGAAACAAACTGGAACAAAGAGTGGTCATCTATTCTTAGCACCAATGCTCATGCGCTTCCATACTTTGGTACAAACATCAGTACGAGCGTTGGTAACAATACCTGGACAAGGATGAAGCAGATCAACATGTTCTTGAATGAAGTTGATAAGCATGAAGGTCTATCAGCTGAAAAGAAGAAAGTATTGAAGGGCCAGATGTTCTTTTGGAGAGCATGGCAGTATTTTGACCTGGTAAGACTATATGGCGGTGTGCCCATTGTACTGGAGCCACAAAGTCCTATAGGAGTATCAGACAATCCTTCTTTACAAGTTCAGCGTAGCCGCACCGAAGATGTTATCAACCAGATTGTCCGCGACTTGGACTCTGCAACCGCATCACTTCCTGGCAAGTGGGGTTCAGCTGACTGGGGTAGGGTAACAAGTGGCACCGCTGCTGCATTAAAAGGTCGCGTGTTGCTTACATGGGCCAGCCCATTATTCAACCGCAGCGATGACAGGGGCCGCTGGCAGAAAGCTTACGAAGCTAACCTGGCTGCTAAAACATTGCTGGAAGCAAATGGTTTCGGATTGTTCAGAACAGGTGGTAATGCTAACGCTACAGCTTTTGGTAATATGTGGTTTACAGAAGTTAACAATCCTGAAGCAGTATTTGTATTCGGCTTCAACAATGGTACATCTGACCAAACAAGAAAATGGAATGGTTGGGAACATGCTGTTCGCCCAAGAGATATTCTTGGTGGTGGATCTGTTTCGCCTACCAAGCAAATGGTGGATGCATTTCCAATGAGAGATGGTAAGATGGCTGGCCAAAGCTTCTATACTTACGATCAAAACAAATTTTACAAGAACAGGGATCCCCGTTTCTACAGAACCTTTGCGTACAATGGATCTCTATGGCCATATTCTCAAAATCCTAACTACCGCATCTGGACGTACAGGTGGTTTAATAATGCTACAGCTACTACACCAACACAAACTACAGAAGTAGCGGGTGCAAACTCAAGTGGTGTTTATGTAAATAAGGCTACAGCTACCAATGCTTCTAACTCACATGCATTGGGTAACAACTTTAGCTTAAGTGGTACCGACTTCATGGAAATGCGTTTTGCTGAAGTATTGCTAAACCTTGCTGAAAGTGCAATTGGAGCAGATCGTCCGCTTGAAGGTATAGATCAAATAAAAGCAGTAAGAGAGCGTGCTGGTGTAGAAAACAGGGACGGCCAGTTTGGTCTTGCCGGTATCACTAGCCGCGATGCATTATTTGCTGCAGTATTAAAAGAAAGACAAGTAGAATTTGCATACGAAGGCAAACGCTTCTGGGATCTTCGCCGCTGGATGTTGTTTACTGATGAATTTGGTACAACAGCTCGCCTGGGTTTTCAGCCGCTTAACGGAACTCGCCGTACAGGTTATTTCATTTCAGTGAAGAGAGCAGATGGCACTCGTTACAATTCTTCAACAGCAGTAGCCAACGGAGGTGACCCGCTTAGAAGATGGGGTACAAACGGTGCTAATCCAGCGCCGATAATCAACCGTGACTCTGCAGTAGCAAACTTTGATGCTTATCTTGACTACTTGTACGACAGGCACTTTACTGTAACAGAAAAGGATGACCTTGATCCTACAGCTAATAACAACGCCTGGAAGTTCAGGTGGTATAAAGAGTACTACTTCTTTGGTATTCCTCAAAACGTATTGAATTCTTCTCCTTACCTGCAACAAACAATTGGTTGGGGAGGTGGTGGCGGATCAGGAGTATTTGATCCACTGCAATAAATTTTTTAGGGGTTGTCTTTTTCTAAGAGAAAGACAGCCTCTATTTTCTATCAATGCAAAAACAAATATGCTTTGATACATCTTAGAACACATGTTGAACTTGCTGCCATTCCCTGTTTCTGCTACCAGCAGAAATACAATGGCTTTTTTATTGAAATCGACCACCTGGCTACACGATCCTAAAAGCACAACTATACATAATTGATGAACAAACTTTTGATGATGAAATTTTCTTTAGCTCAAGTTTTATTACTTGCTGGATTGATTGGTTCTAATGAAAGTGCTATGGCTCAATATCCACAGGTGCCGCAGCAAGTGCAGCGCACTACAGACTCCATGATGAAGGAGGCACAACGTAAGTCTGAAATAGCATGGGCAAAGGCTTTACCAATCATAGAAGCCGATGCTAAAAATGGCAAACCTTTTATTCCCTGGGCAGCTCGTCCAACTGATCTGCCGCAGGCCGATATTCCTGCTTTTCCTGGTGCAGAAGGTGGTGGTGCTTATACCTTTGGTGGTCGCGGAGGAAAGGTATTAGTGGTAACTAATCTGAACGATGAAGGCGAAGGTAGTTTCCGCTGGGCTTGCGAGCAGGGCGGAGCAAGAATAGTTGTTTTCAATGTTGCAGGTATCATCAACCTAAAAAGCCCGCTTATCATTCGTGCACCTTACATAACTATTGCAGGTCAAAGTGCATCTGGTGATGGCGTATGTATAGCAGGTGAGTCTGTTTGGCTAAACACACACGATGTAATTGTAAGACATATGCGTTTCCGCCGCGGTAACACTGATGTGGGCAGACGTGATGATGCTATAGGTGGTAATCCTATCGGCAACATTATGATTGATCACGTATCAGCCAGCTGGGGTGGCGATGAGAACATGAGTATGTACCGTCACATGTACAACGATAGTACAGGTAAAACAGAAGAGAAACTTGGCACTGTAAACATCACTATACAGAATTCAATTTTTGCAGAAGCGCTTGATACATGGAACCACGCCTTTGGTAGTACACTGGGTGGAGAGAACTGCACCTTCATGCGCAATCTTTGGGCTAACAACACAGGCCGCAATCCATCTATTGGTTGGAACGGCATCTTCAACTTCGCCAACAATGTTGTCTTCAATTGGGTGCACCGCTCTGTAGATGGTGGTGACTACCGCGCACAATACAACATCATCAATAACTACTTTAAACCAGGACCACTTACCCCTGTAAATACTCCTGTTGGTTACCGTTTTCTAAAACCTGAATCAGGAAGAAGTAAATTAAGCTACCGTACCTATGGTCGTGCTTATGTAAATGGTAACATCATGGAAGGCAACGATAAGGTAACTAAGAACAACTGGGATGGTGGTGTACAGGTAGAAGATCTTCCAAATGCTGGTGAGTATACAGATAAGATGAAAGTAGATAAACCGCTTCCAATGCCTAAGATCACTATTACGCCGGCTAAAGAAGCTTTTACTTATGTACTGGCCAATGCAGGTGCTACTCTTCCAAAGCGCGACGCAGTAGATGCAAGGATAACAGAACAAGTACGTACCGGGAACATCAATCCGCTGTCTAATGTAAAGCTGCCTGAAACCAACTTCAAGCATCGTCGTTTGCCAATCGACTCTTACAAGCAAGGCATCATTACAGATGTAAGCCAGGTAGGTGGATATCCTGAATACAAGGGCACACCGTATAAAGACAGCGACAATGATGGTATGCCTGATGATTATGAAATAAAGAACGGACTAAACCCTCGCAATGCTGCCGATGCATCTGTTATCACAAGAGGTGGTTATTCTAATATTGAAGTGTATTTAAATACACTTGCATCACCGGTTCGTCCAACAACACGTAAAAAATAATTCGTGTATTGTTGCTAAATTGATAATCAGAAATGCAGCATAAAATTGTTATTGCTGGTCATGCAGCAGAACAATTTGATCTAAGAATACACACCATACAAGAGATAGCAGGTTTCAGTATTTATAAATGATGAAATAGGTAAACCAAACTAAGAAGAATAGCAAGAACACCGGGATCAAAGACTAATAAAAGCAGGCTTAGCTACAAACAACAACTTATAAGATTTTCTTTAGTCAGTTGTGGAGGCAAGCCTAAGGTTACAGAAGGGATGATAGAAAAAACTGCTTATAACTTTCTTGACATATCATACAACGATATCCATTACATATAAAACCAAAACAGGACATGTAAATTTCAACCATGTTTTCACCTAACTATTGTTCATCCATTAATCAAAACGCCAAATGCAAAAGTTAATTACGAGAGGCTCACTCGTGCTGCTACTGCTTATTTTCAACTTCGTCCAGCTTTTTGCCCAGCAAAGAGTTGTAACAGGTACCATTGTAAACGACGAAACCAGGGAGCCACTGGTTGGAGTTACAGTTGGTATCAAAGGTACTACCAGGAGTACAACCACTGTAGAAAATGGTAAGTATTCTATCATGGTTTCAGGAAACGAATCCGTTATCAAATTCACTTATGTGGGTTTCCTTTACCAGGAAGTAACGGTAGGTTCAAGAAACGTGATTGATATTGCCCTGGTAAAAGAAAACAAACAACTAGATGATGTAGTTGTAATCGGGTATGGTAGTCAAAAGCGCATCCAGAATAATGGAGCTATTGCTACCATCAAGGCAGCTGAAATAGAAGATATTCCAGCGCCAAACATTGCCGGTGCATTAAGGGGCCGGATTGCTGGCTTAGGCGTTAACACCGCTTCTGGTCGTCCTGGTGCAGGCATCACATTAAATGTGCGAAATTCTACAAGATCAGAAACTGCTGCAACGGTTGGTGCTACTGATGAACCGCTATATGTTATTGATGGTATCATTGTACAGAGGCAGGAGTTTGACAACCTTGATCCGTCAATGGTAGAAGACCTTACTGTTTTAAAAGATGCTTCTGCAGCGATATATGGTGCGGCAGGTGCCAAAGGTGTTATACTAGTAACAACCAAGAGGGGTAAGGCTGGCAAACCACGTTTAAGTTATAATGGTTACGTAGGCCATACTGATGCAACAAGAAAACCAGATATGTTATCTGCTTACGAACATGCCGTGTTATTGAACGACGGTTATCGTATCGGAAATGCTCCTGCTAATCTTTTCTTCAGCCCTGCTGATCTTGAATATATAAAAGGCCTTAACTACAAAACCTGGTTCGAGGAACTGTGGCAGGCTTCCACTACTCAAAGACATAACCTAAGTGTGTCTGGTGGCAGTGACAGGATTACCTTCTTTGTTGGTGGTGCTTATCAAAATGAAAATGGTAACTATGCCGGACAAAAGCAGGACAAGTATACTTTCCGCAGCGGTGTTAATACAACCATTACACCGGCACTAAAGGCAGATATCAGTTTTAACGTAGACTCTCGTATCAGAACCAGCCAAAACAGTTTAGCCGACGACCGTGACCAGGGTTTCCTTGAAAGCATTATACAAACACCAGGATGGGTACCGGTTAGCATAGACGGCATGCCGGTTAGCTTCAATGGTGCAAGCACACATCCATTGGGATCAATTGGTTCTGGTTTTTACAGCAACAGCAAGTCAAGATCATATAGAATTAACTCTAGTCTTACTTACCAGCCTACCGGGTTTTTAAAAGGCTTTACTGCAAGAGTGCAATTCTCTCAAACAGCCGGCAATACAAACAGTGCTGAATATCGTCCTAATTACCGGGTATATAACTTCCAGAGAATGGGTAACAATAACCAGTTATACTCAAACAAGTTAGATACTGTTAGGCCTTATTTTGATGCTGTAGCTCCTGCTAACGTACACTATACACCAAGGTTAGGAGAGAATACTGGCTACCAGGGCTTCCTGACTTTACAATATGATAAAACACTAGGCAAGCATATTTTTGGAGCTATCGTAGGAGCAGAACAAACTGTGTCACGCTCCGAGGATATGGGCGTTAGGTGGATCAACCAGCAATTGGTTGGTATAGATGATTATTGGGCTTTTGATCAATCAGTAATATCAATCACAAACCGTGGTATAAGCGAGTCAAGAAAACGTTCTGGCTTTGCGCGTATGAACTACAACTTCGACAATAAGTATTTTATTGATGGAGTAACACGTTTAGATGCTTCTTCCAATTTTGCCGCAGGTAAAGTTTGGGGTGTATTTCCAAGCGTAGGATTGGGTTGGGTAGTCAGCAGGGAGAAATTCTTTAAGAATAACATTCCGCAGGTTAATTACCTTAAACTCCGTGTGAACTATGGTTTGACCGGGGATGATAGGATTGAGCCATTACTTTGGAAAGAAAGATATAGAGTTGATCTTTCTGGATACCTGTACAACGAATCTATGCAAGCTGGTTTGAACCCGGTAAGAATACCAAATCCGAATCTTACATGGGAAAAGAAGAGGACTCTGAACTTTGGTATTGACATGACTATGTTCAACAATAAGCTTAACATAGGCGTGGACTTCTTCCAGAACTATATATACGATGCATTTGATAAAGGAAACGACCAGAACTTCCCAATGTTCGCAGGTTTTGCAGCACCTATTATCAACTACCAGGAAAGGCATGCATGGGGATCTGAATTTACCATAGGTTATAGATCAAGGGTAGGCAAAGACTTAAACATTAATACAAGTATCAACTTTGGTTTTGCAAATTCTGTTACTGATAGAATGTTTTACAACAGGTTTCAACTATTTGAAAACTCACCACCAGACTGGCAAGTGCAAATGGGAACAGATCCAAGGAAATATAATAGCTCAAACTTCGGCTTGAAAACTTTGGGAATGTTCAGAACACAGGATGAAGTGGATGCTTTCTTAGCACAATATCCAAATTATACAATCGACGGAAAAGTGCCTCAGCCAGGTTGGTTATACTTTGAAGATACCAACGGTGATGGTAGGATAACCGAGAGAGATATGGTAGCAATGTTTGACAGAACAGATCCATGGTTTAGTAGCGGTATCAACATAGGTATAGCTTACAAATCTCTCAGTTTGAGTACCAACTTAGTTGCAAGGTTTGGCGGTAAACAGTTTTATGGTTCAAAAGATAGAGAGCGCCCAGAGCCTACACAGAATGTTCCTGGTTTCTGGAGAGATCGTTGGACACCGGAAAATCCAGGTGGTAAATTCCCTCGTCATGACGATGCCTCAATTGTAAGACAATGGAATTCTGATTTCTGGGCTTTTGATGCCACAACCATCAGGGTTAACAACATGACTTTGAGTTACCGTATACCAACAAGTATTTTAAACAGGTTTGGATTTTCAGATGCCAGGATTTTGGCAACAGGTAATAACCTTTGGATAATTAAAAGTCCTCTGAAATTAAGGGACCCTTACAGCAATTCGATTCTCGATTACCCAACTTTAAGAACCATCTCTCTCGGGCTTAGTTTGGGACTGTAAAAATCACCACTTAAAAACTTAGAAATGAAAAAGAATCTATATAAACTAACGTTTGCGGCCACTTTTCTTGCAGTCACTTTTATCTCTGGATGTAGAAAACAAGATAGTTTTTTTGAAATAAGAGACAGGGGTGGATTAGATGCGGCAATCTGGGATAATGAAGGCGCTATCCAGTTCTCCCTGAACAAAGCGTACGATGTTATATTCCCTGATTTTTATTACCAATACACAGCCAATAACTATGGCATACACATGGCCAGTGATGAAAACTATTACTCTGCTACAGATGGTAACGCCCGCCGTGCATTAGGCCTGCAGGGTACACTTGTAGCCAATGATGTACGCCTTGTTGCTTCCAAATACCAGGGAGCAACCAGGGGCGATAACTCTTACTTTGATGTTGCCAGGTGTAATGTGGCTATTGCTAATATCCCCAACAGTAAAGTGTTGTCAGATGATGTAAAAAACAGGTTCTTAGGCCAGTTTTATGCCTTACGTGCAATGATATACCTGGAACTTACCAAGGCTTACGGTGGTATGCCATTGGTGCTGGAGCCACAAAATCCAGACAATCTTACATTGGCAGGTAGAGCTAAAGCAAGGGAAATGTTTGCTCAAATAGTAAAAGACCTGGACTCTTCTATGAATAAATTAAGAGGAGTAAGATGGGTTGATGCTACCGAGAGAGGCAAGATCTCAAGGGCAGCCGCGGCTGGCTTAAAAGCCAGGGCATTATTGTACTGGGCAAGCCCACAATTCAATCCTAATAAAGCTCACGAAAGATGGGTAGAAGCACATAAAGCTGCAAAAGAGGCTTATGAGATTTGTGTAGCCGAAGGGCACCAATTAATGACGAAATACGAAGATATTTTCAGGGTAGAGGGTCCGGGTAATAGAGAGGCTATTATGGTAAAATCATACTCTGATAAAATTGCCAAACGCAATCATGGGGTAGAGGCACGTAGCCGTCCTTCTTCTGAAAATGGCCAACCTAGTGATGTATACTATCCTTCTACCAGGATGATAGATGCATATACAATGATTGATGGAAGACCTATTACCAACAATCCTAACTATGATCCAATGTTGTTCTGGAAAGATCGTGATCCACGTTTTGAAGCAACCATTGCATATAATGGTAGTAACTGGAAGTTGAGCGGTAATACAAACAGGAAACAGTGGACGTATAATAATGCAATTGGTTCAAATGGTATCAATGAAAGCAATAACAGGGGCTTTTATGTAAAACGTTTTTCAAGTCCTGATCTGCCGTTTGCTTCTGTGCGCGTAGCTAATGATTTTGGTGGTAGCGGCATGGATTGGATAGAAATGAGGTTTGCCGAGATCATGTTGATGTATGCAGAAACAGCCAATGAAGTAAATGATATTGCCCTGGCAAAATCATTGGTTCGTGACATAAGAAAACGTGCGGGTATTATTGCAGGTTCCATGGACTATGGCCTTGCTTTAGCTAACAGCCAGGATGCAATGAGAGACCTGATCATGAATGAAAGAATGGTTGAATTTGCATTTGAAGGAAAAAGACCTGATGACCTGAGAAGAACAAGAAGAATGCATACATTATCGGGAACATTGCAGGCAATGACTTTTGCGACAAGGAGTAATGCTTTAAAAGACTTTTTAGAAAGAGTTATAGACCCAGTTAATGGAACACGCTACAGGGAAACATTAAACCTGAATAACAAGGATACATTAACTAAGTATTTTGTTTATCCTTATCCATTGATAACTCCTGCCAATAACACCTCATTTAGCGTACCTGAACACTATTATTTCTTTGGATTATCTAACCAGTTCATGAATTCTACTCCATTGCTTGAGCAGACAATTGGATGGGAAGGTGGAACTTTCGACCCACTGAATTAAATGTTAGCCAACGAAAATTAATAAACAATATTAAATATAGTGTGATGAAAAATATTAAGTTATTAGGAGCATCAATAGTCTTGCTATTAGCTTTGGCAGGATGTAAAAAGGAATCCCAGAACATCTTCAACATGTTTGATGTTCAGCTTACGCTGCATCAGAATCACCCTTTTAGCACGGGTGAATATAAAGAGGTAAATGATGGTGATAGTGTATACATTGATTTTACAATTACATCACCAACAAAAGATATGTACCAGGTAGCTGTACTTAAAGCTGGCAGCGGTACTCCTTTTTTAAGAATACCTCTAGGACCTACTGAGCGGAGAACTTATTCAGGAGTGGTGAAATTAGCGGCAAATGAAAATGCCGGGGCTACTTCGTACAGGATCTGGGCTTACGATAAAGATGGCGTGTATCTTGGTGACGGCTATAAGCTGATCACAATTTATGTACGTCCTAATTTTACTCATTTAGCCAACAGGAACATTTATTATCCTGATAGTGCTAACAAATCAACCGCTAATTATTTCTCTCTTTCAAAAGGAATTAGTTACAACTATGCCAGTGCACAGGCTAACTCTGGTGATATTGATTTAGCCATTTATCAAAAACCATTAGCAGCACCAGCATCAGGGTTCACCACTCATATTTATTCTTTGAGTGCAACTCCACTGCCTTACATAGTTGATAATATTAGTTCCTTTACAAAAAGAGAAACTCTTTTTTCAGCACCTGTAAATAACCATGCTGCTACTTTCAATAACACGCTTACAACCGGCAGTAAAATAGAAACAGAAGCAAGAAGGAGAACGATCAATTTGAAATCCATAACTGCAAATATTCCTGCAGGTAATGTTGTTTATTTCCGCACGCCTGAAGGAAAATATGGAGCCTTGTTGTTCAATACAATTACAACAAATTATTCTGGTGCGCCATTCGTAAATGTTAGCGTGAAATATCAGCACTAAGAAGATTAATTAAGTTTTTAAACAAATTGACACAGTCATAGTAATGGCTCTAAAATAATCTTTCAGAGAAATCAAAGTCTACGATGAACCAGTAAAACCTGGCTCATCGTAGATTTTAAATTGAATTACATTAACCGGTTTGAAGAAGGTTTCCTGCAAAAGGTAATAAGCGAAAAAACAAGAATCAATTTCCTCACTGAAGCGAACAGCACATGTTAGCAGTTCAGAGTATTTAAAGAAAACGGGAAGTACCTTATGATGAAGATTTTTATAAAAGTATCCGCGTTTGCGTTTCTACTTAATGTAGTGCAGCCGGCTTCGGCCCAGTATCCGCGTGTTCCACCAGAGCTTGGGATAGCAGGTCATAAAATGATGGATGAAGCCAGGCGCAAGTCCGATTCTGCATGGGCAAAGGCTTTACCTATCATAGAAGCAGAGGCCAAAAGCGGTAGACCTTTTATTCCCTGGGCTGCTCGTCCAGACGATCTTCCACAGGCAAGCATCCTTGCTTTCCCTGGTGCAGAAGGTGGTGGAGCATATAGCTTTGGCGGCCGTGGTGGAAAAGTGATTGTAGTAACCAATTTGAACGATGAAGGAGTAGGTAGTTTTCGTTGGGCTTGCGAACAGGGTGGTGCCAGGATAGTAGTATTCAATGTTGCTGGTATCATCAACCTGAAAAGTCCTGTGATTATCCGTGCTCCCTATATCACTATTGCCGGTCAGTCAGCTCCTGGCGACGGCGTTTGTATTGCCGGAGAATCTGTTTGGATAAACACGCATGATGTTGTGGTACGCCACATGCGTTTCCGTAGGGGCAATACCAATGTAGCGCGTCGTGATGATGCCATAGGCGGTAATCCTGTTGGAAATATCATGATCGATCACGTATCTGCCAGCTGGGGTGGCGATGAAAACATGAGCATGTACCGTCACATGTACAATGATAGTACAGGTGCAAAAGAAACTAAGCTGGGTACTGTAAATATCACTATTCAAAACTCCATTTTTGCTGAAGCACTTGATACATGGAACCATGCGTTTGGAAGCACATTGGGTGGAGAGAATGCGACCTTTATGCGCAACCTCTGGGCTAACAACACAGGCCGTAATCCATCTATTGGTTGGAACGGTATCTTCAACTTTGCAAACAATGTTGTTTATAACTGGGTACATCGTTCCGTAGATGGAGGTGATTACCGTGCAGCTTACAACATCATTAATAACTACTTTAAACCAGGTCCTCTTACTCCTAAAAATTCGCCGGTAGGTTATCGCTTATTGAAACCTGAATCGGGCAGAAGCAAGCTGAGCTATCGTACCTATGGCCGTGCATATGTGAATGGCAACATCATGGAAGGTAACGATCGTGTTACTAAAAATAATTGGGATGGTGGCGTACAGGTAGAAGACGAACCTAATGCAGGTGAATACACGGCTAAGATGAAGGTGGACAAACCTTTGCCTATGCCTGCTATTACTATTGTTCCTGCCAAAGAAGCTTTTACCACAGTGATAGCTAATGCCGGTGCTACATTACCTAAAAGAGATGCGGTAGATGAGCGTATAACAGAGCAGGTAAGAACAGGGAAGGTAAATTATCTTCCTAATGTAAAATTGCCTGATACGCAGTTTGAACATCGTCGCTTGCCGAAAGATTCTTACAAACAGGGTATCATAACTGATATTAGCCAGGTAGGTGGTTATCCTGAATACAAAGGCACGCCGTACAAAGACAGCGACAACGATGGTATGCCTGATGATTATGAAATAAAAAATGGTCTTAACCCTCGCAATGCTGCCGATGCATCATTGATCACAAAAGGGGGTTATGCTAACATAGAAGTTTACCTGAATTCGCTTGAAGCAAAAGCAGGCACTCAACGGTTGGCTACAAAAGAAGCAGCCGGAAAGAAAGCTTCAAGCGCAAGATCTGTTAAATAAGTTAGAGGCTACCCGGTTTGGGCTACTTTGCATAAGCGCCTCATGGTGCACAACGATAATGTACAAGTGTGCGACGCAAGTAAAGCTGATAAGAGAACAGCTGTGTGGCTACAAAAAAATTTTAGCATGAAGAGATTACAAGTATTCCTGGCTGCAGCTGCAGCATTAGCTATGGTCAACACTGCTAATGGGCAGTATCCCACTATTCCTAAAGCGCTGGAAGACTCCGCTGATGCAGAAATGAAGCGCTTTGAAAAGTTGAGCGATGAAGCATGGGCGAAAGCATTGCCTATAGTAGAAGCTGAAGCAAAGAAAGGCAAGCCTTTCATTCCATGGGCGGCGAAGCCAGAGGATCTGCCACAAGCCAAGATACCTGCGTTTCCAGGTGCTGAAGGTGGTGGTGCTTTTACACCTGGTGGTCGTGGAGGTAAAGTGTATGTTGTAACCAACCTGAACGATTCTGGTGAAGGAAGTTTTCGCTGGGCATGTGAGCAGGGTGGTGCACGTACCATTGTATTCAATGTTGCTGGCATCATTCAACTGAAGTCTCCTGTTATTATTCGTGCACCTTATATCACCATTGCTGGTCAGTCGGCACCGGGCGATGGTGTATGTATAGCAGGTGAGTCTGTCTGGATCAATACTCACGATGTGGTTATTCGCTATATGCGTTTCCGCCGTGGTGCAACCGATGTTACCCGTCGCGATGATGCATTGGGTGGCAACCCGGTTGGTAACATCATGATCGATCATGTGTCTGCAAGCTGGGGCCTTGATGAGAACATGAGTATGTACCGTCACGTATACGATCGTGGTGGAAAGAATGAAAAACTTCCTACTGTAAATGTTACTATACAAAACTCTATTTTTTCTGAGTGTTTAGATACCTACAATCACTCCTTTGGCAGTACCATCGGCGGCTTGAACAGTACGTTCATGCGCAACCTTTGGGCTAACAATATCAGCCGTAATCCATCTATTGGTATGTATGGCGATTTTGGTTTTGTAAACAATGTTGTATTCAACTGGTGGAACAGGAGTGCTGATGGTGGTGACCATCGCTCTTATTTCAACTTCATCAACAACTACTATAAGCCAGGTCCTATGACTCCTTTGGATAAGCCTATTGCTCACCGCATATTGAAGCCAGAGTCAGGACGTGATAAAGCCAATGCACAGGCTTTTGGTAAAGCATACGTAAGTGGAAACATAGTAGAAGGATTTGATAAGGTAACACAGGACAACTGGGCAGGTGGTATACAGGTAGGAAACAATGAAGATGCAGGTGTACATACTGCTGCTATTCGTGTAAATGAACCAATGCCAATGGCAAAGGTTACCATCCTTCCTGCAAAACAAGCATATGACCATGTGTTGGAAAATGTAGGAGCTAATCTTCCTAAAAGAGATGCTGTTGATGCACGTATCATCAAGACGGTAAAAACTGGAGAGATCTACTACAAAGAAGATGCAGTAACTGGTATAGGAAAAGAATTTATCAAGCGTCGTCTTCCTGAAGACTCTTACAAAAAAGGTATCATCACGCATCCAAGCCAGGTTGGTGGTTATCCTGAATACAAAGGCACACCTTACAAAGACTCAGATAAAGATGGTATGCCAGACAGCTACGAAAAGAAGATGGGTTTAAATCCTAACAACGCTGCCGATGCAAGTAAGGTTGGTAACACAGATGGTTATACTAACCTGGAGATTTATTTAAATAGTCTTGTACCACCTGTGAATCTTAATAAATCTGTTGCCACTAAATAAGCTTCACTTAATAATAATTCAATGAAATCTTTCCGCTTCATATTCTGCCTTCTTGTTTCACTAATTTATTTAAGTGAGGTGGCATTCAGTCAAGATCATTTAAATGGCAATGGTACCACAAGTACAGCAGCAAACAGGGCTAAACAATTGGTAGACGCCTTAGGTATCAATGATCTTGAAAAAAGATCAAGAACCAATGCTATCATTAACCGGCATCTCGACAGCTTAGAAGTTATCTTCAAAGACAGGGCAAAAGCAGTAGAAAGTGCGGGTAAAGCTGAAACTAAGGAACTTTCAAATTTCAGGGGAAGGAGTGCATGGGATGCTGCGAACGGTAGGTTAAATAAAGTGCATGCTGTTTTCTTAGGTCGTCTTTCTACCGAACTTACAGCAGAGCAAATTGAAACGCTGAAGAATGCAATGACTGAAAATGGAATGATCAGGGAGTATAACAACTACCTCGATCTGTTTCCAAATCTTGCCAGTTACCAGAAGGAGCAACTTATGGCCTACCTGCGTGAGGCAAGAGACAATGCAATGAATGCAGAAACAGCTGGCCAAAGAAAAGAATGGTTTATTAAGTACCGCGGAAGGGCAAATAACTTCCTGTCAGCAGCAGGTTATGATCTAAGAAAGGCAACAGACGAACAACAGAAACGAAAGGCCAATAAATCAAAAGAACAGTAACAAATTGACTAGACACTTAATTATAAGACATAGCCCGTCGTCCGTAAATCATCAAGTACAAAAGGCGGTTCTCATTACGTGCTTAGTATTAAATGGTTTCAGTCTCCTTGCACAAAAACCACCCAAGCCTCCAAGTCCTATCATAGCGGGTAGGGGAACGATCGCTTATACGCCCGATTCGTTGGGTAATCGTGTACCGGATTTCTCGTATGCTGGATATATGGCTTCTGAACAGCGAATCCCGAATGTGGCTGTAAAGGTGGTTGTTCCGGTGACTAAAGGAGATGCTACAGCGCGTATTCAATCTGCACTTGATCTTGTTGCTTCACTGCCAGCAGATGCCAATGGCTTTCGCGGCGCTGTATTGTTGCAAAAAGGTATTTACTCAGTAGAAGGACAACTGAAGTTAAATGCTTCGGGTGTTGTGCTTCGCGGTAGTGGGGCGGGTGCTAATGGAACTACGATTGTTGGTGCAGGTAAAGACAGGGAAACGCTAATTAAGATTGTTGGTGTAAATGATAAGGTAAAAGGAAGGGAGACAAGTATAACAGATGCATATGTACCAGTTAATGCTACTCAGCTAACAGTTGCAAATACGTCTGATCTAAGGTCGGGCGATCTTGTTGTTATCAGGAGGCCAAGTACCCTTCAGTGGATCCGTGAATTGGGTACCGGTCATTTTGGTGGAGGTGTTTCCTCTACAGGTTGGAAGCCTGGTGAAAGAGATATCTTTTGGGAAAGAAAAATTATAGCAGTTGATGGTAATACCATCACACTGGATGTACCACTGACCACTGCATTAGATACTACTTATGGTGGTGGTACTGTTTCAAAGCTTACGTGGAATGGTAGGATAGAGAAAGTAGGTGTTGAGAACTTGCAACTTCGATCAACTTATGATGCTATCAATCCAAAAGATGAAGCGCATCGCTGGATGGCAATTACAATGGAGAATGTTGCTGATGCCTGGGTACGACAGGTTACATTCAAGCATTTTGCAGGATCTGCAGTGGCTGTGTTGGAAACAGCAAAGCGTGTAACTGTTGAAGACTGTAAGTCGTTGGAGCCTGTTTCTGAAATAGGAGGCCAGCGTCGTTATACCTTTTTCACCAATGGTCAGCAAACGCTTTTCCAGCGCTGTTATGCTGAGAATGGTTACCATGATTTTGCTGTTGGATTTGCAGCTCCCGGTCCCAATGCTTTTGTACAATGCCAGTCGGTGTTGCCGTATAATTTCAGCGGTACAATTGATAGCTGGGCATCAGGTGTGTTGTTCGATATTGTAAACGTAGATGGTAACGCTATCCGTTTTGGCAATCGTGGTCTTGATGGAAATGGAGCAGGCTGGAGCGCTGCAAACAGTTTGATCTGGCAAAGTACAGCGGCTCGTATTGACAGCTATAAACCTCCAACTGCCAATAACTGGGCTTTTGGAAACTGGGCGCAGTTTTCAGGTGACGGTTACTGGGAAAGTTCCAATGAACATATACAACCAAGGAGTTTTTTCTATGCACAATTATCACAACGACTAGGAGATACAATTCAAAAATACGCGCAGCTTCTTCCTATAGAATCTGAAGCATCAAGTAGTCCAAGTGTGACTGTTGCTATGGCACTTACCGCTAAGGCTGTTAATCCTGCTTCACTACTTTCTGACTGGATAGACGAAGCAGTGAAACGCAATCCTATTCCTGTACAGGCGAATGGCGTAATTACCATTGATAACATTGGTATCAAAAAGCCAGCTGTGGTGGCTTCTGCTCCGGCTATGAAAATCCAGGATGGATTGATCGTTCGGGGCAATACGCTTGTGCAGGGTAGAAGGCTGGACGTTCAATGGTGGTCAGGTGGTATAATGCCTACAGATCTGCCTAAGATGCGACCTCATATTACCCGCTATGTACCCGGCAGAACAGGAAAGGGTTTAACAGATGATCTTGATGCATTGACCGATACCATGAAGTCTTCTAACATCATTGGTATGGAGCATAACTATGGCTTGTGGTACGAACGTCGTCGCGATGATCATGAACGTATTCGCCGGATGGATGGTGAAGTATGGGCGCCATTTTATGAGCTGCCTTTTGCACGTAGTGGTAAAGAACTGGCTTGGGATGGATTGAGTAAATACGATCTTACGAAGTACAACCACTGGTACTGGAACCGTCTGAAAACATTTGCTGATCTCGCCGATCAGAAAGGCCTGCTGCTGGTTCACCAGAACTATATGCAGCATAACATCCTTGAGGCAGGTGCGCACTATACAGATTTCCCATGGCGCCCGGCCAACAACATCAACAACACTGGTTTCCCTGAACCGGTTCCTTATGCCGGTGATAAAAGATTGTTCATGGCTGAGCAGTTCTACGATGTTAATCATCCTGTCAGAAGGAAGTTGCACATCGCTTACATCAGGAAGTGCCTAGACAATTTCAAAAACAATAATGGTGTAATTCATACTATTAGTTCGGAGTTCACGGGACCATTGCACTTTGTGCAGTTTTGGGTGGATGTAATCAAAGGTTGGGAAAAGGAAAATGGCAAACAGCAGATCATAGCACTAAGTACTACCAAAGATGTGCAGGATAGTATACTCGCTGATCCTGCCCGTGCAGCAGTAATTGATGTAATAGACATTCGCTACTGGCATTACCAGGAAGATGGAACTGCCTATGCACCGAAAGGTGGGCAAAATCTTGCGCCACGGCAGCATGCACGTCAAATGAAGGGTGGGCGTACATCTTTCGAGCAGGTGTATCGTGCAGTTAGCGAGTACAGGAAAAAGTTTCCTGCAAAAGCTGTTATGTACTCTGGAGGTGATGGCTTTGGATGGGCTGTATTTATGGCAGGGGGTTCGTTACCAACCATTCCAAAAGTTGATCAACAGTTCCTGCAAGCTGCAGCTGCTATGAAGCCTGTTGCTTCTACCGAAGGCCAGTACGTATTGGCTAATGGAGAAAAAGAATACATTGTTTACACCAATAGTGGTAAAGCAAACCTTGATATCAAAGGCACCTACAAAGCCCGCTGGATCAATCCTCGCAACGGAGAAATATTCAAAGAAGGAAATATACAGGGAGTTAAAACACTTGAACTGGCAAGCCCGCAACAAGGGGCTGCTGTTTTATGGTTGACAACATTATAAAATAGAAGATGATTAAGCGTAATTATTTAAAGCTGTTAGTAGCATGTATGCTGGTGTCGTTGTGTTCAAATGCACAAGTAGGTAACAGCATGGGTTTGAAAATTTCACCTGATAAAAGGTTTTTCACCGACAAGGAAGGCAAGCCGTTCTTTTGGTTGGGCGATACCGGCTGGTTGTTGTTTAGCAAGCTAGACAGGAAAGAGGCGGAGAAGTACCTGGAAGACAGGCGCGCTAAAGGTTACAATGTTATACAGGCGATGGTGCTTCATACGGTGGCTGCTAAGAATGTTTATGGTGATTCTGCACTGGTTAGAAAAAGTGTTGCAAAACCTGTTACGCCTGCAGGTAACAATCCTGCTGTAGAAGCTGAATATGATTATTGGGATCATATAGATTATATGGTTGACCTGGCCGCACAAAAAGGGCTGTACATGGCGCTGGTGCCTATCTGGGGAAGCAACGTAAAAGCAGGTTCAGTTAGTCGTGACGAGGCAAGAAGCTATGCACAGTTTTTGGCTGAGCGTTATAAGCAAAAGCCAAATATTATCTGGCTGAACGGAGGTGATATACACGGAACAGATTCTATGGCAACATGGAAGATCATAGGCGAGACACTTCGTAAACATGATCCTAATCACCTGATCACTTTTCATCCGTTTGGACGTACTACATCAAGCCAGTGGTTTCACAATGAAGAGTGGCTGGATTTCAACATGTACCAAAGCGGACATAGAAGTTATGACCTTGACACGTCCAGGAAAGAGTGGCGGTTTGGCCCGGACAACTACAAGTTCACCAACATGGATTATAATTTGAAGCCCACCAAGCCTACACTGGATGGTGAACCTTCGTACGAGCTTATACCTTATGGTCTGCACGATACAACAAAGCCTTACTGGAATGCCAACGATATGCGACGCTATGCATACTGGAGCGTGTTTGCTGGTGCTGCAGGTCATACTTACGGACACAACAGTGTAATGCAGATGCATAAGCCGACAGATAAAGGAAGCGCTTATGGAAGCAAAAAATATTGGGATGCGGCCCTCAATGATAGTGGTGCAGCGCAGATGGTTCATGTAAAAAATCTCATTCTTTCTAAACCTTATTTTGATCGTGTTCCTGATCAAAGCTTGATTGCAGGAAAGCAGGGTGAGAAGTATGACTACCTGCTGGCAACACGTGGAAAAGACTATGCTTTTATCTACACCTACACCGGCAAGAATTTCAAGGTAAACATGGGTAAGGTTAATGGAGATAAAGTGAAGGCTTCATGGTACAATCCAAAGAACGGGCAATCAACTTTGTTGAAAACAGTTTCAAATAAAGGCACCCGCAAATTCAATCCTCCGGGTAAACCCGCAGAGGGAAATGATTGGGTGTTGGTGTTAGAGAGTTTATAATGTTCCATGATCCCCCTGCCCTAAAGGGCAGGGCAATTGGGCCGGGCAATTAGGCAGGGCAATGATGCGGCAATTGATGATCGGATAAATGTCAATTGCCTCGGCATTTTAGAGATAGAACAAATCAATTGCCTCGTCCTTCAGGGCGAGGAAAAAAAATCAGATAACAAAAGAGGCTTTAGCCTCAAATAGCAGTTGATGAAATGAAGAGATGGTTTACAATATTATTTGCAGTAGTTGCACTGAGCTCTTGCGGTAAGAAGGTGTACATGTTTAGCTCTTTTAAAGAACCGGCTAACGAAGGACTTCGATTTTTATACAGTTATGATGGCGTTAACTGGACAAGGATTGATAGTACATTTCTGAAGCCAGAATTGGATCAAAAGGTGATGCGTGATCCATCAATTGTTCAGGGTCCTGATGGTACATTCCACCTGGTGTTTACTTCAGCTTGGAAGGGTAGCAAAACATTCGGTTATGCATCTTCTAAAGACCTTATCAACTGGACTGAACAAAGAGCACTACCTGTAATGACTCATGAGGCAACAACAGTAAATGTATGGGCGCCTGAGTTGTTCTACGATGATGAGAGAGACCAGTTCATTATTATCTGGGCTTCTACTATTCCGCATCGTTTTGAACGTGGTATTGAAGAAGAAGAGAATAATCATCGCATGTATTATGTAACTACGAAAGATTTCAAAACATTCAGTGATACAAAACTTTTTCTTGATCCTGGTTTCAGTGTTATTGATTGTGTAATCGTAAAGCGAGGCAAAGATGACTATGTACTTGTGTTAAAAGACAATACAAGACCAGAAAGGAATATTAAGATCGCTTTTGCAAAAGACCCTTTAGGTCCTTATACAAAACCATCTGCGCCATTTACGCCAAATTTTACTGAAGGTCCTGCTGTAGCCAAAGTTGATGATGGTTATATCATCTACTACGATCAATACAGGGACAAGATCTATGGGGCCATGAAAACAAAAGACTTTATCAACTTTACAGATGTTACTAAAGAGGTAAAAGTTCCCGAAGCTCATAAGCACGGAACTATCTTCATGACCAATAAAAAGATCTTGAAAGGACTTTTGAAAGCGGCAGCAGAAAAGAAATAAAGCATTTCAAAAGGAGATAACCAGTAACTAGAAAATAGAAACTAGAAACTAGGAACAAGAAATCAGAAACAAGCAATCAATGGACAATAAAAATTCAAGAAGAAGTTTTATCAGGAATACATCTTTGGCAGGTGCATTTGGCCTTGCCCTTCCTTCTATCGTATCTGCAGCATTTGAAGGTGAAAATGCTACCAGGCTAAAGAAGAAGATCAGGATTGAAAAAGATGATGTGATCCTGTTCCAGGGTGATTCAATAACGGACAGTGGCAGAAAGAAAGATGATATGAACTACAACACAGCTGGTGCTTTTGGTAATGGTTATGCATTGATTGCTGCTTCTGAGCTATTATATCGGGCCGGTGATAAAAATCTGAAGATCTATAACAAAGGAATTAGCGGAAATAAAGTTTACCAACTAGCAGAGCGGTGGGATAAAGATGCTATAGATCTAAAGCCAACGGTGCTAAGCATATTGATTGGAGTTAATGACTTTTGGCATAAGCTAAACGGTAGGTATGACGGCACTGTAAAGGTTTACAGGGATGATTATAAAAAACTACTGGATCGTACAAAGCAAGCGCTGCCTGATGTGAAGCTGATCATAGGTGAACCTTTTGCTGTTACAGGTATCAAAGCTGTTGACGATAAATGGTATCCTGAATTCAATGAATACCGTGCTGCAGCGCGTGAAGTAGCTGATCAGTATGATGCAGTGTTCATTCCTTATCAAAGCGTGTATGATAAAGCACAACAAAAAGCACCGGGTGTTTACTGGACACATGATGGTGTACATCCAAGTTTAGCTGGTGCAAGATTAATGGCCGAGGCGTGGTTGGAGACAGTCAAGGTGTAAAAATGATGAACTACAAACGATGAATGATAAAAAGAGTTTTTCTCTTTTACATTTTACATTTTTCATTTTGCATTGTTCAAATTTGACTTCCTGTTCAAGTGTGCGACGCAACGATGATGCTATGAAAAACTGTAGCTGGTAACATAAAAAATAACAATGAAGAATTGGTTGAATAAGATAGCAGGTATAGGAATGTGTGTTGGTGCAATGGCTTCGGCTAATGCGCAGGATACAGTGCGATATACGGGTAATACTTTGGTAAATGTGGATTATCATCATGGGCAGTTAAGCCCTGCGGTTGGTGTTCATAACATCCAGATATTTCGTGCTAATCGTGAACATCCTGAATTAGCAGAAGGCTTTGGCTGGACTTACAACCATGCGCCGATGATCGCTTACTGGAACAACACATTTTATGTGGAGTACCTGAGCAATCCAAGAGGTGAGCATGTGCCGCCGGGACAAACATTCATCCTTTCATCGAAGGATGGTTATAACTGGACGAAACCTGTGGTAGCATTTCCTGTATATAAGATACCAGATGGTACTACCAAGGAAGGACGTCCTGAGGTAGCAAAGGATATGTATTCGGTAAATCACCAGCGCATGGGCTTTCATGTGTCTAAGAAGAACAGGTTGTTAGCCTTTGCTTACTATGGATTAATAGTTGGTGTGAAGGATGATCCGAATGATGGATTGGGCATTGGTCGTGTAGTGCGTGAGATCTATAAAGATGGTTCGTTTGGTCCTATTTATTTTATCCGCTACAACAAGAAATTCAACGAAAAGAATACGCAGTATCCTTTCTATACTAAGAGCAAAGACAAAGGATTTATTGAAGCTTGTAATGAAGTGTTGGCTAATCCGCTGATTACGCAACAATGGAATGAAGAAGCAGACCGTGATGATCCCTTAATTCCTTTGAAGAAAGAATACAAGGCGTTTAGCTTTTATCATTTGAACGATGGAAGAGTAGTAGGTCTTTGGAAAAATGCATTAACTGCTATCAGTAACGATAATGGAAAATCATGGCCTACCAATGCAACCAGAGCGCCTGGATTTGTAAACAGCAATGCCAAGATCTGGGGACAAAGAACTTCCGATGGTAAGTTCATGACCGTGTATAATCCTTCCGAATTTAGATGGCCATTGGCTTTGAGTGTTAGTGATAATGGATTGGACTACAAAAATCTGTTACTGGTACATGGCGAGATCAGTCCTATCCGCTATGGTGGCGAATACAAATCGTACGGTCCGCAGTACGTACGGGGTATAGTAGCAGGAAATGGTACACCACCCGATGGTAAGGCCTGGGTGACCTATAGCATGAACAAAGAAGACATGTGGGTAAGCTCTATTCCTGTTCCTGTAAAAGACAAGGTGAATGAACATCCAAACGAAGTGTTCGACCAGATGCCGCAAGGCAAAGAGCTGGAGCTTTGGAACATCTACAGCTTGCAATGGGCACCTACCAGAATTGAAAAAGCTGCAGATGGTAAAAGAGCATTGGTGCTTAGAGATTGGGACAGGTATGATTTTGCAAAAGCAGAAAGGGTAGTACCTGCAAGTAAAAGATTGGTTGCTGAGTTTACTGTGATACCACAACAAAATAAGAACGGAACATTACACATTGAATTTCAAAATGCTAAGGGTAATGCGGGTGTGCGTTTGATGCTTGATACTGCCGGCAACTTAATGACCAAAGCTGGTTACCGCGACAGGCGTTTGACTACTTACAATGCGAATGAACCGCTGAACATTCATATTGAATTAAACACTGCAACACGTTTTTATTCTACTACAGTCAATGGAAAGAATGTACCTGCAGGATTATTCTTTGCGCCATTGGATAGTATTGAACGTGTTGTATTCCGTACAGGCGAAGTACGTCGCTTTCCTGATGCTGATACACCTACAGATCCTATGCACGATAAGTTGCCTAATGCAGGTGAAAAAGACCAGGAAGCAGCTTATTACATCACATCATTCAAAACATCAAGTAAGTAGTGTTCAATCGCAGATCATATTGTTTCTTAATAATGCTGTTGTTTGTGTTGCAAGCTTCAGCAGAAATTACTTTGCCTAAAGTGATAGGAAGCAATATGGTTTTGCAACGAAACAAACCGGTAGCCATTTGGGGCAAAGCAACAGCAGGAGAAAACGTAACGGTAACATTTGGTAAGCAAACAAAACAAACTGTAGCTGATGCCAATGGTAAATGGATGGTTCATCTTAATGCCATGCCTGCATCGGCAACACCTGCATCCATGACCATTGCTAGTAGCAACACCATTACGCTAAATAATATTTTAGTTGGTGAAGTCTGGCTTTGCTCCGGTCAGTCTAACATGGAGTTTTCTATGGCTAAAAGCAGCAAGTTTGCCAACGCTGTAAGAAGCCAGGGAATGGATAGTGCTGCTACAGCCAATGAGCGTAATAAAAATATTCGTCTTTTTTTGGTTAGGCGCGATTTGACTAAACCAGATGGAGCTAATGTAAACAAAGGGTGGAACGAAACAGAGATCACATACCTGAAAGATTTCTCAGCACCAGGTTATTATTTCGCCAGGAAGTTATACGAAGAGCTGAACGTTCCTATTGGTATGATCGCTTCAAGTGTTAGCGGTAGCGCTATTGATCCATGGCTTGATGGCACCATTGTAAAGGATACGATAAAGCACACGTATGCTATGAATGAGAAGCAGCCTGGCAAGTTCTTCAATGGTATGATAGAACCATTGGCTCCTTATACATTGCAAGGTTTTTTATGGTACCAGGGTGAAACCAATTGCTTCTCAAAGGAAACAACAGAGTACACTTATAAATTCAAGCATCTCATCAATAGCTGGCGCAAACACTGGAACAACAGCAATGCGTCTTTCTACTTTGTGCAAATAGCACCACATAGCTATTCAAAAGGTAAAGGACTGAACGAACAAACATTACCAGAGTTTAGAGAAGCGCAGTCAAAGGCGCTTGACTTACCAAACACCGGCATGATCATCACCACCGACTTGGTAGATAAAATTGATGACATACACCCGACTTATAAATGGGAAATAGGAAGACGACTGGCGCTGCTGGCACTGGCTAAAACTTATGGCAAAAACATCGCGTATGCTGGTCCAACCTATAAGCGCATGAGCATTAAGGGAAATAAAATTGAACTTGCATTTGATCATGCAGAAGGATTACAAAGCGGCGATGGCCAACCGCTTACATGGTTCACCATTGCTGGTGCTGATGGCAAATTTGTTCCTGCCGATGCAGTGATCAAAGGCAACAAGATCATTGTTTCATCTTCCACGCTTACTGCGCCTGTGCATGTTCGCTTTGCATGGCACGAAGCCGCGCAACCCAATTTATACAACAAGGCCGGCCTGCCTGCTGTGCCTTTCAGAACCGATCGTCCTAATCAATCAACAGCTAAAAAATAAGGAAGTATAGTGAAGACTGGATTTAAAAATATCATTCATTTTGTAAAGAAATTTTTGGATAACCAGCAACAGGAGCTCAGGTTGAACCTTTGTTGCGTCGCACACTTGTGCAATAATTTTTCTATTCAGCAACTCAACATCAAGCCTCTCTTTATTTTTTCATTTTTCATTTTTCATTTTGCACTGCTCTCCGCCCAGCAAACCCAAAAAATTTATTTATCGGGTACAGGTAAAGATCATACAGTTGATTGGCAGTTCTATGTAACAGCAGGAAAAAACGCTGGAAAGTGGACCACAATCCCTGTCCCTTCCAACTGGGAATTACACGGGTTTGGAAAATATGATTATGGTTTTGCAAAAGACACTGTACGCGGTAAAGAGCAAGGCTTGTACAAGTACACATTTAATGCACCAGCTAATTACAAAACCAAGCAGGTAAACCTTGTGTTTGAAGGTGTAATGACTGATGCTGAAGTAAAAGTAAATGGTCAACCTGCAGGACCAATTCACCAGGGTGCTTTTTATGCTTTCAAATATGACATTACACCGTTATTGAAAGAGGGAGATAATCTATTAGAAGTAACAGTTGCAAAGCATTCATCCAATCAATCTGTGAATGAAGCTGAGCGTAAAGCTGACTTCTGGATCTTTGGCGGCATCTTCAGGCCGGTTTATCTGGAAGTACTTTCTAAGCAACATATCAATCATATTGCTATCGATGCAAAAGCTGATGGTAGCTTCAAGGCTAATGTTGATGTAAAAGCATCTACTGCAAATGCAGTATTGGGGCAACTGATGACAACAGGTGGTAAGCCTGTAGGTGCAGCTTTTACCAAAGCAATCAAGCGTGGTGACACATCAGTCATCATACAGACAGTTTTACCCAATGCAAAACAATGGACGCCTGAAACACCTAACCTCTATTACGTACAGGTAAACCTGCTTGATAAAGGCAAAGTTATTCATACGATCAAACAACGATTTGGCTTTCGCACAGTAGAAGTAAAACAGCGTGATGGTATATATGTGAATGGCGTGAAGGTGAAAATGAAAGGCGTGAACAGGCATTCATTTCATCCTGAAAGCGGAAGGACGACCAGTAAGCAGATCAGCATTGATGATGTATTGATGATGAAGGATATGAATATGAATGCTGTTCGCATGGCGCATTATCCACCCGACGATCATTTCCTGGATGTATGTGATTCGCTTGGTTTGTTTGTAATGGATGAACTGGCCGGCTGGCATGGCAACTACGATACAAAGACTGGTAGCAAGTTGCTAAAGGAGATGATCGATCATGATGTCAATCATCCGAGCATCATAATTTGGGCAAATGGAAATGAAGGTGGACATAACCTGGAACTGGATAGTCTATTCACAGCATACGATATACAAAAACGTCCTGTTGTGCATCCATGGCAGTTGTTTGGCGGCATAGAAACACAACACTATCGCCAGTACAACTATGGCATTGGCAATTACAACAATGGCCGCGAAATAGTGATGCCTACTGAGTTTTTGCATGGGCAGTACGATGGTGGTCATGGTGCAGGCTTAGAAGATTACTGGCATATGATGTGGCACGACCCGTTAAGTGCAGGTGGTTTTCTTTGGGATTTTCAAGACCAGGCAGTAGTACGTAGAGACCTTTATGACTCACTTGATACAGATAAGCACAGGGGCGCAGATGGTATTGTTGGTCCATACAGAGAAAAAGAAGGCAGCTACTACACCATCAAAGAAGTTTGGAGCCCGATCTTCATTGAGCGCAGAGAGATAGCGGAAGGGTTCAATGGTAAGCTTAACATTGAGAACCGCTACCATTTTACCAATACCAATCAATGCAGTTTTACTTACTCCTTTAATAGCTTAATAGATAAGAAGAAGCAACCAATCAAAGGTGTTATTACAGCACCAAATTTAAAACCATCAGAGAAGGGTAGCATACAAATTCCTTTACCGAGTAACTGGAATCAATATGATGTATTGTATGTAACGGCCTTTGGTCCTGGTAAAAATGAAATCTTCACATGGAGTTTTCCAATTAGCCGTCCTGCAGAAGTAGTAAAGACTTTGGTGCCACTAAAAGCAAATAATAAAGTACAGGTCAGCGAACAAGATACTGTATTCATAGCCTCTGCTAATGGTGTTACCGTTCGGATCAATAAGCAGAACGGAAGCCTTGTAAGTGTACAGAATATTAAGAATAATATACCTTTTACAAATGGACCTGTGATAGAGGAAGGTGCTACCAACTTCAAAAACTTCACACAACGTTTCGATGGTGATACACTTGTTATTGCTTCCACATTTGACAGGAAGAATAGCTACAATACTTTGGAGTGGAGAGTATATCCTACTGGTATTGTTAAGATGCAGGTAAAATACTTCCCTGCACAGATGTTTACCAGTATGGTTGGTGTAAATTTCTCTTTCCCTGAAAGTCAAATGAAGGGTGTGGAGTATATGGGCGATGGACCTTACCGAGTTTGGAAGAACAGGCTGAAAGGAAACCGCTTCGGTATCTGGAACAAGACATACAACAACACAGAAACTGGCGAGCAATGGAATTATCCAGAGTTCAAGGGTTATCATTCGAATATGTACTGGGTGAAGTTTATTACAACCACTCAACCCTTTACTGTTTATACAGAGAACGAAGGCTTGTTCTTCAGGCTTTTCACACCTGCATGGAAAACGGATCAATGGCACAATTACGAACCTATATTCCCGTCAGGAGATATATCGTTTATGCATGGTATCAGCAGCATAGGCAGTAAGACACAAGGCAACGAAACAACCGGTCCAATGGGGCAGAAGTATATTTTCTATGACTATGAAAAGGACCCGGGCCGTGCGCTGAAAATGGTGCTGTATTTTGATTTTAGGTAAGGGCAAATGCAAAATGTAAAATGCAAAATGTAAAACCAGAATGTGTAGGATCCCTTTTTCATTTTACATTTTTCATTTTGAATTATTGGTTTCTATAAATACGAGATTATGAACGTGAGATTTCTAACGATGCTGGTGATAGTTACTTCTTTAAGCTTGATTGCTTTTAGAGGTAAAGTTGTTTCAACCATACAAACAGGAAACCTGCGGACTGAACTGTTGGTAAACCCTATTGGTATTGATGCATCGGCTCCAAGGTTTAGCTGGGAAGTAACAGGTGAGCAGAGAGGAATTGTACAACAAGCATATCAAATTCTTGTAGCTTCTTCTGCGGCTGATCTTGCAGCAGGCAAGGCTGATTTATGGAACTCTGGCAAGGTAAATTCTGATCGATCTATTCATGTGCCTTATGCTGGCAATCCATTACAAAGCAGGACCGAAGCTTACTGGAAGGTGAAAGTTTGGACCAACAAAGGTGAAGGTGCTTATAGCAGTCCTGCAAAGTTCACCGTTGGCCTGATGAATGAGAATGACTGGCAGGCAAAATGGACAGGGCTGGATAAGTACTTTCCCTGGGATACCATCACAAAAATGTCTCGTTTGTCAGCACGTTATTTCCGCAAAGAATTTGCAGCACCGAAAGAAGTAAAGAAAGCTACTGCTTATATCAGCGGTCTTGGTATATACGAGTTATACATCAATGGCAACAAGATAGGCGACCAGGTATTGGCGCCCGGACCTACTGATTATTCAAAGACGGTTAAGTACAACACTTTCGATGTTACCAATCATGTGAAGCAGGGAAAGAACGCCATTGCTACTACATTAGGAAATGGTCGTTTTTACACCATGCGCCAGCAATACAAGCCGCACAAGTGGCACAACTTCGGGTATCCTAAAATGTTGTTACAGTTGGAGGTTGAGTATAAAGATGGCAGCAAGCAAACAGTGGTAAGTGATGATACGTGGAAAGTAACTGCAGACGGACCCATCAGAACTAACAATGAGTATGACGGGGAAGAATATGATGCAACAAAAGAATTTCCTGGTTGGAATAAAGTAGGCTTTAATGACAGCAAGTGGTTGAAAGCAGAGTTGGTAGAGGCGCCGGGTGGAAATGTAGAAGCTCAAATGAATGAGAACATGAAGGTGATGCAAATACTAAAGCCGGTGTCGATCAAAGAACCTTCAAAAGGCGTTTACATATTGGACCTCGGCCAAAACATAGCAGGGTGGATAAAGATGAATGTAAAGGGCAAGCGTGGTCAAAAAGTAAAACTTCGTTTTGCTGAAAGTTTGAAACCTGACGGTCAATTGTACATGGACAACCTGCGCGATGCATTAGTAACAGATATCTATACTTTAAAAGGTGAAGGCGTTGAAACATGGGCACCACGATTTGTATATCATGGATTCAGGTATGTTGAAATAACTGGCTATCCTGGTAAGCCAAAGGCAGAAGATTTTGTAGGTGAAGTGGTGTATGACGATATGAAGACCATTGGCTCATTTGAGACATCTGACAGAACAATTAACCAGGTTTATAAAAATGCGTATTGGGGCATATTGGATAACTACAAAGGCATGCCTGTAGATTGTCCGCAGCGTGATGAACGTCAACCATGGTTAGGTGATCGTTTCATGGGAGCGTACGGCGAGAGCTTCATTTTTGATAACTCGAAAATGTATGCAAAATGGCTGGATGATATACAGGAATCGCAAACTCCGGAAGGAAGTATTCCTGATGTTGCTCCTAACTTTTGGTTCTATTACAAAGATGGTGTTACATGGCCCGGTACTTACCTGAAGGTTGCTGAAATGGTTTACAACCAGTTTGGCGATGTTGAGAGTGTAAGGAAGCATTACAGCCCGATGAAAAAGTGGCTGAACTATATGCAGGATAAGTACATGAAGAACTACATCGTCACCAAAGACAGTTATGGTGATTGGTGTGTTCCACCTGAAGCGCCACATTTAATCCATGCAAAAGATTCAAGTCGTATCACTGATCCTAAACTTCTATCAACAGCTACATATTACCACATGCTGCAGGTGATGAAGAAGTTTGCTAACCTGTTAGGTAAACAGGAAGATATCAAGGAATATGATGCATTGATGGCCAACATCAAGAGCACTTTCAACAAAACTTATTTTGATAGCGAGAAGAAGCAGTACGGCAACAACACGGTTACTGCTAACATACTACCCTTAGCTTTCAATATGATACCAGAAGGAGCAAGTGATGCAGTGTTTAAAAATATTGTTGACAAGATCATGGTTGATAACAACGGTCATATCAGCACCGGTGTTATAGGAACTCAGTGGCTGATGCGTTGGTTGACATACAATGGTCGTGGTGATATTGCTTACAAATTGGCTAGCAACCGCACCTATCCAAGCTGGGGTTATATGGCTGGAAATGGTGCTACTACTATCTGGGAATTATGGAATGGCAATACAGCTAATCCAAGGATGAATTCACAAAACCACGTGATGTTGCTGGGTGATTTAATCGTTTGGTACTATGAGAATTTAGGTGGAATCAAAGCGGCTGAACCTGCATTCAAAAAGGTAGAAATGAAGCCCGCAATGATCGATGGATTATCTTATGCTAAAGCTTCTTATCATTCATTGCATGGTATGGTGAAGAGTGATTGGAAGAAAAATGGTAAAACATTTACATGGAATATAACAGTGCCTGGCAATACAACTGCAGAAGTTTATATTCCTGCGGCATCTGCAGAACAGGTAACAGAAAATGGTAAAAAAGCAACTGCAGTGGAAGGAGTGAAGTTTTTAAGAATGGAAGGAGACAGGGCAGTTTTTGAAGTTGGAAGTGGTCAATATCAATTCGCTGGTAAACAATGAAAAACAAGTTTTCTATATGAAAAAGTTCATCGTTTCTTCAATGGTCCTTGCTGCAGTTGTCTTTGGCAATGCAGTATATAGTCAATCCACTACAGTTACTCCGGAAGCAAAAGCTGCGGAGGCAAAATTAAAATCTGATGAAGGTTTAGATAAGAAAGCTGATGAGTGGGTAAAGAGTCTTAGCCTGAATGATGCTGCTAAAGAAGCAAGGGTACAGGCTGTGATTGCAACTCATCTAAAAACTATTCGCGACTGGCATAATGAACATCCGCCTGCTACTGTTCCGGCAGGTATAAACCCTGTTACAGGCAATAAGCTAAGCGATCTTGACAGGCAAATCATTGCTAATTCAGCAATGCCTAAATCAGTTCATGAGAACCTGATGAATGGACTCCGTAAAGATCTTACAGAAGAGCAAGTAGAAGCGATTCTTGATAAATACACCATTGGTAAAGTAGCGTTTACCATGAAGGCTTATAAAGAGATCGTTCCTAACATGACAGAGAAAGAAGAAGCAACCATTCTTGGCTACCTGAAGCAGGCACGTGAGCAGGCTGTTGATTATAAGAACATGAACCAGATATCTGCCATCTTCGAGATCTATAAGACAAAGAGTGAGCAGTTCTTGAATAACAATGGCCGTAGCTGGAGACAGATGTACAAAGAATATACAGATGCATTGAAAGCTAAGAAAGCAGCAGATAAAGCAGCCGCTGAAAAGGCAAATCAATAAAATGTAAAATGTAAAATGAGAAAGCAAGAAATTTTAGTTTTCTCGCTTTTTCATTTTGCATTACTTCTTTCAGTACAAGTGTGCGACCCCGCAAGACTGACGGGGCAGGCTGCAACGGAAGCTTAATAGTGTTCCAAAGGCTAGGTTCATAAAAATGAATTTTAAAAAGATTGAATGATGCGGTTAATTGGTTTGGTGATTGGGTTGTTTTTGATGTTTGATGTACAAGCACAAACACCTGCGTGGAAGAAGGGAATTTTGATTGATGAATTTGTTTATGACACAGCTTCGTTTCCTCAATGTCACTCAGCTACTATAGCTGAAACACCTGCAGGTTTGATAACAGCATTTTTTGGAGGTACACGTGAGGCAAATCCTGATGTTGAGATCTATGTTAGCCGTATGGTTAACAACAAATGGACTGCGCCTGTCTCTGTGGCTGATGGTAAAATAGACGGAACCCGTAAAGCTTGTTATAACCCGGTTCTTTTCCAGGTGCCAAATGGTGAGCTGTTGTTGTTTTATAAGATTGGAAAGAACGTTGGTGACTGGAAGGCTTTTGTAAAAAGATCGAAAGACAACGGCATTACGTGGAGTGAGCGGGAGCCAATGAAAGATGGTTTTTTAGGACCAGTAAAAAACAAGCCGGTAATGCTCAGCAACGGGAAGATCATATCGCCGGCTAGCTTGGAAGGAAGCCCGGGATGGAGAGTGCACTTTGAAATTTCGGATGATACAGCTAAAACATGGAGAAAGGTTGGACCTATCAATACAGGTACTGATTATACCATCATTCAGCCAAGTATATTGGTACATAAAGATGGCAAGCTCCAGATGCTTGCTCGTAGCAAACAAAGAGCTTTGATAACATCGTGGTCGCATGATAATGGGGAGACATGGACGAAGGTTGAACCTTCGGGTTTGCCAAATAATAACTCAGGTACGGATGCGGTTACTCTAAAAAACGGAAGGCATTTACTTGTATATAATCATGTTCGCCCTCATGATAGTCTGAAGAACGGCAAAGGTGCTCGAACACCTTTAAATGTGGCAGTAAGTAAAGATGGAAAGAAGTGGTATGCATCGCTCATACTTGAAGATTCTCCAATCAGCCAATACTCGTATCCATCTGTTATCCAAAGTGCTGATGGGATGGTGCATGTTGTATATACCTGGCGGAGGGAGAAAATAAAATATGTAAAAATTGATCCTTCGCAACTAACTACTAAGAAGATAAAAGATGGCGCGTGGCCAAAGTTTAAAGGATACAAGGCACGTGTAGCAGGCGAGATAACAGCAGATCCAATTAACTAATTCCCTCTTTAGATGATCAGTAAGCTTTTGAACAAACCTGGTTTCATGAACGGCTCAAGGTATCTAGTGGTGTTGTATGTTCTTTTTGCAGGTGTGTCTTGCGTGCCAGGCAAAAAAGGTGGAAATGCAGTTACTACAGTTGCTATTCCATTTAAAGAACAAGTAGGTGCATTGAACCTTCCGGATGACATAGCACCGGTGACAGCTCCTTTCCCAATGCCTGAATTCAAGAAGCCGGTTTTCCCTTCTTTGTCTGTAAGCATAATAGAAAAAGGAGCGAAGCCAGGAGCAAAAGTTACTGCTGAAATTCAAGCTACAATTGATGAGGTGAATAGGCGCGGAGGCGGAACAGCAATCATTCCGAAAGGTAAATGGCATACGGGCCGCATCAGCCTCAAGAGCAATGTAAACCTGCGGATTGAGGAAGGTGCTGAACTATATTTCAGCGGTGAGGTGGAAGATTACAGGCCTGCAGTTTTTACGCGAAATGAAGGTGTGGAAGTGATGTCTTTAGGTGCTTGTATATATGCAAACGGGCAAGAGAATATAGCTATCACAGGTAAGGGTAAAATGATTGGGCCAGCAAAAGGAGGTTCAGTGAGAAAGCAGGTAATGGAGTCGGATGTTGTTGAGAATTTTATTCTTTATACAACGCCTGTTGCTGAAAGAGTGTACGAAGGCTACAACGGGAGCCCGATCTTCCTGCCAATGTTCATCTCACCCATCAACTGCAAGAACGTATACATAGAAGGTGTTTCTCTTGAGAACACAGCTTTTTGGAATATCGTACCTGTGTATTGTGATGGCGTGATCATACGAGGCGTAACAGTCAATTCAGTTGGTATACCAAGAGGTGATGGAATTGATATTGAATCATCAAGAAATGTGTTGATCGAATACTGCACGCTTAGTTGTGGTGATGATTGCTTCACTATCAAAGCAGGCAGGGGAGAAGATGGACTTCGGGTGAATAAGCCTACTGAGAACGTTGTTGTTCGACATTGTCTTGCACGTGAAGGTCATGGTGGTATCACATGTGGCAGTGAAACTGCTGGTATGATCCGCAACCTGTATGTACACGACTGTGTGTTTGATAATACCGGTGTTGGTATCCGCTTCAAAACCCGCCGTCCACGTGGTGGTGGTGGCGACAATCTTATTTATGAAAGAATAAGAATGAACCTTACCGGCACAGCATTCAACTGGGATATGCTGGGAAGTGCAACCTATGTAGGGGAATTGGCAAGGCGATTGCCGGCAAGACCAATCAACAGGTTGACGCCAAGCTATAAGAACATCATTGCGCGTGACATCATCGTGGAGAATGCCAGCCAGTTCATTAAGTTGAACGGCATTCCTGAAACACCGCTTACTAATCTGCTTATTGAAAATGCAGTCATCAGATCTAATAAACTCATCACAGTTGCTGATGCAAAAGATGTGACCTTACGTAATGTGAAAATTCATAGCAATGACTCACTTATCAGCTTGATCGACACCCGCAACCTCACATTCGAAAATGTTCATTTTACCGTTCCCGGCAAGGAGGTAGTGACACAGGTAACAGGAGAATTATCAGGTGATATCGAGTTTAAGAATACTGTTCCTCAAAAGCCTAAAGGATGGGTTAGTCCTACATGGAAAGCTAATCAATAGGACCTGCACTTTCGGCAACGACCTGTTCTTAAAGAGGAATTCGCTGGACATTGCTTTCTTATTAACCAATCTTCCTGGTTAGAAAATAGTCCATCATCTTAGTTTGATATTACATTCTTATACTATTGTGTTTCTTCTAGCTTTACTAGCCTAACGTATTGCCTTAATAAGTCCAAACTCTTGCTATATGATCTATCCTGCTTGTTTCCTTTGTGAAAATGTGACTGGTCATAAAGCTTCTTGTTGACACCGATAAACTGTATCAATGAGAAATCTGCCTGTCCTCGATCTTGCAATCATCTTTATATACCTGCTGGCCATGGTACTGGTTGGTTTTTATTTTTCGCGTAAGAACAAAAACTCAGACCAGTTCACCAAAGCATCTGGTACCATTCCCGGCTGGGCTATTGGTATTTCCATCTATGCCACTTTTGTAAGTAGCAATACCTTCCTGGGTGTTCCGGGTAAAGTGTTTGGTAGTAACTGGAATGCCTTTGTCTTTAGTCTTTCCATGCCATTTGCAGCATGGATCGCATCCAGGTTTTTTGTTCCTTTTTACCGCAAAACAGGTGAAATATCTGCATATACACATCTGGAAAACCGCTTTGGTCCGTGGGCACGTACCTATACTGTTATTTGCTTTTTGCTTACACAGCTTGCCCGCATGGGTTCTATCTTTTTTGGTATAGCATTAAGCCTGCAGGCGTTGATCGGTTACGATATGAGCACCATTATGATCGTAATGGGAATCTCCATTATCATCTACACCGTGCTTGGTGGAATGGAAGCGGTGATATGGACTGAGGTAGTCCAGGGTATCATCAAGACCATCGGCGCACTGCTTATCCTTTACTTCATTATTTCAGAAATGCCGGGTGGTGTTTCAAGCATCATTGATATTGGTACCAACCACCAAAAGTTCAGTCTTGGTAGTTTTTCACCGGACCTGACTGAGTCGACTTTTTGGGTTGTCTTGTTCTATGGCTTCTTTATCAACCTGAACAATTTTGGTATGGACCAGAATTACGTGCAGCGTTACCATACCGCCCAATCCAGTAAACAAGCTTCCCGCTCTATCTGGATGTGTGTGGCTTTATATGTTCCAGCTTCACTGTTGTTTTTCATTATTGGCTCTTGCCTGTTTGCGTACTACGATCAAAATCCAGACTTAATCGCGGTGGTTAAGCAACAGGTTGCAAGTGAGCGGTTAGGTGCAGGGGCAAGTTCTGCGCAGGTATCAGAATATGCTGCTGCAATGAAGCCGGCAGACTACGGAGACAAGGTATTGCCTCACTTCATGGTGACTAAGATACCAACAGGTCTTGTGGGTTTGATCGTATCGGCTATACTGTCGGCAGCCATGAGTACAATCAGCTCAGGTATGAATGCATCTGCCACCGTTTTTACCATGGATATTTATAAAAGATATTATAGACCTAACATGGGTGAAAAGAACAAAATGTTTGTTTTGCATACTTCAACCATCGTGTTTGGCTCGCTTGGATTGATAACTGGTATTGCTATGATCGGTGTAAAAAGTTTATTGGATATATGGTGGGAACTTTCAGGAATATTTGCAGGTGGCATGCTTGGCTTGTTCCTGCTGGGCATCATCAGCCGCCGTACAAAAAGCCACGAGGCGCTCACAGCCACCATCATTGGTATCATTGTCATCATCTGGATGACTTTCTCGAAAAATCTTACGGGTAAATACTTGTTCCTGAAAAACCCGCTGCATACAAACATGGTGATAGTAGTAGGTACACTCACTATATTCCTGGTTGGGCTGGTGATTACCCGTAACAAAAGGAAGGTGCAGCTATCGATGCCGGCTGAACACAAGCTGCCCAAACCAGAACCAATTAACGAATTATAAACTGATTGAAGACCATGAATAAAACAAAAGAAGTTGTACTTGTTGCCAGTGGCGATCTCAGGCTCTCTGCCAATCAAAATTGCTGGCCTGCCCAACAGGAAATGGAAGCATTGCTAGGCAAAGCACTGGAAAAGCAAGGCTGGAAGGTGAAACGTGCACATGCTTACGATCCTGTTAAGCAACATGGTCTTATCGATTCTCAGCGAATGGGGATAGATGTGTTTGCTACTATTGATCCAACTGCACCTCTGATTGTTGCTGAAAGTTTATGGCAATACAGCCACCATGTGCTTGCAGGGCTTACCACTCACCAGGGACCCATACTTACTGTTGCTAACTGGAGCGGTCAGTGGCCGGGTCTTGTAGGCTTACTAAATCTAAATGGTTCACTCACCAAAGCGGGTGTAAAGTATAGCTCCATCTGGAGCGAAAATTTTGATGATGCATTCTTCACCAATGGCTTGAAAGAGTGGTTGGAAACAGGCAGCATCACACATGATGAAAGTCACGTAAAGCCTTTTGACCAGGTTACAATTCCTGCAGAAGACGAAGCCATTGGTCGTGCTTTTGGTAAGCAGTTCAAGCACAGGAAAGCGATCATGGGTGTGTTTGATGAAGGATGCATGGGTATGTACAATGCCATTATTCCTGATGATACATTACATGCTACAGGTGTATTCAAAGAAAGACTGAGCCAGTCAGCATTGTACGCAGCCATGCTGGAGGTTACAGATGCTGAAGCAAGGGCTGTACTGGATTGGTTGCTGCAAAAAGGCATGACCTTCAACTGGGGAACAGATCTCGTTAATGAGCTTACAGAAGAGCAGACTTTAGAGCAATGCAAGATGTATATAGCTGCGCTACGAATGGCAGATGATTTCGGCTGCGATACCATCGGCATCCAATACCAGCAGGGCTTGAAAGATCTTACTGCCGCCAGCGATTTGGTAGAAGGTCTACTGAACAATACAGAACGACCACCAGCATTTTCAAAAGATGGACGTGAGTTGTTTGCAGGCCAGGCATTGCCACACTTCAATGAAGTAGATGAGTGTGCTGGTCTTGATTCATTACTTACGTATAAGCTTTGGAAAGAACTGGGAATGGAAGGCGATAACACCTTGCATGATCTTCGTTGGGGGCAACAATACAAGGGCGAAAATATTGATGATTTTGTCTGGGTGTTTTTGATCTCTGGTGCCGCACCTCCATCGCATTTTGTTGATGGATATAAGGGCGCCAGCAGCGACAGGCAGCCTGCGATGTTTTTCCCTAAAGGTGGAGGCACGCTCAAAGGTGTGAGCAGGCCAGGTGCCATTGTCTGGAGCAGGGTGTATGTTATGAACAACGAGTTGCATTGCGACCTTGGCGTAGGTGAAGTAGTTGAGCTGCCCGAGGAAGAAACGCAGAGAAGATGGAATGAGACAACGCCGCAGTGGCCTATCATGCATGGTGTGCTGAAAGGCATCAACCGCGACCAGATGATGGCGAAGCACAAGGCAAATCATATTCACGTGGTGTATGCAACAGATGAAACAATGGCCAATAAGGCTTGTCGCATCAAGGCTGCTGCTTTAGCTGAGTTGGGTATTCAGGTAAACTTCTGCGGTGATGTAGCGCTTGAAGGTGCATCTTTTCAAACGGAAGATTATTTGGAAACCAGCAGTGCCTCAGTGATGTAATATCGTTGCCACGCTCGGTTCAAAGGCAGTTTTTCATAGCAACAAAAACAAAGCAATAACGGCTACATAAATGATAAGGATCTATAAAACACAGGACCAGATTGTACTTGAACAGGAAGGGAAGTATTATGTAGCTAATGAAACTTCATGGGACAGGTACATCAATCGCGATGACCTTTACCAGCAGTTACAGGAAGAGATATCATCTCTGCAAGCTGTTGGCGGTGAAGAGTGGTTACAGTCTCAAAAGCTGCAGGCACCCATAGGTTCACAGGAAGTATGGGCAGCAGGTGTAACTTATCTAAGAAGCAAAGTAGCCAGGATGGAGGAGAGCGAGCAAAGTGGCGGAGCTACTTTTTACGACAAGGTGTACGATGCAGAACGTCCTGAAATATTCTTTAAGGCAACGCCACAGAGAGTAGCAGGAACCAATGAAACCGTACGCATCAGGAAAGACAGTCACTGGGATGTACCTGAACCTGAGCTGACACTTGTTATCAGTTCATCAGGAAAGATAGTAGGTTATACTATTGGAAATGATATGAGCAGCAGGAGCATTGAAGGAGAAAATCCTTTATACCTGCCGCAGGCTAAGATGTATGAGAAGTGTGCAGGCCTTGGTCCGTGTGTGCTGGTAACTGGTAATGGTATCCCGGCTACTACTTCCATCAGCATGACGATCGACAGGAATGGTGAAAGAATGTTTACCGGCAGTACCACCATCGACCAGATGAAGCGGTCACATGAGGAGTTAGTAGGCTACCTGTACCGCGAGATGGAGTTTAGAACAGGCAGCTACCTGATGACCGGAACATGTGTTGTTCCTCCCAATGATTTTACGCTTCAGTCAACAGATGTGATCACAATCTCTATTGAAGGTATTGGAACGTTGGTAAACACAGTTGCGTAACAGTAGAGAGCAGGAAGGTTACCAGTTCATTGAATGGTAACTTGAAGTTTGGATGATTGGTGCTATAGTTGTGGCTGGAAGCAAGTGCCACGTCAGCCGATGCAACTACTAATAGTACAAGAGTGCGACGCAACGGAAGATAAATTGAAAATATAAAGTTGGGTAACAAATAAAAATTACGTGTATGGTGTCTTACGAAAAGAAGTTCGTTCCGGTGATGATAACACCATTCAACCTGAAGGCTAAGGTTGATTTGGATGTAGTATCAACCTTGATTGATTTTTACCTTGCTGCAGGTGTGAAAGGATTTTTTGCGAATTGTTTGAGCAGCGAAATGTATAGCATCACAGAAGATGAGCGGCTGGAGTTGACAAAGCATATTGTTCAATACGTGGATGGTCGTGTGCCTGTAGTGGCTACAGGATCTTTTGGTTTAACCATTGAAGACAAAGCAGATTTTACCAGGAGGATATATGCTACCGGCATTGATGCAGTGATACTGATCACAGGTCATTTTGCCAACGTGGATGATAGCGATGAGGTGTTGCTTCGAAACTTCGAAAGGATGCTGAAGCTGACAGGAGACATCCCTTTGGGTATGTACGAATGTCCCGCTCCTTACAAGCGCATCTTGTCAACCGAGGTATTCAAAAAGTTGATAGATACAGGACGTTTTGTGTATCACAAAGACACCTCGATAACGCATGAAAATGTTGCAGCGAAACTGGCCATAGCCAAGGATAGCGACAGGTTAGAATTCTACGATGCTCATACACCTAATGCAATGTTTTCGCTACAGCAAGGTGCAAAGGGCATGTCATCAATTTCTGGAAACTTTTACCCCGAGATATTGGTGTGGATGTGCAACAATGCCAACGATCCATCAAAGCAGGAAGAGGTACAATGGCTGCAATCGGAACTGGCAAGGGTAGACCCGCAGATACATATAGCTTATCCAATGAGCGCGAAGTATTTCCTGCGCAAACGCGGTTTACCTGTACGCACCATCAGCCGTGCACACGCACTGGAACTAACACCCGAACAAAAGCAGGCGCTGGATGATATCCATAGCAGCTTCTTGCATTGGTGTGAGAAATTAGATATTACACCGGTAGATGTGGAAGAGCTGATGTTACCAAAGGTTCCATTAGATCCGCCGATTTAATCAAGTTGAATATTACAGAACGCAACATGTCGATACAAGGTTTGAATTATATAGGTTATAGCACAAGTGCAAAGGGAAGTGAAAGCTTCCAGGCTTTTTCAACGGTTTCGAATTCGTACTTGCCGGGTGATTTTACCTATGCAACTACGGATGAATTAGCAGCTGCAGTGTCTTTGGCGGCAACAGCTTTCCATGCTTACAAAGAAGTAAGTGCTGAAAGCAAAGCAGTTTTCCTGGAGGCGATTGCTGAAGAGATCATGGCTTTAGGTGATGCGTTGATAGGTAGATGTGTTGCTGAGTCTGCATTACCCGTTGGAAGGATAACAGGTGAACGCGGTCGTACGTGTAATCAACTTAAGTTGTTTGCACAGTTGTTACGCGATGGATGGTGGGTAGATGCACGTATCGATACTGCGCAGCCTGACAGGCAGCCGGTTCCAAAGCCGGACATACGGAGAATGTATATTCCAATTGGACCAATAGCTGTATTTGGTGCCAGTAATTTTCCACTGGCATTCTCAACTGCAGGTGGTGATACTGCATCGGCACTTGCTGCGGGTTGTCCGGTTATTGTGAAGGCGCATCCTTCTCACCCCGGAACAAATGAATTGATATCAAAAGCTATCATCAAGGCGGCGAAAGATACAGGTATGCCTGAAGGTGTTTTTTCCTCGGTATATCTTACCAATGAACAATCAATCGAACTGGTACAACATCCTGCAATCAAAGCGGTAGGTTTTACAGGCTCAAGACATGTAGGAATGTTGTTGCATAAGGCTGCTGCCGAGCGGCAAGAGCCTATTCCTGTGTATGCAGAAATGAGTTCTACAAACCCTTTCATCCTGATGGAAGGAGCACTGTCAACACAAGCATCTAAAATTGCAAAAGAGCTTACCGCTTCAGTAAACTTAGGTGCGGGGCAGTTCTGTACCAACCCGGGATTGGTGTTCGCCATTGACAGCGATGCTACACAATCATTCCTTAAAGAATTTGCAAGTCAATTCCAGGCTGCTACTCCGGCAACCATGCTCAATAAGAACATCTGTCAATCTTATACCAATGGTGTTTCTACTTTGCAGGCAGCAGATGGTGTCAGCCTTTTATCAAAAGCCATAACTGATGTGTCTGCTGATAAATATGAAGGACAGCCGGTTGCTTTTACAGTAAATGCACAAACCTTTTCTGTTAACACTGAGTTATCGCATGAAGTTTTTGGGCCTTCAACATTGGTGGTGGTTTGTAAGAACGAAGCAGAGCTGCACCAGGCACTAGAGTCGCTGGAAGGACAACTTACAGCAACGGTGCATGCCACCAGTGAAGATGCAGCTGCATTGCGCCCAATCATAAACATCATCACGCAAAAGGCAGGTCGTATCATCTATGGCGGTTATCCAACAGGTGTAGAGGTTTGTCATTCCATGCATCATGGAGGACCATTCCCTTCTACGTCTGATGCTCGATATACCTCTGTTGGTACCGCAGCTATCTATCGTTTTGTACGCCCGGTGGCACTGCAGGATTTTCCTGATCACTTGCTGCCTGAAGCTTTGCAAAATGCTAATCCTCTAAATATTCTTCGTTTGGTAAATGGTGAGTGGACCACTAAAGCCATTGCTTAAAACAATATCATGCTAGATCAACAAAGTACTATAGCGCCTACTGTTACAACTCCTGCGGTTGGTGCTTTAAGCATACATTTTCCCGGCAAGCTGTTGTTTGGTAAAGGCACGTTAGAAAAACTGCCAGCCGAAGTACAACTGCCAGGCGTAAGTAAAGTGCTATTGGTTACAATAGAACCTTTGCTTGCAAAACTGCAACCTATCATCCAGGAGTTAGAAAGTAACAATATCCAGGTATCAGTAGATACAAGCATCACCCAAGAGCCATCATTCGAAGACTTTCAGCTTCTGATGAAAACGATTACACCTATCAATCCGGATGTAGTGGTTGGTATTGGTGGCGGAAGTGTATTGGATGTAGCCAAGCTGGTCGCCGCTCAGTTAGACAATGAACAAACATTGCAGGAGTATGTAGGCATAGGGCTCTTGAAAGGTCGTAGCAAAAGGTTGATCTGTATGCCTGCAACATCAGGCACTGGTAGCGAGGCTTCGCCAAATGCTATCCTTGTTGACAATGCCGACAATCAAAAGAAAGGCATCATCAGTCCCTTCCTTGTTCCCGATGTGGTGATTGTTGATCCGCTGCTTACTATGAGTGTGCCGCCTGCTATCACTGCAGCTACCGGCCTCGATGCGTTGACGCATTGCCTGGAAGCATACACCAATAAGTTCGCGCAGCCTTTCATCGACATGTTTGCTTTCGAAGGCATGCGGCTCATAGCGGCTCACCTTGTGCAGGCTGTAAAGCACGGCGATGATGAAGAGGCGAGAACGCAGGTGGCTATGGGTAGTTTGCTCGGTGGCTTTTGCCTCGGCCCTGTGAACACTGCCGGGGTGCATGCATTGTCGTACCCGCTCGGCAGCACGTTTCACCTGGCGCATGGACTAAGCAATGCACTGTTGTTGCCTTATGTGATGGAGTATAATCTTCCTGCTGCGCCTCGCCGTTATGCTGATGTAGCCGTGGCATTGGGTTGCAGTCGCGAAGCTGATGACATGGAAACGGCTAAAAAAGGGATTGAAAAAGTTCGCTCCTTCATTGCTGAATGTGGCGTGCCTGCACGTCTTCGTGATGTCAACATTCCTCGCGAAGCAATTCCGCAGATGGCTGTCGATGCATTGAAAATTCAAAGGTTGTTGAAGAACAACCCAAGGCATATCAGCGAGCAGGATGCCATAGATATCTATGAAGCGGCCTATTAAGTAAAAGTTTGTGTTGACCAGCAGTTGATCCTTTGTCATCATCGTTGTGCCTGCCTGGCGGTAGGCAGGTCACTCACTTGTACGGCAAACAAAAACTGAACATGAAGTTGAACAAGAAATATTCAGGTGTGATTGTACCAACCGTTACACCACTTACAGCCGATCATACATTGGATCACCAGGCGGTAGAAAAGATGTTTGAGAACTTTTCTGCAAACCGTGTAATGCCGTTCATTATTGGCACTACCGGTGAGTCTGCATCACTTACTGTAGAGCTGAAACAGGACTTTATTAAGCAGGCAGCCAGGCTAAAGAAGGCTGATACTGTTTTATACGCAGGCATTGCATCCAATGTATTTGAAGAGAGTGTACAACTGGCAAAGTTTGCATTTGATAATGGCGTAGATGTAGTAGCGGCTAATCTTCCTTCTTATTATGCCCTATCAAATGATCAAATCAAAATGTACTTCGAACAATTGGCCAACGCTGTTCCCGGCCCGTTAATCATTTACAATATTCCGGCTACTACGCACATGTCTATCCCGCTTGAGCTGATAGATGAACTTAGTTATCATCCCAACATAGTAGGAACAAAAGACTCTGAGCGCAGTGAAGAACGCCTGCAACAATCACTTGCATTATGGGCAGGGCGTGAAGACTTTTGTCACTTCCTTGGTTGGGCAGCAAAATCTGCGGATGCACTCATTGGCGGTAGCGACGGACTGATACCAAGTACGGGTAATCTTCACCCGGGTATCTATAACGAAATGGTACAGGCTGTTGCGGCAGGTGATCATGCAAAGGCTTATGAAATGCAAAGGCTTTCTGATGTGCTGGGTGATCTTTATCAAAAGGGAAGAACATTGGGACAGTCGCTATGGGCACTAAAAGTTTTAATGCGTGAAGCAGGACTTTGCCAACCGAATGTAATGCCACCATTACAATCCATGTCAGCCGACGAAGAACAAGCTTTATTAGCAGCTTTTACAGACATCATAAATAAAGAAGGATTACAATTATCACAATCATTATCACATGCCTGATTTACCAATCATAGGAATAACCATGGGCGACCCGGCCAGTATAGGCCCGGAGATAGCCGTGAAAGCTTTATTGAATAAAGACATATACGATACTTGTAAACCACTACTGGTTGGTGATGCACGTGTGTTTGAAGATATTATAGATCGCCTTGGTCTTGCCGCTACTATTAATGCCATCGAAAATGTTGCTGAAGCACAGTTTCAATTTGGAGTGATAGACGTATACGACCTGAAGAATGTAGATATGGACAAACTGGAGTTTGGACAGATATCTGCAATGGCCGGTGCCGCATCATTTGAAGCGGTAAAAACGGTTATTGATTTGGCAATGGCGGGAGAGATCGAAGCTACCGTTACAGGTCCAATCAATAAAAAATCGATCAACGAAGCAGGTCATCACTTTGCAGGCCACACTGAAATATACGCACATTATACCGGCACAAAGAAGTATGCAATGCTGCTGGTGGAAGACAACATCAAAGTGATCCATGTATCTACGCATGTATCGCTCAGGCAGGCTTGCGACCTTGTAAAAAAGGAAAGAATACTGGAAGTTGTCCAGTTGCTACACAACGGCATGAAGCAGTTAGGCGAGACTAATATGAAGATCGGTATAGCGGGTCTTAATCCGCATGCCGGCGATAGTGGCTTGTTTGGTACAGAAGAAGCTGAAGAGATAGAGCCTGCAGTTGAGGAAGCCCGGCGCCTTGGTTTTGAGGTAGAAGGTCCTGTGCCGCCAGATACCATGTTTGCAAAAGCAGCAATGGGATCGTATGGTGGAGTAGTAGCCATGTACCACGACCAGGGGCATATTCCTTTCAAGCTATCCGGTTTCAAATGGAATGCTGAAAAGCAACAGATGGATAGTGTGAAAGGAGTGAACATCACCATGGGGTTACCAATCATCCGCACATCTGTTGACCATGGAACTGCATTTGAGATTGCCGGTAAAGGTGTAGCAAGTCCGGATGCCATGGTGTTGGCAATAGAATCAGCAGTGCAGTTGAGTAAGTACAAGGTAAAAGAAAAAGAGAGCGTATAAATGATAGTGGTTATAGCAGATGATCTTACAGGCGCTGCAGAATTAGGTGGGCTGGGCTTGAAGTATGGATTAGAAGTAGAAATAGTAACAGAGGTAGATAAAAATACAGATGCAGATCTGCTAATCATTTCTGCTGATACACGTAGTGTAAGTGAAGAGGAAGCAACGGCCAAAATCAAAGAAATAACAACAAGGGTACTTGCCTTACAACCCGAACTTGTTTTTAAAAAGATTGATTCTGTGCTACGCGGACATGTGCTCGCCGAAGCGAAAGCACAGATGGAAGTAATGGGGCTGGATAAAGCATTGATTGTTTCAGCGAATCCTTCCTTGGGCAGAACAATAAAGAATGGCACTTACTATTTCAATGGTGCACCTATCAGCGAAAGCAGCTTTTCAAACGATCCTGAGTTCCCGGTTACCACTTCTAAGGTAACGGAGATGCTAAGGGTGAAGTCAGAAGTGGTGCGGGTGATAAATGCAAATGATCCATTGCCAGCTGTTGAGATCGTTGTTGGTGAGGTAGAAGATAATAGTGACTTGGATAAATGGGCAACACGAGTGGATGGACAAAGAATGCTGGTTGGTGCTGCAGGATTTTTTAATGCCATACTCGCAACAAGGTTCGAAAAAGTAGAAGAAGTAGAAAAGCCTTTAGTGTTAGAAGAACCAATGCTGTTTGTATGTGGCACCACCTTCTATAAAAGCAGGAAGGTGATAAGGGAAGTAAGAGATAAAGGAGGTCCTGTTAGCTATATGCCTGCTGAGATCATCAATAATGATGCAACAGCGGAAGGTTATACCAACTGGAGTAAGAGTATAGCAACCCATTTGTTGGAGAGCCAAAAGGCAATAGTAGCCATAGACGAAGCCTCAACAAAGTTGGCCAGTGCAGGTGAATTAAGAGAGAAAACAGCTGGTGTTGTACAGCAGGTGTTAGAGCAGGTAGCAGTAAAAGAACTGGTAGTTGAAGGAGGTTCTACAGCGGCTTCTATCATCGGGAAGCAGCAGTTTAAAAAGTTGATACCGGTGCAGGAACTTTCGCCCGGTGTGATACGGATGAAAGTAGAAGGACAAGATCTTTTTATGACCATAAAACCAGGTAGCTACGACTGGTCGCCGGGCTTGTGGATGTTTTAAAAAGGATGATTGCAAGAAGGGAAGGAGGAACTTCCAGTCCTAACAATGAATGGATGGAAGATATTGTTTCGTGCCTCCAATGACGACCATAGATACTTACTGTACAAGTGAGTGACCTGTCTGCCGACAGGCAGGCACAACGATGCTTAATAGAATTACAACAGCCCGTTACACAATGGCTATTGTAGCTAAACCTATATAACGATTGAACCTTAACATATGAATCCTACGCTTCACATTATCGACTACATCATCATCATTGCCCTCTTAATTGTAACGCTTGCCTTTGGGTTTCGCTTTGCGAAAAAACAAAAGTCAACGGAGGGGTTTTTCCTTGCAAAGAACAGGGTGCCGGCTTGGGCACTCGGTATGTCGTTGCTGGCAACGCTTATCAGTAGTGTCACCTTCCTTGGATACCCGGGTACCGGCTTTGCCAACAACTGGATCTTATTGGTGCAAGGCCTGATGGTACCGGTAGTATTGTTGGGTACGATCTGGTTCATTGTGCCGCTGTATCGCAAGGTGATCAAGCTGAGTACGTACGAATATTTTGAACAACGCTTCGGCACCTTTGCCCGCTATTATAGCTCACTGGCTTTTGTGTTGCGGCAATTTGCAGGCATGGGTACAGTGTTCTTCCTGCTGGCGCTGGCGCTTAGCAGCATGACGGGTAGCGATACATTTATGACTATTGCAGTAGTGGGTTCTGTCATCATTATTGTGAATCTTTTAGGTGGAATAGAAGCGGTGATATGGCTGGACGTATTCCAGGGTTTCATGTTGTTTGCCAGTGGTATCATTTGCATTGGTGTACTGTTGTTTTCTGTTGATGGTGGTCCCACAGCTGTGTGGGATATAGCAACCGCAGCAGGCAGAACAGGCTTCGGTCCTTATGACATGGATCTTACCAAACTCACATTTGTGGTGATGGCCATAAATGGCGCTTTTTATGCCATCCAGAAATATGGAACCGATCAAACCGTGGTACAGCGTTACCTGACTGCCCGTACTGATAAAGCTGCTATACGTGCATCGTTATTGGGTATTTTACTGACAGTGCCTGTGTGGACCTTATTCATGTTCATCGGTACCGCTTTGTATGTTTTTTATACGCAGCAGCCGTTGCCAGAGGGTGTTCGAGCCGATGCCGTCTTCCCTTACTTCATCATGACGCAACTGCCTACAGGTGTTATTGGTTTCATACTCGCCGCAATGATATCGGCTGCTATCTGCAGCCTCAGTGCTGATCTTAACTCACTGGCAGCTGTAGGCGTAGAAGATTATTATAAGAAAGTGCGCCCAAAGAAAACGGATAAAGAATACCTGTTTGCAAGCAGGCTGATCGTTGTGCTGTCAGGCGTGATCTCTATCCTGATAGGCTTCATTTATGTACGTGCCGGAAGTGAAGGCGTACTGGGTGTCGTGTTCACACTGTATGCAATTTTCTCTGGTGGAATAGTTGGGATCTTCCTGCTTGGTTTATTAAGCGCCAGGGCCAACCGCCAGGGCGTGAACATTGGGATCATTACCTGTATCCTTTTTACAGGCTATGCCTTCCTGACTTCTACTCCTATTGGATTGGGAGATAATCCATCCCTGCTGCTAGACTTTGGTCCTTACAACTTTACCCATCATAAATTAATGTTGGGTGTGTATAGTCACCTCATTGTTGTAGGTGTAGGCTACGCTGCCAGCTTGTTTTTCCCAAAACCGGTGATCGATAAAAACCTGCTGTATAGTGGGTGGAAAGAGGGCAGAAAGGCTGATAAAGTGGCTGCTTCAGCCAAGGTTCTGGAGGCAGTGTAGTAGCAGGATAATCCATCATTTTAGTTCAATAGTACATTCTTAAGGATTTTTTAATCGGGTAACTTTACTAACGGACTTTATATTTTTTCCATTTCAACGATGCTATATGAATGCACACCTACACTCTATTAAGAGAAGGATGAGTCTATTCTTCTTATTTGTTTTACTATCCATTTTGTTGAACGCTCAGTCAAAGGTGGTTACCGGCAGGGTCACGGTTTCAGAAAATAACGAACCCTTAAGCGGAGTAACTGTCAATGTAAAAGGTGCTGAACGTTCTGTAACTACTAATGACCAAGGTGAGTTCACGATTACCGTACCCTCTCCACAGTCAGTCCTTGTATTTACTTATGTAGGATTTGGTACCCAGGAAATAGCAGTCGGTAACAGGACTGCTATCAATGTGACGATGTCCAACATTACCAAGACCATGGATGAAGTAGTAGTTATTGGATATGGTACCGTCAAACGAAGAGATCTTACCGGTGCCGTTGCATCTATCAAGAGCGAGGAGATTGTGTTAACCCCTACACACAATGTTGTAGAGGCAATGCAGGGAAGGGTTTCCGGTGTTGATATTACCAGGTCTTCGGGTAGTGCTGGCGCGGGTGCTAATATCCGTGTACGCGGTAACCGTTCTATCAGTGGTAACAATTCTCCTCTTTACATAATAGATGGTTTCCAGGGTGGAAGTATTTCAGATCTTAACCCGAACGATATCGAGTCCATCGATGTACTGAAAGATGCCTCAGCTACGGCTATCTATGGTGCACAGGGCGCCAACGGCGTTATCATTGTAACCACCAAAAGAGGTGCGTCCGGCAAAACATCTGTTACTTACGATGGTTTCTATGGTATCAATGGATATACTTCTTTTCCTCAGCCAAGGTTAGGAGAGGATTATATTCAAGTGCGAAGAGAGGCTTTCCGTACTGCAGGACAATGGTCAAGTCCCGCTGATGATGCAAGATTATTCCCTAACGCAGACGAGTGGGCTGCAGTGCAGGCCGGGCAATTTATAAACTGGTTTGACCTGCTTAACAGGAATGGACAGCAGCAAAGCCATACCGTTACCCTGAGAAATGGTTCCGACAGAACAAAAACATTTCTATCGCTTAACTACTTCAATGAAGAAGGCATGTTGAGACGAAATGATTTTACCAGGTATAACGTGCGGTTTAACCTTGATCAGAATGTATTTAAATGGGCAAAAGCAGGTATCCTGAGCCAGGTTACTTATTCGAAGCTCAACAGTCGCAGAGATCCTTTATCTGTAGCACTTTCCACTGTTCCGCTGGGTAAACCATACGATGAAAACGGTAATATCAACCTGTACCCGCTAGGGCCGAACAACCAGAATGTTGTAAGCCCGTTAACAGACGAACGTGGAGAGTTTATTGCCTTGGATAAAACTTTAAGAACAAATGTGATGGCCAATGCTTATGTTGAGATCACACCGTTAAAAGGTTTGAGTTTTAGATCGAATTTTGGTTCTACACTCGCTTTCGGTAGGCGCGGAGTCTTCAACGAAGCAACTTCGCTGGCTCAAAGAAATGCAAGGATCAATTCAGCATCTCTTATCAATGATCAAAGCACATTTTTTAATTGGGACAACATCCTTACCTACAACAAGTCAATCAATGATCATTCATTCACTTTAACCGGTGTACAAAGCTATTTGCAGAGTGATGCTGAACAGCTTTCTGCATCAGGCGATGGTCAACTACTTCCTTCACAAGGTTTTTATAACCTTGCTGCTACACAGCAAAACAGGTTTATTTCTTCCAGCTATACCGGGTGGAACAACTTATCCTTTGCTGGTAGGATAAACTATAACTATAAGAGCAAATACCTTTTCACAGCTACCTATAGGGCTGATGGAGCTTCCAGGCTTGGCATAAATAAGTGGGATTATTTTCCTTCTTTGGCCTTGGGTTGGAATATTTCAGAAGAAGGATTTTTACAGAGCGTAACGTGGTTGAATTCACTTAAGATGAGAGGTAGCTGGGGTAAGGCCGGAAACTATGGTATAAATGTGTATGGCACCCAGAGTGTGATTACCCCGGCACAAAATATAGGTTTTGGTGATGTTCAGGGAAATATGTTCCAGTTTGATCCGCTGGTTGGTAATCCAAACCTGAAATGGGAGACATCAACCACCACCAACGTGGGTTTAGACTTTGGCATCCTAAAAAACAGGATAACAGGTACATTTGAATGGTACAATACCATTACCTCTGATATCCTCTTGTTACGAACACTTCCACGGTCTACAGGTGTTTCCAGGGTTTACCAGAATATTGGTGAAACACAAAACAACGGTATTGAATTACAGCTGACCTCCAGGAATGTTGTTGGTAGAAACTTTACCTGGAATACATCTGCCACTTTTACCAGGAACAGGGAGAAGATCACCAAGCTGATTGATAACTCCGAGATCATAATTGGAGCAACACCAGAAACACAGTCATTACTTCTCGGCCGTCCAATCCAATCTTTCTACTCGTATAGAAAATTGGGAATCTGGCAAACAGATAAAGCAGATGTAGCAGCGAGATACAGGTTTGGTAATTCACCATTTCGCCCGGGAGATTTACACATTGAAGATATAAACGGCGATTCTATCATCAACACAGCTGATAGAACATACCTGGGTTCTTCTGTACCTGATTTTATTCTAGGTCTGCAAAACAACTTTACCTACAAAGGGTTTGACCTTGGGTTCTTCTTATTCTGGCGCTATGGTCAAATGATCAATGCAGAGTTTCTTGGACGTTACAACCCGGCGGGTGATGGAAGTGGTCCTGCTAACATGAATTACTGGACTCCTGAAAATCCTACCAACGATTTCCCGCGTCCACGTATGGGGCAGCGTCACATTGATATCTATGGCTACCAGGCTATACCTTTTGTTGATGGTTCTTTCTTCAAAATAAAGAATGTAACTCTGGGTTATACTTTCACAAAATCTGTAGCAGGAAAAGTACGAGCTGAAAATATCAGGGTATATGTTACAGGTAATAACCTATTCACTCGTGCAAGAAGTCATCTCGTTAGAGACTACGACCCTGAAAGAGGCGGAGCAGAATCATCACCTCTAAGCAGGCAGTTTGTATTTGGATTGAATGTTGGCTTTTAATGCTTGTAGAAACCTATTGTTAATAGTAACAAAGAAATTATATGAATTTGAAGAATATAACCATTTCAAGCTTAGTATTAGCGGGCTTAATGGTAAATACATCATGTAGAAAGCTAGTAGAGAATAACCCTTCTGGCGCCACTGCAGAAGCTGTTTGGAGTACGCCTGAAGGCATGCTTACACTGGTAAATGCGGCCTATTCAGATCAGCGAAATTTTTATGGTAAAGAGGATGCTATTCTTATGACTGAGGGTGGAACAGACTTATGGTTCAACCAGAATAAATCGAGCTATGCCAACCAGCTTACCAGGTACGAAGGATTTACCGCATCATCAAGTGGCACTAACCGTAATGCATTCACCACTTTTTATAAAGGCCTTAACCTTGCCAATGCAGGTATAGGCAGAATAAAAAATGTTGCTTATCCATCTATGGATGAGCGCAACAGGAGGGAGGGCGAGCTTAGGTTTATGCGCGCATTTTACCTGTGGCATATTGTAGAATTCTATGGTGGTGTAAACCTGAGAACTACAGAAGCACAGGGTGCTGAACTCACAGCAACAAGAAGCTCTGTACAAGAGTTTTATAATGTGATCATTGATGACCTGCAATTCGCTAAGCAACATTTGCCTAATTCATGGGGTGCAGAATATAGCAGGGCAACGAAAAAATCTGCTGCAGGCTTCCTGGCAAGAGCACTGCTTACAAGAGCTTATCATAGTACAGGCGCAGAAGCTACCCAATATTTCACCCGTGCACGCGATGCTGCAAAGGATGTTATTGACAGGGCTGCTGAATTCCAGATTGCGTTATGGCCAAACTACAGGGACTTGTGGCTGCCAGCCAACAATAAAAGGATGAGTGCAAGTGGTGGAGAGGCATTATATACTATTAGCAATTCCGCCAATAATACTGCTATCAATTTTGATGGAAATGCCAACAGGATGCACATGTGGTATCTTACCCAATACAACAATCGCATTGGTGCACTGGTGCAGAGCTTTGAGTATGGCAATGATGGACAGCGTCGTCTACAGCCAACGCTGGCACTACTGGATATGTACAACGAGAATATTGACAGCAGGTATGAAGGTTCTTTCCAGGAGGTTTGGCTTGTTAATCGTGTAGCTGGAAATCCTCCGGTACCAAGCAATTATACCTTAACTGCGCAAGATGTAAATACGTATAAAAAGCACCCAAGTTTAGTAGGAACCGTTTTAAGACACGGTATAGATACTGCTTTGTATATCACAAAAAGAAGCATTGCTAATGAGTCGCTGAGGCCTTATCCAATATTTGATAGGGATACCATGTACACACCTTCTGGTGCTATTGCTGGTGTAAATGCTTATCCTTCTCTTATCAAGTTTGCTTATCCTAACCGTACTGCACTTAATGCTCAGCCAGGCTTCAACGACATCTTCTTGATGCGCTTTGCTGAGATGTACCTGATTGCCGCTGAGGCAGAGTTCAGGTTGGGAAATAGTGCAGCTGCTGCTACTTACGTTAACGTAATAAGAACAAGGGCTGCTAAAAAAGCACCGGTTAATCAAACTACAGCTATGCAGGTAGCTGCTGCCGATATTAATATTGATTTTATACTTAATGAAAGAGCAAGAGAATTTGCCGGTGAGCAAATCAGGTGGTTTGACCTGAAGCGTTCTTTAACTCCGCAGCAATGGGTTAACCGCATTAAGACTTTGAACCCTGATATCACTGCTGTACAACCTTTCCACATATTGCGTCCAGTACCGCAGGAGGAACTTGATGCACTACTGAATGGTGCCGAGTTTGGACAAAATCCTGGATACTAATTTTCTCATTTGAATTTGTTATAAGGGCTGTATCTACAGCCCTTTTTTTGTTTTTTACGTGAAGCATTGCTTCTCGTATTTTGCGTGAGTTATAGAAAAATCATCCATTATTTCAGTTGATTAATGCATTCTTCCCCGTAAGGCATTCACATAGCTTTACTGCTACATTATTGATCCGCAACCACTAGCGTGCTAGCCAAGTGCTGTTGTGCGATCATAAAAACGATTGTTTGTTCCCAATATGAAGAAGCTCCTCTTTTCATTGTTTGTTTTTGCTTTCTCCTATACTATTGGGAACTCGCAGACATCCGATGATGCATTCAAGCAACCTTTACAGGAAGTACTACAACAGATACAACAACGTTATGGCATTGCGATTCGTTATGACGAAAAGCTGGTGAAAGATAAATGGGTCAATTACGCCGGCTGGAAATTCAAACCCAATGTTGAGAAAACACTAGCCAATGTGCTGGCTTCAGCAGATATCACTTTTGCTAAAGAAGGAGATAAGAAGTACAAACTTCAAAATTACCAGTACCATTTAAAAACGGTTGAAGAAGGCAAAGAGCAACTGCAATATTTATCTACACTTTATAGCAATCGAGAGAGCTGGGAACAGCGCAAGGCTGAATTGAAATCTTGTATGCTATCTGCACTTAGACTAAATCATCTTCCTGCAGCTCCTGCATCAAAACCAATCATAACAGCGGTGCGAAAGTTTGATGGTTATACTGTCGAAAACATAGCCATCGAAACACTCCCCGGGTTATATGTTAGCGGCTCTCTTTACCGTCCTGCAAGGGTAAAAGGTAAGGTGCCGCTTGTATTGAATCCTGATGGTCATTTCTCTAAAGGACGTTACCGCGCAGACTGCCAGTATCGCTGTGCTACTCTGGCACGTATGGGGGCTATGGCTTTTAGCTACGACCTTTTTGGATGGGATGGAGAGTCCTTGTTACAAGTTCAATCAACTGATCATAGAAGAGCTTTGGTGCAAAGTATCCAGGCATTGAGTGCAATCCGCATTCTAGACTACCTGACTACTTTAAAAAATGTTGATACCAATCGTATTGCTATCACCGGTGCATCGGGTGGTGGAAGCCAGACCATGTTGATGGCTTCCATTGACGATCGGATCGATCTGAGCGTTCCTGTGGCTATGTTGTCCTCTTACCACAGTGGTGGTTGCCCTTGCGAGAGTGGTATGGGTGTACACATGTGCGGTGGCGGAACCAACAATGTTGAAATAGCTGCTATGGCTGCTCCCAATCCTCAATTGGTTATCAGCGATGGTAAAGACTGGACGAAACATGTTCCAGAAAATGAGTTTCCGTTTTTGCAGCGTACCTATAGTTTCTATAACAATGGCAGCAGCATGTTACAGAATGCACACATTGCTACCGATGGTCACGACTATGGCAAGAATAAACGAGAAGCCATGTATGCATTTGTTGCAGATCATTTTAAACTGAACAAACAAGCTGCTGACGAAAGCAAAGTGACTATAGAAAAGGAACAGGCATTATACGTTTTTGGCGACAAAGGCGAAAAGCTTCCGCCTACTGCCATCAAAGGTTTTGATGAAGTAACCAGGGTATTTGAAGCTGCCGTTAGTGCTAAGTAGTAGGATGGAACCAGCAGTCGAAACTCTATTAAGCATCGTTGCGCCTGCCTGTCGGCAGACAGGTCGCACACTTGTACCGTAAAACATTTATCAAAAGCTACCACACAATATGAACAACAAGCAAAAGATACTACTCCTTATATGCCTTCTTGCTATTTGCTTTGTTCCAACTATCACTGTTGTAGCACAATCAAAAAAAGAGCGGTATAAAGTTGCGGTAGTAGACCTGATGATATTGAAACGTCAGAAGCTGGGCGCTTTCCAATTGGCAAAAGAAATTGGAGCCGATGGAGTAGAAGTGGATATGGGTGGACTAGGTAATCGTCCAACATTCGATAACAAGCTGCTGACCGATACAGTTCGCCAACAATTTTTAGACAAAGCAAAAGAACTAGGCCTTGAGATACCATCACTGGCAATGACTGGCTACTATGCACAATCGTTCTGCCAGCGTGAACATTTCATACAGTCGGTTGAGGATTGTATAAAGACAATGAAGTTGATGAATGTAAAAGTTGCCTTCCTGCCGCTTGGCGTTCAATGTGACTTAGCAAAAAATCCAGAAGTAAGAGATAGTGTTGTTAGTCGCTTGAAGTTGGCCGGTAAAATGGCAAGAAAAGCAGGCGTTGTGATCGGCATCGAGACAGCATTGGATGCTGCAGGTGAGTTGCAGCTTCTAAAAGACATCGGATCGAAAGCTGTCAAGAGTTACTTCAATTTCTCCAATGCAATCAAGAACAACCGCGACCTGCACCAGGAGTTGAATATCTTAGGCAGAAAGAATATTGTTCAGATTCATTGTACTAATAGCGATGGTGTATGGCTTCAAAACGATACAGCCATTGATATGAAGAAAGTAAAACAAACACTGGATGAAATGAAGTGGAAAGGCTGGCTGGTGATTGAAAGATCAAGAGATCAGAAAGCGCCAACAAATGTCAAGTACAATTTCACAGCTAATACTGCGTATGTGAAATCAATATTTCAATCAGCACAATAACGAATAGTAACTGGATGAATTCAATTAAGCAACTTGTAGTTCTACTTATTTTTTGCTGCACCTTTCATGGTGCTTTTGCTGTTGATATATGGGTGTCGGTGAAAGGTTCAGATCATAATGATGGAACAAAAGAAAAGCCCCTGGCAACAGTTGCTATAGCGTTGCGCAAGGCAAGAGAGTTAAGGAGACTGAATGATCCATCCGTCACAACCGGTATTCGCATAGTGGTGGGTGAAGGCGTTTACAAACTAGAAGAGCCAATCATTGTACGTCCTGAAGATAGTGGCACACCAACAAGCCCCACAATCATTGAAGCGGCTGCTGGTGCAACACCTGTATTAAGTGGTGGCGTACTGATCAACGGGTGGCGTAAAGCACCAGGATGGATTGCTGGTTTGCCGAAAGCAGCACAAGGCAAAGTTTGGGTAGCCGATGCACCTATGGTTGGCGGGCGTTTGCTAGAGTTCAGGCAACTATGGGTGAATGATGCAAAAGCTGTAAGAGCAAAGCAGACACCAGGCAGCAGTATGAACCGCATTCTTTCATGGAACCATAAAGATCAAACTTGTTGGATACCTAAACCATCAGCAGATGTAAGCAATGCTGAAGGGCTGGAGATGCTCATCCATCAATGGTGGGCAATTGCCAACCTTCGTGTGAAGGAGATACAGGTACAGGGTGATAGTGCTAAACTTACTTTTCATCAACCTGAAAGTCGCATTCAATCAGAGCATCCCTGGCCTGCGCCATGGATTTCTAAGAAGACAGGTAACTCAGCTTTTTACTTAATCAACGCAATACAGTTTTTAGATGAACCTGGCGAGTGGTTCCTGGATATGAAGAACAGGAAGCTGTACTATTATCCCAAAGCAGGTGAAAATATGCTGACTGCATCTGTTGTCGCGCCTGCATTGGAAACATTGGTGCGGATAGAAGGGACCATAGATCATCCGGTTTCTTATGTGTTTTTCAAAGGTCTTTCTTTCCAGCATGCTACATGGCTTAGGCCGTCAAAGGAAGGGCATGTGCCACACCAGGCAGGCATGCCTATGACTGATGCATACAAGCTGAAGGTTCCAGGCACACCCGATAAAAAAGGTTTGGAGAACCAGGCATGGCTTGTAAGGCCGGCCGCAGCAGTGGAAGCGGCATTCACTAACAATACCGGGTTTGAAGCATGTCGTTTTGAGCACCTTGCTTCTACAGGCTTAGATTACAAGCGAGGCAATCACCATGATGTAATAAAGGGCAACCTGTTTAAAGATATTGGTGGTAACGGAATACTGGCAGGAGTGTTTTCGGATGAAGCATATGAAACACATCGTCCTTATGATCCTGCTGATGAACGTGAGATAACTACCAACACGCATATTGTAAATAATCTTATCACTGATGTAACCAATGAAGATTGGGGATGTATTGGTATTGCTGCTGGTTATGTAAGAGGTATCAACATCGAGCACAACGAGATCAGCAATGTATCGTACAGCGGTATTAGTATGGGCTGGGGCTGGACAAGAACCATCAATGCCATGCGTAACAACCGGATACATGCTAATAAGATCCATCACTATGGCAAGCATATGTATGATGTGTCTGCTATCTATACCTTATCCGCGCAGCCCGGTTCTGTCATCAGCAACAACTATGTCGACAGCATTTATGTAGCACCCTATGCACATGACCCGCATCATTGGTTTTACCTGTATACAGATGAGGGTTCTTCTTATTTTACAGTAAAGGATAATTGGACACCGGCAGAAAAATTTTTGCAGAATGCAAATGGCCCGGGTAATGCCTGGACGAATAATGGTCCGCAGGTAGCAGATAGTATAAAGCTTCTTGCTGGCATTCAGACACCATATCAATACCTGGTAAAAGAAAGAACGGTTGATAACAGTTGGCCTATCAATAAATACATACCGGTTTCAAAAGATAAGCAAGCAAACAAACATGCAGCTATCAATAAGCCTGTAGTGATAGAAGTAGTTGCACCGGCTAAAGCTAATGAGGCCGCAATCAAAAATGTGTTCTCAAAAAATGGTGTTAGTAGCAACGACATTTATCATTGGAATAATCATCTTGTAGCATTTACCCCACCAAGTGATACTATTAACATCCGCAAACAAATAGCCACCGTTCTGCCGCAGTCCCGGGTAAATATTTACAACGACATGTTTTATGTGTTTGACAGAAATGCATGCAATGGAAAAGGAGAGGTGAAAGAATGGGATCATATACTGCTTACCGCCAATCTTGTAAAAGATCCTAAGCTGCAGCAGGAATACCTGGACTATCATGCCAAACAGCAACAGCTATTTCCGGAGGTAGCCAAGGGGTTTTGTAATGCCGACTTCCAGCAACTGTTATTGTTTAAAAATGGAAGACAGCTAATGCTGATCATCAGTATACCAAAAGGTGCAAGCCTGGATGAACTCAATCCAAAGACTATGGAAAATAACCCTCGTGTAAACGAATGGAATAGCCTGATGAGTAAATTCCAGGAAGGCATTGAAGGAACAAAGAAAGGAGAGACGTGGGTGTTTTTAGAAAAGTATAAATGATGAAGTATAAATGATGAATGAAAAGAAAAATATATTGAAGGATAAATCATTTCATTTCGCTGTTCGCATTTATAAATTGTTTAAGTATTTAAATGAGTCAAAGAAGGAATTTGTACTGAGTAAACAGTTATTAAGAAGTGGAACTTCTATAGGTGCAAATATCAGGGAAGCTTATAACGCATCGAGTAAAGCTGATTTCATCAATAAGCTCTCAATAGCTCAAAAAGAAGCGGATGAAAGTATCTACTGGTTAGAGCTTCTAAAGGAAGTTGATTTATTAACGCAAGAAGAATCTAATTCGATTTATGGTGAAGCTGTCGAATTATTGAAGATGATCAGAAGCAGTATAATGACTGCCAAAAAGAACATTCAAAACATAAGTAAGAAAACCGTATGAAAACTATGAACTATGAATGATGAATGAGAGCAATTTTATTGCTAGGTGGGTCAATTCATTTATCATTTATAGTTCATCATTTATAATTAGAAGAACATGTTGAAATTAGGAATATTAGGTTTAGGCGAAGGTCGCAGCACCATCTCTGCTGCCTTACAAAGCGGCAGGTATGCACTAAAGATGATTTGCGATGCAAAGGAAGAATTATGTAAGCAGCGTGCTAAGGAATTTGATTTTCATCAATACACAACCAGCTACCAGCAGATGCTGGATGATAAAGAGATTGATGTTGTCGCTATCTATACACCTGATCATTTACATGCACAGCATGTGAAGCAGGCATTACTGCACGATAAGCATGTGGTATGTACCAAGCCTTTCATCGACAACCTGGCTGATGCAAAAGAGTTACTGGAGCTACAGGAAAAGTCAGGGAAGAAAGTTTTCATAGGTCAAAGCTCAAGATTCTTTGAGCCAGCTAAAAGACAACGCAAAGACTATGAAGCAGGCTTATTGGGAGAATTGATAACAGTGGAAAGTCACTACCATGCAGACCATCGTTGGTTCCTGGAAAAAGGTTGGTCGCTGATGCAGTCATTCAAATGGTTGTATGGAGGATTAAGTCATCCTGTAGATTTCATAAGATGGTACCTGCCCAACATAGAAGAAGTAATGGGTTACGGAATGGTGAGCAGCAATGGTAAAACAGCAGGTTTAAAAAATGAAGACACCATGCACTTCATCTTCAAAGCTACTGATGGTAGAATTGCAAGAGTGAGCGGTGTATATACCAGCCCCATTCAACCGGCACAACGCGATAGCGGCATGACCGTAATCTTAAGATGTACAGAAGGTGCCAGCCAGGCTGACTACCACGAGTTGCGCTATTCCGTTACAGATAAAACAGGTGAAGAAAAGATCATCCACTGGGGTGATAGCACCATGAAGCACTACTTCCGCTTCGAAGGTCAGAGCCATCACGCAGGTGAGTACCAGAACTACCTGGAATATTTTGCTGATAGTATTGAACAAGGCTTTACGGCTTATCCCGACATGCAGGAAGGAATCGGAACCATCGCATTATTACAAGCCATGGACAGGTCATTGCAAACAGGCATGCCTGTGAAAGTAGATGCGATATTGGATGAGTATGGATTAACAAATGAAAAATTAAAAATGAAAAATTAAAAAGAAGAAGCAGGAGTGTAGTCACATTACTCCACAGGTTTTTCATTTTACATTTTTCATTTTGCCTTAACCATGAAAGATATATACACCTTACTACAGCCTCTTGACTTCGCAATAGTAGCAGCTTATTTGGTGATACTAATAGCTATTGGCTATTGGGTTAGTAAGAAGCGCAACAAAGAAGATAACCTGTTTCTTGCCGGCCGTTCATTAGGCTGGACGAGCATAGGCTTTACCATGTGGGGTACCAATGTTGGTCCTTCTATGCTCATCGCTTCTGCAAGCATTGGTTATACAACCGGTGTAGTTGCAGGCAACTTTGGATGGTATGCGTTTCCGTTCATCTTCCTGTTAGCCGTTGTCTTTGCGCCACGTTACCTGAGTGCTAAAGTGTCTACCCTGCCAGAATTCATGGGCAAGCGTTTTGGCGAATCGACACGCAGTATTCTTGCATGGTATAGCATTGTTACCATACTCATATCATGGCTTGCACTTACACTTTATTCAGGTGGCATATTGGTAAGCCAGATACTCAACTTCCCTTTGTGGTTATCTATTCTTACACTGGTGCTCGTGTCTGCATTCTTTGCCATAGCAGGTGGATTAAAAGCCATCGCTTATACCAACGTCTTCCAGATGATTTTGCTGATCGTTGTATCACTTATCATCACGGTGGTAGGTGTGATGAAAGTTGGAGGGCCTGTAGCACTATTCGAAAAAACGCCAGCTCATTATTGGAACCTGTTGTTGCCAATGGATGACAAGAATTATCCTTGGCTCGCTATTGCATTGGGTTATCCTGTTATGGGTGTATGGTTCTGGTGCACCGATCAATCAATGGTGCAATCAGTACTTGGTGCAAAGAACCTGAAGCAGGGACAGCTGGGTGCCAACTTCACCGGCTGGTTGAAGATCTTCGATGTAGCGTTATTCATCATTCCCGGCATCGTATGTTTTATTTTATTTCCCAATCTTAAAAATCCTGATGAAGCATACATGACCATGGTTACACAACTGTTTCCATCTGGTATGACAGGATTGGTGATGGCCGTATTGATTGCTGCGCTTGTCAGCACCATCGATAGTGCACTCAACTCGCTCAGTACAGTCTTCACCATGGATATCTACATCAAAAACTACAAGCCTGGTGCTACTCAAAATGAGATCAATCGTATCGGCCGGATTGTAATGATGATAGGTGCTGCTATTGCTGTAGCATTAGCATTGGGCATCAACAGCATCAAAGGTTTAAACCTTTTCGATGTATTCCAGGCAGTGCTTGGTTTCATTGCGCCACCCATGTCAGTCGTGTTTCTCTTCGGTGTGCTTTGGAAAAAGACAACCACCCGTGCTGCCAACTTCATCTTATCGGTGGGAACAATCATAAGTATTGGCACCGGTATCTTGTACCTGTGGGTGTTCCCTTCTAATGTATACACCTTCTGGCCGCACTTCCTGTTGCTTTCGTTTTACATATTTGTCGTGCTTGCCATCTCTGCGTTTGTTATCAGTTATTTCGATAAAAATTACACACCTGTTACCCAGCACCAACTTGCATTTGCAGAAGCACCAAAGCCCAGCAGGCGCGTGATGTTTTCATGGGCTGTCCTCATCATAGTGATGATAAGCTTGTATGTGCTGTTTAATGGACATGGATAAGGCATAAGAAGTCAAAAGTGAAAATTCAAAAGTCAAAATAGAAGAACTCATAACTTATCATTAATCACTCATAACTCCCTTCATGGATAAAAGATATTTTGGTAACCAGCTCGATCACACTACTCAACAGCCGTTGCGTCGCACACTTGTGCCGATGGGAAATCTGATGAACCAAGTCAAAATTCAAAGTTCAAAATTCAAAAGCAAGTACCTAAAGTGTATCAGCCTTTTTGCTTTTTTACTTTTGACTTTTGACTTTGTGCTTGCGCAGCAAGCCACATGGATCTGGTACCCCGGAGACTACGAGATCTGGTTAAGTAACAAAATGCAAAACCGCCGTACAGAGCGTGGTTCTTTCTTTCCACCTTTTTGGAAATTAGATAGCCATTACCCGCTCATGGACTTTCACAAGGTATTTGATGTTAAATCTCCTGAAACCATTGAGCTATTTGTAGAAGGTAAATACAATGTAAAGCTGGACGGGAAGCCGCTTGAAGGAACACCAACCAAGGTTACCATTCCTGCAGGCAAGCACAAGATCAACATCAAAGTTTTCAACCAGCAGTATGTGCCTGCTATCTATTTAAAAGGCAAAAGCATTGTTTCAGACAGCAGCTGGTTGGTGACATACGAAGACAAAGAATGGATAGATGAAACAGGTAAGGTATCTGATCAATCCGGTACGACATGGTTGAAAGCCGGCTACTGGAATTTTGATAAGCCTACGGCCAGGCCATCACAAGTGCAACTGCCGGTAAGAGCGCAGCGTGCAGTAAAGACAACAAAAAAAGGCAATGCACTACTGGCCGATTTCGGCAAAGAAACATTTGGCTTCATCAAGCTGCACGGGCTAAAGGGTAAGGGCAACCTGACCATCTATTATGGAGAGTCGCAGGAAGAAGCACTATCAACTACACATGGAGAAACCCTCGATCGTTTGCAGGTCAACAGGCCAAGCAAAAGAGATAGTGTGATGGAGCTGTCAAAAGCGTTCCGTTATGTAAATATCATTGCTGATCCTGCTGTTACTTACGATTCGGTTTCTATGCTGTATGAGTATGCTCCCGTTACTGTTCGTGGCGACTTCCGTTGTTCTGACGACCTGATCAACAAGATCTATGACGTATCAAAGTACACGTTTGAACTGAACACTAGAGAGTTCTTCATTGATGGTATCAAGCGCGATAGGTGGATCTGGAGTGGCGATGCATACCAGAGTTACCTGATGAATTACTATCTCTACTTCGACAATCCTACAGTGGAAAGAACACTGGTAGCATTGCGTGGTAAAGACCCGGTGACAAGTCACATCAACACCATCATGGATTATACGTTTTATTGGTTCATTGGCATCTACGACTACTACCTCTACACCGGCGATACCAAGTTCATTCAACAGTACTACCCGCGTATGCAAAGCCTGATGGAATATGTTTTATCACGGCGCAACAAGAACGGTATGGTAGAAGGTTTATCAGGTGATTGGGTGTTCATTGATTGGGCTGAAGGACTGAGTAAGAAAGGGGAAGTAAGCTTTGAGCAGTTACTTTTTGCCCGCAGCCTTGAAGCAATGGCTATTAGTGCCAACATTGCAGGGGATGCTACTAATGGTGCAAAATACCAGCAATTAGCAACTGATTTAAAGTCTAAGATTTTCTCTACCTATTGGAATGAGGGTAAACAAGCATTGGTACATAGCCGTATTGATGGTGTTCCTACAGATCATGTTACGCGCTATGCAAACATGTTTGCCATTTTCTTCAACTGGTTGAATGATGCGCAGAAGCAAGGTGTAAAGCAAAACGTGTTACTGAATAAAGATGTACCAAAGATCACTACGCCTTACATGCGTTTTTACGAGCTGGAAGCATTGGCTGCTATGGGTGAGCAAGCATATGTACTTAAAGAAATGAAAGACTACTGGGGCGGTATGCTTAACCTGGGTGCTACTTCCTTTTGGGAAGAATACAATCCAAGCAAGCAGGGTGTAGAGCACCTGGCGATGTATGGTCGTCCATTTGGTAAAAGTCTTTGTCATGCATGGGGAGCAAGTCCTATTTATCTTTTAGGTAAATATTACCTGGGTGTTAAACCTACTGCACCGGGGTATGAAACATATGTGATAGAACCTTCACTGGGTGGCTTGCAGTGGATGGAAGGAAAAGTGCCAACACCACACGGACAAGTAACTATGTATGTAAGCACCAATAACATTAAGGTGAAGTCTGATGGTGGCATTGGTACATTAAGATTGAAGAGTGCAAGCATGCCTGTGGTGGAAGGCGCTCAAGTAAGATCAAAAGGTGATGGTGTGTATGAAGTCACTATTGAAAAAGGTAAAGAATACTCTATCAACTATAAGAGTATCTAATTAGTTGTTTACTCAAAACCATAGCGATATAAACCAGCACAGAGCTTAAACAATGGAACGAATAACAGCAACATATTTTATTGAAACACCCCTGCAACCCGACGCTGCAGCCAATGTAATTGCAGGCGAACAATCATCAGGAACGTTTGTAGCAGTGCCTGGAGAAACAGAAGAGCTGAAGCAAAGATTTGCTGCAAGGGTAGAGTCGGTGGAAGCATTGGAAAGTGTTACCGAGCCTTCCATACCTGGTGGTAAAAGCGCAAGTGGTGTATATCACCGTGCGATGGTTAAGATATCATGGCCGGTAGAAAATTTCGGTTTCAACCTTCCTGTACTGGTGTCTACCATCCAGGGCAATTTGTATGAGCTAAGACAGTTCACAGGATTAAAGCTGATGGATATTGATTTCCCGGACAGCTATGTGCAACACTACAGAGGACCTAAGTTTGGCATTGCAGGAACAAGAAGATTAACAAGTGTTGAAGGCAGACCCATGATTGGAACGATCATCAAGCCAAGTATAGGATTAACTCCAGAACAAACAGCTACAATAGTAGAGACGTTGGGTGAAGCCGGTATTGATTTCGTAAAAGATGATGAGTTACTTTCTTCTTCCGCTAATTCACCTTTTGAAAAAAGGGTTGAAGCCGTCATGCAAGTGATCAACAAGCTTGCAGATAAGACAGGTAAAAAGATCATGTATGCGTTCAACCTGAGTGGCGAGATTGATGAGATGATAAAGCGCTACGAAACAATAATGAATGCCGGTGGCACCTGTGCTATGGTCAACATCAATAGCGTTGGTATGTCGGCAACGAAAAAGATCTGTGACATTGGGGTGCTGGCTATTCATGGTCATCGTAATGGATGGGGCATGCTTACGCGGCACCCATTATTAGGGATTGATTTCACTGCTTATCAAAAGCTTTGGCGACTGGTAGGTGTTGATCAACTGCATGTAAATGGTATTCAAAATAAATTCTGGGAATCGGATGATTCTGTAGAACGATCAATCAAGGCTTGTTTAAAACCTCTAGGTAATGGGCAAACAGTGCTGCCTGTTGTTTCTTCAGGTCAGTGGGGCGGACAGGCACCTGAAACATATCGCCGCACGCAGACCACCGATCTGTTGTATATGGCGGGTGGTGGTATCATGGCACATCCCGGTGGTGCCGCTGCAGGTGTACGTGCATTACGTTATGCCTGGCAGGCAGCAGTAGATGGTTTAACTGTAGAGCAAGCTGCAGATAAGTATGTTGAATTCGCACAATCAGTAGAAAAGTTCGGTGTAAAATAAAAGTGCTATGAAAGATTTGTTGTTAGCATTCTATGGTGATGACTTCACAGGAAGTACTGATGCATTGGAGTTTTTATCTCGTGCAGGGATGAAAGCTGCGCTGTTTATCGAGCCGCCAACAGTAGAGCAACTGGCTGCTTACCCCGGCTTGAATGCCATTGGAGTGGCAGGCATGACACGTTCTTTACCACCGCATGCGATGCAGCGTGAACTGCAGCCGGCATTTGAAAAGCTAAAGGAACTGGCGCCGCGACATGTGCATTATAAAGTTTGTTCTACGTTCGATTCTTCACCAGAGATCGGCAGCATTGGTAAAGCAATAGATGTAGGTGCCAGTGTATTCGCCAATCGTTATATCCCGCTGTTAGTGGCTGCTCCGCCATTAGGCAGGTACTGTTTATTTGGAAACTTGTTTGCCCGTTTGGGTATTGGCAGTAATGGAAACATCTACCGCTTAGACAGGCATCCATCTATGAGTAAACATCCGGTTACGCCCAGCAATGAAAGCGATCTGAGGTTACACCTGGCTAAACAAACCAACAAGCAAATAGAGTTGGTAGATATACTTCAAATAGCAAAGCCAATAACTGAAGTTGAAGCGGCATTAAATAAGCTTTGCCACGAAGGAGCAGAGGTGGTGTTGTTCGATGCGCTTGAAGAAGAGCAACTGCTTCCAATAGGAGAGGTGATAGATAAAGAAGCCAGGGCTGGTTCAACTGTTTTCAGTGTTGGTTCTTCAGGTATTGAAATGGCTCTGGGTAAATATTGGAATCAACAAGGTGTGTTGCAAGTAGCCGATAATTGGGCAACACCTGGTGAAGCTTCGCCTCTCTTAGTGCTATCCGGAAGCTGCTCACCTGTTACCGCTTCGCAAATTCACTGGGCAATAGAGCATGACTTCAAGGTGATTGAAATAGATGTTTGGTCACTTTTTAAAAAGGATAGTGAGAAGGCGTTGCAAGAATATATTGAACATGCACTCGACTTCCTTTCACAAGGAACCAGTGTGATTGTGCATACAGGTGGAACAACCAACAAAGTCAACCTTCGCAAAAATGGGGTGGAAGTGATTGGTTCTGCATTAGGTAACATAGCACGTGGGATATGCGAAAGAGAAAAGCTGACACGTATCGTAGTTGCCGGAGGTGATACTTCCAGTTATGCTGCAAGGGCTATGGGAATAGAAGCAGTAACCATGATTGCTCCATTAGCACCCGGTGCTCCATTGTGTAAGGCATCAGCACCCGGATCGCCATTAGATGGTATCGAGATCAACTTCAAAGGCGGGCAGGTAGGGGCGGAGGATTATTTTGGTCTGCTGAAAGAAGGCAAGTCAAAATTCAAAAGTCAAAAATCAAAAGAGATGGTGGAGTGAGAAATGTAAAATGAAAAATTAAAAATTGAGAAGAAGTAAGTTTCTATTCTCATCTCTCATATTCTATCAATCAGTATTCATCACTTATCATACATCATTCATAATTCATCACTCATAGTTAATTAACATGTCAAAGACACTCGGTCTCGTTCATACATCAGCTACACTTGTTCCTGTATTTCAGCAACTATGTAGCCAGCACTTGCCACATGTACAGGTATTCAATATTGTAGATGATAGTCTTATAAAAAATGTGATCAAATGCGGGGAGCTTACTCCCGCTACTGCAAGACGTGTTGTTGATTATGCTGGTTCAGCAGAAGCTGCCGGGGCAGATTATATCTTATTCACCTGCTCATCTATAGGTGCAGCCGTAGAGGCAGCAGCAGGACTAACCAAAGTACCTGTATTGCGTGTCGATCAACCAATGGCTGACCAGGCAGTGCAGATAGGCAGTAAAGTAGGTGTAATAGCAACACTACCTACCACACTTGGTCCAACCACTGACCTGGTACAACGCAGGGCTGCAGTTGCAGGTAAAGATGTAGCCGTAACATCAGTGCTGTGCGAAGGTGCATTTGAAGCTCTGATGAGCGGCGATGCTGCAAAGCACGATGCCATGGTAGCTGAGGCATTGAAAGAGCTTTCCACCAGAGTAGATGTGATCGTGCTGGCACAGGCATCAATGGCAAGAGTGGTAGATACGCTAAGTGCTGAAGATAAGCGCGTACCAATACTCGCCAGCCCGGGCATCGCCATTGAACATCTAGCTTCCATATTGTAATTGTCAACTTGCTGTATGAAAAAAGTATCTAAACTTTCATTGTATCTCTCCGCACTCTCCGCTGTTGTATTGATAGCATGCCTGTTGATGCAACAAGATGCTTTGGCAAAAGCTGCAGGACTGATTACTGCAGTAACTTTTGCTATTGGAATGGGTTCGTTACCTGCATTGAAAGGATACCAATATACAGCATGGATCATAGCGGCTGTTGTAGCAGGTATGGTATATCCGGCTGCATTTACAAGTTGGGGAGAGTTTGATCTGCGCAACAAATGGCTCATACTCGTTATCGTTCAACTGGTGATGTTTGGCATGGGTACACAAATGAGTTTACGAGATTTTACCAGCATTGCCTCAACCGGCAAAGGCGTATTTATTGGATTGCTTTGCCAGTTCTCAATCATGCCACTGATGGGTTTTTTGCTAACAAGAATATTTCATTTTGAACCAGAGATAGCCGCAGGCATTATATTGATCGGCTCTTGCTCCAGTGGTTTGGCAAGTAACGTAATGGTGTACCTGGCAAAGGCAAACCTTGTGTTGTCGGTAGTTGTAACTGCTATGGTTACATTGGTAGCGCCCTTCATGACACCGTTACTCATGAAGTTGTTAGCCGGCACACTCATCGAGGTGAAGTTTCTTAATATGATGATGGAGATCATCAAGATCGTGATGGTTCCTATCGGAGCTGCCCTTTTACACGATTACTTGAAAACTGCATCACCTGGCGGATGGAAAAAGGTGAAGGTTTTGTTTACGATATCGGCTATATGGTTAATTGCTTTGCCGCTTGGTTCATTCAATCATTTACAAAGCATTTCTTCGGTTGAAGCCATGCAGTCGCTAGAGATCTTCTCTTTCTTGTGTGGAGCTGTTATCGTTGGTACGCTCTATCATCTGGTAGCAAATCGCTTTGCTAATCTTGATAAGATGATGCCTGTCATCAGCATGTTTGGGATTATTTATTTCACCACCGTGACCACTGCAGCCGGAAGAGACAACCTAATGGAAGTTGGCTTTCTCCTGTTTCTATGTTCCGTTATTCATAATGGTGCCGGCTATTTCTTTGGCTACTGGCTTAGCCGTTTGTTCAAGCTTGATGAGAATTCTGCACGCACCATTGCCTTTGAAGTAGGACTACAAAATGGTGGTATGGCTTCAGGATTAGCGGGTAGTATGGGTAAGCTGGGAACAGTAGGATTAGCTGCAGCGGTGTTTAGTCCCTGGATGAATATCTCCGGTTCGTTGCTTGCTAATTACTGGAGAAGAAGACCTGTAGTGGATGAAAAGAAGTTGGTTGTGCCTGTAGGTGAGATGGTAGTGATTGAGAAAATTGAAGTAGAAAAGGTGTAGTTACAAGCAGTAGTGCAACTAGCTACATCGTTGTGTCACTCACTTGTACTATTAGCTCTTTGATGAACTTTTTTTGAACCACAAAGGCACGAAGAAGTAAGGTTACACTAAGAAAGCTTGGTGAACATTAAAGCTGTTAAGGGTTATAAGGAATGGGAAGATTTCTTAGTGCCACTTGGTGCGCTTGGTGTCTTAGTGGTTCATGACTGCTTGAATGAACTTTTTTTTGAACCACGAAGACACAGAGAAAAGAGGTTATACGAAGAAGATTTGATAATTTTTAAAAATGCTAAGAAGCATAAAGAATGCTGATTATCTAGCACCACTTAGTGCCACTTGGTGCGCTTGGTGTCTTAGTGGTTCATAGCTGAATTGGGTAATAAAGCACAAGTGTGCGACGCAACAAAAGAATCATATCGGCACAACTGCTGGTAACATAAACATTGAAGACAAAAATGAAGAAGTGGTTATTAATAATTGGGGTCATCGCTCATTTATCATTGCTGGCACAGCTGGTAGATAAAACACCGGCGGCTATACCAAAGGTGCCATCAGTGTACGATAGCGAACCATGGCAAGACCAATCTGTGGTGGCAATCAACCGTGACCCGGCAAGGGCTACGGCATACTCATTTGCCTCTGTGCAGGATGCCTTGACCGGCGACAGGACAAAGAGCGATAGGGTGATGATGCTGAATGGTGAATGGGATTTTGCTTTTGCCATGAAGCCTGCCGATGCGCCCGCCGATTTTTACAAGAGCCGTGTAAGCGGTTGGAAGAAAATAGAAGTGCCAAGCAACTGGGAATTGAAAGGTTATGACAAGCCGATTTATAAGAGTGCGGTTTACCCGTTCCGCCCGGTGAACCCGCCGCATGTGCCACTTGATTACAACCCTGTTGGTTGTTACCAGCGCACATTTACAGTGCCTGCTAATTGGAAGGACATGAATGTGACACTGCATTTTGGCGGAGTGAGTTCGGGTTTTAAAGTTTGGTTGAATGGCAAGTTTGTAGGCTATGGAGAAGATAGTTTTTTGCCGTCTGAATTCAACATTACCCCTTACCTGCAAGCCGGGGAAAATGTGCTGAGCGTATGGGTTATCCGTTGGAGTGATGGAACGTTTTTGGAAGACCAGGATCATTGGCGGCTGAGTGGAATACAACGTGAAGTATTGCTGATGGCTGAGCCTAAGTTGCGCATTGCTGATTTTCATTGGCAGGCGAAACTTGATAAAGATTACAAGGATGCAGTGCTAAGCATCAGGCCAAGAATAGACAACTACACAGGAGCACTCGTACCTGCAGGATATGCAGTAAAAGCACAATTATATCGAAATAACAAGCCACTGTTTGAGAAGCCACTGGAGCGCACTGCAGAATCAATCATCAATGAAATTTATCCAAGGCTTGATAATGTAAAGTTTGGTCTGCTTGAAGCAGAGGTAAAAAATCCTGATAAATGGAGTGATGAAGCGCCTAATCTTTATACACTTGTGCTTTCGCTGGAAGACAGTACAGGTAAAGTGCTGGAAGCAAAGAGTTGTAAAGTTGGATTTAGAAGTATTGAATTTGATAAGACAACTTCAAAGCTGCTCATCAATGGAAAGGTGACTTACTTGTATGGAGTCAATCGTCATGATCATCATCCAACACGAGGTAAGGCGCTGACTAGGGAAGATATACGTAAAGATGTAGAGACCTTGAAGCAGTTCAACTTTAATTGCATTCGTACAAGCCATTATCCTAATGATCCTTACTTCTATGACCTGTGTGATGAATATGGAATACTGGTGATGGATGAAGCAAATTATGAAACACATGGATTGGGTGGCAAGCTTAGCAATGATCCTACGTGGGTGCATGCATTCATGGAGCGCACCAACCGAATGGTGATGCGTGATAAGAACCATCCGAGCATCATCATATGGAGCTTAGGTAATGAAGCTGGTAGAGGTCCCACCAATGCTGCTATGGCAGAATGGATACATGATTTTGATATCACGCGTCCTGTTCATTATGAACCTGCGCAAGGTAATCATCGTGTAGATGGTTATATCGATCCTACTGATCCACGCTATCCTAAAACAGTTGATCATGCACACCGCATACAGAATCCTGTTGATCCATTCTATGTGGATATGGTCAGCCGTTTTTATCCAGGCATATTTACACCTGAGTTATTTGTTAACCAGAAGAATGGTGATAACAGGCCGATCATATTTGTTGAGTACTCGCATTCGATGGGCAACTCAACCGGTAACATGAAAGAATTCTGGGACCTGTTCCGCTCATTACCAAAGATTATTGGCGGATGTATCTGGGACTTCAAAGACCAGGGATTGCTGAAGAAGGATAGTGCAGGAGTGGAGTACTATGCTTATGGTGGTGACTTTGGTGAGAAGCTGCATGATGGTAATTTTTGCATCAATGGTATTGTAGCAGCAGATGGCAGGCCTAAGGCAGCAATCTATGAATGTAAACGTGTATACCAACCTGCAGAAACAGAATTGCTTGATGTAGCAAAAGGGTTAATCAAAATAACCAACAGGCATGCAGTGAAATCACTCGCTGATTATGCTGTTCATTTGGTTGTAAGGGAAAATGGTGTGGCGATTTTGAATAAGCCATTGCCACGAATAGCGTTAGCAGCAGGAAGGGATACAGTTATAAGTATAGCTGGCTATTTACCAAAACTGAAGCAAGGACCAGAGTATTTGGCTGATATACATTTTACATTGGCTGCTGATGAAGCATGGGCTCCAAAAGGGCATGAAGTAGCATCTAATCAATTTGCATTAACAGGACTTGCTAGTTATAATGCTATTGCTAAAGCTACATCCCGGATTAATATGACAACATCTGCAGATGCTTATGTAATGACAGGTAAAGATTTCAGCATAAAGATCAGTAAGAGCAATGGTGCCTTGAGCTCTTATTTATATAAAGGAAAAGAGCAGGTGTATGCACCGTTGTTGCCGCATTTCAAACGTCCTCTTACAGATAATGACCGCCGTGGCTGGAAGCCGCATCGTAAGCTAAAGCAGTGGTACGAGCCTAATATGAAACTGGTGAATACTGCAGTAGGCAAGTCTGATGGCCAGGCAGGCAGTGGTGTGGTAGTGACTAGTACTTACTCTTTGATTAACGATAGTGCTACTGTAACTGTGAAATACTATATAGCTGGTGATGGTGCAGTGAAAGTAGATTATGCACTTCAGGTAAAACCAGGTTTGCCCAACATTCCGAAAGTTGGTATGCAGGGCGCCATTGCAAGGGATTATGACAACATCACCTGGTATGGCCGTGGTAAATTTGAGAACTACGTAGACAGGCGATATGGTTTTGATGCAGGTATATATTCTCAGCACATCAATGAGTTTATGGAGCCTTATGTACTGCCGCAGGAGAATGGATACAGAACAGATGTAAGGTGGATGTACCTGGCAAATAAGAAGAATGAGGGATTGTTAGTTGTAGCGGATAGTTTGCTTAGCATGAGTGCGTGGCCGTATACCGAGGAGAATATTGAAAATGCAAAGCACACAAATAAACTAAAAGATGCAGGATACATTACCCTCAACATCGACCTCATGCAAATGGGCGTTGGTGGCAATGATACCTGGAGTGATGTTGCTGCACCATTAAACCAGTATCAAATTCCTGCCAAGGATTATCGTTATTCTTTTTATTTAATGCCAATGCAAAAAAGGAAGGAGCAGGTAAATGAGGTAGTGCGGAAGATTAAATTTTGATGATTGTGTGGTTTGTTTTTGCCTAAGGCCAATTTTGTTGATAATCTTTTTGCCTCGCCTTGAAAGGCGAGGCAATGGATGCGCGGCAGATTATGGGAGAATACCACAACAAATTATTTCCTCCATCCTTGAATCATCCATATGATCATTTATTTGGCTAAAGCCACTATTGATCGATAATCTTCTTCCTCTCCTTGAAAGGCGAAGCAATTGGCGATGCAATTGTTTAAAGATGTGTTGGACATAAAATTTTTGATTAAAGGAAGAAGATACACTAGCTCCGCCCTTCAGGGCGGAGATCATAATGAATGAAGGATTTGGCTTTAGCCAAAATGATTTCATAAAGGTCCTATTGGTCGTGTGATCCCTTTTTATTTGGCTAAAGCCAATATTGATTGATAATTTTTTTCCTCGACTTGAAAGGCGAGGAAATTGATTAACAAAACCTCAATTAAAGATCAATCTTTAGCTCCACCCTTTAGGGCGGAGCGGAGAAAACAAATTGTTTTTGTATTTTGGCTTTAGCCAAACTTCCTCACCATGCCAATGATCAAGATCTGGATCCATTTAGTATGGGCTACCAAACATAGACATCCACTTCTGAAAGATTCTATTCGCAGAAACATCTTCAACCACATCAGGGTTAATGGCAGGAAAAAAGGATTATTCATTGACTGCATCAATGGTTATACAGATCATATGCATTGTCTTATTTCCTTGGGCGCTGAGCAAACAATTGCTAAAGTGGTTCAATTGATCAAAGGCGAATCTTCTTATTGGATAAATCAACAGCAGTTGACCGAGGATAAGTTTGAGTGGCAGGATGAATATTTTGCTGTATCTGTTTCTGAATCTATGTTAGCTACAGTTCGCACTTATATTTATAAGCAGGAAGAGCATCATAAGAAACAAACTTTTCAGCAGGAGTATGATGCATTTATTGGAAAATATGGTTTCAATGTAGTTGGCTAAAGCCAATTAAAATGTTCTATTTTATTTTCCCGCCTTGAAAGGCGAGGCAACAAAGCCAAAGAGCACATTTGTTTTTTTATCCTCCTCGCCTTTAAAGGCGAGGCAATAAACGGCGAGGTAAATAATCAAAAAATTAAACAGCAGATCAATCTCTAGCTCCGCCCTTTAGGGCGGAGATCAAAATGAATTTTATTTGGCCATAAATTTTCTGTTTGGCTAAAGCCAAAGAGCCCATTTTTTTTATTGTTCTCCTCGCCTTGAAAGGCGAGGCAATTAACAGCGAGGCAATTGAAGGCGCGGCAAATAATCAATAAATCAAACAGCAGATCAATCTCTAGCTCCGCCCTTTAGGGCGGAGATCAAAAATGAAATTGAAAAATTGGCTTTAGCCAAAGGGAATTTATTTGGCCATAAATGATCTGTTTGGCTAAAGCCAAAGAGATGTTTTTTTATTTAGTCTTCCTCGCCTTGAAAGGCGAGGCAATGGAAGCCGAGGCATGTGATTGTTGGAAGCCGAGGCAATTGTTGAAAGGCGAGGCAAATGATATCACTCAACATTCATCAATCATCATCCAGCATGCATAATTCCTCACTTCACCGGCAGCCACACACTCATGTCTGTCTTGCCCCTGTTGCCCCATGCATAGTAGGGTACTAGTCTTACCGCTATAGGTTTTGCCTGTTTCGATGAAACTGTTCGGTAGAGCCTTTTATTCCAGTCACCCGCTTCGTTCAATACTGCCTGTCCTTCCAGTACCATAACCTGGCTATTATCTATTGTTGCCATCTTTGGTGTAAGCTTCATATTTGTAGGTATTGCTACATCAAAAAGTTCTTGTTCTTTCGGCAGGTCTATAGATTCTAAACAATAAACAATTGGTCCACGCTTAACAGCTACCTGGTTACGGGTTTCTTCTACTAAAGGATTGGCTTCAATTAGCTTGGCTTCCATTGGCAAAACAAGCTCTACTACATCTCCTTTCTTCCATGGTCTTTTCACTGCTGCATAGGTGCCGGCTACAGGTGTTGTTGTAAGCTTTCCATTCACTAATATCCTTGCGCCATCTGCCCATTCTGGTATGCGCAAGTGGAGTGATGTGTTAGATGCAGCTTCATCAATTGTAATTTTTATATGGCCATTCCATGGATAATTCGTTTGCTGTATTAGCCTGATTGAAGAACCGTTTTTCAACTTCGTTGACAGATTGTTACTGCCATACAAATTGAACCATAAACCATCATCTGATGTGCTGTAAGCATAGTTGCTAATCTCAGCAACTGTACGTACCACATTTGGGGGACAGCAGTTTGAAAGTCCAATATACTCGAGCCTGTCGCGTGACCAACTCATGTTAGAACCATAGTCAGGCCATTTCTTTTTATCAAGCGTTGCGTAGGATTCCTTTGTCCAACGTTGTTTATAAGGGAGGTCTCCGGATACTGCTAAAGGGTTTGTATAAAAGAACTTCTTTCCACTTAAACTAACACCGCTCAACACGCTGTTATATAAAGCTAGTTCCATCACATCTGCATATTTAGCATCACCTGTCAGCTGCAGCATGCGCCAGTTCCATAGTACATTGCCAATGTTGGCGCAGGTCTCGTTGTGTGCAGTTAGGTTTGGAAGCTGGTACTTTCTCCCATAAGCCTGGTGCAGCTTTTCTACATCACCAGGATTGAAGGATGTGCCATCATTAGACACTCCATCGTGCAATGCACCACAACCACCGGTTATATACATCTTGTGATTAACTACATCATCCCACATTATGTTGAGGGTATTCAGCAAGGTTTTATCACCTGTTTCTGCATATACATCCGCAGCCCCTGCAAACAAATAATTTGCTCTTACCGCATGCCCTACAACTTCCTGCATATCCCTGAACTTATACCTGTCCGAGTTATCATCCGATCCTACTGATACACCTCGTATATCAATTAGTTTTTGAGCTAGCTCTTTATATCGTGCATCACCAGTTGTACGATACATTTCTATTGTCCCCATATAATGTGAAGGACATATTGCATTACGTGCTATCTCTGGCGAAACACGTTGGTAGAAGTTGTACAAGTAATCTGTTGCTTTACGTGCTACATCAAGTAGGTTGGTTTTACCTGTAGCACGATGATGCACACATGCCGCCGTCATCAGGTGACCAATGTTATAAGCCTCAAAACTCAGCCTGTCTTCAAACTGTTTTTTCTCGCCTGTTTTCTGCTGATCGATAGCTGCTTTTGTGTAGATGTATCCGTCTTCACGTTGTGCTTTTGCAATTACTGCAATGGCTTTTTCCATCGCTTCATCCAAGCGCTTGTCTTTGGTAGAGGCGTAAATGCTTGCCATTGCTTCCAGTGTTTTGTAATAGTCGCCATCATGAAAAGAAGGTCCTTTGTGCGAGCCTGTATCAAGGCGGGCAGCTATCTCAAAGTTTTTGAAAGCATGGCTGATATTAGCGTCATTGTAAATGCGCCAAAGATTTGGAACCATCGAGTCGCGGCATACATTGAAGCGTTCTGCCCAAAAGCCGTTGGTCCATTTTACATCGCCCATATTTACGGCAGCAAGCTTTGCAAATTCGCTCTTGCTGGTATTCACCAAAGCTTTGTCTTGCGCTGTTACTTGTGTAGCATAAAAAAGCGCAGACGTAAAAAATATTTTTGATACTGTATTCATAGTTATAGTTCTGATTATTTAGCCAGCATTTGTATTTCAATTATTCTCTGGTTGCGTCGCACACTTGTACCACAGATCATTGTGCATCGCAACTAATTGTTCAAGCTTATGCTTTCTCTTCACAGTTGATTGAAGATCTACCAGTACAAGTGAGTGACACAACGATGATGAGTAAAGTGAGAATGCTAAGTCAAAAGTCAAAATTCAAAAGACCACAAAAGCAGCTTGACTGTCATTCAAATTTCATTCTTCATACTTCATCATTTATCATTCATCATTTATCATTCATCATTCATAGTTCATCATTCATAGTTCATCATTCCTAGTTCATCACTCATCACTTACCATGTGTCCGTCCTGAAGCTCGAGACAGGTAATCCATCTGTACCATATAAGTCACCCACTACAAAATCTTTGAAAGCATATCGTACGGCTACCGGTTCTTTTACTTCTGGTGCCGACACGGCAATACTGCTTCCATTGATCCATGCCTTAGCAGGATAGAAAACTTTATTCGCTCCTGCTATCTCAAACTGCGTTAACTCTTTACCAAAAGAAGTCAATCCATTTGGTACATTTTGGAAACGAACATTGGCAATACTCCCGGTAATAGTAAGTGTATCGTAAGCAGGACTGGCAGCGCCGAACCCGTTCATTCCATACGTTTTAGCCAGTGCTAACAGTGCCAGTCTTTTTCCTCCTGCTTCTTTGTTAGCAGGATGTATTTGCTTCTCCTCGCCAATGTCCAGCAACACAGCCATAGCTGCATTCGGTATTACCTTTTCCGCCTTCCTTTGTGCATCACGCAGGTAAGCAGAATTATATTTTCCGCCAGTGTGGTGCGGCGGCAGCTGTGCATAATTATAGGGTGCTATCTGTGCATAATAAAATGGAAAGTTGCCAATGCCCCATTCGTTGCGCCATTGCTTTACCATCGTTGGAAAAAGCTTTTGGTATTTATCCGGATCATCATAATTTGATTCGCCCTGGTAAAACAGTGCGCCCCTGATACCATAACCAATGATAGGGTGTAGCATGCCATTGTATAAAGTAGTAGGCGTGCGGCTCACAGCTTTTATCGTGTCACCTTTCACCGGGATTTTCACGCCAAAGTCTTTCAGTGCTTCTGGTGTCATCCAGGCCTCGGCATAAGAGCCACTGTAGCTGCAATTGATAAGGCCTACCGGAACATCCAGCATTTGATTAACAAGCTTTCCAAAGTAATAGCCGGTAGCGCTGAAGTTGCTAACAGTTTCTGGTGAAGCCTCTTTCCACTCTGATGGCTTGCTGTTCTCCTGCACTTCTATAACTGATGAACGCGGAACCGTATACAACCTGATGTTTTTGTTTCTCGAATGAAGGATAGCGTCATTGGAGCCAAGGATAGGTTGGCCTTTAAACCCCTTCATCGGCATTTCCATATTTGATTGTCCGCCCAATAGCCAGACTTCGCCAATTAATACATTGGTAAGCGTTGTTGGTTTACCATTGGAGATAGTAACGGTATAAGGACCTCCAGCAGTTGGTGTCGCTACTTTTACTTTCCATTTGCCTGCAGCATCTGCTTTAGCTGTGTAGCTGATCTTACTCCACGAAGGTGTGATTTTGATTGAACTGCCTGCATTACTCCAACCCCAGAACGCAACATCTGTTTGCTGTTGCAGTATCATATTATTTGTGAAGATGGAAGGAAGCTTTACCTGTGCATGATTGATAAATGCAAGGGATAGTAATAACAGTAAGAGAAGAGATGCTTTGATAGTCTTCATGGGAGCAATGCGTTATAAACTGACAATTGATCACCCTGGCTGGCGAGGGTGGAAATTCAGTTTCTGAAAGTAGCGATAAAAGTTTTTGCAGGTTTGGCAATAGTAAAATCTTCCATCAACATAGTAAGACCTGACATTGTAGAGCGAAAGCACTAATCTACCTTCATTGGCCTGTTTACAAGTCATTTAGGCTTGTAGCAATCATCGGTTTGCTTGTTATTCATGTACTCAAAACATTGCCATATGACCATCCACCATACATTCCTTTCTCCTTTAGCATTTTGCTTAGTTAGTTTCCTCTAAATTCATCCTCTTGTTATCTACATTATGCTGAAGATTATTTTCAATATTGTCTTTCTTTTTGTTTGCCTTGCAGGTTTCGCGCAAGGTGTTGACGTGATTAACTTACGCACGGAGTACAAAGTGAATCCTATGGGTGTGGAAGCAGCAGCACCGGGATTAAGTTGGCAGCTGTCATCTAACCAGCGGAGTGTATTACAAACTGCTTATCGAATATTGGTGGCTGATGATAGTGCCGTACTTAAAAAGAATCAAGGGAATATTTGGGATAGCAAAAAAATACAATCAGGTACATCGGTCCAGGTTTCTTATGCAGGTAAAAAATTAGCGCCTGCAAAAACATACTATTGGAAAGTAATGCTGTGGGATAATAAGAACAACGTTTCGAGGTGGAGTGATGTGGCGCGTTGGCAGACAGGCTTGATGACCACTAACGATTGGAAAGGTGCTAAATGGATAGCTTATGATAAAATAGCTGACAGCAATATTTCCATTCTTCCTGTCGATGGGAAAAAGGATAAATACTTAGGTAATAATGTACTGCCTTTGTTGCGCAAAAATTTTACAGTTAAAAAGCCTGTAAAGCAAGCTACGATGTTCATTACCGGACTCGGCCATTTTGAAATGAGCGTGAATGGTAAAAAAGTAGGAGATCATTTCCTAGATGCAGGATGGACGAAGTATGATAAGCAAGCACTGTATGTTCCTTTCGATCTTACCAACCAGCTAAAGCAGGGATCTAATGCTATTGGTATTATGCTAGGTAATGGTTTTTATTTCATTCCACCATTGAAGGGGCGCTACCGCAAAACTAAGAATGCTTTTGGTCATCCAAAGATGATTGCACGTCTTGCAATAGAATACGCAGACGGAACTAAGGAAGACATTGTAAGTGATGCATCATGGAAGACGACTGCGAGCCCAATTACTTTTTCGAGCATCTACGGAGGTGAAGATTATGATGCTAACCTGGAGCAAAAAGGTTGGGATACTCCTTCATTCACAGATAAAGGATGGAGAAATGTATTGATCGTTGATGGCCCTTCTGTATTGAATGCGCAGATGGCTGAACCGCTGAAGGTGATGGAGACATTTGCGCCTAAGAATGTTACGCAGCTTGCGTCAGATCGCTATGTGTTCGATCTTGGTCAAAATGCTTCGGGTATCCCTTCAATCAAGGTGCAGGGGAAAAAAGGTGATACAGTCAGAGTTTACCCGGCCGAATTGCTGAGAGCGGATGGATCAGTTGCGCAGGGGCCAACAGGAAGTCAATATTATCTGCAATATGTTTTAAAAGGTGATGGTGTTGAAACATGGCAGCCGCGGTTTACTTACTATGGCTTTCGTTACTTACAAGTAAATGGTGCAGTTCCTAAAGGTGCAGCAGATGAAAAAGGTTTACCTGTACTGCAAGAAATAAAAGGCCTGCATATTCGTAATGCAGCGCAAGGAGCAGGTGAATTCACGAGTTCAAAAGAATTATTTAATAAGACGCATGAGCTGATTGATTGGGCGATCAAGAGCAATATGGTAAGTGTGTTTACTGACTGCCCGCATCGTGAAAAATTAGGTTGGTTAGAACAGGTACACCTGATGGGTTATTCTGTTCAGCACAATTATGATATAGCGCAGTTGGGAAGGAAGACAGTGGAGGATATGTTGTACTCGCAAACAGCAGAAGGTTTGATTCCTGAGATAGCGCCGGAGTTTGTAAAGTTTGAATGGGGTGGTGATATGTTTCGTGATAGTCCTGAATGGGGGAGTAGCGGGATCATTTTCCCTTGGTATCTGTACCAGTGGTATGGTGATAAGCAAGTCTTATTAAAGAGCTACCCGATGATGAAGCGTTACATCGATTACCTTGGCACAAAAGCACAAGGACATATCCTTAAGCAGGGTTTAGGCGATTGGTATGACCTTGGTCCTAAAGCTCCTGGTGTTTCGCAATTAACACCTATGGGTGTTACCGGCACTGCTATCTACTATTATGACTTAAACATCCTGAGTAAGATAGCAAGGCTTATTGGGAAGACTGAAGATGCTTCAACTTTTGATCAATTGGCACTGCAGGTTAAGCAGGCTTTCAACGATAGTTTTTTCAACAAGGAAACAAAGCAGTACGCTACCGGCAGCCAGGCCGCCAATGCAATGGCTGTTTATATGCAGCTGGTAGAGCCGCAGTATAAAGGTGCGGTAATAGAAAACATTGTGAAGGATATCCGTAGCCGAAACAATAGTCTGACTGCCGGTGATATTGGCTATCGCTACCTATTGCGTGTATTGCAAGAAGCAGGAAGGTCAGATGTGATATATGACATGAACAGCAGAACAGATGTTCCTGGTTATGGCTACCAATTGGCAAAAGGAGCAACAGCGCTAACAGAATCATGGGCTGCATTACCTACAAATTCCAATAATCATTTTATGCTTGGCCATTTGATGGAGTGGTTTTATCGTGGCCTGGCAGGGATCAACCAGGCTGATGGTTCTGTTGCTTATAAAGATATTGTCATCAATCCTGAAGTGGTAGGTGATGTTACTTCTGTAAATGGTTCATATCATTCAGTTCATGGAAAAATTGTAAGTGAGTGGAAGAAGGATGGCAATAGCTTTACACATTATGTGGTTATACCGGCAAATACCACAGCCACTGTTTATTTACCTGCCACTGCTAAGGATATGATTTCGGAAGGTGGAGTTGCTGTAAAAAATAGTAAAGATGTTAGGTTGGTAGGATATGAAAATGGTAAGGCGATTTTGAAATTAGGATCAGGTGAATATAGTTTAAAGGTAGAGCGGTTGTAATGCAGAAGGTTGAGGAACGATTTGGTGGTTGAATGGTAGGGGTTGGGCTATGCCCAACAGATGTTTTGCTTCAACCTTGCTACAAACAGGTTTCGGCGTTGCCAAAAGGAGTAAGAAGAAAATACCTTAATAACCGTTGGTAGATAAAAATGGAACAATGAGCGTAGCTCATTCCTGTTTGTAGAAATAAGATTATTGAGTAGGTAAATTGGGCGTAGCCCAATCCTGTAACAACGAACGTGATGCAATGGAATGACGTTATTGCTGAATGCAGATTACAAAGCACAAGTGTGCGACCTGTCTGCTGACAAGCAGGCGCAACGATGCTTAATAGTAGTGCCGCAGCTGGTAACATAAAAAATCTTTAGAACTAACAGGTGAATGAATAGATCACTACATGATATACTGAAGGGCGCACTGGTGGCGGTAGCTGTTGTTTTGTGTTTGCCTCTTGCTGCACAAAAGGCTAAACCAACCGTGAAGCCAGCAAAGCAACCTGCCACTTTATACAAGAACTTGTCGTACCCTCAACTGGTGAATGCATTTAAGCAGCCACCGCCAAGTGCTGAGCCGTGGGTATTTTGGTACTGGATGCATGGAGCTGTATCGCGTGAAGGTATAACTGCAGACCTGCAGGCAATGAAGCAGGCAGGCATTGGTGGGGCTTACCTGATGCCCATCAAAGACACGTCAAGTGCAATAGACTATAAGCCACAGGTGCGCCAGCTTACGCCACAGTTTTGGGCGATGGTGAAGTTTGCAATGAAGGAAGCTGACAGGCTAGGACTGAAAATAGGAATGCATGTGAGTGATGGTTTTGCACTGGCAGGAGGTCCTTGGATAACGCCGGAACTAAGCATGCAAAAAGTGGTGTGGACGGAAACGTTTGTAGATGGAGGTAAGCCTATTAACGTAAAGCTCGCTCAACCTGAGACGAAAGAAAATTATTACAAAGACATTGCTGTATATGCCTATCCAACACCTGTTGGCGCAGATGTTACAACTTATACAACAGTGCCAAAGGTCACCACAAGTAAAGGGACTGATGCGCCATTCTTAGTAACGGCAGGCAACAAGCAAACTTTTAGCAGCGATGATAGTTGCTGGATCCAATATGCATTTGATCAACCTTTCACTGCACGTTCGCTGGTTGTTCGTACACCTGGGAATAACTACCAGGCGCACAGGCTAATCATAGAAGCTAGTGAAGATGGCAGCAGCTTCCGGAGGGTTACCAGGTTGGAACCACCGCGCCATGGATGGCAGGATACGGATGCTGATGTCACACATTCTATAGAACCTACTACGGCTAAGTTCTTTCGTTTTGTATACAGTAAGGCAGGTTCTGAGCCAGGAGCTGAAGACCTTGATGCTGCTAAATGGAAACCATCACTTAAGCTAAGAGGTATAGAGTTGTCTGGTGCAGCAAAGATCAACCAGTACGAAGGCAAGAACGGCAGCGTGTGGCGGGTAAGCAAAAGAACAACAGAAGAACAAGTGCCTGGTGTAGCAAGTGTTCCATTGAACAAGATCATCAACATCAAGCAATTTCTTGCTGCTGATGGTACGTTGAACTGGAATGTGCCCGCAGGCAAATGGACGATCTTACGTGTTGGACATACATCTACCGGTCATACAAATTATACGGGTGGAGGTGGATTGGGTTTAGAATGTGACAAGTTCAACACGGACGCTATCACCAAACAATTTGATGGTTGGTTCAACGAAGCCATAAGGCAGGCAGGTCCGGAGCTAGCAACTAAAGTTTTGAAGATATTTCATATTGATAGCTGGGAGTGCGGAAGCCAAAACTGGTCGCCTGTATTTGCTGAAGAGTTCAGGAAAAGAAGAGGTTATGACATAGAGCCTTACCTGCCTGTGATGGCTGGTATTCCTATAGAAAGTGCGGATGTTTCTGAAAGATTTTTATATGATGTAAGGCAGACAATAGCTGAGCTGGTGATAGATAAATTCTACACTACTATGGCTAAACTGGCAAAGGCTAAGGGAACATCTTTTACTGCCGAAAGCATTGCCCCAACCATGCTAAGCGATGGGATGCTTCATTATAAAACGGTAGACATACCGATGGGTGAATTCTGGTTGAACAGCCCAACGCACGACAAGCCCAACGACATGATGGACGCTATATCTGGTGCACATGTTTATGGAAAACCTATTATTCAAGCAGAAGCATTTACAACTGTAAGAATGGACTGGAGTGAACATCCGGGTAATATGAAAGCTGCGCAGGACAGGAACTATGCGCTTGGAATTAATAAGCTGGTTTACCACGTGTATGCACACAATCCATATGTAAATAGAAAACCCGGTGTAACATTAGATGGTGTGGGTTTATACTTTCAGCGTGATCAAACATGGTGGAAGCCAGGCAAAGCATGGGTGGATTATGCAAAGCGAGCCCAGGCACTGTTGCAGGTAGGAAGACCAGTTGCTGATATTGCAGTGTTCACAGGTGAAGAGCTGCCAAGAAGGTCTGTATTGCCTGATCGGCTTGTATCCACACTGCCAGGCATCATAGGTGAAGAAAGAGTGAAGCAGAACGAAGAACGTTTACTGAATAAGGACGAGCCTCTAAGAGAAAAGCCAATGGGTGTTCGACACTCTGCAAACATGGCTGATCCTGAAGATTGGATTGATCCATTGCGAGGCTATGCTTATGATAGCTTCAATCCTGATGTGCTGTTACAAGCCAAAGTAGAAAATAAGAGGATCGTATTGCCAGGTGGAGCAACTTATGGAATATTGGTTTTACCGCAACCTCACCCACTGTCTCCGAGTAATGAATATATGTCTCCTGCTGTAGCAGAAAAGCTGAATGAACTGGTAAAGCAGGGCGCATCTATTATAGTGAATGATGTGCCTGTAAGTTCGCTTGGTCTTGAGGAGTCCCAGGTTAATGACCGAGCTGTTGAACGCATCACATCTGAGTTGTGGGACGGGCAGGTAAGGGGATATGCAAGATCGGGGAGTGACACTGTAGCAGTAACCATTCATGGTGCTGGACGAGTAGTGAAAGGTCCTTACTATGCAAGTTCTTTTGACGTACTGGGCATACAGCCTGATGTTATTACTACAGATAAAGGTGGTGCGTACGCAAAAGATATAGCATGGACACATCGTACCGCTCCTGGTGTTGATATCTATTTCTTCGCTAACCAGCAAGATGTTGAGAGAGATATAGAAGTATCTCTTCGTGTACCTGCACGCGTTCCTGAGTTATGGGATGCAGTTACAGGTAAAATAGAAATAGCAAAAGGCTATAGAACAACGGAAGACTTTAGAACGGTTGTTCCACTACGGCTGGCGCCTAATGGATCTATCTTCATTGTACTTGCTAAAGGCGGAGCACTTACTGTAAACAAGACAGGTAAAAACTGGATAGAGACTGAAATTGTGCAAACATTAGCAGGAGACTGGAATTTGAAGTTTGACAGCAAGTTGGGTGGTCCTGCAGCAGGTGTAACAGTAACTGATCTCTTTGACTGGAGTAAACATAGCGATACGACTATCAAATACTACTCAGGCACGGCTACATATACAAAGACATTCAATTGGAAGAAGACTTCCACTCAACCTACCTGGCTTGACTTAGGTAAAATTGCCAACATTGCTGAAGTAAAATTGAACGGAACTCCATTAGGTGTACTATGGACACCGCCTTTCAGGCTCGATATTGCAAAGGCTCTAAAAGCGGGTGCTAACAAGGTGGAAATAGAAGTGACCAATACCTGGGCAAACAGGTTGATTGGTGACAAGCGCCGAAATAAAGAACAACGCATAACCAATACTACGGCACCTATTAGGCTGGAAGAAAAACACCTGCAGCCTGCAGGATTATTAGGGCCTGTTACAATTATTCAAACTAAAAACTAACGACGTTTTACAACTGCTATATGAAAAAAGCCAACCAATACAAGCTGCCATTTATCCTCGTTACTTCTTTATTCTTTTTATGGGGCTTTGTGCACAATCTCGATCCAATATTAATACCGCACCTGCGCAAGGCCTTTCGCCTTACCACGTTTCAATCATCGCTGATTGACTCGGCAGTATTCGTTGCCTATTTTGTTATGGCCTTACCTGCCGGCATGATCATGCGGAAGTATGGTTACAAGTCAGGAATTATCATCGGGTTGTTCTTGTTTGCACTGGGTTCATTTTTATTTGTGCCTGCGGCTGATACGCGCCAGTACATCTATTTCCTTGGTGCGCTGTTCATCATTGCCAGTGGACTTACCATACTTGAGACTGCGGCCAACCCTTATGCTACCATTTTAGGTCCTAAAGAAACATCCACACAACGGTTGAACTTTGCACAATCTTTCAATGGACTTGCTGCCACCGTAGCACCATTGATAGGAGGCCGATATATCTTTTCAGGAATAGACAATTCGGATGCTGAATTAGCAAGCATGACGGCAGTGGCAAGAGAAGCATATTTACAAAGTGAAGCAGATAGTGTAAAGATGCCTTATGTAATCCTTGGCATCATCATTTTGCTGGTTGCGATCTTCTTTTTCTTTACCAAACTTCCTGATGTAAAAGAAGAGGCAGCTGAAAAGAGAAGCATCTTAAAAGCATTTAAACACAAACATCTTACATGGGCCGTAATTGCACAGTTTTTCTACATAGGGGCACAGGTGTGCGTGTCCAGCTTTTTCATAATGATGGCTACCGAAGCAGCAGGAATGAATGAGAAAGTGGCGGCAGGTTATCTAGGTTTGGGCTATGGTCTTGCTTTCATGACAGGGAGGTTTATTGGTACCTTCCTGATGCGATATGTAGCGCCAGCAAAATTGTTGTCCCTTTATGCTGCAATCAATATTGTGTTGTCAGCTATAGCCATCACCACAGAGGGTATGGTTACCATCTATGCGCTCATAGGTATTGCCTTCTTTATGTCCATCATGTTTCCAACCATTTTTGCCCTGGGTATAAAAGATCTTGGCGCTGATACAAAGATTGGTTCCAGTTTGATCATTATGTCTATTGTTGGAGGTGCTATCTTGCCTCCTGTATTGGGTGCTATTGCCGATGAAACAAACAGTATCCAGAATGGCTATATCGTCCCGCTTCTTTGTTTTGTTGTGATCCTTTATTTTGGCCTGAAAGGCTATAAACCAAAGGTGAAAGATAGTGAGATAGCGGATGACGTTGCAGCAGTACCGCAATTGGTGTAATAGGATTTTTAAAATGAAAATATTTTACCGATTTAGCTTTTCACAAGTTGAATAACTGGTTCAAAACATTTGACGACATGTTTAGATTAGACAATAAAGTTGCCGCAATCACGGGCGGCGGAAGTGGGATAGGCAGGGCTGTTGCAAAAATATTTGCAAAGCAAGGCGCAGTGGTACACATCATAGACCTATCGCAAGATGCGGCAGATAGTGTATTGGCAGAAATAGAGGCAGAAGGCGGAAAAGGTTTTACCCACCAATGCGATGTAAGTAAGCAGCAACAAGTACAGGATAGATTCGCAACCATTGAAGTGCTGGATATACTGGTGAACAATGCAGGTATAGCACATGTGGGTACAGCTGAAAATACTACGGAAGAAGATTTTGACCGAGTGTATAGTGTAAATGTAAAAGGCATGTACAACTGCCTGCATGCGGCCTTGCCAATCATGAAAAAGAATGGTGGCGGATCCATTACCAGCCTGTCTTCTATTGCTGCGGTGGTTGGTATTGCTGATAGGTTTGCCTACAGCATGAGCAAAGGAGCTGTGCATGCAATGTCACTATCAGTAGCTCGCGATTTTCTGTCATTCAACATTCGCAGCAATACCATTTCTCCGGCGCGGGTGCATACTCCATTTGTAGATGGATTTATCGCTAAAAATTATCCAGGTAAGGAAAAGGAGGTTTTTGAGAAACTATCAAAGTCGCAGCCAATAGGTAGAATGGGAACAGTAGAAGAGATTGCTAGTCTCATCTTATACCTATCTTCTGATGAGGCTTCTTTTATTACCGGCAATGATTATAGCATTGATGGTGGCTTCATAAAATTGAATAATTAAATAACCACAACAGGTACATGAAATTAATACGCTTTAGAAACAATGGCGAGGTAAAGCCGGGTATCAATATCGGCGAAGAATATTTTGATGCTTCATCTTTTGGAGAAGATTACAACGAAAGTTTTTTTGAAAATGACGGGCTGCAAAGGCTGCAGCAGTTTGTAGAGGAGAACAAAGCAACGCTTCCAAAGCTTGCAAATGATGTAGAGCTGGATAGCCCTGTGGCACGGCCTTCTAAGATCATTTGCATTGGATTGAACTATGCTGATCATGCCAAAGAAACAGGTGCTGCAATACCTGCTGAGCCTATCATCTTCTTTAAAGCTACTTCTGCTATGGTAGGTCCTTATGATGATGTGATCATTCCAAAAAATTCGGAAAAGACAGATTGGGAAGTTGAACTAGCGGTGGTTATTGGAAAGAAAGCTTCTTATGTAGATGAAGCGAATGCACTGGATTATGTAGCGGGCTATTGTGTACACAACGATCTTAGTGAAAGAGCATTTCAACTGGAAAGAGGTGGTCAATGGGTGAAGGGTAAAAGCTGTGATACGTTTGCGCCGCTTGGGCCATTCCTTGCTACCAAAGATGAAGTGTCTGATGTAGATAATCTGAAACTGTGGTTGTCGGTGAATGGTACGATGATGCAGAATGGTACAACTGCTAACCTCATCTTCAAGATCCCTTTCCTTGTTTCGTACCTCAGCCAGTTTATGAGCTTGTTGCCAGGCGATATCATCTCTACTGGAACACCAGCAGGTGTGGGCTTAGGTTTTAATCCAGCTATCTATTTGAAAGATGGAGATGTAGTGGAGTTGGGTATTGATGGATTAGGAACAGCTAAGCAGCATGTGAAGGCTTATAAATAACCAAAGAAGGAATACGGATACCGCCGATGCGGTGAATATGATTTTTTCTTTTTGTTTTAAATAATTAAAGGCTACGGGTAGCTATTCATTAAGCTAGCCGCTTTGCATTTTCTAAATTATGCGAATAGATTCTCACCAACATTTCTGGCAATACGATCCGGTAAGAGAAAGCTGGATAACGGATGAAATGCGCGTGATCAGAAGAGACTTTATGCCACATGACCTGGAGCCAGTTCTACAACAAAACGGGCTTGATGGATGTGTGGTAGTACAATCTGATCAATCTGAAGAGCACAATGATTTTTTATTGGAGCTGGCAAATAACAATGCTTTTATAAAAGGTATTGTTGGCTGGGTTGACCTGCGAGCTGAAGATATCCATGATCGCCTGCGGCATTACAAACAATTTGAAAGCATCAAGGGTTTTAGGCATGTACTGCAAGGAGAGGAGGATCGGTCGTTGATGTTGCGTCCTGCTTTCATGAAAGGCATTGCTGCTTTGAAAGATTTCGGTTTCACTTACGACATTCTGATCTTTCCAGACCAGTTGCAATATATTCCTGAATTTGTTGCGGCTCATCCTGATCAAAAGTTTGTGATTGATCATATAGCCAAGCCATACATCAAAGACAAGAAAATAGAGGAGTGGAAGCGCGATATGCAGGCTGTTGCTAAGCACAAAAATGTTTACTGCAAGATCAGTGGTATGGTCACGGAAGCAGATTTCAAAAACTGGAAAAAGGAAGATTTTACACCTTACATAGATGCAGTAGTGGAAGCATTCGGAACAAGCAGGATCATGTTTGGAAGTGACTGGCCTGTATGCCTGGTAGCAGCATCGTATGAAGAAATGATCGGAATAGTAAAAGAATATTTCGCTTCCTTTTCTGCTGATGAGCAGGAAAAAATTTTTGGAGGCAACGCACAACAATTTTATAATCTTAAGTAACTGACATGGACTTACAACTAAAGGATAAAGTAATTGTAGTAACTGGTGGTGCAAAAGGCATTGGTGAAGGTATTGTGCGGGTGTTGGCTGCTGAAGGCGCCATACCAGTGATCATTGGCAGAAGCAAAGAAGACAATGATGCTGTAGTAAATCAACTCAACCTTCTTGGACAACAATCGTTTGCTGTAGTAGCAGAATTGACTGATCCCGCAGCTTGCGAAAGAGCAGTGAAGGAAGTAGAACAGCAATTTGGAAGAATAGATGGTGTAGTAAATAATGCTGGAGTGAACGATGGAGTAGGTTTGGAAAATGGAACTTATGAGGGCTTCATTGCATCGTTACACAAAAACCTTGTTCATTATTTTTTGATCGTTCATCATGCTTTGCCTGCACTAAAGAAGTCGAAAGGATCGATTGTGAACATTGGTTCTAAAACTGCAGAAACAGGGCAGGGAAGTACATCAGCTTATGCCGCAGCAAATGGCGGACGTAATGCAATTACCCGCGAATGGGCAGTAGAACTTTTGAAATATGGCATTAGGGTGAATGCTGTGATTGTTGCAGAATGCTTCACGCCTTTATACCAAACATGGATTCAAACTTTTGATAATCCTGAAGAAAAGTTGAAAGAGATCACATCTAAAATTCCATTTGAACACAGGATGACCACTGCAGAAGAAATAGCCAATATGGTAGCGTTTCTTCTTTCACCGAGGAGCAGCCATACAACAGGTCAATTAGTTCATGTGGATGGAGGCTATGTACACCTGGACAGGGCGCTGGCAAATGGTTGATCTAAAGCGTAATAAGAATTTCTAGTTAATTATAAGCTACAGGAAAGGCATTTTATGTGCCTCATCCTGTAGCTTTTTTATTGTTGTTTCTTTTGGAGAATGATTCTTTAGGATGGATAGGTTTCATCAAATAAACAGCTCTGCAATAAAAAATTATATACTTTGGTTCAAAGGATTATCATGAACATCAACATTGAAGGAGCAATAACAATAAATGCCGAACGCAGCATTGTCTTCGATTACATTTCCAACCTGGAGAATGATAAGTATTGGCGGAAGGAAATCAACTGGACGGCAATGACAGCAAAGCCTGCTTTGGGTGCTTTAGCGGAAGAAAGTTCTTTCTTATCCAAACGTGCACCGAACAATATCTTGAAGCTTCACTGCATAGAGTTTCTTGGAAACAAAAAGGTCGTTTACCAAACGGTGCCTGGTTCAACATTCTATTTAAAAAGTAGCAGGCTGGTAGAAGCAATTTCGGCAAGCGAATGCAAGGTGATTTACTCCCTGTCTTTTGATAATGGTATCATTAAACATGCACTTGGTTTTAGCTTGCCAATGTTCGTTTCACGAATGGTCGCTAAAAATGATATGAAGAAGTATTTAGCTACTTTGAAATCAATATTAGAAACCGGTAATGTGTCTCATATTTCAAAAGAGGAGCAACAAGTAAAAGCCTAACGATCTGCTCTGCTTCATCTGGTAAAAATTTACAAGAATGATATGATAAGCCTACAGAAGGAACAAGATCTAATGGTTGGTTGAGCAACGCCTTTCCACTCCAAATAAATGCAATGGATAATTACCACGAAACTTTTGAAACATGGAATAAAGTGGCGAAGCTTTACCAGGATAAGTTTATGGACTTGGACTTATATGATGAAACTTATGACGCATTCTGTGAAGAAGTAGGTATAGAGCATGCATCTATCCTAGATGTTGGATGCGGGCCAGGAAACATCACTAAATATCTATTGAATAAACGACCTGGTTTTACAATTCAGGGAATTGACATCTCCCCAAATATGGTTGAATTAGCAAAAGCGAACAATCCCTCAGCGTCCTTTACTGTAATGGACTGCAGAGACATAGGTAAAAATGAAACTCAGTTTGGCGGTATAATTTGTGGTTTTTGTTTACCGTATTTATCAGCAACTGATGCAGCAAAGTTATTAAATGACTGTAGTTGCTTACTTAAAGACGGAGGCGTTTTATACATAAGTTTTGTGGAAGGTGATTATGCCATGTCAGGTTTCCAAATAGGAAGTACGGGAGACAGAACCTATTTTTATTTTCATTCAATCAGCAGATTAAGTGAAGAGATCACAATCAACAATTTTGAAATAGTTAGGTCTTTTGATAAAACCTTTAAAAGAAGTGATGCATCAGAAGAAGTTCATACTATTCTCATTTGTAGAAAGAAAGTCAGCGCTTAAATTTAGAAGAAGCTTTTGCGTGTAAATACCATTTAAAACAACAGGCACTCCAGGAATATGATGCTGATAAGTTAAAGCAGATATTAGCGAACAAAAAAAGGGAAGGTAAAACCTTCCCTTGTGTACTAAACCTTTACAACCAAACCTACTTTATATATGCGAAGGATTGAAAACACCTTCTTCATATGTTTCATGAAACTCTTGCAGCTCGTACTCTTCAACCATCAGGTCATCAATTGACTGCTTCTTCTTTTTGCTAAACCGCTCGATCAGCCTGTCGAAGATGGAATACATAACAGGTACTACTACAAGCGTAAGGAATAAAGAGCTGAGCAAACCACCAATGATCACCCATGCCAATCCATTCTTCCACTCAGCGCCTGCACCGCTAGCCAGTGCAATAGGTAGCATACCAATCACCATCGCGATTGTCGTCATCAGGATTGGACGTAACCTGGCCTGGTTTGCATCAATTAGCGCCTGGAAAGTTGATGCTCCTTCAGCTTTACGTTGGTTGGTAAAGTCTACCAGGATGATGGCGTTCTTTGCCACCAAACCAATAAGCATGATCAAACCAAGGATGGTGAACAGGTTAAGAGAGTTGTTGGTTAATGCTAACGCAAGTAACGCTCCTATGATGGATAGTGGTATAGAGAACAATACAACGAATGGGTAAATAAAACTGTTGTAAAGCGACACCATGATCAGGTATACTAAGACAATAGCTGCTAGCAATGCTATACCCAGTGAACCAAAACCTTCGCTCTGGTTTTCCATATCACCACTCCACACGGTTGTAACACCCGTAGGCTTCCTTAATTTATCTATAGCGGCTTGCCATTCCTGTGCTACGGTACCAGTAGGTCGTCCTACAGTTTGTGCCTGTACAGTAACTGATGTACTCTTATCTCTTCTCTCCAGCATACTTGGTCCTGAGCCTTCTGCTACTGTTGCAAATTGTGATAGACGTATCTGCTGACCTTGAGCATTGGTGAATAATAGATTGCTTACATCCTGTATGCTTTGCCTGTTGAAGCTTCCATAGCGAATGTTGATATCATACTCGTACTCACCTTGCCTGAACTTACCATTAGTGTTTCCACTAAATGCTGTACGCATAGTTTGACCAACAGTGGCAAGATTCAATCCAAGAGAAGCCATCTTATCCCTATCAACCTGCACATTGATCTCAGGGTTACCTGCTTCAACAGATAAACGCATTTCGGTAGCTCCCTTGATGTTTCTTAGTTCAGCTAATGCTGCATTGGCAAAAGGCATTACACTGTCTAATGTTGGACCAGTTACAACCAGTGCAAGTGGTGCTTGTTCAGCAGAGCCAAGAATACTTACTGGTACTGTCTTCACCTTAGCACCAACCAGTAAAGGTTCAAGCTCACGCTTTATTTTAGCGGCATAAATGTTTGCCTCGTCAGCTCTTTCATTCTTCGGTACCAACTGTACCGCAATTTCCGATTTATATGGTGTAGACTGCGACGCTCCCATACCATCACTTGATTGACCAACGGTGGAGATAAGTCTTGTTACTTCAGGTTTTGTTTGTAGATAGGCTTCTGCTTTTTGTGTTGCAGCATTAGTCTGCTCAATAGACGCATCTTTTGGAAGTTCTATCTGGACCAGGAATTCACCTCTGTCACTTTTTGCAAAAAATTCAGCACCAATGAAGCCCGCACCAACTAGCGAAAACGAAACAATCAACAAGCCAAATACTAAGGCAAGCGTGGTCTTTTTGTGCGCCAATGACCATTTAAGAATATTGGTTACCCAGTTAGTAAACTTGTGCAACCCTCTTTCAAATGATACGATGACTTTACCAAATAAGGATTTGCCGGTGATGCGCTCCAGCTTACCAAACCTTGAAGAAAGCCATGGAACAATAGTAAAGGATGACACCAATGATAGTAAAGTAGCTATTGATACGGTTACACAAAACTGCTTCAATATATCTGCAGCCAAACCTGAACTCATTGCAATAGGTACGAATACCACTACAATAACTAATGTGATTGATGTAACGGTAAAGCCTATCTCTTTTGTAGCGTCATAAGCTGCACGAACGCGGTTCTTACCCATCTCCATGTGGCGGTAAATATTTTCCAATACCACGATCGCATCATCCACCAATATACCTACCACCAGCGACAGACCAAGCAGCGACATCAGGTTGAGCGAGTAGCCAAGCAGCGACATGAAAATGAATGTAGCGATCAATGAAGCTGGAATTGCAACCATAACGATCAAAGCATTTCTTATACTATGCAAAAAGAACAGCATCACGAATGCAACAAGAACGATGGCTAGAAACAAGTCATGAATAACCGCATCTGCAGATTGTAATGTATATATCGAGCTGTCGTTTACGATATCTAGCTTCAGGCCTGATGAAGCATAATCTTGCTGTAGCTTATTAATGCTTGCAGTGATCTGGTTGCTTACTTCTACAGCATTTGCATCAGACTGCTTGATGATCTGAACAGCAATAGCACTTGTTTGATTTACACGCGCCAGCTTTTCAATATCCTTTTGTGCATCCTGAACATCTGCTACATCCATTAGCCTTACCTGCGCACCAGTAGGAGAGGTGGCAATCACAAGATTTCTTAGTTCATCTACACTTCTAAACTTGCCGGTAAGCCTGATAAGGATATCTCTTTCTCTTGTTTGTACACTACCGGTAGGAAAGTCAAGATTGCTTTGCAAGACTGCGTTTTGTACTTGTAACAATGAAAGGCGATTTGCTTCAAGCCTGTCGGCATCAATGCTCACCTGTATCTCACGTTCCTGGCCACCAATCAGGTTCACTCTTGCCACACCTTCCACCCTTGATAAAACGGGTGCAACACGTTTATCCACCAAATCGAAGAAAGCTGCCTCATCAAGATTTCCACTACCAGATAAAGTCATGATAGGTAGATCATCTAATGAGAATTTATTGAGAGATGGCGGGTCCACATCATCCGGAAGGTCTTTCAGTATGGCATTCACCTTACGCTGTGCATCATTCAATGCATAGTCCACATCTGTGCCGCTTTTAAGGGTGATAATAACTGTTGATACACTTTCAAATGATTTTGTATCCAGCTTCTTGATGTTCTCCATGGATGACACCGCATCTTCAATCTTCTTTGATACCGTGTTCTCCACTTCACTCGGCGATGCACCGGGGTATATAGTTGTAATAGAAACAACCGATGGACTAAACTTCGGCAGTAACTCGTAGTTAAGCGAAGTATAACTAAGCAGCCCGCCCAGTATCAGTACTGTGAAAAGTACGATGACCAGTGTAGGCCGTTTGATAGATATTTCTGCAATTTTCATTTTCGATAGTTATGTATACGCTGTATTTGTTCTGTACTTGTGGTACAGGATTTAGTTAGCCCGGTTGTGCATGTATAGCTGCCTGCTTCCTTTTTACATTAGATACTGAACCGCGCATTAAGTGGACAGGCACAATAATGTACAAGAGGTGTTATCTGGTGCTATGCACAGATGCAGTTATTGTATAGGTTCCACTTTGGTTCCATCAACAATGTTTATCTGTCCACTGGTGATCACTTTATCGCCTGTGCTTAAGCCTTGCAGTACTTCTACCTGGTCGCCCATTATTCTGCCTGCAATTACCTTCCTTGTACGAGCTATATTGCCTGCATCTAAAACAAACAGTTGATTGTTGTTTACACCACCAACAAAGGCGCTGCGTGGTACCACTACTACTGGTGCCTGTCCGGGAAAATCGAACATAGCCGTGCCATACATACCTGCCTTTATCTTGCTACCTGTGTTGGCTATTTCCACCTCTACCGGGAAGCTTAACGCTGCATCAGCCTTGGCTGCAATAAAACTTACACGACCAGTAAAATTCTTATCAGGAAAAACGCTTGCTTTCACTTGTACCGGGTCGCCAACTTTTAGCTGGGCTACCTGGTTTTCGTTCACAATAACGGCCAGCTTTAGTTTAGAAACATCTACCAGTTCAAACAGCTTTGCACCAGGCGAAACAAAAGCACCTGGCTCTATGTAACGCTTGTTTACAAAGCCATTAATGGATGATCTTACATTGGCATCACCAACACGGATTTTTGATTGTGATACACGCGCCTGTGCGTTTTGAACAGCAAGGCGAGCCTGGTCTAACTGCTGCTGTGTAACGCCACCTGTTTTGTATGCATTCTCATAACGCTGCAGGTCACGCTGTGCACTTTGTAGTGTTGCCTGTGCACTTTCCAGGTCCACGTTCAGTGTGCCTGCATCAATGATGGCAAGTGTTTGTCCACGACGTACATTGCTTCCTTCATCTACTAAAACTCTCACCACGCGTCCTGAACTTTCAGCTGCATAATCCATTTGCTGGGCAGGAGCAAAGTTTCCATTCACAGCAAAATCAAGATCAATATTTTGTGTTTTTACTTCTTCCACTCTTACCGCTACATCACTGCCTGATTGAGCCACTACTGCTGTTTTGGCTTCGTTCTTCTTTTTGTTATTAGTAAGTATCCAACCTATTAATCCAACTGAACCTGCTATTATCAAGATGGTGGTAAATAATCTTACTATAGACCTTTTTTTCATGGTTGTATTTTTATTCGTTTTAGTTAAGTAGTGATTTAAGTGAGCCTTGTGATTTTACCAGTTGTATCTCGGATACTTTGTAATTAAGTAAGGCGGAAGAATAATTTGTTTGTGCTTCGGTCAACGAAGTCTCTGCATTCAGTAGGTCGGTTAAGGAAGCAAGCCCATTGTTGTAATTGTTCTGCGTGTTGAAGTATACCTGCTCTGCCAGCTTTACGTTTTCATCCTGGTTTTGCAGAGTAATAATGCTGTTATTGATTTGGGTTTTAGCATTCTCGTAGGCAAGGTTTAGGGCCAGTCTTGTTTGTGCAATATCTTCATCAAGCTTGCGGATCTTTACATCGGCCTGCCTTAGCCTTGCCCGTGTAGCATGACCATTAAAAATGGGTACGCGAAGGTTAAGACCTACCGATGCAACATCGAACCAGTTAGCGCCCCTGTTTTGTCCTTTAAATATTGGGAAGCTATTGCTTAAGCCCTGGTAAGAATATGAACTGGATAATGATAAGCTTGGCAAGTATTCATTCTGCACTGATTTCTTCTGGAATTGTAGCAGATCACTCTGTGTTTCCAACACAGCTATTTCTGTTCTACTTGCCAGGTCTATTGAGTCTCCTTGTGGAACAGCCTGTGGTTTTACCGTTGCCAGTTCTACATCAGGAATAGTGATAGGAGTTTCTATAGGCAGACCTATATAAAACTTCAATTGATTTTGAAGTAACTCTAACCCGTTCAGGAGTTGTTGCCTGCGGCTTCTGAGGTTAGAGACATTGACAGCAATCCTGTCTACATCTATCTTTTTAGCAAGGCCATTATCATAAAGACTTTGAAGAACGCCCTGCACCTTTTGCGTATTCTTGATAGTAGTATCAAGTACTTTAAGTTGCTGGCGCTGCACCAGTACCTGGTAATAGTTGGTGGCTACCTGTTCAATGATCTGTTCCTCTGTCAGCTTTGCATTCAGCATATAAAACTCTGCAGTTGTTCGTGCTGCTTTCAATCCTGTAAATACTGAATTATCAAAGATGGTTTGGTTAAGAGAAACGGCGGCACTAGCATTCCATTTCTGACCAAATGCTACCAGCATGGTGGTTCCGGGTCTGCCAAAAAAATCTCCCGGCAGCGCGCTCTGTTGCAAGATTGGATTATAGGTTAATCCACCTGATCCATTGATCTGCGGCAATGCTCTTGACCTTACTTCATCTATCTGGTATTGGCTGTTCTCTACATCCAGTCTTGCCTTTCTTGCATTCTGACTAGCCTTCACTGCATAGTTCAGTGCATCTTTCAAATGCAAGGTTTTCGCTTCTTGCGCATAGCTGTTTTGGATGGTTAAAAACGCTACCAGTACCAGTAGCATCTTATACAGCCTGGTGCTGCCTTTGTGTACCAGGCCAGGTGTGTCATCTTGAAAATTGCTTTTCATTATCTGTGGTTATGTATTTGTGTATTAATTTTTTTCCTTTTGTTGTAGCTATGGCATGTAAGTAGAAAAGTGTCAACTGCGTGATTAGCGTGTGCGATTGAACAGGCTTGTCAGTGTATGACTTTGCATCTACTATTGATTGTATTTGTTGTAATCGTATATCTGCAGTAAATGCTACATCTACATCCTCTCTATATAAACCTTCTCTTATACCGGCTTGTAGGTTTTGCACAATGAATGGTAACAGTGCGTGCTTGTTATGTTCCTCCAACTTGTCCCATAAAGAAGGGAATGACTTCTTCAACTCAAAGAAGAAAGAAGGGCTGATGCCTGCTATAATATCCACCGGCTTTTGGGTAAACAGGATTACTTCTTCCACTGCATTTCCTGCCTGTTCAGTGCATTCTTTTATCATCTTGTTGAAGCAATCAAGAAGATCAGTTACAAGTCTTTCAATGATCTCAGTTTTATCATTGAAAGATTTGTAGATCGTCTTTTTTGATATTGCTGCCGCCCTGGAAATGTCATCCATTGATACGCTCTTCAAGCCATAGGAGAAGAAGAGAGTTCTTGCTTTGGTAATTATCAATTCTTCCATCATCAGTTCTTTAGTCCATTTACCAGCATTTTTACTACTTCCCTTTGCTTATTGAATAATTCATCTACATCATTATTCTCTACCATTGAGGATCGACGGCTGAAACACAGATCAAAAGCTGCCAGTGTTTCTAGAATGAGATGACTGGTAGATGCAGTATCATGTGGTTTGACGGATCCTTTATCTATTCCTTTCTGTAAAAAATTGGCTAACAACAAACCAGCTCTTTTATGAGCTTCTTGTGCCAGTTCCAGCATGGCTATAGGTTTATTAGTATCAAAGTGCTGTACCTGCAAGGCCAGGAGCGAATACTTCTTTATATAGTCTCTCTTAACCTCTATAAAATCTATAAGACCATCCTCTATGGTGTTTGCTTTGTTCAGTACTTCCTGCAGAGCAAGCAGAAACTCATTCACTATCTTTTTCCCAACTGCTTCCTGGAGGCTGTTCTTATCGTTGAAATAGTAAAACAATGTAGGCTTGCTTATTCCCAGGTCACTGGCTATCTCAGCCATGGTTGTTTTGTTGATGCCAAAATGTGTAAACCGTTTGATAGCAGCCTCTACTATATGTTCTTGCTTCACTGATGACTCTGCTCTCATACTGACTGTTTGACTAGTTTACTATCTGACTTTTTTGTTTTAAAAGTCAAAGGTAAGGCAAATCCTATTGCTGCACACAGAATTTTCTTTTTGTATGTTAACAGTTTATTAAATGCAGCGGTAGGAGCAGGTGTAAAAAGCAGCGAGGCAGGTAAATGTAGGAGCGCTAACTATGCACTTAAGCCATTCATGAAAATAGTAGCGAGTTCCTTTTCACGTTTCAGCAGGTTCAGAAACTGCTCTCTCTGTGGGATAAAACTTTTGTTCTTGTGCAGGTTGACGAAGCGAAGTCCTTCCAAAGCATCCATTAGAAGCTCAGCAGTGCTGGTTGGATCTTTTAGTTTAAGACCTTGTGACTGTTTTGCATTGGTAAGTATAGAGGCTATCAGGTTTATTTCCCAACTCCTGGCGGAAGAAAAGATCTGCTCAAGCTCAGGCGGGTACGAACCATTCATTGTTCTCAAATACTCTATGATAAAGTAATTGCTAATGATGAATTCTGTTCGTGCTTCCAGGAATTTTGCGATAGCTTTTTGCAGGTTCTTTTCTTTTAAAGAAAGAGGCTCAACAGCGCGTTGGGCTTCTACGATCTTTTTAAGAACTGCTGCAAACAGGTTTAGCTTATCAGGAAAGTAATAATAAAGAGAAGCTTTGGATAGAGAAAGATCATCAGCTATTTCGTTCATGGTTGTTTTGGCAACACCAAAATGCGAAAATCTTTTTTGTGCTGCATCTATAATTGCATCTCTCTTATTATCATTGGCCATAGCTCAAAAATAGTGGTAAATGCGTAAGGAGACTGCGCTACTATCTCAATAGGTTAAGCTAATCTTGCTACTTATTTTTGTACGAAACAAAATCGTCGTCTCTTCACTTACGAAAACTGGCACATCTTTTTATCACTTCCCCCAAACAGTACTATGACAGCTAAATTATTCCAGCCGATAACGTTCAGAAATATCACGCTTAAGAACAGGATCGTTGTTTCGCCTATGTGTCAATATTCAAGTGCGGATGGTTATGCTAACGACTGGCACTTAGTGCATTTAGGTAGTCGTGCTGTGGGTGGTGCTGGTTTAATAATATGTGAGGCCTCTGCAGTTACACCAGAGGGAAGAATTACGCCTGATGATTTGGGAATATGGAAAGATGACCACATTCCCATGTTGCAGCGCATCACCTCTTTTATACATGAACATGGTTCGGTGGCGGGCATACAACTGGCACATGCCGGTAGAAAAGCCAGCACTACCAGCCCGTGGAAAGGTCATAAAACTCTTCTGCCAGAAGAAGGAGGATGGCAAACGCTGGCACCATCTCCCATACCTTTTAATGAAGGTGATCCTGCGCCAAAAGAAATGACCAAAGCTGACATCATGCAATGTGTGCACGATTTTAAAACCGCAGCATTGCGAAGTATACAGGCAGGTTTTAAAGTGATTGAAATACATGCTGCACACGGATACCTGATCAACGAGTTTTTGAGCCCGCTCACCAATCATAGGACCGATGAGTATGGTGGCTCATTTGAAAACAGGAACAGGTTTTTGCTGGAGGTGATAGACGCAGTCAGGGAAATTTGGGATGAAAGCCGGCCGCTGTTTGTACGCATATCAGCAACAGACTGGGTAGAAGGAGGTTTTACAATTGATGATGCAGTAGCCCTGGCTAATGTGCTTCAAACAAAGTCTGTGGATCTTATAGATTGTTCTTCAGGAGGCGTTTCTCCTTTGCAACAGATAACTGCCGGTCCATCGTACCAGGTGCCTTTTGCTGAAGCTATCAAGAAGCAAACAGGGATGGCTACCGGCGCTGTAGGTATCATTACCTCGGCACAACAAGCAGAAGGTATACTGGAACAGGGACAGGCAGATGTAGTGCTACTGGCGCGTGAATTTCTGCGTGATCCGCATTTTCCACTACATGCTGCAAGAGAACTTCAGCAAGATATTGCATGGCCTGTGCAATATGAAAGGGCGAAGAGAGGGTAGTGGGTCTGGATGCTAGATAGTGGATAACGGATGCTAGATGCTATATGATCGATGCCTACTTTACTACCAAACCTTCATATTGAAAAAGGTAACGGCATTGATTGTAACTCTAACCACCATATAAAATCATCAACTAGTTGCTCATTATCTCTTCCTTTGTTAGCTCAACGCTTACCATCACTTGTTTTTTAGGAAGAATGATGTGAAAGCTGGTTCCTTTACCTGGCTTGCTTTCCACTTTTATATGCCCGTTGTGGTTCTCTATAATTTTTTTGCAAATGGCTAGTCCAATACCTGTTCCCTGGTACTCGCTATGGCTGTGTAAGCGCTGGAAGATTTTGAAGATCTTATCGACATACTTCTCATCGAAACCGATGCCGTTATCTTTTACCGAAATACATACAAAATCATCTGCCTGTATACCTAGTTCATTAGCCTCGTCTAAAGAGATCTCACATTCTTCAATAGCAAGCATTGGTTCCTCGCTGTTGTTAAACTTCAGTCCGTTGCTTATCAGGTTTTGAAACAGCTGGTGCATCTGGCCAGGAATGGCTTCAATAACCGGAAGCTTCGGAATATGAAAAGCAACCTTCTTCTCTTTAATGATGATCTCAAGATCCTCCAATATCCTGCTGAGGACATTGTTGAGATCTGTTTGTGTGAAATGAAGGTTTGTATTGCTCAGCTTTGAGAAAGTCAGCACATCATCTATTAGTGTTTGCATACGCTGCGATGACCGGATCATTTTATCAAGATATCCAAGTTCATTGTCTTGAAGCTGGCTGTTTATCTTAGAATAAAGCAAGTTGCCATAAGTCTGTATTTTTCTCAATGGCTCTTTCAGATCGTGCGATGCTACAGACGCAAATTGCATCAGGTCGTAGTTCGACCGCTCCAACTCATTGTTGCTTGTTTTTAGTTGGTTCGATTTCAGGCGCAGATCCTCGTAACCCTTTGCCAGCAGTTCAAGTGCCTGCTTCTGCGTGGTGATATCTATAAATGTAAGCACCAATCCATCGTCCATTTTTACACCTATCAGTTGAAGCCAGCGCTCCTTTTTCTCGTAAAAATGTTCCATGAAAAGTGTCTCACCTGAATGGATCACATGCACCAGCTTTTCAAAGATGTCTTTGCTTTCGTCAGGGAATTGGGTTCTAAAGCTTCTTCCAACAAGGTGGCCCGGTGGTAGGTCAAGAAAGTTTTCAGAGAATTTATTTGCCGCCAGCCATTCAAGGTCGGCTATTTGATTTTCTTCATTGCGAATAGCTTTAAAGGCCATGATACCATTAAGCGAACTGTTGAACACGCTTTGTATCAGGCTATTCAATTGCTTCAGTTCAGTGATATCTACAAAAGTTATTACAGTACCATCTGAAGTAGAATCCTGTCGCAAGAAAGGATTGATCAGCATCCGGTATATAGCACCATCTCCTGTGGTAACCTCTTTTTCTATTTGTTCATCTGTACTAATCACTTGTTTTATATCAGCTATCAGGTCAATATCCTGCACGTTGTACGATATGTCACTGATCTTCCTGCCTATATCACTCTCCCTCAGGTTTACAAGTAATTTTGCCGAAGGAGAAAACCTGCGTATGATAAGGTTCTTATCAACCAGAAGTTGGCCAATGTTTGTGTTTAAGAAGTAATTGTTCAGGTCGTCGTTCAGTTCTATCAGCTCCTTTATCTTCAGCTGGTGTTCTGTATTTACAGTATGCAGTTCTTCATTCAGCGATTGCAGTTCTTCGTTGGTGCTTTGTAATTCTTCATTCGCTGAAATCATCTCCTCGTTGCTCGACTGCAATTCCTCGTTGCTTGTTTCCAGTTCTTCTACTACCGACTGAAGATTTTCTTTTGTCTCCTTTAGCTCTTGTTCCAGTTCATGTAAACGTTCCTGCAAATCATTGGAACCTTGCTCAACAGGATAATCCTTCTTTACCTTTTGCTGTTTTTCTTCTTCGCAGAGTACTATGTAAATAAACGGCTGCACAAATTCATCTTGCTGCAGAAAAGGACGAACAATAATGGTTATTACACGTAAACTATTATTCTGGTCCCGGATCTTAATATTCTTCACTACTACCTTCTCGCCATCCGTAGTAGCCCGACGAACTGCGGAGGTGATAGCAAGCGCCAGCTCCGGCGCCACAAGCTTTTGCAGGCTGAAATTGAAATTGGTATCAGGAAAGCTTAAGAAGTTTTTGAAGTTACCAGTTGCCTGTTTTACTTCCATGTCTTTGTCTACAAGGATGCCTGCAAAATTGAACGCCTCTGTTACCGTTTCTGAAAATAGTTCAGGAAGAAAGTTCAGCGCGTTCTTCTGCTTAAAGGATTTTGTTTTTCCAAGGTACCGGTTATCCATCAGCATTGGTAACATTCCATCATCCAACAGCTTGGCGCGCTCTACTGTTTTAAAGATCTTCCACTTTTTATTTACCTCTGTTACCTGCTCTTTCAAAATGCTGATGTTCTCTGAAGGTCCCAACATCAAAAAGCCTCCGCTGTTTAGCGCAAAGTGAAACTTCTTCAGGATCTTATGCTGCAATTCTGCATTCATATAAATGAGCATATTGCGGCACGACACAAGGTCAACTTTGCAGAACGGTGGATCTTTAAGAACATCGTGTGGCGCAAACACCACCATCTTTCTTATAATGGGTGATATCCTGTAATAATCACCTTCTGGCTTAAAATATTTCTCCAGCCATTCACCCGGAATATCGTTGGCTATTGTTTTAGGATAAATACCCCTGGATGCAACTTCAAGTGCAGCAGGGTCTATATCAGAAGCAAATATTTTTACCGTAACATCGGCTGCTTCATTTTTCTCCAGGTGGTCTTGTACCAGTATGGCCATTGAATAAGCCTCCTCACCTGTACTGCATGCTACTACCCAAATTTTTACCGAGCCTTCACCTCCTTGTTTATTAAGTATGGCAGGCATCACCTGCTGCCGTAGCGTATCAAAGGCCTCTCCATCGCGGAAGAATTTGGTGACACCGATCAGAAAATCTTTACTCAGCTTTTTTACCTCTTCATTGTTCTTATTTAAGAAGTTGCGGTAGTCTACCAGGTTGATGAAGTTGTTCTGCGTCATCCGCTTTACCAGGCGCCGGTTGATGGTAGGCCGCTTATAACTGCTGAAGTCATAGCCGGTTTCCATCTTTACTATTTCCAGTATCTCTTTCACTATGGTTTCATCCTTCCTGTTCAGTTCATTAAAAGCTTTCAGGAAAGGTGCTTCTACTATGAATTCAGTAAGCTCTCCGGGTATCAATTCAGGTGGTAATATCAGGTCGGCATAGCCGGTGGCTATAGCGCTATTAGGCATGCCATCAAAGCGTGCTGAAACTGCATCCTGCACTATCACTATACCACCATTATTTTTTATGGCTTCTATACCACGTGTGCCGTCGGTGCCTGTGCCAGACAATATGATCCCAATTGCCTTGTTACCTTTTTCCTTTGCAAGCGCAGTAAAAAAAGTGTCAATAGCTGTATTGGGCGCACGGTTATCTACTTTTTCCGTCAGCACTATCGTGTCCTTCGTCACGCTCATCAGCTTCTTGCTCGGAATTAAGTAAATGTGGTTAGGAAGGAGCTTCATGCCGTCAGCAGCTTCTATAATTTTCATAGAAGTATGCTTGGCCAGCAGTTCAGGCATCAGGCTTTTATAGTCCGGAGAAAGATGCTGTATAACAACAAAAGAAAAATTGGTGTCAGCGGGCATGTTATCAAAAAGCTCGTGGATTGCTTCTAGCCCTCCAGCCGATGCACCTATTCCAACTATATAATTACTGTTTATATTTTCTAGTTCTAAACCTACTTTATTGTCTGCCATGATACCTTCACTGAGGTCGTAAATGTATCAAATTAATTGCTTGAATTTTCAAGATAATGCATCTTTGCCTATATGAAGAAGCCTCTCGATATCCTATTGATAGAAGATGATGTAGATGATGTAGATCTGCTTAAGGAAGCACTTGACGAAAATTCCATTGATTACCAGATAGAGGTGATAATGGAAGGGGATAAAGTGTCCAATCATATACAGGATAGTACACACCTGCCCGGAATTATTGTAATGGATCTAAATCTTCCAAAAGCTGATGGCAAAGAGGTACTGCAAGTGTTAAAATCTAATGGTCCTTTTTCAGATGTGCCTGTAATTGTTCTTACTACTTCATCGTCCAAAGAAGATATAGATTACTGTTACAAAATGGGCGTGAATAAATTTATCACCAAGCCTGCTACCATTGAAGGGTGGAACGAGACCATCAGCAAGATTTTAGATGTAGCTGGTGCTTAAACGTGGAGACTTGCAGTAGAGCTTTGATGAAGCTTTTGTTGCGACGCTCCGTTCGTCTTTATCTTTCATGGCGGCACCATTTTGCACCTTTAAAAGGTCTACAAACGCAGTGGGTTTACAGGTTCATCATTCCAATATATTTTATGTGAGGACCCAAAATCAATTCACCTATAAATGATCTTGATAATTACAGAAGCCACTATTGATGTGATGATATCTGATGAGAGATTTTAGATTTTAGATTTCGGACTTTAGATTGCTGAACGCTGATACCTGATACCTCACGCCTCATACCTCACTCCAATTCTGTAACTTGATTATCTCTTTTAAATTTAAGAATGACAGTAACAGCACCCCAGTCACTTGGTTTCTTGAGCAGTGGCGGAGAGATGGGAAAACTGGTTCGCAACAACGATTGGAGTACAACCGCCATCGGCACTCCCGACACCTGGCCCCAGAGCTTACGCAGTATTGTAGGAATAATCCTCAACTCGCAGTTCCCAATGTTCGTGTGGTGGGGGCCTGAGCTGACAACAATCTATAACGATGCATACATACCCATAGCCGGCAAAAAGCACCCTACGCTTTTAGGAAACAGTGGTTCTAAAGCCTGGGCAGAGGCATGGGATGACCTTTCGCCGCTGGTGGAAAGGGTTTTCCAGGGGCATTCAACCTGGAGCGAAGACCAGGTGCTGTATATCAACCGCCGCGGTTACAACGAAGAAACCTATTTCACCTTTTCGTACAGCCCATTGATGAATGACAATGGCCAGGTAGAAGGACTCTTCTGCGCCTGTATTGAAACTTCTGAAAAAGTTTTTGCTACGCGGAAAATAGAAGAAAGTGAACGAAACCTGCGGGCTACTATCCTTCAATCGCCCGTAGCTATGTGTATTTTGAAAGGCCCATCGCTGGTGCTGGAGATCGCCAATACACGAATGTTTGAGCTGTGGGGAAAAGGCGCCGATGAGCTGTTGCATAAACCAATTTTTGAGGGATTACATGAGGTACGAAACCAGGGATTGGAAGAAATCCTGGCGCATGTTTATAATACCGGCGAAACGTTTTCTGCAAGCGAAAGACCAATAGAACTGCCTCGCGGTGGCAAGTTGGAAATGTTATATGTGAATTTTGTTTACGAGCCTTTCAGGGATTCGGATGGCAGCATTATTGGCATCATTGCCGTAGCCATAGATGTAACAGAACAGGTAGTAGCAAGGCTGAAAGTAGAAGAAAGCGAACAAGCCATGAAGCGGTTTAAATTCATGGCTGATAATGCACAGGATCCTTTCTTACTAATGCGCGAAGATGGTTCATTTGCTTACCTGAATAGAAAAGCATTGGAAGCATGGGGATATTCTGAGGATGAAGCAAATTCTTTAACCGTACCCGATGTTTTTCCCGACATGGATGATGAAGGTTTCAGCGAGCTTTTTGAAAAAGGACTGCATGAAAAACTACATCAACAGGAAACCCTGCACAAGCGAAAAGACGGCTATATATACCCGGTAGAGGTTAATATGGGATCTCTGGTGCTTGGTGGTAATCCTTATCTTTTTGCCATTGCCCGCGATATTACTGAACGAAAAAAACTGGAAGATGCCACTCGCGAAAGTGAGGCCCGTTACAGGCTGGCTGTAGAGTCGGCCCGGCTAGGAACTTTTCATGTAAATATGTTCAGGCAAACCATCATGTACTCTCCGCGGCTGGCCGAGATCTTTGGTTTTTCCGACATGCAGAATATGCCCTATAAAGCCTTTGTAGAAACTTTACACCCGGAAGATGTACCTATACGAACAAGGGCACATGAAAATGCAAGGCACTCAGGCGAGCTTTTTTACGAAGCGCGTATCATACAGCCCGCTGGAGATGTAAGGTGGGTGCGCCTGAATGGTGCCCTCATCAACCAGGAAACTGAACCCGTTTTGATAGGAACTGTGCTGGACATAACTGAAGAAAAAAGAAACGCAGAACTGCTGGAGCAAAAGATTGAAGAACGAACCAACGAGCTCAGACAGGCGAATGAACAACTGAAGCAGTTTACTTATGCCGCTTCTCATGATCTGCAGGAGCCACTGCGCAAGATCAGCTTCTTTACCGACAGACTGCTTAGCAAAATAGGGCCGGATATAAGTGAAGAAAATGTACAGATAGCTGACCGCATCAGGGCTACCAGCAAAAGAATGCGCACGCTTATTGACGACCTGCTTAACTACTCCAATGCTTCTCTTGGTTCTGTTGGCTTTTCAGATGTGGATCTGAATACGGTGGTGCACGAGGTGCTGGATGATATGGAAGCCACAATAATTGAAAAGAATGCAACAGTAGAGGTGGGGAAACTGCCACAGGTAAAAGGGGATTACCGGCAGATGAAGCAACTGTTCCAAAACCTGGTGAGCAACGCGCTGAAGTACCATAAAAAAGATACACCGCCACGTGTTGTTATAGGCTGCCAGGTAGTACAAAGTGAATTGATGCCAGACCTGCTGCACACCAGTGACCGCGTAAAGAGCTTTTACGAACTAGAAGTAAGTGATAATGGTATCGGTTTCCAGCAGGAGCACCACAAGCGGATATTCGGACTGTTCCAGCGCTTGCACGGAAAATCAGAATATGAAGGCACAGGTGTAGGATTAGCTATTGTACAAAAGGTTATAGAGAACCATCATGGTTTTATAACTGCAGAAAGTACTTATGGAGAGGGCGCAACTTTCAAGATTTATCTTCCTGAGAACTAAAATTTATTTGTACGTCATCCTGGTGATCAACGAATGTTTTTTAGAAGGCGAAAAAAAAAACTTTAAAGAAAGCTGCTGCCGCTTATATTTGCAGCCCGAAAAGCAGCCGCTTGAGGTTTGGCGAGGTAGCTCAGCTGGTTAGAGCATCGGATTCATAACCCGAAGGTCGGCAGTTCAAGTCTGCTCCTCGCTACATAGCCCAAATTCTTACTTTATAAGAATTTGGGCTTTTTCTTTTTTAGCTATCTACAGGTAGTAGACAGTAATAAGCTTCCCCCTAAAGCCCTCTCATCATTCGAGATTCCTTCTGCAAAACCGGCTTCAGCCTTTGTGTTTCATTTTCTTACAATTGCAAATTTCCTTTCTTTCTACTGCTGCATACTTCACAGAGAATTAATGCGTTACTTTAAATTGTAGAGATTAAACTGTTGATGTAATTAGATTATTTAAACACGATTCTTTAGATGAGTAGTAGGAGATGTTGGAAAGTATATGCGATACTACTTGTATATATTTTTTTAGCTAAAGTAGATACATCTGCACAACACCAATGGTACGAGCAAAAGCATACCCAGCGGTTGTGGAATAATCAAAACGGGTTGCCGCAGAATACTGTATTTGATATAGCTAAAGACGGAGAAGGTTTCGTATGGATAGCCACTGAAGAAGGATTGGCCCGTTTTGATGGTACTGAGATGAAGGTTTTTGACGACCAGAACATTGCTGGTCTTTCCTCCAATACATTTTACGACCTGGAACCTTCATTTAAAAAAAATGCAGTATGGGCCGCTTCAGAGTCTTCGGTTCTGCTGGTGAACAAACGGGTTAAACATACATATGATCTAAGTGCTAAAGTAGGTGGCGCCCGTATCAACAATATCTCAGAAGGTGCAAACGGGCGGCTGTGGATCGGCACCAGCACCGGCCAATTGTTTTACATACAGGATCACCTGGTGAAGGAGGTGGATGTATGGAAAACTGATGACAAAAAGAGCATACAGGTGCTTCAGGCACTGGGGAATGACCTGCTAATTGGAACCGATAAAGGACTTTATAAACTTCTACATACAGGCAGTAAGGCAGAACTGGTGGCAGGAACCGAAAAGGAATATGTTCGCGCACTGGCCATTGATAAAGATGGTTCTATTTGGATAGGAACAAAAGACAATGGCTTATTCAACCTGGGCCATAATCAACGACTTCACGTAACAGAAAAAGATGGACTGAAAGAATCCTTCATCACTTGCCTTGCCATTTCGCCGGCTGGTGATCTATGGATAGGCACCAGCAGTTCGGGCGTGCAGGTGTTGCAAGCAAAAGCCAATTTCAAAGATGAAGATCTTTATACCGCTGATGGTGTCCGCAGCATATTCTTTGGTGCAAATAGTCTCACCTGGTTGGGTACCTCAGCTTCAGGATTGGTGCAGCTGAAACCTGCAGAAGTCCAAATGCTTTCTCCAAAGTTTAAGCTATCCTCCAACCTGGTGGTACCAGTCTTTCAGCATGATAATGGAGATATATGGGTTGGTACAGCAGGAGAGGGAATAAGTATTATTAACCGTGCCGGCACCCGGTATATCAATAAGAAAAATGGGTTGTCGCACAATCTTATATTAACCATCTACGGTAATAAGGATTTTACTTATATCGGTACACCAAAAGGGCTTGACAGGTACAACAACAAAACAGGCAGAGTGGACAAGCACTTTGCACAGCAAGATGGGCTGGTAAGCAATATTGTTCAGATGGTTTTTATCGGTAGTGATAACCGGACATGGATCGGAACAAGGAACGGAGGTTTGCATCTTTTATCCAACAATAAGATTATTAAGATCAAGTTACCAGAAGCATTCTTACTTACCGATATTACCAGTGCTTATGAAGATTCAAAACATAATATGTGGATTGGATCGAGAGGTAGCGGCATGATCAAAATTGAACCAAACGGCCGCATGCTATCTTTTTTACCAAAGACAATACTTGGGTGCGAGTTGATTGATGACTTTTGTGAGAGCAGCAATGGCCGTATGCTAATGGCTACGGAAAAAGGCCTGTTGGTGTACAATGGATCTAAGTTTTTGTTGGTGAACAGTTCAAAAGGTTTGCGCTACAATAGCATCTTCAGAATTATTGATGATGGTAAAGGATCTATATGGCTTAGTGGAAACCATGGTTTGCAGCGCATGAAACTTCACGACCTGGAAATGCTGGAAAAGCAGCAGGTAAACCAGGTGCCTGTACGCTTGTTCAATAGCCAGGACGGCATGTTGAATGGAGAAGTTAATGGAGGTATTTTCCCTGCCGGTTACAAGCTGCACGATGGAACTATCTGGTTTCCTACTGTGGATGGTGTAGCCATAGTGGATCCTGCAAGAGTGGCAGAACCAGCGGTGGATTTAGAAACAGATATTCTTAGAATAAGCTATGGCGACAAGGTAGATGCTACGCTAAAGGATGTACGCATTCCGCCTGGTGTTTACAATATCCAGGTGAAATATACCAGCATAGACTTCTTAAACCCAAACAGTATCCAGTATCATTACCGGTTGGTGGGAATGGATGATAAATGGATAGCTGCAGGAAACAGGCGTGAGGCCTTTTTCAGTAAACTTGATCCAGGTACATATACTTTTGAAGTAAAGGCGGAGCAGTTTAACCATTTCTCCAAGCCGGCGAGTTTTACTTTCCAGGTGCAGCCATTTTTTTACCAAACCGCGTGGTTCAGAGTTTTGATGGTTTTGCTTTTGTTTGCTGCCGGTTTCCTCTTTAAACAAATACAGACAAACAGGAGAGAAGGAGGAAGACTAAAGGCGTTGGTAGATGAGCAAACATACGAACTAAAGAAAAGTAACGAGCGCTTTAAATACGCAGCACAGGCCAGTTCTGATGCTATCTGGGAGTGGGATCTGCAGCAGAATTCTATATCGTGGGGCGATGGCTTTATGCGCTTATTTGGTTATCCATTTACCAGCTCAAATGATCCCTTGTTTTCGATGCAGAAATCCATACATCCACAGGATGTAGAAAGGGTACTAAAAGGTATAAAAGATCAGCTTGAGGGTACAGAAACACTATGGCAGGATGAATTCAGGTATTTAAAAGCAGATGGTTCATATGCGTTTGTAGAGGACAAAGGATTTATAGTACGCAATGAAGATGGAAAGCCTGTAAGAATGATCGGCGCGATGCAAGACATCACTACCAGGAAGCAAACGGAGCTGGAGCGAGAAATGATCATCCAGGAACTGACCCAAAGCAACAACGACCTGAAGCAGTTCTCTTTTATAGCTTCTCATAACCTGCGGGCGCCACTCTCTAACATTACTGGTTTGTTGCGCCTGTTGGATCATAGCCAGCTAGGAGAAGATAATGTCCCACTGTTACAAATGATAGAAGCTTCTACGCAGGGCCTGCAGCAGACAATTGATGATGTAACGAGGATACTGGTAATTAAGAACAATCCTGATACACATTTATCATGGATACCTGTGCAAGAGGTGCTGGATAAAGTAACCTCCACTTTCATTAGCCCGCTTAGCGATATTTCTGCAGTAATTCATAAAGACCTGCAGGTGGATCACTTGTACTATAACAGGAGTTACCTGGAAAGCATTTTCCTAAATCTTATTTCAAATGCAATAAAGTTCCGGTCGGGTGCAAGAAGCCTGGTGATAAACATCTCAACCTATTGTTCTGATGATGGCAAAGTAGTGCTTACATTTTCTGACAATGGTATAGGTTTAAATGTAGAACAGTACAAAGACAGGTTGTTTGGTTTTCACCAGCGATTCCATGAAGAGAAAGAAGGTAAGGGCCTCGGTCTGTTCATCATAAAGTCGCAGGTGAATGCACTAGGAGGTAAGGTAGAGGTACAAAGCGAAGTGGCCAAGGGTACCACGTTCATCATCACCTTTCACCACAACTGTACACAGGAACCGCTGGTAGAAAATGTAAATGTGGAAAGGGGCTTACCTGTAGAAATTGAAACCGCCTGATCATGAAGGCAATCCTACAGAGAATGTGGCTCCGACACCTGGTTCGCCTTTGGCTGAAATGTAGCCATGGTGGTTCTTTACCACTTTCTCTACTATAGCCAGTCCTACGCCAGTGCCTTCGTATTCTGCACGACCATGCAATCGCTGAAACACCTGGAAGATCTTTTCAGCATATTCCTGCGAAAAGCCTATACCATTATCTGTTACATCTACCTGTTCAAACGTCTTCTTTTCATCAGGCCGCAGCAATACATCTTTTACTTGTTTGGCAGAAATATGAATGATTGGCGCCACTTCCTGTTTGCGGTATTTCAAAGCGTTGCCCAGCAGGTTTTGAAACATCTGCCTTAGCTGTCTTTCATCACCATTTACCTCTGGAAGATCGCCCACATGTATTACTGCTTTGGTGTCTGCAATACTTGTTTCCAGGTCGCTAATTACTTGTTGTACCACGTTGTTCAGGTCCACCTGTTCAAATTTCAGTGGCTCTACGCTAACGCGGCTATACGTCAGCAGGTCGTTTATAAGCGTACGCATTCTTTCGGTGGCGCTCTCTATCCTGTCGAACATGCGCTGTTGATTAGGTGCAAGCCCATCATACATATCCATCTTCAGTTTCTCTGCAAACGTGTGGATCTTCCTTAGCGGCTCCTGGAGGTCGTGTGATGCAGCATAGGCAAACTCTTCAAGACTTGCATTGGAGCGGCGCAGCTCTTCAATGGTTTGTTCTAACTGGTGCTGTACGGTCCGTAGTTCTGTATGGTCAGTAAATGATACCAGCAGGTGCTCACCAACCTTTACACACTGCAGGTCAAGGTACCGCTCTGTGCCCTGTACATCAACATAAATTTCCTGGCGCATTGTCTCCCCAGACAGGTACGACTGTTTGTACATTTCAAAAACACCATTCTCCTTGTACTGCGGAAACCATTTACTTCCCAATTCACCTTGTAGTGTTTCTGGTAATTCGCCTACATACGATGAAATAGTTGGGTTGGCCATCAGGAATTTGAAGTCTATTAGTTCTTCGTTCTCGTCGTATACAGGCAAAAGCGTGAACATACCAGTTTGCGCAGCATTAAAAACTGTTTTCATTTCTGCCGCTGCTCTTTCCAGTTCCAGTTGCGCCTGCTTTATAGATGTAACATCTGTGAAAATGTGAATGACCCTGTCTTTGTCCATCCTCGAAATGGTAAGTTCCAGCCACCTGCCCGTTAGCTCCAGGAAGTACTGCAGCAATGATGGTTCACCTGTTTCAAGCGTTTTATTATACAGCTGTGAATACGTTGAGTTCATTATTTCCGGGTCCAGTTCAGTGGCCGTTTTTGAGAACAAAACTTCTTTAGGCAGACCTATGTATTGTACAGCTGCATCATTGGCTAAGATAGTCCTGGCATCTATCACCTGTTCATCCTTGTCGCGTATTACTTCCGTTACAGATATACCATTCGAAGAATGCATAAGAATGCTATTGAGCAGGTTTTTTTGGCGCTCTACTTCTATGGCTGCTTGCTTATCTTTCGATATATCGGCGAAGGTTACTACCACGCCATCACCCAGTTTTACAGACGAAGTGTCGTACCATGCATCAAGACCCTCACCCTGGTATCTCACTTCAAAGCGTTGCGAGATACCTGTTTCTATAACTTCACAATGTTTTTCAAAAGCACCCGTTGGCTTGGCAGTAGGAAAAAGTTCCATCATTGTTTTGCCTATAACTTCCTCTGCACTTTTACCGATCATGTTGGTATACATCGTATTTATCTGTGTATACCTAAGGTCAATGATCTTCCCCGCTTCGTTACGTACAGCATCGCATGTAAATACACAGTTGAAAGAACTGTTGAGTATGGTAGAAAGTCTTTGGGTTTGCGCCTTTAGCGCCTGGTGCGATTTCTTTTCTTCATTGATGTCTGAAAGCAGGATAAGAAAACCATCACCCAATTTTACCACTGATAGCTGCAGCCATGCATTGGTATTAGGCGAGAAGTATTCCAGCGAAAAAGGTTCACCTGACTCTACTATATGTACGTATTTTTCAAACAACTCTAGGGCAGAAACTTGCTTCAGTATTTCCTTGAAGGTCTTTTCTTTTCGATCCTTTTCTGGTATGCCGGTAAGCTCGTGCAGAACATCGTTGTAAAGCTTGATCCTGAAATCATCGATGATGCCATCATCATCTCTTATAGCTTCGTATACCACTATGCCAGTAGGAGCATGATCCACAATGGCGTTCAGTAGTTGTGATTTTTCTTTTTCCTTTCTTTCTGCTTCGCGTTGTTCATTGCGATCGCGTGTAGTGCTCAAAACACCGCCTTCGTACATGCGGCGCACCGTTTCATATTGCCTATTGGAATGATGTGCAATGAATGAATATTCTTTTACCTCGCCAGTTACAAATACTGATAAAAAGTGCTGGAAATTTGCCGGTGCACTTTCATGCGAAGGAACACCATCTTTTAAGATCTGTAAGCCCACCAGTTCTCCTTTAGGATGTTGCAATCCATTAACAGCTGGCCTGTTAGCATATTCTACTTTGAAGTCAACAACTTCATTTTGATCGTTATAAACCGGAAGTACCCATATTATGGGATCTGCTATCATGTCTAATATAGGAGCATGAAAGCTATTGTTAGCGATTCGTGTTGCCATAAATTATAACGCAATTTAAGGCTATTCAAATAAGCATATTCTGCCAAATTAAAACCAGGAATACGGCTACATATTCAATGAATTTTGTGCAATATTGATGCTGATAGTCACTCTAAATCTTTAAAAGATAAAGTATGGGAACAATGTTGCAAGCTGCATGTTCTTGCGGCTACACTTCAGGTAGTTTGATGTATGGGATTGGCTTTGCATATTTTGAAACAGGTTCATATTGGGAGCTGGCGTATTGCGATCAATGTAGTGTGGTGAAAACAGTTGATGGAAAAAAGAAGAAGGTGTGCGGTAAGTGTAAAAACCAGCTGCAGGTTTACAAAAAGAAAGGAGCTTCAATAGATGAGGATTCAATGCCTCACCTGCCAGCATGCGATGAGTTTGAAGATGGCCAATCATATCACTGCCCCAGGTGTAAAGAAGAGAAGCTTATTTTCCAGTCTTGCGGGTGTTGGGATTGATAACCGTTGTAAAAACTAAACCCCCTGGAGAGCCAGGGGGTTGTAAACTATACACATGAGAAAAAACTTCTTGTTAGTGGGAACATCTGTTCCGGTTGCAATACTTAGGCTGGCACCATAGGTGCGCTTGTACTGCGTATTGATCTGAACCTTCCATATTCTGTCACCACCCAATGCACATGGCCTCTTGTAGTTACCACACCCGCTCCTTCTTTCAGAAAAGGAACAATGCGTGAATGTCCTTTAGAAGTAGTGGAGGGTAATGCAATGATGGGCTTTCCGCCTTCTGACAATGAGGCTCCACGAATGAAATCCATTTGTCCGCCAATTCCAGAGAATTGGTACGTGCCAATTGAATCTGCACAAACCTGTCCTGTAAGATCTAATTCGATAGCGCTGTTGATAGCTGTAACCTTTGGGTTTCGCCTAATAACAGCTGTATCATTTACATAAGCTATATCCATCACCCTTATTGCAGGGTTATCATCTACATAATCATATAATCTTCGTGTGCCGGCTACAAATCCTGTTACAGATTTTCCGCGGTTGATGGCTTTCCGACTGTTATCAATTATGCCTTTATTCAACAGGTCTATAACGCCGTCCGACATCATCTCAGTATGTAGGCCGAGGTTTTTATGACCATCTAAATTTTTTAAAACCTGGTCAGGAATCACACCTATTCCCATTTGCAAGGTTGCTCCATCTTCTATCAATGATGCTATATTTCTTCCTATTGCTTCTACACATGCGCTTAACTTGTGCGCATAGTCAACTTCAGGAAGTGCACTCTCATGATAAACAAAATGGTGGATCTTGCTGGTATGGATAAATCCCTGCCCATGTGTACGAGGCATCAATGGATTTACTTGTGCAATCACTATTGTGGCTACTTCTACCGCTGCTTTTGCCACATCAACCGAAGTGCCCAGCGAGCAGTATCCATGTTCATCGGGAACAGACACCTGTATCAGCGCTACATCAAGCGGCATTATACCGTTGCGGAACAATTGTGGTATCTGGCTAAGAAACACCGGCACATAATCGCCATCGATGCTGTTCACAACTTCTCTTGTATTAGCCGAAACAAATAAGGCATTTACAAAAAAGCTGGAGCTGTACTGTGGGTTGCTGAAATCCAGGTCGCCCATGTTAGTGATGCTCACTAATTCTACATCACTCAATTCATGATACCTGGCCTGCATTGCTTTTATAAGAACTACCGGCGTTGCGGGTCCTCCATGAAGAAAGACCCTGTTGCCACTCCTGATCTCCTCTACTGCTTCTTGTGCTGTACTGTATCTCATTTCCATGGCAAAAATGCAAGCTGCAGGACAGGCAAAAACTGATAAACGTCAACAATGCGAAATATTTTCACTGATTGTTCTACACGTTTATTGTTATCTAAATCTTTTTAATGATTGGTGAAAGCTGTTTGCAATTATTACCTGCCATATGATTACACGCATAAAAAAATTCTATTAGCCCAACTAGTTTTATATGATACCAAACCTCTAAAACCTGAATTTTATGAACCTTAAGATTTACTTTTTGCCTGCAGTTGCATTGTCCATTTTGGTAGCCTGCAACCAGGGAACTGAAACAGTTGAAAGTCCTACATCTATTGCATCAGCCGGTGCCGGCCAGGCATCTGTACAGGATGATGATTCACAAAAGGATATTGTAAAAATCGCTGTGGGGAGCAAAGAACATACAACATTGGTGAAAGCCGTACAGGCTGCAGATCTTGTTAACTCATTATCCAATGCTGGTCCTTTTACCGTATTTGCACCAGTAAATGCGGCCTTCGATAAACTGCCTGCAGGTACCGTAGAAGGCTTGCTGGAACCAAGTAAAAAAGCAGACCTGCAGAATGTATTGGAATACCATGTAGGCGTTGGTGTTCTTAAAACTGATCTGCTTGTAGATGGGCAAAGCCTGGGACAGGTAAATGGAAAAAATATTACGATCAGCAAAAAAGATGGTAAGATAGTGGTGAATGGTACTGCAAATATTATTGCTTCCATTCCTGCTTCTAATGGTATTATTCATGTGATAGATGCTGTATTGTTACCGCCACAATAACAGCATGTATGGCTCAAATAGGGAAGGCCGCAATTGCGGCCTTTTTCTTTTTCTTTAAACCCAAATGATCAGTAAATACTAGAACTGGCTTCGGCCTGGTGTAAGATCTTTAATTGCATAACAGTAGAAATAGAATGCGCTCTTTGCTTGGCCAGTTCTGCTTTCTCTCCCTCAAATAACTCATCTACAGTTTGTACAAAGAGGCGCAGCCAAACTGCAAAATGTTCCTTCGTAAGCTTCCTGAAAAAATGCAACTGGCTATGTACCTGCATAGGGTTGCCAGTATAACCGCCGGTATAAAACAAAACATTCATCCAAAACTTATCCAGCAGTTGCAGGTGCTGATCCCATTTGTTTTCCAATGCATATTCAAATAGTGGCGCCAGCATTTCATCCTGCAGCACCTTGCCATAAAACTGGCGTACCAATAGCTTTACCTCTTCCTCTCCATTAATTGTTGTTTTCATACTAAAGGTCTTTTTTATTGAAACGATTTATTGCCAGCCATGTTGGCGAAATGATCCACAGCAGTATGACCACGCTTATGAATACATAGCCATACCAGCCCGTAAAGAAGTCGGCGAATACTGCACCTGTATAACCCATCATTGCAGACATATCCATTTGCAGCAGTACCAATATGCGGCTAAGATCAATTGGATTAAGCGCTGTAAGTGCAATGGATGCCTGCTCTAAAGGATAATCGCTGAACTGGTAAATAATGAACAGCAGCAATGCATCAAATATGATACTAAAGTAAAACCATAATAAAATAGAAACACCTATTCCTTTTGCTTTATCGCGGGTTATAACACTAGCCAATAATGCCAATGCAACAAAGATGGCCGTCAACAGTATAGCTGAAATAACCAGTACCAGGCCTGTGATACTCTGGTCGTAGATCAGCACAGGTAAGCCAATACCTACCAATACTGCCATGATCAACGATAAGGTTAATCCTGTATATAAACTACTGATAAGGCTTGTGCGCTTGACCGGTTGCGATACCAATAGCTCTATGAATTCTGCAGAATTATAAACATAGATGGTAGAAAAGATAATGCTAAGCAAAGGAACTATGAGCAATGAAACATTCATTAAGCTCAGTAAACCTTTTGCTGAATTGTCTTCGAGGCTGAACATGCCAAACGACAATAGCAAAAGGAAGATCGTATAGCCGATAACAATCTTGTTGCGCACTATATCGATGATAACATATTTGATTAGCTTCTTCATATCAATTGTTTTGCATTACAAAAGCAATAGCCTTTGAAAGTTGTTTTTGGCCTGTGTCTTCCTGTAGCTGGTCAAAAGATTTATGAAACTTCAGCCTGCCATCCTGCATGTAAATGATCTGCGTGATAATATCATCCAGGTCACTTAGGACATGCGATGTAATAAGTATAAGTTTTCCATTCTTCTTTTCCTTCCTGATCTTGCTTTTAAGTATCTCTGTAGATACAGGATCTAAGCCTGCTGTAGGCTCATCCAGTATCAGTACATCTGGCCTGAACATGAACGCAAGACAGGCGCCTACCTTTTGCCTGGTACCGCCCGATAAAGTACTCATTCTTTTATCCATCAGTTTAGGTAGGTCAAATTCCTCTACCAGTTCTTCATCCAAAGGCTGGTCAGATTTGCGCAGGTCTTTCATCATATCTATCACCTGGCTGATCTTCATGTTGTCAGGAAACCTGCCGATCTGCGGCATATAACCTATCCGGCTCCTGTACTGCCAGTCGTGCTTTATGTTGTGGTTGTTGAATGTGATGAAGCCACTATCTGGTACCACCATTCCAAGGAGACACTTGATAAAAGTAGTTTTACCTGAACCATTCGGTCCTATCAAGGCTATGCTCTCTCCCTTATTGCACGACACGTTGATTGAATCAAGTGCTGTAAGCTTTCCAAACTTCTTCGTAACATTTGTTGCTAGTATCATACAGACATTTGTTTTGAATTTTCATCATGGCACCAAAGCTGCTTTACTGCTACTTCAGTGGTTTCATCAGTGGTGTCTCATCTTTCAGATCAATTGGAGTAATAGCAGGCACCACGCGTTCTGCTTTATCCATCACCTTTACCATAAAACTGCGAAGCAGGATAGAAGCAGCAGGTATTTTTTCTACTACCATACTATACAGGCTTACCGGTTGATAAGGTATGTCGCCATAGTTGTCTTTGTTTCTATCGTAGCCTTCATATTTATCCCAGTAGTTAGTGCTAAAAGAATTTAATTGCACGCTGCCATTTGTGCCTACATCAAAAGTGTTGGCTATAAAGTTGTTTTTTGTAACAGTGTTATTTGCACAGCTCGATTGTACACGCAGCGCCCAACCATTGCTTTTAAAAAGGTTTTGAAAAATGTTGATCCTGTTGGTGCCCTCCATATACACGCCAACGGTGTTGTTGATAAATCTGTTGTACTTAATAACACCATCTGAAATTTCTTTCAAGAGAATACCATATGCTGCACTGCCCCAATTGTCTTCAAAATGATTGGCTATCATCATCACTTGTTTTGAGAACATAACAGCTACACCTGCTCCATTATTTTTAAAAGAATTATTCATGTAGATGTCGTTGTTGCTAAACATGAAGTGTAAGCCATACCGAATGTTTTCAAAGCTGTTGTTGCCTTGTATAACAGAGTTGGTAACAAACTCAAAGTAGATCCCATCGCGGTGACCGCTGAGCGTGTTGTTTCTAATTCTTATGTTGTCGCTCTTCCAGCAGTGTATAGCATTGCCTGATTGAATTTCATTTACAGGATTTCCCTTCACTATGTTCTCTTCAATTGTTGTCCAGCTGGCATTCTGCAGGTAAATGCCAAATGAATTGTTGTGCAGTTTGTTTTTGCGTATAGTAACATAGCTGCTATTGATCACCTTCACCGCTGCCCAATCATATGAACTAGAGTATCCGCTGTTGTTGATTTCAAAGCCTTCTATAATTACATTGTTTGCCTCTACCTGTAGTATCTCTCTTTTGTTTTCTCCATCCAGTACAGGCCAATTAATTCCTCTTAAGTGCAGTGGCTTGTTTACAAGAAAAGAATTGCCTTTATAGATGCCTGGATATACATGAATGATATCACCTGCACTAGCAGCAGCTATAGCCTGCTCAATAGCAGGATATTTTTTACCTTTTCCTACTTCAAGTGTAGCACCATCAGTTGCTGCAAATACAAACAAGAACAGTATGGTCAATAGCTGCTTCATGATTATCGCTTTTCTATTTCTTGCCACGATAGAATAGTACTGCTGTTTGATGCAGCAGCTTTTTCTGCATCTGCTTTATCAGTAAATGCAGCGGTATTGCCACCCATCGGACTGCGCAATTCTTCACCATGAACAAACAGTAATTCTTCTGCTTTCACCAGTTCTTTTTTGCCGCTAAAATCCTGGATGTATACTGTTCCTTTTGCCGTTGATTTATTTAAATAAGCCTGCAAGCAAAGCAGGTCATCAAACCTGAATACTTTTCCTTTTGTAGTTACCCACTCGCTGCCAAAGCGTTTATCCATGATGGTCATTTTGCAGTGTTCACATGCATCGCTTCCATATTTTATAGCCTGTGGTTGGGTTGAACAACTTTGTAACATCACAAGCAAAACAAACGCAGGTACAACTTGCATTTTAGCAGGCAGCCACTTAGGCTGAACCAGTAGAAAGAAGGCTGCTGCCAGCAATAAACCAGCACCTATAAATAACCATCCGCCAATGTCGGGAATTGAGTAAGCGCCAAAATTCAACAACTCTTTAAAACCTATGAGCGGTGGCTGGTAAGCCATGCCCGGAACTTGTATAGCAGCATTGGGATCAAGATTATGCCCGTAATTATATTCCCAACGGTAGAAGTCTGCCATGGAGACTATAGCTACTAACATAAACAATGCGATATACATGTAGTAGAACTTTTTGTTGTTGATTAAGGCTGCTACAAATGCAAGCAATACGAGTCCTGAAATAATGTATGGAAGCAAAGTGAATTCAATGAAGTTGGAGGTGTCCAGGTGCTGCATACCGATGTAGTGGTTTAATGTATTGATGATGTCTATATCTCCGGCAAGACCATTAGCATAAATAAGCATGGTTAAGCCTTCAGGATACTGTGGTGCATCCAGTTCTATACGCCATATAGGTAGAAATATAGCACCCGCCAGTATGATAGCAGCTGATGCTACTAGTATTCTTGCCCACCTGTTACTATTGTTCTTCATACACACAGTTTTTAAAAAAAGGATAAGGGGGTGCTTGCCCCCCCCTTATCATGGTTGTATTTATTTCTTAGCCTTACCTGTGCTGCCGCCTGCAGGTGCTTTAGAAGCTGTATTGCTACCGTTGTTGGTGCCCATGCTCCATGCTAATGGTACATTAGAATTTGCCGGGGAAACTCTTACATATCCCTGCATCTCCTGGTGTAGTGCGCTACAGAAGTCAGTACAGTAGATAGGGAAGATGCCCACACGATCTGGAACCCATTTAAGTGTCGATGTTTCACCAGGCATAATCAGAAGCTCTGCATTGGCTGCACCTTTTACAGCAAAGCCATGCGGTACATCCCAATCTTGCTCAAGGTTCGTAACATGGAAATACACTTCATCTCCAAGCCTGATACCTTCTATGTTATCGGGCGAAAAATGTGAGCGTATAGCAGTAGCGTATACATGCACTTTGTTTCCTTCACGTACTACCTTGGTTTCACCTTCACCTTTCGCTACACGTGGATGCTCGTTCTCTTCTATCTTATATATTTTAGTAGAGTTCTTAGACACTTTTTCTGCGGCAATAGCTTGTGCGTAATGCGGTTCACCAATGGTCGGAAAGTCTAAGATCAATTGCATTTTCTCGCCACTGATGTCGAATATCTGCGCACTCTGCGAAAGCTCTGGTCCTGTAGGCAGGTAACGATCTTTGGTGATCTTGTTATACGCTACCAGGTATTTGGCATTTGGTTTTCTTGAGTCGCCACCAGGTATCATCAGGTGACCAATAGAATAGTAAGTAGGAACGCGATCTAGAACTTTCAGATCTTTGATGTTCCATTTCACTACTTCTGAAGAAACAAAGAAAGAAGTGTAAGCATTTCCTTTACCATCGAATTGTGTGTGTAAAGGTCCAAGACCCGGCTTAGGTACCTCGCCATACAAAGCAGCTTCGTACTTGATGATTGGAATACCATCGTATTCTCCATCATATTGTTTGCCTTCTATAGCTTTTATCATTTTCTGATAAGAGAAAACAGGAATAAGAGCCGCCAGTTTACCACTGCCTACCATGTATTCTCCTGTAGGATCCACATCAATGCCGTGAGGAGATTTAGGACAAGGGATCATGTAGCAGATATCTTTCAGAACTGTAGGATCCAGTGAGAGCACCTCTGTACGTATTTCAGATTTGGTAGAGTGTGTTTTCTCATCATAGATATTATGCGCATACTTCACCTGCTTCTTTACACCCTTACCTGCTTTTATATATTCTTCTGCTTTCTTCCAGTTCACTGCCATCACGAAGTCTTTATCCCGTTGTGATGCATTAACCTCCAGCAATGTGTTTGCTTTTTCGGAATTATAGCAGCTGAAGAAAAACCATCCATGGCTAGGACCTTTACCTGCAGAAGCAAGATCGAAGTTTACACCTGGTGTTTGTAGTTGGAAAGCAATGTCCATATTGCCGCTGTTCTTATCAATGCCAATAAAGCTGATGGTGCCTTTAAAGTTTTCTTTGTAAGTGTTAATTGGAACATCAGGATTATCTGTAGGCACACTAAAACGAGTACCTGCTACTACATATTCGGTATTCTCTGTCAGGTAAGGAGAAGAGTGATTGCCTGCACTATTCGGCAGTTCAATGATCTCTGCTGTGCGGAAAGTTTTAAGATCAATACGTGCTACACGTGGTGTGTTGTTACCATTTGCAAACACCCATCTTCCATCTGTTTCGCCATTTGTTTGTGATATCTGGGTATGATGGAGATCGTCCCATGGTGTGAAGCCATGCGAAGTGGTAAGCATGCCTTTTGTTTCTTCGCTGTAGCCATAGCCTTTTTCAGGGTCTACAGAGAATACAGGAATAACTCTTAACAATCTTCCGCTAGGAAGACCGTATACAGACATCTGGCCGCTAAAGCCACCAGAAACGAAGTTGTAAAATTCATCGTGTTTACCGGGGGCTACATAAGCTTTTTGAGCAGCGTCGCCGCCTACTGCGCTTGCATTAGATTTTGGTTTACAAGAACCAAAAGGTAAGGCTGTTGCCAGGGCTACGGAAGCCAATGCAATCGTTGTTCTAAATTTCATATTTGTTATTTGAGGTGAGGGTATTATTTAACGCCATCTACTTTGCGCATGTACTCGTACACCTGCCTTGCTTCTTCATCAGTTAGGTTTTGGTTGGGCATGCGCACCAGGCATATTTCAAGTGATTTAATAGCTTCAGGATCTTTTTCCAACATCTCTTCGGTGTTGGTTATAAAGTTCATGATCCATTCAGGTGTTCTTCTTTTTGTTACATCTTTCCAGCCTGGCCCTACAAGCTTTTCGTCGCTTAGCTTATGGCACGACAGGCATTTTGTTTTAGATACCGCTTCACCTTTATCGGCCATGGAGTGATCAAGTGCTGCAGGCACTTCTACATTTTGAAATTTGCCAATGCCTTTAGGATTGGCTGCGGCTACAGTGCTGGCTGCAGTTGGCTCGCCTTTTGGTTCAGTGCCGGGTATGGGTTTGTGTTCGCCGCCGCCACAAGCATATATGGCTATGGCTGCAATTGCTACAAAAGTTGAAGTGATTAACTTTTTCATTGCTTGTACTTTTTATTGTTAGTGTTGACTTGTAAGTGCAAGAGTAATTTCAACTTCAGCCGCGCTTTATGACTCAAATCATTTTCAAGCAAAAAGCTGATAACAATCATCTAAAATCTTTTTTAGATCAGTGACTTTTGATGTATGCCAAATGAAACACCTGTCATGCAGTTTGAAGAAGTGATCAATTCTGACCTTTTATTAGCGTGGGGTGGTAATCTTAAGCATTATGAAAAGGATGCACTTATTTTTTTAGAGGACCAGCATCCACGTTTTTACCACCAGGTAGTGGAGGGCAAAATAAAGATGTATAGTACTACCGAAGAAGGAAAAGAATTCATTCAAGGTTTTTTTTCTCCCGGTCAAAGTTTTGGCGAGCCGCCTTTATTTACACCTGGTGTATATCCTGCTTCAGCCATTGCAGTAGAGCCATCTATTGTCATACGGTTGCATGTTGATAGCTTCAAACAATTATTGAAAGATAATTTTGATATACATTATAAAGTGACCTGCATGATGGCGCAGCGCATTTTGAATAAAGCAAATAATTTAAAAGAAATATCCTGTAATAATCCTGCGCATCGCATTCTTTCTATTCTAAAAACTTATAAAAAGGATCGTGCTGATGCAGCTACCAACCAAAGAATTAGAATTGATTTTACACGACAGGAAATAGCAGATATGAGCGGCCTGCGCGTGGAAACAGTTATCAGAACGATGCGGCACCTTCACGATGATAATATTCTCGTTATCGAAAAAGGGAAAGTTTATTACTAGATGATTCAAATCATAAAAGCTATTCTTTGAATGGTTTCATTTTGCTTATCAATACGGCAGAATGAATAAGTGGTATAAGGTAGCGTTGTTTAATTTGGTAGTACTTGCTTTTTTAGGCTTTGTACTTCGATATAAAATTAATTTTCCACTAGATTTTATTGAGCAAAAAAAACTATTGCATGCTCATTCACATTTTGCTTTCGGTGGTTGGATCAGCTTTTTGTTGCAGCTATTGATCATCAGTAGTTTTAGTAAAAGATCAGCTCCTTCATCTGCAGGTTGGAATAAGTTCTTTCTGGTTTCTACTGGGGTTAATTATGCAATGATATTCAGCTTTGCGTTGCAAGGGTATTCACCTTTATCTATCGTATTATCAACTGTCAGCCTGCTGCTTTCTTACTATTTTATTTACAAAATATACGGTGAAGTAAAAGATAATATCATGGATGTTAGCTCCAGGTTTATTATGACTGCATTGTTCTTTTTGGCATTGTCATCTCTTGGTCCTTATGCGCTGGCTTATATGATAGCTACTAAGAATTTAGATCCCTATCATTATCATAATGCTTTGTATTTCTTCCTGCACTTCCAATATAATGGCTGGTTCACATTTGCAGTATTAGGTTTTCTTTTTAAAAAAGTAGAAAATATTAAAGGTTATAAATTATCCTTTGGAAAAGGGTTTTTTTATACAATGGTTTTTTCTATTGTTCCGGCTTATTTTCTTACCACGCTATGGCATAAGATGCCGCAATGGGTGGTAGTAAATAATGTAGTAGCAGCTGTATTTCAGCTTATTGCAATTGGGTTGTTTGTTTTATTGATAAAGAAAAGTTTAAAAAATATATTCAGGGGATTGCCTGCATTGTCCAGAATGTTGTATTGGCTTTCTATCACAGCATTTTTATTAAAAGCTATACTGCAGTGTGTGAGTGCGCATCCGCAGGTAGGTCATATAGCATTTACTTATCGGCCTATTATAGTTGGCTACCTGCATCTTGTTTTCCTTGTTTTTGTATCGTTTTACCTTCTAGGTATGTTGGCAGAGGCAGCCATTATACCTGTAAATAAAGTAATGGCACGGGGTGGTTTGTTGCTGTTCACTCTTACGGTTTTGGTAAATGAAGTGCTGCTCGGAGTGCAGGGAGTAGGTTCTCTTATGGGAAATTATTTTCCGTCATCCAATACTGCGCTTTTCATCAATACAATCTTTATCACCATCGCTGCTACGTTCATTTTTTTATCAGCTACATCAAAATCTCGTTTACAACAATTTTAAATAAATCAATATGCAAACAACAACAATAGAAACAGCACCTGTTTCTACAGAAGAATTAAATAAATCACATGGAGCCAGGTTGCTAAATGTGACACTTCTTGAGCCAAGGCTAAAACATTCTACTATTTTCAACTGGTTTGATGAACTGCAGCCGGGTGAGGCATTCTGTATTCTAAATGATCATGATCCTAAGCCGCTATACTACCAGATGATTGCTGAGCGTGGTAATGTATTTGGTTGGCAGTACCTGCAGAAAGGGCCTGTATGGTGGGAAGTTCAAATAAAAAAGAATGATGCAGACCAAGGCCCAACAGTAGGTGCTATTGCTGCATCTGATATGCGTAAAGCAGAAGTATTTAAAAAGTATGGAATTGATTTTTGCTGTGGTGGCAAAAAGTCGCTGAAGCAGGCATGTGCCGAAAAAAACCTGGATACCGAAATAGTAGAACGTGAACTACAAGTAGTTGCTTCGCAGCAGAACCAACCAGTTTTCGACTTCAGCCGTTGGGATGCTGATTTCCTGGTTGATTACATCTACAACCAGCACCACACTTACTATTACAAGGAAGGTCCGGTTATTTCTGACCTGTTACATAAAGTGGCTACACGACATGGCAATCACCATCCTGAGCTGCTTTTGCTTGCCGAGTTGTATCAAACACTAGAGCATGAACTAGCCGCTCATTTCACCAAAGAAGAACGAGTGCTGTTTCCAATGATAAAGCATATGGTACATGTGCGCAATACTGGTGGCGAGTTGCCGGTTGAACTTCAACAGGTAGAAACGCCTGTGCAAATGATGGAAGCTGATCATGAAGGAGCAGGAGAGATACTGAAGCAGATGAGGCAGATAACGAATGATTTTACACCGCCAGCTAATGCTTGCAGCAGCTTTGGATTATTGTACTTTAAATTGGGTGCTTTGGAAGCTGATCTGCACCAGCATATTCACCTTGAGAATAATATTCTTTTTCCTAAAGCTGTAGAATTGGAAAAGCAGCTGCTAAATAAACAATAATGCAAAAGCCTATAAAGCGATCTAAGCAATTGGTACACCTGTCACGAGACCATCATGATGGTTTGCTGGTGGTATGGAAAGTAAGACAAGGTATAAACAAGCAGGTTGCACCACAGGTGCTTGCTCAATTTCTTCAGCATGAATTTGCTGAACACCTGGCGCCTCATTTTTTGGATGAAGAAAGCCTGCTGTTTGCCAATGCACCTGCTGATGATGCTTTAACGGCTGAAGCTGTGCAACAACATTTTAGTCTTCGGCAGTTGGTAAACAAGCTGCTACAGGAACCTTCACTGGAAAATATAGAAGGTTTCATCAACTTGCTGGAACAGCACATAAGGTTTGAAGAGCGGCAACTGTTTGCACATTATGAAAGTATTTTTCCTGCAGAGCAGCTGAAGGAGATAGAAGCGCAATTGGACGCTTCTCATGCAGTGAAAAAACCTTGTACATGGAACAATCAATTTTGGCTGCGCGAAAAGAAGTAGTATGAAGATGAACCCGCTCTTTATATTGCCTTTCATACTTGCTTCATTGATTGTTGCACTTCTTAGCGGGCTTGTGCGCATAGGCTGGAGCTTACCTGTTTCTCATACTGCCGGTCATCATGGTGCCATCATGATCGGCAGTTTTTTATCGTCGCTCATTATGCTGGAGCGTGCTGTTACTTTTAAGAATAAATGGATACTGCTGTTGCCACTGTTGAATGCTATCAGCATTATCTTTTTCCTGCGAGGAGACATTGCCATTGCATTGTATCTTTTAATTGCTGGCAGTGCAGGTTTTGCTGCTATGTGCCTGTACTTTATCTATACATACAAAGACGCGTATTACTATTTGTTTTTCATTGGTGCGTCCTGCCTATTGATTGGGAATGTAATGCTGCTACAATCAAACTTTTACCCACAGGCTGCACCGTGGTGGATGGGATTCCTTCTATTTACAATAGTTGCTGAACGGTTAGAATTAACACGCTTCCTGCAGTTGCCCCGCGGTAGCCACCTAATGCTTTATGCAGCACTGGCTATTGTAATTGCAGGGCTTGTTATTCCTTTTCACATGCATGGCGATTGGATCTTTGCTTCAGGACTGGTGCTTACTGCTTGTTGGCTGCTTCGGTACGATATGGCTTTCAAATCGATGAAGAAGGCGGGTCAGCACCGCTACTCGGCACTGTTGCTCATCACGGGCTATGCATGGTTGTTATTTGCTGCTATGTTCTTGTTTGCTGGATCTGAAAATCCTTTTTTATACGATGCGACCTTGCATGCGTTTTTCATTGGTTTTGTCTTCTCAATGATTTTTTCTCATTCTCCCATCATTTTACCTGCAGTGCTGCGATTGCCGGTAAAGCCCTACAGGCCGTTTTTGTACGTATGGTTTGTTTTGCTGCAGGTGTCGCTGGTGCTACGTATGGTGGCTGATGCAGCGGTAATGGTGGAGCTGCGTCGTATTGCAGGCATGATTAACGGCTTGGTGATCCTCTTCTTTTTTATATCGATGATGGTGATACTGAAAATAGAGCTGGCAAAACGTAAACATTAGCTAAATGCCAGTGCTTCCCTTGCTTCCGCACTCATCATGCTGTTATTCCATTTGGGTTGGTAAACTACATGAACGTGTACATCTTTTACGCCGGGCACTTCGCGTACTGCTGTTTCTACTTCCTGTGGTAAATATGCAGCGGCCGGGCAGGTGGCAGTGGTAAGCGTCATAATGATGAATACTTCAGCATTTGGCCGTACTTCTACTTCGTAAATCAGTCCCAGGTTGTAAATGTCTACAGGTATCTCAGGATCGTAAATTGTTTTAATCTTTTCTATTATTTCAGCTTTCATATTCAACAGGTAAGGGAATGGTTAACCGAGGATACGAAATACGGTCTTGTAGCTTCTTCTGCAGCTGACAGATTTCATTTTTTTTGCTGACAATCGTCCTGTTTTTGCCCCCGCTCTAAAGCTACTTTTGACTTTTTAGAAGAATACGATAACTGAACATTTATTAATTAATAATATGGAGCTGAACATAAATAATGATACAGTGGTTAAGAACCTCCAGGCACAGTTCAACAACCTGTATCCATATTTGAAGATAGAGTTCCTTGCTGCCCCTAAACGGCAGAATGGGTACTCACGGGCGGAGAAGGTACCGGCATCCGCTACCTTCAGGGCTCTGTATACATTGGATAAAGAGGTTGCCATTGATGTAAATCGTAACCGGACTGTGGCGGAGGTTGAACATGATTTTAAGGAAAATACCGGGTTGTCTATCCAGCTTTACCGCAAGTCGGGTAATGTGTGGATTGAGACTTCACTGACAGATGATTGGACGCTGGGCCGGCAAAACGACGCCGGCGAGGTGTTGAGTTTTTATCATCTTCAAAAAAGTACCGGGTAAATAAAAAAGGCGGCCACAAGGACCGCTTTTTTTATGTAATGTTCTCTACAGCATATTTCGCAGCTTCTTCTCATTCAGTACCTGGATCTTTCCAGTTTGAATATCTATCAGCTTCTCATCTTTAAAATCGCCCAATGTCCTGATCAATGACTCTGTTGCTATGCCTATAGCCTGTGCCATATTCTCACGCGACATCTTCAAGATCGGGTTGTCATTTTCATTCTCTTTATACTTCTCGTGCAGCTGTATAAGCCCGTAAGCTACTTTCTGCCTTACAGAATTATAAGCAAGGTTTAGCAGGTCTTCTTCTTTATCAAGAATGTTATGCGTAATGATCTTGATGAACTGGCGTGCAATGGTCATATCGTTTGTTACCAGTTGTACAAAATCATCTTTAGGAATCACCATTACCTGTGTGTCTTCCAGCACCTGCGCATCTTCTTTATAGTTGGTCTCTTCTAAAATAGGAATGTAACCAAAGAAGTCGCCTTCGCCTACAATGCCGGTTATGAGTTCTTTGCCATCGTTGTTGGTCCGCGAAATTTTTACTTTACCGGAAACAACATAGTACAAAGCTTTAGGGCGTTCGCCTTCTTTATATATGTAGAACTTCTTTTTAAAACTGCGAATGTCTCTCTCCTCTGATGTCAGCTGTACCTTACCTGTTTCTTTTGCACTATTAAGAAAATCGGTAAAGCCTTCCAGCCCATCTTTGAAATGCTGCTGCAGCATCTCGCTTTTCTTTAGCCGTACCTCTATTGCATTCAGCAGTTCTATTCCATCAAAAGGTTTGGTGATGTAATCGTCTGCACCCATTTCCATCCCTTTCCTGAAATCAGATTTTTCTGACTTGGCAGTAAGGAAAATAAATGGAATGGAAGATGTTTCCTTGTGTTTGCTCAATAGGTGGAAGACACCATAGCCATCCAGTACAGGCATCATGATGTCGCAGATGATCAGGTCTGGCTTTTCCTGCAGCGCTTTTTCTACTCCTATTTTTCCATTCTCGGCAGTTACTACTTCGTAATTACTTAACTCCAGTATCTCCGCCGTATTCTCCCTTACTTCATCGTTGTCTTCAATTATCAGTACTTTTTTCATTTGGTGGTTGTATGGTTGTGTTATTAGGAATATGTACTATGAACGTAGTGCCTTCATTCAATTTGCTCTGCAGTTCTATCCTTCCCTGCATTAGTTCCAGGTATTTAGATACAATGTGCAATCCAAGGCCGGTACCCTGGATATTGCTGGCATTTTTAGCCCTAAAAAATCTTTCAAATAAATGCTCCTGGTCTTCTTCTGAAATGCCAATGCCTTTATCTGAAACTTTAATAATGAGTTCCTCGTCGTTCAGTTCAAAACTAACATCTACTACTGCGTCGTCAGGTGAAAATTTTATTGCATTAGAAATAAGGTTCAGCAATATGTTTCGCAGGAAATTTTTGTCGATATAAACATCTTTCTCCCCGTTATGATGCAGTGCTATCTTCTGCCCAACTTTTAGCAGTGCCTGCATCTCCTGTATTACATTTTGTATTTCATCTAAGAATGCATCGTAAGGCATTAATTCCAGGTGGGTTTGTATAAGCCCTTCCTCCAGTTTGCCAAGCGAAAGAAAATCTTCTAAGATGCTCTTCATCCCTGCTACAGCATTTTTTATACGCTGAATATGCTTCTCAGCTTTTTTATTTCCGTCGGCCTCTATGTACTTCTGCAGCAGGTATGCCGATGATAAGATGGTACTAAGGGGTGTGCGAAATTCATGCGAAGCCATGGTTACGAACCTCGATTTCAATTCACTCAATTCCTTTTCATTTTCCAGCGCCTCGCTCAGCTCATCTTTCGATTTTTCCAGCTCTGCCAGTATCTCCCGCAGCATCTTAGTTCTGTCTTCTACCTTTTCTTCCAGCTGGCTGTTCAGCTTTATTATTTTATCTGCTGTTTGTTCCAGTTCAGCTTTCTGATCCATTACCACGGATTCGTGTTCCTTTCTTACGGTAATGTCAACAATGAAAGCTATGGTGTAATTGTCGCCGTCAATAGAGTAGTGGCTAAGGCTGACTTCTACAGGAAATTCCTTTCCATCTTTGTTTAGTCCATGCAGGTCGCGGCCTGCACCCATAGCGCGTGGCTCCGGGTGCGCATTAAAGGAATCGCGGTAGTGAACATGCTTGTGGTGGTACTTTCTAGGAATAAGCACTTCTACCAGTTGCCCTGTTAGCTCTTCTTTAGTATAACCAAACTGCTGCTCGGCATACCTGTTGAAGTTAATGATCCTGCCATCGGTGCCGGTAATGATTATGCCAATTGTGGCGTGGTTAAATAAGGCTTCAAATTGCTGAACCATCTTCAGGTTCTCCGGCTCAAAATTGTTCTCTTTTCTAAACGGCATTTTTTCTCCCTATAGTTTTGCGTGCTTATTATGTAAAAATAGTAGGAAATAAAGCTGGTAAAGGAAACAGTTGTCATGTTTTTTACAAGTGAAAAAGTCATTACCGTGCCGGCAGAAGCAAAGGGTAGTAGCAAAAGAGTTTACAGCAGAAAAGATACCTTCAGCAAAATTTTCAAGAATGACATCGATGGCTGACTATAATATATATAAGGAGAAGATGCAGAAAATTGCAGATGTGCGCTATGCTACCGCAGTTTTGCAGTGGGACCAGGAAACGTATCTTCCTGCACAAGGTGCCACACACCGTTCGCGGCAGGTGGCCACACTGTCGGAGCTGGCACATACAATGTTCACTGATGCTGAATTAGGCAACCTCCTCAACCAATTGAAAACAGCTGACCTGCAGCCGGACGAGCGGCGTAATGTAGACCTGTCGCAGGAGGATTATGAAAAGCAAACAAAGTTCACACCTGCATTTGTAAGAAAGATGAGTGAAGCTGTGTCGGCAGCCTTTCATGCATGGGTAGAGGCAAGAAAGCAGAATGATTTTTCTGTTTTTGAACCAGCACTTACAGAACTGGTGGCACTAAAGCGGCAGGAAGCAGAACTGCTGGGTTATAAAGAACATCCGTATGATGCATTGCTCAATGAATTTGAGAAAGGTATGACCGTGCAACAACTGGATGCAATTTTCAATGGTGTAAAAGAGCCTTTGCGCCAGTTGCTACAGCAGGTGCAGCAACAGCCTGAACCCGCAGATGATTTTCTGCACCAGCATTTTCCAAAGCAACAGCAGTGGGAGTGGGGCATGTACCTGGCTAAACAACTAGGTTTCGATTTTGAAGCCGGACGACAAGATATTTCTGAGCATCCGTTCACCATCAACTTTGGCAGCCGCGATGTCCGCATTACAACGCGCATTGATGAAAAGGACTTCACCAATATGACATGGAGTACCATTCACGAGGTGGGACACGCGCTGTACGAGCAAGGACTGCCGGAGGAGATGTATGGGCTGCCGCTGGGTGAATATGCATCACTTGGTATTCATGAGTCGCAGTCAAGGCTATGGGAGAACTGTGTTGGCAGGAGCAAGACCTTTTGGAAATATTATCTTCCTGTACTGAAACAATATTTCCCGGAGCAGTTACAGGAGGTGGAGCTGGATGCTTTTGTGAGGGCCATCAACAAAATCAAACCTTCTTTCATACGAACCGAAGCGGACGAACTGACGTATCATTTCCACGTGATTGTAAGGTATGAGCTGGAAAAGCGGCTGATAGAGGGTTCGCTGCAGGTAAAAGATATTCCGTCTTATTGGAATGAGCAGTACCAGCAACTGCTGGGTGTTACTGTTCCTGGTGATAAGCAAGGTTGCCTGCAGGATGTACATTGGGGCCATGGCAGCTTTGGCTATTTTCCGACCTATAGCCTTGGCAGTTTTTATGCTGCGCAGCTATGGAAGCAGGCGCTGAAAGAACTGGATGGCCTGGAAGATGAGATAAGCAATACCGGTAATTGCCAGCGGCTTTTGGAGTGGCTGAGGCAGAAGGTACACCTTCATGGCAGGCGCTACACCAGTGGCGAACTCTGTGAGTTGGTTACTGATGAAAAGCTGAACAGCCAGATATTTCTGAATTACTTGCAGGAAAAAATTAATAGTTTGCAACCTTAACCTGTTGTTATGAAGCAATTTCTCCTTGTCGTTGCCGGTGCATTTTTTATGATGATAGCTCCTTCATGTTCAAAAGACAAGATGCAGCAGAAAGTAGAAGACCTAGTGGTGCAGGTAATGATTGACGGTGTATGGAAAGTGACCAAGTACGAAGAAGGAACCGATGATCAGACAGCACTTTTTACCGATTGGGAATCGCAGTTTTTTGAAAACAGGACATGTAAAGCAAAAAACATAGTAACCAACGTGGAAGTGCCGGGTACATGGGAAGGCAGTTATGCAACCCAAACGATGACAGGAAATTTCAATAATCATCCCCCCATCAATAAGCTGAACGGAACGTGGAAGATCATCAGGAGCAACTACACAGTAGGTGAATTTAGCCGCGAGTTGAACGGTGTAGTGTATAAGTTAAGCATTCAAAAAAAGTAATATAAAAGCTAAAATGAAGAAGTCCCTGCTCTGTGAGCGGGGATTTTTTTATGCCCCTATGAGTCAAAAAGTAGCTGGGCGGTAAAATAAATAGGTCGATTATAAGTTATAGAAGGGTATCCTATTCCCGATTTTGTATTAACCGAATTCCAGTAATTCTATGAAAGCCAGAAAAAGATGGCTGCAGTTGTTGCAGTTATTGCTTATTGTTTCTTTTGCATCCACTGCTTCGGCACAGTTAACAGCTAACTTTTCGGCTACAACTACCAGTGGTTGTCCTCCGCTGATCGTGAATTTCCAGGATCAGTCTACAGGCAATCCTACATCATGGCGGTGGGACCTGGGAAATGGTACACAATCAGTGGTAGCCAACCCTATAGGCACATACTTTGACCCCGGCACATATACAGTAAAGCTGGTGGTTCGCAATGTCAGCAACAATGCTGACTCTATTGTTCGTACACAATATATTACCGTGCATGCGCTTCCGCAGCCGGCTTTTACAGCTTCGGATACAATAGGTTGTTTTCCGTTACGAGTTCAGTTTACAGATAATAGTACTGCAGGTGCTGGCACCATAAGTTCATGGCAGTGGGATTTTGGTGATGGAAATATTTCTAACCAGCGTAATCCATTACATACCTACAATTCTGCAGGTAATTTTACTGTTATACTAAATACCGTTAACAGCTTTGGCTGCGCAAGGGTACTTACAAAACCTTTATACATCAGAACTACAGGTGGTGTAAGAGCAGATTTCACACATAGTAACCCTGCCAGTTGCCAGCCTCCTACACCCGTTAGCTTTACCAACACTTCTACAGGTACAGGTGTCATGAGTTATATATGGCATTTTGGTGATGGAAATACTTCAACCCAGGCAAACCCGGTGCATAATTACACTGCAGTGGGTGTATATACAGTTCGATTGATCGCTGTAAGTCCTAATGGTTGTACAGATACTATTGTAAAACCTAATTTAATAACCGTTGGTGCAGTGCAGGCTAATTTTACTCGTCCTGATACAGTATGTGTGGGTGCAGGAGCAAGATTTACAAATACTTCTACGCCTACTATTGTGAGCTCATATTGGACGTTCGGCGATGGAACCAACTCTTCTGAAAACAACCCACAAAAGGTTTATACAACTCCAGGTGTATACCAGGTAAAACTGGTAAATGATTTTGGTGCATGTAGAGACTCTATTACCAGGTCAATAGTAGTGGTAGCGAAACCAACAGCATCATTTACAGCTTCTGCTACCAACTCGTGCCAAACACCTTTTACGGTAACGTTTACCAATGCGTCAACCGGTGCTACAAGCTATAGGTGGACCTTTAGCAACGGCTTTTCTTCTACAGCACAAAATCCAACAACTACTTTTTCCCAACCAGGCAATTATACCATCACACTGATTGCGCGCAATGCATCTGGCTGTGCCGATACAATGCAGGTGGTGAGTATGATAACAGTTAGTCCGCCTAGAGTAACTGCTATCAACAACCTGAATGTGCGCGGTTGTATTCCTTATACTGTTACACCCGTAGCAAATGTTCAAAGTGCATATCCTATCGCTTCGTACAACTGGGATTTTGGAGATGGCGGAACCTCTACTGACATCAATCCTTCACATACTTATACGGTTCCGGGAATTTATACAGTGAAACTCGTAGTTACTACCAGCAATGGCTGCCGCGACTCAATGGTAGTGCAATCAGCAGCTATGGTGGGTAGTAAGCCAACTGCAAACTTTGCTGCAGCACCACTTGATGTATGTGCCTATGTCCCTGTTTACTTTGGTGATAGCTCTACCAATGGACCTATTCACGAATGGCTCTGGGATTTTGGTGATGGCGCTACATCTACTTTGCAGCACCCTAACCATTATTATGATGATACAGGTCACTTCACCATCAGGCTCGTGGTTTTCAACTATGGTTGTTCCGATACACTTGAACTAAGAGATTATGTTTACATAAGACCTCCTATAGCCAATTTCGATACTGCTTTTAATTGTAATGATCCGCTTACCCGCAGGTTTACCGACAGGTCAATTGGAGCAACAGCATGGTCATGGGAATTTGGCGACGGTAACACTTCTACTGTTGCTAGCCCTACACATACTTATGCTGCGCCCGGCGTATACCGCGTAAGGCTAACGGTGACCAATGGCAACTGTAGTCACTCACGTGAAAGAGATGTGATGGTGATAAATGAAGGTGGACAATTGCAGGTGTCGGATTCTATTGGCTGCCGCAATACCAACTTCAATTTCCATGTCGCGAATATCAATGGTGGAAATATTGCAAACTATACCTGGTTCTTTGATAGCATTACAGGCCCGGGTGTAGCAGGTGGAGCAATTAGTATGTCAAGGGTTTATACTGAAGCTGGTAATTACCCCGCTGCAGTAGAAATGACAGACTTGCTAGGCTGTAGAGATACTTTATTCACTCGTGTACCTGTGGTTATTTTTGGACCTAGAGCAGATTTTACAGCAACACCTAGTGGTACCTGTTTCAATACAGTGGTTACATTTCATGACGCTACTCAAACCGATGGTACTCACCCTGTAGTTAGTTGGACCTGGCACTATGGCGATGGTACAGTTACCAATTATACAGCGCCACCATTTACACATACATACACTAACAATGGCGTCTACGATAGTAAGCTTGTTGTAGAAGATAGCTATGGCTGTAAAGACAGTATCGTACGGAATAGTGTAGTTACTATATCGAGGCCGGTAGCTGACTTCAGCATTTCAGATAGTCTGAAGTGTCCTTCTGCTGAAGTGGCTTTTACAAACAATTCTACTGGTGGATTCGATGTTGCCTACCTGTGGAGCTTTGGCGATGGCAACTCATCTACTGACGTTAATCCGATATATGCATATCCAGCACAAGGAACTTATACAGTGAAGCTTGTAATGACAGATAGGTATGGCTGTTCAGATTCAACAGAAAGAACCATCAGGATATATAATCCTACAGCCAATTTTTTGATGAGCGATTCATTTTCAAGTTGTCCGCCATTGCTGGTAAACTTTACCAACCAGTCGGCTAATTACGTGGCTGTAAACTGGGATTTTGGTGATGGTGGTAATTCTCAATTGGAGAACCCATCGCGCATGTACACTTATCCTGGAATTTATAATGTAAGGCTTACGGTTACTAACACAGGAGGTTGTACTGATACCATCAGCAATACAATTACCATTCAAGGTCCTACAGGTGTATTTAGCTATTCGCCGCTAACTATATGTTCGCAGGGTGAGGTGAGCTTTACTGCTGTTGCAGATAATGCTGTAAACTACATCTGGGATTTCAATGATGGAAATATAGAATTTGGAACGCAGCCTACCACCACACACATGTACAGCAATGGAGGCACCTATTTTCCAAAGCTGATCCTAGAAGATGCAGCGGGTTGTAAAGTGCCTTTGGTAGGACTGGATACAATAAGAGTTTTAGAGGTACAAACGCATATACTGGCACAGCCGCGGTTGATCTGTGATAGTGGCATAGTTGCCTTTAGCGACAGTACCATAACAAATGACCCGGTGGCAAGCTACCAGTGGAATTTTGGTGACGGTGCTACAGCTACCGGTAGTAACCCTACGCATAACTATAACACCACTGGCTGGTTCAATGTATCGCTGATCACTACCACGCAATTTGGTTGCGCTGACACTGCTGTGTACAACAACTTCATTAAAATTGCTTCATCTCCACGCGTTACCATTTTAGGCGATACTGCCGCTTGTGAGCCTGCAGTATTCACCTTCCAGGGAGGTTTGGTTGCTCCTGATACATCTTCCATTTCATGGTCATGGAACTTTGGAAATGGAAACGTTATCCTGGGTCAAAATCCGACAGCACAATCGTTTGCTGCACCGGGTAATTATCCTGTTCAACTGTCAGTTGTAAATAGTGATGGGTGTACAGCTACGGTAGCTACAACTGCTGTTGTTCATCCACGTCCGGTGGTGAATGCAGGTATAGATACCACCATCTGCCGCTTCGATAGTTATACGCTTAATGCAACGGGTGCCAGTTCGTATACATGGGCAGCAAATTCATCTTTAAGCTGTACCGACTGTGCATCTCCTGTAATAACACCAACCGGAAGGGATACATACTATGTTACCGGCACTTCAGCATTTGGTTGTGTAAATTCAGACTCTGTCACGATCAATGTAAAACAGCCTTTCACTGTTTCTGTCAGCAGGAATGACACCCTGTGTGTGGGAGAGACAAGATTGCTGCATGCAAGGGGTGCAGAATTTTACAACTGGACACCAGCAAGATGGTTGGATAATCCAACAAGTGCCTCACCACGTGCAAGACCTGACAGTACCATTACTTATACAGTAGTGGGATCAGATGATCATGATTGCTTCACGGATAGTGCATTTGTTACACTTACTGTATTCCCAATTCCTAGAATTGAAATATTGAATGGCGATGTGATAACGATGATGGTAGGATCCAGTCAAACGATTAACACGCGTAGCTCTCCTGATGTAACCAGCTGGAGGTGGATGCCAAGCCAGTTTTTAAGTTGCGCTACATGTCCTCAACCAGTTACTACACCTAACCAGGAGATAACTTATTCTGTACTGGCTTCCAATGATGGTAGGTGTATAGCCCGCGACCAGGTGGTGGTGAAGCTGATTTGCGATAATGCCAACATCTATGTTCCTAATACATTCTCGCCTAATGGCGATGGCATGAACGATGTGTTCTATCCAAGAGGCACAGGATTGTATACAATCAAGAGTATGCGGATCTTCAACCGCTGGGGTCAAATGCTATTTGAAAAAGTGAATATATCAGCGAATAATGCATCGCAGGGTTGGGATGGAAAGTTCAATGGGCAGCAGGTACAGACGGATGTATACGTATATGTAATTGAAGCAATCTGCGATAACAATACCATTGTTCCTATCAAAGGCAACGTAACACTACTGAGATAGTAATTGCAGCCAGGAACTGAAGGAAATGCTTTATTTAAAAGAAGAAGTGCAAGCCACTTCCCGATCATATTACATGGATGGGAAGTGGCTTTTTTGCATAGCCTGCTCCTTTAGAGCATGTGTATAATCAGGAGGAATATCTTCTGCAATAGCTCTTGGTTCCTAACTATTTATTGCCCTTGTAGTACAGCTCTACATGTTGAAGGAAATCTCTGTTGTTTTCCAATAAAAGAGCAAATGGTGCGTTATACACTTATCCAATATCCGTCAATATGACCACTTTAACCAGGCTTTTCATGGTTGCTGTTGCTATAGTTATAGCTACTGCGGCCGGTGCACAGGACGTGCACTTTTCACAGTTCTTCGAGGCGCCACTATTACGTAATCCTTCTCTTGCTGGTATCTTTTCAGGAGACATACGCTTCCAGGGGGTGTACCGCAGCCAGTGGGGCAGTGTTACAGTTCCGTACAATACGGGTTCATTCAATTTTGAATACAAAAAACCAATTGGCCGTGGCGACGATTTTATCACCACAGGTCTCCAGGTGGTTTACGATAAAGCTGGAACAACCAACTTTACTACATCGAGCGTTTTGCCTGCTGTTAACTACCATAAATCTTTAAGCTCAGACAGGACCAAATATTTATCGCTTGGTTTCATGGGTGGACTAGTGCAGCGCAGGATCGATCGTAGTAAAATGACAACGAACAATCATTTTGATGGTCGTGGATACAATCCATCCTTGGCAGATGGAGAGACTTTCCTAAATCCGAATTATACCTATGTGGATGGAAGCGTAGGATTGTCGTTCAATAGCTCGATGGGTGCCAATGAAGAAGATAATTACTACCTGGGTGTGGCTTATCACCATTTCAATAATCCCAAGAACTCCTTTTACAAGAATCCTGAAATTGAAATGAACGCGAAGTGGGTAGCCTCTGCGGGTGTTCGGTATGCACTTAACGAAACTTCTTATTTCACCTTGCAGGCAGATCATACGGTTCAAGGTTCTTATTCTGAAACAATAGGTGGAGCATTGTATTCCTATAAATTAGGCGGAGAAGATTATGATAGCCCATTGTATACCGTGCATTTTGGCGCTTTCCTAAGGTGGAAAGATGCAATCATTCCGGTAGTAAAACTTGATTACAATCCATTTTCTATAGCCCTTAGTTATGATGTGAATGTAAGTGCTCTAAAAACTGCCAGCCAGAGCAGGGGCGGGATGGAATTGTCAGTAACCTATTCTGGTTTTTTCGACAGGGATAACAGCACCAGGAATGCGGTAGTTTGCCCAAGGTTCTAAGATTAAATATTACAAGCTTTAAGGTTTCTCCAAAAGAGAAACCTTTTCTTATTGGATGATTTTTTTCCTGTTGATCATTTAAGACTATTTTGCTCACTTAACAACAAAAGCAATGGAAGTAGGACAAAAAGTACCGGCAATCACTTTATTCAATACCGAAAAGCAGGAGGTTTCGCTCAATCAATTAGGCACAAATGCGTTGTTGTTGTTTTTCCCCCTGGCGTTTACCAGCGTTTGTACAGCTGAGCTGTGTGGAATCAGGGATGACATAATGCGGTACAAGAACCTCAATGCAACAGTTTATGGCATATCTGTAGACTCGCTCTACACACTTGCCAAATTCAAAGAAGAGCAGGGCTTAAATTTTCCTTTACTCAGCGACTTTAACAAGGAGGCGTCACGTGCCTTTGATGTACTATACGATACGTTTGCATTCGGCATGCAAGGTGTAAGCAAAAGAGCTGCATTTGTGATTGATAAAGAAGGAGTGGTGCAATATGCGGAGGTTTGTGCCAACGCCGGCGACCTGCCTGATTTCGCAAAAATTAATCAGTTGCTTGAGCAATTAAAGGGATAAGGGCACGTTATACTTAAGCCATCTATCACATATGTGGGTGATTTCTGGCTAAACTTTTGCATGGTGTGCAGTAAATACCTAATTTTATTTTATTGAGGGTGAGCGTATGAAATATATCTACTTAATCTTATTATTGAGCTTTTCACTTTTTGCCAATGCGCAAGCTGGCAAAGGTATAGATGCGCACCCGGAGCTTATGTCGGTAAAAGCTGTAAAGTTTTACCCAAATCCTGCAACTACAGTCATTCATTTCGAACTTCTTGACCGCTCTGAAAGGGGCTATACTTTGCAGATCTACAATTTTGTAGGTAAAAAAGTATTTGAAGCAGTTGAAATTGCCCATAAAACGACTATTCCTCTAAATGATTACTTCCGTGGCGTGTACATCTACCAGTTACGCGACCGTACGGGTAAAGTAGTTGAGTCAGGCAAATTCCAGGTGAAGTAATAGCGCAGGTATTTTCTTAAAACATAGCTTCCAGGTAATTATAGTTCCCATTAAAAGGGAAGACCCGATCCAGCAACTTTTTGATTAGTTTGCCAGGTCGGGTCTTTTTATTTTATCTGGTTCGAACTAATTCTTCTTAAAAACCAGCGTCAGGATTCTGGGTAATCCATTCCTGTTGTTGTCATCGAAGTATTCTTCTACTTCTACTATGCTGAAGCCATTGTTTCGGGCTGCTGACGTAAAGTCGGATATATGGTGGTTGAAGCAAGTAACCACATTCAATCCTTCTTCGGTTTCGAAGCGGGCTTTGGAGCCGCTATATTGTTTGAAAGGATGTAATTCACTTACATAAACAAAGGCATTGGCTTTGGTCACCCGATTTACCTTTTCAAAAACCTCGTCCAGGTTTTCTATATGCTCCAGTACAAGGCTGAAGGTTACCAGGTCAAACTCCTGCTCACTTGCAAAACTCCAGTCGCGGGTTATGTCAGCTTGTATAAAATTTACTTTACCTGGTATAGCCTTACTTTTTGCTTTTGAAAGCATTTCTTCAGAAAGGTCAATAGCTGTTACATGATCAGCTTTTGTAACCAGCCATTCAGTATTCTTACCAGTTCCACAGCCAACCTCCAAACAACTACTGAAGTCGATCTTGCTTAAGGTTGTTCTTAGCGATATCGCCTCCAGGTCCCTTGTTTTATTTTCATTGGTATCGTACTGATCTGCCCAGATGTTGTATGCTTCTTTAACGTTCATCATGTTATTGAAAAAGTTTTTAAGCAGATATTCAAAGTGCAGCTTTCGCTGCACTTCCCAATGTTTTTATTTCAGGTTGTGGTATACCTTCTGAACATCTTCGTCCTGCTCCAGGCGGTCTACCAATTCTAATACTTCTTTTGCCTGGTCTTCGGGTAGTTCTACAGTAGTGGTAGGAATACGTGTAAGCTCTGCACTCAATGCTGTAATTCCTTTTTCATCCAAGGCTTTACTCATTGTGCCAAATTCTTCGTAGGGCGTGCGCAGGATGATGTTGCCTTCTTCATCTTCTCCTATCTCTTCTAGTCCATGATCAATCAGCTCCAGCTCCAGTTCTTCCATGTCCAGCCCTTCATTCTTTATCTTGAATTCGCCCATGCGATTGAAGGTAAAAGCTACAGAGCCACTGGTGCCAAGGCTGCCATCGCTCTTCCTGAAATGCATGCGTACATTGGCAACGGTACGGGTAGGATTATCAGTAGCTGTTTCTACCATGATGGCTACACCATGAGGGCCATAACCTTCATACACTACTTCCTCGTAGTTGGTGATGTCCTTGCCCAGCGCTCTTTTGATGGCTGCTTCTACACGGTCCTTAGGCATGTTTACGCCCTTGGCGTTGATCATACAACGGCGAAGTGCAGGGTTAACATCAGGATCGGGTCCGCCAGCTTTTACAGCGATAGCTATTTCTTTTCCAATGCGGGTAAATTGTTTGGCCATGCGGTCCCAACGGGCAAACATGGTTGATTTACGTACTTCGAATATCCTTCCCATACAGGGTTTATTATTTAGATGAAATAATGGTTGATTAGAACCTGGTTGCTGCCGGAAGTGCTGCACAACGCGGTGCAGTACAAGTGAGTGACACAACGATGCCAGGTGAGGTTACAAAAGCTTGTTCCCAACTATATCTAACCGGTTTTAAGCGCTGCGAAAATACATTTATGGCTGAAAATAAAAAACCGCCCGAAGGCGGTTAGTATTTATTTCTTTTCGAAATCGGATGCGTGAGGAAGAATATCTCCCGGCACTCTCAGTTTGCTGTTTTTTCTGCTATATAAGAAATAGACCAACAACCCTAAGATCATCCAACCAAAAGCTACCTGTAACGTGCGGCTATCGATGGCTATGATCATACCAGCACAAATGATGGCACCTAAGAATGATACAACCGGTGCAGCTGGTGTTCTGAAAGGTCTTTTGATTTCTGGTGCTTTAACGCGTAATATCCAAACACCAATACTTACCAGTACAAATGCAAACAAGGTTCCAAAGCTGGTAAGATCACCAGCTACGTGACCTGGTACAAAAGCAGCAAATAATCCTACGAATACAAACAGTATCCAGTTGGCTTTGTAAGGTGTTTTGTACTTAGGATGTATTTCTCCAAAAGCTTTAGGAATAAGCCCGTCATTGCTCATGGTATAAAAGATACGGCTTTGTCCCATCAGCATCACAAGGATAACAGAAGAGAAACCAGCAAGAATAGCTATTGTAACAGCTGTGGAAAGCCACTCATAGCCAATCATATATTTTGAAATAGCATAGGCTACAGATGCTTCACGACCTTTTTCAGGATCTACAAAATCTGTCCATGGTGCTACACCTGTAAGTACGTGTCCAAAAAGGAGATAAAGAATAGTACAAACCAATAATGATCCTAGGATACCAATAGGCATATCACGTTTAGGATTTTTAGCTTCCTGCGCAGCAGTACTTACGGCATCAAAACCAATAAACGCAAAGAATACTATGGCTGCTCCTCCAAGTATACCACCCCATCCGTGTTTGAAGAAACCATTGTAATTCACGATTTCTTTGCCTGCATTATCTAGTACAGGTGGTGTACCTTCTGGTATCAGGTATGGTGTGTGGTGTTCAGGCTTTATGAATTGCCAGCCGATAGCAATGAATAATACAACAATGGCAACTTTGATAAATACAATGATAGCATTTACCAAAGCACTCTCTTGTGTCCCCCTGATTAGAAGAAGTGTGAGCAAAAACAATATAACTAAGGCTGGAGCATTAATGATACCCTGGTGTGTTATTCCGGCAGTATCAGTAAAACTCTCAAAAGGGGAGTGGGACCATTCATAGGGAATGCCGCCTCCTAACAGCTTGTTTAAATATTCACTCCATGCAATAGAAACAGTAGCGGCACCCAGTGCATATTCCATAATCAAGGCCCAGCCGATGATCCATGCTACCAACTCACCCATGGTTACGTACGAGTAGGCATACGCACTACCGGCAATAGGGATCATAGAAGCAAATTCGGCATAACATAAACCGGCAAATGCACAACCAACAGCAGCTATAATAAACGATATTGTAACAGCAGGTCCTGCAGCCTGCCCTGCAGCTGCGGCTGTACGGACAAAAAGACCAGCACCAATAATGGCACCAATACCAAGTGCTACCAGGTTGCCGGCGCCAAGGGTTCTTTTCAATCCCTTTTCGCTATCAGCAGCCTGCGCCATTATCTGGTCCAGGGGTTTCCTTGCAAATAAACTCATAAAGGTGTATAGGTTTTTTTATTAGCTGCCAAAATAAGGATTTATTCAAAACAGCCTATTTTTCTTTTGCCATTTCAGCTGTCTTTACAAGGCTGCAAGGCTTTCATTTTAAATACTATATTGCACGCCAAACAAAGTAGATACATGCACGATTCGCAGCCGTCAAAAAAGAACAGGCTTACACTGTATATAATAATAGCTTTAGTACTTGGAATTGGATTAGGATTTTTTCTCAACCTAAACTACGTAGCTGAAGAGAACACCACACTCGCCACTTCAGAAGCAAAACTGAAAGAGCTGAATTCCTCTATCAGGAATGCAACGGATACTACTTCGGCAGCATTTCGTTCGCTGCTGGCACAAAAGGCCGAGCAAGCTTCTATAAAAAATGAAGTGCTTGCTGCCCGCGATAAAAAAGTAGAACCTTTTTCTATACTTGCCGACATCTTCCTTCGCCTTATAAAAATGATTGTAGCGCCACTTGTATTTAGTACGTTGGTGGTAGGTGTAGCTAAAGTTGGCGATATAAAAGCTGTAGGTAGAATTGGTGGAAAGACTTTGTTATGGTTCGTGTCTGCATCATTACTTAGCCTGGCGCTGGGTATGGTGCTGGTAAATATATTTCAACCCGGTATTGCTATGAACTTGCCTGTGCCTGAGTTAGGCGAGGAAACTGGGATCAAAAGAGCTGTATTTAGCCTAAAGGATTTCCTGTATCATATCTTCCCTGCCAGTGTATTTGAAGCTATGGCCAAAAATGAGATACTGCAGATTGTAGTGTTTTCATTGTTTTTTGGTGTGGCTACAGCAGCTATAGGCGAACCAGGCCAATTGGTTATAAAAGCCTTTGATGCTATTGCGCATGTTATTTTAAAAGTAACAGGCTACGTGATGAACCTTGCGCCGCTGGCTGTTTTTGGAGCTATGACAGCTATCATTGCAAAACAAGGTATAGGCATTCTTACCACTTATTCCATATTCATTGGTGAATTTTACCTGGGGCTACTCATATTGTGGCTGGTGCTCATGCTGGCAGGTGGTCTGTTTATAGGTAAAAGAGTAATTACTCTGGTAAAGCGTGTTCGTGAGCCTGCCATACTTGCATTTAGTACATCAAGTAGTGAGGCTGCATTTCCTAAAACGATGATGGAACTGGAGCGATTTGGATGTAAGGATAAGATTGTGAGTTTTGTATTGCCGCTGGGTTATTCATTCAATTTGGATGGCAGTATGATGTACATGACATTTGCTTCGTTATTCATTGCGCAGTCCTACGGCATCCAACTTGATTTTGGTACACAGGTAAGTATGCTGCTGGTACTAATGCTTACAAGTAAAGGTATAGCTGGTGTGCCACGTGCTTCGCTGGTAGTTATTGCTGGTACTTTGGCAACATTCAATATACCAGAAGCAGGATTGGCCTTATTATTAGGCATAGATCCATTGCTTGATATGGGCAGAAGTGCTACCAATGTAATTGGTAATAGTATTGCTACCGCTGTAGTAAGCAAGTGGGAAAATTCACTGGAAGGAAATGTAGACCCTATAATAGATATTGATTAAGATTTTACTGAATAAATATGTTTGATATATTCCTGGTCACGTTTCGTGACCTTCTGAACCCGGAGTTTTATATACAGAATGGTGGCTTGTGGTTACTGCTCTTTATTGTATTTGCCGAGACTGGTTTATTTGCGGGTTTCTTCCTGCCTGGCGACAGCCTGCTGTTTGTTGCAGGCATTTATAGTTTTGAACTTGCCAACGAGATCATTACTACCAATAATGAATACATGGCCCTGCTGGTTCTAATGGCTTTAATAACCGTAGCCGGTGTGATTGGTAATACAGTTGGCTACTGGTTTGGTAGTAAAAGTGGCCCTTACCTCTTTAGAAGAAAAGATACCTTTTTCTACAAGAAGAAGTACCTGTTCCAGGCAAAGGACTTCTACGATAAGCATGGTGGCGGAGCTATCATATTTGCAAGGTTCCTGCCTATCATCCGCACATTTGCTCCTATAGTAGCAGGTATAGTAGGCATGGACAAAAAGAAGTTTGCTTTTTTCAATGTAGTGGGATGTATAGCATGGGTGGTGAGTATGATTGTTGCCGGTCACTTTTTATATACATTTTTCCTTAAACAATTCAACTTCGACCTGAAGTCGCACCTCGAGATCATTGTGCTTTGTATTGTTGCTGTAACTACGGTTCCTGTTATTATCAAGCTTGTGTTTGGTAAAACAAAGACCACTGTTGACGATCTGCCTAAATAACTTGCTTCCATGAATAAGCCTGCTTATGGTATCTTCTCTATTCCTGTAATTGTAGGTGCCTTAGGTTATTTTGTAGATATCTACGATCTGCTGCTGTTCGGCATTGTCCGCATTCCCAGTTTGCGCTCTTTAGGACTGAGCGAAGAAGCTATACGTACCGTTGGTGAGTTCATCATCAGCATGCAAATGGCCGGGCTGATGATAGGAGGCATATTGTGGGGCATCATGGGCGACCGCAAAGGAAGGCTTAGCGTGTTGTTTGGTTCTATTCTTCTTTATTCTCTTGCTAACATAGCTAATGGTATGGTGCAAACGGTAAACCAGTATGCGCTGCTTCGTTTTATTGCAGGTATTGGTTTAGCGGGTGAGTTAGGTGCAGGTATCACATTGGTTTCTGAATTACTGTCAAAAGAAAAGCGTGGAATAGGAACATCTATGGTGGCGGGTATAGGCTTGACCGGCGCAGTGGTGGCTTATTATACTTCACGCGAATTTGATTGGCGAACCTGCTACTACATTGGTGGCGGCATGGGACTGCTGCTGCTCATACTGCGTGTTAGCGTGTTTGAAAGTGGCATGTTCAAAAGCATCAAAGAGATGAACGTGCAGCGCGGAAACATTCTTATGTTCTTCAACAAACGTAGCCGCTTTTATACTTATATAAAATGTATCCTTATTGGCCTGCCAACGTGGTTTGTAATTGGGGTGCTGGTTACCTTCTCTAACAATTTTGCTGTAGAATTTGGTATTACAGAACCAGTCGATCCGGGACGCGCCATCATGTTTGCTTATGTTGGAATTTCTATTGGGGATATATTGATAGGACTGGTGAGCCAGTGGCTTCGCAGCAGGAAAAAAGCCTTGTACATTTTCTACGGTCTGACCATCCTGTTCATGGGACTTTTCTTTATCCAGCGCGATGGTTCTGCATCGCAGATGTACTTTATCTGCGCAGGTCTGGGTTTTGGTACCGGCTTCTGGGCAATTTTTGTAACCATGGCTGCCGAACAATTTGGCACCAACATCAGAGCTACTGCAGCTACCACTGTTCCTAATATGGTTCGGGGATCGCTGCCTCTGATCATCATTCTGTTTAAATGGCTAAGAGAGGCAACTGATTATATAACCGGTGGAATAATCACTGGAGCAATCATAATGGTTATTACTATTACAGCAGCTTATTTTACAAAAGAAACTTTTGGAAAAGACCTGAACTTCGTAGAGAAATAGCAGTATCAATTAGAAAAATAGCTGATGCAGGAAAAGGAAACTATAGATGAAAAGGTGGCGCAAAAGCCGGTGAAGATCCTCATCATTCGCTTTAGTTCTATCGGCGACATTGTGCTTACCACACCGATTATACGATGTGTAAAACAACAGGTGCAAAATGCCGAAGTGCATTATGTAACCAAGTACGCTTACCGCCACATATTGGAGCACAACCCATACATTGATAAACTGCACCTTCTACAGGACGACCTGCCGAATTTGATAAAAGAACTGCAGCAGCAAAATTTTGACTTCATTATTGATCTGCACCACAACCTGCGTACTCTAAAGGTGAAGCGGGCTCTAAAGGCTAAGTCATATTCTTTCAATAAACTGAACCTACACAAGTGGCTGCTGACAGCATTGAAAATAAACCTGCTTCCCAAGGTTCATATTGTAGATCGATATTTAGATACAGTTAAACCGCTTGGGGTAAAAAATGATGGTCAAGGATTGGATTATTTTCTTGGAAAGCACGATCATGTGCCGGATGATCACATACCACACTCTCATTATTTTGGCTACATAGCCGTAGTGATAGGCGCAGCGCATAACACCAAAAAGCTGCCCATTCACAAGCTGCAGGAGTTTTGCAAAAGCATAGACTATCCAATTATTCTACTAGGCGGACCTGAAGATAGAAAAGATGGTGATGCTATAGCGGCTGTAGATGATGTGAAGGTTTACAACTCATGCGGCAAGTTTACTTTGAATGAAAGTGCCGACCTGGTGCGGCGGGCAAAGCTGGTGGTAACGCATGACACAGGATTGATGCATATTGCTGCTGCTTTTAAAAAACCCATCATCAGCGTGTGGGGCAATACGGTTCCTTCGTTTGGTATGACACCTTTTTATGGTTTCGCTTCTCAAACCGAAGATAGGATGGAGGTGAAAAACTTGTGGTGCAGGCCGTGCAGTAAAATTGGCTACAGTCGTTGCCCTTTAGGACATTTTAAATGCATGGAGAAACACGATATACAAGAGATGGTTATGCGTGCAATAGCAAAAGTGAAATAATAACAGCATCAAGAGCAGTTACCATTTCACCTTCAGCAAAAAGATTTGTATAAGTAGCAGCAGTAGCTACAGGTATTTTAGATGTCGGCGTTCAACTTCTTCAGTAATTTATTCCCACCTTCATTCTGTTCATCCAAAAGGTCATTGATCCAATGCATTACTTTTCCTGCTACCACACCACCAATAAAATAGTAAGCAGTGGTGAGAATCTTCTTTTTATCAGTTTCACCGGTATGTTTTGCATTTAGTGCATTGGATAGTCCAGGCGCATAAACAGCACTAAGTCCTGCAAGTATTCCTTGCATGCCACCTTGCACTTCAGGTTGTTTATCGTTGGCACCCGCAATACTAAAGTAGATGGTATTGCTAAGCAGGTCTGCACTTAATGCCTCTTTGTACAGTTGGTTTTGTGGAGGCACCTCGGAGTCAAAAGCCTCGTGCGCTTCAGCTACAACTTCCTGCCCCAGCAGATCTATCCGTGGAGCCTCTTTATCATATCTTTTTACGAGTTCATTTAAAAGTGTAACTGCGCAGGCTCCTGCAAACCCACCAGCGATAGATGATAATATTCTCATATTCAGGAATTATTTTCTGTAAATACTAAAATATAGTGCCAATACAAATGATCATAATCGGAACTATAGAAGCAGCCAGTAAAGCTGCACCTGTTTAAAGTTTATGGAAAATTTACAGCAGCAGCATCTAAAGATCAAACCACGGCGCCGGGTTCTACACAACATTAATCAAACTAAAAACCAGTTGTTATGAAACCCGAAGTGATTCTTCAAAGCGATCTTTTAGATATTATTTTTTACAACCGCAACCAGGAATATGGTGCGTATAAGCTCCGCAAAGAGTACAACAGCCGCATGGCTAAAGCAATGCTTTTTACATTGGCCTTTGTTTTACTATTAGTGTTCTTGAAATCTGTAAATGGAAAACAAGATCCAGATCATCAGAAAGCAGTGACCATACCTGTGGTAGATGTAAAGATCCAGGACGTTGAGTTGCCTGAAAAGAAAATTGTGAAGCATGTAAAGCCGGTAGCACCAAAACAAATAGCACAAGTAGCTAATCCTTCTATCAAGATAGTTCCGGATCACATGGCTGATAAAGATGTAAAAACCCAGCGCGAACTAGAGGAGAGGGTGATTGGAGTGGTGGATGTAGATGGTGTAGATGGTAGAGATGGTCCTCCGTTATTGCCACCATCTGATGGCGTAGAAGGAGGAACAATTGCCAAGATTATAGAGGAAGAAGCACCTAAAGAAATGCAGCCATTAACGATCGCTGAAGAGATGCCTGAGTTTCCGGGTGGAGTGGCTGCACTACACAAGTTTTTACTGCGTCACCTTAGGCACCCTGAGGACCTGGAGGATGGTCAGAAAGTTGTAGTAAGAATAAAATTTGTAGTGGATGCAGAAGGTGCTATCAACCAATTGCAGGTATTAGAAACAGGAGCAGGTTTGGAAACAGAAGTTTTACGTGTAGTGAAGAAAATGCCAAGGTGGAAACCAGGCAGGCAGAACGGTAGATATGTTCCGGTATATTTTCAACTGCCTGTTACGTTCGTAGGCCAGAATTGATAGAAAACTTCTAACGTTATAACATTTTACTTGCAGTTGCTTGACTGTTTCCACTAAAGCTTCTAACAAAATAATTTATATTGCGCAACACCTTTTAATAATGGAAAACGAAAACAGGCAAAACAGATCGAAAGGATATACAATGATGCGCTCCACGCTTGATTTTGCTATGGGCATCTTGTATATAGGTGTAGGCTTACTAATGTTTTTCCCCGAAAAGCTCGGATTGGATATGGAAGGATTTGACGAAACCATCAGGCGAATTTTTGGAGGATTGTGCATGGTGTATGGCGCATGGAGATTGTACCGTGGATTCAGGAAAGACTACTAGGAATGAAAAAAATCTTATCATTTATCATACTCGTTTCATTTCTTACAGTTAGTTGTAATAACACCAGCAACAAAAACGAAGAAATACGAGAGACAACATCAAAGGGTAGAATACGAATAAGTGTTGACGAAAGCTTTCAACCGGTAATGCAAGAGCAGTTGAAAGTTTTTCATTCAGCTTATCCTAATGCTACCGTTATTGCCGAATACAAGCCCGAGGCGGAATGCCTGCGTGATCTGCAAAATGATAGCACCAGGATGATAGTAATATCCAGGGGACTTACTGCTGGAGAAGACAAATTTTACCAGGAAAAACTTAAGTACCGGCCGGTATACGATGAAGTGGCCGAAGACGCCGTGGCAGTGGTAGTGAACACTTCCCAAGCCGACAGTGTTTTTACACTTGATGAAATACGTGCGCTACTGCTTGGTACCAGCAAAAAGAATCTAAATGTGGCAGTAGATGGTAACTCTGCAACAAGCACCGTCAGGTATTTGATAGACTCGGTGCTACAAGGTAAACCACTTGGTAAAAATGTAACCGGAGCAAAAAGTAGTGAAGACCTAATCAATTATATTGCAACCACACCTGGTGCTATTGGTTTTGTGGGCGTAAGCTGGGTAACAAACCCTCAATCGCAACAACAAGAGCAGGCGCTGCAAAAAGTAAAGATGGCGCTGCTGGAATGTAAAAACTATTGTGAAAGTGATGAATTTGCCCGCCCATCACAACAAACAATTATGTTTCGGCAATACCCTTTGGTACGTGGCTTGCACTATGTGCTTAAGGAAAACTTCTCAGGTTTAGGTTCTGGATTAGTAAATTTTATGACGCTGGAAAGAGGGCAGTTAATATTTAGAAGAGCTTTACTTGTACCAATGCAAATGCAATTTAACAGAAGGAGAACAAACCTTACCGAATAATAACCATCAAAGAAAAACAACAACTACAAAAACAAGTAACACTACGAACATGAAGAGACTCTCATTTTTCATCCTATCGCTAGTAATGGCAGCACAAACACTTGTTGCACAAACGATAGATGAGGCAAAGCAATCATTGTACTATGGACGTACAACCAGTGCCAGAGCCACTTTAGATAAATTAATTTCAGCAAATCCTAAAAATGCCGAAGCTATATATTGGCTGGGTCAAACCCACCTGGCAAATGATGATGTAGCAGGAGCAAGAACGGTTTACCAGAATGCATTGAACGCTGGCGTGAACGACCCGATCATTTGGGTTGGTATGGGCCATGTGGAAATGTTGCAAGGTCAGAAAGATGCAGCCCGTCAAAGGTTTGAATCAGCTATCACAAACAGCATGCGTAAGGTAAAAAGGGAGAATGTTGAAGATGTAAACATTCTTACAGCTATTGGTCGTGCTAATGCTGATGGCCCAAGTACAATAGGAGATCCTATTTATGCTGTTGAAAAGCTGAAAAGAGCAGTCCAACTGGATCCTAATAATGTAGATGCATTTATCAACCTTGGTATCAACTACCTGAAAATAGGTAGCGACCGCGGCGGTGATGCTTACGAGGCTTTCACAAATGCTATTCGCGTACAAGCAAACAATGCAAGGGCAAGATTTCGCTTAGGTAAGATCTTCCAGAGCCAGGGTAATACCGAAAGGTTCCTTGAGTACTACAACCAGGCTGTTACCAGCGATCCTAATTATGGTCCTGGTTACCTGGAGCTGTACAACTACTACGCTAACCGCGATGTAAATAAAGCAAGAGAATACCTGGAGAAATATATTGCTAATTCTGACAGGAATTGCGAAACTGAGTTCTTCTACGCTGACTACTTGTTCCGTGCTGGTAAATACCAGGAGTCACTGAATAAAGCAAAAGAGCTGGAGGCAGGTATTTGTAAAGACTATCCTCGTATGAAAGTATTGTATGCTTATAACTACGACAGGCTGGGTGACAGCTTGCAGGCTAGGAGAAGCATTGAAAGCTATCTTTCTACAGCAGCGGCTGAAAAAATACAGCCTGCTGACTACGAACTGGCTGGTATGCTGATGTTGAAGTTTCCTGGTGAAGAAACAAAGGCTACTTCTTTTTTAGAAAAAGCTATGGCAGCAGATACAACCACTTCTGGAAAGATATCTTACATCACTACTATCAGCGATGCATTGGGTAAGGCTGGACAATATGGTGAGCAACTTAACTGGATGAGAAGATTGGCTACTGTAAAGCAGCCGCTTACCAACAGGGACATGTATATTTTTGCTGATGCAGCAATCAGGGCACGTCAATACACTGCAGCAGATAGCATGAGCCGTGCTTACATAGCTAAGTATCCTGACCAGGAATATGGTTACTCACTGTTGGTACGTACAGCTAAAGCAGCTGATACAGTATCTAACAATGCTTTTGATGAGGTAGAAATGTATATTGATTTCCTAACCAAGCAAGATGCAGCTAAAAATGTAGATAAGATTAAAAGAGAATACTACTACATGGCTACTGTAGCTTCAGACAGGTTGAAGAACTACGGAACTGCGCTTGAAATTGTGAACCGCATCCTGGCTATCGATCCTAACGATGCTTTTGCTTCTCAAGCTAAAGCTCCATTAGAAAGAGCAGTTGCAGGACCTAAAGCGGCTCCAAAGGCAGCTCCTAAGAAGAAAGGATAAATTTTAAGTTCCTATATAGCTCCCCGCAAGTTTTTGCGGGGAGTTTTTATTTTAGGATGTACCTGCATCACCTTATTTTTGCCACCTAAATCAAGTGCATGTATTTTTTACAAGCTGCTATCACTGGTGATGAAGCCAACTCGGCTGTTAATTATTTACCTATAGGTATTCAATTGTTTTTTGCTATAGGATTTGTTGCCTTAATGATGCTGATGACGCACCTTTTGGGGCCCAAAAGGAATACCAGCGATAAACTGGCAAACTTTGAAAGTGGAATTGAAGCAGTGGGTAATGCAAGGCAGCCAATGGCTGTAAAGTATTTCCTGGTAGCTATCCTCTTTGTTTTGTTTGATGTAGAGATCATCTTCTTCTATCCTTATGCTGTAAATTTTAGAGAATTAGGCTGGGAAGGATTTGGTGCAGTGGCTATGTTTGTTAGTTTCTTTCTGGCAGGCTTCTACTACGTCATTAAGAAGGGTGCTTTGCAATGGGAAGATTAAAACATTATATATAAAAGCAGGAATTCCTGCTTTTTGTTTTTATAGACTTTTGGATCTGCAAAAAATATCAGTTGGTTATAGAATTCTGGAAGTTTGTTAAGCAGTGAAACGTTTTATTAACTAAATCATTTTACCTCTAATTCAGCTGCTTATACTATTTTTGTGCCCATTTTGGTTCACAGAATTTCATTTACAACTTCCTGAAGAAACAAAGAATGGTTTTTGTGGTTGTTTAGAGATAAAATGAAAAAGATATGGCTCGTCCGGTAAGATTTAATATAAATGAAAAGGCACTAGAATCACCTGCCAGCTACATGGGAGAAGGATTTTCGGCAACCCGTTTAGAAGAAGTAGTGGGTTTAGCTCGTAAAAATTCTATCTGGCCGCTTCCTTTTGCAACCAGTTGTTGTGGTATTGAGTTCATGGCTACAATGGGTAGTCATTACGATCTGTCGCGCTTTGGTAGCGAAAGATTGGGCTTCTCGCCACGCCAGTGCGACCTGTTGATGGTAATGGGAACTATTGCAAAGAAGATGGCCCCTGTTGTAAAACAAGTATACCTGCAAATGGCTGAACCTCGTTGGGTGATGGCAGTAGGTGCTTGTGCTTGTTCAGGTGGAATATTCGATAGCTACAGTGTATTACAAGGTATAGACCAGGTGATCCCTGTGGATGTATACGTTCCTGGTTGTCCTCCGCGTCCTGAAGCTATTATTGATGGCGTACTGCGCATCCAGGACCTGGTAGGTAAAGAAGAATTGAGAAGGCGTGGTAGCGAAAGATACAAAGAGCTGATGAGCAGCTACGGAATAGAATAAACTGAAAGCCTGGCATTTTTAGAATAGGCTTTAGGCCTGATAAAATTGCCAGCTTCTTCGTTTTAAAGTGAAAAAATGAGTTTGACTAATCAACATGTAATACAACGCCTGCAGGAGAATTTTGGCGACAGTCTTTCAGGATTTGAAGAACCTTATGGTTTCCTGACTTTCATAGCACCTAAAGAATTAAACCTTAAGGTGCTTCAGTTTTTATACGACGACCAGGAGCTGCGGTTTCAATTCCTGACAGATATCACTGCTGTTCATTATCCTGACAGGAAAGGCGAAGAGTTAGCTGTTGTTTATCATCTTCATAACCTGGTCGACAACATACGTTTGCGTTTCAAGGTTTTCACCAATATAGAAACACCTGATGTATATAGTGCAACTGCATTATATGCAAGTGCTAATTGGATGGAAAGAGAAACGTATGATTTCTTTGGAGTGAACTTCGTTGGTCATCCGGATCTGCGCAGAATATTGAATGTGGATGAGATGGATTACTTCCCTATGCGGAAGGAGTATCCAATGGAAGACCAGACCAGGATAGATAAAGACGATGAGATGTTTGGAAGAGGTGGTCACTACGACTATGGCAACATAAACGACGACCAAGGGAATACGATACCAGAGAGTGAACAGGGAAAGGATACTTATCCTGTGTAAAAGAAAAAATGTACAAGTAAAAATTAGAAACGTGATGTGAATTTCCGGGAGTGCTGGTTTTACATTTTACGTTTTACATTTTTAATGATATGAATTTAGCAGAACAACAGAAACATCATGTGCGGCTTCCGGATGGAAGTATAGAGAAGACTACAACTACTCTTAATTTGGGGCCAACGCACCCAGCCACGCATGGTGTGTTTCAAAATATACTAGAGCTGGATGGTGAGCGTATCGTTTCTGCAGAGCAGACGGTAGGGTATATCCATCGTGCTTTTGAAAAGATTGCTGAGCGCCGTCCGCTGTACCAGATAACGCCGCTAACGGACCGCCTTAACTATTGCAGCAGCCCGATCAATAATATGGGCTGGCACCTTACCTGCGAAAAGTTATTAGGTGTGCAAACTCCTAAGCGTGTTGATTACCTGCGTATTATTATTATGGAACTGGCACGTATCTCTGATCACTTGATTTGTAACTCGGTGATTGGTGTGGATACTGGTGCCTTTACCGGCTTCTTGTATGTAATGCAGTACCGCGAGTTGATCTATGAGATATACGAAGAAGTTTGCGGATCAAGGCTTACAACCAATATTGGTCGTATAGGTGGTTTTGAAAGAGATTTCAATGATATAGCTTTTAGAAAACTGGAGAAATTCCTGAAAGAATATCCAGCAGTTCTAAAGGAATTTGAAAACCTGTTTGCACGTAACCGCATCTTCATGGAGCGTACAATGGGTGCGGGTCCTATAAGTGCAGAAAGGGCTTTGAATTATGGATTTACAGGTCCTAACCTGCGTGCTGCAGGTGTGGATTACGATGTACGTGTGCATACGCCTTACTCCAGCTACGAAGACTTTGATTTCAATATACCGGTTGGTAAAACTGGTGATGTATATGACAGGTTCCTGGTGCGCAACCAGGAGATGTGGGAGAGCCTGAAACTGATAGAAGCAGCTTACCGCAAGGTGCAGGATATGAAAGGAACAGCAGCTGATGTTTACCATGCTGATGTGCCTGAGTATTACCTACCGGCCAAAAAAGATGTGTACACTAAAATGGAAGCATTGATTTATCACTTCAAGATCATCATGGGTGAGATTGATATGCCTGCCGGGGAAGTGTACCATGCAGTAGAAGGCGGTAATGGCGAACTAGGATTTTACCTGATAAGTGATGGAGGACGTGCACCATTCAGGCTGCACTTCCGCAGGCCTTGTTTTATCTACTACCAGGCTTTCAGCGAACTAACAAAAGGCAGCATGCTAAGCGATGCTATCATTGTTATGAGCTCGCTGAATTTGATTGCTGGAGAGATGGACGCTTAAAAAATGAAAAATTTAAAATTAAAAATGTAAAACGGCAGCCTCAGGCTTTTTCATTTTACATTTTACATTTTGCATTATAAATGATACAATTTTCTCAGTACAAGCTTGATAAAGTAAAAGAGATAATAGAACGTTATCCTGAAGGAAAGCAGAAGAGCGCTTTGCTTCCTGTGCTTCACCTTGCGCAGGAAGAATTTGGTGGCTGGCTGGATGTACCGGTAATGGATTACGTGGCTGAGTTACTCAACATCACTCCGATAGAGGTGTATGAAGTGGCTACCTTTTATAGCATGTACAATCTTAAACCTGTAGGGCGTTATGTATTTGAAGTTTGCCAGACAGGTCCTTGTATGGTAAGAGGCGCTGACAATATAATCAACTACATAAAAGAGAAGTTGAACATAGGAGTAGGTGAAACAACAGAAGATGGAATGTTTACACTTAAAGTTGTTGAATGCCTGGGTGCTTGTGGTTATGCTCCCATGATGCAACTAGGGAAGATTTATAAAGAACACCTGACACCAGAAAAGGTGGACCAGATCATTTCTGAATGCAGGAATTTTGCTGCTTCAAATAATTAATAAACTATGCAGAAACTTTCCCTTCTTGTTGTACTCTGCATGTTGAGTTTACTTGCATTTTCACAAGCTAAAGAAGAGCAGGTTTGGCAGCGGGTTGAACAACTGAATAGAGCAATTTTTGAAACCAAGGATAGTGCTGTCATTGTTAGCCTCATAAGTGACAAAGCCAGCTACGGTCATTCTGGTGGAAATATAGAAGACAAGCAACTGATGGTTAAGGATGCGGTTGCGAATACGGCTAGTTATAAAGCTATTTCTTTAGAACGCATAAGTGTTCAGATACATAGAAGCAGAACAGCTGTAGTAAGGCATGTCTTACGTGCCACTACGGTAGATAAAGGAACAGAAACTCCTTTGAACCTGCACATCCTGCAAGTTTGGGGAAAAGAAAAAGGAAGATGGATGTTGCTTGCTCGGCAGGCGGTAAGAATAAATCCTAAATAGTAAAATTTTAGAAGTTATGAACCTGACGCCTTACATCATATTCAACGGCAACTGCGAAGAAGCGCTGAACTTTTATGCGAAATGTTTGGATGGTGAAATAAAAGAGCTGATGCGATTTGAAGGTTCACCGGCAGCAGATATGGCTGTAGACAAGCAGCAGGTGATGCATGCCATTTTTGTTGCGAAAGGAATTATGATCATGGCAAGCGACAGTGGCCAGGGCGCACCAACAGAAGTTGATGGTGGCAAGGTTCACTTGAGCATCAACTTTGGTACTGCAGAAGAGCAGGAAAAAGTGTTCAATGCTTTGAAAGAAGGAGGCAGGGAAACCATGCCACTGAATGATACTTTCTGGGGAGCACGCTTCGGAATGCTCACCGACAAGTTTGGTATCAACTGGATGTTTAATTACGATAAGCAAGGGTGATAAATGAAAAATTAAAAATGAAAAAGTAAAAAGTAGAAGCAAGCCGTTTTGCATTTTACATTTTGCATTTTTCATTCTTTTTATAAAAATGGCGCAAAAATTATTATTAGCAAACGATCACATTGAAGGCATTCGCTTTTACGATGCGTACCGCAAAAATGGCGGATATGCAGCGGTAGAAAAAGCGTTCAAAATGTCACCGAATGATATAGTTGAGGAGGTGAAGAAGAGCGGTCTTCGTGGCCGTGGTGGTGCGGGTTTCCCAACAGGATTGAAGTGGAGCTTTTTGGCTAAGCCGGAAGGTGTGCCTCGTTACCTGGTGTGCAATGCAGATGAGAGTGAGCCTGGAACATTTAAGGACAGGTACCTGATGGAGTTCATTCCTCACCTGCTCATCGAAGGATTGATTGTATCATCCTTTGCACTTGGCAGTAACAGGACCTACATCTACATCCGCGGTGAATATGCATGGATTGTAGACATACTCGAACAAGCTATTGCTGAAGCCAACCAAAACGGATGGCTCGGTAAAAATATTCTAGGAACCGGCTTCGACTGCCAGATCTATGTGCAGCGAGGAGCAGGTGCTTATATCTGTGGTGAAGAAACTGCATTGATTGAAAGCCTGGAAGGGAAGCGTGGTAATCCACGTATCAAACCTCCGTTCCCGGCTATTAAAGGATTGTGGGATTGCCCTACAGTGGTTAACAATGTTGAGACCTTAGCCGCTATTGTTCCAATCATGAACATGGGTGGCGAAGAGTATGCAAAGATTGGTGTAGGTAAATCAACAGGTACAAAATTGATCAGTGCGTGTGGCAACATCAACAAGCCAGGTGTCTATGAAATAGACATGACTGTTAGTGTTGAAGAGTTCATCTACAGCGACGAATACTGCGGAGGTATACCTAACGGCAAAAGACTGAAAGCTTGTATCCCGGGAGGTTCTTCCGTACCTATTCTTCCTGCTAACCTGCTGCTAAAAACAGCAAAAGGCGAAACAAGATACATGAACTACGAGAGTCTTGCCGACGGTGGTTTCGCTACCGGAAGTATGATGGGTTCTGGCGGTTTTGAAGTATTAGACGAAGACCAGTGTATTGTAAAACATACATTGACTTTAGCCCGCTTCTACCACCACGAAAGCTGTGGCCAATGTAGCCCATGCCGTGAAGGTACAGGCTGGATGAAGCGTGTATTGTACAACCTGGAATTTGGTAAAGGAAAGCTGAGTGACATAGACCTGCTGTGGGATATCCAGAGAAGGATTGAAGGAAACACCATCTGTCCATTAGGCGATGCCGCCGCATGGCCAGTAGCAGCAGCCATCCGCCACTTCAGAGATGAATTTGAATGGCACGTAACACATGCAGAAGAAGCACAGACCAGGAATTTTGGATTGGCGCATTATGCGGATGAATTGCAAGCTGTGTAAATGCAAAATGAAAAATGCAAAATGAAAAAATGACAACAGTCGAAGAAGGTGAAAAGCCTTATAACATTCGACATCGTTGTTTTCATTTTTCAAAGAGCGTTATTCATTTTGTAAAGAATTGCACATACGAGAAAATATATGTCTCCATGTTTGACCAGCTTTTGAGAAGTGCAACTTCGATAGGAGCTAATATGGTAGAAGGAGGGGCTGGCAGTACAAACAAAGATTTCATCAACTTCATGCATATCAGCTTGAAGTCGACTAATGAAACAAAATATTGGCTGTGTTTGATTAGGGAGACATTAGTAGTAAATGAAAAGGTTGTAAATGATTTGATCAAGGAAGCAAATGAACTATCGAAAATTATTGCTCAGATCATTATCAACGCAAAGAGGTAGGTTTTACATTTTACATTTTTCATTTTGCATTTAAATGAGTGAACAATTATTTAAAGTAACCATAGACAACATCACCGTAGAAGTGGAGCCGGGGACGACGATCTTGCTGGCTGCGCGGAAGATTGGTGGTGATGTAACGCCGCCGGCGATGTGTTTTTACAGCAAGCTGAAGGGTAGTGGCGGTAAATGTCGTACATGTTTGGTGGAGGTAGCTGCAGGTTCTGCGGCCGACCCACGTCCAATGCCTAAGTTGGTGGCTAGCTGCCGTACCAATGTAATGGACGGAATGGTTGTAAAAAGCATCACCAGCGAAAAAGTATTGGATGCACGTAAAGGTGTGGTTGAATTCTTACTGCTTAACCACCCTCTGGATTGCCCTATATGCGACCAGGCCGGCGAATGTCACCTGCAGGATCTGAGCTACGAGCATGGCAGCGAAGGCACACGCTACGAGTTTCAGCGCAGGCTATTCGAGCGTGAGGACATCGGGCCTTACATCCAGCTGCACATGACACGTTGTATCCTTTGCTACCGCTGTACTTATGTAGCAGACCAGCTTACGGATAAGCGTGTGCACGGCATTCTGGATCGCGGCGAACACGCTGAGATATCAACTTATATATCTAAAGCCATCGACAACGACTTTAGCGGAAACATGATTGACGTATGCCCGGTTGGAGCATTGACCGATCGCACCTTCCGCTTCAAGCAGCGTGTGTGGTTCCTGAAGCCGATGAACGCACACCGCGACTGCGACAAATGCTGCGGCAAGGTGACGCTGTGGAACCGTGGAGATGAAGTTTTCCGTGTTACAGCACGCAAAGATGAATGGGGTGAAGTAGAGGATGTAGATGGCAAAACAGGATGGATCTGTAATACCTGCCGCTTCGACAAGAAGCGTTCAAGCGATTGGGTGATTGAAGGTCCACGTAAAATCAGCCGTCACTCTGTGATTTCTGCAGGCCACTACGAGAAAATAAAGAAGCCAACCGAGGTGATGGAGCAGTTGATGGGACAGAAGCCAAGACTGTTGATGGATATTCACCAGGTAAGCGAGGTAAACAAGCCGGGTGTACACCTGAGCGAGTTGCCCGGGCCGCCTAAAAAAGATGTATACGAAGGTGGTAACCAGCAGTAGAAAATAATTCTGCTGCCGTTGGGCCTGCCTGCCGCAGGCAGGTCGCCCACTTGTACAGTTGTACAATACTCGGCAAGAGGAACGCACAAGAACAAAAAACAAAACAAGAAACTGAGATACTAATGGTGCTTTTACAAGTTGATTGGGGCATAGTAATAGAAAAGTTGGTTCTTATTGGAGCTATCATCACCGGTTCATTGGTGATAGCCATGTATACCACCTATGGCGAACGTAAAGTAGCTGCCATACTGCAAGACCGTAAAGGTCCTAACCGCGCAGGCCCACTAGGATTGCTGCAGCCGCTGGCGGATGGTTTAAAGCTTTTTTCTAAAGAGGAGATCATACCAAATACATCTAACAAGTTGTTGTTTGTGCTGGGGCCTTCACTGGCTATGCTTACTGCTATGATGACCAGTGCTGTAATACCTTGGGGCGACAAGTTGCATATCAACATGCTGGGTATCGATCGCGTTGTAAGTCTCCAGATTGCTGACATCAACATAGGCATACTCTTCATTTTTGGTGTAGTTAGTATGGGTGTTTATGGTATCATGATCGGTGGCTGGGCGAGTAACAACAAGTTTTCTTTGATGGCTGCTATGCGTGGAGCCTCACAGGTTATCAGTTACGAACTGGCAATGGGTATTTCGTTGATCGCTCTCTTGATGTTGAGTGGCACGCTGAGCTTGAAAGGCATTGTTCAGCAACAGATGGATGGCTACTGGAACATACTATACCAGCCGCTTGGCTTTTTCATCTTCCTTGTCTGTGCATTTGCCGAGTGTAACCGCGCACCTTTCGATCTTCCTGAAGCAGAGAATGAGCTGAACTTTGGATACCACCAGGAGTACTCAAGTATGAAACTAGGTTTCTACTTGTTTGCCGAATACATCAACCTGTTCATCAGCAGCGTGCTGTTGGCTACTTTATATTTCGGAGGATACGATATGCCGTTTGTAGACGAAAGAAATCTTTCTATCAATATGGCGGCATTGGTTGGTATTATAGCCCTATTGATAAAGGTGCTTTTCTTCATCTTCCTGTTTATGTGGGTAAGATGGACATTGCCTCGCTTCAGGTACGACCAGCTGATGAACCTTGGCTGGAAGAGCCTGATACCACTGGCACTGCTGAACATGTTTATTACCGGAGCAGTGATACTTTGGAGAGGATAGGAGATAAAGTTTGAGGTTTGAAGTTTGATGTTCGAAGTCAAAATTCAAAAGTCAAAAAACTGAACCGTTGAGTTGTGAGAAGAAAGTTGAAGTGTGCGACGCAACGATGATGAGGAAGGATTCGCTGCTGGCTACATAAAGATATGTGAGCTTATAACGTGCGACACGTTTATTAGCAGCATTTGAAATGCAGGTTTTGCTTTTTGAATTTTGCCTTTTGAATTAAAGTTGGAAGGATAGCATTTGGAAAATATTTTTGCAGCCTTAAAAAAGCTGGCGCTTATGAGCTAAAGCTTTAAAATTATGCAGTTAACAAACAGAGTAAAAAGTGTAGATCGCAAGCCGATGTCGTTCCTGGAAAGGTTGTACCTGCCAGGCATCCTCAAGGGTATGATGATCACCTTTAGTCATATATTCAAAAAAACTCCCACCATCAGCTATCCTGAGCAGAAGCGCCCGTTTGCACAAACGTTTCGCGGACTGCATGTACTGAACAGGGATGAGCAGGGACGCGAAAAGTGTACAGCATGCGGATTGTGTGCCGTAGCTTGCCCGGCAGAAGCCATCACTATGGAAGCTGCAGAACGTGCACCAGGTGAAGAGAACCTATATCGTGAAGAGAAATATGCAGCCAAATATGAAGTGAATATGCTTCGCTGTATTTTCTGTGGATTATGTGAAGAGGCTTGTCCTAAAGATGCAGTCTATTTAAGTGAAACTTTTGCGCCTGCCAATTACGGCCGCAAAGGATTTATATATGGTAAAGAAGACCTGTTGATCCCTAACCCTGTTACCAATCCGGAAGGATACGAAAAGGCAAAGGGTGAAAGAGCACCTAAGACTAATTAATTAAAAAATCAAAAGTCAAAAGTCAAAATATCACCACTTGCTTTTTTGAATTTTTGACTTTTGAATTTTGCCTTCAATATGAGTATAACTGAAATATTATTCTGGTTTCTTTCTGCACTTGCCCTTATGGGTGCCACTATGGTGGTGATCAGCAAAAATCCTATCTATAGTATCATCTGGCTTATTGTTGTATTCTTTGCTATTTCCGGTCATTATATTTTATTGAACGCGCAATTCATTGCCATAGTTAACCTCATAGTATATGCAGGTGCCATCATGGTATTGTTCCTTTTCGTGGTAATGCTTATGAACCTGAACAGCCAAACCGAACCACAAAAGAATACATGGCTAAAAGTAGCGGGTGCCATAAGTGGTGGTAGCCTTATGCTGATAATGGTGGACGTAGTTCGCAGCGCTGCCGATATGCAAGGCAAAACTGCATTGGTAAAAGAAGGAAACATCGGACTAATAAAGAACCTGGGACGCGTACTCTTTCGTGATTATGTAGTGCCCTTTGAGATAGCAAGTATACTGTTCTTAAGTGCAATGATTGGTGCTGTTGTGATAGGTAAGCGTGAAAGAGATGAGCCGGCTGCGCAATAGTTATTAGCAGTGTGAAGTAGGATAAAGAATTTTTGGTAACCAGCTTTAGATAGAATATTTGACATCGTTGCGTCGCACACTTCAGCTATTGATCTTTGTTTGAACGGTGAGCGCAACAGCTAAATAGATTTTCAGAGATGTGTTTGAATTGATTGATAAGTCAGGTTTTTTAATAGAACACATTTTCAAATAGACACAATGCCGATACAATATTATATAACACTTTCAGTCGTTCTTTTTTGCATAGGAGTGGTGGGTGTACTTACCCGTCGCAATGCCATCATCATATTTATGTGCGTGGAGTTAATGCTCAATGCAGTCAACCTGTTGATGGTCGCATTTTCTAAAATGCATCATGGCAACGCGCTGGCAACCAACCCAGACTCACTTGCCGGGGTAGAAGCACAATTGTTTGTGTTCTTTACCATGGTGGTAGCTGCAGCTGAAGTAAGTGTAGGCCTTGCTATCATTGTAATGTTATATAGGAATACACACTCGGTAGATGTGAACTTTTTGAACAGACTTAAAAATTAAAATGTCAAAATTTAAAGTCAAAAGGACTCGCATGTTTTTGACTTTTGAATTTTGAATTTTGCCTTATAAAATGAATACATTCTCAAACCTGGTATATCTCGTTCCGCTGTTGCCACTGATCGGCTTTTTGATCAATGGATTGGGGCGGAAGTCTTTATCCAAATCTCTAATTGCAATAATAGGAAGTGGTGTTATCCTTGCTTCTTTCGCTATTAGTGTTGGGATATTTTTTGAAGCGCGTCATTTTGGTGCAAACCCGGTTATAGTTAACCTGTTTCCTTTTATACAAACAGCTGGTTTAAGTATTCCATTCTCTTTCCAGGTTGACCAGTTGTCATCACTGTTTCTATTGATCATTACAGGTGTTGGTTTTTTAATTCACGTGTACTCCAGTGCATATATGAATGAAGAAGAGACACAGCATTACGGCCGCTATTTTGCCTACCTGAACCTGTTCGTGTTCTCCATGCTGTTACTAGTATTAGGTTCCAATTTCGTTATCATGTTCATCGGGTGGGAAGGTGTAGGTCTTTGTTCTTACTTGCTCATCGGCTATTGGTTTAAAAACAATAACTATAACTACGCTGCACGCAAGGCTTTTGTAATGAACCGTATTGGTGACCTCGGTTTCCTGTTAGCCATCTTCTGGATACTAGGTGTACTGGGCACTGTTAGTTATACCGAAGTATTTACTGCCGAAGCTTTAGCACGATTTACTCCTACAGATGTTACCGCCATCACGCTTTTACTATTTGTAGGTGCTACTGGTAAAAGTGCCCAGATACCACTTTATACATGGTTACCCGATGCGATGGCAGGTCCTACGCCGGTATCTGCGTTGATACACGCGGCTACCATGGTTACCGCAGGTATTTACATGATTGTTAGGGCGAATGGCTTGTATTCTTTAGCTCCTACTACACAAGGTATTATTGCTGTTGTAGGTACAGCTACACTTTTACTTGCGGCTACTATTGCTATCAAGCAAAATGATATTAAGAAAGTACTGGCATATTCAACCGTTAGCCAGCTTGGTTATATGTTCCTTGCTTTGGGTGTTGGTTCATATACAGGAGCTGTATTTCATGTAATGACACATGCATTCTTCAAGGCGCTATTGTTCCTTGGTGCGGGTAGTGTTATTCACGCTATGCACCACGAGCAGGACATCCGCTTCATGGGTGGCTTAAAGAAGCACATGCCTGTTACGCACATCACCTTTTTAATAGGTTGTTTGGCTATTGCTGGTATGCCTCCTTTTGCCGGTTTCTTTAGTAAAGATGAAGTATTGGCTGCGGCTTACGGTTCCGACAACCAGATCCTGTGGGGTTTGGGTGTAATTGGTGCTATACTTACAGCTTTCTACATGTTCCGTTTGTATGCCATGACCTTCCTTGGTAAGTTCAGGGGCACACACGAGCAGGAGCATCACCTTCATGAAAGTCCTTTGGCTATCACTATACCATTGATTGTACTTGCAGTACTTAGCATAGTTGGTGGTTTCTTCGGTATACCTGAAGTATTCGCTGCCAATGCACATTCACTAGAACATTTTCTTGATCCGATCATAATCAAAGGAAGTGCAGAAATGCATCACCTCGATCATGCTACTGAGTACATGCTGATGGGAATTTCTGTGGGGCTTGCACTTATAGCTATCATCTATGCATGGAACAGGTTTAGCAAGCGCCCTGAGCTGGAAGAACAAACAGGTGCAGGAAAAGTGCTTGCCAACAAATGGTATATAGATGAAGTGTATGAAGCTGTTATTTCAAGGCCTTTACTGGCTGTAGCTGCCTTCTCTAAAAACTTCATTGAAAAAGGAATAATAGACGGTATTGTAAACGGCACCGGAAGGTTCATTCAATATAGTGGCCGGCAGATCAGACATATTCAAAGTGGCCAGGTAGGCAACTACATACTATTAATGGTACTAAGCATGGTACTGATGATATTATTGTTGTTCTATGGTCATAATATGAACCCGGTGATTGATTGGATTTTTAACTAGCTAAAGTAGTAGCCTTAGCAGGCACACAACATATAAATATGATTCCTGTTTTATTGATATTGATCCCATTGCTGACTGGTGTAGTTGCTTTCTTCATAAAAGAAGAACGCTCTGTGAAAGCCTGGGCTTTGTTGAGTGCGGTGGCTACATTGGCAGTTGCCTTACTTGCGGTTTTCACCAAAGCAGCAGCACCATTGAATTTTGATGCTAAATGGTTACCTGTTCTTGGAAGCAGGTTTACGCTTTCGCTCGATGGAATGGGTAAAATGCTTGAACTTTTAACAGCGGTTTCTTTCCCAATCATTTTTGCGGCTACATATAAAAATCATTACAAAAGCAGCAATGCCTTTTATGGTTTCATGTTATTGTCGCAGGCTGGTTTGATGGGCGTATTTGCTGCAGGCGATCTGTTATTATTCTACTTCTTCTGGGAACTTGCTCTTATTCCTGTTTATTTTCTTTGTTCTAAATGGGGAGGAGAAAGAAGAATACCTGTAACCTTCAAATTCTTCATCTACACGTTCCTCGGTTCATTGCTAATGTTGGTAGCTATACTGTTTGTATACTACAAAGCAGGCGGTAATTCATTTAATATAGATGTGCTACGTGCGGCTGTACTTACACCATCACAGGAGAACGTAGTGTTCTGGATGTTCTTTATAGCTTTTGCTATCAAGATGCCGATCTTTCCTTTCCACACATGGCAGCCTGATACTTACGAGCAGGCACCTACTGCAGTTACCATGGTGCTTAGTGCCGTTATGGTGAAAATGGGTGTTTTTGCAGTTATTCGCTGGTTACTTCCTTTAGCACCTGCGGCATCTGTTAACTATGCTAATGTAGTGATGATACTGGCTGTGATTGGTATGATCTACGCAAGCCTTATAGCCATAAAGCAAGATGATATGAAACGTCTTGTTGCGTATTCTTCTATTGCACACATTGGCCTAATGGGCGCATCTATGTTTACTGGCGAAGCTATAGGTATGCAAGGTGTAATGTTCCAGATGTTTGCACACGGCATAAATGTATTGGGATTGTGGATAGTGGTAGATGTAATAGAGCAACAGTTAGGCACACGCAAATTCACTGAACTGGGTGGACTTGCTCAAAAAGCACCTACACTTGCTATACTTTTCGTAATCATGGCTTTGGCCAATGTAGCCTTACCGCTAACCAATGCCTTTGTTGGTGAATTCCTGATGTTCAACAGCTTGTTTAAGCACAATATCATTCTTGCCGCTGTTGCATGTATCAGCATCATACTTGCTGCTGTATACACACTATGGATGGTTCAAAAGGTATTCTACGGTGAAGTAAGAACATCTGAAATGCCGGAGATCAAATTGCATTCAGGCACAGCTTTGATGCTTATAATACTGGTAGCGGTGGTGCTTGTATTTGGCGTATACCCGCAGCCAATGTTCGACCTGACAAACGATACTGTAACAAAAATATTGGCTCAACTAAAGTAGCCACCTGTATAGGTAATTATGAATATAATAGTACTTTCTGCGATATTAGGTGTGCTGATGATGTACAGCGGCATCTTTATTAAGAACAAGTCGGCATTTAGATTAATAGCTGCTGCCGGCATGGCTGTGTTGCTGGGTTTCAATATTGCTGAAACATATGGTTATTCATTGTTCAACATCAATACCCGCTTCTTCCTTAGCTTCGAAAGGTTTGGCCTGCTGTTCAATTCCATCTGTATTTTTAGTACAATGGTTTATGTGCTGGTAAGCGGAAGAGACATTGAGAAGTTGGGCAGGTATACAGCTGAAGCTTATGCGCTGTTATTCTTCATTATGGTAGGTATTGGTATCATTACTTCTTACACCAACCTGCTGATGCTGTTCATAGGAATAGAAATTGTTTCAATTCCACTTTACATTCTTACCGGCTTTGACAAACGCAATCTTAAGAGCAATGAAGCTTCATTGAAGTACTTTTTGATGGGTGCGTTCTCAACGGGTATCATGGTAATGGGAATTGCCCTGTTATATGGTGCTACAGGTTCTTTTATGATCAACATCCCACGTGTTGGTTTATCTTACCTGGAAGCTATGGGTTTGCTCATGCTATTTGTTTCTTTGCTGTTTAAAGCATCTGGTGCACCATTTCACTTCTGGACACCTGATGTATATGATGGAGCTCCCACTGTATTTACTTCGTTCATGGCTACTGTAGCCAAGGTTGCCATTTTTGCTGCATTCATAAAGCTGATGGAAGCAAAGTACCATGGAATGGGAAGCCAGACTGAAAGACTGATTTCTATTGTTATCGTACTTACGCTTGCATTTGGAAACCTGACCGCTGTATTCCAGCAGAGTGTAAAAAGAATGCTTGCTTACTCCAGTATTGCGCAGGCAGGTTTTATGTTGTTTGCTTTATATGCAGTAAATGATGCTGCAAAAGAAGGTCTGCTACTTTACGCTGCTGCATACACACTTGCTACTATTGGCATCTTTGCAGTGTTAGCTAAAATGGATGATCAAACCTATGAAGGGTTCAATGGCTTGAGCAAAAATCACCCGGTGATTGCAGGGGTATTGGTTGTATTCTTATTGTCATTGGCAGGAATTCCATTAACTGCAGGTTTCTTTGCAAAATATTTTATGCTTGCATCAGTAGTAAAAGCTGGTGGCAACTTAACACTTGTTGTACTTGGGGTTTTGTTTGCTGCAGTAAGTGTTTACTATTATTTCAGGGTTATTCAGGCTATGTACTTCAAAGAAGGAGATTCTGCATTGGCTTTAAAAACAACAGCCGGGTTTAAATACATTATGGTAGCAATAGCAGCTATTATTGTTCTGCTAGGTGTTTATCCTGATGCATTATTGCATTTCTTCTACTTCTAAATGATTGGCCAAATATTTTGAAAAGCATCTCCATATAGGGATGCTTTTTTTATACCAGCTAATTTTACTGGTGTCAAATAGACGCTTCGTGCCATTCATCAATGGCTAACAGAAGTCTTCCACACCATTCACTATCTTAGAGCACGCAAAAACCCTTCATGAAGTTCCGCGATATTCTTGCACTCTCTTACCGTACCGTTTCCAGCAATAAACTACGAACAGGTATAACTGTAGCTATTATTGCTTTTGGTATCATGGCATTGATAGGTATAATTACCGCCATCCAGGCAATGAACCAGAGCATCTCAGAGAATTTTACCATTCTTGGAGCCAATGCTTTTAGTATAAGGTACAAAGCACGGCAGGTAAATATTGGCGGAAACCGCAGCCAGGTGTCGCAGCGCAAAAAAGGACAGCCACGTGAAAAGACCTCTAACCTTGGGCAATACATTACATACGAACAGGCAAAATCCTTCAAAGAGAATTTCCATTTTCCTGCTTTGGTAGGATTACAATTGCAAAGCACAAGCAGTGTCGTTGTAAAGTATGAAAGCAAAGAAAGCAACCCAGATATAAGAGCTATTGGCGGTGATGAAAATTTCCTTGTCATCAATGGCTACCAGGTTTCTTCCGGAAGAAATTTCAATTCCTTAGATGTAGAGTCCGCCAGGAATGTAGGAATGATTGGGTATGATGTTGCGAGTTTGCTTTTTCCGCGGAACCCTGATAACGCTGTTGATAAAATAATTCGGGTTGCTAATGTGCCTTATCGTGTGATTGGCGTGCTCAAACCAAAAGGTTCCAGTGCATTTTTAAAGATGGATAAAGTATTTGTGACGACGCATACCAACATCCGCAAACTGCCTAATCCATCAGCTACTTACAGCATCAATGTAATGGTAGATGATATGACACGTATGGATCCTGCTATAGGTGAGGCTACGGGTACACTACGTGGTGTTCGCCGGTTGAATGTTGCAGATGCAGATAACTTCTTTATAGATAAAAGTGATAGCGTTGCAGCCATTATGATCGGCTTGCTGGCCAGCATCTCCGGCTCTGCAGGCGCCATTGGTTTGATAACGCTTATTGGTGCAGCTATTGGTCTCATGAACATTATGCTGGTAGCAGTAACCGAACGAACCAAAGAAGTAGGATTGATAAAAGCATTGGGCGGTACACGCAAAAGCATTCGCAACCAGTTCCTTTACGAGTCCATTATCATCAGCTTGCTGGGAGCAGTGTTCGGTATCATCCTGGGTGTACTGGTAGGAAATCTATTTTCGATGATGCTGGGTACCGGCTTCGTAATTCCGTGGGGTTGGGTAATTACGGGTATCATCATCTGTACCATTGTTGGATTAGGTGCAGGGTTATGGCCTGCATTCAAAGCATCTAAGCTAGATCCCATTGTTGCGTTGCGGTACGAGTAGAGCCTGTCGTAGATTTTCTTTTTGCACCACCACCTGCCGTTAATTGTTAGTTATTGAATATGCTTTAATGCTTCTGTAACATCAAAAGATCCATATTACAGCAAGTACTTTTAAAGACTTGCTGAGCATGAAAAAGATAATTGTTGGTATAGGCCTGTTTATAGCATGTAGTTCTTCATCGTACAGCCAGGAAAAATGGAAGCTGTACGACTACCACCAGGGTAGTTATATCAATACAACTGTTACCTCCTTTACTTCTGCCGAGGATGCACGGCATATCATTGAAAGCATTATTGCTGTAATAGGGCTGCAGCCTAAGTTCGAGATCAAAGAAGCAAATATTCCCAATGCGGCCGCTGTTATCTATGGTAGCAAACGCTATATTTTATACAATCCAAAATTTGTTGCTGCACTTAATAAAGCGGCAGGTAACCAGTGGGCGAGTGTAAGCATACTGGCGCACGAAATAGGACATCACTTGAACGGTCATACACTTGAGGCTGGTGGTAGTAGACCTCCCATAGAATTAGAGGCAGATGAGTTCTCAGGATTTGTTTTACGCAAGATGGGTGCTACGCTGGCAGAGGCGCAGGTAGCAATGAAAGTAGCAGCCGGTCAACGTGCTTCTCATACACATCCTGCGCAGGCTGATCGCTTATACGCTATTGCGAAAGGTTGGAACAACGCCAACAAAATGGAAACAGCTAGTGGAAGTGATGTAGCACGGGTTTACAAAACACCTGCACCAAGCATGCCTGCAACTACACAAGAAAGAACATCTACCCAACAACGTGATGTTGCTACCACAACCATGGCTATTGATAAACGTTACATAGCTAAAAAAGCATATTTCGCTGCTGACCCTTCATCTACCTATTTTGTAACTGTACGAAACAACCTGGTGAAGGTGAACGGGAACAACCTGCAGGTTATAGGGAAAGTTGCTCAATCCAACAGCCAGTTATACCCGCACGTGATCTATGACGAAAACCAGAACCACCTGCTTATAAGTCGCTCCGGAAGCATCGTTAATACCGATGGCCGGAGAGTAGGACAACTAACAGACATACGCTAAAAACATAAAGGTGTACTTGTCGGTACACCTTTTTTATTAAATGATAAGCTTGATTTGTTTACATCTCCTTCAGCTCTGCTACCAGCTTTTGCAACACAGCCTTAGCATCTCCAAATAGCATTGAGGTTTTAGGTTGAAAGAATAGCATATTCTCAATTCCTGCATAACCAGGCTTCATGCTTCGCTTGTTTACTATTACATGTTTTGATTGCTCTACTTCCAGGATGGGCATACCATAAATAGGAGAGGCAGGATCTGTTTTAGCCGCAGGGTTAACCACGTCATTGGCTCCAAGAATAAGCACCACATCGGTGCTGGTAAACTCATCGTTTGCCTGCTCCATTTCCAGTAACTTCTCATAGCTAACATCAGCCTCTGCAAGCAATACATTCATATGCCCTGGCATACGACCCGCCACTGGATGTATAGCGTATTTCACTTCTACACCACGCTCTTCCAGCATCTTTTCCAGTTCATGGCATACGTGCTGCGCCTGTGCTACAGCCAATCCATAACCAGGTACAATCATCACTTTAGATGCATAAGCCATAACAACTGCTGTATCATTTAGCGTGATCTCTTTTGTAGTACCACCACCAACTGAAGCAGTAGCGCCTGAAGCCGCAGTGTTTCCTCCGAATGCTCCAAGCAATACATTCAGCAAGCTTCGGTTCATAGCCTTACACATAAGAATGGTAAGCAAAGTACCCGCAGCACCTACCAGTATACCACCAGTTAGCATCACCTGGTTGTTGTACAAGAAACCACCACATGCCGCTGCTACACCCGTGAATGAATTAAGCAGGGAGATCACTACCGGCATATCTGCACCACCTATCGGGAAGACAAACATCACCCCGTACAAGAGAGATAATGCTGCAATAGCATAAAAGAAGTAAACATGTACAGATGATATTCCTGTAGCTCCGGAGGCAACATCTGTGGTAGGAGTGGTGGCAATAAAATATGCAGAACCTACAACGAGTAATCCGAGTAACAGCAGGTTAATGTACTGCTGACCTTTATAAACAAAGTCTTTTACTGAACCGTTCAGTTTACCCCATGCTACCATACTTCCTGAAAAGGAAATACTGCCGATCACCAAACCTGCTATAATGATCAATACATGGAGATGGCTGACATCGGCAGTTAGCGAATAAAATCCACTTTCTGTTACCGGTGCATGATCTACCAGGTGCTTAAATTCTAAAACCGATATAAGCATAGCACATGCGCCACCCATACCATTGAACAAGCTCACCATTTCAGGCATAGCTGTCATTTTCACACGCCTGGCAGCTATGGTTCCTACTACAGTACCAAGTATCAATGCGCCAAAGATCCAGCCGTAGTTCTGCAGCTTCACCCCATCTTCTTCATAAAGAAAGATGGTACCAAAAATGGCAATGGTCATACCTGCAGCGGCAATCAGGTTACCACGCTTAGCCGTATCAGGATGCGAAAGCATCTTCAAACCAAGGATAAAGGTGATAGAACCTATTAAATATATTATTGCTAATAAAGTCATGTGCGGTGGGGAGTTTATCTGTTAACTTCTTTTTCCTTTCTTTTTGTTGAACATACTGAGCATCCTGTCTGTCACCACGAATCCTCCTACCACATTCAGTGTACCTAGTACTACTGCCAGGAAACCTATGATAAGTGCCAGGTAGTTTGTTTCATCCACTCTGCCCATTACTATGATAGCACCTATTATCACCACACCATGAATGGCATTGGCTCCACTCATCAATGGCGTGTGCAGTACGCTTGGTACACGGCCAATCACTTCTACACCTAAAAAGATGGAGAGAATGACGATGTATACCATCTCAATATTATCAGCAATCCAACTTATGATTGTTTCCATACTTGTTTATTATAATGATGCTTTTACACGGTCGTTCACAATGTTTCCGTCAAAGGTTATGCAGGTTCCTTTTACCAGGTCATCATCCCAGTTCAGGTTCCACTTTCCTTCTTTATCGATCATAAGCGCCAGGAAGTTCATGATGTTTTTACCATACAATTTGCTGGCATCCGAAGGCATGCTTGCTGGAAGATTGCTATTACCAATGATGGTTACTGAACCATGACGTATGGTCTCATTATTTTTTGTAAAAGGAGTATTGCCACCTGTAGCTGCAGCAATGTCTATGATAACTGATCCTGCTTTCATACTTGCAAGCATCGGTTCAGTGATAAGGATAGGTGCTCTTTTACCTGGTATCTGGGCAGTAGTAATAACAATGTCAGCTTTGGCTATTGCTTCGGCTATACGCTGTTGTTGTTTTTGTTTGTACTCTTCTGTTTGCTCTACAGCATATCCACCCGCTGAAGAGGCATCGGCAGCGCCTTCCACTTCTACGAACTTTGCCCCAAGGCTCATTACTTCTTCCTTCACGGCAGGGCGTGTATCAAATACTTCCACTACTGCTCCTAAACGCTTGGCAGTAGCAATAGCTTGCAGGCCCGCAACACCGGCTCCTAGTATCAGCACCTTAGCAGGTGATATACTTCCTGCCGCTGTCATCAGCATAGGAAAATATTTAGGATAGGTATTAGCAGCTACCAACACAGCACGATAGCCAGCTATATTGGCCTGGCTACTCAGCACATCCATGCTTTGTGCACGGGTGGTGCGTGGTATCATATCCATACTAAACGTTGTTAGACCTTTAGATGCCCATTGCTGAATTACAGAAGCATTGTACAAAGGCTGGTATACACCCAATGCCACTTTACCATTATTCAGCTGTTGAAGATCTGCATCCTGCAGCAAGTGGATGGACAACAATACATCACTTTGCTGCAGTACTTGCTGCCGGGTTACCACAGAAGCACCAACAGTTGAGTAAGTAGTATCATCACTGAATGCATTATCACCCGCAGTTGTTTCGATCAATACATTTACCTGTTTCTTTACAAGTGCCTGTACCTGCTCTGGTAACAACGATACTCTTGTTTCGCCAGGTGGTTCTTTTAGTATTCCTATCGTCATATTATAAACGTTGCGAATGAAATTATCCTCTTTTAAAGAAACTGCAAAATGCGAAGCAGCAATGGGTTAAAAGCTGATGTTTATCACAAAACGACCTAACACCAATTTGAATAAAACTACGCAAACGATTACGGATGCAGCAAATAGAAACTGCGGCAGATAATTAGTAGCGGATGGCGAAGTGCTGCGGTATCAATTGTTCTTTTCTAAAGAAAACAATGCCGATAAAAAAAAGATCGATGGTAAGCGTAACAGAAGAATGATGTTGAATATAATGCCATGCTTCTTCCATCTCTTTACTCCAATGAATATCGTCGAAAATGAAGATGGAATATTCATTTGCTTTGGTAAGCAACATTTCAAAATAACGTATGGTTGGTTCTTTTCTATGGTTGCCATCTACAAAACCAAGATCAATAACAGGAAGCCTTTGCAGCAGCGGCTCGAGTGTCTCATCAAAATTGCCTTGAACCAGTTCTATATTTTGCAGGCCCAGCTTCTTGAAATTTTCCAATGCTACTTTGGCTACTTTGCCAGAGCCTTCCATTGTAAAAACTTTAGTTGCAGGGTTTGCCGATGCCAGGTAGCTGGATGTAAGGCCCAGTGATGTTCCTAACTCAACCACAGTAGCAGAAGAATAATATTTCACCATACGGTGCATAAGCTGGCCATACTTTGCTGGCTTCAGTGCAGTGCGTGCTATACTTCCTACTTTTCTTGTATTGGATTTTGTAACGGTAGATCCGGCACCAAAATCTTCTATCTGAAGCACACGGTCATCTTGCTTTAGCTGCCTGCGTAGCTGCTCTATTTTTTCAAAAGCTACAGGTTTGTTCTTATCGTTCAGCAACTGCGTTATAAACTGGAAGACAAAAGGGGAGTGCATGCCGTGCCCTTTGCTGTTAGAAGCAGTGGCATAGTAATGCAGGTATTTTTTTAATAGAGTAAGTGCTGAATACATGGCTGGTAGGTTCTATTCAACACTAAAAGGAATGATGCGTTCCCATTTTTCAATGGTGAAATCATAAGCATGTTTCTCGTCTTTGGCTACATCTCTTTGCTCCACCAGTTTCCATTGTTTTTCATCAATAGCCGGGAAGAAAACATCGCCAACTAATTCTGTATGCACCCGCGTCATGTAAATCTTCGATGCATGGTCCATCACAAGAGAAAATATTTCACCGCCACCAATAACAAACGCCTCTTTACAATCTGTTTTTCTTGCTAGTGTCAACGCATCTTCCACCGAAGCGGCTACTTGTACACCTTCGCTGCTCCAGTCTTCTTGCCGGGTAATGATAATATTCACCCTGCCTGGCAGCGGCTTACTATTCATCGATTCATAAGTCTTGCGACCCATTATCACCGGCAGTCCCCAGGTAGTGTTTTTAAAAAACTTCATATCGGTAGGCAGGTGCCATGGCAACTGGTTGCCTATGCCAATAGCATGATTAGTAGAAGCCGCAACAATTAGTGATACAGTCAATGACAGTTGTTTTACTGGTAGAAATTGAAAGGTATTTTTTGGTAGCCGGCAGTATATCGTTATTCATCCCCGGTTGTGTCACTCACTTGTACTGGTATATCTTTTATCAGCAAACAGGCATCATAACTCACCTGTACATTGTGATGAATGCGCGGCAAAACTAACTGCTGCAGCCGGCAATCTGAAATTAAACTGCTACCGGTGCTTTTATAGCAGGATGCGATTGATAGTTTTCTACAGTTATATCTTCAAAAGTGAAACTGAAGATGTCTTTCACGTCAGGATTAAGCCTCACTTGCGGAAGCGGGAAAGGAGTACGTGTAAGTTGCAGTTGCGCCTGCTCAATATGATTGTTGTACAAGTGCACATCGCCAAACGTATGTACAAAATCTCCTGGCTGCAGGTCGCACACCTGCGCCATCATCACAGTCAGCAATGCATACGATGCTATATTAAACGGTACGCCAAGAAATACATCTGCGCTGCGCTGGTACAACTGGCAACTCAGCTTTCCATCGGCTACATAAAACTGGAACAATGCATGGCAAGGCATCAACGCCATCTGCGACAACTCTCCCACATTCCAGGCACTTACAATGATGCGCCGGCTGTCGGGGTTGTTCTTTATCTGTTGTACTGCCTCAGCAATCTGGTCTATTACTTTACCATCGGCACCTTGCCAGCTGCGCCACTGCTTGCCATATACCGGCCCCAGTTCACCATTCTCATCAGCCCATTCATTCCATATGCTCACACCATTTTCGGTAAGGTATCGCGTATTGGTTTCACCTTTCAGAAACCACAGCAACTCATGAATAATACTTTTCAGGTGTAGCTTCTTGGTAGTCACCAGCGGAAAGCCTTCCTGCAGGTTAAACCGCATCTGGTATCCAAACACACTGGTAGTACCCGTACCTGTACGGTCTGTTTTAGAAGTGCCATTATCTATTATATGCTGAAGTAGCTGTAGGTATTGTTGCATGGCTGCAAATTACAACGTGCAGGTTTAAGATGTAGCTACAGCAGGAGAGTGTGTGCAGAAGGTGGAAAAGCCGGGGAGAATAGGAGAGAGAAACTACGGTAGTCTTGAAGACTACCGTAGTTTTAATATATTAATATTACCCTTTCCGCCTTTTCAATTCCTTCTTTATCAGGCTAAGTTCCCTGCTGGTTTGGCCGGCAACGCTGGTATTCTCCTGCGCACGGCGCATCAGGTAAGGAATCACATCTTTTATAGGTCCAAAAGGAACATATTTACTTACAGAACAACCAGCCTTTGCCAAGTTAAAAGTAATATGGTCGCTCATGCCCAACAACTGCGAGAAGTGCAGGTGAGGATGTTTAAGAGAATGACCTTTTTCTTCCATCAGCTTTACTGCAAGCAGGTTACTATTCTCGTTATGCGTAGCTACAATGCATGCTACTTTATCAAGACGGTCAATGCAATACTTTACTGCAGCATCATAGTCCCTGTCGGTGCTGGCTTTATCTGGCTGTATAGGCGAAGGATAGCTATAGGTTAATGCCCTATCTCTTTCTTTCTCCATGTACGCTCCACGAACCAGTTTTATTCCAAGTACAAAACCTCGTTCCTGGGCGATGCGGTATGAAACATCCAGGAAATGCAGCCGGTCGTGGCGGTATAGTTGAATAGTGTTATAAACAATAGCTTCCTCCTGGTTAAACTCCTCCATCATCTCCATGGTAAGTTTATCTATTGGATCTTGTATCCAGCTTTCTTCAGCATCTATTAGTACACCTACTTTTTTCTCTGCTGCCACACTGCATATCTGGTACATCCTTTCTCTTACCCTATCCCATTCTTCATTCTCTGCTTCATTGTCGTGCACACCTGACCGTAAACGAGGTGCTTCATTCAGTGCTTCTAATAATCCAAACCTGGAGAGCCCGGTAACTTTTATGCTGATATAGGGAATGTGTGGTTGCGTTGCGGCATAATTCACCACCTTGATGAACTGTTGAGTAGCTTTGTCAAAATTTTCTTCACCTTCTTTTCCTTCTACGCCATAATCCAGTATCACCTCTACGTTATACTTATCCAAAGTATTGGTCACCTTACTGGTTTCTTCCAATGTTTCGCCGCCTACAAATTGTTTGAAAATAGTATTCCTGATAATCCCATTTATAGGTAAACCTGCATCAAGTGCCCACGGGGTAAGCTTGGTGCCAAGCGACACCAGCCAGGGATAGTCCATACTTTTAAACAACAAATGCGCTTGCTTCAGTTCACTTGTTGATTTATAGGCAAACGCATTCTCAGTATTATCGAAAGAAATATTCATGGCAAGATAAATTGCACGCGAATATCGGAAAGGCGGGTTTAACTAAAAAATCATATGTAGATGATAGATGTCACCCGGAAAGGTTACGTTATCAGGAAAAGATCATTTGTATTTTCAATGCATTCACGGCTTGATGAGCAAACCAATACCTTTGCCCGAAAACGACCAAATGCAAGCGAAGAAAGCTAGTGATAGTTTTACTATCATGAACGAAATAGTGCTTCCCAACGACACTAATACTTTTGGAAACCTGATGGGAGGACGATTGATGTACTGGATGGATATTGCAGCCGGCATAGCTGCGGGCAAACATTGCAATTTTCCAAGTATGACTGCCAGCGTAGATAACCTGTCTTTCAAGAACCCGATCAAGTTGGGCAACGTAGTACATATAGAAGCCAAAGTATCACGCGCTTTTACTACCTCTATGGAAATTCACCTGATGGTTTGGGGAGAGGACCTTTTGCACCAATATAAGTACGAGAGCAATGAAGCCTTTTTCACATTTGTGGCTCTTGACCCATACAATAAACCTCGTCCTGTACCGCAACTGATACCTGAGACTGAAGATGAAAAACGTATTTACGAAGGCGCCCTCAGGAGAAGGCAAGTACGACTTATACTAGGCGGAAAGATGAAACCCGATGATGCGAATGAGTTGAAGGCGCTTTTTATTAAGCCGTAGTTGGGGGTGGTGGGTTGATAAGTTGATAGGTTGATTGGGTTGATAAGTAACGAATGACTAGTACTGAGTGATTAGTGATGACTTTCAAGTGATCACTAATCACTCAATTGATTATAACAATATTCATAATGACTTGAAGCCACAACCTTAAACCTTAGACATTCAACCTTAAACCTCAAACTCCTCCTACTTATCCTGTTCGTTTATTTTATGATGCTTGCCTTTTAGCATGAAGCGTTTGCTTTGCTCTATCGCATCCATGACCTGTTCCAGTATTTCATCCACCGGTTGGTTGGCATCGAAACGCATTGGTTCTTTAAAACGAACAGATATGGTAGATCCCCTTTTCTTGAAGGTGAGGCCTTTCTTAGTGAATGCTCTCCAAAAGCCATTGATGACAATCGGAACTACGATGGGATTGTGTTTTTGAATAATGTAAGCGGTACCTTTTCTTCCAGGTGCAAATGGTTTGGTAGTGCCTTGCGGAAAAGTAATTATCCAACTGGTAGAAAGCGCATCAGTTATTTTACGCGTATCAGATGGATCCAATCCTCTTCTTACTTCTTTACCTTCCGAACGCCATGTACGTTTTACTGTAAGTGCGCCTGCCAGTTTGAAAAGTTTGCTGATCCAGCTGCCATTCATTGTTTCTTCGGCAGCTACATAATATAAGTTGGTGAATGGATTAAGCAGGTAATAAGGAACACCCAACCTGTTTCGTTTGCGCCACTTTACTGCACAAAAAATATGTAGGAAAGTAATGACATCCGCAAAGTAGGTCTGGTGATTGCTAACGAACAGAACATTATTCTTAGGAAGCTTTTCTAAATGTTCAGTGCCTTCTATCTTCAGCTTATTGATGATAGCTAAACCCGGGTAAGTAATGATGCCTACAACAGCATAAACTATTTTGCGAATGATCTTTACGTGCTTTAATCTGTCGGAGAACGAACTCATCTAATTTATTTTAGCAATCTTTAAGCGGTGCAAAATAAGGAATGTAAATACATTGTTAAGAACCGTTTTCAATTAATTCTTTGTATGTAATTGTCTTCTTAAATGAATCCATCTATCAAATTACTTAGTATGAAAAAGATTTTCCTCTTATTACTGGTTTGTTCACAATTGATAACGTTGCGTGCTAACAGCCAGGATGCCAACAGGCAGAAAACAGTGAACGTAAGCGGTACCGCCGAAATGGAAATTGTTCCGGATGAGATATATGTACATGTAGAGCTGCGTGAATATGATAAAAAAGGTGGAAGCAAAGTGGACATTGATAAGATCAAGAATGATTTTCTAAAGGCGGCCTTGGCTGTTGGCATTCCTGAAACGGATCTTTCTGTGCAAGGATACCAGGGCTGGGATGGCAACCAGTGGTGGTATAAAAAGAATAAGAAAAAGAACCCTGACATGAAGGCAAGCATTACTTACCAGGTGAAGCTAGCAAGTACAAGAAAGATGGATGAGCTGGTGCAAAAACTAGATGATGAAGCCACTCACAATTTTTTTATAGCTCGTGTATCTCACAGTAAAATCCAAGATCTGAAAAAGCAGTTGAAGATACAGGCTGTAAAAGCCGCTAAAGAAAAGGCCATTTATCTTTCTGAAGCCATTGGCGAAAAAGTAGGAGATGCTATCAGCATCAATGAACCAAACGAAGTGCAGTTTCATCCACAGCCAGTATATGCTAACAGGATGATGGCGCAGGAAGCAACCATGGCCGCTGATTTTCGTGCACCTTCATCGCCTGAAATAGATTTCAAAAAAATGAAGTTGAAATTTGATGTTCATGTTACTTTCTCTTTAAAATAATTTACAACCTAACACTTGGCCGCTGTACTGGTACAGCGGCTTTTTTATGTAAAGAATTTAAATACATCATCGTCCGTCTAAAGTGAAACCTCCGCCTATCTTTGCCGCCACAAATAAGAGGGCATGGAGTTGAATACAGTAATATTTGATATGGATGGACTGTTGATAGACAGCGAGCCATTGTGGAGTGAGGCAGCGGATGAGGTACTGGGATATTATGGTAAGAAACTTACTAAAGCCGAATATGCCCAAACTACCGGGCTTCGCACCAGCGAGTTCGTAAGCTGGTGGCTCCGCGATTATAAATTTGATGATAAAGAACTAAAGAACGCAGCTGAGCAGATAATACAGGTGGTAACACAAAAGATCATACAAAAGGGGCAGCCTATGCCCGGTATCAAATACATATTTGATTTCTTTTCTAAACGTGGTTATAAGATTGGTATAGCTTCCTCTTCACCATTGGAGCTGGTGAAGACGGTTGCTGATATGCTGCAGGTTAGTCGTTATGTAAAAGCAATAGCATCAGCAGAGCATTTAAATTATGGTAAGCCTCACCCGCAAGTGTATTTAGATTGTGCAGCCTCACTTGGTTCATCACCATTGGAATGTGTTTGCTTTGAAGATTCTGTAAATGGAATGATAGCCGCCAAAGCAGCGCGTATGAAATGTGTAGTGGTACCTGTAGCCTCTATGTCAAAAGATGAACGATGGAGTTTGGCAGATCTTAAAATATCATCGCTTCAAAACTTCAGCGAGCTGCACATAAACCTGTTGTAGGTTTGGTACAAAAACTACCTGAACTGTATGGCTTTAACCGGTTGAATATTTCTTACCAAAAGGGTAGGAAATATAAGTGAGAGGAAACATACCACGACAGTACCTATACACACCAGCAGAACCTCCCACCATATAACTTTTACTGGTGCAGTGGCTACATAATATGCTGTTTCATCCAGGCTAATAAATCCTGTGTACTGCTGTAAGAGGGCCAATCCAACACCAGCCAATAATCCAAAGCCAACGCCAATGAGCGTTATATAAGTAGCGTGAAAAAGAAACAGTGTTTGAATGGTGCCATCAGGTGCACCAATGGCTTTTAAAATGCCCACCATTTTTGTTCTTTCCAATACCAGTATCAGCAGGCATGTCACCAGGTTGATGATCGCTACAATTGCCATCACAATAAATATCACATCCCTGTTCACATCCTGTATGCCCAGCCAGTCAAATATGTTTGGATAAACTTCTTTTACCGTACGGCTGATCCAGCTGGTAGGCAGCGTTTCATGCTCGTTGATAAGAAAACTCACACTGTCCATTTGCCTGTAATCAGATAAAAAAACTTCATATCCACCTACTTGGTTGTTCTGCCAGTTATTTAGTCTTTGTATCAACCTAAGATCACCGATAGCAAATAGTTTATCGTATTCTTCAATGCCTGTTTTGTAAATGCCGCTAATACGCATCCTCCTGAAATTGCTGCGTCCGCCTCCCGGGTCAATGAAGTAAATGCGGATACTGTCATTCACTTTAAGTTCCATTTGTTCAGCTATAGGAGCAGAAAGTACAATGTCGCGGCTATACAGGCTGTCGGTAAAAGATGGCCATTCGCCTTCGCGTAAAAAATCTTGCAGGTGCTGAAAATTATAACCTGCTTCTACACCTTTGAAAAGCAATCCTTCAATATTGCTTTCATGTTGCAGTACTGCGCTTTTCGTTGCAAAGGTCTGAACGGTTTCTACACCAGGCATTCCTTTTACAATTGCTATGGCTTCATTATTTGTTTCTAACGGACTTTCTTCAGCTACCAGCGCTTTATTTGGCTCGTATTGTTGCAGGCGAACATGCCCCCAAAAGCTGAAAACTTTCTGGCTCACCGTTTCCTGGAAACCATTCACAAATGCCAGCGTAATGATCATTGCAGCCACACTAACAGCAGTGGCTACCGTAGCAAGTCGTATGATAAATCTTGAAAACGATTTTTGAGAATTGAAAGCAATGCGGCGGGCTATAAACAGCGCTATATCCAATCGGGCATAATTTAGTTAAATCAAAGCTACATTCCGGCAACCACCCGGCAAAATGAATTGCCTGCACTAAGTTTGTTATGGTGTTTGCCACCAATATTATTCATTAGTCGTAAGTTAGTCGTTGTACACCCATTAACAATTTTTACATGAAGCGATTGCTACTTCCCTTTATAGTGTTATTTACTTTCACGTCCGTAATGGCTAATCAACCAGACCAAGTGTTGATGCCAAACATTACGGGGGTAAAGGTTTTCCAGGTAGGCAACCAGCTTGGATATCCTATCATAACGCTTAATAGTGGCGAGCAGCTTGAACTTCATTTTGATGATTTGGATGCACGGGTAAAAAATTACTTCTATACTTTTCAGTTGTGTAATGCAGATTGGACACCGGTAAACCTCAGCACTTTTGACTACCTGCGTGGCTTCAGCCAGGTAAGGCTTAATCAATATAGGGCTTCCGCACTTGCGCTTACACGTTATATACATTACCAGGCTACACTGCCCGATAGAAATTGCGTACCTACCCGCAGTGGAAATTATTTGCTTAAGGTGTTTCTTGACGGCGACACAAGCAAGCTTGCATTTACCAAAAGAGTATTGGTAGTAGAAAAAATTGCAGAAGTAGGAGCACAGGTGTTACAGCCTTTCAATACCGACCTGTTTCGTACGCACCAAAAAGTACAGTTTGTTGTAAACAAAGGACGACTGAACGTGGTAAGTCCTGTTCAGCAGATAAAGGCAGTTGTGCTGCAGAATTACAGGTGGGACAATGCTAAGATGAATATTACACCAACTTTTGTAAGGCAAACAACGGTGGAATTTAATGCAGAGAATGATGCCGTTTTTCCTGCCGGTAAAGAATTCCGCTGGGCAGACCTCCGCAGTTTCCGATTGCAAAGTGACCGTGTAAAAACTGCTGATTATGGTAAAACAGCTACCAATATTTTCATGCAGCCTGACCCGGAAAGGAATAACCAGCGTTATATCAATTTCAGAGATTTCAATGGTTTCTATTTTACTGAAACTACAGATGTACCTAACCCATGGTGGCAGGGAGATTACGCATCGGTGCATTTCACTTTTGTGCCAAATGAAAACCAGCCATATCCAAATAAGAAAGTATTTGTAGTTGGTGAAATGAACCAATACAATGTTCATGATACAGCCGCTATGATTTATAATGCTGATAAAGGAGTTTACGAGAAGACGTTGTTCCTGAAGCAAGGATATTATTCGTACACCTACGTAACCAAAGATGCAGGTAATAGGAGAGGTCGTATAGAATCGGAAACTACGGATGGCAATTATTGGGAAACAGAAAATGATTATACGGTACTTATTTATTACCGTTCGTTAGCTGGCAGGCACGATGAGCTGATAGGCATAACCACAGTAAACTCTCTTAACAGCCGCCGGATCGGGTTCTAAACTTTAAATTATGAAGCAGCTATTTATAATACTATTGGTATTGTGCAGCTTGGGTACAAAGGCGCAAAAAGTTGATAGTATATTCTTCAACCTGTATACCGATAGCCTGAAAAAAGGCGTGCACAATTATATAAATGTAGACGGCAAATTGAGCAATGGCAGTTTCTTTCCACTTACCAGCAGTGAGATCAGTTTAAGTAGTTCTTATGGCAAGTGGGATGGTAACAGCCTTATAATTGATAGCGCTTACAAAGGTGATTCTGTAGTGATAACCGCTGTGTTAAAAGATAGGCCTGAGGTAAAGAAGCATATTACCATCTTCATTAAGAAAGTAGAGCCTGAGTTCATCCTTAAGTCGGAGCAAGAATTGATGGAAGGTTGGCGAAGAGGATCAAGAAAAAAGAGCAAAGAATAAAGCATAATAAAAGAGGCATCCTGGGATGCCTCTTTACGTTTTCAATAGGGATCAATGTTTTAGTTCCGGTTTTGCCATTGACCTTGGCCACCTTGTCCACCCTGGCCTCTTTGTTCTCTCATTTTACGCATGTTCTCGTAAAATGCATTCAGCTTTATTTGCTGTTCTTCATTCAATATGGTCTTGTATTTTGCCTGGCGCTCAGCTTCCAGTGCTTCCATCTTTTTCTTCTTATCATCTTCTGACAGGTCCTGGCTCATTCTTACTTCCCTTGCCTTGCTTTGGAATTCTTGTTGGATAGCCACTACAGAATCAGTCTGTGCATCAGTTAGTTTCAGTTCAGATTTCAGCCTCTCTTTCATCATTTCATTCATCTGGCCGCCACGAGCTCTTCCGCCACGCTCGCCAGTTTGTGCCATCACCGATCCGGCAGTTAATGCCAAAATGCAGATCGCAAAAAACATCTTTTTCATTTCAGGTTGTTTTAGTTGTTATCGTTTTTACTAATTCTAATATATGTAGATTTTATAAGCAGGTGTAGCTACTTCAAATATTATCGGTAGAAACAAAGGCATTATAGATAACCAACTTCTTTATTGGTTTAAATATCATGTAAATAAATAACCCCGGCTTCTTATTTGAAACCGGGGTTCTCATGTGTATAGGAAGGAAATAAAAACTATCTAAGGAACAGCAGCTCCCTGTATTTAGGAAGTGTCCATTCTTCATCAGCTACCAATAGTTCAAGTTTATCTACATGGTACCTGATCAGGTCAAAATATTTATCCTTTACTTCTGTTTGGTAGGAAATAGCTTTCTCACGTGTATCAGCTATGTTGTTGCTCACCTTGCGCGCTTCTACCATTTGCTCTACATTATACCTGATCACAGATATATGTTCAGATATCTTTTCAAGCATGGTTAGCTGCGTACTGTACAATGCATGGTCAATTCCAAGATCTTTTAACCCACGTACGTTAGTGATCAGTTGGTTCTGGTAACGGATAGCTGCAGGAAGGATATGATTGGTTGCCAAATCACCCATTACACGCGCTTCTATCTGTACTTTCTTAATATACTTTTCAAGTTCTATCTCGTGGCGCGCTTCCATTTCTGATTCGCTATACACACCATTGGTAGTAAACAAGTGTTTTGCTTTTTCAGAAATCATAGCATCTAGTGCCAGTGGAGTAGTCTTGATATTAGGTAGGCCACGCTTTTCTGCTTCTACTTCCCAATCATCGCTATAACCATCTCCTTCAAAAAGTACAGCTTTACTTTCTACTATATACTTCTGGATGATGTGCATGATAGCCACTTCCTTTTTATCACCTTTCTCTATCAAAGCATCTACATCTTTCTTGAAGGTGCGAAGGGTATCAGCCATGATGGTGTTCAGAACCGTCATTGGGTTACCACAGTTAGCAGAAGAACCAACAGCGCGGAATTCAAATTTATTACCGGTGAAAGCAAACGGAGAAGTACGGTTACGATCGGTATTGTCTAAAAGAAGTTCAGGAATGCTGCGATGAAGGTCCAGCTTCAGGATAGCTTCATCCTGCTCGTCAAATTTCTCACCTACACGTCCTTCAATTTCACCCAGTACACGGCTCAGGTATTCACCCACAAAAACTGAAATGATAGCCGGAGGCGCTTCGTTGGCACCAAGCCTGAAATCGTTACCTGCACTGGCTATTGCAGATCTTAAAAGTCCAGAATAATCATGCACCGCTTTGATCGTGTTTACGAAGAAAGTCAGGAACATCAGGTTGGTCTTTGGCGTTTTACCAGGAGCCAAAAGGTTGACACCGGTATCAGTAGCCATACTCCAGTTGTTGTGCTTACCACTACCATTGATGCCTGCAAAAGGCTTTTCATGCAGCAGTACCCTAAGCTTATGACGCTTCGCAACACGGCTCATTACATCCATCAGCAGGGTGTTGTGGTCTACTGCCAGGTTCACTTCTTCGAATATAGGAGCACACTCAAATTGCGCTGGCGCAACCTCGTTGTGACGGGTACGTAATGGAATGCCTAGCTTATAACTTTCAGCTTCAAAATCGCGCATGAAGGCGTAAACACGCTCAGGAATAGAACCAAAATAATGGTCGTCTAACTGCTGGCCTTTAGCGGGTGCAGCACCATAAACTGTACGCTCAGTAAGCAGCAGGTCAGGACGGGCATTAGCCAAAGCCTCATCTATTACAAAGTACTCCTGCTCCCAACCAAGGGTAGCGGTTACTTTAGTTACATTTTTATCGAAATAGTTACAAACTTCTACTGCGGCTTTATCTAAAGCAGCAAGTGCCTTCAGCAATGGAGCTTTGTAATCAAGACTTTCACCTGTATAGGCAACAAAAATGGTAGGAATACAAAGAGTTCTGCCATGGCCGATTTCCATGATGAATGCAGGAGAAGAAGGATCCCAGGCAGTGTAGCCACGGGCTTCAAAAGTTGCTCTCAATCCTCCGCTTGGAAATGATGATGCATCTGGTTCCTGCTGTATCAGTGCTGCTCCGTCAAATTCTTCAATGGCGGTGCCATCACTTTTTATTGTAAAAAAGCTATCATGCTTTTCAGCTGTTGTTCCTGTAAGTGGCTGAAACCAGTGCGTGTAGTGCGTTACACCTTTGCTTTCTGCCCAAGATCTAAGTCCTGCAGCAATCTGGTTTGCTACAGCACGATCAATCTTTTTACCACCCCTGATACTTGCGTTCAGACTTTTGTAAGCCTCATCGCTCAGAAATTCGCGTGCTACTTTTTGCGTAAAAACGTTCTCTCCAAAAATTGCGGTAACCTTAGTACTTGGCCCAACTTCTACACCACCTGATCTCTTGTGGTAGTTGTTGATTGCTTGAAATCGAAGCGACATGAAATGATTTTTTTGTAGAGCAAAAGAACATGACAAAAAGCTAATCAACAACTTTTTTTTGCTTTAGGAGCAAAATCTGCAGGTGAAAAGGACTTCAAAGAATGTGTTCCTCGCTAAATATTGAGCAATAATCAATGGAACGGTGAAATAAAGTATGTATATAAATAAAGGTAATATTATTTCTTATTTGCCTGCATTGCTGCTGCAAGTAGTGGGGCTAACAAGAAAGGTAAAGCGAGGCTTCTATACCTGACCACAGCACCAGAAAATGTAATCGTATATCCTGCAACCAGTAAAAGAGAGATAGCAAAGAAGATGAGACTTAATGAGAAAGGGGAGAAGTTGATGCGCTTCCACCTAATTAAAACAAAGAGTATGAGCAGGCTCACAGCAACTATTTCAAGTATCGCAGGTATGTAGCTAAAGTTTCTAAACTCTGTTAGGTGTGGGCGAAAAAAGGCTATATCAATTGCCGTAGGCAGGTAGGATATAAAACTTCCTATGTCTGGCCGTAATGGCTGAACTGCTAATTCTGACCCTCCCTGCAGGTTGCTGAATTCATGCTGTTTTGAAACAATAAACGCCGGGAAATCAGCGGCGGGATGAATATGTGGCGCAATAAAAAATATAGCAAGACCTAGTAAATAGATGGCAGCAAATAACACCACTTTTTTACCTGGATAGCACGTAGATAACCATCCTGCCAGTAGTGCTGGAATAAGTGCGAGGGCTACATAATTTCTAAGGACGAAGATTAATAGTAGGTAGAAAAGCATGCAAAGCCAATCCACAAGCCTGAAGTGTAATTGCAGCCTGTTGTAAAAGGTATAGAGCAGCATGCCTACAGCAGAAAGTATCAAACCATCTTTGTGGATGCCGCTGCACCAAAACAGCGTGGACGGCAGCAGGAATAACGGGATAAGTAACACCCACTTGTTAACCTGGTAAATTTTTTCCATTAACCGGTAAAGCGCCACCAGGCCAAAAAAGTACAAAAAGTTGAAGAGGATGATGTTGGTGAAATAACTGTCATTGGTTATCACGTTCATCACCGCCATAAGCTTCACCGAAATATTACTCTTCAGGTCATTCCAGTAGCTGTCCTTTCCACTAAAGATGCCGCCTGTATGAGTGTATCCATGAACAAAAAGATCTTTAGTAAAAGCAATGGGGTCTGCCAACAACCATTTTTTTTCTTCTAAGCTAAGCCGATAAAATCGCCAGGTATCAGAACCTGCGTGGTAACGTGGTAGCCGGTAAAAAAGAGCATAAGCTATACCGGCCAATACTTTTATAAGAAAAAGAGATGGGACAACCCAACGAGGAAGAGAAACCTTTTTGAAGAACGGAATTATGTGGATACTATATAGGCAGAGGAGTAAGTAGAATATAAAAATGGCTATTTCCAATCAGCAGTTGTTTCCGTTGTTTAGTCAATCAGGTTGTGCTTCACAGCATAGAAAACAAGACCGGCGGTATTCTTCAATCCAAATCTTTTGATCAATCGTTCTTTGATACTTTCTACGGTCCGCGGACTGATGTTCATTTTTTGGCCAATCTCCTGGCTGGTAAACTCCATACAGATATAGCGCATTACATCTCTTTCTTTATCAGATACGCCATGTTCATTATTTAATGAAAAAGCTGCCTTTGCCTTGTTGTGCGATTTTTTAATCAGTATCCTGTTCACAAAGTTGTTGAGGTAATAGCCTTTTGCAACAACTTCTGTAATGGCTTTTTTTATTTCTACAGGATCTGTGCTTTTTAGCAGGTAGCCGTTTGCACCATTTTCCATCAGGTGTATCACAAAGTGTTCATCTTCGTGCATGGTCAGCACCAAAATGAAAATGTCGGGGTAGTGTTTGCTGATATGCCTCGTAGTTTCTATTCCATCTTTTATGGGCATACGCAGGTCCATCAATATTACATCAGGCTTGGCTTCATCTAATTGTTCCAGCAGTTGCTGGCCGTTTTCCGCCTCCAGTACAAACTTTATATTATTATAATGACGCAATGATAGTATCACACCTTTTCGAAAGATCTTGTGATCGTCTGCTATTGCTACTTTGATATCTCCCATAAGCCGGCCAAAGATAATATTATCATCTTTATATATCGGTGGATAAAAAGTGGCTAGCGTTCATCAATATCGCGTGGAATGTCAATGGTAACTTTAAAGAAAGATTGAGAGGTGTCTTCTTCATATAATATATCACCATGTATCACTTTCAGTCGGCTCTGTATGTTCTTCAGTCCAAGACCAACATTACTTTTTGATAACCTTTCAAAATCATCCTGTGTCAGTCCCCGGCCATCGTGGTGTAACCTGATCAGCATGTTCTCTTCGCCTTTATGCTGGGTGAGGTGAATAAAACTAGAGTTGCTATGCTTCAGGATATTATTGATCAACTCCTGGATGATGCGAAAAACAATAAGTTCTTTTTCGGGACGTAACCTGATCTTATAATCATGGAAACGGCAGTTTACATTAAGTGAGCCAGAGCCATTGATCTTTTGAAAAAAGTCGTTGACAGCACTCTCCAGTCCAAAATTCTTAAGCGTGGGTGGCATCAGGCTGTGAGAGATATTCCTGATCAGCTGAATGGTTTCATCAATGATCTGCTTGGCGCTGAAAATAGATTGTAGCTGTTGCGACTTGTCCTGGTTCACCAGGTTTTCGGTCAGGTATAGGCGGGCGGTGGCCAGTAGTGGACCTGCGTCGTCGTGAAGATCAGCCGCAATGCGTTGCCTTTCTTCTTCCTGCAGTTTAATAGAGGCACGTAATAATACCTTTTGCTGTTCAGCTTCCATTTGTTGCATCTTAAGCTGGAAGCGGATGACACGGCGCTGGTGAAAAATGATAAAAACGATCAGGGCAATAGTTAACAACAACATTCCCAATGTGCCAAATAGGAGCGTTGAAGTAAAGACGGATGATTGGAGGGGGATCATAAAAGCAGCCGGGTGTTCTTTAGGTTAGATGGAATTTTTTACGAGGCTGTGGGTTGCTTTTCATTGACATAGCAATAGAAAACATCACTGTTTTTATGAAAAGAAAAACGAAATTAAGAACGTAATATTCTGCCTGCTCTTCTTTAGTAAGATTATTAAGTAATGAGAAAAGGAAGAAGGTGCCAGCAATGTATACTAAGTACCCAGTAACTATCCAGAAGTAACGGTTAGTATAAGGGGCCGCATCTAAAGTTTTGAGCTGACGGTAATAAAAAACTATGCAAAAAGCCAACAGAATGAAGTAGCCGACTTTAATCGCCTCGTCAATGAAGCTTTTTGTACCCTTAGTGGCAAATAGAAATGACCAATAGCCAGCAAATAAAATGAAGCCAGCCAAAATATATCTGTCAATATTTTTGACCTTTAAAATCTTTCGGAAAAAGTAGAGAACACAGGAGGTTTCAACTAATAAAAACAGATTGTAGAAAATAAGATTGGCCCGTCCTTGTGAAATAAGATAAAGCCCCAAAACATCAGTTGCAAAACCAACAACAACTAAAAACAAAATTACCTGTATTGCTTTATCATTGATCCTTTGCTTTGAGATCAGGTAAAACAATACAGGTAAAATCTCTGTATAAACAACAAAATGTGTTATCGTTTCAGCCAGGTTTATCGGGAAGTGGTTTGGCCCAAATATATAGATTATATCGAACCGACTAAACTTCTTACTTCTCTGTTGAAGTATACCAGCCTTCTGATGTTGGTTCTTCTGTTCCGCAGTATGGAGGGCAGCTTCTAACTTTATCAGCTACAATACCTTTCCTGTGAATCAGTTCACCATTGTCGCCAACAGTTGTATAATTCAAAACGTTTTTGCCGTTGGCATCTACACCAACCAGCACCAGTTGTTTCAATCCTAATTCGTTCAGTGCATAAAACATCCTGATTCCTACAACACCTGGTTGAGCCAAGATTGCTTCAATCATGTTGCGACCCATGAAGTGGGCTAGAATGTCGTCAGGATTTTGATCGTGATAAGCTTTGATCATCTTGGCGCCTTTCTCGTAGCCAATGTCTTCGCCAACTTCTGCGGAAAATCCTTTTTTCTGTTCGTAAACTTTGCCTTTTACAACGTAAAGTTCAGTGTCCATCATAGTGGTAGTTTTTGGGGTTATTAGTAGGAATACCTGTTAAATGTCTCCACGAACAATTTTTTCCACAACAGGTGAAGTAACTGGTAAACAATCATTACTTTGACTGGAATTGTTGATAGTAAAGGGTTTCACCGGAAATTATTGTCAATGAAAATATCTAAAAAAGAGTAAAAGCGCGATGGTTAGACCGTAAATTTACTATGGCAAATATGGTGGTTTTTCTATTACAAACCTTTTTTACATAGAAATTGTACATGGTATTACCACGAATTTTCCTGAATGTGGAAAAGAAAATTTTTGATGATCCTTTATTCAGAACCTAATCCTTAAGACAAATGGCAGGTGACAGATTAATAAATGTGGCTATTGCAGATGATCACAAAATCTTCCGGGATGGCATCCGTATGTCTTTGAAGTATCGCGATTACATCAAAATCTTATGGGAGGCTGATGATGGTAAGCATATGCTTCACAAACTCAAGATCAAAACTCCTGACATATTGTTGATGGATATACAAATGCCTGAGATCAATGGGCTACACGCCCTGCAGCTGATCAGGAAGGAGTATGAAGACATCAAGATAATCATCGTGAGTATGTACGATGACAAGGAAACCATAACCAAGATGATGGAGTATGGTGCCAATGCTTACCTGTCTAAAACAAGTGATGCTGAGGAAATTTATAAGGCTATCATCTCCTGCATGAATGAAGATTTTTACTTTAACGACCTGGTAAATGCGGCAGTCCTACTAAAACTTCAACATCGCCGAAAGGTGCGCCGGTTCTATCCTTCCTCGGTTAATTTCAATGACAAGGAGCTCAAGATCCTGAAGCTTATCACTGAGGACAAAACCACGGAAGAGATTTCAGAGAACGTTTTTCTTAGCCCCCGAACAGTTGAGACCATCAGGCAGAATATGAAATCAAAAGTGGGCGCAAAAACAATAGCAGGATTGGTGATGTACGCTATGCGCAATAAGTTGGTTGAATAAAAAAGCTGACATTTCTGCCAGCTTTAAAAAAATACCAGTAGCCGTAGCTACATGCAAGGGAGTAAAACTCTGCAACACTCATTACTGGTGCTGCAGGTGATCTTTATATAGGATAATGTAAAGCTTGTCTTGTTTTGATGTGTTGGTTCTTGATTGGAAAAGGATCTACAAAAACGGGGTTACTTTCACGGCAAATTTATCATAAGCCAATATATTATCCTTACGCACTTATACGCAAACTTTATCCTCACGATCAGGCAGTTAGATAGTAAAACCCCTTGATGTAGAACGCGTAGTTTTTCTAGTGCTGTTTCAGCAAAATAACCACCTGCTTTTTATCGTTATAAATAAATACCTTTCACCGGTTCCAGGAAAGATCCCAATTCTATAAATAAACATTCGTGATGAACTCTGACAACATTGGCAAGATCAAAGTGATAATAACAGATGATCATGCTCTTTTTAGAACAGGTGTAAAAGCCTCACTTTCACACTATACTGATATAGAAATGATAGGTGAAGCAGAGAATGGAATGCAACTGCTTAACCTGGTGAAGTTTCTTCAACCGGATGTTATATTACTTGATATCCAGATGCCAATTATGGATGGTATTGCTACGTTGCCCGAGGTGAAGAAAATACTGCCTAATGCCAAGATCGTAATGCTGACAATGAACGATGACGTGAGCATGATCAGCAAATTGATGGAAATTGGCGCTAACAGCTACCTCACTAAAAACAGCGATAGCGAAACAATTTACGAAGCCATCAAGACCGTGTACGAGAAAGAGTACTACTTTAATGAATATACCAACAAAGCTCTTTTAACCGGCCTGCGTAGCAAAAGAATGGTGGATACTTCCGTGCCGGAAGATGCGGAGCTGAGCGAAAAGGAACTACAGGTACTTAAGCTTATGTGCGATGAAAAAAGCACCAAAGAGATAGCCGATATAGTAGAAATAAGCCCACGCACAGTAGAGGCAATACGCGACAGGCTAAAAATGAAAACGGGGGCCAAAACAACTGCAGGTCTTATTTTATATGCAGTGAAACATGGAATCGTTGAAGGGTAGTTTGCAGTTCAAATTGAAAACAAGCACCATTAATAGGTTGTCTTATTGCAATACATCTCTAATTCATTTGATATAATTAACACATAGAAGCATAGATACAGTAGGTACATAGCTTCATCTACTTTCTCTAAATCTTAGAGTGTTCAATACATTAGCCTTATGTGCTCTATCCTCCTATGTCACTATGTGTTTAAATTGCAGAGACTGTAGGCTATGAGTAACTGGCTAAACTGGAATGGCACCATAGTAAAAGAGGAAGACGTTCATCTTTCTCCAGCCAATCGTTCGTTCAGGTTTGGGGATGGATGCTTTGAAACGATGAAGATGCTGAACAAGCAAATCGTGTTAATTGACCTGCACATGAACCGCCTCTTCCAGTCACTCCACCAACTACATTTTCTTGTACCTCCGGAATTTACACCCCATTTTATTCAGCAGGTTATTGCGGAACTGGCAGAAGCTAACAATCTGCATCATGCACGGGTGAGGCTAACCATATACAGGGGAGACGGTGGACTGGAAAACTTAATAAACCAGCAGCCACAGTACCTGATCCAGTTGTTTCCGCTACCAAATCAATATGATGCTATCAATGAAGCAGGTTTGGATCTTGGCATTTTCCGACAAGCAATAAAAGCTGCGGATAACTATTCAGGTATTAAGTCTAATAACTTTTTGCCGTATTCAATGGCTGCTATTTGGGCGCAGCAGCAGGGATTGAATGATGCCATATTATTAAACCAGGATGGTAGAGTAGCTGACACCACCATAGCCAATATTTTTATTGTAACCAATGGTGTAGTGCGTACACCAGCCTTGACTGAAGGATGTGTAGCGGGAGTTATGCGCAGTCATTTGTTGAACGAAATGCGGAAACAGGATATTCCAGTACAAGAAACACAAGTAACAGTTGAGGAACTGCTAAATGCTTCGGAAGTATTTGTCACAAATGCAATCCGCGGCATACAGTGGGTGCGACAGGTTGAAGTTTCCAACTACACAAATGACCTCGCCAGGTATTTTCACAAAAGCTTCGTGCAGCCATTGTTCGCTGGCTAAACATTGCAGCTAGTTTCGTGTTTCTACAACCATGAAACCCTCTATCAACATCTTCTGGTTCAGGCGCGACCTGCGGCTGAACGACAATGCCGGTTTATACCATGCCTTGAAAGCTGGGATGCCGGTGCTTCCTATTTTCATCTTTGATAAGCATATACTTGATCAGCTGGAGGATAAACACGACAAGAGGGTTTCGTTCATCTACCAGGCGGTGCTTGAGCTGCAAACAGAGCTGGAAAAGCACCAGAGTTCGCTCCATGTTCATTACGCAGAGCCACTAGATGTCTTCAAGCAATTGTCGCAGGAGTATAATGTGCAGGCTGTTTTTACCAATCATGATTATGAGCCTTATGCGCTGCAGCGAGATGCCGCAATCAAGGAGTTGCTACAACAGCATGGTTGCTCTTTCTTCTCTTATAAAGACCATGTGATCTTTGAGAAGGATGAGGTGATGAAACCTGCAGGTGGCGCATATACAGTATTTACACCTTATAGCCGCGTTTGGCTAAAAAAGCTGGATGAATTTTACCTTTCTTCTTACCCTGTAGATAAATACCTGCACCGCTTGTACCAGCAGCCGTCTCTGGTTATTCCTACACTGCAGCAAATGGGTTTTGAAAAGGCAGAAGGAGTGACTCCTCCAAAGCAGTGGAAACGGGAGATTATAAAAGATTATCATGCTACCAGGGATTTGCCTGCTGTAGCTGGAACATCACAGATGGGTGTGCACCTGCGGTTTGGAACAATCAGCATCCGCCATCTGGCAAAGGTTGCCAATGAAACAAACGCTACTTATTTAAGTGAGCTTATCTGGCGTGAGTTCTACCAGGCGATCTTATGGCATTTTCCGCACGTGGGGCAGGGGCTGGCTTTTAAACCTGCATACGATAAAATACCATGGCGACATAATGAAGCTGATTTTGAACGGTGGTGCAACGGGACCACTGGCTATCCCATAGTAGATGCCGGTATGCGCGAACTGAATGAAACAGGTTTTATGCACAACAGGATTCGCATGGTCACAGCCTCTTTTCTCACTAAGCACCTACTGATCGATTGGCGGTGGGGTGAAGCTTATTTTGCGCAAAAACTGCTCGATTATGAGTTTGCTTCAAACAATGGAGGCTGGCAGTGGGCAGCAGGCAGTGGTTGCGATGCTGCGCCTTATTTCAGGATATTCAATCCTTACCTGCAAACAAAAAAGTTTGATAAAGACCTTGTGTATGTGCGTAAGTGGGTGCCGGAGTTTGAAGATTTTTCTTATCCCAAACCTATGGTAGAACATGAAGTGGCGCGCAAACGTGCGCTGCAAGTATATGGCGAGGCGCTTAAGCCGTCATGAAATGAAAATATCTTCCTGGGCTATGTTGGCTGCAGGATGAATGGTTTTATAAACTTCCAGTAGTTTGCCCACCGCTGCTTTGCCCTCGTCTCCCAGGCGTAGCGAGTAATTATTTACATATAGATCAATATGCTGCTGCATCACCTGCTGGTCCATTTCCTGTGCGTGCTCCTGCACATACGGCGGCAGTTCACCCACATGATCAAATGCATATTGAAGGCTTTGCTGAATTAGCCGGTCTACCTGCAGCAACACCTCTTTTGGTAAAATTCTCTTTCCGACGATGCCGCCTAAAGGAATAGGAATATTCGTCTGCTGTTCCCAGTATTCGCCAAGGTCCAGCAACTTCTTTAGTCCCTTTTGCTGGTAGGTAAAACGATTTTCATGAATGATTACACCAGCATCTACTTCACCTTTGATCACTGCATTTTCTATTTCATGAAACACCTTGAAAACCTTTTTTTTGGCAGACGGAAAGGCATAAGAGAAAAGGAGGTGTGCTGTAGTGTTTTCGCCGGGAATAGCTATGGTGAAATCTGAGACCGGTTTCTGAATATCCTGGATCTCGTTGGTGCTCACAAGCAGCGGTCCTACACCTTTGCCCAATGCACCTCCACTATTCAGCACCTGGTATTTTTGCAGCAACAACGGCAGCACCCCATAACTGATCTTGCTGATATCAAGCTTTTCCTGCAGCGCCCACTGGTTGAGTGTCTGCACATCCTCCAGCACCACCTCGAACTCATAGCCTTGCGTATCAATCTTGCCGTTTACAAGTGCATCAAAAATGAATGTGTCGTTGGGGCAGGGGCTAAAACCTAAGGTCAGTTTCATCTATTGTTTTTTTAGATCAGCTTAGCGGTAGCGCAGCCAGTAAGCGTACAACTTCCGCCGAAAGATTGTCAAGTGCCTGGCGGATTTGCCACTTGCTCTTGTCTCTTTCTCCAACGTAGTTGCTGATGGCCTTTAGCTGCACGAAAGGCGTTTGCGTTTGCAAACCTACATAATGCAAGGCAACGCCTTCCATGGTTTCGATGGCTGCATCGTATTTCTGCTGTAGTTGTTGTATTCGCCTAGGTCGGGTGGTTATTTCATTAATGGTAACGGCAGTTACTGCTTTGATACTTTTTAGAGGAAGCTTATCCAGCCATGGATTTACGAGTGCTTTTTTCGTATATGGAAAAATATCCTGCTGCTGCAGCCCGAGGTCAAATAGGTCGGAAAGTGCGCCATTTTCTTCCACCAAAAGATCGCCGCTACAGTCGTTTGCCACATATACTACCTCCGCCAGTTGTAGATTATTACTTAAAGCCCCGGCTATCCCTACTTGTATTATAAGGTCAGGCTGTTGCTGTTGAATAAGCGTAGAAAGGGCGTAAGTGGTGTGTAAGATGCCAATGCCGCTGGTGTGAAAGCTAATTTCATGGCGTGTAAAAGCATCTCCTTGCTGCTGTAAATTATCCTTGATCCGCTGCCACTCCATTTGCGTAGCAGCCGAAATAACCACTTTCATATGTTAAAGGTCGGGCTAAAACCAAAGCTGCCAATGCTTTTAGGCTTCAAATATTACCTTTGCCGAAATTTTTGTGCAGAATGGTGTATCTCACCCGATTAGAACATTTCAACGCGGCTCATAAACTTTACAACCCTAACTGGAGCAAAGAAAGGAACGAAGAGGTATTTGGTGTATGTGCTAACGAGAACTGGCATGGCCACAATTTTGATCTATATGTCACCATTAAAGGAAAGGTAGATCCGGATACAGGTTTTTTGTTTGACGTAAAGAAGTTGAGCACCATCATCAGGGAGAACGTGATCAGGAAAGTAGACCATAAGAACCTGAATATGGATGTTGATTTTTTACAAGGTAAAATGTGCAGTACTGAAAACCTTGCCATTGGTATATGGGAGCAACTGCAACCACACCTGCCGGCAAATGTTCAGTTGCATTGCATAAAGCTTTACGAAACGCCACGCATTTATGTGGAATATTTCGGTAAGTAACCAACTGCTGTGAACCATATTATTTAACCGGTGTTATTCCAGGCAGCTTATGACAGCAAACAAGGTAGCGGTTTTTAGAAAGGAACATTTTAATGCAGCGCACAGGCTTTTCAACCCGGCATGGCAGGACGAGCAGAACAGCAAGGTGTTTGGCAAATGCAGCAATCCAAATTTTCATGGTCACAATTATGAACTGGTGGTAAAGGTGGTAGGTGTACCCGACCCTGTTACCGGTTTTGTGATAGACCTGAAATTTTTGAGTGACCTGGTGCAGGAGCATGTGCTCAACCGTTTTGATCATAAGAACCTGAATGTAGAGGTAGCAGAATTTGCTACCATGAATCCTACCGCTGAGAATATTGCAATTGTAATATATAACACGCTCCGTCCGCACATAGACCAGCAGCACGACCTGCAGGTGAGGCTGTACGAAACAGAGCGAAACTTCGTGGAATACCCCGCATAACTTTTAATTATACCAACATGGCATATAAAAAATCTGAAGCATACGATGAAGATATAACCGCAGCGCTGGCTAAAAACTACCGCGAATCAATAGCCCTTTTGGGTGAGGACCCGGATAGGGAAGGGCTGCAAAAAACGCCTGAAAGGCTGGCGAAGGCTATGCAGTTTTCTACGCAGGGTTACCAGCAGGATGCACATGAGATACTGAACTCAGCTAAATTTCATGAAGAAGTGAGCGAGATGATCATTGTAAAGGATATAGAGATCTATAGTCTGTGTGAGCATCACCTGGTGCCTTTTTATGGCAAAGCGCACGTGGCTTATATTCCTAACGGCTGGATCACCGGCTTGAGCAAAATAGCACGCGTGGTAGACGTATATGCACGCAGGCTGCAGGTGCAGGAGCGAATGACAACACAAATTCTTCAAGCTATACAGCAAACACTGAATCCATTAGGAGTAGCAGTTGTGATAGAAGCGGCTCACCTGTGCATGATGATGCGCGGCGTGCAAAAGCAGAATTCTTTCACCACCACATCAGCTTTTTCTGGTCAATTTGAAAATGATGTTACCCGAAGCGAATTTCTGAAGTTGATATCTTCTAAACTACATTAATAAGAGCCCGCTGAAAAGCGGGTTTTTTGTTTATATAACTGGTGGAACTTTTACGCCAAGCTGAAAAGCTTGGTCACCGTACAAGTGTGCGACCCCGAAAATGTAACGGGGCAGGCGCAACCGGAGTTCAGAAAAGATTCTGATGTTGGCAACCAAAAATTATTGATACCTGGAACATTGGGGTGTAGGCAAGTTTAGAAACAGCATTGAATTATGCACCACAGGTGCTGAAGCCGCATCAACACTTATTTTTACGCAAATTATTTTTCATGAAGCACGCATACATTTTTCCTGGCCAGGGTAGCCAGTTTGCTGGAATGGGCAAGAACCTTTACGAAAGCAATGAACAGGCTAAGGAAATGTTTGAACAGGCCAATGAGATACTTGGTTTCAGGATTTCGGATATTATGTTTGGTGGTACCGACGAGGAGCTGCGCCGTACGGATGTGACGCAGCCGGCGGTTTTTATACATTCTGTGGTGGCTTATAAAACTATTGCAGGTGCCACGCCTGATATGGTTGCAGGTCATTCACTGGGTGAGTTTTCGGCGCTGGTGGCTAATGGCGCCTTGTCGTTTGCCGACGCACTAAAGCTGGTGAGCATAAGGGCAAAGGCGATGCAGCGTGCCTGCGAACTAAATCCTTCTACCATGGCTGCTGTACTGGCTTTGGATGACGAGAAGGTGGTGGAAATATGCGCGGAAGTAGCCAAAGAAACAGGAGAAGTAGTGGTGGCAGCCAATTTCAACTGCCCGGGTCAATTGGTAATAAGCGGATCGATAAAAGGAATAGAAGTAGCCTGCGAAAGAATGAAGGCTGCGGGTGCTAAACGCGCTTTGGTACTGCCTGTAGGCGGAGCATTTCACAGCCCGCTGATGGAGCCAGCGAAGGAAGAACTGGCGGCGGCAATTCAAGCGGTTACCATCCACCAGCCAAGCTGCCCGGTGTACCAGAACGTGGTTGCAGCGGCAGTTACTGATGCTGATCAGATAAAGCAGAACCTGGTGAACCAATTAACAGGTGCTGTGAGATGGACGCAGAGCGTACAAGCAATGGTAGCAGATGGTGCTACACAATTCATTGAGGTAGGGCCTGGTAAGGTACTGCAAGGGCTGGTTGGTAAAATAGATAAGGCTGCTGTTACTTCTGGTATAAGCTGATCTTCATTCGAAAAAATCTTTTTTAGCTGATGTAAATCATCTTTTTTGCAAAAAAAGTAGATGAAGAGGCTGTTAAAGAAAACCTAATGGCTTATATTCGACCTCGCAAAGCGGCCTGCCATACCCGCTGGTTAAAAAGATTTCTAAGGATACTATTCGCACATGAGAAGTGTGGACCCTGCAAAAGCGGGGTCCTTTTGTTTTATGGCACTATTGAGCAGTTGATCCACTCACCGTCGAAGCTGGCGTTGTACTTCTTATAGAATTGTATGGCAGGTTCGTTCCATTCCAGCACTTGCCATACTATGCCGTGCAGGTTTCTTTCTTTTGCTTCAACTATCAACTGGTCGAAAAGCATTTTGCCAATGCCCTGGCAGCGCATTTTTTCTGTTACCACGATATCTTCCAGGTACATCCGCTGCCCTTTCCATGTACTGTACCTGATGTAGTAAAGGGCAAATGCATGGATCTGTTCTACGCCTTCTTCTACAGATGTGGCTACAAAAGCCCACCACACCGGTTGCTGTCCAAAGCCACTTTCAATGAAATGATCTAACGAAACAGTGACTTCGTTGGGTGCTTTTTCATAATCTGCCAGTTCCTGCACCAGCTCCATTATGCGTGCGCAGTCTTCTTTCTTTGCTCTTCTTATAGTTATGTCGGTCATTGGTAAAAATGGTTTGTTGTCTCTGTTTCTGGTGAATGGTGAATTGTGAATGGTGAAAAGTGAAGGGGCTTTTGATTTCTGACTATTACCTTGGCTATTGACCATTGACTTTTGGTCCATTGACTATTGACAATTCAATATTGACAACCCTATACCTTCTATCCTTCAAGCGCCTGCTCCAGGTCTGCAATAATATCCTCTACACTTTCAATGCCTACGCTCATTCTTATCAATCCATCGGTTATGCCATACTGAAGCCTTTCCTGTGCGCCAACACCATAATGTGTCATAGATGCAGGATGCGAGATCAGGGTGTCTACACTGCCTAGAGATACAGCACGAATACACATCTGCAGCTTGTTGATGAACTTAATGCCTGCATCCAACCCGCCTTCTAATTCAAAGCTTACCATAGCGCCTGGTTGGCTCATTTGCTTTTGTGTAATAGCAAATCCTGGATGCGTAGGCAGACCATTATAATTAACATGCGCAACTGAAGGATGCTGTTGCAGGTACTGCGCTACCTGTTTAGCATTGGCGCAGTGTCGGTCCATACGTATCTCTAATGTTTTCAAGCCCTGTAGCAACAGGAATGCATCGAAAGGATTGCTGCTGCCACCTATTAGCCGGTGCCACTTGGTAGCTTTTGTTTTCATGAAATCCAGGTCCTTTCCCAGCAGCACGCCACCTATAGCAGTGCCGTGTCCATTCAGAAATTTAGTGGTTGAATGAAAAACGAAATCAGCGCCCAGTGCAAATGGCCGCTGCAGGTAAGGCGTAGCAAAAGTGTTATCAACCGAAACAATGCAGTTGTATTTTTTAGCTATTGCACTTATGGCTGCTATGTCTATACATTGAATGGTAGGATTGGCTGGTGTTTCTATATGCACAAGCTTTATTGCAGGGTCTTGCTTAAGCAGCGCTTCCACTTCGTCAGCATTTCGCATATCGCTGATGATGGCTTCTATACCACATTCCTTCAGCACCTTTGTTACCAGTTCATGTGTGCCGCCATACAAGCTATAATGGCTAAGCATTTTATCACCTGCGGACAAGTTACTCATGAACAATGTAGTCATTGCTGCCTGGCCGCTTGCATGCAGTATAGCTTTTACCTGTAGTGGTTGTCCATTGTCATCTTTTACTTCGTACGTTTCCAGTGCTTCAATCACTCTTTCGGCATCAGCAAAAGTGGGATTGCCCCAGCGGCTGTAAACATAGCCTTCCTGCTGCCCGGAAAAGCGTTCCATGCCTTGCTGCGCTGTATCAAACACAAAGGTGGAGCTTGCATAAATAGGCGTGGTATGCGCTGAATTAGGATGTAGATTATTGTGGGCATGTAATGCTGCTGAACTAAATCCTTTCGTTGTAAATGTTTTATCGGCCATAGCGCAAACTTTTCCTGTAGGTGTTGTAAATAAAACGGAAAGTAGCATTTTTACATCCTGCTAAACCACATAAGGTGAAGGAAATTTTTAATCAATATGCTGCATACAATGTATGGGCTAACCAGCGGCTGGTAGATGTTATTCTTTCGTTACCACCTGAATTACAAGTACAAGAGGTGTTTAGTAGCTTCAATAGTCTGCATCTTACGCTTAGTCATATGTGGTATGCAGAAAGTATATGGTGGCAGCGGCTGAAGCTTGTAGAAAACCCACAGAAAATTGCAGTTGATGTATTGGAAGTGGAAGCAACCTGTAACGGTCTACTGAAGCAGTCGCGGCAATGGGAGGAATGGGTAAATAAAAGTACCGAAGCTGCATTAGCACATGAATTCGTTTACCGCAACAGCAAGAAGGAGCAGTTTAAGCAGCCAGTATCACAGGTGTTGTTGCACATGTTCAATCATGCTACCTATCATCGTGGTCAGCTGGTAACCATGCTTCGTAACCTGGGTGTTGAGAAGATTCCTTCTACTGATTTCATAGAATTTTCGCGGAGGAAAAAATAGCTTGTGCCTGCCGCAAGATCTTTTGCTGTTCGGGCTTGGAGGCTTTACTGATGGCAGCATCAAGCGGTAGCCAAACCTTTTGCCGATCATCCTGTGGCTTAGTTGTTCCGGAAAATTGTACCAGGTAAAAAGCTGTTCGTGTAGGAATGATGAACTTCTTATGACCATTGGCATGGCCGATCTTTTGCTTTGCAATACCCGTTACTCCCGCTTCTTCAGCCACTTCACGCAAAGCAGTTTCTTCTTCTTTTTCACCTGCTTCCACATGCCCTTTTGGTAGTACCCACCGCATCGGGTTCGACTTTGCAGTTACCAGCAGTACTTCTGGTTTTTCATTTTTGATCCTGTACACCACGCCTCCTGCATGCGTTGTTTTGGAAGTGCGGTTTAAGAGGCGGAGGGCAATCAATATTATAACTATTACGATGATGAGGTATAGCATGGCGGTAGCTATACTAAGAAGGTGCCAGCTGCCTATTAGTTTGCTTCAATGGTGGGTTGTGCAGTGGCTTGTATCAAAAAGTCGAATAAGCTTACATCTTTGGCTATCTCTAATTTTTTTCTGAGCCTGTACCTGCTTATTTCTACACCTCTTACAGAAATATTCATCATTTGCGCTATCTCTTTTGTACTTAGGTTCATACGCAGGTAAGCACACAACTTCATCTCGTTGTTGCTTAGCAATGGGTAACGCTTCTTTAATGTTACCAGGAAGTCGCTATGAACTTTATCAAAGTGAATGGAAAAATGTTCCCACTGTTCATCCATCCGTTCTTCATCGCTTATTGTTCTAAGTATTTTTTTAAGCTCATCTTTTTCATCTACTACCGAAGTTTTCAGCTTCAGCATCTGGTCTTTCACTTTTCCTAGCAGTTCGCCTTTTTGCACCAAGTGCATAGCAGTAGAGGCAAGTTCTGTATTCTTGTGTTGTATCTCTGCTTCCAGCTTCTCATTGCGTAGCTTTACCAGTTCCTTTTCATTCTTTTCCAGTTCCAATTGGTGCAGGTATTGTAGGCGCTTTTGTTCTTCTTCATACATCAGTTGTTGCGCCTTAAATTTCTTCTTTTGCAGAATATAATACCAGTAGCCAGCGAAGAACACCATGCATGTATACAGGAAATACGCCCAATATGTCTGGTACCACGGGGGCAATACGGTAAAGCTGTAGTTGCTGGTGGCCGATTCGTCACCCAGGTTGTTTCTTGCTTTTACTTTGAAGGTGTAGTTGCCGGCAGGTAGGTTCGTGTATTCTTTTTCTGCACGTGTAGTATATTCCGACCATTTCTCATCAAAACCTTCCAGGAAGTAGCTGTATTCTATGTTGGATTGCTGGGCATAAACAGGCGCAGCATAAGCAAAATGAAAAGAATTCCACGAGTGGCTGATGTTCACTTTTTTAGATGAGCCTTTTATTGTTTCATTTACTTCACCGCTGTAGCCACCATACAGCACACTATCTTTTTCGTTGAAGGCTTTTACCAGTACTACCTGCACTTGCAAAGGATACTCAAGTTGTTTGTATTGATGGTAATTAATATGGTAAAAACCTTTTTCGCCGCCAACCAACACATTTCGTTCATCTATAGGGTAAATGAACTCGAAACCGCTTACAAACTGATTTGTAAGTTCAGGCAAGTATAGCATCTGCGGCTTATCATTTGAAAGATCAAGTACCCCAAGTATTTTATCAAACACAAACCAGATATTTCCTTGTTGATCTTCCTTCAGGTAGCGTATGTTTTTGCCGGCAAAAAACTGGTTGTAATAAGGTGAAGGTTCAAAAACATCCTTGGCGCTGTTGTACTCATATACGCCATTTTCGCTGGTGAGTACAAGGCCGTTCTTAATCTTAAAAATGAAGTTTCCATTATTAGAAAAAACACCTTCTTTTGAAGCATATCTTTTTGTGGTGACCTTATCGCCACTTACAGTTACTTTGAAAATGCCCTTATATGGATGTGCTATCCAGATGTTGCCATTGTCAATTACCACAAAGCGGGCAGACTCAAAATGTGCTACTAGTTTTGATTTTCCAAACTGCCCATTGTTGTAATTGTAAAAGTTGATCCCGTTGTAAGTGCCACTTACCATGAGAGAAGAGGGTAGTATATTATTGTATGGCAGGAACCCCCAGTATCCCGACGACTTATCTATTGGTAGTACAGTGTTTTCTTTAACCAAAAAGGCTCCATCATGGTGGCCCATCAGCAATTGATTGTTTACTTCAGACAGGTTCCATACCTGGCCATCGCTGTTCGCCAGGTGTTGAAAATTACCTTTTACAAAACTCAGGTCCGGCGCATCTTCCAATTTTACTTTATACAGGCCATTCGAGGTGCCGATAAACAATTCATTGTTGTAAATATGTGCAGCATAACCAGAGCCTTCATTCAGGTAGTCGGAGTAAATATGCTTGATGGCATTGTTGTACGATATGAAGTCAATGCCGTTATCCAACCCTAACCATAGGTTCTTTTCTTTGTCAAGAAAAATGTCGAGAATGTTGTTATTCTGCAGTCCTTCCTTTCGCGTAAAACTTTGGATAAGATTCCCTTTTTTATCAATGATGAAACAGCCGGCAAGATTGGTAGCAATTGCTATATGGTCTTTATTGACCATGGTTGCACACGAGATATTTTTATCTGAAATGGTTTGTAAAAAACCAGAAGAAAATTTAGTGGCCTTATTTCCTGAAATGATAAACAGCCCATTTTTCAATGTTGTCAATAATGAACTGTCGCAGCCTATAGGAGTTAGCGAAGTGGCAAAATAGTCTACGGGTAATTCTGATTCTTGTAAAAAAGGGCTCCACAGGCCGTTCTTAAATTCCAGGAGTCCCTTTTGCTGGTCTTGCGCCATCAGCCGATCCTGGCTAACACCTATAAAACGCCAATGGTTGCTTTTGTAGACCGTACAGTTATTACCACTTAGCTGGAAAATCTTATTGCTGGTTTGGAAGAAAATCAGATCACGATAAAAATATATCTCCCAAACATCTGTAAACCAGTTTTCATTAGCCGGAACGAGGTGCTTTAAGGAATGGTATGCCAGTTGACCATTATTGGTTGAGGTAAAGTATCCAAATTCATCCTGTCCACCAACGTACAGCCGGTCATCTGGGCCAAAGGCAAGTGATCGAATAATAGTTTTGTTTGGTAGGGGGTAGTTTTTCCAGTTGATACCGTCGAAGGTGAGTAAGCCATCATTATTGGCTATGTATAACCTGCCTTTCCTGTCCTGGATAATCTGCCTGTTTTGAGCGCCAGCTTTATATTTCTCTTTTGAATGATTGATTATATCGGGTAAGCCTATAGTATTCTGGCTAGCAGCGGTAAGTGCATAAATAGAAAGCAAAAACAGTAGTAATACTTTTTTCACTGGCAGCAGTTTCGTTAATGTGAAAGTAAGTTTTTTATCATGATGTAGTAATGATGTAGTGGATTTCTATAGAAAATCAAGGTTTTGTGATAGATGATGTAGTAGTGATGTAGTAGTAAATGCAGGAAATGAAGCTGCCCAGCCTACTTTTAACCTGTCATATAAACGACCCATTTTACCTCACTAACAAATGCTTGTGTATGAAAGTCAAAAATGTCCTCTTGCTGTTTGCGCTACTTTTTCTGCAGCTCACAGCAATCTACTCTCAATCGTTACAAGTCTCAGGAAGGATCACTTCCAAAAACAACACCCAACCTTTGGTTGGAGCCACTGTAGGCGTAAAAGGTACTAACATAGCCACTGCCACAGATAACAACGGGCAGTACACGCTCCTGGTACCCTCACCCAATTCTGTATTAGTAGTTACTTACCTGGGCATGCAGGTAGAAGAGCGGCCGGTAAACAACCAGCCAGTGCAGGACTTTAACATGAACGAAGCCACCAGCAACCTTGGAGAGGTAGTAGTGGTTGGATATGGCGTTCAGCGGAAGAGCCTGGTTACAGGTGCTATTTCTTCCATTAAAAGTGAACAGATTTCTTCTGTAACAAATACACGTATTGAGCAGGCAATGCAAGGACGTGTAGCCGGTGTGCAGATTGTTCCTACTTCTGGTCAGCCAGGTGCAGGTTTGAACATTCGCATACGCGGTACAGGATCTAATCGTAATTCCTCACCTCTATTTATTATAGATGGTGTACGTGCCGGCGGTATAGAGTCGCTGGATCCTTCCGAAGTAGCTTCTATAGAAATATTGAAAGATGCGGCTTCTGCAGCTATTTATGGTGCGGAAGGTGCAAATGGTGTTGTGATCATAACCACTAAAACAGGTAAAAGAAATTCATCTGAAATCAGCTACCAATCGCAGGTGGGTGTACAGTCGGTAAAAGATGATTTCATTAAGATGATGAATGCACAACAATACCAGCAGTACCTGGCTGAAGCTAATGTTGCTGGAAGGCCAACACCAGCTGAAGCAGCACGCGTAGGAGAAGGAACAAACTGGCTGCGGGAAGTGCTGCAGACTGCTCCGCAACATCACCATTCACTTACCTTCAGTGGAGGATCAGAAAGATCTACTTATTTAATTAATGGTAACCTGTTTTCGCAGGAGGGTATTGTAGGTGGTGATAAAAGCCGTTTCCAGCGTTATACCTTCAGGGTAAATACTGATAACAAGATCAAGTCTTGGTTGAATGTTGGTAACCGCTTTGTTTACTCCCACCACAGGCGCCGCGCTATTTCTGACAATAATGAATTTGGTTCTATACTATCCAGCGCGCTGGTGATGGATCCAACCACCCCTGTAATATACCAGCAGGGTGCTACGCTTCCTATGCATGTTCAAAATGCTATTGCAGCTGGTAAACCGCTACGTGTAGATGCTAATGGTAATATATACGGTATATCAAATTACTTGCGTGGCGAGTATGGAAACCCGCTGGCTCGTATTGATATGGCAAGGGGTGAAAATGTACAGAACAAAATTGTAGGTAATGCTTTTGTGGATATTGAACCATTCAGTGGTTTCAAGTTTACTTCCCGCTTCAGTATTGATGCTGCATTTCAAACCGGCCATGGCTGGACACCAACTTTCTGGTTTAGCGATGAAAGCCAAAATACCATTGCTAACGGATATGATTATAGCAACAACTGGTTTACATGGCAGCTGGAGAACTTTGCCAACTACCAAAGAAAATTTGGATCGCACAATGTTAACCTGCTAGCTGGTGTTTCTGCACAAAAAACAAGAGAATACCATATTGGAGGAAGCTATTCTGGCTTATTTAAAGAAGAAGATAAATTCTCTTATGCTGACTTTGTTCCAGATCTGAATGACAGGATAGGTAGTATTGGTTTCAACCGCACACTCGCTTCCTTCTATGGTCGTGTAAATTACGACTACAACAACAAGTACTTGTTTGCTGCTACACTTCGTCGCGATGGATCTTCGTTGTTTGCACCAGGCTACCAGTGGGGAACTTTCCCTTCTGTATCTGCAGGTTGGGTGTTCTCAAATGAAAACTTCTTCCCTGCTTCATTTTCCCGCACTATGAACTATGGTAAGCTGAGAGCCAGCTGGGGACAGAATGGTAGCTTATCAAGCGTAGGCTTGGGCGAATGGATGAACTCTATAGGTGCAGGATTGATCTACCCTGACAACGGGGGAAATTTATTGGTGGGTGCAGCTCCAACAAGCCTGGCGTATCCGCAGCTTACATGGGAAACAAGTGAGCAGGTGGATATAGGTGCTGATTTTGCCTTCTTTAACAACAGGCTGACCCTGACCATGGACTATTACAAGAAGACAACAAAAGACCTTCTGACAGCAGGTAATGCACCAATGTTCGCCGGCAATTTCCTTAGAACAGTAAATGCTGGTACAGTAGAAAACACAGGTTTCGAATTTGAACTGGCTTATAACAACAGGCCCAATGGTAACCTGTTTAACTATGAAGTAGGATTGAATTTCTCTACACTGAAAAACCGGGTTACATACCTTGATCCTAACTCGCCAATCTTATTTGGTGCAGGTATAGGCACTGGTTGGTCTGCAACAGCTATGCAGGTGGGAGAGCCAATATGGTACTTTAATGGATACAAAACACAAGGCATCTTCCAAACGCAGGCAGAGGTGAACAACTACCTGAACAAAACAGGAATCACGGGCTACAATCCAAAGCCAGGTGAACCAATAGTAGTAGATGTAAATGGTGATAAACAAATTTCACCTGCTGATATGACCAATATAGGTAGCCCTCATCCGGACTTCCTGTTTGGCGGTCGCGTTAATCTATCGTATAAAGGATTTGACCTGCTTGTTTTTGTACAGGGCCAGGTAGGTAATGAGATCTTAATGGGCTTCAATCGTACTGACCGTTCTACAGCCAACAAGCCTTATTTCTTTTATGCTAATCGCTGGACCGGTCCGGGAAGCACCAATACATGGTTTGCTGCCAATACTTCAAACCCTTACATCTATAATAGCGACCTGATGATCTTTGATGGCTCGTTTGCACGCATACGCCAGTTGCAGTTAGGCTACACTTTGCCGCGCAATGTGCTCAATCGCATCCGTACGAAAAATGCAAGATTGTATGTAACACTTGATGATTGGTTCACTTTTACACGCTACCCAGGTGTAGACCCTGAGGGTGGAAGCAATGGAGGAAACAGTATAGGCATAGACAGGGGAGGTTATCCTATTCCTCGCAGGGCTATGGCTGGAATTTCCATCACGTTCTAAACCATTCACTAACTCAAATTACCAGAAATGAAAAAGTTTATTATAAGGATATCCCTGCTTTGCCTGCCACTGTTTATGTTTGGCGGCTGTAAAAAATTCCTTGATCAAGAAGTGCCAGGAGCGTTTCCTGAACAGGATTTCTACAAGACAGATAATGATGCTACACAGGCTGTGAACGGGGTGTATGATATGATGCAGGCACACTATAACAACAACTGGGCAAGCCTGTATATGATAAAAACGCTGCTGTCTGACGAAAGTAATGCTGGTGGAAATGATGCCGGCGACCAGCCGGGCTATCAAACCATTGATGATTACAATTTTGATGCTACCAACGATAAGATCCGCGATGCGTGGAGAATGTGCTACTTCACAATTTACCGTGCTAACAAAGTGATCAACCGCACAGAGCCTACCACTGAAATGCGCAGGAGGCTGATAGCTGAAGCAAAATTCCTGAGAGCTTACAATTACTTTGAGCTTGCTTCTCTCTGGGGCGATGTTCCGATGATATTGAACGATGTGTCGCCATCATCTTATACATCTACAGGCAGAACTACAAGAGCTAATGTATATGCACAGGTAGAAAAAGACCTTGCTGAGGCTATTCCTGTTCTTCCTACAAAATCTACTTATAGTGTAGCTGACAGGTTTAGAGTATCTAAAGGATCTGCACAGGCAATGCTAGGCAAGGCTTTGCTTTACCAGCAAAAATGGGGTGAGGCAGTCACTCAATTCGAAGCAGTGATCTCATCAAATCAATTCAGCCTTGAGCCATCTATAGGTAAAGCATTTTCGAAAGCAGGTGAATTTGGTAGCGAGTCATTATTTGAAATTTCTTATACCGCAGAACGTAGTTACGATTGGGGCAACTTCCCCTGGGGTGGTGCGCCTGAAAGTAATATTCACATACAATTGATGGGGCCTCGTGGTGATTTCTATACCAAGGCGCCATCAGACTCTTTAATAGGTGGTTGGGGTTTTGTTCTTCCAAAACAAAAACTATGGGATGCATACGTGGCTGCAGGCGATGTAAACAGGCGTAGGCAAACAGTGATGTCTGCTGTAGAATTAATAGCTGCAGGTGGTAACTGGAGCAACCCGACAGCTTATGATTACGAAGGTTATTTCCAGCGTAAATACGGATCATTTGCTTCACAAACCGGTGCTCCAATCAGCGAGTTGAACTATGGCACTAACTGGCGCCACCTTCGCTATGCCGACGTTTTACTCATGGCTGCCGAAGCTCATTTCAGGGCAGGCAATGAAGGCAAAGCAAGAGAATATATAAACCTGGTAAGGCAGCGTTCTGGTTTGGGTATTATCTCAGCTACAGGTAACAATCTTTTCCAGGCTATAGTAACAGAAAGGCAACTTGAGCTAGCATTTGAAGGAGTTCGCTATACAGATCTTGTTCGCTGGGGGCTGGCAGTACAGGAACTGGGTGCGCTTGGTTTCAGATCAGGAAAGCACGAGCTGTTACCTATTCCTATTTATGATGTAAATACTGGCGGCCTTTCCCAGAACGCTGGTTATTAATTCTACACTCCAAACTTTGCTTTATGAAAAAAATATTAGCACACACAACGCTATTCATTCTTATACTTTCGGCTTTTGCATCGTGCAGGTACAAGGTACAAGACCTGATGGCTCGGCCATCTGCAAGTTTTACTGTTACACCAATCAGCAACCAGGTGAACAGGTATGTTCTTACCAGTAATTCTACCAATGGTTTCCGGTACGATTGGGATAAGGCTACAGGTAATTATGTACAAGGAAATGCTACCGATACAGTATACTTTCCTGATAAGGGAACATACCTGGTAAAACTGCTGGTGTACGGGCAAGGCGGCATGGATAGCACTTCCCAGGTAATTAATGTGGCTGCCGACGATCCTGCTGCTATTACGCCATTGAAGCTTCTAACCAATAACAGCAGTCGTACCTGGAAGCTGGCAAGTGAAGCCAATGCACTGTGGATTGGCCCAAGTGATTTTAGCGCTACCTGGTGGGGAAATGGTGTTGGCGACATCACTGGTAGATCATGCCAATGGAATGATGAGTATACATTCAAGTTAGCCGGTCGTGAACTGGTGTACGATAGCAAAGGTGATTTCTACGTAGACGAGGAAAATGGTGCAGCATGGCCTGCAGGTATGCCTGCTGCCGGATGTTATCCTAACAGTGCCATTCCTGCTCAGTACCAGGCTTGGGCCAATAGCGCCACATTTACATTTGAAATAATCAACAACAACAAGCTAAAGCTGAATGGCACAGGTGCACACATGGGAGTATATAAAGCAGGCAATCCACCAGATGCTGCCCTGGCTGCACCAGCATCATCCGTTACCTACGATATAGTTTCTATTACTGCTAACCGCTTAGTATTGAAACTTGATTATGGCTGGGGTGCATGGCGCTTTACCTACACTGCTCAATAGTTGCTTTAACCAAATTATCAAGTAATGAAATGTTTTCAACTTGTAGTAATCAGCTTCTTATTTTTTGCTGGTTGTTCTAAAAAATCAACGTCGGGCTCTACGCTGGTAGTTCAGCCACCACAGGATAAAAACTGGACTTTTGAAACAACACCTGCGTGGGTGGAAGAATTTGATTATACCGGTTTACCAGCCGCCAGCAAATGGAGCTACGATGTAGGTGGTAGTGGCTGGGGCAACAATGAACTTCAGTATTATACAGAAGCTTCACCGAATAATGCCAGAGTAGAAAATGGTAAACTTATCATTACTGCACGCAAGGAAAATGTAGGCGGTAAAGAATATACGTCTGCCAGGCTTGTTACAAAAGGTAAAGGAGATTTCTTGTATGGCAGAATTGATGTACGGGCAAAACTTCCTGCCGGTAGAGGTACATGGCCAGCTATCTGGATGTTGCCAACAGATTGGGAATATGGCAACTGGCCACGTTCAGGAGAAATAGACATTATGGAGCATGTAGGTTACGATCCTAATAAAGTTCATTTTAGTATTCATACACAAGCTTACAATCATAGCATAAATACCCAAAGGGGTGGCAGCAAAACCATTCCTACTGCCATGAGTGACTTCCATAACTACCGCGTAGACTGGACACCTTATGCTGTTCGCGGTTATTTTGATGATGAACTGGTATTCACTTTCATCAATGATGGAAAGGGATTTGCCACCTGGCCTTTCGACAAGCGTTTTCACCTGCTTTTAAATTTAGCAGTAGGTGGAAACTGGGGTGGTGCGCAAGGGGTAGATACTACCATTTTTCCTGCAGTGTTTGAAGTTGATTATGTACGTTTTTACAAAATGATCGATAAATAAGTACCTCGGTTTTCAAGATGCAAGCAGTCGTTAATAGTGGTGAATAGCAGGTCTTGTACCTGCTTTCACCCTAACGACCTTCACAATCTTCCACCTCATGCGAATAGCATTATTGATAACAGCTACTGTAATAGCAGTACAGCTGAACGGGCAATCATTGCGTGTAAAAGACACGGCCATAGTTAATGCCAGCGGGCAGCCTGTGGTATTGCGTGGCATGGGTCTCGGAGGATGGATGCTGCAGGAACCTTATATGCTTCAACTGGGAGGTATAGCTGCCAACCAGCAGCAGATAAGGAATAGGATAGAAGCAGTAGCAGGAGAAACGGCAACTAAGACTTTTTATAATGCATGGTTGCAAAATCATTGTACCAAAGCAGACATTGATTCAATGGCTGCCTGGGGTTTTAATTCAGTACGGCTTCCTATGCATTACAACCTGTATACCTTGCCAGTAGAAGAGGAACCGGTAGCTGGGGAAAATACATGGCTAGAACAAGGGTTTCAGATGACTGATAGCCTGCTAGCCTGGTGCAAGGCCAACCGTATGTACCTCATATTAGACCTGCATGCAGCACCTGGTGGCCAGGGAAATGACATTGCCATTTCAGATAGAGATACGCTAAAGCCATCCCTTTGGCAAAGCGATCTGAACAAGCAAAAAACTGTTGCGCTATGGAAAAAGCTAGCGGCCCGCTATGCACATGAAGAATGGATTGGCGGCTACGACCTCATCAACGAACCTAATTGGGGATTTGAAAATGCTACAGATAAAAATGGCTGTGCAGAACAAACCAATGCACCACTGCGTGAACTATACCTTGATATTACCAAAGCCATTCGTGCTGTAGATAAGAACCATATCATCTTTATTGAAGGCAACTGCTGGGGCAATAACTACAAAGGCATCCTTCCTCTATGGGACGATCAGACGGTTGTTAGTTTCCATAAATACTGGAATTATACAACAGATGAGTCTATTAAAGATTTCCTTGACATACGCAAGCAGTACAACGTACCTGTTTGGATGGGTGAAACGGGTGAGAATTCTAATACATGGTTTACTAATGCAGTTGCGCTTTTTGAGCGTCATAACATTGGCTGGAACATGTGGCCATTGAAAAAATTTGGCATGAATAACCCGGTGCAGGTAATGCCAAATAAAGGCTACCAGGAAATAATTGACTACTGGAGAAGTAAGGGCAGTAAGCCTACTAAAGAAGAAGCTACAGCAGCGTTGGAACAACTTGCAGAAGACATCAAGATCAGGAACAATAAGATTAACAAAGATGTAATTGATGCTATGTTAAGACAGGTAAGAACCAAAGAAAACAGTCCGTTCAAATCGCATGTTCTTAATGGTTCACTTGTAGTTTATGCTACTGATTTTGATCTTGGTCGTAATGGTTTTGCTTATTCTGATAAAGACACAGGTAACTACTGGGTTTCTACAAACGAACGCACCAGTTGGAACCACGGTGGCTTGTATAGAAATGATGGTGTAGACATTACAACCTGCAGCGATACCCTTACCAATGGATACTGCGTAAGCTGGATAGAAGATGGGGAGTGGATGCAATACACATTGAAAAATGTACACGCAGGTGTTTATACACTTCAGGTAAGAGCGGCTGCTAAAAACAAAGCAGGGCAGATGCAAATATTGGTGAATGGATTGGCGGCAGGTAGTATAGCTATTACTGGCAAAACTGGCTGGCATACTTCATCCATTAGCAACATCAATCTGCCTAAAGGAACAATTCAATTAAGACTGCTGGCTACACAAGGAGGCTACGATCTTAACTACATAAAGTTGATACGAAACAGAAATTCTGCTAAGGCTAAATAACATTGAAACTTCAAATTATGGCAAAGAAACCCCGCTTACTATTATTGATTTTATTAGCTGCATTTGCACAAGTGCATGCACAAAATAAAATAGACACATCGGCACGTATAGATGCTCTCATCAAAAAAATGACGTTGCAGGAGAAAGTAAACATGATACATTCTTCATCATCGTTTACATCTGGCGGTGTTCCGCGTTTGGGTATACCAGAAATGGTGACATCAGATGGCCCGCATGGCGTACGCCCAGAGCATGGACGTGATTGGGAACTGGATAATAACTCGCTCGATTCTGGTACATATTTACCAGTAGGCGTTTGTCTTGCCGCCACGTGGAATCCAAGGCTTGGCTATGAGTATGGCAAAGTGCTGGGCAGTGAAGCAAATTATCGTGGTAAAGATGTGATCCTGGGACCGGGCATCAACATCATTCGTACGCCACTCAATGGTCGCAACTTTGAGTACCAGAGTGAAGATCCATACTTAGTTTCTAAAATGGTGGTGGGTTATATACGTGGTGTACAGGATCAGGGCATTTCAGCTTGCGTTAAACATTATGCAGCTAACAACCAGGAGGCCAAACGTTTTACGGTAAATGTAGAGATGAGTGAACGAGCATTGCGTGAAATTTATTTACCTGGATTTAAAGCGGCAGTACAAATAGGCGGAGCAAATACACTAATGTCCAGCTATAATAAATTTCGCGGCCAATGGGCTTCACAAAATAACTACCTCCTCAACCAAATATTGAAGAAGGAGTGGGGTTTTAAAGGGCTTGTGATGAGCGATTGGGATGCAGTGCACAGCACCATGCAGGCTTTATGGAATGGAATGGACCTGGAAATGGGCACGGACCTGCATATGTTGCCAAACCCTGATTACACCAAGTTCTTTTTAGGCGACACGGTAGTAAGTTTAGTGAATGCAGGAAGATTTCCTGAATATCTACTGGATGATAAAGTGCGCAGGATCTTATACGTGATGTATAAAACAAAGATGATTGATGGCACTCGAAAGAAAGGTGCTTACAATACAAAGGCACACCAGCAAACTGCACATAAGGTAGCAGAAGAAGGAATAGTACTCTTGAAAAATCAGAATAACCTGCTTCCATTGAATAAGGAGAAGACACGTACCATCGCTGTCATTGGTTTAAACGCACAGCGTAAGCAATCAATGGGTGGTGGTAGTTCACAGGTGCGTGCATTTTATGAGGTGACGCCATTGGAAGGTCTGCAACGGAATGGTGGTAACATTCGCATCAACTATGCGCAAGGATATAATATAGCCAGGGATGCCAAAGCTGATGCTAGCTTGATTCGCCAGGCTGTAGATGCAGCTTCTAAAGCAGATGTGGTAGTGTATGTAGGTGGCACCACGCATGGCTACAACTATAGTGTTTGGAAAGACAATGCCTACGATGCAGAAGACACAGACAAGCCAAACATGTTGTTGCCTTTTGGCCAGGATGAATTGCTGCAGGCAGTGCTAAAAGCAAATCCTAAAACTGTGGTGGTTTTGATGGGAGGTGGAGCTGTAGATATGCAACAGTGGATAAACCAGGCCCCCGCAATACTCCAGGCATGGTATCCTGGTTTAGAAGGAGGTAATGCATTAGCGAAGATCATTTTTGGTGATATCAACCCATCAGGCAAGTTGCCTATGACTTTCCCTAAGCAACTGGAAGATCATGGCTCGCATAAGCTAGGCGAATATCCAGGTGATAAGGATACTGCCAACGTTCATTACATGGATGATATCTATGTAGGCTACCGCTATTACGATACATATAAGGTAGAGCCACAATTTGCTTTTGGTCATGGCTTATCATACACCATCTTTCAATATAGCAATCTAAAAGTCACAGGCTCTAAAGGAAAAGCTACGGTATCTTTTACAATACGTAACAATGGTAAAGTAGCAGGTGCTGAAGTGGCACAGGTATATGTATCGCAAGCATCATCTGCTTTACCACGCCCCGAAAAAGAATTGAAAGGTTTCGAAAAAGTATTTTTAAGACCAGGCGAGCATAAAACAATATCAATCTCTCTTGATGAGGATGCATTCAAATATTTTAATGATGTGAAGAATGCGTGGGTTATGGAGCCTGGCATTTTTAGAATAGGAGTAGGAGGTTCATCAAGAGATATAAAACTAAAGGGTGAAGTAAGATTATAAATGCAATTATTTGTATTGATATAGGTGTTTTAGTTTGCCGGATCTCTATCCGGCAATTTTTCTTTTATTGTTGTTTGGTCTCATTAGATTAAACTTGTTGTAATGCTTCTGAGAATACTTCTAGCGCTTGTCTTTTGTGTTGCCATTTCTATGGCTCATGCCCAGCTATGCCAGGGAAGCCTTGGTGATCCTATTGTGAACATTACTTTTGGTGCAGGTCCAAACCCCGGACCGCCATTAGCAGGAGCTACAACTAATTACCAATACTATGCGCCAGATTGCCCGGATGATGGATTTTATTCTGTAAGAAACAACTCCGTCAATTGTTTCAACAGCAGCTGGCATTCGCTCAGTTCAGATCATACAGGCAATCCTAATGGTTACTTTATGCTGGTGAACTCCTCGTTTCAGCCAAATGCTTTTTATGTAGATACCGTAGATCTTTTGTGCAGCAATACTACCTACGAGTTTGCTGCCTGGATGCTGAACATGAGCAGGCCAACAGGTTGTAATGGCAACCCTATCCAGCCGAATATTACTTTTAGAATTGAGCGCCTGGATGGTACCATCATTCAAACATATAATACAGGTAATATACCTCCGCAGTCGTCGGCGCAATGGCGGCAGTATGGTTTCTTTTTTACAACACCATCCTCTGTCAGCAGGATTATTTTGCGGCTGATTAATAATGCACCAGGTGGTTGTGGTAATGATGTGGCGTTGGATGATATAACCTTCAGGCCTTGCGGACCTTTTTTAAATGCCTCAATAGCCGGAGGCGCCAGCAAAGATCTGTGTTACGGAACAGCTTCACAACTTACATTCACTGTAGATGCAAGTGCATATAGTTCACCTTTTATACAATGGCAACAAAGCACCAATAATGGTGCAAGCTGGGTAGATATAGCAGGGGCAAACAGTACATCATATCAAAGAAGTTTTTCAGGTACTGAACCAGTAGGAACGTACCTGTTCAGGGCGGCAGTTGCAGAAATGCAGAATGTAGCTATCCCGCAATGCAGGGTAGCATCGGGTAATATAGTGGTGCGGGTGAATGCCAACCCATCTACAACCACAACTAATAATGGTCCTGTATGCGAAGGTGCAAATGCTAGTATAACAGCTACCGGTGGAACCATGTATGCCTGGAACGGCCCTGCAGGTTTTTCAGCTTCTTCGGCCACGGTTAACATTCCAGGAATTACCATGGCCAGGGCAGGTAAATACTACGTGGTTGTAACAAATGATGCCGGCTGCACTGCATTAGACTCTTCAGATCTGGCAGTGCAAGAGAGGCCACAGGCATCGGTGCTACAGGATTCAGTAAACATTTGCAAAGGCGATAGTATACAGCTACAGGCATCAGGTGGAGTGGCTTATACCTGGAAGCCTGCTACGGGTTTATCCTCCGCTGCTGTTTCATCTCCTAATGCATCACCTAACAGCAGTATTCGTTACCAGGTTATAGTTCAGGATCAGCAGGGATGCACTGACAGCGCAATAGTTACAGTAGCTGTGCATGATAAACCAACAGTAAATGCAGGAGCAGATGTAGTGATTGCAGAAGGACAGGCTATTCAATTAAATGGAAGTATACAAGGTGATGCAGATTTTATTTGGATGCCGCCATTGTACATAAATAACCCTGCATCCTTACAGCCTGTTGTTAACCCGCCTGCAGATATTGTATATGTACTTCAAGCTACCTCGCGTGCCGGCTGTGGCTTGTCTGCTGACAGTGTAAGGGTACAGGTGTTTAAGCAAGTGGTAGTGCCGAATGCATTTTCTCCAAATGGTGATGGTATCAATGATAAATGGATCATTCCTGCACTCCAGGCATACCCTGGATTTGACATATCAGTTTTTGATAGGTATGGTAGGCTAGTTTATTCTTCTTCTTCCTCTTTTTCCTGGGATGGCAGTAACAATGGGAAAATACTTCCTGTAGGAACGTATTATTATTTAATTGATTTAAAACACAATCTCCCGGTGATAAAAGGATCATTATTATTAATTAAATGATTTTTTTTATTTAATTATTTTTTTCTGCAATCTCTTTTTTGCATGTATTGTTTTATCGGGCAATAAAATAACCGTATCAGACGTTTATTAAGCGCACGTGCTGGTTGATTAGACAATTCAGTAATATTTTATTTTTTAATGAAATTTTTTAAAGAATGAATTATTGCGGAATATGATAAGCTTTCCAAAACTGGGAACAGGATATTTTACTGTTTTCATTGGAGAAAAAGAACATAAAGAAATCAAGAAAATTAATTTCTCATTATTGGAATGTTGTTGTGGGTGTAGTGATGCATTTAGTGGAGCTTGATATGATGAATAGCATAGGTTGACAATGAAACTTTTTATAGTATTGCGGCGTCTTATGGGTAGCAGGAACTTATTTAAGGAATAAAATTTGAATATTTCTCTATTGCGACCTGCACCAAATTTATACCGTTTTGCCCTAACAGTATAAGGCTTCTAACGCCTGCTTGTTTCCTATGTCATCCGTACCCTGAACCCGCTGTGCGCAGTTCTCATTGCTGCGTATAGCCAAAGAACATTCTTATGAGAAAATTTAGATCCGCTTTACTGGTAAAACTGGTAATGCTATTTTGTATTTTTTCTGTACCTGTTTATGCAGCTGTTGAAACAATGCCTGTTGGTTCCGTTATCATCAACATGGGTGTTGATCCGCAAACCATCAATAATTCACTGAAGCCTTATGGCCTGGTGCACGAGCTGTTGCGCAAGCACAATGTGCCTGTTCGTTGGGTTATTAATTCTTCTAAACCAAAAGACGGAGCCGACTTTTTAATTAATGGAGTGGTATACGCTGGCGGTACATTCATCATTCCTGCGCAATATATTACTGCAGATGTTCAATCAACTATAAATAGTTGGAAAGCGCAAGGTGTGGTAACAGCACAAACCAGTGCTGCTTTTTCAGTTGATGTTACTTACACTTTTAAATCTGCTCCGCGCTGGGTGTTGGATGCTTCTAACGGAACAATAGCAGCAAAATACCTGGCTAATGCTGGCATTCCTTCTTCTGCTTATAGTTTTAAAAATGTGGCTCAGCTAAATAATTGCGATGACATTTTCGTGATGCCACATGGTGAACCTACCTGGAACACTCACAAGAACCTGTATTACTGGAACCTATCTGCTAAAGGAGCGATATGGGCAGGATGTCATGGCGTAAGTCTCCTGGAAAATTCGGCAGGGCCTGATATTACCAATCCTGCTATTACTCGCAGGATGAATTTCCTGATGACAGATGGTCCTTCTGCTACTCAAAATGCGGTTTCTTTTCTAGACCATACTGCAGGTACACCTCCTTATACATTAAATCATCCTGGCCATCCTGTAATGCAGTTCAAAGGCAGAACAGACAATGCACATAAGTTTGGGTATGAGAACGTGTACATGCCAATCAAGCAAGGAAGTGGATGGCGCTCTTCTACCTTGATAGGTGCATACGATGCCAACCATTCAGATATACCATCTTCTACCTGGGGACCTGTTGCTGCCATTGCCTTCGGCCGTGGCTTTGGCGATAATAACAGGGGATGGGTGATGTACGAAGGTGGTCATGACCTGGCTGTAAGTACTGATGAACACAACGTAGCTGCGCAGCGTGCTTTTCTCAACTTCAGCTTTCTTGCATCGCTTGATAAAGCGCCAGTTGTGAATTTCTCTTCGCCTGTACCTGCACGAATGGTGTCTGGTACAACTACTAATCTTATTGCATCCGTTACTGCTACTGCATCTTCTTCATTTACTTATAAATGGGCATCTTCTGTTGGTGGAACTTTTAGTAATGATGCTGCAGCCACTACTGTATTTACAGCGCCTACTGTAGCTACTAATACTACCTGCATTATCACCTGCGAGATAACTGACGATTGTGGCAGGAAAAGTTTTGAGAACAGCATCATAACAATAATTCCTTCTCAACGGCCGCCGGTATGTGCCAGTGATGTAGCAACTTTATCTACTAACTGTGGTGCAGGCAGTATAACTATAAATGTGTTGGAAAACGATTCGGATCCAGATGGCGATCAGTTAACTGTTTCATCAGTAACGGCAGGTGCCAATGGAAGTTTTGTGAACAATGGAGATGGTACCATAACGTATACGCCTAATGCCAATTTCTATGGCACTGACCAGGCAACTTATGTAGTGAATGATGGCACTGGCCGTACTTGCAGCAGTACCATTACTGTTACAGTTACGGGTATTGCTGGCACTAACGGCTGTTCATCTACACAATTTTACGGACAAGTAGGTAATGTAACAGCGTTATCAAATATCATTTCTACCGGAACTGCAACAACTGTAGCAGGTAAAGACAATTCTCTAGGTGACCCTGATGGTGTGCCTGGTGATAATACTACTTATACTACTTTCAACACAAATGGTAACATACTCAACTATACGTTAGATGGCTCACTGCCTGCAGGTTCTGTTATCCAGATCTTTGCAGATGCATCGGTGAATGGTGCAAGTTTTAGAGTAGAACAAAGTCCTAACGGAAATAATTCATGGACAAATGGTGTTGTTTTCACCGTTAATACAACAGATGATTTTTCAGAAGGTGCAGCCAAATTTTATATACTTAATGCCACTGCTACTAATATTAGAATAATCAATCTTTCTACTACAGGCAGTTTGTTATTCATTGATGCTATTGAACATCGGATCATGGGTTGTGTGAGCTCAATTCCTTCAGTGGAACCTGATGAGGCAACCACACTTGAAGACATGCCTGTAGTGATCGATGTTTTAGATAATGACTCAGATCCTCAAGATCTGCCACTCACTATCTCAGCCATCACAATGCAGCCGGTGCGTGGTAAGGTTTCTATCAATCCTAATGGAACTATTACCTACATCAACCTGAAAGATCAGCCAGGACCGGGAAGTGATGCATTTTCTTACCGCGTATGTAATACAATTGGATTTTGTAGTACGGCTACTGTTTCTGTTACCATAGTACCAGATGGTTGCGGGCCTGGTTTATATAAAGCTTTTGATTTTAATGAAAGAGTAGTTACGCTTAATCCTACGACTGATAGTCATATACGCAGCAGGAACACTACTTCAAACTATGGTGCATTATCATCGTTGTATGTAAAAGGAAAGAGTAATGATAAGAAGCGGTCAATGCTTTATTTCAACCTTTCTTCTATCCCGGCAAATGCTATCATTGACTCCGCCAGTTTTAGTATTTATAAAACTGCTGGTCCTGGAGAAGGTGTTGCTCTTTACAGGTTAACACGTGCTTATACAGAAGGAGGTGTTAGCTGGAACCGGTACGACAATACAAATAGCTGGACAACTGCCGGTGGTGATTATAGTAGTACACTTTATGCAACTGCTAACGTAGGAGCCCTGAATTTTGTATACAGAAGTTTTAATGTAAAGTCGCTTGTGCAGGGATGGGTTGGCAATTCTTATATCAATGCTGGTATGATGCTTACCCGCAATCTTGAAGGTGCCGGTACTAAGGACATCATCTTTAATTCCAAAGAAGCTTCAACTAACAGGCCTTTACTTTATATCAGGTATAGAAACCCAGGTCAGTGTATAGCCATTCCAGCGTATGCACCTTTTTCAATGCCTGATACGGCTACCACTATTTCTACCAAGCCTGTTACTATAAATGTTTCCCGAAACGATTATGACTATAATGCTACTGGCTTAACTGTTTCACTTTTGGGCACTACATCCAGCATGGGTGGCTCATTAGCAATGTCAGGCAGTAATATTATTTACACTCCTCGTGTATCACCTGTATTCAATGGTATAGATACATTCCGCTACAGAATTTGTAGCTCAGGATTATGCGATACTGCTATGGTATATGTGCGTGTTACCAATTCGCCACCAAACGCCAATGCTGATAGTTATATTTTACAAAGTAATACAGCTACAACTCCAAGTTCTGTAACAGCCAGTGTTCTGCTAAATGATACTGATCCGGAAGGTGCCACACTCACAGCTCCATCTATTGTTTCAGGACCTAAAAATGGCTCAGCAACAGTGAGTGGAAATGATATTGTATATATTCCATCACTCAATTTTATAGGAAACGATACGCTCATTTATCGCACCTATGAAATAGCAGGCGGCTGTCTTTCATTATTTGATACAGCATTGGTAGTATTTACTGTTAGCAATCGTGCACCAGTGGCAGTAGCAGATGAAGTAAGTACCAATCCATGTGTAGCTACTACTATAAAAGTTACATCGAATGATGTGGACCCGGAAGATGGCGTACTGACCGTAGAAATTGTAAGTGCACCAACTATAGGTACAGCTGTTTTGGTGAACAGTGGCAGTATGGTAGAATATACACCTCCTGCAGGTGTTACCAATACAGTGGCAACTTTCACCTACCGGGTATGCGATAATGGAATGCCATCATTGTGCAGCAACACTGTTACAGCTACCATTAATATACGACCTACACCAGTCAACAATGCGCCTGTAGCACGTCGTGATACGTTTGATGTAAACAGGAATAGTACGTTGTATGCTGATGTTTTATCTAATGATACTGATCCTGATGACAATGATCTTACCACTCCTGTTACCGTAGTTTCAGCACCGGTAAATGGTACCGTTACTACTTATGCAAATGGATTAGTTGGATATACACCTGCACCTGGTTTTATGGGTGTTGATAGCTTTAGCTACAGGGTGTGCGACAAGATCATAGCTGTGCCTGGATGTACTCCTCCACCTTCATTGTGTGCTGAGGCGTGGGTGTTTATTATAGTGCAAAAGACACCGCTGGCTTTTGCTGATAAGTACACCACTATGGTAAATACTCAAAAGGAACTGAATGTAACGGTGAATGATTTCTTTGGTTATTTCGGACCTGCTTCGGGTGCTATCACTGTTGTATCTGCGCCTAAAAACGGTGCAGTGCAGGTACTTAATAATGGTTCTGCTACTCAAGTAAATAACAGCTTGCGCTATACGCCGAATAATAATTTCAGAGGAACTGATTCTCTTATTTACCAGGTATGCGATGTACAAGGGAACTGCGATACGGCAGTTGTATATGTGCAGGTAGTGCCTGATACAGATGGAGACGGTGTAGCCGATGATATAGATATAGATGATGACAATGATGGTATACCGGATTATTTAGAAGTATGTGGTGCAGGTGCTACTTCATTTGGTTGTACTACTAATAGCAGCGATCCATCGGCTGATGATGACAACGATGGAATCGTAAATTATAAAGATGCTGATTGGTGCACCCTTAATGCAGCAGGTACTTGTGCTTATTTAGATGCAGACAGCGATGGAGTACCAGATTATTTAGATAGAGATAGTGACAACGATGGTATACCTGATGTAATAGAAGCTGGTGGTGTAGATGAGAATGGTGATGGTATCATTGATAATTTCATTGATACCGATGGTGATGGTCTCTCTCAGAATGTGGACGCCAATAATACAGGAGCTGCTGGCAGTGGTCTGGGATTAGGAATGCCTGATTTTGATAGTGATGGATTTCCAAATCATAAAGACCTTGATAGTGACAATGATGGTATACCGGATATCGTAGAAAGCTATGGCATAGATGCAAATAATGATGGTAGGGTAGATGGTTTTGCTGATGCTGATGGTGATGGCTGGAGCAACCAGTACGATGGAGATGCCAATGGTGATGGAATAGTGGAGAACCTGGCTGGTGTATTAATATTAAGTTATGGCGATCCTGGTTATGTAGCGCGTAGCAGCAATCCTGGAACAGGACGTCCGGCGTGTTACCAGCTAAGGGGTAATACCGATGGCCATGGTTTGCCAAACTTCATTGACCTGGATAGTGATGGAGATGGTATAACTGACGCTACTGAAGGTGGGATAGTAGGCGTTACCTACGTGCGCAGCATGATAAGCGGCGGCACTTTCTCACATGGTTGGAGTGATATTGTAAGAGCACTGCCTGCCCTTAACCTGCGCAATACCGACAATGTCGGCAGACCTGATGTTTATGATATAGATAGTGACAATGATGGAATAACAGACAATGCCGAAGGGCAACCTACTTCTAGCTTTGTAGTAGCTACAGAATTAGATACGGATGGTGATGGATTGGTGAACGTGTATGATTTCTATAATGGTATTGGTGGTAATGGCATCACACCTTACGATCATGATGCAGATGGCATACCTGACTATAGAGATACAGACTCAGACAATGATGGAGCTCCGGACCGCAACGAAGGAGATAAAAGATATGAAACGCTTACACAAGAGACCATTGACACATCAGGAGATGTGGACGGTGATGGCTTGATGGACTTCTTCGACATATTTGATCTGCGTGCTCATCCATGTGGCGAAGTGGTAATGAATGTATGTATGAACCAGTTAGGCAATAATGGTAACTGGGATGGCCCTACACCAGGAGGTTCTACAGTACAGTTGGTGCAGTCATCTTCATCGGCAGGAAACCGCGACTGGAGAAACAACGTGATCTTACCATTGAGCATAACCAACTTTAGCGGTACGCTTACAGCCTCTGTTGCTAACCTTGCGTGGAAAGTTTCCAATGAAGAAGGTGTAGATAAATACATCCTTGAAAGAAGCAGCGATGGTAACAACTTTGAACCGCAGGCTATTCGTTTTCCTGCTGGTAACGGCTCAGCCAATTATACTTATGCCGATGACCTTAGTTCATATGCCAATCATATAGTATACTATAGGGTAAAGCAGGTAAATATAGATGGACAGGTATTTACCACCAAAACAATATTGTTCAACCTGAACAAGATGGTGAAGATGGTTATGTCAGTTTACCCTAACCCGGTAAAGGATGTTGCCACAGTTGCTATTACATCTGATGTAAAAGATGCAGGAACTATACTGGTAACTGATATGCTTGGCAAAACCCTTAGCACTCGCCGGGTGAACATTGAGAAAGGCAGCAACCAGTTTACCATTAATGATTTTGGTGCATTGCCGCCAGGTATGTACATGGTACGGGTGATCATGCAGCAACAGACTTTTGTACACAAAGTATCAAAGCAATAAAAGTTCAATTTTTCAGTTTAGTGTCCCTGCAAGTGCAGGGACACTTGCTTTTATAGCACATCCACATTCATGTGTATAGAGTTAATCTTCAACGACGTTAAGTGTAGTATATAATTTTTAATTAAAATCTTATACATAAAAGGCCTTACTGCTACTGATCAGTTTAAAAGCTAATTAAAATCAGCCTCTTATTGATAGTTACAGGGGGCTGAACCTATGTTTGCACACCAAAATCAGAAAAGATTCGTTGTAAAGCAGTGAAAATAGCTGGGAGTGACGGTAATCAAATGCCGCCACTAACTGTGATTATAGAAAGCTTTGATTTGATGTTGCAAGAAACGGCTATGTCGTTTTGTATTCTTCATTTTTATAGCCCTCTATACTAGTAGCAGAAGTTTTCGTGGTTTAATGATGAAATTTTCCTAGGTCAAATACCCCTTAATAAAATGAAGATGCTTTCAAAGTACAACCTTCAGCTGCCTGTGAACCAGGTGCGGCTAAAGCGTTGCATTTTTCTTGTATTGTGTTTTTTGTTTGTATCTGTATCTACAGCAATCTCTCAAATTAACAGCAATGGATGTGTAGCTGCAGATGTGGGCATCAATGCCACGCTGTATGCTAACAGCACCTTTACATCAGGTACAGTTATACCTCCGGCAGGTAATGTAGATTGGTTTAGAAATTCTACCGGTAGAAACATCATCGACCAGACGAATGTATCGGTAATTCAATCCCTGCTGCAGAACAATGCCAACCCGATTTACGAGCGCCGCCAGAATGGTGGCATTGGTGCTTATGCTGATGAATGGCCTGCAGCTGGTCCTTCTCGTCGTCGTTTCAAGCGGTTGGTAGACGCCGTTTGGGCACGCGATCATTTTGGTGGAACGGGTGGAATAGACCAGACTTCTTTTAATACAGCCAGTAAAAATGGTGAAGATCCTGCAATATGGGATCCGGGTGCCGCCAATGTATTAGGTAAAAATGACCTGATAGATGTGGCGGGGCACATGGTGCGCAATGTAGATTTAGATGCTGGCATCAACGACCTGTGGTTTACAGGACTTATTAATCGTGCCGAACCTGGTGGTGATGCGTATATGGATTTTGAATTTTTTATTGCACCGGTGCGTTTCAACGCAGCTACTAGCAAATTCAACTCAGGTGGTCCACAACTGGGCCATACTGCGTTTACATTTGATGGTGCAGGTAATCTTGTCAACTTGGGAGATATGATCTTCAACCTTGCACTTACCAATGGAGGAACCATTCCTCAACTTGAAGTGCGTGTGTGGGTGAGCCGCCAGGATTACCTTAATACAACTCCTGTGGCTTTTAATTGGGGACCTGAGTTTGACGGTGCCTTCAACGGTGCGCCTTATGGTTATGCTTCTATCATTCCAAAGGCAGCATCTACTATGTGTGGTTTTGTAAATGCAGACGGACAGCTGCCATTGGCACCACCATGGGGTACGCGTAATACAAAATCTAATGTTTACAGCACTACTTACTCCACGCCATATTCTGTTGCTGAAGTAGCACTTAATCTTACTTCTATAGGACTTGACAATTATCTTGTTACCAATGCGGCTCTTGATAGCTGTACGTTTCCATGGCGCACATTCATTGTAAAGACAAGAGCTTCTAACTCTTTTACTGCACAGCTTAAAGATTTTGCCGGACCTTATGCATGGGCTCAGCCTTCTACCGGCATTGTTACCGGCAACGGCACCATCTCCTGTTACAATCCGCGGGTTACGCTTTCTGCCACACCGCTGCGTGATGATGTAACATATACCTGGACTACTTCTAATGGTAATATTGTTGGTTCAAGCACAGGCCCTTCTATACAAGTGGACAAGGCCGGAACTTACCGCGTAACCATGATGCTGCCTACAGGTTGCCCGGTAGAAAGTGCACCTATTACAGTAACCACCGATCCTGCACAACCACAAATAACAGCCGCTACCACTACCAGCACCGTTAGCTGCAATGGCAGCAATGGTACAGTCAACCTGTCTATTTCCGGAGGGGTTCCTCCGTACACTATTGCATGGACAAGAGACGGCGTTCCTTTCGGAACCTCTACACAAACACTTACAGGTTTAGCGCCGGGTACATACGTAGCCAACATCAACGATGTGAATGGGTGTACACGTACAAGCACATCTGCCGTTGTACTTGCTGCTACACCTATCAGTATTACGCCTGCTATCACTCATGTAAATTGTAATGGCCAACGGACAGGTGCTATCAACATTACTCCTGTATCAGGTAATATGCCTTTTACTTACCAGTGGAGCAATGGACAAACCACACAAAACCTGCTGAACGTAGCAGCCGGTGATTATACCCTTACCGTTACCGATGCTACTAATTGTCCTACTACTTATAACTATACCATTACTCAACCTGCTGCTGTTTCTGGTTCAGCAGTTAAAGTAGATGATACAGATCCAAACCCTGCTGTAGGCAATGGCTCTATCACGCTTACTGCTAGTGGTGGTACTGCACCTTATACTTATGCATGGACTGGCCCCGGTGGATTTACCAGCACCAGCAATAGCATCAGCAACCTGCGTGCAGGAACTTATACGGTAGTTATTACTGATGCATTGGGTTGTACCGCTTCTCTTTCACAAGTAGTGTATGAACCTGAAAGCTGTACCGACGGTATAGACAACGATGGCGATGGTCAAACAGATTGTGATGATACAGATTGTACACCTGCTACGCCTGGTGTTATCACCGGTGAGAATGCACCTTGTATCAATCAAAATATCATTTACTCAGTACCAGCAGTAGCAGGTCTTAGCTACCAGTGGACTGTACCGGGTAATGCTACCATCATGAGCGGGCAAGGCACCAACAATGTTACGATCAGGTGGACAACAACAACACCTGGAGTGATATGCGTACGTGCTACCAATGGTGCCTGCTTTAGTGAGCAGAGATGCTATACCGTAAATCCTAAAAATGTACCTCCGGCTCCGTCAGCCATCATCAGGAGCTAATTACCAAAACCGGAGTACTAACAGACAGTGAGAAACATCATGAATAATATTTCTTTTAAATCGTCCCTTGGTTCATCAATGAAAAGCATGCTGCTTTGGCTGCTGATGCTATCATTGACCATCACGGCAAATGCACAGGTTGTAAATAAACGCCTTTACTTAAAGAGCGGCAACGGTCTTAGCAGGGTAATGCCAACGTCCACTACTATTTCATCAACAGCACCATTAATCAAGCAAACAGCTACCATGGTGCTTAATGGAAGTTTTGCAACCAGTAACAGTGGTTCGAACACCGGTTCTTTGGCGAGTACGGCTTTTACACCTTCAGGTACTAACCGCTTATTGCTAATCAGCATTGGGTCAGTTGTAGGAGCTAATAATGCAGTATCCAGTGCAACGTTTGGCGGTGTGGCTATGACTAAACTTACCGAAACGCAAAGTGCTGGTTTCAAAGTAGAATATTGGTTCCTCAAAAGCCCGGCTACCACATCGGGTACTATCCAGATAAACTGGCCTACAGGAAATATTTTAGAATGTGCTGTTGGTTACACCGTAATGAACAACGTGGATCTTATCAACACGTTTGGTGTTCCTGCTAACGCTGCTGGTACAGGTGCTTCAGCTCTTAGTGTACCATCGGCAGCGGGTGATATAGTTGTAGATGCTATTGCTACCAACAGTAATAACTTCACTGTTGGTACAGGGCAAACACAGCTTTTTGCAGCAGGAACAAACAGTGTGAAAGTACGTTCAAGCTGGATTAACGCTGCTACAGGAAATGCTACCAGCACAACTATGAATTGGACCGGCATGAACAGTGCATGGGTTCACCAGGGTGTGGCCATCAAAGGAAACTCTAATGATGCCTCATTTACACAGAACCCTGCTATGTGTTCGCCTTTTGTTATCAGCGGGGGACAGCCTATTACCATTGTTGCGCATGCTGCCGTTGCTGCCAATACAGTTAGTGTGGCCACCGTACCGGTTTCTGCCGAATTAACGGTTGGTGGTACCGTTATTTTCTCTTCTTTGAATGCTGCCAATAGCGGCCTCGGTGCCACCGGAACAACAGGTACGCTCACCTGGACAGGGACTATACCTTCGAACATCATCGTAGCTGCAGGACAGCCGGTAGTACTTACTTTATCGAATGACTACTCTGCTGCAGATATACGAATAGATTTCGATGCGACTAACAAAGTATCTTATGTACAACTGCCTACTACTACATACATCAACGTCAATTCGCTGAATGTGCGCAACGCCCCAGCGGGTGGTGGTGCAGTAGTAACACAACAGGCTATTGGTGTTGCCAATTACATCCGTGCAGTAGTAAGTGATCCTTTTGGTTTTGATGATATAACTGGACTTAACATCAGCATCAATGGTGGTGCTCCTTTAGCAGCTACATCTGTTGCTACAGCAGGTTGTACGCGCACCTATGAATACATGTGGACACCTACCACTTCTGGTGCCTTTACCATTCAGGCAACTGCAAGAGAAGGAACGGAAGGAACAGTAACACATTCGGCTACTACCAATTTTACGGTGGTACGTCCATCTGTTTCTGTAGTAAAAACAAAAACAGCACCTGCAGGTGCAAGTACAGTAGGTAGTAACATCACCTATAATATTGCTATTACCAATACAGGTCAGTCGCCTATCAGCTTGCTGCCATTGCAGGATATCTTCAGCAGTTCAGCATTGCAATATGTTTCGGCTACACCTGCACCAAGTAGTGTATCAGCAGGTTTAGTAACCTGGAACAACCTGGCTTCGTCTTCTCTTGCTGCTGGTGCTACCACCAACGTCAGCGTTACGTTTACCATCTTATCCAACAACAACCCGCTGAACAATACAGCACGTGTAGAAGGTGCAAGAGATAACCTGAATTATTTAGCTCCAACTGCAAGTAATACAGTAAGCGTAACAGTAGCCAATGTTCCTGATGCAGTTATAGATCGTTTTTACATTTCTGGTGCTATTGCTCTTAATTTATTAGCAAATGATACCGATGCTGATGTAGCAGGTTTCTTATCTGCGCATACAGGTTCGTATAATGTAACCATTGACGCTGCCCCAGGTATGGGTTCGGCTACTGTAAATGGAGATAGAACCATCCAGTTCAATCCAACCGGTATGTCTGAGGATGCATTATCCACCTTCCGCTACAGGGTAACTGAAATAGCTACAGGCCTTTGGGATACAGCTACAGTTTTTGTTCGCTTTTCAGGTGTGAATAATCCACCTGCCGCACTGTCAGATGTAGCTTCTACTTTGGTCAATGAAGCAGTACGCATCAATGTATTGGGTAATGATTCAGATATAGATGGAGTACTGCAAACGCCTACTATCACCGCTGCACCTGCCAATGGAACAGTAGTGGTGAATGCAGACAGAACCATCACTTATACACCTTTCAATGGCTTCACCGGCACCGATGTATTTACCTACCGCATTTGCGATGATGGTTTTCCATTACCTGCACAATGCACCAATGCTACCGTAACCGTAGCTGTGGTAAATGCTATTGTAGTGTGCCAGCAGAGCAGCCATACATTCACAGTAGCAGCAGTACCCGGTGCCACCAGTTATACATGGACAGTGCCTGCAGGCGCTACTGTTAGCAGTGCTTACACCGGTACATTACCAAATCCAATAACTACAGGTACCAGCATCACCATCAACTTTAATGGTGTAGCACCAGGTGCGCAAACGCTTTGTGCTCGTCCTACCAACGAGTGTGGCGATGGCACCAGCCAGTGTACAGATGTATTTGTAAATCGTATGGACCTTGCTACTGCAGTTACCAATGTGCTTTGTCGTTCTTCCAATACAGGTGCTATTGCGCTTACCGTTACTGGAGGAAGAGCGCCTATCACTTATTCATGGACAGGACCATCAGGTTATACTTCCACAGCACAAAATCCTACAGGACTTCTTGCGGGTACATATACTGTTACTGCTACTGATCGCTATGGATGTACTGCTACTGCCACCGCTACCATTACACAACCAGCTACCAGCTTAAGTGTAAATGGTACAGTGACCAATGAAAATCCTTTCGGTTCTATGAATGGTGCTATTGATATAACACCTGCAGGAGGAACAGCTCCTTATAGTTATTCATGGAGCAATGGCTCAGTGAGTGAGGATATCAGCAACCTGGCTGGCGGTACTTATACTGTTACAGTTCGCGATGCAAATGGTTGTACCGTTAGCAGGATCTTCACCGTACAGGCCATAGGAGCACCGCTGTCTATATCATCTTTAACAAAAGTGGATATCAGGTGTACCGGCGCAGCTACTGGTTCTATAGAACTGGAAGTAATTGGCGGCAGCGGTACTTATACGTATACATGGTCAGGTCCTTCAGGATATACTGCTGCCACGCAAGATATCACCAACCTTGCTGCTGGTACTTATACTGTAGTAGTAAATGATGGTTCTAACACTGTCACAAATTCGATAACTATCAATCAACCTGCGGCTGCTTTATCTGCTTCTACCACACCTACCAATGTTAGTTGTAATGGTGGTGCAAATGGAAGCATCACTTTAACACCAGCAGGCGGCACAGCACCTTATTCTTATTTGTGGAGCAATGGTGCAACTACAAAAGACTTAACAGGATTAGCAGCAGGAAATTATTCTGTGATTGTAACAGATGCTAATGGCTGTACCACTACTGCTACGCAAACCATTACGCAACCTACATCGCCGGTAACGGGTACTGCAGTTATAACCAATAGTAACTGTGCTGCGGGTAATACTGGTGCAATAGTATTAACACCTTCAGGTGGTACTGCTCCCTACACCTACTTGTGGAGTAATGGTGCTACAACCAAAGACTTGAGTGGACTGGCACCGGGTTACTATTCTGTTGTTATCACAGATGCATTGGGATGTAGTTCAGGCCGTTCTTTCAATGTTGGTAATGCATGTATAGGCGTGGCAAAGGCAATTGCTTCTACACCAATCAACAACGGCAATGGCAGCTACACCCTTACCTATAGCATTAAAGTAGAAAACAAAGGAACCGTTGCACTGAATAACGTGCAGGTAACTGAGAACCTAGCTAATACTTTTGTTGGTGCTACATCCTTTGCAGTATCCAGCATCACCAGCGGTTCATTTACTGTAAACAGCGGCTTCAATGGAACCGGCAACAACAACCTGCTGGCTGCTCCACTGGGTACACTGGCTGTAGGTGAATCTAAATTTGTAGCACTAACAGTAACAGTAGTTCCGGGTACTAAGCTTGGCGTGTACGATAATACAGCCATTGCCAACGCACAGGATGCTAATGGTGTAGCTGTTTCAGATGCATCGCAGAACGGTACGGATACAGATCCTGATAACGATGGTAATCCAACCAACAACAACATTCCTACACCACTCACTTTTATTGAAAACCCTCTTATAGGTGTAGCTAAAAGTGTGACTGCAGGACCCGTTAATAACTTAGATGGTTCTTACAATGTTACCTATACCATCACACTAAAGAACTTTGGTGATGTGCAGCTAAGGAATGTACAGGTGAGCGACAACTTCGCTACTACATTTGGTGGTGCACCAGTGTCTGTAGTAAGTGTAACCAGTGGACAATTGAGCGTGAACAATACTTTCAATGGTATTGGTAACAACAACCTGCTGGCCGGTACAGATATACTGGCGGTAAATGAGATAAAGACAGTGGTGGTAACGGTGCGTGTATGGCCGGCAAGCCTTGCTACGTACAACAATATTGCCGTGGCTTCAGCACAGGGACCAGGTAATACAGTTACTACTGATAACTCTACCAATGGCACCAATCCTGACCCGGATAATGATGATAATCCAAATAACAACTCCATTCCTACACCGGTTACTTTTACGGAAGCACCTGTAATAGGTTTGGCAAAAAGGGTAGTAGGCACGCCTATCAACAATGGCGATGGCAGCTACAGTGTACAGTACCAGTTGCTGGTAAAAAACGTAGGCAACGTTCCGCTGAAGAACATACAGGTGGTGGATAATCTTGCTACTACTTTTGGTGGAAGACCTGTAACGGTTGATAGTGTTAGAACCAGCAGTGCATTCGTTGCTAACAATATTTACAATGGTACAAGCAATCTTAACCTGCTTGCAGGTAATGACTCTCTTGCAATAGGCGCTACAGCTACTATCAACATTTACCTGAAGGTGACACCAGGCAACAACTTAGGTGTGTACAATAATACAGCTACAGCCAATGCTACTGGTCCTTTAGGTACACCTACAACAGACATAAGTAACAATGGTACTGATGTAGATACCGAGAATGATGGCCCGGGCAACAACAGTATTCCTACACCGCTGACATTTACTGAAGCGCCACAAATAGGTGTAGCAAAAAGAGTAACTACACCAGTGAATAACGGCAATGGTACCTACTCACTTTCTTATATAATACGAGTAGAGAATACTGGTGACGGTCCTGTGAACACCATACAGGTACAGGATGATCTGGTAAGCACATTTACAGGTGCAACAGCATTTGTAGTAAATGGTGTAACAACTACAGGTACACTAACTGCTAACAATGCATTCAATGGAAATAGCAATAGGAACCTGCTAACTGCACCAAGCACATTGGCAAGGGGTGCATCAGCTGAGATAACAATAAACCTTACCGTAACGCCGGGCAACAAATTGGGTGTGTATGATAACATCGCCTTTGCAACAGCACTTTCTGCAGGTGGGAATCCTGTAAGTGACAGTTCAACCAATGGCTCATTGGTAGATCCTGATGGCGATGGTAATCCACGGAATAATCAAGAGCCTACGCCTGTACAATTTAGCGAAGCACCAAAACTGGGTGTAGCTAAGCGTGTATTGGGAGCAGTAACCAATAACGGTAACGGCACGTATACATTTACCTACGAAATAAAAGTGCAGAACATGGGCGATGTGCCACTGCACAATGTACAGGTAGCGGATGCATTGGCTGAAGTGTTTCCTGCGCCGGCAACAGTGGCAGTAAATAGCCTGGTAGTTCACCAGCAACCGGCAAGCAGCACCTTTGTTACCAATGGCTCGTACAATGGTATTACCAATAGCTTCCTGCTTACTGGAACCAGTTCTCTGGCAGTAGGACAAGTTGGAATACTTCGTCTTACGCTTACGGTTAATCCTGCAGGTCTTGGTGGACCGTTCTATAATTCAGCAAATGCATTTGGAGTAAGTCCGGGTGGAAGGTTTGCTGTTGACAACTCGCAGGATGGACCAGAAGTAGATCCTGATAATGACAACGATCCTACAAACAATAACGATCCAACGCCAATAACCTTCTTCGAAAATCCGAAGATCGGCCTATCGAAGCGACTGGTAAGCGTGGTGCAAACTACACCTGGTGTTAACCGTGTGACCTTTGAATTGAAGGTGAGAAACTTTGGTGATGTGGAGCTTCGCAACATCCGCATTACGGATGATATCGTTACGCAGTTTGCAGGTGTATTCCCTACATCATTCTCTGCTACTGAAGGAACCTTGTTTGCTAATTCAGCATGGAATGGAACTGCATCATCTAATATACTTGCCGATGAGCAACGACTGGCAGTAGGAGATTCAGGTACTGTATTCGTAAGCTTCATTGTGGTGCCACGTACCACTACGCGCCGCGACAACCTTGCATCGGCAAGTGGCGTTACCATAATGGGTGTGCAGGTGACGGATGTATCTACTGATGGATTAAATCCGGATGCTGACCTTGATGGCGATCCTAATAATGATGACGTACCTACGCCTGTTAACTTCATCTTGTATACATGGGATCGTGATGGGGATGGAGTACCAGATGAGATAGATATAGATGACGATAATGATGGTATCACTGACTTTGTAGAAGTGTGTGGCCCAGGTGCTACTACCTTTAGCTGCACACCAAACGGCAGCGATCCATCTGGTGATGATGACGATGATGGTATACCAAACTGGCAGGATGCTGACTGGTGTACATTGAATGCAGCAGGTGCTTGTTCTTTCTTAGATGCCGACGGCGATGGCATACCTGACTACCTTGACCGCGACAGCGACAATGATGGTATACCTGATGTAATAGAAGCTGGTGGTGTGGACGCAGATGGCGATGGCATTATAGATAATTATTGCGATACAGATGGTGATGGTCTTTCACAGAATGTAGATGCCAACAACACAGGCGCTGCAGGTAGTGGTGTAGGATTGGGCTCACCTGATTTTGATGGTGATGGTGTACCTAACTACAAAGATCTTGATAGTGATAATGATGGTATACCTGATATAGTAGAAAGCTATGGTGCAGATACAAACAATGATGGTCGTGTAGACAACTTCACTGATGCTGATGGCGATGGCTGGACTGACAGGTATGATGGCGATGCTGATGGTGATGGTGTGGTTGAGAACCTGTCGGGCGTACTGGTACTTTCAATGCCTGATGCGGGTTATGTAAACTGTGCTAATCCTGGTAATGGCCGCGCTACCTGTTATGCTCTGCGTGGAAACTTAGATGGTCATGGCCTGCCAAACTTCCTTGACCTGGATAGTGATGGCGATGGTTTAACCGATGCAGTAGAGAGTGGTATAACTGCTGTTACGTATACACGTAGTATGGTTACTGGTTCTTTGACCAATGGCTGGAGCAACGACCTAAGTGCGCTTAGTGAATTATCTCTTCGCAATACCGATGGTATTGGTCGCCCGGATATTTATGATATAGACAGTGATAACGATGGTATAACAGACAACATTGAAGCACAACCAACCGGCAGCTATGTAGTTCCTACTGATGCGGATACTGATGGTGATGGACTAGTAGATGTATATGACATCTTCAATGGTATTGGTGGCAATGGTATTACGCCATATGATCACGATGCTGATGGTACGCCTGATTACCGCGACCTGGATACAGACAACGATGGTGCACCTGATCGCAATGAAGGTGATAAACGTTTTGAAACATTAACACAGGCAGCTATCAATACATCAGGCGATACAGATGGCGATGGCTTAATGGACATCTTTGACATCTTTAGCCATTCTACACCATGTGGTACGCCGCTGATGAACGTAGTGATGAACAACATGGGACCTAATGGCAATTACCATGGTCCTACACCGGGTGGCTCACGTGTACAACTGGTACAATCATTTGCTGCTGCAAGCAACCGCGACTGGAGGAATAGTACAGTACTGCCATTGCAGGTTGTACAATTTACCGGAAGCCTGCACAACACAACTGCCACTCTTAAGTGGAATGTACTGCAGGAGAGCAGTGTTACATGGTACCAGGTGGAGAGAAGTGTGGATGGTGTTGTATTCAATATGGTTGGTAAAGTGAATGCACTGAATCAAAGCGTTGCCAGCTATACGTACGCAGATGATGTTAGCAGTGTGAATGGTGAGTATGTCTTCTACCGCATAACGCAGGTGAACACCGATGGCAACAAGTACAGCACACATATCATCCGCTTGAAGTTGCAGAAAGCAGCAGCGTCAATGAGCATCTATCCTAATCCAATAGCGAGTGTTGCTACACTTTCTGTTACATCAGAAGTGAAAGATGCAGCTACTCTGATGATAACAGATGTATTAGGTAAGGCAATAGTTACGCGCCGCATCAACATAGAGAAAGGCAATAACAACATTACGTTGTATGACTTTGGATCTATGGCAGGTGGAACCTATTTTGTCAAGCTGATCATCCAGCAAAAAGTCTTTGTAGAAAAAGTTTCTAAACAATAGCGAAAAGGGCCGAAAGGCCCTTTTTCATTTTGCATAAGTGAAGAATGAATGGTGATATTTTATTTGGAATGCTGCTTCTAATAATACATCATTGATGTTCCTGTGAATTTTACAAGTAACTATCAGGAGCGAATGCTATTTCTTTGAGCCAAGGGTTAAGGTTTTGTTGTGACGCCGCTGGCAAGCCAAAACTTCTATCAGCCTATCTTTACTTTATGAAAAGGAGCAGTGGTGCATGACAATACTGATAATTGAGGATGATCCTACATTGGGCAACAACATAAAAGAAGCACTGGAGGCGGAAGACCTGCAGGCAGAACTGGTATTTGACGGTCAGCTTGCTGACAGGATGTTGCGCAAGAATAATTACGACTGCGTGATAATGGATGTAAACCTTCCCGGCAAGACTGGCTTCGACCTGTGCCGCGACTTTCGCACCATCAATGGACACACACCCGTGCTGATGATAACAGCCTTCAGTGAACTGGATGATAAGGTGAGGGGTTTTGGCTGCGGTGCCGACGACTATCTTACCAAGCCTTTTTTCATGCGCGAACTGCTGCTGCGCGTACACGCCCTGCTGAAGCGTGCAAGGTTTAAGAGCAGTGGAGGTAACGGCGATAACAAGATCTATGCTGCTGATATATCCATTGATCCTGCAAAGAAGCAAGTGTACCGCCAAGGAACAGAGATAAGCCTGACGCCACGCGAATACCAGATACTGGAGCGCCTTTGCGAAAATCATGGAGAGGTGGTGCCAAAGCAAGAACTGATACGGGAAATATGGGGCACTTCAGTAGATGTGAACACCAACACCATTGAAGTTTACATCAACTTTTTGCGCAATAAGGTAGATAAGCCATTCGGCAAAAACACCATCAAAACCAAGGTCGGGTACGGCTACTACCTCGATACAGAATGAAGATACGCAGCAAGATCCTCGTCAACTTTTCTATCACTGTTTTAGCCATTACAGCACTCTCTTTGTGCCTGATCTATTTCTTGTATGCAGCCAACCGCGAAGAAGAATTTCAGCAGCGGCAGAAAGAAAAAATTGAAATAACCATCAGCCTGCTGCGGCAATACAAGGACATGAGTGAAAGCCTTACCGGCATAATGGACCAGCTTACCATCAACGACTTTTACGATGAGAAGATGCTGGTATTCGACCAAAACAAAACGCTGATTTATGCCAGTGTTGATGATCTTCCTATTAACAACTATACGCAGCTACTGAGTAAGCTTTCGCCTGCTAATCATTGGGTAGAAACAAGGGAAGGTAAATATGATGTAGTAGCCATTTATATCCAGAGTGGCAGCAGGAGCTTTTATGCTATCAGCAAGGCATACGATGCGTATGGCTTTGCCAAGCTCAACTTCCTTCGCAATACCATGCTCATCATTTTCGTGGTGACGGTACTGGTAGTGCTGGCTGTCTCATTTCTTCTTGCGCGAAAGATATCTCAACCACTGGCTGATCTTACAAAGCGGCTGAGTGACTTTAAACCTGGAGAAGAACAGGTGGAAATGGGAACGCAAACCAACACGTACGAGATCCATTACCTGAACCAGAAATTCAATGAGCTGATGCTGCGAACCAATGAAGCTTTCTTGTTTCAGAAGCATAGCATCCACCATATCTCGCACGAGCTAAAGACACCGCTGGCTGTTCTTGTTTCGGAGTTAGAAAAACTAAAGAATGTAACAGACATCGAACTGGTGCGGCAGCAACTTGAAAACCAGGTAGCAAAAGCCAAGTCGCTGGGCAGTATGATAAACGTACTGCTGGAGATTGCGAAAATGGAATCAGGACAGACAATCCCATCACAGAGCATACGCGTAGATGAACTGATATTTGATGTGATAGACGAACTGGTGAGTGTATACCCGCATTTCAATTTTGATGTGCAATACCAACCAGAGGAATTTGATTTTGAACGATTGACCATAACGGGCAACGAAATGCTGATCCGCCAGGTCTTCCTCAACCTGCTAACCAATAGCATCAACTATTCTGATAACAACAATGCGCAGTTGGTAATCAACTGCTCCTCATCCAGCACCGTTACTATCTCAATAATGAATACAGGCCAGCCGGTAAGTAAGGATGAAGAGCCTTTTCTGTTTGGGCGCTTCTTTCGTGGCAAAAACAGCAAAGGCAAAATGGGGTTTGGTCTTGGATTGATCTTGAGTAAAAAGATAGTAGATCATTATGCAGGAAAAATCGAGTATCACAATCCTGCTGCTAACGAAAATATCTTCAGGGTTCAGCTGCCCTTAAGTTGATCTTTATTGACCTTAAGCTCATTTTAAGTCCTCTTTTAAGACCATTGCACCTCAATCATTGGTGACAATCATGAGGCGCATTTTTTACAGCTTTTTATTTCTTCTTTCTCCTCTCTTTTTCTCTGTAGCTACGGCACAGCAAGACACGTTGCGGCTTACCCGTGTCCAATGCGAAGCTATCTTTTTAAAACAAAACCTGCAGTTAATGGCGGACAGGCTATCTATCCCGCACGCTGAGGCAATGGTGCTGCAGGCGGGGCTGTGGCCAAATCCAAATGTATCAATTGATGAAGTGAACCTGTGGGCTACACAAAAGCAGGTACAGGTATTTGGTGAAGGGCTGAAAGGTTTGGGCAACAGCAACTTTGGAAGAAATCAACAAATAAGTGTATCGGTAGAACAACTGGTGTTCACTGCCGGCAAACGAAAAAAACTGGTGGCGCTGGAACAGGTTGGGGTGGAGCAGTCCAAACAATATTTTGAAGAGCTACTGCGTAACCTAAAGCTCGAGCTGCGGCAACAACTTACTACAATGCAATACTTGCAGTTAAACCGAGGTATCTATGAGAACCAATTGCAGTCGGTGAAACAACTGACTGCAGCTTACCAGCGGCAGGTGCAGCGCGGTAACATACCACGTGGAGAACATACCAGGCTTAAGGCGCTGGAACTGGAATTGGCGAAGAATGCAAACGACCTGTCGCAGCAAATTTATGCTGCACAGAAGGAGTTGAAACTGCTTCTTCACTTAGATCCTACTACCACACTTGAGATCCTGCCTGCCGGTTTTGAGCGGGATCTCAAAGGGTTTGATCAACTGTCGCTGCACCAGCTGGTACTCGCTACCAAAGATCATCGTCCCGATCTTAAACTGGCTCAACTGGATAAAGATTACTCCAGCCGCTTGTATGATTATGAAAGAGCCATGCGCGTTCCCGACCTGACGCTAAAGGGTGGCTACGATCGTGGAGGCAACTTTATGTACAATTTTATTGGCTTTGGTGTGTCGCTCGATCTTCCATTTACCAACCGCAACCAGGGCAATATAAAAGCTGCGCAAATAGGGCTACAGCAGGCAAACCTGCGCCAGCAGCTAATGGTGCAAACGGTGGAGCAGGAGGCAGTGCTGGCATGGCAGAATGTGGCTTCTTCCGTAGCCTTCTTACGAAGCATTGAACAGGATTATGAGGCCAACCTTGATGACCTGCTTTCAGGCTATACCCGCGCCTTCACATCGCGCAATATCAGTCTGCTCGAATACCTCGATTTCATGGAAGCTTACCTGGGCAACAAGAAGATCATTCTTGATGCTACCAGGGAAGTGAACGAAAGAGTAGAAGAACTGAATTATACCATCGGACAAGACATTTTGAAATAACCACAACATGAAAAACTCCATTTTTTCTTTGATGCTCCTCACGCTGCTCATAAGCAGTTGCAAGCAAAATGAAAAGCAGGCGCTTGCGTCACAACCATCTGACTTCTGCCTTGATGACCAACTGCAAAAGGACCTCAATATTGTGCAGCCGGGTAAGAAGACAATAGAAGAACCCATTTCGCTAACAGGTGCTGTAGAGGCTAACCCCGATAAGGTGGTGCATTTTACCAGCCTTGTAAATGGCATTGTATCGGCTACTTATTTTTCACTGGGAGATAAAGTAACCAAAGGACAGGTACTTGCTGAATTGCGCAGTACCGAGTTAAGCTCGTTGCAGTCTGAGCTCTCTTCACTGTCGTCGCAGATACAGGTGGCGGAGCAAAAAAAGAAATCTGTTCAGTCCATGTTCGACGATGGTATTGCTTCGCAAAAGGAACTGTCGGAGGCGCAAAGCGAGCTGGACATACTGCGATCACAGCGCCAAAAGGTAACAGCTGATCTTTCACTGTACAGCGCAAGTGCAGGTAAAGGTGTGTTCCAGATAAAAGCACCTGCATCGGGTATAGTAACAGCAAAGACAGTATCAGCAGGCACACAGATCACTTCAGAAGGTGAGCCCCTGTTCACCATTTCTAATTTGAATGAAGTATGGGTAACGGTGAATGTATATGCTTCAAACATTCGTAACATACAGCAGGGAATGCCGGTGGAGATTAAAACACTATCGTATCCCGGCGAAACATTTACTGGCAAAATAGCAGCCATTTCACAAGCGCTGGATGAAGAGGCAAGGGTACTAAAGGCAAGGGTGGTGCTGCCCAATCCTGGTTTCCGCCTGAAGCCGGGAATGCTGGTAGATGTAATGGCACTCAAGCAGCAATTGGTAGAGGCCATTACCGTACCTACGGCTGCACTTGTTTTCGACAACAACCAGCATTATGTAGTGGTGCAAAAAGATCGTTGCAATATAGAAGCACGGCAGGTAGAGGTGCTGGCAAATCATAACGGTACCACCTTCCTTCATTCCACTTTATCAGAATCCGATAAGATCATATCCAAGAACCACCTGCTGATCTACGAGCAGTTGAAGAATTTCCAAAAGTAACTGCATGCAAAAGTTTGTTCAGAATATTGTAGCGTTCTCGCTCAAGAATTATATCGTCGTCTTTTTTCTTACTGCCTTGTTATTGGTAGTTGGAATCATCAGCTATATCAATACACCCATTGAAGCGTTTCCCGATGTTACCAACACACGTGCTCGCATCATTACCCAATGGCCAGGCCGTAGCGCCGAGGAGGTGGAGAAGTTTGTAACGCTTCCCATTATGAAGCAGATGAATACGGTACCGCGCAAGTCGCAGGTGCGTTCTATTTCATTGTTTGGATTGTCTGTAGTAACGGTAATTTTTGATGATAACGTAGATGATTTTTACGCCCAGCAATACGCTGCCAACAGGCTACAGGGTGTTGATCTTCCGGAAGGTGCCGATGCCGGTATAGAGCCTCCTTATGGTGCTACAGGAGAGATATTTCGTTATGTGCTGAAAAGCAATAAGCCTATTAAAGAGCTTACTGCCCTGCATGATTGGGTAATAGAAAGGGAACTCGTTTCTGTGCCGGGTGTAGCCGATGTGGTAAGCTTTGGTGGTGAAGAAAAGATCTACGAGATAAAGATCAACCCTACTGAAATGGCGAACTACGACCTGTCGCCGCTGGAGGTATATGATGCTGTGTCCAAGAGCAACATCAATGTAGGTGGTGATGTGATAGAGCGCGGTAGCCAGGCTTATGTAGTCCGCGGTGTTGGCTTGCTTGAAAGTTTAGAAGAAATAGAGAACATACTGATAGAAGTACGTGGCTCAACGCCCATTTTAGTGAAGCATGTAGCGGAAGTAACGGTGTCAGCAAAGCCAAGACTGGGTGTTGTAGGGCTGCAGGATTCTGAAGACCTGGTACAGGGAATAGTGGTGATGCTGCGTGGCGAAAACCCGGGAGACGTTATAGCAAGATTGAAAGAAAAAATTGCTGAACTGAATGAGCGTATTCTGCCAAAGGATGTTTCCATAGAACCTTTCATTGATCGCACAGATTTGGTAAAAACAACAGTGAGCACGGTAAGCAAGAACCTGATAGAAGGTATCATACTCGTGTCGCTGATCGTGTTTATTTTCCTGAACAACTGGAGGCTGACAGTAATTGTAGCGTCTGTCATTCCGCTGTCTTTCCTGTTCGCCATTACCATGCTGCGCATAATGGGAATGCCGGCCAACCTGATATCAATGGGTTCATTAGATTTTGGTTTACTACTGGAAGGAGCACTGGTGATATCTGAAGTGGTATTTGTAGGATTGGAGAAACGGGCCCACCAACTGGGCATGGAACGTTTCAATAAGATCTCCAAAAGCGGCATCATTAAGAAGAGTGCCGGCAGTGTGGCTTCTTATATCTTTTTCGCGCTTTTCATCCTCATCATTGCGCTGCTGCCCATATTCGCATTTCAAAAAGTAGAAGGGAAAATGTTCTCTCCACTTGCTTACACACTTGGCTTCGCCTTGTTTGGCTCGTTGATACTGAGCCTTACCTATGTGCCGGCTATGTGTAAGGTGCTGCTCACAAAAAACATCGTGGAAAAGGAAAACCTGGTTACCCGCTCATCGCGGCAGGGGCTGTTTAAAATGTACCTCTTTACAGCCAAGTATAAAAAAGGAACCCTAATCACATTCGTGGCATTGCTGGTCATTTGTATCATTGGTTTCCTGAACCATGGTACCGAGTTTTTGCCGAAGCTAAACGAGGGAGCTGTTTATGTACGAGCTACTTTACCTAACAGCATCAACCTGGAAGAATCAAAGCGGTTGGCTAAAGAGATGAAAGCAAAATTGCGCACGTTCAACGAAGTACAATTTGTACTGAACCAGGTGGGACGACCAAACGATGGCACCGATCCTACAGGCTTTTTCAATATAGAATTTCACATACAGCTTTATCCTGCCAAAGAGTGGAAGCGCAACATCAACAAAGATGAACTGATAGAAGAGATGCGGTCTACACTGCAGGTTTACCCGGGCATTGTGTTTGGCTTTAGCCAGCCCATACAAGACAACGTGGAGGAATACGTGGCAGGCGTAAAGAGCTCGCTGGTGGTGAAGATATTTGGCAACGACCTGTTTAAGCTGGAGGAATATGCTGACCAGGTAGCAGGTGCTATTAAGGATGTAAAGGGAATTCAAGATTTGAATGTTTACCGCAACATCGGCTTGCCTGAGCTACGTATAAAGCTGGATGAAAGAAGGATGGGCAGGTACAGCGTCTCAATGGCGGATGCACAGGCGGTGATAGAGATGGCCATAGGTGGACGTGCTGCAACCAGCTTCTACGAGAATGAACGCATGTTCGACGTGCGGCTGCGTTTTCAAAAAGAATATAGAAACGACCAGCAGAAGATAGGAGAGATACTGATACCAACGATGAGCGGTAAAAAGGTGCCGCTGCGCGAAATTGCTGACATCAACTTTATCACAGGTCCTACATTTATCTACCGCGAAGGAAGCAGCCGTTATATAGCTGTAGGCTTCAGTATAGAAGGACGTGATTTGGGTAGCACCATAGAAGAAGCACAGGCAATGGTGACCAAAAATGTAAAGCTACCGCCATCGGTAAAGATGGAGTGGGCAGGAGAATTTGAATCGAAAGAGCGGGCAACACGCCAGCTGGCAGCCATCGTTCCAGCATCATTGTTACTGATCATCTTCCTGCTGTGGATCAACTTCGACCGCAACCTGAAAGACACGCTGATTTCTTGCCTGGTTATACCGTTTGCTTTCATCGGTGGTTACCTGTCGCTATGGCTAACAGGAACGATCTTCGGTATATCTGCAGGTATCGGCTTCATCATCTTATTTGGTGTAGCTACCATTGATGGTATTGTGTTGATAGGCAACATACGCCAAAACCTGAACAGTCGGCAGCCACTAAAGGCCGCTATTTCAAATGCAGTATTCTCACGTATTCGTCCAATTTTAATGATAGCACTGATGGGTTCAGTGGGGCTATTACCTGCTGCGCTTTCCAGTGGTATGGGTTCTGAGATACAGAAGCCGTTAGCCATCATGATCGTAGGAGGATTGATCGTTTGTATGATACTGTCACTAACGGTGTTGCCGCAAGTGTTTTACCTGGCTTACCGTAAAACGCACATCAATAAGGATAACAAGTAGAACACAGCCATAGTTTAGGGGGTTATGCTATCATGCCTGGGAAGCATGCAAGGAAGAGGTTCTCCTCTTCCTTTTCTTATTTGGTTTAAATGGTCTTACAACTCCCAATACTCCTCACTTCCAGCCACTAATCACTAACAACTAACAACTAACAACTAACAACTAACACCTACTTCCTCCCCCTCGCCATCCTCTGTGCTATCATGCTTACGATTACCAGTTGCAGTGCATGGTACAGCATCAACGGCAACAACAATATGCCGGTGATGGTACTATTAGCAAATAAAACTTTTGACATAACAGTACCGTGTACCAGCGACTTTTTAGAGCCGCAAAAGACGGCTGTAATCTTATCTTCACGATTGAAAGAAAGCGCCTTGGAGACCAGCATGATCAGGCCGTAGGCAATGAAGAAAAGCAGCACCAGGCTTATTCCCAATAACACCAGTTCCAGCATCCCGATATTGCTGAACAGGTTCTCTGCAAACGACTCGCAGAACGAAGTATAAACGATCGACAGGATAACAGCCTGGTCGAAATACTTTAGCTGTTTCTTAAATCTTACCGCCCACTGGCCCCACTTCCTGTTTAGCAGAATGCCCAGGAACACCGGCAACAAGACTTGCAAGGCAAGCTTTGTGATCATGTCAGAAGTATCCATGCTATCACCAGATCCAACATCCACCAGGCTCATCCAAAGCGGTGTAATGAACACACCTATGATGCTGGAGATACTGGCGTTGAAGATGGCTGCAGGTATATTGCCTTCTGCTATTGATACCATCACTACCGATGAAGAAACCGTGGATGGCAAGCTTGCCAAAAAGAAAGTACCCAACCATAATGGATAGGTCTCTCCAGTAAACAAGCCTTTGCAGCTTAGTATGAGCAACGGGAACAATATGAAAGAACTGGCATGGACTACCAGGTGCAGGCGCCAGTTGCGCAGCCCTGCACGCAGGTCACCAAAATTCAGCTTTAGTCCATAGAAAAAGAAGATGAATGAAACGCCATATCCTGAAAGCCTGGAGAGTGACCAAGGTCCTTCGCCTAAGCCACCTTGCGGGAACAGCCAGGCCAGCACGATCATCGCCAGCAGCAACAGGATAAAGGTATCCATCCCAAACCTGGCTAATACCTTCAGTGCCCGCTGCCCATATGTCTGCCTTTCACTCATACTATGTTTTGCCGGCGAAGGTAACGCTGGAAGCAATCGTATTACAGGCCTGCCAGCCGGTAAAAAATTGTAGAAGTTTTTAGACAGAGATATAATGCTTTTTCATGATGTTGTGTAATGGATGGTACAGTCGGTGATGTTCGTTACAACCAGGTCAGACAGTTTCAGTATAAATACGAATTGGAACAGTAGTTGTACTAGATAAAGCTCTTCTAATATATCTCACACAACTAAGGGTTTAAGGTGAAAAAGCTTCGATGGGGGTCGAAGCTTTTTCGATTCTACGCTGCGCCTCTGCTTAAGATTTTTTAATCTGAATATGTCTAGGTTCTTTTAAACGTTTAGGTTCTTTTAACATCTGAACCCTTACAACCCTTATTGCCTTGAGAAAATTAATGCTCCTGCTTTGCCTGGCTACCTATGTTAGCTCCTACGCTCAGCCACTTGACGAAATATTACAGAAAGCAAAATCATTTATTGATGCGGAACAATTTGCAAAAGCAGATATACTGCTGGCAACGTACGGTCAGCGCCATCCGCACCCGCACATCACACAGCTTCATGCACAGGTTCTTTATACCCAAAAACGTACAGCGGAGGCAGCAAGCAAATATGCAGAAGGCATTGAGCTATTTCCTGGTGCATATTACCTGCACTTGCACTATGGCAGGATGTTGTTTCAAACAGGTAACCTGCATGCAGCCGAACAACAGCTGCAGCAATACCTGGCAATAGATACAACCAGTGTAGAAGGTAATATCATGCTCGCTTACTTGCTGGTTTGGAAGGGTAACGTGAACAAATCAAAAAAGATCTGTCATCGATTGCTTCAGTCATACCCAAACAATAATGATATACTTGCTCTGCAGTCATACCTTGATCTTCAATATTCGTCCTTTGTAAAAGGAGGATATCAATACCTATCCGATGATCAGCCTGTTACAGCAACTCTTTATAATATAGAAGCAGCTATGCCACGGTCGGCTAGTCTTCATCCGCATATTGCTGCTACGTTTTTCAACTACAATACAAGCAGCAGTGTATTGAAGGGTGGCATTGTAAAAGCTGGCAACACTTTCCGGTTTGGTTACAAAACGCTATTCCGAACGGATGCAGGCATTTATATGCCTCACGGCAAAATATTCTTCATTGGCAGTGCCGGGCTCACACAAAAAATCAGTTCATCAGTAAGTGTACAGGTAGAGGGTGCGCTGTTGCCTTACCAGTTTACAGTAGCCAGTTTGTTGCAGCCTTTCACCTATAGTCAATTCTCAGGTGCTATCCAGTACAATAAGAAGGAGAAATGGTTAGGAAAAGCAGCTGTGGAGGTTCAAGGATTTGATGACGGAAGCCAGGTTTTTACCGGGTATGGTTGGTTGCTACTACCTGTTGTGCATAAAGAGAACTTCTCGCTGAAAACAGGCTATAGTTTTAGCTATGCCAATGCAACAGCAAACACTTACCGTCCTGCTGCTTCGCACGACCAGGTAATAGCTACACAGGCTCTTTATACTACCATAGCAGGTAGATACCAGCCGGTGTTTACGCCAAAGAACCAGCAGGTGCATGCAGTGCTTCTTAATTCAAATGTAGCCCTTGCCAAAGGGTGGCACTTGTTGGTGAACGGAAGCGTAGCTGCAAAAGCATCAGCAGATAACCCGGTATTGATACTGGAGAAGAATAACAGCAACGCATTCGTGATCAATAAATATTTCTACCGCCAGCCATATACGCCTGTAGAAGTTTCAGCATCGCTGCAAGCGCAAGTTGCGCCTGCACTTTCCCTACAAGCCAACTACCAGTACAGTAGTTTATTCTTCTATACACGCAACAGCATGAACCTCCAATTAAACTATCGATTTATACATGCAAGAAAGAATTGATCCCGCCCATTTGGTATTTAGAAAAGCGGCGCCGGTACAACCTGTTCATAAAGCTTTTCTTGCAGTGCTTATACTTACCGGCTTCTTTACCATCGTCCATTTTTTTGATTGGTGGTTCAGGCATGAGCACGTAGCAATCCTTCCATTGTTTCTCCTGCTCACACTCATTTTCTGGTGGGGTATAATTAGAATGATGGTTCTGTGGGTAGCATACCTAAAGATGAAAGTGCCGGCAAAGAAGCCACTTCACCGGCATGATATGCGGGTTGCCATCTTTACTACCAGCTCGCCGGGTGAACCAGCAAGTATGTTCGATAAAACATTGGAGGCATGTGCCCGCATCACCTATCCTCATACTACTTACCTGCTTGATGATACACAAGATCCGGCCTTTAGAGCGCTTGCAGAAAAGCATGGTGCGGTGTGGCTTGAACTGGTAGGCTATCCTGGTGCAAAAGCAGGTAAGATAAATGAAGCCCTCAAGCTGACGACGGAAGATTTTATACTGGTGCTTGATCCTGATCATATACCATTCCCAAATTTCTTTGACGAAGTGCTTGGTTATTTTGAAGATGAAAAGGTGGGTTTTGTACAGGTAGCCCAAGCTTACTACAACCAGTACAGATCTTTTACTGCCAGGGCTGCTGCTGAACAAACCTATGGGTTTTATGGCCCTACGCAGATTGGTATGAACGGAAGCAACTGTTCGGTAGCTATAGGTGCCAACTGTACCTTCAGGCGCACAGCTTTGGAAAGCATAGGTGGCCACGGCATAGGACTAGCCGAAGACCTGGTAACATCTATCCGCATTCATGCAAAAGGCTGGAAGTCGGTTTATGCACCTGTAATAGTAAGTCGTGGACTGGTGCCCGAAGATCTTGGTTCCTTCTGCAAGCAACAGTTGAAATGGTCGAGGGGTGTACACGAAGTGTTGTTTGCCGAACTTCCGCGGTTGTGGAAATACTTGTCGTACTGGCAGCGGCTTAGCTATTTTACAATAGGAACCTATTACATGTCTGGTTTGATAACCTTCCTGTTCCTGTGCTTTCCATACCTGTTTTTGTGGTTTGGCCTTTTGCCTGCCAATATGGATTTCATTGACTTTGCTGTGCACTGGTTTCCTATAGCCGTGGTAGGAGTAGGCATTTATCTATACGTGCAGCAATGGCTTTGTCATCCTGCAGCAGAAAAGGGGCTACACTGGCGGGGCATGTTTATGAAATTTGCCTGCTGGTATGTATTTCTCCGGGGATTCCTGTTGTCACTCATCAATCACGACATTCCTTACATTCCTACAGCAAAAAAAGCAGTAAAAAAATTAAGTCGTTTTGCCCGGCCTTTGTTTTTACACCAATTCATCTTCATTGCAACTATACTGCTGGTAGTAGTGCAACGAATTTATTTTACACCTGAAGCACGACGTGCATTGACCAGTGGTGAATTATGGGGAATGGTAGCCTTTGCTTCCATAGCATTCTTCATGACACTAGGGGGCACTTATGCGGCCATTAAATCAAGAACCATCAAAGCAGATGAGCCATGGGGACATATAGACCTTGATCAAATAAAAGCCTTGCCTGCTAAACATCATCAACAACAAACTATAAAGAAGGAGGAAACTGTATGATAGTTGCCAAACGATTTGCATCAATAATTTTGGTGCTGCTTATTAGTATCTCGCTGTTTGCTTTGCTACTGATGGCAGGCAGCAATAGTAAAGGGCCCCTGCAAGACCTGTTAAACATAGTGCAGGTAAAAGTTGCCGATGTAGAAAGTAAGTTAATGGAAAAGAGGGAGCGCCGTGCACAGCATATGCAATGGTTCAATGGTATACGAAACAACAAGAGGGCGTTGAATAGTGTTAATACCATATTGGTTGGAGCCTATGATGATGCTACCCACGAGTCGTACGAAAAGATAATCAGGCTTGAAGATTCGTTACATAATCGTTTGCCTATTATTTCGATCTACACGGCATGGGGTAGTAAAAAAGACCAGGTGTTTCCTTTGCTGCGGGCACAAGCTATTTACGATCTTGGCTCTATACCCATGATCACCTGGGAGCCGTGGCTCAATGATTTTGATCCGGCGGTATATCCTTTCAATGCTGCAGCTGCTAATAAAAACAAAGGTGGAATGAGAGCCGTAGCAGATGGAAAATATGATCAGTATATTGACCGCTGGGCACAGGATGCAAAAAAATATGGTTTGCCATTTTACCTGCGTTGGGGTCACGAAATGAATGATCCTTACCGTTATCCTTGGGGACAGCAGAACAACCAACCGGAAGATTATATAGCCGCATGGCAGCACGTGGTAAAGCGTTTCAATGCATTAGGTGCTACCAATGCAATCTGGATCTGGTCGCCGCATCCGGCTTATGATGCTGCACCATTTTATCCAGGTCATGCATATGTTGATTGGATAGGTATTACAGCACTCAATTATGGCACTGTAGCTACCTGGAGCCAGTGGTGGTCTTTTGATGATATTGTAGGCAAGGCATATGATAGCTTGTCGCTGTATGCCAAACCCATCATGCTAACTGAATTTGGTTCTTTGGCTGTTGGTGGCGACAGGGCCAAATGGTTTGACGATGCACTGCGATCGCTACCTGCTAAATACCCGGCAGTGAAATCTGTTGTATTCTTTCATGCAGCAAACGATCTTACCACCACATATAAAGCTCTTGACTGGAGCTTTGACCAGGACAAAGAAGTAGTAAGCGTGATCAGGAAAGCTGTAGCGAGCTGGCCTAAAAAGAGAAAAGTTGCAACACAGTAACGAGCGCCAGGAAAAACAAGTAAGCATGAGCAAGATGGTTCGTTGGCAACAGGTATAGCATCTGCTTTACATATTTCAGCATAAAAAAAGGAGGCTCACGAAGCCTCCTTTTTCTTTTTCTAATCTTGAAATTAATCAGCCGCCAAGCCAGAGTTGGTTATATCCTGCCAGGCTGCATGAACATCCAATCGACCATTAGTAACACATAAATTACGCACTCCGGTAGTAGGCCTTGCACTTCTTAGAATAGCATTCTTAATTGCAATAGCATCAGTTTTATTACCTGGAGTTAATCCCTTAGCTGCGGCATATAGTGCAACAGCACCTGTAACGTGTGGAGTGGCCATAGAGGTGCCGCTATATTTGCTATAGGTACTACCTGGTGTAGTAGACCAAACATTACTTCCTGGTGCAAACAGGTCAACATTTTTTGCACCATAATTAGAGAAGCTTGATTTCTTTCCATCAAGCCAAATAGAGCCTACAGAAATAATATTATCAACCGGGTAACAGGCCGGATAGCTAAGTTGCTTATCAATATTCCTGTTATTGTTTCCAGCTGCAGCAACAAATAAAATTCCCTTTGCTTCAGAGCGGATGATGGCGCTTTGCAACGCTGTCGACTTTGATCCTCCACCCCATGAATTATTTGTAGCAACTATGTTGTAACGCAACTGGCCGTTTGCATAATATTTTAGATTAGTAACATAATCTATGGCAGCTATGGCTGCATCTGTGGTGCCTCCATTGTCGCCAAGGAATTTTGCAGACAGCATCCTGATATTCCAGTTGACACCAACCACTCCAATATTGTTTCCGCCTTTAGCACCTATTGTCCCGGCTACATGCGTACCATGATCATCAGCAGCACCTTCGTACACATTCTTAGTATTGTTGACGAAGTTCCAGCCATAGGCATCATCTATTTTTCCATTGCCATCATCATCAATTCCATTGCCAGGAATTTCTAATTCAAGTTTTACCTGGCCTGCAAGGTCTTCGTGGTCAAATTGAACACCTTCATCAATAACGGCTACATATACAGTTGCAGATCCTTTTTGAGGAGTCAAAGAATAATTGATTGTACCATCAGCATTCACCCCTTTGGCACCAGTCCATGCTTCTCCGGCACGTGAACCATATTTGTTCTTGTTAGGGGTAGTGTATTCACCCATCAAACCCCAGGTATTCTCACTCGTGTTGGTATAAATTGGATCACTTGCATCAGGCTCACCAGTAGCAAGCGGTATATGACGTAAAATGTAATTTGGTTCTGCAAATTCTATCTCAGCCAGGTTTTGCAGTCTTTCCAGCGCTACCATTACTCCATGCGGCACAGTAAGAACATAAATACCTTCAGTGTCACCAGCGTTGATCATAGCCTCTGTCACAAGGTGTTTCTTGATCTTGCCGCCAATTCTATTCAGCGCATTGGCTCTGCCGGTAGCTGTAGCATTTGGAATAAACTTAACCAGGATCTCGTCTGCAACAAATTCATCAGTAGCACCAAAAGGAGGAGCTTGTTCTCTTGCCATCAGTGCACTCTGTTCAATCTCAGCTTGCTGCTCTATTTGCTTTACGCAACCTGTCATCATCGACAAGGCCAGAATTGCACATGCAAAGGTCTGTTTCTTCATGTTGTGTTAGGGTGTTTGATTATAAAGGAGCGGTAAATTAAGGATAATAACTACTTCTTATATTAGGTTTTTTTGTCCTGCAGCGCGTGCAGGTATTTACTTTCTAGACGAAAAAATACAAGTAGCTGCTGCTGATGTAGTTAAATAAATTCTGCAAACTTTCGCCGATGTTTATTTGTAAAATAATTATATATGTACAGAGGCGAAATGATCAGTATACTCAGGGTTTTTTTAGCAGGTTATGTAAGAAGTAAGGCAGCAAGAACTAAAGAATCTATGCTTGGCCGCGGCTTTATAATTTTGCAAAACGATAATCGTTCTGTTTGTATAGCAAAATGATATTTGCAAATTATTCGCGTGTCACTGCGGTAGTTACTACTATGGTAGCAGGCGGATGTTAAACACCTTTATACGCAGGTTCAATGGAAGTAATTGTAGAACAGCTAGCCCTCTTATTCAGCATCACGTTATTTCGATACCTCTTTATTGCAGGTGTTGCCTTCCTTATTTTTTACAAACTGTTTCCACGCAGGATGAAGAAAAATAAGATCCAGGGCAGGTCTGCAGGTAAAGCTGATTTCATACGCGAAGTCGGTTATTCGGTCACTACTTCCTTAATCTTTGCTGTCATTGGTTTTCTTGTTCTTTATACGCCATTTAAACAGTATACACTGGTGTACGACCAGCTGGATGCTTTTCCTTGGTGGTACCTGCCGGTGAGCGTTGTGTTAAGCCTCGTCATTCACGATACTTATTTCTACTGGATGCATCGCCTGCTACACCACCGAAAGATCTTCAGGCTGGCGCACCTGGTGCATCATAAGTCTACCAATCCGTCGCCGTTTGCATCTTACTCTTTTCATTTCATCGAATCTATTGCTGAAGGAGGCATATTAGTGTTGCTACCGATGGTCCTGCCAATGCACCCCTTAGCAATTATGCTGTTCATTGTTATCGGGTTTATCATCAATGTTTATGGCCACCTTGGCTACGAGATCATGCCGCGTTGGGTAAGGCATAGCTTCCTGTTCCAGGTCATCAATACTTCTGTACATCACAACCTGCACCATAGCAAATTCAAAGGAAACTATGGGCTTTACTTTAGGCATTGGGACAGGCTCCGCGGCACCGAGCATCCTGATTATGTAAAAGAATACGACCGTGTACAGGCGCAGCGTTTTGCTCGTAAAAAAGAAGAGAAGGAAACACAGCCAGCACCTGCTTCTTTACGTGCTTAAACTTCTCCTGGCATACATCAGCTCTTCCTCAAAGCTATCACCAATAGCTGGGTATTACCGCCACCTTCAGTTCAGCATTTCATGCTGCCTGTCCTCCTTTTGCAATAGCTAATTGTGATATCTTTCAAGCCTCAACACAATAAGGGTTTGCATATGAGGCATCTGTTCATTTTTCTTTTCCTGGTATTTTCTTTTCAAATAGCATCTGCCCAGGGGCGGGTTGTAACAGAACTGACTGACGGCTGGAAGTTCAGCAAGGGGAAGCAGGACGCAGCTTTCCAGGTGGCTTTTGACGACAAGAACTGGCAGACAGTAAGCGTGCCGCACGACTGGGCTATCTATGGCCCTTTTGATAAGGAGATAGATAAGCAGGTAGTTGCCATTACGCAAAACAACGAGAAGGTAGCTTCTGAGAAGACAGGCCGTACCGGTGCCCTGCCTTACATAGGTGAAGGCTGGTACAGGAAGGAATTAGACCTGTCGCATGTAAAACCAGGGCAACGTGCCATCATCTTATTTGAAGGAGCCATGAGTGAACCGAAAGTATACCTGAACGGTCATAAAGTAGGAGAGTGGAACTATGGATACAACTATTTCTATTTCGACATAACAGACCAACTTTTTGCTAGTGGTAAAAATCTACTGGCTGTTCACCTGCAAAATGTAGGTCAATCATCGCGGTGGTATCCTGGTGCAGGTCTTTACCGGAAGGTGAGTTTGATAGTAAAAAATGCAACACACATCAACCAGTGGGGAACATTTGTTACTACACCGCTCATCACCAAAGATGTTGCAAAGGTGAACATCAAAACTAAAGTAACAGGTAAAGATGTAAGACTTGTAACAGATATACTGGATGCTGATGGAAAGAAGGTTGCCTCCGATACAGCACGCACTCTATTCGCTAATGAATTTGAGCAGAATATTGCTGTAGCTACGCCGCATTTATGGAGCCCTGAAACACCCTACCTGTACAAGGCTGTTACCAAGCTATATTCAGGCAATGCATTGCAGGATGAAGTTACTACCCGCTTTGGTATTCGCCACATAAGCTACTTGCCGGGTACCGGCTTCAGTTTAAATGGGCAGGTACGTAAGTTCAAAGGCGTATGCCTTCACCACGATCTTGGACCGCTTGGTGCGGCTATTAATATTGCTGCTTTACGCAGGCAACTACGCATCCTGAAAGACATGGGCTGCGATGCTATCCGCAGTTCGCACAACATGCCATCGCAGGAGCAATTGGATCTATGCGACGAGATGGGCTTTATGTTTTTAGCAGAGAGCTTTGATGAATGGGCAAAGCCTAAAGTGAAAAATGGTTACGCTCGTTTCTTTGCCACTGATGCAGAAAAGGATGTTGTGAACCTGGTACATGCTACGCGCAATCATCCTTCTATTGTAATGTGGAGCTCAGGCAATGAAGTGCCGGATCAATATGGTGCAGAAGGTGTTAAACGCGCAAAATGGTTGCAGGATATCTTTCACCGGGAAGATCCTACACGCCCTGTTACGGTAGGTATGGACCAGGTAAAGGCAACCATGGCCTCAGGCTTTGGTGCCGTGCTTGACATTCCGGGATTGAACTATAGAACACATCTATATGAAGAAGCCTACAAGGCATTCCCGCAGGGTTTGTTGCTGGGTTCCGAAACTGCATCAACAGTTAGTTCCCGCGGCGTTTATAAGTTTCCTGTAGTAAAGGCAAGGGAAAAGCAATACGATGATCACCAGTGCTCATCGTACGACCTGGAGTACTGTAGCTGGAGTAATCTACCCGAAGATGATTTCATTCTGCAGGATGATAAACCATGGGTGATAGGAGAGTTTGTATGGACAGGTTTTGATTACCTGGGCGAGCCAACACCGTACGATAATAAATGGCCTTCCCGCAGTTCTTACTTTGGTATCAACGACCTGGCAGGTTTGCCTAAAGACCGTTACTACCTGTATAGGAGCCGCTGGAATACCAAAGATGAAACCTTGCACATTTTGCCGCATTGGAACTGGCAGGGAAGGGAAGGAGAAATCACGCCGGTATTTGTTTATACTAATTACGACAGTGCCGAATTGTTCATCAATGGACGGAGCATGGGTGTGCAGAAAAAGCATAATGCGACGCCGCAAACAAGGTACCGCCTGATGTGGATGGATGTAAAATACGAGCCGGGAACAGTGAAGGTAGTAGCCTTTGGTAAAGATGGTAAGCCTGCTGCTGAAAAGAGCATAACGACTGCCGATAAACCTCACAAGCTGGTGGTGGAGGCGGACCGAACCACCATTGATGCGGATGGAAATGACATATCGTTCGTTACAGTTTCTGTGGTGGATAAGAAAGGTAATTTATGTCCAACGGCTGCCGAGCAATTGCAATTCTCTGTAACAGGCAAAGGCACCTATCGTGCAGCATGTAATGGTGATGCCGCTTCATTGGAGCTGTTTCATTTGCCGACCATGAAAACCTTTAGCGGCAAGTTGGTAGTCCTGTTGCAATCAACCAAAGAGCCCGGGGAAATGACGTTAACTGTTACAGGAAAAGGACTGCAGGCAGCGAAGCTTCAGGTGAGAACGAAGAGGTAGTTGTGACGTTTTGGTGTAAAGAGAACTTTATAATAAAAAAGCTCCTGCAATGAGATCATTCCAGGAGCTTTTTTCACGTGCAGTATTTACTGCTTTATAAACTGTATGTAGTTCTTGATCGATGTTCCTGATATGCTAAGGGTATACATACCCACAGCAAGTGCATTAGCATCTATCTGTACACTGTTATGGCCTGCCTGTAACGCTACCTGCCTGGTTGTTACTATTCTTCCCGATTGATCAGATATGGTGTAAGTGATACATTCATTCTTTTCAAGTACCAGCACGAGTGTGGTAGTTGATTTAACCGGGTTTGGATAAAGTGATGCAACTGTTGCTTTTGCTTTAAGCTGTATGGCTACAATAGCAGAATAACTGAAGCGGCCATCTATATCCATCATCTTAAGCCTATAAAAAGCCACAGGTGCTGCAATAGATTTTGTGTTAGCTACAAAAGAATAACTCCTGCTACCCGTTGAATTACCAGCGGCATCTACAGTGCCGGTCTTAATGAAGTTTCTTCCGTCAGTGCTTGCTTCTACATCGAATTGCAGTGTGTTCTGTTCATTTTCTGTTTTCCAATCAAGCAGTGCAAAGCTGTTTTGCAATTTGCCACTAAAAGAAACCAGCGATAATGGGAGGGATGTACAGCCTTCCGTCATATTTACTGTAACAGATGTTGTGGTCAATGCACCATTTGTAGTCATTGCCCTGCCTTCCAGCCTTACACCTGTAGGAAGATTAACTGCACCGTTGTTGCTGATAAATGTTCCTTTCAGATCTGCATTGGTTCCAATAGTGATTGCGCCATTAACGATCCAGTACACATTCCTTGCCTGGGTTCCATTAATTAAACTTACTGCAGCAAAAGAACCCGAAGAAAGTGCACCATAGATCTTAATTACAAATACCGCATTAGCGTTTCCTTCAGCATCCAGGAACAAGGTATCTACAAACGAAGTGGCACCATTCAAAACATACGTATGTGGCGTAAGAACAAGTCCCTGCCCAAATTGTGCAGGAAATAATAATTCAATATCAGCAGTTAAAGCATTGAGGTAAGTTCGAGCATTTATCAGGGCGGCAGCAGCTGCATTGGTTGAATTATCAGGTATCGGATGTATCGTCCCCTCTACCCTCAATGCATCGTAGCCTGTGGTCAAGCCTACATTAGTTCCTATATCGCCTTTTACTGTTGTAGTACCCGTGTTATGAACATCTTCGTTTCCTGAAAGCAGCGCATAACAGATTGCAGAACCAAGATCAGGTGCTGTAGGTCCGTTCAGTACAACGCTTCCACAACCTGATGGGATTTTTGCTGTTGTATTATTAATGGTAACTGCTCCGTTGATAGATAGCAACCTGCCTTCAATGTTTGCACCCGATCCTACACTAATAAAATCGTTATGTGCAATCACATTTCCTTTCATCACTGACAAGGAACCAAGTGATGCCGCACCTTCTATCTTCCAGAAGATATTACAAGCCAAAGCGCCGTTGATCAATTTTACTTCGGAACCAGTAGTAGAACTGAACGCAGCAGATATCTTAAAGATGAATACTGCATTTTGATTTCCCTGCGCATCCAGTTGAAGTATACCACTAAGTGTGGTTACCCCCGAAATGTCGTATACACCTGCTGTAAGGGTAGTGCCATTGCCTAGCAACGGAGCATGCGTTGCTGTAGGTACAGCACTGTTAAGTTGGTTGTAAGCGCTGTTCAGATTATTGGTTGCGCTTGCAGTTGCACCATCGCCGCTATGCATTACACCATTCACATTGCCAAAGCCGGTAGTACCACCATTATTGGTACCTACATTGCCTGTTAATTGAGATTTGTTGGTATTGCCTATAGCGCCTATTGTAGTGAAGATGACAAAGTTTGCTGATGTGCCTAAATTGATTACCTGTGCAAAAGTTTTAGAGGAAATAGATAGTAGCGTAATAACAGCCACTACGGGGAGTAGAAATTTGTTTTTCATGTAAATATTGGATGATGCGAATTAATTTTCGCTCCAGGCAAATATCAAGTAGTTAACCTTGTCCATTGTTACATACTTACATCTATTTGTTACGGAAATCACACATTTTGCAACATGATCTCATGCTTTATCCCGCTCTTCTTGAATGCGGAAGGAGTAAGTCCTGTGGTCTTTTTAAACTGGTTGGAGAGGTGTGCAACACTGCTGTAGTGCAATTTATAAGCTATTTGTGTAAGATTATATTCATCTGCTATCAGCAGTTGTTTCACCTTCTGTATTTTCTGTTGAATAATAAATTGCTGGATATTTACACCTTCCACTTTTGAGAATGTATTTGCCAGGTAAGTATAATCATAACTAAGTTTATGGCTAATAAATTCAGAATAATTCAAAACAGGTAATGCTTCAGGATTATTTATTAATTCTGTTATTAGGTTTTTGATCTTTTCAACCAGGATCTGTTTTTTATCATCGAGCAATTCAAGACCTGACTTGATAAGGTTTGCTTTGAGTGTTTCTCTTTGATCGTGCGATGGCACATGAAGTAATGCTACGTTACCCATTTCAACCGAGGTAAATGAAATGCCTATTCTTAAAAGCTCTTCCTCAACCAGTAGTTTACAGCGCAGGCAAACCATGTTTTTAATATGCAAATTCATTAATTGTTGGAAAAGAACTTAGTTGTATCAACCTCACATGAAGGTGTTTGGTGAATATCGTCTTTTAATTACCAGGTACCATGTTTATTTTATTATCTACAAGCGAATGTTCTCTATGAACAAGCTTTGTGCTGTTTGTTACTTACATGCACATACAAAGCAGGTGTTATGTATGTAGAAGAACCAGCTCTTAACCTGCCAACCGGCAGGAACAGTGTATGTGGTGTAGCAAAAGGATAAAGGCTACATATCCATTACTTGATGGTACCTATAGAAGAAATTGAAAGTTTGTAGGAGAATGGATAATTTTCCACCTGCAAGCACAACTTGCAGTGCTATGCGTCTTTATCAAAATCAACCTTTTCTAATATGGCTACTAAAAACAAAACAAACGAAACTGAAGTAAGTGTAACTGATTTTATAGAATCCTACGTTGAAAATGAGCAAAAGAAAGCGGATACTTACCGGCTGGTGGAGTTAATGCAAGAATGGTCAGGCTTTGAGCCAAGGATGTGGGGGCCTACGATCATTGGGTTTGGCAGCTATCATTATAAGTATGCAAGCGGGCACGAAGGAGATGCACCTATACTAGGTTTTTCACCGCGCAAGCCCGAGTTCTCCCTGTATGTATATTCACCTACAGAAGAAAGCCAGGAATTAGTAAAAGACTTCGGCAAGTTCAAAATGGGTAAGGCCTGCATATATGTTAAGAAATTATCCGACATCAATATTGACATCTTAGAGAAACTTGCCAGGATCTCCATTGCCTATACAAATGAACACTATGAATGTGGCTGTAGGATTAAGTAAGGGAGGAAATGAAAAATGTAAAATGAAAACCGATAAGCTTTGTTGTGGATGAAAGAAATCAAAAGTTCAAAATTCAAAAGTCAAAAAAGAACCCACCGCCCGTCACCAAATCCGACATCTCAAAATTAGAAATCAACAATCTCTCTTCGTGCCTCTTCGTCTCGTCGTGTCTTTATGGTTCAAATAATTCAAATTCAAAAGTAAAAAAGAACCGTCGGTTGGCCCACAAATCCGATCCCAAAATCAGAAATCAGCAATCTCTCTTCGTGCCTCTTCGTGTCGTTGCGCCTTAGTGTCGGAAAAGTCAAAATTCAAATGTCAAAAAAAGAACCCACCGCACGGCGACAATCTGAAATTTAAAATCATCAATTGCACATCATCTTATCAATACAATCGTTCCTTTTCGTATCACTGGCCCGCATGTGGTAATGGCTTTGATGTAGTAGACATAGGTACCTGTACCAACCTGGTGGCCCTTGCTGGTTCCATCCCAGCACTTGGATGGATCCGAAGTGGCAAAGAGTACGCTGCCCCACCTGTCAAACACCTGCATCTCAAGGTCACTTACCCAACCCCATGATTTCACTCCAAAGCAGTCATTCTTTCCATCACCATTAGGCGTAAAGGCCGAAGGAAGCAGGTAGCCTCCATCTGCATCGCCTTTGTCTACAACTAAAGTAATACTATCACTTGCCGTACAACCCCTGTTGGTTGTAACGGTAACCTTGTAGTTAGTGGTAGCCGCAGGCGAGGCCACTGTGCTTGCTGTAACTGCATTTGATAAACTGGTTGATGGAGTCCACAGGTAAGTTCTTCCACCCGATGCGGTGAGTGTAGCTGAACCCACAATACAATTGATGTCGTTCGTCTTGCTGATGCTAATAATAGGATTTGGATTGATGCTGAGCCTGATGTTGGTAACAATGCTATCACAGCCGGTAACATCTTTCACCACATCAGTATAGGTGCCGGCAGTATTCACCACCATACCCGAAGGCAAGGTATATGTTTCACCAGTGCATATAGCTGGAGTGATAATATTTGTCACAGGTTGTTTTACAAGCAGGGTTAGTATAGTGATCAAGCTATCGCAGCCTGTATTGTACCGGATGGTATCGCTGTATAAGCCAGAAGCATTGACCATTGTACCGGATGGTAAAGTATACGTAGCGCCCGAACAAACAGCAGCACTTGTATTCAATCTTGTTACTGTTCTTACTACCAGGTTTAAGGTTGTGATGATACTATCGCAACCTGTGGTATACCGCAAAGTGTCGCTGTACACACCTGTAGCATTGACTGTGTTACCAGACGGTAAAGTGTATACCTGTCCCTGGCAAATAGTACCAGCCGCTGATACACGTTCTACGGTTCTCAAGGTGATGGTGATGGTGCTGATCAGGCTATCGCAGCCTGTACTGTATGCGGCTGTGTCGATGAAAGTACCCGTAGAATTGACAACCGTACCAGATGGCAGTGTATATCCTTGCCCGGCACAAACGGCAACGCTGAACGTCTGCCGTACTACCTGCTGCACAGTAAGGTGGATGGTATTGATAACGCTATCGCAGCCGGTGCTATAACGAAGCGTATCGTTATAGATGCCGGCTGTATTCACAACTGCACCTGATGGTAGTGTATACGCCTGTCCTGCGCACACCACAGCATTACTTCTTTGCCTGCTTACTGGCTTCACCAGCAAGTTTATGGTTGTTATCAAACTATCGCAGCCGGTAGTATAGCGAACGGTATCACTATAAGTACCTGTTGTATTTACCACCACGCCTGATGGTAGAGTGAAGGTTTGGCCTTCGCATATTGCGGCAGCATTGGTTTGTCGTAGCAATGGTTTTACAGTAAGTGATGTTGTAGTGATAACACTATCGCAACCGGAGGTATAGTACAAAGTGTCAACAAATGTTCCGCTTGTACTTACTACGGAACCTGATGGAAGTGTATACGCCTGCCCTTCGCAAACAGAGGCTGTTACTGCTGTTCGTGTAACGGCATTTACTGCCAGTGTAACAGAGCTGATAAGGCTGTCGCAGCCTGTTACATATCTTACCGTATCTGCATAAAATCCCGCTGCTGTTACTACCATACCTGATAGAAGTGTATACGATTGTCCTTCGCAAATAGAAGCATTCGTATTTCGTCGTATAACTGGTGTAACAGTAAGATTGGTTGTTGTTATCAAACTATCGCAGCCGCTGATATAACGAACTGTATCACTATAAGCACCTGTTGTATTAACCACTACGCCTGATGGTAAGGTATAGGTTTGTCCTTCGCATATTGCGGCAGCATTGATTTGCCGTAGTAATGGTTTTACTGTAAGTGATGTTGTAGTGATAACACTATCGCAACCGGAGGTATAGTGTAAGGTATCAACAAAAGTTCCACTTGTACTTACTACGGAACCAGATGGAAGAGTATACGACTGCCCTTCGCACACAGAGGCTGTTACTGTTGTTCGTGTAACCATATTTACCGCCAATGTAACAGAGCTAATGAGGCTGTCGCAACCTGCTATATATTTTACAGTATCTGCATAAAATCCCGCTGCTGTTACTACTGTTCCTGATGGAAGTGTATACGTTTGTCCTTCGCAAATAGAAGCATTCGTATTTCGTCGTATAATCGGTGTAACAGTAAGATTGGTTGTTGTGATCAAACTGTCGCAGCCGCTGATATAACGTACCGTATCGCTGTAAGCACCTGTTGTAGTTACCACTACGCCTGATGGTAGGGTGTACGTTTGTCCTTCGCATATTGCGGCAGCATTGGTTTGTCGCAGAAGTGGTTTTACAGTAAGTGAAGTAGTAGTGATCAAACTATCACAACCGGAGGTATAGTGTAAGGTATCAACAAAAGTTCCGCTTGTACTTACTACGGAACCAGATGGAAGTGTATACGACTGCCCTTCGCAAACAGAGGCTGATACTGCTGTTCGTGTAACCATATTTACCGCCAGTGTAACAGAGCTGATAAGGCTGTCGCAACCTGCTATATATTTTACAGTATCTGCATAAAATCCCGCTGCTGTTACTACCATACCTGAAGGAAGTGTATACGTTTGTCCTTCGCAAATAGAAGCATTCGTATTTCGTCGTATAACTGGTGTAACAGTAAGATTGGTTGTTGAGATCAAACTATCGCACCCCGTAATATAACGTACCGTATCACTGTATGCACCTGTTGTAGTTGCCACTACGCCTGATGGTAAGGTGTAGGTTTGTCCTTCGCATATAGCGGCAGCATTAGTAAGTCTGAACAAAGGTTTTACCGTAAGGTTAATGGTAGTAATAAGGCTGTCGCAGCCAGAAGCATAGCGAACGGTATCTGCATACGTACCAGTCATATTCACAACTACGCCCGACGGTAATGTATAAGTTTGTCCTGCACAAATATTTGCTCCTGTATTAATGCGCACTACATCGTCTACCTGCAGGGTGATATTGCTGATCAATGTATCGCAGCCATTACCGTTGCGCAGCGTGTCCCTGTACAAGCCTGCTGTACTTACCTGCACACCCGAAGGCAGGGTATAGGTTTGCCCCTCGCATATTTTTTCCGTTCTGCTAACTGTTCTGAATGAATCTACACTCACTTCTATTGTATCGCGGAATGTACAGCCGCCCAGGAGTATTTCTACCCAGTACTGCCCCGGCTGTGTAACAGTGAATGTAGGCGATGTTGAATTGTCTTGCCACTTGTAAGAACTGGCTCCATTCACTGTAGCATTGGCTGTATAAGGCATGTTGCGTTGGCAGATGGTGGTATCATTTCCCAGTAGCTTAAGATTGGCACTTACCACCATGAATGAATCTCGTATCGTACAACCATTCAGGTACAGGTCAACCCAGTAATAGCCTGGCTGTGCAACTGTAATGCTACTGGTACTTGCACCTGTACTCCATGCATATTGTTCGCCCTGTCCCCTGTAAGCATCCAATGCTACCGTGGTCACATTGCACAGAGCTCTTGTTTGCAATGGCCGCTTGCTGATCGGATTGATCCAGATATTGATCGTATCTCTTGCCTTACATCCGTTATAGGTTACTTCTACCCATGGGCTGGCTGTACCATTAAATGTGGCCGTGGGTTGTACGCTACCATGGTACCAATAGTAAGTAGATCCAGGATGCGATGTAGCATCTAAAGCAACCGCACTGCCGCTGGTGCAAATGATGGTGTCATTGCCAAGATTGACAGATGGCCGTGCAGGTATGGTGATGGTCTGTATAGATGAATCCTTCTTGTTACAACCCGCAGTAGTATTTGTTATTACCAGCTTTACCGTATAGGTAGCATCGGTAGTAAGTGCAGGATAAAAGTAACTTGGGGAAACTGCATTGCTTGTTTGGTTGTTGTGTCCAAAATTCCATTCGTAAGTGATGGCCGATCCATAAGTAGAAAAGTTGGTGAACTGGACGTTCTTGTCTTTGGTACAGTCAAACTTAGGAGTGAAGTTGGCAACGCCTATACAATTGTTGGCGGGCAAACAACTATCGGCATGTATCACTGCAGAAATATTCAGATCAATAGTACCAGTGACCTGCGCAGTATTAGGAAGCATAATGGGCGTGAAGACCTGTATATAATAGCTGTTGCCAGGAGCAAGGCATTTGTAGGTATTGCGGGTAAGCGCGTCCTGCACGCAGCTTTGTTCCTGCATAGCACCACAACTGCCCGTCATCATCCTGTACTTTATATCGGTGCTGGAGGCATTGGTATTTTCATTGATGAAAACAGTGACATCCAATGTATCGGTGCCGGTAATATCCAGTCGGTACCAGCTGGTTTTATAACTGCTGGTGGTGGCATTGGCAGGACAAGTAAGTGTAGGATTGAATTCTCCATAATCTGTACCAATGGTATGACAATCTACCAGTACAGGTACTACTCTTGTGCCGGGGCCATTCAGATTTGTTATCATTGGTGCGCTGCAAAAATCACCGGCTTGTGGTATGATCTCTACCTGCGGGTATACATCTTCATCCAGGGCATTGCAGCCAGGTAATAAAAGATAGTAAGTACCGGGTTCGATACACCGCTGCGCCCAGTTGCCATTGTTGCTATGCGTAGAAGTGTACAGCAGGTGTTTTAAACCTCTTGAAGTAGAATCACCAGGCAGTACCTGCTTGAACAGTTGCACATGATCGTAGTAGCTTTCATTCCTGTTCTTAAAAAATGCAGCGTAGCGAATTTGTCCCGTGGTAGCGGTAGTAAACTTGTACCAAAGCGTCTTGTTGCAATTGGTAACATAAGTATAGTTGATCGGGTCAGATAAAGCCCTTGTGGCACAAGTGAAATTATCTGTTTCACCTCTTACGATACCGGTATTGATCGTACCCATATCGTAAGCATTGGCATAATGATCAAACTTCGCCGGCTTGGCGCCTACCGAATCAAACAGCACCGATACTTCTACCTGGCTGTTGGGGTTCATTACATCATTGGAAGCAAAGCCAGTTGTATTCCTGTTTTCTACAACAATATAAAAACGTGACGCTTTAAAAGTGCAAGGCGGAACAAGAAACTCTATCTCATCCGGTCCGCTGCAATATGCATATGGTTGGCCGCCATTGTGATTGCGCGCTATAAACGTAAGTCCTTGTGCAAATGTCGAATCTACCTGGCCGCTATTTACTACCTGCGTAAAAGGCAGTGCGCCATCTACATCACTTTTATAAATAGCAAAAGGATACTGGTGCATTTTGCCAGTGGTTTTATTGCTTACCCGTATCCGCACTTTTCCCGGGTGCTCAATATTGAAGGTGTACCAAAGGTTTCTCCTGTCAATAAGGGATGGATGTGGTGCGGTAGTATTATCAGGGTGTAGAACCACATTGGTGCCTGCATTGTAGATGTTAGGATTGTATTGAGACATGCAAGCTGCCTCAGCAGGATCGGTGTTTTGCGCACCTGTGGTACAATAAAAGAAATCATTGCTTGGTGCACGGCTCGCTTCTAAAGGGTTCACATCTCCGGGCTTACCATTGCGCCATGTGCTGTCAGGAAGTACTACGCCAAAATCGTATGCTTTAGCTGCATGGTCGAAACGGCTGGTTCCTACCTGGTCTACATAGATGGTAGGAGTAACCGCGATGCAGGATGTGGAGTAAGCAGACGAGCCATAGATGACAAGGGTATAGATGCCTGGCTGGAGCTTACAAAACTCGCTGTACTTACCGTTGGTAAGGCAGGATTGAAGCGGCGCATCTGTTCTCAACCGTATGCTGTCATTTCCTCTTACATCAAAGTTGTACATCGACACTACAAAATCGTAAGGCATTTGCCCTACCTGCACATACGATTCTTGTGTAAGCTGGAAAACATAAAAGGAAACTTTTACATTGTCAGCAGAGCAGGCCTGCATGTGATGGTTGATAAAACTGGTATCCTGGCTGCAATCAAAATTCTCCGCATTTAGCGTGTACTTTTTTGCAGTGATCGGGTAGGCTGCAGTATGCCCCGGTTGCGGCCCCCATTCTATCTTGTAAGGCTGGCCTGTCAATGTATCAACAGATGCCTTGTGCGGCCGGTTGAACTTAGGCTTTGGACAACCAACAGTAAGCTGGATAAAGATGGCATTTGCACGTCCAACATCTGAAGATTGTATGTTGTACGGGTTGTTAGGTATGGGATTACTATAACTGGGTCCGGTACCATATGAAACCACTGTATACCATCCCGCAGGCAGCGCATCACACTGGCTGCCGCTAACACTAGTGAAGCAGGTATATCTTGCTCCTACCTTTCTCAATTGAGCTACACCGTCGGTTGCTTTGCCTGAGAACAAAGTATGTAGACCAGCAAAATGCGTATAGGAGTAACTGCTGTAAATGGAAACAATGGTAGGCTTATCGAGGTAGAACTGGCGGTAGATCTGTTTGGTAGTTGGAACCGACCATGGACCCAAACAAGGATTAACACCATCGATCACCAGCGGGTTGTCGTAACACGAAAAAGTATCTATGGCACTTCTAACCAGGTTATAGATCGGGTCAATGTTTTGCCACACGTTGCCCATATCTTCTGCTTTGGCAGGAGCATTAAATTTAGGAACAGGCTTGGCTATGGTAAATTTAGAAGTGACCTCGTAACCCAGCCTGTTGTCAAAGTTGGCTATGGTATATGTTCCGGGCGTCAAGCAAGCATTTTGCGCATTACTGGAATAGCCGGAGAAACAACCAGAGTATGGCTGCAGCCCTGTTATCTTTTGTGGATGATTATAGGCTGATTGTGCAGTAGCCAATGCATTGGCATCTCCTTTGAAAATTTTAGTGGCCTTTGCTGAACTTAAATAATCCGGCACGTACAGCATTACGCTATCCACTACCACGAACTGCCTGTAAACAGCCTTGGTATAGATCTCGTTGCTCCCTGTTTGGCAGATCTCATCATCAGGCAATACTGTATTGGCGCAACCCAGCGTATCCGGCTGCCCAACATAGGTTGTACCTGGCACAAGTGGCTGCATAACACCTGCGGCATTGGCATTTATCTTTTCAAATTTCCCCGGCGCATTTAGTGCAAAATGGTTGATAGCTACTTCAGATTTTGAATAGATTGATACATCCATTTTACTACCCAGGCTCATCTGCAGGCAAGGCGTTGTTGTGCTGTTATGAAGCGAGCTCCAGTGGAGGGAATTCATACCCATGGAAGAGTCTACCCCCATCACCTGCAACACATAATTGCCGGGCTCCAAACAGCTTAATGACCCACTGTTGTAACCAAAAACAGAAATGATATTACTGGTATCCAGGTCGGCACAATTGGCTGTTAGCGTTTGTTTGTATAGCCGCACCATTGGCTCCGGCCCGCAATGTGGGTTTACGGTAAACCTGAGCGTACTGGTACCGGCAAGTGTAAAAGAAAAGAAAGTACTCAAGGTGTAGCGCAATCCATTTCTCACCACGCCGCCAACCGGCATCGACTTAGGGCAATTGTGCACACTGTGCCGGCTGTTGCAGCCTACATGATCGGATACCATCGTAAGCTGGCCGCCCTGGGTGCTATTGGTGGGAAGTATCCCGATATTGTTAGGCGCGGGTAAACTGGTTGTAGGGTTCGATCCGGTTGTAGCGGCTGATCCATTCCATGCTACGGCCAATCGCAACGTCTTCACAAAGTCGGTATGGTACAGCAGCTGAACCGTATAAGTAGTATTAGGTTGCAGCTCACCACATCGATAGATCTTCCTGTCGGGGTAGTAGCCATTTGTTTTCAAGCTGTCGCATCCGCCCATAAGTACCAATGATGATAAAGGCGTAGTACGTGAATCGCCCTGGTAAATGCGGTAGCCTATCACGTAGTCAGGGCTATAGGGTTGTCCATCCAAACCTGAAAGCAAAACGCTGAACCAATCAAAATAGGCAGGTGTGGTGAAGGTGTGCCAGGTACTTTTTGTAAAGTCTTTGAAGGAGCCATTGGGCAGGCAGTTCTCTGCTGCATTGTCTATCGTTTGGCACTGCACCAGGAAATCATGCACATTCATCTTGTTGGTGGCAAACGAGGGAAAAGGAAAAGCATCTACAGGCTTATCGTATGCTCCGCCAGTTGTATCGCTCAGGTCGAGCGTGATGAATATGGGCCCGTTCGCATTGCTGTTGCCAGAAACCTGCACCAGGTATTCTCCCGCTTCTACGCAGGGGTGATAGCTACTGCCAAAGATCTCTATGGGTGTAAACTTTGTGCTAAGCTGTGTTTGGTTGGGAAGGCAGCTATTGGTTTTATATACGGCAAAACCCACATTGCCTGCCTGTATACCGCCACCGGGTTGCGCCAGGCTAATACGTGCAGCACGGGTAGTAGGTAGTGTGAATTTATACCACGCACTTTTTTTATCAAGACCTGCGGAAGTGATAGAAGATGCGAAAGTTTCACCTGGTTGCAGGCTCACCTGAGTAAGATCCGTCTGTGCACTGGTAACAGTACCTAAGCTATATCCACCATTACCAATCACCAGTGGCGAAGCACCAGCGCAATGATCATTGGTGGGTTGTGCCAGGGCTGACAAACTGCAGGAAATAAAGAACAGGAAAAGGCATAGGTTGATCCTCAGCGATTGGGTAAATGGCTTTCTCATGTGTTAGTCCTGGTTTTGGTGCAGTTGCAGCTTACGAATATAGATGGTAAAAACGCATGTGAGGTGGCGGCAAGTACATTTTGTTCTAAATACCGCTTAGGGGGTAGAGGGGAGGAAATGAAAAATGAAAAATGAAAAATGTAAAATGAAAAATGAAAACCGTTGTGCATCGTTGTGTCGTCGTGTCGTTGTGGTTCAAAAAGTCAAAATTCAAAAGTAAAAAAGAACCCACCGCCCGTCACCAAATCCGACATCTCAAAATCAGAAATCAGCACTCTTTCTTCGCGCCTCTTCGTGTCGTTGCGCCTTAGTGGCTAAGAAATTATAATTCAAAAGTCAAAATTCAAAAGTCAAAAGAAGAACCATCCGCCCGTCAACAAATCCGAAATCTCAAAATCCCAAATTAGCAATCTTCCTTCGTGCCTCTTCGTGCCGTTGCGCCTCAGTGGCTGATAAGTCAATTCAAAAAGGGGAGGAAATGAAAATGTAAAATGGAAACCGTTGTGCATCGTTGTGTCGTCGTTTCGTTGTGGTTCAAAAAGTTCAAAATTCACAGTCAAAAAAGAACCCACCGCCCGTCAACAAATCCGACATCCCAAAATCCGAAATCAGCAATCTCCCTTCGTGCCTCTTGGTGCCGTTGCGCCTTAGTGGCTAATAAATCAAAAGGTCAAAATTCAAAAGTCAAAAGGGGAGGTAATGAAAAATGTAAAAGGCAAAATGGAAACCGTTGTGCATCGTTGTGTCGTCGTGTCGTTGTGGTTCAAATAATTCAAATTCAAAAGTAAAAAAGAACCCACCGCCCGTCACCAAATCCGACATCTCAAAATCAGAAATCAGCACTCTTTCTTCGCGCCTCTTCGTGTCGTTGCGCCTTAGTGGCTGAAAAGTCAAAAGTCAAAAGGAGAGGAAATGAAAAATGTAAAATCGAAACCGTTGTGCATCGTTGTGTCGTCGTGTCGTTGTGGTTCAAAAAACTCAAAAATCAAAAGTCAAAAAAGAACCCACCGCCCGTCAACAAATCCGAAATCCCAAAATCAGAAATCAGAAATTGTATCTCGTCGCTCTTCTAGTCTTGACTTCTCCACTCTTTCTTCGTATTTAGTGCGGTAATTACCGGACCAAACCAAACCAAAACCAAAACAAGAGACGAAGAAAAGCTGCATAGGATGATAGCTGCCAGGCAGGGATAGATCATGAACCGCATACGGTAAAACCAACCATATCATTTGCTTTTTTATTCATCATAAAAACCAATTACTATGGCACGTCAAAAAAGAATGCGCTTCAAAGGGCGCAGGGGAAATATCTCTTTTTACTCATGGAAGGAGATTGATTGTGCAAGGGAGAACAGGAAAAACACCCGGCAAACCAAAGCAACAAAAGAGTGTTCCGCCTCATTCAGTGTGACAGCGCGGATGGCTAAGAGTTTCCGCGAGTTGTTTGCTCCGCTGATCTTGTTTGGTAAAGACAGGCAGATGCAGCTTGCCTGGACAGGTGCTCTTCAACGATGGATGCACTCCAGGGCTAATGCACAACTGGCTGATAATAGTGATACCCGATATATCACCTCCTTCCAGTTTCACATTGATAGCAACCTGCACGACCGGTTGCACGTTCCTGTTTCACTTGCTCTAAAGCCTGGAGAATTGATCACGGTTAACCTGCCGGCATTTGTTCCCAAAGAAAGTATTGGCGCTCCTGCTTATACCAGGGAAGTGACTATGAAGATTGCAGTGGCCTCAGCCAGCCTGATGGATGGATCAGCTATTGGCAGTTCTGCTACAGAGATCAATATCCCCTACAACAGCCACTTGTATCCATCGTAAGGCATAAGCTTACCCGTGCAGGCTTCTTCACCGTGTCTGGTGTTAGTGGCAGTTGCATTAACGTATACTACGGTGAAGAAAGGCGAGGCACAGGTGGCAACAAACAAACATTTTATTCCTTGCGGAATAGTGGGAGGGGAGCGATTGGAGGGAGAGTAAGCGCATCTTTAAACAAGTATAGCCGAAACCTAAAGATGTATTGTCGCAATAAGAAAAGTCTTACCTAAATGGGCATAACGCTTTGATACTTAAGTTGTCAATATATTTTTCATACATTGCGGATAATCGACAATACACACGTTGTGCGTCATTAACACAAGCTTCCTTCATGTGAAACAGCGAGAAGATACACCCAAAATCATGACACGACTAAAGGCATCTATTTTTTTTTGGGTTATGATATTTATGAGTTGCGGTTCTGACCGAAGCAAAGACTTTTCCCTGATTGTTAAGCATTACGGTGGTGGAGCAGGAATAACAATAATCTACTCTATTGACGTCAACGGTTTGCAGGTTGACACCAATTGTGACTTGGCTGACTGTAAAGAAGCAACGGTTTACAAGCGTAGTTTCTCAAAACTCGAAAGTGAGAAAATATACAATGTTCTAAACTCTTTGCGACTTGACACACTCAAAAGAAAATATGAACCTGAAGGATTGATTTTTGACGGACTGTACACCGAAATTAAATTCGCCAAAGGATTCTTCTCAACTCATAAGAGTTCATTTGATAATGTCTCAACACCGACTACGGAAAAGCTTTTTACTTACATTGACGAACTCATACCCGATAAGAAATATCAATTTGAGAATTGGGGAAAGAGCGAATAACGAACGCACAACATGCATGTTTATGTAATACTGGCGGAAGAACATAAACCAATCTTTTTTATCTTTAATCATCATCAACAAGTTTATGAAGCATTAGTATTTCAAATACCAGTACTACATAAACATGTTAAACGTTGGCGGTCATGCTGGGCTGACACTCTCTAAACCAAAACTTATGTTCTTCAACAAATCCAAAAAGCTTTTAAAAGAAAAAGAACAAGAGCTTGAACAAGCCTTGACTAAACTTGCCGCTTATGAGCAAGAGTTTAAAGATGTAATTGACAAAAATGCTTTGCTTGCTCAAAAATCTTTATTAATTCACAAGACGGAAAAGAAACTTGAAGAGCTTAACGAAACTTACCAAAAGGGTTTGGCTCTGCATCAAACACTTGAACAGGAAATTTCACTATATCAGGATGGTTTGGAAATTAGCTCCTATGGTTTGCATAAACCTCAATTCTCATTTGACACTTCTGAAAAGCTTAAACATCAACTTGAATTCACCTATGAGAAGCAGAAACGTTTAATAAAGGATGATAAAGCAGTTGTTTGTAACACAGAATGGACTGTAGGAGGCAGTAAAGTTGAAGGTCGTAGAATGACAAATCAGTATAAGAAATTAATGCTGTTTGCCTTCAATGGCGAGTGTGATGGATTGATAGCAAAAGTGAGATGGAATAATGCTTCAAAGACAAGGGAAAGAATTATAAAAGCTTTTGACGCAATAAACAAACTGGGTGTTACACAGAACGTATTTATCACCCAAGATTTCCTACAGCTGAAATTGGATGAACTTGCTTTGACTTATGAATACGAGCAAAAGAAATATGAAGAAAAGGAAGAGCAACGTCTAATCCGAGAGCAAATGCGAGAAGAAGAAAAAGCACAAAGAGAATTAGAGAAAGCTCAAAAGGAAGCGGAAGACGAAGAACGACGTTTTCAAAAGGCATTAGAAAAAGCAAAGCAAGAGTTGCAAGGTGCAAACACGGTAAACGCTTCTGTTTTGCAAGAGCAAATTAAGGAGTTGGAGCATAAATTACAGGCAGCCCATGAAAGAAAAGAAAGAGCTATTGCTCAAGCACAATTAACTAAAGTTGGACACATTTATGTTATTTCAAATGTTGGCTCCTTTGGAGAAGACGTCTATAAAATAGGCATGACACGGCGCCTTGACCCATTGGACAGGGTTCGGGAGTTAGGAGACGCCTCTGTTCCATTTCAATTTGACATTCATGCAATCATCTACTCAGAAAATGCGCCTCAGCTTGAGTATGAACTTCATAAGAAGTTTGCTGACAGGCGACTAAACCGGGTAAATCTTAAGAAAGAGTTTTTCAAGGTTTCATTGGAAGAAATAGAAGCTTTTGTAAAGCAACATGCCAACGCAGAAATTGAGTTTACAAAGCTTGCTGAAGCACGGGAATATAGAGAGACTTTATCAATGTTAGAGCAGGTAAACAAAATAATAAACGAGGTTGAAGAAGTATCGCATTTTCCTAAAAGCTTGATATAGCACGAACCGCCAACATCGGCTTGCTGCTATGCCGGCTGACGAAACGCACTCTGAACTCTTTGTTCGCTTATCAGCACCAGTTTCGGCAGACGGAACGCAGATGAACAGAAGAATTTATTTTTTACTTTAGTTTTTCAATCGGCTTCAGTTGCCAGGCTGACGAACCACAGAATATCGGCACTGCAGCAAGCCCTAAAACGTTGTGCGGCATGCGGTGACACAGCTCTCAATTCAATCGTATTATGACCAAAACTATTTACGCCTTCCTTCTTTCGCTGACAATTATTGCCTGTGGAGAAAATAAACAGCAAGCTGACAAAGGCAAAGAACGGATTGACAATGTCTGTGACAGTGTAATGCAGACGTTTACCAACGGTGGCTATTCAGAAGCATTCGACATTTTGAAACAAAATACAGTCATGTCACTTTCAGCAATTGACACATTAAAGGTGACAACTGCTAATTATGCCGCAAATGCGTTTCCTGCGTATGGTAAAATCCGCGGTTATGAGTTTGTATTAGAACGCAAAGTAAAGAACACAGTTGCCAAACGTTTTTATCTTCTCAAGTTTGACAACTACTATCTGAAGTTTGAATTCACTCTTTACAACAATGGCGACAGGTGGACAGTTACTACTTTCGCCTATGACGAGAACCTGATTGAGCTACTTTATTAACGAATAGTATTTCGTGAAACACAATCTAATGCTTGTAGACAAAGTTTAAAAATCAAAGCACGACCGCACAACAAGCGGTTTGGCGTTATGGCGGCTTGAAGAAGTAAACATCAACTTTCGGTTCGCTGTTGTGCTGCATATCCAGCTTGACGGAACGCTATTTTGCAGTAGAAAAAAACTTGTACATTAGTTCATTATTCGGCTTAAGTTGTCGTCAGACGGAACACAGAATACCGCCACAACGCCAAGCCGTTTAACGTTGTGTGCCATTGGAAGACACCAAAAATACTAATTGCTAATATGCCAGAATATTTCAATAAGGTCACCAATGTAAACTTAATTGTTCTATTACATGCCATTGTGTCCTTGATTGGGTTTTTATTCGTTTTACTTTATCGAACAGAGGAAACCAAAATTAAGACAGCCCTTTTATTGTCATGGGGACCAGGGGCTCTGAATTATTTATTTATTCTAACGACAAATTTATTTAATCTTCCCTTCTACTATGTAATTGATTTGCTAAATGAACTGCCGACAGGTGCAACTCTATATATTGCTCTTAGTAAAAGCGGCATAAAACATAGGCAGAGCCTAATTTGTTCTATTATAGTAGGTTTTTCTTTGTGGTTGTTATATTGTTTCATGGGAGGGACAGTATTAGTTTCACAGGTAGTAGCATTAGTTTGCCTTGTTTTCTTGGGAATAAGTCATAGAGAGGTTAACATAAATTATGCATTGGTTTTTGTTGGATTTGGTTTGGCACAATTTCCAGTTCATATTCTTTTTACTGAACAACATTTAGAAGGAGACTTGGTTAATATTTTTTTTAACTCTATGCTATTATTGAAATTGCCCCTTATATCTGCTTGCTATTCCCTAATGGGACATAAAAATTAAATACTTCATGTATTCACAACGGCACACAACATGCGTATTTGTGCAAGTGCGGCTGAATGCTGACAGCTTCGGCTGTAGTTCGTCATTCGGCTTCTGTTCCAGCAGAAGAATATTTATGAAGCTGTAGTAAGTAACCATCAACAGCAGTTTCTTTAGCCAGGTTTGTTAGGGCTGATGTTCCTTGAATATCACACCTGCACAAAGCCGTCAGCGTTGTATGCAATGCGCCACCTAGACTTTACATACAAGTTGAATTTTAATGATTTGACAAGAGGAACTGACAGTTTTGAACTTAGGATTTTAGTACCATCTGGTATAGCAAATATTATTTCTATCAGAAGTGCACGTTCTCAATGGTACTTTACAAAGACTTCTGTTTGGGAAACATTCCCAGAATATGAATACCAAAGGCGTGACACAACAAATTATTTATTACAATCTGTGGTTGACAGTGCAAAGACTTATAGTTTAAAGCCAAAATTGCCTTTACCTGAATTCATCGATACCTTAAATCGTTATCTGGACCGTTTGCCTTATGACTTGAACTTAAGTGAAACCTATGCCCCAAGTACAGGTACTTCTAATCTGGTTTTTGAAGTCGCTACTAAGGACAAATACAAGTTTTTGAAATGTTATTGTAGAGGTAGTATTTTGACTGACAAAGCGCAATATGATCATGTCGAGAACCTACTGAATTACCTAAGGAAGTATTTGGACGCTTATATCCCCAATTGCAATTAGCACTGCATACAACATGCATGTTTATGTAATACTGGCGGAAGAACATAAATCATTCTTTTCTATCTTTAATCATCATCAACAAGTTAATGAAGCATCGGTATTTCAAATACCAGTACTACATAAACATGAGTAACGTTGGCTGCATCCTTTTCAAAAAATTCGTAACTGCTGATAATGACAATCAATCAACAACTTGAAACGCTTTATCGTGATAAATTGCATAACATTGAGCCCCTCTTTGAATTTGACCATGAGATTGACGGACCTCTTATCATGAATGCTTGGGAAGATGAATATATAAATTCACAAGTAAGAATTTTATTTATTGGACAAGAGTGTGACGGATGGATTGGATGGACTGTAGACAAATTTGAAGAGCTAAACAATAAATATATTGACTTTGGACTATCCAAAAAGGGAGACCGAACTGTCTTTTGGCAATATGTTTATTATGTAAATTCAATATTAAATCCCAACAATGCCGAGGGCAATAACTTTCTTTGGACTAACGTTTCAAAATTTTGCATGTGGGACGGCAAGCCTCTTGATTGGACAACGCATCAAACTACAGTTAAACACTTTGACTGTTTGAAAGAAGAGATTAGGATTTTGAAGCCAGACGTGGTTTTATTTTTTTCGGGACCGTTTTACGACGATAAAATAAAGTTACAGTTTGACACAGACATTTCATTTGAACAAGTTGACAACGAAATTCCACTTCGCGAATTAGCAATTCTAAAAAACGAGAACCTGCCGAAACATACCTATCGCACCTATCACCCAAAGCCAATGCAAATGCTTTACAAGACAGGACATCTTGAAATTATCTTGAACAAAATAAAAAGTGAAATCGGAAGATAAAGCTGCAGCCAACAATCGTATTTGTGCAAGTGTGGCTGAAAGTTGACAGCTTCGGCTGTAGCTCATTATTCTGCTGCTGTTTCGGCTGAAGAAATTCAATTAACCTGTAGCAGGTAATCATTAACAGCAGTATCTTTAGCCAGGCATTTGTTCGGGCTGAAGTTCCCTGAATACAACACCTGCACAAATACGTCCAACGTTATGCGCAACAGCAGCCATTCACTTTTCACAATGGCTTAGAAGAAGGTTTAAGTTGAAAAGCCTATGACTTATAAAGATACATATTCAGGCATGGCATTTAGGTTCGCTGTAGTTGTTATTGTTTTAGTCTGGATATCAATGTCAATATTTTTTTTAAATCCGGCAAACATTTTAGGTGTAGTTATTTGTATAATACTATTGATTATGTCGAGCATCTTGTCCTTGATTGGTTTTGCCTTCAATATTAAAGGAATTAGAGAGCCTAACAACATAAAGAAAATATGTAGTCTTATAGTCAACTCATTAATAGGTGGAAGCTCTATTGCAATAACTATGTTACTCTATTTGCAGGAAATAACATCATAGGCTGCGCATAACATTCATGTTTATGTAATACTGGCGGAAGAACATAAACCAATCTTTCTATCTTTAATCATCATCAACAAGTTTATTAGGCTGTGGAGCTTTGAATACCAGTACTACATAAACATGTTCAACGTTATGTGCCATTAAAACCAACTTTCATAGATACCTTATGGGGCAGCTAAACTTCTTCATGACAGAAAATGAAATATTGAATGAAGTGAACGAATTACTTGCTTCTCACGATTTCATCATATTTGACAGAGCTTTTTTTGATGACGAAGTTCCTAAAGCCGTCAGTGACTTTAGGAGCATTGAACAAGTAGATAAGCTCATAATTTGGTTAAGGAATAGGCAATCTGAACCGAGATGTTTGTCGAAGACCACAGGTGAAATGACAGGTAAGTATTTATTCAATACCTCCAAAGACCCAATAATTCAATTTGACATAGGACGTACAATTGATAAATTAGTATCGCCCAGTAGACTGTACTATAAAATTGGATGGATAGCAGATGACGAACTACGTGAGCTGCATGGAAAGTTGACAACTAAGATTGTAAGAAGTTTTAAGAAGAAGCTTATCACAAGTAAGCGACTTAAGCCCTTCTATATTTCAGAGGGCATAAATAAGCGTTTAAACGAGGGATATGAAGTGGAACTTGGAAAGGGAGGAATGAGAGTGTCTAAACTCGAACCTAACGGCACATAACATGCGTATTTGTGCAAGTGTGGCAGAATGTTGACAGCTTAGGCTGTAGTTCATTATTCTGCTGCTGTTTCGGCTGAATGTTTACTATTAAGCTTTTTTAGTTTATCATCAACAGCAGTATCTTTAGCCAGGCATTTGTTCGGGCTTGCTGTTCCCTGAATACCACCCCTGCACAATACGTCCAACGTTGTAAGCCATTTTTTGACGCTACTCTCAATTTCAAATCAGGAGCGCAGAAGTCCATACAAAAAAAATAAATCATTAATTTTCCCAATTAAACCAATCCTAACAAATGAAGCAGTTAATCATTCTCTGTGTTGCCTTTTTTACAACGGCAGTAAGTCTTAATGCACAACAAATTTCACTTTTTGACAGTGACGGAGAAGCAAGGGCTTATATAGACTATGATGAAGAAGCAACGATTTTTATGTGGGACGGAACGCCTGTCGCTTTTTTAGAAAAAGATGGAAGCGATGTTTGCGTTTTCGGTTATAATGGTAAATTTTTAGGTTGGTATGAAGATGGAATTATTTATGATAAGAAAGGTTACGCTGTCGGTGCAAGAAAGGGCGCAACAAGCATGATCACTAAAATTGAACGAATTAAAGGGATACAGAGGATAACACCAATCAAACCAATAACTCCTATCACTCCAATTCAATCAATTTTTAAAAGTAGTTGGAGTTCAACTTCATTAACCGAATTTCTATACATCGGTAAAAAGTAAAACGGCTTACAACGATCAATTTGCTGCTATGCTGGCTGACGTAACGCAGCATCAACTTTTGGTTCGCTTATCAGCAGTAGTTCCAGCCGACATTACGCTATTGAGGAGCAGCATATATTTTGTACTTTGCTTTTTCAATCGGCTACAGTTGCCAGGCTGACAATTATAAAATGCCAGCACAGCAGCAAGCCGTTCAACGTTGTAAGCAATATGGAATACACGAGATGTTTTAAGAACAGATTGTTGTTGTATCAAGCGTCTATTATTACTTTAGTCATTATTCTGGTTTGGATAATTCTAAAATCTTCCTTTGAATATCTGCCATTTTTAATTATTCTATACTTGCTAAGAGACTGGGTGTTTAGATGCGACACAGTATCGGTTAAACTAAACTTGTTGAAGGTGGAACATCTTCTACTTGGTGGAATACTTAAACGGCGACAAATAATTCAACTAAACAGCATCATTGATATCTATTCAATCGGTACAAATGCTGGCGATAGTGATACAGGCTGGGAAACTGAAGATTTTACGTCCTTGCTTTCATCGCCCTCTTCAATTAAAGGCGGAAAGTTTGATGTGTATCAGATAAATTACTTGGACAACAACCAACAAAGACGTTATCTCAAAGTTCGTCTCTACTTGCATGAATATAGACTGTTGCTAAGAAAGAATACGGCTTCCAACAACAGCTTTATACAATAGTGGCTTAGGAATAACTTGAAACAAATATCTTTAATGAGCTTTAGCACAATAACACATATCGGAACAATGAATACCACTACTTCATAAAGCTAAAAAACGTTGCAAGCAATTTCATGACATCTTTGAAAAACATCAGCAACGAATCGCTTATCAGCCATATACAGTCAGCCGAAATCTTATTAAGCATCAGGATATATTTTGTACTTTGACTCTTAAAATTTTTAGCCTCTCTGCTGGCTGGAAAGTCGCCAATCCACGAATTAATAAATGCTGCTACAATGACAAACCGCTGAGCTTACAAAAACCTAGATTAAACATGCGTCCAATTGCCTTGACCTTTATTTTGACATTTGCTCTTCTAACATTAACCCGGTGTGGTGTAAGTAAAGAGTTGCGGGAAGAACGGAAAAGCTGGAATTTTTCAGGCTGGGAGCAAGATTTTAAAGACCGTGCGCTCTGCCTTTGTGTGTTACAGGGTTTAAACAACAAAGGCATCCAGGATAGCATTGTGAAGTACGACAAATCATTTTACAACCCTTTGGCTTTAGCAGTTTTTGATTCAACAATTAATGAGCTGCTGAAAAGCGAAGTGAGGAAAATACAATTAGACTCTATCAACTCCATTGGACGTTATCCAGCTGATCTTAGCAGTGTTCTGGAAGGCAAAAGAGTTATGAACCATTGTACCGAGCTGTATAGAAGCAAGCGGTTAGATTCTCTTGTAAAGATTGAAAAGAAAAGCTGGAAACAAATCCAGAATATCATGGACAAAGTCCATGAAAAAACTCCCACTCACTAACTAGCTTCTGGCGTCCACAGTTTTCAAAAGTTGGCTGATGCTATACATTTTATGAAAGCAGTAATTCATACCATTATTGATTTCTCTATATTTGCCGCCTCAATGAAGTTTTTAAACAACATATTGCGCCTTCCTTTCTTCAGTACGTATTACTATCCTGTAGTAGCCGGGGATAGGTATGCTTTGTACTATACTGATTAACTTTTGTATAAACATCACATCTAACTAAAAGCCCCGAACAAACCAGTTTGGGGCTTTTTTTATTTTATCTATCATGAAAACATTGGAATTATTACAAGCAAACGTTGAACATATTCTGCCGCAAAATGGACTAGAGCAGAAGCTGAAACAATGTGAGACTGAAAATCGAAAATTGGTCATCAAACTTGGTTTTGACCCTACTGCGCCAGACCTGCATTTAGGTCATGCAGTAGTACTTAAAAAGCTAAAGCATTTCCAGGATCTGGGACATACCATTGTGATTATTGTGGGTAGTTTCACTGCTCAGATTGGCGACCCAAGCGGTAAGAACAAAAGTAGAAAACCGTTGAGCAAGGAAGAGGTACTTGTAAACGCTGATACCTACATTAAGCAGCTTTCAAAAGTTATTGATGTAGATAAGAGCGAGGTGCTTTTCAACTCTGATTGGCTTGATGCTTTAGGTTTTACAGAGATCGTGCAACTACTTTCAAAGGTGACAGTTGCGCAACTCCTGCATCGTAACGACTTCAACAAACGCTTTACGGAGAATACTCCTATTGCTATGCATGAATTGATGTACCCGATACTTCAGGCCTTCGATAGTGTGCAGGTAAAAGCCGACATAGAGATGGGAGGCACTGACCAACTGTTCAATTGTACAATGGGTAGGCAGCTACAAGAAGCGCATGGTTTGGATGCACAGGTAGTAATGTGTATGCCACTGCTTAGAGGATTGGACGGTAAAGAAAAAATGAGTAAGTCCTTGAATAATATTATAGGATTGACTGATGAACCTAACGACATGTTTGGAAAAACAATGTCAATCCCTGACGCATTGATAACAGAGTTTATTAACCTGGCTACAGATTTTTCAGAAGATGAAAAAGTTGTTTTGAAAGAGAAACTTCATTCTGGCGAAAACCCAATGAACATCAAAAAAGCAATAGCTAAGAACATCATTTGCCAGTACCATAACCTGGAGAGTGCAGAAGCTGCTGAACAATATTTTGTGAACCAGTTTCAGAATAAAGTATTTGAAGAAAAAACTTTTGAAGCATTTCCTATTCAATCTTTAGGTAGGAGTAATAATAAATTACAACTCATTGAACTCTGTCACCAATTGAAGAAAGATGAAACTAAAACTGGTATAAGACGACTAATTGTAAGTGGTGCTGTACAGGTTAATAACGAGAAGTTGGTTGACCCTAATCAAGTAATAGAACTAACCATTGGTACGAAGATAAAGATTGGTAAGCGGTCGTTTTTTGAATTAGTATAGTACGTGTTGCTTTTTTCTTAATGTAGAACCTGGCACTGTTACATTTACGTCTTGCTGATGTTGTTAGGATAGCTTAGCGAGGAGCAAGGGAGTGAGGCATACAAGCAGATAAACTATGTATTAAGTTCTTGCTCTTTTGCAGTGTTCTTAACCTTCTATAGAATAAAAAAGCCGCTGTTAGTGAAGAACACCAACAGCGGCTTTTAAAAATTATATTTAGTGGATACTAGCTTCAATAGCAGGGTAAAGTAAACCATGAACATGACGGTTTTCTCCCTTGTTGTTTTTAAAGTCTTTAACAGGCGAATTGATGCATACAGCAATATTCACATTATTAGGTAAACAATAAACCGCTGTTTGCTCTTCTCCATCATCAATGCTCCACATGCCCAACCTGGTATACACCTTTCCTGCAGGTGTATCGTTGGCGCTGTTGATACCTAGTTTATGATCAAGCATATATTGTGCACGGGAAGTAGCAACAATTTTCCCGTTTCTAAAAGCATGTAGTGTTTTTAAAATCTGCGCAACAGACATATACATTCCCGCTCCACCAGAAACAGTTGACCAGTTTCCCTCTCTGCCTTGTTTATCCGTCATGGATGAATATGCCTTTGCAGTTGGCCCACCTGCTTCCGGCTTAAAACCAATGGTTGGCAGTCCTGCTACAGAAAATACTTCCTTGTTCAAATACTCCTGGAAATATTTAGTGGCAACAACATCCCACATAGTATCCACAATACTGGAATCAACGTTAGGTATATTGAAATTAGCAGCCATTCGTCCATTGATTATGGTTATAAGCACCCGCATGATACTGAAGTTGACATTGGCATAGGTGCCTGCATCTACATTAGGTCCTTTTTCAACTTGCTCTTTCATAAATGGATAATCGCAGCGGGATTTCTCACCAGAAAATCCTGAAGTATGATTGAGTAATTGGCGGAAGCTAATGCTTGCTACACCATTTCCCCTTTTCCAGTAGGTGGGCAAATACTCGGCAATGGGATCATCCAGCGATATTTTCTTTTGATCCAATAATTTAACCAGTCCAATAGCCGTCATCATTTTGCTTACACTGGCTACATGCATACGGGTATCAGCCGTCCAGCCTTTGCTGCCATCATTCAGAATTCTAGCCCAATTCCACTGACCAGTATAAATGGCATTGCCCCCTTTATATACCTGGAACATATAACCAACAACTTTGTCTTTTAGCAATTCATGTACAATGGGTCCAAAATAATTGGCATCGAAAGCAGGAGTAAGAAGTGGTGCAGGCTTTTTAAATTTAGCATAGATCACTTTCTTCGTCTCATTCAGATCTTCTACTTTCAGATCAGCCATAGTATTAGAACGAATGTTAGAAGCAATAGGAACCCTTAAGCTATGCGTTTGTACTTCTTGTTCAGAAATGTTCAATTTCTTGAAGACATTGACTGGTGCAGCAACTTTCATGTTTTTACTTTTGAGTGTTAAAAAATAATCTTGAAAGTGTTTTTATAGGTGTAGCTGGTGGATGTAATAGTACAAACTTCTCTTGCCAAATGCAATAGGCCCTGTTGACAAGGTGGTTCAGCTAATCACGATTTATTTTTGCGAATTTTTATAAATTGATGCTGAGCACATCCTGCTGCCTGTTAGACGGCGGTGTTACTTCGTATAGACGAATAAGGTAACTTTATTGGGTAAAAATGCTGCCAACAATAAAAATTGCTACTATGTGTAAATTTTATGAAGGCACTTGTAATGGTTTGAAGATACTTATGGACAAACTCATTAGGAAATGGAAGTAGACGCATCAACCAAAGAAATATGGAAAAAGGAAGTATCAGCGCAAGGATAGCCATGGTCCTCACTTACGGTCTTGCCAGCATAGGTATTTATTATGTATTGAATTATCCATTCAACTGGTACGTATTTGCAGCTACTTTATTTGTTATTGTTATTTCTGCTAAGATTGGCGATAAGTGGTAAATTACTATTCCTTCGGGGTATCTTATGTCGATCAGCTGCGCTTGTCACGAGTTCCGTGGGAAAGGAAATAAGACTCAGTTTCTAACCATAAACACCCAGAATGACTTTCACTACGTCATCAGATAAATTTGTACGAAAAAGGACTGCAGGAGTATTCTTATGCCTTACAGTATTTCCTTTTTTCAATTTGGTTAGTAGCGACAAATGGATTTGGTATTTGGGTTTTTGCCTGTTTTTTATGTTGATATTAATGTATGCATATTTACAAAGACCAACACAGTACCAGGTTGACAACAACAAGGTTATTATTTGCCGTCCTATTGGAAGCGTTCAAATCGCTATACAGGACATAGAAAGGGTAGACAGGATTCATCATGACCTTCTTAAAGATTCTACTAAGGGTGGAGCATTTGGATATTTTGGTGTTTTCGACACCGACTTGGGAAGGATAAGATTTTATGCCACCCGCAGAGACAGGCTTGTAATGCTGACAAGGAAGGACAAAACAAGAATCATTTTAACCCCAGACCAGGAAGATGAGTTTATTCAAAGCCTGGAGACAAAAGTGAGCCAGCAGCAAGAGGTTTAGTAAAATAAGGGCTTGCAAAACTTTTCTTCAAAATATGCAGGTGTACTTTAAGCTAACCAAAAAAGATAACAAGCTTCAAAGAAGAAAATTCTAATTGATGTCTTCTATAGATAGTTTTAGATCAAGTACAAATTCACTCATTCATGAAACGGGAAAGATATCAGGATATATAGATGATAGATTCTGGCATCTCGTTTTATATCCCAGCAACCATGACGCTGACATTGACTTCAATACTTATTGCTCACACTATGCTTCCATCAAGAGGTATATTTTTCAACTTCCTGATATAGGTGAATTCAAAATGCTGAAAAGTAAGTCCCACGATTTGCCTACGTTGAACCATGACGATTTCGAATATAATACCTGGGGAATACCAGTTTTTCTTCTTTATGTGCTTTTGCCAGTGGGTGTATTGGTTGGCTTCAATACTTATATAAAGCTATCTGCTTTACAAGATAAATTGAAGCTGGTTGAAGGAACATTGAACACAATTTACTTTTTCGCCAAAGCCATCAAAAATGACACTCCAACTGAAGTGCAAGTTTGAAAGCGCCATATGACACCATGTTTATGTAACACTGGCGGAAGCACATCAAACCAATCTCTTTATCTTTAATCTTCAGCAACAGGTGAAGAATCAGTGGTATCTAAAAATGTTCAACCTTGGCTGCTGTGTTTAATCCTCAATCTCAAAAGTATAACTTATGGACAGGAAAGACTTCTTAAAGGTTGGTGTGTTAACAAGTGCCGCCACTATAGTTGGAGGAAACACAGCATTTGCCCAGAACCTGGCTAGCAATAACATTGATAAGTTGGTAGATGGTAATGGAAAGTTTGTGCAGCAACCACTGCCTTATACCGAGAATTTTCTAGAGCCGTATATGGATAGCGAGACATTGCATCTTCATTATACATATCATCATGGTGGAGCGACAAAGGCTGCGAATACCGACCTGCAAAAGATAAAAGAGGCAATGGACTCCAACAATCTTGAAACGGTTGATTACTGGACAAAGAAGCTCTCTCATCACCTCTCTTCACACATATTGCATTCAATATTTTGGACCAATCTTACCAATAAAAAGACAGCACCTAAGGGGGAATTGCTTAAACGGATTGAGAAGGATTTTGGTAGCTATGATAAACTGAAATCCTATTTAGCTCACATTTCAAAAAGCGTGGACGGTAACGGTTGGGGCATTTTAGGCTACCAGCCTTACACAGATAAACTAACAATCATGCAATGCGAAAACCATGAGAAGTTGACACAATGGGGAGTGATACCTTTACTAGTGATTGACGTTTGGGAGCATTCGTATTACTTAAAGTATAAAAACAAACGCGGTGACTTTGTGGATGCATTATTCAACATCATCAATTGGGATAATGCTGCTCAACGTCTTGAGAATGCAATTAAACTTACCAGGTAAAAGCAATGCAGCTAAGACCCGCAAAATGATGACTAAACTTATAACCCTCTTTCTATTCTTGAACCTGTTCCTGTATGCAGCGGGACAGACTGCTGTAAAGAGCTACTCGCCTAAACAGATCATAGCCGTTGATGTAAGTTTGAAAGCACAAAAGGAGGTTGAAAGACAACACCAGCTTCTGGCAAAAGAGAAATTAACTGGCAAAGAGCAAAAAGAGCTTGACCTTCTTCTTGAGAAATATGGAGAGCCTGTTGAAAGTGTTTGGGACGTAATTGAAGGCGGCTGTAGTTGGTATTGTGGCGGAGGCAATTATAAAGTTGTTGCATCTTCTTCTTTGCCTGACACCCTTGGAATTAGCTATGCTGCAAATAGTGCAAATGATTTAAGTTATAAAACAGCGTGGGTTGCTAATAAAGGTGACGCAGGCATAGGGGAATATATTGAGTATTATTTCAAGAACAATAGCCCACGCATAACGCAAATAATTATATCGAATGGCTACATGAAATCAGAAGCTGCATGGAAGAACAATAACAGGGTGAAAAAGTTGAAGTTATTTGTGAATGGCAAAATGCATGGCATTTTGAATTTGCAGGACAGTAAGACAGACCAGGTTTTTGAAGTGGGCACTTTAGGACATAATAAAAACCAAACTGACCTGGCTTTACGGTTTGAAATACTTGAAGTTTATAAAGGCGATAAATATAATGACACAGCTATAACAGAGATATATTTTGATGGTATAGATGTGCATTAAAGAAGGGCTTCTTAAAAATTCATAATTAACTTTCGCTTATGAAAACTGGTAAAATAGCAGCAGGAATAATAGAAATAAATATTTTCATCTTTTGCAAAAAAACAAACGCCGTGGCAGGTGCTGTAACCCGCCACGGCGTTAAAATAAATTGCTTATTGTTTTTAGATCTTTTAGCTTGTTGTGCGTTTTAATTAACTACAACTAGAAATTATATCCAATACGAAGTAGTACTGCATTAGCAGCGTCTACGGATAAATATTTAATTCCTGCATCAAAGTGTTTACCGAATCCATAACCTACACTTGCAGCATAGGTGAATTCGCCATTGTTCTGGTTACTGCCTGCCACTTTGTTTGTAAGAAATGAATAACCAAGTTGCGGGTGTAGGTAAATGCCTTTCGCTAAATTGAATTTACCCCCGGCTAATAATGGAACAAAACTTACATCTTCGCCAACCTTAACTCCAAAATTCTGGTAGCCTGCGCTTGCTGTTAATTTCACAGGCATGCCAACCGGTATTTCCACTTGTCCATCTACTCCATAAGATGTTGACAGGTTAGCTTTTGTTCCTGTACCAACGTTAGCACCAATGCCGAATGTTGTACCGCCTGTTGATTGTGCCTGTACGGCTACTGCTGAATAAACTAAAGCAGCTACTAATAATACCTTCTTCATACTGATTAATTTTCGTTTATAAATTTTCTTCTTGTTATACAAAACAAGTGCCCCGAACTCAACGAAAGCAGTATAAGGAATTGAAATTCAGCAGTTATTTCTTCAATTTTACCACTTATTATAAAATTTTTTGTATTTAAAAATTGTAGTGACTATTCCCCAGCTTTCCCTTAATGTTAAGAGCTTCATAATGAATTGATCTACTTGATGATAGCATCATAAATGCATAGATACCTTGCCACTGCTGTTATAGAAGAAGATCATTTATAAATTCCTAATTATTTCCTTGCATACTGGTTTAGTAGCGAGCCTTAGTTTGTATCTATGATTAAAAGTCAAAAAAAGAAGTCGCTGAAATATATTGGTTCTGATTGCGGATCAGGTTGTATATTAAATCCTGAACCAAAACTACAATCATGAAAAAGATCATGTTGATCATTTGCCTTTTTACTGCTAATTATTGTTTCTCGCAACAGCTGCCTGATTATGAAAATGTAAAGATGGAGAAGAAGGCAGATTATGCCGAAGCAGATAAAGTTGCTCTTACCGCAGCCAATTTTATATTATCCAATCCGTGTGCTAAAAATGATATCAACAGGTTGAAGTCATTGCAATTCGTGATCAAGTGGATGTCTGGAAGTCCTGATTTCAAATTTTCAATTGATGAGAGTGCAGTTAAGCTTGCCAGGGGTAATGATGAGTTACTGGCACTTTATATGACTGCTATGTCGAAGTTTGCTTTGAAGAACAGGGACGAGGCTGGTGATGCCAAAAAGATGAAACTCGCCGCCATAAGAACCTTGATAGCTTATTGTGAAAATGAAACAAATAATATGAAGATGAGTAGGGAGCTGCGAAAGCTATCTGAGGCGAATAAGAACGGTTCTTTAGAGAGTGTGCTATGAGCTTGGTGCTTGTTTATTCCAAAACAGTTATTGTAATGACTTCGCAAAGGGTTTTGTGTCAAAGATTTCTCGTCAATTGCAATTGTACTATGCTTAGAGTAACCTATTGGCTTGTCCTCATATGGCTTTATTACAATCTGCACATTTAAAAAAGACATCATGGTTAACAACCAATTAAGCAGGAGAAGGGTAATGCAGTTATTAGCTGCTACAATGGTAGGCAGTGCCGCCGTTCCACTTAATTCTTTTTCTCAATTTGTAAAAGAGGAAGAGCAAACTGGTAACCTTAAGCCTGTGTACATTCCACCTGGTAAAGGAAAGAAAGGAAAGATTGCTGTTAATGAGATCACCTTCAAACTAGGTAAAGAACAAACAGCAGGAAACCTGGGCTCTGTCGAAACAACATTATTTCCCGGCTACCTGGGAGCAGTGCCACATATGCATCAAGGCTTCGATGAAGTATGCCGTGTGCTGGAAGGAACATTGACAATAATGGTAGGTGAAGAAATTTTTACAGTAGAAGCTGGTGGCTGGCATCTGCGTCCACGAGGTATGGTACATAGCTTTTGGAACAGTGGAAAGGTGCCGGCGAAATTCATTGAATTATACCTGCCTGGCGGACATGAAGAATAGATGCAGGAACTCACCGATCTGTTTATTAATGGAAGAACGCCTAAACCCGGAGAAGTGAATGCGCTTGCTAAAAAACATGACATAGAGTTCTTCTGGGATCAGTTAGCTCCACTACTTCAAAGGCACAATTTGCGCTTATAAGATGGGTTTCTGTTATATAGGTTTTGTAGGTTGGAAATTTCCTGCGGCCTGAACAACACCCTTACAAACTTCAATAGATGATTGGAATACTAGTTCAACTTGCCATCTCCTGGTTGATCGCCTGGTTGTATGAAAAAAATGATTTGAGGGTGTTAGGCTTTTATCCAACCAAAGCAAGAATAAAAGATTTTCTGGTTTTCTTTCTTATAACCTCCGTTTGCTGCTCAAGTGGTTTCTTCTTAAAGATGGCTTTCTCGGATCTCCGGTACGAATTAAATCCTAATGTAAGTCTTGGGTTGATTGCGCAAAGTCTTTGGTGGAATGTAAGGTCTGTTCTTTTTGAGGAATTAATTTTCAGAGGGGTTCTTTTTTACATTTTGATCAAAAAGATAGGTGGTACAAAAGCCTTGGTTTGTTCCTCAGTGGCTTTCGGTATTTATCATTGGTTTTCTTTTGGCATCATAGGCAACGTTTCTCAGATGGTCTTTGTTTTTTTGCTTACCGGAACCATGGGTTTGCTTTTTGGTTACGGTTACTTGAAAACACTGTCACTGTATATACCTGTTGCCATTCATCTTGGCTGGAACCTTACACAGGGACTTATATTCTCCGATGGACCTCTCGGTGCAGGAATATTGATACCTACAGTTGCAGAAGGATTTAGAACTGGTTCTTATTTAGTATTTATTGTGGTGTTTTTGTTCCCTATGCTAAGCACACTCCTTATAAATACAATCTTGGTAAAGCAAAAGAGACAGGTTGATTTTCCATTTCCTAAAGGTCAGCATGCGACACCGGGTTTTGGCGGTGCAGCCGATACGCTATAGTCTCATTGCAAGAATTTCTGTACTCAATCAACGTACTGCAGGATAATATTTGAATTGCTGTAATTATTATCTGGTTGCAGGAACGGAAGATTTAGCCGTTATTTAAAGTGGTAAATATATTCATATGCAATATTTAAAATCAAGCCTTTTTCTCATTCTATTCATAGGTATTAATCTTTTTATTTGCGCTCAGGCAAATAATGGTTTTGTTACGTATGCTCAGAAAGAGATACTGCTTCAAAATGCGCGCATTATTGATGTTGAAAAAGAAACTGTTTTGGAAGGATACTCCATCCTGTTAGCAAATGGCAAAATTACCCGTATTGATAAAGCAGGAAATCTGAAAGTTCCTAATGGTGTTACTGTAGTGGACATGACAGGTAAAACGATCCTGCCGGGATTGGTAATGCTTCACGAGCACATGAACTATTTTTCTGGGCAGGCTGTATGGGATCATCACCCTGTAAGTTTCCCAAAACTTTATCTTGCTGCTGGCGTCACTACCATACGTACCGCAGGTGCCGAAAACCCGATGTATGATCTGAACCTGAAAAGGCGTATTGATAATGGCCTGGCTGTTGGTCCACGAATGTTTGTTACCGGACCGATGTTTAATGATAGTTCAGGAGGATTTTTAGGCGACTTCGTCATCACTACTTATGAGCAAGCCCGTAAAGCAACAGCCTTTTGGGCTGATATGGGTTGTACTTCTTTTAAGGTTTATTCAGATATAAGTCGTGACGCACTGAGAGGCGTTATTGATGAAGCTCATGCACGAGGGCTGATGGTTACCGGGCACTTAGGTAAAATGTCTTGTACCGAAGCCGCTAACTTTGGCATTGACAATATTGAGCATGGGTTTGTATCCTGCTCATCAGAACTTCAATTTGCATTTGATTCCATCTGGACGATTAACCCCAATGATAAAAAGGTACACGACCTTGTTGATCTTTTTGTCAAGAAAAAAGTTGTACTAACGGTGACGCCTTTTTCTGACAGTGACTTCAGTGATACAGCAACAATGGCATTTCTAAGCCTGGATGAGAAGGAGCGTATCAGGAGTTTCATAAAAGATAAACCTCCGTTCGTTCCTAAAGAAGTAAATGAGCGGCAATTGCGACCGCTGGAGAAAAGCTTTGCAGCAAAAGGCGGCCAAATTGTTCTTGGTGCCGATGCGGCCGATTTTGGTGTCATTCCAGGATTTCAAAATCACAACGTGCTGATCAGTATGGTCAAGAGTGGTTGGAGCCCAATAAACGTTTTTAAAATGGCAACTATTGATGGTGCAAGATTTCTAAGGGTGGATAAAGAATTAGGCAGTATTGCGGTGGGTAAAGCAGCAGATCTTTTCATCATCTCCGGGAAGCCTGACCAGGTAATTGAAGACATAAAAAATGTTGAGACTGTTTTTAGAAATGGAATTGGCTACAACTCAAAGGCGCTGCGTGACCAGGTAAGAGGGCTGGTTGGCAGGCATTGAGGGAGGGATATCTACCCGTTCATTTTTCCGCTTATCCTTCTATTTCTCCCATTGTTACTATGCAATGTACTATGTGATGCATAGTAGCATAACTTGATGGTGTCACAGGAGCTGCAATGCCTAGTAAGTGCACTGGTAGCTTACCTGTTTACTTAACTAAACCTTCAGTTTATGAATGCACCACTCGTTATTAAAACTACCGGGCTATCGTACCAGTATTCCAAAGAAGTAAAAACGCTTTTTGATATAAACCTGCAGGTAGAGCGGGGGAGTATCTATGGCTTTCTCGGCCCCAACGGTTCGGGTAAAACAACTACACTGAGCCTGCTGCTTGGCTTACTGAATAATCAGCAAGGAGACATTGAAATATTTGGTCAGCACCTGCATGCCAATCGCACAGATATCCTGCAGAAGATAGGCTCGCTGATAGAAGCGCCGTCGCTGTATGGTCACCTTACCGCACGGGAGAACCTGGAAGTATACCGGCAAGTATATGGAGCGTCCAAGTCTAAAGTAGATGAGGTTTTAAAAATTGTAGGTCTTACAGACACCGGTAAAAAGCTTGCTAAGAAGTTTTCGCTAGGTATGAAACAGCGTTTGTCCATTGCCCTTGCGTTGCTGCCCAGCCCCGAGCTATTGGTATTGGATGAACCCTCTAACGGGCTTGATCCTGCCGGTATTATTGAGCTGCGGGAACTGATAAAGGAACTAAACAAGACCTACGGGATGACCATCCTTGTTTCGAGCCACCTGTTGGCAGAGGTAGAAAAAATGGTAACACATGTAGGCATTATCCTGAAAGGTAGAATGCTGTTCCAGGGTTCGCTTGCCGAACTTCATTCGTTTCAGCAACGGGGATCAAGACTCTTGGTAAAGACCTCCGACAATGCCGTTGCCTGTGGGTTGCTGCAGGAGCATGAACCGGAGCTGCTGGATGAAGCCGTGTCAGTGTTATACACCAGCCCTGCGCAGGTTGCCGCTATCAACAGAACGCTTACCAGCAACCAGCTGGATGTGTACCTCCTGTCTCCCAAAGAGAATAACCTTGAACAACTATTTATTGACCTTACAACTGTGCAATCATGAACCTCCTCGTATCTCTTCGCTCCGAAATGCTTAAGACAAAAAGAACCGCAGCATTTTATTTTACACTTTTCGGCGCTGGTGTCGTTCCCTTCATCCTTTTATTAAATATTACATTTGATGATGACGCAATGGACGCAACCCGTAATGATCCACTCAATGGAATTTTCAAGCTGGTTGCTGAAATGAACGCGCTGGTCATCTTCCCTATGTTTGTGGTATTGATATGTACGCTGTTGCCGCAGATAGAGTTTAGAAACAACACCTGGAAACAGGTGCTGACATCGCCACAAACCAAAGCAAACGTATTCATGGCAAAGCTGTTGAATGTACAATTGCTGGTAGTGTTATTCCTGGTGGCTACACACGTTTTTACCTCAGTTGTACTCATTGCATCTACTTTTATCAAACCCGATTTAAACCTGGTAAATCAATCATTTAACGGGTACGTTGTACTCGTACGGGCGTTGAATACTTATGTTACTGCACTGGCAATTTTTGGTATACAGTTTTGGTTAGGTTTACGACTTAAAAATTTTATTATCCCAATTGCTATTGGTCTTGCATGTTGGCTGGCGGGAATGCTGATGGTGCTTGAGTACAAGTCAAGTTTTGCAACCTACTTTCCGTATAGCTTCAATGTGTTTTCCATTTCGCCCAAACATGTACACCTGCTTAACCAGGTAGAGTGGAATTCATTTATGTATGCCATTATCTTCCTGGTGTTGGGTTTCCTTGATTTTAGAAGAAGGAGGATGAGTGGGATTTAACTTATAGCTCTGTAAATGAACCAGAAACAACTACTCTACAGTTCTATTTACTTTAAGAAGAAAGTATTGTCATGCTGGTGATTCCTCTTGTAAAACCAATGCTTCATAAACATGCTCAACTTAGGGCGCCTTTGTAAATGACACTCCGTAAAACCGTAAAAATTGTTTTGGCACTGCTTGTTATTTTAGCACTCGCAGTTGGATTAACTTCCATCAATCATCCCATCATATTAAAATGGCTAACAGGTTCTGCTAAACACCACGGTGCACCCATGTCAGCAACTGTTTATACAAATGGCAAAGTGAATGACCACATCAAAGTATTTTATACGGACGAGGCCAAAAGTTATTTAGTAAGCCTGGCTGAATATGACAATGCGGGGAAGTTGGAGTTTATGAATATTAACCTGGATGAAAAATGGATCGGCAGACCCGCTGCAATGTCTAGTAGAGACTATGACCTGATTGCCGGGCATCTATTTCAAAGCGAAACTGGTGGAAAATTTTCTCCTTTTCAGGATGACATAAAAGGCTTCAACTTTGACCCCCAACTTTCATTTGAAGGCAAGCAGATCAAGTTTAACATGCCGCCAAACAATTTGCAGATTGACAGCGTGAGAATTATTTTGCCTTAGCTACGCATCGTGCATGGATATATGAAGATCGAGCGGCAAATACTTTGGCCAAAAAAAGTTTCAATCACAAAATACAATATCAAATGAGCAGGAAATTGGTTCTGTACATAGCCATGAGCCTGGATGGTTTCATAGCTAAAAAGGACGACAACATTGATTTTCTATCTATGGTAGAAACACCCAACGAAGATTTTGGTTATGCCGACTTCATGCAGAACATAGACACCGTAATATGGGGCAGGAAGACATTTGACAAAGTGCTTACGTTTGGCAATGGTGTTCCGCACCAGGACAAGAAGGTTTATGTTATTTCAAGAACGAAGACAGGCAAGGTAGAACATGCAGAATTTGCCAACAATGTAGTAGCGTTAGTGCAGGCTTTGAAAGAGCAACCTGGCAAAGATATCTACTGTGATGGCGGTGCTGAAATTGTTTACGAACTAATGAACCATCAATTGTTCGACAGGCTGATCGTTAGTATCATTCCTCATTTTCTTGGAGATGGTATCCGGTTATTCAAAGAAGATAATAAAGAACAGAAACTGCATTTTAAAAGAAGCATAAGCTATCCATCAGGACTTGTGCAGCTTTGGTATGATGTGGTGAAGAGCGAGCCTGCTAAATCTTAATCCTGCGATGCCTGTATCTCGTAATTCCACTGTCACAGCCGTTCATTTAATTTGACTCATATCATTCACTTTCTTCATTATATTCAAACCCTAATCATCATCTTCATGAATATTTTTCGCTATTGCTTTTTTACCTGTTCATTGTTTTTATTAGCTACAACATTACCAGCACAAAATACAAGTGACACCCGATTGTTATGGCAGCCAACCATCAGTAAAGATCATATCGCTTTTATTTATGCCGAAGACCTTTGGGTTGCCAATTTAGACGGTTCTTATCCACGACGCATAACGGTGAGTGAAGGAGCGGAGTCTAATCCTGTTTTTTCTCCCGATGGAAGCATCATTGCCTTCACTGGCCAGTACGATGGAAATACAGATGTGTTCGTGGTACCTGCCGCTGGGGGTGTTCCTAAAAGGCTTACGTGGCACCCGGGTGCAGACCTTGTCAGAGACTTTTCTCCTGATGGTAAAAAGATATTGTTTGCTTCGCAGCGTAATAGTTTTACCAACCGCTACCACCAATTATTTACTGTAGACATAGCTACCGGTGCTGAACAACAACTGCCAATACCAAATGCCTTTTGGGCCTCTTATAGCCCTGATGGAAATAGTATAGCGTACACTACCATAGCCGATAGGTTTGAGCAGTGGAAGAACTATAGGGGAGGAACCATGAGCCGCATCTGGCTATACGATACTAAAAGTCACAACGTAACAGAAATACCAAAACCTAAAACTGGCAGCAATGATTCTAAACCGGTTTGGAAAGGTAACAAGGTGTATTTCCGCAGCGACCGCGATGGTGAGTTTAACCTCTATAGTTATGATCCTGCAACCAAGGCTGTGCAATCGCATACTAAGTTCAACGACTTCCCGGTATCAAGTTTAGAAGGTACTGCTGGTAAGATAATTTTTTCGCAGGCTGGATACCTGCATGTATTCAATACAGCCACTAACAATACTGCTAAGATTAAAGTAGGTATTGCAGCAGATCTGCTAGATCATAGACCACGTTTTGTAAAAGGCGACCAATACATAAGAGGTGGACATATATCTCCATCAGGTGCAAGAGTGGTGATGGATTATCGTGGTGATATCATTACGCTGCCTGCACAAAAAGGTGATGTACTTAACCTGACAAATACACCAGGTGTGCATGAAAAAGAACCTGTCTGGTCGCCTAATGGCAGGTACATAGCTTACCTGAGTGATGCTACAGGCGAATACAATTTGTATATACACAACCAGGATGGCAGTGGGCAGCCGCAAATGATCAAATTGAATGGCTCAGGTTTTTATGCGCATCTCAGCTGGTCTCCTGATAGCAAAAGGATAGCTTATGTAGATAATGCGCGTAGGTTATATGTAGCTGATATTGCTTCGGGTAAATCCACCAAAATAGCGGAAGATGCAAATTACATCCCGGGGCCATTTAGAAACCTGTTTGGCAGCTGGTCGCACGATGGCAATTTTATTTCCTACACCACCATTGCCGAAACCAATTTTGAAAGGGCATGGGTGTATTCTATTTCAGAAAATAAATCGTATGCAGTTACAGATGCTATGTCTAATGTAACTGAGCCCACGTTTGATCCTTCGGGTAAATATTTATATGTGCTGGCCAGTACCGATGCAGGTCCGGTGGTAAACTGGTTCGACCAGTCGGCGCAGGATATGGAAGCTACCAATTCCATTTATCTCATTACACTTCAAAAGCAGGTAAAATCTCCTTTTGCCAAAGAGAATGAAGTGGAAGAAATAAAAGATACAGCAAGTAGTAAAGCACCATACAAAGCAGACTCCAATAGCACGAAGCTGAAGATTGACTGGGACGGCATTCAAAACAGGATCATCCCACTGCCATTGTCTAAGGGTCGCTATAAGTCGCTGTCAGTGGTGAAAGAAGGTGAGCTATTCTATCTTTCTGAAGCGCCGCATGGTGCTACACCTACTATGTTGCACATGTATAGTTTTAAGAAGAGAAAAGAAGAACCACTGATGCCTGCAGATGGATACATCATTGCAGCCAAAGGCGAAAAAACAGTTTATGTTACTAAGGGTAAATGGGGCATTGCATCTACCGGTCAAAAACCAGGGCCGGATGCAATGATCAATACAGCGGCTATACAAGTTAAGATCTCGCCTAAAGAAGAATGGCCTAACATATTCAATGAAGCATGGCGCGTTAACCGCGATTATTTTTACGACCCAAATATGCATGGTGCTAATTGGGCAGCCATGAAGAAAAAGTACGAGGCGCTGTTACCTGATGTAGCCAGCACCAACGACCTGTATCGCATTATGCAATGGATGTTTAGCGAGCTCTCTGTTGGTCACCACAGGTTTGCTGCTACAGGCGACAGGCGTTCTAATCCAGACATTGTTCCCGGTGGTTTATTGGGTGCAGATTATGAAGTAAAGAACAATCGATATAGAATTACAAAAATCTATGGCGGTCTCAACTGGACGCCGAACCTGCGTTCGCCGCTTACAGAGCCAGGCGTAAATGTGCAGGTAGGAGATTATATCATGGCAGTGAATGGAGCCGAAGTAACTGCTGATAAGAACTTCTATAGCTACTTTGAAAATACAGCTGAAAAGATTGTTACACTTACCATAGCATCTACGCCTGAAGGAGCTAATAAACGTACGGTAAAAGTGGTACCGGTAGCCAACGAGGTTGCGCTGCGTAATCGTGATTGGGTAGAAGGAAATATGCGTAAAGTAACGGAGGCAACCAATGGGCAGGTAGCATATGTGTACGTGCCTAATACCACTGCAGAAGGTCATGAATATTTTAAACGCTATTTCTTTCCGCAGGCCAATAGGGCAGGGATCATAGTGGACGAAAGATTTAATGGTGGTGGCCAATTAGCAGATTACTACATAGACCTGTTAAAGCGCCCTGCACAGTCTTATTGGAAATACCGCCATGGCAAAGACCAGAAAGCGCCCAATGCATCTATACAAGGTCCTAAAGTGATGATCATAGATGAAACAGCAGGGTCGGGAGGCGATTACCTTCCTTACCTTTTCAGGCAGGCAAAGCTGGGAACGCTGGTAGGTAAAACTACCTGGGGTGGATTGGTAGGTATATTAGGTTATCCTGAATTTATAGATGGAGGTGAGGTAACAGCACCTAACCTTGCCTTTTTTGATGAGAATGGTTTTGGAATAGAGAATGTAGGTACACCACCAGATGTAGAAGTAGAGCAGTGGCCATCGCAGGTGATAAAAGGACAAGATCCACAATTAGAAAAAGCTATTCAAATTGTAATGGAGGAGCTAAAAAAGAACCCGCCTAAGAAAGCGCCTTCACCAAAATTTCCGGTAAGGGTAAGGCAGTAAAATATTTCTGTTTTAAAATGAACGATAACTACAATGAAATCCGCTTACGGCGGATTTTGTTGTTTCTAAAAATTTATACAACCGCGGTAACGGAAGAATATAAGTTGGGATGCAGTGGCAACAGGTGGTGGTTGTACATGTGTAGTGCGCATGCCTGGTCACCAATTCTTTTTAAACAGGAGCAGGAAGAAAATGCCATTTTCTGACTTTTGCCTATATCTTAGCCACCGCTGCTACCTCACAAATGCATTTTCCCAAAAAAAAATTCTGCTCCCAAAAGCAGAAACAGACGTTCCTTTTTTGAATTTCCTTCCCAGTCTGAAACTTTTTTCTTTTAGGGCAATTTAAGGGGCAAATCTGCCGTTAATTGGTAATACTTTCTGTGCACCAGGTTGTTTTCCAACACTTATTGGGGACAAATGCTGTGTACTTAAAGCATCCAAATATCATGAAGAAACCAAAAGAAGTGGCTTTACTACTGCTTTATACAGGTGCGTTGTCACCTGTATTTCCCGTTTACATACCTGCCGTTCTTGCAGGTTTCCTCATCATTTTCCTGTTGTTGATTTCCTGTAACCGTCTAAGTGCCGCGCTCCGCCAGCAACCCACTGGTACGCCAGCGTGTGTAGTTACACCCCTAAAATGGAAACTGGTATGAGAAAAACTTTAGCTTGTTTTAATCACGTTACTCTTGCTGCTGGTGGTATAGCGCCATCTAATCGCAATAGCAAGAGGGACGTGCTCATAATGATCATGGCACTGGTGCTTCTTAGCGTCAACGGCTTTGCGCAGTTAGGCCAGTACCAGTTTAACAGTGTCACATCAAAGTGTCCAAACACTGCGAACACGGTTACAACGCAGCCGGCTAATGCTAATTTTAGTCCCTTTACCAGTTCGGGTGTTACTTGTTCGGGTTCGCTTTCCTATTATATTTCGAGTAAATGGAATGTCATTCCAGGACTGGATGTAAATCGCTACCACCAGTTTTCTATTACACCAGATGTTGATCACCTGCTGACGCTTTCTTCCATTACGTTTAGCCATGCAATGTCTGATAAAGTGATCAATGCACAGTCATGGGCAATTCGTTCAAGCTTAGACAATTTTACAACTAACCTATCTTCAGGATCTGTCAACAATACGCTGCAGAATGTGGCGGTAACCCTTCCTGCAGCCAGCTTCACCAACATCGGTGCAGTTACTTTTCGTTTATACTTTTATAACCCGGAAGCAAATAGTACAGAGTGGATAAATGAAGATGTAACAGTTTTTGGTACTGTGATACCACCACCTGCTACGCCGCCTAATCCTCTTTCTAATTCTCCGCAATGCGCGCCACCTGGCGTGACTTTGTCATTTAATGGAACACCGCCTGCAGGAGTTTCCTGGTTTTGGCAAACCGCTGCAACAGGAACTTCCACTACCAGTTCTGCATCTACTTATGTTGCTAGTGCCAGTGGTACCTATTACTTAAGAGCAAGGAATAACTCTACACTTCAATGGAGTAGTGGTGCAGGAAGTTCAACTGTAACAATAACACCCAATGTGGGTGTTCCTGTGTTTACGGCAGGCGCTTCTTCAAGCCGATGCCAGGCAGCTGGTACTGTTAATTACCCGGCTACTGCTACCAACACAACTGGTATTACCTACAGCCTGGATGCTGCAAGTTTATCAGCAGGCAACACTCTCAACAGTGCTACCGGTGCTGTCACTTTTGTATCTACATGGTCAGGTTCATCTGTTATTACTGCAAGTGCTGCAGGATGTAATGGTCCGGCTACAGCAACCCATACAGTTACTACCAATCCACTGGTGGCTGTGCCTGTATTCACTAGCGGCGCCAATTCTACCAGGTGCCAGGGAGCAGGAACAGTTACCTATGCAGCTACTGCCGCAAACAGTACAGGCATCAGTTATTCTCTTGATGCTTCAAGTGTATCTGCAGGTAACACTATTAATACCACAACAGGTGCGGTAAGTTTTGTTGCCGGATGGACTGGTACAAGCACCGTGACAGCAACTGCCACAGGATGTGCCGGCCCAAGAACTGCTCAACATACCATAACCACCACGCCTACAGTAGGGCAACCTGTGTTCGCAATGGGAGTTGGCAGCAACCGTTGCGAGGGAGCAGAAACAATTACCTATACTGCTACGTCTACCAATACAACCGGTATCACTTATAGCCTGAATGCTGCTGCTTTGTCTGGTGGCAATACCATCAATTTAGCAACAGGAGCGGTTACTTATGTAGCAGGGTGGAGTGGTACTGCCATCATCACAGCGAGTGCTGCAGGATGTAATGGCCCGGTAACTGCCACCCATACTGTACAGGTTGCTGCATTTGTAGGTACGCCTGTATTTGATCCTAATGCTTCGGCTCAAAGATGCCAGGGTGCCGGATCTGTTACTTACACAGCAACAGCCACCAATAGTACCAATATTGTTTACAGCCTTGATGCTGCCAGCAGTGCGGGTGGTAATACCATAGATGCTGCTACAGGTACAGTTACCTATGTAGCATCATGGACGGGTAATGTAACTATAACAGCTGTGGCTTATGGCTGTAACAGTAGTGCTACTGAAACCTATACAGTAGGTGTATTTGCTACAACTCCAGAGATCACCACACCAGTATTTGCATTAGGTGCTAATTCTTCTACGTGCCAGGCTTCTCCTAATAACACCTTTACAGCTACATCTGATTATGCTGCTATTCTGCAGTATAGTTTAGATGCTGCAAGTTTATCAGCTGGTAATACCATCAACCCAAATACGGGTGAGGTGGATTATGCAGATGGTTGGAGTGGAACTACCCTTGTGACTGCAAGGGCCGAAGGTTGCGGTGGACCAAAATACGGCACCCATAGTGTTACTGTAATTCCTAATGTAGGCACACCTGTATTTGCTGCAGGAGCCGCTTCTACAAGGTGTCGTGGGGCAGCAACAGTAACTTATACTGCCAGCGCTACCAATACTACAGGAATAACTTACGCATTGGATGGAGCCAGCTTGTCTGCCGGTAATACAATTGATGCATCTACAGGCGCTGTTTCTTTTGCAGAAGCCTGGTTTGGAACGTCAGTAGTTACGGCAACAGCAGCTGGTTGTAATGGTCCAAGCACGGCTAACCATACTATCACCATTACTGATTATGTAACTACGCCCGTTTTTGATGCAGGTGGTGTTGGTACAAGATGCCAGGGTGCCGGAACTGCTACTTATACTGCAACCGCCTCTAATACAACTGGTATTACCTATAGCATAGATGCAGCAAGCATAGCTGGTGGCAACACCATCAATAGCTCTACAGGCATTGTAACTTTTGTTGCAGGATGGAGTGGTACAACTACCATTACTGCAAGTGCTGCAGGATGTAGTGGTCCGAGAACTGCTACTACTACAGTAACTACAACACCCACCGTAGGTACGCCTGTATTTGCGCAAGGCCCTACATCTAGCCGATGCCAGGCTGCAGGAACAGTAACATATACTGCCACTGCTACTACCACAACAGGAATAACATATTCATTGGATGCAGCCAGCATTTCATCAGGTGTAACCATTGATGCTGCTACAGGCGCGGTTACTTACCCAGCAGGATGGGCGGGAAATACAGTAATAACAGCATCGGCCGCAGGTTGTAACGGACCAGTAAATGCTAGCCACACTGCTACTACAAATCCTCCTGTATCTGCTCCCGTTTTTGCTTTAGGAAATGAATATTCTCACTGCCAGGGATTGGCATCTGATACATATACGGCTACTGCTACAGCAACTACTGGTATCACCTATTCTTTGGACGCAGCGAGCCTCGCAGGTGGTAACACAATCAATGCTACTACCGGTGTTGTAACTTTTGCTTCAACATATACAGGTACAACAACATTAACAGCCAGCGCAGCCGGTTGTTATGGACCGCAGATAACTGATATTACAATCACAGTTATACCTTCTGTTACAACGCCTGTATTTGCTTCTGGCGCTTCATCTACACGCTGCCAGGGAGCAGGAACAGTAACATACACTGCTAGTGCCGATCATACAACCGGTATCACTTACAGTTTAGATGCTTCAAGTATCGCCGGTGGAAATACTATTGATGCTTCAACTGGTGTAGTAACATACGCCGCAGGATGGACTGGAACTAGTACCATTACTGCAAGTGCAGATGGCTGTAACGGCCCCCGTACCGCCACACATACAGTAACAGTTACTCCTACTGTTGGAACTCCTGTTTTCAGTATGGGTGCTACTTCTACACGTTGCCAGGCTGCAGGAACAGTAACTTATACTGCCACTGCTTCCAATACCACGGGCATTACCTATGCTTTGGATGCTGCCAGTGTAGCTGCAGGAAATTCAATTGATGCATCAACGGGTGCAGTTACCTATGTTAGTACCTGGAGTGGTACAAGTATAGTAACAGCAACTGCCGCAGGATGTAATGGACCGGCAACTGCCACTCACACTGTAACAATAACTGCTGTGGTTGGTACACCTGTTTTTGCTAATGGTACCACCAGCGAAAGATGCCAGGGCGCTGGTACTGTAACTTATACAGCATCTGCTGCAAACACTACTGGTATTACCTACAGCCTGGATGCAGCAAGTGTGTCTGCTGGTAACATCATCAATTCATCTACCGGTACAGTTACTTTTGTGGTAGGATGGAGCGGAACCTCTACTATAACAGCTAGTGCTGCAGGATGTAGTGGTCCAAGAGTGGCAAGCCATATAGTTACTGTAACACCAACAGTTGGTACGCCTGTGTTTACAATGGGCGCTTCTTCCAATCGCTGCCAGGCTGCAGGAAGTGTTACTTATGCTGCATCTGCTACCAGTACAACAGGTACAACTTATTCTCTTGATGCAACCAGCACAAGTGCAGGAATTACCATCAACCCTTCAACAGGGGAAGTTACTTATACAGCAGGTTGGACAGGAACCACAACCATCACTGCCAGTGCTGCAGGATGTAATGGCCCTGGTACTGCTACACATACGGTTACCACCAATGCACCTGTTTCTACGCCTGTATTTAGCAGTGGCGCTTCTTCTACGCGCTGCCAGGGTGCAGGAACAGTAACTTATACTGCTACAGCTACCGCTACTACAGGTATCACCTATACATTAGATGCAGCCAGCATTTCAGCCGGAAATGCAATTAACAGCACTACGGGTGCAGTAACTTATGTGGCAGGTTGGAGTGGTGCTTCCACTATCACGGCAAGTGCTGCAGGATGTTATGGACCACAGGTTGCTCAACATACAGTTACCATTACACCTACAGTGGGTACACCTGTATTTGCAATGGGTGCTACCTCTACAAGATGCCAGGGCGCAGGTACGGTTACTTACACTGCTTCTGCTACCAACACTACCGGTATTACCTATAGTTTGAATGCTGCTGCAGTTACTGGTGGTTGCACCATTAATGCAACTACTGGTGTGGTTACTTATGCAGCAGCATGGACCGGCAGCACTATCATCACTGCCAGTGCAGCAGGTTGTAACGGGCCGGTAACAGCTACTCATACGGTTACCATTACACCTACAGTAGGTACACCTGTTTTTTCAATAGGCGCAACCTCAAGCCGCTGCCAGGCTGCTACAACAGTTACTTACACAGCTACTGCTACCAATACCACCGGAATTACCTACAGCCTCGATGCTACCAGCCTTGCAGGTGGAAATACCATCGATGCGGCTACTGGTGCAGTTACTTATATTTCGAGCTGGTACGGTACATCAGTAATTACAGCTACTGCTGCGGGTTGTAATGGACCTTCCAGCGCCAGCCATACAGTTACCACTAATCAACCTGTTACTGTTCCTGTGTTCGCCAGTGGCGCAACCACAGAACGATGCCAGGGTGCAGGTGTTGTTACCTATACTGCTTCAGCCAATCATACTACAGGAATTACCTACTCATTGGATGCTGCAAGCATCAGTGGTGGTAATGCGATTAATGCATCTACCGGTGCAGTCAGTTATTCAGCTACCTGGAGTGGCACTACTATAATTACTGCAAGTGCTGCTGGTTGTGCTGGTCCGCTAACGGCGCAGCATACAGTAACGGTAACGCCAACTGTTGGAACACCTGTATTTGCTATGGGTGCAGCCTCGGCACGTTGCCAGGCTGCAGCAACAATTACTTATACGGCTACAGCTACCACTACCACTGGTATTACTTATAGCTTAGATGCTACAAGCTTAGCTGCTGGTAATACTATTAATGCAGCTACAGGTGCGGTTACATTCACCGCTGGTTGGAATGGTGTATCAGTTATCACTGCAAGTGCTGCAGGTTGTAATGGTCCTGCTACTGCTTCACATACCGTTACCACTAATGGTCTCGTTGGCCAGCCAGTATTTGAATCAGGCGAAAGTTCCATTCGTTGTGCTGCCGCTGCCAACGTTTTCTACCGTGCCAATGCAGTCAACTCCACCAGCGTTACCTATTCGCTGGATGCTGCAAGTATAGCAGCAGGTTTATCCATCAACCAGGGAAATGGTAGAATAAGTTATCCTTCAACATTTACCGGCACCGTTTTGATAACTGCAACGGCTGAAGGTTGTAGTGGTCCTACAACAGCTGTTCACAGGGCTACAACGTATGGTACACTTGGCGCAACGTCTTTTGCTATGGGTGGAACTTCTACGCGCTGCCAGGGTGCAGGAACTGTAACGTACACAGCCAATGCAGCTGAAGCTGTTTCCATCAGCTATAGTCTGAACGCTGCTGCTGTTACCGCAGGTAATTCAATTAATAGCGCTACTGGTGCTGTAACATATGTAGCAGGCTGGACAGGAAGTACAGTGATCACTGCTACAGCAACAGGATGTAGTGGTACAACTACTACAGCCAATCATACAGTTACCATCACACCTACGGTAGGTACGCCTGTCTTTACATTAGGTGCTACCAGCACCCGATGCCAGGCTGCAGGAACCGTTACTTATACTGCTTCTGCTACCAATACCACTGGTATCACCTATACGCTTGATGCGGCAAGTATTTCTGCAGGTAATACAATAGTAGCCTCAACAGGTGCAGTTACTTATGCAGCAGGATGGAGTGGAACAACAACCATAACTGCAAGTGCTGCAGGTTGTAACGGACCTGCTACATCAACACATACTGTTACCATAACACCTGTAGTTACTACACCTGTATTTGCTATGGGCGGTACGTCTACACGTTGCCAGGGTGCAGGTACGGTTACATATACTGCAACAGCAAACAATACAACCGGCATCACCTATAGCTTAGATGCTGCCAGTGTATCTGCAGGTAATACAATAGTTGCTTCAACAGGAGCTGTTACCTACGCAGCAGGTTGGAGTGGTACAACAACGATCACTGCAAGTGCCGCAGGTTGTAGCGGTCCACGCACGGCCATTCATACAGTAACCGTTACACCAACAGTTGGTGCACCTGTGTTTACAGCAGGAGCAAGTTCAACTCGTTGTCGTGGTGCGGGCACTACTACTTATGCTGCTACTGCTACAAATAGTACAGGAATTACCTATAGCCTTGATGCAGGAAGTATCAGTGGCGGTCTAACAATAGACGCAAATACCGGTGCTGTAACTTTTACAGCAGGATGGATGGGTACTACAACTGTTACCGCAAGTGCTACAGGTTGTAATGGACCACGTACCTCTACTCATACCATTACTACTAATGGTGCAGTTACCTCACCCGTTTTTGCAATGGGTGCCACCAGCACACGTTGCCAGGGCGCAGGTAGTATTACTTATTCAGCTACTGCTACTAACACTACCGGAATTACCTACAGCCTGGATGCAGCAAGTATAGCCGGTGGAAATACAATTGTTTCATCTACCGGTGCAGTTACTTATGCAGCTGGATGGAGTGGCACTACCACGATCACAGCTAGTGCAGCAGGATGTTTTGGTCCTGTAACTGCTGACCACGTAGTAACAGTAACACCGACTGTTGGTACACCTGTATTTGCTGCAGGTGCTTCGTCTACGCGTTGCCAGGGAGCAAATACTGCTACTTATACTGCCACTGCAACTAACAGTACCGGCATTACCTACAGCCTGGATGCTGCCAGCACCACTGCAGGCAATACTATCAACAGTTCTACAGGTGCTATCACCTTTGTAGCTGGTTGGGTAGGAACATCTACTGTTACTGCCAGTGCAGCTGGTTGTAATGGCCCACGTACAGCAACGCATACAATTACTACTACTGCTTCAGTAGCTACTCCTGTATTTGCTATGGGTGCAACATCTACCCGCTGCCAGGGTGCAAATACAGTTACTTATGCTGCCACAGCTGCTAACAGTACCAGCATTGTCTACAGCCTCGATGCTGCCAGCATCGCAGCCGGAAATACCATCAATTCAGCTACCGGTGCAGTTACTTATGTAGCTGCTTATACCGGTACATCCATCATTACAGCTACAGCTAATGGTTGTAATGGTCCAACCACGGCTTCACACACAGTAACAAGTACACTTTCTGTTACCACACCTGTATTTGCCAGCGGCGCATCCTCTACAAGATGCCAGGGTGCGGCAACGGTAACTTATGCTGCTTCTGCCAACAATACAACCGGTATCACTTACTCGCTGGATGCAGCAAGTATAACGGGCGGCAACACCATCAACACAACAACCGGTGCAGTAACCTATGCAGCAGGCTGGAGTGGAACTACCATCATCACAGCCAGTGCGGCGGGATGTAATGGTCCTGCTACTGCTACTCATACCGTGACAGTAACTGCTACTGTAGGTGCTCCTGTATTTGCAATGGGCACATCATCTAATAAGTGCCAGGGTGCAGAAACAGTGACATATACAGCTACAGCTACTACCTCTACCGGTATCAGCTATAGCCTGGATAATATGAGTTTGCTCGCAGGAAATACTATTAATTCTGCAACGGGTGCAGTAACGTATACTGCATTGTGGAATGGTACTTCTACCATTACAGCTACAGCTACAGGATGTAATGGCCCAAGATCATCTACCCATACTGTTACTGTTTCAGCTTATGTAGGTAGCCCGATTTTCTTAGCCGGCGAAACATCTACACGCTGCCAGGGCGCAGGTACTGTTACCTATACAGCTACAGCTACCAGTACTACAGGTGTTACATACAGTCTTGATGGTGCAAGTTTAGCCGGAGGTAATACTATTAATTCATCAACCGGTGCTGTAACCTTCACTGCAGGCTGGTCAGGAACTAGCGTGATCACAGCAAGTGCTGCTGGTTGTGCCGGACCTACCACCGCTTCACATACGGTAACTATCACACCTACTGTAGGTACACCTGTATTTGCATCGGGTAGCATTTCTACCAGGTGCCAGGGTGCAGGTACAATTACTTATTCTGCTTCTGCTACCAATTCTACTGGTATCACTTATTCAATAGATGGTACAAGTGCGGCTGCAGGTAATACTATCAATTCGAGCACAGGTGCAGTTACCTATGTTTCTACTTACAGCGGTACTTTAATAATAACAGCAAGTGCTGCTGGTTGTAACGGCCCACGTACTGCTACACATACGGTTACAATTACACCAACTGTAGGTACACCGGTATTTGCTGCAGGCACTACATCTACACGATGCCAGGCTGCAGGTACTGTAACTTATACTGCTACTGCTACCAGCAATACAGGCATTTCTTACAGCCTGGATGCAGCCAGTTTAGCAGCGGGTAATACAATCAATAACAATACAGGTGCGGTAACATTTACTGCAGCATGGACAGGAGCGTCAACCATTACGGCTACAGCTACTGGTTGTAACGGCCCTTCTGCCTCTAGCCATACCGTTACCACTACACCATTAGTAGGTACACCTGTTTTTGCATTGGGTGCTACATCAGATCGTTGCCAGGGAGCCGGTACAGCTACATTTACTGCTACGGCTACCAATGCTACTGGTATAACTTATAGCCTGGATGGTACAAGTGCGGCTGCAGGTAATACCATTAATACTTCTACAGGTGTAGTAACATTTATAGCAGGGTGGAGTGGTAATTCAACCATTACTGCAACTGCATCAGGATGTGGTGGTACACGTTCAGCAACGCATGTAGTTACTACCATTGCTACTGTAGGTACGCCGATATTTTCGATGGGTGCAAGCTCTACCCGCTGCCAGGGTGGAAACAGTGTTACTTATTCTGCAACAGCAACCACTACTACAGGTATTACCTATTCATTGGATGGTGCAAGCTTGTCAGGCGGTAATACTATTAATGCTGCTACGGGTGAAGTAACTTATTCAGCTAATTGGAGCGGTACTACTACCATTACAGCAAGTGCTGCCGGTTGTAATGGTCCAAGAACAGCCACTCATACTGTGACCGTAACACCTACTGTAGGTACTCCTACATGGACTAATGGAGATGTTACACATCGTTGTGCTGCTGCGCAAAACAACCAGAACTTTTCGGCAACATCTACCAGCTCTACCGGTATGAGTTATAGTTTAGATGCTACAAGTCTTGCAGGTGGTGTAACCTTAAATACATCTAACGGAAGGATAAGTTTTCCTGCATCCTGGATAGGAACTTCTTACCTGACCGCAACAGCAACAGGATGTAACGGACCCGTATCAGCAGTGCATACCATCATCACTTATGGTACCATGACTGCTCCTGTATTTGCTATGGGAACTAGTTCCACCCGTTGCTCTGGTGCAGGTACGGTTACTTATACAGCAACAGCAGCACAATCTGTTTCTATATCTTATAGCTTAAATGCTGCGGCTCTTACTGCAGGTAACACCATCAATTCATCTACAGGTGAAGTTACTTATGTAGCCGGTTGGATAGGAACTACAGTAATAACTGCAACCGCTACAAGTTGTAGTAATGCTACACTTTCATCTTCTCATACTGTAACCATCACACCAATGGTTAGTGCTCCTGTGTTTGCCTCTGGAGCATCCTCTACACGATGCCAGGGCGCGGGAACAGTTACTTATTCCGCAACTGCTGCTAACAGTACCAGCATTACCTACGCATTAGATGCAGCTAGCCTTGCAGGTGGAAACACCATCAACTCAGCTACAGGTGCTGTAACCTTTGCTGCAGGATGGGCGGGTAATAGTACCATCACTGCAACAGCCTCTGGTTGTGGTGCTACTGCATCTTCTGCACATACTGTGGTAACTACTCCTACAGTGGGTACACCTGTATTTGCTTCAGGTGCTTCTTCTACACGGTGCCAGGGCACTGGTACAGTAACTTATACAGCCACAGCTACTAATACTACAGGAATTACATACGCATTAGACGCAGCAAGCATTTCAGGCGGCAATACAATCAATACTACTACAGGTGCTGTAACATATGCAGCAGGGTGGAGTGGTACTACAACAATCACTGCAAGTGCAGCTGGTTGTAATGGTCCCCGTACAGCTAGCCATGTAGTAACGGTAACACCAACAGTGGGTGTGCCTGTGTTTACAGCAGGCGCTATTTCTAGCAGGTGTAATGGAGCGGGCACAGTAGTATATTCTGCAACTGCAACCAATAGCACAGGTATTACATACTCGCTTGATGTTGCAAGTAGTGCTGCGGGTAATACCATAGATGCTTCTACAGGACAAGTAACCTATGCAGCGGGATGGAGTGGTACTACAACCATCACAGCAAGTGCTGCGGGATGTAATGGTCCACGCACAGCTACACATACAGTTACTGTTAATGGTTCAGTTACTACGCCTGTATTCACTTCAGGAGCTTCATCTACGCGGTGCCAGGGTGCTACAACAGTTACTTATACTGCTAATGCTCTCAACACTACCGGAATAACTTATTCTTTGGATGCTGCAAGCATCAGCGGCGGCAATACCATTAATACAGCAACAGGAGCAGTGACTTTTGCTACAGGCTGGACAGGAACAAGTACCATTACAGCAAGTGCTGCCGGTTGTTCAGGTCCAAGAACCTCAACACATACTGTTACCACAACGCCTACTGTTGGCACACCTGTGTTTACAATGGGTGCATCATCTACGCGCTGCCAGGGCACAGCAACAGTAACCTATGCCGCTACCGCTACCAACACTACCGGCATTACGTATAGCCTTGATGCAGCGAGCATCTCAGGCGGCAACAGTATCAATGCTGTTACAGGTGCAGTAACTTATGTAGGAAGCTGGACAGGAACATCTACAATCACTGCAAGTGCTGCCGGTTGTAACGGACCTGTTACTGCAACACATACAGTGACCATCAATCCTCCTGTAGGTACACCTGTCTTTGCAATGGGTGCATCATCTACACGCTGCCAGGGAGCTAACAGTATTACTTATACAGCAACCGCTCCTTATGCTGCTACTATTTCATATTCCTTGAACAATGGTCCTTTGAATAATGGAGTTACCATCAATGCTGCAACAGGTGAAGTAACTTTCCCTGCAACATGGACAGGCAATGCAGTTGTTACGGTTACTGTTACAGGATGTGGTACTACCAGGACAACCAATCACACTGTAACAACTACTCCTTATGTAGGAACACCTGTTTTTGCAGCAGGCGCTACTTCTAATCGTTGCCAGGGAGCAGGTACAGTTACTTATACTGCCTCTGCTACCAATACTACCAGTATCACTTACAGCCTGGATGCTGCAAGTATAGCTGGTGGTAATACTATTAATAGTGCTACAGGAGCTGTTACTTATACAGCAGCCTGGAGTGGTACAACTGTAATCACAGCAAGTGCTGCAGGTTGTAGTGGCCCACGTACCAGCACCCATACCGTAATCATTAATCCTACTGTTGGAACACCTGTATTCGCATTGGGCGCATCTTCTATTCGTTGCCAGGCAAACCAAGTAGTAACTTATAGTGCAACTGCCACCAATTCTACCAGCATTACTTACAGTTTGGACGCAGCGAGTCTTGCAGCAGGATTAACTATCAATAGCTCTACAGGAGCAGTTACTTTCATAGCCAGTTATGTAGGAACATCAACTATAACAGCTACTGCCAATGGTTGTAATGGTCCTGCCAGTGCCAACCATAATGTAACCGTGTACGGACCGGTAGGAACGCCTGTTTTCTCAAGTGGTGCTTCTAGCGTAAGATGCCAGGGTGCAGAAATAATATCTTATGCTGCTTCTGCTACCAATGCATGGGGTGGTATAACCTATTCGATTGATGCTGCAAGTGCGGCTGCGGGTAATACCATCAATGCCACTACAGGTGCCTTGACTTACGATCCTTCATGGAATGGAACAACCATTGTGACAGCATCGGCTGCAGGATGTAATGGTCCTGCTACTGCTACGCATACAATATCTATAACACCTACCGTTGGTACACCAGTGTTTGCTAATGGAGAAACATCTATACGTTGCCAGGGTGCAGCTACTATTCAATATACTGCAACAGCTACCAACAGCACAGGTATCACTTATACGCTTGATCCTACCAGTATAACAGCGGGTAACACCATTAACTCAGGTACAGGTAGGGTAACTTTTGTAGCTGGCTGGGCTGGTACTTCGGTAGTAACGGCAAGTGCTTCAGGATGTAATGGTCCTTCTACGGCTGCGCATTCAGTTACTGTTACACCTACTGTTGGTTTCCCTGTGTTTGCATTGGGTACATCGTCTACAAGGTGCCAGGGAGCAGGTGTGGCAACTTATTCTGCAACAGCTACCGATGCTACTGGAATGACCTATAGCCTGGATGCTACAAGTACCGCTGCAGGTAATACCATTGATGCAGCAACAGGACAAATAACTTTCATTGCATCATGGACAGGTACTTCTACTGTTACAGCAACTGCTACAGGATGTAATGGACCAAGAAGCTCTACTCATACACTCAATACAACTCCTTCGGTTTCTAATCCTGTATTTGTTGCAGGACCAACATCCAGCCGCTGCCAGGGTGCAGGAACAGTGACAATAACTGCCACAGCTAACAACAGTACCAGCGTAAGCTATAGCTTGGATGCAGCAAGTGTATCAGCTGGAAATACCATCAATGCATCTACCGGTGAAATAACATTCGTTTCTACCTGGACAGGCAATACTATAGTGACTGCAACTGCGCAAGGTTGTAATGGACCAGCAACTGCAGACCATATATTGGTTACCAATCCGCCAGTAGGAACACCTGTGTTTGCTATGGGTAGTAATTCTGGTCGATGCAGGGGAGCAGCTACCATAACATATTCTGCATCGGCTACAGCTATGTCAGGTATATCATACAGTCTTGATGGAACCAGCCTGGTAGCAGGAAACACAATTAATTCAACTACAGGTACAGTAACATGGGTTGCTGGCTGGACGGGTACTTCAACCATTACCGCAAGTGCTGCAGGATGTTCTGGACCAAGATCAGCAACGCATATTGTGATGACAACCGGTCCTGTTTCTACTCCTGTTTTTTCAGCTGGCGCTACTTCTACTCGTTGCCAGGCAGCCGGTACTGTTACTTATACTGCTACTGCCACCAATACTTCAGGTATTACTTATAGTCTTGATGGTGCAAGCTTAGCAGCAGGCAATACCATTGTCGCTTCTACAGGTGCAGTTACCTATGCTGCAGGATGGAACGGAACAACAATTATCACTGCAAGTGCCGCTGGTTGCGAAGGCCCGAGAACAGCTACACATACTGTAACAGTAACAGCCAATGTGGGTGTGCCGGTATTTGCAAGAGGTACAAGTTCTACGCGTTGCCAGGCAGGTGGTACAGTTAGTTATTCAGCAACTGCCACTTCTTCTACAGGCATCAGTTATTCGTTGGATAATACAAGTATTGCAGGAGGAAACTCTATCAATTCAGCAACTGGTGTAGTAACTTTTTCAGCTGGCTGGACTGGTACTTCTGTAATCACGGCTACAGCTTCCGGATGTGGAGGACCTACAACTTCTACTCATACCGTTATTACATTACAAACCGTTACTGCGCCCATCTTTGCTCTTGGTGCTACTTCTGAAAGATGCCAGGGTGCAGGTACAGTAACCTATACTGCATCCGCTAATCATTCTACAGGAATCACATATAGCATAAACGCAGCTGCCACATCAGCGGGTAATACCATAGATCCAACTACTGGTGTATTGACCTATGCTGCAGGATGGATTGGTGACATCATCATTACAGCTTCTGCTGCTGGTTGTAACGGACCTGCGCTATCATCGCACACGGCTACTACTCGTGGTGCAGTAGGTACACCTGTATTTTCAATGGGTACTAGTTCTACACGTTGCCAGGGAGGAGGTGTATTTAACTATACAGTGAATGCACCTTATAGTACCGGGCTTTCTTTCTCATTAGATGCAATTAGCTTAACCGCTGGAAATACGATCAATGCTGCTACTGGTTCCATCTCCTTTGTTCCTCAATGGAGTGGTACTTCTACCATTACTGTTACAGCCAGTGGATGTAGCGGACCGGTTTCAGCTACACATGACCTTACTACCATTGCTACAGTAGGTCTGGTTACTTTCAACCAAGGTCCTACATCAACACGTTGCCCTGGCGCAGGTACGGTAAGCTATGCAGCTACAGCAAGTAGTTCTAATGGCATTTCATACGCATTAGATAACGAAAGTTTGGCTGGCGGAGTGACAATCAATCCGGCAACAGGTGTGGTAACTTATCCTGCTGAATGGTTTGGTACTTCTATTGTTACTGCCATTGCATCAGGATGTAATGGACCTTCAGTTGGTACACATACTGTAACTACGTATGGTATATTGGGCAATCCTTCATTCTCCTTCGGACCTACATCTACCAGGTGTCGTGGAGTTGGTACGGTAGCATATATTGCTTCTGCACCTAATAACTTTGGCCTGGTGTATAGCCTGGACGCAGCAAGCCTTGCGGCTGGTAATAGCATTAATAGTGCTACTGGTGCTGTTAGCTTTGTTTTAGGCTGGAGTGGTACTTCAGTGATAACGGTAACAGCAATGGGATGTCCTGGTAACCGCACTGCCACACACACAGTAACTACTACACCAAACACGTGTGCGGTAACGATGATTGCGAACACTACGGTGAAAACAATTCCTAAAGGATCTATTCTTGTAAATACAGGTATTGTACCGCAAACAGGTGCCAATGCATTGAAGCCTTATGGTCTTGTGCACGAACTGCTGCGAAATAACATCCCGGTAGAGTGGGTATACAACCAGTCGAAGATCAAAGATGGGGTTGACCTGGTGCACAATAACGTGGTGTACAGGGCAGGTGTTTTCATCATCAATGAAGAATTCCTGGCGCCAAATATCATGGCCATCATCAACAACTGGGCGAGCCAGGGTGTTATCATCAATACTGCGGTAAGCGATTTCAATGTAGAAGTAATTCACACACTGAAGACAGCGCCAACATGGATGATAGATGAATCTCAAACTATCATTGGCAGAAAATATTTCGAATTCTCGGGCATTCCAAACTCAGCCTGGACAGGAATAGCTCCGGCTAATCTTAATAACTGTCATGACATTTTTGTGCTGCCACATGCTGATGCATCGTGGGAGAGACACCAGAACATGTATTACTGGAACGAGACCTACAAAGGAAACATCTGGGTAGGTTGTTATGCAGCTTCAGGGCTGGAGAACTTGTACGGACCTGACAGGAACGATCCTACCAAGACCATCAAGATGAACTTCCTGATGAAGGATGGCCCGGCGCTTGGACAAGTAGCTGTACCATTTACCAGACATCAGAATGCGTCTCCGCCATTCCAGTACAACTATTCTGGTTTCCCTATCATGCAGTTCATGGGTAAAACAGATAATGCGCATATGAATGGTCCGCAGACCATCTACCTGCCTCACAAGCAGGGCGGGTGGAGACCATCTACATTTATAGGTGTATACGACCCTACGCAGAAGAACATACCACAGATAAGTAATGGTGAAGCTGCAGCAATTGCCTTTGGTCGTGCATTTGGCGATGACCAGCGTGGTTGGGTAATGTATACTTCAGGTCACCATATAGCCAATGGTACCACACCAGAGGAAGTAGCGGCAACAAGGTCGTTCCTGAACTTTAGCTTCTTTAGCTTACGCGAAAAGAAACCTTCGGTAATGGCAGGTGGTATACAGTCAAGTGTGTTCTCAGGGCAGGTAATGTCGTTAACAGCATTCGCCTCATCGCAGGATATCAATCCAACCTTTACCTACCAATGGGTATCATCGTGCGGAGGTAGTTTCTCTGATCCAACCGGGTCTACTACAACCTTCAATGCACCAAGTGTAACAACAGAAACAAGGTGCCTGATCACTTGTATCATTACTGATAACTGTGGCAGGAAAGCATTTGATACAAGAGGTATCACTTTGTATCCAAATCCACGTCCACCAGTGTGTGCGCCGGATGTAGCAGTTCTTCCGAATTGCGACGGAAGCACCACGCTGAATGTACTGGCAAATGATTCTGATCCTGATGGTGGTGCACTGTCGGTGATGTTGATAGGAAATGGCAGCCAGGGAACCTTTGTGAACAATGGTGATGGTACGGTAACGTATACACCACATGGAGCTTTCACTGGTTCTGACCAGATATCTTATAGAGTAACAAATCCTAACGGTTTGAGCTGTACCAGCACCATCACCGTTACAATGAATAATATAGATGCTTATGGATGTCGCCCGCATGAGTTCTATACAGTAGTAGGAACCATTAACGCCATGCGTGCAACACCAGTAGGAAACAACCTGGCAGTTAACATGCCGGCATCGCTCGGCGACCCGGATGGTATACCAGGTGATGGAACAACCTATACAACCTTTGGCAATAGAAACAATGTGGTCAATTATACATTGTCGCAGGTTATTCCTGCTACAGATACCTTATGGTTTTATGTAGATGGAACTACAGGTGGACAGTTTACTGTAAGTCGTAGTACAGACAGTATTAACTGGACAAACCCTGTGACTTATACGGTTAATGCTGCTGATGATTTTCTTGAAGCAAGAGCGAAGGCTTATATAGTAACTGCGGGTGTAAGGTGGGTCAAAGTAACAATTCCTGCCACAACGGTTCAGATAGATGCGATGCAATACAATCTACGTAGTTGTGTGAGTGCAAACCCTGTAGCGGATCACGATGAAGTAGCTACATTGGAAGATGTACCTGTAACTATAGAGGTGGATGCGAACGATTATGACCCGCAGGGTAAGGAGCTTTATGTTACCAGTATAGTTGAACAACCACTTGTAGGCAAGGTTTCCATTAACCTTGATAATACCATAACCTACCTGAACCTGAAAGACCAGATTGGTAGCGGTGTTGACTCATTTACATACCGGATTTGTAATAGTGCAGGACTATGTGCTAATGCTACCGTGGTAGTGAGAATAGCTGCCGATGGTTGCGGACCTGGTGCATACAAACCTGTTACGTATTCTACTTATACCATTGCGCTAAACCCCGTAATGGATACTTACCTGAACAATGATGGTAACAGGGGAACCTCTAACTCTATCATAGTTAAAGGAAGAAACGGATCAATCCACAGGGGCTTGTTGCAGTTCAATATGGCGGGCATACCAGCCAATGCAATTGTTGACCAGGCGGTGCTCAGGCTCTACCAAACAGCAGGACCAACCAGTGAGGCGGTAAAAATACACCGCGTTACCAGACAGTGGAATGAAACATCGGCCACGTGGAGTGCTGCTACAGCAACCACCAACTGGACTACTGCGGGTGGTGACTTCAACAGTACCATTGTGGCATCGAACTACTTGTATGGTAATAACCCTGCTTACAAGAATTTCAACATCAGGTCGGTGGTGCAGGATTGGGTTACTGGTAACTTCGCTAATTATGGTGTAATGCTTACAAGGAACCCTGAAGGTTCGGGTACTAAAGAATTCATCTTTAACTCAAGAGAGGCAGGTTCTAACAGGCCGATGCTACTGATCAGTTACAGGGTGCCGCTGGCATGTACAGCTATACCTGCTTATGCACCGCTGGCTATGCCTGATACAACCACCACCAATTCTGTTACACCAGTTACCATACGTGTTACTCAGAATGACTATGACTATAACAATACAGGTCTTTCGGTAGAACTAATGACAACCACAACTAGCCATGGTGGTACCTTAACAAAGTCGGGCAACTCGGTAATCTATACGCCGCCGGCAACCAATCCTGCTTTCAACGGAGTAGATACTTTCTGCTACAGGGTAAGCAGTGGTAACCTGTGGGATACATCAAGAGTATTCATCAATGTGCTGAATGCGAAGCCACGTGCGGTAGCAGATAGTTTTGCAATCCTGTCAAACACCGTTTCTACACCTTCATCTTTCTCTGGTGGAAACATACGTGTAAATGATAGCGATCCGGAAGCTTCTACACTATCACTACCTGTGATTGTGAAGACACCGAAGAATGGTGTAGCTACCATTTCGGCAACCGGTACTTTGTCTTATACACCAAACGTGAACTTCATTGGCCGCGACACAGTGTGGTATTCGATTACAGAGAACACAGCTACCAGTTGTTCGTTGCTGAAGGATACTGCAATGGTGATCATGATTGTGAACAACAGGCCACCGGTTTCTACAGCAGATAGCTATACCATTAATGCATGTGAGGCTACAGAGATCAGCCCGCTGCTAAATGATATGGATCCTGAATTTGGTGTGCTGCGTATAGAGATTGTTACACAACCATCAACAGGTGTGGCGGAATTGACGAACAATAATTCGCAGATACTTTATATACCACCGGCAGGAGTTAATAACGCAGTTACCTCATTTACCTATAGAGCTTGTGATAATCAAAATCCATCGCTTTGTGGTAACACGGTCACAGTCTCTCTTACCATTCGACCTATGCCAACCGTGAACAATGCACCGGTTACGGTAAGAGATACGTTCAGAACGGATATGGGTGCGCTGCTGTACGCGGATGTACTGACAAATGACTCAGATCCTGATGGCCATGAATTTAAACTGCCGGTAGATGTGGTAACACAGCCGGTACATGGTACAGTAGTGCCAATGGAAAATGGTTTGATGTTGTACACACCAAACCCTACTTACTACGGTATCGATAGTTTCCAGTACCGGATCACAGACAGTATCATAACGCTGAATGGCTGTCCGCCACCAGCATCATTAAGTGCTACTGAATGGGCTATCATCATTGTACAGGATGCACCGATTGCTACCTGGGAACGAGTGGCTACTGGCAGGGGAGTACCAGTTATTATCAATGTATTGGACAATGATATTTTTGGCGCACACGGTCCAAGAACAGGAAGGATTGCAATAGCAATGTCACCATCAAGGGGTGCAAGTGAAGTGCTCAACAACGGATCATCTACCCAGGCTGGAAATACAATACGTTATACACCTCAAAACGGTTTCTCTGGGTTGGATTCACTCATTTACCTGATATGCGATAACAAGAATACCTGTGACACCGCGATAGTATATATATGGGTAGGTGCAGACTCTGATAGCGATGGCGTGCCTGACGAGATAGATATAGATGATGACAATGACGGTATACCGGATTATGTAGAGGTTTGCGGGGCAGGTGCTACCGGCTTCTCGTGTACGCCAAATGGCTCAGATCCTTCTGCGGATGATGATGGAGATGGTGTCATCAATTACAAAGACGCCAAGTGGTGTGTACTGAATTCAGCAGGCACATGTGCCTTCCTGGATACTGATGGAGATGGTGTACCAGATTACCTGGATAAGGATAGTGACAATGATGGTATACCAGATGTTATAGAGGCGTTGGGTGTAGATGCAAATGGTGATGGTATCATTGACAACTTCTGCGATAGGGATGGCGATGGTTTATCAGATAATGTAGATGCCAATCTTTCTGGCGCAGCCAACAGTGGCCAGGGATTAGGAGCACCTGATTTTGATAACGATGGTATACCTAACTCTAAAGATTTGGATAGTGATAATGATGGTATTCCAGACATTGTAGAAGCTTACGCTATTGATGCCAACAATGATGGCAGGGTAGACAATTTTGTAGATAATGATGGAGACGGTTGGAGTAACCAGTATGACGGCGATGCCAACGGAGACTTTATTGTAGAAAACCTGCAAGGTGTACTTATTCTTACAGCACCGCAAGACTATGGAGGAGACTGCATGCTACCGCTGAATGGAAGAGCTACCTGTTATACACTTAGAGGAAATGCAGATAATCATGGATATCCAAACTTCATAGACTTGGATAGTGATGGAGATGGCATAACAGATGCAACAGAAAGTGGCATTACCGCAACCAGCTACAACCGTGGAATGGTTACCGGCTGTACGCTGGCGAATGGATGGTGTTCTTCAGTACGTGCATTAAATTTTTTATTGCTCAGGAACACCGACACACATGGCAGACCAGATGTGTATGATATAGACTCAGACAATGACGGTATAACCGATAATGTGGAAGCACAACCAACCAGCAGTTATATAGTTCCTACAGATGTGGACACGGATGGTGATGGGCTGGTGAATGTATACGACTTCTTCAACGGCATTGGTGGAAACGGATTGACACCGTATGATCATGATGCTGATGGTGTGCCTGATTACCGTGATACAGATACGGATAATGATGGAGCACCTGATAGGAATGAAGGCGACATGCGTTTCTTGACATTTGCTCAAACCACCATTAACTCAGACACTGACCTGGATGGTGATGGACTGATGGATTGTTTCGATATCCACGACCTGCGAGCAGCCAGGTGCGGCACTACATTTATGAATGTGGGTATGAGTAATATGGGTCCTACAGGTAACTACGATGGACCTTCGCCTGGCGGTTCTACCATTCAGCTGGTAAAATCAGTAAGTACTGCAGCGGACCGTGATTGGAGGAACTCTACTACGTTACCGTTAAACATCATTAGTTTCAATGGTAAGCTGGTAAGTAATGTGGCTAACCTGGTTTGGAAAGTAGAAAACGAGCAGGAAGTAGATAAGTATATAGTGGAGCGTAGCAGCGATGGAGTGAACTTTGGTGCAGAAGGTATTCGCTTGTCCAACAATAGCAATACAGCTACCTACACCTTTGCCGATGACCTGTCACTATACGTACACAACGTAGTGTACTACCGCATTCGCCAGGTTAATAAGGATGGCCAGTATTTCCATACGAAAACAATCATGTTCAGCTTTAGCAAAGACATTGCTTTGGTTGCTACAGTATATCCAAACCCGGTAATAGATAAGCTAACAGTTACTATTCCATCATTGTCACCTCAGCAAGGCACTATAGTGATAGCAGATGCTTCAGGTAAAACAGTAATGATGAAAAAGGTGGAACTGGAAAAAGGCGAAAATAGGATATTGATGGAAGGGGTGGAAAGACTTTCGAAAGGCGTTTACCTGGTGCAGGTACGAACAGCAGAGATCAGTTCGAACATCAAGGTAGTAAAGCAGTAGGATTTGTTTGATTTCCTATAAAAAGGCTGGGGTTCGTCCCCGGCTTTTTTCTTTACCGGATGCTGCTGCGGCACAACTTTAGTACAACATGAACAATATATTTCCAATGAAAAATTCAATTAAAACACTTATTGTGGCTACTGTATTTTGTATACAGGCCAATGCTCAACAACCAGATAGTAGCCTTACAGGTACTACGGTAAATTCCAATGTAGTCGTAGATACTATGTTGCCTACCCAGGTGGTAAGGGTAAAAAATCTAAAATTTAAAGAAACTACATCATCACCTTACAAGCTAAATTGGAAAGCTGATGTACCCATAATAGCAGGTGGTATAGGCTTGACTGCTTTGGGTGTAAAAAGAATAGCGGACCGAAGAGACCTGACACCTGCAGAACTTGCCCAGAAAACCGCCGATAATGTTCCCTGGTTCGATCGGCATAGTGCCGGGTGGTTTGATAAGCGTGCTGATGATATCAGCTATCCGCCGTTCCAGGCTTCATTTGCGATGCCGCTTTTAGTAGGGGTATTAAATAAAAACATGAGGCAGGACTATGGCAAGTTGATGGTAATGTACCTGGAAACGATGGCCATTACCGGCGCATTGTTTACCAATACAGCTTCCATAGCAGGACGTGCCAGGCCATTTGTATATACCGATAAAAATGGTAATGCAGCTCCCGAGGTAGACGAAGCTTATAGAAGAAGTGGAAATAACCAGCGCTCATTTTATGCAGGACATACTGCTGCAACTGCTGCTGCAACGTTCTTCACTGCAAAAACCTTCAGCGATCTGAATCCAAATTCAAAGGCTCGTGTGTATGTTTGGATAGGGGCTGCTGCTGTACCTGCTTTTGTTGGTTATATGAGGCACAAAGCAGGCATGCATTTCTTAAGTGATAATATTATAGGTTATGCAGTTGGCGCTGCCACAGGTATTCTTGTTCCGCATTTCCATAAAGTAAAAGTGAAGAACTTGTCAGTGACACCGCAAGCAGGAGGGAGGTACAACGGGCTGCTGGTAAGGTATAAGTTGTAAGGATACGGTTCAAATGATAAGTACCGCCGGGCCACAATGCCCGGCTTTTTTTATGCGATCATATAAACTTGCAGCAGGATTATGTTAGGGATAAAGGTTCGCCTGTATGACCGTCCAAGTAGAACAATTTTTCTCAACATATGTAATCTTACTTTCCTAGTTGGATAGGAGGCAAGAAGGCAAGTTGCCGAATAAGCAGGTTGCTATAGAAAGTGAGGCTTGCAATTTGACCATGCTATCTAAACTGCCTGCAGTTTTTATAGTTGGTGAGGCTTCAATATTCTAAACAAGAGAAGGATAGGAAAAAAGAGTGTTACAATAAAAAAGAGCTACAGCATTGGCTATAGCTCTTTATTTATATTGAGAAGAAACTTCTTAGCTCCTTAAGTTGGTATCCACTTTTACCTGCGATATCACTTTCTCTTTCGTTTGATTTTTCTTGGTAGTATATGCCATGAATATTGCTACTGCCGATCCTGCGCTTACATTACCAATAATGGCTGTCAGGTATACAAACAGTACCAATCCATCGGTTTTTCCATCGTCGGCATGAGCTGGCGTATTCTCCATTACTTGTTCTGCGGGGCCAGCACTTACAATACCTGTAGGAAACATCATCAATACAATAAATGCAATAATGCAGGAAAGTATAACACCACCTACAGTAACTATGTGTCCTGCAGTAAGCAGCAAGTTAGTATTGGGATTTTCATTCTTACGACTGGTGAATAACAACATGTATATGATAATACCTATCATGAACAGGAAATTGCCCACGAATAGCCACCATGTATCCTGGTAATTTGCGCTGTATATGAAGTAGGTCATAGGGATGGCAAAGCCTACGGCGCATAGCAGTGAAAATAGCAGTACGGTTGATAGTTTGATTTTTTGAAACATAACGCTTTCTTTTGATGATAGAACTTCATGTTCATGTATAAAAACATCATTCCATAGGAGATGGATATAGATTTGGGAATAGACTATTTTTTTTCTGGAGCGGTATGTTTATCTACATGATTTCCCCTCTGATAGTGCGGTAGCAGGTATTCTAAGGTAAAAATCTTGATGTGCCTGTAATATTTGATAAATCTCTTCCTGGCTCTAAATGATTGAAGCCAAACCAGTTACCCGTGATAATGTTGAAATATTTCAACACCACGTGCTTTTTTGTTTAAAAGATCATACCATCAATAGCAATAAGTTGAAACCATATCCGTTATACAAGCAGTTTTTGTTGCAAATTCCATTGAAACCCCTGCAATGGATTCATTGCTTGATTAGGATCATTTATGAACCCCGAATGAACATGATCAGGAAATGATTAATGCTCCCGGATCACCCGGGAGTATTTTATTTATACAGCACGACATATTATTTAGAGGGTTACACAATATTTTTTTCAATGCTTCGTTTTAGTGGGGAGGTTTTTAAACCTTACTTCAATCCAATATTTGCAAGACCATTCAATTATTTGATCCAGGTATATCTATGAAGAACCAACGAAATAGACCCTGATCGAATGTTGAATAAGACGAGCCTCCTGTTTTTCCAGGAGGCTTTTTTATTATATAATTTCCAATTCTCCTTTTATTTAGTCCGATAGGAGCTTATCTTAGCCCTCAACAAGTAGCTGATTTTAACTTTGTTGCAACTAAATCGAAATTTGCCACATCTCTACATGTTAACCAACCTCAACCCTTGAAAAGCAGGAGTATATCTGGTGCTTTTTAGGAGCCACTAGAAGAACCACCCTCCAAATTTTCTGGACATTGGCCACAAGGGCTTGTTATAATTACATTTCAATTTGATCTTATGAGTAATTCTACATGTAAAAATTTATTGCGACTATCATCAGTTGCTTCCTGGCGAAAAACGGGAGGTTGGGGCCTGTTGCTGTTCGCCCTGTTTCAGTTGATGTCTTTGGGAGTGCAGGCGCAAACCTATAATTGTCCTACTTCAGGTACTACTACTGGTGGACATAAGGTTGTGTTTAACGGCGTTACTTATGCCGGCAGTGGTTCAAATACCACTTCACAATTCTCTTATACAATAACTTCAGGTTATTCACCTAGCATTAGTCATTTCAAATTTGGTACAGAAGGTTGTACTAACTGTTTTGATGATGCTTCCGATTTTGCCGGAACAACAGGTGGAACTCCATCATATGGAACTGATCCCCATACCAAGCTTTGTGGAATAAAATTCGATAATGGTATTAATGGAGGAAGCAGCAAAACTGTTACTTTCAAACTTAAAGGATATTATAGTGTTGGTACTATAAAATTCGCAGTTAAAGCAGGACAAAACGTAGAATACGTCGATATATGCGGTCCTATTTGTTCAACTCCGCCTCCTGTTAATAACTCAAGCATTGGCGACTTTGTTTGGAACGATCTAAATAAAAACGGGAAACAGGATGCAGGTGAGCCTGGCATAGCTAATGCTACGGTAACGCTTACACTTCCCGGCGGATTAACAAGGAATACGACAACCAACAATGATGGCTTCTATCAGTTTACTGGACTAAGTTCCGGAACATACCGCGTTACCTTTAGCACTCCTGCTGGTTTCACACCTTCACCTTCTAACGTAGGCGATGATACAAAAGATAGCGATCCGGTAAATGGCAGTGTATCTGTAACACTAAATAGTAACAACCAAGTTAACAATACTATAGACGCTGGTTTTTATCAAAGCACGCCAACAGGCACAGGCAAGATTGGTGATTTTGTTTGGAATGACCTGGATAAAGATGGTATCCAGGACAATGGTGAGCCTGGAATAAGCGGGGTAACTGTTACCTTAACAGGAAATGGCCTTACGCTTACCACCACTACTGATGGTAACGGTAAATATCAATTCAATAACCTTCCTGCCGGGCAGTATACTATTACATTTACTACTCCTTCCGGCTTAACTCCTTCTCCTGCTAAACAAGGAGGAAATGATGCTAAGGATAGCGACCCTTCTGGTGGAAGTGTAATTATAAACCTTGCTGCTGGTCAAACCAATAATAATATTGATGCTGGCTTCTATGATGCAAGCACACCAGGCTCAGGTAAGATTGGAAACTTTGTATGGAATGATTTAAATAAGAACGGTATCCAGGATGCTGGAGAACAAGGTATTTCGAACGTTACAGTTACACTTACTTCAGCAAGTGGAGCGCCTACGACTACCACTACAAATGCAAATGGATACTACCAGTTTGTTGGCTTAAACAGCGGCAATTATACAATTACTTTCACTACCCCTAATGGTTTTACGCCTACTGTGTCTAATGCAGGTAGTAATGATGAAGTGGATAGCGACCCAACCAATGGTTCAGTTACAGTTAACCTGGCCAATGGTCAAATAGATAATTCAATCGATGCTGGATTTTATACTACATCTACTTCTAATGGTGTTTGTCCTCCAAATTCAGTAGTTGGAGAAGGATTTGAAAACGGATCATTTTCTGGTGGTGCATCAGATCTTCATCATGGGCTTCCAAGGAATGGCTCTTACCAGGTGGTACAAAACGTCAACCAACTTGGTGGCGGTGGTTACCTAAATATTACACCAAGAAACGGTAATTTTTTCCTTGCTGCACATACCAGCAATGATGTGAATGACAAGGTGTGGTATCAAACAGTGAATGTTGCACCGAATACAGAATATACCTTCTGCTTTGCAGCTACTTTGCTTAAAAACTTGGGAGGTGGAGCAAACTACCAACTGGGTCTTTATGTAAATGGTCAATCAATAGGACAGGGCAGGGTAACGTTCGACTGGACACAGATATGCGGTACTTATAAAACTGGTCCTGGTCAAACATCACTTGAACTTTCTATTCGCGATCCAAAGAAGGGTTTGTTCTTTGTGGCGATTGATGATATATGCTTCTCGCCATCTACACCTGCAGGTAATCTAACATTAGGTAATCTGGTATGGAACGACCGTGATGGCGATGGTAAAAGAGATTCTAATGAGCCAGGAATAGCCGGAGCTACTATTAGCCTTTATACTGATAACGATGGTGACGACTTACCTGACGGGGCAGCTATCAGAACTACCACAACAGATGAAAATGGTAATTATGTATTTACAGGTTTACACCCAGGTAGGTATATAGCTTCAATGCCTATCCTTCCTGGGTATTCCCGGAGTCCCAACAATACCACTGGTGGTACTGTAGATACTCCAAAACCTGGCTGCTGCAGTTTAGATCCTGATGCTGATGAGGACAATGATAATAACCTGGTAAGGCTGGTTGGATCAAACGGGCCGGGAGGTGTTTTATACACCAAAGCAATTACCCTAAGTCAAGGTGGCGAACCAACCAATGATGGTGATGATGCCAATGGTAATCTTACACTGGATTTGGCACAGTGTGGTAATGCATATTTAGGAGATTTTGTTTGGAATGATCAAAATGGAAATGGTATACAGGATCCAGGAGAGCCAGGAATAAATGGGGTGAAGGTAATTTTAACCTTTCAGGATGGGACCATTGATGAAAGATACACCCACAGGTACCATCAGACTAACAATCAAAACGCTCCCCAATATAATGGATACTATGATTTCCCTAGCCTTGGACCAGGTACCTATACAATAACATTTGAAACACCTGCCGGCTACACGCCTAGCCCTGCTAATCAAGGGGGTAATGATGCAAAAGACAGTGATCCAATTAATGGGTCTGTACAGGTGACTGTTGTTGCTGACCAGAGTGATTTCACCATAGATGCTGGATTTATATCTACCACCCAACCAGCGCAAACATTCACATTAGGAAATCTTGTGTGGAACGATTACGATGGTGATGGTCAAAAAGACGACAATGAATATGGTATTCCAAATTATCCTGTTCGTTTGTACAGGGACACGAATGGAGATAACCTGCCAGATGGAGAACCAGTTGCTGAAACCATTACAGATGCACAAGGTTTCTACCAGTTCAATTATCTGAGTGCTGGTGATTACATAGTTAATATTCCAATATTAAAAGGGTATATAAAAAGTGGAACTCGTTCAACCAGCTTTGATCCTAATAATAATTTAGACAATGATAATAATGCAGTAAATGTCATTGGTGATAATGCTGAAGGAGGTGAGTTATTTAGTAATGCTATCACATTGGAACCAGGTCAGGAACCAGAAGGGGGTGGTTATGTGAATAATACTCTAGATATGGCTGTGTGTGGGTTGTACTGGATAGGCAACTTTGTATGGAATGACTTAAATGGCAATGGTATACAAGAACCAGGTGAAAAGGGGATCAATGGTGTAACAGTTGAAATACGCTTCTCAGATGGAACAACGGGTAAGACGACAACTCATACATACCATGATCCGCGTAATCCTTCTGTGGATAATGACGGTTATTATGATTTTAAAAATCTTGGCCCAGGAACGTTCGTAATTATATTCCCAACTTCTGTAAACGGGATGAATCTTACTACGCCAAATTCTGGCAGTGATGATAAAGTAGACAGTGATCCTTCACAAGCAACTGGTGAAGTAACAGTTGTACTTGTAGATAAGAGTGATCATGATGTGGATGCCGGTTATTCAAATGGCACACCACCGCCACCTCCATCCAACCCATGTCCTGAAACAACAAATGCCGAAGGTAATTATGGTGGCTTTGAACTTGGCTACAATAGTTTCGGAGCGGGTAAAGCGCAGACACAATATTCTAGAGGTATGCCAAGAAATGGTGCTTACGAGATTGTGAAGAAAGCAAGTGATGCCGGCGGAGGCGGTTACCGGAGCCTGGGCCCACAGTCAGGATCGTATTTCATGCTAAGCCATACCAGGACTTCAAGCAATAATAAGATCTGGTATAAAGATGTATATGTGGTAGAAGGTCAAAAGTATTCTTTCTGTGCATGGATTGCTAATGCTAAAGCAGAACCTACACAAGGGTTCAGAATAGACCTGATTGTTGACGGTACATCAATAGAAAACGGCGTGGCAGTATACAATTGGTCACAGGTATGTGGTACCTATACTGCTACAAAAACCGGTAATGTAACCTTCGAAATCAGAGACCTAGATGCACACACTGGACCAAGCCACTTCCTGGGATTAGATGGTATTTGCATAGGCCCGGATAATACGGTTAGTCGTACAGCCAATCCTACTACACCTGCCAATACTGGTTTTGGTGAAGAACTTACTGAGAACTGTAATTTAAAAGTTACACTAGCACCAACCGATCCACTATGTAAGGGTCATGTAACTGGTAAAATCAAAACAACCGTTACTGGCAACACTGGTGCTCTTACCTATACCTGGAGCAATGGCTCTACAGGTGCTAACCTGGTGAATGTGGGAGCAGGTAGCTATTATGTGAAGGTTAAGGATAAGGAAACCGGCTGCGAGGTTACTTCTGATGCAGTGGAACTTACTGATGCAAGTAAAATGGTGGTAACACTTTCCAGCCCTGAAGTAAATGGATACAATGTTCTTTGCACCAATGGTAACAACGGTAGTATAGAGCTTAAAGTAACTGGTGGAAAAGGCGCTTATAGCTACACCTGGAACAACGGTGCTACTACAGCCAATTTAACCAACGTGGTGGCTGGTAAATACACAGTGGTTGTAAAAGATGAATCACAGTGTCCTGCACAAGCTTCCATTGTACTAAAAGAGCCTAAGAATGGCTTATTGGTAGAGCCAACTGTAAAAGCAGTTGATTGTAACAATCCATCAGGTTCAGTTGCTTTGCGTGTAACTGGCGGTGCAGCTCCTTATACTTATACCTGGAGCAACGGTGCTACTTCTCAGAATCTTGATAAAGTAGCAGCGGGCAATTATACTGTAACTGTGAAAGATGCAGTAGGATGTGAAGTATCTAAAACCATCCAGGTGAAAAATAACCAACTGCAACTGCAGGTGAATGCTGACAGGAACACGCTGGTAGCAGGTTCTGGTATCACTTCTAATATTCTGAAAGCAGAAGCTAACGGTGGAACAGGAGATTATACCTACACCTGGAGCACCAGCGAAACGTTGAAAACTGTTGGTAAAAACAAAGCAACTGTTAATCCTACAGCTACTACAGATTATACTGTAACAGTTAAAGACGGCGCAGGATGTACAGCAACAGCTAACGTAGCAGTAAAAGTGGTGAATGAGGTGTTGGCAGCTAAGCCGGTTGTTACACCAACCATTACTGTAGAAGGTATCAAGGTTTCTCCTAATCCTACCAAAGGCATCTTCAATCTTGTGTTGAATGGCCTGGCTACCGGTAAAGCAGAAATAAGAATACTGGATGCAAATGGTAAAGAAGTAGCAAACCAGCAGGTAAACATTACCGGCGACATGCAAACTGTTCCATTCAATCTGGTAGGATTACCAAGAGGAATCTATTTCGTAGATGTTGTTTCTTCTACCGGAAAGTTCAAAGAGAAGGTAATCATTAAATAACACTTTACTTAAGTGTATAAACTGACAGCTCCCCATTGTTGGGGAGCTGTTTTTTATTTAGGAGAAGTAAGTTGGCCAATTGGTAGAACGAACTCCAGTATTAGTTCTAAAATATCATCTGGTTTCTTTCCTGGTGGAATAAAGTTTTCCCTTACGCCATCAACTATTGTTTTTCATACAACCCACAATAATAGCTGTGGCTACAGCAGCATTCAATGATTCGGCGCCACCTATTCTTGGTATAGTTACAGGGTGTGTAATGAATGACTTCAACTCTTCGCTGATGCCTTTGCCTTCATTTCCTATTACCAGGATTCCTTCTTCTACTTTTCTGGAGCTATAAATATTTTCTCCTTCAAGTAGTGCTCCATACACAGGGACAGTAGCTTCCGAAAGCCACTGGCTCGTGTTTCCGTACCAAACATTTACCCTGCAAAGGCTACCCATGGTTGCCTGTACTACTTTTGGATTATACAGTTCTACACAATCTATGGTGCAGACAATTTGGTTAATACCAAACCAATCAGCGATCCTGATGATAGTGCCCATATTTCCCGGATCCTGGATGGCATCTAGCACGATGGACATCTTCCCATCAGCATTCGGAGATTGATCCGCTGCTTTCTGTTTTACCAGCAACAATACCTGGTTTGCCTTGCTCAGGTTAGATAGCTTCTGCAATTCATCTTCAGATACCTCGGTTACAGGAAAAGAAAATGATTCATGCTTTTGCAGGTACTTATTGGTAGCGAAGATCTTTAACACCTCAAAGTCACTGTTCAGTATCTCCTCGGCTAGCTTCGGGCCTTCTGCTATAAAGGCTTGCGCCTCGTCACGCTGTTTTTTGTGGCCTAAAGATTGAATATATTTGAGCTCATTTTTACTCAGCATTGTAGATCATGTTTCAGACGTACCGGAAGGCAAACCTTTATATTTTCTTTTTATCTGTGGTATTAGCCTTTGCCTCCTGTACAGTTGTAAAAAATTATCCGCCTAATACTCCTTTTGTTTTCGACAACGAAATTAAGCTTGAAGGTGATGTATCCAAAGATGAAATGAGAAGGATACAGGCTGAGTTGTATAACTATTGGGATGATAGCCTGAAGCCACGCCGCGTTGGGCAGTTCGGAGTTCGTACCATTGTTCGCAACCCACCGCGGTTTGATACTTCCTATATCAACCCGAGCATCACCTTTATGCGTTCTTACCTGCAGTCGCAGGGATTTTATAATTCGATAGTAGAACCTATACTGCCACACGAAATAGATACTGTAGGCGACCAATTGCGTGCAACAGTGCGTATGGCTGTTAACCTCGAAAAAAACCTTCGTATTTCGTCCTTTACTTTCGATAGTATTCAGCATGATGACCTGCGGGTGCTGGCGAAACAAGATTCTTCTAAAACCCTGCTGAGAGAGAGAAAGCCGTTCAATAAACAACTGATATCCGGCGAACTGGACAGGCTTGTGAACTTGTACAGGAACAATGGTTACCTGCGTATGAACAGGGAAAATCTATATGCTGAAGTGGATACAACTGAGGTTGGTTTACTCGACATCACCCTGGATCCATTTGAACAAGCAAGAAGAATAGCCGAGGCAACACAGAGACGTTTGGCCGATCCTACCATTGATGTAGCTATACGATCTCGTCCTTCCAACGATACCAATGCTTTTACGCAGTTCTATGTTGGTCGCATCTACCTGTATCCTGAAACAGAAAAAACTGAGATCGTAGATTCTCTTATTGGAAAAACCTTTCCCCAGGAAATAAATGCAAGACAGTATACCCTAAAGCAACATGTAGGGCTGGTAAAGCTAAGGCCATTGCGTGAGCATACCTACCTGCGCGAAGGAACGCTGTATGACCAGAGCATGTACTTTAAAACCATCAATGCATATTCGAGCCTGGGGCCATGGAACCAGGTAGATGTGCGGCCGGTGATACGTGTGGATACAGTGCCAATAGTGGATTTTCATTTTTTTCTGACACCTGCGCCTAAATACTCTTTTGGTACCGACCTGGAAGTAAGTCGGAACACCAATAGTATTATTACAGGGAACTTGCTGGGTGTTGCCAATGTCATCACCTTCAGGCGAAGGAATGTAGCAAAGCAGGCAATACAAGCCAGCACCACGCTTCGAAATGGTATAGAACTTGGCTTGAATGACTCTGTTTCGGTTTTACAAACTTTCCAGTCAAGCATTACACAAACCTTCAGTTTTCCACGCTTCATTACTCCATTTAGAATTCGCGGTGAAAAGTCACTAGATGACTATAGAACGCTATTAAGTTTAAATGCCTCTTATACCGACAGGCGTAATTTCTTCAAACTAAGTTCTGCTGTACTTTCTTTTGGTTATGAATGGAAAAGAAAAAATCATGCATGGATCTACCGGCCATTAAATGTGGAATTGTATAGCCTGGATACATTGGCTGGATTGCGTTCGGCATTTGTCAACAACCCGTTTTTGCGTAATGCATTCAACACCGGTTATGTTATCAGCCAAACGTTATCGTACAGCTATACCTACCCGGGAAACAGGGCGGGTGTTACCAACTTCCTTCGTATTTCAGGCGAGGAGGCCGGTGCTATTTCTGGCAGGTTTCCGGGTTTGCGCGACAAGATCTATCAATACATTAAAGGCGAGGCGGAATTCAGGAAGTTGATCAGCTACCGCAGAACTGGCCTTGCATTCAGGTTTTTTGGTGGTGTTGGCTACAACTATAGCAACGACCCGGTGCTGGGACGATCGCTGCCGTTTTTTAAACAATATATAGCTGGCGGGCCAAACAGCATGCGGGCATGGAATATCAGGCAACTGGGACTGGGCTCTTCTTTGTTGAGTGATACTTCTTCTGTTTTCAGGGACAGGTTTGGAGATGTGCAGCTGGAGACGAATATAGAATATCGTTACCCATTTTTTACCATCGGATCTATAAATGTCAACAGTGCTGTTTTTGCAGATATAGGTAATCTTTGGAACCTGAAGAACCCTCGGAACAATCCAGACTCAGCCAGCGTTTTACGCTTCGATCGCTTTTTCAGAGACCTTGCTATTGGTGTAGGAACAGGATTACGATTCGATATCAGCTCAATAATGATCAGGCTTGATTTTGCTTATAAAGTGAAAGATCCGGCACGCGAAAAAAACAATGGATGGATGAGCATCAAAGATTTCTCCTGGACGAATGATGAATACAACATTGTAGATGCGAATGGCAGAAGGATCAGGCGAAACAATTATGCTTTCCAGTTAGGTATTGGCCTTCCATTCTAAGGAATTACTATTCAGCTTTCAGCTCCTCTACCAGCTTTTCCATTTGAGGTGCATCGTTTACATGGAATTCTCCAATGCGTGTGCGGCGTAGGCTGCTTAAGTAAGCACCACATCCCAATTGTTTACCAAAATCATGTGCTAAACTGCGGATATAAGTGCCGGTACTGCAAACCACTTTAAAGTGCACGATGGGAAGCTCGATCATGTCGATACTGAAATGATGTATGGTGATTGTACGTGGATCCAATTCTACTTCAATACCTTTTCGCGCCAGCAGGTATACAGGCTTTCCTTCTTTTTTTATTGCAGAATGAATGGGCGGTACCTGCTGTATCTGCCCCATAAAATTTTCTGTGGCAGTATGAATAACATCATTGGTGATGCCATCAAGGCTACGATGTTCTATAGGGTCACTTTCCAGGTCGTAAGTAGGAGTGGAGGCGCCAAGGGTAAAGGTGCCGGTATATTCCTTTTCCATACCCATGTACTCGTTTATCTTCTTGGTGTATTTGCCGGTGCAAACAATTAGCAGGCCGGTAGCAAGTGGATCAAGTGTACCTGCATGCCCTACTTTTTTAATCCTGATGGTATTCCTGATCTTCCGCACCACATCAAATGATGTCCATTCCAGGGGTTTATCTACCAGCATTACCTGCCCTAGCTCATACTTGTTCAGCACCTTTTCCATCGGGCAAAAGTAGGGGATTGGCTTTTGATTGTCGATTAGCAGTGGTGACTGCAGGTAGACATTTGCATTACAGGAGTGTATTGCTGATGGCGTACTACTGGAAAGCAGGATGAAACTGCTGGAGGGTACTTCGTAGAAAATCCCTGTCGAGGTGCGTGTAGATTTCAGTGGTGGTAATGCTTTCGTGGCCCAGCATTTCCTGCACCGCACGCAGGTCGGCGCCACCTTCTACTAAATGTGTAGCAAAGGAATGGCGAAACGTGTGGGGCGAAATGGTCTTGTTGATCTTGGCCTTTTGCGCCAGCTCTTTAATGATGTAAAAGATCATGACACGAGAGATCTTTCCACCGCGTTTGTTCAGGAAGAGAACATCATCGCAACCCTTAGCTCTGGGTTGATGCACCCGCACCGTATCCTTGTAAAGCTTTATACACTTAATGGCTTCACTGCCTATAGGAACCAAACGTTCTTTATTGCCTTTGCCAATTACTCTTATAAAACCAACATCAAGATACAGGCAGCTCAACTGCAGGTTTACCAACTCAGTTACCCGCAGGCCACAGCTATACAAAGTTTCTAAAATGGCTTTATTGCGTGTGCCTTCAGGTTTACTAAGATCCAACTGGCCTATGATGCTTTCTATCTCTTCGAAAGAAAGTGTGTCAGGAAGCTTGCGCTGCAGCTTTGGTCCTTCCAACAGTGTTGTTGGGTCATTGGTGACGATATTTTCTGTTAGGCAATATTTAAAAAACCCTTTGATGCCAGAGATGATACGTGCCTGCGATGCTGGTGTCATACCAAGTTCGGCTACCCATTTTACAAATTGTTGTAGCGTCTTAAGATCAATATCCGCAGGAGAAGCTTTGTCACCTGTAAGTAGCAAGAAAGAAGTTAACTTATCCACATCGCGCAGGTATGCCTCAACTGAATGATCGCTCAGCGATTTTTCCAGTTGCAGGTAGGCTTTATATCCATTTTTGTATGACGTCCACATGGGCTTCTGCTCCTTCTAAATTTTCTTTGGCTGCTACGTGCAACATAGCACGTATTTGCTACATTCGGCTATACAATCTTCTACATGCTGCCTGTCAACCTCCGTTCCTTTCGCACCAAAGTTCGCCACCACAAACAAGCTATGATCAACTTCCTGCAGAAGCTGGAACAGCAGCCGCCAAAAAACCTTGATAAACTAGCTGAGGAAATAGCTCCTGCTGTATGGAAAGCTACCGACTGCCTTACCTGTGCTAACTGCTGCAAAAGGATGAGCCCGACATTCACAGCGAAGGATATAAAAAGGATAGCGGCTTATGTAGGTATGACGCCAAAGGAATTTAAAGCTAAATGGCTGTGGGTGCCACCGGATGATAAGGATTGGTTGAACCGCAATCAGCCTTGCCAGTTCCTGGATGTGCGTACGAATTTGTGCAGCATCTATGAAGTGCGTCCTGCTGATTGTGCAGGTTTTCCGCACCTCACCAAAAAGAAAATGGTGGAATACATCCATGTTCACCAGCAAAATATTACCTATTGCCCTGCCACTTATATGATGGTAGAAAAGCTGATGGTAAGGGTGGCGCTGTAATTACAGGTAAACATCCTGGTTGAACCAATAATCAATTTGTTCACCCTTTACAAGGATGGCCAGCACATCAAATTGTATCCATTTCCACCCGGGGTTTAAAAATTGGTATTGTTCGGCTGCGTCTTTCAGGTTTTTAAATTTTTGCCTGGTGATGCTATCCTCAGGATTGCCATAACGGGTGCTGCGGCGGGTTTTTACTTCAATGAAATGAAGTGTATCTCCTTTCTCCGCTATCAGGTCAACCTCCCAGTGACGGAAACGCCAGTTTGTTTCGCGGATCAGGAAACCTTTTGCAGTCAGCCATTCTGCAGCCAGTTTTTCACCTTCTATACCAGTATCGTTATGATCGGCCATGTTGTTCAACTTTTACATGCAGCTACGGCGGCTTTTTATGGCTGCCTCTTTGTATGTTTGAATATTAAAAAACAAACTGCTTTTGAAAGACCAAATTTTTAAGATCAATGGTGCTGTTCAGCACTATGCGTGGGGAGGATTTGACTTTATTCCGTCGTTGCTACGCATGGCAAGGAAAGAACAAAAACCATATGCAGAATACTGGCTGGGCGCTCATCCTTCTGCGCCTTCAGATGTAGAATTGCCAGATGGAACCAGCATTTTCTTGAATGCTGCTATCAAACAACTTCCTTTCAAATATATAGGTGAGAAAGTGTACGAACGCTTTGGTGAACTGCCTTACCTGCTAAAGGTGCTGGATGTGCGCGAAATGCTTTCCATACAGGTGCATCCTACAAGAGAGGAAGCAATTAAAGGTTTTGAAAAAGAAGAAGCTGCAGGAATACCTATTGATGCGCCACATCGTAATTATAAGGATAGAAATCACAAGCCGGAGGTGATGATTGCGCTAAGTGATTTTTGGTTGTTACACGGCTTCAAACCTGCTGATGAACTGGTGGCTACCTTACAACAAGTGCCTTCATTCAAAGAGCTTGTGGCAGTGTTTGAGAAGGAAGGCTATTTCGGACTGTACAAGCATGTAATGGAAATGCCGCAAGATGCCGCAGATGCTATGCTTGGTCCTGTAGTAAAAGAAGCCTTAGCCGGCACACCGCCTAAAAATGATCCTGCTTATTGGGTAGCTAAATTGTACAATGGAAATGCACCAGTTGACGGTTTCGACAGAGGCATATTTTCCATCTACTTTTTCAATATTGTACAGCTGCATAAAGGGCAGGCAATTTTTCAGCAGGCAGGTGTGCCACATGCCTACCTGGAGGGGCAGAACGTGGAGCTGATGGCCAATAGCGACAACGTGCTACGCGGAGGACTGACACCTAAACATGTGGATGTGCCCGAGTTGCTAAAGCAAACCACTTTTGAACCCATACATCCTTATGTGCAGGGAGGCGTAGTAAAAGAAGGTGGAGAAAGAATATTTGATTGTCCGGTGGAAGATTTTGGCATCAGCATGTTTTCTTTAGAAAATGGTAAAGCATATACTGCTACTGCATTTTCAGCTGAGATATTTTTGATAACTCAAGGAAGTGTGAGCGTAGGTGAGCAGCAATTTTCTGCAGGAGAGGCCTTTCTTGTTGCAGCTGAAACGGAGTATACCATAGTAGCAAACGAGGACACAGAAGCTTATAAGGCGTTTGTGCCAAAACTGGCTTAGCAGGTTAAGTAAAAGGTGCAGAAGCATTATCTATAATAATTTTTCAGCTATTTTTGCCGCTCAACTAAATAAATGATGAACAATCAGAGCAAGACTTCCATACTTTCTATAGCGGTTCTAATACTATTTGCAGCCGCTACCAGGTTGTTTCCACACTATCCAAACTTTACAGCTATTGGTGCTATGGCTATCTTTGGAGGAGCTGTTATAAAAGATAAAAAACTAGCTTTTTTACTTCCTCTTGGTGCATTGTTCTTGTCTGATGTTTGCCTGCAGTTGTTTGGTATTACACAAGGCTTCTATAGCGGGCAGTTGTTTGTGTATGCTGCATTTGTACTTATCACTGCGCTTGCTACTTTCATCCGCAAGCCTGGTTTTGCAAACATCACTTTAGCTGCAGTTTGGTCAGGACTTATATTCTTCATTATCTCCAACGTGGGTGTGTGGATCATGAGCGATGGTATCATTTATCCTAAAACAATGTCTGGTTTAGCTGCTTGTTTTGCTGCTGCACTACCTTTTTACAAGAACGAATTCTTTGGAAACTTTTTGCTGAATGGCATCTATGGCAATATGTTCTTTAGTGCATTATTATTTGGCGCCTACTTCCTGGTTCAGAGATCAAGGAAATCGGCAACTGCCGTAGCTTAAGCTATTTCTATATAAAATTTTAGAACCTGTGTGAAAGCACAGGTTTTTTATTGGAGAGAAGCGAACCAGTAATCATTGTGCTGCTGCGTACCTGTTACTATTACTTGTATGGGAGATTTGAATAAACTACAATTGGTGACCAGCGTGTGAAACTCGCCATTTTCACCGCATGGATCTATTCCTTTTTCTTCCAGTTCCTGCACCAGTTGAGGTGTAAGGATTTTACCTAAATATGCTTCGCCCATAGTCTTGTTACAGCTAACGATCATGGTTTCTAAGCCGCCTTCTAGCATCTGCAAAACCAACGCCTTTCGCTCCATTTTCCAAAGTGGTAACCGTGCAGATAATCCAGCTTGCTGGCATACCATTTCCTCCCAATCGCGGTGCGCTTGCAGGTCAATATCTCCAAATACAGCATGATCCAATTTGTACTCGTTCTTCAGGTAAGTAAGTGCATTGATGAAGTTGGGCTGGTAGTCGCTCCAGCTACTGCTTACCAGGTGAAGCGGCAGGCCAATGGCTTCAGCCTGTTTTTTTAGAATGGCTATAGGTATGCCATGGCTGCGGGAAATTTGCCCTTCCTCGTTCAGCACATTTACAAGCACCGCGGGCTGCAGTCCTTGTTCAATAGCAAGAATGGTGGCAAAGCAACTGTCTTTACCACCACTCCAACTAACTACAAAGCGATTGTGCATGTAAATGATCCTAGCTTCTTTGAGATTTTAATTCCTGTTCGTAGCCTGTATCTATAAGATGGTTACCTCCATCCGCGGCTTGTGTAGCCAACTCATCACAGCGGTTGTTATATGGATTATTTGCGTGACCCTTTACCCACTTGAATTGGATATTGTAATCTTTAGACAGTTTGTAGAACCGTGTCCAAAGGTCTTTGTTCTTCTTGCCACCTTTGAAATCTGTACGAATCCAGTTGTTCAGCCAGCCTTCTGATACTGCCTTTACCACGTACTGGCTGTCGGTGAAAATCGTTAGCGGGATGTTCTTTTTATTCAGTGATTCAAGTGCTACGATCACCGCCATTAGCTCCATGCGATTGTTGGTGGTAAGGCGGTAACCTGCAGATAATTCTTTTCTCTTATCTCCCCACATTAAGATGGCGCCATAGCCACCAGGCCCGGGGTTGCCGCGGCTCGATCCATCTGTATATATGATCAGTTGATGTCCGTTACTCATGTTATAAATAATATTCTCCCTTCATGTACAAAACGGTGTGTCCACCAATGATCACCCTGTCGCCCCTGTCTTCACAAAACAGCTGACCTTCCCTTGCGGAAAGTTGCCTTGCCATCATCTTGTCTTTACCAAACTCCTGCGCCCAATAAGGGATGAGGGAGCAATGAGCAGAGCCTGTAACAGGATCTTCACCAATAACAGAATTTGGAACAAAGAACCGCGAAACAAAATCAGCTTCGCGTCCCGGTGCTGTTACAATAATGCCTACCACATCCAACTTATTCAGGTGCGAAAAATTTGGAACCAGGTTACGCACATATTTTTCATCATCGTACACCAAAAAGTAATCGCGTGACTTCAGCACTTTCGTTGGGGCAATATCAAAACCATCTAACAACGCTGAAGGTGCTTCTGCAGGTTTAGGCATTCTTGATGGAAAGTTTAATTGTATAACATCGTCCATTTTATGGACTTCTAAAATGCCGCTCTGGCTGCTGAAGCGAATAACATCTGATGTATGTGGTGTATGATGAAAAATGACATGTGCAGTGGCTAGCGTAGCATGTCCACAGAGGTCTATTTCCATCTCAGGCGTAAACCACCTGATATGATATTCGTGACCAGTCTTTAAAAAAAATGCTGTTTCACTCAGGTTGTTCTCAGCAGCAAGACGCTGCATTACATGGTCAGGTAGCCAGTTCTCCAGTGGGCAAACCGCAGCAGGGTTGCCACCAAAGATGGATGATGTAAAAGCATCTACCTGGTAAATCTCGTTTGGCATATTTATTAATTCTAAAGTCAAAAATCAAAAGTCAAAATTAAATGTGATCCAACGTTAAAGCCGGGGCTTCTTAGTGTACCTGGTCAGGAAAGTATTTTAGAGGGAACTCCATCACCAGGTTGCAGTCGGGGTGAAGGTACAGGTTGTCTATCGTCATGATCTTTCTTTCAGCAATTTGTTTATCCGTAGCATTCACTTTGGCAAAAAAATGAACCACCATCTTTTGCATTTGCTTCGGGATGTTTGCCTGCCTGAACTGCAGCCTTTTGCCGGTAGCTGTTTCCAAAGCTTTAGATATCATTTCAGAGCAATACATCTTATCATCATCAGTGATATCGTAAACGGCATCAAAACGAACATCAGCATTCTTATATTTATCAATCGTAGTAGCCAATGCTGCTTTTTCTGCCGCTGATAAATTGTACCGGTATAAAGCACATTTTATATGCTTTGCCGCGTTGATGAATGAATCAATCGGAATGTATTGAATGGTATCTGCGCCCTTTTGTTCAGGAGCTATATGGGCTACATAGATTTTGTTCTCCTTCGTTACCACAATGCCTGTATGCGAGTAAGAGTGATCTTTTTCGTTGATGTACCGTACCCTGTCACTTATCAGGTCGTCATTTAGCCTCACCAACAGGTCGCCAGGTTGCGCAGCTGCCTTCAGTTGTTGAATGTTTTGCTGTACCCGCTGCTCTGCACTTTGCTCCAATGCAGGCTGCGTAGTGCTTGCTGACTGGCAGGCAGTGAACCCTATCATCCATACCGCGGCTACTATTGCTGTTATCTTCATACTCTATGTGTGGCGGGTAAAAATAAAAAGGCTGCCGGTAGTTACGGCAGCCTCTCTAAACTATTTTATTTTACTTATTGACGAACGAAAGCCAGGCTATCTACACCAACCACACTAGGATAGTTGTCGCCACTGGTTCCACCAAACAAACCTGCATCTGTACTCATGTAGCGGAAAGCAAAACGGCCGTTGGTAACAGCTCCACCAGGCACACCAGCTAAAGTGATGGTATACTTGGTCCACTGCTGCGGGTAACCAGGCACAGCAGGTGTATTGCCTGTTGCATCATTGTTTAAATAGTTGCTGTTGATGTCGAGCAGGTTTACGCTAAAGCTGCCGGTAGAGGTGTGGGTATTGCCCACATTTGCTGATCCGTCAGTGAAGTTGGCACGTACCTGCATGCGGTCTCTTGTGTATACGCTATAGTCCTGGTCGTTTACTGCACGGGTATAAAAAATGATTTGGTCGCCATTCTTCATAGGAAGTACTGGTGAGATCAACCACGCACTGATGTTGGCATTACCTGAAATATCGTTTGCAGCAGAAGCATCGCAACTTACAAAGTCGTTAGGCGTTTTGCTTGCTGAATAAGCTGGAAAACCAATATAAGGTACGGGTGCAAGGAACTTGAATTGAACACCTGTAGCAGCTTCGTAGCGTCCTTGTCTCCAACCTGTCTGTCCAATAGGGCTGCTGTTGTTTCTAAAAATCCATCCTTTGGCAGCAAGATTTCCCACTGTATCAAATTCCTCTACAAAAGATGCAGAAGTAGCAGGTGGAAATACGGGCGTAAGATTGCGCGTGGTGGGTGCTGTTTCTTTTTTGCAAGAAGCAACTACCATGGTTATGGACACCAAAGAAGCAATAGCGTATATAAGTGGTTTTGAAGTTTTCATTCTTTCGTTTTTTAGCGTCCTACACTTTGATAAGTTACATAATCAATGCCTACACCTGAACCTAATCCGTTCCAGCCACCACCTTCAATAAAGTACCTGAAGGCATAGCGACCGCGAACAGGCTTACTCAAACCATACACAGTGGCTTCAAAGCGTGTCCAATTAGCTGGATAAGCCTTGGTGGATGGAGTAACTATACTACTGAACTCGTATGTCGGGTTGATGTCAAGCAAGGGAGTATCAAAATCACCTGCATCCGAACCACTACCTACATTCAATCCTTCGTTGTGAAGGTTGAGCCTTACCTGCAGCCTGTTGCCATAATCTGTAGAGTCGCCGGCACCATCATCGTATTGAAGGGCACGGGTGTAAAAAATGATCTTATCGCCGTTTTGAAAAGTAACTGGAGGAGATATCAACCAATTGCTGATGATACCTGCAGCAGCCGATGTAGAAGTATAATCTGCGCCTATAAAACCTGCGTAAGTGCCGTTAGAAGAAAAAGGAGAAAACCAAGGCATCACTTCACCACCTTGCTGCCAGATGTTAGATCCTTTAGGGGTGCTGGCATTGGTAATCATCCACCCGCGTGAAAGTGAAGCGGCAACTGTATCAAATTCTTCGATATGCGATTGATCAGCAACGGGAGGCGGGACGGTTAGATACCGGTCGTCTACGCAACTGGTAAATAATAGTGAAGGAATACCAACCAACAATAAGATGTTAGGTAAAAGTCTTTTTCTCATACAGTTATATTCTAGTTAGGCTTTGCAGGTGATGAAACCGGGGTGAAATTACTTCTTTTTGCCAAATACAAAAATTTCCTAAAACGTGCCTGCATAACAGCTTCATTGCCCTGTTGATTTTTTGTTTTTGCTCCTTTCCTATAAAAGAAAAAAGAGGTTATTCAAACAGAATAACCTCTTTCGTATACTTGAATAATTTCTTACTATACCTGGAAAACACCCACTTTCAGCTCAGGAATAACAGGATTATGATTAGCGGCTTCAATGCCCACAGAAATCACTTTTCTTGTTTCTGCAGGATCAATAATAGCATCTACCCACAAACGTGCTGCAGCATACAATGCATTGGTTTGTTTTTCGTAGCGGCTTTTTAGTTCATTAAGTAATTTTTGTTCATCCTCCGGAGAAACTACTTCGCCCTTTGCTTTCATACCTGCAACCTGTATTTGCAACATAGTTTTAGCTGCTTGCTCACCACCCATCACCGCTATTTTAGCCGAAGGCCATGCATAGATAAATCTAGGATCGTAGGCTTTGCCACACATAGCATAGTTGCCGGCGCCATAGCTATTACCTACAATGATGGTGATCTTTGGAACGACAGAATTCGCAACTGCATTCACCAGTTTAGCTCCGTCTTTTATTATACCTGCATGTTCGCTGCGGCTACCTACCATGAAACCAGTCACATCCTGCAGGAACACCAGCGGTATCTTTTTCTGGTTGCAATTCATAATGAAACGGGCTGCTTTGTCTGCACTATCGTTGTAGATAACGCCACCCATTTGCAGTTCGCCTTTTTTATTTTTTGTTACCAGCCTTTGATTGGCTACTATGCCTACTGCCCATCCATCGATGCGTGCATAACCACACAGTATGGTCTTTCCATAATCTTCTTTAAACTGGTCAAACTCGCTGTTGTCTACTATCCGCTCTATCACCTCCAGCATGTCGTAGGGCTTTAGATTACCTACCGGTAAAATGCCATAGATCTCTTCCGGGTTTTTCTTAGGTGGAGCAGGTGTAGCACGATCAAAACCTGCAGTAGGATTATGTCCGATTTTGCTTACGATCCTCTTTACCTGGTCAAGGCATTCTTCCTCTGTTTGAAATTTATAGTCAGCTATACCGCTTATCTCTGTATGTGTGGCAGCACCTCCTAATGTCTCTACATCTATGTCTTCGCCTACAGCTGCTTTTACCAGGTAAGGTCCGGCAAGAAAAATGCTGCCATTGCCTTCTACCATCAGCGTTTCATCGCTCATGATGGGCAGGTAGGCACCACCGGCTACACATGCGCCCATTACAGCAGCTATTTGTGTAATGCCCATTGCGCTGATGCGTGCATTGTTGCGAAAAATTCTACCAAAATGTTCTTTGTCGGGAAATATCTCATCCTGCATGGGAAGAAAAACGCCGGCACTGTCTACCAGGTAAATGATAGGCAGGTTGTTCTCCATTGCGATCTCCTGCATGCGCAGGTTCTTTTTGCCGGTAATTGGAAACCAGGCGCCTGCCTTTACCGTTTGATCGTTCGCCACCACCACGCATTGGCGGTTGCTGATATAGCCTATACCTGCCACTGTTCCGCCGGCAGGACAGCCTCCTTGTTCTTCATACATTTCGTGCCCTGCAAAACCACCTATTTCAGTGAACGTGGTCCCTTTGTCGAGTAGGTATTCTATGCGTTGGCGGGCTGTTAGTTTGTTCTTTTCTTTTTGCTTCTCTATGGCTTTTTTGCCGCCACCCAGTTTTATTTTTTCAAACTGCTGGCGGAGTTGGCTCACGCTCATTTTCATGGCGTCTTCGTTCTTATTGAATTCCAAATTCATAGTGCTGTTTCGTTAGGAAACAAAGATAGGGGAGTGCAAGTGTGCTCAATCAATAATGTAGAAGGTGTGCTGGAGGCACGCGTGGTTCGGGAGAAGAAACAAAAAAGCAACAGGTAGAACTGTTGCCTAAGTAAGGTGTTGCAAAAAGTTGCTGATTATATCAAAGCCGTGTCTTCGCCTAGTCTTGCACTTTCTTCTTCATCCAGATCATCGTTGGGACTAGATGCTGTGAATTCTGCATCTTCTTCCATGTCTTTATCTGCCTGTTCATGTGCCTGCTCTATCACGTCTTTATTTGTAGGTTCCTGGTTCTGCTGTTGTTGCTCTTCTTTGGGTGTATTGTCTTGCATGTTTTTCGTTTTAAAGTTTATTATCAATTACCGGTCGTTGGAGATGCTTTTTGGTGTGCCGGGAGTTGTATTCTCCTCCATATCGCCCGGGCTTGCGCCACTTAACTTTGAAGCATCACTATGTGTGAATTCTCCAGCTTCTTGCTCAATCACTTCATTGGCAAGATCTCCTTTGCTGTCTGTATCGGAGATGTTTTGAGAATCCTGTTTATTGCTATCCGTACTCATGCTTATTTATTTCTATAGAAGGGTAAAATCTTGTGCCAGCGTATAAGTAACCCAGCATATTAAGCTGCTGGTAAAGCAGAAACTATCGGTGTATCTTCTACATTTGAAGCAACAAATGCTTATGATCAAATACAGTACTGAAATAAAGAAGTTTGACAAGCAAGGCGAGAAGACAGGATGGACATATGTAGATGTGCCGGCAGAGCTAGCTGAACAGCTAAAGCCAGGAAATAAAAAATCATTTCGCGTAAAAGGAAAACTAGACCACCATCCTATAGAAGGGGTGGCGCTGCTGCCAATGGGTGGAGGAGATTTCATTATTCCGTTGAATGGCGAAATGCGCAAGGCAATAGGTAAAACGAAAGGAGCCATTTTACAACTGCAACTGCAGTTGGACGAGAAGGAATACCAATTGTGCCCGGACCTGCTGTTGTGCCTGCAGGATGAACCAGCGGCCTTGGAAAACTTCAATAAGCTGCCGCCATCGCACCGCAAGTATTATAGCAAATGGATTGAAAGCGCCAGAACTGAACCTACAAAAGCCAAACGTATTGCGCAAGCAGTAAATGCACTGGCAAAAAGCATTGGCTATGGAGAGATGTTGAAAGAGGCTGGTTCCAAGTAAGCGGTATGAAAAGTAAACGGCGCAAAGCGTTCTCATCTGCTACTTAGTTACATGCAATAAATATTTTTCAGCGAAATATTCTTCCTGGAAAACTTCCTGGATAGAAACCATGTTTGGACGCAGCCCGCTTTCTGAAATCTCCTGCCCAAGCTCTCCACCTTTTAAGCAGATCAGTCCATTGGCCAGCTCATGATCAAAGCCTTTTTTTATAAGAGGCTTGCCCCAATACCAAAGATCTTTTAGAGGTGCTACTGCACGGGAAACAACAAACTGGAACTGGCGGTTCTTAATCTCTTCAGCGCGGGTATGTTGGGTAGTAATGTTTGGTAGATCAATGGCTTCTTTTACGCCTTCAATAACCTTAAGTTTTTTCCCAACGCTATCTACCAAATGAAACTCTACTTCAGGAAAGAAAATGGCTAAAGGCACACCTGGAAACCCACCACCAGTACCAATATCAATAACCTGGGTGCCGGGATTAAAACTTACAACAGTCGCTATAGTAAGTGAATGTAATACGTGCTTCAGGTACAAACTGTCAATGTCTTTCCGCGAGATCACGTTGATCTTCTCATTCCAGTCTTTGTACAATTCTTCCAGCGCTGCAAATTGTTGCAACTGCTTTTCAGTAAAATCTGAGAAATATTTAAGTAAAACTTCCATTTATAAAATTACCAGTTGACTAAAATTACCGACACCTAATTTATTCTGCTAATGAAAAAGAGTGAGTAAAAAACTAATTCCAACTCTTCTTCGGTTTTTTGAATAATGCCGGCAGGAACAGCAGGTAGTGGAGGCACATCCAGAAATCGAAGAACAGGAACAAAGGGAACAGGTCAGCTTCGTTCAGTTTTTTCATGCTTTTGTAATACACGAAGGCTTGCACGATCCATTTTACAACAACGATCGACAACACAATCCACCAGTTGAAGAATATAGCTGCCACAATAGCCAGCGGCAGTACCAGGAACTGTGTGGCGCTATAGATCAAAAGCAAGAATTTGTGCTTACCGCGGTAATACTTTGCTGTAGTATAATGCCTGTACTTCTGGTTCAGCCAGTCGCCCCATGTTTTTTTTGGTTGGCTTAATGTGTGTGCTTCCGGGTCTAAAACAATAGCAGTATTATTTTTATTTGCCACCTGGTTGATGAACAAATCATCATCTCCACCTGGAATTTTGTTGATGCTGCTAAAGCCTTTGTTGCGAAGGAAAACATCGCGCTTGTAGCTCAGGTTGCGACCAACACCCATATAGGGCATGCCGGCAAGGGCATAGCTGAAATATTGAAGCGCAGAATGAAATGTTTCAAACCGGATGATCTTGTTAAGCAGACCTTTCGCCTTGTGGTATGCCCCATAACCTAAAACGATCTCTATGCCTTCATCATATCCATCCTGCATTTTTTCGATCCAATATTCACTTGCAGGAACACAGTCAGCATCGGTAAGCAACAAAGTCTCATACTTCGCGCTTTTAATGCCCATGCTCAGCGGGAACTTTTTTCCTGCTATCATTTTAGCTTCCTGGGTCAGTTCTACAGGGTTCAGATGTTTAAAGGTCTTCTTCAGTTCGTCTATCAGGTATTTGGTATCATCCTGCGAGTTGTGGTTTACCAGTATCACCTCGTGTGTAGTACGGTATTGCTGTACCAGCACCCCCGGCAGGTTTTTAATAATATTTCCTGCTTCATCACGGGCACAAATAACAACCGAAACAGGTTGTTGCTGGTTTTGAAGTTTAGGTTTTGATGTATAGAAAGCAAGACGGCTAAAGATGCCGGTAAAGTAACAGATCTGGATGAGGGTGGTAATACAAAAGAGGATAAAGACCGCTTCCTCCCAATAGTTCAATAAGTCCATCCGACAAAAATAGGTGTTGGTTGGATGAAAGGAATAGTAGATGTGTGTTTGTGGAAAAGTAGGAGGAGGTTTATTGTAGGTGGTTAGGCTTTAGCTGATAGGCTGTAGTTGTAAATTGGTAGATGGTGAATGTTTTGATGCAGGAAGTTATTCTTGATTTCAAATAACTGAAGCCTAAAGTTTAATGACTATTTCCTTTTCAATGGCGTGATTTTGTTGTCCTTCTAACGCTTGTATGATGAAAAAAATCTTCCTTCCGCTTTGGCTGTTGCTAACCGTGCAGGTAAATGCACAGCTGACACAATCGCCCACACCTGACCAACTGTGGGGTAAACTTTTCACTGATGTTCAATTGAAACGCGTACTGCACGACAACAAAACATTTGTTGATGCAGTACCTAAACTTTCTCCGGATAGTATACTGAACCTGTATAACCGCCTGCCAGTGAAGGACAGTAGTAGCTTGTCAGATTTTGTGCATGCGTATTTCATTTTACCTGAACATGCTGAAGTGGCTACACCCAAACAGGCTACAGATCTGAAAGATCATTTACAAAAACATTGGAACAACCTGGTACGCCAGGCAGACAAAAAGCAGCACTACAATTCGCTGCTTCCGCTGCCTTACCCCTACGTGGTGCCGGGTGGTCGTTTCAGAGAAATATACTACTGGGACAGCTACTTCACTATGTTGGGGCTGGCCGCTTCAAACCGTTACGACCTGGTGGAGCACATGCTTAACAATTTCTCCTACTTGGTGAAGACCTATGGCCACATTCCCAATGGCAATCGCAACTACTATCTCAGCCGGTCGCAGCCACCATACTTTGCGCTGATGGTGCAACTGCTGGCTCAGAAGAAAGGCAGCAGCATCTACAGACGTTATTTGCCTGCACTACAAAAAGAGTATGACTATTGGATGGAAGGAGAAGATATTATAAAGCCGGGAGAGCTATATAAAAGGATCATGAAGATGCAGGACGGGACGGTTCTCAACCGCTACTTCGACGACAGTACCATTCCTCGCCAGGAATCTTATTACGAGGATGTGCAGACAGGACTGGCATACAAACATAAAGATGGCGCTGTATACCGGCACCTGCGGGCAGCTGCCGAAAGCGGCTGGGATTTTAGCAGCCGTTGGTTTGCAGATACGTTCAATCTTACTTCCATTGAAACCACCAATATTCTTCCTGTTGACCTCAACTGCCTGCTATATACATATGAGCAAATTCTCGCTACCGCTTATGCTTCGCAAAGGCAAAACAGCAAAAGCAGGCAGTACAGCCAGCGGGCGCAGAAAAGGAAAGAAGCCATCAACCGGCTGTTCTGGAGCGAGGAAAAGCAGTACTACTTTGACTACCACACCGGCAGCGGCACCCATACTGATCGTTGGTCCCTGGCAGGGGTGATGCCTCTTTTTGTACAGGCAGCCACTCAACAGCAAGCAGCCGCAGTTACTGATCATGTGCGCAGCAGGTTTTTGAAGCCCGGAGGCGTTGTAACAACTACTTATAAAACCGGCGAGCAATGGGATGCACCTAATGGCTGGCCGCCGTTGCAGTACGTTACTGTGAAAGGCTTGACGAATTACAAGCACAATAGCCTGGCGGATACCATTGCCCGCAGGTGGATGAAGATAAATGAAGATGTATACCAGCGTACCGGCAAAATGATGGAGAAATATGATGTAGAGGTGATAGGATTAGAAGGAGGCGGAGGTGAATATCCTACGCAAGATGGCTTTGGATGGACCAATGGTGTATACCTGGAGTTCAGGCGGATGTTCAAGTAAGAAATGGAGGATCTGATATATAATAGCTGGAATAGGAATAGCCTGATAGCTGCTAATGGTTATTATGTAAAGGCTAATCATCAACTACCAGTACTTTTGCAAACACACAAATAATTGAAAATGGTTAATGTAGGGCAATACAATACGCTTAAGGTGCTACGCACGGTTGATTTTGGAGTTTACCTGGATGATGGTGCTGAAGGTATTCTTTTACCTAAACGTTTTGTACCTGATGGATTGCAAGTGGATGATGAACTGCGTGTTTTCATTTACCACGACAGCGAAAGCAGGTTGATTGCCACAACAGAAGAACCTAAAGGTGTGGTAGGTGATATTGTAAAACTTCGGGCAGTGACTGTTACAAAAGAAGGAGCTTTCCTTGACTGGGGCTTGATGAAGGATATTTTTGTACCCAAGAGTAAGCAGCAAAACTACATGCGTGAAGGAGCTGAATACCTGGTAAAGATTTACCTGGATGAACAAACAGGACGCGTAGCTGCTACTGAAAAATTTGACTACGAATTGAGTAATGATGAGCTTACCGTAAAGGAGATGGATGAAGTGGACCTGGTAGTATACCGTCGTACAGATATTGGTTACGTGGTTATCATCAATAACAAGCATACAGGCGTACTGCACGAAAATGAAATTTACAGGAACATTACTGTGGGCGACAGGATGAAGGGATTTATAAAAACAATTCGTGAAGAAAATAAGATAGACGTAGTGGTGGGTAAAGCAGGGTATGGAAGGGTAGAAGGTGAAGCAGAAAAAATTCTTCGCTTGTTGAAGGAGAACGATGGCTACCTGCCTTACCACGATAAATCTGCACCGGAAGAAATTTACGATTTCTTTGGCATGAGTAAGAAGTCTTTTAAAATGGCAACAGGGAGTTTATACAAGCAGAAGAAGATCGAGTTCACCAAAACTGGTATCAAATTATTAGAGGAATAAAGGCTGGCTGTTGATTGCGCTCCTCCCGTTTCCTTAGTCTGTATATATTGCACCATTATTCATGCTATGATCTATTCCTCAGAACAGCTGCCTGCAACTGTAGTGGCTCTTAAAAAAACAAGGCCCATTATTAAGTGGACAGGTGGCAAGTATGATGAATATGCAGAGTTCTCCCGCTTTATTCCATCGTTCAAAAATTACTATGAACCCTTCTTTGGTGGTGGGGGTGTTTTCTTTGCTGCAAGGCCACAAGGGAAAGCATTTTTAAACGATAAAAGCAAGGACCTGTTTGCTTTCTACTCGCTTATCCATTCTTCGCTTTTAAAAAAGCATTTACTGAAATATGCTGATGCATGGGATGAAGCGAAAGTGCTGACAATGGCATGTACTAGTAAACTGCTCCCGATTTTTGTGAAGTTCATTAAAGGGGCTTACCAGCTGGAACAACTGCAGTCGCAAGTAAAGTTTATAGTGGAAGATGAAATCAGCAACAAGCACTATAGCTTGTTGGATGAGAGTTTTATAATTGACAGCAATGCTTTCAAAACAAAACTTGCTCATTCTATAGCTGATAAGATAAAACGTATAGCTGCTATCAGCATAAAAGAACAACGCCACTTTACCAAATCTGAACTTTCTGAACACATAGAAACAGGTATCAAGAGTGGCCTGTATTTATACCTGCGCAAGATCACGAATCAACATGCTACAGGAGCTCTTTCTTTACCTAAAGAAAAGGCTGTAGCCAATTGGTATTTCGTCAGGGAGTTTTGTTATGCTTCTATGTTTCGCTTCAATGCTAAAGGCGAATTCAATATACCCTATGGTGGCATTGCCTATAATAAAAAAGACTTTCGCCAAAAGGTGAATAATATCTTTTCACCTACTATAAAAGAGCTATTTAAGAACGCCTCTTTTTATAATCATGATTTTGAAGAATTCTTGCGAAAAACAAAACCTCACAAAGGCGATTTCATTTTTGTAGATCCGCCGTACGACAGCGAATTTTCGGAATACGACCAGAACGCATTTACCAAAGAAGACCAGGAACGACTGCGCGATGTGCTGGTAAAAATGCCGGCAAAAATGATGATGGTAATAAAAGAAACGCCATTTATCCGTAACTTATACAGCGGTCATTGCAGGTTGATAGAGTTTGACAAAACCTATACTTACAATGTTCGTGGAAGAAATAACCGTGATACAAAACACCTGATCATCATTAACTATGATATAGGTGAACATGCATTACATCTGCCTAAGTGATTTTGTATACGACTGCCAACAGTGCCACACACGCTGCGATGGTATAAGCAAAGGCGTCTACAACTTTCAACACGACGTTTCATTTTCTGAAGGCTTTGAGCAAATGATCATTGAAAGGATCAATAGATCCGGGAAGTATCATGCTGCAAAATCTTTAGCGCCGGGTTATCCTGATGTAGAGATTTCGAGCATAGATGGCCAGGTGCAGCGTTACCTGGAAGTAAAGGTGCAAAAGCGAACATTTATGCAGGTAAAGAAATACCTGCCGGCCAGTGATCTCTGTCCTTCTGAGACGGTCGCACTAAACGAAAGCGACCTTGTCAGGTATTTTGATATATATCATTCTGTGCACATTCCTGTTGTGGTAGTATGGGTATTGCTAAATAGACTATGCATAGTGCCGGAGCATTATTTCCGCTTATACTTCCAGGATGTAAGACGCCTGGAGGAGATCTATAAAAAATACGGCGATACGCGCCGGTTCAGGAGAAAATCAGGTGAAGGTGATGTAGTGGAAGGTGTTCACAAAGGTGTTACCGTAAACTACCACTTTAGCTTAAAGGAATTAAAAGGCTGGAACTTCTAGCTAAGTAAGATCATTAAAAAAAGAAAGTTCGCACGTTCCGGCAGTTAAATTCTTCTTGGAATATTAACTACAGAAACGGCGAACTTTTTTATGATTATTGATTTTTACAGGCAGTGCCTATTTATCGTCATTCAACGGGTTGTCACCTGTTTCCATGTGACGCTTAAAGTTCTTTACATCTTCCACGATCATTTTTTCAAACATCGGGTTGAACATAGAAGCAATGCCTTCGCCTATGTCACCAAATGGTGGACGGTAAGTTATCAGGACTTTTAGCTCAGTACCACCGGAAGGAGAATCTTTAAATTCCACCTTACCAGCATTGTGAATGGTAGCGCCAGGTAATGAGTTCCATCCCAGCAGTTCGCCTTCTATTTCTTTTACTATTTCAGCATCCCATTCTATACTGCCTAATACGCCCATTGCTTTTGCCTTCCAATGCGATGTCTTATCATCCAGTACATCTACTGTTTCCAGATGGCTCATGAACTTTGGCAGGTTACTTAGTGTACGCCAGTAGTTGTACACTTCCATCCGTGGCTGGTTTACATGAATTACCGTAAGAATATTAATGTTCTTAACCGTGTCAGGAAGTTTGCCTTTGCCGGCAGCGCTGTATATATCGCAGTGTCCGGTAGTGCCCCTGTACAACAAGTATCCACCTGCTACAGCAATAGGTATTTTAAATTTCTTTCCTTGCTCTTTCTTGTTATTGCGCAGGCCCTGGTATACCAAAGCCGTTCCTGCAAGTATAGAGGCTATTCTTTCCAGTTTGCCAACATTGGTAGAAAGCTTGGCCCCGGTTGATGAATTCGTGTTCATATAATTCTCATTTAGAACAGTTATGTATTTAATACCGTGCCACCATTAGGGTGCAGGAACTGCCCGGTTATATAGCTAGCATCGTCCGATGCCAGGAAGACAAAACAACTGGCTACTTCTGCAGGTTGTCCTGCACGTTTCATTGGCGTATCACTTCCAAAATCTTCCAGTTCCTGTCCTGGAAATGTAGAAGGTATGAGTGGTGTCCATATAGGGCCGGGTGCCACACCATTCACCCTGATATTCTTTTCTGCTAGTTGCGTAGAAAGCGAACGCGTAAATGCAACAATGGCTCCTTTGGTTGAAGAATAATCGACCAGCTCTTTGTTGCCACGATAAGCATTTACCGATGCATTGTTTACAATAGCAGCACCAGCTTTTAAATGTGGAAGCGCAGCCTTACTCATGAAAAAGTAAGAGTAGATATTGGTGCGAAAAGTTTCATCCCACTGCTGCTCTGTTATCTCTTGCAGGTCTTCTTTTGGAAATTGGATAGCAGCATTGTTCACCAGTATATCCAGCTTGCCAAAGGTGTCAATGGTCTGCTGCACTATATTCCTACAGTTTTCTTCTACACTTACATCAGCCTGTATCACTAATGCTTTTCTGCCTTTTTCCTCTACAAGCTTTTGTGTCTCGTCAGCGTCTTGTTTTTCCTTGTAATAAACAATTACGACATCTGCGCCTTCACGGGCAAAATGAATGGCAACAGCTCTTCCAATACCACTGTCGCCACCTGTAATGATTGCCACTTTATCTTGCAGTTTCTTTGGCTGCAGGTCGTACTCCCGCTCATATACAGGGCGGGGAGTCATATCCTTTTCACTATTGGCTGCCTCGTCTATTTTATCGTGGTAATTCTGATCTTCTTTGTTTGACATGTTGTCCTGTTTTAGGTGTAACTGTAAAACTGGTTGGTCACTGAAAGTATGTCGATACCCTACCAGTTGTAGATGAATTTGAACATCTATTTCTGCATTGGAGTCTGCTTGTTGTTGGTATCTAAGCCAGCGCCTGCACTGTCATTTCTAAATACACTGCTGTCCATTCCCGGTACACGGGTTATATCGGTAGCACCTTCGCCGCCACTATTTTCCGGTGTACTTGTATTATTAGAGCCATCTGGTCCATTGCACGCTACAGCCAAACTGAATGAAGCAATGCCAAGTAAGGTTTTTAGAATCTTCATATGATTGTTTTTTGCATGAAGAAAAAAACCATTCCATAGAAGAGGGCATAAAAAAAGAGGCATATTTCTATGCCTCATTAAATGATGTTGGAAAGTACTGTATTACAGACTGAAAACCTGCTTCAGATCTGCTGCTACTGCATTAAGAACCTCGTCTACTTTATTTACAAGGTTTGGTAGTATTTCTTTGTTTACCTGGTTTTTCGCATCCAGTTCTATGGTACGTATATCCTGTGTAATGGTGGTCATACGCATCATGTCAATAGTAGACTTCAGCTTATGCGCCAGTTTACTTACCATATCCCAGTTTCCGCCCATGCATGCATGTACCATTTCAGCGCTGTTTGCAGGTATGGTATCCAGGTAAATTTTTACTAGTGAAAGAATGAATTCTTTGTTGCCTCCCGACATGTCATGAAGTGCCCCGAGGTCGTACAGATCGATAGTTTCACCAGCTTTCTTAACGGCTGTGCCGGCTATAGGGCGTTTTTGGTCAGTATTAGGTAGGGGTAAAGAGGATATCATATAGGTTTGGATTTACTAATTCATAAAGCTGTTCTCATACGCATATTTCTTGTGTACAAAAACCTCTTTGTTCTGGATCATGCGGTAAATGGTTGACTTACCTACATCCAGCTTGCGTGCTACTTTTAGCACATCGTAGTTGTACTTATCAAGATAGTACTGAATAAACTTCGTCGTAAATTCTTTCAGCGTTACTTCCTTCATCATAAAGTCGCTGATGATGTTTTGAGAAGTTACGTTCAGGTGATCTGGTTCAATATCATTTCCTTCGGCCATCACACATGCCAGTTCCACTACCGATTTCAATTCGCGCACATTACCAGGAAATGCATGACCCAGCAGTTTCTTCTTTGCCTCAGTAGAAAAATTCTTTACCTGCAAGTTGTTCTCTTTACAAAATACTTCCATGAAGTGTTTTGCAATGATCAGAACATCATTCTCTCTTTCGCGCAGTGGCGGCAGGTTTATAGGCAAACCCAGCAAGCGGTAATACAAGTCTTCTCTAAAGGTTCCTTCTTTCACCATGTCGAGCAGGTTGCGGTGCGTAGCTACTATGATGCGCACATCTATCTTCACCAGGTCGTTGCTACCTACGCGCATGATCTCTTTTTCCTGTAGTGCACGCAGCAGTTTTGCCTGCATGTTTATGTCCATTTCACCAATCTCATCCAGGAAAAGTGTCCCTTTTGAAGCTTCTTCAAATTTACCTATACGGCGGGCTATAGCACCTGTAAAAGCACCTTTTTCATGGCCAAACATTTCGCTTTCCAAAAGGTCTTTTGGAATGGCTGCAAGGTTTACGGCAACAAAAGGTTGATTTTTACGCGGAGAGTTATAGTGGATAGATTTTGCTACCAGTTCTTTACCAGTACCTGTTTCGCCAGCAATGGATACAGTGATGTTGGTGCGGGCTGCTTTTTCCATCATGCTAAACACGCGCTGTATCACCGGGCTATTGCCAATGATAGCTTTGCTGAAGTCGTACTTGCGGTGTACTTCTTCTTTCAGTGTTTCAATCTCTTGTTTTAGCTGAACGTTCTCGCGAAGGTTTTGGATGGTATTCCACAGACGATCTTTAGCATCTTCGTCTTTTACTATATAATCGTAAGCGCCTTTCTTCAAAAGGTCGAGCGCAATCTTTACATCTTCCTGTCCACTGATTATGATGACTTTGCTATCCGGGCTGATCTCCTTTATCTGCATGAGCAATTGGTCGCCATTCATGTCGGGCAACGAATAGTCAAGCGTTATCACCTCCGGCTTTTCGTGTATACGAGCCAGGAATGACTTAGCAGTGTCAAACTTTTGGATTACGTAGTCGGGATTAAGTGATAGGTAATACTCCAGCATAGAGCTATACCACAGGTCATCCTCTACTATAAAAACCCTGAAGGTCTTTTGGTCTTTCATATTATTGGTAAAACGAAAAACAAGTCTCAGTATTGTTTCGGGTTGTCATATTGGGAAAATATCTTCCAAATATGAGAACAAAGAAAGGGTAAAGCGACTATACTTAGTACAATTACCACTTAACTTGTTATTAATAATCCGTATTTCCTGCAAAATAGCAAAAGCTGCTCTTTCTTTTCCTTTTCTTTGTAAGATGTCATTCGCGTACGTATTGTTCTGGATCAGCTTGTTTTTGCTGTTTTATACGTACATAGGTTATGGCCTTTTCCTGCTGCTTATCAACAAGCTGAAAACAAGAAAAAAAGAACAAAAAGATAATGCGGAGCTTCCGCCGGTTACGCTAATCATTCCTGCTTACAATGAGGCTGAGTGGATGCACCAGAAGATCCGCAACTGCCTGGAACTGCAGTATCCACGGCATCTGTTACAGCTCATATTCATAACAGATGGTTCTACAGATGAGACCAATAAAATAGTAGCAGGTTATGAAGATATTGACCTGCTGTATCAATCGGTGCGCAAGGGTAAAATGGCTGCCATCAACCGCAGCATGCAGTATGTTTCAAACCCTATCGTGGTTTTCTCGGATGCCAATACCTTGCTCAATAGAGAATGCCTGCTTCACATAGTTAAGCACTACACCCATGAAGCAGTAGGAGGGGTGGCAGGGGAAAAGAAGATCTATACAGAAAACCTGAAGTCGAGGATAGGCTACAGCGAAGGCCTGTACTGGAAGTATGAGTCTATGCTCAAGCAATTGGATTCTGATTTCAATACAGTAGTAGGCGCTGCCGGTGAATTGTTTAGCATGCGTACCAGCCTTTTTACGCCGCAGCCTGAAAATATCATCCTGGACGACTTTATGCTTTCGATGAAGCTGTGCGTGGATGGATACAAAGTGGTGTACGAGCCGAAGGCTTTTGCTATAGAAGCGCCTTCTGTAACCATAGGCGAGGAGAAGAAGCGACGTGTGCGCATAGCTGCCGGTGCATTCCAAACCATACCGCTGCTGTGGAAGCATTTTCTTCTTATCAATAAACCGGTACTTTACTTCCAATATTTTTCCCGGAGGATACTGCGCTGGGTGGCATGCCCGGTGTGTTTGCTTCTGTTGTATGTTTCCAACGGCATCATTTTTTCCAACGCCGACTCTGCTAGTTTCTTTACCGTATTCTTTGCCTTGCAAAACCTGTTTTACCTGGTAGCTATCATTGGAAGTTTTTCTTATAGAACAGGCGTAACGCTTAATGCTTTTTACATCCCATTTTATTTTCTCTTTATGAATAGTTTACTGGTAGAAGGATTTTGGAAATATGTAGCGGGTAAACAGACCGTGCTGTGGGAGAAAAGTAAACGGAAGGTTATACCCCTACATGCCGGTCAGCAATAAATCAACTGTTAGTAACCTTCATCCGTTATTTTTGTTTTAAGTAAAAAAGTATGGAAGTAACAAACGAACTGGTAGATCACCTGGCACATCTTTCCAGGCTTACCATTCAACCACATGAAAAGGAAGCTGTGAGAACAGACCTTGAAAAAATGATCTCGTTCATAGAAAAGCTGCAGGAGGTGGATACCACTGGTGTAGAACCGCTGATGTTTATGAGCGATGAGGTAAATGTGCTGCGCGATGATGAGGTGAAAGGTTCCGTACCCAGGGAAGTTGCCATGCTTAATGCGCCTACTACTGATGGCGTTTTCTTCAAGGTTCCTAAAGTGATAAAGAAGTAGACGACAAAAATCCTCCAAAACCTACCCTAGCTATGACCATTCCTGCCAATTCTGTTATTCACCTGGAAAAAATTCAAAAAAGTTACTTCATGGGCAACCAGGCTATACCTGTTCTTAAGGGTATAGACCTTGATATTTTTCGCAATGAATACGTGGCTTTGATGGGGCCTTCTGGTTCGGGTAAGAGTACGCTGATGAATATACTGGGATGCCTTGATAGCCCTACCAGTGGCAGCTATATACTCAACAGCAAAGATGTAAGCAAGATGGCTGATAATGATCTTGCTGCTATCAGGAACAAAGAGATCGGATTTATTTTCCAGCAATTCAACCTGCTGCCGCGGCTAACTGCAGCAGAGAATGTAGCGCTTCCACTGGTTTATGCTGGTGTAGGTAAAAAAGAAAGATTGGAAAGAGCAAGAGAGGTACTGGCTAAGGTTGGACTGGCAGAAAGAAGTCATCATAAGCCGAATGAACTAAGTGGCGGACAAATACAACGTGTAGCCATTGCCCGTGCATTGGTAAATAATCCTTCTATTATACTGGCTGATGAACCTACAGGTAACCTTGATTCCAAAACATCTGCAGAGGTGATGGACATATTTGGAAAAATACAGGCAGCAGGAAATACGGTAGTGCTGGTAACACACGAAGAAGACATAGCAGCTTATGCTAAGCGAGTAGTAAGGCTTCGCGATGGTATAATAGAAAGTGATACAATAACAGCGGGAAGAGTAGCTGAATTCAGCTAAACCTTCATAATCTGCGCCAGCAGCGAAGAAAAAACATCAACACCTTCTTACAATGGCATTCAAGATATATACAAAGACAGGCGATAAAGGAAAGACCTCACTGATAGGAGGAACGAAAGTAGCAAAGAGTCATATACGCATAGAAAGCTACGGCACAATTGATGAACTGAATTCGTTCATTGGTTTGCTGCGCGATCAACTGCAGGATGAGGAGATAAAAGTTTTCCTGAAAGAGGTGCAGGACAGGTTGTTTACCATTGGTTCGTCACTGGCTTGCGATCCTGATAAAGAGCCGCTGATGAAAATACCAGACCTGAAGGAAGAAGATATAAAGGTGCTGGAAGCAGCTATTGATGCTATGAATGAAGAGCTGCCGGTGATGAAGAATTTTATACTTCCTGGTGGTCATGCTGCTGTATCCACTGCGCATATATGCCGCTGTGTATGCAGGCGCGCTGAAAGAATATGCGTGAGTATGCAAGAACATGAAATATTTGTAGAGCCGCTTGTAATTAAATACCTGAACCGCCTGAGCGACCACCTGTTTGTGCTGGCGCGTTACATCGGCCACAAGCTAGGAGTGGAGGAAGTGGCGTGGAAACCAAGAACAGCTTAATTTGAAAATTTGGGAATTTGAAAGTGTGCAAATTTCCTTTTTTGGCTATTTGATTGATCACTGGACGAATCGAAAATAACTGGTGCGCTTCTCCCCATTTTCAAATCTTCAAATTGCCTCATTTTCAAATTACCTCATTCCCCCACAATCTTCCCATCCTTCATATGTATCACACGATCGCTGATTTGAGCGAGCTCTTCGTTGTGTGTAACTATCAGAAAAGTTTGGTTGAACTGGGTGCGCAGGTGAAGGAACAGTTCGTGTAGTTCGCGGGCATTGGTACTGTCGAGGTTACCGGTTGGTTCATCTGCAAAAACAATTTCAGGATTATTGATGAGTGCACGGGCTACCGCTACCCGTTGTTGTTCTCCTCCACTTAGTTGTTGTGGCTTGTTATCCAGCCTGTGGCCAAGATTAAGCGTTTTGAGCAGTTGCACGGCGCGATCCGAAACTTCTTTCTTTTTGCGGCCTGCTATCCAGCCAGGGATGCAAACATTTTCCAGTGCATTAAACTCGGGAAGTAGGTGGTGAAACTGGAAGACGAAACCAATATGCGTGTTGCGAAACTTGGCAAGTTGCCTGCCTCGTAGTGTATCAATTCTTTTGTTGTTAAGTGAGATCTCTCCGCCATCGGCGGTATCCAATGTACCCAAAATATGAAGTAGCGTACTCTTACCTGCACCTGAAGAACCGGCTATACTTACGATCTCGCCTTTGGTTATTTCCAGGTCTACACCTTTCAATACCTGTAGGTCTCCATAACTTTTATGAATATTGCGGCAGGTAAGCATTCAGTTGCAATTAATGATTGTACAATAATGAGTTGCAAACCTACATCACTGCTATGTAAGCCTGCGATTTTTATAAAAAATTATATAACTAGCCGTTCCAAAAACGATGATTTGGTTATATCGTTTATACCCCTACATTTGCAAAAATTAAAAAACAGCGAAGATGTTTTGGACACTTGAATTAGCCAGTTATCTAGAAGAGGCCCCTTGGCCAGCAACAAAAGACGAGCTGATCGATTACTCTATCAGATCAGGGGCGCCAATTGAAGTGGTTGAAAACCTGCAGGAACTTGATGACGAAGGTGAAGTGTATGAAAGCATAGAAGACATCTGGCCTGACTATCCTAGCCAGGACGACTTTATGTTCAACGAGGACGAGTACTAAAAGTAATAAGCTATAAATGAACAGCCATCTTGTGTAAGCAAGATGGCTGTTTTGTTTATGAGCAAAGTTGAGGCTATTGCTTGAAGCTGAATTTGAAATAAACCAGTATCAACGCCATGAGCAACACCATACTATTGGCCACCATTACCGGTCCGCTGTTGATACCAATGCCATAGATAAGCCAGAGTGTAGCACTGGTAATGACGATGAGCATCATCCACATGCTAAGGTCGCCAACGCTTTTGGTCTTCCATGCTTTGTATACCTGCGGAATAAAGGTGATGGATGTGAGAAAGGAGCCGATGTATCCAAAGTAGTCGTACCAAATCATAGGTAAGCCGAATGAAAAATGTAAAATGTAAAATGTAAAACGAAAGCCGCCAGTGTTGCTGCTTGATGTGATACAGCACAAGTGTGCGACGCAACAGGAGCTAAATCTTTATTCAACCTGCTGGTAGCATAACCACTTCCAGAACTATAAAAAAATGAAAAATGTAAACCTGCTCAATTGAACATTTTACATTTTTCATTTTGCATTAGAACTATTTCTCCATCTGCTCTATCACTTCAGCGGTTACACCTGTGAAGCTAAAGCCGCCATCGTGGAAGAGGTTCTGCATGGTGACAAAACGTGTAAGATCGCTGAATAATGCCACACAATAGTTGGCGCAATCCAATGCATCGGCATTGCCCAGCGGGCTCATCTTTTCTGCGAACGATATAAAGCCATCGAAGCCTTTAACGCCGCTGCCGGCAGTAGTGCGGGTTGGCGACTGGCTAACAGTATTGATGCGCACTTTGTTTTTTACACCATAGTGGTACCCAAAACTGCGGGTGATGCTTTCAAGCAAAGCTTTGGCATCGGCCATTTCGTTGTAATCAGGAAACACACGCTGTGCAGCTATATAAGTAAGCGCAACTACACTTCCCCATTCGCTGATAGCATCCAGTTCGTAAGCTGTCTGCAACACACGGTGCAGGCTCAATGCAGAAATATCAAGCGTCTTGTGCTGGAAGTCGTGGTTGAGCTTGGTATAATGAAATCCTTTGCGAATGTTGAGGCTCATGCCCACGCTGTGAAGAATAAAATCAACCTTTCCACTAAAGTGCTCCATTGATTTTTCAAACAGGTTCTTCAGGTCGTCCATGTTGGTAACATCGGCGCCAATAACAGGAGCGTTACCACATTCTTCAGCCAGTTTATTTATTTCGCCCATGCGCAATGCGATGGGTGCGTTTGTAAGTACTATCTGTGCTCCTTCAGCATAACATTGTTGAGCGGTTTTCCAGGCAATAGACTGATCGTTCAATGCACCAAATATGATCCCTTTCTTTCCCTTCAATAGATTGTAAGCCATAACAATTGGTTTTGTTTTTTGGTAAGAATGGCGGTAAAAATAGAAATTAGGAAGCTAACCCCGAAAAAAGAAACTGAAGTACAGCCACATGGATAATGCATGCATGAGGTAAGCCGTAGCTATCACGCCAAAGAAGTACAACAGCAGGTTGCCAAATGTCCTGTTGGCATATGCTCTTGCCTTTAGTTTGTTGTGAACAAAATACACCGGTACTGCCACCAGTATCAAATAAATCAATACCAGCCATTGCCAATGCGGAACGTTTTTCATTGGTAGCAACTTGAGAGTTGGCAGAAGGTAGAAGCGTAGCCTGTTATCATCTTAGTGAAATTTATAACCTGCAGCGTCCAAGTTAATTCATCACCATTTCGCGTGCATTTTCCAATGCTGCTGCGGTTGGTTTTTCACCGCTTAGCATTTGGGCTATAGCTGTGATGCGCTCATCCTGCGTTAGCTGTTTTATGTTGGTAGTGATGCTGTCGTTCTTTATTTGCTTGTAAACAAAGAAGTGCGCATTGGCCTTGCCGGCTATCTGCGGCTGGTGTGTGATGCAAATTACCTGGCGGGCAGTGGCAAGTTCTTTCATAATTACTCCTACCTGTTTTGCTGCTTCCCCGGATATACCTGTGTCTATTTCATCGAAAATGAGCGTAGGAAGATCCATTGACTCTGCAACCAGTGATTTGATGCATAGCATCAGGCGGCTAAGTTCTCCACCGCTGGCCACTTTGCGTATCGGTTCAAAACGATTGCTCTTGTTGGCATCAAACAGGAATTCTATAGCATCGGCACCAAAGGCATGCAGTGCTGAAGGTGCTATTTGCACCTTTAGTCTAGCATTGGGCATACCTACCTGCGCCAGTAAGCGATTAACATTTTCTTCAAAAGACGGAGTTTGCTCCTGCCTGCGCTGCGAAAGGTTTTCTGCCAGCGTTGTACATGACTGGTGCAGTGTCTCTACCTGTTGTTGTTTTTCCAGTATGGTGTCATCAATATTAAGGACAGCCTGGAGTTTGCTGCTTATCTCGTCTCTTATCTCAATGAGTTGCTTTGTGGTTTGTACACCATGCTTCTTCAGCAGTTTATAACCTGCAGACAAACGATCATTCACCTGGTCTACCCGCTCCTGGTCAAAGTTGATGTGGTCATTTACACCATCTAATTCATCGGCTATATCCTGCAGTTCTAGCTGGGCGCTGTACAATCTTTCTACAATAGCAGGTAAAGCAGGATGATAGTCAGCATAACCAACCAGCTGGTTTGCCAGTTGTTTTAGTTGTGGTATAATAGGTTGTTCGCTTTCCTTTAGCTCGAAGAAAACCTTGGTGAGCGAAGTCTTGATGCCTTCTGCATTTTCCAGCAGCTTCAATTCGTTTTCCAGGTCTTCCAGCTCATTGTCTGCCAGCTGTAGTTGGTCCAGCTCATTGAAGATGAATTGGTGATAATCTGCTTCCTTTTGAAAGCTATCCTTTTCTGCCTGCAATTTCCTCAGCTCGGCTAGTTGTTGCTGCCACTTGCGATATGCATGCTGGTACTCACCTAGCAGGTCGTTATTAGCGGCAAGAGCATCTAACACCTCGCGTTGAAAATCACTGTCGCCTATTTCTAACGTGTCGAACTGCTGGTGCAGGTCTACCAGCAGCGATGCCAGCTCTTTTAGTTGCTGCAAAGTGGCAGGTGTATCGTTTATAAATGCTCTCGATTTTCCATTCACTGCTATCTCTCTCCTGATCACCAGTTCAGCTTCATTATCCAGCTCGTTCTCCTCTATGAATTGCTTCACTGCCGACTTGCCGTCTACAGTAAAAAATCCTTCGACCACGCATTTCTTTTCCCGGTTCTGCAGCACAGAACTGTCAGCTCTTTCACCCAGTATAAGGCTCAGTGCGCCCATCAAAATACTCTTTCCAGCGCCTGTTTCACCGGTTATAATGCTCAGGCTGCCGGGAAAGAAGATCTCCAGCGAATCGATTATTGCGTAGTTGTGTATATCCAGCTTGCGTAGCATGGCGTAAAGATAATTGTGGCGAAGAAACTGTAAGTAGAATTATATGCACAGGCTCTTTCACGTGCTGCTTTGGAAAGATAGCGGGAAGCAATGCATGTTGATTTTCATATTCCTGCTTCTGCAGAACAACCTATCTATAAAAGAAGAACAGATTTTAAGGAATTAATATTTCACCGGTAGCTGCATGAGTTACACCCGGTTATCATGCTTAAAAGAAGGTTTCTTTTCAGAAGCTGCACTAGCTGGTTGTGCGCCTGCTGTTCAAACATTAATAACCAGTATATTGCTGCCCAAACCTAAAACACATGAAAATAGCTTTAGCGCTAGTCGCAGTATCTTTTGCCGGGTTGGCATTCAAGTATTCATCTACAGCTGTGCAAATGAATGTAGAAACAAATGCAAGTAAAGTAGAATGGGCAGCCACTAAAAAGACCGGTTACCACCAGGGAATTATGAAAGTAAAAAGTGGTAATGTACAGGTAGAAGGTGGTAAACTGGTAGGAGGTAAATTCGTTATTGATGTTACTTCTATTAATGCTACTGATTTTGAAAACCCTGTTGAGAACAACTTTGTAAAGCACCTGAAGAGCAAAGATTTTCTTGAAACAGAAACATACCCTGAGGCAACTTTCGAGATAACTAAAGTTGATTACAAAGACGAGAAAAACGTGGTGCTGAACGGAACTTTCACCATGAAGAACGTTTCTCTACCTCTGTCATTTCCTGCTACTATCAACAATGCAGATGAAAAGCGTTTCTTCGGTTTTGCACACTTTACATTCGATCGCACTTTGTGGAATGTAATGTACGACACCAACCGCGCCAGCAAAGATGTAAACATTGGTGTTTATCTTTTTGCAGTGCCAGCTGAAGCAGCTAAATAAATCTCTATAGAAGTTTCTAACACTTCTTCATCTTTTCCTACAAAAGCAAAAGCCACTCCTGAAAAGAAGTGGCTTTTGCTTTTGTAGGTGTTTTGTTACCTGATTACGATCTTCCCTGTGGTTACCTGGTTTTGCTCATCTACAATATTGTAGAAGTACATACCTGGAGTATTGATAGGTAGTTGTATACTTTGCGCACCAGTAGTCAGTATAGCCTGGTGCAAACGTCTTCCTGCTGCATCAGTTATATAAAGAGTTCCTGTTGCACCAGCAAAGTTTACCTGTACATTCTGTCCCGGATGAATAATGGTAGGGTACAGGGTGCTGGTGATAGCTTTTCCTATTTGCAGTAAAATGACATGTGTGTAATGGATCTTACCTGTTGCATCTGTCATTTTTATACGATAGAAATTCTTACCAGCAAGTGGAGTAGCGTCTATGTGATCGAAAGGCTGTGAGCAACGAGCCTGCGATGCACGGATTGTTCCAATAGAATGGAAAACCGTTCCGTTACCACTTCTTTCAACTTCGAAAGTGGCAGCAGTGTTGGCACAATTAACCTTCCAGTTCAATTCGTTCACACTGCCATTGCTTATGCCCCTGAAATGCTCTATAACTATTGGAAGCGTGGTCTCATCAGTCATTACTATAAAGCCACTGAAGCCAACTACATCAAAAGTCACTTCCCAACGATTTGCCTGTGTATTCCAGATGATGTTGCCATCTGCAGGATCTATCATTGTTGGTGTGCCGGTGTAGGAGTGAGGTGTGCCGCTTCCGTCGTTGCTGGTGCCCGGGAACTGCATTACACGCAGGTTCGCTTTTCCTGCATCGTCTGTCGGACCAGTAGGCAGGTTCAGGTCGCTGCCCGGGTGATTGTTGAAAGCATCAAACTCTGCCTGGGTAAAAAACAAAGTCACTCTTCCGGTAGCTGTAGATGTATTCGTTACAGGAGTGATCTCGTAATGGCGCTGCACATATGGTTCATTGTTGTACAGTTGTACAGTTGGTTGTTTCCATACTTTACTGGTTACCACGCCGCTTACAGGGTTCAACCCGTTTGGTTCAATTTGCACAATAGCTTCACAAACATTATTCAGGAACAGGTTGCTGGTATTGATATTCCTGATGTCTGTTGAATTGTTTTGTGCAATAGGTCCTGACACCTGTACATTGTGATAGACCACTGACCGGATCTTGTAATCTACACCTGGATTGGTCCATGTAGTGTTGTCGGTAGAGGTAAGGCTCCTGTTGTCCAACGCAATGCTTTCTCTGCGCAAACTCCACGCTGCAGTACTGCTTGGGCTGCGCGACAGCACCACGAAGTAATCAACACCATTGGTTACAGAAACATCAAGATGGCTAACATCAATATAGTTATACGTATAGCGTGCTGCCAAAACAGAGTCTATGATCATAGAACCTAATACGGCGCCTGGTACACCAGCATTGTTGTCTCTTATTTCTAATAATAAACTGGTGGAGGTAAGAGAGGTATGGAACAGCACACCGCCCAGTTTGCCTGTCATATCAGGTGTAAAACGAACAGCTACACGGTGATTGCTAAGGGTCATGCCTGATTCTTCGCTATTGCGTGTAGATGCATCGTATTGCAACATCTTTCGTTGTGCAGGTAAACAATTGAACATAGCAGATGCTGCCTTATAAACATCCAGTTTCCCATGACCCCATGTAGGATTTGGTGTTGGACCTACCAATTCTGTCATTGCATCTTTTGTTGCCGTAGAAGTGAGCAGTGTTTTGATCTGCGCAGCTGTTGCATTAGGATTTGCTTGAAGCAGAAGAGCGGCCGAACCAGCTACACCCGGTGCCGCCATACTCGTACCATTTATACTACGGTACAATCCGGTAACAGCGGTGCTGGATGCACTTGCTGACATATCAGATGATAGTGCTGAAACCACCATTTGTCCTACAGCTGCAATTTCAGGTTTTAGTACTCCATCTCTCCTGGGGCCACGTGCACTAAATGGTGATATACTGTCCATTCTTACTGTTGATAGAAATTGGCCGCTGTTGTTCGGTTGTGAGTACCATGAGTTTCTGCCGATATAAGAAGCAACTGTTATAGCGGTTGCTGCATTACCGGGAGAACCTACCAGCAATTCGTTGTCACCGTTCTGAAGGGTAGTGCCGCTAAAGGATGAACTTCTGTAATTTAACCAGCCATCCAGCACTACTGCAGTGGCAGAGGTATTGGTTACTTCTAATGTCCACGTGCCTTGTGGATTGGTAGTGTTTGAACCAGTACGTGTGATGTAGAAATTGACATAGCGAAGTCCATTGAGACTGTATATCTGGTTGGTAACACGCATATTAAAAGAACCACCTAATACAGGTTCTACTTTGGCATCTCCGGGATTTGCAACCGTCGTTTCACCAGATGGTGCAGTGCCTGTAGCAACAAGATCACCTGTAGTATTAGAAAAGAGAGAGAACTGGAAAACATCTGTTCCGGCTGTGCCACTTGGTACATTTATCACAATGGTGCCCGAAGCGCCTGGCTCCAGGTTTAGCCGGCGGTGGATATTACTTCCATTATCATTTCCTGCAGAAATAACTACAACACGACCAGGTGCTGCTGTGGTAAAATTATCTACAGCAACTTCATATGCGCGGGTACCATCATGAGCACCTGTTTGTCCACCTATACTCCAGTTTACCACAATAGGTCTTCCTAAAGTATTGGATAGATTTTGCGCATAGGTCAGCCCGTCTATCATCCTGCTTTCGTTAAAAGAACTCTCACCACCCTTTATAACAATGATGTCAGACTCTGGTGCCATACCAGCATATTTTCTTGATGGCAGTGCAGCGCCATTGCCAGCAGCTGTACCTGCTACGTGAGTGCCGTGGCCGTTAGTATCTTTCTGGCGAACAACGCCAGTAGGCGTCCCATCTATTTCATCATTTATCTGCGTTTGAGTGTACTCTACGCCATAGCTAAATCCTGTAGGTGGCGCCTCACCAGTTTGTGCAGTGAGCGTTTGATCCCAGATGCGCAAGATCCTGCTCTTGGTGGTATCATCAGCATGCCTGAAGTCAAGGTGCTTCCAATCTACGCCAGTATCGTAAATGGCCACCAGCACATTGCGGCCTTTGTACGTGGTGTTGTTTAGCCTGCCATTGTGCAGCAAAGATGCTCCTGCCTGTCCTACAGAAACATCATTGGCCAGGAATTCAACTTGTGGCGCTGCTACAAAATCAACTTCTTTCATTTGTGCCAGCTGTTCTACCTGGTCTATAGTAGCCCATGCAGTAACAAATTTTGGTAGTACCGAATTAATGACAATACCAGTTTCTCTCAAAGCAGCTGCATCCTTGGTATAAACAATAACCTCGTACCTTTTCTCCAGCCGGCCTGTTTCTGTAAATCCTTCTGTTGGTTCCAAAACATAGATGCCGGAGAATTTCTGTTCTGCTTTTGAAGGATCTGCTTTTACCTCGCTGAAACGCTGCTTCAAAATAGGATCGATCTTCTGCCCGGGAAGCAGGTTCTGCGCATAGCTGCCGGAGAAGATGAATAACGTAATCAACAGCATCAAGCACCTGCTTTTAAAAACTCGCAGACGCGTCTTGTGTTGATTTTCTAATAAACCTCTTAAAGACATTGTGGGCCAAAGTGTAAATTTTCTCATGAGCGTTTCTTTTGAGTGTTACAAATATGTTTCTTAAGAAAGGGCCTGAGGTTGATCAAGAGGAATGGAAGATCGGAAGTCAATTGGATGATAAAGTGAAGTAGTGTAAAGTTTTTAATTCATGCCATGTTGGTTGGTTAGTGAATAAATTTTTCTAGTGTAATTGATCAGTTCCCGGTGCATCTACATAAGTTACATCAGGCATGGCAGCCATCAGCTTTACCTGGTCAAGAGTTGCTACTGCGGTTACAAAGGTTGGAAGTACAGAATTCACTGTAATTCCTTTTGCACGTATGGCAGCAGGATTTTTGGTATAAACGATCACATCATATTTCGTTTCTTCTTTACTGGTGCTTGCCATTTTCTTTTGCTTCTTTGCCCGCCTTTTGCCGCACTTCTTTTTTTCGTCTTTTGGCTGCTGTTCAGTAATTAAAGTCCTAAAATAAGGTGCTAGTTTTTCCATTTGTATGTCCTGGGCCGTAGCTCGCAGTTGTATAAAAAATAATGCTGCTACAATAACCAATGATCGTTTGAATATAGCAAAGGCAGGGGCTTTTTTCCATTTCCACAGAGCCGGTAGCATCGTCGTTTGCATATCAATGGATTGATGTGAAAGAAGATCATGAAATTAGGGAAAAATATGTGGAGAAGGAAAGAAGGAGACTTTAGTGCAGCTGGTTTATATAATAGAAAGCCCGATGTTGTTAAGCCTCAGTAGGATAGGAAAATCATGAATTGGATTCAGTTGAGCCTGTAGCTCAATTACCTCCTGTTATTTTGATTTCACTCAAGTAGAACGGTGCTACCTTTGCCAATCATTTACAGATATGACCTTCAAAGATTTTAAGATAAATAAGCAACTGGTAAACGCCCTTGACGACCTTGGATACACAACACCTACCACTATTCAGCAAAAGGTTTTTTCGGTGGTGATGAGTGGCGCAGACGTTTGTGGTATTGCGCAAACGGGTACAGGTAAAACATTGGCTTATTTGCTTCCGCTGCTAAACCAGTGGAAATTTTCTAAAGAAAAGAACCCGCAGGTGCTGGTACTGGTGCCTACCAGAGAACTGGTAGCACAAGTGGTAGAAACGGTGAAAAAGCTGGCAACCTATATGTCAGTAGAGGCAATAGGTGTATACGGTGGCACCAATATAAATACTCAAAAGCTGGAGCTGCAAAATGGCGTGGATGTGCTGGTGGCAACACCCGGTAGGTTGTTTGACCTGGCAATGGCCGGTGCATTCAAAGTGAAGAGCATCAAAAAACTGGTTATAGACGAAGTGGACGAGATGCTGAACCTTGGCTTTCGCTCACAGCTGAAAAACATCCTGGAACTGCTTCCGGATAACAGGCAGAACCTTTTATTTTCTGCCACACTTATAGAAGAAGTGGAGGAATTGATGAATGAATATTTTGATACACCTACACGCATAGAAGCTGCACCCGCAGGTACGCCTGTAGAGAACATAGTTCAGCAGGCATACGAGGTGCCTAACTTCAATACCAAAGTAAACCTGCTGAAGTTATTGTTGCAGGAAGATGAGACGATGACAAAGGTGCTGGTATTTGCTGCATCGCGCAAGCAGGCCGATGACCTGTTTGAGCAGTTGGAAAGTACATTTCCTGAACAGGCTGGTGTTATACATTCTAATAAGGAACAGAACCATCGTTTCAACACGGTGAGGCAGTTCAAGGATGGATCGTATCGTTTTATTATAGCTACTGATATTGTAGCGCGTGGTATAGATGTAGCCGAAGTAACGCACGTAATCAATTTTGATGTACCACCTGTGCCTGAAAATTACATACATCGCATTGGCCGTACAGGTCGTGCTGATAAGCAGGGTATAGCTATTAGTTTTATAGCTGAAAAAGAACAGGAAGCCCGTAAGGCAATAGAAGAATTGATGGGTGTAGAAATTCCTGTATTACCGTTGCCGCCGCACCTTGAGATTTCTTCAGTGCTTACCGAAGATGAGATACCTAAGGTGCACATGAAGGAGATACAGGTGAAACTGCCAAAGCGGGAGGAGCGCGGTGCATCGTTTCATGAAAAGTCGGCTAAGAACAGCAAGACCAATAAAAAAGTTACCCGCCGCGACCAAATGAAAAAGAAGTATGGTAAACCAATAACCAAGAGAGGGAAGAGGCGGTAGTGGTTGTTGATAGATAGGTTGGGAAGTTGATAAATTAATAAGTTAATAGGTTGAGAAGTTGGTTGGTTAATTACGTAAACTACTTCAGGGTGCTGATGTAGAGGTCTTCAATTTTCTTGCGTGCCCACGGAGTTTTGCGTAAAAAAGTTAGGCTTGATTTTATGCTTGGATTGTTTTTGAAGCAATTGATGTTGATGTAGGTTGAAAGCTTTTCCCAGCCAAAACGATCAACCAGGTATGTGAGGATCATTTCCAGCGTTTTGCCATGTAGCGGATCATTATTTGTCATATATTATTTTTTTAAAAAGTTTGGAAAGAAATAATTCTCCTATTTATTCTGTTTTTTTATTTACTGTGCATTTTCTTTTTTCTGCAATTTATTTACCATATAATAAATCCTTTGTTGTACAAATAATGCATGCTGATCATACATCAGCATTAGTTCATCAGAGGGAATAGGAGAATTACTACCTGTAGAATAGTTTATTTTCTTTTTATTTTCTGCAAAATATTTATCTCTTTTTTGCAGCCATTGCAGTTGTTCTGTTTTCAGCTGTTTTTGCTCTTCAGCATTTAAAGTAGAGCGTAGTTTTTTATAGGTAACGTTTAGCATGCTATCCATCTGCAAGTAATAAGTGCGTGCACATCCATTCATGTCTTCTCCTTTATCAAGACAAGACTGGTAAAGGTTTTCAAGATGCTGTAGGTCATTTTTATTTTGTGCCTGTGCTGGGAAATAAAATAGTACCTGCAGATAAAATAAAACATATGCTTTCCTCCTAATAATTTGAATGTAAAATCTACTGTTAGGTATTCGCTTCTGTATTATTAGCATACTAGATTTTTTATTACTTATTATTCAGCAATAACATTAGAATTTATCTACCTGCAGTTCATCTTCTTTACCGACCGTTCATCCCAACCACATAAGTATGCTATTGGCCTGCTACCAACTGCACAGCATTTTTGCAACCGAAATCAAAACACATCAAAACAAAAACTACAATTATGAAAAAGGTATTTTTATTAGCAGCAGCGTCTTTACTTGCTACAGCAGGTTTTAGCCAGGTTCGTTTCGGTGGCCAGGCGTTAGGTGTTGTAAGTTCAGCATCAGTGGGTGAGGAAATGGAAGGTATGAAAAAGTCTATGAAACCAGGTTTTGGAATAGGCGTGGTAGCAGAAATCGGACTTACTGATGCACTTACACTTCGCCCGTCTCTTAATTATTTGCAGAAAGGTGTAAAGATGAAAGGCAGCGGAAACACTGATGTTGGTACCTACAGTGGTGAAATGAAGGTAAACATGAACTACCTGGAACTTCCTGTAGTGCTTGCTTACAACATCAACACTGCAAATGGTAAAGTATTCTTCGGTGCTGGTCCTTCTTTGGGTTATGGTATCGGTGGAAAAACTAAAGTTGATATGACAGTTTCATTCCCATCTATACCAGGCATGCCAGCGCAACATCATTCAGAAGATGCAAAGACTTTCAAAAAAGAAGAAGATGAGGGTGCTGGATTTAAGCGCTTTGACTTCAGTGCAAATGTTATTGCTGGTATGCAATTCAACAGTGGCTTCTTTGTAAATGCCGGAGGTTTGTTTGGTCTTTCAAACATTGGCTCAGAAGACAGCAAGTACAGGAACATTGGAGCACAACTTACTGTAGGTTTCCTGCTGAACAATAAGAAGTAATCTCTCATCGTTAACAATCAATCAATCAAAAGGATTGCCCATGCGGCAGTCCTTTTTTGTAGGTAATACTTTATGATGAGCGTCAAGTTATTCTAGAGTTGCAGCTGATAGTTTACTCCTGTCACTACTCATTTTACGGCTATCTTTGCCGACTTCAAATTTTATTTATGGCAGTTTTAGCGCAACTAAAAGAAACGGTTGATTATATACATTCTCTTTATACAGCCACGCCTACTGTAGGCATTGTACTGGGAAGTGGCCTAGGTAACTTCACCAGTGGTATGACGGTGGAGCAGGAGATACCTTATGAAGACATTCCACATTTTCCGCATAGTACGGTAGAAGGCCACAGCGGTAAATTGATCTTTGGCCAGATGAATGGCAAGACAGTTGTTGCAATGGCTGGTCGTTTTCACTTTTATGAAGGATATACACCGCAGCAGGTAATTTACCCAATACGTGTAATGAAAATGCTGGGTGTAGAAACTGTTTTGGTATCGAATGCAGCTGGCGGAACTGGTGATAATTTTAAAGTTGGTGACCTTATGATCATTCGCGATCACATCAGCTTTTTTGCCATCAACCCATTAATTGGAAAAAATGAAGCTGAACTGGGGCCACGTTTTCCTGATATGAGCGAGCCTTATAGCAAGGAACTAATTGCTAAAGCAAAAACAATTGCTGAACGGTTGGAAATACCTGTTCATACTGGAGTTTACCTTGGTGTTACCGGTCCCACCTTTGAAACGCGTAGCGAGTACCTGCTCATTAAAACATTAGGTGGCGATGCTGTGGGCATGAGCACTGTGCAGGAAGTAATTGTTGCAGCACATATGGGAATGAAAGTTTTTGCCATGAGCGTGATTACCGACATTGGCATTCGCGAAGAAGAGAACACCATCACCCACGATGAAGTATTGGAAGCAGCACGTAGTGCTGAGCCAAAACTTACGGCAATATTTACTGAACTGGTAGGAGCTATTTAAAGAAGAATGTTCTCCATATTGTTCTATAAATGGAGTACTACTTATTGCTCCTGCTATTGTTAAAATCAGTTGAAAGAAACAGATGCTGCACCTTTACCTTTACTTTGTGCAGCATTTGTTGTTTCTATACATGAAGAAAGGAAGTATTCACTATAGCATCTTAATTATTCTCTTATTATTTATTGCTACCGGTGCTGAGGCGCAGCGAGGAAGAGAAGTAATAAACGAACAAACGACCACACCCGTGCGCCGATTTGATGCTACCGGAAGACCTATTCCTACCGCTACCAATGCACGTACAGATACTTTGCAAAGGCGCGACAGCAATGTAGATTCAATCACCATCTACTTCCGCATCTTTGATTCTACTCGCATCCATTTTCTTGACTCCACAGTAAATAATTTTTATAACCGGGTGCCAGTGCCACCGCATTATGTCCATCTTGGAAATCATGGTACTGCTGCCCGTTCTTTACTTTTCAATCCCAACACACGCCCCGGTTGGGATGCTGGTTTTCATGCTTATGATATTTACAGGCTGAAAGTAGAGGATACACGTTTTTACCAAACCACCAGGCCTTTTACCGAAATGGGCTACCTGCTTGGAAGTAAGACCGAGCAGATGATCAATATCCTTCATACGCAAAACATCAAGCCTACGTTCAACATGGCTTTCCAGTACCGGTTCATTAATTCACCGGGTTTTTTCAAAAGCCAGAACACCAGCCACAATAGTTTTAGAATAAACGGGCACTACCAGAGTAACAACAAGCGATATACTGCTTATGGAATATTCATCAGCAACCGTTTTAAAGCTTCGGAAAATGGTGGCGTGAAATACGACAGCCTGTTAGGTGATAGCCGCTACGACGACAGGTTCCTGCTACCAACCCGTTTAGGTGGTGATGTGCAGTTCAGGCGCGATTTCTTAAGCACCAATATCAGCCTGGGAAATATTTATAAAGAAGATGTTTTCCTGTACCGCCACCAGTACGATCTTGGGCAGAGAGACTCGCTGGTTGTAAATGATAGCACCACCATCAAGTTATTTTACCCGAGGCTAAGGTTAGAACATACCCTTCGCTATGGCAGCTTCGATTATCTTTTTAAAGATGTTCCCAACCAGCCAAATCCAACACGTGATGTAGACTACCAGAACATATTCGGTTTAACGGTAGGGATGAATGATTCTTTGAAGTTCAACGACAGGTGGCGCGAAATAAGAAATGATTTCAGCTTGGTTTCTTTTCCTGAGAAGAATAACCTAAACCAGTTTTTGAAAGCTGGTATTACCCTGCAGAACCTGCGTGCTACTTTTGATAGTACGGGTGACAGGTTTCACAACTTATTTGTTCATGGAGAATACCGCAACCGCACTCGCAACCAGAAATGGGACCTGGAAGCAAAGGGTAATTTCTACATCAATGGGTTGAATGCAGGCGACTACCTGGCTGAAGTGCGGCTTAAGCGTGTACTAAATGCACGGCTAGGTTTTATTCAACTCGGTTTCATGAATGTGAACCGGACACCTTCATTTGTTTTTAACGAGGCGAGCAGTTTCCCGGTTACCACTACACAGAATTTTGATAAGGAAAACATCACCCGCATCAGCGCGCAACTGAACAACGACCGCTATGGCTTTAACCTTTCAGGAAATCTTTACCTGGTAAGTAACTATAGCTACTTTAATGGATTTTTATCTGCGCAGCAATACTCGCCCCTGTTCAATGTACTTCACCTGACTGCTGAGAAAAGATTTCGCTGGGGTAAAGGTTTGAACCTGGTTTCTGCCATTCATTTGCAACAGACCGCAGGCAACCCGCCAGTCAACCTGCCGTTGATCTTTACCAACCATCGTTTCTTCTACCAGGGAATTTATGCCAAAAATATGCTGCTGGCAACAGGTGTTGAGCTGCGGTATCATACACCTTTCAGAGGCGATGGATATTCTCCTTTTGTCGGGCAGTTCTTTTACCAGGACACCATGATGCTTCGCAACAGGCCAGAGGTAAATGTGTTCTTCAATTTCCGGATCAAGACCTTTAATGCATTTACACGCCTGGAGAACCTGCAGTCACTCATTCCTGGTGGCGGAGGCAACTACAGTAAAGAAAGCCAGTTTGTGCCGCACTATTACTACCCGTCGCTGTGGGTAAGGATCGGGATCTTCTGGAGGTTTATTAACTAGGAAGACTTGTTTTTATAGTTTTTGAATTTTGAATTTTGACTTTTGCCTTTTGACTTATAAACATCTTTAACATACCTACCTGTTACCAGTCACGCTATAGTTTCTCCTGCTGCCTTACATTTGTCATCCTGTTTACATCAATTTAATTTTTGGTATGAAAACTCTTCAAGTATTTATTGCCTTTATATTTTCTGTAGTTGCTTTTTCAGCGAATGCACAAACAAACGCTGGTAAAAAAGAAACCGTAAAAGTGTATGGCAACTGTGGCATGTGTAAAAGCCGTATAGAAAAAGCTGCTGTTGCTGCTGGCGCTTCTACTGCCACTTATAATTATGATACGAAAGTGTTAGCAGTGACTATTGCTGATGAAAAGACTTCTATGGAGCAAATAGAAAAGGCTGTAGCTGCTGTTGGTCACGATACCAAGAATTTTACTGCACCGGAAGAAGCATACAAGAAACTACATGGCTGCTGCAAATACGATAGAAAAGCGGCAGGCAGTAAAGAATAATAAAGTTTTACCTGGAAATAGCTTTTCCTAACGGCCAGTTGGTAGTTGTTAAATTCTACCCGCTGCACCTGCTGCTGCCGTTGTTTCTTTATTATTGTTTCTTCAAACCCCTTACATGAGAAAGCTGATCCTGCTTCTACTTACTGCAACAATTCATTTTACAGTTATTGCACAACCTCCTGTAGGAGCCAAGGCACCAGAGTTTACACTAGCTGATGCTAATGGGAAAAACATAAGCCTTGCCTCGCTAAAAGGCAAGGTGGTGATGGTTGACTTTTGGGCTTCATGGTGTCGTCCGTGCAGGCAAAGCAATAAAGAGCTGTTACCTGTTTATGAAAAATTTCGTTCACGAGGCTTCGAGGTTTTGGGCGTATCAGTGGATGAGCGCAAGGGTGCATGGATCAACGCTGTAAAACAAGATAAAATAAAATGGCTGCAGGTGCTTGATCCAGAAGCGAGCAGGGGTAGTAGGCTAATGCAGGTTTACAATGTGCAGTTTATTCCTTCTACTTTTTTGCTTGATAAGCATGGTGTAGTAGTGGCGGTAAATCCTGGCAGAGAAGAACTGGAAGGTTGGCTGAAGAAACTACTGTAGTAGTTTACAACAGCCAATTAACTTCAATCACTTATTGCTATTGCTCAAAAAATGCGATAGATCCGCCCACCCAGGTCTTGTCTTTGTTGTATCGTACACCAATCATCTTTCCTTTACTTAATCGTGCAAGATTGTGTGTTGCCACGGGGCGTGGTTCTCCATCTTTCCAGAAATAAAAAATGCGTATCTCAGCTTTAGCTGGTTCACCTGGTGTTTCTATAATATCAGCATATTTTACTTTTTTCTGCAGTATCCAATTTTCCGGGTCTTTTACGTTTTCAATATCTTCTTTAGTAACATCAATCACAACTCCCTGCCCTGCAAAGGAAAATAGCGGCTTCAATACATATTGATCCAGGTCTTCAGGCAGTTCCTTTACATCATTCAGAAACCTGGTTGGCGGAACATAAGGATGTTCTATAAAAGGCAGCGTGTATTTACTAATGCGATAAAACCAATTAGGATGCGGCACCCATTCAACATCCAGTTCATCCAGTAGAAGTTTCCCTTTTTCCTGTACTTCGGCTGTTTGTTGCTGCAGGTCATCAAAAATCACCCGGTTGTAAATGCGCTTTATCTCCGTCTCTTTTCCATCCAGCAGGTAAAACAATTTGTTGCCTTTCCTTATCAGCTCCGTAAGGCAGACCATCTTGATTCCTAAGGCGTCTTCTGTTACAAAAAAGTCTATCCTTGTTTTTTGGTTGCGTGGGAATATTTCCAGCAGGATAACCTGCTCCGGTGCATGATCTCCAATTATGATCTCCTTTAAGAGTTTATAGTAGCTCTCTTCGTTGAACCCGTTCAGGTAGCTGTCATAATTTGGCGGCAATGGAAAGTGTTTCTTCATGGTCTTGCTATGCCATGCCTGGTATGCAAAAAGTGTAGGGAAGCCTTGCATTTCTATCAGCTGTGGCTCTAGTCCACCTTGTTCATTTTCACAAATCCCAAAATCGAAAGCTATGAAATTTGGAATACCTTCTTGTCCGGGAACATGAACATTGGCAGGTATGGCGCGTGTAGATTGTTCCTTGAATGAAGGCTCCAAAATAACATCTACAATAGCCTCGCAGGCAGAAAGCATTTTGTTGGTGAAGTCTTTGTCGCAGAAGATTCCTGTCTCAGCTACACGGAAATCCAGCTGGCCCGGGTGAAGCCCATGCAGCTCGTCCAGGTAGCTTTGGTATTTTTCTTCTGTAAATCCTTCGTTGAACTCTTTCCTTATAGCCTTTACCATTGCAGATAATTTATTGATACTTCGTAAAATAAATAATCCCTGCCAATAAACGGCAAGGATTATTCTGCTACCATGCTATAACCACTATGCTAGCACTGCCACTGCCTGGTTAAGGAAGTTGGGTAAAATATTTTGGTAAGTAAGGGTGATCTTGCGCGGGTCGTTCAGGTTATCGATCATGTTCTGCCATTTCTCACGACCATAGTTTTCTATCACCGTCTGCATTTTGTCTTCCCTGTTCAGGTACATACTCATACCTGTTGGGTCGGCCTCAGGATGGAACTGAGTGCCGATAAAATAGTCGCTGAAACGAATGGCCATTACAGCACGTTCGTAAGGCACATGTGGACGTTCTTTTTCTATAGCCAGGATTTTAGCTCCCAGTTTTTTCAGCTGTGCATGGTTTGGTTCTATCACCTGGAAGTCGCGGCTATCCACTGCATAAAAAGGATCTTTCAGTCCTTCAAAAACAGGTTCACCTTTAGCACCCTGCATCATGTGAATAGGGAAAATGCCAAAAGCCGTTGATTTTCGTTTGCACACATTGCCTGCATTGTAATACCTGCAAGCCATCTGGAAACTGTGGCAGATAAAGAAGACATACTTCTTGTTTTCTTTAGAAACATCATTGTTCCATGCTTCTACATTTTGCAACCACTCGTAGTATTTATTCTCCCAATCGCTTCCTATGCTTTCCAATGGTGAACCCGGGCCACCGCTGGATATATAAATGTCATAATTAAGTCCCGGCACGGCTAAATTCTGCCTTACATCAAATTCATCCAGCACATATTCCAGTTGGTTTGCCTGGCCCCATTGATGAACAATCTCCCGGATACAGCGCATACCCTGGTTCTCCTTGCCCTCGTACAGGTCAAGGAGAGCTATGCGTACCTGTCGGTTTTCATTCCAATTCATGCCGGCAAAACTACTAATTTTCTGCCGCCATCACTGTTTAAACGCTGTTATAGCCGCAGATGCAGGTGTACCAGCTTGTAAATGAAGAAGATGTAATTCCTGTTTTTTATCTTTTAGCAGGTGTTTTACCCGTGAAAAGCAATGAAAAAAAATGTAGACCGTTTGTGGAAGTGCTGCTCGAACTGTGGATGGGTGAGTGGTGGCTTGTTCGACAGGAATCGTGGCAATGTGTTTAGCCGGTAATTTTTGCTTTTTAAAAAGGCATACATCATGGCCGGAGTTATTCCGTAGGCATCAGATCCGCCTTTTCCAAATTCGAATAAAATGTGTGGATGATGTGCCTGCAGCAGGTTTGAAGCTCCTTGCAGTGCATGGTATTCTCCTCCTTCTATATCCAGTTTTACCAGGTCTATCTTTTCCGATGCAGGTATTACTTCATCCAAAGTAGCGGTTGCAACTTCTATGATCTCATCTTTTTCAGGCTTATCGTAAGGACGCTTTAGAAGCCCGCTATAAGCAGGGTCGGTTATCACATAATTGAAACTGCTAGTTCCGCTTTTGTTGCTGATTGCTAATGGATGAATATGCGCCGCACTGCTATACCTCCGTTTTAGTTTGTGGTATAAAAAAGGAATAGGTTCAAATGCATAATGCATACTGGCCGGGCAATGGCGAATGAATAGCGCCAGTATCTTTCCTTCGTTTGCGCCCACATCAACACATGTAGAATCAGCTTTGCATACACGCCGGATCACTCTTTCAGTCAACCTGTCGTAGTACTCATTTTTTGTAAGAGGAAATGGGAGAAGTGCCGCAATCTTTTTAAGAAAATTTCTTACCGACATAAAAAAAGCAGGACAGTGTCCTGCTTGCTAAGATAAGCTTGTGCTACAGATTTTGAAGGTATTGCTCTACCTGTTGCATGGTGCGCTCCACAGGCTGCATAGAAACAGGCATATTAGCTGCGGTAGTTATTTCTTTTGTGCCTAAAAAAATTGTGTTTCCAAACTTAGAAAGCGAAACAATGGTAACCTGCCTGCCAACAGGCATATTTACCGTGAAGAAAGAGCGTGTGGCATAATCAGCATTCAGCTGAACCACTATGTTCTCATTCTTAAAAACAGCAAACACATTGGTATTTGTGTTGGTGTAATTGATAGGGAAGAGTACGTTTAGCTGTGTGCGGGTTTGGGTAGTGTCGATGAAATAATCAGCATTTACCCAATTGAGCCGCTGCGACCAAAGCTCGTATCCCCGAACTATGCCGCCTGTAGAGTCCTGCTGTTGAAAAACACTTACAAAAGAAGAGTCTGTTGCCGGTGTCCATGTAAAAGTAGGATTGGTACCTGCAGGAAGATTACCTGTAGGATTTTCAATGCCATAAAAAATGCTCATCCTTTGATTAGGTGAAGTCGTATTGTACTTAATCCGGAAAAATGTGTTTTGTGCAAGCCTTAGTTCTTGGCCATTACTTGTAGCGCGAATATGAAAAGCGCCTCCTGTTTCCAATAATTTACCATAGCTGGTAGTAGGCCTCGACCAGCGGATCATGTCTCCTTTCTTCCTCAGGTCAATAAGCTCAATATTGATAGGTCCGGTAGGCGCAGCACCTGCAGAAGTTCGTAAAGAATTTGGTGCAATTCTTACTTGCAGGTCAGCAAAAGAAAGCACCGCACCATTATTACCAGTGAAAGATGAGGTAGCAGGAGCGGTTCTCAAGCTTTCCATCAGTTGTGCGGCCTGGTTGTTTGCAGGTACATGTTGTACCCATGCAGTATCATTTACCGGGTTGTTAGGATAGGGGAAAAAGCTATCGGAATTTTCTTTTGAACACGAAGAAAATACCAAAGTAAATATGAGTAGGTAAAACAAGTTCTTCATTAGTGCCATTTGCTTGTAGATATTATCGGCTGTACGATTGCTGCCTGCCATTTAATTTAAACCTAAGTCCGATGTTCAGACCAGCTGCATGAAACTTCTGTTGGAAAGGCAAGGAGCTATTGGTCATATTGCTAATGTGGTAACGGAAATAAGGTTCAGCAAATATTTCGCTGCTGGCTCCAATTGATTTATAAAAAGCCACACTGGCAAATACACCCAATCCAATATTTCTTTTAAACATGGAATTGCCTTTGGTGAACATTACCGGGTTGTACGAAGTATCCAGCATATCGCCTTGCTGCCACGACTGCAGGTTAAAGATCAACCCGCCGTTGATGCTTGTTCTGAAGTTTTCATTACCCCATTCATAGCCCAATATTACCGGCACATCTATGCTGCGGTAGCGGTTGAACGTGGTCTTCACCCTATAGCCAATCTGTTCCATGGTGCTGGTGTCGGTTACTCTTATGGTATCGCCGGGTGAACGAACAATGGTACGTATGGTTACCACCGTTACCGTTTTACGTTCGTTTTCACTTCTGAAGTTGAACTTCTCGTTGATCTGCGAAAACTGTAGCCCAGACTTTAGCATCATATTCTGGCCGATGGTTTTGCTGATGCGAAAACCGGCTGTGAATGCACTTCTGAAATTCTCGGTGCTGTCTTTACGACGCAGGTATTCATCATTAGAACTGGTTGTGTTTTTAATTGCGTAATCAGGCGAAGCGAACACTTCTAAGAACCAGTTGCTCCTGCGTTCGCCATCTGCTGGAGGGCATTCTACTACAGGTAAAAAATTTAGTTTGTTTAATGTGCCGTTATGAGAGCTGGAGAATGCAGATCCGCTTCTTTTCGCAAGCATTGGTATTGCATCTGTTCTGTTATAAACAGTAACACCTTCCTCCGCTGCCGCTTTTTTATTAAATGAAACATCAATGGCTGGCAGACCTGCAGGTAATGGTTTCTTTTCATTTACTTGTTGACCAAAGGCCGGTGCAGTTACCTCTTTTTTGAACTTAGCAAATGCTCGTGCAGATCTTTTTTCATTGCCTGATGATGTAGCAGATCTATCACGTGTTGTAGCTACTTGTTCTACTTCTTTGTCTGTAGTAAGTATTGAAGAATTGGTTGTTGCCACTTTTGCGGCAGTGCTAGTGGCTGTTTTAGCCTCGTCACTTGTTGTACTGTTTGCTATTCCTGTTTCGGTTGAAGGTGCTGTTGAAGTGGCAGCAAGATCCAGCGGTTCGTTACTACTATTTCCACCCGGAATAGAATTTATTGTTGGTTCAGCTGTTTGTTGGGCAGGTATGTTAGCAGGAGCTATTGAAGATGAACTGTGAGTTATGCCTTTATCATCTTGCTTTGAATAGAAGTAAATAAATGAACTGGTTACCAACAGTGCAGTTAGAATCAGCATCCAGTTTTTATAGTTATTCCACCACAAAGCGGGCTTCCGATCCTTTTCTTTTTCAGCAAGTATACGCTGCCACATATCGCCCGGTACGGGTGATGCATGATCTTGTAGCTTGTTCCTGATGAAATTATCAAAATGCTGATCACTCATTTTTAGATGGCGATTTTTTGCAGGTTAACGATTTGGTTTTGCAACATTTTCCGTGCTTTTACTAATTGACTGCGGCTGGTGCCTGGCTGTATATCCAGCATCTTAGCAATTTCTTCGTGGCTAAATCCTTCTATGATACTCAGGTTGAAGACCAGCCGGTAGCCTTCAGGAAGTTGTTGTATCAGTTTCATTATCTCCTCTTCTCCCAGGCTAGAATATGCATAAGCATCAATGCGCGGAGAATGTTCAGAATGATCATTGATCTCAGAGAAAGCTAATTTTCGCTTTTGAACATACTTCAGGGCAGTATTTACTACTATACGCCTGATCCATCCCTCAAAAGAACCCTCGAATTTGAATTGGTGAATATACCGGAACACACGCACCATGGAATCCTGCAGTATATCTTCTGCTTCCATGGTATCAATGGCATAACGCAGGCATACGGTCATCATCTTGCCAGCGTATTGCTCAAATAGCTTACGCTGGCAGGTAATGTCCTCCCTAATACAGCCTCTAATGAGATCGTGTTCAGTCAATGTTATTGAATATATGGCCGGTGACCGGTGGCTAGATATGTTTATAAAGCATACCGCTGCCCGGAGATCTAACAAACCTAAAATTTTCTTGCACAGCATGATAGCTATACAAGTTATACGAGCTTAAACCTATATAAGCGGGAATAAAAAAGCAACAACTGCGGCGAGTTGTTGCTTAGAAGAGTTTGTTCGGCGAGATCTTACTGGTCCACTTTTAGAAACTGGTCGTGGATATAATCTACTACCGCACTCATATCTTTTGTTTCATTAAATACTTTTAACTGGCGGTCGGCTCCGGTTCCGCGGTCGAGCATACGATGCACATAATTGATGGCATTGCGGCTGCCTAAGTGGTCTACCACATCATCTACAAAATCAAGTAGCTCGTAAATAAGTACACGGGTATTCACTTCTGCTTCCTTTCCAAAATCAATCATAGTTCCGTCGATACCATACCTGCCTGCACGCCATTTGTTTTCATTTATAAGCGTACGGTGATACATAATGAAATTCAGGTTCTGGCTTCTTAGCTTGTAAAGCTTAGCACATATAGCCTGGAAAAGAGCTGCAATTGCAATGGTCTCATCTATATTCATGGGCACATCGCAAATGCGGAACTCTACCGTATTGAAAAATGGATGAACCCGCAGGTCCCACCAAATCTTCTTGGCGTTATCTATACAGTTGGTTTTTACCAGCAGCTTGATGTAGTTATCGTATGACTCTATGCTTTCAAAAAAATCTGGTATGCCGGTACGTGGGAACTTGTCGAAAACTTTGGTGCGGAATGATTTGTATCCTGTAAGCCTTCCTTCCCAGAAAGGGGAGTTGGTGCTAAGGGCATAGACGTGTGGTAAAAAATAACGTGCAGAATTGGCTATATGTATGGCCATTTCGCGTGTCTCCATTCCAACGTGCACGTGCAGGCCAAAGATCAGGTTACTCCTGGCTGCTTCCTGCAGTTCATTTACTATTTCGCTATAGCGGATGTGATCTGTAATCAACTGCCGCTCCCAATGACTAAATGGATGCGTGCCTGCAGCGCCTACCCACAATCCAAGGTCGCCGGCAATCTGTGAAATGGTTGTTCTTAAAGCAGCAACATCTCTATAGGCTTCATCAATATTTTCGCATATATCAGTTCCTACTTCTACCACTGCCTGGTGCATCTCAGCTTTTACCTTATCCTTGATCACCTTTTGTCCTTCTGAAACTATCTTTTGTTCATGGCTTTTCAACTCCCTGGTCTGAGGATCTATTACCATGTATTCTTCTTCTACTCCAAGTGTAAAGTGTTTGTAGCTGATGCTTGCCATTGTGTCGTTTTTGGTTCTTGCTTTTGTTCGTAGGTGATTACTGTTACACTATCTACAGAACTACTTTTAGAAAAAGAAGCAACAACTTTTGAAGAGTTGTTGCTTACATGAATTAATACAAAGCTTGTTTGCCGCTGCTGCGTACAACATATTCTCCCCATGTCAGGTTATCTTTTCCTGGTTCAAAACTCTGGGCTTTTTCTATGGCAAATTTAGCGGCGGTTTCTACCACCCATTCAAAGTTCTCCTGGCCTACGCTGGTTACTTCAGCATCAGGAGCGGGGTTACAAAAATCAATAGCATAAGGAATTCCATCTCTTACGGCTAGTTCCACTGTATTGAAATCATAACCCAGGTATTTATTTAATCGAAGGACAATGTCTTCCATCTCCGCCAGCTTTTCTGCTGTAGGAGCAAAGTCAGCTACATAACGCAGGTGAAATGGATTGCGTGGTTCGTATGGCATTATGCGTACATATTTACCACCTATACAATAGCAGCGATAGTATTCTTCGAATTTTATCTCTTCCTGCAGTAGCATCACCAGTTGGCCTGTTTCTGCATGCGCGTTGAAGAAATCATCAATGCTATCCAGGCGGTAAACATTCTTCCAACCGCCACCGGCAAAAGGCTTCATATAAGTTGGGAAGCCGGTATAAGAAAAAATTCCTTCCCAATCGAGCGGGTATGCAAGGTTGCTGAAAGACTCATCTGATGTATCGCTCGGTAGTTCCCTTGATGGAAGAATAACCGTTTTAGGCACCGGAACATTGATCTTGGTTGCAAGGCAATTATTGAAGAACTTCTCGTCGGCGCTCCACCAAAAGGGATTGTTGATAACAGCAGTGCCGGTAAGCGCAGCATTCTTCAGATAAGCGCGATAGAAAGGAACATCCTGGCTAATCCTATCAATAATAACAGCATAACCTGATGGTTCACCCTGTACTACTTTATCAATACGAACCGGTTCCGCTATAATTCCGTCTAGCTTTTGGCTGTTGATCTTTTCAATGAAGGCTTCCGGGAAGCTTCTTTCCTTACCGAACAAAATGCCGATCTTTTTCATAATCTGTTTTTAGATGATAGTATTGGAATAGGTATAGTAATTGAATTCTTAAAAAGTGAACAATACTAAAATTTTTAAGGGATTAGAACGTTCACCAATATACTTACTATTTTAAACCCAGCATGTATTACATAGAAAAACTTTGTCATCAAAACATTGTTTTTTAAACACCTATTTTTGAACAGTATGGCTGAAGAAAAAACCGCACCCTCTCCAAAATCCTTATCATCAGTTCTTGTAGAGACGCTCACGATTTACTCTGAGTTTTTAGAAAGAGATGTAGAAGTAGATGCTTATTTACCTACCGATATTGTCATTCCTGAAGATGTAAGCTTGCTGATCATTAACGATGGGCAAGACCTTGTAAAGATGCCCTTTGATGAGATGATTGATGAACTGATGTCTACAGGTAAGATACAGAAGATCATGTGCCTGGGCATTCATTGTGGGCCAGAAAGAAAAATGGAATATGGTACCGTGTGTACTGCCGACTACGAAGGACGTGGAGCTAAGGCTGGTTTATACTCTAAGTTCGTTTTCGATGAATTGTTGCCATTTATCCGCAAGAAGTACCATATAGCTTCCTTCAAAGAAAAAGCTTTTGCGGGTTTTTCTTTAGGAGGATTAAGTGCACTTGACCTGGTATGGAACAATGCCAGCGAGTTTAGCAAAGTAGGTGTTTTCAGTGGCTCGCTTTGGTGGCGGAGAAAAGGCTACGATGACGGCTATAACGATGAAAAGGATCGCATTATGCACCTGCAGGTACAGAAAGGCAGGTTTCATCCGTGGTTACAATTCTTTTTTCAAACCGGATTATTAGATGAAACTGCAGATAGAAATAATAATGGCATAATAGATTCGGTAGATGATGCGTTAGATATGATATTGTCGCTAAAGTCGAAAGGGTATACCGATGATCATATCAATTATCTTGAACTGCCGGATGGCCGTCATGATGTAGAAACATGGGCTAAGGCTCTGCCAAAGTTTCTGAAGTGGGGTTGGGGTAAGTAAGTAGTTGAGCTGTGATTTTTGGATTACTTTGTAGATGAGTGATAAGTTGATTTAGATTTTGTTAGTTGTTTTGGTTTTGTTGTTTGATTGATTTGTTTTTGTATTGTTGGTTCTAGTTAATGTTCAACCTTTTTCCCGGAATTAATAGAAAGAAAAGCCGCTCTTTTTCAAGAGCGGCTTCTTTTTTTAGATCATTGATCTACTAGAATATATAACGCAGACCAACCATCAGCGCCCAGGTGCTCGCTGTGTTGTTGTTGTTGATATAAGTTCTGTCAACTAATTGTGGAGTTGTGCTACCACTTGGCGTATAAGTAGCCATTTGATATCTAACTTCTCCTGTAGTTGGGTTCTTAGTAGCTCTCAATGGGTTGTTCACTACAAAGAAGTTTCTTACACCCCAATTAGGGTTCAACAGGTTCAGGAAGTTAGTACAGTCAACACTGAACTGTAGCGTGTGTCTTCTTGTACCAATATCAGTGAAGATGTCTTGCAGGAATTTGAAGTCAACCCTGTGGTAGAACGGCTGAACCACTCCATTTCTTTCAGCTACTTGTCCTTTCCTGTTTCTCAGGTATTTGTCTTGCTCTACAAAAGCAAAGAATGCATCGCTCTGCTCCTGTGCAGTATATGTTCTTGTTACTGCAGGGTTACCACCAGATGCAGGAGTGATAGTGATAGTTTGAGGAATGAAAGTGATCTCAGACGCGTTGCGAGGAACGTAGATCAGGTCTTGGCTATTACCATCGTAGTTGATGTCGGCTGTATTGCTAAAGCCTGCAGGAGCAGTACCTGCTGCAGCACCATATACATAGCTAAATCTTCCTTGCGCAGCACCATCATAAAATAATGATACAGTAGTTCCCAACTTCTTAAAGTATTCTTTTCTATAAGATAGTGAACCTACTATACGATGTGGAACGGCAAAAGCAGAAGGCGCCAGTTGCAGATCGTTTTGTGTACCACTGGTTGGGTTATTCTGCCAGGTAGAACTTGCCTGAGAACCTGGATTAGCTGTCAGGTCAGATGCATCTGTGAAAGTATAAGCAAGTGAACCAAAAAATCCTCTTGCGAAACTTTTGTTGATCTGAGTAGTAAACTGGAATGCTCCACCGCCTTTAGCGTTTTCTAATACAATTGCATTAGCATAACTATTGTGTACACGACGTGTTGCAGTAGAAGTGTTGGTGAAACTTGGTCTTGTATTTCCACCACCTAAGTTAACCACACCAGTTGGTGTTCTTTGGTTAGCATTACGCATTACCGTTGCGTTCAGGTCTTTGGTGTACAACGCGTCTACAGACAATGTCCATGTTTGACCTAACTTCTTGTCAAAACCAAGGTTTGATCTCCAAACCTGAGGGAATTTATATTCAGGATCGATCAATACAAAACCAGCAGAGTTAGGTGTTGGAGCTGGTGCTGTAAACAGGCTCTGCCATCTTGTTGGGTTTGGATCGAAAGTGATCTGTGAAAGTTGAGATGCGTTAGCCAACGCTTGTACCTGGTACATACCACTGTTAGTTGGCATATTGGTCAGGTATACAAATGGAATTCTTCCGGTGAAGATACCTGTACCACCTCTTACAGTTACTCTTTCTACTTCTGGAGATACATCCCAACGGAAGCTAGCTCTTGGAGACCAGTACCAGCTTGACTTAGGCCACATTCCTGTAGAGTAGTTCCTTGTGCCGTTACCATCTTTATTAGGGAAAGCAAGTGCAGTGATAGAAGGATTTTCCAAAGGTTGATCAAGGTAAGTTGGCCTGTCTATACGCACACCATAGTTCACTTTCAAACGGGAGTTGATGGTGAACTCGTCCTGTGCATACAATCCAAGCTGACCAATTTTCATTTCAGCTGAATAAACAGCCTCTTTTCCAGGAACCCTGCTGTAAGTAAGTGCATAAGCAATTGGATTTGCTCCGCTAATGAACTCCTGCAGTGATCCATAGGTATAATAGCTCTGAGAAGCTGCCATGAACATATTTCCTACATACTGCTGCTCATAAGTACCACCAACAGTTATTGAGTGCCTGTTTAACTGGTAAGTAAAGTTGTCAGTAATGTTGAAGATGTCGTTCTTAACATCGTTGTTGTTTGAGTAAGGCTCCATACCTGCACTCATATAGTTGTTACGAGCACCACCTGCATAAGTAGCAGCTGCACCAGTTCTGGTTCCATCACCAATGATGTCGATGAATGGGAACAAGGTACTGTTAGGTACACGTGTAGTTCTGATTTTAGTAAAAGTAGCCAGCAACTGGTTTGAGAACCTGCCACCAAACGTACTGTTCAATTCTAAAGCGCCTGATCTAACAGCATCTTTGAAACGGTAGTTAGAATTAGCAAAAGACATTGCATTTTGGCCATTACGTGCAGTAGATGTCCAAACGTTTGTACCGCCAGTAGCACCATTTGGTACACTGGTAGCATTCAGTTGAACATCATTCTCACTTACCAGTTCGTTATACTTTGCAGTAAGTTTATGACCCCTTACAATGTTCCAGTCGATCTTACCAAGGAACTTGTGGTTGAAGCTGGTGAAATTTGGAAAATTGTCATACGCACCTGTTTCATAACCATAAGTCTCTCTCAAATGCCTTGAAAACTTTATTAAAGAGTCTACAGGAGTGTTAGAAATATTACCTCTTCCAGAACCACCTCTTGGAGTCCAGCTGGTTCCCGGAGGAGAAATCCTGTTCTCGTATTCTCCGTTTACGAAGAAGAACAATTTGTTCTTGATGATTGGCCCCCCTAGAGTACCACCAAAGATCTTAGCTGTAGAAGTAGCTTGTTCTGGTAATTGGAAACCAGCAACGTTTCTTCCGATGAAGCTTTGGTCGCGGTAGTAGGTGTAAGCCGAACCTCTGAAAGTGTTAGTACCGCTTTTAGTAACAGCAGCAATGTTAGCACCTGTGAAGTTTGCTTGTCTTACATCGTAAGGAGCAATACTTACAGTTACCTGGTCGATAGCGTCCAGAGAAATTGGTTGGTTACCACCACCAGGAAGTGGATCAGTGCTCAGTCCAAAGTTGTTGTTCAGGTTCGCTCCGTCTACAGTTACGTTGTTATAACGTGCATCTCTACCACCTATATTATTACCGTTAGCCTGTGGGGTTAAACGGGTAAAGTCAGTTAAACTTCTAGATATGGTAGGAAGTGCAGTGATCTGCCTGTTAGAAACGTTGGTAGAAGCTGCACTTCGGTCTACTACAGTTCTGCGTGTAGTAGTTACCGATACGCCTGTAAGGACTTGAGATTCAGGAGTAAGTGTAGATTTTACAATGAACGGTTCGCCCAGCGACAGGCTAAAATCTGAAATGGTTTCAGTACGCATACCTACATAGTTAATGGTCAGTTGGTATGGACCACCTACCCGTAGGTTTAGTAGCGAGAAAGTACCGCCTTTCTTGGTTACAGTGTTGTACACAGTTCCAGAAGGCTGGTGTGTAGCAGTTACAGTAGCTCCTTCTAATCCGTCGCCGGCAGCGTTAACCACAGTTCCAGTAATATTACTGGTAGTTACCTGGGCAGCCAAACCGAACGGCAAAAGCAGCACAATAAACAGCTTGAATAGTTTTTTCAATTGCATAGGTGTAAAATTTCAGGTGCAAAGAAAGTGATAAAAGGATGAAGATGTATCTAGAGATGTTAACAAAATATTATCAGCGGTAAGGCAATCGTCCGGCGGATAATGCTGCATCTGCTGGTTTTTTCACAAAAGCAGTGTTAGCAGCAATAGTTTTACAACCTTTTACTTTCAATGCTTGTAATTTTGATACCTTAATTATAGAATATGCTCGATACTATAGAGAGTGCCATTGAAGCAGTTAGGCAAGGAAAGATGGTGATAGTGGTGGATGATGAAGACCGTGAGAATGAAGGTGACTTTATAACAGCAGCACGCAACGTTACCCCCGAAGTGATCAATTTTATGAGTAAAGAAGGGCGTGGCCTTATTTGCGCCTCGCTGGTTGAGGACCGCTGCGACGAACTAGGGCTTGAGCTCATGGTGAACAGCAATACCTCTTTACATGCTACTCCTTTCACTGTTTCTGTTGATCTTCTGGGTCATGGCTGTACAACAGGCATTTCTGCTCATGATCGTGCAAAAACAGTTCAGGCATTGATAGATCCGGCTACAAAACCTTCGGACCTGGGAAAGCCGGGACATATTTTTCCTTTACGAGCAAAAAAGGGTGGAGTTCTTCGTCGTACCGGCCATACCGAGGCGACTATTGACCTTGCCCGCCTTGCCGGATTTGAACCTGCAGGGGTGCTGGTGGAGATCATGAACGAGGACGGCACCATGGCGCGGCTTCCCCAGCTAATGGAAATCGCCAAAAAGTTTGACCTGAAAATAATATCCATAAAAGACCTGATAGAGTACCGTCTGAAGATGGACTCGCTGATAGAAGAGTTGGTGCGGGTGGAAATGCCAACTAAATGGGGCAACTTTAAGCTGGTGGCTTTTAAAGAAAAGCTTACCGGCCGCGAACACCTGGCGCTAATGAAGGGAGAGTGGGAAAAAGATGAACCTGTACTTACCCGTGTACATAGCAGCTGTTTTACCGGCGATATTCTTGGAAGCTTTAGATGCGACTGCGGCGAACAATTGCACAAGGCTATGACCATGGTAGAGGAAGAAGGCAAAGGTGTAATATTATATATGAACCAGGAAGGCCGCGGCATAGGACTGATAAACAAGCTGAAGGCTTACAAACTGCAGGAAGAAGGCATGGACACCGTAGAGGCTAACCTGCACCTGGGTTTTGGAATGGATGAAAGAGACTATGGCATCGGGGCACAGATACTGCGCCACCTGGGAATTACTCACCTAAAGCTGATGAGCAACAATCCGAAAAAACGTGCAGGCCTGAAAGGTTATGGATTAGAGATCGTTGATATTATACCAATCCAGATAAAGCCAAACCAGCACAACGAGAAATATTTACAGACAAAGCGGGATAAGCTGGGACACGAGATTTTTAATGATCCGCTGTAGGAGAGGTCAAGGTTTAAGGTTGAATGTTTAAGGTTTAAAGTTTGAAGTTTGAGGTTGTGACGGTGTTATTGACAACCTAATAATTAACGCCTACGCTTTTCCCAAAATCATCCAACATCTAACATCCAACTTCTAACATCCAACCTCCAACAACTACCATCTACCAACTTAATCGTCTCTTCTCCTGAAAGTATCTGCTGGCTCTGCAGGAAGGTTGGCTGCTTCTCTTTGTTCCCTTTCCTTTTGCTGTTTTTGTTTTGACTTTAGTACGTGTTCAAAATCGCGGCGGTAGGAGAGTGATACGCCCTGGCGACTGCGGCGGCCTACAGCCTGTTCGGTTGATATGTCAATATTATTCCGGCTGAAGATGATGGCTCTCACCCTGCGATCCTGGCTCAGGATAAATTCTATAGCTATATCAGGCAGCCACTGCAGTGCACCCAGCTGTTGACTGGAAGCAGTGGTACTACCAAAACGAAAATCAAGATCGCCACCCACAGATACTATAATATTATTATTGAACAGGTTTTTGCTGAACTTAAAATTCACCTGCTGGCGGTCAATATTATTAGTAGCCGTTACATTTCCGCTAAAGAGGGAGCTACTATTATAGAAAGAGGTGCTTACTTCAAATTGCAAGCTCCTGTCTTTAAAAATGTCAAATAGCAGGTTGGAAACCAGTTTATTCACCTGCTTCGACACCATTTCAGAAATTGTATTGTAGCCAAGCGTGGTAAAATTGGTCAGCAAGTTTCTCCCTTCACCATAAGGTGCAAACGAGTTAAACACCAACAGGTAGGTCACCTGCTTCAGCATCTCGTTCTCGTCTTGCTCCAGCTTAGCCAGGAATTGCGCGAAAGTTGGATCATTCACAATCTGCTGCCCTGCCTGCGGAAACTCAAACCTGAACTTTATGGTTGGTTGCTCCAGGTAACCTGTAATAAGCGCCACCACATAAACCTTATCGTTATAACTCCTGGCAGAGCCACCCAGGTTTTGGTTTGCTATCAGGTCTCCTAGCCGAACATTGTCAGCCGTATAGGTTGCTTCTACACGCAGCCTTGCGTTGAAAGGATCTCCATTCCATTCAATAAAACTACCCGCGCCCTCACGAAGTTCAAATGGTTTTGGAATAAGCGACTGGAAATTGAAATCATAGCTACCGCGCTGAATATCGTAACGACCATTTATGGTGAGTGCTTCACTGGTTCCGGCATGTATCCTCAACCTGCCATTACCATTGGCCCTGATGATGTCACCAGTCATCTCATCCAGTATCACATCTATTTTAGCCAGCGGATTAGCTGTCAGGTCAAGATCAACCACAATATTGGTTTCACCACGCGCATTCATATCCTCCATCTCCACACCATATTGTTTAAAAACAATGAAATCTGCATCAGCACTTTCGCGTGTGTTGGTGGTAGGTATGTAAATGTGTGAACTGTCAACAGGTTCAGCAGATATGTACATACGCAGGTTTTCCTCAGGACCGGTAAGACTTAGGTTGGCACGGCCAATGGCATTTCCGTAAAAATTACTGTTGTCGCTGGCTCTGGTATCAATAAGTAATAAACGTTGCGAGGAAATATCGAAGTCGTAGCGGATGTTCTCAAAACCGCGTTGATACATTCTGCCTTCTACAGTGCCAGCGTTTCCAAATTTGTCTTTGATGGTAAACCTGCCAAAGTTTATCATGTTTTCGGTAAACACAAATGTGGCACTGTCAATAGTATATCGCACCTGCGTAAAGTTTACCAGCAGCGAACCATTTCTCAGTTTAACCCTCCCAAGCAGGTCAGGTTTTGTTGGATTACCACTCAGCCGAAGATTACCGGTAGCCAGTCCATCGACATCTGTAAATACCGTATTAAGGAACTTATTTAAAAACGTGATCCTGGTGTTACGCAGGTTCATATCTATAGCCAGAGGTTGACCAATAGAATCTGACAGATTGTAGGTGCCGCTAGCCAGGAAGTTATAAAGTTCATTAGGTGACTCTACATTATACCTAATCATCCCAGTGCGGCTATTGTACAGGCCATTGATGTTTACAATACCAATAGAATCATTATCCAGCCTGAATTGTTCTGCGCTCAAACTAGCTTCCACTCTAAAATTTCCAAAGAAGTCTTTTAGCTCAAGGTCGCCGGAAAGTGAACCTTCTAAACGTGGATCGGTAACTACCAATGGAGCAAAATCACCGATGTTCAGGTTTTTCAGTCGCACCGCCAGGTTGCTCTGGTCAAATTCTGTATCGAATACTGTTTCAGCTTCTATCACCTGGTCGCCCTGCGTAAACCTGATATTTTCGGCAGATACGAAGTTGCGCCTGATTACCAGTTCTCCTTCTTTTTCCAGTGCCCAGCGCTTATCATTGATCACGAAATCAGAAGGATTGAAGTGTATGCGCACACCATCAGAAAAAGTATACACCGCTGCATCCAGGTTCAGCTCATTAAGCGTAGTAGATGCTTTCGTTTGAATTTGCACTTGCGACACATCTTTCTGTGAAACGATCTGGATCTTGGTAGTAGGGAAGTTGGTACTATCGCTGATGTTGATGTTCCCAACATCACCGTCTATCTGTAGCTCATCGAGGTTGCCCCTGCCTTTCAATGCGATGCTGTTGAACCTATATTGCTTGTACCCAAAAGAAGGAATGTCTGCATCTACTTCAAATAGCGTATCAGGCGTATTTATAAGACCAGCAATTCGGCTATTGCTGAAGCCGGTCAGGTTCTTATCGAAGAGCTGCGTGTAGCCGTCAATGTTTTTGGTGTTCAGCTCAAAAGTAAACTGCTGGTCGCGGGGCGTTTTGCGCGGTTCGGCTATATAAGAAGGATAATATTTGTGCAGGAAAACCTGGAAGTTGCCCGGAAGATCAAAGATGTTGTATACGCCTTCTATCTGCGCATCAAACTCGTTGCTGGCAAGATTGAGTAATCTTCTGCCATCTTCAAATCTTGATTGCAAACTTAGTGAGTCGAAGTTTAAGCGTGTGCTATCGTGCAGCAGGTTTGCATTGAATATTTTGATTGACCCCAGGAACTGGTCAATATTCTTACCACTAAAGTTTAAGTCAAACAGGCCACTGATCTCAAGCTGTTTGTTGCTAAGACCAATACTTTGAAAGTCGCTGTTGGCAAGATCGCCCAGCACATTGAAGCGTGGCTGGTTTTGCCTGAAATCCATTTTTAACGTAGTGAAAAGGTTCAGGTTAGGATCATCCACTTTCACTGTTCCTTCAAATTGCTTCCGCTGGAAAGTTCCTTCTACTCCAATGTTTTTGTACTGGTAACCCGCGTAAGACAAGTGCTGGATATTTCCATTAACGCTGGTCCTTAGGTTTTCCAAATCCAAACCTACACCATTGATATTTCCATTGAAAGCAACATTGCCCATGTCTCTTACCACCAGGAATCTTCCTACATCGAACTGGCGGGTAAGCACTTTACCAGAGTAAACAGGTGGACCATAAGTAGGAATGCGCATAGCGATATCAGCTGAAAAAGCCCCGAGCCCGGTGCTGAAATTTCCGGCTGTTTTGAAATCACGTAAAGTACCATGGAAGTTGCCACGAAACTGCAGATTACCCAAACTGGATAAAGACGGTACATCAACTGTGCGGATAGCCGGTACAAAAGAAACCGCGTCCCGGTAGTTTGTACGAAGGTCGCCTGAATTAAGTGTAAATACAGTTCTATCTATATCCGGCAGACCTACAATAGAAAGATCGCCACTTACCGATGTGCCTGACTCGGTGCGCAGAAACATATTTTTAGCAGAAAGGTTTTCTACCGTTCCTTTTGCATCGCCCCACATGGTAATGCGCCTGTTCCAGTTGCGGATCTCAGGAGCAAAAAAAGCAATGTCATCGCTGTGCAGGTTGGCATTTACAAATTTGGCTTCCATGGTCACCTCTGCTATGTAATGCTTAAAGTCTTCATTGAAGTCAGTGAACTTCATAGCATAGTAATTCTGCAGCCGGCTAAGCGGTGTTACCAGGTCAAGGTTTTTAAACTCCATGATCTCTGGTGTAAGCCTGAAGTCAGACTTAAGTCGCCTTATCTCGAAGCCACTTCTTTCTTTGGTGGCCAGTTCTATGTTTGCCCTGATGGTGTCTTTTACAAAACTGAAGTTTTGCAGGCTGCCGGTAATCTTTTGAAAATCTATATGCGATCCATCAAAATGAGCAAGCGGTGGATTGTCCGAATTTACAGAAATGAAAGTGCCGTTCTTGATGTTGATGTTGTTTACCGTAAAGCGCATGTCGCCCTGGTTGAAATACATGCTGGTGTCGTTATGCACCCGCTTCTTTTTTATGCGTGGTGGGCGGATGCCATCAAAATCGTACATAGCTACATAAGGGCGGTCCAGGTCTAGCTGGCTTATGGCGATAGCATTGTTAGCAAGATCAAATCTTTCAGCATCCATTTGTAGCGCGCCTACTTTAAATTCCATGCGGCTTCCTACCCAAAGGTCGTTCTGAACAAAGCGCACATTCTTAAAGTCGAGTTTTTTCAGGTCGAGCTTTAGGTTGCTTTTCTTCTTTGGCTGAGGCGATGTGGGAGTAAAGTAGTCAACAAGGAACTGGTAATTCCAAACTGAATCTTTCCTGTACAGGTTTATGTAAGCATCATCCAGTCCTACATATTTCAGCACCAACTCATCGCGCAGGAAAAACCAATCGGTGATTCTAACTTTTAGCTGGTCGGCATATAAGAGTGTGTCTTTATTCTGATCACGGACAAGTGTGCCTTCCAAATTCATCCGGTTGAAAAGCGCAAAGCTTACGTGCTTTATTCCTACTTCGGTATTCAGATCTTTAGAAAGACGTGTGGTAACTTTTTTTACGATGAAGTTTTGAACAGGTTCTGTTTGTATAAGTAGCCATATAAGCAGCGCTAAGGCTACTACAATCACTAATAATCTTACTACTACCCGTGCTGTTATTTTAAGAATCTTCTTCAGATACCTTTCATTTACTTTTGGTAAAAATAGCGAAACACAAACGGAGGACAAATAACTGTTCTATCACCCTGGTAAATTCTACAAAATCATAACATATGAAATTTATTTGCTTCATCATTTCTATATCTCTTTCACTTGGTTTATGTGCACAACCGGCAGTTACAGCAAAACAAGTTCCAACAAACAAAAAGCCTGTGCTTGTAATACATGGTGGTGCTGGTACTATCCTGAAATCACAGATGACACCAGAGCGTGAAGCAGCTTACAAGGCAGGAATGATGGAAGCCCTGGGTGTAGGCTATAACATCTTAAAGAATGGCGGAACCTCTTTAGATGCGGTGGAAGCAACGGTGAAAGTACTGGAAGATAATCCTCTGTTCAATGCCGGTAAAGGCGCCGTGTTTACAGCTGCTGGAACAAACGAATTGGATGCAGCCATTATGAATGGAGCAGACCTGAAAGCCGGTTCTGTTGCCGGTATCACCACTATCAAAAATCCTATTACTGCTGCCAGGGCGGTAATGGAAAAAACGGAACATGTGATGCTAATGGGTAAAGGCGCTGATGATTTTGCAAAAAGCGCAGGATGTGAGTCTGTAGATCCGTCATACTTCTTTACCGAAGCAAGATTTAGAGGACTACAAAATGCACGACGCAATGATTCTCTTAAATCAATAAATGAATTAGTACCTAAACAAGAGGCTTCCCTTAAGCAAGCCAGCAACAATGACTATAAGTATGGTACCGTTGGTGCCGTAGCACTGGACAGCAAAGGCAACCTTGCTGCGGCCACCAGTACCGGTGGAATGACCAATAAGAAGTTCGGTCGCATAGGTGATGCTCCAATCATTGGTGCAGGTACTTACGCTGATAATGCTACCTGCGCTATCAGCTGTACAGGTTGGGGTGAATATTTTATCCGCCTGGTGATGGCTAAATCTATAAGCGATAGAATGGCTTTCGGTAAACAAACACTCAAGCAAGCCAGCAATGAAATGGTGATGAAAAAATTACCAGAACTAGGTGGCGATGGTGGATTGGTAGCAGTAGATAAAGATGGCAATATTGCCATGCCTTTTAATACAGCGGGAATGTACCGCGGCTATGTAGACAAGAATGGTAAGATGGTGGTGGAGATCTACAAGTAGGTTTGAAGTTTAAGGTTTGAAGTGGTTTAAGGTTTAAAGTTTAAGGTTTGATGTTTAAGGTTTAGCGTCCTTCTAGCTGATCTTTCTATTGATGGTGTTCACCATTTGCGGATACCACTGTATCTGTTAACGCAGGGATAACCTTGGCATAACATTGTGGTTATTTTATATGGATAATTTGCATAAACGAAAGTATATGCTGATCCAAATTAATCGTGCTGAACCAACACTTTCTTTCCCTGTTCAACAGCCACCTTTTAAGCCCTTTGCCCAATTGCAGAAACGCCTGCAATTGTTTGTGAGCAATGCGGTATCTATTGTTGTGATTTCTGTTAGTTCTTCGTTCTCTTCCATCCTAAAAACTGCACCACATGACAAAGCATAAGCGGCATGTGGATGTATTGGTGATCTCTGATGTACATCTTGGTACCTATGGCTGTCGCGCCAAAGAATTGTTGCATTACCTGAAAAGCATTAAGCCGAAGACGGTAGTGCTCAATGGGGACATCATCGACATTTGGCAGTTCAGCAAAAGCTATTGGCCAAAGAGCCACATGAAAGTGGTGAAGCACATCATGGGGTGGGTAAGTAAAGGGGTGAAGACCTACTATGTTACTGGCAATCACGATGAGATGTTACGCCGCTTTGTCGGAATGAAATTCGGGTCCTTCAGGATAGTTAATAAGGTGGTGCTGCCACTGCCCGGTGATAAGCACGCATGGATCTTTCACGGCGATGTATTTGATGTAACCATGCAGCATAGCAAGTGGCTTGCGAAACTTGGCGCAGTAGGCTACGACACGCTAATCATCATCAACAGTATAGCCAATTTCATTTCTGAAAAAGTTTTCAGAAAAGGCAAACTGTCTCTCTCCAAGAAAATTAAGAACAGCGTAAAGTCTGCTGTAAAATTCATCAACGATTTTGAACAAACTGCTGCAGACATCGGCATCAGCAATGGCTACGACTATGTAGTATGCGGTCATATTCACCACGCAGAGATGCGCACCATTAGCAATGCCAACGGTAGCATTACCTACCTCAACTCCGGTGATTGGATCGAGAACTTATCTGCACTTGAATACACCAATGGTCAGTGGGATATCTATCGCTTTGATGAGGCTCAGCATATTGATATGATCATGCAGCAGGAAAAGGAAGATGAGGAGCCCAATTACAACCAGCTATTTCATAAGATGATGAAAGAATTCAACCTGATGCGATGAAGATATTGTACGCTATACAAGGCACCGGAAATGGACATATATGCAGGGCCAAAGAGATCATACCGCTGTTACAACTCAACCACGATGTAGACGTGCTGGTAAGTGGTACGCAGGCCGATGTGCACCTGGGGCATGATGTGAAGTATAGCTTCAATGGACTTAGCTTCATCTTTGGTAAAAAAGGCGGTGTTGACCTGCTGGATACTTACAAGAAAAGCAGGCTGCGAAAGCTTTTTAAAGAGATCAATGAACTGCCTGTAGAAGAATATGATCTTATACTAAATGATTTTGAACCTGTATCTGCATGGGCAGCTTACATCAAGCGGAAGCCTTGCATAGCACTTAGTCACCAGGCTGCAGTATTGCATCCTGCGGCACCGCAACCAAAGGCTTTTGACCCTGTAGGTAAGGCGATCTTAAAAAGTTATGCGCCTTCTACGGCTCAATATGGTTTTCATTTCACCCCGTATGATCGTCACATTTTTACACCCGTAGTACGCAATGATGTACGGCAGTTGCCTGTAGAAAATCAGGGGCATTATACCGTTTACCTCCCTGCTTACGATGATAAGCGAATACTTAAAGTTTTAAAGAAGGTAAAGCATGTGCAATGGCAGGTATTCAGCAAGCACAATAAGAAACCAGTAGAAGATGGAAATGTAATCATCAAGCCTATAGAGAACGGATCTTTTTTACAAAGTATGGCCAGCAGTGAAGGTGTGCTTTGCGGAGCTGGTTTCGAAACACCAGCCGAAGCCTTGTACCTGCAAAAAAAGCTGATGGTGATACCTATGAAGAACCAGTACGAGCAACAATGTAATGCAGCAGCACTCGAGAAAATGGGTGTGCCTGTAATAAAAAGCCTGAAAGACAAACACCTGCCGGCAATCATGGATTGGATAGAAAACGGTAGCGTAGTGCTGGTGAACTATGCTGATAATACCAAAGAAATTCTCAACATAATCCTGCAGAAACATGCTAATGATGCGGTAGCAAAAAAGCTTGGTAAAGACAGCAGGCTAGCATACTTCCGCGACTTTAGGAAGCTTGCAGTAAAGCGGTTAATGAAACAACTTCAAATGCGATAGATGGAAGATAAATTTTCGTGGGGAGTGTCTACAGCAGCCTATCAAATAGAAGGTGCACATAACATCCATGGCAAAGGTGCTTCTATATGGGATGTATTTGCCAATACACCTGGTAAAACGCATGGCAATCAACATGCAAATGTTTCCTGCGATTTCTATCATCATTATGCGCAGGACATAGCACTGATGGCGCAGATGAATATTTCCAACTTCAGGTTTTCGCTTTCCTGGAGCAGGATCATTCCTGGTGGTACCGGCGCAGTGAATCCGGATGGTATAGATTTTTACAATAAGGTCATCGACTTCTGCCTTGACCTTGGCATTGAGCCGTGGGTAACGCTTTACCATTGGGATCTGCCTTATTCTTTAGAATTAAAAGGCGGCTGGACAAATCGTGAGATCATTAACTGGTTTACGGTTTATGTACAGCTATGCCTAAAACTATTTGGTGACAGAGTAAAGCACTGGATGATCTTGAATGAACCAATGGTTTTTACCGGCGCAGGTTATTTCATGGGCATTCATGCACCGGGGCGTAAAGGCCTCACTTCTTTTTTGGCTGCAGCGCACCATGCAGCCTTGTGCCAGGCAGAAGGAACACGTGCTGCAAGAGCTATACGCAGTGATGCTACCATCGGCACTACTTTCTCCTGTTCTTTGATAGAACCCTATACGTCTTCTGATAATGATCAATATGCAGCTACCAAACTAGATGCTTTAGCCAATCGCATGTTTGTAGAGCCGCTGGTAGGTAAAAGCTACCCGGTAAAGGATTTCAAGCTGCTAAACAGGCTGGAGAATTTTGTAAAAGATGGAGATGAAGCAAAGCTTGCGGCCAATGTAGATTTCATAGGAATACAGAATTACACACGCGAAAAAGTCACTCATTCTTACATGGTACCATTGCTGTGGGCCAAGGTGGTGAAAGCGAGCAAAAGAAGCGTAGATCATACACTGATGGATTGGGAAGTCTATCCACCCGCCATACATTCAATGCTGCATCAATTCAGTAGTTATGGAAAGCCTTTAATAGTAACTGAGAATGGTGCTGCCTTCAATGACATCATTTTGAATAATGCCGTTCACGATCACCAGCGGCAGCAATATTTGCAAATGCATATAGAGCAAGTGCTAAAAGCAAAACAGGAAGGGGTAGATGTGCGTGGCTACTTTGTTTGGACACTGCTAGACAATTTTGAATGGGCCGAAGGATATCGTCCGCGTTTCGGGCTTGTGCATGTTGATTTTAAAACACAAAAGCGCGTGATAAAATATTCAGGACATTGGTACGCCAACTTTCTGCAGAGCCATGGTGAAAGCGCGCTTCAGTTAAGTAGAACAGCATAATAAACTGCAGGTGTTATAACTAATAAATTGTTTAGTGTACTGCATTTATTTATCTGTAACAAAAGGATTGATAATAAGTCTTAACCCAATGATGTTAATCCCGTTACATTAAGTTCATGTTGCAGCGGCATCTTCGCATTGTTAAGGTATAACGTTTATAGATTCTCATGTGCGCCCCTTGTTTCTACGAGGGGTTTTTTATTGAAGCTAGTTGAGCGTATAAATAAAATTTAACCGTTACCCGGTGCCTTAGCTTTAGGAATACTCAAGCTGGTAAAATCTTCCTTCTGCATTTTTGCAAGCAGAACAATCTGCCCAACATGATAGCTGTAATGCGTAAGCTGGCGATGCAACGCTTCCAACACAGTATGTGGTTCTGAACGTATATAAACAGTTTTACCAAGATCATCTTCTGTTAATGCGCCAAGTGCATTGAAGACGGTCTGCCAGCCTGTTTTCCAAAAGTCCATTAAGTCTTGTTTGGATACATCCATTGCTTCAAATTCTGCATCACGTTTGCGCCATTCCTTTTCGCCATCTCCGGTAAGAATATTGGTAAACCGGCTCATGGCATTGCCATACATATGCTGAATGATGATGGCAATGCTATTGCTCTGACCAACTGGCCTGAAAAAGAAATGTTCTTCATCCAATTGCTGAAAAGCTTTTTCTGCAAGTGTCTTATATGTTTCAAAATATTTGGTAAGTGTAGGCAGTAGTTGAATTGCTTCCATGTTTGGATTTTAAGGTAATACTTACATGATCTTCATTGAAAATAAAGGACCCTTGCCTGCAGTTTGGTGATTATTCAGCTGGTAATAAAATTTTGAAAGTAGCACCTTCGCCAGGCGCACTTTCTGCCCATATATAGCCGCCATGATTCTCTGCTACTTTTTTAGCTATAGATAATCCTACACCAGTGCCTTTGTATTCAGCATTGCCATGAAGGCGTGTAAAAACGTTGAAGATCTTTTCAGCATTCTCCTGCTCAAAGCCAATACCATTATCCTTCACAATAACCTGGTAGAACTGCTTGCTGCTGTCCTCTTTCCTGATGATGGGTAAATTCATTACCTGCGCAGGCATTGCTGAAATATGAAGTTCAGGTTTGGTAGCAGGTTTAGAATATTTAAGCGCATTGCCCAGCAGGTTTTCAAACAGTTGCTGTATCTGCCTTTTGTGTCCTTTTATAGAAGGCAGCTGATCTATTTTGATGATAGCGCCTTTTTCTTCTATCTCGAGCTCAAGGTCCTCCAGTACGTTCTGTACATTCTCGTTCAGATCTACCAGTTCAACTGCTGAAACACCTCGACTGATGTGCGAGTAGGTAAGCAGGTCCTCAATCAATGTATTCATGCGCCGTGCAGCCTGTTGTATACGTTCGAGTAAATGAGATTGATCTTTTGTTAGTGTCTCTTTTAACTGGTTCTCTAGCCGGTCTGTAAAAAAGCGGATCTTTCGGATAGGCTCTTTCATGTCGTGGCTTGCTGCATATGCAAACTCTTCCAGGTCAGCATTTGATCGCTTTAGTTCATTATTCAGGTGTTCCAGTTCCAGTGTTCTTTCCAGCACTTTTTCCTGCAGCCTTGCTTCGTTTTCTTCCAGTTGTTTCTGGTGAAGCATCTGTGCAGTTACATCTTGAATAATCCCAAGTATCAGGTAGGGTTTCCCTTCTTCGTTGAACATGGTTTTTCCAAAAGAACGCATGTGGCGAATAATGCCAGTGGTAGGATGTACAATCCTGTACGTTACATCGTGCCGGCTGGCAGCTTCTGATTGTAAAGTGGAAGCAATGACCTTGTCCACTCTTGGCCGATCTTCAGGGTGAATAGCATTAAAGCCTTCTTCTCTGCTGTAGCCTTGTTTATCGTGCCCAAACCATTCATTTACTTTTTGCGAACTGGTAGCTAGATTATTCACCAGGTCCAGGCGAAAAGTTCCGAGATCCGCGATGTCAATGGCTAATTGTAATTCTTCACTGGTTTCAGCCACAGTCTGCCGGGCTTTTACCTGCTGCGTTACATCGTGACCAACACTTATAACTCCGCTAGCCCTTCCTGTTCCACCGTTTTCATAATACGGTTTGTAAACGAAATCAAAATACAAAACCTCTTCTACGCCATTCCTGATAAGCTTTATAGGATATTCATGTGCATAGAAAGGATTACCAGTAACAACTACTTCATCCAGCAATTGCGTAAAACCTTGTTCAGCAAGTTCAGGAAGAGCGGTTGTCAAAGGTTTGCCTATTACATCAGATGTTTTTCCCCAAACCTCCAGTAGACTATCATTTGCTAATTCAATGATATAGTCGTGGCCACTTACATAGCCAATGATCACAGGCGCCGTCATGAAGAAATGATAGGCTTTTTCTATGCCTTTGCCGGCTTCTACTTTTTGCTCTGCTACTATTTGTTCCGTTATGTCTACTGTGGTATGTATGATATATTCAACCTCTCCAGTATCGCCAGTCACAGGAGAGTTCCTGATCTTCCAATACTGTTCTTTAGTTCCATTAAGACCGGGTATATCATAACGCTGTACAGGTATATCGTGAGCAGAGCCGGTAGCCATTACTTGTTTGAAAGAGGCCTGTAGTTTATCCTCACCATTTACTGGATTAGAAGGGAATACTTCAAAAAGAGAATTGCCTACCAATGCTTCTTTTGAGATGCCTGTTTGTTGAGAATATTCATCGCTGGAGGCAATAATGGTAAATTGAAACGCCGAGGTTTTTATTAAGATGCTACTGCCCGGCATTGCATTGAACAACCTCGCATACACTAATTCGTTACCTGCAGTTGCAGAATACATATCGTTCATAAAGATGGATGATGAAGATAGTATGTTTTTTTATTCAACAACTTCCTGCAATTGCACTTCTTCAGCTATAGCAATTGTATGCTTTGTAATTTATCTTTTTCGCAGGGATAGATAGATTGGCCCAGGATAGCTATAGATCCATCCGATATAAAAAAAGCAGCCTTGCTACAGGCTGCTTATTAAAATTTTGTGATGTAGAACTTACGGCTTTTCACTGCAATTGAACATCCAGTTAATGCCAAACTTATCGGTACAACTTCCATAGTAATCTCCCCAGAACATATCCTGCAATTCCTGCGTCACTTTTCCTCCTTCGGAAAGCTTATCAAACAAACGTTTGGTTTCTTCCCTCGTATCTGGTTGAAGATTTATGTGAACATTATTTCCTGCCGCCAGTGTAAACCCCATAGATGCAGGTGCATCGGTTCCCATCAATTTATGTCCGTCAAGTATCGGCAGCTCTACATGCATTACCAGGTCCAGTTCAGCCTCCGGTAGTGGAGGTAATTCGTCTGATGGAGGAATATCACGAAAGCGGTAAATGCCGGTGCCGGAATATTCGCCACCAAAAACCGACTTGTAGAAAGTGAAAGCTTCCTCTGTTTTGTTTGCAAAATTGAGATAGGTACTAACGCTTGCCATAGCAATTGTTTTAGGTTTTATCCTTCACAAATGGTTTTCAAAATGTTTAATGCCTTTGGCCAGGTATCTTGAAAATACTGCTTGAATTCTTCATTAGAATCCATTTCTATAGAGAGTAAAGTTTTGCCGTCCTGCTCGGTAAAGGAATAATTCTCTAATGCGCCTGCCCATGACTCTACTTCTGGTCCACTGATTATTTCCTGTTCGCCCTGCAGTATTCCCAGGTGTTCTATTGATACAAATGAATTAGGTATATTTTCTTTTATGCGACTAACCATGCCGCCCTTATTTCCTTGCTCGTCTGTTCCTATAAAGAGGATCTTAGAACCTTTCTCCCACGACCCTTGAAAGCATGAAGAAGGATTGAATGCAGCTGTCCACGTCTGGTAGTGTTGTTCATCGAGCATGGTAGCATAAACTTTCTCTACAGGTGCATCAATGGTGGCTTCAAAAGTTAGTTTTTCACCCTTAGGTGGCGCCTCTATATACTTCTTAAAATTGTTGAGTATAGCTTGCCAACCTGCACTTTGAATATCTATAGGGTGAGTGGGTTCTGGCTCAAAAGTTTCTACTACATGAGTGGTGTCGCCTTCCTGGGTGAAAGTTATGTTCACCATCCTGCCATCATCTAATCGCATTTCTATAGTAGAATGTTCTTCTACTTTGGTGTATGATCCGGCAAAGTCAAAACCAAAACTTCCATCTTTAGCCTCCATGCGGGTAGTGAATTTACCTCCGGGCTGCAGGTCGTTTTCGGCTCGCGGACTATGCCATTCGTCTGTGGCAAAATACCAATTGACTATGTGTTTGGCATCTGTAAAGTATAGCCAGGCTTTTTCTATTGGAGCATTGACACTAACCTCTACGGTAATTGTAGCGTTTTCTGTAGCAATCATAGTTTGTAGTTTTTTCTCCTACAAACTTAGAGCAGTTGATACAGAATATCAATGTGCAAAAGCGACAGTTTTTGAGGCCATTTGCGACAAGTTTGAAAAGTTTCATTACACTGCCACAATCATCTTTATAAGAGCAAGTAGTAGAAGGTACAATGGTAAAATCTTTTGCTTTACACGATAAGATTATATATGCTCATCCACTTTCACCACCACCTTACCCATTGTTTCACCTTTTTGGAAAAGCCTGATCGCATCATGCATTTCATTGAAAGAGAAAATATGACCCACATGCTGTGGCCTTAGTTGAAGCGCCTGTAGTTCAGCCAGCATATCCAGCATCAGGTCTGTTTGCTCGTACAGGAAGATCAGGTTGAAACCCATGAGCGATTTATTCTGCGAAGGCAAACGCAGGGGATCAATTTTAGGCCGTCGCAAAAACTTCCAGATAAGCTTTGGGTAGTTAGGAGAAGCCGTATGGCTGGTAAAACTTGCACTGCCGTATGCTACCATTCTGCCCATAGGAGCCATAGCATCCCAGCTTGCGCGTAGTATGTCGCCACCTATACATTCCATAACCAGCTGAAGCGGCCGGTTGTTGAGTGCATCCTGTAATTTGGCTGCGAAATTTTTATCCCGCACGATCACATCATCATAGCCTTCTTCATTCAGTAAAAAATCAACTTTACGTGCTGAACCGACAGTGCCTATAGTGTACGCACCTATTTTTTTACAAATGCGATTGGCCATGATGCCTACACCGCCGGCAGCGCTATGAATAAGCACGTTCATGCCCGGCTGCAGGTTGCCGAGTTTGGTGAGAGCATAATATGCAGTTAGTCCTTGCACAAGAAATCCTGCACCTTCTTCAAAGCTCCAATCTCCCGGTAAGGGTATCACATATCGTTGATTGATATTGATGTGAGAAACATAGCCTCCAAACTTGGTAGCACCCATCACACGGTCACCTACTTTCAAATTGTGCACGCCATTGCCTATGGAAATGATTTCACCAGCAAATTCTAACCCGGGTATAAAAGAACCTGGAGGTGTGGCACTATACAAACCTTGCATGGCAAAGATGTCAGCAAAGTTCAACCCGATGGCTTTTACCTGCACGCATACTTCACCTGCTTTTGGTTGCTCCAATGCCTCTGTTACCAGTTGCAGGTTTTTAATTGATCCTGCCTTGGGCATCCTGTACACCTTTCGTTGTTGCATAGTTGGTTGAAGTTATCCTGTACCTAATAAGCAGCAAGGTAAAAGATGTTTTACAACTTGTATTTAATGCAGCTCTTCTACTTTTGGCAGGTTTTATTTTGTAATGCGCATTACCAGATTAGCTGTTAACTTTCATCAACAATACTATCATCATCGACCAGTTATCAAAGCACATTAAGACCTACTACCAGCTCAGCGAAGCTGCTGAACAGGCATTGTACCATAATCTTGAACAAGTTGTTTTATCTAAACATGAACACCTTGTAAAGGAAGGGAAGACGTGCAGGCATCTTTATTTTCTACAGCATGGAGCATTGCGGGGCTACTACAACATTGATGGTAAAGACACTACTTATTGGTTTGCATTTGAAAATGATTTTGCTACTTCATTTCACAGCTTTACTACGCAGCAGCCTGCAATAGAAAATATCCAGCTGCTGGAAGGAAGTGTGCTTTGGGCAATATCAAAAGACAACCTTACAAAGCTCCTTGAGCAATACCATGAGATAGAAAGATTGGTGAGGATCGTTTATGAAAAGTATTACCTGCGGCTGGAAGAGCGATTTGTAAATGCACAATTCAAAACAGCAACTGAAAGATACCAGGAGATGCTTTTAGCCACTCCTCATATAGTGGAGCGTGTACCGCTTGGGCACATAGCTTCCTATCTAGGTATCAGCCAGGAAACGCTTAGCCGTATACGCAGCAGGCTTTAACAATTGGAAATCTTGTTTTTGATATTTGTCAAAAATTGCAGGCAAGGCGAGCCATAGGTTTGTTCTACAAAACAAAAACTACTATGGAACAAAAGCACAACTTCAAACCTTCTGCAGCATTTATTGGCGCCTCATGGGCAGCATTACTTATTGGCGTTACAGCTTATCTCATAGGGTTATGGAACGCCGAAATGGAATTAAATGAGAAAGGTTACTACTTCACTGTTTTAATGTTCGGATTGTTCTCAGCCATATCCGTTCAGAAATCTATCCGCGACCAAATGGAAGGTATACCCGTAACCAACCTGTACTATGGCATTTCATGGTTTACCACCATCTTATCCGTTGTTTTACTTACTGTAGGATTATGGAACGCTGACCTGTTGCGCAGCGAGAAAGGGTTCTATGCTATGTCTTTTGTGCTGAGTTTATTTGCATCTATTGCTGTGCAGAAAAATACCCGCGACATGCGCATAGCTGAACTTGATGATAGTTTCAAAAGCCAGCCTTTCGTGCATCATCACCACGATGGTTCCAGGCATGAGTAGAATATGCTTTGCCATTTATATAAAGCAATAATATGTTGGTCATGCATGTGTCAGCTAATCATTAAAGTGTTACTTTTTCACAAACACGTACTATGCTATCACCAACATCTTCCAGGTTTGCCTGTTTTGGAGAAGTACTATGGGATGTACTTCCTTCAGGGCCACAACCTGGTGGCGCACCAATGAATGTAGCTTATCATCTTCGGAAATTAGGACATGAGCCGGCACTTGTAACCAAAGTAGGCGTGGATGAATATGGTGATCAACTAAAGGAAGTACTATCAGGCAGTGGCCTTGTACTGGATTACCTACAGCAAGATCCTACCTATCATACAGGACTAGTATATGCTGATGTAAACGATAAGCACGAGGTGGCTTACAATATTGTTATGCCTTCTGCCTGGGACTTTATTGATTTGCATGAAGCGTTGGTTGAATTGGTAAAACAAGCGAAGTATTTTATTTATGGCAGCCTTTCCTCGCGGAGTAGTGTATCAGCAAATACATTGCATCAATTGCTGGAAGTAGCTAATGTGAAAGTGCTTGACGTCAACCTGCGACCGCCACACTACAATCAACCTACACTAGAGGGCTTACTTGAAAAAGCAGATATACTTAAGATGAACCTGGCAGAGCTTGAATTCGTGTCCGGTTGGTTTGGTAGTTACAATACAATTGAAGACCAGGCGGCAGTCTTGCAAGAAAAGTTTACAATAGAAACGCTTATTGTAACACTTGGTGGCGATGGTGCATTTGTAACTAATAATGGTGCTACATACAGGCATAGCGGTTACAAAGTAGAAGTAACAGATACAATAGGAAGTGGCGATGCTTTTCTGGCCGGTTTTCTTTCGGAGATGGATAAAGGCGCTACTGTAGAAAATGCATTAGCATTTGCATGTGGCATAGGAGCATTTATAGCTACGCAAAAAGGTGCCTGTCCAGGTTACGCGGTGTCGCAGGTATACCAGCTTCTCCAGTCATATAAGAATTAGTGTTGCCAGAAAAACATTCTTGAATAGCAACTGGTATAAATATTTCTTCTCTAAAAATAGGGGAGAGGATATATGTAAGGTTACCAACGTGCAGAAATAAAAAAAGCAACTTACGTTGCTTTTTTTCTTGTACCCGGGAACGGAATCGAACCGTCACTCCGTTTAAGCGGAACAGGATTTTAAGTCCTGCGTGTCTACCAGTTCCACCACCCGGGTGTACCCAAAAAAAAACCCGCATCGAGCGGGCTTTTTTAGAGCGGAAGACCGGGCTCGAACCGGCCACCCCGACCTTGGCAAGGTCGTGCTCTACCAAATGAGCTACTTCCGCATTATTTGTAAGAACTTGTTTCGTTGTTGGGAGTGCAAAAATAGTATCTGAATGCTAACTACCAAATTTCTTTTCAACTTTTTTTATTTGTACTTCGGAGTGTACATAGTGCTTTCTGGAATCGCTACATCTGGCTTACCAGTATAACGCTTGTTGTACAGTTTGTAGCATCCACCAAGAATGAAAGCTACAAGACAAAATACTTGTATATAAAATAGGAACCTTGAAGACTTAACCCAGTTGTAGTTAAAATCTTTCTCTTTGTGCTCTTGTATTTCGTTTTCCATACGTTAAAAATTGCGTTGCAAAAATAAGGGAGTAGCATCAAAACTTTCACCTGCTTCTCAAAACAATTTCAGTAAAAGTTTTTTTCTTCTTAATAAAGTATTCCCATACCACACTTCCATGGTATACCCCGGTAAGTTGATGGCTTTTAGTTGCCGATGTCTGCCTGTCTTTTTTATGTAATACAAGCCAACGCATAAATGTGATTTCTGCTTTGCAAACACCTTTACAAAAAGGCATATCACCTTTCATTGCAGCTTGCAAAGCCGAAACTATATCGAGTAACATGCGCAGTGGCAGTTTCCATATCTTTTCAGCCAACGTCCAATTCTTATACACCATCACCAGGTTGTTGCGGAAGTTCAGAAAAGCCTTTCGTTCACCCTTTGGTAATGTGCCGCCGCCTACATGGTAAACTACAGATTGTGGGCAGGCCATGATCTTGTAACCCGCCAATTGCATTCGCCAGCATAGATCAATTTCTTCCTGGTGCGCAAAGAAAAAAGCATCAAAACCTTTTAATGTATTGTACACTTCTGAGCGTACAAAGAAAGCTGCTCCAGATGCCCAGAATATGGGAGCGATGGAATCATATTGACCTTTATCTTCTTCGCAATCATCAAACACACGACCGCGGCTAAAAGGATAGCCTAGTGAGTCTATCCAGCCACCGGCAGCGCCTGCATATTCAAATAAATGTTTGTGGTGATACGATAATATCTTAGGCTGGCAAGCTGCGATGTTCTCATCAGCCTGCATCAATTCTATCACCGGTTCAATCCATCCTGCAGGGACTTCTACATCACTATTCAATAAAATATAATAGTCTGCATTTACCTGCTTCAGCGCTTCGTTGTATCCACGGGCAAAACCATAGTTGGTGGGGAGAATGATCCTTTCAACATGCGGATGATTTTGCTGCAGCCATTGTACGGAATTGTCGGTAGAAGCATTGTCTGCTACAATAACACGTTTATTAGGATAGGAGGAGTTGACAACCAGTCCTAAAAACTGTTGCAAATAATGAAGACCATTATAATTCAGGATGACAATTGCTACGGTTGGGTATTGCACTGGGTGTTGTAAAAGCCAAAATAACAGAAAGCTTTTCTATTTTAGTTAAATGATTCAACACTGGGTGAACTGGCGAACAGCATTGGCTTTGGTTGCTATTGTTATTGTGACGGGAACAATCTTCTATTCAAATTATTTAGCAAAGAAAATAGCTGAAGAGGAAAGGCAGAAGGTAGAGACCTGGGTGGAGGCACAACGTAGCATTATGAGTGCAGGTGAGAATGCTAATCTCAACCTTGCCACACGGATAGTAATAGAAAACGATGACATTCCTATCATAGAAACCAACGAACGAGACAGCATAACTACCTATTTGAATCTTGACTCAAATCACCTGAAGACAAACAAAAACTACCTGAAAGAAAAATTACAGGAGTTTCAACAATTGCATCCACCCATAGTACTTGTACTGAATGAAAAGCCTTACCAGGCAAACCGCTACTACTATGGTGAAAGTGACTTGCAAAAAGAAGTTCGATACTATCCTATAATCCAGTTGGTGATCGTTGGCTTATTCATCATCATCACATTTATAGCCATACAAAGCAGAAACCAAAACACACAGAACCAGGTGTGGGCAGGATTGGCTAAAGAGACTGCACATCAACTAGGCACACCGGTTACCAGCCTCGAAGGTTGGCTGGAAGTATTACGTGATGTTCCAGGTAATGAAACCATTGTAGTAGAAATAGAAAAGGATGTTAACAGGCTGAAACTTATTTCGGACAGGTTTGGTAAAATCGGTAGTATACCCAAACTGGAAGAACGAAACCTGGTAGAACAGGTGCAACAGATGGTGGATTACATAAAGAAACGTGCAAGTGGTAAAGTGCATTTTCATGTAGATACAAAAAATGAAAGCAATGTGCCGGGCATGATCTCGCCGCCACTGTTTGATTGGGTTATAGAGAACTTGCTGAAGAATGCATTGGACGCAATGGATGGAAAAGGTGAGATACATGTAACCATTGCAGATGAAGCATCCCAGGTTTTGATTGATGTAAAGGATACAGGAAAGGGAATAAGTAAAAAGAATATCGATAATGTTTTCAAACCCGGCTTTACCACTAAGAAAAGAGGGTGGGGGCTAGGGCTTACACTTACCAAGCGAATTGTAGAGCAGTATCACAGGGGGCAGATTTTTGTAAAGCATACAGAGCCGGGTAAAGGCACCACCTTTCGAATTGTGCTAAAAAAATAATACTGGATGGCTTAACATTTCTTCTGCAGTTTCTACACTGTTTGTTCAGTCTAATTAAGATGTTTTAATATAACTGTCTCTGTCCTTTCTGTTATTTTGCCAACACTAAACCCTGTGTTGTTGAAATCCCTGGATCTCCTCCTGTATAATTTGTTGTTGTTCTGCTGCGTGCTGCCATCATGCACACGATCTAACAGTGACGCAGCTACAGCCAGCAACTTGGTGGCACTAAAGGATTCTGTTTTGCAGTTTGCAAGGGATGTACATCAAAGTGGTGAGTACAGTTCCGCCTCTTACAACGATTTTCTATATAACAATGCGAGTTTTCACCTGGCAAAAGCCGCTGTTGATAATGAACAGGCTACTGTGCATGACATGCTTTTTATGAGCAACATTGCGTGGCAAAGTGGCTGGTACGACCAGGCCTATGAATATGCATTAAAGGCGAAAGAGATGGTAGTGCTTCCGGAAGACAATGCAGCCGTGTTGCTCGCTGAATGGCAGTGTTATCTTAATTCAATGGATACGGCGCGGTCTGTGGATTTACTGGAAACTATAGATACTGAACTCGACAAATTTTCATCTTACCCGGTACAGTTGCAATACAAGATCAACCTCGGCTATCATTTTCACAATAGGAAAATGTATAACGATGCTATCAACCATTACCACCAGGCAGCTGCAGGTAATGCACGACTTACACGAGATGATAGTACATGGTTGGCAAGCACGTATCACAAATTGGCTAACTCATTTAATGATATACTGAGAGATAAACACACACATATTTTTCCGCGGCAAATAGCTTACGACAGTGCACGTTTTTACTACAATAAAGCAATTGAGATAAACCAGGAAATACTTCCAAAAGTGCACCCGCGACTTGCAATCTCTTACATAAACCTGGGGCTCACGGAGCGTTCCAACATTGAGTTAGATAAAGCAGAAAGCATGTACTTAAAGGCGTTCCAGCACCTGGTAGTGGATAAGCACCCGGTTCAGCCTGTTTATACTTCTTTAGCAATTACCCAACTTGCGGAGACTTACCTGAAGCGCTACCAGGTAGCAGGCAATGATAGTGACCTGGAAGAGGCTGGCAAGTTCTTTCAATATAACAACCAGTTTCTGAGACATGAACTGGTAACTTATTCCACAAATGCCGGCCGCGAAAACCTGCTGAAGTATTTCAACCAAAGATCGTTTGAAAGAGTGGCTTCGCTGGTGGGTGAAAGTTATAGCGATGGCAGCTACCCTCTGAACCCTGCACTAATCGAGTTGTCGAATGAAAGCAAGTATGCAGGCACCATAAAAAGCTACCTGCAGCGCCAACAGAACAATAACAGTGATGGTGAGAAGGACCAGGTGCTAAGAATGCTCAATGAGCTTTACATTGTGGCTGCGCAAGTCGAGGATACGTTGCTAAAGCAAAGGGTATTGAATTTTGTTGACCAAGCGGTTACAAGAATGGCTACGCCTGTATTCGAATACCAGGCGGTTGATACATCAGCATTGTTAGCGTATTGCAGGAAGAACAACACAACAGTGGTCGATTACCTCATCGTAGCAGACAAAATGTTCATTCACCGTTTTTCACCTGCAGGTGCTGCGCTTGTTGTGCGAATCGTGGATGATAACATTTTAAATGAAGAACTACCTGGCAGGCTGTACACAATGATGCTCAAAAATGAGGTTGATTCTTTTCAATATCTAAGCAATCACTGCTTTAAGATGTTGTTAGACGAAGCTGGTGTTACCGGTAATAATATACTGGTAGTGCCGCATCAAAACCTGTCGTTGCTTCCTTGGGATGCTTTTGTTACGAAGCCTGTGTCAGGTAGCAATTGGGCGGGAGTAAAATACATAAGTAAAGAATCGCAACTATCGCAGTGCATTTCACTTTCACAGGTAACACAACAAGAAGCTGAACGACGTAAAGGTATCGTTGGTTTTTTACCGCAGTTTGATGGGCGCCAACGCCTGCCGGAAACCCAGAAGCTAATGAAGCAATTAAAGGCGATGTATGCTGCCTCAATTAATGAAGGTGAGGTGAGCAAGACTAAGGTAGCGACCACAAACGCAGCCATCGTACACTTTGCTACGCATACCAGTACCAAAGGAAAAGATGTCAAACTGCAACTGGATCAAAAAGATGAGATTGATGCCTACGGTAGCCTGGGCAATCTAAAGGCAGACCTGGTAGTTCTGAATGCTTGTGAAACACATAAAGGACGCCTGGTACAAGGTGAAGGTTTTTACAACCTGCCAAAGGTTTTTATAGCAAACGGAACAGGAGCGGTCATCAGTTCTTTGTGGGTGGTGGATGAAGCGGCCAGTGCCACTTTTTTTGCATTGTATTATCAACATCTTGCGGTTGGTTTGTCCAAAGATGAAGCACTTGCGAAAGTTAAAAAGCAGTTCCTGAATCAGCCTAAATACCCTGATTGGGTAAACCCTTATTATTGGTCGGCTTATGTACTCACGGGAAATAGGGAGCCTGTTATTTTGTAGACAAAGCTTCAACCGCATCAGAAGCCTGTTGTTGATAAAAATGGCCTTTATCAGCAGCTATATTCTTTAAAAGTTCCATTGCTGCTTCCTGTTGTTCCGCCTGCCATAGCAGCAATGCCTGCCGGTATGTACCTTTTTGTATAAAAATGGATGAATGCTGAAACTGCTGGAGCTCCTTATATTTTTTCATTGCGCCAGCGCGGTTGCCCTGCAGTTCAAGAAAAAGGCCTGAAAAATATAATGCCGTATCAGTCTGCTGTTTTGCCGCTACAAGAGCATAGGCTTTATCATATTGTTCAGCTTTAAACAACTGCATGATGTCCTGCCAGTTTGCTTCATTATCTACAGACATGGTAATGGGAAGGCCAGGTTCATTTACCTGGTAACGGCTGATATCAACCTTCTGCTGCCTGGTAGAAAATATTGAGACTGATGCAAGCACCATCAATGCAGAAGCTGCAATACCTGAATAGAAGAACCATTTTTTGCGGCTCTTCTTTTTGTCTAATTGCCTGAAACGTGCTTTGAGAGAATGCTCAATAGCTGCTTCGTTTTGCACCTGTTCTACAAGTCCTTTAAATACTTGGAACCTGTTTTTAAGCGCACGATTTTCGGAAAGCTGGTGTTCAAACAGAAGCTTATCGGAGGCTTCTAAAGAGCCACTGAGGTAGTTGTCAAATAGATCTAGTTCGTTCTCTATGTACATGTTTATTTAGAATTGGTTGTTGAACATACCTGCAGCCTTGTCAGAAAGTTGGTTGATGCAGCGGTTCTTCTTTGCTTTTACCGTATCTGCGTTGCTATAACCCAAAGCGAGTGCGATCTCGCTCATCGATTTCTTTTGGAAGTAAAACAGCTTTAAAATTTGCTTACATGAATCGCTTGCATTTGCCATTACAAACGATAGTGCCTTCTGTACTTCCTGCCAATTGTGATCGGAAGTGGCTTCATAAGCAACGTGCTCTTCTACCACCGTAAGTTCAGTATGTTCAAACTTTTTCTGCCTGTCTGCAAGCTTGATGAGCTTGGTCTTACCAATGTGAAAAATATAGGTCCTGAAACTGTACTCGATAGATGTGAGCCTGTCCGCAGCTATGTTTTTGTACACATCAATGATCGTGTCCTGGTAAGCATCTTCAATACTCTCAGTTCCTATTTGTGGAAACTGCGCATGAGCAAAACCAATAAAATCACTCTTGTGTTCCAGGTAAATTTTATCTAATGGTTCCAGGTCGCCTTTCTTAATCTGTTGAATAACCTCTTCGTACATATGTAATTAGTGCCATAAAAATAAAAAAGTAAACAGCTGTTTACCTTCTGTAAAAGACGATACTAATAGAAGTAGGGCAATAGTGGAAAATGGTGCTCAACAATAGCATTGAAGCAGGTGATGAATAACAGGTATAGATAAAGAAATAAACATATGCAATTTTGATATTTGGGGGAATATCAATAAAAGGGTTGGGGCTTAACGCTCTGCCCTTTCTTGTTTTTGGATGTAGGTGAAGTTCTTTAAAGCTCTCATAATCTCGCTGAAGCCCTGTTCTATGCAAGCTCTCACACTCCAAAAAAATATTTGCCAGGTGAATCATTTTTCTACATTTGCACCCACTTGCGGAGGTGGCGAAATTGGTAGACGCACTACCTTGAGGTGGTAGCGCCGTAACTGGCGTGGGAGTTCGAATCTCCTCTTCCGCACTTAGCCTTCTCTTTATATGAGAAGGTTTTTTTATGGCATATTTTTCAAATCGTTTTTTTTATTAGCAATGGATTTATTTCTATCAAAATGAAATTTGAAGCGATCTAAATATTGCTACAACCACACATTCAGGTAATTCTATTTATTATCATATTCTAAAATATCATCCATGAGTACAACAACATTGCAAAGCAGCATTTTCCAAGTGGGCAATGAAACGGCCTGGGAAAACCTGTCGCCGGGCATTAGCAGGCAAATCTTTGGATATGATGATAAGATCATGTTGGTGAAAGTGAAATTTGATAAAGACGCAGTGGGGTCGCTTCACGAGCATCATCATTCACAAGTGACGTATGTAGAAGCGGGGGTATTTGAAGTAACTATTGGTGATGAGAACAAGATACTAAAAGCTGGAGATGGTTTTTATGTGCCGCCACATGCAGTGCATGGATGTGTATGCTTAGAACCTGGTATGCTGGTAGATGTTTTCAGCCCGCACAGGGAAGATTTCCTTGCTTCTTAGATCAGCTACACAACAAGTCGTATTAGATGCAGTCTACATAAACTGCTATGCAGCTGAACTTTGTCCTGCAAAAGACATGTTGGTCGTAGGTTTTTCCAGCTGTTTTATGTCAAGTGATGGGTTGATCTCAATCATTTTATATTAGTATTTGCCTCAGCATTTTTACATGTAGAATGGCTCGTTTCCATTCTGCAGATAAAAGATGTTTTATGATAAAGTATCTGTTGCTGTGGTTTCCTATGCTTATCATCGCTATTGCCAATGGTATTTTGCGTGAAGGTTTTATCTGCCGCTTTACGGAACCAATTCATGCTCACCAGCTTTCCACTCTCACTCTCATAATTCTGTTTGCTTTTTATATCTCTTTCGTGATCAAGCAAAATCCACCTGCTTCGCAGTTGCAGGCAATCATGGTGGGGCTGCTATGGTTACTACTAACCCTCATCTTCGAGTTTGGCTTTGGTCGCTGGCGCGGAAATTCATGGGATAGTTTACTGATGGAGTACAACTTGTTGGCCGGAAGGCTATGGATTTTGATCCCGCTTTGGGTTGCCATTGCACCCTATCTTTTCTTCAGGTATTTCAGTAGATAATCTTTAAAGCATCTATTGATTTTCGCTGTTATTGCTTCCTCTTGCGGTATGTGTTCTACTCGTACCAGTTACCTTTGCCGCCATGGATTATTTCAAGAGGTTACAGGAACTACTTCAAATAGAGAAGGCCGAAGACAGGAAAGCTTTTCAGCAACAAACCGAGTCGCTTCCAATACAGGCACGAAGGGAGAATGGTCTTGCCTGGTATCCTATTGCCATACGCGATACTGAGGTAGGAAGAGGAGATTATCTTACTGTAGAAGTAGAGCGAACTACACACACTGACATCATTCATCAATTGCGCTTTGGAATGAGCGCCGCAATGTTTAGTAATCACGATCCTAAGCGCGACAGGCTAGAAGGAACCATTACCCATATCAGCGGCAACCGGCTGAAGCTAAGCCTGCGCACTGATGAATTACCGGATTGGAGCCGCAATGGTAAGTTGGGGATTGATGCCCTGTTTGACGACAACAGCTACGAAGAGATGGAACAGGCTCTTATATATGCGCCTGTAAAAGCACAACAGAAAGATGCTAATAAACTGGTAGAGATATTGGTAGGTGAGCGGCAACCTTCTTACAATGATGAAGCATTTACTTACGACAATAGAAGCTTAAATGCAGTTCAAAATTTAGCGGTGCAAAAAATATTATCTGCTAATGAACTTGCCATTGTGCATGGACCTCCGGGAACGGGTAAAACAACCACACTTGTACAAGCGATCAAAGCGCTGGTAGAAAAAGATAAACAGCAAATATTGGTGGTGGCACCCAGCAACGCTGCTGTTGACCTGCTAACGGAAAAACTTAATGATACAGGTCTTAACGTAGTGCGTGTTGGAAACCCTGCAAGGGTAAATGAAAAGCAGTTGTCTCTTACGCTTGATAGCAAGATGGCTGCTCACCCGCAACACAAGGAAATAAAGCGGCTAAAAAAGCAGGCACGGGAGTACAGGGATATGGCGCATAAATACAAGCGCAGTTTTGGTCCCGCTGAAAGAGAGCAGCGAAAGGCATTGTTCAATGAGGCGCGTAACCTGAGTATAGAAGTAGAGCGTACAGAACAATATATAGGTAAAGATGTACTGGATCGTGCGCAGGTAATAACAGCTACACTTGTAGGTGCTAATCATTATACTGTGCGGCAGCGCCATTACAAAACGGTGGTAATTGATGAAGCTGGCCAGGCATTAGAGCCTGCTTGTTGGATACCGATATTAAAGTCTGATAAACTTGTGATGGCGGGTGATCATTGCCAGTTGCCACCCACTATAAAGAGTAATGAAGCAGCCAAAGGTGGACTTGCCATAACGCTGATGGAAAAGCTGGTCCAGCTGCATCCTGGATGCGTGACGCTTTTGCAGGAGCAATACCGGATGCACAAAACCATTATGCAGTTTAGCAGCCGTGAATTTTATAATGACCAGCTACAGGCACATCACACAGTGGCAGAAAAGCGGCTGTTGCAGGATGATCAGCCTTTGGTTTTTGTAGATACAGCGGGTACAGGTTATGAAGAAAAAATAGAAGGAAGCGGGATATCAAATCCTGAGGAGGCGGCGCTGCTTACAAGGCACCTGGCTCAGTATATTTCTGAATTACCACCAACTGCTCCAGTTAATGAGACGATAAGTGTTGGTGTTATTTCTCCATATCGCCACCAGGTGGAAGTGCTGAAAGAATTGGTGGCGGCTCATCCTGTTTTGAAGGCTCATGCAGCTGCCATTACAGTGAATACAATAGACAGTTTCCAGGGGCAGGAGCGGGATGTGATCTATATAAGCCTTGCCCGCAGCAACAGCGAGTCCAGCATTGGCTTTTTGTCTGAGATAAGACGAATGAATGTGGCGATGACCAGGGCACGTAATAAGCTGGTAATAATTGGTGACAGCGCCACCATATCCCAGTTCCCTTTTTATGCTGATTTTATTGCCTATGCCGAAGAGGCTGGTGGATATGTCAGTGCCTGGGAGTTTATGGAGTAAGTCTTCTGTCACCCCGACGCAGGAGGGGTCTCCAGCCTTGAAACATCTGTGCTAGCATCTGAAGGTTTTATGAGATGCCTCGTGCCTCGGCATGACAGGCTACAAGTGTCATCCCGACGAAGGAGGGATCCCCAGTCTTTAACATTTTTACTAGCATCTGAAGATTTTATGAGATTCCTCGTGTCTCTGCATGACAAGCCAATGATGTGTCATCCCGACGAAGGAGGGATCCCCCGCCACATGATGTTTCATGTAGCAACTATAATGTTGATGAGATGCCTCGTCCCTCGGCATGACAGGCTTAGAATGTCATCCCGACGAAGGAGGGATCCCCAGCCGCATAATGTTTAATGTAGCAACTGAAATGTGATGAGATGCCTCGTGCCTCGGCATGACAGGCTTAGAATGTCATCCCGACGAAGGAGGGATCCTCAGTCTTTAACATCTTTACTAGCATCTGAAGATTTTATGAGATGCCTCGTGCCTCGGCATGACAAGCCTATGATGTGTCATCCCGACGTAGGAGGGTTCCCTGTCATACTACATGCTACAACCTCAATATTTATTAGATGCCTCGTGCCTCGGCATGACAGGCATAGAATGTCATCCCGACGAAGGAGGGATCTACTGCACCCACTAGGGTATAAATATTGCTTCTGGTTGAAAAACATCTCTCATATGTCACTGCTGGGTGGAGTAATTAAGAAGGCTATCGATTTTAATGGGTTCATATCAAGTGAACCTAATCCATATAAGGCGCAGAAGAAGGTACTAATGCAATTGTTGAAAAAGGCGCGGCTGACTGCTTTCGGCATGCATCACAAGTTTGGAAGTATTCTTAAAAGCGATAACCCGGTGGCTGCATTCCAGCAGAATGTGCCGGTGTTTGATTACGATACTTTGTATGAACAATGGTGGCATTATCTGCTAAAGGGACATCAGAATATTACATGGCCTGGTGGGCAGGATTATTTCGCCCTTAGCAGTGGTACTACCAGCAATAAAAAATATATCCCTGTTACCAAAGACATGATCGCTTCTATCAAAAAAGCGGGGATGCAGCAAGTGCTAAGCCTGAAGAACTTCGATCTTTCAAATGATTTTTTCGACAAGGATATTTTGATGTTGGGCAGCAGCACACACCTGATAGAATTGGAAGATCATTATGAAGGAGAAATAAGTGGGATAAGTGCTGCAAATATTCCCGGATGGTTTCATAAATTTTATAAACCAGGCATAGAGATAGCATCCATAGAAAACTGGGATGAAAAGGTGCGGCGGATCGCGGAGGAAGCACCAAAGTGGGATGTAGGCAGTATCTCCGGTATCCCTTCCTGGGTAGAGCTGATGCTGAAAGAGATAATTGCTCATAACAACCTGGAGACGATCCATGACATCTGGCCCAACCTGCACGTATATACATCTGGCGGTGTAGCCTTTGAGCCATATAGAAAAAGTATGGAGAAGTTGCTGGCCAGGCCATTGATCTACATCGATACCTACCTGGCTTCGGAAGGTTACCTGGCTACGCAAAAACGGCCAGATACCAACTCAATGGCGCTCATTGTAAACAATGGTATCTTTTTCGAATTTGTACCTTTTGAAGAAGAAAATATAGATGATGACGGAAGAGTAAAGCAAGGCGTAAAAGTGCTTACGCTAGAGCAGGCGGAAGAGAATAAAGAATATGTACTGTTGATCTCTACAGTTTCGGGCGCATGGCGATATATGATAGGCGATACAGTGATCATTACTGATAAAGAAAGATCTGAAATACGCATCAGCGGTCGCACCAAGCATTACCTAAATGTAGTAGGCGAACAATTATCTGTTCAAAAAATGAATATGGCCATTGAAAAACTGGAAGAGGCATTTGACCTGGAGATTAATGAATTTACAGCTTCAACAGTTTTTAAGGATGAACAGTTTGTAATGAAATTCATTGTTGGTACTGATAAGGAAATAGATACTGCAAGGGCAGCTGAAGTAGTTGATACTGAATTGTGCAACAACAATAAGAACTACCAGGTAGCACGGACCAAAGCACTTAAAAAATTAGAAGTAGAAGCTGTACCAGTAGAGCGTTTTTACAGTTGGAGCGAAGAGTTTAAAAAGTTAGGAGGACAAGCAAAAATCCCTCGTGTAATGAAGGAGGAAGAGTTTTGGGACTTCAGGAACTATGTACTGGAAAAACAGCCGGTTGGGCAATAGGGTAGAAGTGGTAAGTCAAAAGGCAAAAAGAAGAAAGCAAAACTTAAAAAGCAAAAATAAAAAAGTGGAAACCGGCAGGAAGTTTTGTTATAAATAATTCTGAAGTCATGGTATACTTTATTACAATTCATAGTTCATCATTTATAGTTCATCATTCATAATTACAGCTCCTCCTCTTTCTTCATCTCCTCATTTTTTTGCTCAAGCATTTTTTCTTCCCAAAGTTTTACTTGTTCTACTATCACGTCAGGTGAAAGGTAAAGGCGTGATATCTTGTCTTTATAAGCTTTTGGCAGGTCAGCATGATCGAGTATGAAACGTTTGGTGGTAACGATATAATTTCCCATTCCTCTTTCTACAGCTAATGAGTCGGCCATCATTTCTGCATGCTTCACAAACTTAGATGAAGTATAATACCTGTAGCCAAAGGTGATCATTTTCACATTGCTCATTCCTTCATAATCAAGTATGTGACCTAGTTCATGACCAATCCAGCCTATCATTACATTGTCCGGTATTTCCAGTATCGGTAAAATGGAAGAGATCAACCTGAACTCTGTGCTGATATTAATACGGTAGCGGCGGTTCTTTCTTCGTTGCAAAAGCGTCCTGAACACTGGCTGCGCCTGCATAACAGAAGAAGTAAGCTTCGGCTTCATAATAAAGCTGATGTTGGTTTGCTTCAACTCTGGAAAGAATGATAATGCTGTAAGCACATTTTTTTCTACCGCGGGGGGTATTGTTTTATTGGTAGCAAATTGCTTGAGATAGCCTGCAACTTGTCCATTGGTATCCATTGTTTGTAATGATATCATAAGTGCTATGAGCAACTTCATTTAGGTGGTTCGTTCTAATTTATTCCTGGTGTTATTGTGCAAATTTCGATGCAGACAAACAAGCACATTTTCTAATAAAACTCAATTTGCTGCCCTTAGTGAATGAGCGTTGCAAATAAAACGCCAGACAGTAAAAGCTGGTGACATCAGTGATCAACGTTGTTAAGCAGGTTCCTGTTGCCTCAGTTCAAAATCACGGAAGTCAAAGCCGGGGCTAACCTGGCATCCTACCAGGCAAAATTTGCCGCCTTCTACCAGCCTTGCACCAAACCAGCGATGTGCTTTTACTACATGCTGTAATACCTGCCCCTGGTCAAGTTGTTTACCAAGCAACGTTACAATCTCTTTTCCTGTTTCATCTATCTCAACTATCTCCAATGCATTACCATCATGATGATACCATATCTCGTCGCTTTTGATGCGGTGCATGGCCGATTTTTGTCCTTCCTGCAATAGGAAGTAGATGCTGGTGCAGATGGATCGTTCACCATCAAAACCATCGATCATTACTTGCAAGTCGCTCCTATACGTTTCTTTATAATATCCGCCTTCAGGATGAGGATGCATTTCAAGATGTTGTATGTATTGCGCAGCTGTCATCAATAAAATTTAGGCAATAAAACTAAGCGGATGTTTTTACTTCACTACATCTGGCTGCTTTATTTGCATCGTCTTTACCTTTACCAGATGCTTACTGTTTCGGAAATTTTCATTTACCCTATCAAATCTTTAGGTGGCGTTTCTGTCACTTCTGCGCAAGTAACGGATCGTGGCTTTATGCACGACAGGCGGTGGATGCTTGTAGATGAAGAGAATGTATTTATGTCGCAGCGATCTTTCTCCACAATGGCGCTTTTACAAGTGCAACTAAAAGATGATGGCCTGCAGGTCTTTCATAAGAAAACTGAAGAATCTATATTCATTCCTTATGAACCTACAGGTTCACAACTTAGGGTGGAGGTGTGGAGTGATAAGTGTAAGGCCATGGAAGTAAGCACTGAAGTAAGCGAATGGTTTTCAATAATGTTGTCCAGGAAATGCCGGCTTGTTTATATGCCCGATGCCTCACGAAGAAGAGTTGACAGCCGCTACGCCACCAATAAAGAGATCACAAGTTTTTCCGATGCTTACCCGTTCAACGTAGTTGGACAATCATCATTAGATCACTTGAACAGCAGGTTAAAAGAACCTGTTTCCATTGATCGTTTTCGTCCCAATCTTGTTATCACTGGTGGAGCTCCTTTTGAAGAAGATGAATGGAAACATTTCACAATTAACAACATCAGCTTTTTTGGGGTGAAACTATGTGCCCGGTGCGTTGTTACTACTATCAACCAGCAGGAGGCCATCCAGGGCAAGGAGCCTTTGACAACACTTGCTTCTTACCGCCAGTTTCAGAAGAAGATATATTTTGGACAAAATCTTGTTCATGATGGTGAAGGTTTGGTTCAGGTTGGTGACCAGGTCCAATTACAAGAGCGAAAAAAAGCCAGGTTTACACTTCCTAAATAATTCACTTGCTAATGCTAATTTTCATTCCTTGCCAATCCTAATCGCACTAAAAAACCAATATTGAAATTGCCGATAGATCGGTGAAAGGAATTACTGAAATTGAGCGATCCGGTATAACCTGTTGTGAACATCATGCGCTTCCTTCCGTACCTGAATTGAAAACCTGGTTCTAACATTAAGAAGTTCGGCTTACGGTTTAGGAGAACAAATTGCTCATGCGTAAACGGCTCATTGGTCTGATGATATGTAGCATGAACTACCTGCCTGTTGTTGGTAGAGAAGCGGGTCATTAGGATGAAATGCAAAGAGTTATTTTCATTACTGAAAGCAATGGCAGGTTGAATGAAATATTTCGTCAGTTTCAGTTTGGATGAGCCAGTTGCATGTGTATTATTGATAGTTCCTCTTTCTGTTCCTACATAGCTTTCCAAATGCACATTAGGCGCTACTTTATTAAAATAACCTGCAGAAAAGTTATAGGCATTGAACATAAAATCATCTTTAGTCAAACTGCCTGCAATAACAGTAGACACACCAATATTTTTTAGAGGCGCATAGGCTACTTGTACTTCAGGCCATGCATACTGCCATACAACAGCAGATGTTTGAATGTGCAGGTCGTTCTTGTTTTGTAGCATAGTAGGACTTGCCGTGGTGAAAGCATGAAATAGATTTCTTTCCTGCCTGCTTTGCGGTACAGTGGTAGGTTGTGTTGATGAACAGGCAGTTACAAGAAGAAAATAACTCACAATCACTACTGGATAGGATAGGCATCTAAGCATGTTGTAGTTTTTGGTTTTGAGGTTCAGTTGCTGATACATTAAATATAAGCTTTAGATATGCGTGGCGGTACAATTTTTATCAGCATCCCAATATGCGTTTTGGCTATGCATCCATCAATCTTACACTGGGCGCTCAAAAGATCCAGGTGAACCGCTCCATGATCAAAAGCACGTTTATGGAGAAGGGAGTAGAATATGCGTCAGCACTGGCTCTTGCTAATTTTATCGACCTGGAAAAAGTGATCGAGTGGAATATAGAACATAACATCATGTTTTACCGGATGAGCTCCGATATGGTGCCCTGGATGAGCGAATATGAAATACATGATCTGCCGGATTATGAAAAGATACGCGAGGTACTGGCACGCTGTGGCGAAAGAGTAGCTTCGTCCGGTTTCAGGCTTTCATTTCATCCTGGTCCGTTCAATGTTTTGGCAACAAACACTCAATCAGTTCTTACAAAAACAATTAAAGAACTGCGGCAACATGCAGAAATAATGGACCTGTTACATCTTCCATTGTCACCGTTTGCAAAAATTAATATACATGTGGGAGGCGCGTTTGGAGATAAAATTTCTGCGCTTGCAAGGTTTGCTGAAAGTTATGTTCAACTGCCTGCAAATGTGCAACGAAGGCTTACTGTAGAGAATGATGATAAAGCAAATATGTTTTCTATTACGGATCTATTGTGGCTGCACGAGCAGGTCAAAACACCTGTTGTGTTTGATTACTTTCATCACAAGTTTTGTACGGGTGGCTTAAGTGAAGAGGAAGCTTTCCTGGCTGCTTATGATACATGGCCTTCCGATATCACGCCTGTTGTTCATTTCTCCAGTTCTAAAAAACTACATGAAGACCCCACGGCACCACCTACTGCGCATGCAGATTATCTATACGATGAAGTGGAAACTTATGGCAAGGATGTAGATATCATGTTTGAAGCAAAAGCCAAGGAGGCAGCAGTAATGGAATACAGGCAATACCTAAAATATATAACTCATGAAGAATAAGAAGCTTTTCCTGCTGGATGTGATGCCGCTGTTGTACAGGGCACATTTTGCAACTATGGGAAAACGTTTTGGCACGACAACAGGAATAGATACACGCACTACGTTGGTGTTCTTCAATTATATATTCCAGGTAATAACAGAAGAGAAACCAGATGCTATTGCTGCTGCACTTGACTCTGTTCCCAAAGGAAGAGTTGCTGTTTCAAGTACCTATAAATCCAATCGAGAAAAAATGCCTTCTGAAATTTCAGAAGCATTTCCCTATGCTATGCAATTGCTGGAGGCGTTGCAAATACCTGTACTAAAAGAAGAAGGATATGAAGCGGATGATGTGATTGCTACCATGGCTGTAAGAGGAGCCAAGAAAGGTTATTCTGTTTTTATTGTTAGTCCTGATAAGGATTTTGCACAATTGGTTTCAGAAAAAATATTCCTTTTCCGCCCTGCTTATAAAGGTGCTGTAATGGAGACTTTGGATATAGAAGGAGTAAAAAATAAATATGGTGTGTTGCCATCGCAGATAGCGGATTATTTAGCACTACGTGGCGATAGTGTAGACAATATAATTGGTGTACGTGGAATAGGAGATAAGACAGCAGCTCAATTATTAGCACAATACAATTCAGTGGAAGAACTGCTGGAAGAAGTGGAGACAATTAAACAACCTAAAGTGCGGGAATCAATTGCTGCTTATAAAGAACAATTAGTTGAAAATAAACAGTTGGCTTTATTAACGGGTGAAATAGATGTCGATTTCAAATGGGATGAAATAAAGGTAAAGAAGCCGGATATAGAAAAACTAATTCCTTTGTTAGATGAACTCCAATTTGTAAAAATTAAAGAAAGGCTTACAAAACTTCGTTTCATAAAACCTCAGAAGAATATTGAAGAGTCTGCTGAAAGAACGAAAATTTCTATTCAAAATGTTTCAGCTGCAGAAGCTATCGAAAAAGTGAACGGTAAGAAAATTTCTATTGCTTATAATGAAGAATTACCGGATCAATTATTTATTCAATCAAATGATGAGAAAGGCATTTATGCAATAGATATTTCTAATGAAATAGATTTCAAAAAGCTACTTAGTGCCATAGATAAAAAAGAAGTAGTGAAAGCAGGTTGGCAATTGAAGCCTTTGCTTAAAAAGATCATTCGTTCAGGATGCCAGGTGAAATCTAGTTGGGAAGATATATCTCTAGCTGCTTATTTGCTGGAATCAGATGCTAAGATTGAATGGCAGTATATAAAAGACAAATACCAGTTGGAGTCGTACACTATTGAAAGAGCTTATGAAGGAATAAACTTTTTGCCTTCGTTGCCTGTTGCACACGAAAAGATCATGCAGAAGATAGAAGAAATGGAGCTGGCTGACCTGTTCTATAAAATTGAGCTTCCGTTACAAACGGTTCTTGCAAAAATGGAACTGCATGGCTTACGCATTGACTTGGATGCTTTAGATGAGATCGATAATGTTTTATCTAAACAATTAGATGAACTTGAAAAAAAGCTGTACGAAGCAGCAGGCCGAAAATTCAATATAGGCTCACCATCGCAAACAGCTGACATACTGCAGCAGGTATGCGAGCCATCGGAACTGAAGAAAACCAAGACAGGTCAGATATCTACAGCAGAACCTTTTCTTATTGACATAGCTCCTAAATATCCTTTTGTTGCCGACCTGCTCAATTACCGCAAGCTCAACAAGATCATTAGTACGTATGTGTACTCATTGCCTAAATATGTAAACCCGGAGACCAATAAAATTCATCCTACTTTTCAACAGGTGGTAGCTGGTACCGGCAGGCTTAGCTGCACAGAACCTAACCTGCAAAATCTTCCAATACGCAGCGAGGCTGGCCGCGAGGTGCGTAAGGCAATCATTCCATCACAAGAAGGCTTTAGCATACTAAGCATTGATTACAACCAGGTAGAGCTTCGGCTGCTGGCTGCATTAAGCGGCGATAAAGTGATGGTGGACACATTTAAACAAGGAAAAGATATACATGCAACCACCGCGTGTAAGGTTTTCAATGTAGAAGAAAATGCTATTACCAAAGAGATGCGTGCAAAAGCCAAAGGCGTAAATTTCGGGATTGCTTATGGTATAACACCATGGGGTTTGGCTACCCGTTTGAAGTTCTCTCAAAAAGAAGCAAAGGAGATCATTGATGCATATTTTGAAGAATTCAGCTCGGTAAAAGAATACCTGGAGCGATCTATAGAAGAAAGCAGGGAGCGTGGTTTTACGAAAACAAAATACGGCCGCATACGGTATATAGAAGGTATTGATAGCCGCAACGGTACTACCCGCCGTATGGCTGAGCGTATGGCGGTCAATGCCCCGCTACAAGGTCTTGCCGCTGATATTATCAAAGAGGCAATGGTAAACGTAGAGCGATACATCTGTAAGAAAAAGTTTAAGACGAAACTCATTTTGCAAGTACACGACGAGTTGGTTTTTGATGCTGCTGATGATGAACTGGCTGAACTGGTGCCAGAAGTAGTACGACTGATGGAAACCAAAGCTCCTTTTGCTGTACCACTAAAAGTAAATGTAACGGTAGGCAAGAACTGGTTGGACCAGGTATCCTATAAGATATAGCTTGAATATTTTAGCAGGCTTCTGTTTCTTTTGCCTCAACAAAAGGCTAGCCATGTTGTTTTACATGGTAAAATTTTCTATGTCACCTCCACAGTTTTCAATTCGCTTACAGCCAGCATTAGTTTCAACCTTCCTTAACTGCGCCCCATTAGCCTCTGCTATGCTTAAAACTTTTTAATCCTTATTTTCGATTTTTAATCAGCCCTTAAACCTGTATCTAAACCTTCTGAAAAATATATCTCAAGAATGATCTTAATTGTAGACGACAAGCAAGAGAATGTGTTTTCGCTGCGAACGGTGCTTGAGCAACATGGGTTCAGTACCGATACCGCGTTGTCAGGTGAAGATGCGCTGAAGAAGGTACTGAAGAACGAGTACGCACTCATCATTCTTGACGTGCAAATGCCTGTGATGGATGGATATGAAGTGGCTGAAGCGATCACTGGTTTCAATAAGACGAAAGACATCCCGATCATCTTTTTATCCGCAGTAAATAAGGATAAAAAATTCATCACCAAAGGTTTTGAATCAGGAGCACTGGAATACCTGACAAAGCCTGTTGATCCTGAGATCCTCATTTTGAAGGTGCGTAATTTCTACCGCCTGTACGAGAAGACGAATGCACTGAAAGAAGCAGAAAAAGCCCTTACCGCCAATGTAAAAGAGTTGCACCAAACGCTGGAAGCTTTGCCCAATATGGCTTTTACAGCAGACAGGTCAGGTAAGATAACATCTGTAAATAAACAGTGGCTGCAATACTCAAATGCAACAAATGCTTTTCCTGAAGGTCATCCGCAGTCTGCTCCTTTACAAGAGCAATGGCTGCAAGCAATTGAAAATGGTGAGCCGGTAGAAACTGAGGTATGCATCCGGAGGCTGGATGATGAAAAATTTTATCATCATTTGCTGAAAGCAACACCCGTGGTCATTGATGGTGTCATTGCGCGTTGGGTAGGAACCATCAGCAGCATTCATGACCAGAAAATGCTGAACGAAACACTCGAAAAGAAAGTAGCCGAACGTACCAAAGAACTACTGGAGATCAACCGCGAATTGGAGATCAGCAACCACGACCTGCAACAGTTTGCTTCTGTAGCATCACACGATCTTAAAGAGCCACTGAGGAAGATACAGGTGTTCGCTAATTTTATAAAAGACAAAGGCAAGCCTGAAGGTGCAATAGCTAATTATCTTGAAAAAGTATTGCTGTCGTCGGAGCGTATGAACACAGTGATCACTGATCTTCTTTCTTTCGCACGGCTATCAGCACCTGATATTTTTCGCGATGCCGATCTCAATGAAATAATCGATGGAATACTTGATGACCTGGAACTGGTGATAGAGGAAAAGCAGGCAACCATACACGTAAGTAAGTTGCCAATATTAGAGGTCGTTCCTGCACTGATGCGCCAGTTGTTCCAGAACATTATCAGCAATGCGCTTAAGTTCTCTCGTGCCGATGTGCCGCCGCAGGTTGATATACGCGCAGAGTTGGTAAATCATCCGTCAATAGACAGCCCGGCAGTAGCCAATGGAAATTATTGCAGGCTCTCTATCTCCGACAATGGCATTGGCTTCCAGGAAAAATATGTCGCCAAGATCTTCCATATTTTCCAGCGCCTTCACACCCGTACCGATTACGAAGGCACAGGCATAGGCTTGGCAATAGCTAAAAAAATTGTAGACAGGCACAATGGATTTATAGCAGCCACCAGTCAACCTGGTGAAGGTTCTACCTTCTATATTATCGTTCCTGTAAAACAAGACCAGCTTCATAAAACACTTGAAGAAAGGCAGTATACTGCTGCTTCACTGTAACCCCCATATCCAGATGAATAAGATGTTCAAACGAATTTCCCTGACAGGAAAATTGATGCTGATAGCTATATTCCCGATACTGCTATTGGTATTTTTCGCCATCCAGATCTACAAGGAAAAATCGGAGCGGCTCGAGATCCTCAACAACTATATTGAACGTATAGAACAATCAGCAGCCATAAGTAATGTGGTAGATGTACTGCAGGTTGAACGTCGCCTTAGCTTTGGCTATTCCATCTCTCGTTCATGGCGTACGGAAATGTTGATGGAACGCAAGAAAACGGATGAGGCTATTCAGAAAATGGTACAGTTCGAATGGGTGTCGTCATCACCTAAGTATACTTTTCTTGATAGCCTTCAGCAAATACGCGCAGCTATAGATGACACCTCCATTACCCCCAATGGTGTTATGACCTACTATACCAACACCATTTTCAGGGTCAACACACTCAACATAATTACCGGCGGAAACATCACCTATCTAAATCCGGTGAATGCAGACCTGATGAGCCAGAAGTTGATGATGGAAATGATCACTTACCTGGGTATCGTTCGGGCTTCTATTTATTATTCATTGTATACAAAATACCAGGATCCTGCTATTATTGACCAGGTGAGATCTATTTACCTGATCTATAATAGTTACATCCGCGAGATACAGGATAAAGGATCACCGGCAGCCAATGCTGCACTAACAAAATTGTTATCTACAGGAGAGCCTGCTGCTATTAGTGCTTATATAGAAAACGGTATCCAGAACCAGCGGCTCGATACGACGTGGGATGCAGAAAAATGGTGGACAACATCAGCAAAGGCAGTAGACCAATTAAAACATTTACAACGTGAGCTGTTGAACAATGTAAGCAATGGCATCCTGCATATTTATGAAACTGAAAAGACAAATCGTGACAGGAGCGTCCTGTTCCTTATTTTAAGTATAGCTGCTGTTTTAGGTATTGTGTCTTATACAATCACTACCATCACTAAAACATTGAATGAACTGAATGTCGCTGCAAAGAAAATAGCAACCGGGGCTACAGGTATTCAACTGGATGTTGCGTCGCGTGATGTTATTGCCAGCCTTGCTGATTCAATTGTATACATAGATAAGAATAATCAAAAGCTTGCAGTGGCAGCCGACGCTATAGGCAGTGGCAATTTTGATGTAGAGGTGGTTGCCCGCAGCAGCGAAGATATTCTCGGCAATGCTGTATTGCACATGAAGAACGACCTGCAGATGTATCACAAAGAGAATGAACAAAAGCTTTGGGTACATGAAGGTATTGCTGCGGTCAATGATGCCATACGTGGGCAGAAGACTGTGCAGGTACTCTCTGCAGATGTGCTGAATGCGCTGGTTTCTTTTATAGGCGCAGAAGTAGGGCTAATGTATACTGCCTATGAAAAGCACCTGCAGTTTGCAGCAGCTTATGCAGTGTCCGATACCACTTTTATCCCGTCGCAAATTGGTTATGGAGAAACACTCATTGGCCAGGTTGCGCAAAACAAGCAGCTGATGCAGTTGAAGAATATTCCAACTGACTTTATCAAAATAAGAACGGGTACAGGTGAAGCTATGCCTACCAATATTTTGCTGGTACCACTGGTGCACAACGATGTATTGGAAGCTGTTGTTGAGATAGGTTGCCTGCAAGAAACAGCTGATAAAACCATTGCTTTCCTAGAGCAAGTAATACCAGCCATAGCATTAGCCATACAAGGTGCAAAGAGCCGCGCCAGGTTGCAGGAATTGTTCGAGCAGGTACAGTCGCAGGCTGAAGAGCTGCAGGCTCAGCACAGGGACCTGGAGAACATCAATGCTGAATTGGAAACGCATACAGAGCGCCTGCAGGCATCGGAAGAGGAACTAAAAGTACAGCAGGAGGAATTGTTGCAGGCCAACCAGGAGCTGGAGGAAAGATCAAGGCTATTGGAAGAACGCAATCAATTAATCGTTGAGAAAAACATTGAGATACAGCAGAAGGCAGAAGAGCTGGAGCTGAGTTCAAAATACAAATCGGAGTTCCTGGCAAATATGTCGCATGAGCTTCGTACGCCACTAAACTCGGTGCTGTTGTTATCGCGCCTGCTGGCTGAGAACAATGATCATAATCTTTCTGCAGAACAGGTAGAGTATGCAAGGGTGATACAGTCTAGCGGAAATGGATTGCTGTCGCTGATAGATGAGATACTTGATCTATCTAAAATAGAAGCCGGCAAAATGGAGCTGGAATACCAGCCGGTATTGGTGCAGGAAATCGTGCAGGATATACGTTCTTTGTTTGCACCGCTAGCCAAAGAAAAAGGGCTTGATTTCAATGTCCATGTAGAGCCACAACTACCTTCTACCATAGAAACAGACAAGCAGCGCCTGGAGCAGGTGCTGAAAAACCTGTTATCAAACGCGCTTAAGTTTACCACCCAAGGCTCTGTTAGCTTTTCTGTTTCTACCCTCAAAGACAACCATGCATTTATCTGCTTTTCGGTAAAAGACACAGGGATTGGTATTCCTAAAGAAAAGCATGCGCTCATCTTTGAAGCGTTTCAGCAAGCCGATGGATCTACACGCAGAAAATTTGGTGGTACCGGCCTTGGACTTTCCATTAGCCGCGAACTAACAAGGCTCTTAGGCGGAGAAATTAAGTTGGCAAGTGAGCCGGGTAAGGGAACTGAATTCACCATTTATATTCCAATAGAAAAAGTGGCAGCGGCAGCACTCGGTGAAACAGAGTCTGAGGATGATGAGAAGCAAGCTTCAGTACAGGCACCTGTGTTCAGGAAAGGCTTCAGGGTGGAAAGAATTCCAGAGGCTTTACCCGATGATCGTGCGCATGTTTCACCAAGCGAGAAGACGCTGTTGATAATAGAAGATGATACAGCTTTTGCGAAAGCGCTGGTAGAATATACGCGGCAGAAAGGTTATAAAGCCCTGGTAGCTGTAAGGGGCGATGAAGGAATAGAGCTGGCGCAAAAGTACAAGCCAATGGGCATCTTGCTCGATATACAATTGCCTGTGAAAGATGGTTGGGAAGTGATGGAAGAATTGAAATCAAATCCAATCACGCGTCATATCCCGGTGCACATGATGTCTTCGCTCGAGGCTAAAAAAGAGAGCCTGGTGAAAGGTGCAGTTGATTTCATCAACAAGCCTGTTGCGTTTGAGCAGATGCAGGATGTGTTCAAGAAAATTGAGCATGTGCTGACCAAGGATCCTAAGAAAGTGCTGATACTGGAGGAGAATAAAAAGCATGCAAAAGCACTGGCATATTTCCTTGAAACATTTAATGTGAATACTGAAATATCGGCCAGTATAGATGAAGGTGTAGATGTACTGCAGCGCGAAGGAGTGGATTGCGTAATTCTTGATATGGGTGTGCCTGATCATGCTTCGTACCAAACACTGGAGCAGGTGAAGAAGACGCCTGGACTTGAGAATTTGCCTATCATCATTTTCACAGGCAGGAACGTATCAAAGCCAGAGGAAATGCGCATCAAGCAATATGCAGATTCTATAGTGCTTAAGACGGCGCAGTCGTACCAGCGTATCATTGATGAAGTGTCGCTGTTCCTGCACCTGGTAGAAGAGTCAAAGAATGATAGCGGCGCAGGTAAATACAAACGCTTAGGTGCATTGAACGAGGTGCTGGCAGGTAAAAAGATACTTGTGACAGATGACGATGTGAGGAATATCTTCTCCCTTACAAAAGCATTGGAGATCCACAACATGGAAGTGTATACTGCGGTAGATGGTCGCGAGGCGCTGAAACGACTGGAAGAACATCCTGATATGAATGTAGTGCTGATGGATATAATGATGCCTGAAATGGATGGCTACGAGGCCATGAGGAAGATACGTGCCCAGAAAGCATTTCAACATTTACCCATAATAGCTGTAACTGCTAAAGCAATGACCGGCGACAGGGAAAAATGCATACAGGCCGGCGCTTCCGATTACATTTCTAAACCCGTAGATATTGACCAGCTGACATCGTTGTTACGTGTATGGTTATACGATAAAAGTATTTGACATGGAAGGTGATAAACTACTCATCATAGATGATGATCCTCGGAACATTTTTGCGCTGCAGGCGGTACTGAAGGCACGAGGTTTTCCTGTGGTGTCAGCATCATCAGCAATGGAAGGCATTAAAATTTTACAGGAACAATCCGGGTTCAAAGTTGTTCTGTTAGACATGATGATGCCTGAGATGGATGGTTACGAAGCCATTGGTGAAATAAAAAAGCTGGAGCATTCAAGTGTTATCAAGATTATAGCTGTAACAGCGCAGGCCATGGTGGGTGACCGCGAAAAATGTTTGGCAGCAGGAGCCGATGGTTATGTTTCCAAACCGATAGATGTAGATGTATTGTTGAACCTGGTGCAATAGAAAAAGTAAAACGATGATCAAGGATGAGGAGGTAGGAATTTTATTAAATGACTTGCTTAATAAATATGGCTACGATTTTACCGAGTATTCGCAGGCCTCGCTGAAGCGACGGATCAACCGTTTGTTTGCATTGGATGGCTTTCCAAGTTTTGCTGAGTTGCGCTATCGTGTACTGAAAGATGAGGCATACCTGCGCCGTTTTGTAGAGGAGGTAACGGTGAATGTAACAGAAATGTTTCGCGATCCTTCCTTCTATCGTATTCTCCGTACAGAAGTATTACCTGTCCTTGCTACTTATCCATTCATTCGTATATGGCATGCAGGCTGCTCCACCGGCGAAGAAGTGTATTCTATGGCCATCCTGCTGCAGGAGGCAAACCTGCTGCAGCGCTCATTGTTATATGCTACCGATCTAAATCCTGATGTGCTGGAGAGGGCAAAACAAGGCATCTTTCCGCTAAGCCAAATGAAGCAGTATTCAGAAAATTATATAGCAGCAGGAGGCACTAAAGAATTCTCCTCGTACTATTCTTCGCGATATGAAAGAGCAAAATTCTCTAAAGAGCTTTCTGAAAGAATGATCTTCTCTACGCACAACCTCGTTTCCGATCGTTCATTCAATGAGTTCCAACTGATCATGTGCCGCAACGTGATGATCTATTTTGATAAAGAGCTACAGGAAAGGGTACTGCATCTTTTTGATCAAAGCCTGGAGCCGTTGGGTTTCCTTGCTTTAGGATCAAAAGAGACTTTACGTTTCGCAACTATAGCCAAGCGTTACACCCAGTTGTACAAAGAAAAAATATGGCGCAAAGCAGCATAAGAAACAACTACCAATTGCTGGTGATCGGTGGATCAGCCGGTAGCTTAGAGGTGCTGATAAATGTGCTGCCACACCTGCGTAACGATCTTGCTTTGGCAATAGTAGTTGTCATGCACAGGAAGCCGGGTGAATCTTTTCTTACAGATATCATTGCATCAAAAACCAGCTGGCCTGTAAAAGAAGCCGAGGAAAAAGAAGCAATACAACAAGGTCATATTTATATAGCTCCTGCTGATTATCACTTGCTGTTGGAAAAGGATAGAACGTTCTCACTTGATTTTTCTGAAAAGATCCATTTCAGCAGGCCTGCCATTGATGCCACTTTTGAAACTGCTTCAGAGGCCTATGGAGGTGCAGTGATAGGTGTGCTGTTATCAGGCGCTAATGCCGATGGTGCCAGTGGTCTTGGCCTGGTAAAAAAAGCAGGTGGTCTTACCATTGTGCAAGATCCATCAGAGGCTGCGGTGCCTTATATGCCCGAGCAGGCCATACAGCAGGTAACGGTAGATTATATAGCCACTACCACTATGATCATAGATATCATCAATAGGATAGGACAATAAGATGTTCTATTCCTCCACCATCCTCACCACATCTTGTTATTTTTGCTGCGTATGTATGAATTGTTTTTTAGCAGGATAGCGGAAAAGATAGAACTGACGGAAGAGGAGAAGGCTTTATTCATAACTTATCTTACTCCTAAGAAGTTGCGCCGAAAGCAATACCTGCTGCAGGAAGGTGACGTTTGTAAATCGGTAGCATTTGTAGAAAAAGGTGCACTCCGCTCTTATACTATAGACAATAAAGGCACAGAACACATCATTCAATTTGCTTTAGAAGGCTGGTGGATAAGCGATATGTATAGCATGCTTACCGGCGAACCATCCAATCAAAATATAGATGCTATTGAAGATTCTGAATTGGTCATCATTAGCCGCAATGCACAGGAAGAACTGATGGAGCGCATTCCTAAATACGAACGTTACAACAGGCTGCTGCTGCAAAATGCATACATAGCTGCACAGCGGCGAATAAATTATATGGCCAGTTTAACTACGGAAGAAAAGTATACAAAGCTGGTATCTACTTACCCCGATATAGTACAACGTGTTCCGCAGCACATGATCGCATCCTACCTCGGTCTTACCCCTGAAACCCTTAGCAGGGCTCGTAAGCAGATGACACGCAAGTAATTTTTTCCTCATGCTTGCATTGACATTTGTCAATGCTTTTTCTTATCGATTATCAATGGTGGTGGCGGCAGGTGCTGGTAAGTTTGCATTGTAAACAAGCAGTAACAGCACATGCAAACACAGCAAACAATAGCCATAGTAGGCCTGGGTAATACCGGCAGTGCACTGGCAAAATTATTTGCTTCAGGCAGGCACCGGGTGCTGTTGTCTGATAAGGATATCGCTGCTTCAGAAGCACTGGCTGTGCAATTATTGCAGGAACATCCAGCTTATGAAGTAGAAGCTATCACTTGTTCTGCCAATGCTTGCTGGGAGGCTGATGTCATCATACCTGCTGTTGCTTCTGAAGAACTGGAAACCGTAGCTAATTATATAAAAGCTTATGCTAACCAAAAGATAGTTGTTAGCACATCCATAGAAGGATTGGATAATAGTAAAGTAGCAGGTAAACTTCATGCTTTATTCCCTTTTAGCAAGATTGTACAGCTATATCCTGCAACTGACTTTGGAGCTTCCTCCAACCAAAGTGTTTCGCTCACTATTGATGGCGCTGATGATGAAGCCGTGGAAATGGTAGCATCGCTTTTTACCGAAGTTGGATGTAAGATAACAGCACATATCGCTTCATAATATTTCTCTTATTTCTTTTAATACAAACAATAAACACGTACAAGATCAACATGAAAAAGATCAGCATTTTTTTAGCAGCAGCAGTAGTTACTTTCTCTTCTTTTAAAGCAATAGAGAACTGGAAAGTAGACAAAGGACACGCTCGTCTTGGTTTCTCTATCACTCACCTTGGTATCTCCGACATCAATGGTAGTTTCAAAAATTTTGATGCTACTATCAAGTCATCAAAGCCTGACTTCAGCGATGCGCAGGTTGAGTTAACTGGTGATGTTGCCTCTATCAATACTGATATTGAAATGAGGGATAAGCACCTGCAAGGAGAAGACTTTTTTGATGCCGCTAAATATCCAACTTTCAATTTTGTAAGCAACGGTATCAAGCCTGCAGGTAAGAACAAGTACAAGGTTACAGGTAATCTTACACTGCATGGTGTAACTAAGCCGGTAACATTGGATCTTCTATATCGCGGTACAACTACCAACCCAATGAGCCAGGCTGCTACAAGTGGTTTCCAGGTTACAGGTAAAATCAAGCGTTCTGATTTCAACCTTGCTACTGGTTTCCCTACAGCTGTTCTTAGTGACGAAGTAACCATTAAAGCAGATGGTGAATTTGTAAAATAATCTTGTAGAAAGGCTGGTGCTTAGCCAGCCTTTCTCTTTTAAAATATACCATGATGAAAAAGATGATAAAAAATGTAACTGTATTGCTGGTGATTGCTACTGCTTTTGCATTTACTGCACCGGCTTTGCGCGTGTCTACCAAGCACAGCATTAAGTTCTCAACCTTTGGTGTTAGCGGTATCTTCAAAATATCTAAAGCAAATATTGCTTTTGATGCACAGGACCTGGAAGCTTCTAGATTTGATGTAGCTATAGATGTGAACAGCATTAAGACCAGCTTTGAACTGCAGGATAAACATGCAAAAGGTGAAGATTGGTTTGAAGCAGATAAGTTTCCTTACATGCGCTTTGTATCAAAAAGGGTAGTAAAAAATGGCGCATCATTCCAGGCTATTGGCGACCTGAATGTTCATGGCATTACCAAAGAGGTTACGCTGCCATTTAAATATTCACCTACAGCAACTGGTGGTGTATTTGAAGGTGAGTTTACCATCAATCGCATTGATTTTAAGATCGGCAAACCTGGTGGTATGGTTGGCGAAGATGTAAAAGTGAATGTGTCTGTGCCTGTAGTGAAATAACTTTCGATAAAGGTGGCTTGTGAAACGTAAGCAGTTTATTCAAACTATCATAACAGGAGTTGCAGGGATGTCTACACTAAGCAGTTTAAAACGATTTACGGATGAATTGCAATTGCAGGAAAAGCCGATGCCCATCCTTTTCGTTGGGCATGGCTCACCTACCAATGCAATAGAAGATAATGAGTTTACACAGCGGTGGAAGGCAATAGCTAAAGAGATACCGCAACCCCAGGCGGTGTTGATCATTTCTGCACACTGGCTTACTAAAGGCACACATGTAACTGCTATGCCACAGCCAAAGACCATACATGACTTTGGGGGCTTTAGCAAAGAATTATTCGAAGTGCAGTATCCTGCTCCAGGCGATCCTGCGCTGGCAAAAGATATTGCTTCATTGGTTACTTCTACCAATGTAGGAATGGATCATGATTGGGGGCTGGACCATGGCGCATGGAGTATTGTGCACCAAATGTATCCGGGAGCCAATATACCTACGTTGCAGTTCAGCATCGATTATCATAAGCCTGCATCGTATCATTATGAGCTGGCTAAAGAACTACGTGCACTACGCAAAAAAGGTGTGCTAATACTTGCGAGTGGCAACATGGTGCACAACCTGCGTATCATGCGCATCAAAAGCTTTGATGATATCAACAAAGAATTCGGCTTCGATTGGGCGCTTGAGATGAATGATATCTTCAAACAAAAGATCATGGCAGGTGATCACCAGGCGCTGGTAAATTATAAGAGCCTGCACAAAGCAGCTGAACTTGCCATACCCACTCCCGATCATTATTATCCATTGCTATACACTCTGGGACTGCAGGATAAAAAAGATCAACCTTCCTTTTTCAATGATAAAGCTGTTGCCGGATCAATTACTATGACCTCGGTGAAGATGGTGGAGGGATAGGGGATTGGGGATTTCTGGATTTCTGGATTTGGGGATTTTGAGATGCCTGATGTGATGTCGGATGTCTGATGTGATGATGTCTGATTTTCTAATCTCTAACCACTGATCACTGACCACTGACCTCTAACCACGGACCTCCCGTACTTCCCACCTCGTACCTCGCACCTGTTCTCATACCTAATACCTCAAGCCTGACACCTTCTTCCCCCTTGCATGATTTTTATATATAGCTGCTTACAATCAACACTATGCAAAACGGCACGATGATGCAGTACTTCCATTGGTATTACCCAAAGGATGGAAGTTTATGGAAGAAAGTAAAACAGGATGCTCCATACCTGGCATCAATAGGTATCAATTCCGTTTGGCTGCCACCAGCCTATAAGGGTACAGAAGGTGAATATTCCATAGGATATGATGTATACGATTTGTACGACCTGGGTGAGTTCGACAGCAAAGAATCAGTAAGAACAAAATATGGCACACGCGAAGAATACCTTGCTGCCATAGAAACATTACATGAGCATCATATACAGGTGTATGTTGATGTCGTTTTAAATCACTTAGGTGGTGGCGATGAAACAGAAGTAATAAAAGTGCTTAAGGTAGACCCTGAAAACAGGACGGTAGCCATCAGTGAGCCTTATGATATAGAAGCCTTTACAAAGTTTACCTATCCATCGCGCAAAGACAAGTACTCTAGTTTCAAATGGGATCATACCTGTTTCTCAGGTGTAGATTATGATCATCGCACTGGTGAAACAGGCATATACAACATCTTAAATGACCATGGCCACGATTGGGATGAACTGATAACAGACGAGAAAGGAAACTTTGACTACCTCATGTTTTGCGACATAGAATTTCGCAATCCTGCAGTAATGGAAGAGCTGAAGCACTGGGGTAAGTGGTATTATGAAACAACAAAGTTTGATGGTATGCGGCTGGATGCGGTAAAGCATATTTCGCCTAAGTTTTACAATGAATGGCTGGCGTATATGCGTGAGTTAACCGGTAAAGAAAAGTTCACAGTAGGAGAGTATTGGGCACCCGGAAACCGCGAACTTTTAGAAACATATATAGAAGCTACAGAAGGAAAGATCTCGTTGTTTGACTCGGCGCTGCATCATAGGCTGCACACTGCATCGCGCAGCGGAAGCGATTATGATCTTTCAACCATCTTTGATGACACACTCGTAGCTACACACCCGCACCTTGCTGTTACATTAGTTGCCAACCACGATACGCAACCACTGCAGGCATTGGAGGCACCGGTTGATCCATGGTTTGCACCTATAGCCTATGCACTTATCCTGCTTCGCGAAAAAGGTTATCCATGTGTTTTCTTCCCTGACCTGTATGGCGCTGAGTATACTGATAAAGGGCAGGATGGAAATGAACACCACATTGTAATGCCAAAGATCAATGCGCTGCCACTGCTGTGTAAGCTGCGCAAAGAGGCTTCGTATGGCAACGAACACAGTTACTTCGATCATCCAAATTGTATAGGCTGGACACGCGAAGGCGAGGACGATGTAGCACACAGTGGTTGTGCTGTAGTACTATCTAATGGTGAGGCTGGCAGTAAGAAAATGTTCATTGGCCATCGCCATACAGGTAAGCAATTTGTGGATGCGCTTGAACAGGTACATGAAGCTATAACTGTAGACGAATCAGGAGAAGCTACATTTACTTGTGCAGGTGGTTCTGTATCTGTATGGGTACAAAAAGAATTGTTGCCAATGCTCGAGATCGTTACCTGAACAGCATGCTCAGGTAAAAGCCTGGCTTAAAGAGTATCTTCTTTTTCTTTTCAATATTGGAAAGCGCATCTATCAAAAACTGCTGGATGTACTTGCTTTCCTGCGCTCTCTTCACTGCGAAGTTGAAAGCCCAAGGATACCTCACCAGTTGTTGCAGCAGTCGACTGATCTTAAGCTCGCCCCACATGCGGCGGTAGATCTCTTTATCGTATGCTTTATTAAATGCAGCAGAAAATTGCTGTTGCTCAAAACATCTGATGGCATGATCAGCTGCCACTCTTCCGCTTCTTATAGCATTGGCTATCCCTTCACCTGTAAAAGGATCAATTAATGCAGCAGCATCACCAGTAAGCAAAAAACGTTCGCCAGAAATATTTCTTTTTTTAGAACCCAATGGCAGTCCATAACCTTTTACTGTTTCCAATGGTCGCGCATCTTTGAAACGTTCTTTCAAATGCGGATGATTGTTGATGAGCTTTTGCAAAACATCTTTCAGGTTCAGCTTGTGTTTTGATACCACCGACGATAGCACACCAATACCAACATTGGCTTTATTGCCTGCTAATGGAAACACCCACAGGTAGCCAGGCAATATCTCATTAAAGTAATGCAGCTCAATAAAATTCTCTTCATGAAACGACGCAACATTTTCATAATACACCCGCAGCCCCGCACAGTAATGATCCTTTTCTACCTGTATATCTCCCAGGTGTTTTTGAACAACCGAATGTGCGCCATCAGCACCAATTACAAGCTTTGCTGAAAAGCTGCCGAGATTGGTGTCAACCGTAACGCCGCTTGAGTTTGTTGCAACCTTAGTTACTGTACAATTTTCAAAAGTATCAATGGTAGGTAAAGCCTTGGCGTGTTGAAAAAGCAGGTTGTCGAAATCGAGCCTTGGCGATATGTAGCCAAAGCTTTTATTGCCTTTATGAATGAAAGGGATATCTACATGTTTTTGATTAGGCGCCACGATCTTCACGCCATACGACGCGATCTTGTTGCTCATCTCTGCAAACTGCTGCTCCAGCACAGGCGATAGAATCTTTACCTGGTTCACCACATCAACACTCAAGGCATCTCCACAAGTTTTATCTCTAGGGAAAAGAGCTTTTTCTAACAAGGCCACTTTCAGGTTCGCGTCGGCCAGTTTGATGGCGCAAGAAGCTCCTGAAGGTCCGCCGCCTACTATAATTACATCAAAAACTTTGTGAGACATGCAGTGGTTTTAAAAAGTGAATGCTGTTGATCAGTCAGCAAGATAAGTACAACCTCCTTTGCTACAGCATTTGCCACACAACTGGTACAAAGAAGAAAATGAGATGGTGTACTATCATGTGCTTGTTCATTACGCAATGAATAGTTATGCTACCAGCTGCAGTTCTTATATGATACATCGTTGCCACGCTCGGTTCATCGGCAGTATTCCATAGCAGCGGCTTCTCAGCTGTACTATGCAAGTCAGCATCTCCACTCTTTAATAGCTATATAACCCACTTCACCAAGGAACTTTATGATCGAAAGCCCACCAGTAGCTTCTTTACCACACTGATCAATGAACCACATTTGCGCAGCCTTTCCTGCTGATTTGGAAACTTCAGCAGGTGGGGCTACTTTTGCGCACCATGAGAATTAGAACAAATTCCGCAGTTACTCCACCTTGATGGACTGATCAACAACTTCTCTTTGCTTGACTTATTCAAGTGCTCAATAGCGTGTTCTAAATAATTCCATTCATTGTTTTTTCAAAAATTGTAGTTATGAATACAAATGATTCTATGTCGCCTCATTCGTATAAGAAAGGTTTTTTCTCACACGCCAAGTCTGATATCTCTGCCGGCGTAGTTGTATTCCTCATAGCACTTCCATTATGCCTCGGAATTTCACTTGCTTCGGGAGCACCGTTGTTTGCCGGTATCATTGCTGGTATCATAGGTGGTATAGTAGTTGGCTCGCTCAGTGGTGCCAATATTAATGTGAGTGGACCTGCGGCCAGCGTGGCTCTTGTATTCTTAACAGCTATTACCACGTTGGGCTCATATGAAGCAGTGCTTACGGCAGCTGTTATTGCAGGCATCTTCCAGATCATCCTTGGTTATTTACGTGCAGGAACCATTGCCTATTTCTTTCCGTCCAGCATGATCAAAGGCATCCTTGCTTCTATTGGTCTTATCCTTATCATCAATCAATTGCCGCATGCATTCGGCTATACCGGCGAACGTTTGTTTGGTAGCATGGAAGGTGGCTTATATGAGAATATTGTAAGTGCTGTGTCCAACATCACCAACTACATCAGCATTGGCGCTACCATCATCACGGTTATCTCACTGATCATCATTTTTATCTGGGATCAGCCATCACTAAAAAAACATGCATTTTTTAAACTGGTACCGGCGGCGCTTGTTGCTGTTACAGTAAGCATATTCATCAACCAATTCTTCAAATCATCTTATCCTGAATTAGCACTTGCTGGTAATAGTTTAGTGCAGTTACCAGTGGCTGGCAGTGTTGATGAATTCTTTTCCTTCTTCACCTTTCCAGACTTTAGTGTGTTGTCTAACCTGCAAGTTTACCAGGTAGCACTTAGTATTACTTTCATTGCCAGCCTTGAGTCGCTGCTAAGTACAGAGGCAGGCGACAAGCTTGATCCATACAAGCGTAAAACATCAACCAACCGCGAACTAAAAGCGCAGGGAATTGGTAATATCATTTCATCAATGATTGGTGGACTTCCTGTAACAGCTGTTATAGTAAGAACATCAGCCAATGTAACTGCAGGCGGTCGTACTAAATTATCAACCATTATGCATGGCCTTATCATGTTGGTTTGTGTTATCAGCATTCCACGTGTGCTGAATATGATACCGCTTCCTGCACTCTCAGCGGTACTTTTTGTAGTTGGTTATCGCCTGACATCGGTAAAGCTTTTTAAAGAGATGTACAGGCTTGGCAAGCGTCATTTTATACCATTTGTTGCTACTATCATTGCAGTTATGCTTACCAACCTGATAACAGGTATCATGATAGGTGGTGCAGTGGCTATCTTCCTGATACTGCGTGACAATTATAAGACACCATTTTTCCTCGACAGGAAAGATCATCACGAAGGGGAGAAGATCAATCTTGTATTGTCTGAAGAAGTGACCTTCCTGAACAAGGCAAGTATCATGCTTACACTCGATCACGTGTCACCTAACTCTGAAGTTATCATTGACGCCAGTCGTTGTGTAAATATTGATGATGACGTGCTGGAGATAATACAAGAGTTTAGAAGTACAGCACAGTACAAAAACATTACGATCACCACTATAGACCTGGATAAACATTTACAAAAGCGGAAAATGAAATTAGCAGTATAAGAGCCTCATTTTGTAAAAGAATAAAACAGCCAGGCAATCATCAACTGCCTGGCTGTGTCATGTAAGGCGCCAAGCTTTATACAATTGAGTTTTTGAAAACTGGTGCAGAATTATGGAGGAAAGTATCAACTAAAAGTGAAGAAGCAAATGGAGCAAAACCACAATCGTATTACCTGCTAATTGATTGCTTGCTCCAAAGGTGTATTACATACCATTTCTCCCGATTTAGATGATTTGTCAATAAGTATATTACCCAATTCAAATTGGTTATTATTTTTTATTTAAAATCCTGCTGTTTTTAAAAGTTTTATTAATTGGAAACTACCTGCCCTGCAGGGGTATTTGGCTAACTTGCCGGCTGAAAACTGCGGATATTGGAAAAAGAAGAATATAGGGAAAAGATTAGCAAGAGGTACTTAGAACTTAAGGAATCACATGACCAGGATCTGCAGGATATATTGCTTCTTGCATCAGAAATTTGTGGTACGCCCGTTGCCCTGATCACTCTTCTCGATAAGGATAAGCAATATTTTAAAGTAAGAAAAGGTATTGATATAACTGAAACGGAAAGGCATGTTGCCTTCTGTAACCATACAGTGGAAGGCAACGAATTATTTACAGTAAATGATGCTACCACTGATGATCGGTTTTCAAAAAATCCGCTTGTAACAGGCTATCCTAATATTCAATTTTATGCTGGCTTCCCGCTGCAGTCGCCGCTAGGATCAAACGTAGGCAGCCTTTGTGTAATAGATAACCAGCCACGTTCTCTAACATCCTTCCAGGAAAAATGCTTAGAGATATTAGCACGCCAGGCTATTCAGCGACTTGAACTGGGCGCATCGATGCAGCAACTGGAAAACAACCTGGAGAAGCTTCAAAAGCAGAAAGAGGATTTAGACCGTTCAGACAATATGTTGAGGGCATTTTTTGATTCAGCTGATGAATACCAGGTGTTACTGGATGAAGATTTGAAAGTAGTTGCTATTAATAAGGCTGCCAAAGAACTGTTTAAGCAATATAGAAAGAAGGAGCCGGTACAAGGAGAGTCTTTCATTGATTGTCTTTCTGAACAATCCGTAATAGACTTGCAGCGTGTAGCGCCTTCCATTTTAAAAGGTGAGGCTGTGAGTGTAGAAAGATTGTTGATGAATGGTACTGGCGAAGAGCTTTGGTTAAAGGTGGGCATTTCACCTGCATTTGATAAGGCAAATCAACTTATAGGTCTTGCTTTGGTTGGCAGTGATATCAATACTCAAAAATTGCAGGAAGAAAAGATACAGGAGCAGTACAATAGCCTATCAAAGATTGCTCAATGGCAATCTCATAAACTACGTCAACCTGTTTCATCTATACTTGGTATTACCAATCTTATACAGGAAGAGAACCATGTATTTAGAGAAGAATACATTGCTTCGCTTCGCAAAGTAACCGAACAGCTGGACGAGGTAATAAAAGAGATAGTGGTGGAAAGCAGGAGTGTGTAGAGAGACTTTGTGGTTCCTGGTTCCTGGTTCCGGAATGTGGTTTCTGGTTTCTAGTTCCTGGTTTTTGGTTAGTGTTTGCTCTAGAGTATTCCTGTGCAGACTCAAGTTGAGTGACTGATCAAGTTTTGCATTTTGCATTTTGACTTTTTACTTCTCTCACCTCACCAGCGTTACATTTCCTTTCTTCACATATACATCACCACCGGTACAAGCCATTTCAGCAGTGTACACATAAACATCTGCATTTGCTGCAATTCCATTCACCCTGCCATCCCAACCACTTAATGGATCATTTGCTTTGAAGTTGCTGCGCTCAAATACCAGTTGCCCCCAGCGATTGAATACCCTGAAGTATTTCACCAGTGCAAGGCCTTTGCCTCTTACCATAAAAATGTCATTTACGCCATCACCATCGGGGCTAAATGCGTTTGGTATATATACCTGCGCCTCTTCTTCACAGCGGATCTTGTACTCAATCGTGTCACTGCCTTTGCAGCCATAGATGTTTTCAACTTCCAACTTGTAGGTAATGTTGTTGTTGATTGTGGCTATTGGTTTTGGACAATTGGTGCAGCTTAGATCTGTGGTAGGTGTCCACGTATAGCGGCGGATAGGACCATTAGTGATAACAGGATCAAATTGTAATTGCGTACCTGCTACTACAGTAGTTCCTGTTCCAATATTCACGGTAGGATATTCACCCACAGCTACAATCACACTAGCTGTAGATTGGAAGCAATTGAATGGATCACGTGCTGTAACTGTATACTCAGTTGTGACCATAGGATTGGCAATAGGATTGGCTACTATGCCACTGCTAAGGCCGGCAATCGGGTTCCACTGGTACCGTGAAGCGCCACTTGCAAACAGCTGCGTTTGCTGTCCTGTGCAAATAGTATCGTTAGGTGAAAGTGTTAGTACAAAAGGTTGTACAACTTCTACCAATACAGTATCTGTTGCACTACATTGGAAGATGTTTGTTCCGGTAACAACGTATTGCGTAGTGAATTGCGGATTGGCAACCGGGTTTGGACACGTAGAACAGCTAAGGTCCTGCAGCGGGTTCCACAACCATGTAGATGCACCTATAGCATTCAGCTGTGCTGTTTGCCCACGGCAGATGCGAACATCCGCACCAGCGGCTACCACTGGCGAAACATTCGCCCTTACCTGTACCAGTGATGTGTCTGCACATCCATTGATAGTGGTGGTGATAAGACGAACTGTATAAGTGCCTGGCGCATTGTATAAGGTAGTTACATTTTTACCTGCGCCATTTACATTGTTGCCAAAGCTCCAGTTGTAATTGATGACCGAATCCTGCGATTGAACCAGTGCAACAAAATTCACTTGCTGGCCAGTACAAGCCATCGTATCACCTCCAATTACTGCTGCCGGGTAATTATGAACGATGACAGATAGAGGAACAGTAACTGTATCTACACAACCGCTTCGCCCGGTAATGGCCAGCCTGATGTGATAGATGCCATTCTGCGTGTAGGTATGCGTAGGATTTTGAAGAGTTGAGCTATTGCCATCGCCAAATAGCCATTGGTAGTTTGTTATACCAAAATAGGCACGTGAGGTATCGTTGAATTGAACCGTTGTCCTGCCGCATGATTGCTGCATCTGTGCGGTGAACCCTGCTTTGATGGCATCCACACGAATCGTGTCACCTGTTGCTATTCGTTTCTCACAATTGCCGGCTATTAAATATGCATGCGGTACATATACGCCCGGCTGTGTGTATTGATGGAAAACAACATTGTTTGGCGTTGTCACAATAGTACCATCTCCAAACACATACCTGATCTGTGCAGTATTGGTAGCAGTAACTTCGAAGCGGACAGCATTGCCAGGACATACATAGCCGCTCCTGTAGTTCATGGTGCCTGCAGGCGACGTAACAGTAACAAGCTTGGCAGCTTTGTTAATACAACCGCCGGGTCCTTTGCTTATCATGGTTACTGTATAAGAACCTTGCGTAGTGAAGGTATGCGTAACATTGTCGCCGGTAGCTGTGTTGCCATCGCCAAAATTCCATGTGGTGAAGGTAGAGGGCCTGTTATCGTTTTTAAAAGTTACAGTGAAAGGAATACAACCGCCTGCAACATCGCTTGCTGTAAATGATCCTGCCAGCGTATCACGAATAAGGATATCAGCAAACGCACTGTCGGAGCAGCCGAACCCTTGCGGGAAAATCTTGCTTCCAACCAGCCAAACCCTATAAGTGCCTGCTGCATCGTATGTAGTAGTAGGATTGCGCGCTACAGATGTTTTACCATCACCAAACTTCCATGCATAACCAATGTTGTTGTCGCTGGTATTGGTAAAACGGATGGTATCACTAACGCATGCTACCAATGGATTTGCAATGAAATTAACGTTTGGTTTCAGCTCTACAGTGATGGGTTCAAAATCAGTAGTATCATTACAACTGTTAGAAGCATACAACGATACATTGAAGTTTCCGGCAGTAGTATAAGTGTAGCGGATGGTATCAATTCCATTGCTGGTTGTGGTAGTGCCGCCGTCACCAAAATTCCAGACAAAGCTGTTGGCGCCGGTGGTGTTGTTTACAAATTCAACTGTATGAGGTGCACAGCCATACCGCTGGTTTCCATTTACAGCAAAATCCAGTTGTATAGAATTAGGATTAGCAATGATGGCATATACTAACGAGTCGGAACCGCAATCATTAGTGCCTACCAGCTTTACATAAAAAGTATCTCTTACCCCTGTGGTAAATGTATGTTGTACACTAGGGTTGTTAGTGGTAAGGGGAGCAGTGCCATCATCAAAATGCCAGGTATAGGTAACATTGCTGCCCCTGCTGGTATTGCTAAACGTAACACGCATAGGGCTGCAACCAACAGTTTTATCTGGTGTAAACAGAACACGTGGTTTTGCTCTTACTGTTACAGAACTAGTAGTTGTAATGGTATCACAAGCTGATATAGCTTTTAATGTTACGGTGTAGGTTGTATCGCCATTAAGCGGATTAGTAGGGAATACAATAGAAGATGGTTGAAGTAAAGTGCTTGTTTGGCCTTGTCCAAAGTTCCAGATGTAGGTATAACGTGGTCCATTTGCAGTTGTATTTGTAAAGTCAATTGTAAGCGGTCCACATCCGATGTTGTTGCTCTGAGTAAAAGTTGGTGCTGGTGTTTCTACTGTAACAAAACCATGTTGCATGCTATCGTTCTTACAGCCATGCAAGCTGATGGCTACCAACTTGATTGTTACACTGTCACCAGGGGTATTCATGGTGTAGCCAGGGAAGGTTTGGCCATTGCCAATATAGTTGCCATTCACATACCAGTTGTAGGTGATCACCCTATCGTTGTAAGGAACTAATCCTATCACAGTGCTGTTGATGAAAAAGGGTGCACAACCAACTGTAGCAGTAGGATTGAATTCAGCCCTGGCATCAGGGTTCACTGTTATTTTCACCACGTTACTGGTATTGGCTTGCGGTCCTGCACAAAGTTGGGTGGTACTTATTCTTCTATACCATGTGGTAGTGGTAAGAGTGCCAGGTGTATAGTTTGTATTTGTTGCACCTGCTATGTTAGTCCAGTTAATGTTGTCGGTGCTGCTTTGCCATTGGTATGCAGGTGCACCATTTCCACCGCTAGCTGTCGAACCTACAATGGTTGCAGGTTGTGCACCAGTACAGATCTGTTGGTCAGCATTGATGTTGTTATTGATGATGCCACCTATTACTGTTACCAGCACTGTATCTCTTCCTATACAAGAGCCTCCACCTATCGTGTAAATAAGCGTGTATATGCCGGGAGTAGAAGGCGTGAATGATCCGGTAGTTGTAACCAATGGGCTGCCACTCCATCTTCCGCCGGCAGGTACACCGGTCAACTGAATAGCTGTGGTAGCTTGACAAACAGTGGTATCAACACCTGCATTAGCTACAGGCGGATCAATAACTGTAACTACCATGCTATCGGTTTTGTTACAGTTGTTATTTCCTGCTGTATAGTATAACGTATAGCTTCCATTTCCTGCTGTAGCGGCATTGAAAATACCTGTAGCTGAAATGGAACTATGTCCACTCCATGTACCACCTGCCGGCGAGCCTGTTAGTTGTATTGCGGTACTGATGTTACAAACGGTAGTATCTGCTCCTGCGTTAACATTGAGATAAGGAACAACCGTAATTGTAGCTGTAGCTGTATTTGTACAACCATTGGCGGCAGTACCGGTAACTGTATATGTGGTGGTGGTAGCAGGTGAAGCTTTTATAGTGTCTGTGGTTATTACCTGTATACCAGTAATTGGTGCCCATGAATAGCTGCTGGCACCACTAGAAGCAATAGTAGTACTATCGCCAGCGCAAATGGTTGCTGCGCTAGGAGAGGTAGCAACTATAGGCCTTTTCTTCACCAATATTTCTACTGTGTCTTTGCTGCTGCAATTAGCACCTGCAGCTACCGTAAGTATATAGGTAAAAGTAGTATCAGCACTTGGTCCTGTGTAAGAAAGTGTAGCTGTTGGCGATGCAACAGTGGCACTGCTCAATCCCGTAGCAGGTAACCATGAATAGGTTAAGCCGGCGGTACCGGTTGTTCCAAATTTTACTGGTACACCACTACAAATACTTGTGTCGGGTCCAGCATTTGCTGCAGGAGTAGAAGTGATAAGTGCAGTTACTGTATCAGACGTTAGTCCACATTCATTGCTTACATCAAGTATAATAGGATAGGAGCCGACCTGGCTGTAACTAACAGCGCCGGGAACAGCCAGGTTTGATGTGGAAGGAGTACCATTGCTAAACGTCCACGTATATGCAGCAGCAGAGTCTGCATAACAATTTGTAACAACCGCCGTCGGCAAAATATCGTTCCCTATACATACTGCATTTATAGGATTGATCTTCACCTTTGGTTTGGCTTTTAAATAAAACGTATCTCGTATGGTAGCCGGTGTACAGGTAAAGCCTGTGCCTATTGCAGATACTGTAAGGGATATAATGTAGCGCCCTGGTTTAATGAAACGAATGGAAGGATTTTTAGTGGAGCTGCTTGTGTTATTTACAAACACATGCGAAGGGCCTGTAAGCGTATTACATCCAGAAGCATCGGAGTAAGCAACATCCCAAAAATAAGAGTCGCCGAGGCAGCCACCGGTAGGTGATGTATTGGTGATGTTGATCGTATCACTGGTACAACTGCTTTTCTTTGGTAAGGTAAAAGCTGCAACCGGAGGGTTTCTTACGCAGATCGTTTTTACAATACTATCCTGCCCGCATAGATCATTACCCACATACATCTTGATGGTATAAACTCCTGCAGCAGTAAAACGGATACCCAATTGCGAGGTGCCTAATGTCCATAAAAGATTGTTTGTGGGAGAGCCATTGATACTTCCCATGGAACCGGATGCAATGGTGAAACCTGTTGCCGGAGAAATGGACCATACCTGCTTATTTACATAATTACAATTTGAATTTCCTCCGCCGGTTTGTGTTATCGTACTTCCAGATGTGCTGGTATTGGTGAAGGTGACCGTTGTATTGGTACATACATTTTGCGAAGGCGATATGGCAAAATTTGGACGTGGCCGTGTAGAAACATAAATAGGAATAACGTTCACACTGGTGAGGCCACAAGGATTTTCTATGTTGAGCGTAGCACTGAATGCATTTCCGTAAACACCGCTGGAGAAACCGCACGAGCCGTTGCCAAAAACATGCGTTACGCTATCGGGTGGCGGATGCTGGTAAACAATGCCCTGGCTTCCATCGTTGATGGCTATTGAGTAGGTTGTTCCTGGTGTATTGTTGGCGTAGCCAGAGATGCCGAATGTGAGGGCACTGGGTGCGCAGATACTCGCATTACCTGGACTATTGAAACCACCAGCTGGTGTTGTTCCTAAAAAGATGATATACTTCTTGATGCCTATACAACCCGTACTACCTTCTACCGTTAATGTGAGCGTATGTTGTCCAAGCGTATAAGGATGGGTTATTATATTGATTGGGTCCCATGTGTTGAACACTGAATCAGGAGAGCCATCGCCCCAGTTGATTGTATATTTTGTGTTGATGGTTCTTGTAGTAGAGGCATTCATGAATTGAAACACGTACGATCCCATATTTGCGCAGCGCCTGAAAGTTGGGACGCCATTGAAGTTTCCAAATGTTACCTGGTTGTCAGGATTGCCCAGCGATGCATCAGGTACATTTTTGATGACTACTGGTTTGGTAACAGACTGTGTACAGTTGAACCTATTGGTTACTTCCAGTTTTACATTGTATGTAGAAGTTCCCGAAGCGCCTATTGCATTTAAGAATTGGTAGGTAGGGTTGGCAGCAGTGCTTGTTTTAGTTGGTTCGAACGTCCAGAGGTATTTGAGCGGATCGCCGTTACTTACCGTACCTGAACTATTGAACATCACAGGTATATTACCACATTCATTATTGGGTGCAAAAGTAAAATCAGGAACAGGCTTCTGGTCATTTACCTTAATGAAGAAAAACATAGTAGCAGTGTCCAACCCATTGATCACCTTTTGAATGGTACTGTCAATGCCCGCAGTATTGTAAGTGACAATACCCGGGTTTGCTCCGGCATAGGTGGCCGGTGTACCCAATTTCAATTTCCATTCTGTAATTGGATTTACTGCGGTGCTCTGGTAGTTGACTGTGCTGCCGATACAAATGTTGAGCGTATCGCCATTGTTCATTACCCTGCCATTGGCGCGGATGCCAGGAGCTACCTGTGCATTTGCTTGAAAAGATGCTTGTAAAATAAGAACTAGAAAAAAATATATGGCAGGTTGGTACAATGAGGTGCACGCTCCCTTTCGATAGCTTTTTATACTACCTGTCAGACTTCCCATTAGCAGTTAGAGGTTTGGGCGTAAATTGATTTATTAAGCCAATTTAAACAATACCTTGGTATAGGTATATTTAAATCTTTCAACAATGGACGATTTTTTACCTCCTAACGATGCAAATCGGTAGTTGCAGGCGTTTGAAACAGCAAGAGCTTTTATATCATTTCAACAGGTATTTTTGGTACCAATCTTACAACTGCTTGAAATCGAAGAAAAGAATCCGGAAACCAAGAACCCGGTCAACCTCGCATACCAATGGAAAGGGTGGTCGTAAGCTAACATTTCATAAACTGGATTGGCTGGAATGGATAGCTATAGGCGTGTCTATATGGTTCTTTGTATTTCCTTACCCTTATAAGCCGTTGTTCGTAATAATGTTAGGCCTGCCCATATTCGGGTTGTTTCTTAATGGCCTTGCCGGTAGACCAAGTATTGCAAGTTTGGTAGAAATAACAAAAGACAAGGACGGATCGAATAAATATGATGTAGCTGATTTTATAGATTTTCCTGCCATTGTACTGTTCATTCATGTGCTAAGGAATTATGAATTTGAAAGCTTTTACAGTTTGATCATTCCTGGTGTACTGGCATCCCTGATGATGCTGGTACTGGTACTTATTACGCATAAAATACAGATCCAATCTGCCGCGGATAAGTTGTGGATATACTGTTCCTTTTTCTTTAATGTATGCTTGTTTAGCTTTGCTGCTACCTATGGTGTCAACTGTGTTTTTGATGACTCGGAGCCAGAAGTATATTACACTGAAGTGCTGGACAAACATATATCACGAGGTAGACGAAGTACCAGTTACTATGTAAAGGTCGCGCCCTGGGGGCATCATCATGATATTGAAAAGATCAGCGTTTCCTACAGCCAGTACAATGCTTTGCAGCCGGGTGAACTTGTGGAGATAGACCGGCAGGAAGGGTTGTTTCACATTCCCTGGTACTATATCAATAAGTAACAAATAAGTTCTGCTGTTAATGATCGTAGCTGATAACCCTGGATATTCTCCACTGTTCATCCTTCTTTTGCCAGATCATTAGAAACTTAAATGTTCCTGTTTCTTCTTTGCCATTTTCCATATGCCTGAACAGGTGCTTGCCAATTTGTATAGCACCATAATCTTTTATTGGGTGTACTTCCAGCGTTCCGGGTACCAGCTCACGTGTCAACTTGCTTTCCCTTTTAAACATGTTTTCAAAGTTGTCGAAGACGGTCTTGTAAGATAGTAGTCCGCCATTATCCTGGAACCATTCAAGATCAGTGGTGAACATCGATTTGAACTTTGGCATGTTTTGTTTGTTAAAGGCATCGAACAACACACTGTCCATTTCAGCTATTTTATTATAAAGCTCAGGAGATGTAGGTGCAACCTTTTTTTCCTGCGCATTTGTATGAAAAGCAATGATGACAAACAGTGTGACAAATATTTTAAACATGTTGTAGATTTTGGCTGAAACTAAGATAGAAACAACTGCAGGATAGAGCACTTTCTGATAAGTGGAAGAATAATATTTTATAGTAAGGCTACTGCTGCGGGTTGATCATTTTAGACAACAAATTCTATTACTTTATTTTTACCCGATTATTTTTTGAGAATGATGAAATTTCTATTGGTGGAAGATGAACCTGATGTTGCATCATTTACAAAGCGTGCACTGGAAGAAGAGGATTATGAAGTGACAGTGGTTATGAGCGGCAGCATAGCTGTGGATTACATCGATAAGTTCTCGTACGACCTGTTCATATTTGATATGATGCTGCCCGGGCTTAGCGGCACCGAACTCTGTAAACATTGCAGGAACAGTGGTTTGAATACGCCTATCCTGATGCTTACCGCATTGGGCACAACTGACAACATAGTGATGGGTTTGGATAGCGGTGCTGATGACTACCTGACAAAGCCTTTTAAGTTGGCAGAACTGCAAGCGCGTATACGATCATTATTAAGAAGAAGTTTATCTCCGGCAAGTACCACAGCCGGCAGCCCTGTTCCTGCTAATGTGGTTAAGTTTGCCGATATAGAACTGAACACTGATGAAAAAACAGTGGTGCGGAACAATGAGCCGATAGACCTTACAGCTACTGAATTCAGGCTGCTCGAGTATATGATGAGAAACCCGAGGAGAGTGCTTAACAGGATGCAACTGCTGGAACATGTTTGGGGTTATGACTTCAACATGAATACAAAAGTGGTGGATGTTTATATCAATTACCTGAGAAAAAAATTAGAGAATAATCATCATTCAAAGATCATTCACACTGTAGTGGGAATGGGATATGTTTTAAAAGAAGTGGCGCATGAAGATCCAGTTTAAAATTGCTTTGTTATTTACACTTTTATGTACTGGTATTATCATTGGTTTAAGTTGTGCCATTTACTTTTTTGCTAACGAAAGAGCTTTCCAGGATTTTTATACAAGGCTTGAACTGCGTGCTACCATTGCAGCCAAAGCAAATTTTGAAGGTAGCCAGGCTACTACACAGGCTTACGAGCAGGTAAGGAACGAGCACCTTGAAAGGCTTCCAGAAGAGTTGGAATACATTGTGCCAATGGACTCGTTGTTACAGGTATCAGATACATTTGCCTTGACCGTGCCGACTTCTTTTTACCACGACCTCATCGATAAAGGGTCAGCTTCTCATAGGGATCGCTACCATTTCTTTAGGGGGGTGCGTTATAACTACGCCAACAGGATTTATGCAGTAATTATTTCTGCAGAACATACTTATGCAAGAAATTTCTTGCTCAATCTCCGGAATATACTCATCACAGTTAATCTCATTTCTACGCTGGTAATTTTTACGGTAGGCTACATATTTGGTCGTAAAATTTTAGAACCCATAAGGCGAATAATGGAAGATGTAAACAACATCAATGCTACGTCGTTACATAAGCGCCTTGAAATAAAAGAAGGCAAAGATGAGATCACTGAATTGGCCAATACTTTTAATAGCTTGCTCAGCAGGTTAGAAACCTCGTTTGAAACACAAAATAATTTTGTAAGCAATGCATCGCACGAGCTGAATACGCCGCTAACAGCTATTATTGGTGAAGCTGAACTAGCCCTGGCTAAGCCTCGTGATACACAGGAATATCGACAGGCAATGGATGTGATTTTGAAGCAAGCAGAAAAGCTGCGCAACATCACAAAAAGCTTATTGGAACTTGCACAGTCCGGCTTCACCGGCAATCTATCATCTGAAGATGTGGAAGTGGCAGAATTAATGGAGAATGTACAGCATGTGGCGCTGGGTATTTATCCTACCTGTAATCTTGAAATAGATAATAGTCTTCATCCTGCCAACCTGCATTCACTAATGGTGCGGGGCAACTTTCGCTTGCTGGAATTATGCCTTTCAAACATACTGCTGAATGCATGTAAATATTCTAATGGTAAAACGGTTACAGTGGCTATAGCTTCTACAGATGAGCATCTTGTATTCATTATTAAGGATAAAGGGATAGGTATACCGACGCAGGATATGCCGCATATATTCGATCCTTTTTTCAGAGCTTCTAATGTAAGTACTTCCAAAGGTTATGGTATAGGCTTGCCACTTGCACGAAACATAATCAACCTGCACAATGGCACTATTCATATTGCATCTAAAGAGCTGGAGGGGACTGAAGTGGTAGTAAAGATCCCACTTAGCAAAAAGAATTAGAATATTTTCTTACCGTTTTCTTACCACATTTTTATACAGGTCTTACCTGCTGCTTACCTCATCTTAACGTTGGTGATACAGTTTTACATCAAAATCACCAACTATGAAGAAAGTGCTATTGCCTACAGATTTGTCGGTTCAGTCGTTGTGGCCAATCCACAATATTGTAAAAGATTCGAAAGATGAAAAACCAACTATAATTGTAGTTCACACCATTCATTTGCCTACCTCTATCAGCGACCTGCTTTACCTGGAAGAGCCGTATGATGCAGTGCCTGCTCATTTTACTGAAGCATTGCAAATGTTGCGTAAAAAATATGCAGCTGAGGTTGAAACTATCAAGTTCAAGTTTATCTATTGTACTACACGTCGTTACCTCAATCTTTTCCTGCAGGGAGCCAATATAGAAAAGGTGTATTTGCTGCAGAATTATCAGTACAATCAGCCGCTCAAGCAGTCTGCTAATTCAATAGAATTGTTTACTAAAGTGAATGTTCCTGTAGTGCAACTTCCACTTCATAGAGAAGCATTCTCTGACTATCAAATTCTTTCTGCACTTCTGAATAACAACGAGGAAAAAGAACCAGCCGTGCAGCAACCCGCACAGGCTAGTGTTACCTATCCGTAAAAGGAAAAACAATTATGCTTTTAAGAAAAAATATTCCACTTAAATATATTTTAGGTAAGATCAAGTTTGAGTTGCTGATAGTGACATTATACGCTGCAGGCGTTGCTATTCTATACCATGTAGTAGATCTGTCTAGCTTTTCATTGCCGATAGGTGTACCAATGGTAATGGGTACAGTAATATCCTTGCTACTTGCCTTTAGATCGAACCAGGCATATGACCGATGGTGGGAAGCCCGTACTGTTTGGGGAGCTATAGTAAATGATAGCCGCACACTTGCAAGGCAAATAAAAACTTTGAGTAAAGAAGCCTACCAGGGTGAAGAATTTTTCTTCTTCAAACAGCGGTTTATTAAGCGGCAAATTGCATGGTGCTATACGCTTAGCAGAACATTGCGTACGCAAGATCCACTAATAGGTATGCACAAGTTTTTGGTAAAACGCGATATGCAGCACATGGATAATTATACACACATACCTAATGCATTGTTAGAGCTTCATGGACACGATATTCAGCAGGCATTGGAGAACGGTTGGATCAACTCGTACCAGCAAATTGAGATAGATAAAACACTGACACGCCTATGCGATTCTATGGGTAAATGTGAACGTATAAAAAATACCGTATTTCCTGCTACTTACGGCTTGTACATTCACTTCTCGCTCATTGTGTTTTTTATGCTGTTACCTTTTTCATTGATAGAAGTGTTTGGTGTTTATTTCATAATACCAGCATTGGTAGCTATAGCTGCTATATTCTTCCTCATCGAAAAAATGGCTATTCACCTGCAGGATCCATTTGAAAATAAACCAACCGATACGCCAATGACCGCTATCTGTAGCACCATTGAGCGTGATCTTGTACAAATGGTAAATGAAAGCTATGCAGCAGAAGCAGCCAAGGCAGAAAAACAATTTTACCTGCTTTAATTACACTAATTTTTTTGGAACACCACTGACTATAAATCCTTTCTTCTATCCACACAGGAGGCTACCTATTTGGGTGGCCTCCGCCTATTTAGGGCAACCTGTTTTGGTTGTAAATGATTTTATTTTATAAGAAATAACGCGTTGGCTTCAAGATGAAGAAGTTATTGCTGTAGATAGCAATTGGCAGATGAATCTGTGAGAAACATCAACAGAATAAGCCAGCCTTATTTACCTGCGCCACAACTTGGGGGTGGCATATGTATTGCCCACATTCCAAAAACAATCGTTATGGGGAAAGATAGAACTGATAGAACTTTAAAAGGAAAAGATACCAACGGTACATTTCATCCAGGTAAGGGTAAACCATCAGGAGCAAATAAGGAAGAGGGATTAGGTTTACATCCTACAGATCCTGAAAAATTGGAAGAATACCTGGCCATGACCGATAAGTATACTGAGGGTGAAGATGTTCTGGCTAGTAATGTGCCGCTGAGGCATCCTAACAGGCATCCATCTAAAGCGGACGACAATGGAAGAGAAAGGAACGGAGGCAATGCCAACAACAATGGTAACGCTGCTACCGATGAGGGAAGTGATGTTGTAATTGAGCAACTTCCGGGAGTATTGACTAAGGAGCGCTTCGCTGAGCTTGCAAATTATAAAGCAGATTGTACCATTTCCATTTACATACCTACCAATGGTACAGGTGTGGAAGGAAATGAACAAATGAGTAAGATAGACTTTAAAAGCCTGCTAAATACGGTAGAGCAGCAGCTAAAGGAGCGTGGTCATACCAGTGCTAAAATTGAAAATTTACTGAAGCCTGGTTACGAGCTAATCAACGACCAGAACTTCCTGAGAAACCTTACTGCAGGCCTCGCTTTATTCATTGCAGATTGTTTCTTTAAGTACATCAAGATGCCAGTGGCTGCAGAACAGCAAGTTGTGATTGAGCCAACATTTTACGTAACGCCGTTAGTGCCTGTGCTTACTCGTAGTGAGTACTTCTACGTACTGGTAGTTACTAAGTCGCAGTTGAAATTGTTCAAGGCGGATGCATTTGGTATACAGCCTGTGCCGGTAGATGTGCCAGGTGAAGCAGGTGAAGTAAAAAGGCTTTCTGACCTGGATGCTACTACTTACCGTACGGGAAGTGCTGGTAAACGTGCTACACCAGTAGCCGAAACTGCATCGTACCATGGTCATGGTGGTGGCAATCCTGATGAGAAAGAGATACTTGCTACTTACTTTGAGTATGTAGATGATATCTTATTCAAATCAGTATTCAATAAGGAAAATGCGCCACTTGTGTTGGCTGGTGTAGAATACCTGCTGCCTATATACAAGAGCGTGTGCGATTACCACAACGTTTGGGATAAGTGGCTTACAGGAAACAGGGAAAGGCAAGACACTGCAACCCTTTACCAGGAAGCAAAAGAACTGATGGAGCCTTACTTCATGCAGAAGCAAAACAAGGCACTGGAGATGTTTGGAAATAAATCAGCTACAGAGCTTACTTCATCTATCATTGATGATGTGATACCTGCAACTTATTATGGCCGTGTGTCTCACTTGTTTGTATGCAAAGGCTGCCAGGTTTGGGGTTCATTTGATGAAATGGATAATAAACTCACCCTGCACGAAACGCAGCAGGCAGATAGCGAAGAATTGCTGGATCATGCAGTAATGAAAACGCTGGCCACAGGTGGTGAAGTATACGTACTGGATAAGGAGCATATGCCTGCGGATAGCATGGTTGCCGCTTTATTACGTTACTAGTTTATTTGTTCATATGAAACAAGAGCGTAGTGTTATTATGATACTACGCTCTTTTAATTTATGATTTGTTGAGTAGCTGCATGTTCTTATTAATCACCTAAATCCACCAAAGATCTAACGCTTCTAAAATAGTTTTCGATCCTGAAGCCAAAAGTAAAAAGCAGGTTTTCTCGCCTGGTGCGGCTGATATGATTATAGGTGGTGGCAGCTGTAAGACTGAGCCACTTCTTTAGCTTAAAGGATAAGTTGGTATTTGACCTGACAATGAAATCATTTTTATACTGCAATGAATTCTGCAAGAATGAGCCGCCATCGAAGGTTACCAGTTCACCTATCTTAAACCTGAACTGCAGCCTGAACGAGTTTCTGAATGTGCTGTATACATCTCGTATACTATCCGGAAGCACCAGGTCTACATATTCAAACAAGATCCCGTTACTCAGGTTCAGGTAAGCATTGTCTTCATCTAATACACTATACGCTACACCTGCTCCCGTTTGCGATCTGTGGTTGATATTGAGCGAATAACTCGCGTCATAATTTGCAAGACCCCAGTAATAAAATCTTTTGTTCCCTCCCTTGTACCAATTGAAATCTACAGCGGCCGTTACATCGTTATTGGTAAGCGTTTGCTGTTGTAGGCCATATATCCAATTAGCATTGCTATTAAAAATAAAGTTCTGTTTATTGATCTTGAAGCTAGCTGCATTTGTGAGCACGTATGAAGTTCCATCATTTGTTCTATTATTGATACCTGTAGATGCGAAGCTGGTAAAGTAGTGGACGGAGTCAGAGAACTGCGCATGTGATTGCTGCAGAAGAAACATGCTAAAGCAAAGGGTAAAAAACAGCTTCATGATCTTTTTGCAATTGATGTCAATCAAGCTTAGCTACTGTAGAGTGTACAATGCCACGTATATTCTGTTCCAGTTGTTTCATGCGGTAGATTCTTTCTGTTGCGTCATCTTCTCTTTGATCTTCCGGGCAGGCAAAATCATTTTCATGCACCTGGATATCCAAACCCATTCTTGCAGCTATACCAAAACAATAAGGTCGCCAGCCCCAGCCAAGGTCCTCTTTTGATTGTAGCAAGTGCGGCAGTACACTTCGATGAACAAGGAAAGGTCCATAGGTGTGATCGCAAATTCTACCGGTTACTTCAGCGCAACAATTGTTGATCGTTGTTTCCGTCATTTGTTGAAATGCAGGAAAAGTAGAGAAGCCTTTAGCTGTTCTTGCAAATACTACTACACCAGTATTTTCTGTAGTGGTTAATGTTGGAAGTATATGAGGAAGTTGCTTAAAGAAGTCAAGTTTGTCTGGTTCTGTATACAATACAAAATCCGGTTGTTTTTGCGCTGCCTGTTGCAGGCTTTCTGTCACTTGTGCCCAAAGCCCTTTTTCTTTAGCACTTAGAACTGTAGCATTGGGCAATTGACTTATATCATCCACAAAAGATCTTGGAGAACCACCATCGGTAACAACGAAAGGAATATCCAAAGTAGAAAGTTGATACAAAGCTTTTGTCAATAATTCTTCTTCGGCTTCGTTTCGTGCCCAGCTAATGGTGGAAATGGTGATATTCTTTGAATGCATGCATGGTTTTTTGCAAACGTAAGTCTATTCAAACGGTATGCCTTCAATTGGAACTAAGCTTGTTAGACAGGAATGAAAATTGTAAACTATGTAGGAAAAACATGTTCAATACCAACAGCTTTTTTGACAGCATCTTTAAAAACGCAGCACAAAACGGTATGATGGTGATGACCAAAGATGGAATAATTGAGCAGGTGAATGAGGCATTTACCAAAGCCTACGGTTATACAACAGAAGATCTTCAATCAAAACATTTTCGCATTTTGTATATAGAGAAAGACCAGAAACTTCTGCGGCCGGAGATAGAAGTAAACATCACTAACAGGTCTGGTTCACACAGCGATGAAAACTATCTTGTTCATAAAGATGGAACTCCTATTTGGGTTACTGGTGAAGCAGTATTGGTTGAAACAGAAGAGGGGAGTTGTATTGTAAAGATCATTCAGAATAATCATGCGCAAAAGCAACTGGAGCGTTACCTGCTTGCTAGCAGTGATGTGCTGGATACTTTATTTGAATCGGTCCAGAGTGGACTTCTCATATTGGATTCTCGTGTTCGTATCATTAAGTGCAATGGTGCTTTCCGCAGGATCTTTGGACTACAGGAAAACTTGCCGGAAGGTAGTAAGGTTCAAGAGATCGCTCACCCGTTTTGGCAAAAAGAGGAGATAAAAAAAGACCTGCGAAATGTACTGATAGAGCAGAAGCGACTGAAAAAAGAATACATCATGGCCAAAGGCAAGGATGAGTTCATCCGTCTGCGAATTGTTACCAAGATCATGCAAGGCGAAGACGATCCATCTACGAGATTGTTATTGGTTGTAAAAGAATTAACCTGATCATCTATAGCTGATAAAACAGGGAAGCTTGTGAACTGAAATATTATCTCAATAACCTGCTTGATACCAAGGATGGTTTAAGAATATAAATAAAAAAGGAGTGGTAAGATGCCACTCCTTTTTGTAACAATGTTTCAGATCAAAGTCTTGCTTTTATGAAAGCCAGTGTTTTCTCATAAGAATCTTTCGTGGCTTCTTTATCAAAATTTGGATTAGATGGATTAGCAAAACCATGGCCCGCATCATAGCGATGAACCGTCAGCTTCTTATCCACCTTCTTCATATTTTCTATAAATGCATCCACCATTTCAGGTGATGGGCTCCTGTCTTTGTTGCCAAAGAAACCGATCACATCAGTTTGTAGTTTTTGTAGTTTCTCAAGATTGGTTTCTGGACGGCCATAGTACATAATAGTTCCTGCACCCTGGTTGCCAGCAATTATGCCAGCTTGTAAACTCCACATGCCACCAAAGCACCAGCCTATGGTGAATATCTTTGCATCTTTTCCTGCATAGGCTATGGCTCCCTTTATTATATTTTCTAATCGCTCGTTGTTCACGCCCGACATGTACTTCATAGCACTGTCCCTGGTTGTAGCTACCTTGCCATCGTACATGTCCAAAGCCAGTATGGTCACATCATCCAGGTCACCTGCCAGCTTATCACTTTCCTGCTTTATATAATCATTCAATCCCCACCATTCCTGTATTACTAATAGGTAGTTCTTGCTTTTCTTTTTCCCTTTTATCTCGTAAGCCATTGCCTTGTTGCCATCAGGGGTTTTAAAATCTATCATCTTGCCTTTCTTGTCTTCCAACTCAAATGGCAAAGGCTCGTCATGCAGCATAGCAAAATCCATAGTGCGTGCTTCCATTTTTGAATACTCTCTTACATCGCTAATGAAACAACTGGTATAACATTCGGGTGTGAGTGGCTCGGCAGATTGTTTTGTGAAAGCAGCACTCATGATGGCTGCCATAACAAATGAAGAAAATACAAGGATTAAAAAATTTCTCATTATGTATAGTTTGTTTGAAATTAACACATACCATGTCCACATGGTTAATATTTAAATCCAATTTTTTTTGCCACCTAAAATTGCTGTAGGTTTGTACGACCTCTGAGATTTTTTTCTTCTCCGCAGGTCATTCAGTTTAGGGTGATGAGCGGAAACTCATCTATTATTTTACTGGATTTTCGAACTCTGCTGCTTCTTGCATTGGAGAATTTCTATGCCATGGATGGCATAGCTACCAACTGGTGGAGCAGTTCCATTGTTGGCTTTTACACTTATTGATAAATTCTTATATTGAAACAATGGCAAAGTTCATTTTTGTTACAGGTGGTGTTACAAGTAGTTTAGGAAAAGGTATCATAGCAGCGTCTCTGGCAAAACTCCTGCAGGCGCGTGGTTTACGGGCAACTATTCAAAAGTTTGATCCTTATATAAATGTAGATCCGGGTACGCTAAATCCATATGAACATGGCGAGTGTTATGTAACGGAAGATGGAGCTGAAACAGATCTTGACCTGGGGCATTATGAAAGGTTCCTGAATATTCACACCACACAGGCAAATAACGTAACTACCGGTCGCATATACCAAACAGTTATTAATAAAGAACGTGAAGGAGCATATCTCGGTAAGACAGTGCAGGTGATACCGCACATTACCGATGAAATAAAAAGAAGGATGCTACTGTTGGGTAAGGATGATAAATACGATGTAGTGCTTACTGAAATTGGTGGTACAGTGGGAGATATTGAAAGTCTTCCATTCATAGAGGCAGTACGCCAGCTACAGTGGGAACTGCCCGAAGAAGATTGCCTGGTAGTACATCTTACGCTGATACCTTATTTGAAAGCAGCAAAAGAACTGAAGACAAAACCAACACAGCACAGCGTAAAGCTGATGAGTGAAAATGGTGTTCATCCTGATATATTGGTGTGTCGTGCTGAAGAGCCACTTACCAATGATATCAAGCGGAAACTCGCACTGTTTTGTAATGTAAAACAAGAAGCTGTTATTGAAGCTGCCGATGCTTCTACCATATACGAAGTGCCTTTAATGATGATGCGCGAAAAGCTGGATCTTATTTGCTTGAAGCGTTTAAATATTACCAACTTCAACGAGCCAGACCTGGAGAAATGGAAAGGCTTCCTGGATAAGCTGAAGTACCCTAAGAGCAAGGTTACTATTGGTCTTATTGGTAAATACATTGAGCTGCAGGATGCATACAAGTCAATACTTGAAAGTTTCATTCATGCAGGGGCAATTAATGAATGCAAGGTGCAGGTGGTAAACGTGCACAGTGAGTTCATTACTGATGAAAATGTTTCAGAAAAACTGGATGGTTTAGATGGTCTTTTAGTGGCACCAGGCTTTGGACATCGTGGTATAGAAGGAAAGATAACAGCTGTGAAATATGCGCGTGAAAACGGCTTGCCTTTCTTCGGTATATGTTTGGGAATGCAAATGGCTGTAATAGAATTCGGACGAAATGTACTGGGGCTTGAAAATGCCCATAGCACAGAAATGGATGAGCATACACCGCATCCTGTAATCAACATGATGGAGGAGCAAAAGAAGATTACGTTGAAAGGCGGCACTATGCGTTTAGGTGCATATCCTTGTGTGTTAAAAGAAGGTTCACTTGCTCATAAGATCTATGGAACCACCGAGATCAGCGAAAGACATCGTCATCGTTTTGAGTTTAATAATGATTACCTGCAGCAATACCAGCAGGAGGGGATGATAGCCAGTGGAACCAATCCAGATACAGGTTTGGTGGAGATCATGGAGATTCCATCGCATCCATTTTTCATTGGCGCGCAATACCATCCTGAACTAAAAAGTTCTGTAGAAAGCCCGGCTCCTTTGTTTGTGCATTTTGTAGCCGCAACCAAAAGGTATAATGAAAAACGTACTTCAATCAGGAACCCGCTTTTGCATAGCGAGATGATCTAGTTGTATTGTTACCTAATAAAGCAGCGGCTGTTTCAATTTAGAAACAGCCGCTGTTGTTTTATAGGATGAATCTATTTCTATGATTCCTGCTTTGTCATGATGTCTTTCTTCATGCTTTCCCAAAAACCATCAAAACTTTGTGTAGTTGACGTCCAATTCTTCAGTCTTTCTTTCAACTGTTCTTCCCTTTCAGGCCTTGATGTTTCAAAAAAGTGACGAAGGAAGTTCTCATCATTTTCTTTTGCCAGTTGGTTATACAGTTCTTTCAGGTCTTTTTCTTTCAGTTGGTTGGTAGTGGCAATCTCTTTTTCCATCTCTTCGCGTAGTCGCACCTTCTCATCATATGTACCTGAAGGAAGAAGCGTCTTTGCCAGTACTGGCATCAGTTCTATCAGCATCAGTATAACCACAATCAGGATGTAGCGCCACTGTAAGGCAGTATTACTTTTTACAAGATTGTTCAAAGCTTCTATTCGGGTAAGAAAACCATTATTTAGCAAGCTTGTAAATGTGTCATTTTCCTTTTTTACAATGGCATCAATAGAAGCAAGTGAACTATCAAGTTCATTGATCTTTGGTTGAGTTTCAGTTACCAGCTTCCTGTATTCCTCATCCAGCTTCTCATACTCCATTTTTTTAGCCCTGGCTATGTTGTGAATGCCTACTTTTCCACTGCCGCCGGTTCCATCAATTTCTTGTACAAATGCCTGGCGTGCCGTGGTCACTTCATTATACTTCTTATCAAGTTGTTGCGTGTAAACATCTTTGTTGGCCTGCAAAACAGCTTGTTGTGGTTTGTAAAGAGAATCGAGTTCTGATTGTTTAGTACGTTTTCGTTTTTCATTGTCCAATGAAGCCTGCAGTTGTATCTCTTTATCAAACATGTACAAAACAGCAGGTTGCGCCATGAATGTTCCAAGTGTAATGGCAAGAATGGATCGAAGAATAAGTGGAGCCGCTTTTGTTTTGTTGAACTTGTTGATGCCTTTGATCAGCGCCCTGTCAATGGTTAAAATAATAAACCCCATGAACAGGCCTAAAGCAATAACTGCAACAAGATTAGTTGTGATCGTGGACCAGAAGTAGGTCCATGCAAGGGTAGCAAAAGCCCATGTAGCCAATACTGTGGTACCTATTATCCGGTAACGGTTCCTGTCTACCACGCAATCTGTCAACAGTTCTTTCTCGGCTGTACTTAGCCACCACAGGAATTTATCCCACGCCGATGGAGCATAATGCTCCCTCTGCGAAAGTGAAGTGATACTTTCACGCATACAAAAAGATTGAATTGAAAATGGTGGTTGAAGCGGGGAGATCTACTGTACAGTAACTAAAGTAACAACATTATCAGGTGAAAGACACTGCTGATTTGCCTTTACCACTTATTTAACGGCTGCACCTGCCGCTGCTGGCGTTAAGAAAACCTTGATGCGGGTATGCTAACCCTCAAATCCCTACCTTTGCCGACTAATTTTTGAAACTGATATGCAGACTGATAAGAATACGGTCATTGGATTCGTGTTATTAGGAATTCTCTTTTTCGGGTACTTCTGGTTTTCCAGCCAACAGCAACAAGAGCTTTTAAAGGAACAAAGACGTGTTGAAGACTCAATTGCACAGGTAAAAGCTAAGCAGCTTCCTGTTGTTGACCCGGCTACCGCACGTGTGGATTCTACTAGAAGAGATTCAATGCAGAATGTGGCTGCCGCTGGTTCTTTTCATTCTGCAGCAAATGGAACAGAGCAACTGTTGACTGTAGAAAATGAACTGATCAAGATAGTTTTTACCAATAAGGGCGGACAACCTAAAAGTGTAGAGCTAAAGAAATTTCAATCAGCTGATAGTACCAATGTTATACTGGCAGGAACAGATTTCGACCATATCTCTTATAATATAAATACTACTGCTAACCAATCTTCTTCTACAACCAATCTTTTCTTCAACCCGGGTACTATATCTAAATCACCTGATGGAAGTACGGTTGTAACATTCCTGCTGCCTTCGGCTGAAGGCCAGTCTATTGCACATCAGTATGTAGTTCGTCCTAATAACTACATGATTGACTGGAACGTACAGTTGCAGGGATCTGACAGGTTACTAACGCAAAACACACTTAACCTGAATTGGCAAGTGCTTACTGCGCAGCACCAGCGCGATGTTCGTTACGAGAGAACGCAATCCCGCCTTTGCTACTTTACCGATGATGATTATGATTTTACAAATGCAGCTACTGGTGCCAGTGAAACTTTTAATAAACCGGTGAAATGGCTGTCTATAAAGCAGCAGTTCTTCAATACTACTCTTGTAGCAAAAGGAAATTTCAATTCAGGTGAAGTAAGCATTACTGTTCCTGGAGATGAAGACTCAACAGATGTTGTAGGTAAGGCCATTGCGAATATGCGCATCCAACTTCCTGCTTCAGCCTCTGCCAATATCCCTTTTCAGATATATTATGGTCCTAATGATTACCAGGTTCTTAAGCAATATGGAATGGAAATGGAAAGTATTGTGGACCTTGGCTCTGGTGTTTTCTCTTTTGTGAAATACATCAACAGGTACATCATTATGCCGGTGTTCAACTTCTTTGCAAGCTTCATTACCAACTATGGTTGGGTGATTGCCCTGTTGACCATTTTTATTCGCTTGGTTACATCTCCATTAACCTATAGCAGTTACCTAAGTGGTGCTAAAATGAAGGTGCTACGTCCGGAGCTGGATGTTCTGAAGAAGAAGTTTGGTGAAGATCAGCAAGGCTTTGCAATGGAGCAAATGAAGTTGTTTAGAGAAGCCGGTGTTAACCCGCTTGGTGGTTGTATACCTGCTTTGCTCCAGATACCTATCTTCTTTGCCTTGTATAGCTTCTTCAATGCCGAAATATCATTGAGAGGTGCAAACTTCTTGTGGGCAGATGATCTTTCATCTTATGATGTAATACTAAAGTTGCCTATTTATATCTGGGGTTACGGCGATCACGTAAGCTTATTTACGCTTACGGCTGTTATTACCAGTTTCCTTATCTCGTTTTACAATATGAGCATGACACCGGACCAAAACAACCCGGTGATGAAGTACATGCCATATATTTTCCCTTTCATCCTGTTGTTTGTATTCAACAGGCTGCCATCGGCACTTACCTGGTACTATACCGTATCAAACGTTATTACCTTGATCCTTCAGTTCATTATCCAGAACTATATCATCAATCATGATAAGATATTGGCTAAGATCGAAGAGACACGTAAAAAGCCGAAGGTGAAGTCTAAATGGCAGCAGAAGTACGAGGGGATGGTAGAGTCGCAAAAGAAACTCCAGGAACTGAAACAACGATCTTCAGATAAAAAATAGTTGTAGATCAATTACTTTAACGAAGCCTGTGTCAATAGCACAGGCTTTTTCGTTATTATTGAACCAAATTATTCCTGATGTATAAGGCAATTTTGAAAAACTTATTTGTGACGCTTTTAGTGCCTGGATTCTCTGTTTTCGCTCAGGCTCAATCACCAAAAGTTATCTCTGAGGTTTCTGTAGTTTACGAACTTTCTATAGAAGATGCCAATGCTGACGCGAATACTGTGAAGGCAATGAATGGGGCAGTCAAAAACCTCTTTATTAAAGGTTCAAAAGTTAGAACAGATCTTGTTACACCTTCTTTCAAACAAGTATTCCTGCATGATAGCAAATCTGATACAACAGTGGTATTAAGGGAATTAGGGAATACAAAATACCTTACCTATATCGATGCGCGTAAGCGGACTGAGCAAAATAGGAAATATGAAGGGATCACCTTTATTAATACAGAGGAAACAAAAACTATCCTTGGGTATGAGTGCAAGAAAATTGTGGCACGGTTGAAAGATGGATCACAGTACAATGTGTTCTATGCACCATCTATCATTCCATCTAATCGTTCTTTCGAGTACCAGTTCCAGGACCTCCCAGGTTTTGCTTTAGAATATGAGGCTCAATCTGAAGATGGAAAGACAAGGGTGAAGTATACTGCTACAAGAATAACATTAACACCTGTTCCGGTTGCACTTTTTGATATTCCGAGGAGCGGGTATAGAATACTATAATCATCAATAAACAATAGATGTTGAAGGCAATCTGAAATTCAGGTTGCCTTTTTTAGTACAGAATACGTGGAAAGCTAGCTAGTGATGGAAAGGTATAGGCAAAAAAAAATCTTCCGATTGGAAGATGATTTATATTTTGATCAAGATATTATTACCTGATAGTAGGAGGAGTTGGTGTAGCAAACTTAGGTACCGAAATCTTGTGCTTATAAGGGTAGATATAAGTAGTGTTACCTTTTTCAAACCTCATAATAGAAGAAACGGTAGTGGAACCATCATTTTCTTTCTTCTTGTTAAGAACCTGGGAACCTTTGAACTCGAAGCTGCGAAGAGAAAACTGAACAGCATTTGTTTTGTAAAAGCTCTTATTGAAGTCTTTTAAAGAAAATTGTTTAGCCCTGCCTTCAGAAGAACCGGTAAAAGAACCCAAAGCAATGTGAGTAACACTTACAAGTGCCAGTGCTACGGTGAATGTTATTGCTTTTAAAGTAGTTCTCTTATTCATCTCAATACAAAATTAAGTGATAAAATTATATTTAACAACTTTTTTTACTAAGTACATAACGCAGATTTAATTAAAAAGTTACATCAGAAGTTGGTTTTATTTTGGTACAAGCTTAACTTTCATTAATACAGATGTAACATGAGCGAAAATTCATACAGAGAAGACAGGGAAGAGTTGCGTGAACTGCTGATGCAGTTTGAGAATTTGAAGACTGGTCGCCAGCATTCATTTTTAGAAGAAGATGCTTTTGAACGAATAATAGATTACTATGATGACAAAGACGAACTCGCCAAAGCTATGGAAGCCGCAGATCTTGGGATAGAGCAGTTTCCATACTCATCTGTTTTAATGATCAAAAAAGCTGACCTCTTGCTAGCAGGGCGCAAATACTGGGATGCTTTAGAAATACTGGAACGCGCCGAACTATTCGACAGCAGCGACATCAATCTTTTTATCTTAAAAACAGATGCTTACCTCGCTCTTGATCAGCAGCAAAATGCGGTAGAACTATTGGAAGCAGCACTTCTGCAGTTTGAAGGAGACGAAAGAATCGAGCTGCTTTTTGAACTGGCTGACGTTTACGATGATTACGAGGAATTTGATAAAGTTTTTGATTGTCTTAAACTGATTTTAGAAGAAGAACCCACCAATGAAGAGGCTTTATATAAAATCTGCTTTTGGACTGATTTCACCGGAAGAAATGAAGAAAGCATCCGGCTCCACCTGAATATCATCCAGGATTTTCCATACAACGAGTTGGCGTGGTTTAATCTCGGAGCAGCTTACCAAGGGCTGAAGCTTTATGAAAAAGCCATTGATGCATACCTGTACGCTGTAACCATTGATGAAAAGTTTGATTACGCCTATCGTAACATGGGCGATGCTTACCTGCGTCTGCGCAAGTTCAAAGACGCCATAGAAGCACTGGAGAAAGTGCTTGAGCTAAGCAGACCTGAGGATGTGATCTATGAAGCCATTGGACATTGCTATCATAAAATTGGAAACTTTGCCCAAGCCAGGTTCAATTATAGGAAAGCTTCGCATCTTAATCCCGATGATAGCAAGCTTTACTATAAAATGGCTCTTACTTACATAAATGAAGAGCAGTGGGAGAGCGCCATCAAACAGTTGGAAAGTGCAATGCGCATCCACAGAATGCTACCTGAATATAATCTTGCAATGGGCGAGTGCCAGATGCAGTTGGAGCAGTACAAAGATGCTATTCAATATTTCGGGAATGTGGTAAGGTCAAGGCCTAAAAGTGTGGCCGGTTGGGAGGCATTGATTCGTTGTTTGTTTAAAGCAGAATTTTATGAAGAAGCTTTAGAACAAAGCGAAGCTGCCTTGAAAGTAACAGAAGGAAAGACCTTATTCATATACTATCTCAGTGGGTGCTTGTTTGCACTTCGCAGATCAAAGGAAGGATTATTACAACTTGAAAAGGCGATGCAGGTTTCTCCAAGGCAACTGAAAAGGTTTATAGATCTTCAGCCGGCAATACTTCAGAACCCGCAGGTGGTAGATGTAATTGCGCGTTATAAAAAGGGTAAGAAGATCTAGTTTTAGTGCCAAATACCAGCTATTACAACTTCGTATGGTATATTAAACTGCAATAACTACTTTTGCGCCTCTCAAAATTTGATTTTAAAATATAATCTTTTATGGCAACAACTGCAGATATCAGCCGTGGTATGATCTTAAAGCTGGATAACAGCTTGTATTCAGTAATAGAATTTGGACAAAATAAAACAGCACGTGCTGCTGCTAAAGTTTGGGCTAAACTTAAAGGTGTAGATAATAACCGCACAATTGAACACACCTGGAACAGTGGAGATAATATTTATCCTGTTCGTGTTGAAAAGAAACCTTTCCAGTTTTTATACAAAGATGAAAGTGGCTACAACTTCATGGATAATGAAACTTTTGAGCAACTTTCTCTTCCTGAAAGTATGATCGATGCTCCGCAGTTTTTGAAAGATGGCCAGGAGGTTTCAGTAGCAATTAATACAGAATCTGAGCAGCCTATGAGCGTAGAACTACCTGATAAGATCGTTATGCAGGTTACTTACAGCGAGCCAGGCGTGAAAGGTGATACAGCTACAAGGACTTTAAAACCAGCTACTGTAGAAAGTGGTGCTACTGTAATGGTGCCTTTGTTTGTAAATGAAGGTGAACTGATCAGGATCAACACTAAATCTGGTGAATACGTAGAGCGTGTGAAAGAATAATCTTTTTAAATAGATTTATATATGAGGTAGTCTTCCGGCTGCCTTTATTTGTGCCCATACATAAAAACTTCATCTTCTCTTGGGGATAAACCACGATGGACGATGCTATTTCTTGAACCTGTAAATGAAATGGAATTCCATAACACCAAGCAGGCACAAAGCAAGAAGAAACATTTTCAAGAGTAGCAACATATCTACTTCAATCCTTCATCCGCTACGAAGGCTTCTGCAAAGGCTATATCATTTTCGCCCATACCTAATAAGGCCGGGTCGTACCAATTTGTGGTTGGAAATTCTGGTGAAGCAATGCTGACGTGCAAAGCCATGGTCAGCTTCACCAATGTACAACCAGGGTTAGTTTACAAGCCTGGTGATGTGCAATTACCAATCTTCCCAGGGGCTAAACGGATAGTTCCATACAACCTCAATGGCAAGTTTACCCAAAGGAGTATACCAAGTAGTGGCGGCTGTAGATATAGGCGATGATAAAGAACTGGAAGTAGTAGAGACAGTTATTGAAGTAAAATAAATTTTCAACTATACAATAATGCCGAACCTGCGCCGTTATCCTTACTTATTATAAAAAAGTACTAGTTAAGGTTGTTTCAATTATTTACCTATTTATAAACATCCCATCATGAACTACATCTCCACCCAAGGCTACTCCTACAGGAAAACAAACCGTTATGGTAAACTAAAAAGTGCTATAACCGATTTCTTGAAGCTTGTAATCATTTTCCTGTTCGTAATCATTTTAGGGATGCTGAAAAGCTAGTTCATCCATAGATTTTCTGCGTCTTCCTTTCTCTTAGATACTCCTCTTTACATAGCTGCCAGGTCATTCATGCCTCATATGTTGATTTATAAGTCCTTCCTGTACGTTCAACTGGCACAAGTTTTTCAGATTTCCTATCTTTTATGGGATTTTTGGCTATTTTGCCGCCCGTTTCTTTATAAAAACCTCATTTACAATCAATCAAACCAAAATCCGATTGTATGGACTTCAAACAAATCCAGGAGTTAATCAAGATCATTAACAAGAGCAACATTGGCGAGTTAACAATAGAAGAAAAAGATTTCAAAATCACTATCAGGCAAAAAGAAGATGCAGTGCCAGTGTATAGTGCTTCTGTTCCCGCACCAGCAATGGCTCAGTATCCAGTTGCACAACAGGCAGCTGCACCAGCACAGGTTTCTAATACTGCACAAGAACAACCTGCTGCTTCAAAATCTTCTGACAATTTAATTGCCATCCGCAGCCCGATGATCGGGACTTTTTACCGTAGTGCATCACCAGATAAACCTTCGTTTGTAAACGTAGGTGACGAAGTAGCTCCAGGTAAAACTGTATGCATCATTGAAGCAATGAAACTTTTCAATGAAATCGAAAGTGAAGTGAAAGGAACTATTGTAAAGGTGCTTGTAGATGATGCAAGCCCTGTAGAGTACGACCAGCCTTTGTTCCTGGTTGAACCTGCATAAGAAGTGGTAGTTCAAAAGTTCCAGTGGAGCTTTTGCCTACAACAATTATCAATGTGTAGTAACAATAGCGGGCAAGAATAATTTCATGAATAAGTACTGGTGGTTCTTTTATCCCTTAAACCATCAGCCAATAATTGTCATATGTTCAAAAAAATATTGATAGCAAACAGGGGTGAAATAGCACTGCGTGTTATTCGCACCTGTCGCGAAATGGGTATAAAAACAGTTGCTGTTTATTCAACAGCAGATAAGGATAGTCTTCATGTAAAATTTGCCGATGAAGCTGTTTGCATTGGCAAACCTCAAAGCAGCGAGTCTTATTTAAACATTCCTCATATAATGGCTGCGGCGGAGATTACTAACGCAGATGCCATTCACCCAGGTTATGGTTTCCTTGCAGAAAATGCAAAGTTCTCTCAGATATGTGCCGACCACGGGATCAAGTTTATAGGACCTACTCCTGATATGATCAGCAAGATGGGAGACAAGATAACTGCCAAAGAAACCATGATAAAAGCCGGAGTACCTGTGGTACCTGGTGGAGAAGGTTTGCTTGAGACAGTAGAAGAGGCTAAGGCATTAGCCAAAGAAATAGGATACCCGGTGATACTGAAAGCTACTGCCGGTGGTGGTGGTAAAGGTATGCGTGTGGTAAATGAAGAGAGTGAATTAGAGAAAGCTTACACTACTGCCCGTACCGAAGCTGGTGCATCATTTAAGAATGATGGCATCTACATGGAGAAATTCGTGGAAGAGCCAAGGCATATAGAGATACAGGTAGCAGGCGACCAGTATGGAAACGTGTGTCACCTTAGCGAACGTGATTGTTCCATTCAGCGTCGTCATCAGAAACTGGTTGAAGAAAGTCCTTCACCTTTTATGACACCAGAACTGCGTCATGCAATGGGTGAAGCTGCCATCAAAGCTGCTTCAGCTATCAACTACGAGAGTGTTGGTACAATTGAGTTCCTGGTGGACAAGCACCGCAATTTCTACTTCATGGAAATGAACACACGTATACAGGTGGAGCATTGCGTAACCGAAGAGGTGATCAACTATGACCTAATCAAGGAACAAATCAAAATAGCGGGTGGTGAGCGTTTGACAGGTAGAAATTATGAACCGCAAATGCATGCTATCGAATGTAGAATAAATGCCGAAGATCCATACAATGACTTTCGTCCTAGTCCTGGCAGAATTACTGTATTGAACCAACCAGGCGGACACGGAGTGCGTGTTGATAGCCATGTTTACGCAGGCTATGTTATTCCTCCTTTTTACGATAGTATGATTGGTAAATTGATTGCGGTTGCACAAACTCGTGAAGAAGCTATCAATACCATGTACCGTGCACTTAGCGAGTATGTTATAGAAGGTATCAAAACCACTATACCATTCCATCTTCAGCTTATGCAAAACGAAGATTTCAGGAAAGGTAATTTCACTACCAAGTTCCTTGACACCTTTAAGCTTCAGTAACAAAGCTTTTATAATAGAAGTAACCCATGCCCAAAAGGCGTGGGTTTTATATTTGTCCTGGAAGCATTTGAAGAAACATTCATGATCTTTTTAGATGAAAGCAAAAGTTTGAGAGTAGATATTCTTCTTTTTTTAATATGTATTTTATCTTTAGTTGTTGCCTTTGTTTCTTCTTCACCAAAACGTCCGGTTATGACCAAAGACTTCGCTGCCGATGCACCAGGGGTTGCAGATTTGGCTGCTCCTATAGAACAAAAATCACGTATCACTATTATAGATACATTAAGAGGTATCGCTTTATTAGGCATCCTGCTAATGAATATCCCATATTTTGGTATGCCCCACCAGCTGGCGGAAAACCTGGATATACGTGGCGAATATTCAGGTCCTAATTACCATACATGGTGGATCGTTACCACTGGTTTTGAAGGTACCATGCGTGGTTTGTTCTCTATCTTGTTTGGAGCCGGTGCTATATTAATGATTTCACGGCTTGAGCAAAAGAAGGATGGACTTAATCCCGCTGATTTTTACTACAGGAGGCTGATATGGCTGATGCTTTTTGGCGTAGTCAATGCATTTATTTTCTTGTGGCCCGGCGATATTCTCTATGGCTATGCGCTCTGCGGCTTGTTCCTGTTTCCCTTCAGAAACCTGCGTGCTAAACATCTCCTGTTATATAGTTTGCTTTTCTTAACCATAGCTACCACCAGGAGAACGCTTGAGAGGGTAGCGCTACTAGAGACGAAGCAGCAGGCTGAACAAGCAATTCAATTTGAAAAACAAAACAAAAAGGTAAGTGAAGAGCTGGCCGCGGCCAAAGGAGAATGGGAGCAAAGGCAGGAAAAGATGAACATTGATAACCTACGGAAGGAAGTGGAAAAGGAAAAGGCGGAAATGCAAAAAGGCTACTTCAGCATCATGTCGCACCTCAAGCCACTGAATATGAAGTTTGAGAGCAGTAAGTTTTATAACATGATCTTCTACGACATCATGATATTCTTGTTCCTGGGAATGGCTTTATATAAAATGGGCGTATTAACTGGTAAGCGTTCTACACGTGCTTACGCTTTGATGCTGTTGATCGGATATGGCTGCGGTCTATCACTGGCATATTATCTCAACCGTACAGCAGTAGACCTGCGTTTCAACCAGGTGCTGATATTCGAGAAACTTCCAGTTGATCTTTACCAGTTCAAAAGGATATTTCTCTGCTTTGGTCACATTGGAACGGTGATGCTGTTGTATAAGAAGCAGGTAGCAAGCTGGTTGCTAAGGGTACTTTCAAAAGTGGGACAAATGGCTTTTTCAAATTACCTGATGCAAAGCCTCATTTGCACATTCATTTTCTACGGTCATGGCTTACGCTGGTTTGGCGAGTTTGAGCGTTATCAACTTTACCTGGTTGTAGCAGGTGTGTGGGTTTTCCAAATAGCTTTCAGCAATATTTGGTTGAACTACTTTAGGTTCGGCCCTTTTGAGTGGGCCTGGAGGAGCCTGACCTACTGGAGAAGGCAGCCTATGCGAAAAGATCTGCCGGCTATCACAGAAGCTCCATCAATCATTGTAAACAAAGCTAAAACAGAAGAGCACCCGGTGTAGGGTGCTCTTTCTTATTGCCAGCTCATTTCTACTAATTCATTAAGCGGTACGGTTTGCTGTTCTCCTTTTGCCAGGTTTTTCACAACAGCCGTTCCGTCTTCTAATTCCTTGCTGCCAATCATTACAGCGTAGGTTATGCCTTTTTTATCGGCATATTTAAATTGCTTATCAAACTTCGACTGCTCGTGGTAGAGCTCGCAACGTATGCCTTTGCCGCGAAGTTGCTGCATCAGTTCAAAGGCTTTCCTGCTTTCGTTTCGACCCAGGTTAAAAAACAACACCTGCGTGCCTGACTGAACAGCTGCCGGGAACAGCTGCAGCTCCTCCATCACATCATAGATCCTGTCTACGCCAAAGCTGATTCCTACACCGGGTACATTAGGTACACCAAACAAGCCTGTAAGATCATCATATCGGCCGCCGCCACCAATGCTACCCATCTGCACGCCTTTGGCCTGTATTTCGAAGATTGTACCAGTATAGTAATTCAGCCCACGAGCCAACGTAAAGTCGGTAACCAGCTGTGTATTGTTTGGCAGCCAACCCAGCAGGAACTGTAATTCTTCTATTCCTTTCTGCCCAAGCTGTGTTCCACCAATGAGTGCTTGCAGTTTCGCCAGGCGCTCTGCATTGTCGTTTCCTTCTATCAGCAGGTATTGTTCTATCACCTTCACCTGTTCTTCATTCAGACCCCGCTGAACTAGTTCTTCCTTTACTTTTTCAATACCTATTTTATCAAGCTTGTCAATGGCTATGGTAATGTCCATCATCTTTTCAGCACCACCACATACCTCGGCAAGTGCTGCCAGTATCTTCCGGTTGTTGATGCGTATTTCCACATCAATACCCAGCTGGGAAAACACCTGGCTGTAAATACTGGTAAGTTCCACCTCGTTCACCAGGCTATTACTGCCTACCACATCTGCATCGCATTGGTAAAATTCGCGGTAGCGCCCTTTTTGAGGCCTATCAGCGCGCCATACCGGTTGTATCTGGTATCGCTTAAACGGCAGTGTAAGCTGCCCGTGGTTCATCGCTACATAACGTGCAAAAGGAATAGTAAGATCATAACGCAGCGCTCTTTCTGTAATGCCTTTGATGCTTTTGCCCTGCAACACTTTTTCAAAATCAGCCTTCACCTGTTCGTGTTTGGCTGCATTGTCCAAGCCGTTGTTCAGTATTTTAAAGATCAGCTTGTCGCCCTCTTCGCCATACTTTCCCATCAGCGTGTCCAGGTTTTCCATCGCTGGTGTTTCAAGAGGTTGGAAGCCATAGAGCTCAAACACATTCCTGATGGTGTCGAAAATATATTTACGCTTGCGTACTACGTCAGCAGAAAAATCCCTCGTTCCTTGTGGTAATCCCGGTTTCAAATTATGAGTTATGAGATGTGAGATAAGATTGTGTACTTGGAAATGATGGCATCGCATGCTTTGTTGATCATGGCGTAAACCTCGTGGTAGCCTTCTTCGCCGCCATACCACGGGTCGGGAACTTCCATGTTCTTTCCCTGGTAAACTTCATTCATCAGCATATCCACTTTTGATGGATCCCATTTGCTGCCAAAGATGCGTTTAGCCTCACGAAGATTTTCGCGGTCCATCACGTATATTTTTTCGAAGCGGTCAATGTCATTTGGCTCCAGTTGCCTGCATACCTGGTCGCAGATATCAAAACCGTTGATCTTCGCTATCTTCTGCGAAAGCTTGTGTGGAGGGCAGCCGGGCTGATGTCCTGAAGTGCCTGCGCTATCGATCGTCCATTGCAAACCTGCCTGCAAAACCTTGTGCCTCAAAACACCCTCTGCCAAAGGACTGCGGCAAATATTGCCAAGGCAAACCATCAAAATTTTCATGGGCGCAAAGATAAGGAGGATAGAGTAGCCGCTGGTGATGGCGAGCCTGCTGATGTGCATTAGAAGTTTTAGGTAACCAGCATTTGATCTATGATCAGCATTAGTTGCGTCGCACACTTGTGCTGTAGATGCTATATTAACCCGGTTGAGGATGTAGCAGCGTTTACTTATTCTCTACATGGTTTTTTAATGCTGTACCCAATATATATTTCCAGCCTTCGTGGAAGTTATTGGTGGCAAACGCTGGCCCATGATGAGCAATCAGCTCCAGTCCTTCATGTGTTAGCTTCACACGTGTTTTATCACCTTCTTCATAAAGTTCCCATGTTACATATGTCTGCTCCTCTTGTCCTTCGTACTGCCAGCTATGACGCAGCTTCTGCTTATCCACCACTTCAATTATGGTGCATAAATGAAGAAATGTTTGTTGTTCGTCTCCACCGGTAAAGGTGAAATGAAAACCTGCTTCCGGTTTAAATTCATCTACTTCAAAATACCACTGCTTCATTTGTGCTTTATCAGTAAGGGCTTGCCATATACGGGAAGCAGGTGCATCAACAACTTGTTCTATTACGAATGGTGGAAGCATGTAGTTTTTGTTTGAAGGATCAATTGATATGATACGCTGTTAAAAGATATAAATCTCATTGCATTAAAAAAGCCCCAAATGAAAATCAATTGGGGCTTGTTAACTATACGAAATGAATTAAAGTGTCTTCAACACATCGTTCATGCTTCTTACTGCATCTGCACTTTTATTGAATGCTTCCTGCTCTTGTTCATTCAGTTTGTAATCCACGATCTTTTCCCATCCGTTGCGGCCAATTACAACCGGCACGCCCAGGCAAATATCATTCTGACCATATTCACCTTCCAGGCTTACGCAGCAGGCAAACAAACGTTTCTCATCGCGAACAATGCTTTCTACCAATGCAGCTCCGGCAGCACCTGGTGCATACCATGCACTTGTTCCAATAAGTTTAGTAAGAGTAGCGCCACCAACCATAGTATCGCTTACTACTTTTTGTTGTTGCTCCTCGCTCAGGAACTGGCTTACCGGAACGCTGTTCCATGTAGCATAGCGGATAAGAGGGATCATAGTTGTATCACCATGTCCGCCAATAACCACAGCATTCAGATCGTTAGGGCTGCAGTTAAGCGCCTGGCTCAGGTAGCATTTAAAACGAGCACTATCAAGAATACCACCCATACCGATGATGCGGTGCTTAGGCAAACCACTGCTTTGCAATGCAAGCATGGTCATAGTATCCATTGGGTTAGAAATAACAATGATGATAGCCTCCGGGGAATGCTTCAAAATATTTTCAGTCACACCTTTCACAATAGAAGCATTGGTACCAATCAGCTCTTCGCGGGTCATACCTGGTTTACGAGGAATACCCGAAGTGATAACTACTACATCACTTCCTGCAGTTTTAGAATAGTCGTTGGTACTACCGGTGATGCGGGTGTCAAAACCAAGCAGCGCAGCGGTTTGAGTAAGATCAAGCGCTTTACCTTCTGCCAGACCTTCTTTGATGTCAAGTATCACTAATTCTTCAGCCAGTTCTTTGCGCGCAATGTTATCCGCACAGGTTGCGCCTACTGCGCCAGCACCTACTACTGTAATTTTCATTGTAATGAAAGGTTTATAATTGAAGAAAATAAATTTGTGCAAATGTAGGGGAAGGCATTTTTAAATAGGATGGGAAGTTGAGCAGGGTTTAGTTGATTAGTCGACAAGTTGATAAGTGATAAGTTGATAAGTAATACCTATTAACCTATCAACCTTTCAACTTATCAACTCCTTGCTCACTTTACCAATCGAAGCAACTCCTCCCAATCAATACCTTTTTCGTAAGCTTTCAAAAAGTTTCCTTTCTTATCGTACAGCGCAGAAAAGGGTGTGAACTTTACCCTATAGAAACGTGTTATGGTGCGTTGTGCATCGCGGCCGATCCTTACATTTCTAAAACGTTCCAGTTTATAATGGTCAGCAAACTTTTTCATTTCATCAAACTCCCTGCTGGTAGCCATTACGATCTGCAGGTTTTTCAGGCTGTTCATTTTTCCGATCATCTCTTCTGTCTCTATCATGCAATGGCCGCAGTCGGGGCTGAAGTATAACAGCAATACAGGTTTGTTTTCTTGCAACTGGCTTTTGCTAAACCAACTGCTGTCGGGTGTTTGAATGCTGAAAGTAGGCAGGTAAGGTATGCGGAGGTAAGGAGGAATAGTATCAGTATTGGCTTTTGCACGATGATTATGCAAAGAATCAGATTGTCCATATCCTATGAAACTGCAAGCAAGTAAAAGTAAAATCATCGTTATCCTCATTCGGCTACATTTTATGATGTGATGCATATGCATGTAAAAGTAAGCCGGCCTGATTGTTATCAGTGTTTGCCGATAAGAAAAAAGTAGTTTCGCGGCGTATCACTACTTTTGCGCCACTTATACTAAAACTATTATTTTGATGAATTTCAATCTAACCCAAATACCGCAAAGAGAAGCTAAGCCAAGAGATCGTGGATTAACCATGGTGATGGATAAAGGGTTGAGCATAAACGAAGCTAAGAACCTGATAAGCGTTGGTGGACCACATATCGATATTGTAAAACTTGGATTTGGTACTGCTTTCGTTACACCTAATTTAAGAGAGAAGATTGAAGTATACCAGCAGGCAGGGCTTCCGGTTTATTTTGGCGGAACTTTATTTGAAGCTTTTCTTATTCGCAACCAGTTTGAAGAATACATAGCAATGGTGAAGGATTACAACATTCACCATATGGAAGTAAGTGATGGTTCTATCACTATACCGCATGCAGAAAAGTGTGGCTATATTGAAAAACTTACCAAACACGGAACTGTACTAAGTGAAGTTGGTAGTAAAGATGCTGCTCATATCATTCCTCCGTATAAGTGGATAGAACTTATGCGTGCTGAACTGGAGGCAGGATCATCGTATGTGATTGCTGAAGCACGTGAAGCAGGTAATGTGGGTATATATCGCGGATCGGGTGAGGTGCGTGAGGGACTGGTACAGGAAATACTGACACAGATACCGGAAGAAAAGATCATTTGGGAAGCGCCACAAAAAGCACAGCAGCTATACTTCCTTGAATTGATTGGCTGCAACGTAAATCTTGGAAATATTGCACCTTCAGAAGTTATTCCTTTAGAGGCAATGCGTATTGGCTTACGTGGCGACACCTTCCATTTATACCTTACAAAAGAAAATGCATAGTGCGAAGATTCGGCCTCATAGGATTTCCATTATCACATAGTTTTTCACCTGCTTTTTTTGCAGATAAATTTCAGCGTGAAGGAATTACTGATGCCGTGTACGAAGCATTTCCACTAGCCAATATTGAAGATCTAAAACAACTTCTGGCAGATAATCCCGGCATTGTTGGTTTAAATGTTACCATACCATACAAGAAAAAGGTCATTCGTTTTTTAACGGAAGGTAATGATGCAGTAAAGCAAACGGTAGCATGTAATTGCATCAAGATAAAAGATGGTAAGTTGTTTGGCTACAATACAGACATCATCGGGTTTCAGAAAAGTTTGATCCCGCATCTGCAGCCTCACCACAATAAAGCATTGATACTAGGTACAGGTGGAGCGGCGCAGGCTGTGGAGTATGTACTAAAGCAACTAAACATCAGCTATGTATTTGTAAGCCGCAACAAAGTGGGCAAGGCAAACTGCATAAACTATTCTGATGTAAATGAAAGTTGGATGAGCATTTACAAACTGGTCATCAATACTACACCAGCGGGACAGTTTCCCAATATTGGTGAGTGTCCGCCTTTGCCTTATAAGTACATCACCAACCAACATTACTTTTACGATCTGTTGTATAATCCTGCAGAAACTTTGTTTCTAAAGCAGGCAAGGCAACAAGGAGCTATTGTAAAAAATGGAGAAGAGATGCTGCACTTACAGGCAGAGGAAAGTTGGAAAATATGGAATGATGAAACGAAATAAGTAACTAAAGAAGATATATAAAGCATGTAGTGAATAACTACATGCTTTTTTATTTGGTCATTCTTTCAATAGCTTCAGCAGGAACAGCTACTTTTTTCTTCTGCTGGTAATCGAAGCACAGCATACCTGTTTTTACTTTGCCTGCTGTTATCATTTTATCAGGTGTAATTATCTCCAGGAGGTAGTAGATATCAAATCCTAACCTGTCGAAGCCGCCGGCTGCTACAGATATTTTTACTTCGTTCCCGTAATTCAATTCGGCCTTGTATTCAATGGCTACGTCAGCCATTATCAGGCTTACTCCGCCAACATTCATTTCGCTATAGCCAAAGTGATGCAGGAATTGCTGCCTTGCTTCATGTACCAGCGACAAAAATGAGTCGTTGCCTACATGACCACCATAATTGAGGTCAGTTATTCGTATACGTATGTTAGTGCTGAATGGAAATTCTCCCGGCAGTTGAACCTTTACTCTTTCCATCCTGCATTAAGAAAAATAGAAGAATAAGCACAAAACAACAGAGAGGCCAAAAGTAGTAATAAACAGCCCTTGCTTTTTTGCAGGCTTGGCAGGAGCATAACCAACGGCAACATTCGCTGCCTTAGCCTGATCCTGTTCATCCAATATCTTTTCAATATTTCTCCAGATATGCGGAGGAGGTACAGCAAATTGTTCAGTCATGGTCGGATTAGGAATGGAAGACTTTAAAAAATGGTTTTTAGAATCGTTGTCTTTCAAATTGGAGGGATGAAAAACCTGCTCGCCGGTTACTACAGGCTTAACAGTGTTGGTGGTATTTTTCCTTTTCATGGTCAAAGCCTTTATTGAAGAAAGGTTCACACCCCTGTAAATGTCTTTCTTCAGAAGGTTAATTAATAATGCAGAATTAACCGCATTTATTGTACAGACGCCAGTGTTTTTAATAAGGTTGCAGTTTTGTTGCCAAGGTTCTATAAAAGGGATAGTTAATTCCCATGCAGGGAAAGATATGCCAGTAATTGTGCGATCGCCTTCTTCCTGTGGCTGTATGTATTCTTTTCTTGTAGCGACATTTCCGCAAATGTCATTTCAGCACCATCAGGTACAAAAATGGGATCGTATCCAAATCCGGCATCGCCACGTGGCTGCTCTATGATCTTGCCTTCGCAGATGCCTTCAAACTGGTGTTCCTTTCCATCCATGATGAGCGAAACAATGGTACGAAAACGTGCTTTACGATTTGCCTGGCCATTAAGTAAACGGAGAACCTTTTCAATATTATCTGCTGATGATTTGTTCTCGCCTGCATACCGTGCACTACGTACGCCAGGTTCTCCTCTTAATGCTGCTACCTCTAGTCCTGTGTCTTCACTAAAACAATCTTTTCCTGTAAGGCGGTAGATCGTCTCCGACTTTTCACGGGCATTTGCTTCAAGAGTAGCATGTGGTTCTGGAATATCTATATCAATACCTGCTGCTTTTAGCGATAGCACATTATATAGGTCGCCCACCAGGTTCTCTACCTCGTATATCTTATTACTGTTATTGGTCGCAAAGATGATTGTCCTCATGTGCAAGGTTTGGTTCCCGAGAACAACAATTATTCCATTAGCTGGTTAGACCGAATATTTTTTGCAGGCTGATCCACAATTTTGTCTTCAGCACCTTTGCATCTTGACTAGGTAGGTTAATATTATTAAGAGCTGGAGCCTTCAAGAATTGAATGTCGCCATGCGATTGCGGTTGGAAATCCGGGAAGGCAAAAGGAAGTTTGATGGCAGCCGGTTCTACATCAAAAAGTATTACATGCTTTGGCTTCAATTCTGATAGGAGAGCATTGTATTGCACCGGCTGTTGGTCTGTATTTACAATGGCTATATCCGCAAGGTTAAGCTGGCATGCCTTCAAAACATTCGTTAAAAATTGAAGGTCACTTTCCGTTACAAATGCAGCGTCAGAAGATTTAACGAGGATAGCCACATTACGTTTGTTTTCTCCCAGGTACTTCAATGCGGTTTTTTCTGCAACTGCTTCTTGTTTAGCCACTTCTACGGGAGCCGCCGTTACTGTAGTAGCCGGTGAAACTTCGATATTTTCTAACTCTACCAAACAATCTTTGTATAAATCTGCAAGTAAGAATTCTGGCAATTGAATATTCTCAAAACTCATTGGGGGATGACTTTTAGTTGACCTGACCGGGCAATTTTGATTTACTTTGCAGCAAATTTAGTTATTATGATTGCAGCCATGGATATTAATGTTCAGAAGGTGAGTACAAGTAAGCTAAACACTATGTCGTTGGAGAATCTTCCTTTCGGAAAGTACTACACCGACCATATGTTAGAAGCTGATTATGAGGATGGAGAATGGAAGAACATTGAGATCAAACCTTACCAACCACTATTGTTGGAACCCTCTACTGCCGCTATACATTATGGCCAGGCTATTTTTGAAGGTATAAAAGCGTACAAAGATCCCGCAGGTAATGCTTTTATCTTCAGACCACACGACAATTACAAGCGTTTCAATCTTTCAGCAGAGAGAATGCAAATGCCTGCAGTGCCTGAAGACATTTTTATGGAAGGCATGCGTATGCTGGTAGATATTGATAAGAACTGGATCCCTTCACAGGAAGACCACTCTTTATATATCCGCCCGTTCATGTTCAGCACCGACCCGGTGATAGGAGTGAAGCCTTCAGAGAAATACAAATTCATGATCATCCTAAGTCCAACTGGTCCTTACTACAATAAGCCAATGCGGATTTATGTAGAAGAAAAATATACACGTGCTGCTCCTGGCGGTATAGGTTATGCTAAAGCCGCAGGTAACTACGGCGCAAGTATGCTGGCAACAACCGAAGCAAAAAACAAAGGTTACGACCAGGTGCTTTGGACGGATGCTTTCGAGCATAAATATGTCCAGGAGATTGGAACCATGAATGTATTCTTCATCATTGGAGATAAAGCATACACGCCTGAGCTTACTTTGGGAACCATACTAGGAGGTGTAACCCGCGATAGTTCTATCACCATCCTGCGCGAAATGGGCTTCGAGGTTATCGATACAGAACGTGTTCACATCGACAACCTGATTGAGGCTCACAAAGCAGGTGCACTGTTTGAAGTATTTGGTACAGGTACTGCCGCCACCATTACACTTATACAAGAATTGCGTTACAAGGATTATGTAATGGAGTTTGATACAAATAAATGGAGGATAGCACCAGAATTGAAAAAGCGATTGAACGACATCCGCTACGGAAAAACTGCCGATAATCACGGCTGGATGTACAAGATCTAGAAATAATAGAATAATAGTACTGGCTTCACTTTACCAGTGAAGCCAGTTGTTTTTTTACCATACGCGGTAAATTTTTGTTAGGGTGTGAAAAATTGATTGAAAACATTTTTGTTATTACCAACTTCACCCTTACCTTTGCCGTCCGAAAAAATATAAAAGGTTACAAATGCCTACAATACAGCAATTAGTTAGAAAAGGTAGAGAAATCATCAAAGCAAAGAGCAAATCAAGAGCTCTTGATGCTTGTCCTCAACGTCGTGGTGTGTGTACTAGGGTATATACAACAACTCCAAAGAAGCCAAACTCAGCTCTTCGTAAAGTAGCTAAAGTTCGTTTGACAAATAAAGTAGAGGTTATTGCCTACATCCCAGGTGAAGGTCACAACCTGCAAGAGCACTCTATCGTATTGATCCGTGGTGGTCGTGTGAAAGATTTACCAGGTGTTCGTTACCACATCGTTCGTGGTAGCCTTGATACTGCCGGTGTAAAAGACCGTAAGCAGTCTCGTTCTAAATACGGAACTAAGAAAGAAAAAGCAAAGAAGTAGTACAGTAGTAAGATCTAAGTTACCGACCTGGTAAAAAAGGTTAGAAACACTATCGCTTACTCTATACTCAGATTTTTATAACACTTAAGCAGCAGAAGCTGCAATAAATAAGAAACCATGCGTAAAACGCAACCGAAAAAGATCCCCCTGGCGCCAGATCCAAAGTTTAACGACAAACTGGTTACCCGTTTTGTAAACAACCTGATGTGGGAAGGAAAGAAGAGCATCGCACTTACTATTTTCTACGATGCACTTGATAAAGTAGCAAAGCAAACAGGTGAAGATGGATACGAGATCTGGAAAAGAGCATTGCAGAATGTAACACCTGGAGTAGAAGTACGTAGCCGTCGTATCGGTGGTGCTACTTTCCAAATTCCTTCTGAGGTTCGTCCTGATCGTAAGGTTTCTCTAAGCATCAAATGGTTGATCCGCTTTAGCCGCGAAAGAAATGGTCGCAGCATGGCTGAGAAACTTGCTAACGAGATCGTTGCAGCTAGCAAAGGTGAAGGTGGCGCTTTCAAAAAGAAAGAAGATACACACCGTATGGCTGAAGCGAACAAAGCGTTCTCTCACTTCAAAGTTTAATTACAATAGCATTTGTATACCACCCAACCCTGGCTTTTGCCGGGGTTTTTGTTTTTCATCTAAGCAAGAAGTTAAGTAAGATGATGTAGCCAGCATTGGCACATTTTTCAGCTTTTCTTGCGTCGCACACTTGTACGGTTTGTTCGCTATTCAGCCAATCCGCATCACCTGTTTACTCTGCAGAATAAGATACTTTTGCGCCACTAATCAATTACCCTTTGCAACATCACCTACCACAGCAGCTATTGCACGACCTAGAAGGCTTACCCGGTTTTGATGAACAGTCATTCATTGATGTGCATACTAGCAAGGAACAGGTAACATCGGTGCGGCTAAACCCGGCCAAGCCCATTACAGCTGATCATTTCGCTGGTTCAGAGCAAGTGCCATGGTGCGAATATGGCAGGTATTTACCTGCACGTCCATCCTTCACGCTCGATCCTGTTTTTCATGGAGGAGCTTATTATGTGCAGGAAGCAAGCTCCATGTTTCTGCATCATGTTATCAGGCAGGTTTATACAGATGAGCAGCCGAGGCATGTATTGGATCTTTGCGGGGCACCAGGTGGTAAGAGTACACTTGTAGCCGCAGCTTTACCCAATAGCTTCATTGTTTCCAACGAGGTAATAAAGACGCGTGTAAGCGTGCTGGCAGAAAACATCAGCAAGTGGGGCAGCGAACATGTAGTTGTTACGAACAACGATCCCAAAGATTTTACTCGTCTCCCTGCTTTCTTTGACCTGATGGTAGTGGATGCGCCCTGCAGTGGCAGCGGGCTTTTTAGAAAAGATCCTGCAGCTATAGAAGAATGGAGCGAGAACAATGTACAAATGTGCAGCCTGCGCCAACAACGCATACTTACCGATGCCATTCCTTCGCTACGTCGTGATGGTTACCTGATTTACAGCACGTGCAGTTATAGCAAACAAGAAAACGAAGACATCTGCGACTGGATCGTTGACACGTTCAGACTAACACCTGTAGCCGTAGCTACAGAACCAGGATGGGGTGTCACAGAAACTATTTCACCAGTTCATGGTGCCAGCGGCTATCGTTTTTACCCTGATAAAGTAAAAGGAGAAGGTCTTTTTATCGCTTGTTTCAGGCAAGAGAATCCTGTAGAAGAATACTATGCACCTGCAAATAAATTGCAACTACTAACCAGAAATGAACAGGAGCAGGTAAATTCCTGGCTGCAGGAGCCGGAAGCATCAACCCTTTTTGTACAAAAAGAAAATATAGTAGCCATTCCTGCTAGGTGGGCTGAGTCGTTTGCAATCGTTCAGAAAAATTTATCTGTACGAAAATCTGGTGTGGCCATCGGCAACTTCAAAGGAAAAGATCTTATTCCTCATCATGAATTTGCCTTGTCGTCTTTGCTTCACCAACACATTGTTGTTGCAGACCTGGACAAGGAAGAAGCCTTACGTTATCTAAAGCGCCAGGACCTTGTTTTATCTACTGCCCAAAAAGGTTGGTCGTTAATGCGTCACCAGGGAATAAACCTAGGCTGGGCAAAGGTTTTACCCACACGGGTTAATAACTATTACCCCACCAACTGGAGGATTTTAATACCTTAACTTCGCCCCGTTTTTTAAAACTTACATGTAACCTATTTGCAGCCATGAAAAAGTTGTTATTCACCCTTCTGTTTTTTTATACAACATCCCTTTTTGCACAAAAAGCAAATGTGCTGGTAGAAGGCATCACGCCAAACCTTTACCTGACGCACATTGTGTCACCTAAAGAAAACTTCTACAGCATTGGGAGGATCTATAATCAACATCCAAAAGCTATTGCTTCTTTCAATCACACTACATTAGAAAAAGGACTGGCTATTGGGCAGACATTGAAAATACCGCTTACACCAGCCAATTTTGATGTAACAGGTGCACCAACTCCCGATGAAACCCTGGTGCCTGTGTACCATGTGGTAACTAAGAATGAAACGCTTTTCAGGATAGGTAACAACCATGCTACGCCTCTTGAAAACCTAAGGCAGTGGAATAAGCTTTCTTCTGATGTAATTGAAGTAGGGGCGCCACTGGTGGTAGGTAATCTTCGGGTAAAGAAGGAGCACGAAACAGCTTTCCGCGCTATACCAGCTTCTGATGTAAAGTTTGATATAGTCGCTACTACAGCAGCTACCACAGCTCCTGTTGCGGGTGTAGTAACACAGGAAACTGTAGCGGCCAAACCTGCAGATGAAGCACAGGAGCAAAAGGAAACAGTGAAACCAGTTTCAGAACAGCCGGTAGCAAAGGCAGCAGACGTAGTAGTCCCTCCAGCAAGTGAAACTGTAGCTAATACTGCGGCTAATGATACAATAAAGCAGGTGGAGATTATTGCAGAAAAAGCAGCTGTTACAGAAAAACCAGCTGTTGCAGAAAAAACAGAACCTGTAGCGGTTGTAACAGAAAAGAAACAAGAAGAGCCTGTAGTGGAAAAGGTTCAACCTAAAGATGCGCCTGTACAAGCTCCTTCTACATCAGTAAGTACATCTTCTATGGCTACAGCAGGTGGCGTGGCTAGCGATGAAGGCGCATTTAGCCCCTTTTACAATGCAGATGCGGCTGATAAATCTTTGGTGAATAAAGCAGGTGATGCAGGCACATTTAAGTCAACAAGTGGCTGGCAGGATAAGAAGTACTATGTACTGATGAATGATATACCTGCTGGTACTATTGTGAAGATCAGTTCAACGCAGGATAAGGTGATTTATGCTAAAGTGCTGGGTGCTTTACCTGAAACAAAAGAAAGTAACAACATGCTGCTGCGTATGAACAATGCAGCTGCCAATTACCTGGGTATTATTGATCCAAAATTCCCGGTGCAGGTAACGTATTACCAGTAGTTGGTGTAGCTAAAAGACAAGCGGCTCTTGCAGAACAAGAGCCGCTTTTTTTATATTCTGTATAACATCATGCACCGCTTCTAAATCCTCTCAGGAAATCTTCAACCAACATCCGTTTCTTTCCCTCAAGCTGTAGCTCCGTTACATGAACATAACCGTCTGTACAAGCAAACTTTAGGTAGGTTTTGCTGTCGGTGGTCCATTCTCCAGGAGCAATGGAAGGATTGGTAATTTCTTTTTTGCTTTTGTAGATCTTTAGCACCTTTTCCTGCAGTCGGGAAAGTGCCCCGGGAAAAGGGGATAGGCCGCGAATTAGGTTGTGGATGTGATTGCAGCTGCTATTCCAGTTGATGGTGCAGGTTTCGGTGAATATCTTAGGTGCATGCTTTAGTTCAGCCGTTGCAAATGAAACTTGTGGCACTTCCTGTAGGCTTCCTTCTGCAAGTCCTTTAACTGTAGTAACTAAAAGTTGAGCGCCTACTTCTTTCATCCGGTCATGTATTTCACCAGCTGTTTCATCTTCTCCTATAGCTATCTTCTCCTGCAGCAGGATATCGCCTGTATCTATTTCATGCTTTAGTTTAAAAGTTGTTACGCCTGTTTCTTTCTCTCCATTGATTATTGCCCAATTAATAGGAGCAGCACCGCGGTACTGTGGCAGTAGCGATCCATGCACATTGATAGTGCCCAATGGCGGCATGTTCCAAACAACTTCGGGTAGCATGCGAAAAGCAACCACCACCTGCAGGTCGGCCTTCAGCGCTTGAAGCTCTTCAATGAAAGCAGGATTTTTCAGCTTCTCCGGCTGCAGTACGTTAAGACCTTTTTCTACTGCATATGTTTTTACTGCACTTTGGGTAAGCTTCATGCCGCGACCAGCAGGTTTATCAGGTGCGGTTACTACAGCTACAATATTGCATCCTGCATTCACCAAAGCATCTAGTGATGCAACAGCAAATTCAGGTGTGCCCATGAAAATTATGCGGAGAGAGGTGTGGTTCATGTGTTGGTGGTTGACACGTAGGTTGATAGGTTGATAGGTTGTTGATGGTTAATAAATTGAGAAGTTCATGAGTTGATAAGTTGATAGGTTGATAAGGAAAGCCATTAGTGCGTTCACCTGGCTATACATATCAACTTATCAACTAGTCAACTTATTAACCTCATTCAAAATCAGGATACATCAAATACTTCTTTCTTTTCTTCTTGAAAGCTTCCAGTTGTGGTTGCCAGCTTGCTCTTATTTCTTCCTCGCTTTTACCATCTTTTATTTGCTGCATCAGCTCAGCATTTCCTGCTAGTTTGTTGAAGAAAAAGTCATTGGGCTGCAAATTATTTTTCTTTGGCGAAAGGAAAAACTCTTCCTTGTTTGGGTAAAGCTTATAAGCCTCCAGCAAATATTTCAGTTGTAGTTTTTTAGCAGGTAATGGTTCATTGGTCACATTCCATCCATAACATAGCTTATTTTCAAGCTTTGGATTTTTTGCACCCTCACGACTGGTAGGCGTAAAAGCATACAAATTTTTTGGTAAGGATGGATGACCGAAAACCTGGAAAGGGTGGTCTGTACCGCGACCTTCACTCAATACTGTTCCTTCAAAAAAGCAAGTGGATGGATACCATGCCACGCTGCCAGCATCAGGTAAATTAGGTGAAGGCTTCACCGGCAGTTCGTACCTGCTGCTATGGGTATAGTTCCTGTTTTTGATAACGGTGATTTTTGGCGGAGCACCATCTTCAATGTCTTTGTTCAATGCGTTATTCACCATGTCCATCATCATTTTTGCCATGATATTCTTATCAAACAATCCTTCGCCCACCAGGAAGTTAGCATACTCGCCAATGGTCATTCCATACACTACAGGAACAGCTTGCATACCTACAAAACTTCTGAAGGTGGTATCTAGTACGGGCCCATCTACATAATGTCCATTAGGATTTGGACGGTCCAAAATGATCAAAGGTTTCTTATGTTCAATGGCAGCTTCCATAAAGTCTTGCAGCGAAGAGATGTAAGTATAAAACCGCACACCTACATCCTGTATGTCAAACAGCAGGATGTCAACATTAGCGAGATCTTCTGCCGTTGGCTTCCTCTTTTTTCCATATAATGAAACCACCTGGATGCCTGTTTGCTTATCAGTGTAATTGGCTACTTTTTCACCGGCATCGGCAGTGCCTCTAAAGCCATGTTCAGGGCCAAATATCATTGTGATGCTGATGCCAGCACGCTTCAAGGAATCTACCAGGTGAACATTGCCAATGGTGGAAGTGTGGTTGGCAAATACACCTACTCGTTTGCCTTTTAATAAAGGAAAATATTCTGCAGTATTGGTAGCACCGGGTAAAATAGCTTTTTGAGAAGTAACAGCTGCCAGTCGAACGGTGCTACTTGTTTTAGCCTTGGTCGCAGGTGCGGATTTTTGCTTTTTATTCGCCTGGCCATTTGCTGCCACAAATAATAACATGCTGGCATATAGTAACATCTGTTTCATTCTACAACATTTATTGTAGTGCAAGTAAAGTAAAAAACATACCGTAGTTGGGGAATAATAGTTTTAATTTGCCGGTTTAACATTCAGTATTGTTCCGTCTTCTTTGTTCGTGTAGATAATATTGGCGGCCGATCTTTATTTTAAAATGCAAGCTGTATCGCCACTCTTAGGTAAAATAGGAGGTTGTGCAAACACTTGTTTATGAAGCGCATTTTCATTCAATGATCCAGGAGTGACATGCCTTTGCAACTATGAAAACCTGTAGATTTTTCAAATAATCTTAGATACAACAATACAGGCATCTGCCGCCTTTATGAATTTCTAATGGCAAGATTGTTGTGCCGCTGTTCTATACAGGCTGCAATAACCAGCATAGAAAAACATGAAGTATTTTCTAAATTGAACAAACAACTAAACACATGCAACAAGTACAAAGTGGTGATAAAGTAAAAGTGCATTATCACGGCAAATTAACTGACGGTTCTACATTCGATAGCAGTGAAGGCCGCGAGCCGCTGGAGTTTGAAGTGGGAAGCGGGCAGGTTATACCAGGTTTCGACAGTGGCGTTACTGGTATGAGTGTTGGCGAAAAAAAGACCATCAACATCCCGGTGGATGAGGCTTATGGACCTAAGCAGGACGAACTGGTAATGGAGTTTCCAAGAGATCGTTTCCCGGCTGATATGGTACCGGAAGTAGGTATGCAACTGAACATGAGCAATGGCGCAGGACAAAATTTTCCAGTTGTTATTCGCGAAGTACAGGAAGCAACAGTTTTGCTTGATGCAAATCATCCACTTGCCGGCGAAGACCTGGTATTCGACCTTGAACTGGTTGAGATCGTAGGTAAAAAGCCTTTGATCATTACTCCGTAGATAATTCAAAAGTCAAAAATCAAAAGTCAAAAGGGAAGCTCTGGTTTCCCTTTTGACTTTTGATATATATACTATCTTCTACTCGTTCTCCTGTTGAGCCACCAGCCAAGCCACAATCCTGCAAGAGCCCATCCCACCAGCAGGTCAATCAATTCGCCACGGAGTACAGGCCACGGCAGTTCCCACCAAATATTTTGCGGGTACCATGCGGTAACAAAAACAAATATGCCTGCAGCTATACTTTTGAAGAATACGCTGGAGAAGCTTCCCGGGTTTTTGCCTACGATCCAAATAAACAAAAGCACAGAAAGAAACATGGTAGTGAATTGTCTTGTCATCAGCATGCCCATCTGGCGGCTGTCGTACGAGCGGTGGAAGTTGATGATCGCCCATGGCTTGCCATGATGTTGCTTTTCAAAATTTTCCATGTCTTCAGGTGTAGCATCGGGGTTCAGGTCTGGCAGGTAGTACTGTCCGTCTGCTGGTAAATTGCTGGAAAGCGTAGCAAGAATGGCATCACTATTAGGTGCCGGTTTTAGTCCCTCGTAATGGTATTTAAAAACCATACGGGCAGCACCTTGCCAGCCAAAGATGAGGATAGCGCCAACAAGAGCGCCAATGAGTAATCTTTTCATTTAATGGGGTTTTAGTATAGGAAATATAACCACTAACAAAACTCCATACAACAGGTGTGAAAATCTATGCAGCCTTTTTCACTGTTTTATACTTCAATGAGAATAAGTACCACCATATAGCTACTGCCATTACCAGCAGAACAGTACACAGTAAAGATCCTTCAAAGCCAAATTCACCTCCTGTCCATAAGTCATTCCCTGAAATGTATTGCTGCAAAAGATTAGGCGTATCAATGCCACTTACTTCGTATCCAAGTATAGCGCCTTGCATAAAATTCCACCCGAGGTGCAACATGATAGCAAAGGCTAAGTTTCGCGTAAAAATGAAGTTGATACCAAGTAGTACACCTGCGAGAAAAACATTTACAATAGGTAATATACCTGCATTGGGATTGGAAGCATGCACAACTGCAAATAACACAGCAGATATAATCAGTGCAGTGTATTTATTTGCACTTTCCATCAGGTTGTAAAGAATATAACCCCTGAACACAATTTCTTCGCTAAAGGAAACCATCAACATTAGTCCCAACTGGATGAATAAACCAGTGAAGTCTGTACCCACACCGGTATAAACCAATTGATGTGTTACAAGTAAAACGATGGTGCCTATGGCCAATAGCGTGGTGGATGTGAATAATCCCATTGCACCATCTTCTTTATGTTTTTTCCATTCTAATCCCAAAGTAGATAGAGGCTGACGGTCTATATGTTTTTTAGCCAAAACGGTAAGACCTATGAAAGAAGCGGCAACTAAAATATAGGAGATAAAGAACTTGGTATCGTTATCTTCTATTAGCGTGCTTATATATTCAGATGCAAGAAAGCTTACGGAAAAAGCTACCAGCATCAACAAGATGAAGTAGATTATAACGCGTAACCATCCTTGTTTTATAAGTGGAGCCTGCATAATGGTAGATGAATAAGTGTAGGTGTTATAGATTAATTTGCCCCAAAATAAATGATATGTTACAGTCGTACAATTTTACATGTTCCGAAAGGTTCATGCGCTATGTACAGGTAGATACGCAAAGCGATCCGCAGAACATGGATACTCCTTCTTCTGAAAAGCAAAAGGATCTTTCGAAACTGTTAGCCGAAGAATTGCAGGCCATGGGTATAGCCGATGCGCATACTGATGAATATGGTTATGTATATGCTACCATTCCTTCTAACACTGATAAAGATGTTCCTGTGATTTGTTTTTGTAGCCATGTAGATACAGCACCCGATTGTAGCGGAACAGGTGTCAAACCTATTCTTCATAATAATTATAATGGAGAAGATATAGTACTGCCTGCTGATACAACACAGGTTTTGTCTGCCAATGAATTTACTTACCTGAAGGGGCATATAGGACATGATATTATAACTGCAAGTGGCGATACTTTATTGGGTGCTGATGATAAAGCAGGAGTTGCCGAGATCATGGACATGGCCAATTATCTGGTTACACATCCTGAAGTAAAGCATGGCACCATCAAGATATTATTTACACCTGATGAAGAAGTAGGACGTGGAACAGTAAAGCTGGATATGCAAAAGCTGGGTGCAGATTTCGGATATACTCTAGATGGTGGAGAAGAGGGTACACTGGAAGATGAAACTTTTAGTGCTGATGGTGCTGTCATCACTGTACATGGTGTAAGTGCACACCCGGGTTATGCAAAAGGTTACCTGGTTAATGCTTTGAAGATAGCAGGAGAAATTTTAGCATCCTTACCTGCAAAAGAATTCAGCCCTGAAACAACAGAAGGTCGTGAAGGTTTTGTGCACCCTGTTCGCATGGAAGGTCTTGCAGAAAAGGCAACCATAGAATTTATAGTAAGAGATTTTACAAGAGAAGGGTTGAAGGCAAATGCAGAGCGATTGCAAACAATTGCTGAGCAGGTGTTGCAGCGTCATCCAAAAGCAAGGATGGAGTTTAAAGTAACAGAGCAGTACCGAAATATGAAAGAGGTACTTGACCAACATCCACAAGTGGTGGCACATGCAGAAGAAGCATATAGAAGAACAGGGCTAACGGTGCGCAAGCAAAGTATACGCGGTGGCACCGATGGTAGTAAGTTGAGCTTTATGGGGCTTCCTTGTCCGAACTTGTTTACAGGTATGCAAGGCATTCACAGCAAGAAAGAATGGATAGGTGTAAAGGATATGCAGAAGGCAGTAGAGGTACTGGTAAACCTGGTGCAGGTATGGGAGGAAAGGTCTTAAAGTAAAATGTAGTTACTGGTTGTTTTGATCAGGAGGTGACTGAAGGTACTTGCTGTGTATGTACTTTAGAGTTCTGCGTACCAACATAAAACTTGTATAGCCGACCAGGCAACCAGTAACTGCTCCTATAATACCGCCTGCTACAGTGATGGTTGAACTTGATACTTGCAGATCGAGCATTAATGTAAAGAGGCCAAACAGGAAGATGCCTGCTATAGAACCGAATATAGTTCCGCCCGTAAGGAACAAGGTTTTGAAGCCACTGGTAAACGACTTGTTGTACAAACCAACCAAGGCAGAAGTAGAGATCACACCAATACTTACAAAGCCAATTATCAAAGCAACGAGTACAATAAAAACGAGCAGTCCTAACAGAAAGAAACCAGCCATAAAACAAATAGCTGCAGTCCCGAACAATAGCAGGAAGATATTGAATTCGTCATCTGGCTTATAGCCACCTGCATCCAATGCAAGTTGAGTAGTGTCGTAAACATCTAGTTTTTGTACTGCAGTGTCATTACCAAAACTTGTAAGCGCTATACAAGTAATAACGATCAACAGGAGAAGCTTAAGCAGTTTGATGTGCATTGGTTGTTGTTTATAAGCATTGGTAAAGCTGCTATCCTCTTATTGAATGGCCAGCCAATCCTTCGCATTCTTAAAGAGCAGCATCTCTTTTACCCCCGGTTCCAAAGTCATTTCTTCTATCAACTTTCCAGGGTGATGTTCACCAAGAGGAAAAGGATAGTCGCTGCCAAGGCATATTTTGTTATTGCCCATTACATCCAGCAGGTAATGCATTGTTTTAGGATCGTGCACCAGGCTATCAACCCAAAAGTGATCAAGATAGTTGCGTGGAGAAACAGGGTTGTCAACAGCAACAAGATCTGGTCTTACATCGAAGCCATGTTCTATTCTGCCTAGCGTATAGGGGAATGAACCGCCGCCATGTGCAAAGGCAACGCGCAGTTTTGGAAACTTCTCAAACACACCACCAAAGATCATAGAACATATAGCTCTTGTAGTTTCGGCTGGCATACCAACCAGCCATGGCAGCCAGTACTTTTGCATCTGCTCTTCGCCTATCATTTCCCATGGGTGAACAAACAGCGCACAGCCTAGTTTTTCTGCAGCTTCATAGAAAGGAAAGAATGATGGATCACTCAGGTTCTTGCCGTTTATGTTGGAACCGATCTCAAGACCCGGCATCCGTAGCTCCTTCACACACCGCTCCATTTCTTTGATGGCAAGATCAATATCCTGCAAAGGCACAGTGCCGATGCCTATAAAACGATCCGGCTGCCGGTCTACTTCTTCTGCAATATGATCATTGAGAAACCTCGATGTTTCATGTCCATCTTTTGCACTAGCCCAGTAGTTAAACAGAACAGGAATAGTAGAAAGTACTTGCATGGACACACCCGTGGCATCCATATCCTTTACTCTTTCTTCTACTTTGAAACAATTCTGTTCTACAACACGAAACTGTTTTTCTCCCTTCATCATACATGCCTCGCAGTTGCGGTGCTCCAGGTGAATAAACTCGCCATAGCCAAACTTCTTTGTCCAGTTAGGCATATGCTCCGGCATAATGTGGGTGTGAATGTCGATTTTCATAGGGAATGGGAACGCTGATTTTTATTATGGTGATGATGAGTTATGTTACAGAAGAGTGAGTGAACGCAGATTGTTATGGTGGTGATGATTAATCATGGTTTTTCAATGGCGTTGTGTTTTTAATTAGATGTTTCGCTGATGTTCCTGTTGTTTGCACAGACACAATACTCTTCTATGTTCTTGGTGGTAAGTTGTGATACTTATACTGGGCAGAAAAAACCTTTCTTTTGAATTCTGCTTTCTTACCAAAGTTTACCAGGAGACCAACTTCAATATCTGTTGCTTTAAGATAGTTGGTCAATTGTGCTTCATGTTCTTTAGAAAGTGCATCAGCGGCCTTAACCTCTACAATGACCTTGTCATCAACTAATATATCTGCAATATAATGTCCTACAACATGATTCTCATAGTGCACATTGATAGGATGTTGAGCAATTGGATGATGCCCTAGCTTTCCTAATTCTATCAAGAGGCACCTCTCGTACACCTTCTCAAGGAAGCCGTACCCGAGTTTGTTATAAACAGCATAGAATGCCGCAATGATGTTGCTCGTGATTTCACTATGTAAGTAGTTATCGTTCATAAGCATCTTAATCATCTTAATAGATCAGCGTTCAGGAAGACTTTTACTTCTGCTATTGTACCTAATCATATATAAACCCAAACATCATAACAATCTGCCTTCAAGTACCTTCTCCCACCATACCCAAAATCATACTTAACCTTAATCATCATAATAATCTGCGTTCCCCCAAAAAACTACTTCTTCACCGGGGGCTCCATCACACTTCCGCAGTTATTGCATGTCCTGTTTTCTTCTGATGAATAAAAACGCTCCATGATAGGTGGAAGCTGTTTTACAATATCACTTACAAACACATGCTCTTCGTATAGTTTGTTGCCGCAGTTTTCGCAGAACCACATAAAAGCATCTTTCTCATTTTCTTGGTCTTCGCGGATCTTTTCTATCACCAATCCAACCGTATTAGCCGGGCGCTGTGGTGAATGCGGCGTCTTAGGTGGAAGCAGGAACATATCACCTTCATTGATGGGGATGGTACGTGGCTTACCATCATCTATGATTTTCAGTTCTATGTTTCCTTCCACCTGGTAGTACAGCTCCTCGCTTTTATTATAGTGGTAATCCTTTCTTGCATTGGGGCCGCCAACTACCATAACAATGAAGTTCTCTGCTTCTTTATATATGCATTGATTACCTACCGGGGGCTTCAGAAGGTCACGATGTTCATCGATCCATTTTTTAAGATTGAAAGGAGATGCAACTGGCATAAGCAATAATTTTTGTGAAGTGATGTGGTTACAAAAACAGAAACAAAATACAGTAAAACTGACTAAGTTTGACAGCATATGAATCTATCTCTTGAAGGAAAGAACGCGCTTATCTGTGGCAGCAGCCAGGGCATTGGATTAGCGATAGCAACGGAGTTAGCATTGATGGGTGCTAACTGTACTTTATTTGCCCGCAATACTACAAGCCTGCAAGAAGCTGTACTACATCTTGATAATACGCTTCAACAGGAGCATGATACATTGGTTGCTGATTTTTCAAAACCAGATGAAGTGAAGCAGGTAATTGAGCAGTATGTAAAAGATAAGCCTGTTCATATTCTCATCAATAATACGGGGGGGCCGGCAGCAGGTCCCATAGTTGATGCAGGTGAAGAACAATTTCTTGCCGCTTTTAATCAACATCTTATTTGCAATCATATCCTCACGCAAGCTGTTGTATCATCTATGAAAGCTGCTGGTTATGGACGTATCATTAACATCATATCAACATCCGTAAAAGTTCCTTTGAAAAATCTTGGTGTTTCAAATACCATCCGAGGCGCTGTGGCTTCATGGGCCAAGACAATGAGTAATGAACTTGCAGAATTTGGTATCACTGTGAACAATGTTCTTCCTGGTGCTACTAAGACGCAAAGGCTGAGTAGTATCATCAACAATAACGCAAACAAGCAGCAAAAGGAGATAGAACAGGTAGAGCTGGAAATGCAAAAAGAAATTCCGGCTAAACGTTTTGGAGAACCCGGAGAGATAGCTGCCGTGGCTGCATTTTTAGCAACGCCTGCTGCTGCTTATGTCAACGGAACCAGCATACCTGTAGATGGCGGTAGGACAGGAGCAATTTGAGGAGCAGGATGCTTGATGCTGGAAAAAGAATACTAGATGCTGGATTACCTCTACGCAACCTGTATCAGGATTTTTCAACAGAATCATTTATCAAAGTTTGATCACCTCAATCTAAATTCCGCAATCAAAAATCATAAATCAAAAATGGATCTTGCCATACCATATCATCTTGAGAATTACATCGACGGAGCTTTAGCTCCACCGTCTAATGGTAAGTTCATTGAGAACATTAATCCAGCTACAGCTGAAGTTTTTTCTCATACACCTGATAGTGATGATACAGATATAGAACTGGCCGTGAGTGCAGCAAAGAAAGCATTTGCATCTTGGTCTGTTACGCCAGTAGAAGAGCGATTTAAAGTGCTTAATAAAATAGCAGAATTGATAGATGCTAATCTTGAGACACTGGCACTAGCAGAAACAACAGACAATGGTAAACCGCTTTGGTTGAGTAAGCGTGTGGATATTCCAAGAGCATCTTCAAATTTCCGCTTCTTTGCAACAGGCATTTTGCACTTTAGCACCGAAAGCCATAATATGGAGGACAAGGTGATCAACTATACCCTGCGGCAGCCTGTTGGTATAGTTGGATGCATAAGCCCATGGAACCTGCCGCTTTATTTATTTACATGGAAAATAGCACCTGCAATTGCAGCAGGTAATTGTGTGATAGCAAAGCCTTCAGAGGTTACACCTGTTACAGCATATTTGCTCAGTAAAATTTGCATAGAAGCAGGACTTCCTGCCGGAGTGTTGAATATTGTGCATGGTACTGGTCCAGGTGCCGGCGAAGCAATAGTAAAACATCCAGCAATCAAGGCCATTTCATTTACAGGTAGTACACGCGCTGGTGAAAGAATAGCATCACTTGCTGCACCGAAATTTAAGAAGCTTTCGCTAGAGCTCGGCGGCAAAAACCCCAACATCATTTTTGCTGATTGTGACTGGAAAAAGATGATGGACACCACACTGCGTTCATCATTTGCAAACCAGGGACAGATCTGCTTGTGCGGCAGCCGCATACTAGTGGAAGAGTTTATCTATGAAAAATTCAAAGCTGAGTTTGTAGAACGGACGCAACAACTTACAGTAGGTGATCCAATGGATCCGTCCTCTAAACAAGGCGCTATTGTGAGCAAGGTTCATTTTGAAAAAGTGATGAAATGTATAGAGACCGCTAAGGAAGAGGGCGGTACGATATTGTGTGGCGGTAATGCCGTACGGCCAGAGGGACGCTGTGCAAATGGATATTTTATTGAACCAACAATCATAGAAGGATTAGGTCCTGCATGCAATACTAATGTGGAAGAGATCTTCGGACCTGTTGTTACGCTTCAATCGTTCAGGAATGAAGAAGAAGCGCTGCAGTTAGCCAATGAATGTAACTACGGCCTTGCAGCCACTATCTGGACACAGGATATATCCAAAGCCAATCGTGTAGCCGCCAAAGTAGAAGCAGGCATCATTTGGGTAAACTGCTGGCTGGTACGCGACCTTCGCACCCCATTCGGCGGAATGAAAAATAGTGGCGTAGGACGAGAAGGCGGATGGGAAGCTTTACGATTTTTTACAGAGGCAAAAAATGTGTGCGTGGAAATATAAATAGAACGCAGATCATTAAGATTTTGCTGATCTGCGCTAAGTACATCAGTTTAGTTTATTTAGATCCAACCGATCTTAATTATCATAAAAATCAGCGTTCAAAATGGAGATGATCAACACTGAGAATGCAGCTAAACCCCTCGGTGCTTATCCACATGCGCGGAGAGTGGGCAACCTGTTGTTTCTATCAGGAATAGGACCTCGTTCTGCAGTAGATAATTCTATTCCTGGCTTAGAGCAAGATGCAGAAGGAAACATTATAGCATACGATATAGCAGCAGAATGTCATTCGGTATTTGCTAATGTAAAAGCAGTGCTGGAAGCAAGTGGAAGTAGTTGGGATAAGATGGTGGATGTAACGGTTTTTCTTACCAACATGAAAAAAGACTTCCCGATCTATAACAAGATCTATGGTGAGTACTTCAGCAATGTGCAGGCATGCAGGACAACGGTAGAAGTAATTAGCCTTCCAACACCTATAGCAATAGAATTGAAAGTAATTGCTACTATTGATTAACACTTGGCGCATCTTCGTGCCTTAGCGCCTTAGCGGCAATACAAAAATGGAAAATACATTACAATACGCTCAGCAGCTCGACCAACAAGATCCTTTGAAAGAATACAGGAATAGGTTCCATATTCCACAACGTAACGGACAGGATGCTGTTTACCTAACTGGTAATTCTCTTGGACTTCAACCGAAAGCGACAAAAGGTTATATACAACAAGAACTGGATGATTGGGCACAGCTTGGTGTAGAGGGACATGTGCATGGAAAGAACCCATGGGTATCTTACCACGAATTGTTCCCGCAGCAACTAAGCAAGATCGTTGGTTGTTTACCAACAGAAGTGGTGGCTATGAACCAGCTTAGTGTAAATCTTCACCTGCTGATGGTGAGTTTTTACAGACCGACAAAACATCGTTACAAGATCATTTGCGAAGCAAAGGCATTTCCTTCTGATCAATATGCCTTGCAGTCACAGGTAGCATTTCATGGTTACGAGCCTGCAGACGCCATAGTGGAAGTGTCTCCTCGTGAAGGTGAATACACCATACGTCATGAAGATATTTTGTCTGCCATTGAGCAGCATAAGAATGAGCTGGCATTGGTGTTATTTGGTGGCGTAAATTATTACACTGGTCAAGCGTTTGACATGAAGGCAATAACAGCTGCGGCACACGATGCTGGTGCAGTTGCCGGTTTTGATCTAGCACATGCAGCAGGTAACATTCCCATGCAACTGCACGATTGGGAGGTGGATTTTGCTTGCTGGTGTTCCTACAAATACCTGAACAGTAGCCCTGGTGGCGTGGCAGGTGTTTTTATACATAACAAGCATCACAAAGACAAGTCACTGCCACGCTTTGCTGGTTGGTGGGGGCACAATAAAGAAAGCCGTTTTAAAATGGGCTCATCATTTGAACCGATACCTACTGCAGAAGGATGGCAATTGAGCAATGTGCCTGTTCTTACCATGGCTGCGCACAAAGCATCGTTGGATGTTTTTGAAGAAGCAGGCTTTGAAAATCTAGTTACAAAGAGCAGGCAACTGAGCAGCTACCTGTTGTTTGTTTTAGATGAAATAAATGCAACGCAAACACAACAGGTGACACAGGTGATCACACCACGAGGAGAGGCGGAGAAAGGTTGCCAGGTTAGTATGTTGATGCTGGAAAGAGGAAGAGAGATATTCGATGAACTGATAAATCAAGGAGTGATAGCTGACTGGCGAGAGCCAAATGTCATCAGGATAGCGCCGGTTCCTTTGTACAATTCATTTGAAGATGTATGGCAATTTGGAGATATCATTAAAAAGATATTGAGTTAGGAGGGACTAGCTTTTCATTCTTTCACTGAAGTAAAAAACTTAATAAGCGTATTGCATGTCAGACAAAAAAGTAGTTATTGTTGGAGCCGGACTTGTGGGCTCATTACTCAGCATTTTTTTAGCTAAACGCGGCCACGAGGTAAAGATCTATGAGCGCAGGGAAGACATGCGATCACAAGTTGTAGAGGCAGGACGATCCATCAATCTTGCGCTAAGCGACAGGGGGATAAAAGCATTGGAAGCAGTAGGCATAGCAGAAGAGGTTATGCAGATAGCAATACCTATGCGCGGAAGAATGATTCATCATGCTGATGGAAATAAAGTCTTTCAGCCTTATGGTAAAGAAGGACAAGCTATCAATTCGGTGTCGCGCAGCGAGCTGAATAAAAAGCTGATGGACATAGCAGAGCAGAATAATGTTGAGATCATCTTCCGAAAGAAATGTTCAACTATCAACTGGGAGAAGAATGAGGTAGTATTTGATGACACAACCACGCTCAATCAGGATTTTGAATATCCAAATCTTATCATAGGTGCGGATGGTGCTTATTCAGCGGCAAGGTTGCAGCATATGTTGTCGCATCCTATGTTTGAGTATCACCAGTATTACATTGATTGTGGTTATAAAGAACTGGCTATTCCTGCTGGTCTTAACGGTGAATACCTGTTAGATAAAGAGGCGTTGCATATTTGGCCACGGAAAGATTATATGTTGATAGCCTTGCCAAACCTTGATGGCAGTTTTACAGGCACGCTGTTCTTTCCATTTAAAGGAGACACATCTTTTGAAAAGCTTGACACAGAGGAAAAGGTGAATGAATTTTTTAAACAGGATTTTCCGGATGTGGTGGAACTGATACCAGACCTGGCAGAACAGTTCTTCAAAAACCCAACATCTTCATTGGTTACAGTAAAATGTTTCCCTTGGGTGCGCGACGATAAGTTTGCTTTAATAGGAGATGCGGCACATGCTATTGTTCCATTCTTTGGACAAGGCATGAATGCTGGTTTCGAAGATTGTGTTGTACTGAATCAACTGATGGACAAGCACGGTGATGACTGGGTTTCATTACTGCAAGAATTTCAAACACAACGTAAGCCTGATGCTGATGCAATAGCCGATATGGCTGTAAATAATTTTATTGAAATGCGGGAGAAGACCGCTGATCCAAAGTTCCTGTTGCAAAAGAAAATAGAAGCACGCTTACACGACAGGCATCCTGATAAATGGATACCAGCTTATTCACAGGTCACGTTCTCACCGCACATTCGTTATTCAGAAGCACTTTCAAGAGGAATGAAACAAGAGGCTATTATGCAAGAGGTAATGCAACTGGATAACCTTGCTGAAAAATGGGACAGCGATGAAGTTGAGTGGATGATTTTGGAGAAGCTTTAAGGATAAGAACTAAGCTTTTTAATCATTTCATCAACCGTTTATCTTCGCGCTTATGAACCGCCAACAACTCATTCAAGAAATTTATTCTAAAGGTTCCTACCTCTGCGTAGGGCTGGATACAGATGTTACCAAACTTCCTTTACATCTGCAGTCGCATCCTCATGGAGTATTTGAATTCAACAAACAGATCATTGATGCTACCAAAGATCATTGCGTAAGTTATAAGATCAATACTGCATTTTTTGAAGCAATGGGAGTGAAAGGCTGGGAGGTGCTGCAGCGTACGGTTGAATATATTCCTGCTACACATTTCACCATTGCCGATGCCAAGCGCGGTGATATAGGTAATACATCTGCACAATATGCAAAAACCTTCTTCGAGGTGTATGGCTTCGACGCAGTGACCGTTGCGCCTTATATGGGTGAAGATAGTATCCGTCCTTTCCTGGAGTATGAAGACAAGGTGACGATTGTGCTAGGTCTTACTTCTAACAAAGGCAGTGAAGATTTTGAGCAACTGCTTATTCATAAGGAGCATGATCCATTGTTCGATGCCTCACATCTTGTGCAGGGACCGGCACATGAATTCTTGTATGAAAGGGTTTTGAAAACAGTAGCATCATGGGGTTCAGTAGATAATTTGATGTTTGTAGTGGGCGCTACCAAAGTTGATCAGCTGGAGCACATACGCAATATGCTGCCCGAGCATTTCTTCCTGGTGCCTGGCGTGGGTGCACAGGGTGGAAGCCTGGAGGAAGTATCTAAGGTTGGTTTGAATAAAGATGCAGGCCTACTGGTAAATGCAAGCCGCGCTGTTATATATGCTTCAGGGGGAGAAGATTTTGCAGAAGCAGCACAGCGGGTAGCAAAGGAATATTCAGTGGAGATGAAACAGCAACTAGAAGTGAGGTTGTGAGTTAAGGGCTTATAACGATGTGTTTCTGGTTTGTGGTTCCTGGTTCAGAAATTTCGGTTCTATTACCTAAATAACTAAGCCGCAAATAATCATTGTTTGCTAGCAGCAATCAGAAACTAAAAACAATAAACCATAAACTATTTTTCCCGCTTATGTCAAATCACATCCACTCTTACCTGGCTTTAGGAGACTCTTATACAATAGGTGAAAGCCTTCCTATTTTCGAGTCGTTCCCGTACCAGGTGGTGCAGATGCTTCGAAAGAAAAACATGCTTTTTCATGCTGCGGAAATTGTTGCAAAAACCGGATGGACAACTTTTGAGTTGGCAGAGCACCTGATACACACGCAGCTAAACCAGCAATACGATTTTGTAACGCTGTTAATTGGAGTCAACAACCAGTACAGGGGCTTATCAGCGAAAGATTATGAAGCAGATTTTGAGTTCCTGCTAAAAAAGGCTGTACACTTAGCTGGTGATAAAGCAGATCATGTAATTGTGTTATCTATTCCTGATTGGGGAGCAACTCCTTTTGCAGAAGGTCGAGATAAAGAAAAAATAGCTTCTGAGATTGATGCATTCAACAGCATCAATGAGCGCATATCAAAGTTGTATAGCTGCCAATATATCAACATTACTCCAGGTACACGCGAAGCAGCAAATGATGCATCATTGGTAGCTGCTGATAAACTACATCCTTCTGCAAAAGAATATGAACGGTGGGCAGCGCAGGTGGCAGAGGTGGTGGAGGGAAGGTTGGTTTATAAGTTGATTAGTTGATAGGTTGAATGGGTGAATGGTTGATAAGTTGAAAGGTTGATACGTTGAATGGTTGATTAGTTGATAAGAATGATGTCAAGTTATTCATCAGCATCCAGCTGTTCCATAACCTTAACCTTTAAACATCAAACCTTAAACCTCATCCTACTTGAACACGCTGTTCTTGGCGGTCCACCATGGATGTATTTCGTAGTCTAACCTACCTGCGGCGATAGCAGGATCTTTCTTCAAAAGTTGTTCTACTTCCTCTTTTGTATCTGCATCTATGATGAAGATACCGCGCCAGTTACCATCGTCTCCGAATGGTCCTGCCACCAATAGTTTTCCTGCTTTGGCCATGCTGTCCATATTAGCCATATGGCCGCGTTGCAGTTGATTGATAACTGCTGTATCTGTTATCTCGCTGCGGCGTGCACCTTTCACTAGCATTACAAAATAGTATTGCTTCATGGTGTACTCACCTGCTTTAAATTCTTTAACTGGTTTTGCCTTGGCTGTATCTTGTTTAGCTTGAGAAAAAACAAATGCAGGAGCAAGAAGTAGAAACAGGATTACAAGTTTTTTCATTGTTAGAAGGTTGTGTAAGAAAAGTACAACATTTAGTTGGTGTGATGTAGTGCTGGGTTATTTTTGCCCGGATCTTTTGAATGTCATTGACACAGGGTAGAAAAGTAAACCGGAGGTGTTATTACGTTCAAAAACAATTGTGGGTGGAAATAGCTGAATGAAGTGGTACAAGTACAAGTGTGCGACGCAACGATGCTGAAGCAAGCACTGCTGTCGACTACCATATTTCTACCTTGTCAAGTAACTCTTCTAAAAATAAAACAAACGATATGGCTGCCAGAACTGATCAATTTCAATCTCCTGATTATTATCTACTAGATGAACTGCTTACTGAAGAGCAACGCATGGTGCGTGAAAGTGTGCGCAACTACGTGAAGAAGGAGATCTCACCAATCATTGAAGACTATGCGCAAAGGGCGGAGTTCCCTGAGCAGATAGTAAAGCAGATGGGAGAGATTGGTGTGTTTGGACCGACCATACCTGTGGAGTATGGCGGCGGTGGTATGGATTACATTAGCTATGGCCTGATGATGCAGGAGCTGGAGCGTGGTGATAGTGGTGTACGTAGCACTGCATCTGTACAGGGATCGCTGGTGATGTACCCGATATATGCGTATGGCAGCGAAGAGCAAAAGATGAAGTACCTGCCAAAACTGGGAAGTGGCGAATGGTTGGGATGCTTCGGACTGACCGAGCCTGATCATGGGAGTAATCCTGCCGGCATGTTGAGCAACATTAAAGATGCAGGTGATCATTATATATTGAACGGAGCTAAGATGTGGATCAGCAATGCGCCTTATGCGCAGGTGGCTGTAGTGTGGGCAAAGGATGAAGCGGGTGATATTCGTGGAATGATACTGGAGCGTGGATGGGAAGGTTTCAGCACACCCACTACGCATGGTAAATGGAGCCTTCGTGCCAGCGCTACAGGCGAGTTGGTGTTTGATAATGTGAAGGTGCCTAAGGAGAATGTGTTCCCAAATGTAAAGGGACTGAAAGGGCCGCTTGGTTGCCTGAGTAAAGCACGCTATGGTATATCGTGGGGCGCATTGGGTGCAGCAATGGACTGCTATGATACTGCGCTACGTTATAGTAAAGAGCGTGTGCAGTTTGATCGACCGATAGGCGGGTTTCAATTGCAGCAAAAGAAGCTGGCAGAAATGATAACTGAGATAACCAAAGCGCAGCTGATGGTATGGAGACTTGGTACATTGATGAACGAAGGAAGAGCTACACCGCAGCAGATCTCGATGGCGAAGCGCAACAGCTGCGAAATAGCTACTAACATAGCCCGCGATGCAAGGCAGATGCTGGGCGGCATGGGCATCACAGGCGAGTACAGCATCATGCGCCATATGATGAACCTGGAAAGCGTGATAACTTATGAAGGAACGCACGATGTACACCTGCTTATTACAGGCATGGATGTAACAGGATTAAATGCGTTCAAATAAGGTTTATTTTTCAACACATAGTGACATAGGAGGTTAGGGAACAGTAGGGAAATCATTTGCTATGCGTTCTACTGTTTCTATAATCCTATGTGTTCCAATTCTTGTTCAACACATAGAGACATAGGAGGATAGGGAACAATAGGCAAAACAATTTGTATGTGTTCTACTGTTTCTATTATCCTATGTGTTCAACTTTTCGTTCAATACATAGTGACATAGGAGGTTAGGGAACAATAGGCAAATCAATCTGTATGCGTTCTACTGTTTCTATGATCCTATGTGTTCCAATTCTTGTTCAACACATAGAGACATAGGAGGATAGGGAACAATAGGCAAAACAATTTGTATGTGTTCTACTGTTTCTATTATCCTATGTGTTCAACTTTTCGTTCAATACATAGTGACATAGGAGGTTAGGGAACAATAGGCAAATCAATCTGTATGCGTTCTACTGTTTCTATGATCCTATGTGTTCCAATTCTTGTTCAATACATAGAGACATAGGAGGATAGGGAACAGTAGGTCTTCAATGACCTGTTTCAATTGATTATTTATGGTGGATTTGGAAAGTGTTTCTACCATGATTTCTATATGTTCTATTGTCTCTATGTCTCTATGTGTTCACAAAGTTGTTCAACAAAGAAGCTGCATCATTATGAAATCAGAAGTTTGATTTTTATCTTGATTCATAAATATTTCTCTTGCTTACACAGAAGATCATTGATGACTTAAGCTACAAGGTGATTGGTTGTGCTATTGAGGTACAGAAATCACTTGGTGCAGGATTGTTAGAATCCGTTTACACTACTTGCCTAAGACATGAACTTACTTTGAAAGGACTACACTTCCGTTCCGAAGTGTGGGTGCCTATAAAGTACAAGGGCATTGATCTCGATGCTCAGCTACGCCTTGATCTGCTTGTGGAGGATCTGCTTGTGGTGGAAATAAAGGCTGTAGAAAACCTACTGAACATTCACGAAGCACAGGTTTTGACTTATATGAAGTTGCTGAAAAAGCCGAAAGGAATCCTGCTGAATTTCTGCTCAACAAACATTTTTAATCATGGCCAAAAAACATTTGTAAATGATTATTATGCTGCTTTACCTGATAAATAATTATCCTATGTTTTCTTGAAAATATCTGTGTATCTATGTGGCTAAAATCAAAACAACATGAAGCTTTTTTTAATAGGCATGCCTGGTTCTGGCAAGACTTACGCTGCTGAAATATTGAAGAAAAAACTGAAGATACCTGCTTACGACCTGGATAGCCTGGTGGAGATGATGGAAGAAAAAACCATCACTGAAATATTTGAAGAAGGTGGAGAAGAGGCCTTCAGAAAAGTGGAAGCTAAAATGTTGCGCTTATTCAAAGAGAAGAAGAAATTCATTCTAAGCACTGGTGGAGGAACTCCTTGTTTTCATAGCAACATAGACTGGATGAACAAAGAAGGCCAGACCGTTTGGATAGATGAACCAGTAGAGGTTTTGGCAGAAAGACTTTCAAAAGAGTTGGATCAGCGCCCGTTGCTGAAGGGCAAGAATGAAACTGAACTACGTAACTATCTTGAGCAAACACTGGAAGATAGAAAGCCGTACTACGAGCAAGCTTCGCAAAAAGTATCATCTAAAGAATTGGAAGGATCTGGTTATAAAAAATTAGTAGCTGAATATGCATAGCACGTTCATTAAACTGGCAGCTATACTAGGTGCACTTGCTGTTGCCTTAGGTGCTTTTGGTGCCCATGCTTTAAAACAGCGTGCATCTGAATATGCATTGGACATTTTTGAAACAGGTGTACGTTACCAGTTCTATCATGTGATCGCGTTGCTGGCTGCCGGTATTTTGTTTAGAGAGTTTGGCAACAAGTGGATGATGTATTCAGGATGGCTATTCGTGATAGGCATGTTGTTGTTTAGCGGAAGCCTGTACTTGCTCACGTATATCAAGATAATCGACAAGCCCTCGCTTAATTGGATAGGAGCTATAACACCATTAGGTGGAGTGGCTTTTATAGCTGGATGGATATGTTTGTTGATTGGTGTGGGAACAAAATAATTGCCTGTTTAAGTAGTTTCTTCCTGGTTAATTTGAAACATTAACAACATGTGTTGGCATAGTATTATAACTACTGCCAGCAAAATAGTTGAATGAAAAGATTGATCACATTAGGAGCTTTGGTATTTGCCATTGCCTGCCAACAACAAACCACTAGTGAGACAACTACAGCAGAAGGTGCACCAGATACAGCAGCCAGGAAAGTACCGGATATAAGGCTTGAGTTGTTCATCAGCGAGAGAAAAGTGCATGTATTACGCGGTTCAGATACGCTTCGTAGTTATCCTATAGCAGTTGGTAAATCAACACATCCTACACCAACAGGAGAATTTAAGATCCACCAGATTGACTGGAACCCTGACTGGACACCACCAGATAGTGACTGGAGCAAGGATGAAGATTATACACCGCCGGGTCACAAGGATAATCCAAGGGACGTGTGCGCATCATTTACCAGTCGCCTTATTCCTTGCATGGTACTAAAGACATCAATTCATTAGACGAAGCAGAATCACATGGTTCGGTACGGATGGCTAATAATGATATCATTGAATTGGGAAGATTGATAATGGATGAAACAGGAGAGAGTAGACCTGCTGAATGGTATGACAGAGTACTGCGTGATTCAACAAAAATGGAAACCATCAAGCTCAGGGACTCTATCCCGTTGATAAATAGAAAATAAAAAAGCATCAATATTGAGCGGCTGTCCTTGCAAGGCAGCCGTTTTTATTTACTAAATGCTGGTTGTTTTATCTCTTTCTGCGTTAACCTGCGTGCGACTTTTATACTTTAGTATCAATAAAAAATTACCACTATGGAAATAGGATTTATAGGATTAGGAAACCTTGGAACAGTGATGGTTGACAATCTGCTGGAGCGGGGAAGGCATTTGCATCTTTACAACAGGAGTAAGCAGAAATTGAAAGCATATGAAGGCAAAGCCACCATTCATGAATCCATTGCATCGCTTGCTGAAGCGTGCGATATAATTATCAGCATCGTATCGGATGATAAAGCTGTAGAGGCAATATCACTGGGTGATGATGGACTGGTGAATAACATGAAAAAAGGAGCTGTGCATGTTTGCTTGAGTACTATAGCTCCGGCTACATCGGCAAGCCTTCATGAGGCGCATCAGCAGAAGGGTCTAGAATATTTTTCTGCTACCGTTATAGGCAGACCTGAAGTAGCAAAAGCACGTAATACAACTGTTTGTATGTCTGGCATCACACAGCATAAAGAAGCGGTAGTAGAAGTCTTAAAAGATCTTGGTGGAAAGAACTTTTACGATTTTGGTGAAGATGTAAGAAGTGCTGCAGTAATAAAACTCTGCAACAACTTTTTAATATTGGCTGCATTGGAAGCAATGGGCGAAGCCTTTAACCTGGTGGCTAAATCAGGAGCCGATACAGCAGCTTTTTTCCAGATGATAACAGAAACTTTGTTCAGCGCGCCTATCTATAAGATCTATGGAAAGATAATTGTTGACAAAACATACGATACACCTGGTTTCACTTCGCAGTTAGGGTTAAAAGATACAAAGCTGGCGCTGGCCTTAGCGGAAGAAGTTGGTGCTACTGTACCCATTGCTGATGTTGTGAAAAATCATTTTATCATTAACCACAACCGTGGGAGAAATGGCTACGACTGGACCTCTATCGCAAAGGTGATAGAAGAGGAGAGTAGTAGTTTGTAAACCTGGATGGGGAAGAAGTTTCCATCTGGTTCAACAGGCTGTTCGTGATCATCCTCGCCTGGCTGTTTATCACAAACTGTAGTAAATCAATGAACAAGAGGACCAGGTTGCGCGGAAGAAGTACAGCTGGATGTTGCGGCCCAATACTTGTAAAACTTACATGGAGGAACTTATTTTTCACCAAAAAAGAAGATCATGAGCAATAAGAATGAGAAACATTCAGGAAATGTAGGACTAGACGGAACAGTAACAAATAACAAAGGCGAGAGCCAGCAGAATCCACAAAAAGGTGCAATGGGTGTAAGCAAAAAAGATACAGGTAAAAGGACTAAAGATGAATCACATGGGGCTAAAGAATACGTAGAAAAGAAACAACCAAATAGCATCTAAAACAACAAAAGCCGGGTAATCACCCGGCTTTTGTTTTATTTTAAAAGTATTTACAGGGCCTCTTTCAATGTGATTTCTACTACACCACCTTTTGCTTTATCTCCATGTTTTTTAGTCGCACTTTCACCCTTCAGAACATTCACTGTCTTGATCGCATCTTTATCAAGTTTGTCTATAGCTTCTTTAGTAGCAGCTTTACCATTGATGAAGTATAGAGGTTGATCACCTGCTGAACTGATCACCGTTGCCAAGCCATCAAAATTTTGGTTACCTCCAGATTTCGTGCTGATGATGATAACACCATTCTTACCTTTCTCACCATACTTTTCTGTAGCATGTTCACCTTTTAGTACATCTATACTATTGATACTTTCAGGTGCCATATCCCGCATCACAGAAGCGTGTGTTTCTTTGCCATCAACAATATACAGTGGTGGGTTCTTTGTAACTATTTGCTCTTTCCTTTCTCCAAGAGGGCTCTTCTTTTCTGCCTTATTCCTAGCATCTGCTGGCTTAGGAGAAGTGGCTGAACTACTTTCAGATTTATTACTCGATTTACCTTCGTCTGTAGTGGCCATTTTTTCTTTGATAATGATTTTAGTCTCGGTTTTTTGTGCTTCAGCATGCTGAACAGAAAGGGTTAATGATATGCCCATGCAGATCATAATAGCCAGCCCGCTGATGCGGCGCAGGTAACTGTATTTCGCGTTATTTGAAGTGGTGATCATAAATAAACGTCTTTTGATTTGTGATGAAAAAAATGGATTTATCAAGCCATCGAAACCGTTGCTTTTTGTTGGTACCGCCTGCAAGATCATTTGTGCAAATGCAGCTCCGTCTTGTGAGCGAATGGCTTTTCGATCGGCAAGAAATTCATGGATGGTATTCAACTCACGCCGCATCAGCCAAAAGAATGGGTTCATCCAAAACAGGCATAGCACAATAGATGAGAACATCTTGTCGATGCTATGTTGTTCGCGGATGTGAGTCAACTCGTGGTTCAGCATGCGTTGGCCATTTTCAGAAGCAGGATCTACATCGTGCCGCCAGAATAGCCAGTTGAAAAAAGAGAAAGGTGCTTCAGATAATTTAGTAACGATCAACTGAACATTATTAACCAAAGGCGTAGCAGCATGCTTTCTGTAGATACCAATGATTTTGCCTATACCAAATAGTAGCCTTGCAATAAAGAACAATGAAATTGCTGATCCTATCATAGCTGCTATTTGCCAAAAAGATATAGTTTCTTCTGCTACAGGAGCTGAATAGTTCCATGGCATATTATCCATGTAATAAGCAAGGTTCGCGTTTCCCTCATTTGCTACTACAGGTATGTTTACCAATGGTGCAGCAATAGAGATGGCAATAGCAGCCAGCAGGTAAAAGCGGTTCCACTGGTGGAAGCGTTCGTTGTACAGGGCTAACCTGTAGTAGCCAAATAACAAGCCCGAACAGCAGATCATTTTGATGAGGTATGCTTCCATAGCTACTTCTTTTTTAGTTCTTGCAATAGCATTTCAAGATCAGCGACGCTCAGTTGTTTTTGGTCTACTAAAAATGAAACGGCGTTACTAAACGACCCGTTGAAATAATTAGAAACAAGATTGCCCATTGTTGCGCGGCTATATTCTTCCTTGCTTACCAGTGCACTGTACAGGTTGTTGCGTCCAACAGCTTCTGCTTGTACAAACCCTTTATCGATCAAGATTTTCAGGATGGTTGCCACGGTATTACTATGCGGTTGAGGTGCAGGCATGGCTTCTACCACATCTTTCAGGTAAGAATGATCGCGTTGCCATACAGCTTGCATTACCTGCTCTTCTGCCTTTGTAAGTCCCCGCTCAATCACTGGGTTCTTCTTGTTACTCTTTTTCATTTGGTACCTCTTAATGTCATCCCGGAATGACAAAACAAATGTAACTAAAAAATTAGTTTGTAAACTATTTTATTAGTTATTAAATATTTTCTATAAATGTCGAGCAGGATATTACATTTTGAAATCAGGATAAAGGATGCTGATGATGTTCAACTTTGCCTCGGGCAGGTGTTGTTTGTGTTTAGCCATAAGATCTTTAGCTTTTGCCTGCTGGTCTGTCTTCAGGTATAATGCAGCTAGTTCAATGATGCCATCACCGAAAGCAGGCATATTCTTTTCCAGTCGTTCAAAATGTTTGATTGCCATTTCTGAGTCATCCATAGCATTATAAATGTTACCACGGTACAAGTCAAGGAAAGGGTCTTTATTGATCAGAGCGTCTAATTGATCTACATCGTTTAACGCAGCTTTGTAATCTTCCTGTAGAAAGTGATGATCGATCATCACCAGGTAAAGGTTGGGCTCGTTAGGGAAGCGTTTGGCGAAAGTGTTGATGGCTTCTTTATATGCATCATGGTCTACTTCCGAAAGTATCATAATATTCATCAACTGGAAGTTCTTCTGCTTCTTCAATTCATTAGGAAGGCCATCAAATTTTTCTTTAGCTTCTTCAAATCTTTTGGTAGTTATCATTTTACGCAATTCCAGTATCTCCTTATTATTTGCATCCGCAGTTCTCATGTTGTCCTTGTAGTACGACTGCATTCCAATACTTACATCCGCTAGTGTCTTGCTCATGTTCTCACCTGTGATATAAACATACAAGTCTGCAACTTTCAACTTGTCGCCCCTCCTCACCAGTTCCATATCATGGTAGTTAAGGCCTGAACTGCCATACATCCTGAACAACAGGTGTTGCTCATTGTCTTCTTTATAGTGTTTCACCAGTTCGTACGTTCCTTCCTCACCAAGTAGTTGCAATATCTCGTTTCCCAATTTTCTTTTCTCCAGGCCCTTCGTTATCTCGTTCAATACAGAATTTTCTACTTTGCCTTTTCCTGCGTCTTTCACTCTTTCTCTAAAAGTGGAAGGATCTATAAGATCATTGAAAACAGATGGGTTCTTTTTAGCGAAGCTTGTTTCTATTTCTTTGGCAAATGCTTTTGCTTCCTCATCAGTTACCGGGGGATCTATAACATTACACGAAAGGAACAAGCAATAAAAGGTGATGCTAAACAGTAATTTTTGCAGGAGGGTCATGTTGTTTTGGTTTTAAAGTACCTAATGTATAAAATAATCTTATGTGCGTAGGCTTATACTTGTACGCGAAGAAGGGATATGCTGCCCTTGCAGAAAAAGAAACAGTAGTAGATGAGATCAAGTAAATCCTTCTTCATTCTTAGAACAGGCTTTCTTTTACTGAAGCAATTTTTTTGAAGCATCCCGCTGACAGCCTGCTTTTCGTAATGTTATACATATTGTCTACAGCCATATTAAAGATGTTATTAAATCGTGTTGTGTAGCTGCAGTTATCCACAGGCATAGGCTGGGGCTTTAGGGTATATTTGTTTTACAGTTTGTGTAGCTATGGCAAATACTTTAAGAAAGAAGAAAACTCCGCCACCTCCAGATCCTGAGAAACTGGTTGCAGATAAAGAGGAAGAGGTAACGGTAAAGGAGATTGTGAAGGATGAACGTACTTACAAGATTGCCGGAACGGTGAGCCTGTTGGTATCACTGTTTTTATTTGTGGCGCTTGCATCATATGCTTTTACCTGGCAGGATGACCAGGATAAGGTGCACCAGTTTGGTGTAGAAATATTTAGCGTAGACGATGTAAGGGTGAATAACCTACTGGGCGTGCTAGGTGCTTATGTTGCACATTTCTTTATTTACAAAGCATTTGGCATTGCCTCTTTTCTCTTCTGTACATTCTTCTTTGTACTAGGCGTTAATCTTCTTTTTGGACGCAAGGTTTTTAGCCTGCAGCGAAATGTAAAATATGTGCTGAGCGGGCTGCTGGTAATTAGCGTTCTGATGGCCTTCATTTTTCGCAGTAGTGCGTTCAGTTTTGGTGGAGCTGTTGGCCAACTGGTAAGCGAATGGCTGGTAAAATGGATAGGCAATGTTGGAACAGGTTTACTCTTGCTGGTTACCGGCTTCAGTTATTTCGTATGGCGCTTCAACCCGAAGTTTACATGGCCTGATTACCTCTTCAATAAACCCACTATAAAACCTGCTGCTACCAGCACTGCCGCTTCAGTAGGTGAAATGCATGTAGATGGGAATGGTGAAATAACTGAGACGCCGCTGCATGAAGCAGGAGTAAAAACGGTACACGAACTTTACCTGGAGGAGAAAGAGGAAGCAGATGAATCGGCTAAACTTTATATAGAAAAAGATGTAGCCCATAGCAACAACAAGCTTAAGAACAATGGCAAGGGTGTGGTAGTAATGATGCCTGATGAACCTTCACCTGTTCAGAATGTGCAGCTGGAGATAATTGAAAAGGATGAACCGGAGGAAGAACCGTTTGTTGAAGAAGAGGAGGAGATTGAATTAGGAGAGGAAGTGGTAGCCGAAGAGGAAGAAATGCCTACTAACCAGATTCAGCTGGAGGTTGAGCCAGCTAATATTGTAGAGCTGGTTGAAATGGTAACAGCTGATGCTCCGCCACCGCCAGTATCGAAACGCGTGCATGTAAAACATCCTGACCCGGTGGTAGAGGAAATGGAACTGGAAATAAAAGACACGACCGAGGTAGCCATAGAAGAGGAGGAAGAGGAAATAGTGCTGGCGAAGCCAACCAAGATGGATCCTTACGAGCCAAAGCTTGACCTGCGCGATTATAAATATCCGTCACTTGAACTATTAGAAACACACGGTAGTGAGAAGATCGTGCACGACCCAGTAGAGCTGGAGAATAACAAAAACCAGATCATCAACACGCTCAAGAATTACGACATCACTATACAGCGTATTGCCGCAACCGTAGGACCTACCGTTACGCTTTATGAAATAGTACCTGCGCCGGGTGTACGTATCAGTCGTATTAAAAACCTGGAAGATGATATAGCGCTCAACCTTGCTGCTCTTGGTATACGTATCATTGCGCCTATACCAGGTAAAGGTACCATTGGTATAGAGGTGCCAAACGTGCGTAAGACGGTGGTAAGTATGAAGACTTTGCTGGCCAGCGAAAAGTTCCAGAACAGCGTGCACTCACTGCCCATAGCCATTGGTAAACGAATAGACAATGAACTATTCATTGTAGATCTTGCAACTATGCCGCACCTGCTAATGGCAGGAGCTACCGGGCAGGGTAAATCAGTAGGTTTGAATGCCATCCTCGTTTCACTGCTGTACAAGAAGCACCCATCGCAATTGAAGTTTGTATTGGTGGATCCAAAGAAGGTGGAGCTGAGCATTTACCGCAGCATCGAAAAACATTTTCTTGCTAAACTACCTGGTGAAGAAGAAAGTATCATCACCGATACAAAGAAGGTGGTTCATACGCTGAATGCGCTTTGTATTGAAATGGACAACCGCTACGACCTGTTGAAGGAAGCCGGTTGCAGGAACATAAAAGAATACAACGAGAAGTTCATTGCCCGCAGGTTGAATCCAGAGAAGGGCCACCAGTTCCTGCCTTTCATTGTATTGGTAGTGGATGAGTTTGCTGATCTTATCATGACCGCAGGTAAAGAAGTAGAGATGCCCATTGCCCGTTTGGCGCAGTTGGCTCGAGCTATTGGTATACATCTCATCATTGCTACGCAGCGTCCTTCGGTTAATATTATTACTGGTACCATTAAGGCAAACTTCCCTGCTCGTATTGCTTTTAAAGTTTCGAGTAAAATTGATAGCCGTACCATTTTGGATGCTGGTGGCGCAGAGCAGTTGATCGGTAAAGGGGATATGTTGATCAACTACAATGGAGAGCTTACCCGTTTACAATGTGCTTTTGTAGATACACCTGAAGTAGATGCTATCACTGATTTCATCGGAGATCAACGGGGGTACCCGCAGGCATTCCTGCTGCCTGAATATGTAGATGAGAAGGAACTGGAGACAAAAGACTTCGACAGCAGTAGCCGCGATCCATTGTTTGAAGATGCAGCACGATTGGTGGTGAGCAGCCAGATTGGAAGTACATCACTCATACAGCGACGAATGAAGCTCGGGTACAATCGTGCCGGCCGTTTAATGGATCAATTAGAAGCCGCAGGAATAGTAGGTCCGAATATGGGTAGCAAAGCACGTGAAGTGCAGGTAAAAAGCGAAATGGAACTGGAGGAGATATTGGGGCAGTTTTAGAGGTTTGGAGTTTAAGGTCTGAAGTTTAAGGTTTAAGGTTTGATGTTGGAGGTTGGAAGTTTGAGTTGGAGGTTAGAAGTTGGATTTTAGTGGTTAAAATTCCTGCTTCGTACTTCGTCTTTCGAACTTGTTCTCGTACCTCGTATTTCTTACCTCGTACCTGCCTTCTTCCCACTTCTTTAACATTCATTGTTTAAACAATTACCCTACCTGCTGGTCTTAAACCATTAATTTCGCACCCGTAAAAATCATAGAATGAAAAGATTATTATACCTATTTGCAGCATTTCTTATCTCCGCATCAGCATCTGCACAAGATGCAAATGCAAAAAAAGTTCTTGATCAGGTGAGTGCTAAACTGAAAACTTTCAAAGGCATCACAGCTAATTTTAATTATTCATCTAAGAGCCGTTCAGGTAAAGTGAACAATAATGTAGCCGGTAAAGTGGCTATCAAAGGCAATAAGTATTACATCAAGCAAGGTCCAACCGAAATATTCAGCGATGGTAACAAGATCTGGAACTACAATGGTTCTAACGAAGTAACTGTTAACACCGTTGATGCAGATGGTCAGACACTTACTCCACAAAAGCTACTTACTAACTTTTACGATAAAGACTTTACATACAAGTTGGTTTCATCTGCAGGCAATGCACACCAGATAGAAATGGTGCCGGTAGATAAGCGTAAGAACTTTCAGCGTGTTAATGTGTTTGTAGATAAAAGTAAGCTGATGATCACACGTGCTACTATCCTTGATAAGAGTAACAACACGATCGAGTTTAGTCTTAACAACATCAACACAAATGCATCTATAACTGATAACACATTCGTGTTCGACAAGAACAAATACAAAAAGAATATTGAAGTAATTGAATAGGTGAAAAATCATCTCCTCTACAAAGCGCCACCCATAGAAGGGTGGCGCTTTTGTTTACATCATTCCTGTATCTTGCGCACTATCAATGCGTAATTATGAAGCACCTGCCTCTTAACCCACAGTTGTTCATCAACAACCGCCAACGATTCATAAAGGAACTGAAGCCCAACAGTATAGCCATCTTTAATAGCAATGATGAAGTTTCTTCTAATGGTGATGCTATTTATCGTTTTGTACAAAACAGCGACCTGTACTGGCTTACTGGCATAGAACAGGAAGACACAATGCTGATACTTTTTCCAAATAATCCTGATCCTAAATACAGGGAGGTGCTGGTACTGGTAAGACCTAACGAAATGAAAGAAAAGTGGGATGGAAAAAGACTTCGTGCAAATGAAGCAACAGCAATATCAGGTATTGAGAAAATTGTATGGCTGGATAGTCTTGAAGCCTTGCTTCAGCCATGGATCCACCTTGCAGATACGATTTACTTAAATACAAATGAGAATGATCGGAAATCTGTTTTGCTGGAAACGCGTGATTATCGTTTTGCAAAGCAAATGAGAGAGCGGTACCCGCTGCACAACTACGAACGCTCTGCGAGAATAACCAAGAAGCTGCGTGCCATTAAAACAGCAGAAGAGGTGGAGGTAATGAAGACCGCCATTGATATTACTGAAAAAGCTTTCAGGCGTGTTCTCGGCTTCATACAGCCTGGTGTAATGGAGTATGAAATAGAGGCAGAAATAGTTCATGAATTTTTACGCAACCGTAGCAAAGGCGAAGCATATGGCAGCATCATTGCCAGTGGCGACAGGGCAAGAACATTGCACTACGTGAGTAACAATCAGGAATGTAAAGATGGTGAACTTGTACTGATGGATTTTGGTGCTAACTATGCTTCTTATGCTGCTGATCTTACGCGTACAGTACCTGTGAATGGAAAGTTCACAAAGCGTCAGAAAGAAGTTTATAATGCTTGTCTTCACCTGCACAAGTATGCGGCAAGTATTCTTAAGCCGGGCATCAGCATCATAGATTATACAGAAAGAGTAGGCGATGAGGCTACTAAGCAATTTGTAAAGATTGGTCTTCTTTCTGAGGCCGATGTTAAGAATGAAGATGCAGAGAACAGGGCTTATCGCAAGTATTTATATCATGGAATTTCTCATCATCTTGGTATAGATGTACACGATCTTGGAACGAGGACAGAACCCATCCAGGCCGGAATGTTATTTACAGTGGAGCCAGGTATCTATATAGAAGAAGAGGAGATGGGGATCAGGATAGAAAATAACTTCTGGATCACGGACAATGGAAATATTGACCTGATGAAGAATATTCCTATTGAAGCGGATGATATAGAGCAACTGATGAAGAGGTGAAAAAACACTAACTAAAAAAATGGCTACTGTTGTCTGAGGTCAGTGGTCAGTCGTCCTTAATTTATGAAGCAAATACCCAACATATTCACGCTGCTTAATTTGTTTTTTGGCTGCCTTGCTATTGTATTCATTCTGCAAAATGGGATGGTAGCTACAAGTAACGAAGGCGGTGATTTGATACTTATGTTACCTGAAAGGATCTACTGGGCTTCTGCCTTCATTGGTATAGCAGCTGTTATAGATTTCCTGGATGGCTTTGTTGCAAGGCTTTTAAAAGCCAGCAGCGAAATGGGAAAACAGCTGGATAGCCTCGCAGACGTGGTAAGCTTTGGTGTAGCGCCTGCAATGATCGTCTACCAGTTCCTGCGCCTGTCGTTTGCGCAGCAGCCTGATGGACTGGAAATATCGGCTGCATGGTTACTACCTGCATTCATCATTCCTTGTGCGGGTGCTTACAGGTTGGCGCGTTTCAATATTGATACTGAACAGTCTGAAAGATTTAAAGGTGTACCCATCCCGGCGGTAGGTTTATTAACTGCATCCTTCCCTTTGATCTATTGGTATTCAGGAAGCGAAACAGCCATCACTGTTCTGCTCAACCAATGGTTCTGGTTTGCTTACATAGCTATTGTATCGTGGCTGATGGTATCTACGCTGCCAATGATGGCGCTGAAGTTCAAAGACTACTCATTTATAAACAACATGTCGAAGTACCTGTTGATACTTGCAGCCATTGCATGTGCAATTTTCCTGCAATGGATGGCGGTACCGCTAGTATTTGCCATCTATGTTATTCTTTCACTTGCTACCAAAGCGCCACCACGTGATGTGGTAGTGCCGCATGATGTAACAAAGTAAATTCAACAGCAAATGATGATGTTGTTGGGTGATGTTAGAAAACAACTTCCAACTGACAATTATAACCAACCACCTACCTTTGCCGCGCTAAAACAACTTACTATGACTTATAATGTTCAAATAAAGGTAATGCCTCTAAAAGACCTGCTTGACCCGCAGGGAAAAGCTGTAATGTCTGGCTTACAAAATCTCGGTTTATCTGGTGTAGAAGATGTACGTGTAGGTAAACATATTACCCTACGTATAGATGCTGAAACAGAAGAAGCCGCAAAGCAGATAGCTGACGAAGCCAGCAAAAAACTACTCGCCAATCCTGTGATGGAGTTTTATGAAATTGAAATGATCAATTGATTTCAGATTAGATATTTCAGATTGAAGATTTCGGAGAGTAGAAAGAAAATTTCTAAATCTTAAATCTAAAAATCTTAAATCTAAAATTCCTCGAATGCTCTACCTCGTTCCCACACCTATAGGCAATCTTGCTGATTTCACTTTCCGCGCAGTGGAGGTGTTGAAGTCGGTGGATGTAATATTGGCGGAGGATACAAGGACTTCTTCTAAGCTTTTGCAGCATTATAATATTTCCAAACCCATTTCGCCTTACCACCAGCATAACGAGCATAAAGTTGCTGCGCATATTGCAGATCAACTGGCGGCAGGAAAAACCTTTGCCTTACTTACCGATGCAGGTACACCCGGCGTTTCTGATCCTGCTTTCCTGCTGGTAAGGGAATGTGTTCAGCGTGATATCAGGGTAGAGTGTTTGCCCGGTGCTACAGCCTTTGTGCCTGCACTGGTAAATAGTGGGCTGCCAATGAACCGGTTTACTTTCGAAGGTTTCTTGCCACTAAAAAAGGGAAGACATACCTTTCTTACCCGCCTGTCTACCGAAGAAAGAACAATGGTTTTTTATGAAAGTCCCATGCGCCTGGTAAAGACGTTAACCGAAATGATGGAGTACTTTGGTGAAGAAAGACAGTGCTGTGTGAGCAGGGAACTGACCAAGATGTTTGAAGAGAATAAGCGCGGAACGCTGCGCCAGGTAAGAGACTACTTCGAACAAAAAGCGGTTAAAGGTGAAATTGTGTTAGTGGTAGAAGGGGCTGCTGTGCTTAAAGGAAAAGCTAAGCGTGGGGAGGAGAATGATGAAGCAGAAGATTGAATACGGGTGAAAATGTAATTCAATATGATTATGAACAAAAGATGGTTAATGACATTGCTGATGTTGGCTTCCGTATACATGGCAAGTGCGCAGTTCAGGAAGCTTCCGGCAGAGGTGACAGATTCATTCAAAGTAAAATTTCCAACTGCTACCCAGGTTTCATGGAGAGACAGGTTAAATTCTTTTCAAGCTGAATTCAAAGAACAAGGTCAGCCGGTTAAAGCAAACTTCGCTTCTAATGGTGAATGGCTTAAGACTGAAAAAAGATACAATTATGAACTGCTGCCGGCAGCCGTAAAAGATGGTTTCAAGAAAAGTAAATATGCTGAATGGCTGATAAAAGAAGTAGTTGAAACGCACGATAAAAAAGATGGCCAGGAGTACAGGATCACTGTTCGAAAAGGTGATTTTTCTAAACGATACCTCCGATTTTCTGTAGCCGGCCAACTACTTGATGACTCACTCACACTGTAGCTTTTTCTCTTGCAGATATAGTATTGCTATAACAGTTGATGCTCATTATTTGCCCTACATTAGCACCTAACATAAAAGCATACCTGCTCTTCCCGCAGGTATGTTCATCAAAATAAAAAGACGATATCTTATAATGATCCAAAGATTAACAGTAGCGCTTTTTGCAGTCTTATTTTTTACTAATGCACAAGCGCAGCCAGACAGGTGGCAGCAACGGATTTCCTACAACATTGAAGCCTCATTGGATGTACAAACCAACCAATTAACAGGCACTGAAAAGATCGATTATTATAATAATTCACCAGACACACTCAATCGTGTGTTCTTTCACATGTATTGGAATGCGTTTCAGCCAAACAGCAGCATGGACGTGCGCAGCCGCGAATACGGGAACATCGTGCTTGGAAAGGATAGGGAAGGTAAGGACGTACGGGATTGGGATCGTAGGGTGCGCGACAGGATCTATAACCTGAAGCCTGATGAGGTGGGTTTTCAAAAAGCAGTGTTTGTAAAAGTAAATGGTAAGAACCAGCAACTGAAAGAGCACGAAACAATATTGGAAGTAGTATTAGATAGGCCAATTCTGCCGAAGTCTAAAACCAGCTTTGAAGTGAGTTTTGTTGCACAGGTGCCGCTTCAGATACGTCGTGCAGGCCGCGACAACGAAGAAGGTGTTCGCTACAGCATGTCGCAGTGGTATCCAAAAATGGTGGAGTATGATTACCAGGGATGGCATGCGAACCCTTACATAGCCCGCGAATTTTATGGCGTGTGGGGCGACTACAATGTGAAACTGACATTGGATAAATCTTATATGGTAGCAGCTACCGGTACTTTGGCCAATGCCGATCAAATAGGATTTGGATACACTGATGCCGCTGTTAGGCCTGCTTCTAATGCGAAAACACTCACTTGGAATTTTGTAGCACAGAATGTTCATGATTTTGCCTGGGCTGCCGATCCTACATATACTATGATAAAGCGCCAGGTAAAAAATGGCCCTATGCTTTACATCGTACATAAAAAAGATCAAGCACAGGATCATCGCTGGAAATTGCTTGCTGATACTGTTGAATTAGCCTTTCCGGTGATGATGAAAACGTTTGGTCCTTACCCATACAAGACATACGCTTTCATACAGGCAGGTGATGGTGGAATGGAATATCCGTTAGCCACTTTTGTAAAAGGACCTGGTATTGGAACAGCCATTCACGAATGGATGCATAGCTGGTTCCAGATGATGCTGGGCACTAACGAAAGCCTGCACCACTGGATGGATGAAGGATTTACAACTTATGCGTCTGAAAGAGTATTGGGTGAATTAAGAGGCAAAACCGGCTTTGTGCAGGAAGGTAGCTACAATGGCTACTTCCGTTTGGTACGCAGCGGACTGGAAGAACCAGCCAGCACACATGCAGATCATTTCAACACCAATTACGCTTATTCAAATGCCAGCTATTCTAAAGGAGCGGTATTTATCACCCAACTTGGATATATAGTAGGAGATAGTGTTCGTGATAAAATTTTACTCGATTACTACTGGCAGTGGCGTTTCAAGCATCCAAATCCGAATGATTTTATCCGGGTGGCTGAAAAAGCAAGTGGGATTGAACTGGACTGGTACAAAGAATACTGGATCAACAGCACAAAAACAATTGACTATGCCCTGGATAGTTTGTGGGAAGAAGAAGGCAAAACAAAGATCAGGATACGCCGGGTAAAGGAGATGCCAATGCCGATTGATGTACAGCTAACTTTTAAAGATGGCAGCAAAGAGATGCACAACATTCCGCTCAACCTGATGTATGGTGCAAAGCCTGTAGAAGATAAATCTATTCCAACAAAAGTTCATACACCATGGAAGTGGACGCATCCAACCTATGTTTTTGAAACCAACCGTAAGCTTTTCGATCTATCAGAGCTTCACATAGATCCTTCGCAGCGGCTGGCGGATGTGGACCGAAAGAATAATGTTCTAAAAATTCAATGGTAGTTATAGCACTGAAAAAGCACTGATGACCTCAGTGCTTTTTTTATGTCAGGTATTTGTATTCAATCGCTTTGGTAGCAGGCGCATGCGGTAAGCATTCATGGCCGTTTTACCCAGCTTAATGATCAATCGGTAATTAACCACTGCGCCAATGGGTGCTCCAATTACCGGTATCAGCTGCGCCATCTTAGCCAGGTCAAGATAGTCACGGTACTCCTGCTGGAACTTCCGCCAATCAAGTTCATTTATATCATCGGGTAGCAAAGCAGCTTTTTCGTCCCAATTTTCCATTTGCAGGTAAACTTGTTTCCGCGTTTCCTGGCTGCAGAAAGCAAGTTGGAAAATGTGAAGAATGTACAACCTTTCTTTATAATCCTTCACCTCGTAGCCATACACTGCAGCTAGTTCAAACAGCAGCTTCACTTTCAGCCCCATTAGTACAGGAAAATCTACCAAACCCAGCAGGATACCTCCGGCACCGGTTATACCACCTTCTGCAGCAGCGGTTTTCCTGTAGAAGTCAATTTTAGCCTGCACTGCTCCTTCACGTTGTTCTAATGTTCCTTCGTGCCTTGTTCGTTGGTTTAAGAGTTCAGCACCAAAGAGCACTCCCTTAAACAGCTGTTTAATAGCTGCAGTGATGGCATTGTGAACCTTTTCAGGTATGTAGCCATTGATCTTATCCTGCACCCGTTTTGCCAGTTTATTGGTGAACGAAGGACCTTTCAGCATTTCCTGCTGCCATTTTTTTAGTTCATCCAATGCCTGGTATTCGTACGAAGTCATAGTTATTTAATTACAGCGTGTCAACTCTTCCAGCTGTTGGAAGGAGAGATCCATCAAGTGATATTTACTGGCTGCATTAGGAAAGGAATAATGCCACCATTCCGTCTCAAGAGCACGAAAGCCATGTTTCTCCATTATTGTCCTCAGTAGCTTCCTGTTCTCAAGTACTTTTTTGCCCAGCTTCATATAGTTGTGGTGCGCCTTCTCCGAAAAATCATCAAACGCTGTAGGCATGGGTACTGCTTTACCATTGGAGAGATCGGCTAATGTGACATCTACCGCTGCTCCCCTGTTGTGGCCACTCCCTTTCCTGGGGTTAGCAGCATAACGTTCATCAGGAACCACCTGCCACATCTTTACAGTAGTAGAATAGGGGCGGTAGGCGTCAAAAAACAGGAGCGATAGATCCTTCTTTTTTAGTTCTTCCTGCACTTTTGCCAGCGCACGTGCCACTTCTACGCGTACAAAAACCTCCGGATCATGGTATAAAACCGTTTTTGTGAAATTGGCTGGCGTAGCATAAACAAGGCTGGTATATAGCGGATGTATAAAATTTTTTAATGCTACCATTCTTATTGATGTATCAGCCTTTACGAGCTTTTTATACATTTTTGGCACGCTAACTACCTGCAGCCCATACGCATTAGCAGGAACCACAATTTGTTGACTTTTCCCCACAACTGGGGAACTTAAGGCTATTATAATGAGGAAAAACCACATATAAGGCTTACTTTTGCACCTCATTGGTTGAAAAGGTATTAATTATTAACCCTCAAATCTACCAGTTTTGAAGAAACTCCTATTTATGTTCCTGGTGCTGCCGTTTATCACTTTAGCCCAGGCTCCTAAAGAAAAGAAAGATCCGATACAAGGCGTAGCAAGTTTTTATGCTCCTCACTTCAATGGCCTGCGTACCGCTACTGGTGAAATTTTCAAGCACTCTAATCTTACCGCTGCAAGCAATAATTTCAAGATCAACACACTTGTCAGAGTTACCAACCTACTAAATAACAAATCTGTTATTGTTAGGATCAACGACCGTATGCATGAAAGAATGGCTAAGAAAGGTCGTGTGGTAGACCTTACCAGTGCTGCCGCTAAAGTTCTTGGTGTAGGCATCAATGGCTTGCTTAAAGTGAAAGTAGAGCCTTACTTTGGCAGTGTTGATTAATTGCTGCTAAGTTTTTTTCCTGTTCTAAAACAGCATCCTATATTTACTGCTTATAAACTAACCTTCATGAGGAAAATTTCACTATTGGTGTGCCTTTCAATGGCTTCATCAATTCTTTTTGCCCAACAACCTGCGGCTGTTCCATTTACCAAAAAGCGCGGTTTGATGTTTGGCATTATGTTCAACGACTTCAGAACCCCGTCACTGCTTCAGTCAAGTTCAATTGGTTCTGTAATCAACAACAAGCAGCTTCCTAAGCTGAAGGACATGGATGCCGGTTTTAGTTTCACTTACCTTGAAACAATGGCCTCTAATGTTGATTTCACCTCGTCACTAGGTTTTTCTTTTTCTAATTATCCATTTAAGGACAGGGCGGCTTCACGTGATGAGCGCCTGCACATAGAAGGTGATGCAAACGTGAACCTTCGTTTGTTGCAAGATCGTTTTGCTATAAACCCTTACCTGACTGCAGGTGTAGGCGGATCTTACTATGATGTGTACTTTGGAGCATATGTACCTGTAGGTGCTGGTTTCCAGTTTAGATTGGGTGGTGAAGAGATCGTAAGACTACAGGCGCAGTATCGTTTTGGTATTACCGAGAATACTGCTAATCGTTTGAATTTCACTTTAGGTTTTGGCCAGATGTGGACTCCTGCAGCTCCAGTGCTTAAGCCTACACCTCCGGCACCAGTAGATGCTGATAGAGATGGTGATGGTATACCTGATTCTAAAGATCAGTGTCCTGATGTAAAAGGTGTAGCTCAATACAATGGTTGCCCGGTTCCTGATAGCGATAATGATGGCATTGCCGATGATAAAGACAAATGTCCTACAGTTCCAGGTTTAGCTAAATACGATGGTTGTCCTATTCCTGATCGTGATGGTGACAAGATCAATGATGAAGAAGATCGTTGCCCTGATGTAGCTGGTGTGGCTCGTTTGCAAGGATGTCCTGAAAAGGATACAGACGGTGATGGTGTAATGGATGATCTTGATCGTTGTCCGAACGAAGCCGGTCCTGCTAGCAACAATGGTTGCCCTGAAAGAAAAGCTCCTACAAAAGAAGAAGTAACTAAAGTGCAGGAAGCAGCTAAGTTTGTTTACTTCGAAACAGGAAGTGCAAAATTGAAAGCAGCATCTACACCTGCATTGCAGCGCGTAGTGAAGATAATGACTGATAACAATGATGCTACTATCACCATTGAAGGTCATACAGACAATACAGGTTCTGCTCAGTTGAACCAAAAGCTGTCTGAAGATCGTGCAGCGTCAGTTAAGAAATATCTTGTAGATAAAGGTATCAGCGAAAGCAGGATAACTTCAGTAGGTTACGGTTTTGACAAACCAGTAGCACCAAACACTACAGCTGCGGGTCGTGCTAAAAATAGAAGAGTAGTAATGACACTTGAATAAGTGCCAAACTATAATTATACATCTTTCAAAGCGTCTTCTTTTTAGAAGGCGCTTTTTTTGTGCCTGCTGCTAATAATCCAAGTTCCAGCGCATTGTGGACAGCCCATACTTCTATATCGTTGTTGAAGTAAACAAAGGCCTCTTTAATTCTTTTGTCTGCGTCTACAGTATCTGCGAAAGCTTGTAAAGATTGAGTGCTGTATGGAGACCTATAAAGATCTGGTACACCATGAAAGCGGTAGTAAAGCACCTGGTTATTTTGAATAACATCATCGGGCAGTAAGGGATGGCTTTGGCCGCAAAACGTGATGTTGTGCATGGAAAGCTTAGCAAAGACCTCCGCGTTCCACCACGTTTCGTGCCTGAACTCTAACACATTCTTTTGCGACAGATCCAGTGCTTCAATGATGCGATCTAGTTTCTCTTCTTTATAAGCCATCCTTGGCGGCATCTGGAAAAGCACACATCCCAATTTCTCTTTTAGCCCTTCCTGGATAACGCCGTAGAAGTCGCTCAGTAATTGCCCGCAGTTGATGAACTGCTTGTAATGCGTAATTCCTTTTGGAGCTTTTACAGAAAAATTGAAATCAGCAGGGCTCTTTTCATACCATGCCTGCACCATTGGTAATTGGGGAAACTTGTAAAAGGTTACGTTTAGTTCTAAAGTCTTGAATCTTTCGCTATAGAATTCAAACCACCGTTTTTGTGGCAGGTCAGCCGGGTAAAAAGGACCTTTCCAGTTCTTGTAGTGAAATCCTGAGCAACCAATATGCCAATTGGCCATACATCTTTATTTGCCACACAGGTACAATTTGCACACCAGCAGCAAAAGAAAACGCCCACATAAAGTGGGCGCTTCAATATTAGTCTCTTCTCGGCATCACCGCTTTGGGTGGTTGCTGGTTCTGCTGGTTGTTATTCTCCTTTTCTTTCCTTTCCTGCTCCCTGCGTAGCCTGCGCTTTTCCCGCCGGCTCAGGTTATCTTCTTCCTCAGCAGGTGCCTGGGTGGCGGAAGGTGGTTTTTGAGCATCTACTTTAGGAACAAGTGGATTATCGGCTGGTTTACCACCAGGTTTGGCTTTTTCTACAGGTATTTCGCTTTCTGCACCGATTTCCATTGCCCCTTCCTGCGGAATGAGGTAATCCTCTGAGCTGCCATTACCCATATCTTCTCCCTCAGCACCAGGCTGGTAGCCGCGGATATTGTTCAGGTAGTCGAAAATGATATCGTTGCTCATTACTTCAGGCTTAGAGAATTTAGCTTCCCTGTCTATACCTAAAGTCTTGTCATCATACGCTTTGCTGAAGAAGTACGCCCAAATAGGAAGCGCTGCAGATGAACCCTGCCCCACATTAGTAGAGTTAAAACGGATAAAACGGTCATCACAACCTACCCATGCACCTGCCAGTAACTGTGGTGTGTAGCCCATGAACCAGGCATCGCTGTTATCGTTTGTGGTACCTGTTTTACCGGCAACTTCACCATTGATACCATAACTGGCCATACGGCGTCCTGTTCCATTTTTTATAACGCCTTGCATCATTAAGGCAATGGTGTAAGCTGTTACTTCACTGATGATCTCTTTGCGCTGTGCAGGTAAAAAGTTCTCCAGCACATTGCCATTTTTATCTTCAATACGCGCAATCATCAATGGCTTGCTGTTGAAACCACGACCAGGGAACATGCTGTAGGCCTGCATCATTTCGTAAAGGCTGATCTCGCATGAACCAAGTGCTATTGACGGGTAAGCATCAACTTTAGCCTGCATATTCGTTTTTTGCAAAAACTCTACAAATCGACGCGGTCCATCATTGCTATTATTGCCTAACTGCTTCATGATGTATGCAGATGCACAGTTGCGTGATTGCGCCAATGCTGAAGACATAGGCATTGATCTGCCGGTACAGCTGGCGCCGGTAGCCGGTACTTGCCCATAGCTTCCAAAAGATTGTTGTACGTCTACCACGGTAGTATTGGGTGTAAAACCTGCCTCTTCTACAGCTAAACCATAAAGAAGCGGTTTTATAGTACTACCTACTTGCCTGCGCGTATTTGGGTTTACGTGGTCGAACTTGAAATTCTTGAAATCTATTCCACCTACCCATGCTTTGATTTCTCCACTTATTGGATCCATTACCATGAAACCAGCCTGCAGCATCTGGCGGTGGTATTTGATAGAATCCATTGGCGTCATGGTAGTATCCGTTTCTCTTTTGTTGTTCCAGGCGAAAATCTTCATAGGAACTTTCTTCGAGAATGTCTTCTTTATCTCTTCATCTGAAAGACCATCTTTCTTCAGGTTTTTCCACCTGTCGGAGTCTTTCATGGCTTTATTCAATACATCCTCGCGGCCTTTCCAAACACTACCATTCTTTATGTTGCTCTGCGAGTTCAGGATCTTTTGCATATAGCTGATGTGCTTGCTTACAGCTTCTTCAGCATACAACTGCATACGCGGGTTAAGCGTAGTGTATATCTTCAAACCATCGCGATACAGATCGTAATTATCGCCGTTTGGCTTTTTATGCTCTTTACACCACTTTTTCATTTCCTGGCCAAGTACCATCCTGAAATAGGGAGCAAGACCAGCATTCTCATCCATCTTTTTATAATTGAGTGCTATTGGCTTCAGTTTCAGTTTTTGAGCCTCCTGGTCTGTAAGAAATTTATTCCTTACCATTTGCTCCAGTACTGTGTTACGGCGGTCAAGTGCCAGTTTAGGATTAACACGAGGATTATAAAGGGTAGAACCTTTCAGCATTCCCACTAATACAGCCGCTTCTTCTATATTGATTACATCCGGGTCTTTCTGGAAAAAGGTACGGCTGGCATTGCGGATACCGTAAACATTATCACCAAAAGGAACCGTGTTGAGGTATAGCGCAAGTATCTCGTCTTTTGTAAAGTTTCTTTCAAGTTTTATGGCAATGATCCACTCTTTTAGTTTCTGCATACCACGAGAAACCGGGTTACGTGCCCTGTTGCCGGTAAAAAGATTGAGCGCTAACTGTTGAGAAATTGTACTAGCACCACCTTCTTTACCAAGATTGACAACGGCACGTGCAAGAGAACGTCCGTCAATACCGCTGTGCGAGTAAAACCTTTCGTCTTCCGTAGCTATAAGCGCCGAAACAATATGCTTGCTGATGTTGTGGAATTCAACATTGGTCCTGTCTTCCAGGTAATATTTACCCATTACCGTTCCATCGTCGGCAATTACTTCACTGGCAATGGAAGCGCTTGGGTTTTCCAGGTCTTCAATAGAAGGCATTTTTCCAAAAACACCCCAATTGGCTAAAAGCAGGATAAGAACAAAGGAGGCAAAACCGATAAGCACCAGTCGCCAGAATATTTTTACAGATCTACGCATGTGTTGATAGTTGCAAAGCAGGAGATTTAAAGGCAATTTTCCTGCCTGATTTTGTTTAGCTACAAAACTAGGTAAGTAGCTATCAATGGTGATTGTATGTCAGTTAAAATTTGTCAGGAAATGCTTGCTTCAGTAATTGTTGATAAGCATTCATGTCTTTATTGTTTTTTAGAACATCAAGGTTTGACTGGCTGATAACGATAAAGCTGTACTTATCTACTGCAAGCCATGGAATGATCCTGCCTTTAGAAACTGGTTTTACTTTGTCTATATAGCTTAGTGCAGCACCTGCATTGTCAAATGGACCTTGCAATACCATGCTATACCGCTCGTCGAGCTTTAGCGGCGATATATCTATTCGCTGGCTGTAGAAGGCTTCTTTGTTATACCTGTTGAACGCGTTCCGCGCTTCACTGGCGTATACTTCGTCTACTTTATCCAGCAGTACCACCACAAAGTGCCTGTCGGATTCTACAATGGCAAAATCCTTAGATCGTGCAAGTACACGAGGTGCGGCTACAGTATCCTTTTTAACAGGTGGAGTTTCCTGCTTTACCACCGGCTCTTCTTTTTTAGCTACAGCAGTATCTTTTTTTACAGGTGGAGTTTCCTGCTTCACTACAGGTTCCTCTTTTTTAGCCACAGCAGTATCTTTCTTCACCGGAGGAGTTTCCTGTTTTACAACGGGCTCTTCTTTTTTAGCCACAGCTGTATCTTTCTTAGCTGGAGGTGTTTCCTGCTTTACTACAGGTTCCTCTTTTTTAGTCACAGCAGTATCTTTCTTAACAGGAGGAGTTTCCTGTTTTACCACAGGCTCTTCTTTCTTAGCTACAGCAGTATCCTTCTTAGCTGGAGGTGTTTCCTGCTTTACTACTGGTTCCTCTTTCTTAGCCACTGCAGTATCTTTCTTTACCGCAGGAATCTCTGGCTTTACAACAGGTTCTTCTTTCTTAGTAATTGGTGGCTCAGGTTTTACAACAGGTTCTTCTTTTTTAATAACCGGCGGAGTGGCTGGTGTAACTACAGGTGTGGTGGATGGAAGAGAAGTGCCTGCAGCAAGATCTCTGTCCGCTGGTTCTACCTGTAGATTTGTCAAATAATCCTCAATTTGGCTGCGGCGTTTCAAAACATCAATCATTGTCTTTGCCTTTTCTGCCAAAGGACTTTCGCTATGCAGGGTGTGCAGGTTTGTAAGTGCTGCAATGGCTGCACTGTCTTCTCGCTGTTTTACATAGTAGATAGATTCGATGAATAAGAGCTGCGGTGTCCAGTATGTTTTGCCGTAAGTGCTGTCTGCAATACGCTTCTCATTTTTAGCTTCGTCAAAACGACCTTCTATAAACATGTTATAGATGCCTTCGTACTTTTTGGTAGCTGCTAAATGTTGCGGACTGTCTTTTTCAACCTTAGGCTGATTTAGTAAAGCAGCAAATTTGTTGTCGCTGCCCAATTGCGAAAGTTTGCTTCTATAGGCAGCTGCTTTTGCCTTGTCGCCGGTTTTATCATAAGCATATACCAGGTTGAACATAGCTTCTGCTTCATGTACATTACCGGGAAAACGGCTAAGCAATTCTTCCAGCACTTCTATAGCGGATGGATAATCTTCCAGTTTATTCACCAGAACCTTGGCATTTCCCATAAGTGCATCTATGATGGCATTGTTGCTTTCCTGCTTGGCTTCTTCGGTAAGTGGAAGCGCAGCTAAAAGACCTTCTAAAGAAAGTGCTGGCTGTTTTGATTCTACCAGGTCTTTGGATGCCTGTGCTTCGGCGTTCTGAGCAATGACTTTACGATTAACCGCAGCCTGGCGGCGCCAGTTATCTATGTTTGGCCTTTCGCCCCACTTGGTCTTAAATTCATTGAAGCCTGCTGCTTTTTGCGAAGCATTATAAAAATAGAAATCATTGCTTTTGCTGTCTGTGCCAAACATATCAGGTGCCTGTGCACGAATGGCAGGATTGGAAACCTGTACATCTTCTTCCTTCAGCCCCTGCTCTTTACGGATCTGCCTTAGCTGTTTGCGTAAGATGGCATCACGCTGATCTGCAGGCATAGAGGCAAGATGCTGAAGACTGTCATTTTTGTAGATGATAGCATCATTTTCAGCCAGGATCTGTAATGGAGGTTTACGCGTTGAAACCCTTTGCTTTTCTTCGGGAGCCACTAAAATATTTACATCCACACTATCGTAAAACCTGTGCGAATTACCATACTTCTTACGGTTGTAATTCATGTCGCCTAACATTAGGAACGACTGGTTGCGCTGCAAAGGATTATTGGTAGACCTAGCTACACTTTTTAGCAACAGGTTTTGTGCGTTATCATAATTATTACGTTCTAATTCTATTGAAGCAGCAGCGAAATAAATGATATCCCTATAGTTCTCATATTTATCTCTGCGCGCCATCTTTACCAGCGCATCAATATTTTGTTGCAGGTGATCTTTATTGTCACCCCTGTCTATCTTGATGGAATTTAAACGTGCATACACATCCATCACAGGATCGTTTGTATGCTTGATGCTGCGCTCATAAAACTTTACAGCATTTTCATAATCACCTGAAATATGATACATCTGCGCAATCAGGTATTCCCATCTTGCTTTTTCCTGTCCGTTCTCAGCTTCGCTCAATGCTTTACTCAAATAGAGCGCTGCACTGTCGTATAGCTTTTGTTTGTAGAACCAATAAGCAAACGATTCGTTGAGGCTGGTTTGAAGGCGCTTTGGGAAATTAGGATCGTTACGTAAAATTTCTATGATACCTGCGGCTTCTGGGTATTCTTCTTTTTCAATGAAAGTGCGCACTTGCCATAAAAAACTTTCGTTGCGGCTAGGCTGGTGCGTAATGATCTTTTTCAGCCCTTTGTTTTCTTTACTGGCAATACTGAACTCGCCTTTGTCATTGCTCGCATTACTACCTATAGGAATATCATAACCACCTTCTTCCTTTGGTGCGAAGGCATAGTTGATATACTGCAAGGTCATTCCGGCAGAGTCGAGGTCGTTCCGAAAGAAATATGCCTTGGCAAGCAACAGGTACATATTGTCAACCCAGTCATTCCGCAGATCGTGCAACAAAATACCTGCGGTTGATTTATATATAACAGAGTCGAGTTCTGATTTATCCTGCGCGGTTACGTCTAATGAATAGTTATAAAAGGGGAGGAGCTGGCTGTAATCATCTTTATGTGTAGACTTCGCTTTTTCTATTACATCATTCAGCCTTGTATTAGCATTGAAGTAATAGTTATAATGTGTAGTAGTATTGGATAGGATCCTTCGTGGCAGCGTAAATTTTTTTTCACCCGTTTTTTCTGCACCGAGCTTACGGTTCTCAAATTTGTCTGGCTTTTTAAGCTCAATTTCGGCACCTGGTTGTGCCATTGCAGAAGTAAATATTATACAGGTAAATAGGGTGAAAAAGGTGCGTGCCATCTGCTTCATAGATACTATGCTGCTACTGAATAAAGGGTTCCACATAAAAGATTTTTAAAAGTAAGGTTATTTTTCATTTTCAACCTGTGGAATGCAGGCAAGGCCATACCTTTAACCTTTTAGAAATCACTATGGCTAAACTAGAGGCCACTACTACTATCAAGCGCCTTCGAAACCGGTACCGGTTACTGGTAATGAATGATGATACATATGAGGAAGTTGTTACATTCAAGCTGTCTCGTTTGAGTGTATATATTATGCTAAGTAGCATTTTCGTTATTTTAGTTGGCTTAACGGTTGCTTTAATCGTATTTACACCGCTAAAACAGTACGTGCCTGGCTATGGTAACCAGAGTGCCCGAAAAGAGTTGCAACTACTGAAAATGCGGACCGATTCGCTGGAGCAGGCAATACGATATAAAGATGTATACCTTGATAACCTGAAAAAAGTTTTGAGTGGAAATGTGGCTATTCAATACGATACTACAGTTTTAGACGTTCCTAAACCTGAGCTTATCGCTGACTAAACCTAAAACAATCAATATGCTATTTTCGAAGAAAGCAAGGGAAAATGCCAGCCCAGTTAACGGCAGCACAACTATTATTGGTACAGGTGTTACCCTTACAGGAGACATCAACAGTACTGCCGACATTAGAATAGACGGTACATTGAAAGGTAATATTGTAAGTTCTGCAAGAATATTAGTAGGTGCAGGTGGAGTAATAGAAGGAGACCTTCAATGCAACCAGGCTGATGTAATGGGTAAAATAAAAGGCAATATCAAAACAAAAGAAATACTTAGTCTTCGTGGCGATGCTATGATAACAGGTGATATTTTTGCCGCCAAACTGCAGGTAGAACCTACCGTGAATTTCAATGGGCGCTGCTTTATGAGCAGTAACGTGGTAGAAATGGTGAAAGAAACGAATGAAAAACCAATCATCTCAGCCAAAGCAAAATAACAACCGGTTGCTTTTGAAGTATGCCGGGCTGACCATGCAGATAATGGTGGCTTTAGCACTTGCTGTATTTGCAGGAATAAAGCTTGATGAATGGTTTGAATTTTCTACTCCATTGCTCGTATGGTTGCTGCCACTGCTTATTGTTGTAGTAATGATGTGGCAGGTGATCAAGGATACTTCAAAACAAAAATGATGTTCAATAAAACTATTTTGCCACTGGTGCTGGCTTTCCTGGTCATTGGTGGCCTTATTTTATTTTTCAGATCTCAACTTGAGAACGCCGGATTTGACTGGCAGGTATTAAGCGGCGGCAATCTCTTTTTATACCTGGTTACCGTGTTCTCAATGAACTTGCTAAACCGGGGATTGTCTGCAGAGAATACTGCATTGTTTCTTAGAAACGCGTATGGCGGGATCATGATTAAATTATTTGGTTGCGCCATCGCTGCTTTTGTTTATATACTTGCAGCCGGCGATAATCTGAACAAGCGCTCTTTATTTGCCTGCATGGGTTTATACATGGTTTATACTGCCATAGAACTAACAGTAGTATTAAAACAAAGCAAAGCTAGGAGGAATGTCAAAAACTGAGCATCCGCTCCAGGCGCTTGCAGGTTTTTTACCTCCACACACATTTGAGCCTGTTGCAGCTTTTCTTCAGCAATACAAGGTGCACCTTACCATTACCCGCGAACGCAAAAGTATATTGGGTGATTACAGGCATGCGTTCAGGGATCGGGCGCACCGGATAAGTGTTAATGGTAACCTGAACCCTTATTCATTTCTCATCACGTTGCTACATGAGCTGGCGCACCTTCTTACGTTCGATAAATATGGTAACCGCGTACAGTCGCATGGTAAAGAATGGAAACATGAATTTGGACAATTGCTCGCACAATTTTTACAGAACAGAGTTTTCCCTGCCGATATAGAAAAAGAGCTGATGGCATCGCTTCATAACCCTGCTGCCAGTAGTTGTGCAGAAGATGGATTGATGCGTGTGCTTCGCCGCTATGACCCAAAAACGGAAGGTCATATGCTGGTAGAAGAGATACCGCTGAACGCTATGTTCAGGATGAAGGACGGAAGAGTTTTTAAAAAAGGTGAAAAGCTTCGAAAGCGCTTCAGGTGCGAAGAAGTAGGAACAAGAAAAGTTTATTTGTTCAGCCCTGTTTTTGAAGTGGAGCTGGTAACGGAATAGAATTTTTCTACAACTGTGGTTGATCAAACAAGTCTCTTCAGCATCCATACATCACATCCAAAATGGCCTGTATTGCCGAGTGGCCCATCCAGGTATTCAAATCCAAATTTCTCATACACTGTAACAGCTTTGCGTAGCTCGGGCATTGTTTCTATATAAACATTTGTATAGCCAAAGCCTTGTGCAAATTCCAGCGCTTTATCAATCAGCAGTTTGCCTAATCCCATTCCACGAACTTCTTTTTGTAGATACATTTTTACCAGCTCGCATGTTCCTTGGGGTAAACCATTAGAAGGAAAGATGCCTGCGCCACCTACTATTACTCCATCTTTTTCTGCTACATAGTAAATGCTGCCCGGCTCCTGGAACAGCTCGTACAGGTGATCTGTTGTATCATCATAGTAAACTGTTCCTGGTTTGTTAGCGCCAAACTCTGCCAGCGCTTTACGGATAATAACAGCCAGATCTTTATTATCTGCGGGTTGTATTTTCCTGATATTGATATTCTCCATTTGATCTGCCATAAGAATAGTTGTTTGCAAACATCTATAAAAAATTGCCCCCGCCAGCCAACAACTTATCTGGAGGTGCATTTTTTATAAGCCTAAGTTTGCACGATCATTAAAAGCCGTAATGAACAAGATACGACTGCTGGCAAGGTGGGGACTTAGAAGAACAAAACATACACGTTTCATAAAAGAAAGCTGGAACGAAAGATTGTTGCGGTGGATAGGTGCTGCCGTGCCTGCATTACTCTTTGTTTGTGTAGCCATTGTAGTGTATGAATTTGGCTTTAGAACTTTCTGGAGCAATGACGACACTATCAATTCCTGGCTGCAGGTATTGTTGTTTATTATCTGTGCACTAGTTGGTGCAAGGCTGTTGTTGGAGTTGCTGGTACCAAAGAAAAAATGGGCGCGCTTCTTTACAGTGGTTGTGTGGTTATTCATTCTTGTGCTTACACTATATGTACTACCCACAAAAGCAGCCATGCTCAATGCCACTACCAATAGGTACTTGTTTTATAAACTATTGATTTATGCCGGCGTGGTAATGATATTCATAACAGAGATATCATTTTACTTACAGTTTATCTATTCCCGAACAGTTAATCCCGGTTTGGTATTCGTAGGCAGTTTTGGTTTCCTAATTCTCATTGGTGCTATTTTACTAAAGTTGCCAAATGCAGCTTACGGTTATACTTCCACAATTGATGCAGTGTTTACATCAGCAAGTGCTGTATGTGTAACGGGTTTGATAGTAGTTGACACTGCCACTCATTTTACGCCGTTTGGACAGGCAATCATCATGATGTTGATACAGGTAGGTGGCCTGGGCTTCATGACCTTTGCAGGATTACTGGCATATGCTGTGGCAGGTAATACCTCACTAAAAACACAGATTGCTTATAGCAATATTATGAGCAGCCGTAAGGTTGGAAACATTATGAAGTTTGTATACCAGGTGGTCTTCATTACCATCTTGTTTGAAAGTGTAGGAGCGTTTTTCATTTACATCTCGCTGGATGATGCCTTGTTTGAACGCAAGCTGGATAAGTTGTTCTTCTCAATCTTTCACTCTATTTCTGCTTTTTGTAATGCTGGTTTTTCTACCTACAGTGGCGGTTTGTATGAGCCTGTTATCCGCCACAATTACTCGTTGCAAATGTTCATTGCATTTTTAGTAATCCTGGGCGGGATGGGCTTCCCAATCGTGTTCAACCTGTACAGGCTGGTAAGGATCCGGGTGAGGAATTTTCTTTTCTTCCTTAGGGGAAGTGCAAAGCGCGAATACTTTCCAAATGTTATCATGCTGAACTCCCGGCTGGCGCTGGTTGTAAGCGGCTGCTTGCTGGTTGTTGGTTTTGTGTCGTATATCGTGTTCGAACAGTCAGCTACGCTGGCGCAGCATCCTACTATTACGGGGAAATTGGTAACAGCCTTCTTTGGCAGTGTTACCCCGCGTACAGCTGGTTTTAATAGCGTTGACCTTACGGCTATGACCTTGCCAATGATCATGATCTACCTGCTACTCATGTGGATCGGCGCATCACCAGGGTCAATGGGTGGTGGTATCAAAACGACTACAGCTGGTGTTGCTATATTAAACATGGCTGCGGTTCTCAGGGGAAAAGATCGTTCGGAGTTTTTCCGTTCAGAGATATCTCATCAATCGGTGCGGCGGGCATTTGCCATCATCGTATTGTCGCTGCTGCTCATTGGCATAACGGTGTTTGCTTTATCCTTTTATGACAGCGATAAGGGATTGATCAAAATTGCTTTTGAAGCATTTTCTGCTTTTAGTACGGTGGGATTATCGTTAGGCATTACACCACAACTTTCTGCATTCAGCAAGTTGGTATTGATCATATCAATGTTCATAGGCAGGGTGGGAGCTATCACTTTGCTGGTGATACTGGTGCGGCAGAGCAAACAATTGTATTATCGTTATCCAAGGGAGGATATGGCTTTCTAAAAAATTAACTGTATGAAGTTTATTGTTTTTGGGCTGGGCAATTTTGGTTCGTATTTATGCGAACAGCTGGTACAGCTGGGTCACGAGGTAATTGGTGTAGATGAGAACCTGGAGATGGTGGATAAATACAAGCATAGGATAACGCATGCCATAGCGCTGGATGCCACTAATAAAGAAGCCGTGGAGCAACTACCCATCCGTGACTTGGATGCAGCTATAGTAGGTATAGGCGAGAATGAGGGTGCTACCATAATGACCACTGCGCTGCTAAAGCAAATGGGTGTAAAGCGGATCATCTGCAGGGTGACCTCGCCGCTGCAAAAGATAGTGCTGGAGGCGATGGATATACAGGAGTTTGTATACCCGGAGGCTTCATCGGCGGAGCGGCTGGCGCTTAAACTTGACCTGCCGGGTGTAATTGATTCTTTCCAGATAAATGTAAACTACCGCCTGCTGGAAGTAGGTGTGCCGGGCCGTTATGTCGGTCGTACTATTGCCGAACTGGAACTGGAGAAGCGGTATAGCCTGGTGCTGGTAACCATCCTGAAAAGAGTGGTGAACAAAAGCATTTTTGGCCACGACACCAGCAACCTGAAAGTAGTAGGGATAGTGCCGCCCACCACCAAACTTGAAGCAGGTGACGTGCTGCTGTTGTTTGGAGCACCTCGCGATCTGGAAAATTTCATTGAAGGCTAGAAGTTGTTTCAACACTGCAAATCGCCACAAGTATATTTACCAAAACCAACTACATGAAGAAACTGCTTTTGATCGGCCTGCTCGCTGTGTCTGTAAGTGTATCAGCACAGGTGCAAAAAGGTTCTACTATTATCGGAACCTCTTTAGGAAACCTGAGCTACAATTTTGAAACAGATGTTTTTTCTGCCACGCTCAATCCCTTTGCTGCAAAGTTTGTGACCGACAGGCTGGCTATTGGTGGCGGTGCTACTTTGGGTGTTGTTTTCGTTGATGGTCCTGCATTGGTGGCTGGAGTTCAGCCAATGGCTCGCCTGTATAACAAGTCTACAGCTGCAGATCGGTTTTTTGTGCAGGCTGGCGCCGGTGTAACTTCTATTATTCATGGCGACGCTGATTTCTATTTCTCGTACAATGGTGGCGTTGGGTACAACCGCTTCATCAATCAGAACCTGGCTCTGGAACTGGGCTTACAATTCAATGGCATAGCAACAGACGAAATGGTTAACGGTAACAACCTGGCACTAAGCCTGGGCGTACAGGTGTTCCTTGCAAAAGGAGAAAGGTTGTTTAGGAGGAGGTAATACGAGTAGAGAGTACTATATAAAAGAAACCCGCCAGTGTTTAGTTGGCGGGTTTTGTTATTTGTAAAGTAGAATATTGTTATGCAGTACAAGTGTGCGACGCAACCAAAGTTGAAGAACGACACACTGCTGGTCACAACATACTTACTAATTATGCTACAGCTTGCTTAACCAGTTCAGCAGCTTCACTTAATTGTATAGCTGACTGTACTTTTAAACCGCTTTCGTCAATAAGTTTCTTTGCTTCTACAGCGTTTGTTCCTTGCAGACGAACGATGATAGGAATATTGATGTTGCCCATTTTGTTGTAAGCTTCGATAACACCAGCAGCAACACGATCGCAACGAACGATACCACCGAAGATGTTGATCAGGATAGCCTTCACGTTCGGGTCTTTCATGATGATCTTGAAACCAGCCTCTACTGTTTGTGCATTTGCAGTACCACCTACATCAAGGAAGTTGGCAGGCTCACCACCGCTAAGTTTGATCATATCCATGGTTGCCATTGCAAGACCGGCACCATTCACCATACAACCTACGTTGCCATCCAGCTTTACAAAGTTCAGGTTGTACTGGCCAGCCTCTACTTCTGTTGGATCTTCTTCAGTTACATCGCGCATAGCAGCAAGGTCAGGATGACGCATCAACGAGTTCTCGTCCAATCCCATTTTACAGTCTACAGCTATGATCTTCTCATCAGAAGTTTTGAACAGCGGGTTGATCTCAAGCATGCTGCAATCAAGGCCAACGTAAGCATTATACAGGTTAGTTACAAACTTTACGCAGCTCTTAAACGCGTCGCCGCTAAGGCCAAGGTTGAAGGCAATTTTACGTGCCTGGAAACCTTGCAATCCACCACCCGGGTGAACGTATTCTTTAAAAATTTTGTCAGGTGTATTGTGTGCTACCTCTTCTATGTCCATACCACCTTCGGTGCTGTACATGATCACGTTCTGACCACTGGTACGGTCTAATAAGATAGACAGGTAAAATTCTTTTACATCATTAGGTCCAGGATAATAAACATCCTGCGCAACCAGGATCTTGTTTACTTTTTTTCCTGCAGGCCCGGTTTGAATAGTAACCAGTGTTCCTCCAAGAAGGTTTTTAGCGATGTTGGTCACATCTTCAAGGCTTTTAGCAACGGCCACACCTTTCTGGTCTTTTCCTTCAATTTTTCCTTTACCACGACCACCAGCATGTATCTGTGCTTTTATTACGGCGAAGTTGTTGCCGGTATCGTTCTTTATTTGCCTGTATGCTTCTTCAGCAGCCATTACGTTGTCAACAGCAATGCCTTCCTGCACAGGAACATTGTATCTTTTTAAAAGCTCTTTAGCCTGGTATTCGTGCAAATTCATTGGTAAAAAATTTTGGCGAAGATAAGCTTTAGAGAGTTATGAGCTATGACTTATGCTTGATGAAAATTTATGTTCAAAGAAGGTGTGATAAGGAGCTTGTAGAGGAAGAATAATCACGAGTTTATAATGATGTATTTGCTGATATTTTCCTTGCTATCAAGTGGGAAAAACATACACCACAAGATGCACATTTAATCTCCTTTTACACGGGCTATACCAGCCTTGGCTCTTTGATCTAAAGAGTCTTTATAATCATGATCATCCATGCTGATGCATTCTTCGAAAGCGGCAATGGCCTGCGACTTCTGCCCACGTTTTTCGTAGATATAACCCATTTGCAGAGCGGCTCTGGCTGCATAGTATTCAGTGCGGCTTTTGCCTAATGCAATTGCTCGTTGGTAATATTTTATGGCTTCATCGTCACGTCCAAGATCATCATAAATGCGCGCTACGCGGTAGCTGAATTCTAATGCTTCAGCTGGTTTATCAAAATCCTGTTCGCTTTTGCCATGTAGTTGTGCCAACGCCTCTTTGTTGTAGCCGCCATCGTTTAGCAGGCGCGCCTTTAGCAACAATGGGTTTGGCCAGTTTCCAGCTTTGGCATCTTTATAAGCTTTTTTATCAGCATCAGAATCTACATTACCTCTTTTGATACACAACAGCCTGTAACGTTCGGCCTCAGCCATATTTCCTTTCAGGTAATGAGCCCAACCAATTTTTAGCAACGCGTCCTTTACGTAGAAGTTCCCTTTAAAATCATCTACAAAAGCAGTCAGGTGTTGTAGCGCTGCATCCAGTTGTAGTTGGTGAAGATTTATCAGTCCAAGTTCCAGGTCCCACACCGGCGTCTGCAGGTAGCCGGGGCTGGTGTTCATGTTCTTCAGAATTGCCTCTGCATTATTTGTTTGCTTATTGTTTATGTAAAGATTAGCCGCCATAAATGTGTACAGGTGGTTGTTCACTACATCAAGCTTGCGCGCCTGGATGAATTTAAAAACCTCATCCGGCTTATTCTCCACATAGTACATCAGGTAACAGTAGTAGAAGATCGCTTCATTACCAAACAGCTTTGCATAAGGGTCGTTGCTGTTAATGAAGTTGCGCATCATTTTCATTCCCCCCGATACAGAACCACGCATACCAAACAGGCTGGTGATCCACTTATAGCCGCTAGGTACGGTGCCAATAATTACCATCAGCGGGCCGTAGATCATATTGTTTGGCTGAAACGATGGATACTTGCTGCGGTTGTCTTTGATAAGAGAATTGGCTTTTTTAAAATCCCACCCGGCACCATAGCGTTCGCTGAATTTTATCCGTACCGCTGCGCGTTGCATATAAGCCAATCCTTTGCAGTAGCGATAAAAAGGTGAATTGGTTGGACCTTCGTCAAAAGCGTTTATACGTTTTTCAAAAGCCTGTTTACGCGCCTGGTACTGCTTTGGATCTTCATTAAAGAACAGCTCAAAGAAGTCGATATAGCCTTCCAGCAACTCAGGTATCAAGTTATCTGGATTTTGCTGGCGCGCCTGCTGCAACAGTTGCTTGCCAGGCTCTAGTCGCAGTTTCATTATTTCTGCATACGCCTGCTGGCAAACAGGCGAAAAATCATAAACCTTCTCTGCCATGCCCATTACAGAAAACAGGCAAAATAAAATGGTGATCAGTCCGTACTTCATTGGCTTGCAAGATAAAGGATAAGCAGTAGCGATAACTAAGCGAACGGGGGTGGAGGAGAGATTTAGGATATTGTGATTTTCATTTAATGGTCAATTGCTGATATTAATTGCCATCAAATAAAAAAGGCACCGTTGGGTGCCTTTCAATATTCTACTATATAACTTCTTCAAGATTACTTGGTTTCTACATTCTCATGCAGATCCTGGTCTACCAGGATACGACCACAGTTCTCGCAAACAAGGATCTTCTTGTGTTGCTTGATCTCGCTTTGCTTTTGAGGAGGAATAGCATTAAAACATCCGCCACAGCTATCTCTCAATACAGGTACTACGCTCAGGCCATTGCGGTAGTTCTTGCGGATACGATCGTAAGAAAACAACAGTCTTTCATCCAGCGCACCACGAGCATTCTCGCTTATAGCTCTAAATTCATTCTCTTCTTTCTCTGTATCAGCAATAATCTTTTCAAGTTCGCCTTTCTTACCATTCAGCACACCTTCTTTAGCAGCAATCTGCTTTTTAGCAGCTTCCAGCAATTTTATCTTATCAGCTATCTCTTCGTTAGCATCTTTAATATGCTTTTCAGCCAGCTTTATTTCCAGCTGCTGCATTTCCATCTCCTTGTTAATCGCCTCGAACTCACGGTTATTCTTTACGTTCTCGCTTTGCTTCTCGTATTTTGCCAGCAGCGCCTCGCTCTCTTTTATTATTTCTTTCTTCTTTTCTATAAAATCCGAAATACCGTTGATCTCTTCTTCTATGCGGGTTTGACGAGCATGCAGACCCTGGATCTCATCTTCCAGGTCGCTAACCTCTATTGGCAGTTCCCCTTTCAGGATACCGATCTCATCCAGTTTAGAATCAATTTTTTGAAGCCTTACCAGGTTGGTTAATTTTTCCTGAACAGAAAATTCTTTAACGCTTGCCATATTTACTTTTAAGATTTGAAGTTTTTAACAGGTTGAACCTCTATAGCTACTGTTATGTTACCGGCTTTTGTATCTCCGGTTGGTCATCGTTGCGTCGCACTCTTGTACTGCATCACCTTTTTCACCTGCCTAATGTTCTTGTACGAGCTGCAGCAGCTATTGTATATCAACCAATTACATGAAGTACTGTACCGGGTTGGTTCTTACTCCACTTTTAAGGACGGCAAAGTTAGGGAAATTAGCTTCTAAAACATCATGTAGAAGGTCTACGGTAAATTGTTCGCTTTCGTAGTGGCCAATATCAGCTATCACCATTCTGCCTTCTGCATCAAAGAACTCGTGGTACTTAATGTCGCTGGTAATATATATATCAGCTTTTGCTCCCAATGCATTTTTGATTAAGAAGCTGCCAGCGCCTCCACATAGTGCAACTGTTTTCACTGGTTTGCCCATTAGCGGCGTATGCTTCAGGGCCTGCAGGCCAAATTGCTCCTTTACCATGTTGAGAAAATCCTTTTCAACCATTGGTTCAGGCAACTCGCCATACAACCCGCTTCCCACTTCCTGGAAATAGTTGGTAAGCGCTACCACATCGTACGCCACCTCTTCATAAGGATGCGCTTCCAACATGGCTTCCACCACCACATCTCTTTTGTAAACCGGCAGTATCACCTCGATTTTTTCTTCATTGGCTTCTTCACGTTTTCCTATTTCACCAATGTGAGGGTTAGTGCCTTCGCCGGCTTTAAATGTGCCGGTACCTTTTATATTGAAGCTGCATTCGCTGTACTTGCCTATGTTTCCACCCCCGGCTTTGAAGATGGCTTCACGGACCTTGTCTGCATCTGCTTCCGGAACGAAAACCGCCAGCTTCAGCAGGTTGTTTTGGCGGTGCAGCAAAACCTTCCTGTTCTCTAGGCCCAGCTTATCAGCCATTTTCCCGTTCACACCTGTCAACAGGTTGTCCAGGTTAGTATGAATGGCATAAATAGCTATATCATTTTTTATGGCTGCAATCACCGTACGCTCAACGTAGTTCCTTCCGGTAATTTTTTTCAGCCCTCCAAAAATAATGGGGTGGTGGGCCACCACCAGGTTGCAGCCTTTTTCAATGGCTTCAGCTATTACATCTTCCGTTGCATCCAGTGTGCAGAGGATGCCCTTGCATTCTGCTGCTGCGTATCCTACCAGCAGGCCGCAGTTGTCGTAGCTTTCCTGGTAGCTAGGTGGAGCAAGCTCTTCAAGTACTTTTATTGCGGCGGCTATAGTAGGCATTTTGTAAAGTCAAAATTCAAAAGTCAAAATTCAAAAATCCAAAGGCGAGTGATTAACTAAATACTTTTCAACTAATCAACCTATCAACTTACTTCCTCCCCGGGTACACCTTAAGCGCTTCTTCAAGGCAATCCATAGCAGCATCAATGGCTGCAAGGTTTAGTACATAAGCCAGGCGAACTTCCTGCTTACCTAAACCAGGCGTGCCGTAGAAACCTGTTGCTGGGGCCAGCATCACAGTAGCTCCTTTGTATTCAAAGCTCTCAAGCAGCCACTGGCAGAAGGTGTCGCTGTCATCAATTGGAAGTTTGGCCATTGCATAGAATGCTCCACCAGGATTTGGGCAGAAAACGCCATTCATCGCATTGAGCCGCTTTACAATCAGGTCGCGACGACTTTTGTATTCAGCTTTGGTAGTATCAAAATAATCAGCAGGCAAGTCTATTGCTGCTTCACCAGCTATTTGCGCAAAACTTGGCGGACTTAGTCGTGCCTGTGCAAATTTCATAGCAGCATCCAGAACTTGCTTATTCTTGGTTACCAACGCACCTATTCTTCCACCACATGCGCTGTAGCGCTTGCTGATGGTGTCCATCAGGATCACATGATCATCAACTCCTTTTAGGTGCATGGCGCTGAACTGGTTACCCTCATAAGTAAATTCACGGTAAGCTTCGTCAGCAAACAGGTAAAGATTGTGCTTTACCAGCAGGTCCTTTAGTTGCTGCATTTCTGCTTCGCTGTACGAGTAGCCGGTAGGATTATTAGGATTGCACATCACAATAGCCTTTGTGCGTGGAGTGATCACCTTCTCAAAATCTTCAATGGGAGGCAGTGCAAAACCGGTTTCTATTCTTGAAGTAATAGGAACAACCTTTACATCTGCTGCTACTGCAAATCCATTATAGTTTGCATAGAAAGGTTCAGGAATGATCACTTCGTCGCCGGCATCCAGGCAGGTCATGAAGCCAAACAAGATAGCCTCGCTTCCGCCTGTTGTAATGATGATCTGCGTATGATCTACAAATATGCCTACCGATGCATAGTACTTCACCAGCTTCTTCCGATAGCTTTCGTTGCCTGCGCTATGGCTGTATTCCAGTACTGTAAAGTCGCTGTTGCGCACAGCATCCAACACCATTTTAGGCGTTTCTATGTCTGGTTGTCCAATATTAAGATGGTAAACTGTAGTGCCTTTCTTTTTTGCAGCTTCTGCATAAGGTACAAGCTTGCGGATAGGAGAGGGCGGCATCATTTTGCCGCGATTGCTGATCGTTAACATGGGTGCAAAGATAGCGGGTGAAGGTATAGGTGAATCCAGGTGCTATAGATAAACATGAAACTCGCCAAATTTTAATGGAGCTGACATGATTAGCTAGTTTTCATACAGGTAAAAAAGAAAAGCCACCTTGTAGGTGGCTTTCAACAAATATTATAAATGAGAAACTAGCTCTTTTTGCTTGCAGGTTTTCCTTTAGCCGCAGGCTTAGCAGCCGAAGCTTTAGCATCTACTACTTCTCCTTCTATATGTAAATATATAGGCTCAGCAACATTGGCAACTTTTACAGTAACCTTTTTTGTGAATGAACCTATAGCCTCTGCGTTGTAAGTAACCTTGATGGTTTTTGTCGCACCTTTTGCAATCGGGCTTTTAGGATACTCAGGTGTAGTACAGCCACACTCAGCAGTTGCATTTTCTATTACTACCACACCATTTGAATTGTTGGTGAACTGGAAGTTGTAAGTAACAGGTACTCCTTGTTTGATTTTTCCGAAGTTGTGTTTTGCTACTTTGAATTCCAATGGACCTTGAGCAAAAACAGTGGAGACAGCCACAAGGGCAATAAGAAGAGAAAGGATTTTTTTCATAGTAGGTAAATAAAAGGTTGTTGTATTGCTACAACAACCCGTGAAAAAATGTAAGAAACGTATTATTTAGTTCCGCCTTTGATCTTTTGTACTGCGCCATTAGCAGGAGCCGGAGCTTCAGGTACTTTATACCCTTCGCCATGGAAACGGATCTGCTTGCTTAGACCATTGCTGAAGAAAATATCAGCAGTCTTTTCAAAATGACCTTCAGCAAAACCATTGAAACCTAAAGTTACTTTTACTGTTTCGCCGGGACCGAATGATTTGCCAGCCTGGTACTTTGGAGTTGTACATCCGCAGCCAACTTTTACGTTCTCTATCTTTACAGAATCTTTTCCGATGTTTTTGATCTCAACATCGAATTCCACAGGCTTACCATAAGCAATCTTACCAAAATCGTGGTTGGTTGTTTTGATGTCCAACACTTTAGAAATGTCGTTTTGATCTTGGGTAGCAGGTGCTTGAGCATACATAGTTGCTGCAATAAGCAAACTGCTCATGAACAAGGTAAATCTTTTCATTTTCGGCTTTGTTTTAAGATTTGTAAAGTTATTGGTTTTGCTAAGAAAATATAGTCCCTATTTTCGCAGCGTTCCATTTTATATAATATTTAATACCTTCTGAAGAGAGGGCAGGTAAAGAACGAAAAATGGGATGAGAAATTTTTTTTAAGACGATTAATTTTTGCTTGCCAGATGATTTGAACAAATTGTACGGCAGTTTTTTTAAACATGATTCATATGAGTAACCCCCAACTGCAAACGGAAGTGAATGAAGAAGTAATGTCGTACGATCGCTTTAGGCAGGAGATACTCCAGGATTATAGAACGGCGGTACTTAGTAGAGAAGCAAGCTTGCTTGGCAGGCGGGAAGTGCTGACCGGGAAAGCTAAGTTTGGAATATTTGGTGATGGAAAAGAGCTGGCGCAAATAGCGATGGCAAAGTTTTTCAAGCCGGGCGATTTCAGAGCTGGCTACTACCGCGATCAGACTTTCATGTTCTCTGCTGGCCTTGCTACCGTAGAGCAATTCTTCGCTCAGTTATATGCTGATCCAGATGTAAATAATGATCCTTTTAGTGCAGGCCGCCAGATGAATGCTCACTTTTCTACGCCTTTTGTAGATGGTGAAGGTAACTGGCTGGACCTGGCAAACAGGAAAAATGTATCAAGTGATATTTCGCCTACAGCGGGGCAAATGCCACGTGCATTAGGACTTGCTTTCGCATCCAAAGCTTTCAGAAGCCTTCCGCAGGTTGAAGAGCTGCAACATTTAAGCAACAATGGTAACGAGATTTGTTTTTGTACCATTGGTGACGCCAGCACCAGCGAAGGACACTTTTGGGAAACCATGAACGCAGCTGGTGTACTTCAGGTGCCGCTTGCTTTATTTGTATGGGATGATGGCTATGGCATATCAGTTCCTAAGCGTTTTCAAACAACAAAAGGATCTGTCTCCGAATCCCTATCAGGCATGCAGAAAACCCATGACAGTAACGGGATAAACATTTACAAAGTAAAAGGTTGGGATTACGCAGGTATGTGCGAGGTATTTGAACTGGCACTGGAAGAAATGCGTGAAACACATGTTCCGGCTTTATTTCATGTAGAAGAAATAACGCAGCCACAAGGGCATAGCACCAGTGGTAGCCACGAGCGCTATAAAACTTTGGATAGGCTGGAGTGGGAGCGTGAATGGGATTGTAATAAGAAATTCAGGGAGTGGATCATAGGCAATGGCCTGGGTTCTGATGAAGAATTGGTAGACATAGAGAATGAGGCAAGGGAGCATGTAAGGGAAGCAAAAAATAGTGCGTGGAGCAAATACATAAATCCTATCAAAGAGCAGGTAGCACAGGCTGTTTCTTTATTAGATGCAGTTAATGTAAACGATGTAGACACTTACAACAAGCTGAAGCAACTATCTGTTGGATTGCAAGGTAATCGCGAACCTATGCGACGCGATATCATGAAGGCTTTAGGTACAGCCACAAGAATAGTGAAGGGTGATGCAGTGAAAGAGGTAAAAGAGTTTTACCTAAAACTGAAGGGCGACAACAAAGACTTATATAATACCTTCCTGTATAACAACGGTGCAGGATCTGCACTTACTGTAGATGCTGTTCCTGCTAAATTCGATCAAAGCGCTGCTACCCTGAATGGCTACGAGATCCTGAATAAATTCTTTGATCAGCTATTTGCTTCCAATCCTAAAGTGTTTGCTTTTGGTGAGGATGTGGGCTATATAGGTGATGTGAACCAGGGCTTCAGTGGGCTGCAAGAGAAACATGGCGATAACAGGATTTTTGATACAGGTATCCGCGAGTTGACAATAGTAGGACAGGGTATAGGTATGGCACTAAGAGGTTTGAGACCTATCACTGAAATCCAGTACCTAGATTACCTGCTGTACGGCCTGCAGCCACTGAGCGACGATGTAGCTACTACACATTTCAGGACCAAAGGCCAGCAAAGCTGCCCGCTTATAATTAGGACACGCGGCCACAGGCTAGAAGGCATCTGGCATAGCGGATCACCAATGGGTATGATCATCAATGCGCTGCGTGGAATGCATGTTTGTGTGCCGCGAAATATGGTGCAGGCAGTAGGTATGTACAATACGTTAATGCGTGCAAACGATCCTGCTATAGTAGTAGAATGCCTGAATAGTTACCGACTAAAAGAAAAAGTTCCGACCAACCTGCTGGAGTATTCAGTTCCACTTGGTATACCTGAAGTAGTGAAACAAGGTGATGATATTACCATTGTATCGTATGGCTCTACTTTGCGCGTAGTGCAGGAAGCCGCAGCTACTTTAGATGCTACAGGAATAAGCTGCGAAGTGATAGATGTACGAACGCTTCTTCCATTCGACATTAATCATATGATCCTGGAGTCTTTGAAAAAGACAAGCCGTATCGTTTTTGTAGATGAAGATGTTCCGGGAGGTGCCACTGCTTATATGTTCAATAAGGTGATGGAAGAGCAGGGAGGTTATCGCTGGCTGGATGTGGCAGCAAGAACGATCACTGCTAAAGCACACCGCCCTTCTTATGGCAGCGATGGCGACTACTTCAGTAAGCCAAACGTGGAAGAGATAATCGAGGTGATACAGGAAATGATGGCTGAATAAAAATTGTAGAATAAAACTTTTAGTGCGGTCATATTCGACCGCATTTTTTTTGTCCAAAAGTGTAAGATGATATTGCCTTTCTGCAGCTGTTTCAGGTAGATGTTCTATTTTCCATTTTACGAATACATATACATGAGAAGAAGATTTTTATTTGCGGCGCTCCTGGTACAGGTAGCAGCTTTTTCACAACAAGATGCTTATAAAGCAAAGCTTTCGCAACAGGCAGACCAGCTACAAAAGAAGGTGGTAGAATGGAGACGCGACTTTCATCAACACCCGGAGTTAGGTAATAATGAAGTGCGCACTGCTGGTATCATTGCAGCTCATTTACAGTCGTTAGGTATAGAAGTAAAAACCGGTGTTGCCAAGACCGGAGTAGTAGGTGTGCTTCGCGGTGGAAAAACTGGTCCTGTGGTAGCACTACGCGCCGATATGGATGGACTGCCGGTAACGGAGCGTGTAGATCTGCCATTTGCTTCTAAAGCACGTTCCGTTTATAATGGACAGGAAGTGGGAGTGATGCATGCATGCGGCCACGACACGCACATGGCTATATTAATGGGTGTTGCCGAGGTTTTGGCAGCTAATAAAAAAGATCTGAAAGGAACAGTGAAATTCATTTTTCAGCCTGCAGAAGAAGGACCTCCTGCCGGTGAAGAAGGTGGAGCCGAACTGATGATAAAAGAAGGTGTTTTAGAAAATCCCAAGGTGGATGTGATCTTTGGACTGCACATCAACGCACAAACTGAGGTAGGTAAGCTGACGTATAAACCTGGTGGTACCATGGCTGGTGTAAATGATATGAAGATCATCGTGAAAGGCCGGCAGTCGCATGGTGCTTACCCTTGGTATTCAGTAGATCCAATAGTAGTGGCTGCACAAATCATCAACAACCTGCAGACAATTGTAAGCCGCAACCTAGATGTAACGCAAAATGCCGGTGTGGTAACGGTAGGTTCTATTCATGGCGGCAACAGGTCGAACATTATTCCTGAACAGGTGGAAATGCTTGGAACCATAAGAGCTTTAAGCAACGATGATGAAAGATTGCTGATAGAAAGAATACGCACTATAGCTACAAAGACAGCAGAAGCCGCAGGCGCAACTGCAGAAGTAAAAATTCCATTTAGTGTTCGTTATCCTGTTACTTATAATGATTCCGCACTTACACTTCGTATGTTGCCAACATTGCAAAAAACAGCTGGCGCAGATAATGTGCTTCTGAAGACAGCTGTTACAGGCGCTGAAGATTTTTCATTTTTCCAGGAGAAAGTGCCCGGGCTTTTCTTCTTCCTTGGTGGAATGGCTAAGGGTGGAGATCCTTTTAAAACACCAGCGCATCACACACCTGATTTTTATATAGATGAAAGTGGTTTTACACTGGGTGTAAAAGCATTACTTAATCTAACAGTAGACTATATGGAAGGCGTGCCAAAAGGCAGGAAGTAATTGCAGTTTTGTATAAAAAATAAACGGTAGCCTGGATATGACTACCGTTTTTCTTTTGGCCTATTATCTTCTTATAAGATCAATAACGCATCGCCATAACTGAAGAAGCGATACTTGTCTTTAATAGCTTTTTTGTAAGCTTCCATGGTAAGATCGTAACCGGCAAATGCACATGTCATGATCAACAGGCTGGTCTTAGGCAGGTGGAAGTTTGTAACTAAAGAGTCAGCAACATTGAAATCGTATGGCGGGTGGATGAAAGTGTTCGTCCAGCCTTCATTTGGCTTCAACAATTTTTGTGCAGTGAAGCTGGTTTCCATTGCACGCATGGTAGTAGTACCAATAGAGCAAATGCGGTGGCCGGTTTCCTTTGCCTTGTTAACAATGCGGCAAGCGAACTCGTCTATCTTGTAATATTCAGCATCCATTTTATGTTTGCTCAGGTCTTCTACTTCAATTGGGCGGAATGTACCAAGGCCTGTATGAAGTGTAACCTCTGCAAAACGGATCCCTTTGATCTCGCAACGCTTGATGAGCTCTTTACTGAAGTGCAGACCTGCAGTAGGGGCAGCTACAGCACCTTCGTGCTTAGCATAAACTGTTTGATATCTTTCGCGGTCCTCATCATCTGGCTTGCGCTTGATGTACTTAGGCAATGGTGTTTCACCCAATGCTTCCAGTTGCGCTTTGAACTCTTCTTCTGAACCTTCCCATAAAAAACGAATGGTACGACCACGGCTGGTGGTGTTGTCAATTACTTCAGCTACCAGTTCATCTGATTCGCCAAAGTACAATTTGTTACCAACCCTTATCTTTCTTGCGGGATCAACAATTACGTCCCAAAGGCGGTTTGGTTTGTTCAGTTCGCGCAGCAGGAAAACTTCAATCTTAGCACCTGTTTTTTCTTTGCGACCATACATACGTGCAGGAAAAACTTTGGTGTTGTTCACTACAAATACGTCTTTGTCATCAAAATATTCCAGGATGTCGCGGAAGTTCCTGTTTTCGATCTGGCCTGTCTTGCGATGAACAACCATCATCCGGCTGTCTTCACGTTTTTTTGCAGGGTTCTGAGCAATCAGGTTAAGCGGAAGATCAAACTTGAATTGAGATAATTTCATGTGTGATTTGGTAGAATTTAATGAATCGTCACACGCAGGTTACTCCTTTTCACCGGAGTTTGTGTCATGTTACGGCATGATTTTAAGGCGGCAAAATTAGTATAATTACTGTTACCACTGCTGCATCCTCGTAAAAAAACCTTACCTGTGGCTGGTTCGTGAGGCACATTTATCATTTTATTGTAGATGTTTCTTTAGAAAAAGCTTTGCGTTCTCCACATTTTTTTACAGGACTCACACTTTTTTAGGCGGGTATTGTTTTTTATACATTATTTGGTGATAGGGTTTAAATTTTCATACCTCGTTTCCCAACTCATTGGTAATTAGGCAAAAAAATTTTCCTATGCAGAAGTCGTATATCTTACCGGAAATCATTTTTAATAAATTAACCTATGAGTTTGAGGCGTTTAATTCTGATAATGGTGGTAGCAGGAGCACCTCTCATTCTTTTTTCACAAGGTCAAAACAGCACTAAAAAATACCCAAGTCTGTTTTGGGAAATAACGGGTAATGGACTCAAAAAACCATCTTACCTGTTTGGGACCATGCACGTAAGCAGCAAAATGGTTTTTAACCTCAGTGACTCATTTTATCACGCCATTAAAAGTACTGACGCAGTTGCGCTTGAACTAAATCCTGAGCAATGGCAGGAACAAATGTTCCGTCTTCAAAAGTCTCAGCTTAATCTAACCCGCTTTAGCCGCCCTGCCACCAACGATTTTATCAATGAAAAATCTTTCCAGCTTCAGAAATATGAGGACGATATAAAACGTGCACTGAGCGAAGAGCCAACAGTGGTAAATAATTTATTATACCGTAGCTACCAGTCACGCGCAGATTTTGAAGAAAACACTTACCTGGACCTGTACATCTATCAAACAGGCCGCAAACTTGGAAAGCAGCCGGCAGGTGTAGAAGATTATATGGAAAGTGAGCGATTGATGCTGGAAGCTTATGCTGATATGGCCAAAGAAAAAAATAAAAAGTCGATAGATACAGATGGCCAGTCGATGTACGAGATAGAGAAGAAAATGCAGGAAGCATATCGCACAGGTGATCTTGACCTGATGGATTCTTTGCAAAGAATGACGGAAGTATCGCAGGCTTTCAATGAGAAGTTCCTGTATGTGCGTAACGAGATACAGGCTCATTCTATAGATACCATAATACAAAAGCAAAGTCTATTTGTTGGTGTGGGAGCGGCACATTTACCCGGCCCACGGGGCGTTATCGAACTGCTTCGGCAAAAGGGATATACGCTTCGTCCCATATTCATGCGTGGCAGAGATGCAGAGGAAAAAGAGAAGATTGACAAACTGAAGGTGCCTGTAAATTTTCAGCCGGTAACCAGCACCGATGGAATGATTGAAATGAAACTTCCGGGGCAGCTGTTCAAAAGAGAAGAAGCAAAGACCGACAGTTGGCAATATGCTGATATGAACAATGGCTCGTACTACATGATGACCAGGGTACGCACACATGGAGGCATTTTAGGTGTAGGAGAAAAGGCAGTGCTGAGAAAAGTAGACAGCCTGTTATACGAGTTCATTCCAGGTAAAATTGTTTCTAAAACTGCAATTACCAAAAATGGGTTTCATGGTTTTGACATTACCAACAAGACCCGCCGCGGCGATGTGCAGCGCTACCAGGTACTGGTGACGCCGTACGAGATACTCGTTTTTAAAATGAGCGGGATGGACAGCTATGTGCAAGGGCAGGAGGCAGAAACATTTTTTAATTCTATAAAGATCAACCTGGCTACTAATGACAATTGGGTTCAGTACCAACCAGAACATGGAGGCTTTACTGTAAAACTACCACAGCAGCCAAATGTGTCGGTGGTAAAAGGAAACGCTGACAGAATTGATAAATGGAATTTTGAAGCGCTTGATAAAAAGACTGGTAATGCCTACCTGGTGTGGCGCAAGTCGGTTTACAATTTCGGTTTTTTAGAAGAGGATACTTTTGATCTTGCTCTGATGGATGAAAGTTTCCAACGGTCGGAGCTGGTAAGCAAAAAGCTTAGCCGTAAAATGGTGAACACTGGAAGCAGGCCTTTCCTGGAAGCGAAATACCTGATGAAAGATGGCGGCTATGTGCAAACAAGAACATTCATCAACGGGCCTCACTATTATATGTTGGTAGCTCGCTCTAATAGTAAGTCAGCAGATTTCACACCTTTCTTTTCTTCCTTCAGTTTTACACCTTTCAAATATCCTAACGCTGAGAAATATGTGGACTCTGTACTTAACATAGAAGTACTTACATCAGTAAGGCCAGAGATAGATACCATGCTTCGTTCTTGGATAGAAAAGGCTTCTGCTGATGAAGGTTCCAGCATTACCGGCAACTATAGTTACTGGCCCAAGAGCAGGACCGGCGTTTTTAAAAGCGATGAAACAGGGGAAGCAGTCGTTGTTAACGTAGAGTCGTTTCCGAGGTACTACTATAGCAGGGATACAGCTAAATTCTGGCGCGACAGGATGGATGAAAAGAACCTGCTTAAAGACATGGTGCTAAAGAAGAAGGAGTTTATCCAGCCTGCAGGAACACAGGGAGGTTATGTGCTGGTGCTGTCAGATACCAATTCTTCACGCAATATCATGCACAAGTACCTGCTAAAGGACGATCACCTGTTCAGGTTTTCAACCATCACAGATGGTACAGGCAATGCAAGTGAGTTCATCAACCAGTTTTTTACTTCCGTGCAGCCCATTCAGAAAAAGCTTGGACCTTCTATTTTCGAGAATAAGCTGGACCTATTTTTTGCAGATTATAGTAGTAGCGATTCGCTGGTTAAAATGCGGGCACACAATGCTATCTCCAATGTTTATTTTGGTAAGGCTGGTGCAAACAGGATAGTAGAAGCCATCAATCAACTGAACCTGTCAGATAAGAATTATTTTGAGTTGAAGACAAAGTTCATAAATGAACTGGGATATATAGATGATACCACGGCACAACCTGGGGTAATAGCAGTGCTAAAAGATCTTTATACAAAAACTGCTGATACGGTTACTTTTCAAAATCCTGTTCTTATATCGTTGGCAAGGCTAAAAAATGAAGCTGCTTATAAGGTTCTGAAAGAGCTGCTGGTACAGGATCCGCCTATTTTTGAGAACAGCTATGAATATGGCAGAATGTTCAGCCACTTCACGGATACCTTGCCGCTTGCACGAACACTTTTTCCTGAAATATTACAACTGGCTGATGTGGAAGATTACAGAAGTCGCATCAACAGCTTGTTACGCCAGCTGGTAGACAGCGGCTACATTCAAGGAAAGGATTATGCTTCTTACTTCAATAAGTTGATGTTTGATGCTACCATTCAGCTGAAAAAGCAACAGGTGCGCGACGAAAAGCGAATGGAACAAGAGACAAAGCAGGATGATGATAAGCCTATGGTTCGTGGTCTTTACGCCTCTACTTCTGCTTATGGAAACAGCGGATCATCGATAAATGATTATGCAGTTTTATTGATGCCATTTTACGACCAGAGCCAGCTGGTGTCAAAATTCTTTGATAAGCTGCTACATTCTAAAGACCCCGATGTGCAGATGAATGCAGCATTGGTGATGATAAGGAACAACAAGAAGATACCTGATACGCTGCTGGCCAACCTTGCATCTAAAGATGATTACCGCGCCAAATTATTAGCACGCCTTGAAAAGATAAACAGAACCGATTTGTTCCCGGCGAAGTATAAGAGCCAGGAGCAGATAACTACTTCTCTTTTAGTGAATGATAAAAGCTTGCCGCAAGTAGCTGCTGTAGAGTTGGTAAATAAAAAACTGGTAGATGTGAAAGGCAAGAAAGGCTGGATCTATATGTACAAATACAAGGTGAAGAAGGAAGATGATTGGAAGATTGGCATCAGCGGGTTGCAGCCTGAGAACATTAAGGAAGTTAGCAGCAACAAGGATATGGTGAAGATGACTGACAGGAGGCTAAAAGGTGATGAGCCTGTAACAGATCAGTTTGAACAGCAGATAAAACAGTTGGTATTTGCCCAGCACAAAAGCAGCCGTAACTTCTTTACCGATAAAACGCAGAATGTTTTTCGAAGTCCATTTGGCGATATAGAAGATTATGAAATGGAAATAGGAGATTATTAGCAGCTCTGGCTAATAATCTCCTATTATTTTAAAACCGCAGGTGACGAACTGTAAGTCCATTGTTCTGCAGTTGCTTTAATGATTGTATGCCTATCATCAGGTGTTTTTCTACAAATGATTTAGTTACCATTACATCGCTTTGTTCTGTTTTTACACCTTCTGGTATCATTGGTTGATCGCTTACTAACAGGAGTGCACCGGTAGGTATTTTATTGAAAAAACCAACCATGAAGATGGTTGCGGTTTCCATGTCTATTGCATAAGCACGTACATTCTGCAGGTAGCTCTTAAACTCTTCATCGTGCTCCCACACACGGCGGTTGGTGGTATAAACCGTTCCGGTCCAGTAATCCACTTCAAAATCGCGTATGGTGGTTGAGATGGCTTTTTGCAAGGCGAAAGAAGGCATAGCCGGCACTTCAGCAGGAAAATAGTCGTTCGATGTACCTTCTCCCCGTATAGCTGCTATAGGCAGTATCAGGTCGCCGATCTTGTTGCGTCTTTTAAGCCCACCGCATTTACCCAGGAATAAGACAGCTTCGGGTTCAATAGCCGACAAAAGATCCATAACAGTTGCAGCACCCGGGCTACCCATCCCAAAATTGATGATCGTTATGTTTTCTGCAGTGGCACATTGCATGGGACGATCAAGTCCTACAATGGGTACATTGTGCTGGTCAGCAAACATTTTTACATAATTGCTGAAGTTGGTCAGCAGGATGTACTTGCCAAAATTTTCAAGCTTTTCGCCGGTATAGCGTGGCAACCAATTTTTTACTATTTCATCTTTTGTCTTCATATGTATGCGTTATCAGTTTCTAATTTCGAAAAAGTGATTCTGTAAATGTAGCAAAATCAATGGCAATAGCTGCAATAGTAATAGCGGACATTTGTTCTATTTCAATTAGGCCGCACCCTTATAATATCAAAGTGTCATTGCTTTACTTTTGCTACAATGATCAATATCCAGTATCCCAAGTTTCCTTTCAAGATAAAAAATGAAGCCAGCCGGGAAGTCATTTTTGATGAATGCCGTAAACAATGGGTAACACTAACGCCGGAAGAATGGGTGCGGCAAAATTTTCTCCAATACCTGGTGCAGGTAAAGCAATATCCTGCTTCGCTGATAGCTGTAGAGAAAGAAATACTAGTTGCAGATGTTAAGAAGCGTTTTGATGTACTCGTTTACAAAAACGCCAAACCATGGATGGTGGTAGAGTGTAAAGAAATGAATGTGCCTTTATCGGAAGCCACCATCAGGCAGGTATTAAATTATAATATTCAGCTGCAGGTAGAATATATAGTGATAACGAATGGCAGTAACACATTTGCCATGCAAATAAAAGATGGGCAGCACAAATGGGTAGAGGAGATGCCGGAATATTAGCTGGAAAAAAAAAGCCCCGGCTGAAAGCCAGGGACTTTTTAATATAATGACTTATAAATCTACTAAGGGAAAATTCCTAATTCAGCATAGCTGGTTGCTACTTTATTGATAGCGCTGATGTATGCTGCCGTACGCATGTCTGGAATTTCTGGATTTGACTTCCAGATGTCCATGATCTCGCGGGTAGCAGTGATCATCGTTTCTTCCAATCCTGAATGTACAAGGTCTACTTCATCAGCTCCATGCTCAATGAACTTGCGCTCAGATTCGCTTACCTGCTTACCGGTCAGGTCTTCTATCTGGCCAAGGATATGTTTGTTCATATTCTCAGTAAAACGCTTTTCCATACGACCATAACGCACGTGGCTCAGGTTCTTCAGCCATTCAAAATAGCTCACAGTAACACCACCTGCATTTAGGTACATATCTGGTACTACCAGTGTGCCTTTAGCAGAAAGTATCTCATCAGCTTCCGGAGTAAGAGGACCGTTAGCTGCTTCACCAATTATCTTAGCTTTTACTTTTGGCGCATTTACATTGTTGATCACATTCTCAAGTGCAGCTGGTATAAGGATGTCGCACTCTAGTTCTAATGCATCTGTATTGATAGCAAGATTGGTAGAGCCAGGGAAATTCAGAATGGTTCCTGTAGTCTTACGATGCTGGAAAACTTCCTCTTCATTCAATCCATCAGCGTTGAAGATTGCACCTTCCCATTCTGCAATGGCAATCACTTTAGCACCACCTTCTCTAAAGAATTTTGCGCTGTGATATCCTACGTTACCTAATCCTTGCACTACAACTGTCTTGTCTTTCATACCTACAGACAGACCCAATTTTTCCATTACATCCGGCATGTTGCAGATTTCGCGGATGCCGTAGAACACACCAAGACCTGTAGCCTCTGTACGACCACGAACACCACCTTGAGATACTGGCTTACCGGTAACACAAGCAGCAGCATCTACTTCACCTGGGTGCATGGCTACATAGGTATCAAGTATCCATGCCATTTCTCTTGCACCTGTTCCATAATCCGGAGCCGGAACGTCAGTGCCAGGTCCTATAAAATTCTTCTTGATAAGTTCTGCAGTATAACGGCGGGTGATCTTTTCCAGTTCGTATGGAGTGTATCTCTTTGGATCGATCTTGATACCACCTTTACCACCACCAAAAGGCACGTTCACAATGGCGCACTTATAGGTCATAAGTGCAGCAAGCGCCATTACCTCATCCTGGTTTACTTCCATGCTAAAGCGAATACCACCTTTACATGGTGTTTTATGGTGGCTGTGCTGCACACGATAAGCTTCTATTACTTCTACACTATCTCCTATTTTTACTGGAAACTTCATGCGGTAAACGCTGTTGCAAGCTTTTATCTGTTCAAGGATACCTGGATCCCAGCTAGTGAACCTGGCAGCTTTGTCAAAGCTTCTTAGAACACTTTCAAAGAAGCTGTACTGTTGATTTTCTGACATGTTATCTTGTTTTCTTGTTTTTAGAAGGTCTGTGATGTTATCACTATCTTCTTATTTTGGTTTAATCGTTAGCTTTTTTATTACCCTATAAAAGGGTTCTTTCTATTGTTTCTTTTCCAGGCTGCTAATTTTCCGGTCAAGCCTTATTACATATATAACCAGGCCCACCAGTACGGTTAGTGCTACAGCACCTACAACCCAGATCTTTTCTTCACTACGCATCCATCCTTCATCATCTTTAACTACATCTTGCACAGTTTGTTGCGCAAGTACAAAATTACTGCTGAACAGGCCTATGATGAAAAGCAGTTTTTTAAGGTTAACCATTAGCCAGTTGTTTTTCTTTTAAAAGTTCGTACCTGATCTTAAGCGTTGTGATCCACACACCGAACAGCGTCCATCCTATAACGGCAGGCCAGAATACTTTACGCATTGCTGGGTCCAGGTCATTGCCATTTATCCCAGGGTTTCCTTCTACACCTTGGCCTCCAGGATGTAGGCTTTCTACCATTCTAGGTAAAATCCAAATGGTAGGTACCAGAATGGCGAATGCAAAGATGTTGTATACCGCTGCAATTTTTGCACGCTTGTCTATATCAGGAATTGAATTGCGCAGCACAAAGTAGGCCGCGTAAATAAGTAGTGCGATTGCTGCGCCTATTTGTTTAGGATCGTTGCTCCAATATTCGCCCCATGCATATTTTGCCCATATAGCACCTGTTACCAATCCAAGTATGCCGTAAACGATACCGGTTTTGGCATAATTAGCTGAATAGATATCTGTGTTAAGCGATGGTGAACGGAGGTATTTTACTGCATATACTACAGAGGTAATGAAAACGATCATCATCCCGAACCACATAGGAACATGGAAAAACAGGTTGCGGATGGTCGCATACAAGTTACCGATCATTGGTACTTTAATAGTAAAACCCGCAATGAAAGTATAGATGAGTAATAAAACAGACAGGATTTTCCACCAGGATTGTCTGAGCATGTTCTTTGGTTTAAAGAAGGCTGATTTGGAAGTGGCAAGCAACCTTTTCAACCGTCTTGAATTTCGTGCAGCAAAAATAGGGGAAGGGTAGCTTCAAAAAGTGATAGATGCCAAATTTAGTTGAGTAGCAGAGGAATGAAGTGAACCTATGGCGATAACTTGAAATTGATCAATCTTTCCACAAAAACGGGAAAAGAATGACTGATAAGACAATGATCATTAGATCAAGTCCGCACAATAAAAGCACCATTTGCGAAAGCCCCGCCTGTATTACTGAAGAAAAGGCGATGGAAGAAATTTTCATTAGTAACAATATCTGCGGAATGATGATGGGGAAACCAAGTATAGCCATGAGTGCTGCCTGTTGTTGTGCTTTAGCTGCTATGGCTGCTAAAAAAGTAAACACCAGGCTTAGGCTTACGCCGCCTAACACTGCAAGACCTACAAACTGCATTGGGTTACGAAGCGGGTTTCCCATCAGTAATTGAAATAGTCCCAGGCTCAACAGGCTCATTACCATCATAAGCAGGGCATTGAACAACAGCTTTGACAAAACAAAATCTCTTGGCCCTGCAATAGAGTAGAAGTAGAGCATCTTACCGCGGCTCTCCTGTAAAAAACTTTTAGCCACCGCATTTATACATACAAACAATTGTATCATCCAAAACAAGCCATTCCATACCTGGTCTTCGGGGTGACCCATGGCCAGGTACAAAACGAATATTGTTGACATTACATAAAGCAGCACACCATAGAAGCTGTACTGTTGTCTTATCTCGAGCAACAGGTCTTTCTTAAAAAGGCTGATGATGGTATGCGGCATTCAAGCGGGTTTATACAAGAGTGGCTTATTCTTAAAAGAAGAAACAGTGTCTTCAGGAAAAATTTTCATGATAACATTTTCTGCAACGCGGTTCATACACATCTTTTTCTCCTAATAATACTTGTCCATCAGTTGCAGTTTTGCGATAGGAAATAGCTGCTATGTTTCCGCATCTCACACAAATAGCATGAAGTTTTGTTATGTAATCTGCTATAGCCAGCAGCTTTGGCATTTGACCAAACGGCTTACCCATATAATCCATGTCTAAGCCTGCAACAATAACACGCGTACCATTCAGTGCAAGTCGTTCGCATACATGAAGTATCTCATCATCAAAAAATTGCGCTTCATCTATACCAACAATATCAACACCATTGGCAAGTAATAAGATGGTTTGAGAATTATCAATTGGAGTAGACTGAATAGAATTAGAATCGTGGCTTACCACTTCAGATTCGTGGTAACGGACATCTATGGCAGGTTTAAAAATTTCAACTTTCAGGTTTGCAATCCTGGCGCGTTTCAATCTCCTGATGAGTTCCTCCGTTTTTCCGCTAAACATGCTTCCGCAAATCACTTCTATCCAGCCACGCCTTTCACCGGAGAAGTTAGGTTCAATAAACATTAAGAATATAACTTGTGATTGTAATCAAAGAGTCAGTAATTTTAGCCTGCTTACTTACTAACCCTCAAAAGTATATTATCCCATGGAAAGAGTGGGTGTTTTGATAAATAAATTGCAGGAGCAGTTAGCTCAAAAGGCTAGTGTAGAGAACATGATTATCACTGCTCAAATGCTTCATACTGAATTGTTGCAGCATAAAAATAATGGTGGTATACCTACTTCAAAAGTGGCTGTTATGGTCCCTTCAGTAGTGTCTGTACCAGCACCTGTTTCCACTCCTGAAATATCGCATAACGATCACGATCATTATAAGCCGGTTATAAAGCCTGAGCCTGAACCAGCGCCTATACCTGAACCAATGCCAGAGCCTGTTGTGCCTGCTTCAGAGCCTACACCTTCACCAACGCCAAAGCCAGAACCTGAGCCAATTCCTCAATATCTTGAAGGCCGTCCATGGGATGAAATTTTCAATCTTGGCAGCGATACCAAACACTGGCATTCAGAAGCTGTGATAGAAGCACCAACGCTTGCACACCAGGAAAAGATCATCTATGAGTTGAATGATACTATGGGTGGCGAAGAACATTCGCTGAATGACAAATTGAAGGAACAAAAGGCTGAAATGGTGAGCATGTTGCAGGAAACTCCTATTAGGGATCTGAAAAAAGCCATCAGCATCAATGACCGCCATCGCTTTATAAATGAACTGTTTCGCGGCGACGAAACCATGTACGAACGTAGCATCAAAACCATCAACGGTTTCAATATTTATGCTGAAGCTGAATATTGGATCCAGCGCGAACTAAAAGTGAAACTAGGTTGGAATACAACTCTTGACCTGGTTAAGACCTTTGATCAATTGGTAAGAAGGCGTTTCTCGTAAATAAGATCTAAGATTGCTTTAGTGGCACCTTGCTTCTGCCTTACATAGTCATATGCTGCCTTGCTTGCTTGCTGGTAGCTACTGCCTTTTTGAAACATAGGATTGAACACCGTCTCAAATTCTGAAGCAGAACTCACAGTGAAGGCTCCGCCAACTTCTATTAATTCTACCGCCTCTATATATTTATTATATACAGGCCCATAAACTACAGGCTTGCCATACACTGCTGCTTCCAACACATTGTGCACGCCTTCTTCTGCAAAGCCGCCACCTATAAAGCAAACGGTGCCATAGCGGTACAACCTGCTCAGCATTCCTACATTATCAATGATAAGAATATTAAAAGTGCCTGCTCGTCCTTTTACATATTCTGAGTATAGAATGGAATTAGTATACACCCTTTTACATTCATTTATCCTTTCCACGCTGATATCGTGTGGCGCAATGATGAACTTTTTGGCTGGGTGTGCATTTACAAAATGAAAAAGCTCTTTGTCGTCGGCAGACCATGTACTTCCTGCTACAATTACATCTGCGTTTTGGCAAAAAGCTTCTATTTCAGTGATTGGTTCAAAATTTTCTGCAATGGCAATTACTCTATCAAATCTTGTATCACCAGTAATTAATACATTTTCTTTTAGGTTAATGTCATGCAGCAGTTGTTTTGACTCATCGTTTTGCACCAATATATAATCGAAAAAAGATAGCATCTTTTTGTGCAAGCTGCCATACCATTTGAAAAACGGTTGGTCTTGCCTAAAGATGCCTGACACCAGCAATAGCGGGATATTCCTTTTGTTTACCTCGTGCAGGTAGTGAAACCAGAATTCATATTTTATAAAGATGACGATGGAAGGTTTGGCAATATCCAGAAATGATCTTGCGTTTGATGCTGTGTCGGCAGGCAGGTAGTAGATGAAATCTGCTCCAGCATAATCTTTTCTTATCTCGTAACCCGAAGGAGAAAAGAATGTAAGGAGTATTTTGTAGGCAGGATAACGTTGTTTGATTTCCTCCAAAACAGGGCGGCCTTGTTCAAATTCGCCAAGTGAAGCGCAATGAAACCATGCGATCTTGTCAGCAGGAAGAATGTCAGCTTGCATCCTTTTAAGCAGGTTCTTACGTCCTAGTAACCATAATCGCGCCTTCTTGTTGAAAGGGGCAATGACGGTAATAGAAAGGATGTAAAGCCTGATGAATAACCGGTATAACAACAAATGCACGACTGATTTTTCGGACAAAAGTAACCGTTCCTCACTAAGTAAATTGTAAGTAGAGGAAAGGCCAATTAACGTAGATTTGCCGCCATTGAAAAAGAAAATAATATGAGGCCGATCCAAATGGTGGATACCAAAACACAGTATTTACATATTAAAGATGAAGTAGATGCAGGCATTCAAGCTGTTCTTGACAGTGCTGCATACATCAATGGAAAGGCTGTACATGACTTTGCCAATAATCTATCAAGTTATTTAGGTGTAAAACATACCATTACCTGTGCTAATGGAACTGATGCTCTCCAGATCGCTTTGATGGCGCTTGGGCTTCAGCCTGGTGATGAAGTTATTACTCCTTCTTTTACTTATATAGCTACCACTGAAGTAGTTGCACTGCTAAGGCTAACACCTGTATTTGTAGAAGTAGACAAGCAATCTTTTTGTATTGATCCTGCGGCTATAGAAAAAGCTATCACGCCAAAGACAAAAGCGATTGTACCGGTGCATCTGTATGGCCAGGCAGCCAATATGGAAGAGATCATGGCAATTGCTGAAAAACATGGATTGCCTGTAATTGAGGATAATGCGCAAGCAATAGGATGTGATTATACTTTTTCTGATGGTACAGTAAAGAAAACAGGTACAATAGGAACTATAGGATGTACTTCCTTTTATCCATCAAAAAATTTGGGTGCTTATGGAGATGGTGGAGCCATGTTTACCAATGATGATGCCCTGGCTGAAAAGCTACGCATGATCGCCAACCATGGCCAAAAGGTGAGATACTACCATGAAATGGTGGGTTGCAATTCAAGATTGGACTCTATACAAGCTGCCATATTGGATGTGAAGCTGAAAAGGCTGGATCAATATTCGGCAGCGCGTCAAAAAGTTGCAGATTATTACAACAATGCGTTTGCTGAGGTTAAGGAAATAACCACGCCGTATGTTGCTCCATATACTGATCACGTTTACCATCAATATACTATGTTGGTAGAAGGTATAGACAGAGATGCACTGCATACATATCTTGGAGAACATAAGATTCCATCCATGATCTATTACCCGGTGCCAGCTCATCGTCAAAAGATGTTTGACGCTTTCGGTTCTGCTAATACCGAAATGCCAATTACAGATTGGCTGACAGACAGGGTGCTATCGTTGCCGGTTCATACAGAACTTGATGAGGCACAATTAGAACACATCGTACAACACGTTGTAAACTTTATAAAAGCGTAAAATCAAATTATGAAAATTGCAGTAGTAGGAACGGGCTATGTAGGCCTGGTTACCGGGACTTGTTTTGCTGAAACGGGCAACTATGTTTGCTGCGTAGACATTGACCAGCGTAAGATAGAGAAGCTGAGCAATGGCCAGATCACCATCTTCGAACCAGGACTGGAGAAACTTTTCCAGCGAAACCTGAAAGAAGAGCGCCTGAAGTTTACAACCAATCTTGCTGAAGGTATAGAAGATGCAGAAGTTATCTTCCTTGCGCTGCCTACACCTCCGGGTGAAGATGGAAGCGCAGACCTAAAGTATATCCTGAAAGTGGCTGATGATCTTGGTCATCTGATGAAGGATTACAAGGTGATCGTGGACAAGAGCACCGTTCCTGTTGGTACTTCTGAAAAAGTAACAAAGGCTATCGCAGCCAATGCTACTGTAGAATTTGACGTTGTTAGTAATCCTGAGTTCCTGCGCGAAGGCGTAGCGGTTGATGATTTCATGAAGCCTGACCGCGTAGTGATCGGTACTACTTCAGAGCGTGCAAAGAAGATCATGAACGAACTATATGCACCATTCGTTCGCCAGGGAAATCCTATCATCTTCATGGATGAAGCATCTGCCGAGCTTACAAAATATGCAGCCAACTCATTCCTTGCAACCAAGATCACATTCATGAACGAGATCGCCCGTCTGTGCGAACTGGTAGGTGCTGATGTAGACCTGGTACGCAAGGGCATTGGCAGCGATGAAAGGATCGGCAAACGCTTCCTGTTCCCTGGTATCGGTTACGGTGGTAGCTGTTTCCCTAAAGATGTAAAAGCACTGGTGAAATCATCAGAAGATGTGAACTACGACTTTAGAATATTGAAAGCTGTTGAAGATGTGAACGAAGACCAGAAGCTATACCTGTTACCATACATCAAAGAGTTCTTTGGTGGAGAATTAGCTGGTAAAACAATCGCCATCTGGGGACTAGCTTTCAAACCAAATACAGATGATATTCGTGAAGCACCAGCCTTAGTAATGATAGATGAATTGCTGGCTGCTGGTTGCACTATCAAAACTTTCGATCCTGAAGCAATGAAGAATGTGAAAGAGATCTATGGTGAGAAGATAGAATTTAGCGAAGGTCAGTACGAAGCGCTTGAAGGTGCAGATGCACTGATCGTTGCTACTGAGTGGGCAGAGTTCCGCACACCGGATTTTGAAAAGATGGAAACAAGACTGAAGTCAAAAGTTGTTTTTGACGGAAGGAATGTATTTGATCTTGAGAAAATGGAAGAACTGGGATACTACTATAAGAGCATTGGACGCAGAACCGTAAATGAAAATCTTTCATTGGCAACAAAAGATACAGCAGCCCTAACTAACGCCTAATAAAAAATGTCTAAAAAAAGAGTTTTAATAACCGGGGCCGCAGGCTTTCTTGGCTCCCATTTATGCGACAGGTTTATCAAAGAAGGTTTCCATGTTATTGGAATGGACAACCTGATAACCGGCGACCTGAAGAACATTGAACATTTGTTCAAATTGGAAGATTTTGAGTTTTACAATCATGATGTTTCCAAGTTTATTCATGTTCCTGGTCAATTGGATTATATACTTCACTTTGCTTCTCCTGCCAGTCCAATTGATTATCTAAAAATACCTATCCAAACATTGAAGGTTGGTTCCCTTGGAACACACAACTGTTTGGGTCTTGCACGCGAAAAGAAAGCAAGAATACTGGTAGCATCTACCAGTGAGATCTACGGTGATCCATTGGTGCATCCGCAAGATGAAGAGTATTGGGGTAATGTAAATCCTGTAGGTCCGCGTGGTGTATACGATGAAGCCAAGCGTTTCCAGGAAGCAATGACCATGGCATATCATACATTCCATGGCGTAGAAACAAGGATCGTTAGGATATTCAATACCTATGGTCCGCGCATGCGACTAAACGATGGCCGTGCATTACCTGCGTTCATTGGCCAGGCATTGCGTGGTGAAGATCTTACCGTATTTGGTGATGGTTCACAAACACGTTCTTTCTGTTATGTTGATGATCTTATTGAAGGTATTTACCGTTTGCTGATGAGCGATTACGCACAGCCTGTAAACGTTGGAAATCCTGTAGAGATTACCTTGAAAGAATTTGCGGAAGAGGTACAGAAACTAACCGGTACTGATGCTAAGATCGTTTACAAACCACTACCGGTTGATGATCCGAAGCAGCGTCGTCCAAATATCACCAAAGCAAAAGAACTGCTTGGATGGGAACCTAAGGTTGCACGTGAAGAAGGTTTGAAGATCACTTACGAATATTTCAAATCTTTGCCTAAAGAAGAATTGTACAAGCAACCCAAAGAGTTCAAGTCTAATTAATGTATTCTGCACTTGTTAATAAACAAACCAAACTAGCTGTTATAGGTTTAGGCTATGTAGGCCTGCCTATAGCAGTTGAGTTTGCTCGTCATGTATCTGTTATTGGTTTCGATATAAACCACAAGCGTGTGGAGTTGATGCGGCAACACATTGACCCTAGCGGCGAATTAGATAAAGAAGAATTTGAAGGATGCGACATCACCTTTACTTCCAACCCGGAAGATCTTGGTGCCGCATCTTTTTTTATTGTAGCTGTTCCTACACCCGTTGATCCCCACAATGTACCTGACCTGGTGCCGGTAAAAAGAGCGTCAGAGACAATAGCCAAAGTGCTGAAAAAAGGTGATTACATTGTTTTTGAATCTACTGTTTACCCCGGCTGTACAGAGGAAGATTGTTTACCTATCATAGAAAGCGTCAGCGGCCTTAAAGTAGGAGAGGATTTCAAGCTTGGATATTCACCAGAAAGGATAAACCCGGGTGATAAGCAACATACACTAACCTCCATCATCAAAGTAGTTTCAGGAAGTGATGATGAGGCTGCCGAAGTGATAGCTAAAACATACGAACTAGTGGTGAAGGCCGGTGTACATCGTGCATCATCCATCAAGGTAGCTGAAGCAGCCAAAATAATCGAGAACACGCAGCGCGACGTGAACATTGCGCTGATGAACGAGTTGTCGATCATCTTCGATCGGATGGGCATCAATACGTACGAAGTATTGGAAGCAGCAGGCACTAAGTGGAACTTCCTACGCTTTCAGCCAGGACTTGTTGGCGGCCACTGCATAGGCGTAGATCCTTATTACCTTACTTACAAAGCCGCCGAACTTGGTTTCAATTCTCGTGTTATCCTTTCAGGAAGGTATATCAACGACAACATGGGAAACTATGTTTCGAAGAAGATATTGCAACACGTAATTGCTACCAGTGAAAATGTAAAGGCAGCCAAGATACTTTTCATGGGCGCCACCTTCAAAGAGAATGTGAGCGATATACGAAATAGTAAAGTAATGGATGTGGTGGAAACGCTACGTACATACCATCTACAAGTATTTGTTACCGATCCATATGCTGATAAAGAGCAACTGCAGGAAGAATACAACTGCTGCGTGATCAGCGAACTGGATGATGATTACGATGTGATTATAGTTAGTGTACCACACGATCCTTATCGTGCATTTGATGATGATTACTTTGTCTCCATCACCAAGCCTACTGCGCTTATAGCAGATCTGAAAGGCATTTATAGAAATAAAATTACAAGCCGTAAATACTGGAGTTTATAATGAATCCGATCATTCTTGTTGCAGGAAAAAATGGACAGCTAGGAAGCGAGTTACAACAACTTGAACCTGCTTTTCCTCAATTCATTTTCCAGCTTACAGATCGCTCAACTCTTGACATCACCGATAAGCAACAGGTTGATGAATACTTTGCAAAATATAAAATTTCTTTTTGCATAAATGCTGCAGCATATACTGCTGTTGATAAAGCTGAGGCTGAAAAAGAGACTGCATTGTTTGTAAATGAACAAGCAGTTGCCAATCTTGCCAGTGCATGCAAACAGCATAATGCACGTCTTATTCATGTTTCTACTGATTATGTTTTCGATGGCAATGCCACCATTCCTTATACTGAAGATCACCCGGTGAGTCCAGTGAATTTTTACGGTGAAACCAAACTCAAAGGAGAGCAGGCTGCCATGCAGGATCCTTCCTCTATTGTTATACGTACCAGTTGGGTGTATAGCCACTTTGGAAACAATTTTGTAAAGACCATGCTTCGCCTGATGCGTGACAGAGATAGCCTGAACGTAGTGAATGACCAGGTTGGATCTCCTACCAATGCTGCTGATCTTGCTAAAGCTATCCTCGACATCATTGTGAAACTGCAAAATCATCCAAGTCAACCGGGTGGCATTTATCATTATTCTAATGAAGGAGTCATAAGCTGGTTCCAATTTGCCGAAGCAATAGCCTCTTATTCTGGTACTTCATGTAAAGTAGGTGCCATACCGTCATCTGCTTATCCCACACCTGCCAAGCGGCCTGCTTATTCTGTATTGAATAAGGAGAAAATCAAAAATGATTTCCAGGTACAGGTGCCTCATTGGAAAGAGAGCCTCGACAAATTTTTTAAGCATATGGCTCATTAGCGTATATTGATAATGTTTTGGAACAGTTGTTGTCTTCACTCCGAAACATTCCCTAACCGGCAGTATCACAAATGATACTGAAATCAATTGCTTAATGAGTCAGGTTATAGAATTTTTCCAAAAACTACTAGACACTGCCGATTGGCCACCACGGTGGCATTGCGGTAACTGGACTGACTTTCATGGCTGGATGTATATCATCAGCGACCTGATGATCTGGGCGGCTTATTTTGCTATTCCTCTTATCATCCTTCGGTATATCACCCGCAGAAGGGATATACGCTTTCATAAAATATATTTCCTTTTTGCTGGGTTTATTCTTGCGTGTGGCTCTACACATTTGTTAGATGCAATTATTTTTTGGTTTCCTGCTTATAGGTTGAGTGCATTAGTAAGAGTACTAACTGCCACCATTAGCTGGCTTACTGTTTTCTCCTTAATCAAACTTTTGCCTACCGCTTTCTCACTGCGCACTGCAGAAGAACTTGAATCAGAGATAGACCAAAGACAAAAGGCCGAGGCTGAATTGCAGGTAAAAAATAACCTGCTAAACGAAGCACAGGATATTGCCAAGATGGGATACTGGCAGTGGAATGTAGCAGACAACAAGGTGATCTGGAGCAATAGCTTGTATAAGATATACGGCGTACAACCAGTAAATAATGGTGGACTGTCTTATGAAGAATTTCTCAGTATGGTGCATCCTGATGATAGGGAATATGTATCAGCCAACATCAAAGAGGCTTTCGAGAAAAAAGAATTCAAAGAATATTTTCATCGGATAGTGCTTCCGGATGGTTCTGTAAAAACAATGCTTTCTAAAGGCGAGATAATGCTGGACGCTAACAACCAGGTGCACATGATGATGGGTACAGGGCAGGATGTAACTGAAATGAAGCGAACGGAGCATGAGCTTGTTATCAAAACACAGGAACTGCAGGAGACAAATATGGAACTGCAGAATTTTGCTTACATAGCTTCGCATGACCTGCAAGAGCCATTGCGCAAGATCCATACGTTTACGAACATGCTTCACAAGGGTTACGACCACCTGATTGACGAGAGGGGCAAAACCTTCATGCAAAAGATCATGCAGTCATCGAGCCGCATGCAAAAGTTGATAGATGACATCCTGTATTTCTCACAGTTCAATTCCAGTAAATATTCTTTTGAACAGGTAGATATGGAACAGGTACTGCAGGAAGTAAAAACAGATATTGAGCTTACCATCGAGGATACCAAAGCCGTTATACAATCAGATAAACTTCCTGTGATAGAAGCTAATTATACACAGGTGCGGCAGTTGTTTCAAAACCTACTTACGAATGCACTAAAGTTTAGGAAGGAAGGCGTAACACCAGAGATCAAGATCACCTGTAAGTACATGCAAGGCAACATGGTATATGAAGACCTGGTAAACACTAGTCCTGCCAATAACCAATTGTTGATGAGTCCACTGTTCTGGCAACACCAGAAGTTTGTACAAGTGAAAGTGATAGATAATGGAATTGGATTTGAAAGTGAATATGCTGAGAAGATCTTCGGGATTTTCCAAAGATTACACGGCAAAAGTGCCTATGAAGGAACCGGTATTGGTTTAGCTATCTGTAAAAAAATAGTTGAAAATCATCATGGCGTTATCAAAGCCGAAGCGGTGCCAGGAGAAGGTGCAACATTTACTATTACTCTTCCTGTATCGCAGCAAAATTATAGGGCAGGCGGCTCTGCTAAAGCCAAAGAAGGTGCCTGATCTTCTTCTAATTGTTCAGTAAGAACCTGCGCTTCTAAAACTTTTGAATAAGCCGCATCATCTTTAAACATCTTCACGCCATCTTTGAAGCTCATAAAGGGTGAGATCTGCTTATTCTGCATGCTGATTTTGTAAAGGTATTTCCAATGGCGAATGATCTCTTTCCAGGCAAAGAAAATGCTGTGATTGGAATCATACATATGAGTAGGCTCACTGCCTGCACCATTCAGTTCAATGATAGAAAAATTCTTTCCATGTCTCAGGTCTTCCCAGTTACTGAATTTGATGTCCATTCTGCCATAGTAAAAGCCATCTATTTGTTGGCAAACTTTATCAATAGAAGCTTCTAACTGTTCATCAATAACCGCACTGGCATCAATGAACTTTGCTCCACGGCAATGGTTGCCATAAGGCACCAGTACCTTCTTTTCTCCTTTTGGAAGTATGTTGTGCAATTGGGCTCCAAATCGCTCTTCTAACACATCTAATTGCAGTAGGTATCGTTGGTCTTTTTCAAGCAGTTGCCGGATAGTAGAAACGCCATCCCCTTTTATAGTAAGAAATTCTTTAGCTACTATTCCTGTTACATGTCCTTTCTTTTCATTAGGTAAACGGTAGTAAAATATACCTGCTTCCATTTCATAAGGTATGTATTCCTGTACCAGGTAATCAAGTTGAAGTGTGGTAGCATATTCCACTACATCTTGCTTGTTCAGTAATTTTTTTACAGCGCGGCCGCGGCCTCCAATATCAGGTTTGCCTACCAGCGGAAATTTGAAATCTGCATCTTTAATTTTTTGCCACACTTCATTAGCTGGTGTTCCTGCTTTTACAAAAAAAGTTCGTGGGTAGTATTCTTGTGGAATGAGATCATAAATCTTCTTTTTCGACTCCATTAAAAAGCCACCTGTTTCTATGGTAGGATTGGACGCAGTAAAAAAGAAGAAGGACCTGGCTTTTAAACATAACCAAAACCAGTATGGATATACCGGTGCATAAACTACATGGAACGGCCAGTATTCCCAGTTTAATAACCGGATGAAAAAAGGACGGTTGAGGATTTTTCTCATGTACTGAAGGTAAAATTGATAATGCTGCAATAGCAAACGACATACTTAAAAAACTTTACCAGCACAATTGGAGTGATCATATTGCCAAAATCAGATTATTACACTGTAAAAGAAATTGAAACTATTGAAGGCTAAAGTTATAGCTGAACAAATGCGATGGGAGGGTAGCGGTAGAAGAGGAGTAAAAGCCAGCGTATGAAAACAAAAAAGCTCCAACATGTGGAGCTTTTTTAAGTTGGCCTACCTGGATTCGAACCAAGACAAACAGAACCAAAATCTGTCGTACTACCATTATACTATAGGCCAAACTTTTGTCCCTATCATTTCTGAATTGGGAGTGCAAAAATAAGCGTAGATGCTATTGCTCCCAAAGTTTTTCTTTAAAAATTCTTGATCTTTTTTTTACTGCTATATGAAACATGAAAAACACAGTGGTTAAATCTGTTCCTCCTTCTCTTTCAGTCCTTTTATCAGGCTCAAAGCTTCGGCTACCACATCTGCCATAATGGTGATGATAGAACCTTTCTTTGCATTGTTGTAAGCATGCATGATCGCCTCTTTTTCATTGATGATCACTTCCACAGGTATATCCTGTTTTTTCGTTTCATTGATACCCTGTATCAGCAAGCCTACTATTTCCTCGGCTGTGCGACCACGCAAGTGCTTGTCTTGCCTGATGATTATCTCGTCAAAGTATTTGCCAGAGATCCTTCCAATTTCAATGATGTCTGCATCTCTTCGGTCGCCGGTGCCAGATATGATACCAACTTTCGGCGTACCGTCCAGTTTGTTCACAAAGTCGCAGAGCAATTGCAATCCTGCAGGGTTGTGCGCATAATCCACCAGGAACTGGAAATTCTTGAACTGAAATAAATTAAGTCTTCCCGGTGTTTGTACTGCTGAAGGGATGAAAGTTTGCAGCGCTAGCCGTAAGTCTTCAATGGTGATGTTGCGGTATAGGTAAGTAGCCAATACTGCAGGCAATGTATTCATAATGTTGTGAACGGCTTTACCACCATAAGTAAGCGGAACATCTGTCACCTTCAATACGCGCAACTTCCAGCTGCCTTTCAAAATGGTGATGTAATTGTTCTCGAATACTGAGGCGATGCCACCATTCTTACAATGTTCCTGGATACGAGGATTGTTTTCATCCATGCTAAAGAAGGCAACATTGCAGTCCAGACCTTCGTGCATTTTGTATACCAGGTCGTCATCTGCATTCAATATGGCATATCCATGCGGGAAAACCGTTTCCGGTACCACCGCTTTTACCCGTGCCATTTTTTCGAGTGTATCAATACCACCCAATCCCATATGATCTGCACTAACATTGGTAACAATAGCAATGTCGCAATGCCTGAAAGCAAGACCGCTCCTTATTATCCCACCACGTGCACATTCAAGCACTGCAAAATCCACTGTAGGATCTTTTAAAACAAACTGTGCGCTTACAGGCCCTGTGCAATCGCCGGTCATCATTAGCTCGTTTTGAATATATACACCATCAGATGTAGTAAAGCCAACTTTGTAACCTGCATGCTTACATATATGTGCTGTAAGCCTGGTAGTGGTTGTTTTTCCGTTGGTACCTGTAATAGCTATTATAGGGATACGGCCATTGCTGCTCTTAGGAAAAAGCATATCTATTACTGGTTCGGCTACGTTGCGTGCCAGTCCTTCAGATGGCTCCACGTGCATTCTAAAGCCAGGCGCAGCATTTACCTCCAGTACAGCTCCTCCATTTTGTGATATAGGTTCGCGCAGGTCTGGCGCCATGATGTCTATACCACAGATATCAAGTCCAATGATCTTTGAAATTCTTTCGGCCATGAAAATGTTAGAAGGATGCACTTCATCTGTTACATCTGTACTTGTACCTCCTGTACTCAGGTTGGCCGTAGGTTTCAGGTAAACTATTTCGTCTTTTGCAGGTATGCTATTCACCGTATAGCCTTTTTCATTCAGCATTTTCTCTGTGAACTGATCAACCACAATTTGTGTCAGCACTTTTTCGTGGCCATATCCGCGGCGCGGATCACTGTTCACTACATCTATCAAATGTTGAATGGTGTGTTCACCATCACCAACTACATGGGCTGGTGTACGTAATGCTGCACATATAAACTTGTGGTTTATAACAAGCAACCTAAAATCATAACCTACAATAAAATTTTCGCAAATAACACTGCGGCTATATACCTGTGCAGCTTCCAAAGCTTTAAGTGCCTGCTCCCAATCTAGTATATTGGTCGTGGCACCTTTGCCATGGTTGCCATCTATTGGTTTTAAAACAATGGGATAACCAATTTTGTCTATTGCATCCTGTAAGCTTTCAGGATCGCGGACTATAGATCCTCTGGGAACAGGAATTTGTGCTGATTCAAGAAGGTTTTTGGTTTCTTCTTTATCGCCTGCTATATCTACAGCTATGTTAGATGTGGTGCTTGCTATGGTAGCACGTATACGTTTTTGATGGATACCATAACCAAGTTGCACAAGGCTATGTTTGTTTAGCCTGATAAAAGGAATGCCTCTTTGCGTTGCTACTTCCACTATACTTCCGGTTGAAGGACCAAGCCGCGTATTCTCTCTTATCTCGCGCAGTTCCTGTATATCTTTTTCCAGGTCATATTCCTGCCCATCTACCAGTGCCTGGCAAAAGCGTACAGAAGCTTTTGCAGTATAAACGCCTGCATCTTCTTCCATATAACTGAAAACAACATGATATTCTCCTTCTTTACCTGTACTGCGAGTGCGGCCAAAACCGGTATCCATTCCAGCCAGGGTTTGCATTTCAAGCGCTACGTGTTCTATTACATGACCCATCCATGTGCCCTCTTCCACACGATGAAAGAAACCGCCGGCAACACCTTCGCTACAGCGGTGAGTGTACAATGAAGGCATCATTTCGCGAAGCCTGTCAAGGAAACCATCGATCTTATTGGTAGGACGTTGTTCAAGTTCCTGGAGGTCAAGTTTCATTTGTATTAGCTTCGTCCGCCTGATGCTCCAGTAGTTAGGGCCACGCATCACTTTAATTTCAACGATCTTCATCTGTGTAGTTGTGGTGTTTCTTTTTATGAACTAATTGATGATCAGCTTATAGCCAATCTTGCTGAAGGTAATAAAATTAGTATACCAGTATAAGATATAGCACTAGTGGAGCGTTGATACTGATGTTAACGTGACCCATATACCCATAGTTTAAAAAACGATAAAAACGATGTGCAAATGCTGATTAGCCGCAAACCGCTTTTATAATCAGTTACATTTGCGCTTGTTTATACCTTAATAATGTCTTACCCAAAGGGAAAATTAATAGCAATAGGAGGCGCTGAAGACAAGGGGACAAACCTGGAAAAAGGACTTATCAGCCGCAATAATCTCAATTTTTTTGAACTGGGCATTTTACGCCGCATAGTAGAAGAGGCTGGTGGATTAATGGCACGTATTGAAGTCATCACCACTGCTTCTATGATACCTTTTGAAGTTGGTAATAATTACCTGGAAGCATTTGGTCGCATTGGCTGTACCCATGTGGGATTGATGCATATACGCAACCGTGAAGATGTAAACAAGCCTGAATACCTGAAGCGAATAGAAGAATGTGATGCAGTAATGTTTAGTGGTGGCAACCAGCTCAGGTTATCGGCCACTTTTGGCGGTACTAAATTCCTTCGCACTATTCTCCTTCGTTATCATAATGAAGAATTTGTAATCGCCGGTACATCGGCAGGCGCAATGGCTATGAGCAATACTATGATCTACGAAGGAGAAGCCAGCCGTGCGCATTTAAAGGGTGAAGTAAAAATAACCACCGGTCTTGCTTTCATGGATAACGTGATCTTCGACTCTCACTTTGAAAAACGTGGCCGTTTTGGAAGGCTGGCACAGGCTGTTGGTGCTAATCCTTCTGCTATCGGTATCGGACTTGGAGAAGATACCGGCATGCTTATCACCGATGGAAATAAGATGGAAGCCATAGGCAGCGGAATGGTCATCATCATCGATGGTCATGGTATCATGCATTCCAACATTGCCGATATTCCTGTAGGCAATCCCATTAGCATGGAAGGTTTGCAGGTTCACATTTGCGCCAAAGGCAATGGTTACTTAATTGACGACAGGAAATTTGTAGAAAAAATGGGAGCAGTAACTACTCCCATTATGCAAGATGTTGAATAAAATATCTTGATCTCCTACTAAAGATATACTACCTGGTTAGGCGGCGTTTGTAGCTTTTTTACTATTGAATAAATGCAATATCCAAAAGCAATTGCGCCAACTATCAAAGTGCCTGTTGTTCCCAGTATCTCCGCTATTTTAGCAAACAAGAATTTCATTCCTGCCCTGCGGCCAGATGTTTCCACTTGTCCACCACCTTCCAATATTTCTGCATCCATATAAATGACCCAGGTAAATAAAGCAGTAAAAAATAAACCCAGAAGGGGAGAGGAAATTGTTTTCAGCGTGCTTTGTCTTTCTATTGAAGGCGTAAGATTTTGCCTACTATTGATGTAAGCAACAACATCAGCCAACTCTTGTGTAGTGGTAAACTGCAGCGGTATCTTTTTGTTATCAGCTTTTACTTCCAGTTTGGTTGCATTGTTTTCAAGATGCGTAAGCTCGTGGATGGCTGAAATCTCAATCGTTTTCTTTTCCTTGAAAAGCCCTTTCTTATTAAAGCTTTCAAGAAAATCTTCACCTGATTTGAACGACTTGTTCATCATTAGTAGTTGGTTGTCATGCACCAACATACTTTTCCAACTTTTCTCGTTAGTAAGGGTGTATAAGTTTTGGCTCATTGGGTTGATTTTGGTGAATAAATGTATAATTTCCTTCAAATAATTTTATGCACAGGCGGCAATTTATTCTTCAATCTTCCATGGCTGCGGCAGGTCTTGCATTATCTGGATATGGCAGGGCGCAGTCAAATGTTTTTCCTACTGTTCGCACGCCTGTTGGTAAAAGAAATTTTACAAGCAAAGCGGTAGAAGAACTTATTGCTGAAATAAAAAACAAGATCGGCAACAAAGAGATCGCGTGGATGTTTGAGAATTGTTTTCCTAATACACTTGATACAACGGTTGATTACGAGGTAATAAGTAACAAGCAAGATACATATGTAATCACTGGCGATATAGATGCTATGTGGCTGCGCGATAGTACAGCGCAGGTGTGGCCATATCTTGCGCTGTGTAAGAAAGATGTTGGTCTGCAAAAACTGGTTGCTGGTGTTATCAATCGCCAGGTAAAATGCATTTTGCTTGATCCTTATGCGAATGCTTTTTATAAAGATGTAAATAAAGTAAGCGAGTGGAAGAATGATATTACGCAGATGAAGCCGGGCATTCATGAAAGGAAGTGGGAGATAGACAGCCTGTGTTATCCTGTCAGGCTTAGCTATGGTTATATAAAAGCTACCGGTGATACCAGCATTCTTGATGATGATTGGATACAGGCGATGCAGCTGGTTGTAAAAACTTTTAGGGAGCAACAACGATTTGATGGACCCGGTCCTTACAGTTTTATGCGCCAATCGCAATGGGCCAACGATGTAGTGCCAATGGCTGGTTATGGTAACCCCGGTAAACCAAATGGTCTTATCGTTTCTGTCTTTCGTCCCAGTGATGATGCCACTATTTTTCCTTATCTCATTCCTTCCAATTTTTTTGCTGTAAAAGCTTTGCGTGATATGGCAGATATGATGGAAAGGCAATTGCGTTTGGAGCCATTGAAACTTGCAGAAGAAGTAGAGAAGGCACTGCAGCAACATGCCATCATACAGCAGGGAAAACGAAAGATCTATGCGTACGAGGTGAACGGGTATGGCAGTTTCAACTTAATGGATGATGCAAATATTCCTTCATTGCTTTCGCTGCCTTACCTGGGTTGTGTGCCACTGAATGATCCTATCTACCAGCAAACGCGCAAGTATGTATTATCTAACCAAAACCCGCATTTCTATAAAGGGCCTGCAGGCGAAGGTATAGGCGGTCCCCATATTGGCCAGGATTATATTTGGCCGCTCAGCATCATTATGCGAGGACTTACCTCTACCAATGATGCAGAGATAAAACTTTGTCTTAACATGCTGCAGAAGAGCCATGCAGGTACAGGTTTCATGCACGAAGCATTTCATAAAGATGATGCAGCTAAATTTACACGCAGCTGGTTCGCGTGGGCAAATACACTTTTCGGCGAATTTGTATGGAAGGTATACCGTGAACGGCCGTCCCTGTTAAATTGATCTATGAGTTTAGGTTTAAAATTATTTTTTATAGCAGCGTTTGTTTTTGCCATGATCCTGATGGGCAGCAACATGAAACGCAAGAAAAAGAGGCTGATCTTTTTTGGTGATTCAATCACAGAAGCAGGAACCAGGCCTGGCGGTTATATAGCCGTTATATCTGAGCATATACGAGGAGAAAGCATGGGTGAATACCTCGAGATCATTAACAGTGGCAGGGGCGGGCACGGAGTACACGATCTTATAAGACGACTTGATCATGATGTACTATTAAATGAGCCAAAGGTGGTGGTGCTTTTCATTGGTATCAACGATGTATGGCACAAACAGGAGCATGGCACAGCGGAAGCTTTGCAGTCTTTTAGAGAAAACTACGATAAGCTATTGCAGAAAATGAAGCTGGCTAATATACCGGTGATTGCGTGTACACCAACCACTATAGGAGAGACAGTAGCAGGTAATCAACATTTTTGGAATGACCTTGAAGCTTACACGCAGGCAATAAAGGAGCTTGCGGCAAATCATGATATACCGGTGGTGGATCTTCATGCTGCTTTCATGCAGTACTACCAGTCGGTTCCATCTACGCAAAATGAAGGCATATTAACCACGGATGGCGTACACCTGAATGTAGCAGGCAACAAGCTGGTGGGAGATGAGATATGGAAGGTGCTTAAGCATTTTTTGTAACCAGTTGTTCCAGTAAGGCGGAAAGTTCGTTTGCTCTGTCCATCACCATTACATGCTCCCCATCTATAATAGTATGATCGGCTTTTACATAGCTGTAAGGCAGCAGCTTATCTGCCGTACCATGGATATGAACAAGATTAGATGGCACAGTTTCATTTCGCCATTTCACTACAGCATCAAGCGCCCAACGGGTAAAGGCAGGATTGGAATCTTTCAGTATCTGCCTTTGCAGCTGTTGTTGCTCTTTACCTCTTGCGCCAAGTATACGGAGCACTATTCTTCCTGATATATGAATAGAATGACGAGAGGTCAATTTGTATACCGGCAAGTGTCTCCAAAAGCGCAGGTATGCCGGGATCTCTCTAAACGTTTTACAACTTGCAATGATAATCACATTGGTTGAAGGATGTGCTTTTGCAATTTCCGTAGCCAACATTCCACCCAGGCTTAAACCAATAATGGTGGCATGTTCATCTTTGATGCATGCTTCAAAAATGCGGAGCGCATACGACTGCAGCGTTTCGTTAGGCAGTGGTTGAAGCCAAGTGATAAAAACAGGCTCGCAAAAGCGTAAGTCTAAGAAGTTGAAGGCTCGTTTATCAGCTCCCAGGCCGCTTATGAAGTAGACTTTTTTCAAATGCTTTTTGTTAAGTACTAACTTTCTCTAACACCAAACTAGCTGCCATATGTCAAACTAATGCCACTACACCAGCTTCACCAGGTAATAATTCGTTTTTCCCTTTTGTACAAACAGGTACTTTTCGTTTATAAAGTTGCTTGCATCTACTTTGGTAGCTATATCCGTTACTTTCTGTTTGTTGAAACTTACGCCACCGCCTTGCACCATTTTGCGGGCTTCACCTTTACTTGGAAATATGGTTGAGTCTGCAAGGAAACTTACTACGTCAGGATTGGTAGCAGCAAGCTCAGCTTGGTTTACTTCCACAGCGGGAACACCTTGAAGGGCAGCATCCAGTTCTGCCGGCGAAAGTGTGGCCACAATATTCATCGTGTCTTTACTGAACAAGAGTTCTGTGGCACGAATAGCATTATCCAGTTTTTCTTTTCCATGAACAAATGCGGTTACCTCTGCTGCCAGTCTTTTTTGCAGTTGACGCTGGTGTTCGTTTCCAGAATGAGCTTCCAGCAGTTCGTTTACTTCAGCTTGCGACATAAAGGTGAAGATCTTTATGTAACGTGTAGCATCAGCATCCGATGTGTTTAACCAGAACTGGTAGAACTCGTATGGAGATGATAGATTTTCGTCAAGCCAAATATTGCCATTTTCGCTTTTGCCAAATTTGCTTCCATCGGCTTTTGTTATCAAAGGACAAGTAAACGCAAATGCTTCGCCGCCGCCTTTTCTCCTGATGAGTTCGGTGCCGGTAACAATATTTCCCCACTGGTCGCTGCCACCCATTTGCAGCTTGCAGTTCTTGTTGTTATATAAATAGTGAAAATCGTAGCCTTGAATTAATTGATAAGTGAATTCGGTAAAGCTCATTCCGCTTTCTGACTCCAGGCGCTTTTTCACGCTGTCCTTGCTCATCATATAGTTTACCGTGATGTGGCGGCCAGCTTGGCGGATGAAGTCTAAGAAACTGATCCCTTTGAACCAGTCGTAGTTGTTGGCCATTTCGGCAGCATTCGGTTTAGCCGGATCAAAATCAAGGAACTGCTCCAGTTGCTTGCGCACACCTTCTACATTTCTTTGCAACACTTCCTCGCTCAGCACCTTGCGCTCTTCACTTTTACCTGTAGGATCGCCAACCATACCGGTAGCACCACCAACCAAAGCCACAGGTTTGTGGCCAGCCTTCTGCAAATGAACCAACAATAGAATAGGAACCAGGCTCCCAATATGCAGGCTTTCGGCTGTAGGGTCAAAACCCACATAGCCTGTTGTCATTTCTTTCAGTAATTGTTCTTCAGTGCCTGGCATTATATCCTGTATCATGCCTCTCCAGCTAAGTTCCTCTATCAAGTTCATGGTTCTGTATTGTGCGGCAAATGTAAAGCGATTGATTTAATCAGCCTTACCTGCACCCCAGTAGTGCAGGAAGATTAAAAGATGAGCAAAATTTCCTCGTATGCTATAAAATCTCCTTAACGCAGCCTGTTGGTCAAATTACTCGTGATATGTTTGTTCTTGACTTACAGTGACCGTTATAAGTGCCAGAGCGATAAAATAAAAATTGGCTTCATACGTTGTAACACCTGTTTCCAAACTCATTTCTATGAACCAAAGGCTACTTATTGTTTTAACGCTTGTACTGTTTTCACAATATTTATTCAGCCAATCGTATAACAACGAGTGGATCGATTACAATAAAACTTACTACAAGTTCAAGGTTTTTGGTTTTGGAACCGATGCTGCAGGTGCTCCTATTCCTAAAGGAATGGTGCGGATTTCACATTCTTCTTTGCAGTCTGCAGGCCTGGCTGGTGTCGCCGGTGCACACTTTCAACTTTGGCGCGATGGGCAAGAAGTGCCTGTTTATGTTTCAAATACCGGCATCTTTAGTAGTTCAGATTATATTGAGTTCTGGGGTGAAATAAACAATGGTAAGCTGGATGCGCAATTGTATGGCCAGCCCGATTTCCAGCTTTCTGACAAGTGGAGTTTACAAACAGATACAGCTTCTTATTTCCTTACCGTCAATACTACCGCTGCTAATAAGCGGCTGACGCCAACTGCAAATAATGTGGCTAATACCTCGCTTACACCCACAACTTATTTTATGCATACGGTTGGGCGATATTTCCGTGCAGGTGATATTCAAAGTGGTTTCTATGCCAGTTCCGGTACCAACTTATTTTCTTCTACATACGACAAAGGAGAAGGCTGGCTGAGCCGGGTGATTCGTCCTGTTGCCTGCGGTAGCAGTACCACCTTAGGACAAGGATTTCCTGATCTCTACCCGTTTCTTTCTGGTCCGTCATCAATGGTGATGCGAATAAATGCAGTGGGCGGCGCCCAGAACAGCAGGGTAGTGAGGGTGCTGCTGAATGGCCAGGAAGTAAACCTCTTCCAGATGGACTACATTAACTACGAAAAGGTAGAAGAGTTGGTGCCGGTAAGCACAATAAGTTCTGGTAGTGCCAGCTTCTCCATTATTAACCAAAGCCCCAGCCCTTGCGATGAGATGCGCGTTGCAAAGATCGAGTTGACATATCCCCGCCAGTTCAATTTTGGGGGTAGTTCTGTTTTTGAATTTTCTGTTCCGGCGTCATCATCAGGTAGGTTACTTAAAATAGCAAATTTTAACCATGGTGGCGTGGCTCCTGTGCTTTACGACCAGGCAAACGGCAAGCGATACGTGACCGATATTTCTGATCCTAATATTGTACAAGTAGTACTGGCACCGGCTACAGTGGCGTACCAACTGGTACTTACTACACAGGCTGGAAATTATTTCAAAGAGATCAGCAGCTTCCAACAACGTTCTTTTATCAATTATGCACAGCCGGCAAACCAGGGTGATTACCTGATCGTAAGCAACCCGCTGATCTATGGCTCCGGTTCTGAAAATTACGTAGAGCAATACCGCCAGTATCGTTCATCCACTACCGGTGGAGGCTACAATGCTAAGGTGATAGATATTGAGCAGCTGGTAGACCAATTTGCTTATGGCGTGAAAAAGCACCCGCTGTCTATCAAAAACTTCCTGCGTTTTGCCCGAGCCAATTTTGCTGCTGCGCCAAAACATGTTTTCTTGATTGGTAAAGGCGTTTCTTATAATCACTACCGCCAGTACGAGAACAATGCTATGATAGAGCGGCTGAACCTGGTGCCTACATGGGGTTTTCCTGCTTCAGATAATTTGCTGGCGTCAAGTGATATGAAGGCTGTGCCTGCTACACCAATTGGTCGTTTGTCTGCGGTGTCGCCACAGGAAGTAGGTGATTACCTGGAAAAGGTAAAACAGTACGAAGCTGCCCAGGCCGTAGGAAACCAAACGCTACAGGATAAGCATTGGATGAAAAATATTTTGCAGATCGCTGGTGCCAATGATATTACCTTAGGAAGCCAGATAGATGGTTATCTGAATGGATATAAAGCTACCATTTCGGATACTTCGTTTGGGGGCAATGTTACCAACTTCAGTAAAACAGCTGATCCTGCTAATTATACCAATGCCATTATTTCGTTTAAAGAAAAATTTGAAAAAGGTGCTTCTTTGATCACCTATTTCGGCCACTCGTCTTCTTCAAATCTTGATTTTAACCTGGACAACCCGGAGAGTTATAATAACTCTGGAAAATATCCTGTGTTCATAGCCAACGGATGTAGTGCAGGTAATCACTTTGCATTTGAAACAAGTCGTTTTACTACCAAGACAACTATTTCAGAAAAATTTGTATTAGCACCTTCTAAAGGAGCGATAGGATATTTGGCCAGTACACACTTCGGTGTGGTAAACTACCTGGATCTTTTTTCAAAACATTTCTATAAGTCAATTGCCCAAACGAGTTATGCAAAAACAGCGGGTGAAATAATAAAGGAAGCAATAGGCAATGCGCTTACTGTTACTGGTCCTATGGATTATTATGCACGTGTTCATGCTGAAACGTATGCGTGGCATGGCGACCCGGCTGTAAAATTCAATTCTTTCAAACAGCCTGATTATGTGATAGAGGCGCCGCAGATATCTACTTCGCCTGCATTTCATTCAGTAGCCGATACCAGTCTTTTTGTAAAAGTGAGAGTGTTCAATATAGGTAAGGCTACTAACGACTCTGTTAGCTTCAAACTTACCCGTACGTGGCCTGGTGGAAATACTAAAACCATTGCAACAAAGAAATTCGCAAAACTGCATTATGCAGATTCCATTACTGTGGAAGTGCCTGTAGTAGGTAATATAGATGCTGGTGTAAATGTTTTCACAGCTACTATCAATGATGGGAATACTGTTGCAGAACTTTCAACCGCGAACAATTCGGCAGCGAAATCGATCACCATTTCAGCCAATGAGATCCGCCCCATTTATCCGTACAATTATTCTATTATCAACCAACCAAACGCAAAGCTGGTAGCTTCTACGGCCAATCCTTTAGAGGGTGTAAGGAATTATGTGATGGAGATAGATACTACGGCGCTATTCAATTCACCTGCTAAAGTATCTGCTACAAAAGCATCGGCTGGTGGTGTGGTAGAATTTGATCCGGGTTTCAGTTATGAGAACGACAGGACCTACTATTGGCGTGTTTCGCCTGCAGGCCTAACCACTCCTGAATGGAGGCAGTTTTCTTTTGTATACAAAACCGGATTGGAAGGTGCGCAACAAGGACACCTGTACCAGTTGCTCCAGTCGAAGCACAAGAATATTTCATTAGACAGCGCTTCAAGAAAATATGGTTACCAGAGCCAGAACCACAACTTATTTATTTCAAATGCCATGTATCCTACCAGTGGCACAGAGGATATGCACTTCAGTATTTCTGTAGATGGAGTGGCTTCTATACGAAGTGCATGCATCGGTAGCTCTATAATAGTGAACGTATTTGACTCGCTTACTTTCAGGCCTTGGCGCAATACCACCAATCCGTTTGGTGCAGCACCCGTTTGTAATCCTGGACGCGAATACAATTTTGAATATTCGTACCGCACTGCTGCCAGCCGCAAAAACGCCATGGACTTCCTGAACTCTATACCTTCTGGCGCTTTTGTAACAGTAAGATTGATTAACGATGCGCCGTATAATATTTATGCATCGCACTGGCAGGCAGATACCAGCCTGTATGGCAGCGGCAATTCGCTGTACCATATGCTAAAGAGCCAGGGCTTTGCTGAAATAGATTCATTCTATTTTCCACGCACATGGGCTTTTGTTTACCAAAAGAACAACCCGGCCTTTGAACCTGTTTACGAATTCAGCGAAGGGCAGTACGATAAGCTGGTGCTTTCTAAAGATGCAACCAGTCCACACGTAAGTGGTGTTATAGAGTCCCCAAGGTTTGGCCCTGCCACCAGTTGGAACAAAGTACAATGGGCGGGTACAATGGAAGAAGCTGGTAATGATTATCCTGCTGTGCAGGTAGTAGGCACTACACCTGCAGGACAGGAAGTGGTGCTTCATACGCTTAATGTAAATCAGCAGGATTTTGATATTTCTGGCATTAGTGCAGCGGCTTATCCTTTTATAAAGCTGCGAATGGAAAATGCTGATACCGTTACCGCTACGCCTTACCAGCTAAGCATGTGGCGTGTGTTGTATACGCCTGTTCGTGAAGGTGCCATTGCTCCAAACCTGTATTACCATATTCCTGATACCGTTGGTTTTGGTACGGCTACTGCCTTTACTTTACCTCTGCAGGTAGGTTTCAAAAATGTTTCTAATAAAGCATTCGACAGCGTGGCTGTGAAGATTGTGCTGACTGATACGCTCAACAATACTTTTGACTACCAGATAAGTAAGTTGAAGCCTCTGGCTCCGGGCGAACTGGGACAGGTAAATGTTTCATTGAACGTGCAAAACCTATCGGGCTGGTACAACGTATACATTGAAGCTAACCCGGGACTTCAGCAGTCTGAGCAGTTTGGGTTCAATAATTTCCTATATAAAAAAGTATATGTGAATACCGAAGCATTGCTGCCGGTAACGCTTTTGGCTTTTGATGCGCAACTGCAAGGGGCGGATGTAAAGACCAGCTGGTCAGTAACTGCTGAAAATAAAGTAGCTCATTACATTGTTCAACATTCTTCTGACGGAACAACCTTTGCGCCAATAGGAAAAGTAAATGCAGTGAATGTTCTTAATGGCAACAGGAGTTACGAATTCGTTCATGCAAATGCTCCTGCAGGTAAAAACCTGTATCGCCTGCAAATGGTGGACAGCGATGGCAGCCACAAGTATTCAGCTACCAGGTTGGTAACTATTGGTAAGAATATACAGGTTAGCATGTATCCTAATCCTGTAAAAGACATTTTGAATATTTCTATCAATAACAATGGAAATTCATTAATTCAACTACGAATGGTGAATACCTACGGCCAAACTTTGTGGGTACATAAAGCAGCTGGTATCACTCGTTTAGATATGACCAGCTGGCCTGCAGGCATGTATATGCTAATAGTGGATGATGGAAAATCAATTCAATCTTTCAAAGTTCAAAAGCAATGATGGGTTATACAAAATCAATAGTAAGTGCTCCTTCACCGGGGCATTTTATTTTTTCAACTGGCGATAATTATACATATTTACCCATCTTTTCGGTTATCCCAAATAATATTCATGAAGTTTAAAGTACTGTCTGCATGTGTGCTGTTTCTGATAGCCTGTGGAAATGCGGATGCACAGTTTCGAAAATATTCTAACGAGTTTCTAAACATTGGAGCAGGAGCAAGAGGTTTAGCCATGGGCGGAGCGCAGGTGGCCAGCGTAGAGGATGGAACTGCCGGTTATTGGAATCCTGCGGGCCTTACCGGCATACGACAAGCGCCTTCTATCCAGGCTATGCATGCCGAATATTTTGCCGGTATAGGCAAATACGATTATGCGAGTATTGCCTTACCACTTCATGGTGATAAACGCGTGGTGGGATTGTCGGTTTTGCGATTTGCAGTAGATGATATCCCAAACACCTTATTTCTTGTAGAGCCCGATGGTTCAGTTAATTACAACAACATACGCACGTTCTCTTCTGCTGATTATGCATTCATTCTTTCGTATGCACAGCGTGTAAAGGATGAAGAAAACGAGAAACTAAGCTTTGGCGGAAACGTAAAGATCATTCACCGAAAGGTAGGAAGCTTTGCAAAAGCGTGGGGCTTTGGCCTGGATGCCGGCGTTCAATACCGCATCAATAAATGGAAGCTGGGCTTGGCAGCCCGCGATGTAAGTACCACCTTCAATGCGTGGTCCTTCAGCTTTTCGGAGCGTGAAAAAGAAGTGCTTTATCTGACAAACAATGATATCCCAGTAAAATCTACAGAGCTTACTGCACCCAGGCTGATACTTGGTGGTGCCCGCACATTCGATATCAATGAAAAATTTGCACTTACCGCTGAAGCAAATCTTGATGTAACTTTTGATGGCAGAAGGAATACAGTTGTAAGCAGTAATGCGGTGAACATTGATCCACGCGCAGGTATTGAAGCTTCGTACCAAAACAACATTTTCCTTCGTGCAGGTATCTCTAATTTTCAAAGAGCGCTGGCCGATCGCGATACACTTAATCAAAAGAAAGTTTGGATTTACCAGCCGAGTGTTGGTGCTGGTTTCAGGATAAAGAACGTGATGATTGATTATGCATTTACCAACCTGGCTAACCAGTCTAATCCATTATACACCCACATCTTTTCGTTAAGGGTAGACCTGACGAAAAAGAATGATTAACCCTTGACCGGTAGAAAACTGATTAAATACGTATGAAAAGAATTGCTGTTTTTGTTGTGCTGCTGCTTGTGAGTGCTGTCACTTTTGCTCAATCGTATTACAATGAGTGGATCGATTACTCAAAAACTTATTATCGCTTCAAGGTTGGGAGTAACGGTTTATACCGTATTCCTGGCACCCTACTAGGTTCTCTTGACCTTGCTGGCCATCCCGCTGAGCATTTCCAGCTTTGGCGCAATGGTAAGCAGGTTCCCATATTTACCAGTAGTGCTACAGGACCATTGGGCACAGGTGGCTTTATAGAATTTTGGGGTGAAATGAACGACGGCACCACCAATACCGACCTTTACCGCAACCCAAACTTTAACCTGAACGATAAGAAGAGCCTGCTAACAGATACTGCTGCTTATTTTCTAACGGTTAATCCTGCTGGTGGTGGAAATTCTCGTTTTGCTGCTACCGCCAATAATGTAACTGGCAATACACTTCCGGCGCAGCCATTTTTTATGCATACTGCCCGCCACGATTTTATGCAACAGATACATCGTGGTATGGCACTTCCTGCAGGCAGCGAGTATGTATACTCCAGTGCTTATGACCAGGGGGAAATGTGGAGCTCATGGGATACGCACCCTGCTAACCCGCTGTCTCATACTTTCGATAACTTGTTTTTGTCTAATGATGGGCCTGCTGCCAGCTTTAGAGCTGCGGTAGCTGGGTCTGCACCCAATAACAGGCAATATCGTTTTGAAATAAATAATGTAGCGGTTGTTGATAGTAGCCTCTCTACTTTTGGTGCAGGTATAAATCAACGCAATAACGTCACCCTTTCAGGCAACACTGCATCGGTACGACTTGTAAACTTATCTACCCAGCAGCACGACAGGATCGTGTGCAGTTTTATTGAGTTGAGATATCCCCGCCAATTCAACTTCAACAACCAGTCTTCTTTCACTTTTACAATGCCGGCAACTGCCAGTGGCCAATACCTGGAAATTCAGAATTTTAGGACCGATGGTGTAGCGCCTGTTTTGTACGACCTTACCAATAATCGCCGTTATGTAGCAGATGTTTCTACGCCTGGCGTGGTAAAGGTGGTGCTTCAACCTTCATCGGTAGCTGCTAACCTGGTGCTGGTATCTCAGCATCCCAACGAAATTGTCCAGGTTCAAAATTTACTTACCCGCACGTTTGTAGATTACCGTGTTGCCGCCAACCAGGGCGATTATCTAATCATCTCTCACCCGCTTTTACAGCAGTCTTTCCAGGGTGCAGACCAGGTAGAGGCTTACAGGGCTTATCGCAATTCTTCTGTTGGTGGAGGCTTCACTGCACGCATAGCCAATATCGATCAGCTTGTTGACCAGTTTGGTTATGGCATAAAGAAGAACCCGCTGAGCGTAAAGAACTTTTTACGTTTTGCCAGGGCCACATTTGCTGTTGCGCCTAAATATGCTTTCTTGATTGGTAAAGGCGTTTCTTACAACGAGTACCGTATGCACCAGGCGAGCCCACATGCAGATAGATTGAATATTGTTCCAACGTGGGGTTACCCGGCTTCAGATGTGATGCTTGGTTCAGACAATCTTGACCCCGTAATGCGTACAGGAATTGGACGTTTAAGCGTGGTTTCTCCAAAAGAAGTTGCGGATTATTTAGAAAAGATAAAGCAATACGAAGAGGCACAACGAAACCCTGCACAAACAATAGAGGCAAAAGCATGGATGAAGAATGTGGTACATGTGGAAGGTGGAAACGATCCTAACATCAGTAACCTGTTAGGTGCTTATTTGCGCAGCTACGAAAACATCATCAAGGATACTTTGTTTGGAGCCAACGTGGTTACTTTTAGTAAGACCACTACCGGCCCGGTAACTCCTATTGTGAACCAGCTGATGCAGCAAATGTTCTCATCTGGTATAAGCCTGCTCAACTATTTCGGCCACTCCTCAGCCACCGCCTTAGATTACAACCTTGAAGATCCATATTCGTACAACAACCAGGGTAAGTACCCAATGTTCATTGTTAATGGTTGTAATGCAGGTAATATGTTCTCGTTTGATACCGCACGTTTTGTAGTATTAAGCACACTTACTGAGCGTTTCACTTTGGCCAAAGAAAGAGGCGCTATTGGTTTTATTGCCAGCACTCACTTCGGTCTTACTTCTTACCTGGATTACTATAATCTTGGGTTTTACCGCCACCTGCGTGGTCCGGGTTATGGTAAATCTGTTTCAGAAAATATGGTAGCAGCTAACAATGGCTTGCTTACTTCTCCTTATGGTCCTAATGTAATGGGTGCACGTCTTCACGCTGAAGAGACCACTTTACATGGAGATCCTGCAATAAAAATAAATGCACACGAGAAACCAGATTTTGTAGTGGAAGAACCGCAGATACGTATTGTACCCAACATTGTATCTGTAGCTGATCTGAAGTTTGATGTAAAGGCACTTGTATACAATATTGGAAAAGCAACCGGCGATTCGGTTATGGTCCAGGTAAAACATCAATATCCGGATGGAACCAGTGCAGTATTGCTCCAAAGAAAGATCAGGTCTATACGCGTAGTAGATTCTTTGATGCTGCAAGTGGCAATTGATCCATTAAGAGACAGGGGTGAAAACAAGATCATTGTTACCGTAGACCTTGACAATGCTTACAATGAAATGAGCGAGACCAACAATTCTAATGCACGCACTTTTGTAATACAGGATAATGGCCTTCGCCCGGTTTACCCAGTGAATTTTGCTATAGTTAACCGTACAAACATAAAGCTGGCTGCTTCTACTACTAATCCTTTGGCGCCGTCGCAGCCGTATATGATGGAGATAGATACCACTGAGTTTTTCAACTCGCCACTAAAGGTTTCCCGTACAATAACATCTGCAGGTGGTTTAATAGAATTTGAACCAGGAATATCTTTTACCGACAGTACTGTGTACTACTGGAGAGTAGCAAGTGTACCTACTGCTGGTGTTGCAAACTGGACAACTTCATCTTTTACTTACGTTGGTGGTCCTAATATAGGTTATAATCAATCGCACTTATTCCAGCACCTGAAATCAACAAGCCAGAGAATGAGCATAGACTCAGCAAGCAGGCAATGGAAATATGGTAACAGCTTATCAAATATGGTAATCATAAATGCAGTACCTGGTATAAGTGGTTTCTACAACAACGATTACAGCATTTCGGTAAATGGTAACCTGAATATCATAAGTGCATGCGTTGGTCACTCAGTTATTTTCAATGTATTTGATCCTGTAAGCATGAAGCCTTACTACAACCAACCACAACCGGCAACTACACCTAACAATGTGTCGGGAACCTTCATGAACAGCGGGTTTAGGGGTAATGGCAATTGTGACAGGTTTGGACGCCAGTGGAATTTTGAATACTCCTTCAAGGACACAACATCAAGAAGGTGGATGCGTGATTTCATGGACTGGATCCCATCCGGGGCTGTGGTAACTGCGCGTATCATTTTAGATGGACCGTTAAATGAGAATCCTTATGTAGATGTTTGGAAAGCAGATCAGTCAATCTATGGAGTAGGCAACACTCTATATGATCGTTTGAAAGCGGCAGGCTTTGCTGAGCTAGATTCTTTCAACCGTCCACGCACATGGTCTTTTGTTTACAAAAAGAACGATGCTACTTTCCAACCTGTTTCAAGGCTTAGTGTAGCGCAGGAACTGATAACATTGAATGTAGATATTCCTACCAGGGATACATTGGGTTTTGTTACCTCCCCTGTATTTGGCCCTGCTCGTAGCTGGAAGCAAGTAAATTGGCGTGGAGCAAGTGCAGAAACTACTGCGGGTGATTCTATTGTTGTTTCAGTAATAGGAATACGCCCTTCTGGTGTGGCTGATACTTTGTTCAGGTTGAACTCGCAGCAGCAGAACTTTGATATATCATCTGTTTCGGCTACTCAATATCCTAACATGCGCCTGCATATGCGCAACCAGGATTCACGCCATCTCACTCCTTATCAACTGCGTTACTGGAGGCTTTTCTATGAACCTGTACCGGAAGGTGCACTGGCTGCAAACTTGGCGCCGGCTATGAAAGATAGTTTTGAAGTAGGTGAGAAGCTGAACTTTGCTATTGCTTTCAAAAATATAAGTGATGCTCCTTTTGCTGATAGCATCAGGCTGCGGATGATATTGTACGATAAAAACAATGTGGCGAATGTTATTCCTTATGCACGCCTAAAAAGGTTGCAGCCGGGGGATACTGCCATGATCAGGTACGAGATCAACACCTCGTTGTACGAAGGAAACAACACTGTTTACCTTGATGTTAACCCTGATTTTGAGCAACCTGAGCAGTACAGGTTCAACAACTTCCTGTACAAGAACTTCAGGGTGCAGCAAGATGTATTCAACCCGCTGCTCGATGTAACTTTTGATGGTGTGCGCATTTTGAATGGTGATATCGTTTCTGCTAAACCAAGCATTCTTGTCAAGTTGAAGGATGATTCTAAATTCCTGGCGTTGAACGATACGGCACTTGTTACTGTTTACCTGAAGTATCCGAACAACGGCCCGGTTAGAAGGTTTGCTTACAATACCGACACGTTGAAGTTTATACCGGCTGATCTTTCTGCAGGTAAAAATGAAGCAATGATAGAATTCAATCCATCATTGATTGAGGACAGTGGAAACGACTTCTACGAGTTGATCGTGAAAGGAAAAGATCGCGCAGGTAATCCAACCAGCAATCTTGATTACCAGGTACGTTTCCAGGTGATCAATAAGCCGATGATATCAAACATGTTCAACTATCCTAATCCATTCACTTCGTCTACGGCTTTTGTATTTACCCTTACCGGAAGCGAGGTGCCGCAGAACCTGCGTATCCAGATCATGACGGTTACAGGAAAAATAGTGAAGGAAATAACCAAGCACGAATTGGGGCCTCTGAACATAGGTAGAAATATTACTGAGTACAAGTGGGATGGTACTGACCAATATGGACAGCAACTGGCAAATGGTATTTACTTGTACCGGGTTATTACCAACCACAATGGTACATCGTTAGAGAAATACAATTCCATAGATGGTTCAGGCAATAGAGTAAATACTGATAAATTCTTCAATAACGGGTATGGTAAAATGTACCTGATGAGATAAGAAACATTTCTTACCTCTTTTTTCACCACCTTTGAGGGGCCGGGTTTCCGGCCTCTTTTTTTATGGATAATATGCGCAAAACCGGTGTTGGTACAAGGGTGTTGAATTTTGTTGTAGACACGCTGTTGATCTTTCTTCTAAGCTATTTGCTGTACAAGTGGTGGGTGTTTTACGTTCGGTATTGGGGCCAGCCGTACTTCCCGTTTTATATGTTCTTCTACGGAACCTTATTTATGTATTACTTTTTGTTTGAAAGTCTTTTTACCCGTACGCCCGGGAAATGGTTAACCATTACCAAAGTGGTTACAACCAAAGGAGAGCGCCCCAACATTCTACATATTCTTCTGCGCAGCCTGCTTCGCCTTACGATCATAGATCCATTTTTCATTGCCTTATGGGAAAAGCCACTGCATGATAAGCTGAGCAGGACTGAAGTCATAGAAGCATAGCCTTGGTGGCAATTGGACACCCTAAAATTTATAGCTAACTTTTTATGCGAAAAAATTCTTCATCAGGTAAACATTTGTATAGTCGCGGTTGGTTTGGGCTGATTCCCCTAATAGGAGGTATTGTTGGACTTGGACTGATTGCGTTAGGTGTTTTCAAGTACAAAGACAGGAAACTTATTATTATCGGTTCTGCAGCACTCCTTTTTACCGTCGTAGTCTATTCATCCATTATCTTTTACTTTGAATACAGTGAGGCTTTCCGAAAAGATTTTGCTGTTTTTTCAAAACCTGCAATGGATGAACTTATCAAAAGCATAGAGTTCTACAAAACACAGAATGGACAATATCCAGACAGTCTTCAAGAGTTAACGAAGGAAAGCAAATTGGTGCAGATACACGACCCCATATCGCAACGGGAGGATGGAGAGCGTCGTGGTCTTTTTTATTACCAGCGTGTAGACAATAGGTATTTTTTGTTTTCAGCGGGTGTTGACAAAAAACCATTTACTGAAGACGATATTTTCCCATCAGTAACATATTTCGACAGCACGAAGACTGGACTAATCAAGCCTCTATTTTAACTGTTGATCAACCATCCGCCATCGGCAATACTTTGAAGGCTGGCTGCTTAAGGTCTATAACAGAAAAAGGCCCCGCATATGCAGAGCCATTTCAAATTTTATAATGAAAGAGATTAGATCTTCTTCATCAGGTCGTTGGCCATCCTTACATAATCATCATTCTTTTGCTCAGTAGCAAGTGTTACTACTTGTTGAGCTGTTGTTCTTGCACCTGCTTTGTCACCCATGTCTTTTTGAATACGTGCCTTTAGCATGTACATCCAGAAAGCTTTAGGTGAAGCTTCAATAGCTTTATTTACATTTTCTAAAGCTTTGTCATAGTTCTTATCAAACTCGTAGTAAAAGTTAGCAGCAGGGAAATAAGGCTTTCTATCTGATTGTAGTGCCGCTTCCAACTGGCCGCGTAAGCGATCTCTTACATCTGTTTTAATAGGTACAGTAACAACTGTTTTACCCCACATCAACTCCAGGTCAGCTGTTTCGTTTGTGATGTTGTTTACCTGGATAGTAAAATTCTCAGCAGTATTTTTCAGTGATTTCGGCTGAGCTTTTACTCTTACCACATCTTCAGACTGCTTGTAGTCGTTTACGCTGGCATTTGCATTCTTATTGAATATTACTTCCCACTCATTCTTTTGTGGTATTGTAAAAATTGAATAAGAACCTGTATCAATGGTGGTGCCGCCAATGGTTACCTTATCGGTAAAACGAATACGGGTGGCTGCATTAGCGCCAGTGCGCCATAATTTGCCTAATGGAGCAAGGTCTGAATTGTCTTTGAACATTGACCTTCCTTTTACTGATGGGCGGCTATAGGTTATCTCTATACGACCCATTCCGAAGTCTTGGCGGATGTGTTGAAGAGGGCTTGGTTGAGGCATGTTGATCTGTGCCTCTACAGCTGTGCTAACTGCTAGCAGTGCAATCGCTGATACTAGAAATCTTTTCATTCGTGTGCAATTTTTTACAAACGTACACTAACGAAAACTAAGGTCAAAAGGAGTTTTGCATGAGTGGTGAATTAGTTGAAAGAAATCTTCAACCTGACCCTGCCATTTTTGCGAAGCAATCGCCAGCGTGGTCCTTTTTCAATTATCTCTGTTGCTACTTTTTCGGTTGTTTTATTGGTTCCTGTTGCTTCAATATTGGTAGGGTTTCCGGCAGAGTTTATCTTAAAAAGAATGGTCACATCATTTTCAACCATGGCACCTGCAGTTTTTATGCTGTCTACTTGTTTGTTGATGTACTGGTAGAAACTGTTCCACCCAATTAAAGGCTCTGCAACATTGGATCTTTGTTTTTGTATTGCTCTTTTCTTAGAAGTCATTCCTGTTACCACTACTTCAGAAAGCGCTGTTTCCTGCTCGGGCAGTACTATTTTAGTAGCCGGAGCACTGCTTTTCAGTTTAGCATTGGTGGTAGCGTATCCTAAAGATTGCACCGTAACATTCAAAACTGAATCTGTAGAGCGAAGCGAGAAATTTCCTTTAGCATCGGTAACAGTGCCAACCGCATTGTTGTTCGCTCTTATACTGGCAAAAGGTAGTGGATCACCTGCCGGGTCCACCACAGTTCCTGCAAAATGATTAGACGGACCTGCTGCTGTTCTGCCCTGGCGTTGGCTCATTGGGATGTCTACACCGGCTGCCCGCCCTGCCAATTGCTGATCTACCCCAGTGGGAGGGGCCGATTTTTTATCAGCATTAGAATACGTAATAGGTATTTCTGTTGCCTCCGTTGCTGTCGCTTTTTGATCCATTTGATAGGGAACAGGAGCGGGGCTAGCCACTGCCATAAGTGTGCTGTCAGGAGCTGAGGCTGCGGCTAAAGCAGGCGTATGTTTAGCTTCGTTGTTCGCCAAAAGAGGAGAACCAGCAGGTGTTGGTTTTTTCTCCCTCAGTGGCAGTTGGGCTTGTTGCACCGCCAGGCTGGGTTCTGCAGGTTGTATACTGTCAATAGTGGCTTCAACTTCATCTTGTTTTACCTGCGCCATTTGCTGCGCTGTCTGGGGTGCATCTTTATTATCGGTTATGCGGTAGGTAATGATGCCTGCGCCAAGCAATATGATTAGCATTGCTGCTATCTGCCACCATGGAGTTTTCTTTTGTGCAAACGGAATAACCTTTGCTTGTTTGGTTTCTCCCTGTACAGCATGTTCTATAAAAGCGAGATGGTTTTGTGCCTCACCTGCATCTGCATTTTTATAACCTTCCAAAGCATCCGCCAGGAATGGATCTTCCAGCATAGCTTTTTCGAAAGCATGCATTTCTTTGGCATTCATCTGCTGCTGCAGGTACCGCTGGATGTCGTTATGGTTAAAATGATCAGCCATTTTGTTCCATACAATTTTTAAGGTTTCTCCTGCCGTTTTGAATCAGGCTGCGTACTTTATTCCAATCCAGACCTGTTAGGTCACAGATCTCGTTATAGCACTTGTCCTCCATATAAAATAGGTGCACCGTATGCTTTTGCTCAGCATTTAGTTGCTCCATGCATAGCTCCAGCCTTTGCAGGCGACGTTCTTTTTCTAACACAGAATCCAGATGCGAAAAGTCTTCTGATTGCACATATTCAGATTGAAACTCTACGGTAATCATCTTTTTGTTTTGTCGAAGCACCATCAGGCAGTGGTTCTTTGTTACCACATACAGCCAGCTTTTGAAGTTTTCGATTGCGTGGTTCTTCACTTTTTCCAGCAGCTCGTTATAGATGTTCATAGTAGCATCTTTTGCTGCCTCCTGGTCTGCTAAGTATTTTATGCAGGTGCCATATACAAGGTCGTGGTAGCGAAGAAACAGTTGGGCAAGTATATCCTGGTGATGTTGTTTCTGGTAAAGTTTTACCAGTTCCAAATCAGAAAGGGGAGAAGAATGTATCTGCTTTACTATGGCCATGTGCAGCAGCAATTTACGAAAATATGCGGCAGCGGCGGGAAGTCTGAAATCAAAAGTCAAAAGGCAAAAGGCAAAAAGGGGTAAAGCAAAAAGTAAAAAGCAAAAAGAAAGAATAAAGGGCAGGAAGTTGAAGTCAAAAGTCAAAAGTCAAAAGTCAAAAGCGAAAACATCCAGCATCTGCTATCAGTTGTTTGTCATCTCGCTTCATACCAACAAGTAAAGCCTCGCGCCTGCCATCCAGCATCATTATATAATCATCTACTAAAGAACTATCTCTAACGCCTCACGCTTGCAATCCAGTATCCAGCATCCAGCATCATCATTTAAATCAACCGCCCTCAAACTAATCTCTAACGCCTCACGCCTATAAGTCAAGCCCCCAAATCTTAAATCCGCAATGTAAAATCCTAAATTATCATTCTATCCTTCAGCTTTTTTCTGCCTGCGTAGTTGCTGGTAATCGAGGAAGTAAATAAATTTAACTGTAACCTCATTGCTGTGCGGGACCTGGAAGACCTGGTTGAGGTTTTTGCTGTAGTTCCTATTGACAATGCCATTGATAGCAGCGTCTGGACCTAAAGCATTTTTCCATGCTACGATCAGGCGGCTGCCCAGCCTGAAGTCCCAGGTGTAAAACATGTCCATGTTAAACACGTTGAAGTTCCGGTCAGCATTGTTGATGAAAGGCCTGTCTGTCCAATGCCCATCGGCCTGCACATCGTGAAAAGACAGGTAGTGCACTTTGCTCCAGTAATGCCTTGCACGCATGGTTAGGTTCATACGCGGCGTGAAGTTGTAAATAGCATTTACCAGGTTGTTGTACGAGGTTATGTGTCGTTTTCCTATAACAGGCACACCTGTGGCTGAATTGGTTGTTACCCAACCAAAATTTCCTTGGTCTTCTTCACGGTTCGCATTGATTGATAATGAAAACCTTGGATTGAACCTGTATCGCAGGCTGGCTTCCACCAGGTAGAATGCATCATTTGGTATTGGCGACTCGGCAAAGCCAAAACCCCAGCCGCCGAACAATTTTTTACGGCTGTCACTGCTTCCAAATATGCCAACAAACTGCCATGGTGCCCGCTTTAAGACTTTGCCAGGTGAGCGTAATTCGAAGTAGTCGTTGAACCAGCCGATCTTTCCTTCAGAGACAATATTGACATCCCAGAAGTTTTTGAAGACAAACAAAGCATTGGCCCTGTAGCCACTTTCCTGGTATACAAAAGGCTTGTAAAGTGATTGCTGGTATACGTTGAGGTTGATGTGGTAAAAGTTGAAATTCTTAGTCGGCGTGTTCTGGTGATAACCTACATGTGCCGCCGTTCTTACTTCATTAGGCGCCAGTAGAATGCCAAGGTCATTTGGGTCAAAACGATCACTCTCTAAGGTGTTGTTTAAGCTATACGTAATTCTTCCGCTTACTTTTTCAAAAGCCACATACGACTTATAGCCATTATATTTCTCATTGCCCCAAATCTGGCTAAAGCGGCCACGCGTTACAATGCGGTAATCGTTTTTGTTGTCGTACAGCACTATGTCAAGTGCTGTTACATTAGCATTGCGGCTATTGCCTGCACGCATCACATTTGTATTTGTAAAAGTGATGGCTGAACGATTTTTTAATGCCTGGTCTAGAACAACGATGTTGTAATTGGCAAGTGGTTCTGTTTCTACTTCAAATTCTTCACCTTTATCGTTACGCAATACTGCATGCATAGGTGCCGTAACAGCATTGAAAACGCCGATTCCTAATTTATGGCGGTTACGTCCGGAGAATTTTGTGGCATTGTAAAGTTGTGTGGCGGTAGGATTGGATACAATTTGATAACTACTGTCAGCCGCCAGTCGCCTTGCCCTATGATAACCACCTGGCATTGCACCAACACGCCTGGAGTAAAAGATGCCAGCCTTGTTGAACAGCTCAGTTCCTTCAGTGAAAAAGGGACGGTTCTCGTTGAATTGTTGCTCAAACGGAGAAAGGTTGAGTATTACGTTATCACTTTGAACCTGCCCGAAATCTGGCACAAGTGTCATATCAATTGTAAAACTCTCATTCACACCGTACTTCAGGTCCATCCCTCCATTTCTTAAGAACGTCTCCTGGTTGCCTCTTCTTGTTGGAATAACACTATATCCTGCTGAAACATAAGGCTGAAAAGATAATCTTACCGGTGGCTGCAGGTTTTCCAATCCTACCAAAGAACCCATTTGGTTCACAAATCCATTTACATTAGGGTTAACAGGATTCCAATAAGCACTTTCATTTGTCCGGCGAGTAAAACGGCCAAAGTTTATTCCCCAGTCCTGTACTTCTTTTCGTGAAAAACGCAGAGCCATGTATGGGATCTTCATTTCTACCATCCAGCCATCTTCAGTTATGGATGTTTTACTTTCCCAGACTGCATCCCATTGGTAATCGGAACCAGTAGGCGAGATCCGGATATCGCTTTGAACGTTGGCTGCTGTAACTATGAACTGGAAAGCATTCTGCTTGTCATTATATGTATCAAATGAAATGCTGAAGTAATCAATATCCTGTCGCTGCTCGCCATCTCGAGGTGTAAGTTGTTTACGTATCAGTGCAGGGTCATCATGTAAAAAAGCTCCAACATAAATTGCCGCGTCATCATAAAGAAGTTTTATCTCTGAGTTTTGAGCTGCAGGCTGACCATATGCCGGTTGATTAACAATGAAGCCAGATACAGGCGTTGCTTGTTGCCATGCAGGGTCCTGCAGTTTTCCATCTATGCGTGGAGGCTGAGAAATTTTTGTTGCAACCATTGTTTTGGCAGGCTGACCTACGGTAACTATGGTAGCCAGGAGAAAGACAAACAGGCAAGCAACTTGATATCTCATTCATTTAAGGACTAAGTTCAAAAATATGTTGGCCGCGCAAGGTAACCTACCTTTCTTGATAAGCGGAAACTATAGCTGTTTAATAAATGGTAAGAAAAACAAAAAGCGACAGCCGAAGCTGCCGCTATACTTAATAACCCCCAAAAACTAATGCTATTTAAACCAGCAAATGCAGGTTAATTCATTTTCTTCTTTAGTGTACTCACCTGGTCTTGCAGGTTGGTAACCAGCGATGCAAGTTGGTTTACATCCCAGCGCTGTTGCACATTCGCCTTTTGAATGATCATTTGAGCCTGCCATAGTTCCAGGATGTCATCTGCATTAACATTGTATGGCTCGTATTGTGGATTGTCGCTTATTAGCGTCACTTTATTTTTGGTGCGGTTGTTTTTTGCCACTCTCTTGTAAACTATTCCTTCGCTGCGCGATACAACAATGTAAGTATTGTTACTTCTTACATCATCTACTGTATCTACTTTTTCACCCACTATTACCGAACCACTAGGTGTGGGCAACATACTGTCACCAATGATCTCGAAAGCGCGGTAATGTCCTGCCGCAAGCATAGGTAAGGTGAAAGTGTTTAGTTCATCAATAAAATCATCATCAGCATATCCAGCCAGGTAACCTGCGGCTGCTTTTACCGGTACAAATTGTATCTCCGCTACCGAAGTCATCATTTTCAACTGCCGGCGTTTTTCAAGGTAAGTTCCTCCTTTGGCGTTGGCTACATCCTTTAGCAGGAGCTCATCCAATGAAAGTTTAAAGATGCCACTCACGATCTCCAGTACTTCCAGTTTAGGTTCAGCTCTTTCTTCTTCATAAGCTCCTAGCAAGGAACGCTTGATCTTAAGTTTTGCAGCAAATTCTTCCTGTGTCCACCCGCGAAGCTTACGCAGGTATTTCAGGTTTTTACCGGCTTGCGACATGATGATACTAATTTGTTTAGCTTCAAAAATACTAAAATATTTAGCCTATCCAATTTTATTTTGGGAACGAATTTTTTATGGTCACATTTGTAACAACATAATTACCATATGGCGAAAAGCAATAACGGAACAACCAAAACAGAAGCTGAAAAGAAAAAAGCTGGTAAAAAACAACAAGGACAGGCTACTGATACTAAACTGAAACCAGGACTAGGCCCTGAGCAATCGCAAGAAAATACTAAGGTAAAAGCAGCCAAGGAAGCAGATACAAAACGTACACTTGAGCCCACTGCTAAAGTACTGGCAGAAGAAAAGATCATCCTTATTACGAACGACGATGGCGTGACTGCGCCTGGTTTGGCAGCACTGGTAGATTCGGTAAAGGATATGGGTAAAATAGTAGTGATAGCACCCGATAAAGCACAAAGTGGAATGGGTCATGCTATTACTATCGGGGCTCCACTAAGAATGTCGCGTGTAAATAACTTCGGAGATATTGAAGCATATTCATGTAATGGAACACCTGTTGACTGTGTGAAACTGGCGGTTGATAAAATTTTACATCGCAAGCCAGACATCTGCCTGAGTGGGGTAAATCATGGAGCCAATCATTCTATCAATGTTATCTACTCAGGTACCATGTCCGCCGCTGTGGAAGCTTCCATTGAAAGCATTCCAAGCATAGGTTTCTCGTTATTAGATTATAGCATAGATGCTGACTTCTCCGGAGCTCAGAAATATGCACGCATTCTTGTTCAGCAATTGCTGAGTCGCAAGACCATTGACAAGCATCTTTGCCTGAACGTGAATTTTCCAGCCGTAGATGTAAATAAGCTTAAAGGTTTAAAGTTCTGTCGCCAGGCATATGCTAAATATGAAGAAGATTTCCTGGAGCGTGTAGATCCTCATCAAAGGAAATACTACTGGCTGACAGGCGAGTTTGTAAACTTCGACAAAGGCCGTGACACGGATGTTTGGGCCCTCAATAACAACTATGTAAGTGTGGTTCCTGTACAGTTCGATCTAACAAATTATAAGCTGAAAGAAAAGCTGGAGAAAATTCTAAAATTCTAATTTATGCTGAAAAGGGACAGCTTACCCACGGGCATCATTCTAGGTTTTCTTGCCCCAGTGTTAGGTATGCTCATTTATTACTTCATACAGTTCAGGGCATTCTCCATGCGCGAATTCTTTACATTGATGCTACAGGAAAAGGCATTGCTAACCGGCATTGTAAGCATGTCGCTTATAGCTAATGCAGTAGTTTTTACCATTTACATCAATAGCCACAAAGACAAAACAGCAAGGGGAGTTTTTATAGCTACCTGTATTTATGCCATTGCAGCGCTTCTTTGGAAACTGATTAAGTAATATGCATGTAAAGAAATAGATAAGCCTCCGAAAGGAGGCTTTAATGTATCTGCGACTCAACAAGGAGTTGTTGTAAATAAAAAATGGCAAGTTACTTACATCGCACCGCTACAACCATCTACCCTTGCTGCATTCCTGCCCTGGGGGATTCAATAGGAGCTGGTCGTATAAGACTTGCCGCGGCAAAAGTAGGGGAATGCACTATAAGAACAAAAGAAAAAAAGAAGTTTGTCGTTTCTAGTTTCTAGTTCCTCGTTTCTAGTTGCTGGTTCTCAATTCTTATTTCTGGCTATTCTTCATCAAGCATCTCGCATCCTGTGTCTGCTATCAGTATCTGTTATCTACCATTCAGCATCAACTATCAATTATCCAGCATCCAGCATCAACTACCAACTATCCTGCATTCAGCCTAACTCATCGTACCAACGCCTAACGTCTACTCCCTAACGCCTAACTCCTCCCGCCTCCGCCTCACCTCCCTTGGCACAATTCTAGAATAGCAGTAGGAAAAAATACCTATGAAAATTTTCCAGGCGGCTTTAGGCTTGTTGACACTTGCCCTGGTAACAACAGGATGCGAGACTTTGCAAAATCTTCCTACTAATACTACGGGTAGTGTGTTTTCGCTAAACGGGCAGTGGAGACTTACTTCTACTACAGATAATAACGCAATGGTAGGAACTGTGCTACAGGTGTACCCGGTTGTGGGAAATGCTACAGTGAAATCTATTGAAAATAATACCTACTGTGTACGCGCAAATGATGAAATATGGCGGAGTGTAAAACGTAATGAAGCAGGAGGTTTTACCATCAGTAGTTTGGCCAGCGCATGCAATGGAACTGTTACTTATAACGATGGCACGATTTCGGTAGTTAATAATGATGAGATCATAGTTAGCACACGTACGGCAGGTAATTCAGAGCTGGTACAAAGGTGGGCAAGGGTTAAGAATAATTAGGCTATAATCACTCGATATAAATTGAAAGGCAGGAGTTCGTGCTCCTGCCTTTTCTATTAAACAATGATGTAATCACTGTTCCTCATTTTCATCTTTGTCATCATCATAATCCTCCAGGTCTATATCCAGGTTGTTTATGTTCATGATGCTGTTTTTGATGGTGTTGATCTTATTAATCACCTCCACCATCAGGTCAATATTGGCATCGTTAGTGTTCTCGAACATGGCCAGTTCCAGGTTGATCGTTTCTCCATGCTCGTATACCTGCGAAATATCTTCATACACACCGGCAAAGCCGATATTAACCATAGCTGTAAAAACCTGTGTTTCTGCATCGTGCAGTGCATACACCGCCTGTTCTAATGTTTTTTTATAATGCTCGTCCTGCATATTCCTCTGTTAATTGAAAAAAGACAATGATAAGCCAGATATCTTGTTTGTGATATGCTGCTGGCTTTAACTGCAAAGGTGGCAGCTAAAACCGTAAAAACAATTCATAAAGTTTTTGCTGAAACTCATCCATTTGTATAAAACCATGCGGGTTGAAGGCGTTGTAGATGGTCAAACTATATCTTCGTGGCACTTATGAAAAAATGGATATTGTCGTTTCTCGTGCTGTTCATGTATTCGCTGCGTGTAAGCAGCCAGCAGCCTGCGACCTACAACAGTTCAGATATTTTCCTGCAGTTAAAAAAGTTGAATGTACTGGGAAGTGTATTATATGTAGCCGCACACCCCGATGATGAGAATACCCGGCTGCTGGCTTTCATGGCCAGGGAAAAAATGTACCGCACCGGCTACCTTAGCCTTACCCGTGGCGATGGCGGTCAAAATCTGATAGGTAATGAACAAGGGATTGAGCTGGGGCTTATCCGTACGCAAGAATTGCTGGCTGCACGCCGCATAGATGGTGCAGAACAATTTTTTACCCGTGCCTACGATTTTGGTTACAGCAAAAGTGCTGATGAGGCAATGCGCATCTGGGATAAAGAAAAGGTGCTGGCAGACGTGGTTTGGGTGATCAGGAAGTTTCAGCCGGATGTGATCATCACACGTTTTCCTGGGGATGAGAGAGCAGGTCATGGTCACCATACCGCTTCGGCCTTGTTGGCCAATGAAGCTTTTGAAGCTGCTGCGGATCCTGCAAAATTTACCGATCAATTTGCTCATGGTGTGAAGCCATGGAAGGCAAAACGCATACTTTGGAACTCTTTCAACTTTGGCGGCAACAACACCACCAGCAACGATCAGTTTAAAGTAGATGTTGGAGCTTTCAATCCTTTATTGGGTAAGGGTTATGGCGAAATAGCCAGTGAAAGCCGCAGCCAGCATAAAAGCCAGGGATTTGGTGTGGCGCGCCAGCGCGGACAGCAGTTGGAGTATTTTACACCAACAGGTGGCGAAGCACCGGTGAACGATCTGTTTGATAACATCAATACTTCTTGGAGCAGGATAGAAGGCGGTGCTGCTATCCAGCAACAGGTACAGCAGATACTTAATTCTTATTCATTTACAAATCCTCAAGCTTCTGTTTCCGCTTTGGTGCAGTTGCACAGGTCCATCAAGGTGTTGCCACAGCATTACTGGACCAACAAAAAGCTGCAGGAAATAGAGCAGCTGATAGAAGCTTGCAGCGGGCTTTTTGCTGAAGCAGTAACCGTTCATGAGTATGGAGTACAAGGCGATTCCATTCGTTTTAGCTACGTCTTGAACAACAGGAGTGGATTAAAGACGAACTTGAAAAGTATAGCATTATTGAAAGGTTCAGCTGTAGTGGCAGGCAATAAAGTGCCGGCTACAGGTTCTGTAAAAGATACTGTAATAAACAAGCAGCTGCCGGCCAACCAGAACATGGTGATGCTACAGGACATCTTGATCGATGAAGATGTGCCGGTGTCGCAGCCATACTGGGTAGCGGCTGGTTTAAAAGGCGGTTATTTTGATGTGAAAGATCAAACGCTGGTAGGTCGTCCTGACATTGTTCCTGCTTTCATAGCTCGCTTTGTAGTGAACGTAGAAGGTGTGGACCTTGTGTTGGATAAGCCGCTTCAGTATAAACATACAGACCCGGTGAAGGGTGAGTTGTACCAGCCTCTTACCATTTTACCGAAGGTGGTTGTATCGGCTACTCCTACTGTGGTGCTGGCAAATGTGAAGCCTGCTACCAGTCCCAAAATTACCGTTGCGTATACCAGCAATGTAAATGCGCAACAGGTACCTGCTTCGCTTACTGTACATAATGGACGTGCCTCCGATCTTTTTGAAAAGCGTCCACTTGACCTGAAAAAAGGTAACGGCGGATCTTTTTCTTACCCGCTGCAGAAGATGTATCATGCAGGCCAGGGTAATAACCTTGATCATTCTTTAGTACTGCAGGTAAAAAACAAGGAGCAGAAGTTTGGCCTGAACCATAAGGCCATCCGCTACGATCACATTCCTGATATCCATTACTTCTACCACGACCAGGTAAAAGTGATAGACGCAGAGGTTAAAACAGCAGGTAAAAAAATAGGTTATATAGCCGGTGCTGGCGATCGCGTAGCAGAAGCTTTGGAGTTGATGGGTTATGAAGTGACACGCCTGGGTGAGAATGACATCACTGCTGCCAACCTGGTTCAATTTGACGCTGTAGTAACTGGTATTCGTGCCTATAATGTTCATGAATTTTTGAGCAGCAAGTACAACGACCTGATGATTTTTGTAAAGAATGGCGGAAACCTGATTGTTCAGTACAACACTAACAACCAGATAGGTCCTGTACGTGCACAGATATCACCATACCCTCTGACCATTACACGCAATCGTGTTACCGATGAGGCTTCTCCTGTTCGTTTTGATATACCTAACCACCCTGTACTGAACTACCCAAATAAGATAACGCTTAATGATTTTGAAGGATGGATACAGGAGCGCAGCATTTACCATGCTGAAACTTCGGACACGAATTATGTAGCGCCTGTATCAATGGCTGATCCTAATGAAAAACATACGGGTGGAGGACTGGTGATAGCAAAACATGGTAAAGGCAATTTTGTGTATACCGGGCTCGTTTTCTTCAGGCAGTTGCCTGCAGGAGTGCCGGGAGCATATCGTTTGATGGCCAACCTGATCGCTTTACCGAAAAATAACGTACCTGCTGGTAAGCAAACAAAAAACATCAGCAGGTAATGCAACAAAGAAGAAAAATCAGCATGGTCATACTAATACTGTTTGGCCTTGCACTCGGGTTTTTATTAAAGCGGGTAGGATTGGGATTACTGATAGGAGTAGTCCTGGGTTTACTCGCCAGTGGTATGATGGATAAGAGGAAGAAGTAGGATTTTGAGATTGAGGGATTTGGGGGATTGGTGTCTGATATTATGATGTCGGATGTCTGAAGTGATAATGTCTGATATGTGGATGCTGAATATGATGATGTTTGGTCAACAATCGTCATCTATTGCCATTCACCACTCACTACTCACCACTCACCCTCCCAACTACCACCTAACAACTAACAACTAATAAAGCATGGCATCAAAAACATCTGGCTGGAAGGTATGGTATGCGGTGGTGATCGGCTTCCTGGTGGTGCTCATCATTTTCTTCACCTGGTTCACTAAACATTATTCATGAGTTCAATAGACTGGTGGGTACTCTGCCTGACACTGCTGGGGATCATTAGCTATGGCTTGTACAAGAGCCGCACTTCTAAAAACCTGGAAGGTTATTTCCTGAGTAACAGGAGCATGCCGTGGTACCTGGTGCTGCTAAGCATCATGGGTACGCAGGCGAGTGCCATCACTTTTCTTTCTGCACCGGGACAAGCGTTCACCGATGGGATGCGTTTCGTGCAGTATTACTTCGGATTACCAATAGCGATGGTGGTGATTTGTATCACCTTCGTTCCGCTCTTCAACCGGCTGAAGGTCTTCACCGCATATGAGTTTCTTGAACAGCGTTTCGATTTGAAGACACGGACGCTAACCTCATTTCTCTTCCTGCTGCAGCGTGGGCTTTCTACAGGTATAAGTGTGTATGCGCCTTCAATCATCCTGTCGTCGCTTCTGGGTTGGAATATCTTTCTTACCAATATTTTCATGGGCGGCCTGCTCATCATCTATACTATGAGTGGTGGTGCACGTGCTGTTGCCTACACGCAGCAGCTGCAGCTCATCATCATCTTCATTGGTATGTTCCTCGCGGGTTACATGATCGTGCACCTGCTGCCTGAAGGCATTGGCTTTAGCGAGGCCTTGCACATCAGCGGTGCTTCAGGTAAACTTAATGTAATCACTACCGGTATAACAGAAAATGGCTTTGACTGGAGCGATCGCTACAATATGTTTAGCGGTGTCATAGGCGGGTTTTTTTTAGCCTTGTCGTACTTCGGCACCGACCAGAGCCAGGTGCAGCGTTTTCTAACAGCGAAAGACACAACAGAAAGCAAACGTGGATTATTGATGAACGGCCTGGTAAAGGTGCCAATGCAGTTCCTGATACTGCTGATTGGTGCATTATTATTTACGTTTTACCAGTTCAAGCCATCGCCGGTTTTTCACAACAGGGCGGTGGAGGAAAAGGCGATGCTAACACCCATGCGCGATACGCTGGAAAGCATCCGCAGCCAGTATAGCGAGATCAGTAAACGGCAGACCGGAATTAGTACCACATACCTGCAGGCGGTGAAAGAGCCGGGTGAGGCAGCTATAAAAGACAGCCTGCAAAGCGGCAACCGGCAACTGGACTCGCTGCGGACAGTGTACAAAGGCTTAATTAAACAAGCCGTGCCGCTGGCCGATACCAATGATACCAATTATATCTTCCTGCGGTTTGTGGTAGACTACCTGCCAGTAGGGCTGATCGGTCTGCTGATAGCCATTATCTTTTTAGCTGCCTGGGGCTCCATTGCTGCTGCGCTTAATTCGCTGGCGTCGTGCACCATGATAGACTTCCACAACCGCTTTAGAAAAGGTGTGGTGGGTGGAGATGCGGTGCAGGATAAGAAGGATTATCGTACCTCTAAACTCTACACCCTTGCCTGGGGTATCTTCTGTATTGTAGTGGCACAGTTTGCTAACAGGATGGGCAGCCTGATAGAAGCAGTAAACATTCTTGGCTCGTTGTTCTATGGCGTGATACTCGGCATTTTCCTGGTCGCATTTTACCTGAAGAAGATCGGTGGCAATGCCGTCTTCTGGAGTGCCATCATAGCAGAAGCGCTGGTAGTGACACTGTTTACGCTAAACGCTTACGATGTTATCAAGCTAAGCTTCCTGTGGCTGAACGCAGTAGGAGCGCTGCTGGTGGTATTTATTGCTTTGATGATGCAAGCTTTTTTGCCGCGCAACAATCGGGAAGAACTATCGCCTACTGACCGGTCATAGCTACTACCGTACAAGTGTGCGACGCAACGGACGAAACAACAGCGAACTACAGCCGGCTCCATCATTTCCCTATCTCAAAAATAGCCGCCGCTTGCTTTGTGCTACATTTGCAGCCAAATAAAGAAGTATGGCCAAAATAGGTATCAATATAGCGACCGGAAGTTTGCAGAAGGAGGAGATGATCGTGGGGATAGATCTGGGAACTACCAATAGTCTGGTTGCGATCATTCACCCGGAGAGCAAGCAACCTATTGCTTTGAAAGAACATAACAGTAGCAGCCTGGTGCCGAGCGTGGTGCATTTTGACGAGATGGGCGGTTTGACGGTAGGCGAAGAAGCTAGGAAGTTTTTGATAACTGAGCCTCAGAACACCATTTTTAGCGCGAAGCGGTTGATGGGTAAGAGCTATAATGATGTAAAGCAGAATGCTTCTTTCTTCACGTATAAAGTTATTGACGATGATACTGAGAGCCTGGTGAAGGTGCAGGTGGGCGATAAATTCTATTCGCCGATCGATCTGTCGTCGTTTATACTAAAAGAGCTGAAGGCAAGGGCAGAACATATACTGAAAACACCGGTAACCAAGGCTGTGATCACCGTGCCGGCTTACTTCAACGATGCACAGCGGCAGGCAACACGGGATGCGGGAAAGCTGGCAGGTCTTGACGTGTTGCGCATCATCAACGAACCTACAGCAGCCAGTCTTGCCTACGGTTTGGGATTGAATAAGGATGAGCAAAAGACCATAGCTGTATATGATCTTGGTGGTGGTACATTTGACATCTCGATCCTGCAAATCACCAATGGCATCTTTGAAGTATTGAGCACCAATGGCGACACTTATCTTGGCGGTGATGATTTTGATCGCGCTATTGTAAAGCATTGGCTGCAGCAGACAGGATTAAGTGAAGAGGAAATGTCTGGCAATAAAGAGCTGTCACAGGCACTTCGTTTGAAAGCTGAAGAGGCGAAAAAACATTTGAGCAGTAACAATACGTTTGAAGCTAAATTGAACGGCGATCTGCTACGGATTACCAAGGCAGAATTCAATGAGCTGATAGCACCGCTTATCAGCAAGACAATAGATAGTTGTCGTAACGCAGTAAAAGATGCGGGTATAGAGATCAGTGCGATTGATACAGTGGTGATGGTGGGTGGTAGTACTCGTGTTCCTGCAGTGAAAGAAGCTGTCAGCAGTTTCTTTGGCAAACCTGTTCATGATGAAGTAAACCCTGATGAAGTAGTGGCACTGGGCGCTGCAGTACAGGCTGATATACTGGCTGGTAACAACAAAGAATTCTTACTACTCGATATTACACCATTGAGCCTGGGTATAGAAACGATGGGTGGACTGATGGATGTGCTGATACCGCGTAATTCAAAAATTCCTACTAAGGCAGGAAGACAATACACTACTTCGAAAGATGGGCAGAGTGGTATGCGCATCAGCGTGTTCCAGGGCGAACGCGACCTGGTGCAGGACAATCGCAAGCTGGCCGAATTTAATCTGACAGGTATACCGGCTATGCCTGCAGGTTTACCTAAAGTGGAAGTGTCATTCCTGATAAACGCCGATGGTATACTGGTGGTGACGGCAAGGGAACTTCGTAGTGGGGTAGAGCAGAAGATAGAGGTTAAGCCGCAGTATGGTTTGTCGGACGAAGACGTGGAGAAGATGTTACTGGATAGTATTACCCATGCAAAAGATGATATAGCCAAACGTGCGCTGGTAGAAGCAAAGACCGAAGGTGAGCAACTGCTGGAGACAACGGAAAAGTTCCTGACGAAGAATGCGCAGCAGCTTACACAGGAAGAACTGGTGCAGACCGCTGAGGCCATGCAGGCACTGCAGCTCGCGCTAACGATGGAGGACAAAGATCTTATCCATAAGAAGATGGAAGAGCTGAATGATATCAGCAGGCCGTATGCGGAGCGATTGATGGATATGGCTGTTAGCCAGGCAATGAAAGGGAAGACGATATAATTTTCATTGATAAATAAAATCAACAACATCCTGCTGTAGCCTCTTCTCAGGGTGAATATGACAGCATTGTTGGAACAAACAGTTAAGGAAGGAAAACAGAAAAATTTTGAGTAAACGATCGATCGTAAAGGACCTGGGAGTATTGGTACTAATGCTGGTGGCATCACTCGCCTGCTTTTGGGATGTGCTGTGGCTGAATTTCTTTTCAGATGATTACCATGTCCTGTACCGGTTAACGATCGATAAAATATTCTGGGCACCGGGATTCTTCAGGCCGCTTTCAGATCTTACCCTGCTCTTTAGCTATTACACTTCCGGGTATGATGCTTTTGGATTTCGATTGTTCAATGTTTTGCTACATGGTATAAATGCTTTTTTGTTGTACAAGACATTGCAGCATTTGTTGGAGCTAAAACAGCCTCAAAAACAAGCTGCAGCTTTTATAGGGGCTATGCTTTTTGTTACTTATCCTTTTCATACAGAGTCCATCACATGGATCGTTGGAAGAGCTTCAATGGTGGCGAATTTCTTTGGTATCCTCAGTCTCTATTTCTTCTTTAGCAATTTATCCTACAAAGCCAAGATAGCTGCCTCCTGTGCATGCTATTTCATTGGCCTTGCTTCTTACGAGTCTATTATCGTTATCCCGGGTATTATTTTCTTCGCCGCCTGGTACTATACTACATGGAAGAAAGCTTTCATTGCAGTGTTGCCATATGCTGTCACACTGGCTTTGCACATGGTGGTGCGATTGACGGTTGCGGGTGTTTTTGCAGGTAATTATGGCAAGGATATGTTTGGCGAAAACCAGACGAATTATGCTGCAAAGTTCATTAAGTCGTTCGGTCGCTTGTTTGTTCCACCGTTACACAACAACCTGCTGTTGGTGGTGTTGTTCTGCCTGGTTTTTACCGTGATCATCGTTTCATTCGTGCTGGTGTTCAGGTACCGGCGGCGGCATTTGCAATTCTATATTCTGCTGTGGTTGTTCCTGCTGGTGGCGCACATTCTGCCAACTGCGTTTGGTATAGACACTCACACCAGCGATGGCGACAGGTTGTTGTATTTTCCTTCGTATTTTCTTTGTGCCATTGTTGCTTTTTTGCTTTGCATTACTACCTCCTCTAAAAAGATTGTAGTGGCTACAAGTTCATTGCTGGTACTGGCTAATTTCTACTTCCTGAAGCGTACGAATAAAAATTGGGTAAAAGCCGACACTGCCATGACGGAGGTTTTCAATAGCATTCGCCAAAATGCTTCCAGGCCCATCTACTTCATCAATATGCCCGACGCCATAGAAGGCAGTTTTGTGTTTAGGAATGGCCTGTATGAAGCACTGCAAATTCACAATATACCTGGTGATGTGCGGGTGATAAATTACCTGTTGTACAAAGATGCTATGGAGCATCCGCAAGGAATATTACCGGTATTACAGGGCGACGAAGGACTGCGGCTGCCACCTGCCGTTACTATTACACTTACTGCTTTTAAGGTAGATAGTTTAGCTAATGGAGTGCCAGTTACGAAACAGGTAAAAAGAGATCCGGCTGCTGCTATTTTATATTGGAATAGAAACAAAGTGGTATCATTGCTTCCTTAAATGTGTGTATGTACGGGGCTAAGAATTATATAAACAGGGGACTGACTTTCTTAAATAACCAGGCTTTTCCGGGTAATAAAAAACTGGCTACTTTAATGATCTATGGTACCGACCTCTGTGATTCAGCCTGCAAACATTGTCTCATTTGGGCGAAACGCCCGGTAAATTACCTTTCTAAGGAGAAGATCATCGAGATCATGCACAGTAAGTGCGTGACCAAGAACACGACTATTGGGCTCGAGGGAGGAGAGTTTTTGCTGCATCCTGACTCAATGGACATACTGAAGTGGTACACCGAGCACCACAAGAACTTCGACCTGCTCTCCAATGGTTTAAAGCCAGACTCGCTTATTGAAGCTGTGAAGAAATACCCACCCCGGAGGTTATATATTTCGCTCGATGGAGATAAAGACACCTACTACTACATGCGTGGCAAAGATGGCTATGAGGGTATCATAAGGGTAATCGAGGCGCTTCATAAGATTGTGCCGATGTCACTAATGTTCACGCTGTCGCCCTTTAATGATTTTTCTGATATGCAGCACGTGGGCGAGGTGTGCAAGAAATATGGCATAGACTTGAGGATCGGCGTATATAACGACATTGCCTTTTTTGATACCATACAGCAAGCGCACGAAACAGCTGTAGGTGTATTTAAAAATGAAGAGCCACTTACTTTCAAAAAAGTAAAAACGGTTAAGGATCGTGCTTTTAACCAGGTAAATCCGGGAGTAAATCCTTTCAGCCTGAACGATACAGTAGAAGTGCAGGAAGTACGAAAGCAGCATACGGATGTACGTAATAACCTGCCGCCCATAATCAAGGAATTTGCTGAGAATTACGACTTCCTGGTGCTGTACGACGAGTGGCGAAAGAAGGAACTGAAGCTGAAATGCTTTAGCATCTTGGATAGTCTTGTTATTCTTCCCAATGGCGATGTTCCGATATGCCAAAACCTTGATGTAATGATTGGTAACGTGAACAACCAGTCGTTGGACGATATCTTCAATTCTAAGCCTACACAGGCACTGCAGAAAGAGTACGTTCACAACTGCAACGCCTGCTGGATCAACTTCCACCGCAAGTACGACGTGGTGCTGTACCGCTCGTTTGAGAAATACTTTGGCAGGTGGGTAACCTCTAAAATGTTCGGCTACTACCAATGGGATGCCGACAGGAACTCCTACAACAACATTGTTAGTAAAGCTTGAGAAAGGTCATCATCATAGGCGCTACTTCAGGTATTGGTAAAGGATTGGCAGAACTCTATGCTGCCAAAGGCTGGAGCGTAGGCATCACAGGGCGCAGAGGACATCTTCTACAAGAAATACAACAATCATTTCCGCAACAGGTCATTACTTTTTGTTTTGACATCACAGCAGCCGACAACCTGCAGCATATTGATGAACTGGTACAGCGGCTGGGAGGTTTAGATCTATTCATTTACTGTTCTGGCATTGGCGAAATCTCTGTTCAGCCAGATTGGGAAATAGATGAAAAAGTTATAGCCACGAACGTTACGGCCTGTGCTAAAGCAGTAGGACACATCTTCAATTATTTTGTCCAGCTGGGTAGGGGGCAGGTAGCTATTATTTCGTCCATAGCTGCTTTGCGCGGGGGCAGTAGTGCACCCTCTTACAATGCTTCAAAAGCTTTTGTTAGCAGTTATGCTGAGAGCTTAAACCTGCAAGCTATTTCATTGGGAAAAGACATAGTGATTACGGATGTAAAACCAGGTTTTGTAGATACATCTATGGCCAAAGGCGGCGGAAAATTCTGGATGATGCCTGTGGGTAAGATCTGCATGCAAATAGCAAGCGCAATAGAGGCAAAAAAGCGTAAAGTCGTTGTTTCTAAAAGATGGCGGCTGGTGGCTTTCCTGATGAAGAACCTGCCGGATACTATATTCATCTATATCACCAAAAGGATGGCCGCTAAGCGTCAGCAACTCTAGTTTCTATACTTGTTTAAGCTGGTTCATGCGGGCTACATACTTGCCGATCATATCAAACTCCAGGTTTACTTCTGTTCCTACTTCTACCTGTCCAATGCTGGTATGCTCATAGGTGTAAGGGATGATAGCTACGGTAAATTGGTTATGCCCAACATTGAAGATGGTTAAGCTTGTACCGTTCAGGCTGATAGAACCTTTTTCGATGACCAGGGCAGCAAACTGTACAGGAAACTCAAAAGTGAATTCCCAGCTGCCTGTTTTATCTAATTTTTCTATACAAGTGGCTGTGCAGTCTACATGTCCTTGAACAATGTGGCCATCCAACCGGCCATTCATGGTAAGACATCTTTCCAGGTTAACAAGCGTGCCTTCTTTCCATTGTTTTAGGTTGGTTTTTTCCAATGTTTCTGCAATTGCAGTTAGCCTGTGTCGGTCCCCCATTATCTCTTCAACAGTCAGGCAAACCCCGCTGTGCGCAACGCTCTGGTCTACCTTAAGTTCATGAGAAATAGGGGATTGTATCCAATATGTAGTGTTGGTTCCGGTGTGTTCAATCTTCCTAACCTTGCCTAAAGCTTCTATTATTCCTGTAAACATGGAGGCAAATTTAACCGCATTATCCATTTTTAATTTATTTGAATTTGGCGGTTTCAGTTGTAATCCTATCTTTGCCGCCTATTTTAAAATAAAAATTACCTAAGGAGGTATCACAAATGCTAATTATTGACTCAAAGGATTGCGAGAACATTGACAAAGCGCTCAAGAAGTACAAGAAGAAATTCGAGAAATCAAAAGTCTTATTGCAATTAAGGGCTCGTCAGTCTTACACTAAACCTTCTGTACAACGCAGAACTGAAGTGTTGAAAGCAGTCTACCGTCAAAAAATGGCGAACGGCGAATTCGATAGTTAATAATTTTTATTTCCTTTCGGTTTTCCTCACATAATTTACTGTCAGCGGTAAAGTCATGAACTTTATGCTGACAGTTTTTTTTATGTCTATACCTGAATACGATCAACTACAGAAATTCCTTGAGTACCTTCAATTTGAAAAGCGGTATTCCCAGCATACTATTCTGTCATATAAAACAGATCTATACCAGCTTATTGATTATCTGCAGTACACGTACGAGGGTGTACCCTTGCAAGCTGTTACTGCTACCCAGGTAAGGTCGTGGCTGGCTTCTATGCGCAACGATAAAGCCACAGCTAAAACGATCAATCGTAAGATATCTTCCCTCAAATCTTTTTTCAAGTTCCTAATGCGATCGGGTGAACTTGAAAAATCACCAATGGCAACCATTGTGGCACCCAAGATCAATAAACGCCTGCCTTCTTTTGTAGCTGAGACTGAAATGGCTACCCTACAAACTCATGTAGAGTTCCCAGATGATTGGAAGGGCATAACCAGCAAATTGATCATTTCCCTTCTGTACGCTACAGGCATCCGCTTAAATGAGCTAATTACGCTAAAGACACAGCATGTTGACCTGTACAATCAACAGGTAAAAGTTTTAGGGAAGGGTAATAAGGAGCGGATCATCCCGGTAGGGAAAGATGTTTTAGACCAGGTAAAAGCTTACCTCAAATTAAAAAAAGAACAGAACCTGGTGAATGAGCGTGATCACCTGTTGGTGACAGAGAAAGGAAAGTCGCTTTATCCAAAATTCGTTTACCTGGTAGTAAAAGAACATTTAGGTTATGTGACCACGCTAAACAAGAAAAGCCCCCACGTTCTTCGTCATACTTTTGCCACCCACTTAACCAATAATGGCGCTGATCTTATCGCCGTTAAAGAACTTCTTGGCCACAGCAGCTTGGCAGCTACTCAGGTTTATACGCATAATACCATCGATAAGCTAAAGAACATTCATAAGCAAGCGCATCCTAAAGCTTAGGTACTTGTTTCCAATGATTTACGTCATTTACTAGGTCAATTTTTTGCTTGAAATTGCTATTTCTACAAAGCTTAAAAATTGAAAAAAATTGCCAAAACAAAAGTGGAAGTATGGGTTAGATAATATAACTTCATACGAACCTGAAAACAGGGATGCTTATGGTAAAAATGTACGCTTAGTTCTTTAATTATAAACCGTAAAAACAGCGATGTTATGAACGTAAACATTCAAACTGTGCATTTTAATGCAGACGAGAAACTATTAGATTATGTAAATAGGAAAATAGAAAAACTAACAACCTTTCACGACCGAATAACCAAAATTGATGTCTACCTCAAACTTGATAATGTAGTTCACACGATTAAAGATAAAGTTGCTGAGATCCGCGTTCACATTCCACGACACGATTTTTTTGTAAAAGCTTCCTCTAAATCTTTTGAAGAATCATTTGAGAATGCACTGGACTCCATGATAAACCAGATAAAACGACAAAAGCAAAAACAAGCAGCATAAAAAGACTTCAAGGCCTCAATTTGAGGCCTTTTTTATTGCACTTTTGCAGCATGAAAAAGTATTGCATCATTGGCGGTTTCTTTTTATCAACTGTTTTACTTAGTTGCAATACGCAGCAGGAAGTAAAAGCAAGAATATTTGAACGCAAAGAAGCTAACGATAATATGTTGCTGATAAAGTACCAGTACCAGGTAAACGGCACACAATACCAGGATAGCGCCATTATTAAAAACGTTGAATTGCCAGGGGATTCAATCCGCGTAAAGTATCATTCTTTGGAGCCTGGAAAAGCTATTCCACATCTTGGTAAACAGTAGCGGAATTTTGTATATGAAGTCTTTGAAAAAATACTTAGAAAAAAGTTTTTCAAAATTTTGGTAATTCAAGTTTTCTCTTACCTTTGCCATCCCGAAAAACACAGGGGGTAGCTGAAAAGCAAGTTCTTTCAAAGATTGATAAACAATGTGTTCTAAAGAACATTTGTAAAATAAGTAGCCGAAGTAGCTCAGTTGGTAGAGCAGCTGATTTGTAATCAGCAGGTCGTGGGTTCGACTCCCTTCTTCGGCTCTTTTTGTTTGGTTGGTTAACAGTCAAACAAAAGGGCAGGTTCCAGAGCGGCCAAATGGGGCGGACTGTAAATCCGCTGTCTTTCGACTTCAGAGGTTCGAATCCTCTCCTGCCCACAGATCTTTATTTCTGATTTTAGATTTATTGATGTTGTGATTTACAATCTCAAGATCAGCAATCACCAAATCAGCAATTCAAGCGGGAGTAGCTCATTTGGTAGAGCGATAGCCTTCCAAGCTATAGGTGGCGAGTTCGAGCCTCGTCTCCCGCTCTTATAGGAATAGTCATTTAGACATTAGGTCAATGGTCATAAGGATTTTGCATTCCGACTTTCTGACTTGATGGCCCACTGACTCAATGACTTTTAAAAGCTGTTGTAGCTCAGGGGTAGAGCACTTCCTTGGTAAGGAAGAGGTCGTGAGTTCAATTCTCATCAACAGCTCTACGTTCAAGATTAAGCTATCAGCATCAGCTATCAATCTCTTATGATGAATGATACCTGGCGACTGATGCTTCAACAGTACAAGAGTGCGACGCAACGGCAGCTACATAGTAGATTTGAAGTTGGGTTACCAAAAGAAATAAGAAAAACCTACTTTTGCACCCGCGAAAGCAGGTTTTTAAAATTTAAAACCACAATCTAAAACAAATAAAAATGGCAAAAGAGACCTTCAAGAGGGAGAAACCTCACGTTAACGTTGGTACTATTGGTCACGTTGACCACGGTAAAACAACTTTGACTGCCGCTATCACCGATATTTTGTCAAAACAAGGTCTAGCGGAAAAGAAAAACTACGATGATATCGATGGTGCACCTGAAGAAAAAGAAAGGGGTATCACTATTAATACTGCTCACGTAGAATACCAAACACAGAATCGTCACTATGCGCACGTTGACTGTCCTGGTCACGCTGACTATGTTAAGAACATGATCACTGGTGCTGCTCAGATGGACGGTGCTATCCTTGTGGTGGCTGCTACTGATGGTCCTATGCCTCAAACTAAAGAGCACATCCTTCTTGCTCGCCAGGTAGGTGTACCTCAGCTTGTGGTTTTCATGAATAAGGTTGACCTTGTTGATGATCCTGAATTACTTGAACTAGTTGAAATGGAAATCCGTGATCTGTTAAGCTCTTACGGATTTGATGGCGATAATACTCCAATCATCCAAGGTTCTGCTACTGGCGCTCTTGCTGGTGAAGAAAAGTGGGTTGCGAAGATCTCTGAATTGATGGATGCAGTTGATAGCTACATTCCTCTTCCTCCTCGTCCGGTTGATATGCCATTCCTTATGTCAGTAGAGGACGTATTCTCTATTACTGGTCGTGGTACTGTTGCTACTGGTCGTATCGAAAGAGGTCGTATCAAAGTTGGTGAGCCTGTTGAAATCGTAGGTTTGATGGATGCTCCATTGACTTCTACTATCACTGGTGTTGAAATGTTCAAGAAACTTCTTGACCAAGGTGAAGCTGGTGACAACGCAGGTATGCTATTGCGTGGTATTGAGAAAACTCAAATCCGTCGTGGTATGGTTATCTGTAAGCCAGGTTCTATCACTCCGCACACTGAATTCAAAGGTGAGGTTTACGTACTTAGCAAAGAAGAAGGTGGACGTCACACTCCATTCTTCAACAAGTACCGTCCTCAGTTCTACTTCCGTACTACTGACGTAACTGGTGAGTGTGTACTTCCTGAAGGAACTGAAATGGTTATGCCTGGTGATAACACTTCATTGACTGTTAAACTTATCCAGCCGATCGCGATGGAGAAAGGTTTGAAATTCGCTATCCGTGAAGGTGGTCGTACAGTAGGTGCTGGTCAGGTAACTGAAATCCTGAAGTAATCAATTAGTACTCAGTACAAAACATAGCTAAAAAGTGCTCGTTCATCGTAACGAGCACTTTTTAGCACTTTTAAAAGTTCTTTTATAGTAGGATGTACAGGGTAACTCCTTACCTTAGTATTTCATACTGATTTTACGGGCATAGTTCAATGGTAGAATAGAGGTCTCCAAAACCTTTGATCAGGGTTCGAATCCTTGTGCCCGTGCAGAGAAATGTTTGAGGTTTGAGGTTTCTAGTTTAAAGTTGAAGACTTTAGGCTAAACCTTAAAACTTGAACCTAAAACTTTAAACCTATAATGAACAAGATCTCAAATTACTTTAGAGAGAGTTACCTGGAGCTGACGGAGAAAGTAACATGGCCTAGTTGGCTGCAGTTACAGCAATCAACTATCATTGTTCTGGTTGCTACCATCATTATCACGGCTTTGGTGTGGGTAATGGACTTTGCTTCACAAAATTTATTGAAGCTTATTTATTCTTTGTTTTAACTAATGGAAGATACTAATAACATAGAACAAGCTACTGCTAATACGCAGGAACAAAATGAACCACTGGATCTTACCAAGTGGTATGTTTTGCGTGTAGTAAGTGGTAAAGAACGGAAGGTAAAGGAGCACCTTGATAAGGAAGTGAACCGTAGCGGCTGGAGCGAAACCATCAAGCAGGTTTTCTTACCAATGGAAAAGGTGTACAAGGTGCAGAATGGTAAGAAGGTAATGCGTGAGAAGAACTATTATCCTGGTTATGTATTACTTGAAGTAAGTGATGGCAAACTAAACGATGATATGGTGCAGCACATCAGCAACATCAGCAATGTAATGCACTTCTTAACGGATGGTAAAGGTTCTAAGGGCAACATCATTTCGCTTCGTAAAAGTGAGGTGAACAAGATGTTGGGTAAGGTAGATGAAATGAGTGATCAAGGTATCACCATGAATGAACCTTTTATTGTTGGTGAAACTATCAAGATCATTGAAGGACCGTTCAACGACTTTAATGGTGTGATAGAAGAAGTGAACGATGAAAAGAAGAAACTGAAGGTTACTGTAAAGATCTTCGGACGTTCAACACCTGTAGAATTGAACTATATGCAGGTAGAAAAACTAGGATAAATAATATTTTCTATATCTTAAGCCGCAGCAAACAACTGCGGCTTTATTTTTACTTCAAAATTCAAAAACATGAAAAAAATCCTTTCCCTCGCTATTGCTTTGGTAACCGTTTCTGTTGTTATGGCGCAGCCGCCTAATGTTCCTGCTGATAAAGGTGCAAAGTTCGGTGCTGATATTACTGCCGAAAAAGCTGTACCGGTAGCTGATATGGTTAAAAGTTTAAAAGGTAAAGAAGGGGAGAAGGTGCAAGTGAAGGTACAAGGAGAAGTAGTTCAGGTATGTGAAGCTGAAGGTTGTTGGTTAAGAATGAAGAATGGAGACGGTACCATCATGGTGCGTATGAAAGATCATAAGTTTTTTGTCCCTACCGTAATGAATGGTAAAACAATAGTAGTGGCTGGTGAAGCGCAGCTGAAAGAAACAAGCGTTGCTCAATTGAGACATTATGCTGAGGACGCTGGGAAAAGCAAAGAAGAGATAGAAAAAATAAAAGAGCCGAAGAAAGAAGTGGTACTACAGGCAGATGGTATAGTAGTACTATAATCAACTATAAAGAGATTGAAAGGTGGCAAAAGGCCACCTTTTTTGTTTTGGCGCAATTCGTTTTCTATTTCAAAATTTGGGTTGGGACTACTTTGCTTGTTCAGCGTCTATATCCACTTGTGCGTATACATCTTCAAGCTGCAGGTCTAACTGTATTGCGCTAATATAAAGTTTTGCTTCTCTTCCTTTTGCTGTTGTAAGTATCCAGCTTTCACCACTTTTCGTGTATACTTCTGCCTGGTACTCCATACTGCTGATGAGCACATAGTTTTGGAGTGATGGGATACTGCGGTAGAGTTTGAACTTAGTGCCACGGTCATAATCTTCAGTGGAAGGGGAGAGAACTTCAATAAGTACGGTGGGATTAGTAAGTGTATCTAAAGTATCATCTGTAAATTTTCTTTCGCCACAAGCAATGGAAATATCCGGATAGGTGTAAAGTCCGTTTTGCGGGTTGTATACACGTAAGTCGCTTGGGTAAATCTTACATGACTTCCCACGCAGAGTGGGATGAAGAGATGCTATGGTGTTGGCGACAATACTGTTGTGGCTTTCTGACGCGCCTGCCATGGCAAACACTTCACCATTAAAGTATTCGCTTTTATGCTCTGCCAGGCGTTCTTGCTCCAGGTAGTCCTGCTCGCTGATGTATTGTTTTGGAATGGCTGACATTTGTGACGTTTCAGCAAATTTACCAACTAAGGAGGAGAAAGCTGCTGATAAGAGAAAATGCAGATGAACGGAGCGTCGCAACCACTGCTTCATCAAGGTTGTGCCGTTGGTTACCACTACCTTTAGATTACTTTTACATTTTTAATTTTTTCCAAAGGTCATCACCCCTTACCTTTGCCGTCCCAAAAAAGTTCTTTCGATAGAAATAGTGAATTGGGAGTTTAGCTGTATTGGCTGAACGTTATCACCAAAAAAAGAAAACATGGCAAAAGAAATTACAGGCTACGTTAAGTTGCAATGTAAAGGTGGCCAGGCAAACCCTGCACCTCCAATTGGACCAGCCCTTGGTTCAAAAGGTCTAAACATCATGGAGTTCTGCAAGCAGTTCAATGCTAGAACTCAAGATAAAATGGGAAAAGTACTTCCTGTTTTGATCACCGTTTATGGCGACAAGTCTTTCGACTTCGTTATCAAAACTCCTCCTGCAGCTGTTCAGTTGATGGAAGCAGCAAAAATTCAAAGTGGTTCCAAAGAGCCTAACCGTAGTAAGGTTGGTAAAGTAACATGGGAGCAGGTAGATGCTATCGCTACTGATAAGATGGCTGACCTGAACTGTTTTACTAAGGAAAGCGCCATGCGTATGGTTGCCGGTACTGCTCGTAGCATGGGTCTTACTGTTGACGGTAAAGCTCCATGGGAAAATTAATTGATCATTCTTCTGTAAAGGAGAAACAAAACATCATTAAAAATGGCAATCACTAAGAAAAGAAAAGCTGTAGCAGCTAAGGTTGATAAAAATAAAGTTTACACACTTAAAGACGCAGCGTCTTTGGTGAAAGAAGTAAACTGCACAAAGTTTGACAGCTCTGTGGATGTACACGTTCGTTTGGGTGTAGATCCTAAGAAAGCTGACCAACAAGTGCGTGGTACGGTAACGCTTCCTCACGGAACTGGTAAAACAAAACGCGTATTGGTTCTTTGCACACCTGATAAAGAGGCTGCTGCAAGAGAAGCTGGTGCTGATTACGTAGGATTAGATGAATTCATTTCAAAAATCGACGGTGGATGGACTGATGTAGACGTTATTATCGCTACTCCGTCTGTAATGCCTAAGATCGGTCGTTTAGGTAAAGTGTTAGGTCCTCGTAACCTGATGCCAAACCCTAAAACAGGTACTGTTACTAACGATGTAGCCGGTGCTGTAAATGAAGTTAAGGGTGGTAAGATCGCATTCAAAGTTGATAAAGCTGGTATTATCCATGCTTCTATCGGCCGCGTATCTTTTGCTCCTGAAAAACTTGCTGAAAACGCTACTGAATTCGTTCAGGCAATCATAAAACTTAAACCATCTGCAGCTAAAGGTACTTACCTGAAAGGCTTAAGCATGGCTAGCACCATGAGCCCTGGTATCACTGTAGACACAAAATCATTCATCTAAGCCGGTCACGGTTTTAAACAAGCGTTATGACAAAGACTGAAAAAAATGAAGTGATTGAGCTTTTGAAAGAAAAGTTTAATCAATACAATAACTTCTACGTAACTGATACTGAATCTTTGACTGTTGCACAGGTTGGTAATCTTCGCCGTGCATGTTTTAGCAAAGACGTAGAAATGCAGGTGGCAAAGAATACTCTTATCCGCAAAGCACTAGAAGGTTTGGATGCTGAGAAATATGCTGGCGTTTATGATAGCCTTCATAAAGTAACTGCCCTGTTGTTTTCTGAAAATCCTAAAGAGCCGGCTCTTATCATCAGCTCTTTCCGCAAAGACAACAACAACCCAAAGCCTGTTCTGAAAGCTGCTTTCATCAATGGCGATGTGTACAGCGGTGACGAGAACCTGGTAACTCTAACTAAGATCAAGACTAAGAACGAATTGATCGGTGAGGTTATCGGATTGTTGCAATCACCTGCTAAGCGTGTATTGGCTGCTTTGTTGCACCACCACGAGCAAAAAGCTGAAGGTGCAACTACAGAAGCTCCTGCAACAGATGCAGCTGCTCCTGAAGCAAGTGCTCCTGAAGCACCAGCGGCTGAATAAATCTAAAGATTGAAGATGTGGCAAATGCCACGACTTCAAAATCAATTAAGATCTGATGGAAAGAGAGGTCTGATCCTTTTCAAATGCTCGCATTTCCAAATCAATAAAGAATATTTTTTTAATCATCCTCCGGAGCACTAAGCCGTGAAGGGGGGAAAAATTCAAACAAATGGCTGACGTAAAACAACTAGCTGAATCATTAGTAAGCTTAACAGTAAAGGAAGTACAAGAACTTGCTGATTTCCTTAAATCTGAGTACGGAATTGAACCAGCTGCTGCTGCAGTTGTAGTTTCTGGCGATGGTGGTGGCGGTGCTGCTGCTGTTGAAGAGAAAACTTCTTTCGACGTTATTTTGGTAAGCGCTGGTGCTTCTAAATTGAACGTTGTTAAGATCGTTAAAGATCTTTCTGGTCTTGGTCTGAAAGAAGCAAAAGACCTTGTTGATAGCGCTCCTAAGCCAATCAAAGAAGGTGTAGCTAAAGCAGAAGCTGAAGAAATTGCAGCTAAATTGAAAGATGCTGGTGCTGAAGTAGAAGTTAAGTAATTAGCTTTTCATAGTAAATATTAGAGGCTGTCTCCCAAGGAGCAGCCTCTTTTTATTATCACTCGTTACGGACTCTTAAGTGTAGGTGGTGACCAGCAGTTGAATAAATAGCAATAGTTGTTGCGACGCTCCTTTCAACAGGAGAGCATGAAGGAACTGTTGTTTCAATTTCTTTAGCGCATGACAGTTCATACACAACAAGAATTAGAAACCAAACACAAGAACATGTTTATAAACGATTTGTTTCTATATCACTTCCCAAACCTTCCCGTACTTCATTATTGATCAATGGTTTTGCCACTTCACCTTTTCTTCTCACTTTAGCATTCAAACGTTTAAACCTTTTATGAATAAAACTAACCTCGTTTTAGCTGCTGTGCTTTCTTTCCTGGCAGCTTGTAATTCCAACTCTACTGCTAAAGTTAAAGGCGCTACCTATTTCGATGTTGCTGGTATGGATACCACCGTTAAACCCGGAGACAATTTTTTTCAGTTTGCAAATGGCGGTTGGGTTAAAGCCACCACCATACCCGATGATCAAAGTGGATGGGGCAGCTTCTATACCTTGTATACCGAAAACCAGCAAAAGCTAAAAGCTATATTGGAAGAAGCTGCTAATAATAAAAATGCAGCAAAAGGAAGCCTGGAGCAAAAGGTAGGAGACTTTTATGCAAGCGGTATGGATACCGCAGCATTAGAACAAAAAGGTGCTCAGCCACTAATGCCGGTTCTGCAGAAAATAGATGCTGTAAAAACTTACCAGGAGCTGGTAGCGCTGAATATGGAGCTTGATAAAACGAATGATGGCTCACTCATTGGTTATTATGTAGGTGCAGATGAAAAGAATAGCACCATCAATATTCTGAACCTCTATCAAACAGGTCTTACGCTTCCTGAGAAGGAATACTATACTCGCAAGGACTCCACTACAACCATGCAACGGCAAAAGATGGTAGAGTATGCTACCAAACTTTACATGCTTACAGGTGCAGACAGTACCACTGCTGCTAAACAGGCTGCAGATGTATTGAAGCTGGAAACTGAGATAGCTAAAAGTCACCTGTTGCCCACCGAATTACGCGACCCCGTGAAGAACTACAACAAGATGACAATAGCTGAATTGGAGAAGCTTTCTCCAAAAGTGGGCTGGAGCAACGTGTTCAGTACACTAGGGTTAAAGGTTGATAGTTTGAATGTAGGACAGCCTAAATATTATGCTGCACTCAGTACACTACTTGCTACTCAACCTATAGAAGCATGGAAAAGCAAGATGAAGTTTGACTACATAAGCGGCAACACCGACGCGTTGAGCAAAGCTTTCCGCGATGCTTCCTTTGAATTCGGTAAAACATTCAGTGGGCAGAAAGTTCAGAAGGAGCGTTGGAAAACAATAGTGGATTTAAGTGATAACGGCTTAAAGGATCTGCTAAGCCAGCTTTATGTAAAGAAACATTTCACTCCTGAAGCCAAGCAGCGGATGGATGAACTGGTAAATAATCTCCAGGAAGCTTTCAAGAACCGTCTGAACAAGCTCGACTGGATGAGCGACTCTACCCGCCAGAAAGCTTTGGCAAAGCTCAATACCATTATGAAAAAGATCGGTTATCCTGACAAATGGAAAAGCTATGATGATGTGAAAATAAGCCGCAACAACTTCTTCGAAAATAACCAGGCTATTGGCCGACATGATTTTAAAGAGAACATAGAAAAGATTGGAAAGCCAGTTGATAAGAGTGAGTGGGGGATGACTCCAGCTACAGTAAATGCTTATTACAATCCAACGTTCAATGAGATCGTTTTTCCGGCAGGCATTCTTCAATGGCCGTTTTTTGATGCGGGCGCTGATGATGCCATCAACTACGGCGGCATCGGAATGGTGATAGGCCACGAGATCACACACGGGTTTGATGACCAGGGACGCCAGTATGATGCTGAAGGAAACCTGAAGGATTGGTGGACTTCTGGCGATGCGAATAAGTTCAATACAAAAGCTGAAATGGTAATTAAGGAATATGATAACTACACCATTTTCGACAGTGTGCATTTGAATGGCAAACTGACGCTAGGTGAGAACCTTGCTGATATTGGTGGTCTTGCCATTGCCTATGATGCATTTAAAATGACTGAACAAGGTAAAAGCAACGAGAAGATTGATGGTTTTACGCCTGATCAGCGTTTCTTTTTGGGCTTTGCACAGGTATGGCGGATAATGAACCGCGATGAGACCATGCGTGTTCGTGTTACAACCGATCCGCATTCTCCAGAGTTATACCGGGTAAATGGACCGCTTTCTAACTTTGAACCTTTTTATTCGGCATTCAATGTAAAGCCGGGAGATAAGATGTACAAACCAGCCGAACAACGGGCTAAAATCTGGTAAGATGCAAATATTAAACAGCCGGTTTTGCCGGCTGTTTTCAATTAAAAATTCTGGTAGCCCTTTACAGTTTGCATAAATACACCCTATCTTGCAGCTACAATTCAATAACACCTGACTGGTTTATTCATCTTCTACGGGTTTAACTTTACTTTTCCACAATAATCGTTGTGGTACAAAAATTGTTTTTTGCCATTTCTCGGCAAACCTTACCTTTGCATTCCTTTTATTTTAGGCAAATTAGCAATAGCATATTCAGAGATGGCCATTTTATCTGTTGTGCTGCAAATAGATCATTGCTTTTTTAGTAGTGAGTTGCCTGAGCCATAAAGTCTAAAACCGGTTAAATATTAATATGTCTTCAACTAAAGTTCAGAACAGGGTTAGTTTCGGGAAGATCAAAAACTTATCTGAAACACCTGACCTACTCGACATTCAGTTACAATCATTCCAAGACTTTTTCCAATTAGAAACAACGCCTGATAAGCGTAACGTTGAGGGTTTATTCCGTGTGTTCAAGGAGAACTTCCCGATCACCGATACCCGCAACATTTTCGTATTGGAATTCCTGGATTATTTCATTGATCCGCCCCGTTACTCTATTGATGAGTGTATGGAGCGTGGTTTAACCTATGCTGTTCCTCTGAAAGCCAAACTTCGTTTGAGCTGTAATGACGAGGAACACGTTGATTTCCAGACCATCGTTCAAGATGTGTTCTTAGGAAATATCCCTTACATGACACCACGCGGAACTTTCGTTGTAAATGGTGCTGAAAGGGTAGTAGTAAGCCAGTTACACCGTTCACCAGGTGTATTCTTTGGTCAGTCTATCCATCCAAACGGAACCAAGATCTACTCTGCAAGGGTAATTCCTTTCAAAGGTGCGTGGATGGAATTTGCTACCGACATCAACAACGTGATGTATGCTTACATCGACCGTAAGAAAAAGTTTCCTGTAACTACCTTACTTCGTTCAATCGGTTTTGAAACAGATAAGGATATCCTGGAGCTTTTCGGCATGGCTGATGAAGTAAAGGCTGAAAAGAAGACCCTTGATAATTATCTGGGTAAAAAATTAGCTGCGCGTGTACTTCGTACATGGGTAGAAGACTTCGTTGACGAGGATACCGGTGAAGTAGTATCTATTGAGCGTAACGAAGTGGTGATGGAGCGTGATACGATCCTTGATGAGAACGCAATCGAAACTATTTCTGAAATGGACGTGAAGAGCGTATTCATCCAGAAAGAAGAAGTGAGCGGTGACTACTCTATCATCTACAACACTTTAAATAAAGATACTTCGAACAGTGAACTGGAAGCTGTTCAGCACATCTACCGTCAATTGCGTGGTGCTGATGCTCCGGATAATGAAACTGCCCGTGGTATTATCGATAAATTATTCTTCTCTGACAAGCGTTATGACTTAGGTGAAGTTGGTCGTTACAAGATCAACCGTAAGTTGAACCTGAACTTCCCGCTTGAGAAGAAGGTATTAACCAAAGATGACATCATCGAGATCATCAAGTACCTGGTTCGTTTGACGAACAGTAAGGCTGAGATCGATGACATTGATCACCTGAGCAATCGTCGTGTACGTACTGTGGGTGAACAATTATATGCGCAGTTTGGTGTAGGTCTTGCCCGTATGGCTCGTACCATTCGTGAAAGAATGAACGTACGTGACAACGAGGTATTTACCCCGGTTGACCTGATCAACGCCCGTACATTGTCATCTGTTATCAACTCATTCTTTGGTACATCTCAATTATCCCAGTTCCTTGACCAAACAAACCCTCTAAGTGAGATCACGCACAAGCGTCGTATCTCCGCACTTGGACCCGGCGGTTTAAGTCGTGAAAGAGCTGGTTTTGAGGTTCGTGACGTACACTATAGCCACTACGGCCGTCTGTGTACCATCGAAACTCCGGAAGGTCCAAACATTGGTCTGATCTCTACACTTTGTGTACATGCTAAGATCAACGATATGGGCTTCATCGAGACCCCATACCACAAGGTTACACAGGGTAAAGTAGACATGAAAAATCTTACTTTCCTGAGTGCTGAAGAAGAAGACGAAAAGAAAATTGCGCAGGCTAGTTCTCCATTAAACGACAACAGCGAGTTTGCAGAAGAGCGCGTAGTTAGCCGTGAAACTGGTGACTTCCCTATACTTGATAAAAACGACGTGGAATACATGGATGTTGCGCCTAACCAGATCGTTGGTTTGAGTGCTTCTCTTATTCCATTCCTTGAGCACGATGATGCTAACCGTGCCTTGATGGGATCGAACATGCAACGCCAGGCTGTTCCGCTTATCCGTCCTGAAGCTCCAATTGTGGGTACAGGTTTGGAAGGAAAGGCAGCACGCGATGCACGTATCCAGATCCACGCAGAAGGTGATGGCGTAGTAGAATTCGTGGATGCTAAAGAAATACACGTTCGCTACACAAGAAACGAAGAGCAGAAACTGGTTTCATTTGAAGAGGACCTGATCGTTTACAAACTGACCAAGTTCATCAAAACCAACCAGGCTACCTGTATCAACCTTCGTCCTGCGGTGAAGAAAGGACAAGTAGTTAAGCTTGGAGATTTCCTTACTGAAGGATATGCAACAAAAGATGGCGAATTAGCACTTGGTAGAAACCTGAAAGTGGCATTCATGCCTTGGAAAGGATACAACTTCGAGGATGCGATCGTTATCAACGAAAAAGTAGTTCGTGAAGACTGGTATACTTCTATTCACATCGAAGAATTTGAACTGGAAGTACGTGATACTAAGTTGGGTGAAGAGGAGCTTACTCCAGACATTCCTAACGTAAGTGAAGATGCTACTAAAGACCTGGACGAGAACGGTATCATCCGTATTGGTGCCCAGGTAAAAGAAGGTGATATCATCATTGGTAAGATCACTCCAAAAGGAGAAAGCGATCCAACTCCTGAAGAGAAGTTGTTGAGAGCGATCTTCGGTGATAAAGCTGGTGATGCAAAAGATGCTTCTTTGAAAGCTCCATCTGGTACAGAAGGTGTGGTTATTGATAAGAAACTATTCCAGCGTGCTAAGAAGGATAAGAATACAAAAGTTCGTGAGAAAGCTATTCTTGAGAAGATCGAGAAAGTACACGAAAAGAATGTAGCTGATCAACTGGAAGTGTTACTGGACAAACTGCAAACACTGGTGAAGGAAAGACCTTCAGCTGGTGTAAGCAACAACTTCGGTGAAGTATTGATCGGTAAAGGTTCTAAGTTCAACCAGAAGAACCTTAGCCAGATCGATTACCAGAACGTAAATCCTCTAGGATGGACTGGTGATGCTAAGATTGATGACCAGATCAACACTCTGTTGCACAACTACAACATTAAGTACAACGAAGAATTAGGACGTTATAAGAGAGAGAAGTTCAACGTATCAATAGGTGATGAATTACCTGCTGGTGTATTGAAGCTTGCTAAAGTTTACCTGGCTGTTAAGCGTAAGCTGAAAGTGGGTGATAAGATGGCGGGTCGTCACGGAAACAAAGGTATTGTTGCTAAGATAGTAAGAGCTGAAGACATGCCATTCCTTGAAGACGGAACCCCGGTTGATATCGTTCTAAACCCACTTGGTGTACCTAGCCGTATGAACCTCGGACAGGTTTACGAAACCGTTCTTGGTTGGGCAGGAGAGAAGTTAGGATTGAAATTCGCTACGCCGATCTTCGACGGTGCTACCACTGAAGAGATCGCTGATAAGATAGCTGAAGCAGGTCTTCCAAGCTTTGGTCATACTTACCTGTATGATGGAGAAACCGGGGATCGTTTTGACCAGAAAGCTACAGTTGGTATCATCTACGTAATTAAGCTTCACCACATGGTTGATGACAAGATGCACGCACGTTCTATCGGACCGTACAGCTTGATCACGCAGCAGCCTCTGGGTGGTAAGGCACAATTTGGTGGTCAGCGTTTTGGTGAGATGGAGGTTTGGGCACTGGAAGCATATGGTGCATCTAACATCTTGCAGGAATTGTTGACGCTGAAGTCGGATGATATCATCGGACGTGCTAAGACTTACGAAGCAATTGTAAAAGGTGAGAATATACCAAGAGCAGGTATCCCAGAATCATTCAATGTACTTGTACATGAATTGAGAGGTTTGGGTCTTGATCTGAAGTTTGACTAGCCTATAAAGAAGTGCCTCACTCTTTGAGAGTGAGGCACTTTAATCCTTTAGGCCGATGAACAGCAAACAAACAGCTGAAGTGTGCGACGCAACGGAAGTTGAATAGCGAACGGAAGCTGGAAACAAAAAAGTAAAATCGTAATTACGATATATGGCAATGAATAAAAGAGATAACCGTCCAAGGCCAACGTTTTCTAAGATCACGATTGGTTTGGCGTCTCCCGACAGCATTCTTGAGAAGAGCTTCGGCGAGGTTTTAAAGCCTGAGACTATCAACTATCGTACGTATAAGCCTGAAAGAGATGGTTTGTTCTGCGAAAGGATTTTTGGTCCGGTGAAGGATTATGAGTGTGCTTGCGGTAAGTACAAGCGTATCCGTTACAAGGGTATCGTGTGCGACCGTTGTGGTGTTGAGGTTACAGAAAAGAAAGTACGTCGTGAAAGAATGGGTCACATCAAACTGGTGGTGCCTGTAGTTCACATCTGGTACTTCAAGTCTTTGCCAAATAAGATTGGTTACCTGTTAGGAATGAGCTCTAAGAAATTAGAGACCATCGTTTACTACGAGCGTTTTGTAGTTATCCAGTCTGGTATCCGTGCTGATAAAGGACAAAATTTTGGTGACCTGTTGACGGAAGAAGAGTACCTGGATATCCTGGATGCACTTCCTAAAGACAACCAATATTTGCCTGATGAAGATCCAAATAAGTTCATTGCTAAGATGGGTGCTGAAGCAGTTCATGACCTGTTGGCAAGAATTGACCTGGATCAACTTTCATTTGATCTTCGTAATGCTGCGGCTAACGAAACTTCACAACAACGTAAGGCCGATGCGCTGAAGCGTTTGAGTGTAGTTGAAAGTTTCCGTGATGCTAATACTCGTATCACTAACCGCCCTGAGTGGATGGTGATGCAATATATTCCTGTTATTCCACCAGAACTGCGTCCGCTAGTTCCTCTTGATGGTGGTCGTTTCGCATCTTCTGATTTGAACGATTTATACCGTCGTGTGATCATCCGTAACAACCGTTTGAAGCGTTTGTTAGAGATCAAAGCACCAGAGGTGATCTTGCGTAACGAGAAGAGGATGTTACAGGAAGCTATCGATAGCTTGTTTGATAACTCAAGAAAATCAAACGCTGTTAAAGCTGAAGGTGGACGTGCCCTTAAATCTCTTTCTGATGTATTGAAAGGTAAGCAAGGTCGTTTCCGTCAGAACCTGTTAGGTAAGCGTGTTGACTATTCTGGTCGTTCGGTTATCGTGGTAGGTCCTGAAATGAAAATGCATGAGTGCGGTCTTCCAAAAGACATGGCAGCTGAGCTTTTCAAACCATTCATTATTCGTAAGCTGATTGAAAGAGGTATAGTAAAGACTGTGAAATCTGCTAAGAAGTTAGTGGATAAGAAGGAAGCAGTTGTTTGGGATATCCTTGAGAACATCCTGAAGGGTCACCCGATCATGCTGAACCGTGCCCCAACCCTCCACAGGTTGTCAATCCAGGCGTTCCAGCCTAAGTTGATCGAAGGAAAGGCGATACAGCTTCATCCACTTGTTACTACAGCGTTCAACGCGGATTTCGATGGTGACCAGATGGCGGTACACGTACCACTTAGCCATGCTGCCATCCTAGAAGCGCAGTTGCTGATGCTTTCTTCTCACAACATTCTTAACCCACAAAATGGTACACCTATCACCCTTCCTTCACAGGACATGGTACTGGGTCTGTATTACATCACCAAGGGGCGTAAGAGCACTGAAGAAGTAAAAGTACAAGGCGAAGGCAGGGCATTTTATTCTATGGATGAAGTGATCATTGCTTACAACGAAAAGAAGGTTGACCTGCACGCGCACATCAGGGTGAAAACACTGGTTCGCGACAACAAGGGCAACCTTGATAATAAATTAATTGATACTACTGTTGGTCGTGTATTGTTCAACCAATTTGTTCCAAAAGAAGTTGGTTTTGTAAATGCACTATTGACCAAGAAGAGCCTTCGTGAGATCATTGGTGATATCATCAAGATCACGAACGTTCCTAAGACCGCTAAATTCCTCGATGATATCAAAACACTAGGATTTAGAATGGCCTTCAAAGGTGGTTTGTCGTTCAACATCAACGACCTTATCATCCCTGACGTGAAAGAGCAATTGCTGGATAACGCCAAGGCTGAGGTAGAAGAGGTTTGGGACAACTACAACATGGGTCTTATCACCAACAACGAGCGTTACAATGGTATCATCGATATCTGGTCTCGTGTGGATACCCGTATTACTGAAACGTTGATCCGTGAGATGGCAGCAGACAAGCAGGGCTTTAACTCTGTGTACATGATGCTTGACTCAGGAGCTCGTGGTAGTAAGCAGCAGATCAAGCAGCTTGCTGGTATCAGGGGTCTGATGGCTAAACCTCGTAAGAGTGGTAGCAGCGGAAACGAGATCATTGAGAACCCGATCCTTTCAAACTTCAAAGGAGGTCTGAACGTATTGGATTACTTCATCTCTACCCACGGTGCTCGTAAAGGTCTTGCGGATACGGCGTTGAAAACAGCGGATGCGGGTTACCTAACTCGTCGTCTGGTTGACGTTGCCCAGGACGTTGTAATAACTGAAGAAGATTGTGGTACACTGCGTGGTATTGCTACCAGTGCACTAAAAGATAACGAGGACGTGATTGAACCATTGTTTGACCGTATCCTTGGCCGTACCTCTCTACACACTGTACTAAACCCGGTAACGGATGAGCTACTTGTAGAAGCAGGACAGCAGATAAATGAAGACATCGCTAAGAACATCGAAGAAGCAGGAATTGAAACTGTAGAGATACGTTCAGTTCTTACTTGTGAAGCTAAGCGTGGTGTATGTGTACGTTGCTATGGTAAAAACCTTGCAACTGGTTACACAGCTCAACGTGGTGATGCTGTAGGTATAATTGCTGCACAGTCAATCGGTGAACCAGGTACACAGCTTACACTACGTACCTTCCACGTGGGTGGTGTGGCCGGATCGGCTTCTGTAGAAAGTACATTGAATGCTAAGTTCGATGGTACTATCCAGTTTGATGGTCTACGTACTGTAGATGCACACAACCAGGAAGGCGACAAAGTGAAGATCGTTATTGGTCGTACCGGTGAGGTGCGTATCATGGACGTGAAGAACGATCGTCTCCTGATCACCAACAATATTCCTTACGGTTCTACACTGCAAGTAAAAGACGGGCAGAAAGTAACCAAAGGTGATGTGATCTGTTCATGGGATCCGTTCAACAACGTTATCGTTGCGGAAATCCCAGGTGCTATCAAGTTTGAAAACATCATTGAAGGTGTAACCTTCCGTGAAGAGGCTGATGAGCAAACAGGACACCGTGAGAAAGTTGTTATAGAAACAAAAGATAAGACCAAGATCCCAGGATTGATAGTAGAAGGTGCGAAAGAAACCAAGATGTACAACCTACCTGTAGGTAGCCACATCGTTCTTGAGCAAGGCGAGGAAGTGAAGCCAGGTCAAGTACTGGTGAAAATTCCAAGGGTGTTAGGTAAACTAAGAGATATCACCGGAGGTCTTCCACGTGTAACTGAATTGTTTGAAGCGCGTAACCCAAGCAACCCTGCGGTTGTATCAGAAATTGATGGTGTTGTAAGCTTCGGTAACATTAAGCGTGGTAACCGCGAGATCATTGTTGAAGCAAGAGATGGAGTAATCAAGAAGTACCTTGTACCTCTTACCCGCCAGATCCTTGCACAAGATGGTGACTTCGTAAAAGCTGGTACTGCTCTTTCTGATGGTTCTATCGCTCCTGCAGATATTCTTGCTATCAAAGGACCGTTTGCTGTACAAGAGTACGTAGTGAACGAGATCCAGGAAGTATACCGTTTGCAGGGTGTGCGTATCAACGATAAGCACATTGAGACCATCGTTCGTCAAATGATGAAGAAGGTTGAGATACAAGATCCGGGCGATACACGTTTCCTTGAAGGAGATACTGTTGACCGAATCGATTTCAACGAAGAGAACGATTGGATCTTTGATAAGAAAGTGGTGGTTGACTCAGGTGAAAGCACTAAGTTGAAAGCCGGGCAGATCGTTAGCCTGCGTGAAGTAAGAGAAGAAAACTCTATCCTTCGCCGTTCTGACAGGAAGCTGGTTGAATACCGGGATGCTCAATCTGCTACATCATCTCCATTGTTGCTGGGTATCACCAAAGCGTCACTGGGTGTACAAAGCTGGATCTCTGCAGCTTCATTCCAGGAAACAACTAAGGTGTTGAGTTCTGCAGCTATCATGGGTAAAACCGATGAGATGCTGGGTCTGAAAGAGAATGTGATCACTGGTCACGCCATACCTGCGGGTACTGGTCTGAGAGACTTCGAGAACATGATCGTAGGTAGCAAGGAAGAATATGAATTGCTTACTACAGCCCGCGAAGCAATGACCTTTGATGAAGAAGAATAAGGAGTTTTAAGTTTAAGGTTTAGAGTTAAAAGTTCTAGATCCTAATTCCTTCAAATAGATAAAAAAGCCGCCTCATTGTTGAGGCGGCTTTTTTATTGCCAGCGGTCAGAAGAAAATGGAGCAGATGTTGCGATGCTCCGTTCAGCTGCTGTACTACATAGGATCAACTCTCATTTCACTATCAAAAAAATAAGCAGGAAGACGTTCCTGCTTAAATTTTATTTATGTGTGTGCTTATACTAAGACACACTCAGGTATTGTGCATATGCATATCCTTCTTCTCCTTTTTCAGTTCTTACCAGCCACCATTGATCATTGGTTTTATTGATGATGGTAACATTAGAGTTATGTGCAGCTTTGCCTACAATTGGCTGGTCAGTTCCCGGACCTTTCCTGATGTTTAGATTAGAAGTTTGCGTACTTACTCTTGCTTGTGCGCCGGCTACTGCCGATGCAACATTTATATTCATGATCAAATCGCCTGCTCTAAAATCTGGATCGATCCGGTTATAGATGCTCCATAAATTATCCTTCGTTTGCCCATTAGGTGCTTCACCATCTATATAAAGTACACGATCCTGCTCACGAACCTGTAGGTTGTTAACACCACCGGCTTTAGCTGCATTTATCAACTCACTGTACTTGCTTTGCAGGCCGCCTGTTGCGTTTTCCATATTATTTTATGTTGAGGTTGTTATTGATCTTTTTTGGCCTGAGGGAATTTAATGACTGCATCAGCCCTGGCAACTTGCTGCGTTCTATGTCGCCGGTAAGTGTAATCTCACCATTGTTAACATTCGCCGTTACATTCGGATGATCTTTAGTCGCATCTTTCACTCCTTTACTCAATTCATCATCAGCCGAAATCTCTACTGGTGCTGGTGTTGTGTTTGTTGTAGTTGGTGTAGAGTTGATGGTTGTGTTGTCAGTTGTATCTTTTTGCTTACCCTTACAAGCATAAAATGAGGTACTGGTCATCAGCAAAAAAACAACTGCAACAACTTTAAATTTTGTCGTTTTCATAGCTTACGTTTTAGCCGGAAAACTTTAAATAGTCATGCCACGAACAGCTGAATTTTGTATGCATGTTTCTTTATAAAAACGAGCAATTGCCAAAAATGGACATCGAATTATCACATATCTATGTGGCCGTGAAAACCTTTTACCCAACCGTACATCCACCTATCAAACGTTTGAATTTCTTTCACAGCCAGTTGATGCATTTTTGTCAAAACACCAAACCATATGCGCATCTTTCTTATCTCTGCTTTAGCAGCAATATCAATAACAGCTACACATTGTACTCCAGCTAAAATGGCTCTGGCCGAAGAAAACTGGCTTAGTAAAAAAGAATATCCTGTAGAAGGACGCAAGAGTATCTTTTCGAAGGAGCGGATGAACTTCGGAGAATATTATACTACAACAGCAAAACGCTCATGGACACAAGGCACCTCAGCACGTTCCGGCTGGACAAAAGGCAATGCAATGGATCCCGGATTTGAAAACATCATATCTGTGGAATACATCAACAGGAGGCAAACCCTTCGTTTTGAATTAGCCGATGATAAAGGAAATCAAAGCGAGGTTTTTTGTGTTTCAAAATTTAAAGCTGAAGACCTGCTGATAGGCAAAAACCCTAATAACCTGCTGAACATAGCATCAGAAGTATTATTGAACATTGAGCCAAGCGAAAGCAAGTATTATGTGCAGATACATACCAGCAGGGGCAAAGGTCCGTGGCAATTAGTGTTTGATAACCAGTCATGGCAAAGGCGGCCAAAACAAGCTGCTGGTGTGGTGGCTTTGAACAAAGAAGATTTTTACTCGCTGGTGCCTGTTACTCAGATGCAACGTAAAGATGGAACTGCAGCTAATATGCCTTTTGGTGCAATAGGTATTGAGGTTCGAAATAAACAAGACAAACCTGTAGCCGCTGTTTCTATGATCAACAAAGGTGTGGTTTACTTGTCTGACGTGCCTGTAGAGGAAAGATTTTTACTGGCTAATATCTGTGCTGCTTTACTCATGCAGGAGCAGATAGGCGGCTAGCGACTTCAGATGCGGCGTAATTTATTTGCTTATAAGTCGTTGTAGCAACTGCTCGCTACAACCGATTGCTGCTACTTACGCTTATCTTGTGGTCTAATTGAATAAACTTCAATGGCCAAAATTCTTGTGCAGTTTGCGCACCCTGCGCTGGAGAAAAGCAGGATACATGCCCGCATGATTAAATACCTGCAGCAGGTAAAGGGTGTCTTCATCAATGATCTTTACGAAGAGTATCCTGATTTCGACATAGATGTAGAAAGAGAACAAGCGCTGTTGCTGCAGCACGACATCATCATTCTTCAACATCCATTTTATTGGTATAGTTCACCAGCTATCATCAAGCAATGGCTCGACCTTGTGCTCGAGCACGGCTGGGCGTATGGAAGTAATGGCCTGGCTCTTACAGGTAAGCACATGATGAATGCAGTATCGTGTGGCGGGTCACGGCAGGCTTATCAACCCGGCGGTATCAACCGTCTTTCTGTGGTAGATTACCTGGAGCCTTTCCATCAGACGGCGCGCTTATGCAAAATGCATTACCTGCCTCCGTTCGTCGTGCATGGCACACACAAAAAGGCAGATGAGGAGATAGAAGACGATGCACGAAGTTTTGCCGATGTGGTTCGCAAACTTCAGCAGGGTATACTTCCTGCTGCTGGTTTGGAGACCACAGAATACATCAACGATCTTCTTATTCCACAATCACCTACCGCCTAATCATGGATCAACATTCCTTCCTATTCCAGGCAATGATATACCTGGCCGCGGCCGTTGTCTTTGTTCCAATAGCACGGCGTTTGGGCCTCGGATCAGTTTTAGGATACCTTTTTGCAGGAATCATCATAGGACCTGCCGTCCTCGGTTTTTTAGGCGACGGTGGCGCCGACATCATGCATGTAGCAGAGTTTGGTGTGGTCATGATGTTGTTTATCATTGGCCTTGAGCTGGAGCCACAGCTGCTATGGAAACTACGAACTTCAATTCTTGGTTTAGGAGAATTGCAGGTATTGGTTTCAGCCGCTTTTATTGGCGCTATTGCAATGGCGCTGGGATTAGCATGGCAACCTGCTTTAGCCATTGGTATGACATTATCGCTATCAAGTACTGCCATGGTTTTGCAGACTATGCAGGAAAAGGGATTGATGAAAACGGTAGCTGGCCAGAGTTCTTTTTCTGTTCTACTGTTCCAGGACATAGCTGTGATACCTATGTTGGCGATCCTGCCATTCCTGGCTACAGGTACGTCCGGCGTTTCTTCCAGCGACCATTCACCCACACTGGTATCAGGCCAGCCGGCATGGGCTCAAACGCTCATTGTTGTTACTTCAGTGATTTTTGTCATTTTCCTTGGGCGGTACATTATGCGCCACGTTTTCAGGATCATTGCCCAAACCCGCATCCGGGAACTTTTTACAGCAAGTGCACTACTGCTTATCGTTGGTATTGCTGTGTTGATGACGCAGGTAGGTCTGAGCCCGGCATTGGGTACTTTTCTGGCGGGAGTAGTATTGGCTAACAGCGAGTACAAACATGCTTTAGAAAGTGATATAGAACCTTTCAAAGGGTTGCTGCTCGGGCTATTCTTCATCTCTGTAGGAGCATCTATCGATTTCAACCTGATCGCTAGCCAGCCAATAATGATACTTTCTATTGTAGCTGCTATGATGGTGATTAAAGCATTGGTTTTAGCTCTTGTAGGAAAGTTGTTCAAGCTGGCTTTCGACCAGAATATGTTGTTTGCTTTAGCGCTAAGCCAGGCAGGAGAATTTGCCTTTGTACTCTTTTCTTTTACACTACAGGAAGGCATTCTTCCTGCTGCCTTGGTTAGTACACTAATAGCAGTCGTCGCCATTTCGATGGCCTTGACACCTCTGTTGCTATTGGTTCATGAGCGCTTCATTCAGCCTTACATTGGTACAAAGGAAACGGAATCTAGCAGGTCTGCTGATACAGTAAATGAGCGCAACCCGGTGATCATTGCTGGCTTTGGCAGGTTTGGCAACGTAACAGGAAGATTTTTACAAGCAAATGGAATAGGAACCACGGTATTGGATATTGACAGTGAAAGGGTAGACCTGCTGCGTAAGTTCGGGTTCAAAGTGTATTATGGAGATGCCACCCGGCCTGATCTACTGGCCGCTGCCGGCGCTAATGAAGCTAAGTTGCTCATCATCACATTGAGTGATCCGGCTAAAGTGCTGGAAATGGTAGAAACGGTAAAGAAATATTTTCCTAACCTGCGGGTATTGGCCCGCGCCTACGACCGGGGCGATACCTACCAATTGATGGACGAGGGGATGCTGCATATTTACCGCGAAACTCTAGATACTTCGCTGCGAATGGGCGTTGATGCCATGAGCCTGCTTGGCCACCGGAAATACCATGCTCAGCGTGCAGCACGAACCTTTCTTAAACATGATGAGCGGGCACTGAAAAAACTGGCTGCAGTACGCGGCGACCAGAAGGAATACATTAACGTAGCCCGTGAAGTGATCGAGGAGCTCGAAACCTTTATACAGAGTGACCGGCAGAATGCAAAACTCCAACTTGATGAAGGATGGGATGGGGACAGTCTGATAGCTGAATCGAAAAGCAGCTTCCAAGGTAATGATGCCAAGCTTTAGCCATATATGCCGATCTGGTTGCTGCCATCACTGCTTTTGAAGCCGCGGTACATGCCAATACTATTGAAAACCATGGCTACGTTTCCCTGTGCATCCACACCTATGATGCCGCCTTCGCCTTCCATTTTTACTAGCTTGTTCATAACAACTTCTTTACTCGCTTCTTCTAATGAAAAGCGTTTGTACTCCATGAGTGCGCTGATGTCGTAAGCTGTTACTGCTTTCATGAATTTTTCACCATGACCGGTGCAGCTGATGGCGCAGGTATTGTTGTTGGCATATGTGCCGGAACCAATTATAGGGCTGTCTCCAATGCGGCCATACTTTTTATTGGTCATGCCACCGGTACTGGTAGCAGCAGCTATGTTGCCATCTTTATCACATGCTACGGCGCCTACTGTTCCAAACTTTTTATCTTTCATCAGCTCCTCCATATCCTCGTGCGTATGGTCCAGTTGATAATCATCTGTATCACGTATGGCTTTCCACTGGTCGTACCTGAACTGCGAGAAGAAATATTCATCCGGCTCCAGTTTTACGCCTTGTTTTATAGCAAAATCATTAGCACCTTTTCCGCAAAGCAGCACATGATTGCTGTGCAGCAAAACTTCGTTTGCAAGGAGAATAGGATTTCTCACGTTTCTTACACCTGCTACGGCACCTGCATCAAGCGTGGCTCCGTCCATCAGTGCAGCATCCATTTCATTCACACCTTTCTTAGTAAATACAGAACCTCTTCCTGCATTGAACAGTATATTGTCTTCCATTACTACTACCGCAGCTTTCACTGCATTGACGGCTGAACCGCCTTCTTCTAAAACAGCATAACCTGCATCCAGCGCCTGTTGCAGCCCTTCTGTATAAGCTGCTTCCAGTTCAGGTGTCATATCTTCTTTAAGTATTGTACCTGCACCACCGTGTATAACTATCGTGTACTTCTGCATGTAAGTCTGTTGCTGTTTATATAAATAGATCCTGTTGTTGCTTACCGTAGTTCCAGTTTCATCAGTATGTCTGTCTGCTCGTCTTCACCCAGTTTGAAGATATGCTTGTCGAACTCTTTAAAGCCATTCTTGCTGTAGAAGCTGATAGCTCGCTGGTTTTCTTCCCAAACCCCAAGCCAAACATACTGGCTGTTGCTCTGGCTCGCCACCTGAATCGCCATTTCATACAGCAGTTGTCCCACCTTTTTTCCATGGTATTCCTTCAGCACATAGATGCGTTCTATTTCAAGTGCTTGCTCGTCCTGTAGCTCCGTTTGTGATTTTCCGAAATTCAGTTTCAGGTAGCCAATTACTGCTTCACCAAGTTTGGCAAAATAAAATAGTGAATGTGGATTGGCCAGTTCCGCTGCAAGTTTATCAATGGCAAAACCTTCTTCAAGATACTTGCGCATGTTCTCTTCAGTGTTACCTGCTGAAAAAGTTTCCTGAAAAGTTTGCCTGCCGATCTTTTGCAACTGGTACACGTCGGCTGGTCCTGCCTGTACTATTTCAATGGCTTCCATAGTTGGTTAATTCAGCGGAAATTGAGTTTGTGATTTTAGCAGTTACTACTAGTTCAATAGCAGCCGACACTCCTCGAACAGCTTTGTTTTATTGATAGCTACTGTACCTACTTCTTCGCATACAAGACCGCCTGCAATATTGGCCATGGCGGCAGCAAGATTAATGTTCCGGCTGGCGGCATATACCAGCGATGCTACAGCGATTACTGTATCGCCGGCACCACTTACATCGGCTATGCTTCGCACATGTGTAGGTATGATGGAGGAGGAATTATCGTGCTGGTAAAACACACCTTTTTCAGATAGTGTGATGAGTGAGATATCATGCTGCAATACATCCTTCAGTTGCGCATGAATTTCGCGCAAAACTGGCTCATTGATGTCTTCCAGTAGCAGGTTCAAACCTTCTTTTACTTCTTTTAGGTTGGGTTTAAAAATGCTGATCCCTTTGTAGGAAAAGAAGTTCTTGCGCTTTGGATCAACGGTTGTTATGATGCCATGTTCATTGCAAAGCGTTATCAGTTGCTGGATCAGGCTGCTGGTAAGTACGCCCTTGTTGTAATCTTCAAATACAACTACTGAAGGTTTCTCTGTCTTTACAAATTCTTCAAATGCCTGAACCAATTGTGCCTGTTCATCGCTGTTTATATCATGTGTTATTTCGGAGTCAAGTCGCATCATGTGCTGGTTGCGACTTATGATACGCGTTTTATTGGTAGTAACCCTGTTGTTGCTTTTTACTATATACCTGGTATTAATGTTATGCTGCGCCAACAACTGGGTGAGCGTTTCTCCATCCTCATCATTACCAATAACCGAGAATATAGCAGTTGAAGCACCAAGTGCTACCGTATTCAATGCTACGTTACCTGCACCACCCAGTCGAAGTTCTTTTTTATCTAGTGCTACTACAGGTACCGGCGCTTCAGGTGATATCCTTTCTACATGGCCCCACCAGTATGTGTCGAGCATTACATCGCCTACTACAGCTACTTTTTGTTCTGCAAAATGTTTGAACAGATCCTCTACCTGCATATTATTATACTGCTTTTTTATTGCTTGCGACCGCAATATAATACAAAGGCACACCCAGCAGAGTGATGATGGCTCCAGGCCATGTATAAGTAGGTTTGTAAATGATGAGAAGAATACAAAAGGTCAAGCCCATAATGATATAAAGTGCAGGCAATACAGGATACCCAATGGCCCTATATGGACGTTCTGCATCGGGACGTTTTACACGTAAAATGAAAATACCAATGATGGTTAGCATGTAGAATACTACCACCACAAATGATATCATATCGAGCAGGTCCCCATACTTGCCGCTGAGGCTCCATGCACAGGCAAACACCGCCTGTATCCATAGCGCATACGCAGGTACAGCATGTGTATTCAGGCGGCCAACTTTTTTGAAGAATAATCCATCCCTGGCCATTGTGTAGTATACACGTGCGCCAGCCAGTATCAACCCGTTGTTACAACCAAAGGTTGAGATCATAATCATGAGCGCGATGATAATGGTACCGATATTTCCAAAGATGACATTGGATGCAACAACAGCTACGCGATCATTTTTTGCTGATGCGATTTCCTGTAGTGGCAGCACCGCCGTATACATTACATTGGCAGCTACATATATAACGGTAACTATAAAGGTTCCTAAGAAGAGGCTAAGTCCGATGTTGCGCTGGGGGTTCTTTATTTCACCTGCTATGAATGTTACATTGTTCCAGGCATCGCTGCTGAAAATAGAACCTACCATTGCCGCAGCTATAGCACCCAATGCCGCAGCTATTGTATAATTAGCGAACGTGCCTTCACGCGATAAACTGCCAAGGTCCCAGGCATTGCTCCAGTTAGCTGTCCATACATCACCTTTAACCAGTATCAATCCAAATACAATTAGTCCAAAAAGACTAAGCAGCTTGGTAAGTGTGAATGTTGTTTGGATGGCTTTACCGCCTTTTACACCACGCGTATTTATGTAGGTAAGTAACACAATGACTACAATGGATAACAGTTGTGCAGCACTAATGCCGAATGAATATTGCATTTTGCCAGCTGCATCCACGCCTTTTTTTATACCCATCAATACATTGTCTTCGCTGAAGGCAGGAATGAGATAAGCAGTAAATTTTGCAAATGCAACACCTACTGCAGCAATTGTTGCTGTTTGTATTACAGAGAAAAAACTCCATCCATAAAGAAAACCTACGAGCGGGTTGTAAGCTTCTTTTAGGTACACATATTGTCCGCCGGCTTTTGGAAACATGGCGCTTAACTCGCCATAGCTTAGTGCAGCTGTAAGTGTCATTAACCCAGTCAGTATCCACACAAAGATCAGCCAGCCAGCACTACCCACATTACGTGTAATATCTGCACTTACTATAAAGATCCCTGATCCAATCATGCTGCCGGCTACGATCATAGTAGCATCCAGCAGGCCCAAAGTAGGTTTGAAAGAAGAAGCGTTAGAATTGTTGTCCATGCGTGTAGTTATAAAAAAAATCCCTTCTCTTTTAGGAGAAGGGATGAAGATAAGCAAATATGATATTGAGGATATTTTAGTCTTTCTTCTTGTATTGTTCATTCAATCCTTTCACTACTTCGGCAGTAATATCAAAACCTGGATCAACATAATAAACAGTACCTGGTTGATTTGCTACGATGTAGCTGAAGCCTTTGTCTTTGTTATACTCCTTCAGGAACTCTTCAATTTTCTTATTTACATCCTGCATCTTCTTAAACTGGATATCCTGCATTTCAAGATCGAGTGATTGCTCTTTATTAGCAAGCACCTTCTGATCGTTCATCAATTCTTGTTCTACTATGTTAGCGCGTTCTTGTGTCATGGTAGGTGCTTCCTGCTGGTATTTCTTCACCTTCTCCATGTAGCGGTTCTTCAGTTGGTTCAATTGTCCACCTAGTTCCTGTTGTTTAGATTTCAACTGGCTGCGTACATCTTTCAGGTATTCGTAGTTGTTATCAATAGAGTCCATTTCAAAATAAGCCAATTTGAAAGCGCCTGTTTGTGCCGACCCGGAAGTTTGAGAAGCTACCTGGGTTGTTGTTTTTTTACCACTTGAAAAGTGCAGGTAAAACAGCACTGCAACTGCTATAACAAGAATGATGTTTAAGGGCAATAGAAAATTTTTCATGAAGAGTTTTTAGGGCAGCAAAGTAAAAGGAATGGGAAGAATAAATTTGTTAAAGTAAAACTTTCCTAACTGCATGAATTATATATAAGCATATGTTCATGCGTTAGGAGTATGGCAAAAATGTTTATAGCAAATATGGCTGAAATAATTGCTGTATGGCTATTTCAGATATCTTAGAGCCATCAAACCTTTACCTTTTACATGAAACTACGCTTACCTTTTTTAGCAGCTATCATACTATTCTTTGCTGCTTGTCAAAAAGAAATTACCAGTGACATAGTTACCAGTACTTCACCAACCACTACACCCGGTACTACTGGCTCTTTTACTGCCAATATTAATGGAACGCCTTGGATAGCTAACAGGTTTTCACTGATCCAATTCAGTCCTGCCATGGGTCAGTTGCCGCGCCTTATGAACATTTCAGCTGTTGGAACAGATAAGCGAATGCTTACAATTACCCTTACTGATTCAGGAGCGCACCAGTATTCTTTATCTCCATATAGCTATTGGATGAATGCTGCAGCATACATTGATAGCAACATGGCCAATCCCATGAACTATAGTAGCAACCAAGCATATACGCCTAATGAGCCAAATGGTACATTTCGCGTATCATCTATAGATACAGTGCGTAAGACCATGAGTGGAACTTTTAGTTTCAAAGTTTACCGCCAGGCCGATAGCACATCCCTTACTTTTAGCAACGGAGTGTTCACAAATGTTTCTTATTCTACCGGTAGCCCGCTTCCTCCATCATCTACATCAGATACATTCAGGGTAAAAGTAAATGGTACTTCATTTGTTCCTCACAGTATCTCGGGCGACATGATGACCATGATGAATTCTATTATGCTACAAGGAAACAGCCAGGATCTTACACGCAATGTGAGTGTGGGCGTGCCAATGAACGCTACCCCCGGCACTTATCCTATGCTTTTTCCAGGTGATTATTATGGAGCCTATATGATGAGTGGGAACAGCTTTTCTTCTGTATCGGGTTCTATCCAGGTACTGGAACATAATACCACAACCAAACGTATACGTGCAAACTTTGCTTTTGTAGCACAGCCGCTTATTGCTCCTACACCTGTTCATAATATTACTGAAGGATATTTTTCTATTATCTACAGGTAGAAACTTCTAGTTGTAATAAAAAAAGAACGCACCATTAAAGAGCGTTCTTTTTTATGCTTAGTAGGTGAATTCTTTAAAGCATCACCTGTATGCAGAATGACTATTTGATACCCTGGAAAGTATCTTCATAAAATTCCACATTACCATTCTCTACATCATACATGGCACCAGCAATTCCGATTTGACCTGCTTCTACCATTTCACGTAGGGTAGGGCTTCTTTCTAGAATTTCTTTTACAGCAAGCTTTACATTCAGTTCAGCAACATGCTCTACAAACTCACTGTTTGAAGATGTTCTGTTATCTGTAGTTGTTGTTTCTGCGTTCAGTGCAGGTTCAAACTTTTTTAGTAGCGTAGTCAGGTTGCCTAATTCCACATGGTCGCAAGCTCCTTTTACTGCACCACACCTGGTGTGGCCCAATACAAGGATTACCTTAGCACCTGCAGCCTTACAGCCAAATTCCATGCTTCCTAATATATCTTCATTCACAATGTTTCCTGCGATACGTACGCTGAAGACATCACCCAGTCCCTGGTCAAAAATCAATTCGGCTGAAGTACGGGAGTCGATACAGCTAAGGATAACAGCAAATGGGTGTTGGCCATCTGAAGTTTCATTCATCTGTTGCAGCAGGTTGCGGTTTATCTTCAAATTGTTGATGAACCTGCGATTACCTTCTCTAAGAAGGGCGATACCCTGCTTTGGCGTTATCTTGTCGCGTGATTCCTTTGTAAGTGTCTTCATCTTTATTTTGTTTTAGTGTGACATTTCTGCTTTTTCCTCAGTAATACCAAGCAACTCTACTTCTATATTCTTGCTTTTGGCATTCTGCCTGAAGTTTTGAATGATCTCGATAACATCGTAATCTATAGCTACTGATTTAGATCCGTCTATAACAACTTTTGCGTTATCAGGTATTGCATTCAGGGTCTTCAAAATGTTTGCTTTATTTAAGAAGGATACTTCCTCAGCCAGTACAAGATGGTGCATTTCTTTGCCATTCTCAACTGTTTTAGTATCGTGAACATAATGCGAATTTTTGTAGTTGTGGCGCAGCGTGTAAAATATTCCAACGGCTAATCCTATACCTATACCTTTCAGAAGGTCGGTTGCTAGTATACCCACCACGGTTGCCATAAATGGTACGAACTGCTCCCAACCAAGCTTATACATCTGGATGAATAAAGCTGGTTTAGCCAGTTTATAACCTACCAGGATCAGGATAGCTGCCAGTGTTGCCAGTGGTATCATGTTTAGCAAATGCGCAATTGTGATAACACTTAGCAGCAACCATACGCCGTGCAAAATGGCTGATAACTTCGTCTTTGCTCCAAAGGTTATATTAGCAGAGCTTCTTACTATCACCTGCGTAATTGGTAGTCCACCTATCAATCCTGATACAATGTTTCCTAAACCTTGTGCTTTCAGTTCCCTGTTGGTTGGCGTTACTCTTTTTAGTGGATCAAGTTTATCTGTTGCCTCTACGCAAAGCAAAGTTTCAAGGCTTGCTATAACGGCTATAACCACTGCAATAAAATATACTTCAGGGTTGGCTAGTTGCGAAAAATCAGGAGAGGTGAATTGCCCGAAGAATGCTCCTATATTTTCAGGAACTGGCAAGGTCACTAATTGTTTATCGGCCAGGGTGAAATTAAGTATACCATTCCTGTATAGGTTGAACATGATGATACCCACTACCACTGCTACCAATGGTCCTTGTATCACATGAAAGATGCGGCTCTTTTTCATCAGCACATTCTCCCATAGAAGCAGAATGGCTATAGATATCAAAGCTATCAGTACCGCTCCAGGTGTTATTTGTGTAAATGCATGGGCGATGGCAGAGAAAGTATTCTCACCGGTCGGTTCTGCAAATTGCAGGCTGCCTTCCAGGTTCTCGTCGTAGCCCACTGCGTGAGGTATCTGTTTCAAAATGATGATAAGACCAATACCTGTAAGCATCCCTTTGATTACCGATGATGGAAAGAAATAAGCCACAAACCCGGCCCTCAGGTATCCGGCCAGTAACTGCAGGCAACCAGCCAATACAACGGCCAGGAGAAATGCATGCCATGAGCCGCCCAGGGTTTGAATTGAATTGAGAACAACAACAGCAAGACCTGCTGCAGGGCCGCTAACGCCTAATGCTGACCCACTTGCAATACCGCAGATAATGCCACCAACAATGCCTGCAATGATGCCTGCAAATAATGGTGCACCCGATGCCAGTGCAATACCTAGACATAGTGGAACAGCCACAAAGAAGACTACAATACTAGCAGGCAGGTCACTTTTGATTTCTTTGAATACGCTTTTCATGTACTGAAAATTTTTTCTTGCTTGTCAAAGTAGCAAAATTATCAATAACGATAGTATTACTATCATAAGTTTTTTATTTTTAGTTTTGTTTGAACGCTTAAAATGTAGTTGTTGATTATCACCAGGTATGAATTGGACCGTACAAATACAGATGAATGAAAAGCTTTTTGTTCGTGATCCGCAACAATCAGATCTGGGTAAAAAGATTATTGAACATAGTATACTTCTAATTGATGAGCTTGGGTTTGAAGCTTTTACATTCAGGAAGCTTGCTACAAAAATCCATACATCCGAAGCGGGTATATATCGCTATTTCGACAATAAGCATCGATTGCTGGTATACCTGGTAGCCTGGTATTGGAGATGGCTGGCATATAAGATCACCTTTAGTTTGAATAACGTGGTAGACCCAAAACAGAAGATACGTAAGGTTATCAAGCTACTGTCGCAGGAGGTAAAGGACGATGATAACATTTCGCATGTAAAAGAAAGTGTACTGCATCGAATTGTTATTTCAGAAGGGTCCAAAGCATATCTTACCAAACATGTTTCTGAAGACAACCAGGATCAGCTGTTCAAGCCTTATAAAGAACTGTGTTCCTTCTTTGCCGACATCATTCTTGAATTTGCACCGCATTACAAATATCCCAGGACATTAGCCAGCACTGTAGTAGAGGTAGCGCATATAGAAAATTTCTTTTTAAAACACCTGCCATCGCTTACAGATTTTGCCCACGATAATAAAGCAACCAAAATCACCGCTTTCCTTGAGCATCTTGTATTTTCAGCTTTAGGTAATGAACCTTAACAACAACTGGCAGTAGCCAATCACTTAGTCGATAAAACAAGTCTTCAATCCAACACTTAATAATCTAAACAACATATGAACTATTTTCTGCAGAATAAACCCTTTATAGTACCAACAACCGATGGAAAACTTATAGAAGAGCATTTTGGCCGTGTAGCCACCAACCAGCAAAACATTAGCATAGCTCATATGGTAGCGCCGCCACATTGGAGCGAGCCACACCAATCGACTACATTCGACGAATGGACATTGGTAAGCAGTGGCCGCAAATCTGTAGAGGTAGATGGTTTGAAAGTAACCGTAGAAGCAGGCCAAAGTATACTGGTAAAAAAAGGCGCAAGAGTTCGCTATAGTAATCCTTTTGATGAGCCTTGCGAATACTGGAGCATTTGCCTGCCTGCATTCTCAATAGAAGAGGTAAACAGGGAGAGTTGATTACAGCAAAACTTTAACAGCAGGTGCAGCAGCTGAATGTCTTCTGCATGTTTATTTGCATTCACACATGTGTACAAGTTATCGCTGTTACCACTATTGTCAATTCTTACTTTTACACCCATTTTAATTTTTACCAATAATGATGTTGATCTTTTTGCAAGCTGGCGGCTAGGTAATGGCAGACACCGTAAACAACGTAGCAGCTCAACCAGTAGCCGAATCGATTTCGTTGTGGAGCCTGCTCGACAGAGGTGGATGGATCATGTACCCGCTGTACGCCTTGTTTGTGGCAACCATCTTTTTCTTCTTCGAACGTTTTATTGCTATTCGCAAAGCGAGTAAAATAGAAGGGAACTTCATGAGTATGATCCGCGACAATATCATGATGGGTAATGTAACTGCTGCACGTACGCTTGCTAAGAATACACCTAACCCTGTTGCCAAAATGATTGACAAAGGCATTCAGCGTATAGGAAAACCTATTGACGCCATTGAGAAAAGTATGGAGAATGTAGGCAAGCTTGAAATGTACAACATGGAGCGCAACCTGAATATCTTATCGCTTATTGCTGGTATTGCTCCTATGTTCGGTTTCCTTGGAACCATCATTGGTATGGTGCAATTGTTCTATGGAATTTCGAGTACAGGTGAGTATACCTTAAGCACAATTGCTGGTGGTATCTACACCAAGATGATCACGTCAGCTACAGGTCTTATCATTGGTTTGATTGCTTATATGGGACATAACTTCCTGAGTACGCAAATAGATAAAACGGCTAACAAAATGGAAGCGGCAAGCGCCGAGTTTATAGACATACTGCAAGAGCCAACCAGGTAAAGAAAATTTGAAGTACCAGGTTAGAAGTACGAAGAAGATTTGGTAGCCGGCTGTAGTTAGTAATGATGCTTCCGTTGCGTCGCACACTTGTACAGCAGGTTGAAAGATGAGCAGGGGCAACAGCAGAATAACCTGCAACAGGAGAACAGGTACCAAAAGTTCTCACAACAAAAAAGGAACAACGATATGAACATACGTAGCAGATTAAGAACACATCCAGAGATGCACACCGGTGCACTGAACGATATATTGTTTATCCTGTTGTTATTCTTCCTGATCGTGTCCACGCTTGCCAATCCCAACGTTATCAAAGTATCTAATCCTAAAGCAAAGAGCGATACAAAAGCGAAGCAAACAGTAGTAGTAACGGTAGACAAAGAACAACGTTTGTTCCTTGGTCAAAAGCAGGTGCCTATACAATCACTTGAGGCAGAATTACAAGCATATCTTTCTAAAGAAACAGACAAGCCATCCGTAGTTATCAATGGCGACAGCACATCTCATTTAGGAACAGCTATCAAAGTAATGCAGATCATTAAAAAGCTGGGCGCAACACCTGTAATGGCGGTTGATAATGCCGGGCAGTAGGAGGTTAGGAGGTAGTATGTTAGATGTTAGGTGTTAGAGGTTGGAAGTAGTTGGTGAATAGTCAGTGGGCAGTGGTCAATAGTGAATTGCCTATTGTAAACTAATCTCCATCTATGGTCAATGGCATGTAAGTTTTTATTCAGCCGGAACTTCATCTAAAGGTTTTTAATCATTATTCCCTATTCACAATTCAGTACTCACTCCTCACAATTCACCACTCACTACTCACCATTCACTTCTCACACCTCACCATCCGGTCCTTTCCCTGCATATCTTTTTTAAGCACCACATCTTTATAGCCTTTTGCTTGCAGCAACTGCACTACTTGTTCGCCTAATTGTTCATTTATTTCGAAGTACAATCTTCCTTTTTCCTGCAGGTGTTGTTTTCCAAATTCAGCAATGGCTTCATAAAATATCAACGCATTATCATCTGGAACGAATAGCGCCAGGTGCGGCTCATAGGCCAGCACATTTTGGTTCATCTGTTCTTGCTCATTTGCCTTGATGTAGGGCGGGTTGCTTACAATAGCATCATATACCTGTAGCTGTTTCCATTCATCCGTATCCAGGATATTCAACTGGTGAAAATCTATATCAGCTTCATTGCTGGCTGCATTCTGCTTTGCCACTTGCAGGGCTTCAGCAGATACATCTACTGCAGCAATGGTGGCACCTGGTAGCTGCTTCTTTAGCGCAATAGGTATACATCCACTACCTGTTCCCACGTCTAAGATGGAGATGGCTGAATGTTGCTTTTGCATGTCTTGTACCACCCATTCCACTAGTTCTTCAGTTTCAGGACGGGGTATTAGTACATTCTCATTTACATAAAAATGGATTCCGTAGAACCATGCTTCATTTAGAACATACTGTACCGGCTTGTGCCTGGCAAGTTGTTGACCTGCTGTTTCTAAAGCCCGTTGCTGTTCTGTGGTAACTGGGAGGTCTTTGTTTATTATGCGGTCAATCTTCTTTTGTCCTGTAAAATGTTCAATGACCATATTGGCAATATTTGCCGCTTCACGATCGTCACAAACATCGAACAGTTGTAAAAGTACTTGTTGGTATGCCTGCTGTATGGTCACCTTGCAATGCTAGTACATTTTTCAGTTACTTTTGCGCTCCCACTCATGAACCCACACCAGTTATACATGCATAGATGCCTGCAACTTGCCGCGCTTGGCGAAGGCTTCGTTGCACCCAATCCTATGGTAGGTAGCGTGCTGGTTCATAACGGCAGGATCATAGGTGAAGGATATCACCAACAATATGGCAAAGCACATGCAGAAGTTAATTGTATAAATGCTGTAGCTGTTGCAGATAAGCACCTTATTCCGCTCTCTACATTATATGTTTCATTGGAGCCTTGTGCGCATTATGGCAAAACACCGCCATGCGCTGATCTTGTAATCACTTCTGGTATACGTAAAGTAGTGGTGGGATGCCGTGATCCTTTTTATGCAGTAGATGGTAAAGGCATTGAAATATTGCAGCAGGCTGGGGTAGAAGTGGTGATGAATGTACTGGAAGAAGAATGCATTGCACTGAATAAGCGGTTCTTTACATTTCACCAGCAAAAGCGGCCATACATTACGCTGAAGTGGGCACAGACTGCCAATGGTGTAATAGGTAATCCTGCAGAACGGTTACTTATCAGCAATGCCTATAGCAACAGGTTTGTGCACCAATTGCGCAGCAGTAACATGGCTATACTTGCAGGCACCAATACAGCTCTTCAAGATGATCCGCAACTGAATGTAAGGCATGCGCCGGGTGCCTCACCTGTTAGGTTGATCATTGACCTGCATAATAAATTACCGCAACACTTGCATTTGTTTGATGGGTCGCAGCGTACAGTAATATTTACTTATAGTGCACCTGCAGGTGTAGCGAACGTAGAATATTATGTACTGCAAAAAGAAAAACCAGTGCCTGCGCAAATAGTAGAAGCTTGCGTGGCGCTGCAGCTTCAAAGTATATTAATAGAAGGCGGTGCCAAAACTTTACAATTTTTCATTGATGCGCAACTGTGGGATGAAGCCATAGTCATTCGTAACACGCTGCTATATGCAGAAGGTATTGCTGCCCCCGCTTTACATTCAGCATCACTTTTTGCTACTAAACAACTGGATACAGATTTGATATCATACTATAAACAGAAGGAACGATAGCATGTTGTTTTTAGCCGGAAGCATTATACTCTCAGCATATCTTATTCTTGCTTTTAAGATGTTGCAGCGACTAGGTCTTGACCTGTTCCAGGCTATTGTTTTTAATTACATTACCTGCGTGATCACTGGCTCATTTGTGCATGGTGCATTTCCTATAGATAATGTAGCTTATAGTTCTGGCTGGTTTTGGTGGGCTTGTGGTATGGGAACCGTTTTCATTATTCTGTTCAATCTTATTGGGATCACCACCCAAAGAATTAATGTGGCAGTTGCTTCGGTAGCCAATAAGCTTTCACTTATTATTCCTGTTGTATTTAGCATTTACCTGTACAACGAAAGCCTAAGCAATATTCAGTGGTTAGGAATAGTGTTGGTATTAGTGGCAGTGATCTTTACCTGCTGGCCCAACAGGCAAACAGAACGAAAAAATACTGCTCAGCATTTCCTGTTATACCTGCTGCCTTTAGTGGTATTTGCTGGTAGTGGCTTGCTCGATACCATGATCAAATACGTAGAGACAACTTATCTCAACGAGGTTAATCAAGATGCTTTTTTGGTAACAGCTTTTGCATCCGCTGCTTCTATTGGTTTAGCAACATTATTATTACAGGTAATACGCGGTAAGCAAGTTTTATCGCCTAAAACTATACTTGCAGGTATACTTATAGGTGTTCCAAATTATTTCAGCATCTGGTGCCTTATTCAATTTTTAAAGATCAGTCCGTGGCCGAGCAGTGCAGCTATACCTTTAAATAATTTAGGTATCATTCTTTTCGGTAGTTTGGTAGCATCAATAGTTTTTAAAGAACGATTAAGTGCTATAAATGTAGCAGGCATTGCTGTTTCTATCCTCGCTATTTATTTTATTGCTTTTGGAACAACATTATGAGTGAACTTTCTTTTTATAGTACAATAGAAAAACCTTCTTACGCGGAATTCAAAGACCGTGGAAGTAGCTTCCTGGCTTACGCATTTCCCATACAATCTGCAGATGATTTTAAAAAACATTTGCAACAGTTAAAAAAGGAACATCCAAAAGCAGTGCATCATTGCTTTGGATACAGGCTTGGTTTGGATGCAAATAATTTCAGGGTGAGTGATGATGGAGAACCATCTGGTTCTGCTGGCAAACCTATTCTTGGACAGATAGACAGCAAGCAATTAACCAATACATTGGTTGTGGTTGTACGTTATTTTGGTGGTACTTTATTAGGTGTTCCCGGGTTGATCAATGCTTATAAAACGGCCTCTGCACTTGCATTACAACTAACGCCAATTATCCAAAAGCAGGTATTAGTTGATTATTCTTTACAATTCGACTATACACGCCTGAATGATGTAATGATGATTGTAAAACAATTTGGATGTGAAGTAAAAGGGCAGGAGCAACAATTATTTTGCTCATTAACTATTGGAATACCAAAAGCAAGATTGCAAGAGGTTTTATTTAAATTGAAAGAATTACATGCAGTCGAAGTTGCTGCAATTAAAGTTTAATTGGTCACTTATGCATTATTAGGCAGCGAAACAATGAATTCAGTTCCCTCACCTTTTTCACTTATTACGTTCAGGCTGCCTTTGTGCAATTCTACAAATTCACTACATAGAACCAGGCCTAATCCAGAACCAGTTTCTCCGGCAGTTCCTTTCGTGCTTTCTCTTGCGTGCAGGTTAAAAAGTTTTGTTTGTTGCACTTTATGGATGCCAGTGCCATAATCTTTCACATGAATATGGACCATGTTGTCGCTGGTGGTGGTATATACCTCCACCGCACTAAATTCATGGGAGAATTTAACCGCATTGCTGATAAGGTTTCGCATTACAAACTCAATTTGGTTCTCATCAGCTATCACCACTACAGGTGAAGAAATATTATTCTTGATAGAAATCTGTTTGTTGTCAGCAGTTTGTTTTAAAAACCTGCAAACCCGTGTAATTACCTCCTGCATATTCACCGGTTGTTTTTCAACGGTGCCCTGTGTAAAATGATTTTTACCCCAGGCCAGCATATTATCCATCGTTTCTAATACTGAGCCAGTGGTAAGTTTCAACCTGTCGAATAACACTTTGTGTTCACCATTTGATTCATCTGGGTATACTACCTGGAGTAATTGTAGAATATTCCCGATGGGTGATCGAAGATCGTGGCTAAGCACAGAGAGGAATTTATCCTTCATATTATTCAGCTCCACCAGTTCTTGTTTCCTGCGCTGCAATTGAATATTCTTATTATAAATTAACCCAAAGCTTATTACAAGTGAAAGCAGTAGCAGCATTCCTATTGCAGAAAGAACTAGTAGAATATTTCGTTGGCGGGTTTTTTCTTCATTGTCAGATTTCAATTGCTTTATCAGTAATTCATCTTTTTCCTGCTGGTATTCTACACGCAATCTTTCCAATGTTTCTGTTTTTTCAGAAGCATGAATACTGTCTTTAAGTGCTACCAGCTTTTGGTATAAATTAGCACTTTCTTTATAATCATTTTTTTCTTTGGCTACCTGAATAAGGTATTCATATGCTTCGGCCTCAAGTGACGGACTATTAACTTGCTTCGCTATTGCAATACTCTGGTGAATAAGTGGTGTAGCCTTATTCCACTCATTGTATTGCATGTGCAACTTTGCCCAACCTGAATAGGTTCGTGAAAGTTGCTCGTAATTTTTAAATTGAATAAAATGTTTTTCTGCTATTGCAAAATGCGCGACAGCGGAATCTTTTTTCTTTAGTTCCCGGTAAACATTTCCTAGGTTTAAATATGCCTCAGCAGCTACTGGCCAAATGCCTGCTTGTTCTGCTATCTGCTTCGATTTTAGCAATGCCTGCCTCGAAAGAATTAATTGATTTTTTTGACCATATATTGAGCCGATATTATTGTAAAGGCCCGATATATTTCTTTTATCCTGGTTTTTCTCAGCAAGTACTAAGGCTTTGTTGTAGAATTTCATAGCCTCGTCCAGGTTATTTGTGCGGGTGTAAACTGTACCTATGCGCAGGTAACTACTTGCCATTCCTGCGTCATCTTTTTCTTCCTCGTATATTTTTAGAGCTTGTAAAAAATTAGAAAGTGCTTTCGAATAATTTTCCTGCACCCCAAAGGCTACTCCTATACCATTCAAAACCGTGGCAATCCCTGAAGGATTATTGTTTTGCTTATGTAGATCGAGCGCCTTATTATATAATGATAACCCAGTAGGAATCTGGTTGATGTTTACCTTAATCCTTGCTTGTGTCGTAAACACGTCGGCAAGGCCCCTTGAATATTTAGCTTTAGAAAATAAATTCTCTGCAAGTTCTGTGTATGCATAAGCAGAGTCCGGATCTAATCTATTCCAATGCGAAGCAATTTGTAATAGTAGACGACCTTTTGAAGTGTCGGTACTTGTTTTAGTAAGTAATTGGCCAAGGCTGTCAATCTGCGTTTTTTGTCCATAGGTAATGCATACCATGAACATGGCAGCAAAGGCTACAGCCAGGTTTTTCATTGAATGTTTTTTAAGGTTGAGGGCGCGCAATTGAGCCCGCTAATATAGAATGAAAAAAACGGCTAAATATTGTATGGAATTAAACTTTAATTAAAGCTTTACTTAAAGCGACTGCTTACAATTAAGTCTTTACTACCAGGTGTATAAGTATAGAATCCTTCACCTGATTTAACACCTTTAAAGCCTGCAGTCACCATATTCACAAGGAGTGGACATGGTGCATATTTCTGGTTGCCAAAACCCTGGTAAAGAACATTTAAGATGCTAAGGCAAACATCTAAACCTATAAAGTCAGCTAGCTGTAGCGGTCCCATAGGATGAGCCATACCAAGTTTCATAACCGTATCTATTTCCTGTACGCCTGCCACACCTTCATACAGGCTGTAGATGGCTTCATTGATCATTGGCATCAATATCCTGTTAGCTATAAAGCCAGGATAATCATTAACTACGCAAGGAACTTTGCCTAATGTTTTACTTAATTCTACTATACTATCAGTCACCTCTCGTTTGGTAGCATAGCCATTTATTATCTCTACCAACTTCATTACAGGCACCGGGTTCATGAAGTGCATTCCAATTACCAACTCTGGTCGTTTGGTAGCTGCAGCTATTTTGGTAATAGAGATGGAGGATGTATTAGTGGCAAGAATGCAGGACGCAGGTGCCGCTTCGTCCAGTTGATGAAATATCTTAAGCTTGAGGTCTATATTCTCTGTGGCTGCTTCCACTACCAATTCAGCATCTTTTACCCCATCTGCAATTGTTGTATTGGTAGTAAGATTAGAAAGCGCCTTTTGCTTTGCGGCTTCAGTTAGGGAACCTTTGGCCACCTGGCGATCCATGTTCTTACCAATGGTCGCAAGTGCTTTATCCAGTTGTTCCTGCGATACATCAATAAGATTTACCTGGAAATCATTTTGAGCAAACACATGCGCTATTCCATTTCCCATGGTACCAGCACCAATAACAGCAATTTTTTTCATAAACAAGTATTTAGAATCGGTAGAAAGTGGCGGCAAATGTAAGGCAGATAGAATATAGAACCATGATCATATAGATCATGATAATGGATACCTGTAATGTGTTCTTTTAGCGACTATAGCGTGAGAAGGAATGTATTGAAAAACGGACAGCGTTATTCCCTAATTATATAAGATGAAATTGCTATAGACTAATTGGCAAACAGGCCACAGCCAGCTTACTTCTTTTTAAAATCACCCCTCTTCCAGGCTTTGATGAATTCGTTCCATGCAAACGGATTCATGATGTTCATCGGAGGCGTTTGGCCTGCATAATAGGTGCGGTTTGAAACCTGGCGCAACGTCTGGTTAGTTGCTTCCCTGCCATCTGTAGGCATGCCACTGGCAAGTATACGTCGCTTGGCTTCTTCAGTATTTTGTCGTGCTATTTCGTACTTATCATCAGGTATGCGTGTATTCACAAAATCACGTTCAAATTGCGCACGGGTAGGACGAGGACGTAATATGGTAGCCGGTAGAAAAGCGGTATCTGTTACCAGCAATTGAATAACACTGTACTGGTTGCTTTCTATCCTGTTGGGAATTTTTATAGCCTGCGGTTTAAAACCAACACTGGTAAATTCTACTTCATCACCTTTTAAAACAACGATAGAAAAAACACCTTGCTCGTTTGTCATCGTACCACGATGTGTGCCTTTTACGACCACGCTTACCGATGGAAGTGCACGTAAACTATCTGCTGTCATCACCACTCCGTACAGCTGAACAACACTGTCCTGTACAGCTTCAAATTGTGCAAACATTTTTATGGGTGCAAAAAAAGCGAGGATGAGTAGGTATCGTAAAAGTTTCTTCATTAGGTTGATCCCGGCTGTTATTTTACTAAAACCTCATATATCAATTATGAATTAGTAAAGACGGTGGTAAGCAAATTTAACCTGTAGCCATTGAGAAAATATCCATCTCTCCACATCTTAACAATTACCAATGGCATTCAAACAAAGTAAGTTACTCAATGGCTAACTTTGCCCCCTGTATTTTCTTTTAACAAAAACTTTTGTGATGACAACAGATGATATATTGAAGGCGCTGAGCAACGTGCAGGAACCTGATCTTGGTAAAGACCTTGTGACACTAAATATGGTGAAGGATATAGTGATAGAAGGGAATTATGTGTCGTTTACCGTGGTGCTAACCACACCAGCATGCCCGCTAAAAGACATGATAAAAAATGCATGTATCAATGCAGTGAAACTACTGGTAAATAAAGAGGCAACCGTACAGGTAAACTTTACCAGCAATACAACTACAAAGCGAAAAGAAGGTGAAGCTGTATTGCCAAAGGTGCGCAACATCATTGCGGTGGTGAGCGGTAAAGGTGGTGTAGGTAAAAGCACTGTAGCAGCTAATCTTGCTTTGGCACTAAGCCACGGTGGCGCCAAGGTAGGATTGATGGATGCTGATATTTATGGGCCGAGTGTTCCTATCATGTTTGGTGTGCGTGGCGAACGTCCTATGATGAAAGAGGTTGATGGTAAAGGCATGATTGTTCCTTTGGAGCGATATGGTATAAAGTTGCTGAGCATCGGACTATTGGTTGATGAGAAGAACGCTGTAGTATGGCGTGGTCCAATGGCTAGTAGCGCTATACGCCAGTTTGTTACCGATGTGTTGTGGGATGAGCTGGATTACCTTGTAATAGACATGCCACCGGGTACAGGTGATATACATCTTACGCTGGTACAAACAGTGCCTGTAACGGGCGTGGTGGTTGTAACAACTCCTCAGGATGTAGCGCTGGCCGACGCTAAAAAAGGTATTGCTATGTTTGGCCAGGCACAATTGAAAGTGCCTATCATTGGCATCATTGAAAATATGAGCTACTTCACGCCAGCTGAGTTGCCGGAGAACCGCTACTACATATTTGGTAAAGAAGGCGGAAAGAGACTGGCTGAAGAATATGATATCCCTTTCCTTGGGCAGATACCATTGGTGCAATCCATACGTGAAGGTGGCGACCAGGGCGTTCCTATTATGATGGGAGACGATGCGATAACTAAAAAAGCATTTGAAGAATTTGCCGCAGCCGCAGCTCGTAGCATTAGTATGCGCAATGCCAACATGAGTGCAACAGAAGTAGCCGAAGTAGTGGAGGAAGTAGGAATAGCAAGTAAAATAGGCGAATAAAATTGTTCTTATAAACTAGAAGGTGGACATTGTCCACCTTTTTTTGTTGCCTCTTCTTTTTACAAATCAACTATCAAAACAATTGTAGGTTTCATTCCTTTCTATCGTGCCTATCAATTCAGAAGTAAACTGGTAGGGAGAATTTTCAGTGGCATCATTCTCAATTTCCCAGCTGCCTATAGCATCTTTTTTTATCCTACAATTCCTTATTCCACCTAAGTAGTTATAAGTAACCAGGTAGTACGAATCGTCATTGCCTGATATGCGCAGGAAAGAGCAGAATATACCCTTTACGTATTTGTAAAATGACCTTTTCATAACTTTTGTTGAGGGAATGAATTAATAAAACAAAAGTAAATATATCATCTGCCGGCAAGCGTGACAGGCATCAATTACCCAAAATCATTCAGCTGATTTTTTACATATATAGGCCTTCCCAAAATCATCTTTTTTTGATATGGCTTATAGACAATAGCTGATGAAAAGCAGTAGTGGCGCGGGTTTCAGCAGGTGGGTGTAAAAATGCTAAACCCGTAGGAGCGTTGCTAAGCAGGAAATGAACCATCCAAAAGAACAGGAATTGCGAGAGGGATTGGTAGATACAGCTTTATATAAAAAAGAAAAGCCGGCATGTTTCCACTGCCAGCTTTACCTATATAGCGTCATGAATTAATGCACCAGGGCGATGCAATTATTTCTGAACGTTGTCATTTACAATCTTAGCCAGGTCGAACATAGAGATCTGCTTTTTGCCAAACAATCCTTTGGTCTTGTCGTCAGCATTGATCATACGCTTGTTCTTCTGATCTTGTAATCCATTCTTTTTAATGTATTCCCATATTTTTTTGATGATCTCTGTTCTTGGCAATGGTTTGCTACCAATAACATCAGCAAGTGGTTGGCTTGGTTGAAGCGGTGCCATGAAAGCTGGATTGGCTTTTCTTGCTGGTTTTTTTGCTGCGCCTTTTGTAGCTGTTTTAGTAGCTGCTTTCTTAGCAGGAGCGGCAGCTTTGGTAGCTGCTTTTTTTGCAGGGGCGGCAGCTTTTGCGGCTGCTTTTTTAGGGGCTGGTGTTGCAGTTTTCGTTGCGGCCTTTTTTGGTGCTGCTTTCGTCGCTGCTTTTTTGGCTGCTTTTGCCATACTTTTTAAAATTTAATAGTTAATAAATAAACATGCACATCCTTCTATTTTACTTCCGAACATGGATGCTTACAAAGCATTAAGGTACGTAACCAATGCATATGTAATGTAGTAGAAGTGCATATAAAAAATAATACCGCAGTACTGGCTGCTGAATTAAAGATATAAAACACCTAAAACACTTTTTGCCTAAGGAAAATTTTCATGTGCAACATGTGCAAAACATATGGATAACTGCCATAACTGCTCGTTTTACCAATAGAAAATCATTTGAAATGGTGTAGCGCGCAGTACAAGGGCAGGTTTATTATGATTTCTATCATTGTACTAAAAGTAGAAGACCAACACCTTTACTTTCCTTAATGAAGAGGATGTTTCCCATACATCGACCGCGCAACCTGCTAATAGTTCTTGTAGTTTTTCTATTAAGCATCGGCATTGCCATTGTTTTTACCAATAAACAGGGAGATGTTTATGAGCAATATGTAAGGCAGGTGCTGTATGCTGCCAAAGGTGATGCAGTGCCTGATCACGCACCTGAATATATAGATGAACAGGGCGTGCCTTATGTGATGTACAAAGGTGAAAACGGCATTATACCTGGCAAACAATACAACCCAACCATCATAGGTAATTATGCTTTGCAATACCTGCAACAGTTGCAAGTTGGCGACACTTCCGTTGCTGCTTTCTTCAAAGCATGTGTTGACAGGCTAATTAAATCGTATACCTGTAAAGACAACTTTGCTTTATATGTTTTTGATTGGCAACAGCCATGGTATAAGTCGGTAGGAGTGCCCTATACTTCAGGAATGACATCAGGAATAGCTATCCAGGTGTTTACCGGCGCATACAAAATGTATGGTGATACATCTTACCTGCAGCACGCAAGGAAACTGCTTGGTGGTTTTTATTTACCTATACAGAACGGAGGATTTACTTATAAAACAGAAGAAGGCTGGTGGTTTGAGGAGCTGGCTGATACAGCCATGCATACTCCATATATTCTTGACGGGCATATCTATGCATTGTTGGGCGTTTACCAGTTTGCAACTGAGGCAAAAGATGACTCTGCAATGTTTGTATTCAATAAAGGCGTACAGGCGCTGAAGCATGACATTGCTTTATATGATGTAGGAGATGGAAGCGTACGATACGATAGGTACGGAAAACTTGCTGATAAGAAGTATCACCGTATACTGACAGCCCAAATGAAAGAACTTGCTATCATAACTAAGGATGTTGTGTTTGAACACTACCACCATAAATGGTCTCAGCCTTTGCAAAAGCCTTATGTACTACGGGTTTTAGGCGAAAGGAATGTATCTGGAATACTACTCCTGGTGATCGTATCCTTTGTTGGTTTCATTTCTTTCATGGCTGTGATATATTTTGTAAAATGAATTTGGTAGAAATTTATTGGCAGCATTTTTATGCCCTATAGCGAAAAGCATAAATGAAAAAATTACTCCTGCCGCTGTTGTGTGCAATCATCACTTTTCCTGTGTTTGCGCAGCAAGTTCAATATCCTTATCCTATCCATCATCATAATGTACAGGTGCAAGATTCTATTTATCGCATGGCTTATATGGATGTGCCAAGTACAGCTGCCAATGGAGAAGTAATCCTGTTGTTGCATGGTAAGAATTTTAATGGCTACTATTGGAAAGATGTGATAGCAGGTTTGGTAAATGCAGGTTATAGGGTAGTGGTGCCAGACCAAATCGGCTGGGGCAGGTCAGACAAGCCGGTAGTGCAATACAGTTTTTCTATGTTGGCTGATAACACCAGGCGTTTACTGGATTCTCTGGGTGTTAAACAAGTGAATGTAGTAGGTCATTCCATGGGTGGGATGCTGGCTATCAGGTTTGCTATCATGTTTCCCACAATGGTAAAAAAACTGGTGCTCGAAAACCCGATAGGATTGGAAGACTATAGCCTGTTTGTACCTTATCAACCATTGCACAAGTTGGTGGAGAACGAACGCAAGGCTACGTACGAATCCATAAAGAAGTACCAGCAGACCTATTATCCTGTTTGGAAGCCGGAGTATGAGCAATATGCTAAAGCCCAGGCGGATGCATATGAGCATGGTGATAAAGCACAGAATGCGGTGGTGAATGCACTTACTTACCAGATGATATATGACCAGCCGGTGGTGCATCATTTTAAATATGTAAAGGCGCCAACGCTGCTGTTACTTGGGCAGGAGGATAGGACGGTCGTGGGTAATAACCTATTGACAGAAGCGCAGAAGAAACAATATGGACATTATCCTTCATTAGGTAAAAAAGCAAAGGCAGCATTCACAAATGCACGCCTGGTAGAACTACAGGGAGTTAGCCATATACCGCATATACAAACGTTGCCATTGTTTATGAAACACCTGTTGCAGTTTTTGAAGCAGAAGTGATGCTATAAGGAAGTAGCAACCAATATCAGTAGGATCTACTACTGGTAAGGGTTTCAGACATAACAGCTACTACATTTCATTTTTACTTTTTACCTTCTTTTCGTTACTTGCTATAAATAACAAAGAATGCAGGTGAGAATTCTTTTGGTGGTAATGATGCTTACTGCAACCATAGCAAAGGCGCAAACAACAGGTATCGTATATTTCAATTTTAATAGTACCTCTCTTACTGGTGAAGCACGAGCAGAGTTAAATAAATTGGTAGCTGGTAATAAGCTGCAGTCGCTTGGCATCTTCGGTCATACCGACCAGGTAGGCACCGATGAATACAATGAATGGCTGTCGCTACAGCGTGCAAGGGCAGTACGGGATTATCTTGAAAGCAGGGGCGTGAATGCCGGAAGAATAAGCGTAGTGATGGGTTGTGGTGCAAGGCGATTGATCAGCGATGGCAAAGATGATCTCTCGATGCAGCTTAACCGCAGGGTTGTTTTGATGAACAATTATAAGCCTACAGATATTGATAAAGAAATTGCAGCCAGGCAAGCTACCATAACTGAGCGTCCGAATATGAATGCTACTTCAAGCACAGCAGAAGCTGCAGTACCTGCACCAACAGCAAACAAAGCGCAACCTACCATACCACAGCAACCCATAGCAAAAGGAACAGAGCCGGTAAAGAGAGAAGAGCCTGTAGTAAAACAACAACGCAGTGAAAGATTAGTAGAGGATATACAGGATAAAGCAACAAAGGCGGGTGAGCATATTGTGTTGAAGAATATCAATTTTCACCCAGGCAGAAATGTGTTTTTAGAAAATGCCTATCCTGCGCTGCAAGACCTGGCTGAGGCAATGCAAAAGATCCCTACACTGGAAATAGAGATACAGGGCCATGTATGTTGTACTGAAGATGAAACGGATGCATTGGATATAGTAACGGGAATACATAATCTTTCTACCAGCAGGGCCAAAGCTGTATATGATTACCTGTTACAAAAAGGCATAGCTCAAAGCCGGGTCAGCTTCAAAGGGCTGGCAAGGCAATACCCACTGGTGAAGGTGGAGCAAAATGAAGATGACAGGATCATGAACAGGCGGGTAGAGATAAAGATCCTCCGCAAGTAGTTGGTCATCTACAGTCTTTCCTGTGACGCTTCTATTACATTTGCTGGTCAATGAAATTCGCTTCCCAACATTTGCAATCGGCTACCGCTATTCTTGAAGCATATGATGGCGCTGTGCCCCTGCATCATTTTCTTAAAGGATATTTCGCTGCCAATAAAAAATATGGTTCTAAAGATCGAAGATCTATCAGCCATCTGTGCTATGCCTATTTCAGGTTAGGCCATGCTGTGAAAGAATTGGCCGCTGCAGAAAGAATAACCATTGCACTATACTTATCTGCTGCTGATGAATGGAAGGTTTTGTTTCCTGCAGGATGGCAACTTCATGATAATATGGAAGCAAGGCTGGAGCAGGTAAAGCAGCAATACCCCATGTTTGCTGTAGAAGATATATTCCCTTTTCATCCTGTTTCTGAAGGTTTGAAACTTACCGCTTTTAGTTTGTCGCACCTCAGGCAGCCAAAGCTGTTTATAAGAACAAGGCCAGGTAAGACGAAAGCAGTGCAAGCAAAACTTGATGCTGCAAATATAGCTTATGAGCAACCTGCTGAAAACATCTTTTCGTTCACCAACAACACACGATTAGAGGATGTACTAACGCTGCATAAAGAGTACGTGGTGCAAGACCTGAGTTCGCAACGTGTTGGCAATATGATGAAGCTGCCGGTTGGTGCTGGCACTGTTTGGGATTGTTGTGCAGCAAGTGGAGGCAAGGCCATTATGGCTTACGACCTTTTGCAAGTGCAAAAGCTGCTGGTAACAGATGTTCGCGATTCTATTATTAAAAATCTTGTAGCGCGGTTTAGGGAAAGTGGCATCAGGAATTATAACCACCTGGTAGTTGATGTAACCAATGAGGCTGCAGTAAAAAAGGCACTGGGTAAACAGTTGTTCAACCTGGTGATCTGCGATGCGCCTTGCAGTGGTAGCGGCACATGGGGAAGAACACCAGAGCAACTTTATTATTTTAGTACGGATAAAATAAAACACTACAGCGAGCTGCAGAAAAAGATAGCTGTTAATGCTGCTCAACACGTTGCTGCAGGAGGTTATTTCCTCTATATCACCTGTTCGGTTTTACAACAGGAAAATGAAGATGTGGTAGATTGGATACTAAAGCATACGCCACTGCAGCTGGCAAAAAAGGAGCTACTAAAAGGTTATGATGAATATGCAGATTCTATGTTTGCAGCTTTGTTTGTTGCTCCAGCATAATCCTGCTAATACTTTACAAGCTTCTTTACCTGCTTTTGTGTGCTGCTGATGTATTGAATAAAATATATTCCCGCAGGCATTGACGAAGACGTAGTAAAACTTTCGGTCATCACCTGGTTGATAGTTCCTTCTATAGATTTTGTTTGAACTATTCTTCCTGCTGCATCTACCAGGCGCAATGTTATTTTACCATTCTCAGGAGGTTTGATGTAGATAACAAGGTTATCACGAAAAGGATTAGGAGCCACCAGCCACCAATCCTTATCAAAATTCAGAAGCCCGGAAGCTTCCTTTTCCAGCATCTCATATGCTTTTCTAAAGTTAGGAATGCCATAGCCATACCGGTCATCAGGATTGTTGTACCTGTCGGAACTGCGGTACACCGCGTCCAGTATTTTCATGTTGTTGAACATAGGAAATGCCTGCCACAAGCATGCTACCAGTCCAGCCGCATTAGGATTAGCATACGAGGTGCCGTTGCCTGTCACCGGCTGATTTCCTAAACCTGCAATGACCGTATTCCAACCAACTGATACAATATTTGGTTTTACTTTGCCAGGGTAGCCATAGCTGCTAAAGCCAGCAATATTGCCCAATGTGTCAATGGCACCAACAGCACATACACTGTCTGCATCAGCAGGAAAGCCCATATACTTCCAAGCCCTGTTGCCCTCGTTGCCGGCGCTGTTCATTACTATCATTCCTTTTTTTGCGGCCATAGTTGCCCCGCGGCTAACCATTGTAGCATTCCGGTAAAAATCAGCATACGTATGATCAAAAGCAGGATTATCAAAATCGTAATATCCAAGCGAAGAGGAGATCATGTCGGCACCGGCACTATCAGCAAATTCAGCTCCGGCTACCCAATTGTGCTCTTCTATAGGTAGTTCATAAAATACATTCTCGGTGCGGATAAGCCAGTAGCTTGCTTTAGGTGCAGTGCCTACCATACGTCCCGGCCAGTTAGCTGCCATAATGCTCAGGCAATACATACCATGCGTATCATCCTCGTTTACGCTGTTATCAAAAGCTACAAAATCCTTTTCTCCCAGCACCTGTCCATTCAGCCTGATGCTGTCGAAAGCAGTTACACTTTTATAACGGTAGAAGCCGGCATCAAGTACTGCTATATGCATGTTGCTCCCGGTGAATCCTTTGTTGTGCAGGTATTCACCTTCGTGTATATGAATTTGGTTGTAGCTATTGCCATAGTCTAAAGCATTGGCTGCGGTTCGTGCAGCTGTATTCCTGTTGCGTTGCCTGATATTACTTACTTCTGTCTCTATTTTTCCAGATGGCTCTGCTGCATTACGAAAACCTACACCCTGCGATGACACGACAAAAGGTAGTTTTGAAATTTTTTGTAAAGCTGCCTGGTCAGTTGTTTGAACCAGCACCTGGTTCAGCCATTTTGAAGTGCTGAGAATGGTGACGTTTCCAGAAAGGCGAATACTATCAAGGTATCGCTGCGTAAGAGGAAGGTCAAAGCTATCAATGGCTATGTTGTAGCGGTTGCGACGTTCAATGGCCCTGGCTGAAAGAAAAGCATTGGGATTGGCTAATGAAAAGGTGTTGCTGCCCTTGTCGCGTAATTGGATGATGTGTTTAGGATATTGTGCATTCAGCTCTACTAACAAGAAGACACAAATAACAACAGCTACTATTCCCTTCATAAGTTTGTAATGATCTTATAAAGTTACGTGGGAAAGGCAGATATGATTGGCAAGAATTACCGGTGGCTGATAAGTCTTAGCCTGATGCCAAAGCTATTATCCTCGTAATGACCATTAGGATTAGGCTGCCATGTCCAAAAAAGAAATTCTTTGTAGATGAGGCCGATGCCTTTTGCATAAACTTCTTTTCCAAAAAGGCGTTGTTTGAAATGGTTAGGATCGAATGGTCCCGCCGGAGAAACCTCGTCGTTTTGTGCTACGGTTAGTGTACTATCGTAAGTCTTGTTCAAAACAGTGAAAGGCTCACCCAATTTTTCATATGTATAGTCCCAGCCATTCTTTTTATCCAAATATTTATAGTCACTGTTGTCGTGCGTATCTATGAAAGCATGGCCATACCAGGAGTAGCCTTCTTTTATAGGTTTAGAAAGTTTTACATATCGAAGATTATTCTCTACATACTCCACCCAACGGTCAGTAACGGTAGCATAAATAGTTCCACCGGTCCACCATGGTTTGGTGGCAGCGGTATCTCGAATTGACCTGTAAATGATATAAGAAGGACGTCCCTGGTTGTCGCTAAAAGTGCTTACTACCGAATCGCGTAGTTGATAAGATCTTTCCACCAGCGCTGCTCCAAAAGGCGCGAGAAGAATAGAGTCTATTCTATAGATCCACACGTTTCCTTGCTTTATGGGAAAATATTCTTCTAGTTGGGCGGCATCCAATTCTTCGGTTTCCTTTTTACACGAAGTGAAAACTGCCATTGTACCTAAAACCACCAGCGCCGCTGCAAACACTTTTTTCATACAGTAAAAATAGTGGGTGTAATATAAACAGATTATGAATAAGTGAGGCAGTAGGATAGGCCGCTGCATGTTCTGTTCAAACCAGTAATGCAGGTTTTATGTAACTGGCTCTACAATGAGCAAAAAAATGGCGAACAGGTTAATGCCTGATCGCCATCCTTTGTACTTCTTGTTATTGTAAAAATATCATCTGTGTTGCCGCCTGCCTGTCAGTAGTTATAGTTAATGCAACTACACCAGATAGTGGCATGGCAGCTTTTATTTGCAGCCTGTTTCTGCCGGGAGAGTAGCTGCGTACAGGAACTTCAGCCACTACTTTTCCATCTGCCGTAACAATTTTGAAAGAGAAAGAGACAGCACTGGAAGTCGTATTGGTGAAACTTATTTCTCCATTTTTAGTAATGGCAATATTGTTAAATGAATTTTCTTTTTCCCTGCGTGCTACCACTGTTTTTGAATAGTTTGCAGATTGGTCGGTATTCTTCCAGGCTAAGCGATAGTAGTTAATTGGAAATTCTGGTTTGTGCAACAGGCTGCCGGTTGTAGCAGTTGCCAGCTTTTGTAGCTGTGAAAACTGTACTCCATCAGGACTTGCCTGTACTTCAAGTTGCTGTACCGGAGCATTAAATTTCCACGTAAGTTGGTGGCTGTTATTTTTATTAGCCACAGCAAATGTGTGCAGTTCTGCAGGTAAAACATAAGACGCAACAAAATCTGAGGTGTTGAATGACCGCAGCTTCTGGTTTACGGTAAGGGTAAAAGGGCCTGATGTTCGTGTGAATTTTTCGTTGCTGATATAGCCATAGGTGCCATTTCTAAAGGTTATACCTTCTACCTGTCCCATGGTAAGCGCATCCGGCAGGTCGATCCTTCTTTTGTTGCCATTGAAGTAGTTGCCGCTGCTATAGTCGCTCAGTATGTGCATGTAATGTGCAGCTGTACCTGCATTCACATAACCGATCAATGTCACTATTTCTTCACCTACGGCTTTGTCTGCCGCGGTTACCAGGTAGCCGGTATTAAGCGTTTCAAGAGGTAATGCTATGTATGTGCCGGGTAGCGTACTGCTAATAACATAATGCGTGCTGGTGAGCGAAACCCAGTTCTTCGTAAACAGGTGGATCATGCCATTATCCACTATCATAGCCTCACAATCAAAAGGTGTAGCATTGGGTGCTGTTGCCACTGGTGGTTGCGGCTGGTCGCTGTAAATGAAATTGATGACCTGCACTTCAGAAGCAGGTATGGTGACAACAGGATTTATGTTATGCTCCGGAATTGCGCTCAGAGGAAACTTGTAGATTTTCAGATCGGTTCGTGCACCATTGGCATTGTTTCCAAAGTCGCCTATGTAGAAATGCGAACCATCAAAAGCTATGTCCTCCCAATCTACATTGGTTGCGCCAGCAATATTTACCGTTTGCAGGATGGCGTTGCTCAATGTGTCGATACGGTAAATGGCTGCTGCGCCACCACCGTCATTAAAGGTCCACAAGTGACCTGCCGCCCACTGCAAGCCGCTGTTCTCTTCCAGCAAAGCACTGATTGGATCAACTTTTATAGGTGGCGTGTACGATGTTTGGTTATAGGTACAACTGCCATCATTCACGGTAGCAGATGCGTTGTAATTATTAGCTAAAGGATCCCGGCAGCCGGGCGTTTGCGCATATCCTTTTGCAGGAAGAATAGAAGCCAGTAGAGCAATGGCTGCTACTTGGAAGAGGGACTTAAACATGCAGTAAGGTTAAAGGTTAATACTGAGTATTGGAATGGGGGTATTGGATCTGCACCATCAATGATGGCGGCGCTGCTGTGTAGACAGTTTTTTTGAATAGAAGGATGCAATTAAAGTTTTGACAACATGCAACACCAGCGCAGCTTTTAGCTTCATGTGTAAATGTGAAAGGCTGCTGCGGTTGCCTTTCGCGTTTATCCAATATCTAAAAAACCAGGCTTATGAGACTCTTCAGCCTTTTGCTCGTATGCTGTATCTTCTACAGTACTACTTCTTTAGCCACTGCCGATAGCAGTACCTATTTTCTTCAAAAAGCACTGCATTACCAGCAAACCGGTAAAACCCGTGAAGCCAATCTTTCTATCCAACAGGCTTTAGCTTTCACTACCAATGATGTAGCTATCCGGTTGCAATATGGTAGCATGTTGCTCGAGCAAAAAAGATATTCTGCTGCAAAAGAACAATTCAAGCTGGTTTTGCAAAAAGATGAAACAAACACAGTGGCACTGATGAAGATATGTGTGGCCAGTGCTGCATTGAACCATTGGAGTGATGTGATGGAGTATGGATCTAAGGTGCAGGAGACGAATGATGCATCGGTGTATTACCTGCTAGGCAAAGCCTATTATTACGAAGAAGAATACGACCTGGCGCAACAGATACTGAACAAGCTGGTAAAAAAGAACCCAGTTCACCATGAAGGGCTGGCCATGCTGGCGAGGGTATATGTAGAGCTTTCGGATTATAGAAAAGCACAGAACTTTTATAGCCAGGCGCTCATTCATCAACCTTCCGATGCTAACCTGCTGTACGAATATGGCCTGGTGCTGTTTGTTCTGAATAATCCAAAGGAAGCTGTTACCTATATGGAAGTAGCTGCAGAAAAAGGATATAAAGCAGATCTTGACTACCTGGAAAACCTGGGCATGGCTTATTTGAATTTTGATATTGATAAAGGAATAGAGGTATTATCGAATGTGCTAAAGCGGAAACCGAACAATCCTGATATCCAGTTGCAGATAGCGCACGCATTTTACAAGAGTAAGAAATACGACCATGCGGCAGAGCGGTATTATAACATGTACCTGCACGATCCTAATAACATCCGCGCATTATACATGATGGGCATGGCTTACCAAAAGAAAGGAGAAAAAGCAAAAGGTATCAACATATGTGAGAAGGCGCTGCAATTGGATCATTCATTGGCGGAGCATAAAATTTTAGGCTACGCCAAATAATGCTAAAAATCTATCTGATAACTCAGCACAGGCACAAGCCCCGCTTGTTGCCTGAAGATCCACTGGTTCACTGAAGGATCATATCGGCGTGCAAGTCCATCGATGTTTCTTGTTCCAAATACATTTTGAATGTCTAGTGCCAGCTGCCACGCCACTTTGGTTTTTTCTTTTCTTAAAGCAAGGCGGCCGTCGGTTCTGAAGTAGGCAGGCACTTTTTCCGTATAAGGTCTTGTTTCATCAAGTACGGGTTCGCGTGAAGTACTCGGAAAAGCAGCTAAAGGTGTAAGTGGCAATCCTCCATTGTAGAGCATTTTCCAGCCTGCTTGCAAGGTCTTGTTGTTTTTTAGCTTCCATTCTTTTGCGCCTGTAAAAGAGCCGGAAGTGTTTGAATTGAAACGGGTGTTATACGTTCTTCCATCCAGCGGCTGGTAAGTGGAATTGAAAATTGAGAATGATCCGATCAGGAAAAATCCCTTTGAAAAAAACTTCTCAGCAGAAAGATCAATCCCCACATTAGTACCTTTTCCTTTACTTACCAATTGCTCTTTGGCATATCCTTCCAGGTCATTCAGCAGCCAGTAAGTTCTGTTTACTTCATTCACTACCGGTACCTTGAATAACCGCTGGTAATAAGCCTCTGCATGAAACCGCCATCCTTTAGGGAACAAATGATCATAAGCTGCTACAAAATGATGTGATCGCATCATATCCAGGTTGATATTCGGATTTGGATTGGATGGATTGTCTTTAAAGAAATACGAACCTAGCGGCAGAATTTTACTATGCAGTCCATAAGCAATACTGAAAGATTCATTGCTTTTTAGCCTAAACTGCACCGTAAGCCGGGGATCAATGGTGGTCTTTTTGTTCAACCCGAAATACATCATGTGGATGCCGGGGTTGATGGTAAAACGGCTTCCGGGTTTCAGGCTCATCTGCCAGTATGGTTGCACCAGCCATGTGCTTCCATTGCCTAATACCATGTTGCGATACGACCAGAAAAGGAAATCGAACTTTCGCTGGCGAAAAGAAAAATGCAGGTTGTTGGCATAAAAGCCTGCTTTCATATTGGCCGCCGCTCCAAATTTATAATTGTATGAACTGGTAAACGAAATGCGGCTGTTGTTATAGTTTTCATCGTTGATGCGGGCAGCTTGTAGCCGGGGATTTAATGTGTCATCGGCGAACAATACCTGCTGGCCTGTAGCCACAAGAGATGTACTTACAAAAGAACGTTCATTAAGGGTAAGTTGGTGGCCTATACCCAGGGCACCCATTTTAGTTCTGAAATCATAAATAGCATAATCATCATACTGCTTCCAGTCATTCACATTTTCTACTGCCCGTTGATTTTCCTTGCTAATACCACCGATGCCCCAGAAGTTCCATTGCGATGTGTTCTTCTTATTATTAAAAGCAATATTGAAAGCAAGATCCTGGAAGGTGTTGCTTTCTCTTTCGCCAACAAGATTAAATCCTAATGAATTCAAAAGTCCTAAGGTAGAATAACGGTAGTTGACAAGGTAAGAACTGCGGCCTTTTTGTATAGGACCTTCTGTTGCATAATCAAGTCCTATCATGCCTGCTTTTAGCGTGTGTTCAGCTTTTTGATTATTACCTTTTCGCAGGTGCATATCGAATACGCCACTTAGCACATCGCCATATTCTGCAGGCATGGCGCCGGTAAGAAAATCTGAATTTGCCAACATGCTCAGGCTAAAAATGGTAATACCTCCGCCGCTGCTTCCCCTTCGGGCAAAATGATTAGGATTGGGAATATCTACGCCTTCCATCCGCCATTGCATACCCATAGGATTGTTGCCACGTATGATGATATCGCTGCGTGTATCGCGGGTAGCTTGTACACCAGGAAAAGCCAAAGCCATCCGACTGGGATCGTTGGCACTGGCAGCATATCGTTGTGTTTCTTCAGGAGAAAATGATCGGCCGCTAACAATGGCATAAGGGTTCTCCGGGAGTTTCGGGTTCCTGATGCCTGTTACAATCACTTCATGACCTTTAGTTTTGTCTTCCTCCAACTCTATAGTTATACCAGTTTGTTTGGCAGCAGAAATGATGATATTATCACTTGAATGGGGAGCGTAGCCAACATAACTGGCATTGATGATCTGTCTTCCAACAGGTACATTCTTTAAAACGAAAACACCCACAGAGTCAGAAATTGCAAAAACCTTTATGCTGGTTCCTGTAGTGACTGTTGCGCCGGCCAAAGGCTTTTTAGTAACCTTATCTATCACAATGCCTCGTACATTTTGCACCAGTACCTGGCCTATAGCAAAACAAGGCAACAATAAGATCATTAACAGGAAGAAGCGTTTCATGCAGTCCGCTGGTATTGAGGGAGTAAAACTACTATAAGCAAAACTGAAATCTGAAAAATGTAAACTGAAAAACAGGAAGAGACAGTTTCAAAATATTTTACGGAAGCAAAAATTTTGCTTATGAGCTGAAACATCTTCCCACTATTCAAAAGTGGTCACCTGTTTTTTATACCTGTATTTTTTCAAATTTTTATTAAGCTCCAAACATCAATAGCCAGCATTCACCATCGCATTCATATTTATGGGCTGTTAATGATGTTGATCTCGTCTTGCCTGTTGACAACTATTAGCAGTTTGCCATCTACACTTTCAAGTTTTCCTGCAATGCAAATATGCCGGTTGAGCAGGTCCTTTTCAGGTTTATAGTCGAAGCGGCGCCTTGATTCTCCTTTGATCAAAAGTGTTACCTGCGCCTCAGGTTGGTTGCCAAGAACCAGGTAAGTAGGTCTGCCTTCTGCAGTTTGCATAAAACTGCCGCTAACAACTTTATCACAGATTTTCACTGTGTCACCTATATGTTTCGATGCATCCTGTACTGTTACTTTGGTTTGTGCATTTGCGCAAACTGTAAAGAAAATGGCTGCAAGCAATGTCAGATAACGTTTCATAATTCTCGCATTTTGATTAATAGCCTTTCGTTCGTCTTAAGAATGTAATCAATAATTTTACCAGAATGGCTACTGCTTGATTATCAATGTGTTTGAAGAGGTGATGGCAATTTGGGAACTATATTGTCATCAAATATTCTGCTTAAAAAATTCAATCGGCAGCAGAAAATGGGTCTGTTCCTTATTATACAAATAGCAGGAGCTAACTGGTTGCCATTGGCATTGGTGTTGCATACATGTACTCGCTTTAAAATTCATTTCATGAAAAAATACATTGGTATTAGTTGTTATTCTTTGCTCTTTTTATTTACCCTTCACGCTTGTTCCCGCAATCCTGTTACAGGTAAAAGGCAATTGGTCTTTATGTCGGAAGAACAGGAAATAGCCATGGGAAAGGAAGCTGATCCACAGATCGTAGCACATTTTGGACTTTATAATGATACTGCACTACAACGTTTTATTACAGAAAAAGGAAGGCAAATGGCTGCAATATCGCATCGGCCAAACCTGCAATACGAGTTTAAAATTGTAGACTCGGATGTCTTGAATGCCTTTGCCGTGCCGGGTGGTTATGTGTATTTCACAAGAGGCATAATGGCACATTTCAATAATGAAGCAGAATTCGCCGGCGTTCTTGGTCACGAGATTGGTCATATCACCGCCAGGCATACAGTTGCTCAACAGCGAAACCAGATACTTGGCCAAATAGGCATTATAGCAGGGGCTGTTATTTCTCCTGAATTTGGTCGCTTTGCTGAGACCGCATCGCAGGGTATGGGCTTGTTATTATTGAAATTTGGCCGCGATGCTGAACGTGAATCTGATAGGTTAGGCGTAGAGTATTCCAGCAAGATCGGTTATGATGCTACTGAAATGGCTGGCTTCTTTAATACATTGGAGCGTAAGTCGCAGGAAGCTGGTGCAGGTGAAATACCTACTTTTTTAAGCACACACCCCAATCCCGGCGATAGAAATGCTACCGTTGCCCAACTTGCACAGCAATGGAAGCGGGATCTAAATCTTACCAACCCGCAGGTAAACAGGAATGCTTACCTGCGCAGGATCGAAGGCATGATCTATGGCGCCGATCCAAAGCAAGGTTTTGTAGAAGGAAATGTTTTTTACCATCCTGAGCTGAAGTTTCAATTTCCTATACCAGCTGGCTGGCGTCACCAAAACAGCCCGCAGTCTTTCCAGATGGCACCACAGGATGGTAAGGCAATGATGATGCTAACGCTGGCACAGGGGGCAACACTACAGGATGCAGCCAATAATGTTTTAAAACAATATGGGTTAACAGCAATAGAATCACGTGAAGTAACAGTGAATGGATTACGCGCAATAGCTATGGTTGCCGACCAGGTACCGCAACAAGGGCAACAACAGCAGCAACAACAACAAGTTGTCCGAACTTTAAATTACATCATTCAGTATGGCAACATCATGTACCATATAGTGGGAGTAAGTGCTGCCAATGATTTTGCTGCCTATCAACCTACTTTTAGCAATACCATGCAAAACTTCAGGCAGCTGACTGATGCCGCTAAACTAAACAGGCAACCTGAGCGGATACGTTTAAGAACTGTTGCGCAAGCAAGTACGCTAGACCAGGTGCTTCGTGGCAATCGTGTACCTGCAAACAGGCTGGAGGAACTGGCAGTGCTGAATGGAATGAAATTGACTGACAGGGTAGAGCAGGGGACGTTAATTAAGGTTATTGAATAAGTGACTATTAAGAAATACTAATGAACCCGGACAACCGGGCTTTTATTTTTCTGCCAGCTTCAGTTTGCTATACCAGAGTGTGATAAGGAAAGGCGCCACCTCCCAGTAGTGGATGCGCATCAATAAGATATCCGCTAATAAAAATACAATGAAAAGCACGATCAGCAGCCTGTCGTACCGACGGGTAAAAAAGCCAATGAAGAAGCATAGTTCTAGCAGCAATCCTGCCAGGTAGAGGCAGTAGCTGATCGATGGGTTCCTGGCAAGCCAATAGATAAAGTTGGTATACCAATAACCCGGCGACGACACCAGGTATTCTGCATGTTGAAACAACAGTACTCCGCTCATTTGTTCACCATTGAAAATGGCCATCTGGGTAATCTTCCAAACACCTGCTGAGGCAAAAAAATAAAGAAAGAAGTAGCGTAGACCATGGAACACATAATAAAAACTTTGAACGCTTGCCATCATAAACAACAGTGGAAACAACAACCAGGCTGTATAGCTTTCAATGCTGTTAGTAGGGTAGAGTGTAAAGCATTGTATATAGATCCAATTGATGATAAGCATGGCTACTGCAGCTAACCTGCCCGCACTTATCTTCCACGAGTTAAGCAAGAAAAACAAAGCAGGCATCGCGTAAAAAACTACATCAAAAAACTTCCAGCATGCAGGATTATCAAGCAGCCATTGATGTATCCCTGTCTTCATAAAAATCCATGTGAAGACATCGTATCGGTTGTTGAAAAGATGTGGTTGTGCCTGGTATAAAAACAACCCATTCCACCATTTGAGAATGGCCAACAAATAGAAGATGCCGCAGTACAGCAGTACGATCTTTTTGCGATGCTCGAGGGTTAGGGACATAGTTGGTTTAATGAATAAACAGTGTCGGTAGGTTGTAGCACAGCATTGCTATAGCTATAGGTCCTGAATTTTACATGAACATCCTGTATGGTTTTACCTGTGATGTTTTCAAGGTTGCGCTTGTACCAACTTATAAAGCTTGCCTCATCACAAGTCTGCACGTAATGCTTTTCATCCGGCGACAGGTGCAGGGCTTTCATCAATCGTTCGATGTCATTCTCATACATCTTATTGCTGTTCTCCCTAATGTTCTTGTAGTAATACAATGGTGTGATGATCTTATCCCATTGCTGCGGTGAATAATCTTTTCCTGCCAATAGTTCTCCATTTGCTTTTACTTCAAACACACCATAATGTTCGTACACTTTTATCACGTCGCTATACATACCATAGTGGTAGAACGGAGAGAAGACCACACCATGCTTGTAGTTGATGAACAACTGGCCTGCTGCAAAAAGCACCATAGCTGCAAACAGCCACTTGTTGTATCGGTATACTTTCTTTAAAAACAAATGCGGAGAGGTTATCTCCGCATAGTTACTAAATTAATAGCAGTTAGATGAACTGCTGCTGTTGTATAGCACGCTTACAAGTAACGAAGATTGGTATCGGGTGTTAGCGCCACCAGCGATGCATACATTAGCTTGATCGTATTCTCAATGTCACTTTTGTGCAGCATTTCTACTGTGGTGTGCATATACCGAAGTGGTATAGAAATAAGCACAGAAGGACAGCCATCGTTTGCATAGGCAAAGCTATCGGTGTCGGTGCCTGTACTGCGGCTTACGGTGCGCATCTGGTAGCTGATGTTTTGTTGTTGTGCTACGTCTTCTACAAAATGCAATAGCTTGTTGTGCACAGCCGGTCCATAGCAAAGTGCTGGTCCTTTGCCGCAGCTGCAGTCACCTTCTATTTGTTTGTTAATGAGCGGTGTGGTACTATCGTGTGTTACATCGGTGATGATGGCAACATTCGGTTTTATCCTACGGGCTATCATCTCTGCACCACGTAATCCTATTTCTTCCTGTACAGCATTCACAACATAAAGGGTATACGGAAGTTTCTGCTTGTTCTCTTTCAGTAAACGTGCTACCTGGGCTATCATAAAACCACCAATTCGGTTATCCATTGCACGGCAGATATAGTAGTCATTCGCCAGTTCATCAAAGCCATCCTGGTAGGTAACTACCGACCCAATATGAATACCAAGGTCCTCTACTTCCTGTTTGCTGCGAGCGCCACAATCCAACCATAAGTTATCTACTTTTGGTTGTGGTTCTTTTTGTTCCGGGTTGCCCAGGCGTGTATGTATAGCCGGCCACCCAAACACAGCTTTTACCAATCCTTTTTTACCATGAATAAATACACGTTGGCTCGGTGCCACCTGGTGATCAACGCCACCATTTCTCTTTAGGTAAATAAGCCCTTGGTCGTTGATGTAGTTCACAAACCAACTGATCTCATCAGCATGAGCTTCTATCACTACTTTGAACGGCTGACCCGGGTTGATGATACCAACAGCAGTACCGTAAGGATCTACCATATGTTCATCGATGTATGGCTTTAGGTAATCGAGCCAGATGCGCTGGCCGCTGTATTCAAAACCTACCGGTGAAGGATTGTTGAGATAATTACGTAAAAAATCGTGTGACTGTTGGTCCAGGAGAGGAGTGTTTGTTTCCTTATTCTTTTTGCTTTTTGACATATTGCTCATTTAAAAAATTCAATGCTTACGATGTTGCACAATGCTTTCAACAACATCAGGCCATCTATATAAAACAGGTAGTACAGCGTATTGAGGCTGCCCGGGCGCTTGTTAATTATATACAACAGCAATAAGAACGGGAGCTGCTGAATGATGGATTGCGCAAAGGTAAAGCCGTTGTTTATTTGAAACAGTACAACAAGGATAATAGAAAAAACCGTTAGGGGTAAAAGGATGTAGCGATAAGTGTTCTTGATGCCATACTGTGCCGGATAAGTCATCAGGTCTTTCTGTATGTCGGTCTTATAATCTTTTACATCAAAAATGATAGCTAGCGCCGTGATGAAGATGAGATTGATGAGCCAGAACAAAGGTTGCGGGTAAATATGTTCTCCTGGTATACCATACTGTACCTGCCACGCCACTACAGGAAAAATGGTGACCCACCCGGTCCATGTTGCTCCAATAACTATAGGCTTCAGCCAGCCGATCTGCCTGAATTTCTTGAAAGGTGCAGGCATATGAAAAGTGTACAATGCGCCGCCTGCAGGCACAGATGCCAGCAATAGCCAATGAAGCAAACTCAATTGCTTTATTGCATTAAAATGAAAAGAGACGAAATAACAGGCTAACAATACTTCAACAAGTAAAACCGCGGAAAGAACATTTTTTATACGGTTAAGATTTTGCCGGTACCAGGCATTAATCTCTTTATTAGCATTGGCGGAAGTACTGCGAACATAGATCATGGTATAGTAGATCCATGATCCGAAGAAGATAAGCAGGTAAAATGGAAAATGGTTGAGGCCAAGGCCCATCACAACGTTGGTTTCTATGCACATGGCAACTGCACAAAGTCCATAGAAAATATTCCCGTAAAAGATGAGCCGTACCAGGTCTTGTAACTGGCGGATCATTACTTCAGGATAACAACCTCCTCTATGCGGTGAACATTGCTTTTGTTAAGCGCTTTGTCTAGTATCCAAAATTCAACTGTAAGACTATCTGGCTCTGCTCTTGATGTAGAAATCAGCTGTGCATGAGAAAGATTAAGCTCCATTAGCACTGTGCGTGTGTTGGTAATATTGGGTATCTGGTAGGTGAGAGAATCTCTTCCAAGATCCTGGTTGGGTGTTGGTGGACGCTTGTTGGTGCGTGTTTTTTTTATGAAAAGCGTATTGCTGATATCACCTTCTTTGTCGGTCACTTCAAAGGTCAAGTTCATGCCGCCACCGCTAGCTACCACTTTGCCACTGCTTGATTTAAGTGTAAGTGTAGGAGCAGTATTGTATTTATCTTTTTTACATGCAATCAAAACAACCAGAGCAAGCAAGCCAACTAATATCTTTGTCTTCATGATATTCATTATGCTTTCAAATTTAGTTAAAAGCCTCTATCACTAAATGATTGTCACTGACATTGTTAACAATATTTTCTCTGTTACTGCTCAAAGCTTCGAGGCTGTGGCGTTACAGGTTTTTCAATTCCAGTACAGCAACAACCAGGTTTATAAACAATGGGTGGATGCTTTAGGTGTTCATCCAAAGCAGGTTACACAGCTCAAGCAGGTGCCATTTCTGCCGGTAAGCTTTTTCAAAACTCATCAGGTGGTAGCGGGGCAGTTTGAGCCGGAGGCAATATTTGAAAGCAGTGGAACTACTACAACCATTAACAGTAAGCACTACGTAAAAGATATAGAACTGTATAAAAGGAGTTTCCTTGAAGGCTTTCGCATGTTTTATGGTGACGTGAAGGATTGGTGTATCATTGGACTGTTACCCTCTTATTTAGAAAGGCAAGGTTCATCGCTGGTAGTGATGGTGGATGAGCTGGTGAAGCAGTCAGGTCATCCGCGATCCGGGTTTTATTTATACGATTACCCGCAATTGAAAGAAACACTAACACAACTTGAAAGTGCTGGAAAGCGCACTATGGTCATAGGTGTCACCTTTGCATTGCTTGATCTTGCTGAGCAATTTCCTATGAAGCTGCAGCATACTATAGTTATGGAAACGGGAGGTATGAAGGGTAGGCGGGAAGAGTTGATACGGCCACAGGTACATGAAAAACTGCAGGAAGGATTAGGAGTTGATAAAGTACATTCTGAATATGGGATGACCGAGTTGTTGTCGCAGGCTTACTCTAAAGGCAACGGTATCTTCAAGTCGGTACCATGGATGAAGTTGCTGTTGCGTGACGAAGACGATCCTTTGGCAATAAAAGGAACAGGCAGGGGTGTCGTAAATGTAATTGACCTGGCAAACATCTATAGCTGCAGTTTTATTGCTACCGATGATGCAGGTATCATTTATGATGATGGGAGTTTTGAAATACATGGAAGGACCGACACCAGTGACATCAGGGGTTGTAGTTTGATGGTGGTGTAGTGGGTGAGGGTGATAAACACTGCTAACAATTAGAAATAATATTTATTAGATTTATCCTACTTATCATTTTTTCATTATTTACCGCAAGCGCTTATAGTCAAACGGCATCTCTTCCGGCATGGTTCACAGAGACATTTAAAAGCAAAAAGCTTGACCAGGAATTCCAGGTAATGCCTTTTATAAAACCTGACTTTTTATCTGCAGATTTCAATGGAGATAATAAAGAGGATGTAGCTGTTTTAGTAGTTCATAAATCCACAAGTAGAAAAGGGATCCTGATCATTCACAATTCTACTGCGGAGCATTTTGTAATGGGTGCAGGAAAAGATTTCGGCAACGGCGGCAAAGACTTTAGCTGGCTGGACAAGTGGGCGCTGTACAAAAAGAAGTCAGCCGATGAAACAATATTTGATAAAGTAACTGGCGATATCAAAGGCAGTAGAACCATTAAACTGTTGCGCCCCGGCATTTTGATAGAGGATTATGAAGATGGCGCAGCAATCGCTGGTGGTATCATTTATTGGAATGGAAACAAGTATAAATGGATCCACCAGGGTGAATAGAATTCTATGAAATTGCCCTTCAAAAAACTTCCATTACCAGCTCTAGGTTATCTTATGATCATTAGAAAAGCAACACCAGCTGACGCAGAGGCTATAGCTACTCACCTGTTACTGGCAATGGAGGATATTATTTTCCGTCTCATAGGTGAAGCAGACAGCGCTAAGGCTAAAAACTTTCTGCTGCATTTTACCCAACAAGAAAACAACCAGTACTCATACGAGAACTGTTGGGTTGGGCAAATAGACAACGATGTTATAGCAACCGTCAATATTTATAATGGAGCAGAACTACATGCATTGCGACAACCTGTTCTCAATTATTTAAAGCTTCATTACAACAGGCAGCTACAGCCTGAAGACGAAACTGGTCCAGGAGAATTTTATATAGACACTTTAGGTGTAAGTCCACATATGCAGGGAAGAGGTGTGGGTGCCAAAATGCTGCAGTTGGTTATTGATGAATTTGTAACCACCCGCAAAAAAACAGTTGGTTTGTTGGTAGAGCCTGGTAATGTAAGAGCAAAGAAATTATTTGAAAGATTGGGCTTTAAACCTGTAGGCATAAAAACATTGTTGGGTAAGCAATTGGATCACCTGCAGATAGTAGTAAACCGTTCCCTGTGATGACCCCTAAAAGAAAAAGCCTTGAAAGCTACTGCTATCAAGGCTTCTAATTTTGAAGTGCCCAGGACTGGATTCGAACCAGCACATCCTTGCGAACGCTGCGACCTGAACACAGTGCGTCTACCAATTTCGCCACCTGGGCATTCAGGGGCTGCAAATATAGGGCAACAGCTATTGAATTTCCAAAACACATCCCAAACATTCTTATTCTACCGTTTGTCGTGGCTTCCAACCAGTAAGTAGAACACCTGCTATCACTAGTAATGTACCGGCTATCTGTGCTGCAAACATGGGTTCATCTAAAATGAAATGCGCCTGCAGAATAGTTGATACTGGGCCGATGCTACTAATGATGGCCACGTTATTCGATCCTATCCGCTTCATGCCATTTGCTATCATAAATGAAGGGACCACAGTAGCCACCACTGCCAGCAAAATACCATAAAACCAGATATCGGTGCCACCTGCAAGGGTAGTGTGCGTACCAGCTAAAAGATAATGTGTGAACACCCCAACCGTTGCAGCCAGCATAGCATAGGCAGTAAACTTGGTAGATCCAACAGATGGAATGATCCTGCCGCTACCAACCAGGTAAATCGAAAATGTAACGGCACACATAAATACCATAAAACTGCCGTACAGGAAATTCGGATTGCTATTGTCTACCTGCAGTTCACCTATATAAGCAATTGCAATTCCCGTATACGTAAGCAGCAATGCCCACTTTTGATTGCGTGCTATTCTTTGCTTAAACAGGTAAGCATTAATAAGTACTGCGAAAGTGGGATATAGGAATAAGATCAATCTTTCAAGGCCTGCAGAAATATATTGTAGCCCTACAAAATCGAACAGGCTGCTGATATAGTAACCACACAAACCTATCAGCGAAACCGTCAGCCATTGCCTGTTGGTCATCCTTACATTGCCCGACTGGCTGCTGATAAAAAATGCTGCTGCCAGGAAGAACGGCAAAGAAAAGATCATGCGTAGCGCCAACAGGCTGATAGCATCTGCATGCGTGGCTGCAAAAGCCAGTTTTACAATGATGGCTTTGGTAGAAAAGAGGATGGAGCCAATAAAGGTGATGATAAAACCTGCTAATGATAGTTGTTGAACGCGCTGTTTCTCCATTTCCTGCCGGTGCTCAATTGTGTTTGGCAAATATCAGCGTAATATTCTTCATGAGCTGCTACAAACTTTGCTGGGGGTGGGGCTGCTTTTAATTGTATGTTAATGGCTCTTTAACATCTTTCATTTTGTTTTCAATGTTTCAACGCTCACCTTTGCACCTCGAAAAAACAAAGCAAAAGGATATATATGAAAAATGTTACTTTATCGCTTGGCGCTCAGTTCCCTGCGTTCAAGAAAAAGGCAGTCGTATCTACAGAGAAAGGAAAAGAGTTTTACGATCTTTCTTACGAAGAGATCAAAACCGCTGGCAAATGGATGGTGATGTTCTGGTGGCCTAAAGACTTCACGTTTGTATGCCCTACAGAGATCGCTGAGTTCAACAACCACTACCAGGATTTCGAAGATCGTGATGCAGTTCTGATTGGTGCTTCTACTGACAGCGAGTTTGTACACGTAGCTTGGAGAAGAGATCATGAAGACCTTCGCAACCTGCAATTCCCAATGCTGGCTGATACTTCTAAATCCCTTGCTGAAGAACTAGGTATCCTGGAAGCTGAAGAAAAAATTGCTTACCGCGCTACATTCATCGTAGATCCACAAGGAACCATCCGTTGGGTGTCTTTGTACGATCTGAATGTGGGACGTAATGTAAAAGAAGTATTGCGTGTTCTGGATGCTCTGCAAACAGATGAGCTTTGCCCTTGCAACTGGCAAAAAGGTGAAGCAACACTTTCAAATGCTGAATAATTAATTCCGGTCCCGCTACACCAGCGGGACTTTTTTAAAAATATCAACTATGTTATTTGGTGCAGCAGCCCCTGCGGTAGATGGTGCAGTGGCTTTATTAACCGATCTTGGATTAGAGCAAATAGAAGTCCCTGCTCAATTGAAAGCTTTGTCTGCAGCTAACAGCCGTTACCTGAAAGACCTGAAGCTGAACATTAACACAGCGCTAAACGCAGAATCATTAGGCAAAAAAGATGCTTTTCTTTTAGCGCTTTCTGTAGCAGTAAATGAAAAGAATAATGTACTACAATCAGCATTTGAAACATCTGCACGTGCCAATGGCGCTACTGATGCAGAGATTGCTGAAGTGATCAGCTGTACAAGCCTGATGAGTGCGAACAATGTATACTACCGTTTCCGCCACTTTATGCATGAAGAGTTTTATGATAAAGCACAGGCTGGTATCCGCATGAGCATAATGGCTAACCCTGTTTTGGGTAAAGAATTATTCGAGCTGGTGAGCATAGTAGTAAGCGCTATCAATGGTTGCGAAATGTGTGTTACCTCCCACGAAAAGAACCTGGTAGCCCATGGAACTAACAAGCAGCGCATCCACGATGCAGTACGCCTTGGTGCAGTGGTAAAAAGTTTGAGTGTGGTTATATAAGTTAGAAGTACGATTTTCGAAGTACGAGATAAAAGCAAAGTGCGGACAGGACCTGTTCGCACTTCGCTTTTTAGTTTAGAAACATATAGGGATACCTTTTTCGTCAGCATGACAAAAAGCTATGTCATCCCGAGGTACGAGGGATCCCCTTCAAATAATGAAGTATCCTTCAAAACCAGCAACCAGAAACTACTAGCGGATGCCTCCTTCGTCGGCATGACAAAAACTCCATCGAATTAGCAACAAGGAATCAAAAACCCGAAACAAGGAACCCCAAACCCAAAACCTCAAACCCGAAACCATTCTTCTAATGATCCACGCCTCTGCCTGTCTTCTGCTGCAGCTCGTCTATCTTCTTTGATGCATCTGCCTTCGTTAAATTCTCATCCATTTCTTCCCCGGCTTCATCAGATAGTGTCTTCAGGTACGACTTCTGTGCACCTGTCATAGCCTCGCCGCCGGTTGTCCATTCATCAGGATTTTTTACTGTGTTCGAATTATCCTGTTCATTTTGCTTATTCTCCATATTAGTACTCATATCTTCTGTTTTCTGGAAGTTATTCAACTATTGTACCAGATGCTAAAAGTTTTAGCAAAAGATGATGATTGAGAAGCCTGTAGTATCTGAAGCTCCTGCCGAACCGAAGTGCCACAGCAATTTCGGGTTTCTAAAACAACCATCACCAACTCTACCGCTTACCTTTGCGCCCTATGCATTATGTATCTGTAGAAGGTTTAAGCAAGAGCTACGGCATTAATCCTCTTTTCAACAATATTTCATTTCATATTTCTGAAGGTGATAAAATAGCGCTGGTGGCGCGCAATGGTGTGGGTAAGAGTACTTTGCTCCGCATTCTCTCTGGCAAAGAAACAGCCGATAGCGGCACAGTATGGATCCACAAAGGTGTAACGGTGGCGCTGTTTGAACAGGACCCGCAGTTTGATGAAAGCAAAACAGTACTTGAAAATATATTTCATACCGATAATCCTACCATAGCAGCCATACGGGATTATGAAGCTGCAGTAGACGCTGCCGAAGATGCGGCGGCCGAAGGAAAAGAAGATGACGGTCAAGCAATCAGCGATGCATTGGCCCGTATGGACGACCTGAATGCATGGAGCTTCGAGAGCAAGGTGAAAGAGATCATGGATAAGCTGAATATTCATCACCTGCGCCAGCCTGTGGCTAAGCTTAGTGGTGGACAGCGTAAGCGTGTGGCCCTTGCTCAAACACTCATCGATATCGGCTTCGAGCACCAGCATACACTGCTTATTATGGATGAGCCTACCAACCACCTTGATGTGGAGATGATTGAGTGGCTGGAGCATTACCTTAACGGTGAGCATGTAACGCTGTTACTTGTTACGCACGATCGCTATTTCTTAGATGCTGTATGCGATGAAATTTGGGAAATGGAACGCAGCGAGCTGTATGTTCATAAGGGTGATTATGCTAACTACCTGGAGAAAAAAGCAGCACGTATAGATAGTGAACAAGCTACAATTGATAAAGCAAAAAATACCTACAGAAAAGAGCTGGAGTGGATGCGGAAGCAGCCCAAAGCACGTACAACAAAAAGCAAAAGTCGCCAGGACAATTTTTACGAAGTAGAGGCGCAGGCAAAGAAGCGAATAGAAGATGCGCAACTGCAACTGGAAGTAAAAATGACGAGGTTGGGAGGTAAGATAGCTGAGCTGAAGAAAGTGTACAAGAGCTATGGTGACAAAGTGATCATGAAAGGCTTTGAATATACTTTTTCGAAAGGCGAAAGGATAGGAGTGGTAGGTAAGAATGGTGTTGGTAAAAGTACTTTCCTGAATATCCTGCAAGGCCTGGAGCAGCCGGATAGTGGTAAGGTGAACATTGGCGATACAGTTGTCTTCGGCAACTTCAGCCAGCAGGGGCTGGTGTACAAAGAAGACATGCGTGTGATTGAGTATGTAAAAACATTTGCTGAAAGTTTCCCGCTGGCCAAAGGTGGAAGCATCAGCGCATCGCAGTTCCTTGAGCTATTCCTTTTCCCGGGCGACAAACAATACACTTACCTGAGCAGCCTGAGCGGAGGCGAAAAGAAGCGACTGCAGTTGCTGGTGATCCTGTTTCAGAATCCGAATTTCCTTATACTAGATGAGCCTACAAACGACCTCGATCTTCCTACGCTGGCAGTGCTGGAGAACTTCCTGGTAGACTTCCAGGGGTGTGTGCTGATCGTGAGCCACGACAGGTATTTTATGGACAGGCTGGTAGATCACCTATTTGTTTTTGAAGGCGATGGCGAGATACATGATTTCCCGGGCAACTATACGCTGTACAGGGAGTGGGTAAAGACACAGGAAAAGAAACAGGATAAGTGGACGGTACTGGAAAAAGATAAGCGCAAAGGCCTCAGCACAGAAGCAGCCGCCACAAATGAGACCGCAAAGTTATCGACAGTTGCTCAGCCAGCTGCAGCCAAACGCAAACCATCCTTCAATGAGAAGCGGGAATTTGAAACCCTGGAAAAAGAAATAGCCGCACTTGAAGCTGAAAAAGCTAAACTGGAAGAACAGATAGGTACTATGCCTTTTGAAGAGATGCAAAAAGCCAGCGTGCGAATAGGAGAGATAACCAACCAACTTGCAGAAAAAGAAATGCGCTGGCTGGAGCTGAGCGAGATAATGTAAGTTTGATTTTAGATTTTAGATTGAAGATTTAAGATTTGGAGGTTCTAAGGCTAAAACCAAATCTTCAATCTATAAATCGCAATCTTAAACTTTGATAATCTTTTTATAAAGAGAATGAGAGGTAGCTGTTGCTTCCCCCAAATTTCAATCAAATCTTCAACCTAAAATAGAAAGCCGAAGTCCGACCACAGCTAAATGCTGCATTCGTACTTCGGCTTTGTACTTCGTATTCCGTACTTCGTATTCCGTACTTCGTACTTCGAATTCGTATTTCGTACTTATACAGTTTTCACTTCTTCCAAGGAAAACTTATCAGCGGCTGCAGTAATAGCGTCCAATTCATCTTGCGATAAAGTAAAACCCAATGCCTTAGCATTGTCAGCTACTTGTTTATCATCTCTTGCGCCTACCAGTACACAAGCCACACCGGGACGGTTAATGGTCCAGTTGATTACAACCTGGGCAAGAGAAGCATTATGCGCTTCAGCTATAGGACGTATCTCATCCAGCATTGCATTGGTACGACGAATATTTTCAGCAGTATAAAAACGGTTACCTTCTCTTGTATCACCTTCACCAAATTGATGATCTGGTTTTATCTTACCAGTCAGCAATCCACGCTGCAGCGGGCTGTATGGAATAATACCCAATCCTTTCTCCAGTGCCTGTGGCACCACACAAGATTCTATACCGCGGTTGATCATTGAGTAGGGCACCTGGTTGCTTACCAGCTGAATTGTTTGAAGTGCTTCCTCTACCTGCTCCACGCTGTAGTTGCACACGCCAGCTGCACGTACCTTTCCCTGGTCTATCAGTTGTTGCACCGCCTCAAAAGTTTCACTGATAGGTGTAGTAGCATCCGGCCAATGTATCTGCAGCAGGTCAATATAATCCGTCTTCAGCAGCCTCAGGCTGTTCTCACATTCCTGTATCACTTTCTTCTTACCTGCGAATTTGTAGATCTTAATCGGCTTGCCGTTGTTGTCAACTGAGTCAAAGAAGAATTCACCCTCTTCTGTCTCCCAGTTCAGTCCAAACTTGGTAAGTACCTGGTAACTGTCTCTAGGCTTACCTTCCATTGCTTTACCTACCAGCTCTTCGCTGCGGCCAAAGCCATACACAGGTGCAGTGTCTATGGTGGTGATGCCCACATCGTAGGCTGCTTGTATGGCACGTATGGCGGCTGTTTCTTCGGCGCCGCCCCACATCCATCCGCCTATTGCCCATGCGCCAAAAGCCATCGGCGTTACCATCACATCCGAGTTGCCTAATTTTCTTTTTTCCATCGTTACTATCTTTTGTGTGGCAAAGGTAGAAGCAACCCTCAAAAGCGGGTTTACGAAATGGGGATAAACAAAAAGAAGCTGATCTTGCGGTCAACTTCTTTTTGTTTTTTATGGTGCGGGCTACAGTGCAGCCACCAGCTTTTGTTGTGTCACTCACTTGTACGGTTGGTACGCTATGCAGCTGTGTTAGCTGTAGAGTTTCACCTCATCAAAAGTTCATCTCATCAGCGCTAGGTCCATAACTGCCGGGGATTGGAATGTTCAGCAGTCGCAGGTATACGCCCAACTGCGCACGGTGATGTGTGGTTTGTGCAAATGCATGCCGGATCACTTCATACTTAGTCATTACTGCTATCACATGCTCACCTTGCCTCATGGTCCACGATGGCCACAGGTCATCTTCTTTAGCAGCTGTCAATGCGGCATCACCTGCACTAAAAGATTTTTCAAACAGCTCAAGCAGTTCTTCGTTGCTGCTTACTTCAGTTGGTTTATAATCCATGGTAGCGAAGTCAATGCCTTCAGTATTAAGCCCCATCTGTACCCACGATGGAAGCTCAGCAATATGAACAGCAAGATTTTGCATGCTCATGCTTTTTTCGTGCGGTTTCCAGTCAAACTTATCTGCCGGCACCAGCTTCAGCATTTTGCGTGTAATAGCAGCTTCCTGCTCCATCTCTTTTGCAGTAGTGGAATGATGTCCATAGTTGTTGGTTTTGCTTACAAAGGAAAGTTATAGCTCCCGATTTTTTCAAACTGGTTACTGCTAGTCATCAAAACTTAATATCAATCAAAGTCAAAAGTCAAAAGTCTAGCATCTACCAACTAACATCCAACATCTAACATCCAACTAACATCCAGCATCCTACATCCAACTAACAACTACCAACTAATATACAGCATCCCACATCCAGGATCCAGCATCCAGATTCAATATCCCACATCTCCCAATTCGACACCAATAAAAAAGCCGGGAAGATACTCCCGGCCATGTGCTTTAGTTTTGTTATTCTTGTCCTTCTGTTTCGTCCCTTTTCACTTTTACCTTATCCTTCTTTATTTTCCTTTTCGTGTTTTCAGTTTTTTCTTTGAAGGTTCCATCATCATCTATCTTTCCTTTGTAGTTGTTGCGCTTGTCTTTCAGCTTTACACTACCGTCTGTTTTAGCTTTTAGCTTCAGGCTGTCATCACCTTCACGATAGTTTCCTTCACCATCTATCTTCTTGCGGTAATCTCCTTCCTTTACTTTCAGGCGCCCATCTTCGTAATCTTTTACTTTCGCTTCACCTGCTTTCACTTTTACATCACCTGATCCCTGTACTTTTCTTTTGTAGTCGTCATACTTCACCTTTTCTACACCATCTGCACGCATTTTTCTTTTGTAGCCAGAGGAGTCTGCTTCAGTCAGCATTCGATACTCGCCATTGTCAAATATGTAGTCGCCATCACCGTTGTATACAAAACGACCATTTTCATCGCGGGTAAGCCGGCCATTCACCACTATACCTGTACGACCATACAATGTGTCACCTGTTTGAGTATTTACGTACAGGTACAGAGGACGCTGTGTCTGGGTGTTGTAAATCATGCCTGTACCAAAGTGCTTTACCACCTTCACCTGTTGGCCTGTAGTAAGATCTACAAATTGCGCATCAGCTTTTGCTGCTCCAAAGCCGAGTGCAGCCACTGCCATTGCAAAAAATTTAGTTTTCATAGTTTAATGTTTTTAAAACCGGCACTTGCCGTAATTAATCGTCAGAATAGATAAATAACTATGCCAGTAAAGCATTACAGCGGCTTTACAACAGCATTTTCCTGTGGTTCTTTTCCTAATTATATACTTTATCAGTAGCCTGATGGATAGGTGTCAGGTGGTTCATTTTTAGGTGTTACCGGTATTGGGCGCAAAGCATTGGACCGTTCAAAGTAAATGAAAGCATCATAACGTTCTGGTATAATGGACGGTACATAATTACCCGCTTCGCGGTTGGGATGATAAACTACACCTATTGCACGATGACCAATCCGGCCTTGCAGGCTCTTGTTATTCCTGATCTCATTGCTCAGCAATATTTTATCTCCTTTACCAATCCTGTGCAGCATATGCTCCCAACTGCCAGGCATAGCTGCGGGTACATGCATTCGCTTATATGGTGCATCCCAGGCTTCGGCCGCTATTACCGAACCTGTGTAAGAACCAAAGCCTACAATGAAAACATTTTCTCGTCCAAAGGTTTCCCTTGCTATTTGTCCTACGTTTATCATTCCTTCATCCACCATATCAGTGTAGCGAGCATCGCCTACATGTGTGTTATGTTCCCATACAATCACCTTCGAGTTTGGTCCATGCAGGTCCAGCAGCCGCTGCAGCGTTTGCGACATATGTCCATCACGTACATTCCACGAACCGGCACCGCTGGATACCATCATGCGATAATACTTTTCTGCATTAAGCGCCACAAGCGCGTTTTGCTGCATCACAAACTGATCTTCTGTGGTAGCTGTTTTACTGCCTGTATATTGGTAAATGGCGCTCCATAGTTTTTCTACCTGCGCTCTGCAAATGCTTTCAGATCTGGCCACTGCTACGGCGTATTCCTGCGCATCGCTGTTAAATGGTTGAAAACATTGGTGTACCTGGTTAGCCAACTGCTTGATGGAATCCGGCAGGTTTTGCAGGTAAGGCTTTAATTCCTCCATCGACTCCCAAAGGCAGTACACGTCCAACCCAAAGAAGCCCACTTTTTCATTGGCTGCTTTTGCCTGGTTGTGCCGGTTTAACCACGTCACCAGGGAAGCCACTTCATAATTAGCCCACATCCATGTTGGCCACCTGTTGTATTGTTTCAGCAGGTTTACAGCAGCTATACTGTCTTGCGGACCGCCTTTGATGAAATTATTAACCCTGTAGGAGTCAGCCCATTCTCCCTCAATAGCTATAAAGTTGAAGCCTTTTTCATTGATCAATCGCCTTGTAATAGCAGCACGCCAGGTATAATATTCTGCAGTGCCGTGCGATGCCTCGCCCAACAGTACAACCCGCGCATTGCCAATATTATTTATAATAACATCAAGGTCCTGCTCGCTTTGTAACGGATGATGGGTTAACCCTTCTTGTATGGCTAATGCGGTGGTTTTGTTGCGGCAACTAAATGCTGCTATACAGGTAATCAAGACGCTGAAGGAGAGAAGTTTTATTGCTTTATACATAACATGGTAGTGGTTGTATTGTACTGCTAATTCTAATTATAGTACATGCTAAAGCTGTACCTGATCCTACTGCGCCATATATTCTACAGGCTCTTTTGTTTTTATGCGCATAAAATGAAACTGAAGGGGCAATAAAAAATCATTAAAAATTCTATATGATATGCAAGTTGCTTAAGCTGTTTTTAAATCCGTTTTTCCTTAATGTGTTTCTTTTGAACCTATTATAAAAAACACCTTAAGTATTTACTGTTTTTCTTGTTTAATAAAAAACACCTTAAGTTTTTACACTACATATTTTGTTTTTCTTCAACGTGTTCGGTAATTACATTTGCTGCAGCTTATCAAAATGAGTTGCTTAATCAACAACTCTTACATGTTTATCCTAATCATCAATAATGCGGATTTTAATTGTGGACGACTGTTCAGATGATGCGCTTTTTTTAGAAGAAGCATTGACTGAATTAGTAGATGGATGTGAGGTGTTGAAATTATCAGACGGTTATGCCTGCATGCGATTATTGAAGCAAGGTTATCGGCCAGACATGGTTTTTATTGACCTGGATATGCCGTTAAAAAATGGCTTGGAATGTATCCGTGACATAAGAGCCATCAACCTATTGGAAGACTGCCCAATAATGATTTATAGCTGCTCGCATATGATGCGCAACATTGCTGCAGCCTTTATGCATGGAGCAAAATTTTATATAGTAAAACCAGGTAGTTCTTATGAGTTAAAGTACCTGCTTGAGAGGCTGTTGGGTCAATTACATTCAACAATTGGTCAACCTGACAAGTCGCACTTTGTAATTCGTCAACAGCAATTAGCGGTTGTTTAAAAAGAGAGTTTTTTTCTGGGGGTTATAAATTCAATCGGCAGGAGTAATTTCCTGCCTTTTGTATATATGGAAATCAACGGTTTGAAAAAGGGCTGTATATTATCCATCTAAATACTTCAAATGAAAATGATTTCTTCCGCCGTTATGGAACAGTTTTTTGTTCTACAGATGCATGAAGAAAGAAGAAATCCACTTTACCGATTATAGCAGATGGATCTTTGGAGATAATCCTCCTGAATTCATGGTCGAAGTATTGATCAGGACCTTACTCATTTACATTTTTCTACTACTTGTGGTCCGCTTAATGGGACAGCGGATGTCAGGGCAAATAAGCATCACTGAACTAGCAGTGATGATAACACTAGGAGCTATCGTTTCACCAGCCATGCAGTTGCCCGATCGAGGGATCTTATTTGCTATCACTGTACTAGGCTGTGCGCTTGGCTTTCAGCGTGGCCTCAATTACCTGGAATTTAAACATGAAAAAGTAGAAAGGGCAACACAAGGACAGGTGCAATGTGTAATAAAAGATGGGCAGCTTAACCTTCCTGAGATGGGGAATACAGGAATAACAAAGCAGCAGTTATATGCCATGCTTAGGGGACAGCAGATAACAAACCTGGGAAAAGTGAAACGTGGTTACCTTGAAGCATGTGGCATCTTAACGGTATACAAATACGATTACACGAGGGCCGGTCTTTCACTGCTTCCAAAATTTGATGAAGAGATACATCCTGCGCAAATAAAGGCCGATGATACACAGAAAGCATGCTGCAACTGTGGCCATGTGCAATATGTGAAGAGCGATGATACTCAATGTGAAATATGTAATTCAAACGATTGGTCAAATTCCTATCTAACGTTTTAGTAAATGAAACCAGAAGAAATATCACTGTACGATTGGGCAAGAATATTTGCAGGAAATGTTCCTGCTACCTTTTATATAGAACTGGTGATACGCGCCGCACTTGTATACCTGCTACTTATGGTAAGCATGCGCTTACTAGGCAAGAGGATGACGTCACAGATCAGCAGGCTGGAGTTAGCAGGATTGGTATCGCTGGCAGCTGCTATTGGTGTTCCTATGCTGGCTCCCGATCGCGGAATTCTTCCTGCTTTCATCATTGCAATGGTAGTAGTAGGCGTCAACAAATTGATCTTATACTGCAGCCTGAAGAGCGAAAGGTTTGAAGAGATCACACAAGGAAATGTAGGGGTACTTATACAGGATGCTGTTTTGTGCTACGATATGATGAGCAAAACACAAATAACCCGCGAACGCATATTTGCTCAATTGAGAAGTCATCATGTATATCATCTAGGTTCTGTAAAACGGATGTATATAGAAGCTACCGGATCTTTTTCTGTAGTGCTGGATGATGAAGTGAGACCTGGATTATTGATACTTCCTGAAAATGATCCGGAATTTATTGACGAAGTAGTAGATCGAACCAATAAAGTTGTATGCAAACACTGTGGAACGAAAAAAGATGAGAACACTAAACATAGTAAATGCAATAACTGCGGCTCAAAAGAATGGACAGAAGCTGTTATAGAAAAAGGAAAATGATTTTATTGCTTACTCTTGTTTAAGTAGAATATTTATTCACACAAGATTACATCTATGGCTGGTGCAGGTTGAATTTTTGCTTGTGGAAATACTTGTAATAAACAGTATTGAAAATGGCCGAGGAAAAACATAAACAAAAACTGGGGGTAGCCCTCGTTGGTCTTGGGGAATATAGCACTGGCCAATTAGCGCCGGCACTCCAGGAAACGAACCATTGCTACCTTGCAGGTATAGTAACAGGCTCTCCGGGTAAAGTTGATGAGTGGAAGCGTAAATACAACATTGCGAATAGCAACGTATATAACTATGAGAATTTCGATAGCATATGCGACAACCCGGACATAGATATCATATACATTGTTTTGCCCAATGGCCTGCATGCCGAATACGTGGTTCGTGCAGCCAAAACAGGCAAGCATATTATTTGCGAAAAACCAATGGCCGTTACAGTGGAAGAGTGCGACAAGATGATTGCGGCCTGCAAAGAAGCAGGTGTAATGTTGTCAATTGGTTACAGGCTGCATTTTGAGCCTTACAACAAAGAAATGATGCGACTGGGCCAGCAGAAGGTGTTTGGTGAGATACGTTCATTAAAAGCCTATAACGGAATGAGCAATACCAGCGGCTGGCGGTTGGATAAAAAACTTGCTGGTGGCGGCCCATTGATGGATGTAGGTATATACTGTTTGCAAGGTTGCAGGTATACTACAGGTATGGAACCAGTAGCCGTAACAGCAAGAGAAGGCAATAAAACAGATACGGCAAAATTTAAAGAAGTAGAAGAAACGATTTATTGGGAGTTGGAATTTCCTAATGGTGCTAAAGCCGATTGTATGTCGAGCTATACGCAGGTTGCAAATGTACTGCGAGCCGAAGCTGAAAATGGTTGGTTTGAATTGTCTCCTGGTTATAATTATGATGGTATACAAGGTAAAACCTCGGAGGGTGAATTGAAGTTTCCTGAAGTGAATCAGCAGGCATTGCAGATGGATGATTTTGCAATGGCAGTAAAAGAAAATCGTCCTACACCTGTACCCGGTGAAATGGGCAGGCAGGATGTAAAGATCTTGCAAGCTATTTATAAAGCTATGGAAACGGGTGAGCGTGTTGAGATCAGTTGATGTTATGATCGATGTCAGAAAACACTGCAGGCATTTAGGATAGCTTTACTTCCAAAAACATCCTCTATGCAACAAGAACATTACTACGATGTGTCCGTAACATGGCAAGGCGACCGGAAAGGAACCATGCATTCTGATTGTCTTCCCGATACTATTGAAGTAGCTACACCTCCTGAATTTCCAAAGGGGATAGAAGGCATATGGTCACCGGAGCATTTGTTTGTTGCAGCAATCAACAGCTGTCTTATGACTACATTTTTAGCAATAGCAGAAAACATGAAGCTCAGCTATGCCAGTTTCCAATCGAAGGCTGTAGGTAAATTAGAAATGGTAGATAGGAAATACATGATGACAGAAGTGATTTTAAAACCTCATGTTATCATACACGAAAATGCAGACAGTGAAAAAGCATTGCGTGTGCTTGAAAAATCTGAAGCAGCTTGTTTGATATCAAATTCAGTAAAGTCAAAGATCATCATGGAGCCTGTGGTGGAAGTTCAGGCAGTATAACCAGCGTTATCATTCTTGATAATATTTAGTTGAATGGTTTCTATTAAATTTCCTTGTTTATTACGAATTGAGAGATAAACAGGCACACCTATTAATCTAATACTAAGGCTGCTCCAGGGCAGCTTTATTTTTTTCAACAGCTATCATTCTTTAATGCGTTTTCCTGCTTACGCCTTTGTTTTAAGAAAATCATTTTTATATAAAAGTGCAGGAGTTCTACCTTTCTTCAAGAATGGCATTTACTTTACGCTATAGATTATCTTTTATGAAAAACATCTCTTCCGTTTTCTTGCGCTCATTAGCACTAGCTGGTTGTATAGTATTCATTTTTTGGGTTAAGCCTAAACCTGTTACCATCTACATGATTGGTGACTCTACAATGGCAAACAAGCAAGAAAAGGCTTACCCTGAGATGGGATGGGGCATGGCTTTTAGTCAGTTTTTCGATCATGAGGTGAAGATCGATAACAGGGCTCAGAATGGTAGAAGTACCCTTTCTTTTATTAATGAAAACAGGTGGCAGCCGGTGGTTGATGCGCTAAAAAAAGGTGATTATGTATTCATCCAGTTTGGACACAATGATGAGAAAATAGATAAACCTGGTGTAGGAACTTCATTGGAATTATATAAGAATAACCTTGCGAAGTTTGTAAATGAATCCAGGAGAAAGAAAGCAATACCAGTTCTGCTTACACCTATCATGAGACGGAGCTTTGTCAATGGCGTTTTTACCGATACGCATGGTGGTTATCCCGATGTAGTAAGACAGCTAGCCGATTCACTTAAAGTGCCTTTCATTGATATGCACCGGATGAGTGAAAAACTGATCCTTCAGTTGGGAGAGGCAAGGTCTAAGATACTTTTCAATCATCTTGATTCTGGACACGTAAATTATCCAAAGGGCATAGTAGATAACACTCACTTTAGCCCGGTAGGTGCAAAGAAAATGGCTGCATTGGTCGTTTCAGGAATCAAGGAGTTAAAACTTGGCCTTGCTAAACGCATCACTACTCAAATACATCCTGAAAATCTTGCTTACGATTTTGTAGTAGCGAAGGATGGTACGGGTGATTTTAAAACTGTACAGGAAGCTATCAATGCCGTGCCTGATTACCGCAAGAAGGAAACAACCATCTACATAAAGAACGGTACGTACAAAGAGAAGCTTGTGCTGGCAGAGTCGAAAAGTCTTATAAGTTTCATAGGTGAAAGTGTAGACAGCACCATCATTACCTATGACGACTACAACCAAAAGAAAAACATCTTTGAAGAAGATAAGGGTACGTCAGGCTCTTCAGGATTTTATATTTATGGCCCCGGCTTCTCAGCTGAGAATATCACATTTTCTAATACCGCAGGTGCAGTAGGACAGGCGGTAGCTGTGCTGGTTGCTGGTGATAAAGCAAAATTTAAAAACTGCAGGTTCTTAGGATTCCAGGATACGCTGTATACCTATGGGCGTGAGAGCCGGCAGTACTACAGCAATTGCTATATTGAAGGAACCGTTGATTTTATATTTGGTTCTTCAACTGCTGTATTTGACAGCTGTACCATTTTCGGTAAAAGAGGAGGATTTTTTACTGCCGCTTCTACTCCTGAAAATAAAAAGTATGGGTACGTTTTTATAAACTGTAAGATCACGGGTGACGCTCCTGAAAACAGTTTCTATTTAGGCAGGCCATGGAGGCCTTTTGCAAAAACCGTTTTCATTAATTGTAATTTAGATAAACAGGTAGCACCTGAAGGATGGAACAATTGGAGTAACCGTTCAAATGAAAAGACAGCTTTTTATGCAGAATATAAAAACAGTGGTCCGGGAGCTGCAACAGGTAAAAGAGTGGCATGGTCGCACCAGCTGACGGATGCAGAAGCAAAAGAATATACCCTGGAAAATATTTTAGCGGGTTGGAATCCCAATAGCTCAAAATGATTTGATGCTGTATGTTATTGGTAATGATATACTGCTTAATGATTTAATTCCATTTTCTAAAATGAGCATTAAGAGGTAAAATATTTAGAATTACTTTTTTTCTGCTGTTATACTTTGATTACTCAATTACATTTTAAATATTAAGTTTTACATGCCCTTATATCGCCTGGTCATTTTCGCTGTTTTCATTTTTTCAACATCAGCACGTATCAATGCGCAGAAGAATAAAGACAGTTTGCCTATTCAAATAGAAGGTGGTAAGCTCTCTTATAATCCGGATGCTAACGGCGATCGTGTTCCTGATTTCTCTTATGCTGGGTATATGCTTTCGGAAGTGCCCATTCCGGATGTTCCGGTAAAGGTTATTGTTCTTGCTATGACAGGGGATGCTACCGCAACCATACAGGCTGCTATTGATCATGTATCTTCTTTGCCCTTAGATAAACAAGGTTTTCGTGGTGCTGTGCTTTTACAAAAAGGACAATACGAATTAGCTGGTGGATTAACCATACGTGCTTCTGGGGTAGTATTTCGCGGTAGCGGATCAGACAGCAGTGGAACAACCTTATTAGGAAGTGGTTTTGACAGGGAAACGCTTATCAGGATTACCGGGATCAATGATATCAAAAAAGAAAAGCCGGTACAGTTGGATAACGTTTATTTCCCTGTGAATACGGTTACGCTAACACTACCCAATGATCATACTTTCAAAGTAGGTGATCATGTTATTGTAAATCGACCATCTACAAAAGCATGGATAGAAAAAATAGGTGCTGATAAAATTGGTGTTCATGTCAACTACCATCTTACGCATTGGGGGCCGGGTGATTTTGACCAAAATTGGTACAGGAAAATAGTGGCAGTTACGCCAACCTCTATTACACTCGATGCACCCATTACAAACTCGCTTGACCCGCAGTTTGGTGGTGGCAATGTAGCACGTTATACATGGGAGGGACAGATAAGGAATGTGGGTGTAGAGAACTTTCGTTGCGTTTCAACTTTCGATTCCACAAATGATAAAGATGAAAACCATCGGTGGATGGCTATCACCATGGACAATGTGGTGGATGCATGGGTGCGTAGGGTTGTAGCAAAGAACTTTGTTAGTTCCACAGTAGCCGTATGGGAAACAGCAAGACGGATAACCATTGAAGATTGTAAGTCGCTTGAGCCAATAGGAGAGACAGGAAACCACCGCCGTTATGCTTTCCATACATTAGGTCAGCAAGTGCTTTTTCAACGGTGTTATGCTGAGTATGCTTACCATGCTTTTTCTGTTGGTTTTACTACACCAGGGCCTAATGCTTTTGTACAATGTTACTCGTACCTGCCCATCAATTTTAGTGGAGCTATTGGTGGTTGGGCTACAGGAATTTTATTTGATAAAACGACCGTGGATGGCGGTAATATAAGCTTTGCTTTTCGCGATGTAGATGCGCAAGGTGGCGGTTGGTCGGCAGCTAATTCGCTTAGCTGGCAGAGCAGGGCTGCACAAATTCATTTGGCCAATCCACCTACTGCAAACAATTGGGCTTATGGTAGCTGGGCGCAAGGCTATGGCAATGGACATCATGAAATGCCGCATAGCTTCTTAAAACCCGAAAGTATATTCTATGCCCAGTTAGAAGCACGTACAGGCAAAAAGTCAATAGAGCAGGAAAAGATACTGGTATATGATACAGATAGAACCACCGCTCCTTTACCCGCATTAACAGCTAAGCTGAGTGAACGTGCAAGGGACCCTGATCTTACCATGGATGCGTGGATAGATCAGATGATTGAAAAGTATCCCATACATTCAAATGTAACGGGTGCAAAAACTTTGCATGAACTGAATCTAAAACCTAAGCCTGTATTGGTGCAGAAAGCACCAGCTATATCAATAAAAAATGGATGGATAGTAGGAGGTGGTAGTGTATTGGCCGGAAGAAAAAGCCGGACCTCCATGTGGCGTGGTTCAACCCGCCCTTCTGAACTGGCAAGGCCAACGGCTAATCTTGTCCGCTATGTACCCGGCCGGTATGGAAGAGGATTAACAGATAACCTGGATACTGTGGTTGCAGATATGTTGCGGCAGAATGTTGTGTCCTTGCAAAGTTTTCCTGCGCTATGGTACGAACGCCGCCGCGACGATCATGCACGTACTCGAAGAGCCGATGCCGATGTATGGGCGCCATTTTATGAGCAGCCTTTTAGCCGCAGTGGCGAGGGCGAAGCATTTGATCGCTTAAGTAAATATGATCTTACAAAATGGAACACGTGGTATTGGTTGCGCTTGAAAAAGTTTGCTGACCTGACTGATCAAAATGGATTGTTGTTTATCCAGGAGCATTACCTGCAGCACAACATAATTGAAGAGGGCGCTCATTGGACGGATTATCCGTGGCGTACAGCCAACAACATCAATAACACAGGCTTTGCAGAAAATACAGCATATGCGGGGGATAAGCGCGTATACATGGCTGAAGAATTCTATGATACAGCACATGCTGTAAGGAAGGTTTTACACCGCAACTACATTCGCAAAAGCCTGGATGAGTTTAAGGGAAACACAAATGTCATTCATCACCTTGGTATAGAGTATACTGGTCCATTACATTTTGTTCAGTTTTGGCTGGATGTAATAAGCGAATGGGAAAAGGAAAACAACCAGGATGTAATGGTGATGCTGCCGGGAACAAAAGATGTGCAGGACGCCATACTTGCTGATAAGGAAAGATCTAAGCTGGTAGAGGTAATAGATGTGCTTCAGTGGCATTATAGGAAGGATAGCAGCCTTTACGCGCCTGAAGGAGGACATAGCCTTGCAGCCCGTCAATATGCGCGTATAATGAACGAAGGTGAAACTTCTTTTGGCCAAGTATATCGCGCAGTGAGTGAAATAAAAGAAGCCCATCCTGCAAAGGCTGTAATTTATTCCAGGAATAGACCTAAGTATGCGGAGTGGGCAATTTTTATGGCAGGCGGTTCGCTGGCTGGTCTGCCAAAAATTATTGATAAGAAGTTTTATACAGACGCCACTCAAATGAAAAGAATATCTGCGCAACAAGTGGATGATGTAAAATATGTTTTAGGTAAAGCAGGAGTGGGTTATATCATCTTTAATCATGGACGAAAATTGGAAGTTGATTTGGCAGGAGATAACAACCGCTATAGCTTGAAGTGGATCAACCCTTCAACAGGAGAAATAATAACTGGAAGTAATCGATTGATTGGAGGAAAAAGACATCTCATTGATGCGCCTTTTGAAGGAGCTGTGGTAGCATGGCTTCAAAAAACCAGGTAAGAAGTACAAGGTGATGGCCAGGTAGCAATAACTAGATAGAAAAATTGAAGTACAAAGTGAAGGAAGCATTTTTCTAAACCGTAGTAAATTCTTGTACTTGTATCAAGAGAAAGTTCAGGAAACAAAAAAGCCTCAACTTTCGTTGAGGCTTTTTGCGGACCGGACGGGACTCGAACCCGCGACCTCCGCCGTGACAGGGCGGCATTCTAACCAACTGAACTACCGATCCAAAGTCTTTAAGAACTTCCCCGTTTCTGAAGCGTTACCTCGTTTTCGGGAGTGCAAATATAAAGGGAAATGATTTTTACAAACAAAACTTTCTTTAAAAAATTTCTACACTTAATTTTACCCGCTTAACAAAACGCTATGCCTGAATATCCAAATAGACAGTTCCTGGATTTTGAACAACCTATCAAGGACTTATACGAACAGATAGATATAACGAAGAAGCTGGCAGATAAAAATCCGAAAGTTGATTATTCTTCTACTCTTCAACAATTGCAAGACGCCATTGTTGACAAGCGTAAAGAAATAACCGAACAGCTTTCTGCATGGCAAAGAGTACAACTTAGTCGTCACCCGGATAGACCCTACACGCTTAAGTACATTGAGAAAATGTGTACTGACTTTGTAGAATTACATGGCGATAGAAATGTGAAGGATGATAAAGCAATGGTGGGCGGCTTTGCTCAACTAGAAGGTGAAACCGTGATGATCATCGGGCAACAAAAAGGTATCAATACTAAAATGCGCCAGCTAAGGAATTTTGGTATGGCCAATCCCGAAGGTTATCGCAAGGCACTTAGGCTAATGAAACTGGCAGAGAAGTTCAATAAGCCGGTTATTGCTTTGGTTGATACGCCAGGTGCTTTCCCGGGTCTTGAGGCAGAAGAAAGAGGCCAGGGTGAAGCCATTGCAAGGAATATATATGAAATGATCCGCCTGAAAGTGCCGGTGATAGTAGTGATAATAGGAGAGGGCGCCAGTGGTGGAGCATTAGGCATAGGCGTTGGTGATAGGGTATTTATGATGGAGAATACCTGGTACACCGTTATCTCACCTGAAAGCTGTAGTTCTATATTGTGGCGTAGCTGGGATAAGAAAGAAGTGGCCGCTGAGCAACTGCGACTAACAGCTATCGACATGAAGCGTTTCGGTTTGGTAGATGATATCATCCCTGAGCCATTAGGTGGCGCTCATTGGGATTATGCAGAAGCTGCACAGGTATTAAAATCTTACTTGATAAAAACGCTTTCCGAACTTAAGGGTGTTGATCCGCAGCAGCGCGTAAATGATCGTATTGAAAAATTTGGAAAAATGGGCTTCTGGGAAGAAGTTCCGGCACAACAGCTCTAATACATAACCATGTCATTAAAAGATACATTAAGAGGAACAGGTGTGGCCCTTGTTACGCCTTTTACAGAATCTAAAGAAGTAGATTTTGACGCACTTAATAATTTAATAGATTTCGTTTTGCACGGTGGCGTTGAATACCTGGTGGTATTGGGAACGACCGGCGAAACACCAACCCTTACTAAACAGGAGAAGGTAGATATACTTCAATTTGTTTACAATAAAGTACAGCAAACTGTTCCTGTAGTTGTTGGTATTGGGGGTAATAATACCAATGAGATCATCAAAGATCTTGAGGTGCTTCCGATAGATAAGGCTACCGCAGTTTTAAGTGCAAGTCCATATTACAATAAACCATCGCAGCAGGGATTGTTTGAGCATTACCAGCTGTTTGCTGAAGCTTCGCCTAAGCCAGTTATATTGTACAATGTTCCCGGCCGCACAGGAAGTAATATTTCTGCAGAAACCACACTGCGTCTTGCTCATGCTTCTGATAATATTCAAGGTATAAAAGAAGCAAGCGGTAACATGGTTCAGTGCATGCATATACTGCGCAACAAACCTTCTGAATTCTTAGTTACAAGTGGCGATGATCACCTTACGCTTCCGCTGATTGCTGCGGGAATGGATGGTGTTATTAGCGTTGCAGCCAATTGCTATCCTAAAGAATTTTCGCAAATGGTTCGCTCTAGCCTCAACAATGAATACAGGGAAGCACGAGGATTTCATTACAAATTGTTGGAATGTTTCGACCTGCTTTTTGCAGAGAACAATCCTGCAGGTGTAAAAGCATTCTTAGCAGAACTAGGTGTTATTAAAAATCACTTGCGATTACCTCTCACTCCATTGTCAGATGGGGTACATCAGAAGATCAAAATATTCATAGAGAATTTTAACCAACAGAAATTGTAGTGATACGGTTTTCTTTTTTAACAGCATCTTCTGGTGGCATGGTTTTACTTTGAGGAACATTAACTTCAACCCATGAAGAATATTTTTCTATTGCTATTGCTGGCGGTAATGAACCTGCCGGCTTTTAGTCAATACACCCTACGCCTGGTAGTAAATGAAGTAGCTACTAAAAAACAGGATGATATTTATGTAGCTGGATCTTTCAACAATTGGAACCCGAAAGATGAGAAGTATAAACTGAAGCCTTTTGGAACAAGTAGAAAAGCAATTGTCATCAAAGAGCTGGCTCCAGGAAAGTATCAATACAAATTTACCAGGGGTGGTTGGGATAAAGTACAAACCACAGCTAAAGGAGAAGATATGCAAAACTTAGAAGTTGATGTAACAGGAGATGTTTCGCAAAACCATGATATTGATGGTTGGCAAGACGACTATCCTGAAAGAGCAAAACCAAACACAGCTACCTCGCAGGTTAAAATATTGGATAATGCTTTTGCCATTCCGCAACTTAATCGTACGCGACGGATCTGGGTTTATTTGCCCAAAGGCTACGAAACCAGCAAGAAGACATACCCTGTGTTGTATATGCACGATGGTCAAAATCTTTTCAGCGAGCATACAGCATCTTTTGGCGAATGGGGTGTGGATGAAGCAATGGACACTCTTATTGCCCGCACACGAAAAGAAGTAATCATTGTTGGTATAGACAATGGCGGCGACAAACGTTTGCAGGAATACAATCCATACGATCACCAGGAATTTGGTAAAGGTGAAGGAGGTCAATATGTCGAGTTCATCACCAATACGCTGAAACCTTTTATTGATAATAAATACCGCACTCAACGTGATGCTGTAGGCACTTATATAGCAGGTAGCAGTATGGGTGGCTTGATAAGCATGTATGCCATTGCTAAATATCCGCATGTGTTTGGTGGGGCAGGTATCTTTTCACCAGCTTTTTGGACGGCTCCGGCAATTTATGATGAAGTAAAAAATGCTGATTGGCAGAAGGCAAAACCAAAGTTGTTTTTTTACGCCGGAGGAAAAGAGAGCGACCAGATGGTGCCTGATATGGATAAGATGATCAAACTTATTCAGCAAAAAGGAAACTACAACATTAGGAGGGTGATGGCACCTTTAGGTAAACATAATGAGCCAACCTGGCGCAGCGAATTCCCTGAATTCTTTACGTTTATTTCCAGCAATTAGGCGATATTCAACAAACGAAATATTAGTAGGTGGTTGTTATTACAATCACCTTTTTTATAACCAACTACCTAACCCATCTCATGAAGAAGTTTCTTCTCTTCCTGCTTTCCCTATTCAGCTTTACCCTGTCGCAAGCACAGGAAATGGTGTATGCAAGAAAACTCGTTGATACACTCACCTCGCCCTACTTCTGGGGAAGAGGATATACCAAAAATGGCATGGCAAAGGCAGCTGAATTCATAGCTGCTGAGATGAAAGAACTTGGATTGAAACCAATGAGCAATAAAGGCTACCTCCAGGAATTTTCTTTTCCCGTCAATGCATTTCCTGGTAAAATGGAAGTATCCATTAATGGAAAACTTCTGACACCCGGGAAAGATTTTATTGTATCACCAGATAGCAGAAGTGTGCGCACAAAAACTGCACTTCAGCAAAATGACTCCGTTACTTTTTTAGCAGCTGCAGATCGCCTTCTTGTTACTTTAGAAGATAAACTAACATGGTCAGTAGCGCCTGCACAGGCAGATTTCACGCATGTGATGATTGCTAAGAAGGTGCTGGATCAAAAGCCGGAGAATATTTCTATAAATGTAGATGCAAAGTTGTTTAACAGCTTCTCTGCATCCAATGTATGTGGGCTGGTAAAAGGCACTACTCAGCCTGATTCACTTATTGTTTTTACGGCACATTACGATCATTTAGGTGGCCTTGGTTCCGATACTTATTTCCCAGGTGCAAACGACAATGCCAGTGGTATTTCGCTTTTACTAAACCTGGCCAAATATTATGCTGCTAATCCTCAACCATACAGTATGGCTTTCATTGCTTTTGCTGGTGAAGAAGCAGGGCTGGTGGGTTCAAAGTTTTTCACCAACAATCCTTTGGTTCCTTTGAATTCCATCAGGTTCTTAATAAATGTTGATTTGGTTGGAACAGGTGAAGAAGGCATCACTGTAGTGAATGCCACAGAATATGTTCAGGAGTTCGCTCAGTTGAATAAGATCAATGATGAGTATAAGTTGCTTCAAAAAATAAATGCACGTGGTAAGGCTGCCAACAGCGATCATTACTGGTTTTCAGAGAAAGGCGTACCCGCTTTCTTTCTGTATACGCTTGGAGGAATAGCAGCTTACCATGATGTACATGATAAAGGAGCAACACTTCCTCTTACAGAGTTTATTGATGTAATGAAATTGGTAATAAAGTTCAATGAATGGCTAATGGGTAAGCACTAGTCGATCCTGTAGCTAACGCCCTCCAGTGCTAGTTCTGTATTAGGAAATACAGCTTGTGCTTCTTTGGCAAATTGGTCAAGATTTTCATATTTGCTGCTAAAGTGTCCTATCAAGAGTTTCTTAGCGTTTGCTTTTATGGCTATGTCGGCAGCTTGTGTTGTAGTAGAATGAAACCTCAAGTAAGCTCTGTCTTCCAGTTCCTTTAGGTAAGTGGTTTCATGATAGAGTAAGCTTACATCTTTTATTTTTTCAGCTATGGCAGGTGTATAGGCAGTATCTGCAGCATAAGCATAGCTACGTGCTGGTGCATTCTGTAAGGTTACTTCTTCATTTTTTATAACAGCACCTTCATTGGAAACAACGTCTTCTCCAAGTTTCAAACGTTCAAATGCTTCAGACTCCAGGTGGTATTTCTTGATGCTGTCTTTGTTAATCTTCCGTGGTGTTTTCTTTTCCCTGAAAACAAAACCCCAACATTCTATCCTATGATTTACTTTAAACGTCTCTACCGTATACCGGGGATCATCCACCAATAATTCTTCTTTAGTAAGCGGATGGAAATGCAGTTTGTATGGAAGTGTAGTATCGGCAGCTACTAGTATAGCATCAAGTATACCTTTCATAGCAGGAGGTGCAAACAAGTAAAGATCATTTTCTCTGCCTAGTAACCCCATGCTGGTGATGAGGCCAGGCAAACCAAAATAATGGTCGCCGTGCATGTGCGAAATAAAGATGTGATTAATGCGGCTCCTTTTGATCTTATAACGAGATAACTGCATTTGCGTGCCTTCACCACAATCTACTAAAAACTGGAACTGATCTAATGTAACCACCTGCGACGTAGGGTGCCTGTCATATGCTGGAAGCGCTGAGTTATTGCCTAGGATGGTTACGCCAAACATTAATTGAAATCTTTTTTCTTGCTAAAGTAAATCTTAGGAATTGGTTGTTGAGATTTATGCAACAACATTACCTTGTTGCAATATCAAATAAAAAAACCAAAAACCATTCGGCGAAAAAGAACGGTTAATCGTTTTTCGCAGGAAATTCACCATCGGTGCCATCCAGTAGTTCCCGTTCTATTTCTTCCATTTGAACGATATCCCAGGCTTCGCTTTCAGTGGGTGTAATGTTCATTACTTCCAGCAATTCTAATTCTTCAAGTTTTTGTTCTACTGGATCCTGGAGACCACATATAACAAAGGAAGCATTGTTTTCATAGAAGCTTTGTTGCAAACGTGCAAGTTGCTCTGCCGCATCATCATCAATAGCTGTCACCTCGTCTAGTTTCAATACCACGTTGGAGATCTCTTCATGTAGAAATTTCGTAACTACTTGGGCAAGGTCTGCTGCTATATTGGCAGCTATATTTTGATCGATTACTGTTATAACATGAAATTTCTCTTTGGTATCAATTTTGACCTGCATTAGATTAAAGTTTGATTAACAGGTGTGTATAAATGCTACACCTAAGGCTTCAAATTTATTCGTTATTATTGTATCAACGCAATTTAAACCTTATGGATAATAATTTTTCGGCCCAGGTAAAGGAGATCATTTCGTTCAGCAGGGAGGAAGCGCTCCGGCTGGGAAATGATTTCATTGGAACCGAACACTTACTGCTTGGTTTGATTCGTGAGGGTGAGAATACAGCTATCCGCATACTAAAAACATTGAATGTAGACCTGTATGAATTACGCAAAGAAGTAGAACTGGCAGTTAAAGATAAAACGGGCAAAAACATAGCAAACATAAACAGCTTGCCGCTTACTAAGCAGGCTGAAAAAGTTATACGTGTTACAGTACTCGAAGCTAAAGCTCTTAAAAGCCCGCTGGTAGAAACTGAGCACCTTATGCTTTCAATCCTAAAGAACAAAGAAAACATCGCAACACAAATTTTAAATCAATTTGATGTAGACTACGACATCTTTAGAAATGAATTAGGTATGGTAAGAAGCAATGACCCGCGCAGCGAGTACACTGAAGACAACGATGATGACTTTGATGAAGAAAGAAGAGGTTACTCTCAACAACAGAAAAGCAAGCAACAAAGCAATGCAAAAAGCAAAACGCCTGTGCTTGACAATTTTGGACGTGATATAACCAAATTGGCAGAAAGCGGATCTCTTGACCCAATTGTAGGTCGCGAAAAAGAGATTGAGCGTGTAAGCCAGATATTAAGTCGTCGTAAAAAGAATAACCCTATTCTTATTGGAGAACCTGGTGTGGGTAAAACAGCGATCGTTGAAGGTTTGGCCCTTCGCATCGTTCAGCGTAAGGTAAGCCGTGTACTTTTCGACAAGCGTGTAATTAGCCTTGACCTTGCTGCGCTGGTAGCCGGTACCAAGTACCGTGGCCAGTTTGAAGAAAGGATGAAAGCTATCATGAACGAATTGGAGAAGAACCGCGACGTAATTCTTTTCATCGATGAGATACACACAATTGTAGGTGCCGGTGGAGCGAGTGGTTCACTCGATGCTTCGAACATCTTTAAGCCAGCACTGGCTCGTGGAGAACTGCAATGCATTGGTGCTTCTACTTTGGATGAGTATCGCATGTACATTGAAAAGGATGGTGCGTTGGATCGTCGTTTCCAAAAGGTGATGGTAGATCCGCCTAGTGTAGATGAGACCATTCAAATTCTTACAAATATCCAGAGCAAATACGAGGATTACCACAGCGTATCTTACTCACCAGATGCTATTGAAGCATGTGTGAAGTTGAGTGACCGCTATATGACTGACAGGTTGCTGCCAGACAAAGCAATTGATGTGTTGGATGAAGTAGGTGCAAGAGTGCATTTGAAGAACATCAATGTGCCGGAAGAAATCCTGGAATTAGAGAAGAAAATAGAAGATATAAAACTGGAGAAAAACAAGGTTGTAAAAAGCCAGCGTTTTGAAGAAGCTGCTGCCCTTCGCGATACAGAAAAGCGATTGGGTGAAGCTTTGGAAAAAGCAAAACTCCAGTGGGAAGAAGAAAGCAAGAACAAGCGCTACCCGATAGATGATGAAGCCATTGCCGAAGTAGTAAGCATGATGACAGGTATACCTGTTAAGCGTATGGTGGAAGCCGAAACTGAAAAGCTTCGCCGTATGGGTGATGACATGAAAGGTATGGTGGTAGGACAACCTGAAGCCATTGAAAAAGTTACCAAAGCTATTCAACGTAACAGGGTAGGTCTAAAAGATCCAAAGAAGCCAATTGGTACCTTCATCTTCCTTGGTCCTACAGGTGTTGGTAAAACTGAGTTGGCACGTGCACTTGCCCGTTACATGTTCGACAGTGAAGATGCGCTTATCCGTATTGACATGAGTGAGTACATGGAGAAGTTTACCGTTAGCCGCTTAGTAGGTGCGCCTCCGGGTTATGTTGGATACGAAGAAGGTGGACAGCTTACTGAAAAAGTTCGCCGTAAGCCTTATAGTGTGGTACTGTTGGATGAGATTGAGAAAGCTCACCCGGATATTTACAACATCCTGCTACAGGTGCTTGACGATGGTCAACTGACAGATGGTCTGGGTAGAAAGATCGACTTCAAGAATACGTTGATCATCATGACCTCTAACATTGGTGTACGCCAGTTGAAGGAGTTCGGTGATGGAGTTGGATTTGCAACAGCAAGCAGAGTTCAGAATGCTGAAGAAAACAACAAAGCAGTTATTGAAAAAGCTTTGAAACGTACTTTCTCTCCAGAGTTCCTGAACCGTATTGATGATGTGGTGATTTTCAACTCTCTGACAAAAGAGAACATCTTCGAGATCATCGACATCCTGATGAAAGGAGTAATGAAGCGTTTGGCAGGATTAGGTTTCCATTTAGAAATCACATCAGAAGCTAAAGACTTCATTGCTGATAAAGGATACGATGTACAGTTTGGTGCTCGTCCTTTGCACAGGGCCATCCAGAAATACCTGGAAGATCCGTTAGCTGAAGAAATACTAAACATGAACGTGAAACATGGCGATCTTTTAGTTGCTGATTTAGATAAAGAGAATATGAAAATTTTCTTTACGCTAAAGGCAAAGCAGGAAGTAGAAGAGACAAAACCATAATTGTTCATTTATTGAAATAGAAACCACCCACACCGGGTGGTTTTTTTATTTAAAGCACATTCCACCATCATTCGCTGGGAAAGTTCTTCTACAGCAGCAGCTTCTTCATTCTTCTTCATAACTATGGGTGCAGTTGGCACATATATTACGTTTCTTGAGATAAGAAGGTGAAAGTTGGGTTACCAAAGGTAGAAGTACACAAGTAAGGCTAGTCAGTTGTGTTTAGTTAATAATAAGGGGTTTGCCATTACGGCAGCCCCTTTTTATTACTTTTTTTTTCAGGTAATTGTTGGCACTTTTGCAGTGTATATGGCACACCCCATGAAAAAGATCATCATTACCATCGACGGTTATTCATCTTGTGGAAAAAGTACCTTGGCCAAAGAATTGGCGAAAGAGCTGAATTATGTATTCCTTGATAGTGGTGCTATGTATCGTGCTATCACATTGTACTTTTTACGAAATCATATTGATTGGAATGATAAGGACGCAGTAGTTGAGGCGCTTCAGAACATTTCCATGGAGTTTATGTACAATAGGGAAACGAATGCCTGCGAGATGTTTTTGAATGACGAGAACGTGGAATGGTTGATAAGAGATATGCTGGTTGCTGAGAATGTTAGTGAGGTTGCTGCAGTTCGTGAAGTGCGTGAGTTTGCAGTAGCTCAACAAAGAAAGATGGGCAATGGGAAAGGGATAGTTATGGATGGAAGAGACATCGGTACTACTGTATTCCCAAAAGCGGAATTAAAGATCTTTTTAACTGCTGATCCTTCAGTAAGGGTGGAAAGGAGATTTAAAGAATTGTACGAACGCAATCCAAATATCACCATTGATGAAGTGAAAGCCAACCTTGAAATGCGTGATTATATTGACAGCAATCGCGAGTTTAGTCCACTGCGCCAGGCTAAGGATGCTATTGTGTTGGATAATTCTAATCTTACAGCTAAAGAACAATTGAAGACCGCCCTGAAGTTAGCTAAGGAAAAAATACAGGATCTTACAACAGCGGCAGCTAATTAGCTACCATCGTTGCTGTTATTTCCTCCATTGATTTTTCTGTTGAAAAATACGATACCAGTTTAGCTATCACATCTTCTACAACAGCATCAGGGCAACTAGCACCACTAGTTATTAGAACTTTTACCGGTTCTTCTTTAGGTAAATAATCTACCGAATGCAGTTCCTGCTTCGTATGAAAATTGAAATGAAGAATTTCTGTTGAAGACAAGATCTTATCTGCACTGCTGATGTAATAAGTTGGCAGTTTTTCTTCGCAAAGTTCTACCAGGTGGCTTGTATTGCTACTATTATATCCACCTACAACTATAGCAAGATGAGCATCCGTTTCTAATAAACCATACACTGCACTTTGATTATCATTAGTTGCATAGCATAGTGTATCGCGGGTATCAGCAAAATGTTGCTCTACATTCGTTTCATCCAGTTGGTAGTGGTTTATCATCACCTGTTTCAGGTAGTCACTTATAGCCTGCGTATCGCTGGCGAGCATAGTGGTTTGATTGATGACGCCAATTCGCTGCAGGTCCTTCTCTACATCAAATCCTTCTGAATAACGACCTCTGAATTCTTCGTAGAAATTTGCTGCAGGCTTTTCACCAGTGATGTATTTGGCAAGCTCCTGCGTCTCATTCATATCATTTACCACAACGGTAGGAGTATTGGCCGCGCTATGGCTAAAGGTAGCCCTTGTTTCTTCGTGTGAAGGTTTGCCGTGCACTACTATAGAATAGCCTTTCTGTGCAATCTGTTCGCCCCTGTTCCAAACCTTTTCTACAAACGGGCAGGTGGTGTTATATTTTTCTGTTTGAATTCCAATTGCGTTCAATCTTTCTTCAATGGCTAACGTGGTTCCAAATGCGGGAATAAGAACAATGTCATCTCCTGTCAGCTCATCCATATCAACCAGCTGGTTGCCTTTGGTATCTTGTAAAAAACGAACCCCACGCTCTTGCAGGTCAGCATTTACCTGCGGGTTGTGTATCATTTCGCTTAAAAGAAAAATGCGTCTTCCCGGATTTTCATCTACTGTTCTGAAAGCAATCTCAATGGCATTTTCTACCCCATAACAAAAACCAAAGTGTCGGGCAAGGTAAACCTGCACCGGGCCAAAATCAAGCAGGGTGGGAGTGAAGTCTTTTTTTAGTTTATCTGCTTTTTTCCGGTTATGCTTTATAGCACTTATAAGCTTGCTGCGGTAGTTGGTGGGAACGTTGAACTGCTTCATAGATGTATAACGGCTGCGAAGATACAAACTGGAGCAGGAATAGATATGTTAAGCTGTAATAGCCTATTTTTAAGCATACGATTGCTGCCGCTAAACCAAACACCTTCACTTAGACCTTTACATTATGTCAGGAAAATTCTCCACGCCAGGCTGGGCCGCAAGTTCAAATATTTACGAAGTCAACATTCGCCAATACACACCTGAAGGAACGTTGCAGGCTTTTGCGAGGCACCTACCGCGGTTGCAGCAAATGGGGGTAGAAATTTTGTGGTTCATGCCGCTGACACCTGTGAGCCTGGAGAAGCGACAGGGGAGTTTGGGTAGTTATTATGCCTGCAGCGACTATACATCTTTAAATCCGGATTATGGTACCAATGAAGATTTCCTTCAGCTGGTAAACCAGGCGCACGAACTGGGAATGAAGGTGCTGGTGGATATTGTGGCCAATCATACCGGGTATGATCATGTTTGGACAAAGGAGCATCCTGAATTTTATAAAAAGAACGAAGAAGGTGAATTCTTTGACAGCCACGGTTGGGTAGATGTTATTGACCTGGATTATGATAATGAAGAGGTGCACACTGCCATGGTTGACGTGATGAAGTTTTGGGTTCAGGAATTTGATGTGGATGGCTTTAGATGTGATATGGCTCACCTGGTGCCGCTGGAATTCTGGCAATCTGCACGCACTGAGCTTGATACTATCAAGCCTCTCTTTTGGTTAGCAGAAACAGAAGATGCATCCTATCACGAGGTATTCGATGCTTCTTTCACATGGAACTTCCTGCACCTGGTGGAGGATATGTACCGCGGGAATAAGTTTATTCCGGACCTCCTGCAAATGATAGATGATTATGCAGCTAATTTTCCTGCTGATGCTTACAGACTGTATTTCATTACCAATCATGATGAGAACTCGCACAGCGGAAGCGAATACGAGAGATTAGGTAACGCTGTAAGAGCTATCTGGATTTTGTGCGCAACATCTCTTAACAGCATTCCATTGATGTATAGTGGCCAGGAAATTCCCAACAAACGCAGGCTATTGTTTTTTGAAAAAGATCCAATTGATTGGTCAGGCCAGTGTATGCTAGCAGATTTCTACAAGACCTTATACGATTTAAGAAAAAGAAACTCTGCTTTGGCTGCTGGTGATCAAAATAACCAAATGGTGCTGGTGGAAACTACACTGGAAGGCAAAAATATACTTGCATATCTCAGGACCAATCATAAAGACTCAGTGCTTGTTTTACTCAATCTTTCTCATTCTTCAATGATCAAATTCAAGCTTACCAACCTGGTAGAAACAGGAAGGTATAGAAGTGTATGGTCAGGCCTTGAACTAGAAATAGATGAAGATACGCAATTTGAATTGCAGGCCTGGGAATACCTGGTGTATGAAAAACAGGATTAAGAAAATATGGATAATAAAAAAGACCAGTTGCCTGGTCTTTTTTATTGATATCAACTACTTGATTATTCGCTTAAGTTCAACTGGTAGCCATAGCTTGATTCATAGCCAGGATATACTCCTTCCAGCTTAACTGTTGATCCTTTAAATCTTTCTAGCGCTACTCTCAGATCATCAATATTTTTTATAAGAACACCGTTCACGCTGGTGATAGCATAACCTTCCTGGATCTTGGTTCGGCTAAGCAAACCACCTTCGTTGATCTTTTTGATAACAACTCCACCAGGTACATCGTAAGCGGCAGCTGTCTTCTTATCTAGCTCTGCTAGTTCAGCACCAAGTTTTTCTAATACAGTTTCTGTTTTTACAAGATTGGTATTACCTGCGCGGTTTTTAAGCGTAAGATTTGCCGTCATTTCTTTTCCATTACGTAAGAAAGTGACAGTGATCTTATCACCTGGCTTGTAGCGAGTTACCTGCTCTACCATTTCAGGGCCTGAAGTAACTCTTACGCCGTTAACCTTTGTTACAAAGTCGCCTTTTTTGATGCCCGCAGCAGACGCTGATCCTCCCGCAGGTGCATCAGATACAAATACACCTTCCGTATCTCTTATACCGTATTCTTTTTTCTGTTCTTCACTTATTCCTTCAGCGCTATATTCTATACCAAGGAAAGCACGTTGAACCGTACCAAACTTAACCAGGTCATTTACGATCTTTTTTACGATGTTCACTGGAATAGCATAGCTATATCCGGCATAACTACCGGTAGGAGAAGCAATGGCTGAATTTATGCCTATCAAATGACCATCGGTATTTATAAGAGCACCACCACTATTACCTGGATTAACTGCTGCGTCAGTTTGTAGGAAACTTTCAATAGGGCTATTGCTTTGGCGGCGATTTATACCAATTGATCTTGCTTTTGCACTGATGATACCTGCAGTTACCGTTACATCAAGCGTAAGAGGATAACCCACGGCAAGCACCCATTGTCCAAGTTTTACTTCATCACTATTGCCATACACCAGGTAAGGGAAATTCTTTCCTTCCACTTTCAAAACAGCAAGATCGCTACTTGGATCTGCGCCTACTAGTGTTGCTTTGTATGAGCGTTTGTTACTGAGTGTAATATTGATTTCATCGGCTCCATCAATTACGTGGTTGTTGGTAACAATATATCCGTCGTCGCTAACAAATACACCACTGCCACTTGCACGCTGTTCAGGTATTACCCTTGTGCTTGGGCCATTGAAGAATTCGTCAAACATATCATCTCCGAAAAGATCAGAGAATGGGCTTCTGCGCCGTGGTAAATTGTTGGGGTTTGTTACCTGGCGCGCTTTCGTTTTTGTTTTGATGTGTACTACCGCAGGAGTGGCAGCAACAGAAGCGGCTGTAAAATCTACAGCTCCGGGTACACGGTTATTGTCAAAAAATCCTGCATAATTGACAGGAAGCTTACCACCATCCTGGATGCTTGAGGTTTCATGTCCAAACCAATTGTTGTAGCTCCAAACACTCAAGAATGCTGTAGCAGAGCTAATTAGCACAATGAGTAAAAGGTTTTTGAGTTTCATCATGTATTGCTTTTAGAATTAGTAGTCAAATAATATGCCTTATGAAGCAAACTAAACATTGCGTACAATCATTTGATAATCATTATTTCCATTTAACAAAAAATTGACGAAGCTTCTCGTAGAAGAGTTGTTCCCGTATAAGATTTCTCAATCACAAATTGCAGCGATATATAGCTACATGTTCATCAGGAATTGCATAGTATCAACACCATCTGCATAATCCTTTAGTGTAGGTTTTTGAGCCAGGCCAAATGGAATTGCATTTTTACCTACTATACACTGTACATCATTATTTTGTTGAAGTTCATGGAGTACAGTTTCTTTTGATTGGTAGAACTCAAAATTTACCTGGCTGACGGCCGTAAAAATAGAGGTGGCTTCATTAAGCAAGATGCTGCCATTGGTCATGTAGAACTTCCTACCCATCATCAGCAGGGCTAGCTGGTAATCGTAATTATTCTTGTACTTATGAAAGTCGTTGTAGTAGTCATACTTATTCAGCGCCTGTAGGAGAGGCTCGAAATTGTAACCTTCAGGCACATACAGTTTGGTTACATTCCTGCATCCCAGGCCAAAGTACATTTGAATATCTGTTGCAAGCAGGTCCAGTTCTTCAGGTCTTTCATTGCCTTGCAGCACTGCCACACTGGTGCGGTTTCGCCTTATTATGTTCGGGTACTTTCCAAAATAATAATCGAAGTAGCGGCCTGTGTTATTGCTTCCTGTTGCTATGTATGCATCACATCCTTTCAGTGTTTCGGCAAAAGAGATATAGTTCTGCACCACTATTTCCATTTGGTACATCTTCTTTACCAGGTGGCGGATCAAAACATCGTCTTTAGCCGAAAGCTTGATGACCTGGTAGTGCCCACTTATAAAAATGCATAGCATATCATGAAAGCCAACCATTGGAATGTTGCCAGCCATTACCAAACCCACTGTTCGGGGATTGTCATTTTCTTCCGGCACTTTATACTCGGTGGCCCATGCCTCAAGTTTACTTCTATCTAAAAATTCTGTTGCTATATTTTCAGCCGCTGTATCGATAAATTCAGGGATGAACCATGGATTGGAACGTGTGGCCAGCTCTTTAGCATGCTGCCAATCTTCGGTATTATCTTTTATATATTTCCCAAGTTCAACCAGCAGCTCAATTCGTTGTTGTAGAGTCATTATCCAAGCTGTATTTTTGCGAGCAAAAGTACATTGATTTAAACCGAATAAACCGAAACACTATGGCGATAAAAATAACAGAAGAATGTATTAACTGCGGAGCTTGTGAACCAGAATGCCCTAATAATGCAATATATGAAGGTGGGGTAGAATGGGCAATGAGCGATGGCACCGCAGTAAAAGGAACTTTTACTTTAATGGATGGAACAGTAGTAGAGGCAGGTGAAAGATTGTCACCAATAGCAGTTGATACTTATTACATTACTCCCAATAAATGTACAGAGTGCCAGGGCTTTCACGAAGAGCCTCAATGTGCCGCTGTATGCCCGGTAGATTGTTGTGTTCCTGATGAAATGTACCAGGAAACAGTAGAAGAGCTAATGGCGAAAAAAGAGAAACTGCACATTTAATTTGTGCAAAACTTCAGACAGCTTTACTTGCACTCTGCAGCAGGAAGTTTTATTTTAGAAGAAGAATTCAAAATACTTGTTGCTGGGAACGGCAACACTGTAACAAGCGGGTGATATTTCCCGTTAGAGGGTGGAGGGCGTACCTCCACCCTTGTTTATGTAGAGTTTCTTTTTACCAAAGCCTTGAAGGGCAGCCTAGTCCTTTATATCCTCCTCCGGATGCCTCAAACCAATTTAAGCGGAATATCAACCTGATCTGTCCGAAATAGTAGTAGTCTTTATAAACCGAACCTCCACGCTTTTCTCCTTCTTGTGGGTATTCAAGTGGATTATGCTGTCTTTCATCACCTCTAAATGCAAATTGTACTGACCGGGGACCATATGCAGCTAATAGAGCATCTCTATCAGCATAAGTTTTGCTTACATCATCCAGGTAATCGGTAAAGATTTTGCGAAACCCTAATTCAGCTCCCACATGTACATCTTCAGAAAGTGCATATTTAACACCAAATCCTAAAGGAATATTAAGTTGAGTAGTTTTATACGGCCTCCTATCCGGAAACTGTGCTAAACCCTGGCCTTCGGTACGAAGTGGTTGAAGAAAGACTTTGGTTCCATTTATATCATAGGTATAGGGATTGAAAGAAAAAGCGCCTATACCTGCAAAAGCATAAGGAGTCCAGTTGGTGCTTGAAATATCCAGCACATTATACTCAGCAACAAGTTTCAGTTCAGAAATATTAGACTCGAAATTAAGATTACGTCCAATTGTTTCTATACTATTAACTAGTTTATCATCAGCACCAATTTGTCCATGGGAGAAATCGGTTCTGACTGAAAATCTTTCTGAGAATTGGTAGGTGGCTCCTAAAGATAAAACTCCTCGTGCCTGGTTGGTTGTGATGGCTCTTTGTTGTATGTCTCCGCTGTAGTTAGCAAGACCTGCTCCAATATGAAACTGGAACGATTGGCTCATAGCATTGGTCGCACATAATAGTAGTGAAACCATGAAAGTGGTTCTCATAAAAATATTGGTTGTGGTGAAGGATAATGGAGGGTAGGACTATGAACAAACCACGAACGTAAAACAAGTTGTTTTATTGTACTTCATACCACTTTTATCAAAAGTTATCTTCTACATGACTTTAAGAGCTTGAGTATTTATCTAACAATTACAGTTGGTAATAGTAGATAGATAGTAATTTGGCTTTATCTATTCTTCATGTAATAACACTGCAGCATGACCACATTTAAAAGCTTTGAAGTTCCACCACTTGAGTTTCAATACGCAGTAAAGAAACCTATTCCTATCCGTTGCATCCAGATCAATGAACCATTTAAAGTAGAGACTATGGAAGGGCCTTACATGGGTAAGGCTGGAGATTACCTGATGGTTGGTGTAAAGGGAGAAATGTATCCTTGTGATAAGGAAGTATTTGAAGAGACATATGAATTTGTAAGTGATCTATCCAATAGGAGTGAGAACCGGATATAGAACTTGCCGCACTTCTGCATCATCAGTTGTTCTGTATTTCAAGTGCACGTTTAGATGTCAATTATCTACTTTCTTTGCAATTCATTTTTTGAAGAAGAGATATGCAAGTACTAGCTTTTAGTAGTTCCAGGTTAGGGAAATCAACTTATTTAGAAACGGTGGTTCCTGAGGTGATCAACAGCCTGGGAAACAAATCTTACAAGGTGGCCTTTATACCTTTCGCCTCAGTAGGTAGCTACAACGATTACAGGCAGATGGTAGCGGATGCATTTGCCAGTACAGAATATCAGATACAAGTTGTACTACCCGAAACTGCTTTCGAACAAATAGAGAATGCAGATATCATAATGGTTGGGGGTGGAAATACTTTCAAGTTGTTGCACCACTTATACCATTACAATGTCCTGGAACTGATTAAATCAAAAGTGAGATCGGGAACACCTTATGTTGGTTGGAGTGCAGGCTCAAACATAACCGGGCTCAGTATCTGTACCACCAATGATATGCCTATTCTTGAACCGCAGTCATTCAAAGCATTTTCTTTTTTTCCGTTCCAGATAAACCCTCACTACATCAACATAATACTTGAAGGACATAATGGTGAAACCCGGGACCAGCGATTAACGGAGTTTGCCGTTGTGAACCGGCAGGTGCCTGTGGTATGTTTGCCTGAAGGAACAGCCCTTTCTTTTAATGCAGGTAAACTGTTATATAAAGGAGACTTTACAGGAATGATCTTATCAGCAGATGCAGATGGGAATGTTACAAAAAAAGAAGTGCAGCCTGGAACAGATCTTACCTATTAGCTTGATAGGTAAAAAAGAAAAACCCCTCCGGTTGTGAAGGGGATACCCGTTGTTACATTGGTTATTATAGAATGCGTGGATTTTAAATTTTTTGTTAGCCCTTTCAATTTTCATGTTCGTGTTCGGCATGTTCACATGTATTAATACCGAAGATGGTGTAGACTGGACATACGCCGAGAAAAGCAGTTCCTACAAACGAACCTGAAATAAAAAGTAATGCTGTTGCAAGATTGCCTTCAATTGCATTTGTGTAGTACAAGATAACAATCAGGCAGGCCATCATTAGTCGTACAATTTTGTCATTGGTTCCAATATTTTTTTTCATAACAATTGTTTTAAAAGAAGGATGCGATGCCTGTTGCAAGTCTTGATGCTTTCTGCATTGCATCCTCCTGGTGATGCTTTAACTATAGCAAAATAAACGGAAACGTATGCGTTAGGTGATGATTGATATCAAGTAGAAAGACTTATGTAGCTGATCTTCATCAGGGAGATAACTTCAAGGAACTTAGCCTATTATAAAGCCGCTTTTAAAGAGAGGTAAATGCTTTAATCAACTGCAAGTGGAGGGGGTGTAGTGGGTTGTATCTTTGTAAAAATTACAGCTACCGTGAATCTATATTTTTGGTCACACAACCTGCCTTTCAAACATCCATTTACTATTTCATCCGGTACAAAAACTCACCAGCCTACACTTATTGTAGCACTCCAACTAGGATCTTATGTTGGCTTTGGTGAGGCACCTGCTATCAACTACTATAACATCACAGTAGAACAAATGATAGCTGATCTTAATGCCAAGCAGAAGTTTGTCGAAAAGTTTGCGCTCACTGATCCTGAGCGATATTGGCACTATTTACATCATTTGTTTCCTGCTAATCCTTTTCTTGTATGTGCACTTGATATGGCGGGGTGGGACTTGTGGGGCAAGATGAAGGGATTGCCTATCTACAAGATGTTTCAGACACCGATGGATAATCTTCCTGCAACAGATTATACCATAGGAATAGATACCATTGAAAACATGTTGGCGAAGATCGATGAAAAGCCTTGGCCTATCTATAAGATCAAAATGGGAATTGAGAACGATATTGATTTGCTGCATGCTATACGAAAACATACTTCTTCCAAAATTAGAGTAGATGTTAATGGAGGTTGGACAACAGATGAAGCATTAAGAAAACTGCCTCTTCTTGCAGATATGGATGTAGAACTGGTAGAGCAGCCATTACATAAAGACAACTGGGAAGGCATGAAAAAATTGATGGAGGTTTCTCAAGTGCCGCTTATAGCTGATGAAAGTTGTGTTTTTGAAAGTGATGTAGAAAAATGCGTAGGCCACTTTCATGGCATCAACATCAAATTAACCAAGTGCAGTGGGATTACACCTGCACGCAGAATGATAGCATCCGCTCAGGCAAAAAGGCTGCAAATAATGATGGGTTCTATGAATGAAACTTCTATTGGATCTGCAGCAATTGTACATTTTCTTCCACAACTAAAATATGTTGATGTTGATGGTCCTTTGCTGTTGGCGCACGATTTAGCTACAGGATTACAATATGATAATGGTCAGGTAACAATTTCTTCATCTCCAGGACTAGGTATTGCACCTAATGCTGCTGATTTTCATTAAATTTAGATATAGCTTTATTTTTGTTTTCCAAGATTGGGAACGGGTTTCCTAACGGTGGATGTTGTGAAAGATGACTATTGTCATTATTCCTGATAATCAATCACTTACGTTTTGGCACTAATCTGGCTATAACGGAAATGCAACTTAAACTACTATATTGTATGAATGGAACCTTTACACTCACCCAAAACCAACTGCTTGAGAGTTGTATTTCAGGAAATCGTAAAAGCCAAAAAGAGCTTTACGATCAATACGCTCCTAAGATGTTTGCTGTTTGTCTTCGCTACGCGAAAAACCAAATGGATGCCGAAGACATCCTTCAAGATGGTTTCGTAAAACTTTTTAACAACCTGCACCGTTTTCGTGGTGAAGGCTCTTTTGACGGATGGGTTAGAAGAATTTTTGTGAACACCGCTATTGAGCACATTCGCCGTAAGAACTTAAATACTACTGTAAGTGAAGGATTAGAAAACACAGTAGTTGATAAGCATAAGAACGCTCTTGATAATCTTTACGAAAAAGATATCCTGAAAACAGCAAGGACTTTAAGCGATGGCTACCGTACCGTATTCAATCTTTATGCAGTGGAGGGGTTCTCTCATAAAGAAATAGCGGCTCAATTAGGTATCACAGAAAGTACCAGTAAATCACAGTTTTCAAGGGCTAAAGCTATCCTGCGCAATATGCTGCAGAACACGCATAGAAAACCTTTACAGGTAGCTGCGAGCTAATCTTACTGATAATAATAATTTGTTGAAATGGCTTCCCTAGAGGAAGCCATTTTTGCATATGTAGAAGTTCTTAAAAATTACTGGAGCAGAGGGTTGTACTTTTATATTCAGTAGAAGATATATTCATGAGATTAGATAGTTTTTCTTTAGGTAGAAGTTTGAAAGCTGGATTTGCATTAGCGATCATATTGGTGTTAGGAGTAGGTGTCATTTCTCTGCTAACATTCAGGCACCAGGAACAACAGGCACAACTGGTGAATCATAAGTACGACATAGTAAACCAGGCCGCTTATATACAAACGCTTCTAATTGATATGGAAACCGGTAGAAGAGGTTTTAGAAGTACAAATGACCGCAAGTTTCTTCAGTCATATTTTCAAGGCATACAAAATATAGATCCCGCTTTTGATACATTGAAGATTTTGGCCTCAGCTGACCAGGCTTTACTTGCAAGGGTAAAAGGTTTAAAACAAGAGGTGGATACACTCTTGAACTTCTGGGCTTCATTAAGTGGAGATGCCAGTAAGTATACGAAAGAAGACATTGTACAAACAATGAACCGGGAGAAGATATTGATGGATGATGTACGTGCTGCTGTTTCTACCATTTTGCGTGAGCAAAAACAAGAACTTGAATACCACGAAAAGCTTTCCCATAAAAGGATTGATCGATCAACAGCAACTTTGATCGTTTGTATCTTCCTTATTCTTCTCATTGTTGTTTCCCTGATCTTTAAGATCGTTCACGAGTTTAGAACAAGGCGAAAGGCAGAGGCGCAAACGCAAAAAAACAACGAAGACCTGTTGATCGTAAACCAGGAGATTGCCAACCAGAACTGGTTACTTGCAGGGGTAGCAGAAGTGAATAATTCATTACATGGCACCAATAGTTTAAAAGAACTTTCTGAGTCTATACTTAATGCTTTACAGTCGTACCTGCAGGTTGATTCAGGTGCTATCTATGTTTATAATGCAGACGACCATCAATTAACACTTACAGCAGCGTATGCATTACCAGCCGGGGCAAAAGAAAGCTATGCTTTGCATGAGGGATTAGTGGGGCAAGCTGCTGCAGCCGATGTGCCTTTGATCATTAAAGATGCCTCAGAACTACAGTTGGTGGTTGAAGCAGGTACTTTAAAAGTCACTCCATCAGTCGCAGCTTTTGTACCTGTTATCTTAGACGGAGAAACTAAAGCTATAGTTGAGCTTTGTTGGTTTAATCACGTTTCCAAGAACGAATACAAGCTGCTGGATGTGGTGAAGAAGAATATAGCCGTAGCTATAGATTCTTCGCAAGCCCGCGATCATGTACTTAAGTTGCTTGAGCAGGTACAAAAGCAAAAGAAAGAACTCGAACACCAGCAAGAAGAACTGCGACAAATAAATGAAGAGCTAAATCAGCAGGCAGAAGTACTGCAGGCATCTGAAGAGGAACTGCGTGTGCAGGAAGAAGAACTACGACAAATAAATGCTGAACTGGAAGCAAAGAATCATGCAGTTGAAACAGCGCGGCAATCGCTTGCAGTGAAGGCCAAAGAGCTGGAAAGCATCAGCAGGTACAAAACGGACTTCCTTGCGAATATGTCGCATGAGTTACGAACACCATTGAACAGCATACTGATACTGGCAAAATTGTTAGCTGAAAATGCAGCAAATAATCTTACTGAAAAACAAGTTTCGCATGCTAAGATCATCCATAAATCAGGTAGCGATCTGCTACAACTCATTAATGATATTTTAGATCTTTCTAAAATAGAATCAGGTAAAATGGAACTGGTTTATGAACCAGTTAATGTAAGTACTATCACCACTAATATGCAACAGCTCTTCCATGTGGTGGCAGAGGAAAAGCAGATGAAATTTGAAATCAAAGCTGATCCATCTGTTCCAGTACAGATAACAACAGATAAGCAGAAGGTAGAGCAAATATTGATCAACCTTTTATCCAATGCTTTCAAATTCACACCTGCAAAAGGAACTGTTTCTTTACATACTACTACAGGTAAAATTGGTGATAAGCCAGCTATAAAATTTATTGTCAGCGATACTGGTATAGGTATTCCTGCACCCAAACAACAATTGATCTTCCAGGCATTTCAACAAGCAGATTCTTCTACCAGTAGAAAGTTTGGTGGTACCGGGCTTGGTCTGTCTATCATAAGCAGGCTGGTAGAACTTTTGGGTGGTACAATAGAATTGAAGAGTGCCGAAAATGAGGGAAGTACATTTACTGTTACAATACCAGTAACTGGTAAAGCAGAAACAGCCCAATCATCCACTTCTATTGCTAAACCACAACTGCCTGCAGCTATACCAGAGCAAAAGCAAGTAGCAGACGATAGGGCGCACCTAATGGAGGGAGATAAGCGTATGCTTATTATAGAAGATGATGCTTCATTGGCAAGGATGATATTTGAATATGCACATGCCAATAATTATAAAGCAATAGTGGCCATGCAGGGTGATGAAGGTTTATACTATGCGAAAGTGTATCAGCCGGATGTGATCATTCTTGATATGAAATTGCCAGGTATGGATGGCGCAACCGTTCTGCGAATGCTTAAGAACGATCCTGACCTGCATCACATCCCGGTGCATATAATCTCCTCGTTAGAAGATGGAAGAAATGCAACAGGTGCATTCTCATTTTTAAAGAAGCCTTTTAATACAGCAGATCTAGATAAGGCATTTGCAGATATAGGTAAATATCTATCTGAAGCTGTAAAACATGTACTGCTTATTTCTGCAGATGAAGCCAATCGTAAAGAGCTCGTTCAATTATTGCAATCGAAGAAACTGAAAGTTCAATGCGATATAGTGGCCACTATGCAGCAAGCAGCGGCTAAACTTTCTGCCACCAAGTATGATACTATCATAGCTGATCTTTCGAACAATATCAAAGAAGGTATAAACCAACTAGACTGGCTACATAAACAGGTGCAACCACAGCAGGTGCCTATTATCGTTTATATAGATGAAGATATTCAGCAGGCTAAGGAGCTCGAGCTGAAAAAACTAGCCGACGTTGTTGTTCGTAAATCGTTGTATAGCCAGAAGCGGTTGATTGATGAAATTGAATTGTTCTTGAATAAAGTAAACGAGACAGTAGTTCCAGCTAACAACCAGGAAGTAGTTCATGGTATTTCTGAAAACATACTTGCTGGTAAGAAGATCTTATTGGTAGATGATGATATGCGAAACGTATTTGCACTGAATGCCGCATTAGAACAGCACGATATGCAAGTGATGGTAGCAAATGATGGTAAAGAAGCTATCAGGTGTTTACAGGAAGATGCCAATATAGATCTTGTTCTAATGGATGTAATGATGCCTGAAATGGATGGTTATGAAGCTACAAGAATAATAAGGAACCAGTTGCACCTGAACGATCTTCCGATCATTGCTTTAACTGCAAAAGCAATGGCCGAGGATAAAGAAAAATGTATACAGGCAGGTGCATCCGATTATATAACCAAACCTGTAGATGTACAAAAGTTGATCTCACTCATGCGTGTATGGCTTGCATAATATGGACAAAGAAACCGTAGATATAACATTAAAGGATGTAGAGGATGTCCTCGAACTATTGAATAGCGTGTATGGCTACGATTTCAGGAATTATGCAAGAGCATCTATGTACAGGCGTATCGTAAAGTTTATGAGCGATGTGGGCATTAGTCAGGTGTTCGATCTAAAGCACAGGCTTGTAAACGACCGCACATTCTTTGATTACCTGTTGCAGCGTATAACGGTGAATGTAACGGAGATGTTCAGGGATCCAACCTTTTATCTTTCATTGCGACAAAACATTCTTCCTATGCTTGCTTCTTACCCGGTTATCAAAATATGGCACCCGGGTTGTTCTTCAGGCGAGGAGGTATATTCAATGGCAATTTTACTTCACGAAGCTGGCTTGTTGCAGCGCAGCAGGATATATGCTACAGACATCAATCCACATAATATTCAAAAGGCTAAAGATGGACTTGTGCCTGCCACCTACATAAAGGATTATACTTCCAATTATATTAAGTCGGGAGGTACTGCTGATTTTTCTTCTTATTATAAATCCGATAATGATCATGTAGTGTTCAATGCTGAACTGCGTAAACAGTTGATCTTTTCTCAGCACAACCTTGTAACAGATCATGTATTCAATGAATTTCAATTGGTGTGCTGCAGGAATGTATTGATCTATTTCAATAAGGATCTGCAGAACAGGGTGCTCAATCTATTTTACGATAGCCTTTCCCCGTTGGGCTATCTTGCATTAGGCATCAAAGAGTCGGTTTTATTTTCTGATTTAAAAATGAAGTTTGCAAACGTAGACAGGTCCAACAAAATCTACCGGCGAATAATGTAATGGAAGTAGCAGATAAGATATTATTGATTGGTGGATCCGCAGGAAGTTTACCTGTGCTCATTGATATATTGAAAGCTTTGCCATCGGAGTTCCAGGTGCCTGTTGTTTTGGTATTACATCGGCAACGAAATGTGGTAAGCGAAATGAAGCAGGTGCTTAGTTCTTTTCACCAGAAGGAGATACGTGAGCCGGATGATAAAGATCCGGTGGAAAAATGTTGCATTTACCTGGCGCCGCAAAACTATCACCTGCTGATAGAAGATAATAAAACCTTCAGCCTTGATTATTCAGAGGTTGTTAGGTTTAGCAGGCCTGCGATAGATGTAACCTTTGAGAGTGCTGCAATGATCTATAAAGCTGGTACGATAGCTGTACTGTTAAGTGGCGCGAATAACGATGGAACAGAAGGTTTACGATCTGTTATAAGCAATGGAGGAGTTGCAATAGTACAAGATCCTTCAACTGCAGAATTCGCTGCTATGCCCCTGGCTGCTATTTCGGCTAATAAGCAGGCGATGGTAATGACGCCTGAGCAGATCACTCATTATTTATTAAGTCTTAATAACCTCAAATGAAAAATGTGAATACTGCCCCTAAAGAATTCACCATTTTACTGGTTGATGATAAGCCGGAGAATATTGTTTCGTTAGAAGAGATTCTGGCTGCACCAAACCGCAATTTTCTTCATGCATACAATGGTAATGATGCACTAAAGCTTGCGCTGAAACATGAGCAGATAGGTTTGATCATGCTTGATGTGCAGATGCCAGGAATGGATGGATATGAAGTGGCGCGCATTCTTAAAACCAATGCGAAAACAAAAGAGAAAGCAGTAATATTTGTAACAGCCATCAATAAAGAAGAGCAATTCATTTTAAAAGGTTTTGAAGAAGGTGCAGTGGATTACCTGCAGAAACCTTTGGATGTGAATGTTACCAAAGCAAAGGTGAACGTATTTGAGAAACTATATTTCTCACAGCAAGAGCTGAAGCTATCTCTCATTGAACTGGAAAAGGTAAATAAGCAACTGGAAAGATTTGTATCAGTTGCATCACACGATCTTAAATCTCCGTTGGCAAGTGTGGTTACCATCTTATCTATCCTAAAAAATCACCCGGTAGTAAACCAGCATAACGACCTGCAGGATAGCATTGATATGGTGTATATGTCTTCTACTCATTTAGCCACTATGATAGAAAGTATATTGCGCTATAGCCGGCAAAGCCTGAATGAACAAGAAATAGAAGAAGTAGATACTTACGAACTGGTGAACCAGGTTGTCTTTCTATTGTTCCCTCCAAAACACATTAGTATTACGGTTTCAGATAGCCTGCCCGTTTTTCGTACACGAAAACAAAAGCTCCAGCAGGTCATCCAAAATCTCATTTCAAATGCTATAAAATACAATGACAAACCTGCTGGTAAAATTGAAATAGGTGCAACTGAGAAAGAAGATTTTTACGAGTTCTATGTGCGCGATAATGGTCCCGGCATCAGGCAGGTAGATGAGAGCAGGATATTTAAACTATTTGAAGTGACAGAAAATAAAGCAGCATCTGAGAGTAGTACAGGAGTAGGATTGAACATCATCAAGCTGCTGGTAGAAGAGCAGGGCGGAAGAATATGGGTAGAGAGTGAGCCCGGTTCAGGCAGTACTTTTTTCTTTACATGGAGAAAGTAGAAACAATTTTTATGCACGCTTCAGAGGAACATCTTCAAAGACTTTATAACGCTCTTTTACTGACGGCTTATAAAATATTCTTATAAAACTGGCTTCAAAAACTATGGGTGTAGCCAGCATCTCATTTGCCAGTTGCTTCATCTCTTCCAATGCTTTTGGCGAGAAGCCAACATTCAATCTTCCCAGCGTCAGGTGTGCGTGAAACGGCTGATCCTTTTTTCCTGTGGCTTGTTCATAAGGTTCTATTGCAGGTACAAGTGACCTTTCCAATTGATATAGCTCTGTGCTTTCACTTTTAATGAACAACACTCTTTTTCCAAAGTTGCCGGTGCCGGTTAGGTGTACATCAAACGTAGGGAAGGCTTGTGCAACTTTATGTATTGCCTGTAGCCATTGATGCTGGTCTGTCAGCAATACGGGTGGTCGCAGCGTTATATGTGGTTCCGTGCGATTATCTCCATACTGCTGTTGAATGCGTAGTATAGCCTGCGAAATCTCCGGTGGTAGTACTATAGCTAAAAAGAATTGCATGTTGCAGATCTTTAAAATAATTGTACCCTAATGCAGTGGCATAGTTTTGCCACTTCTGCATGTAATTATGAGCCTGGAGAAGTACAAGCAGAAACGGAAATTTGAAAAAACGCCTGAACCTACAGGTGGTAAAAGTGATGAACCTGCATTGACTTTTGTAGTGCAGAAACATGCGGCTTCACACCTGCATTACGACTTCAGGCTCGAGATGAGAGGCGTCTTAAAAAGTTGGGCAGTACCCAAAGGACCTTCACTTAATCCCAATGACAGGCGGCTGGCAATGATGGTGGAAGATCATCCTTATGACTACAAAAATTTTGAAGGCATCATACCTAAAGGGAATTATGGTGCAGGTGCTGTTATCATTTGGGATGAAGGTACATACGAACTGACCAGTGCTATAGGCAAAAGCAAAAAGCAACAGGAAAAGGAATTGCTTTCCAATTTCTATAAAGGATCACTGAAACTAAGGCTGTATGGCAAAAAGCTACAAGGTGATTTTGCCCTGGTTAAGGCACCGGAAAAAGAACAGGACAATGCATGGTTTCTTATAAAAATAAAAGATGAATATGCCTCTGCTGTAGATGTTACCAAACAAGATAAATCCATTAAGTCTGGCCTTACCGTTGAGCAAATGGCTGCAAAGAAAAATGCTGCACAATGGCAGAGTAACCGCAATCCAAATGGCAGCTTGAAAGAAGAGAAAGAAGAAGAAACTGCCGTTGCGGTTTTAGATGAAGCATTACTGAAATCAGGAAGGAAATCAGCCTTTCCTGCCAGGCCACAACCTATGCTAGCCACACTGGTGAAAGATGTTATGAATGATGATGAATGGCTTTACGAAGTGAAGTGGGACGGCTACAGGATACTTGGAACTAAAAAGAACAAGAAGGTAAGCTTGCTTACCAGGAGTGGCTTAGACTACAGCCGTTACTATCCTGTGCTGGTAGATGAGCTGGCAGCCTTACCGGTAGATGTTGTGCTGGATGGTGAAGTGGTGGTTTTGGATAAAGAAGGTAAGCCTGATTTTGATGCACTGCAGGCATACAAAGGTGAGGAGCACCTGGCGTATTATGTTTTCGATCTTTTGTGGGTGGATGGATATGACGTAACAGGACTAACGCTTGTTGAAAGAAAGGAACTATTGCAGCAATTGCTGCCAGCAAGCGATGTGCTGAAGTATAGCGATCATTTTGATGATGGTGAGTCGCTGCTTGCACAGGTAAAGCAACTAGGTTTAGAAGGCATTGTTGCTAAGAAGAGAGATAGCATTTACCAGCCAGCTAAAAGAAGTAAACATTGGCTGAAGCTGCCAACACATGTAAGGCAGGAATTTGTTATAGGAGGCTGGACAGAGTCTGACAGTGGAAGGCTTTTCAGGTCTTTGCTGTTTGGTCATTATGATAATGGGCAGCTGCATTTTGTTGGCCACGCAGGTGGTGGTTTCAAAGAAGCAGAGATGCCGGAGTTATTCCAGCAGCTGAAAAAGCTGGAGATAAGGAAGAAGCCTTTTGTAAACGATGTTGATCATTCTACCACACCGCATTGGGTAAAACCACAGCTGGTTGCAGTTATCAAGTATGCCACATTTACCAAAGGTGGCAAGATTCGTAAGCCCGCTACTTTTCTTGGTTTGCGCACCGATAAACCCGCTACTGAAGTTGTAAAAGAAGAGCCTTTATCTATTAAAGAGGAAAGGAAAGTTGTAAAAACATCACCTGTAAAGAAAGATGTAGAAGTACAGGTTGATAGCAACTGGTCATTGATTAAAGAGCAAAAGATAACATCGCAATCTGAGGTGCTTATAGATGAGTTGCCGGTGCTGCTAACCAACGTGGAGCATAAGCTATGGAAAGATGTTACAAAGGCGCAGCTGATAGAATACTATCATCATGTGGCTCCTTATATTTTGCCGCATGTAAAAGATCGTCCGCAATCGCTGCATATAAAGCTTCATGGTGCTACACGCCCGGGTTTTTATATCAAAGACATGGAGAATAACCAGCCCGGTTGGGCAGAGATATTTTCTATAGAGCGTAAACATAAAAAGAAGGACAGGCGCGACATCATAGACTACCTGGTTTGCCAAAATGAAGCAACACTTTTATACATGATCAATCTTGGATGTATAGACGTAAACCCGTGGACGGCAACCATACACGATCACTTGCACCCTGATTACATTATTATTGATCTGGATCCTTCAGACGATGATTTTTCTAAAGCAATAGAAGCTGCACTTGCTGCCAAAGATTACCTGCAGAAGCAAAAGATAAAGGGTTTTGCAAAAACATCCGGTAAAACAGGAATTCATATTTACCTGCCGTGCCGCGGCTTCACTTTTCCTGAAGCGCGTTCCATAGCCGAAAATATTTGCGCAGAAATTCATAGCCTTACTTCTTCATTTACTACTACAGAAATAAGTGTTTCCCAACGGGGGAACAGGCTTTACCTTGATCCAAATCAAAATGATGAAGCCGATACCGTAGCTGCACCTTATTCGGTGCGGCCGTTTCATCAGCCTTCTGTTTCTACTCCACTCAAATGGAGCGAGATCAAGCTGGGGCTCGACCCGCTTCAGTTCAATATCAATACAATCTTGAAGCGACTTGAGAAAACAGGCGATATTTTCAGCGAAGTGCTTTTAAAGAAGCATGCTACTGCTAACAGTAAGATCTTAAAGAACCTTCTTTGATCGATGTCTTGTAGAAGTGTTTCCTCCTCTTGCAGTTATTGTTTTTCATTTTTGCCGACAAAAGATTGAAGAAAATCGGTGAACTGAAGATTGCAGTCGCCCATGCCGAAAGGCATGATTTTTAGGCCTGCACAGGTTTACAGGTAAATCAGCCGTATAGTACAGGTAATATAATAGACATGAGAAAGTTTTACTTTTTGATAATTACACTATTTTCTTTGACCAGCGTTTTTTCGCAAGATCCTACAGGTGTAACTGCAGGTGAAAGGCGGGTAGTAGGACGTATAATAGGTAAGGTAGTAGATGCGCGTAATAGGGGTGTGGAAGCTGCTTCCGTGCAGATCATCATTGCAAAATTTGATGAGAATTTTCAAAGGCAGGGCGACTCGCTGATTACCGGTATGCTTACCCGGCCAAATGGTGATTTTAGCTTCGAGAATATTTTATTGAACAATAATTACAGGCTTGTTGTAACCGCTATTGGTTTTGGTAGGGTAGAAGAATCCATACTCATCAACCAGGTAGAACTAAGTGATGGTGAAAAAGACATGGGCAACATAAGGATAGAGCAGGAAGCACAGGTGCTGCAGAATGTAACCGTTACCACTACCGCCACGCCTCCGGCGCAGATAGGAATAGATAGAAAAGTATACAATGTAGAAAGAAACATAACCGCTACTGGTGGTACTGCCGTGGATGTAATGCGCAATATTCCATCTGTTACGGTGGATGTGGAGGGCAATGTGCAACTGCGTAATAGCTCGCCGCAGATATTTGTAGATGGCCGCCCAACCATTCTTACACTTGACCAGATACCTTCTGATAACATTGAGAGCGTGGAGCTAATAACCAATCCTTCGGCAAAATTTGATGCCGCAAGTACGGGTGGTATCATAAACGTGGTTTTAAAAAAGAACCGCACCCTTGGTTTGAATGGAACGGTATCAGCAGGTGCGGGATATCCTAAAGTGCTTACAGGTAACCTTGCGCTCAACTTGAGGCAGGGCAAGTTCAATTTCTTCGCCAGTGGAAACTTTAATCAATCCGGTGGTATAGCGTCTGGTGAAACTTTTAGGCAAAACAAGCGGAACGGCAGGATAACTGATTACTTCAACCAGTTTTCCAACACAGACAGATTGAGACGTTTTTACTCTGTGCGTTTTGGCTTTGACTTTTTCCTCGACAATAGAAATACTATTACACTTTCGCAAAACCTGGTTCGTGGCAGGTTCGACAGTGATGAAGATCAGGACCAGGAATTCAGGGATGTAAACAACCGGATCTACCAGCTGGGAGAAAGGCTGGCTATTAGCAATTCTGATTTTACCCGCAATAATACACAGTTCATTTACACGCACAAGTTTGCAAAGCAAGGCAAGCAGATATCTGCCGATGTGAATTACAACTTTGGAAGCCGGAACACATTTTCAACCATATTGAATACCTATACTTTTCCTAATGGTTTGCCTTCAGCCTCACCTAACCGCGTAAGGAACGATGGCCTGGGCGACAATGACCAGCTGACCGTTCAGCTGGATTATGTGAACCCGGTAGGAGAGAACGGTAAGATAGAAACAGGAGCTCGCACCTTCATCAGCAACTTCACTAGCTTGTTCGATGCGTTTTCTGTAGGTTCTACAGGTAGCGAGGTAAAGCTTCCGCTGAGCAACCACTACCGTTACAAAGAAGTGGTGAACGCAGCATATATCACCTACAGCAATAAAGTGAACACTTTTGCATATCAACTAGGTTTACGCGCCGAACAATCGGATTTCCAGGGCGAGCTGCTTGACCGCAACCAGCAGTTTGGATACAAATATCCTGCTTCGCTGCGCAATCTTTGGGATGCACTTTTTCCTAGTATATACCTAACTAAAACTATAGGTGAAAGACAAGACCTGCAGCTGAATTATTCAAGGCGTATACGCAGGCCAGGTTTCCGTCAGCTGAATCCATTCATTGATATTAGCGACCCGGTAAATCTTCAGCAGGGAAACCCACAGCTGCGCCCGGTATTCACCAATTCGTACGAGTTAAACTACAGCAAAGGATATAAAGGAGGAAACTTCTTGGGTGTGCTTTACTGGCGCAATAGCCAGGGTGAGATCACGCAGTTTAGTGATACTATTACGGCCGCTCAATACCAGCAGCTTAACAATGCAGCCATAGAGCCTAATGCTATTTTGAACACGTTCATCAATGCTAATACTTCTAATAGGATAGGTGCAGAATTTACACTTCAGCAACAGCTGGCGCAAAACTTTGATATTGTGCCTACGCTTAATCTCCAGTACAGGAATGTGAATGCATCGAGCAACAACAGTAACAACCTCAACAACGACTTGAGTAATGAAGGTTTTAACTGGAACTCGAAGCTGATCATTAATTATAAAATAGTAACTGAACGTGCTCCGCTGTTGAACAATCTTAGCTTCCAGCTTACCGGCCAATATGAATCGCCTGAAGTGATACCACAAGGTTTACGTAAAGAGCAGTATTCGGTTGATTTTGCCCTGCGTAAGGAAGTATTGAAACGAAAAGGGTCCATCACATTTAACATCAACGACGTCTTCAACCACAGGCGTTTTGGAACCATTTACGATACCGAAAACTTTTACCAGGACTCGTACCGCCGCTGGAATGTCCGCAACTTTAGGCTGGTGTTTAGTTACCGTTTTGGTAATCCAAACTTCTCGCTGCGCCGCGACAGGGGCCGCCGCTCTGCTGATGAGCCAGACGGAGGAGATATGGAGTTTTAAAGAAGATTATTTACAATGATTAGCAGGCAGCGCATCATCAATAATGTTCTTGATGTTCATGTACACATTGCGCGCCGGCTCCGATGATAGTTCTTTTGTGAACAGGATAAATGCATAACCGCGGCAAAGGTCAAGCACTGGCCAGGTGCCAGCAAGCGAAGGAACGGTAACAATAGAAGCGCTTCCTTTTGCTGATGTTTCCATGATCCAGGTGCCAAGTCCATAGCTCCAGCCTTCAGTGGTTTTAGGTGCATTTTTTGCCGGAATGGCAGATGCCTGCAGTTCATGCATCATGGCTACAGATTCTTCTGAAAGGATTTGCTTGTCTTTGAACTTGCCTTTCTGCAGTAGCATAGAAAGGAAGTTGACCATATCTGCAGGCGTACTCCTGGCGCCACCAGATGGGTTAAAGGCAAGGTCATAGTTATCGCTTGCAAATGTGGTTGCCCGCATGCCCAAGGGACGTGTGATGCGCTCCTGCATTAGCCTGTCGAAAGTACGTTTGGTAACTACCTCCAGCACACGCGCTGCTATGTTTAAACCAATGTTGCTATACCTGAATTCGGTACCTGCATTGGTTTGTATATCTTTTTTAGATGCAAAATCATTTACCTCTTCTTCAAGGCTGCTATAGCGGCGGCTGCTGGTAAGGCGTGTTACACCTTCGCTTTGTATGCCTGTATAGTGGGTAAGGCAGTGGCGGATGGTAATATAGCTTTTGTAATACTTGCTGAAGATGGGCAGGTAGTCGCTCACTTTATCATCCAGCGATATCTTTCCTTCCTGTACAAAGGTCATCACAAGTGCAGCTGTCAGCCACTGGCTGCTCGCATTGATCGGCTGCTGGATTTTCATATTGAAGTCGCCACTTTCTTTCTTGTACTCGATCTTTCCGTCTTTGTACAATGCAAAAACAATATTCTTTCCCAGTTGCGATTTTACCTGCTCTAGTTTGGCCGAAAGTAACGAAGTGTCAACTTGGGCAAAAGAATTTGCAGAACAAATAAAAGTCAGTGCTAATAAAAGGATTCGGGACTGGAGGTGCTTCATGATAAAAAGCCGGTTGAAGATGGCTTGAGCATCAAATATAACATGAGAGCAAATACCATCTTTTCTAATTGGTAAAAACTTGTTAGGCCACATCATTGGGTTGGTAAAAGGTAAAATCTGTGGATTGACGCATTAGGCAATCCGCTAAAGTCTTGTGGCTCAGTTGTTGAATATATGCTTCTGTACAACAATTAAAATATCTATTATGAAAAAAGATCTTAGTGGAATGACACTGAAAACATGTATGACATTTTCTTTCGCAATGATAGTACATGCATTGCTAATGGCCCAGGATGGCGGCGGCTCTGGCTCAGGTGGCGGCGTTGCTGAAACAACAACATCTATCACGCGTACAGAAACTACCACATCTAACTGGTATGCCTCTCCATGGGTTTGGGTAGTAGGAATTGCGGTTTTTGTACTGCTGTTGGTAGCACTAATGCGTGGCGGTGGTTCAGATAGAACAGTTAGCAGTCACACCGACAGGGTAACTGTAACAAAATCCAGTTCTACTGATTTGTAACGACTGAAGCATAAGATCATCTACAATAAAAAAAAGAGCCACCATGCATTAGCTGGTGGCTTTTCTAATGCTCTTTGGCATTAGCAGATATGTTTTTGAACGAGCTCGGCGAACTAGAAAGTTACCGAAGGCGCCCATGACTGATCTGTAGACATGAATACCTCCTTTTTCTTTGGTGAGGAATAAAATTAGCTACAATGTTTTTCCCTGCCAAACTTTCTGCAGCTTCTGTTCCTGTTTTTGGAAATTTTTTGCAAACCCGCGCCTGGTAAGGCTTAGCTGCTTTTTTGTTCGGTTGTACCCTCTTTATCTTGTATGTCAGGAGCGCTATCCAAAGTAGGTGTTTTGTTGTGCTCCAGGTTAGCATTATCCGAGAATTTTACACCATCCGTCGTAGTAGGTGAGTCTGTTGGTTTGATGGTGTTGTCGCCTGGCATCAATGGTTCATTTGCTGCCTCCGGGCCTTTGTCCAATCGTATTTCCTCATCGTTGTTTGCCATGATCTTTTTTTAGACATTCTCCAAAAACCTGTGCCATCTACAAATCGTTATTGTTTATACCACCAGCTATTGCAATCCCTGCTATCGGTTTATCTTTCAGTTTTTTTGCTAAACATGGAAGTGACAGAAATTTATAAGGAAAGGGTACAATCTTTTGCAGAAGCACTTGCAGGATTAAAGAAGAAAAGACGCATGTTGGGGTGGCTGAGGCTGGCAGTTATTGCTATCACTTTTGCTGTGGCTATGTATGCTTTTGGATCTTCAACATTAGCAGGATGGCTGGTGATAGCTGCAGGTATTGCTTTGTTTTTATTAGCAGTGGCTATAGATGCGAAGAACAACGAAAAGATAGCGCACAACGAAAGGATGCTGACCATTAATGAAGAAGAGCTGAAGATCCTTGAGCATAATTTTGATCACCGCGATGATGGCAAACAATACGAGCCACATGACCATGCCTATGCAGCAGATATTGATCTTTTCGGTGCATTCTCATTATACCAATTTACGGATCGTTGTACATCAGAACAAGGAAAAGCTTTGCTGGCTAACAGGCTGCTGGCGCCGCTGGATAAAGAAATGATATTGTACGTTCAGCAAGCGGTAAAGGAGCTGGCTCCGCAGGTACAGTGGCGGCAGGAATTCCAGGCTGCAGGCATAGCCAATCCTTTGTCGTTGCATGCAGAAGGTAGCATCCACAACTGGCTGCAAAGCAAAATGCCTTACAGCAAGCCAATCTGGAAATTCATCGTGTGGATCTATGCTTTTATCACTTTAGCAACAGTAGCTGCTTACAGTTTTGAATTCATCAATTCTTCGTTGTTCACGTTGCTGGTGTTTGTTTATTTTTTTACAGGCTTAAGTATTAGCAAAAACATCAACGAGACCTATAGTAAACTTTCTAAAATAGTAGACGAGGTAGTAACGCTTAACCAGCAGTTACGGCATTTTGAAAACCTGCAGGTGCAGTCGCCTTTGCTGGTGCGTTTTCAGCAGCAGTTATCGGCTACAGGCAAAGCGTCAGCAAGTATCCACCAGTTAAGAAACATCCTCAACAGGTTTGACTACAGGTTGAACATTCTCGTTTTCTTTTTGCTAAACACATTCCTGCTGTGGGATCTGAAGCAATTGCTGGCGCTTCGCAAATGGCGTAAACAGCATAAGCAGGATGTAGCACATTGGTTCGAGACAGTGGCGCAGTTAGAAGTGGTTTCTACTTTAGCTACACTACATTTCAATTATCCTCAATGGGTGTTCCCTGAAGTGGTAGACCAGCATTTTACTCTACATGCTACCGATGTAGGCCACCCGCTGATAAAGGAAAAGGTACGGGTAAACAATAGTTTTAGTACAACAGGTACGGGTAGAGTGGCCATCATCACTGGTTCTAACATGGCTGGTAAAAGCACCTTTTTACGAAGCATAGGTGTAAACATTGTGCTGGCGCAAATGGGCGCGCCGGTATGTGCGACTTCCTTCACCCTCAGCCCCGTGAACTTATATACGAGCATGCGTATAGCAGATAATCTTGCCGAGAATACTTCTACTTTTTATGCAGAACTAAAAAAGCTGAAGCGTATCATAGAGCAAGTGAATACGCAGGAAAAAATGTTCATCCTGCTTGACGAGATATTAAGAGGCACCAATTCCCTCGACCGCCACACCGGCTCTAAGGCTTTGATAAAGCAGCTGCTAAACAAGCGTGCTGTAGCAGTCATTGCTACGCATGATGTAGAACTGGCAGCACTGGAACGGTCCTATATCACCAGCATTAAGAACTACCATTTTGATGTACAGGTAGAAGGAGAGGAGCTATACTTCGATTATAAGTTAAAGACCGGCATTTGCCAAAGCTTGAATGCATCCATTCTTATGAAGAAGATAGGGATACAGATGGAACCATGATGAATGGAACCTTGATTTTTAGGATAAGGAAAGGATTATGAGGAAATTGGGATGTGGGAACTATTGATTACTCTTGAGTGGGAAGGAAGGAAGTAAGATTTGACCTTTTCCTCATAATCTTTCCAATCCTTTCAATCGTGGTTCTGCAAAAACGAAAAAGGATTATGAAGAATCCTTCTCCTCATAATCCTTTTAATCTTATTAATCGTGGTTCTGTGTTATTTGAACAATCTCCAGAAGTCTAAGCCAAGCGCATAAGCCATTAGTCCAAGCAGGAGTATCATGCCCACCATCTGGGCATATTCCATAAACTTGTCGCTAGGCTTGCGGCCTGTGATCATTTCTACCAGCGTAAACAATGCATGTCCACCATCCAGTGCCGGAATAGGAAGGATATTCATGAACGCAAGAATAATAGAAAAAATAGCGGTAAGTGTCCAGAACCGCTGCCAATCCCACACGCCCGGAAATGTATTACCAATACTGATCACACTTCCCAAAGAGTCGCTTGCATTCACTTTACCTGTGAATAACTGCTTCAGGCCTGTCATGTATCTATCAAGCGTTTCAAAGCATTTGTTGAAGCCAGCAGGAATGGATTGTGCAAATGTGTAGCGTTTTGTAGTGGTTCCAAACAATACAGCTGGCGACCTGGTGCCAAATCCAATAGATGCTTTATCATTCAGCTTTACTTTTACCTGCGCAGTATCCTGACCACGGAGTACAGTAAGTGTTGCTTCCTTGTCTCCCTGGTTCTTTTTTATCCTGTTCAGGTCGTGGAAAAAAGGTACAGGTGTTCCGTTGAAGGCAATGATCTGGTCATCTTTCTGAAGCTTTCCTTCAATGAAATTTGCTGAGCCCAGCACGGTATCTACCACTGTAGGAACACGAACATCAACAAAACCTTCCAGTTTGTTTTTGTTCAATTTCTTGATGAAGTGTTCAGGCACCGGCAGGTTTACCAGCTGGCCATCACGCTGCACTTGTATTTGCTGCGCATCGTTCAATATTATTTCTGCCGGAATGGTTCCAAAATTATCAACAGGTTTACCATCTATGGCTACTATATTATCACCATCGCGTATGCCTATTTGCGTAGCAAGGCTATCAGCATACACACCATATTGAAGATTTTTTGCAGGCAGGTATTCTTCGCCCCACACCCACATGATCATTATGAATAGAACAATAGCAAGCACAATGTTTACAAATACACCGCCTACCATTATTATCAATCGCTGCCAGGCTGGTTTACTTCTAAACTCCCACGGCTGAGGTGGCTGCTTCATTTGGTCTTTATCCATGCTTTCATCCACCATGCCGGCTATTTTTACATAACCACCAAATGGTACCCAGCCCAGTCCATATTCTGTTTCGCCTCGCTTTGTTTTAAACAAACTAAAGTACGGGTTGAAGAAAAGATAGAACTTTTCGACCCTGCACTTAAACCATTTCGCCGGGAAAAAGTGCCCCATCTCGTGGAGCACTACCAGTATAGAAAACGATAGAATAAACTGTCCTGTCTTCACAGCAACACTACTCCAGTCAATCGCTAATAATGTCATCATTCTTTGTGATCGCGTTATGCGTATTTTATTTTGGTGACCAACGGCAGAGCTTTTTTCAACATCGTTGTGTCACTCACTTGTACGGTAGTACTGCCAGCCCCAGTACATGCATTTATTTTCAATGGCAGCAAAGAAAGAATATTTCACCATTCCTTCCGCACCACCTGTATATAAAGCTCAGCTAATGTTTATGTTGCCAGGAGCAAAGTCAGAAGTTAAAATTCGAAAGGCTTTAACCTCCAACCTCCAACATCCAACCTCCAACCTCAAACTTACATTTGTATCAAAGATGCAGCAAAGCTTCTTGCTTCACCATCTGTATCATAATATTCCTCCAAGGTAGGGGATTCAATAAAGCTGATCCTGTTCATGGTTTGTTCTACTACTTCGGTCATATCTAAAAACCCAATACGGTTACGTAGAAATGCATAAACCGCTATTTCGTTAGCAGCATTTAGTATGCAAGGCATGTTTCCACCTTTGGCCAGTGCTTCCATTGCAAGTCCAAGGTTCCTGAAGGTTTTTACATCAGGCTCTTCAAAAGTGAGCGTAGAAACAGATTTGAAATTGAAACGTGGAAAATCATTTTGTATACGGTAAGGAAAACCAAGTGCGTACTGTATCGGCAGTTTCATATCAGGCAGTCCCATCTGCGCCTTCAGGCTGCCGTCCTCAAACTGCACCATGCTATGAATAATGCTTTGTGGGTGAATTACCACCTGTATCTGGTCAGGCTTCAGGTTAAACAGCCATTTCGCTTCAATCATCTCCAGCCCCTTATTCATCAGGGTGGCGCTGTCAATAGTTATTTTGGCGCCCATCGTCCAGTTAGGGTGCTGCAGCGCGTGGTCGCGCTTCACATTTACCAGGAAGTTTGGCTTCTTTCCGCGAAAAGGTCCGCCACTTGCAGTAAGAATAACCTTCTCAATCTTATTTCTTGTTTCTCCCACCAGGCATTGAAAGATGGCAGAGTGCTCACTATCAACAGGTATAACCGGAACTCGATTTTCCAGCGCCTTCTGCATTACAATATCGCCGGCCACTACCAGCGTTTCTTTATTAGCCAGCGCCACCGGCTTACCATTTTCAATAGCTTGTAAGGTAGGTTTTAGACCAGCATAGCCAACAATCGCAGCCAGCATCAGGTCGTAAATATCCATAGCCGCCACCTCTTCCAATGCGCTTTCGCTTGTAAATACTTTTATATCTGTTTTAGAAAGCGCGTCTTTTACTTTTTGATATTTCCGCTCATCACCAATCACCACCACATTGGGGTTAAAATGCAATGCTTGTTGTATCAGCAGCTCGTCATTTGTTTGAGCTGTAAGAACTTCTACAGAAAATTTATCAGTGTTGGCCGCAATAACTTCAAGGGCTTGTGTGCCTATAGAACCAGTTGAACCAAAGATTGCAATTCTTTTTTGCGACATGTTTTGTTTTTAGCCTCGTAAAGGTAATGGATGAATAAACCTGTTACAGAATTCCATGAACCACAAAAGGTTGTAGCTCATCGGAGAGCTTACGGTCGTTGCTCAGCCGGGGTACTTTGTTTTGGCCACCTAATTTGCCAATGCTCTTCATATAATTGATAAAGCCGTTCTTCTTTACCCGTGTTATCTTCAATACTTCAAGGATGTTACCGCTAATAAGGTCATCGTAGTATACATTCTTACCTCTTAGTTTATCATCAACTTTTTTTGCAAATGCCTTCAGGTCTGCCGGCTCGTTTTCAAATTCAATAAACCACTCGTGGTAGCTTTTGCCTTCATTAGAAGATATAAAAGGAGCCACAGTAAATTCAATAATACGCACGCCTTCTTCTTTAGCGGCATTCAGCAATGCATATTCTACTTCTTCGCCAATCACGTGTTCTCCAAATGCTGAAATAAAATGCTTGATACGCCCAGACACGATCAACCTGTACGGTGATGTACTGATGAACTTAACCGTATCGCCTATGTTATAGGCCCACAAGCCTGCATTGCTGCTAATAATGAGGGCGTAGTTCTCGCCGATCTTCACATCCTTCAGGCTGAGCCTGGTAGGGTTCTCGTTGAAAATTTCGTTGGCCGGGATAAACTCAAAGAATATGCCTGAGTTGGTATTTAGCAACAACCCCGGCTCCTTATAATTATCCTGGAAAGCGAAAAAACCTTCTGATGCAGGAAAAAGTTCAATAGTATCTAATGGCCTGCCAATGCTTTCGAACAGTTTCGCCTTGTATGGTTCAAAGTTTACGCCTCCCTGTACCATGACAGAAAAGTTAGGAAAGAGCTCGCCTACTTTTTTACCGCTGCGTTTTACCAATGCATCAAAATACATCTGCATCCAAGGGGGAATTCCGCTAATAAGCGTCATATCCTGGTTGATGGTCTCGTCAACGATCTTATCCAGTTTGGTTTCCCAATCTTCTATACAGTTGGTTTCGTAGCTAGGTAGTTGGTTAGTTCTTAAGTAAGATGGAACGTGGTGATTCACTATTCCGCTCAACCTGCCGGTTGGTATATCCGCTATTCTTTCAAGTTCCGGCGACCCACTCAGGAAAATCAATTTACCACTCGCAAATGCATAGTTGCCGCTTTGCGCCATATAGCACAGCAGTGCATTGCGAGCTGTATTTATGTGGTTTGGAATGGAGTCTTTAGTGATTGGTATGTATTTAACTCCACTGGTTGTGCCGCTGGTTTTCGCAAAATAACTTGGCTTACCCTTCCATAATATATTGTGCTTACCCTGCTTTACCTTTTCTATATATGGCTTCAACTGCTCGTAGTCTCGTACAGGAACAGCCTTTTTGAAATCGTCGTAATTCTTTATTTCATCAAAACCATGATCTTTTCCGAATTCAATGTTGCGCCCGGTCTTTACCAGGTTTTTGAAAATAGCATCCTGGTCTGCCAACGCCGTTTCTGTTCCTTTTTTTATCTGGTTGAATATATAATAGGCAAAAGGTTTTGCCAGCAGCGATTTTAGATTCATGCAACAAGCCGGATTTTACCAGCGGTGGGCAAAAATAGAGAAACAGTAGCTGATAAAGTTTATTTTTGCACCCATACCAGTGGCCGAAACAAAATGAACTGCCAATCCTTCTAGTTTTTTTATTATTTTTTGTCTTTTGTCCCTCTTTGTAAGTGCTAAACCCTTACCTTTGCACTCCTAATTTTGGAAAAGTTATGTTCGCAGTAGTTAAAATCGCAGGACAACAATTTAAAGTTCAAGCTGGACAAAGCTTGTATGTACCTCACCTGCAAGGTAAATCCGGAGATAAAGTTGAGTTCAGCGATGTGCTGTTAACTGACGACAACGGAACTCTTTCTACCGGTTCAGATGTAAAAGCAAAAGTTACCGCCGAGATCCTTGCTGATCTTGTTCAAGGTGATAAAGTAATTGCTTTTAAAATGAAAAGAAGAAAAGGTTACCGTAAGAAGAAAGGTCATCGTACGCATTACACTCAAATAAAAATTGAAAGCATCGCGTAATTTTTGGGTTGCTGAATTATCTATTATGTAGATATTTTGCATGCTCCGAAATCTCACTATCTCAAAAAATATCAAAATAATTTACAATGGCTCACAAAAAAGGTGAAGGTTCCGTAAAGAACGGTCGTGATTCACAAAGCAAGCGCTTGGGCGTAAAGATCTACGGTGGACAACCTGCTATTGCTGGTAACATCATCGTTCGCCAACGTGGTACATCTTACCACCCAGGTAAAAACGTTGGTGTAGGTAAAGATTTTACCCTGTTCGCATTGACTGATGGAGTGGTAGAATTTAGGAAAGGACGCAACGAAAGAACCACAGTATCAGTGGTTAATGTAGAAGCTACAGCTTAAATATTTTTTGGCAGTACCGAATAAGTTTTTACTTTTAATGCATATTTACTAACCATTAAATTTAAAAACATGGCAACTGCAAAAAAAGCAGCTCCTAAAAAGGCTGCTGCAAAAAAAGCTGCTGCTGCACCTAAAAAGGCTGCCGCTGCTCCAAAAAAAGCTGCCGCTAAAGCTGCTGCTCCTAAGAAAGCCGCTGCAAAAGCTGCCGCTCCTAAAAAGGCTGCTGCTAAAGCTGCTGCTCCAAAGAAAGCTGCTGCAAAAGCTGCTGCCCCTAAAAAAGCCGCTGCAAAAGCTGCTGCTCCTAAAAAGGCCGCTGCAAAAGCCGCTGCTCCAAAGAAAGCCGCTGCAAAAGCTGCTGCTCCTAAGAAGGCTGCTACTAAAAAAGCTGCTGCGAAAAAATCATAATAGGTTTTTAGGACGCTTAAATTATAGATCCCGCTCAATGAGCGGGATTTTTTTATGTGGGTCTTGTATGGTTGTTAGTGCATCCTGTCGCCGCGAACTTCTAGTTTTGGGATGACAAGGGCTTCATATTCCAGCCACTCCTGCCAACGTTTTCTTACCACCTCTTTATCCAGGTATGTTTCCGCCAGTTCAATAAAGAGCGTGTAATGACCCGCTTCGCTTTCCATGAAACGGCGATAGAAGTTTGACATATATGGATCATTCAATCCTTCGCTTAAACGTTTGAAGCGTTCGCAGCTGCGAGCTTCTATAAGAGCAAATATCAATAAGCGATCTAATAAGGTTTCTGCCTCACTGCCGCCTTTCTTCTGAAACTCCATCAGTTTATTTACATACTCATCTTTACGCTGGCGACCTAACTTCAAGTTCCGCTTTTTTAATTCAGCTAAAACAAGCCTGAAGTGGCCCCATTCTTCAGTAACGATGGGAGCGAGTTCTGTTACTAGTTTCTCTTTTTCTGAATAACGTTGAATGAGGGAAATGCAACTGGTAGCTGCTTTCTGTTCGCAGTATGCATGATCTGTCAGTATTTCTTCTAACGAAATATTCGCCAGGTCTACCCACCGCGGATCGGTAGGCAGTTTCAGGCCTAATATGTTTTTATCGTATTGTGATTGCTCTTCTGTCATTGTGATAGGTTCTGTGAGTTGCAAATATCTTTAACTCTGGCTACATGTATCAAAGCTTACAAGCTCTTATGTTTCCATCCGCACACTGCGTTGTTGTAATAGATGAAACTATACAGCTGATTAAGGATTCTGTCTTTCTTAAAATCCTTATTTTCAAGCTATAATTGCTTTTTATGCGTTTTGTTGCTTTCCTGGTTTCTTTGTTTTCCACTATTGGTTTGATATATATTCTCAACATACAACTGCATCTGGCAGGCACCACTGTACCTCCTTTAGGTAAATTTTTAAGTCCGCAACACGGGTTTTGGCAAAATGCTGAAAGTAGGTTTACAGAACCGAATGGTGAATTGAAGCTTGCAGGTTTGCAAGGTAAAGTAGATGTATATTTTGATGAGCGACTTGTGCCGCACGTTTATGCTGACAATGAGCGTGATGCATACTTCGTGCAAGGTTATTTGCATGCTAAGTATAGGCTTTGGCAAATGGATTTTCAAACATATGCTGCTGGTGGCCGGCTTAGTGAAATAATGGGTGAGAAAGTGGGTGAGACAGATTTCCTGGCACTTGATAGGTTTTTCAGAAGGTTAGGAATGGTGTATGGTGCCGAGCAATCTCTTAAGGAAATGGAAGCCAATGCTATTACCAAACTTGAAACAGATGCATACACAGCAGGAGTGAATTCCTACATACAATCACTGCAGCCACATCAATTACCGCTAGAGTATAAACTGCTGAATTATGCTCCCGAGCCGTGGACAAATATGAAAACGGCATTGTTTCTAAAATATATGTCCTATGATCTTGCAGGTTCGGAGTGGGATTTTGAAATGAGTAATGCAAAGCAGCTTTTTTCTGCTGAAGATTTTGAATTGTTATACCCCGCCTTCCAGGATTTTTTAGATCCCATGGTGCCAAAGGGAACCGTTTTTCAAAAAGCAGGACTGGCATTGACAAAACCCGCCAGCGCCGATTCTCTATACTTTGGAAGGAAGGCACAATTGGAATCCACACTAGTAAAACCTGACAAAGACAACGGTAGTAACAATTGGGCAGTAGCAGGAAGTAAAACCCAAAGTGGACGACCCATATTATGCAATGACCCGCACCTGGGATTAAACCTGCCTTCGCTGTGGTACGAAATGCAATTAACTACTCCTACATTCAGTAGTTACGGCGCTACATTTCCAGGTTCACCTGCTATAATAATTGGCTTTAATGATAGCAGTGCGTGGGGCTTTACCAATGCCATGCGCGATGTTCGGGATTACTACGAGATACAATTCAGGGACAGCAGCATGCAGGAGTACATGTACAATGGAAGCTGGCACAAATCCACCTTTAGAACTGAAGTAATTAAAGTCAAGGGCAAACCAGATGTTGTAGAAAGGATAGCTATGACCGTTTTTGGTCCAGTGATGTACGATCACAAATACGAGAATAAGTTAGGAGACAAAAAGTATTACGCGGTAAAATGGAAGGCACACGAGGGAAGCAATGAACTGTTGACATTTACCATGCTTAACCGTGCCCATAATTACGATGATTATAAGCAGGCAATCAGCACCTACCAGACACCCGGACAAAATATGTTGTTCGCAACAAAGACCGGTGATATAGCTATAACCCAGCAAGGCGCATTTCCAGCAAAGTGGTTCAGGCAAGGTGATTTCCCAATGCCTGGAACAGACTCTTCTTATCTATGGGAAGGAGATATACCTGCTAATGAAAACCCTATGATGCTTAATCCGCCACGTGGATTTGTGAGCAGTGCCAACCAGCTTCCTGTCGATAATACTTACCCATACTACCTGGGTGGCTCTTACCCCGTGTACCGCGGCGTTATCATAAACCGGCTGTTGAACCAAATGAACAATATCACACCCAATGACATGATGCAATTGCAAACCAACAACTACAATGTGTTTGCTGAAATGGCCCGGCCGGTGTTGGTGAAATACATGGATGCAGGAAAGCTGGCGGATGATGAAAAAGAGCTTTATGAAAATTTTGTGGGATGGAACCTATATAACGATCCCACTTCTGAAGGTGCTACCATATTTAAAGTTTGGTGGGATAGCCTGGAAGCAGAAGTTTGGGGCGATGAATTTGCTCAAACGAAACTTCCGTTACGCTGGCCTGATGAAGGAACTTTATTAGAAGCAATCACCAGGGATAGTTCGTTTAAGTTCATTGATGACATAAGAACACCTACGGTAGAAACAATCAATGAAAAGGTTCTAACAGCTTTTAAGAGTGCAGCAAAGGAATTGAAAATTGCATCAGCTAAGAACAACCTGGCGTGGGCAAAATATAAAGACACAGGCGTGCGGCATCTGTTACGTACATCCGCATTAGGAAGACTTCACCTTCCTATTGGTGGAGGTGAACATATCATCAACGCTACCAAAAGATATCATGGCCCGAGTTGGCGCATGGTAGTTCACCTGACGGACGAAATAGAAGCTTATGGTGTTTACCCCGGTGGCCAGAGTGGTAACCCCGGCAGCAAGTATTATGATACTTTCATTAATAATTGGGCAGACGGTAAATTCTACAAGCTTCTGTTTATAAAACAATCACAAGCTGCTAATCATCCCGCTATTAAGTGGAAAATTACTTTCACCCCTTAATAAACCTTCATGAAGAATTTCTCTGCTTATATTCTTACGATGCTGCTTGCTTTTGCAGGTAGTTTATTCTTCCCATGGTGGATAATTGCTGTGGCAGCTTTTATTGTAGCTGTGGCTATACCACAAAAACCAGCAGCAGCACTGGCTACCGGCTCCGGAGCTTTGGTCACTTTATGGACTACCATTGCTATGGTTATTTCTTTTCAAAATGATGATATACTCGCCAAACGAGTAGCGTCTATTCTTTACCTGCAAGGATCAACTACTTACTTGATAATGGTTACGGCCTTTTTAGGAGGTTTGGTAGCCGGGATGGCTGCATTCTCAGGAAGCCTATTAAGAAGTTTAATTTTCCCAAAGCAAAAAGAAAAAACATCTGCTGTGGCTTTGGCAGAAGAATGAAGCGGCTGTAAGATACCAGTCGTTTGAAATAAAAAAAGCTACTGCTATATTCGTTACAATAACTACTCATGAGAACCCTAATCTTCCTTCATTTTTTCATTCTTCCCATTTTTTCTTTTGCAGGAAAAATATCCGGTAAAATAACTGATCAAAACAATCAGCCTCTATCTTTTTCCTCTATCCTGGTAAAGGGAACATTGAAAGGCACTTCAGCAAATGTAAAAGGAGAATATTCTATCATGCTCGATCCGGGTACTTATACGCTGGTTGCTCAACATGTTGGATATCGTAGTTTGGAAAAGACAGTAACCGTGACAAATAGTGATCAGCAAGTGGATTTTGCACTACCTGAGCAGCAGTACGATCTTGGAAATGTAGTTGTAAAACAAGGTGAGGACCCTGCTTATGAGATCATCAGAAACACAATAAAAAAGAAGCCGGATTACGAGAATGAAATAAAGAAATACCAGGCTGAAGTGTACGCCAAAGGCCAGCTTAAAGTCCGTGATCATCCTAATAAATTCATGGGACAAAAAGTTGATTTTGAAGATGGTGACACCAGCAAAAAGAAAGTGCTCTTTTTGAGCGAAACAGTAGCTAAACTTTCTGTTGATGGAAACAAACAAAAGATTGAGGTATTGTCTACTAAAGTAAGTGGAAACAGCGACGCCTTTGGTTTTAGTGGCCCGCAGGTATTTTCATTTTACCAGGATAATATTATGCTCGGAAATTTAAATCCTCGTGGTTTTATTTCGCCTATAGCTATCGGTGCTCTTAATTTTTATAATTATAAACTAGAAGGTACCTTCTTTGAAAACAACCAAATGATCAACCGCATACGCGTAGCACCAAAGCGAAAGTATGAGCCTTTGTTCAATGGTTATATCAACATTATAGAAAATGAATGGCGGGTACATAGTGTGCAACTGATTCTGTATAAAGAGAACCAGATGCAGTTTGTTGATACGCTCCGTATCGAACAACTATATGTGCCGGCAGGAAATGTATGGACCATCAAACAACAAACAATTTACCCTGCTATAAAAATGTTTGGTTTTGATATGCATGGGTATTTTCTGCAGGTCTACGATGACTTCAATTTAAATCCTGTTTTTGCAAAAGGTTTTTTTGATAACACTATCCTGAAGTACAACGACAGCTCCAACAAAAAGCCTGCTTCCTATTGGGATACGGCCAGGCCGGTTCCGCTGCTGGAGGAGGAGGTAAAGGACTACCAGAAAAAGGATAGCCTGGAGGTAGCGCGGCAGGATCCTAAGTACCTGGATTCGCTTGACAGGAAACGTAACCAGCCAAACGTAATGGGACTTATTACAACCGGCCAAACATTCGGTAAAGAAAAGCAGTTGCTTACTGTGTCAGTTGATGCACTGCTTGATATTGTGAATTACAATACCATGGAAGGAGCTGTGATAAATTTCGCTCCACAAATAGTTAAGCGATTTTCTAAAACGGGAAGAAAACGACTAGCTATCATTCCTTCAATACGATATGGATTTAGTAACCAGCGGTTCAATTCCCACTTAACTACAGCATATACTTTTGGTAAGAAATATTCTTCCACAGTATCACTATCAGGCGGTAGGCGTGTTTACCAGTTTGACAACAATAATCCAATTCTGCCGAGAACCAACACGATCAGCACACTGTACTACGAACGTAATTATTTAAAGTTATATGAAGCCGCCTATATGCGTGCTGCATATTCAGCTGGAATAGGAGAGGGTTTTACCATTGGTGCTAATGTGCAATTCCAGGACAGGTCGCAGATGGTAAACACCACTGATTATAAATGGCGCGACCTTGAAGACCGCTTCTTTACCCCTAACCTGCCATTGCCAAGACACCAGGCTTTGCAGGCTACTTTTAGTGTAACCTGGCAACCAGGCGCCCGATATATAGAAATGCCTGACAGGAAGATCAATATTGGTTCCAGGTATCCAACATTGTCTTTTGCTTATACCCATGGTATAAAAGGCCTTGCCGGTAGTGATGTAGATTTTTCGCGCTGGCAGTTTGTAGTGAACGACGATATAAACCTGAAGCTTTTGGGACGGCTTAGTTACAGGGCAACAGCAGGTGGTTTCATCCACTCCAAAAGTGCCTATTTACCCGACTACCAGCACTATTTAGCTAACCAATACAATGCTGCTTCTCGCTACTTGCAAAGCTTCCAATTGATGCCGTTCTATACGTTTAGCAATACGCAACGCCTATCTACCACAGCGCATATTGAATACCACCTGAATGGTTTACTTACAAATAAGATCCCGGGCTTTAAGAAGCTGAATTGGTTTTTGGTTACAGGTAGCAACCTATTGTACCTTAACAATGGCACTTATTACACTGAAGCCTTTGTTGGTGTCGAGAATATTCTGAAGGTTTTCAGGATTGATTATGTTCGATCCTTCACCAATCATGCTTCTGGTAATAATTCTGGTATTCGTTTCTCTGTGCCTGTTATACTTCGTGGAGAGGAGCATTAATAATTAGGTTTTAAAACATCCATGCTGTCCTTGTTAGTCAAAACTTTTAATAAGATGATTTCTTAATTCTGCTTTTCGTCATAATTATTCTGGAGCAGCAAGACTATTTTTGCCGCGCAATTTTTGCCCATCCTGCAAATGGGTCCATTGTATCATGGAACACGCATCATTCACCAAATGATGAGTGGCTTAAAAAATATTATATGGCATTACTACACAACCGTGTTTCTCAAAAGGAACTTAAAGAGAGGCTGTACCAGGAAACCCAGCCCCGCACAACTATCAGCTTTTACCAGTATCATCCTATTGCTAACCCGCAAGAGTTTAGAGATCAATTGTACAAAGGCATGAATGCCCTGAAGGTATTCGGGCGTATTTATGTGGCGAAAGAAGGGATCAATGCACAGGTAAGTGTTCCTTCTTCCAATTTTGAAGCCCTGAAAGCATTTCTATATTCATTCAGTTTTTTAGATGGAATTCGATTGAACATTGCCGTAGACGATGATGGTAAATCATTTTGGGTTTTGAAGATCAAGGTGCGTGAAAAGATAGTGGCAGATGGTATTGATGATCCTAATTTCTCGATGGAGAGAAAGGGTAAGTATGTGAATGCTGAGCAGATGAATCAACTGCTGGAAGATCCGGATACTATTGTTGTAGATATGCGCAATCATTACGAGTTTGAAGTGGGACATTTTACCAAAGCGCTTGAAGTTCCTTCTGATACTTTTCGTGAACAACTGCCAATGGCAGTAGATATGCTACAGGACAAAAAAGACAAGAACATTATTATGTACTGTACTGGTGGCATTCGCTGCGAAAAAGCAAGTGCTTATATGCTGCATCATGGTTTCGATCATGTATTTCACCTGGAAGGTGGAATAATCAATTATGCTAAGCAGGTAAAGGAACATGGTATCCAAAGCAAATTCATTGGAAAGAACTTTGTGTTTGACGATAGACTGGGAGAGCGTATAACAGAGGATGTGATTGCTAAATGTCATCAATGTGGAACGCCTGCCGATACACATACTAATTGTAAAAACGATGCGTGCCATTTATTATTCATCCAGTGTGAAGCTTGCGCAGCTAAATATGATGGCTGTTGTACGCCTGAATGTCAACATGTATACAACCTGCCGGAAGAGGAGCAAAAGAAACTGCGGGAAGGAAAACAAAATGGAATAATGGTTTTCAATAAATCAAGAATGCGTCTTCGTCCAACCATTGAAGAAATGAAACAGATGCGGTTTAGCCTAGATAAAGCCAGTATTAAAACTGAAGATTGAATATCATTTTCACCTTTATTAAAAAGGCATCTTACCAGGTGCCTTTTTTTCATTTTATAGTAATAAATATAGCTATTGCTGCTGCTGTAGAAGGTATAAAAATTTAAGGTGCAACGTGGATTAACCATCTATAAACTTATCATTCCAATCATTTTATTTAACTGGCTGTTGAAGGGTTTCGTGGAAATATTAGAGTAACTTAATATAATTAAATACGACAATATGAACCAGCAGCTCACCTCCCGAATTTCCATCATAATACTTGCTGTTGTGATGATCATTTTTGGAATATACCATTACATGTATCCCAAAAATTTATTAGTGTTTGTTCCTTCTTATATACCTGGCGGAATTATTTGGGTATATATTACCGGTACCGCATTTATACTGGCAGCCATTTCATTTCTTTTACATAAAATGGTGCGGTTGTCTGCCATATTATTAGCAACCATGCTTGCAATTTTTGTTTTCACTATTCATCTTCCAAATTACATGCATGCAGGCGATGTAGAGATGCAGCAAATGGCATTGATCAGTTTTTTAAAAGACCTTGCTATTGCTGCTTTTGCTTTGCATATAGCAAGCAATGCACGAACTGTTTGATGAGCTGACTTTGAAGTTTTGCGAAATTCTCAAGACAATTTTTGCCTTGACAGGCAGAATCTATTTTACCGGTTCATGTAAATTTTCTTCCAGTGCTTTAAAATCATCTTTATACTTAAAAGGTAAAATGGCTGCTTTAATTAGCTTGTCCATATGAATGAGCCGGCTGAATTTGAAGATAGGTACCACAGGAGCCATCCAATGGATAGATGAAAATTGTAGTAGCTCGCCAACCCGCTTTGGAACAACCAGTTTTTGACCTTCTATTAATATGGCATAACGTGCAGCACCCAGGTGCTTGCGGTACTGTTTAAAAAGGTCAATGGAATGATCACTAACTGCCAGGTCTGCTTGTAAATGTGCTTCACGCACCGGAAGCCATGCTTTATAAGTAGCTGGAAGATCTTCAATACCCATATTGATCCCCATCTCGTAAAACACCTGGTAAACTTCTTCTTTTTGCGGATCTGAAAGTTTCTTTTCGAGCAATTCGTACGCAGCAATAGAATAGTAGATAAGCATGAAAAGAACATCGCGGTAAGCCCACATAGGAATTACTGAACCTCTTTTGTTTTCAACGCCCTGGTGTATAGAAGTTATTTTATGAATGGCTTTAAGTGCGGCATCGCGTGGCGAAAAAACAATCTCTCTCGCATAACGAACAGTTGAGAATAACCTGCCTATTGGATCGGCTGGTAAGCGACCAGTGAAGTATAGCCAATCGACTGCTTTGTTCAAAGCAAATTCAGCAGAGGCACCCGCAAAAATAAAAAGTATGGTATCGCTCTTACCCCAGATTTCTCTAACAACATTACCGGGTCTTACAAAATATTCCATAGCGGAAAATACAAAATGAAAGCGTCTGTAGGAGTTGGTAAATCAAATCATCGCCTGTCAGTAGTGCGGCGAATAATAATGCCGTTGAAAGCTACCGGTTGTTTATTCAGCATTCCTACATTCAGCATAGCAAATCCATCTGGCGAAACGGATAAGTTCATTTGCCTGACCTCGCGGTTGTCTTTGGGTATAATGGTTATCTCTATTCTTCCATTGCGGCGTGCGGTTTCCTGGTATTCAAAATTAGTAGAATTAAAATCAAGTCCTATCTGCCTTGGATCCATTGGAGCAGTAAAGCTTCTGCCCATGTAAGGCAAAAAGCAATGAATAGTATCTTTTGAAACGGTCAATTCATATTCAGGCGTTAATGGACGCAAACCTCCTCCTTGTGGAGTGATAGATTGAGCCTGGAAAATATATGATCGTTGCTTCACCAGGTTTACTGCTTCAGAATTGCTAGTGCCGCTAGTATTGCTGGCTGTAGAACAACTGGTAAATATTGCTGTACTGATCACACTTAGAATGACGGCTATCCTTAAAAACATATGCTTGATATTTTGCTTTAGATGTCCAAATGATATACCATCCTTCCGCAGCTGGCATACATGAAGCGTTAAATGCCTACTACTGCTGTTTCGGCTACTTTCTCTACGTTCGCCATCGTTACCTGGTGTTGTAATTCTTTATTGATGCTTACACCTGCTTTGGCTCCTTCAGCAGCAGCGACCACTACAAAATGCATATCCCTTGCGGCATCTCCCGCTACGTACAATCCTTCTATATTAGTCTGTTGCATTTTGTTGGCTTTAACTACGCCTTTGTTGGTCATTTCGCAGCCAAAAGCTTCGGCAAGGTTACATTGTTGTGTAAAACCATTTACAAAGAATATAGCATCTACCGGTGCTGTAGTTCCATTTTTAAAAACAATGGTTTCCAGGTGCTCATTGCCTTCTACACGCTCTATCGGCATAGTTACAACTGTAATATCATTTGCCATCAACTGTTCCATTTGCGATGGTTTTACAGTTTGCTTACCATCAGTATAAAGAACTACTTTATCGGTCCAGCCCTTTAGTGCCAGTGCTAGTTCCCAGCCATTTTTATTTCTTGCATAAACACCTATACGTTTGTCACGTACTTCCCAACCATCGCAGTAAGGGCAGTGAAAGATTGACTTGCCATAATATTTCTCAAAGCCTGGGATCTTAGGCAGGTTATCCATAAGGCCAGTTGCTACTAATAATTTCTTGCTATAGTAATTGTTACCCTCGCTATCCACTGCTACAAAATAGCCTTCATCATTTTTGCGTGCATTCACTATTCTTTTCGTTATCCGCTGAACGCCGTATTTCTTTAGCTCTTCATGACATATTTTGATAAACTCTACAGGATCTACATGATCGCGGGTAAGGTAATTATGCATTCCATGAGAAGATTTGTTCCTGTAGCTTTCTGTATCGAACAACAAAACGGAGCGCCTGCATCTTCCTAAAACCACGGCAGCGTTCAGGCCTGCAGGCCCGCCACCAATGATGATCACATCCACTAATTCCATATCTTTTTTTTGACTGATAAGGTCAGTGTTGCAAACATGATGCTAATATGAAACGGTGCAGCTTCAGCAGGTGTGGGTAAAGAAGGTAACATATAAGTAAATAGTTGGTAAAAGCCGGTGAAATAACCAGGCTGTGCTGTTTCGTTCACTTCTTCTTCACGGTTTATGTCATAGTTTAGCGCAAAATTTTCAAACTAAGTTTTATGCGTTCATCCTTTTTGTTATGGATCGTTATTTTTTGCATGGCCTGTCACCTGCCACTGGAGTCTTTAGCCTGGGGACAAAATGGACATAGAGTAGTGGGCGAAATAGCCCAAGGTTATTTAACAGGTGCTACAAAAAGAAAGATCCGTAAGCTGGTGGGTAATGAAACGCTGGCAATGGGCAGCAACTGGGCAGATTTTATAAAGTCAGATAGCAACTACCGCTACCTGAATACCTGGCACTATATTAATTTTGAACAAGGTCTTTCGTACCAGCAAATGAAGGATTTCCTTGCATCCGATAAAGAGGTAGATGCATATACCAAGCTCAACTTTATGATGGAGGAGATGAAGAAGAAAGATGTGCCGAAAGAAACCAAAGCCATGTACCTGCGCCTGATAGTACATATTGTTGGCGACCTTCACCAGCCATTGCACGTAAGTGCCAAAGGAACCACTGGAGGCAACCAGGTGAAGGTGAATTGGTTTAATGAGCCAAGTAACCTGCACAGGGTGTGGGATGAGCACCTGGTAAGTTTCCAGGACCTGAGCTATACAGAAATGGTACGTGCTATCAATTTCACCAATAAACAACAGAGAAGAACGTGGCAAAGCCAGCCGATAAGTCAGTGGCTATACGAGTCGTATTCTATCAGTAATGTATTGCATGAAGAAATAAAGCAGCCGAACCAGAAGTTGATGTATGAATACAACTTCAGGCACCAGCAAACCATGTACGACCAGATGCTGAAAGGCGGTGTTCGTCTTGCAGGCCTGCTGAATGAGTTATTTAAGAATGTAACTGTATAAATATTTTTACAAAAGCGAAAGCAGGAGTTCCACCAGGGCTCCTGCTTTTTTTGTACTGGCAGCATTATTGAATGATTAGCTGAAAAAGCAGTATGAAAAGCCTTATTCTTCTTCTATTAATTTCACTCGTTACTTCTACTATGCAAGCACAAGATTCAATACTTGTCACCGGCGAAGCTTATATACCAGTAGAGGGTAGGGGAGAAACGCCGGGCAGGTTGGAAGGAAGTTGGACGCTGGTATCTGGCGTTAAAGCAGCCAATAAACAAAGAATGCAGGAGGTGTATAAGAAGAAACCTGCACCAGGTACTGAAACGAAACGGGAGACGACCACTACTACAGAAACTGTTGGAGGAGGTACTGTAGTGACCACTGAAACCGAGATACAGATGATAAGGGAGCAGGAGAAACAGATAACTCCGCAGCAGAAAGAAATCATGCATAAGCCTCAGCCACCCAGCATTAGCTTTTTTGGAAAGAACCACACTTTCACCGGCTTTACCGGTTGTAACCGCTTTGCAGGTAGGTATACCAGTTCAGGAAATAAACTAACGATTAAAGCGGCCAATCCTTCTACAAGAATGGAATGCATAGGTGAATTTGATGAGAAAGATTTTCTAGAAAAGATCAACCAAGTAAACTCGTTTAGGATAAGCAATGGACGCCTGCATTTAATGCGTGGTAATGATGTTCTACTGGTGATGGCGCAAAACAATTAAAGCTTTTGTTACCGTAACAAGACGAAGCTTCCTTTTGTACTGTAATTTTTCCCATCAACGCCTATGGCTTCTGCTATCCATACATAGGTGCCAGGTGGTTGCTGCAGTCCTTTAAACATGCCATTCCAGCCACTTCTCATTTGGTTGGTTTCATACATGATCTGTCCCCAACGGTTGAATATCTTGAATGTCTTTAGCTGGCGCACGCCGTAAAGGATTGGTCTTATCAAATCATTCCGTCCATCGTTGTTAGGTGTAAACGCGGTAGGAACAATAATCTCTACCTGCTTTACAGTTCTTACCAGCAGGGTATCTACCACTTTACATTCATTAATGGTCCTGATGTCTATTGTATACAACTGCTCCCTGGTGCCATTGAAGATGGGTGTAAATGAATTCCTGTTATTGAGCTGGAAACCTGGCGACCAGGATACTGAACTTCCAATGCGTCGGGCGTTTAGTTGAAGAGGTTGATTTTCCAAAGCATATTCATCAGCATAACGTACGGGCGTAGCAGGTGTTTCTATTACTATCCTTCTGGGAATAGTGCTGACAGCGCAGCCGTCCACATTTTGAATATTCGCGGAATAAACACCAGGAGCGTTTACTTTATACCTATTAGTAGTAGCGCCTGGAATTACTACTCCATCTTTTAGCCATTGAATTCTTCTTTGAGGCGCCACTTCTAAAACGGCGCTATCGCCACTGCCCTGGCAAAAACCTTCTTTACCGATAAGCTGTACCGCTTTATCTATGTAGGAAGTTGTAACCACCACCGTGTCTGATGTTTTACACCCACCGCCACTACTGCTGGTATAAAGCACATAGGTAGTGGTGGTATCCGGCGCCGCCATCGGATTCGCCACATATGGATCGGATAATCCTGTTGCCGGTTCCCACCTATAAACCAACCCCGGTATAGGTCGTTTACCTATCTGAACTGGAGCGCGGTTGCATGATAAAGTGTCGTTACCTGCATTTGCTCTTACAGATAATGTATCCATCAATTGCGCATAAAATGTTTGTTCGCAGCCATAGCCACTGTAAGGAACAACGCTTACAGCTACGGTAGTGCCAGAGGCTGGAGGTGGCCTCATTGTCAAAACCTGGCCTGTGCCTAATTCTGTTGTTTTTGCGCTATCGTACCATGTGTAAAATTGGTAGCCATAGGGTGCTACTACATTTACAGCTGTATCATCTGGGCAAAAATTTGCGCCGACAAACGTACTGCTGCATTCGCTGTTCACATCAATATAAGCATATCCAAAATGACGTTCAAAGGTGCAGTCTGCTGTTTTAAAGATCAGCCGGATCGTTTTGCCGGCAAGACCAGAAAGATCAACCGAAACAGCAGACCAATCTTTATAAAGCACCTCTGTAGTATCAACTGTGTTTGTTGCATGCTGAAAGCCTGGTAGTGCTGAGCCGGCAATAAAACTAAAGGTGGCACAACTAACAAACCGGTTGTCCGTTACATTGAGAACTTCAGTTTCCATGCGCGGCTGTTGGTGAGGCTGGTGGCGGGGCGCCTCAAAAACAACCGCGTAATGATAGATCAGCTGGAAATTATTGTTGTTAGCAGGGATGGTAAATTGATAAGCAATTCCCTCAGCCTGGCCGCCGCCCATATCGTTTCCAAGCTTTACAGAATACCCGCTGCCGTTGGGGCAGGTAACAGGAAAGCGGCCATAAGGATCTACTTCTCCTGTGCCGGCGCGGTAAATTGTATGCTGCCCAGGAACAGGGGCATTTACCGGCATGAGCGCCATAACATTGGTAGTTCCTGCTGCATGAGTGGTGCCGGTATAGCAGGTCCAACCTGTGAAATTGCCGGCTTCAAAATCAATATTGGGAGGGCATTCCTGCCCATTTGTTTTTGTAATAGTATATAGGAAGAGCAAAAGGATCAACCCTCTCCAACTGCGCAGCGAAGGAGTATATATGTATAACAGGTAGCGTTTCAAGTTTTGTTCTTGTTGCTACTAAGGTAAGTATTATACATTTTGAAAATGCTTACCAGGAATGAGAGGTTTAGATGTTTGAATTTATATTTCCGTGTATAGTTTATTGTTCTACGTATAGTAAAAGATGAACTCAAGTATTTCTATTTTTTTATGTTACTGCTACTGGTTGTTCTAACTGAAGTACAGCTTCTGTATGAGCTCGTAAGCGCTGCAGTAAGTCTGCATTTTCTGCCAGCGACTCACCAAAAGAAGGAATGATCTCCTTTAGTTTTCGCTGCCATTCGGGTGAGTTGAATTCATTTGGAAAACATCTTTTCAGCAAATTAATCATTATGGAAACTGCAGTGGATGCGCCAGGTGAAGCACCTAATAAGGATGCAATTGTGCCATCTGCCGCACTTACTACCTCGGTACCAAATTCAAGAATGCCGCCTTCTTTTTCGTCTTTCTTTATCACCTGTACGCGTTGGCCCGCTACCTCCATTTCCCAATCTTCCATCCTCGCATCGGGCACATAATGTGTCAAATATTCTAAGCGTGCTTCCGGCGTCAGCCTTACCTGGTTGATGAGGTATTTGGTGAGCGGAATGTTCTTAAAACCCGCAGCCACCATTGGCCATAAGTTGGACAACCTGATAGATTTTACCAGGTCGAGAATAGAACCTTCTTTTAAAAATTTTGTGGTGAAGCCTGCATAGGGACCGAATAGAAGTTCTCTTTTTCCTTTGATCCACCGGGTATCCAGGTGAGGTACAGACATAGGTGGCGAGCCAACAGAAGCAGTGCCGTAAACTTTAGCGCTGTGCTGCTGTATAACATTTTCATTCTTGCAGCGAAGCCATTGCCCGCTTACCGGGAATCCGCCGTAGCCTTTACCCTCTGGTATGCCTGCTTTCAGCAACAAAGGCAAGGCGCCACCGCCAGCTCCAATAAAAACAAAATTGGCCGTGTAGGTTGTTCTTTCACCGGTAGCTATATCTCTCACACGGATATGCCAATTGCGTTTCCTGTCTTGTCTCAGTCTTCGCACTTCATGGTTGAATTGCATTACTACATTCTCTTGCTTTTGCAGGTACTCGAACATGCAGCGGGTAAGCGAGCCGAAATTTACATCCGTACCTATTTCCATTCTTGTTGCAGCCACGCGTTGGCTCTTGTCTCTGCCGTTCATTACCAGCGGCATCCATTGTTTTAGCTGTTCGTGATCTTCGGAGTATTGCATGTCGCGGAAAAGGTGACAACGCGTAAGGGTGTCATACCTGGCGCGCAAATAATCAACAGCATCGTCCCATACAAAACTCATGTGGGGCACCCTCCTGATGAAATTCTGTGGCACCTCTACCAGTTTGTTCTCTATAAGGAAGCTCCAGAACTGTTTCGACTCTTCAAATGAACTAGCAATTTTCACTGCTTTTGAAGTATCGATAGAACCGTCTTCTTTCTGAGGTGTATAATTCAGTTCACAAAATGCCGAGTGGCCGGTGCCTGCATTGTTCCACGCATCTGAACTTTCGGCGGCTGCTTTATCCAGTCTTTCTAATATCCTGATGCTATAGCCGGGGTTAAGCAGTTTCAATAACGTGCCTAAAGTGGCGCTCATGATACCTGCGCCAATTAAAATTATATCTGTATGCTGTTGATTATTCATGACCTGGAGGGGCTTGTAGTTGAATTTTTATAATAAAATGATGCCTGCAGAGCGCCTTCCGGTTTAAGCTGGTTTTGTAGTAGCAGAAAATGAATGACATTTTACGAGTAGGGCATTGGTAACCAGATATTATAAAAAAATAGTTGGAACGATTTTTTACTATTAACAACAAAACCCAATCTCAAAACATTTTAAATCCTGGTTATGTCAAACATTACTTTAGAAAGTAAGAAGCTGAAGAAGGCCCTGATAATTGAAGACGAAGGTGATATGTGCTTGCTGCTGAACATTATGCTGAATGGTAACGATGTGGAACTTGATCATGTGAAAGATCTGAAATCCGCAAAAGAATATCTTGGACAAGAAAATCCTAACGTGATCATCCTTGATAATAAACTGCCTGATGGTTTTGGAATTGATTTCATCCGTTATATAAAGCAGCATTACCCTGGTATAAAGATCATTATGATATCTGGTTATGATGCTTCTGCTGAAGATGTTGCGCTTGAAAATGGTGCAGATATTTTCCTTACAAAGCCATTTACAAAAGATCAGTTGTTCAATTCAATGATGGGACTTTTGAATTAGAAGCTTCACTATTTTGAATAGATATTATTATAGAGCCTGCTTTTGCAGGCTCTTCTTTTTACAGTTGAAAAGGTAATTTTTGTAAATCGGTGAAACCTTCATTGGTACTTATAGTGAGCAAAGGAGTACCGGTTGAGTTTTTCTTATATTTGGTTATGCAGACATATCAGGTAAACATATTGAACCCGAAAGCAGCAAAATTATTGCAAAATCTTGCCGACCTAAACCTCATTTCCATTACGCAAACATCAGAAGACGGTTTCTTGAAGAGCATTAATAAATTACGTACAAAAGCAGCTGACAATCCGCCTTCTTTGGAAGACATCACAAAAGAAGTGGAAACACTAAGAGCAAAACGCTATGGCAAAAACACAGGATAGAGTCATTATTGACACGAACCTTTGGATTAGTTTTTTGCTAACGAAAGACTTTTCCTCTCTTGATAAGTTGATTGCAGAAAAGACAGTTACAATTTTATTTAGCGAGGAACTAATCGATGAATTTCTTGAAGTAGCAAGGAGGCCTAAATTTAAGAAGTACTTTTCTTTGGCTGATTTACGAGATCTGCTGCAAGAGCTAAGTTTCTGCTCAAAATTTGTTACTGTTACCAGTATTGTAGATGCTTGCAGAGACCCGAAAGACAACTTTTTGTTGTCGCTTGCTGCTGACGGAAAAGCTACTCACCTGATCACTGGTGACAAAGACCTTCTTGCCCTCGAAAGCTTTGAAGAGACAAAGATTGTAACAATCGCCGCCTACCTCTCCGACAAGTAGCCTGCAATTGCAAAAGCGAACTACATTATTTGCTTTCATCAAATAAGTGTCCACACTCACAAGTAATAATTAAAAGATTTAATACCTCTTTCTTCGCACCACAGTACGTTTACTGACAAACTTTTTTACTAGCAACAAGCCGAAGATAAAACCGCCGATGTGGGCGGCGTAAGCCACTCCACCAGCTTCTTCTCCACCAAGTGTTCCAAGACCATTTAGCACCTGGAAAACAAACCAAAGCCCAACAACTATGAACGCCGGGATAGTGCTTATGAAAAAGAATGTCCACACATGAACGCTTCTTTTTGGAAACAATAAGATATACCCTCCCAGCACAGCCGATATGGCACCCGAAGCACCAAGTGAGGGTATGAGAGTATTCTGACCTAATACCAATGTGCTGAATACGTGGCTAAGGCTCGCCAAGACTCCACAAAGCAAATAGAAGATAAGGTAGTTGATATGCCCCAGCGCGTCCTCTATGTTGTCGCCGAAGATCCAGAGGAACATCATATTGCCAAATAAGTGCGCTAGACCGCCATGCATAAACATAGAGGTAAATAAGGTGAGGTATACATTTACGGGTGTACGTTGCAAACCCGGCATATCAAACTGCTGACCCGTGTAAGGATCAGTAAGCACTTTTGTTTCAGTAATGATATCAGTCCCTGTCAATATTTCTGCAGGTACGGTAGCAAATGCAAAAGTGAAAGGCACATTGTTTCCCCACTGTTGCCAGTAAAAGAAAACAAAGATGTTGAGTGCTACTAGTAAATAATTAATGAAGGGAAAGATTCGGCGGTCTCTATTGTCATCACCAATAGGTAAAATCATCTGTTTTATCAACAGGATAGCAAATGTTATTCCGCCTAGTTCCTGCTCTTACTTTCTCACCAGGTCAACCTTTCCATTGGAGAGGTGGTAGTAAGCGCCATAAACATTCAAATGACCATGATCCACTTTTGGTTTCAGTATGGGTTGACTATGCGCAATGGTGGATACCGCATGTTCAATATTTGCAACAATCGCTTTCTTTAAATTCTTGTTTCTATGTGCAAATAGGTCTTGTTCTTCGGGTTCTGTCCGTAAGTATTGTACAAGGTCATTAAGGTGCCCGGGTAGCTTTCCAGTAGGATGTTCCATAAGCGTTTTGATGGCACCACAATTCTCATGACCTAATACAATGATATTGTTCATATGCAAATGCTCAACAGCATATTCAATGCTGGCAAGTTCATAATCGCCCAGCGCATGCCCGGCAGTGCGAATGACAAAAAGATCACCAAGCCCCTGGTCGAAAACTAACTCAGGCGGTACACGTGAATCAGAACAACTGATAACAATAGCAAAAGGATGTTGTTCTTCAGTAAGCTCTCTTAGGCGAGAACCTGCCTGGTCGGGATGTATAGGTTTATTGGTTTGAAACCGGTTGTTGCCTTTCATTAATATCTCTATGGGAGAAGGAGATTCTGTTGCTTTTTCAACATGTTGTTTGCACGAGAATAAACAAAGAGCAAAAGCAAGAGTGAGAAAGGCTTTCATGTGATGTAACATTTATCAACTGGTTGATAGCAAAATTATTTGCGTATTTGTTCATCAAACATGATATACATCAGCGGAGGTACCTGTAGTAAATGATTCATCTATGTAGGTAAATGAACTTCACTTGTTGCATTGCATAACCAAGCATCGGTGTAGGTGAATAATGCTCAACAACTGATCATTCAATGGTCAATCTTTTTCCTAAGCAAATGCTTTCTTCAAATCCTTCATAAGGTGGATAATTCTTTACCTGCACATAGCCATTGCTTTTGTATAGGTTGATGGCAACATCAAAATGAATACTTGTTTCCAGTAAGGCAGAATGGTAACCTAGTTCTTTTGCCCATTGTTCTAATTCTTGCAATACAATTTTTGATAAACCTTTTCCGCGATATTCTTTTTGTACAAACATGCGTTTCACTTCAATGGTTCCTGTTGCATATTCTTTGAAGCAACCACATGCAGCAGCTTCATTATTTACATAAACAAGCACTGCAGTTTTTATATCAGGAACTTTATTTAGTGGATCGTATGTTGCCTGGTCCTCCAGGAGTTCGTTCCAAAGTTCATGATCCAGTTTATGTACTAACTGTTGAAAACCTGGATCAGAAGTATCCGTTCTTTTTACCACATGCGTAATCATCATGCAAAGGTAATTGTTGATGTGCAGCAGGATATTACGGTTTGTATTACATGTTCTACTTTTGAAAAATATTTTTCAAGCTTCAATACATTATATATGAACTACAGGTCATTCAGAGGGACAGAAATATCAGAAATAGGATTAGGTACATGGCAATTGGGAAGTGCCGATTGGGGCGTTGTAAATGATGATGAAGCATTTGCCATACTTCAGTCTTTTGTAGACGCAGGTGGAAACTTTATAGACACAGCTGATGTATACGGATCGGGAATAAGTGAAAAGGTGATAGGAAGATTTTTAAAGACCACAACCAAAGATCTGTATGTAGCTACCAAGCTTGGCAGACGTCATGATGGAAGTTGTGGCTGGCCGCAGAACTTTAGCTACGATGGAATGAAAGCCCACCTTGAGAATTCTTTGGAAAATCTCCAGCTTTCGCAGTTATTCCTGGAGCAATTGCATTGTATACCTACTGATGAATTGCGTAAAGGAGATGTATTCGATCATTTCAGGAAGCTACAGGATGAAAAGCTTATCAGGCATTGGGGTGTAAGCGTAGAAACTTCAGAGGAGGCTTTGCTTTGTTTGGAACAGGATGGGCTGGCTTCAATGCAGATCATCTTTAATCTTTTCAGGCAGCATGTGGCAGATGAAATATTTGAAAAGGCAAAAGAAAAAAATGTTGCGCTCATCGTACGCGTGCCGTTAGCCAGTGGTTTACTTTCTGGTAAGTTTCATGAAGGTTATGTGTTTAATGAAACAGATCACCGCAACTACAATGCTAATGGGGAAGCGTTCAATGTAGGAGAGACTTTTGCTGGTGTTGCGTTCAATGATGGTGTACAACTAGCAAAAGAGATTGCTGCAATTTTGCCAGGAGATAATATGGCGCAATTGGCGCTGCGTTGGATACTGGATCATGATGCAGTAACTACAGTTATTCCTGGTGCATCAAAAGTATCGCAGGTAGAAAGCAATACTGCAGCATCTGATCTTTCACCGTTACCTACAGAAGTTCACGCGCAGTTACGTGACTTATACAATGAAAAAATAAAAGCTAAGATCAGGGGTGTATATTGATATCAATCTGAAGCAATAGCTGGTTGTCTGCAGCAATCACATCAAGGTATTCTAAAAACAACAAAGCCTGTTCCAAAAGAACAGGCTTTCACTATTTTTAAAACATGTAGTTACTCTTTTATTTTATTCTTTACCTCGTTTCTTATTAGTGCATAACCTACACTATTGAAATTATGATCAGCTATCTCTTTGTATATAGCAGTGGCATTTGCTTTATCGCCTGCAGCTTCATATGAGCGGGCAAGCCAGTACTTGTTGTACACATTGTTTTTATTGGATTGCTTAAAGTTGTTTACCGCCTGGTCGTAGCGCGCTTGTTTGAAATTGATAAAGCCTAGCAATGATTCATGAGTTTCATATTTACGCGGGTTCACAATGGAAGCAAGTTCTGTTTTCATTTCATTCGCAGTTTTTTCTGCTGCGTTAAAATCACCTTTGATTGCTTCCGCAATAGCACGCCAGTACAGCATGTCCGACTTTGTAAGATGCTTGCCTTCTTTGGTGCCCAGGTCATTTCCAATTTGCATACTCAGCGGTTCCATCTTTTTCATGATATCTATTACCTGTTCTGGATTATTGGTATGGCTGGCTATATTGGCCGCAGCATAAAGCAGCTCATATTTTCTTTGATTATTTACCGGGTTAGTTGAAGGCGTAATTTCTGATTCTGCATCAACTAAAAATTTATAAGCTGTGGTCGGGTCATCAGCATATAAATAAGTGAAGGCAATGGATTGGTTCGCCAAGGAACTTCCTTCTTTATCCTTTTGGCCTGCCATCATATAATCTTTACGTGCATCTTCCAGTTTCCCAAGGTATGTAAGCGCATGGCCTCTTTTGTAATAGGAAACAGGATTGTCTTCCTGGATTTTCATAGCATTCGAATAAGCATCTCTTGCTTTTTCCAATGCGTGTTGACCACGATAAACATCACCCAGCAATACTTGCATACCTACACTATTAGGCGTTCTCTCTACTGCTTGTGAAGCATATTTCTCTGCAAGTGCCATGTTCTTCGGCTCATCAAAAGCATACGAGCTGGCAAGGCCAACATAACCACCTACCCAATCAGGCTCTAGCTGAATTGCTTTTTCAAATGCTTTGCGAGCTTCTGCCATTTTGTAATTAGCTGCATAAGTATTTGCAAGTTCTACATAGGCACGCGCAGATTGAGGAAATGTTTTAACCATGGCTTGTGCCGCAGCCATCCTTTGGTTCCAGTTGTCTGTCAGGAAACTTTCGGCCAACTGCAACTGCAATTTATCCGCTGCCGTAGCATTCTTAATGGACTTGGCTTTTGCAATATTCTCAGCGAATTCTTTTGGATTTTGGGAGCTACTACTGGCAAATAAAAAAGCCGCTGCAAAGTTCTGATCTTTGGCGGCCGCCTGTTTGAATAAGCGATTGGCTGTTGGAAAATCCAGCTCGTCATAAGCCTTCAGACCTTGGTTAAATAGTTCCATTGCCTCGGGATTAGAGGAGGAAAAAGTAATGGTTTGGCTTTTCTTTTGGCCGAAGGCGGTAAAAGTGGTGCTGAGTAAAAAGCAGGCGGTTACTAACAGGAGTGTTGTCGTTTTCATGTGCAAAATGTTTTTGATTGATGAAGTGGCGAGGTTAGCAACAACTACCACGCAGGTAGTACAACCAAAGTAGACATTCTGCTAGAAGAATGCAAGTCTTATAACGGAAAAATTATATGTAACTATACGTGCTCTTCTTTGAACGATAGTTCTATATTTTCCCTGTTTACAACAACTTTTCTATAAGCCACACCAGCCGCATTCAGCATGGCTTTGCTTGCTCTAGAAACATCAGTGCCGTCGTATTTATCACTTAAGAAAATCACCTCTACAATTCCTGATTGAATGATTGCTTTGGCGCATTCATTACAGGGAAATAGTGCGGTGTAAATTCGGCATCCTGCCAGGTTCATACCTATGTTATTCAGGATAGCATTCAATTCGGCGTGGCATACATACGGGTACTTTGTCTCCAGGAAATCGCCGGTTTTTTGCCAGGGGAACTGATCGTCGCTTAGCCCTATGGGTAAGCCGTTGTAACCAGCACCAACGATCTTGTTTTGATGATTTACAATGCATGCACCCACCTGTGTATTTGGATCTTTGCTACGGCGGCCACTCAATAATGCAACACCCATAAAATATTCATCCCAGCTTATATAGTCACTTCGTTTAGACACGTTCATCTTTTTGGAATGGGGAAGATATTTCAAATGCATGAATAGTTGTTTCAACAAGCTTACTCATGCGTAGTGGTTGTAGGTACATATTAATGAAAATTGGGAACGCATCACTTCGCTGCAGGCTTTGCATCCAGCACATCAATATCAAAAACAAGAACGCTGTTAGGAGGTATTTTGGGTGAGCGTGTTCTAATGGAATAAGCCATGCCTGATGGTATTACTAATCTTATTTTACCTCCAGTCTTAACCAATGGTACAGCCAGTTGCCAACCCCTTATCAGGCTGCCAAGCATGAATGTATATTGTTCCGTTTCACTGCCGCTAATTACTTCTTGTGAGCCCAGCAGGCGCAGTTGGTAACGGACAGATACGGAGTCTTTTGCAGTAAATGATGTGCCGCTTCCCGGGTTGATGATTTCGTAGTATACACCTTCAATGTTTTCCTTTGCTTTGATGGCACCTAAACCTGTGGCAACGTCAATGAGATCTTTATCGGCCTGTACCTGGTAGACACTATCAACATTGGCAAGTGGCGGCACAGCAGGAGAGGGTACAGGTTGTTTTGTATCATCCAGTCTTCTCCAGCCTCTTGCCGTTTGTACCATCACATTGCTAAATGATACATCCATTCTTGATGCTTTGCCTGTTGATCTTACTGCTTTCAAATCTTCAAGAGGACGCACTTCATCTTTCATTCTGCAGGTGCCGATCAACTTCCATTTTTGTTCGGCTGGTAGAAAAATATAAGCGGAGACGATGCTGAATTTCTCCGCTGTGTCCGTAGCGGTGGCCAGCATCAGCTTGTATGTTGTATTCAATTGCCAATCAAACTTCCACTCAAGTTGAGCCTTTTTCATGCGCACGTCACGGCCTCTAACAATCGTCTTGCTAGCCTCAGGAAATTTGAAGCTTACCAGGTGCTCTTTCTTATTTTTTTCTACATACAGTTTTACTGACTTTGTTCCAATCCCTGCAAATGCTTCTTTCTTTCCATAGCCAGTGACGGTTATATCCACAACCATACTTACTGGCTTAACAGTATCAGGTAAAGAATAAGTAATAGTTGAATCGCTGGAAGCTATAGTGCTTAGGGAAATGAAGCATAGGAGGACTGTAAGCAGGCGCATGAAAAGTTGTTTGGCCAAACTTACAGGAAATAGTGAAAGAGAAGGAAGTTACTATTCCATGGCTATGCTCTTCTTGTGACGATGCAGCCTGGTTTGTGTATTTCAGTTCATTGGAAGCTTTATGTTGGACTGCTGAAGGAAGTGCATATGTACAAGTGTGCGACGCAACGATGTTCCGTAAACATTCACATGCTGGTACCAAACTTATTCTTCGCTACCTGGTTTAGCTCAGCATTTTAAGTACCTCATTGCGATAAAGTTTGCCAATGGGTACCTCGTTGTTGTCTATTTGGATCAGCTCGTGCGTGTAAGATCTTATTTTAGATAATGAGACGATGAAGGAACGGTGGGTTCTTACAAACTGCTGCTCGGGTAGCATGGCTTCTACTGAATTGAGCGATTGTTTTGTGATGATGACCTGCTCGTTGGTGAAGATCTTTACGTAGTCTTTCATGCTTTCGACAAAGTGGATGTCGTTGAGCATGACCTTCACCATTTTCCTGTCGGCCCGCACATATACGAACGATGGCTGGTTCCGTTCCTCCTTCACAGGTGCAATGTCTGCGGGCTTATGTTCTTTGATGTTGGATACTTTGTTTACTGCCCGTAAAAAACGATCGAAACGAATTGGCTTCAGAAGATAGTCTACTGCATCGAGCTCGAAACCTTCTATGGCATACTCAGGATGCGCTGTGGTGAAGATGACCGGCGGCGGGTTCTTAAGCGCCTTTAAAAATTCAGTTCCTTTTAGCTGCGGCATTTGTATGTCGAGAAACACAAGATCCACCTGGTGTTGGTGGAGATGTGTCATAGCCTCAATGGCATTGCCAAATTGTGCCTGTAACTGCAACGTTGGTAGTTGGTCGATGTACCTACCCAGGATTTCACGCGCAGGTGGTTCGTCGTCAATCACAATGCATGCTAATGGTTGCAGGTTATTCATAAACGGGTGTTTTGGTTAATGCCTTTGGCTTTGTGGTCACTGCCATTTTTGTAAGCCTGAGCTTTAGGTCAACAATGAAAACCTCTTCTTCGTCCTGGATTTTCAGAAGATGGTTATCGGGATATAATAGTTCGAGTCGGCGCTGTACATTTTGTATGCCTATGCCGGACGAAGTTTTAGGCGCTTGATAGTTTGGCGCTTTTCCATTGATAAGCTTGAAGTGCATGTTCTCGCCTTCGAGGTGCAGGCTAAGGCTTACCCAAGGCTGATCGAGCATCTGACTGGCGCCATGCTTGAAGCTGTTTTCAACAAACGGAAGTAAGATCAATGGTGCTATAGCAAGATGATCTATGTTGTCGTCAATTTGAAAATTCACTTCCAGCTTATTGCCATAGCGTATCTTCTCTACCATGATGTAGTCTTCCAACATTTTTATCTCGTTTGCCAGCAGCACTAGAGGTTTATTTCCTTCGTACAACATGTACCTGAGCATGTCGGACAAGCCCATGACCAGTTGCGATGCTACAGGTGATGTTTGCTGTGTGTGCGAGAAAATATTGTTGAGGGTGTTGAACAGGAAATGCGGATGAACCTGCGCTTTAAGTACCTGCAGTTGCGATTGTATATTTTCCTTTTGCAGCTGCATGTTTCTCTGTTCCTTCAGGTACAGGTGCTTCATGATCTTTATAGAAGCTGCCATACCGCCAATGGTCAATCCGCCACGTAAACCGGCCAATACTGAAAGAAAAATAGTGGCATTGTGGCCGCGGGGCGAGTTCAATGGGAACAGGTCAGGTACAAAAAGTTTCTTGATTGGATGAAGGACATACAATCCTATTACTGCTGAAGAAAAAGCAGTGAGTAAAGCAACAGCAATAACTGTTATTAGCGCCAGTACGTAACGGTGCTTTAGTACCTGCTGAGGAACCACAAAATACATGAGCGTGTACGACATGAAGGCCTGCGGCACCAGGAAGAACAGCGAGTCGGTCATACTCATGAGCAGCCTGAGGTGTAGGGGAAAAGGCAGAATGGCTGCGCTGTAGCCGTAGAGCAATGTGCTGAAAATCCACCAGCTGATCCAGAATAGTATATGCCGTTTCAGCCGGTGTTTATCAGAAAATATGAATTGGTACGACTCCATTTATGCGGTTAAAACTATTTAAAAATGATCTTTGGAAGAAGCAAGTTTTTTATGTACGGGAAATGATAATATTGAACAGGGTGTTCTTCTAATGCTTATTTGTTTGACAAGCCAGCTATATGGTTGTTTTGTTTGTTTACATTCTCCCAGGCTACCAATGCAGAGTCCAATGCATGCTTCAATTTCATCAGTGTTCTTTTCTTTTTGATGTTGATAGATCTTCCGTCAACCATTTCAGAATAAATCCTCTGGTTGTCGTTGTTGTAGAAATGAATGGTAGCCCAAGTCTTGTCGTTGATGTTGCTTTCTACTATCCAGAAACCTTTATCGCTTACCCACTTGCATTTAGTGGTTTTTTGTTGTTCTTGTTCCTGCGCGAAAGAAGATTGGCTGCCGGTAACCAGGATCGTAAAAAGAAGCGTAGAGATCAGTAACTGTTTCATGATGTTTAGTTGTTTGGTGAATAATTACATCGAAAACTATGCTGGCGCTAAAGGAAGAATTTGCTTAATAGGCAGGTGTTGGATGTGCGTATGCCGAAGGCCGAGATTTGTCGATAAACGGTGTTTGTAGACGATGCTAATTATGGCCAGTAGGCAGAATAGGTGAGTAGCAAATGCTGCAGGGAGTAGTACAGCACAAGTGTGCGACGCAACGATGCTTCATTATAGTACTTCAGCTAAGTACCAAACAAAAAACCCGCTCCATAACTGAAGCGGGTCTTTTTATTTTTGACTTTATCAATCAATCCCCTTGAATTTCCGACTTAGTCTCACGCAAATATCAGGCGTCCTTTAGGTTCCGGAATGTGCCACGAATTCTCCTGTGCCAGTTTGATCCATTCCTCAGCTACCAGTTTTACTTCCCGTAAGGCTTCATCCTGTGTATCACCATGAGCAAGGCATCCTTTTAGCTCAGGCATCTCTGCAATATAGGACCCATCTTCCTCACTCCAAAAGATGATAACTTCATATTTACTCACCATGGTCTATCAGTTTATGTGTTACCAGGAACTCTCTTACCTGCTTTACCTGGTAAGGTTTAGCCTGGCTGGTTTTTGTCTTCTGCAAATTAATAATTCCCTCTACACCTTTATGTGAAAAAATCCTGTGGCTACCACCCGTATGCCTTTCTTCAAAACCCAGCCGGATAAGAAGATTAACTAAATCGTCAAACAGGAAATTCTTATCTGACTTACCCGACAGAAGTTTAAGCAATATCTTTTCCATTTTGCTCATAACATAAAAGTATGACACTAGTTGTTCAAACAAAAACCCGCTCCATAACTGAAGCGGGTTTTTTTATTTTTGACTTTTACATTTTGCATTAGTACCTATAAGCTTCCGGCTTGAACGGACCATCTTTAGGAAGACCAAGGTATTCAGCTTGCGCATCTGTCAGTTCATCCAGTACCACACCGATCTTAGCAAGGTGCAAACGCGCAACTTTCTCATCCAGGTGCTTAGGCAGAACGTAAACTTTGTTCTCGTACTTATCAGTGTTTGTCCAAAGTTCGATCTGTGCAAGGGTTTGGTTAGTGAAAGAGTTACTCATCACAAATGATGGGTGACCAGTAGCACAACCGAGGTTTACCAGGCGACCTTCAGCCAACAGGATGATGTCTTTACCATCAATGGTGTACATATCAACCTGAGGTTTAATAGTATCCTTCGTGTTACCATAGTTATCGTTCAACCATGCAACGTCAATCTCGATATCGAAGTGACCGATGTTACAAACGATCGCTTTATCCTTCATTGCTTTGAAGTGCTCGCCAGTGATCAGGTCGCGGCAGCCAGAAGCAGTAACGATGATGTCAGCTTCTTTCACAGCGTCAATCATACGCTTAACTTCAAAACCATCCATAGCAGCTTGCAGCGCACAGATAGGATCGATCTCGGTAACGATCACGCGGCAACCAGCACCAGCCAGTGAAGCAGCAGAACCTTTACCTACATCACCATAACCACCCACTACAGCTACTTTACCAGCCAGCATTACATCGGTAGCGCGGCGGATAGAGTCAACCAGTGATTCTTTACAACCATATTTGTTGTCAAACTTAGATTTAGTTACGCTGTCGTTGACGTTGATCGCAGGGATAGGCAAAGTACCTTTCGCCATGCGCTCATACAGGCGGTGAACACCAGTGGTAGTTTCTTCAGAAAGACCCTTCACGTGCTGGATCAGCTCAGGATATACATCAAACACCATGTTGGTCAGGTCACCACCATCGTCAAGGATCATGTTCAAAGGACGATCAGCAGCACCGAAGAACAGCGTCTGCTCGATACACCAATCAGCTTCTGCCTGGCTCTGACCTTTCCATGCAAATACACCGATACCTGCAGCGGCAATAGCAGCAGCAGCGTGGTCTTGCGTAGAGAAGATGTTGCAAGAGCTCCACTTCACTTCAGCACCAAGAGCAACCAAAGTTTCGATCAGCACCGCAGTCTGGATCGTCATGTGTAGACAACCAGCAATGCGTGCGCCTTTCAGTGGCTGGCTTGGACCGTACTCAGCACGGATAGCCATCAGGCCCGGCATTTCAGCTTCCGCCAAACGGATTTCTTTACGACCCCACTCAGCCAGGCTGATGTCAGCCACTTTGTACTTCAGGCTGAAGTCGATGTTTTTAGATACTGTAGACATAATTGTTATTTCTGATTTTGAGATTTTGTGATATCTGATTTTGTTACCAGCAGTAGGACGCTCTTCATCATCGTTGCGTCGCACACTTGTACTGGATGTTCTTTATTCATCTTTCTCTTGAACCACAAAGACACAAAGGTCGCAAAGGAACACAAAGCCTTAGTGCATCTTAGTGTACTTGCTGTCTTAGTGGTTCAAACCAACAGCTACAAATCTACCTCCTATAGTAGAATATCCTGCCACAGCCGCAAAGTTTAGGATGAACCTGTAGATAAAGCTACTTTTGCAGTACATCCACGCAGTTTATCATGGCAAAAGCAGTTAAAACAGTAGAATCCACTACCACACCTATATCACTCGACGAAAAGGACCTATCGATCCTCCGGCTGCTGCAGGAAAATGCGCGGATAACTGTCAAAGAGATCTCTGAGAAAGTCCACTTGAGCACCACACCCGTACACGAACGCATCAAGCGGATGGAAGAGAGCGGCGTCATCAAACAATACGCAACACTCGTTGATTATGCAAAGGTGAAGAAAGGCCTGATGGTCATCTGCTATGTCTCACTAAAGCAGCACAGCAAGAACGCCGGCGACAAGTTTATCAAAACCATCCAGCAGCTAGACGAGGTAATCGAATGCTACAACATCTCCGGTGAGTTCGACTTCATGCTAAAGGTGGTGGCGGAGGATATGAATGCCTACTACAACTTCCACGTAAACAAACTAAGCTCCATAGAAAACATGGGCAATGTGCAGAGCGTATTTGTGATGGGTGTGATTAAAGAGACGCATAGGGTGGTGTGAGGCGGAGGCGATAGGCATTAGGCGATAGGTAGAAGTCAAAAGTCAAAAGTCAAAAGTCAAAAGTCGAAATTCAAAAGAGGAAGGCGTAGGTTAAAGTCAGAATAGCAACGAAAAAACTCAACGCACCAAGACAAACATCAGCAACCCACTTTTACTTTTTTGACTTTTGACTTGAAATTCCTCTCACATAAATAAGTGATAACAGCAGGTCATCAACTGTAAGCTTGTTATTCATCTATGAGTTATAGCATGCTCTCGCTTCCTCTTATACCGCTGTAGCCGGGGTTTATCCATCTCTCTTTACGTTCATCACCAGTCACATCTTTATGCGGGAACGGTGAGGGTGCAGGCATTCTAAGTTTGCGGTCATAACAAAACTGCAATGAAAACAAAATTACTCCTCGCTTTAGCTACAGGTCTATCTATTGCCTCTGTAGCACAGGTTACAAAAATCAACTCCAACAAAAGCCTGTCAAGGGCTTATGAGATCAGCAATACAAAAACAATACTGGTATCAGGTATAGATTCAACGCTTTGGATAACCGATGCTACCAGTGCTGGTACCACACAATTGAGTGCCGGTATCATGTACAAGGGTGATGGTATCTTGTACAATGGCAAACTGATATTCAGAGCACACACTGCAGCCAGCGGTACTGAATTATTTATCTCTGATGGTACGGCCAACGGCACAAAGCTTCTGAAAGATATAAATGGTGGTACAGCGTCATCAACACCTGCAGACTTTATCATCTTCAACAATGCAGTGTACTTCTCTGCTATCACGCCTAATGAAGGCCGCGAACTATGGAAGACAGACGGAACAGAATCAGGTACATCACTCGTGCTGGACGTTATGCCAGGAACAACCGGCAGCAACAATGCGGATAGTTACAGCATGTTCTCCAACGGCAGCTACTTATTGTTTTCTGCGCGTACACCTGCAGCAGGTTTTGAGTTATTCAAATCAAATGGTACAGCAGCAGGTACTGCTATGTTGAAAGACATCAACCCTGGTTCTCCTTCCTCCAATACTACCAGCTTCTTTAAGTACAACAACATTGTGTTGTTCCAGGCTTCCACTGCCACGCATGGTACAGAGGTTTGGAAAACAGATGGTACAGAGGCAGGAACAGTGCTACTGAGAAACATTCACCCTACCGGTAGTGCAAAGTCAATGTTAATGGACTTTATATTTTTTGAGTTGAATGGCAAAGCCTTGTTTGCTGCGAACGACGGTGTACATGGTGAAGAGCTTTGGTCTACTGATGGCACAGAAGCTAACACTGCTATGATCAAGGATATTCAAACAGGACCTAACGGTTCATTCAGCTTCCTTTTCAACTCAATCAAGATCGGCAATAAGATGTTCTTTCCGGTAAGTAATTTGTTTGGTACGCGATACCAGATATGGGAGACAGATGGTACAACTGCCGGTACTGCTTTGTTCAAAGATTTCACTTTTGATGAAGGCACCTATCCGCTCATTCTTTCTGCGTATGAGTTCACAGGTGAAACGTATACGCAGCCTTTGTTCCAGGGCAATAAATTCTTCTTTATTGCTAAAACAGAAACAGAAGGTACAGAGCTGTGGGTGAGTGATGGAACACAAGGAGGTACAAGCATGTTGAAGGACATCTTGCCTGGTGAAGAGGGTGGATTAGAAGGCTCGAATCTGCTGTTCGTATACACTTCCGAAGGGCTTTATTTTACGGCAGATGATGGTGTTAATGGAACAGAAGTTTGGAAGAGTGATGGTACATCAGCAGGAACAGTGCGGGTAACGAATATCAACACCGCCGGCGACTCATACCCTGAAGGTTACTGGATATTGAATGGTAAGATTGTATTTGAAGCTACAGACGGCGATGATCCGGAAGCAGACCTCTATGTACTGAATACGTCTGTGTCACCATTACCAATTTTGTTGTCAGACTTCGCTGTTACTTCTGATCGTAAAGATGCATTGCTGCAGTGGTCTACATCATCGGAGCAAAATAGTATAGCTTTCAATGTGCAAAGGAGTTTCAACGGAATAAACTATGAAAGCATAGGTACTGTGGCTGCAGCCGGTAATTCTTCTGCAGTGCGTAATTATTCTTTTGTAGACAAAGACATTGCTGCTGCAGGTAAAGAGGTGGTGTACTATCGCTTGCAACTGGTAGATGCTGACGGTTCTAATACCTACAGCACTACAAGAAGTGTACGCTTTGGCAACAAGTCTACCCTAGAGGTTAAATTGCTAGGCAATCCTGTACAATCAGTAGCTGCCATATCTTTTCGTGGTGCAACAAGTTCATTGACTGTCTCTGTAAAAGATTTTTCAGGTAGAACATTGGCCACTACATCGGCTGCCGCATCAGCAGAGCACATCACCATTCCGGTGAGCAACCTCGGAGCTGGTATATATACACTGGTGATAGAAACAACAACCGAGCGAAAGGTGCTGCCTTTTGTGAAGAGATAGTATAGTTCTTCTGACTAAATACAATAGCAGCCTGGAAGGGCTGCTATTGTTGTTTACATGCTTATGGATGAAGATTTAGATGTGGGCTGTCTAACCAATGCAAATGATAAAAATCATCAGCCGAAGATCAAAAACCATTGCTCATTCTATTGACTGCGTAGGCCTCTGTTCGCGGATGCCGTCATTGTTTTCTTCTGTCAGTTCCTTCTGCATAATGAAGTCGATCATCCAGTATCCATTGCCAATGTCTATGTCTTTTTCTGCTATTACCTTATAGCCATTCTTTTCGTAGAAATTCTTTGCATTGTTCTTCCTGTTTACATTTAGCTGAAGATATTTTCCACCCATACTATACGCTACTGCTTCTACTGTGTGCAGCAGCTTTATACCTGCTCCGGTTCCTTGAACAGTAGGCAGTACATACAGTTTCTGCAGTTTGTATATATCTCCTTCAATAAAGTTGAAGCTAGCGAAGCCAATCGGTTGCGCATCCTTGATAGCCAGGAAAAAGTGGTGGTTATCCTTCATCTGCTGTTCCAGCGCCGGGTGGGTATAGAACAGCCCCAGCATATACTCCAGTTGCTCTTTGCTTAGTATCTCTTTATACGCCACCGGCCATGTCTCCGCAGCTATTTGTTGTATGTACCTGATATCATTGAACGACGCAGGCCGTATCACAAGATCAGTAGAGGATGGTATGTGGTTGTTCATTTCTAAGTCAAAATTCAAAATTCAAAAGTCAAAAGTCAAAATGTAAAATGCAAAATGTAAAACGGGTGGCTCAAAATCTCAAAATCCCACATCAGACATCCGACATCATAACATCCGACATCCGCCATCTATCTTCTCACTACTCCTCCTTTCTTACTATCCACCACCACGTTCACTTTACCTGCGCCTTGTACTATCCATCTTGCCGTCACCTGCCCTAAGCCAGGAATATTCGGAACCTCAACAGTAGCCGGGTTATTACGTTGCTCTACGGCAGCAGTGGGATTGCGATTATCAACCGTCATTCCTGCTATCACTTTAGCACCTTCTAAGGTGATGTAATCTGGCCTTTCAATCTTATACTTCAGGTCCTGGCTGCTGTGCGTAGGCATCAGGCGCTTGTTCGATATCACTGCCGTGATCTCTCGTAAACCATCACCTAAACTTTTCTCCATTACCGTGTCTATCTCCAGCTTAGGCGTGTGGTAGGCATGGTAAATAGTGAATGCCATATTGCGGTGCGCATCACTCTCCAATAAGAAGCCCGGGTGCATACGACTGAAGTTTTTCTTTGGACCACCTATTTCTATTTTACCATACTGCGGGTGATCATATGACTTCCAATCTACAAAGGCATCTTTGAATAGCAGGTAGCGGTCAAACTCGTACGACGACAGATCATTTACACCACGTGTTGCGGAGGTATCATTAAACATCAGGCTAGGCGTCCACAATTCATTACTGAAAGTATATACACCACGGCCACCATAGAACCAATCCAGCTCGCCGCCGTACACCGAGTACAGGTCTTTGTACACCACCAGGTACTTGTACGAAGGAATGATCTGCTCACCTTTCTTACCAATAGCATCATATATCTGCACATCGGCAGCATTGTATGTATTCACATCTTCAATGGCACCCGGACCACGCAAGATCATACCGCCGGCGTTGTGGTACGACTGCGCCGCAGCAATGTTCGGATGCTTCATTACAAACTCCATCACCGCCCGGTTCTCAGGAAGCGAGAAAGGATATTTGTACGCGCCATTTTGAATGTAGTTAGGTTGCCAGTTCCAGCCCCAGTCGCGGTTAGGATCATATTCAAACTGCCCGCCGTCTTCATTCACCTGCCCATCACCATCATTGTCTATTCCTTCCAGTCCCAGCATCTCGTATTCTCCCTGCTCATCAGGTCCCACCTGTATCATACGCGCCGGAAATGCAGGATCAATTTTGAACCTTCCTGTGCTGCTCTTCCTACGCATCAGCGTAATGTGACCATCACCATCCAGGTCGTCATAACCATCTTCATTTACCAGCCCATCGCGGTCATTGTCTACTGGCACAACACCACTGCGCGGCGAGCTTGCATTGTTAGGTGTTTTAAAAAATTTATCACGTGCATCTGGATTAATGGTAGGAACGATGTAGAAAGTTTTATCAGCTAGCAGGTCCTGGATGAACTTCGTATCGCCGAATGATTCGGTGAGGTACCAGGCGGTATACATGGCAAACTCGCTGCCTTGCACTTCATTGCTGTGAATGTTGCCGTCAATGTACATCGCCGGCTTTTTATTAGCATCACCTTTTTTATAATCTGTAATGGCTATGCACCAGATGTCGCGGCCTTCGTACGACTTGCTAATGGATTCCACTTTGGCAAGATTAGGATATGCTGCAGCAATCTTCTTTAGTATCTCGCTAATGCCGCCATGGTCGTAGTATTTGTTCCAGCTTACCTGCACCTTTGGATTAACAGGTGTACCCGCTGCTTTATATATCTGCTCCCTTGTTTGCGCCTGCGCTGTAGTTGCCAGGCCCACAATAACTATAATGATTTGTATGATTGATTTCATGCGTATCTTTTTTTGTTTACCAGCATTTGTACTTGTGTCAACATCGTTGTGTCACTCACTTGTACTGAATATCATTTTTCAGCTAAAGCTTCAGCCAAATAAGGCTATCACTCCACAAGCTCATTTCTTCATTATCAAATTTTCAAATTGCCAAATTTTCAAATTACTCAGAGGTTGATGTCGATTCGTTTGGTGCCGGTGGTTGGGCTTCCTGCTTCCAGCGTTACCTTACCTGTGCCTCTTACAAGCCAGGTAAGCGTTTCACTACTATAACCTTCTAAGGAATTAAGCACCTGGTTCTTTTTGCCACTCAAAACAGATTGGTTGTTGTTGGTATCCATCTTCACTACTATCCGCTTTACCCAATAAGTTCTTTCACCGAGTTTACTATGACTAGCCAAAGCACCTTTGTTCATTACAGTAGCAGTAATGCGCGTAATGTTGTTGCCGAGTTTTTCTGTTTGAACATTCGTAATATCTACTTCTGGTTGTAACGCAGCCAGCCGCGTTAAAAACGTAGTATGTTTCCGTACAATGGAATCAACCATAGCATAAGGCGGGTTGATCAATACAAAAGGATCTAAACCACCTACCTCAACTGTTTGGTTGGGATAGTCAGGATGGTTAACCTTTTTCCATTCTGTAAATGCGGGAGTGATATTATTTTGAGTAGCCCATCGCAGGTAATTGGCAGATGCGTCATCTACACTAAGCGGTTTTTCTTTTTTAGCTGTATCCGCTTTTGCTTTAGGTATATACCATCCCGGTGTACTAAAGCTGTGGCGGCCATAATGGAAGTACGCCCATGAAAGAAAATCTCCACCTGCTGCCGTAGTCTTTGGTGCGTCTTTCATGCTGGTCACTTTGTTGTACAAGTCACTCACCATTGCATTGGCTTTTGCATCTGGCTCCAGCAGTCCCGCTACCAGCTTTTGATTAGCTTGTTGTGCATTGAAAGCAAGTGGCGTAGACAGGTTGTTATTGCTGCCAAAGCTCACCACTGCATATATGTTGAACTGCTCGTACATGCGGTCGAGCAAGGCTCTTGTTTCTGGTTCACTTACTGCAAACTCGCCAGAGCCTTGTGTAAAAGAAGGGTGCTTGTAACTAAAGTTTTTATTGAACCAAACACCACCTTCACCATCTTCATTCAGGTTGCCATCCTTATCATTGTCTATGCCTTCAATAAGAAGCAGGTACTTGCCTTTCTCGTTCTTTGCAAGATCTGCTTTTATAAGTATGCGTGCATCATCAGGATGTGTGCGCCATTCGCCAATAGGAGAGGCTACCCGCATCTGGGTGATCTTGCCGTTGCCGTCTAAGTCATCATAACCATCTTCATTCGTCCTCCCATCGCGATCATCATCAGTCTGTGAAGCATTCCCCTGCCGCTCGTATCTCAGTTTAGCAAAGTATTGCTCCATGGCATCAGGGCTCATGTTGGGATAGATGTAAAACGTTGTTTTGTTCAGCAGGTTCCTGATGCTGTCGGTGCTGCTGCCTTGCAATAACTTTTCGGCAAAGCCAATGGCCAGTTCTGTTCCCAGCAGGTGATTGCCTTCTACACCACCTACTACTGCTATGGCAGGCTTGGTAGCGGTAATACCTGTACCAATGGTGATCATCCAGATGTCTTTACCGCCGGCTGTTTTTGCAATAGAAGCCACTTTGGCCAGTTGGCTATAGCTCTTGCCAAGACTGTTGATGCGGCTGGATTGCTGCGCATAGTTGCTGTAGTCGGTTTGCGAAAAGCCGTAATGAGAAATAGATAAAGCGACACAAATACAGGCCGCTATACGTTTTATCATGTATATGGTTTTGAAAAATAAATATAGGTAAACAGCAGCAGGTTCATTGAAAATTAGTTGCGTTTACAGGTATAGCTGCTAGAGGCTATTTGTATCGAAAATAAATTGAGAAGATGGCTGGTTGGCTGATGCAAAATGATATGCCGTACAAGTGTGCGACGCAACAGGAGCATGGTCAACGATCTGCTGCTTGTACACAAGAAATCTTCTTAAGGAAGTAAAGAGGTGGAAGTAGTTGTATTTTTTTTCCGTTGCATCCAGTTGCTGATGCGGTTGGCGGCGATGGCGCTACCTGCACCTATGATAGCCGATGCCAAGAGGTCGGTTGGATTATGCTGACCGTAGTAGAGGCGGGCATAACTGACACCAGCAGCCCATGTGAAGGCGGGCGCTACAACGTACCACTTAGGATGATTGATAGAAAGCGAAGTGGCCGTGAAAAAAGCCACTGATGCATGTCCTGACGGAAATGACTTCCCGTCCTTGAACTCGTTAGGGTAGATGCCACTGTAGCTCTGGTATGGCCTAGGGCGGTTTACTACTTGCTTCAGTCCTTCAGTAGCTGCAATGGTGACGAGCAGTCCGCCCAGCATTTCATAAGACTCGTTTTGCAGCTGTTTGTCTTTGGTGATGATGCCCGTAGCAAGCAAGGCCAGTGGAAATCCTGCGCTGATGGGCTTTGCAGATTGGTTGGTATACTTCCACAGATACGAGCTGGTGTTCTCAGGATTAATAGCACGCACAACATCGGCCTCCCAATTCTGTGCAAAGCAGGAGATGAATAAAAAATAAAAGCATCCTAACAAAAGGATGCTTTTTATATGATGTGACAGGTGCTTCATTATACTAGGGAAAAGGTGAATTAGAAATTTGCCAGGCTCTCCTCCAGCACTTTAATACGTGCCTCGGCATCGCTAAGCTTCTTTCTTTCCAGGTCAACCACCTCGGGTTTTGCATTGGCTACAAATTTCTCATTGCTCAGCTTTTTGGAAACCGATTCGCGGAACCGTTGCTGGTGCTCCAGGTCTTTTAGTAGCTCCGCTTTCAATACTTCTGTGTCCAGCTGCTTTTCGCTTTCTATATAGAATTTATCTGTTTCTACCGCTACTACGATGGTGTTGGCTACGGCATCATCCACATACGAGATGGAGCCGGCATTCACCTGCTTGGCCAGGATGTTCTCGATAACGGCATAAGCCGCTTGGTTCTCAGTTTGGATGTGCAGTTGAATTACATCCTTTGGCTTAACCTGGTTTTTATTACGGGCATCACGTAGTGCAGTGATCACCTGCTTCAGAAGCTCGCCTTCAGCAATGATATTTTTGTCAGCTGCCGCCACTGTTTCAAATTGCTTTACGCAAAGGTCGTCCTGCCTTTCACGCAATAGGTGATAGATCTCTTCGGTGATGAAAGGCATGTAAGGATGTAGCATTTGTAACAGCTGCTCGAAGAAGTCAACAGTTTTTTCATAAACAATAGCATCTATTGGCTGTTCAAAACCTGGTTTTGCCCACTCAAGGTACCAGCTACAGAAGTCGTCCCAGATTAGCGAGTAAAGGCTCTTCAGACCTTCGCTCAGCCTGAACTGGCTATGAAGGCTGTCTACTTCGGCACGCACCTGCGCAAGACGGCTTTCAAACCATTCAACAGCAAAAGTGCTGGTAGCTGTTTCGCTGGTGTTTGCATCAGCTTTTCTTCCTTCCCACATCTTCACCAGCTTCAGTGCATTCCATAGCTTGTTGTTGAAGTTGCGGCCTTGCTCCAAACTTGCTTCGTCGAAGAGCAGGTCGTTACCGGCAGGGGAGGAGATCATTATTCCAAAGCGAACAGCATCAGCTCCATATTTGTCAATAAGCTCCAAAAGGTCCGGGCTGTTGCCAAGGCTCTTACTCATTTTGCGGCCTTGTTTATCCCGCACCATACCGGTAAAATAAACATCGCTAAATGGTTTCACCTGGTTGTAGTGCATGCCCGCCATGATCATGCGAGCCACCCAGAAGAAGATAATGTCCTGGCCGGTAACCAATACAGAAGTAGGATAATAGTAGTCTATCTCCTTATTGCCTTCAGGAGCCGAAATGCCTTTGAAAACCTCCATCGGCCATAGCCAAGATGAGAACCAGGTATCGAGGCAGTCTTCATCCTGTCTTAGTTCATCAATTGTAACTTCTAAATTTTGGTTCTTGAATTGTTCTATAGCTTCTTCTCTCGTTTCTGCTACTACAAAACTTCCATCAGGAGCATACCAGGCAGGAATTTGCTGTCCCCACCAAAGCTGGCGACTAATACACCAGTCTTTTACATTTTCCAGCCAGTATTTATAAGTAGCTAAAAATTTATCTCCCGGGTGAATTTTGATGTCGCCATCAACTACAGCTTGCAGTGCAGGCTCAGCCAGTTCCTTCATTTTTACAAACCACTGCGTGCTGATGCGGGGTTCTACCACTGCACCACTGCGTTGGCTGTAACCCAGGCGGGTAGTGTATTCTTCTTCTTTAAGCAGGTAACCTTTCTCCTGTAGTTCGGTCACGATCTTTTTACGTGCTGCAAAACGATCTTCACCTACATATATCTGTGCGGCTGCACTCAATGTTCCATCTTCATTTAAAGTATCCACTACTTCCAGGTTGTGTTTCAATCCCAGGTTGTAGTCGTTGATATCGTGTGCTGGTGTAACTTTTAATGCTCCCGTTCCAAATGCAGGATCTACATATTCATCAAAAATAATTGGCACTTTCTTATTGATCAGCGGTACGATAGCGTACATGCCTTTGAGGTGTGCATAACGCTCATCAGTAGGATTAACACAGATGGCCGTATCGCCCATAATTGTCTCAGGACGTTGCGTTGCAATGGTTATGTATTGATCAAGTAATGGTTCGGCATCGTTTGCCAGCTGGTATTTCAGGTGGTATAGCTTACCATTGATGTCCTTATATTCTACTTCCTCATCGCTTAGGGCTGTCTTGGCTGCCGGGTCCCAGTTTATCATACGTGCACCGCGGTATACCAAGCCTTTGTTGTATAGGTCCACGAACACTTTGATTACCGCCTTGTAGTAATGATCATCCATAGTGAAGGTGGTGCGGTCCCAATCTACACTGCAGCCAAGCTTAGCGATCTGGCTGTAAATGATGCCGCCATATTTTTCCTTCCATTCAAAAGCATATTGCAGGAACTCTTCCCTGGTGAGTGAATTCTTGTCAATGCCTTTTTCTTTCAGCATCTGTACCACCTTTGATTCCGTTGCAATACTTGCGTGGTCACTTCCAGGAACCCAGCAAGCATTAAAGCCACTCATACGTGCCTTGCGGACCAAAATATCCTGAACCGTTTCATTAAGGGTGTGTCCCATATGAAGGACACCAGTAACGTTTGGTGGGGGAATAACAACGGTGAAGGGTGGACGATCATCCACCTGGCTTTTGAAATATTTCTTATCAAGCCAATGCTGGTACCATTTTTCTTCTGCCGCCGACGGTATGTAGTTTTTGCTTAGTTCCATATTTTCTTAAGGTGATCCGTAGTGGATGGAGGTTAAAGCTTTAAATACTGCTGTATCTTTTAGCTGGCGGCAAATGTACAAAAATCGAAGAGTGGAAGGCGGGACAATAAAAAATCCCGCAGGCATGCCGGCGGGATTCAAAGCAGATAGGTTTGGGTGATCAATAAAACATCATCTTACTATCCCACGAATACGCAGGTAGCGGGGCAGTTACTTCGTCCTGGTTGCCGCCCGGGTCCTTTACCTGCTGCATATCCAGTTTGCTGCATTTTGCATTAAATGCTTTGCAACAGCTAACAATAGTGGATATGCCTGTACAGGCAGATTTTATTTGATTAGAATGACAAGCAGTTATTGTACAACATAAACCCAGGGTGGTAATGTAAAGAAACTTTCTCATAGCCTTTGGTTTGTAATGCGAATGTATCAACGAAAGGAAAGCTCTATGGTTAATTTAGGTTAACCTTTCTTGATTTTTTGAACGATCCGGTATTACAACGGGCTTTAGAGAAATATGTTACACCCTGTAAAAAAAATTAATGCAGTTTACCAGCCCACTCCAGGTAGGTGATCAATGCAATCAATCCAAAAATGAAAATGAAGATCAGTGTGTTCCTTAAGCCATCGCTCATGTGGTGATGGTGGTGTGTAGAGTTCTCCATGGCAATTAATATTTAACGTGATAAAAATGATACCGTTAGGGTGGCTTTTCATAGTTAAAAGGCTAAGCCTTTTTTATCAACACTAAAACCTGGGAACATGTTCGTTAAACCAAGAGCAAATACCTGCGCTTGCTGTGTTTGAAGTTATAAATCGTTTCAATATGAAACAAATCTTTTTCTGGGAATATTTTCTTTACCAGTTCTTCTTCATGCTACCTTTATCCTTTGAAATTGCCAGATGTTTGCTATTGTAGATATTGAGACGACAGGTGGGTATGCCAGCGCTAATGGTATTACAGAAATTGCTATTGCCATACATGATGGAACATCAATGGTGGATTACTATGAAACATTGATTAATCCTGACATGCCTATTCCGAGGTATGTACAGTCGTTGACAGGCATCACAAACGCTATGGTTAGCCAGGCGCCTTACTTTGATGAAGTGGCGCCGCGTATCTATGAGCTGCTTCATGATAAGATCTTCGTAGCGCACAATGTAAATTTTGATTACTCTTTTATAAAGCACCATCTTGAAAGAGCAGGGCTATGCCTGGATTGTAAAAAGCTTTGCACGGTTCGCTTAGGAAGGAAAATATTGCCTGGATATCCAAGTTATAGCCTCGGAAAATTATGTAGGAGCCTGGAAATAGAAATTGAGCAACGACATCGGGCTGGTGGCGACACGCTGGCAACGGTGAAGTTGTTTGAAAGAATGCTGCAGGCAGACGTGGAAGGCGAGTTGAAAGCGATGTTGAAAGGGCGCAATAAGAACAGTCATCTGCCTCCTAATCTTGCAGAAGAACGTGTTGCTGAATTGCCTGCATTGCCGGGTGTTTACTACTTCCACAACCAGAAGGGAAAGGTGATATATGTAGGCAAAGCCAAAGACCTGAAGAAACGTGTTACCAGTCATTTTGCTAATAATAAACCGGGGAAGCAAAAACAAGATTTTCTTAGGGAGATATACAATGTTACCTACCAGGTGTGCGGTACTGAACTTATGGCCTATATACTGGAGAGTGTAGAGATAAAGCGGTTGTGGCCCATTTACAATAGAAGCCAGAAAGGATTTGAGCAAGCCTATGGTTTGTACATGTTTGAAGACGGCAGAGGCTACCAGCGCCTGTTGATAGAGAAGAAGAAAAAGCACCTGCAGCCATTGTATACATTCAGCATGTTGCTGGATGGTCATAATATGATGAAGGCGTTGATAGAGCAGTTTGAGCTTTGTCCGCGGCTTTGTTTTATTGATCATTCGCCGGGGCCTAGTTTGGCTGAAGCGTTGGGTATAAGTTGCGAAGCTTATAATGCAAGGGTTAAGTTGGCTGTCGATCACTTGAAGAATTCGATGCCAAGCTTTGCCGTGGTTGAGCATGTGGCGCTGCCTAAGAAAGAAAAACAGCAAAGTGTAATCGTGGTGGAGAATGGCCGTTTCTATGGAATGGGATACCTGCCTGCTAATGTATCTGTAACAGCACTGGATGAATTAAAACAACAAGTAACTCCGTACCCCGAGAATGGCTACATCCGCGGGTTGATATATTCTTACGCTTCAAAAAATCCTCATAAGAAGTACGAGTTCTTGCAGCAGCTGTAATTGATGCTGCTAATATTATTTTTTTCCTGCACTTGAGTGGGGATTATCTCATTTTTTGATTTGATGATTGGCTGGTACTTTCGCGGCGCTGTAACCATGGCGTTCATTGGTGCAGATGCTTAAAGTGATAGGCTGGCGGGTCAAAAGATACAGCCAGGACAAAATGTAGAATAAAGAACTACCAGTTGAAGTGTGCGACGCAAGTAAAGATGAAAAGCGTGATGCAGCTGGTAACAAAATAAAAAATGAAATGAGAGAGTTTGCACAACAAATAGCACATAAGGTAAATGTGAAGCCGGCGCAGGTGGATGCTGTGCTGGAATTGTTTGAAGAAGGATCGACTATACCATTTATTGCGCGGTATCGTAAGGATAAAACAGGTGGCCTGGATGAGGTGCAAATAGCGCAGATACAGGATGAGGCGAAAGCAATGAAGGAGTTTGCTGAGCGCAAGACGTTTATTGAAAAAACGATCACCGAGCAGGGAAAGATGACGGAAGAACTGCAGGCGAAACTAGATGCTACTACCACCATTGCTGAGCTGGAAGATATTTACCTGCCTTACAAGCCGAAGCGTAAAACAAAAGCTACTGTGGCGCGCGAAAATGGATTGGAGCCATTGGCGTTGCAACTGTTGGAACAGAAAGATTTTGATGTTGCAGCTACTGCAGCAGGTTTTCTTAATGATAATGTGAAGAGTGCGGAAGAGGCACTGCAAGGTGCACGTGATATCATTGCTGAGATAGTGAATGAAGATGCAACTGTACGTGCTAAGATGCGTAAATTGTTTGAAGAGCAGGCAACGGTGCAGAGTAAAGTGGTGCCTGAAAAAGAAGCGGAAGGGCAGAAGTATAAAGATTATTTTGACTTCAATGAACCTGTGCATAAGATGCCATCGCATAGGGCGCTGGCGGTGCTGCGTGGCTTTTTAGAAGGAGTGCTTCGCATAGGTATATCGCCTGAGGAAGAAGTGGCTATTGAGCAGGTGGAAGAGCAGTATATAAAGGGAATGAGCGTGTGCAATGAGCATATTCGTAAAGCGATAAAAGATGCTTACCGCCGCCTGTTGCAGCCTAGTCTGGAAAGCGAATTCAGAACTGCATTGAAGGCGCGTGCAGACGAAGAGGCTATCAATGTATTTGCTGAAAATCTTCGTCAGCTGCTGCTGAGTTCGCCGCTTGGAAGCAAAAGATTGCTGGCAATAGATCCGGGTTATAGAACGGGTTGTAAGATTGTGTGCCTGGATGAAAAAGGTGACCTGAAGAATACTGACCTGATATACATTCACGAAGAAAAAAAGCTGCCTGCTGCAGAAAAAACCATTCGTCACCTGGTAGAGGTTTACCAGGTAGAAGCATTTGCAATTGGTGATGGTACTGCAGGCAGGGAAACAGAACAATTTATTCGTGGCCTGAACCTGGGGCTGCCGGTGTTTTTGGTAAACGAAGACGGTGCATCTGTATACAGTGCGTCTGAAACAGCACGTGAAGAGTTTCCTGATTATGACGTGACGGTTCGTGGGTCAGTGAGTATTGGAAGAAGATTAATGGATCCGCTGGCGGAGTTGGTGAAAATAGATCCTAAGAGCATTGGTGTCGGCCAATACCAGCACGATGTGAACCAGTTTAGGCTTAAAGAAAAACTAGACCAGACAGTAGAAAGCTGCGTGAATTTGGTGGGAGTGAATTTGAATACTGCCAGTAAACACCTGTTGAGCTATGTGAGTGGTATTGGTGGATCACTGGCTGAAAATATTGTGAAGCACAGGAAAGAGGTTGGCAAGTTTACCAGCAGGAAAGAACTGTTGAAAGTGCCAAGATTGGGTGGTAAAGCCTTTGAACAATGTGCTGGTTTCCTTCGCATAAATGAAGGAGAAAATCCATTGGATGGAAGTGCAGTGCATCCTGAAGCTTATGCCTTGGTAGAAGCAATGGCTAAAGACCTGGGAGTGGAAGTGAAGACGCTGATTGGAAATGAAGCACTGGTGAAGCAGGTAGATGCGAAGAAGTATGTAACGGAGCAATTTGGAGAGCTAACCATTCGCGATATATTAAATGAATTAAAGAAGCCAGGTCTTGATCCACGGAGCGAAGTACAGCAGTTTGAGTTTGCTAACATCTACAAAATAGAAGACGTAACAGTGGGAATGGTGGTGCCGGGTGTGGTAACCAACATTACGCGTTTTGGCGCATTCGTAGACATAGGTGTAAAGCAGGATGGGCTAGTGCACGTTTCAGAAATTTCGCACACTTATATAACTGATCCGAACGAAGCGCTGAAGCTGAACCAAAAGGTGCAGGTGAAAGTGACGGAAGTGGATGTGGCGCGTAAACGTATTGCGCTTTCTATAAAGCAAACGCAGGAAGCGCCGCAACGCCAGCAGCGCCCACAGCAATACCAGAGCAAAGGCAACTTCAATAACAAAGGCAACTTCAAAAAGCAAGAACGTGAGCCTGCAACTATGGATGATGCCCTGGCTGCGCTGAAGAAGAAGTTTGGAAAGTAATGCCTATGACGTGGAAGTAAATATAGATCCGCAGGAGGTTGTTGTTGAATAAAAAAAGTGGATAATTCACGTGGTGAGTTATCCTCTTTTTTATGCTGATAATTTATTGACGTCAGATAATGTTATTCTTAGGCAGGGGTTCAGAGAACAGCAGCTTATTGTTAAATGGATCATTCACTTCCATGGTTAGCGCTTCCCAGGGAGCAACCTCCAGGCCGGGCCTGTTGTACTTATAGTTCTTTGCCAGCAACTGCTCGTGATAATCCCGAAGGCCGCCCGACGTTTCAATGAAAACCTTTGCACCTGGTGTGCAATCACCATGATGTTCCGAAAGATGAAGCGTGATGTCTTCTAACCGGACCTCCATATAAACAGGTGAATGAGGCGGTTGATGTTGCCACGCAATAGAAAAGCCGAGGAAATGCACGTAGAATTCTACTGCTTTATCATAATCAAAAATGCGGAAGATGGGGATGACCTTGTGCGGCATAAGCGGGGTTTGTTATTGGTTCCTGGTTCCTGGTTTCTGGTTCCTGTTTGGGTGTGGTTTGTTGTTTAGAACAAAAATATGTGCGGCAAATTTACAGGTGGTTCTGCCGGTTATTGAACATGTTGTTTTAGGATCTCGATAAACTGTGTTCTGGGTATCATGTTGGCTCCAAGTGATTCAAGATGTTCGGTATAAACCTGGCAGTCTATCATCAAAATTCCTTCTTGCTGGAGTTGCTGTACGTACTTAATGAAAGCATATTTGCTTGCGTTGCTCTGGTGGCTGAACATACTTTCGCCAAAGAAGATCTTGCCCATTTTTATGCCATACAAACCGCCTACTAAAGTGCCATCTTTCCAGGCTTCGGCGCTGTGCGCTACTCCAAGGTGATGCAGTTTTGTATATGCACTTTCTACTTCAGCTGTTATCCATGTGCCTGATTGCCCGGTGCGGATAGAAGATTTGCAATGGTGTATTACCTGCGCAAAGGCAGTATTGGTTCTGAAGTCAAATGCTTGTTTCTTGAGCAGTTGTTGCATGCTCTTGCTCACTTTAAGTTCACCAGGAAAAAGAACAAAGCGCGGGTCGGGACACCACCAAAGCGGCACTTCATCTTCGTACCACGGAAATATGCCCTGGCGGTATGCCATCAGTAATCTTTCGGTGCTAAGATCGCCTCCAATGGCTAGCAGCCCATCTGGTAAGGCTTCTTCCACAGGAGGAAACCAGAGGCTGTTATCCAAGGCATATAATGGCATAGATGATGTTTAGCAGTACCAAATACAATATTGGCTGATACTGTTGAAAGAAGTGTTACTGTACAAGTGTGCGACGCAACGATGTAAATAAGAGCGGTAATGCTGGTTACATAAAAAGAGAATAAATGAAAATGATTATGCCATCACTTCTAATGTGGCACTTATACCTCTGTCGGTAATGGCTTCTACCATTGGTTTAAGATCTTCGAAAGAACCTTGTTTAACAGCGTATTTTCCTTGTGTATGTATAAGTAAAGCGCATTGCTCTGCCTGCTCTTCTGAATGGCCGCAAACCTTAATCAAAGTTTCTATAACGAAGTCAAAAGTGTTTACATCATCGTTCCAAACAATGATCTGGTACGTATCTTCCAGCGCTGTCAGTATATCTACTTCATGCTCCTCGTAAGGCTTTACAGCTGCATTTCTCCACATGGTATCGGGTTTTTGGCAAAGTTATTCGTAATATATTTATAACAATGGCGGGTGTAGAAATATTATAAACTCCCTTACATTTAAGCTATTAATTCATGCGTCTTTTTTCCCGGCATATAAAACAACCAAACAACCAATCTACAGGTGCTGCGCCGGTGATAAAAATTGATAGCATTTTTCGTGGTTTAGACTACCTGGTTGAATTTATAAAACGTATAAGGCCTGCGCATCCTCGCGATTTTGAACAAGCGGAATTGAAGTTCAAGGCGATGTTTTACCAGTTGCAACAGGATAAGGTTTTGTTGTTCTCCCTGCGCAAGGCTTTGCTTACACAGTTTCATAATGCTACCATAGTGCCTGCACTAACAGAAAGCGGTATGGTGAAATCGAGGGGTTTCATCCAGGAGATCTCGACCAAGATGAAGCATAAATTCTTGCCGCCTTTACAGCGTCCAAATAATTTTTTATACGTAATCAATCATGTTTTTTATAAAAAGACGGATTATATATGGGTGCGGGGCATAGACCCGGACCTATGGATCAATTTCTTTACCCTAGTAGGTTTCCAGTTCAATGTAAAAGAGCCGGCTATCATCAGCCAGTTGAATGAAGCTTTATTCATACTTACGCAGCGTTGTGTGACACTGTCGCTTGAAAAAGATATAAAAGATAATGCGCCTGAAGTTGGACATGCAGATTTCCCTTTTATAAAACTGAACATAGCAGTGCAAAATTATTTGCAGCTGTTTATGCAAGACGCTGGACCTCTGCAACTGGAAAAATATCTGAAGCAAATAAACCAGGCGCTGGTAGAGTGCAGGGGAATTGTGGAATATATAAATGACCAGCGAAAAGTAAATGGTACAAGTCTTTCGCAAACGTACCTGCTTCTTCGAATCGAGCAGCATCTTGAGAGAATGTTCATGATCACCGATGTTCTTGACCAGGATAAATCTTTTGATGCTGAAAGGTTTCTTAACTACTTCAAGCAGATCGTTTACTATGAAAAAAAGAAGACTAGCCTGCGTGAATTTGTAAGTGCGAATCTTGCTTTCATTGCCTACAAAATAACCGAGCACGGTGGTAAAAGAGGGGAGACCTATATAACCACTACGCGTTCGCAATATTGGTGGATGATAACATCGGCAATGGCTGGGGGTTTTATCATTTCATTTATTGCTGTTATAAAGAACCTGATTGGGAAAATGGCTTTGGCTCCTTTCTGGCAGGGCTTTGCTTATAGTGTCAACTATAGCTTTGGTTTCCAGTTGATGCATGAAACAAAGGCTACGCTGGCCACCAAACAGCCTGCTTATACTGCATCGGCCATTGCTAGTTCGCTTGACCTTGAAAAGAATAAGGACCATCCTGATCTGCATGGACTGGTGATTATAGTAGCACGCACCATACGCAGCCAGTTAGCAAGTTTTATTGGTAACCTGGTTGTGGTTTTCCCAATGTCTTTTGGTTTGGCGGCCTTGTATTATTTTATTTCTGGTAGTTACCTGGTAAATGAGCAAGTAGCAGAAAAACTGCTGCGGGATAATCACCCGTTCTTTAGTTTCTCTATCATGTATGCGTGTTTTACCGGCTTCTTTTTGTTTGCCAGTGGACTGATAGCAGGATATGTAGAAAATGGAATCAATTACGGTAAGGTGGCGCTGCGTTTGCGTAACCACCCGGTGTTTAAAAATACGTTGGCGCCAAAGCGGTTGAACCGCCTTACAGCATATGTTGAAGATAATTTTGGCGCCCTGGTCGGTAATATAGCTCTTGGATTTTTCCTCGGTATGGCTGGTTTCTTTGGTGCTATTTTCGGAATTCCTTTTGACATCAGGCATATTACTATTGCGGCCGGTAATACTTCTATTGCTTATTTCACTACAGGGAATGCACCTGGAACTGCTTACCTGCTTACTGTAGTTGGCGGTGTGTTACTAATAGGTTTATTCAACTTCCTTGTAAGTTTTTCGTTTGCCTTTTTTGTGGCGGTAAAAAGCCGCGGCGTTCGCCTACGCGATTTTCCAGAACTGTTCGGTATTATGGCAAGGTTCTTCTATCATTATCCTAAAGATTTCTTTTACGCTCCTAAAGTGCCACGACAGGTAGCTGAAGTAAAACAAAAGCTTTATAAGCAAAAAGAATAGCGGGAACTACTATTAAGGCTTTAAATGTTAAATGTATGTTGCCGGTGTAACCTTTGGGTTGTTTAGCCATCTTATGTGTGGTTTTTAGAATATTGGATATTATGGGGTTGGATTTCTATCCGGACCCCTATTTTTTTGTAGGTAATCAAACTCTTTCCCTTCTACATCTAATTTTTATATCCCTTTGCTTCAGATTATTGGGTGGAATAAATAGCAAGAAAAAATATCTGAAAAAGATGGAAAAATATTTTTGCTGAAAAAGATCCTGCTCCTATATTTGCACTCCCAACAGCGAAAGAGCACAACACTTAAGCGGTTGAGAAACAAAAAAAGGGAGCATAGCTCAGTTGGTTTAGAGCATCTGCCTTACAAGCAGAGGGTCCGCGGTTCGAACCCGTGTGCTCCCACTTAATAATCAAGCAGTTAAGATAAAACTTGGCTGCTTTTTTTGTTTATGTGACCATGAATGTGACCATAACAGGAATGTGACCACAAAGGCTAAAAATGTGACCACGGAAACTAAAAAAGCGGTACGATTTCAAACAATCCTTTCTTCTGAATTTTTGCTGTAAATGCTATGGACTGGAACTCTGGTAATGCTTCGCAATAGTACCGGCTGTAAGGTTTGGCAAAACCTTCTTTTATCAAAACTTCATTAATGCAAGTTCCATCTTGCAAAAACACATAAGCTAACGTTCTGCCGTAACTATCATAACATCTTTTCTTCTCCATCTGAATTGTTACAATGCTGCCAATTGGTACAAGTGATGATAAAAATTCTTTAGACTGAATGCCCAATTGCAAAAGCAATTCACCAGGCAAATGTGTTTCTCTTTCATCTTGCAATAACTTTCTTGAACGTTTTATTTCAGGTGCATCAATACCAATCAAACGAATTTCTTCTTCCTCCTGGTTGAACATATTTTGAACAATTAAGCCATCACCATCGACAATTTCTGTTACTGTAAGATGTGTTTTTATTAAAGCCTGTCCGTATGCTTTTAGTTGCACCATTTTGCACTGCTTATGCTTCTGTTAACCAATGTATTACGTGGTAAATTTGACTTATTAAAATTACAACATAAATACTTTAAAAAATGGCAAAGCAAACAGGTTTAGTGAAGTACTCCGGCACTATGGGTGGAGTAAGGCACTTTAAAATTAAAGGCTTGCAAGGCGACTTTGCAGGCATGGTTGGTGGACCTTCCGGAGAACAAATAAATACAGCTCCCGAGTTTGAAAGGACAAGGGAAAACATGAATGAATTTGGTGGCTGTGCCACAGCTGCAAAATCATTACGGGTTGGTCTTAGCCAAATCCTAAAGCAAATGAGTGACCCGCAAATGACTGGTCGCCTTACTGCTGTAATGAAGAAAATAAATTTGGAAGACGGAACTGAAGCAAGAGGTTATAGAGCTATTTTGATTTCTCAACAAAGGCAGTATTTGAAAGGTTTTGCTTTTGATAAAAGTGTAAGCCTTGATGGTGTTTTTGTAGCACCTTACACATTCTCAAATACTGTTGCTCGTGACGCTGCAACTCTTACAGTACCAGCTTTCAATCCAGCAAACTTGATTAATGCACCAGCCGGTGCAACTCACTTTCGTTTGCTTGTAGCATTAGCTGCTGTTTCTGATTTCGCATACAATGACACTACCGGTGTCTACGAACCAGTGGATGCAGCAAATAATGAACTTTCAGCCGTTGCTTATTCTGGTTATATTGATTTGTCTGCTCCCGTTTCTACATCAACTGCAGTCACATCAACATTACCAGGTACACCTACTTTGTCTGCTGATGCAAGTGTTGTGTTTGCAGTAGGTATCGAGTTTTATCAGGCAGTTGGTCCTAATTATTATCTTTTCAATTCAGGCAATGCCTTAAAGATTGTGGATATTTTCTAAGCGTTAAAGTGAAAACACTCCATTTACAGCCTCGGTTTCTTCCGGGGCTTTTTTATGTTCTCTCCTTTCTTCCCTGTTAAGAGGCGGCTCATAGTGCTTTTATCCCTTCCTCATCCTTGCTATGAGCATGAAATGACAATATAACTGCGTAGGCAACCAAAAGCAGCACGGAATAGGCATTTCCAAAAGGAAACGGAATAAATGAAAGCCTTGTGGGTGGGCAATGTGTTTATGCCGTAGTCTTTTGGAAACCCGAAGGGTTCATGCCTATGGAGTGGGCTAACTTTGCTTTAGCAGTGAATTGGAAAAGTAATATGCTACTTCTTCATGAAATGTTCCATCACTTTCCAAAGTAATTCCAGCAAAGGAATAATGAATGGTAAACACTTGTAAAATAGCTTCCGGTTACGCCGCTTTTTTTTGTTTTTCTTCCTGGACATAATATGCGCTTTAGTGCGGCATCTGTCCTATATGGAGCGGCGCTCCACAAATGTGTAATTCCTTGCTGAAAGCAGAAAGGACAATGAAACGCACTCCCTTCACTTCAATCCTGGTCGAATGTTCCCTTGCTTTTTCTTCCTTGTGGGTGGGCAAAAAAGGTAATACAGCCTTGAGCCAAAAGAAGCAGAGCCGTGGCGGGGAGTAACCGCCACTGTAGCCTGGAAGCGTAGCGTGCCGTGAAAGACACCGTAGAGAGGTACGAACGAAGGTGGCTGCGTGTGCCTGCCGCAGTGGTGGCAAGGAAGCCGTGAAACGGCGATTGACAGCTACGTTTTACGCAAGGGTTTGGCGTGTGTTTTTGATTTCCTTCAAGGCTTTGTGTTGTGGGTCAAAAACCATGACAAACACGTAGCTGCGGCAGGCAAGCAAGGCACGCAAAATTATTGGCAGCGGGTGGACTTTGCTATGCTGAAATGAATGCAGGACGTAGTGTAGCGGTAATGAAACCCAGTGAGTATTGTAGCGCAGGTTTTGCGAAATGGAATGTGCTTCCCGCCGTGTGTTGGCTTTGTGTTATTGCTGGTGGGAAGCCATGAAATGTAGCATCAGGATAGCTACGAACGTGGTGTAATGGTAGCGGAACGAAGGACGTAATGAATGAAGCGTAGCGAAAGGACACAAGTAGCTGCCGTGACGAATGCTGTAGGAGCAGCAAGATGTGTGACAAAATGCGTAGTGCAACGAAGCACCCGAAGGGCAAAGCAGGTGTGCCAATACCTTAAAGTATATAAATGGCTTTATTGGCACTGCTGCTTTGTTTTGGCGCATAGCTTGCCGACTAAGCATGAGGAACACCTTATTACCTTGCAGCGTGGGTGTGGTTCAGGGTCTGGGGATTAGGTTCTGTGCGGTGGGAAAAGAAGCCTGGCAGAAAGCTGACGACGATGAACGAATGAATGTAGTGAAACGAAATGAGTGAGTGAAGAGGTGTGAGCTTGTGCGGTGGGTTTAATGGGTGGGTAAAAGCATTTGGCTGCGAAGCATAGATTTTGTGTGCAAGGGCAGCTATATGCTTTGTGTGGCAGTTGCTTTGTTATCTTTAAAATGTGATAAAACAGTTAATCAAATTATACAGGCAGTTCTTTGATGTGCCCGACTACATCAGGGATGGAGTTGTATTGTTCAGGTTAATGGTTTTTGTTGTTATGTCGCTATTAATAGGTATTCAGATTGGTTATTATCTTTTCTAATTGTTGCTTAATGGTTTGCTGTACAAGTGAGTGACACAACGATGATGCTATGAAATACTTCTGCCGGTTACATAAAAAAGAACTAAAAATAGGTTGATAGTCCAAATTGTATCGCTCCTATTCTTGATGGTGGATTACCTAATAAATCTCTTTGCTTGCTGTATTTGTAGTTAAATCTGAATACTGTTTGTGGTGTTGGTCGCCAAGAAAAACCTGCTGCTATTGCTTCAACGTTATCTGTTATGTTTCCTCCGGTTGATTTAAATGTTCCTTTGTTCCAATCTACGTGTTCTAATCTTACACTTACATTGAATACAGATTTGTCAAAACCTAATAATGGCTTCTTGTAAACAGGTTGAACTATGTCTATAAACCCACCATGTTGTTTCCTTCCGAATTGTTCTGTATATGTATCAGGAATGTCTACTCGTACCATTGCATACTCTGCATTTATGTAAGTATTTAAACGTGGAATTGTTGTATTAAAATCTACTGCATACACATCTACTCTTCGCTTCTTATCGAGCACTAATCCGTCTTCCTGAAACTTGTTATAAATGCCTCCCATGTATGATAAACCTATCTCTCCAATCTTCCGGTTTCTTAAAGCAAACTTGCCTGTAAATAACATCGTACCATTAAAACTTTCTTCAAACCTATCGGGGTTATTTTTAGTAGCGGGTAAGAATGTTTTGTTTTCCGGATTGTCTATAATGCTCTCATCGAAACCGTTGCTTAGATATGCTTCATAAGCATACACCCAATCGCTTGTATACTTCTTGCCGTACAAACCAAAACCTACGTTGCTGAATGTTGCCGGTAACATTTGGGTTGCTGATATTGGTCTGTCTACAAATTCCCATTTAGGTCCATCGTGGTTTTGATTGAATGCTCCTATTGGGTTCATGATTATACCACCTCTGAAGTTCAGTAATGGTGCTATCTCTAAATCAACTGATGCAAACTCAATATTGATTTCTTTGGCTCCGTCTTCAAACTCTATTTCTGTTAAGAACTTTAATCGTTTGTAGATTGTTGATGATACAAATAATGTTAGTCTTCTGAATTTGAATTGGTGTCCTTCTGTTACTCCATTTTCTCCTACGTACTGGTAATTGCCTTCAACATACCCACCTAATGAAACCGGTAATTTGCCCGGTTGTATAAAGGGACGGTCATAAACTGCATCCATGTTGAGTTTAAGACTACCCGTATCATCGGTAGTTGACCGTAGTAGTTCAGGGTCTATTTGTGCTGTTGAAGTGTAGGTTATAAAGCAGAGTAGAAATAGTATGTTGAGTTTCTTCATGATTGCTTTCTTAAATCAATAAATATTTCTTTGTCGTTTACAGTAACCGGAAACGTTCTAAGGTTTGTACTTGCAGGACCATTAGTAACTTGTCCTTTGTTGTTAAACTCACTGCCATGTGCCGGGCATTGCAAGTAATCGCCTGATGCCTGTAATTCTGCTCCCTGGTGAGCACACTTCATCCATAAGGCGGAGTATTGCTTTTCATTGAAACGATAGACACAAATAGGGTACTTTAAAGCATCGTTACGAATAATGAGAAATGACCTGTAAGCTGTATTGCCTTTGTCTTTGATAATAAAATCTTCGGTAGTAAGTGTAAGACCGTCTTTACCGAGTGTGCCCGTTGTATTAACCAATGCTGAACAACTGCTTAGTATTGTTGGTATAGCTGCCATTGATAAACAGGCAGCACAACTGTTCTTAATAAAATCTCTTCTCTTCATGGTTTAATGCTGCTTATAGTGATTTAAGGAACTTTATCAATTGGTCTTTTTGTGTTGCATTTAACTGGTCGAAACGTTGTTTGCTTTTCAATGCTTCACCTCCATGCAATGCAATAGCTTGTTCTATGCTTCTTGCCCTCCCATCGTGCATTAAGAATAATTGTCCGCCTTGTGAATTTTGAGATAAGCCTAAGCCCCATAAAGCCGGTGTTCGCCATTCTGCCGGTAGTGCTGTACCTTCTGTATAGCCATCATTAAGAGCTGAACCCATATCGTGGAGTAGCATATCAGTGAAGGGGGAAAAAGTTTTATTAGATAGCGCAGCTATTTGATGGTTGCCTGTTTGCATCTCGGGAGTGTGGCACTTGCCACAACTAATATTTATAAAGTGCTGTCTGCCTGCCTGAACATCGGGGTCGTTCTGATTTCTTTGTATTGGTGCTTTTAGTGTTTGCAAATAAAATACTACATCCTGTACGGTCTGATTGGAAACTTCGGGGTCTGCATCTTGTCCATTGTAGGTGCTGAAGTGTTCATAGGTGGAGTTAATACCCATGTCCTGGTTGTAGGCATTTACTGTTTGTTGCAGCAGGTCGTAGACCGCTGACTTTTTACCAAATCTTCCAATGTACTTGCCATTACGTGATATAGAGCCGGGGCGAAGTAAAGAATACTGGGGAACTGTAATCCAAGTAGGACGACCTGAAATGCCGTCTCCATCAGCATCGTTTTCATCTGCTAAGGCTAATAGTGTTGCATCGGAAACGGCTTCAAAGAAGCCTAAACCTGTGTTTGCAGGTGGGGTAAAGCTGGATGAGGTAGCACCCGCCGGTATTTGTTCTGCCTGAAAGCCAATTATAGAACGGTGCTGTAATTGTGGACCTCCAAGGTGCAGGAAGTTGTTTCCTAAAGTGTCGCTTTGTCCAAACCTTGTAAGTGTTGTAAAGGGATGTCCTTTGCCGTCACCGGCATGACAACTGCCGCAGGAGTTGTTGACGAATAAAGGACCTAAGCCGTTTGCCTGGTTAAAGATTTCATCATTAAATGCTACATCACCTCTTAGGAACATCCTGTTTTGCTCTGATGTTAAGCCTTCAATCGGACCATCTAAGATTTCATCGTCTTTAGGTAGTTTGGGTAAAATCTTAGAGCATGAAATGTAAGCGAAAACAAAGGCTGCAAGGGATGCTACAATAAGTAATTGTCTTCTCATTTTCAGGAGCTTTAAATATATTTTTAGACGAGCCTAAATTTATTGTTAGGTAAATATATCAAAGTTTAACCTGAAATAGAAGCAGATTTTGGAAAAAAGGAGCAAACTGAAGAAAAGAGAACTACACTTTTATTTTCTGGATGCGAACAGCATTCAGGATGGCTAACAGTGCTACTCCTACATCTGCAATTACTGCTTCCCACAGGGTGGCAACGCCACCGGCTCCTAAAATAAGTACAATGATTTTTACAACCATTGCTAAGATGATGTTCTGCCAAACAATGTTTCTTGTAATCTTTCCTATTTTGATTGCTGATACAATTTTTGAAGGCTGGTCGTTCTGAATTACTATGTCTGCTGTTTCTATTGTTGCATCACTTCCTAAACCTCCCATTGCTATGCCTGCATCTGCTAAAGCAACTACCGGTGCATCGTTCACTCCATCACCTGCGAATGCTATTCGCCTTCCTTCGTTCTTTAGTTGTTGTACTTTTTCTACTTTGCCTTCGGGTAGTAAGTCGCCAAATGCTTTATCTATTCCAATGCTCTTTGCCACCTGATTGACCACACTTTGCTTGTCGCCCGAAAGCATCACGGTTTGGATATTCAGTTTATGCATTTCTTCAATTGCCTGCTTTGCATCTTCTTTAACTTCATCTGCTATTGTAATGTAACCTGCATAAGCATTGTTTACTGCTACTACTACTATTGTATTAACTTCCTGTTCTAACTCTTCAGGATAATTAATACCGAACTTCTTTAACAGCTTTAAATTACCTGCTAATACTTCCTTGCCTTCGACACTACCTTTTAAACCATGACCTGATATTTCTTCAACACCTTCTACTTTTACATTGTCTTTTGCAGTACCTGCATATTCTGTTACTGCTTTAGCAATTGGATGTGTTGAGTTTTGTTCTAATGCTGAAGTGAGTTTTACAAGTTCCTCTTTGCTTATGTTGTTTGGTACTACCTGTTGAACTTTAAAAACACCTTTGGTTAGTGTTCCTGTTTTATCCATCACTACGGTATTAATCTTAGTCATCACATCTAAGAAGTTGCCACCTTTAAAGAGTATTCCATTTCTTGATGCTAAACCAATTCCTCCAAAATATCCTAATGGTATCGACACTACTAATGCACATGGACAACTGATAACTAAGAATACTAATGCTCTATAAAACCATGTTGTAAATACATAATCATCTACAATCAAATAAGGAACTAAACATACTGCAAGTGCTAAGAAAAATACTATTGGTGTATACACTTTAGCAAACCTTGAAATAAACAATTGTGTCTGTGATTTTCTTGCTGTTGCATCCTGCACCATTTCTAAAATCTTACTTAGCTTACTATCTTTGAATAGTGCGGTTACTTTTACCTCTGATACTGTATTTAAGTTTATCATTCCTGCATAGATAGCTTCGCCCTTGTATTTTGTATCTGGTTTACTTTCTCCTGTTAATGCGGCTGTGTTGAATGATGCATTTTCAGATAATAGTTCTCCATCTAAGGCAACTTTTTCTCCTGGCTTTACCTGTATGCTTTCACCTAATTCAATTGCTGATGGATTTATAACTGTAGCCTGTCCATTTCTTAATACTGTTACTTCATCAGGTCTTATGTCTAATAATGCCTTTATATTCTTCTTTGCATTATTTACTGCGGCATCCTGAAACCATTCGCCTATCTGGTAGAATACCATTACGGCAACACCTTCTTCATACTCTCCGATTATAAATGCACCAATTGTTGCCACACTCATTAATACAAACTCGTTGAAGAAGTCGCCACGTTTTGATTTGCGGAACGCCAAGTTTAATACACTTCTGCCTGCAAGGATGTAAGCTATAAGGTTGATGATTAATGATGGAATATTAGGCAACTCTATATGAAAGCCATACTCTAATACAAGCAATACGATGAGTATTGCTAAAGCTAACAACAAGTCCCAATGCGCTTTCCATCCTGGCTCTTCTGCTCCATGATTGTGACCATCATCAGCAGAATGCTGATGTTCTTCGTTTTTGTCTGTTATCTTTTCAAGCTGGTCTAACTGTAAGTCTTTAGCTTGTTCGTTGTTATGATTGTGTTCCATAAATAAATTATTGTATAAAAAATGAAATGATACCAGTAGCAACTAAAGTCACTCCTGTTATTATACCTGCATTGTGTTCTATTGAATGCCAATTCAATTTTAGTAAGCCCTTGTAAGCGTAGCGAACAAGCAGCATCATGCCTGTTGTTGTAATTACTAAATACATAAGGGCAATAAGCACTACAAGCCACCCGGCTTGTGTGCCTGCTAATAGAAAATATGCTTCAATCTCCATACATGGAGAAAGGAACATTGCTATTGTCAAAGCTGTTATTATTGCTTTTTTAGACTTCTTTCTTTTTAATTCACTATCTACATGAAAATGCTTGTGCCTGTGATGCCGGTAAATGAATATTAAGCCTATAGATATAAGTATAACAGGAGCTATTATGTTTGTGAAGTGGGTTACTCTATCATCGAGCTTAGCACCTAATACACCTAACAAGACACCGATAAGGATTGTACTTACGCCATGTGCTAAAGCACAAATCAGTGTAACTTTTGTAACCTCTTGTATTGACCAATGCTCTTTCCTCCCTATAGCAATTACAGGCAACCAATGATTAGGTATTACTGCATGAAGCAAACTGATTATTAAAGCACCTGTAATTATTGAAATCATAATAGTCTTCTTACTGTTCTTTTGTATTCGGTATAAACTGTGCCATGTTGTTTTATTAAGAACTCTTCTTCCAATCGTATTTGAATTTGTATGACGATGTAAGATGTAGCAGCTACAAAGAATGTAACTGTATCAGGAATGATTAAAAAGATACCTATGGTGCTAAGTATCATTCCTAAAAAAATAGGGTTACGTGATAAGCTGAAAAAACCATTTGTTATCAATTCTGTTCTGTTCTTTTCATCTATACCTATTCTCCAGGATTGCTTCATGTGGTATTGTGCAATTACTATCCAGATAAGTGAAGCATGAATAATGAATAAGCCTGTGTATTGCAACCAATCTTTTTGAAGAAATGGAATTGGATTTAGGTATATATATGTGTTTGCAGATAAAGAGAATAACAGGACTGCTATAACAAGCAGCCCTGTTAACACTTTCATTATTGTTCCTATGTAATCATGTGCATTATCACTTTTACCGAAGGTTACAGGATTAATGCCTGTCTTCTTATAAACTCTTATACTTGGCAGAACGAAAGTGATAAGTAGGTACACAAGTAAGAAAAGCGGCAGATAGTATTTTAGGTATTGTAACATAGAAATAGTTTAGTGTTCGTGTCCTCCTGTATTTGTCATTTTGGCTAAGGCAAAGAATGCGCCTTTAGTAATAATCTTTGTTTGTGGTGGAAGGTCTTTTAATAGTTTGACCTCGGTATACCCTACGTCTGTTGCGCCCTTAATAACTGCTATTCTTTCAAAATTTGTTGTTGCATGACTTTCACCTTCTTTATGTCCTGCCTCTTTTTCTTCATGACCTTCTTCCTTTTCGCCTTCCTCATGATGTTCTTCTTCTGCCGTTGTTAATACAAAAATGTAATCCTGTCCTTGTGAGTTTACAATTGCCTCTGTTGGTACAGCAGGAACAACGTTAGTGCCTATACTTATTACTGCGGTTATATTCATGCCTTCAATCAATCCTGTTTTATCACCCATCACCACTGCATGAATTGGAACTGTTTTCGTTTCATTTGCAAAGGCTGTACCTATCGAATATATCTGTGCATCATACTCTTTGCCTGGATTGTTAGTTAAGGTGAAATGTATTGTTTGGTTTGCATGAAGCCTTGGCAAGTCTTTCTCAAAAACAAATAAGTCGAGGTGCAACCTTGAATTGTTTACTATTTCTGCAAGAGGTGTTGAAGGGTCTACATTGGAACCAATTTGAGCAATTACATTGCTTACTGTGCCACTTATAGGGGCTGTAATGGTAAGGGTAGTAATAATGTTTCCTCTACCTACACTGCTTGCAGATATACCCATTGCACTCAACTGCTTTTGCAGCGAATTTCTGGTTACCCTTAGCGTTGCCAATTCTGTTTGTACTCTTTGTACATTCTTCAATGGTGCTGCATCACCAGCTACCAGTTCTCTTTGCCTTTTATATTCAATTTCTGCAAGGCTAATTTGTGCATTTACTGTCTGTAATTGTTGTTGCAGGTTAGCAACATCAGGATTTACAATTGTAGCTACAACCTGTCCTTTCTTTACGTATTTGCCGGGATGGATAAGCAATGTTTTTATCACTCCACTGTTAACAGATGTAATGAAAGCCTTGTTCTCATTTGGAACAGATAACATACCATTTGCCTTGATTGATGTTTGCAGGTTTTTAAGCTCAATTGTACCTAATTGTATACCTGCTGTTTTTATCTGTTCTTCAGTAAGAGAAACAATGGTGCCTGGTGCTTCTTCGTGGTGCTCTTCTTCCTTTACTGTTTCCGTCTTCTTGTTACCACAAGAGGCAAGCAGGTTTAGGATGGTTATTATTAAAAATAATTTCTTCATTTCAGTTATTTATTTAAATAGAAGTTTAGTTGTATTGCTGATTGGTTGTACTGGTTTAGTACCTCCAAATAGTTTCTCTGAATGTCTATTGCTTGTGTTAGGTATTGTGTTAGTTCAGCGAAATTTATTTCGCCTCCACGATAAGCAAGGTTTGATGACTTTATGATTTTTTCAGCCTGTGCAAGTCCTGTGCTTTCATAGTATGTAAGCAGTTCCAAATCTTTTTGAAGCTGTATGTACGCCTGGCTGTAGTTTGTTCTTAATGCTTGCCTTTCGTAATCAAGTATACTTTGCTGGTAGCTTCGTTCTAACTCCGCTGCTCTTACTCTATTCTTATATGTTTTAGAAGCAAAAAGTGGAATACCTACACTAACTGAAAAACCTGAAAAGGGATTAGACAAACCGTACAACCTTTGAGAAAAAAACCTTCCTTCAAAGTTTGGTTTTCGGTTCTGCTGTTGAACATTCAATTCTGCCTGTGCAATAGAAATGTTTTGTTGCTGTAATTGTAATTGAGGATGTGTATTAAAAGTCGTATCTAAAAAATCTACCTGTATTCTTTGAACTGTTGTGGTATCAGGCAGGTAAATGCCTGTAGTATTAAGAACCCTTTTTAAGACTTCCTGCTGTGTTTGAATATCTCTTTGTAACAGGCTTAGTTGTACCGTTGTTTCTCTTGCCCTTGCCATTGCAGAAAGGCTGTCAAGCCCTGCACTCTCACCTGTCTTAACCCTTAGCACTGCTGCTTTAGCTAATGATGTGTAAATGCTATCTAATCTTTGCCAAAGAAGCTGCTTGCTCTGCAAGTACCACAAGTTGTAATAGGTCGCCTGCAATTCTCTTCTAATTTCTAATGCTCTTATCTGTTTTGAGATTTCAACTGACTTTACCTGTTCCTGCAACAAGTTCCTTCTTGCCCTGTATACGGATGGCAGTTCAATGCTTTGTGATAAGCCTATTTTAAGAATGCCTTTCGGGTCTTGTGGGTTAATGTCTTCGTTCTCTATGAAAGCTCCTGTTCTTGGGATGTCAAGCCATGTGCCCTGCAATGTTCTGCTGCGCTGTATTTGCAAATCACTTGCTCTTATCTGAAGGTTATTTCTTAACGCTGTATCAAATGCAGCATTGAATGAAATACGATTGGCTGCACCCGGACTTTGAGCAAATATTGATTGAGAAATAAAGACTGCTAAAAGTAGTGTTACCACTTTTGGTAACGTTGTATTTAATTTCATCTTTGGTTTTGTAAAGAGGATATATAGTATAGGTATAACAACTAAGGTGAGTAGTGTAGCCGTTACTAAGCCACCGATTACTACGGTAGCCAATGGTCTTTGTACTTCTGCACCTGCACCTGATGAAATAGCCATCGGCAAAAAACCTAATGAAGCAACTGCTGCTGTCATCAATACGGGTCTAAGCCTGATTTTTGTTCCTTCTTTTACTCTTGCTATTATATCATCCCATCCTTCTTTTTCTAACTGGTTGAATGTTCCTATAAGTACTATACCATTTAAAACTGCTACACCAAACAATGCAATAAAACCTACACCTGCTGAAATGCTAAAAGGCATACCTCTAAGCAGTAGTGCAAACACACCACCTATTGCCGACATTGGTATAGCTGTAAAGATTAGTGTTGCCTGTTTTGCAGAATGGAATGTGAAGTAAAGCAGAATGAAAATTAATAGCAGTGCCGCAGGTACTGCAATCTGCAATCTTGCAGATGCTTTCTCTAAGTTTTCAAATGTTCCACCATAAGTAAAGTAATAACCGGCAGGCAGTTTGAATGTGCTTAGTTTGGCTTGTATGTCTTTTACTACTGATTGTACATCCCTGTCTTTTACATTAAAGCCTACTACAACTCTTCGCTTAGCATCTTCACGACTAATTTGTGCAGGACCTTCTTTGAACTCAACAGAAGCAACTTGGTTTAAAGGGATTTGATTACCTCCCGTTGTTGGTATGTATAAGTTGGCAACATCTTCAATTGATGAACGATAGGTTGTATCAAGTCTTACTACTAAATCAAACTTTCTTTCGTTCTCAAAAACAACTCCTGCTGCCTGACCTGCAAAGGCTGTACTCACTACCTTATTTATGTCTTCTATGTTTAAACCGTAGTTTGCAATCCTGCTTCTATCGTATGTAATGGTTATTTGAGGTAAGCCTTCAATTCTTTCGATTTGTGGTTCTGTTGCTCCTTCCACTGATTGAATTACTTTGCCTATTCTTGGTGCTAAAGCAGCTAATGTATCTATGTTCTCCCCAAATATTTTAATAGCTACATCTTGCCGTACACCTGTCATCAATTCATTAAAACGCATTTGAATTGGTTGGTTGGCTTCAAAGAAAATACCTGGTATTGCTTCCAGTTTCTCTAACATCATTTCAGCTAATTCCTTGTAATCTTCGGTTGTTGTCCATTCGTCTTTGTCTTTAAGAACAATGATTAAATCACTTGCTTCAGGTGGCATCGGGTCTGTTGGTACTTCTGCACTTCCTGTTCTGCCAATTACTTCTTTTACTTCAGGAAATGCTTTTATTATTCTTGATGCCTGCATTGATGTTTCAATACTCTGGGACAATGAAGAGCCCTGGGGTAAGATGCAGTGAAAGGCATAATCGCCTTCTTCTAATTGTGGTATGAACTCACCACCCATACGGGTGAAAATGACAATAGAAATGATAGTTAGAACGGCTGCAGCCGTGATAACAATGTACTTCATTCTGATAGCTGCATTTAGAACCGGAGCATATAACTTCTGAAAGAAGTTTATCATTCTATCTGAAAAGGTGACCTTATGACTTATCTTCTTCGATAAGAAGGCGGCTGAAATCATTGGTATGTATGTAAGCGAAAGAATTAATGCACCTAAGATGGCAAAGCCTACAGTCTGCGCCATTGGTCTGAACATCTTGCCTTCAATGCCTACGAGGGTTAGTATTGGTATATAAACTATAAGGATAATGATTTCACCGAATGCTGCACTGCTTCTTATTCTGGATGCTGATTGATATACTTCTTCATCCATTTCTTTTTGAGTAAGTACTTTATTTGATTTTCTTGTAGCTAAGTGGTGCAGGGTTGCTTCAACAATGATTACTGCACCGTCTACTATTAAACCAAAATCAATAGCGCCTAAGCTCATCAGGTTTGCTGATACTCCAAATACATTCATCAATCCTAAAGCAAATAGTAAGGCTAATGGAATAGCTGAAGCAACAATTAACCCTGCCCTTAGATTTCCTAAAAACAGTACTAATACAAATATTACAATCAATGCCCCTTCAACAAGGTTGGTTTCAACTGTTGATATTGCCCGGCTTACAAGTGAGGTTCTATCTAAGTAAGGTTCTATTAGTACATCAGGTGGAAGTGACTTTTTTATAACTTCCATTCTTTCTTTTACACGGGCTACTACTTCTGCACTGTTGCTACCTTTTAGCATCATAACAATACCACCTACAACCTCGCTTTCACCGTTTCTTGTCATTGCTCCATAACGTGTAGCATGACCAAAACGAACATCAGCAACATTGCTTATCATGGTAGGGATGCCGTTTGTATTCTTGACAACTATTCGCCCTATGTCTTCCAAAGAAGTAACTAAACCAATGCCTCTTATGAAATAAGCATTTGGCTTTTTGTCTATGTATGCACCGCCTGTATTGGCATTGTTCTTCTCAAGTGCTTCAAAAATTTCTGCAACACTTACATTTAATGCTTTTAACCTGTTGGGGTCTACAGCTACTTCATACTGTTTCAACATTCCGCCGAAGCTGTTAACTTCTGCTACTCCGGGTGTTCCGTAAAGCTGCCTTGCAACTATCCAGTCCTGCATTGTTCTTAGGTCGCTGGAAGTATACTTGTGTTCACTGCCCTTTTTAGGATGTAAGACGTATTCAAATATCTGCCCTAATCCTGTGCTTACTGGTGCTAACTCCGGCTTGCCTAAACCTTCAGGTATCTGGTCTTCGGCTTCCTTTAGTCTTTCATTTATAAGTTGCCGTGCAAAGTATATGTCTACATCATCGCTAAAAACAACGGTGATTACTGAAAGACCAAACCTTGAAATAGAACGAACTTCTTCAAGGTCGGGAAGGTTGGCAATACTTTGCTCTATGGGGTAGGTAATAAATTGCTCTACCTCCTGGCTTGCCAAGGTTGGAGCATTGGTAATTATCTGAACCTGATTATTTGTAATATCCGGCACTGCATCTATCGGCAGTTTTGTTGCACTCCATACACCCCATGCAATGAGGGCTATTGTCATTACGCCAATGACAAGTTTGTTTTTTATACTGAACAGTATAATCTTATCTAACATTATATAACCTTTCTAAACGTGAAATAATACACGCCTAAACAGCCGAACAGGCTGAAAAGCATTCTGGTAAAAATGAGAAGGTTATACTAAGCGGGGGGGCTGCCAAATAGGTAAGACAATTTCTATGACTTCCTTTGGAAGGAAACTTGTCTCGTGACTTTGAGAGTAGGTAGGTACTTTAGTTACAATTGCAAGAGTATGGTTAATTGAGAAACCTGCACAGCAGGCACAATGACAAAAAGGAGAGCAAGCATCCTCTTCCTGATGGTCTGGCTGGTCTGCCGTCTTCGTTATTTCTGTCTTTGCTTTTGGGTCTTTAGGGGCAGCACCGGTATCAGCACAAGGCATGACGCTAAGTGCTAAGACAAGAAAAGCCATTATGAAAGCAAAGAATTTCATCGGGTGCAAAGGTAACGCTCCTGAACAATTAAAGACAAATGAATATTTGTAGCGTTGTTGCAAGGGGTTTCTGAAATTAAAAAAGCCCCCTAAAAAGGGAGCTGTGAAAGATAACAACGATGCTGACGAACCAGTTGGTGCAAGTACATGCCTGAAGCCGGCAAATGAAACACACGAACATAAGTGCGACGGTGCTGCCAATGAAAGGAATAATGAGGCGGTGTAGTAAGGCTAAGTGAGTAAGCATAACCGATGAAACGTGCAGACTTGGACATAACGTAAATTTTAAATGATGAAAATAAAATGACGCTATGCCTAAATTGCCGTCATTCCCAAGCCAAAAGGAAACGGAATAAATGAAGGCTTCTGTGTGTGGAATTGTGTTTATGCCGTAGTCTTTTGGCTGTCCGGCTCTGGCTTAGTTTGGATTTATGCAACTGCCGGGACGGCAATTAACTTTGTGGAAGATTTTATTTGGAAAACTCGTACTCGATAGCTGGTATACTTTTAGGTTGGAGCTTATTCCTGCCTTACTAAAGTACCTTCCACTTCGTTAGTACAGCTATTGTAAATGTCAATAGGGGCAAGGTTAGCGTATACTATTTTTAACGTTTTTTCATCTAACATTTCAAAGGAACGAGCATTATTCATTTTTTCAATTGTATTGAGATAGCACTTAGTAGAATACTTGTTCACAATACTGAAGTTCGCATCTAAAAGAATAAACCTCGGTTCGCCGCTTCTTCGTGTATCGATAATAGAAATATTTTCAGGAATGCTATACTCTGCCCAGTTTTCATTTTGGTGTTCATCATGCTTGTTTATTGACGAAAATATATTTCTATAGCAATGTGATGCACCTGGATTTAAAATATATTCATAGCCTTCAACCTCACCCTTCAATCTATAGCCATCACCTTCGGTTGTTCTTTGCCACATCATTATTCCACCTTCATCATGAGACGGACCTAAAATTAGACCTCCTTTAGTGCCATTAATTGCCCAGCCTTTGGCAACATAGTCTTCCATTGTTGGAAGTGAAAAAAACATATCATAGAAATACATGTGACAGCTATAAATTGAGGTTATGAAAATCAAAACAATTGTTTTACAAAAACCAAAGGTTATTCTTACCGTACTCCGGTATCACACCGTCCTGAAAATAAGGTGCTATCTGTGCGACCATTTCAGGGTACTTGGTTGTTACGGGTAAGTTCTGCTGCCTGATGGATTTCCAATACATCCGGCTGAACTGGTATACCTGATTGATAAGTTCTCTCATAACTTTTGCATCTCTTAGCCGGTTCTTCTCATTACAATTGATGGTTAGCTTTACCGGGAAAGGGTAACCATCTGCGGAACTGAAAGTTCCATCAGGATAACGGGTGTTGTTGAACAGCAGGTATTTGTCCTGACCGATATTTATATAAGTGCCGCTAACAGGCATCAGTCCTTCCCATTCGGTATCAAAGGCAACAATGTCTTCAGCCTCTGTTTTGTTAACCGTGATGATATAGATAGGAATTTTCCTGTCAAGTTCAAGATTGTCTAACGCCTTTTCTATTGGTTCCAGTTCTTTGCGGCTAAGCTCTTTGTAGAAGTGAATAATTAAGCGGTCGGGTGCATTGTTGATGGCTGCAAAATCTTTTACTGTTTCTTCTATCTTACCTGCAAGCTGGTCCGTCTGGTGCTTCATGAAATAATCGAAGTTGTTGAAGCCTCCGGTATTATCGAAGCTAAAGGCACTACCTAAGTATTGCACCTGGTCTTTTTTATGACGAAACGCACCTATGCCTACAATCAGTTCATTCTTTATTGGTGTATCTAATCGCCAAGGGATACCATCTAACTTAGCTAACATTGCCACTGCTATGTTGGTTAGGCTGTAGGTGTAATTCTTACCCTGTTCAATGAGTTTAGCAGGGTCGATGACTTGTGATGTTATATCCCTTTTTAACAACAGTTCTTTTACCCTGTAGTATAGGATGTGCTTGCTCTCATCATCTACGTTTTTACTGTGTGGAGTAATGTAAATAGCAATGTATTTTACATCAGGGTTAAAGGTTCTTTTAGTACTTAGTATATCTTCAATTTCAGGTAAAGGATTGTCTTTGTCGTTGAAAATTACACTGAAATTTTTTTCGGTATGAAACAGTATTCGTGCATAATCATACAAGCCTTTGAACCAGCCAAAGCCACTTTTAAAATAGGTGTCTAACGTCTTTGCAGTTTCTACATCATCCTTATGCATGACAAAGAACAGGTGAACTTTCGACCAAGGACTTTTCTTGAATGGCTTGAAATCTCTTATACCATACTTCGGTACTTTCCCGGTGTTGTTGCCTCCAAAAGTTAGTTCGTTGCTTTCAAGTTCAGTCTCATTTATTCTGCCCTGGCTAACTTTTATAAAGCTGTCGGTGTTAAGTGGTATTACATCTCTAAACTCTTTCTTCAACAAAAAGTGTTTAGCAAACTGTTGAATTTTATCGAGGTACTTGTCGTAAGGATTGTCCCGTTTGTTTTCGGGCACAGGTAAATTCAGGTGACGGCGCAGCCTGTTATTTATAAGAGGGTACGCTGTCTCAAAATGGGGTTCAGGCAACTTCTCCAAATCTTCAAAGCGTAGCAGCTTGTTATCCTGCACCGTCCAATTGAAATCACTTTGTGAAACATCATGAGTTAGTACCTGTATATTTTGCTTGCTTACTCTCGACCTACCATCATAAGAAACCAGTAGTTCGGGATGGTTGCTTACATGGCAGAGCTGAACCTTTATAGAGAACTTCTCATACACTGTAAATTGTTCTGTTGATTGTTTGGTTGACTTAACCCACACCTGTGTTTCGTTGATGAAGCCTGTTTTTACCAGTTGCTTCTTTGTCTTTTTGAAATGGTAGTTGATAATCCTGTTGTAGTATTTTTTGATTAAGTCAGGGTTTTCATTTTTAAAATCCATTTCCAAACCAAGAAAGCCCGTTCGAGGATAATCGAAAGTTGTGTAAATTTCCTGTACGGTGGTGCTTGCATCAGGAAATAAATTATCGATACGTTTCGGGAATAGCGATTTGTGGAGCTTACAAAAAGAACCTTCTTCGTTTGTGCTAAAGTAAAAGGTCGGCTTTCTCTTCGGAAAGTCGAATGTGAGGATGTTGAACATCAAAATTGGCTTGTTCATAAATAATAAAATTTTTAGTTGTTACCGTAAATTTACTAAAAACATTAGCAGAACTACGCAAAGAAGTGCAGAATGCTGCAAATGTGGAAAAGGTGTGCGGAAAGACGAAAGGCGAACTATGTAGTTCGCCTCCCAAAGGATTTTAAATATAGGTAAGAAATAATAGAAGTGCAGGTTTTAGGAAGTTCAGGAGATTAAGGAAATCAAGGAAACTACTCCTTAGTGTCCTCCGTTTCCTTAGTTTCCTTAAACATCAGGTTTAGATAATGGTCTTTCTTTTCGTGATGCAGCAAACCTTTTTTTGAAAACTCACCAATGTATCCTTCAGCAGTTTTTTCGGGAATTTTCATTTTGGTCGCCACTTTTAAATATCCTTGCCTGTTAAACTCTTTTGGTAATGCATCTAAGAACTTTTCTTTTTGATTTTTTCTTTTAGGCAATTGTGCTTCTGCCGGCAATTCTGAAAATACTTTTGCAGAATGGATAACAAGTGTTTTTACAATTCCCATCGCTGTTTGAAAGTCTCTTTCCTCACACACTAATCTTGATGGCATTTCTCCAGTTTCCATCAGTCTTAATACTGAAAGTATCATTGCAATACGAAAGGCTATTAAGCCAAGGCGACGAACAGTTGCCATATAGTCTAAGCCTTTTAAGGTAATATAGGTTTGCTGTACCTGCTGGAAGAATGTGTTGAATTGTTGTTGCTGGTCAATTGTAAGTGAAAAATGAATTTCAGGGCTGGCTTGTAGTGATTGGAAGAAATGAAAGAACTGCTCACCTAATGCATTAAAGTAATCGTCTAAGCCGTTATCAGTAGAGAAAGTGAAGACATCTTTCCATACCGGCTTTACATTCATGAAATAGAATATGAACCGACTAAACAAACCATTCTCTGCATTTGGTATTAGACTGGAAACCTGTTTTGGCGTTCCTGAAAGCACTGCCGAAAGGCAGGGCAAAGGAATATCTACATACTCACGGTCGGTGCGGCGGTAATAGGAAATTGTTTCGTGGTGAAAGGCTTTTCTAAAGCCGTCACTATAGTTGCCATAATCACTTTTAAACGCCTGGGCTAAAGTATCGCCTTCAGTTTCAAACAGTAACCCTCTACCATCGTTCTCAAACAACAATTGAAATACACCGGTGGTGCTATTGTTGGCAGGTATCAGTAACATCTTCTCTGGTGGCTTGGCTGGTTTTTCTGCTGTTGCATCTTTCCCCTTCTTCTCGTTGTAATCCATCATCTCTAATTCGTGCTGTTGCTTCATCAGTTTAGCCTGGTCACGAAAGTGCTTATGTATGGGTGCTACTATTTGCTTGCAATGAACTAACCTTCCTTTACCTGCTGATGCCTGTGCTGTAATAAATAAGTAAAGGTTTGCAAACACTTTCTTGCCATCGTAGATGCTAAACAGTTTTGGAAAGCAGGCACTCATTGCCACGATAGAGCCTAATAATAAAATATCTTTTTCTTCTGCTGATGTTGCGATAGCAACAACCTTTTGCAGAAATTCAGGTAATTGAGGAAACAAGGTATTTGGCAGGGTTGGAACCTGGTCCTGTAGTTGACCGGTTGCTATATTGATGCCTGCTTGTTTGGCATAATAGAAAAATGTTTTCAATGTTATTCCCTGACCTCTTGATTTCAAGCAATTGTCAAATTGCGTATCACATTCATTTTTGCTGTAGTCAGCATAATAGCAACTGATGCGGTGGAAGTAATTGCGACCGTGTTCTCCGAAGGCATCGGCGAAGGCGAAGCCTATGTTACGCCAATCTCCATAAGCTGATGCAATATCAAGTTTGTTTTCTTCTATCTGTTTTATTACGTGTTCTATCTCTGATACATCTTCACCCGTTGCTAATTCCTGTACCTGTATTTCTTCCTTTGGTTCTTCTGGAAGCAACCATTCAGAAGGTTTGAATATTTTCCGCTCCATTGCTATAAATATTTAGGATTGATGTAAATGTTCGGGTCATGTGGTAAGAAGCAGGCTCTTGAACAATCACTGCCCGAGGTGTCTAATTGTAAACTGTAGGTGAGCTGTAAGTAATTGCTGATGCTTTTGAAATAAACACTGTGTGTTGCCTTCGTTGTGTCTATAGGAATTATCCATTTAAGACCATCACCTGAAGGGGAAACAAACAACAGTTCTGTTTCAAAATATTCATCCTGCAATAGCCTGTCAACCCATTCGCCGGCATTGCTGATGTGGTCAAGGTCGACAGTAAGTAAACCTGAATGCTTTTGTAATGCATTGTCTGCACGTTTAGAAAAGATGCCTGAAAAGGTAACGTAGTCAAAGTGTGCTGCCTTGTAGTCTTTGGCTGCCTTCTTATCATTTATTGAGCGAAGCGAAATTGTTTGCTTTGCAAACTTGTCACTCCTGATGATTTTGTAAACGTCGATAAGTGTAACTGCCTTTTCGGGAATGGTATTTTTTATCGGAGCAAGAAAATAGCTGAAGCATGGCAAAGGCAGTTGTGCAGGCTCTTTTACTTCTGGTCGAACAATGATGTTTCCCCTGTTGTAGAAAGAATACTCTTCGCCTAAGTGTAAATGCAATTCTTCATTCAGCTTTGCAATAAGGTCCTGCTCTTGCAACTTGTAATGCAGTGTTGCAAAGTCAAAAACATTTCCATTGAAGTCTGATAGTTCAGCATCCTTATGTACTGCCAAATTATTTTCAATAGATATAAGCAGCGTTGACTTATCGTTGTTAAATGGGTTCAAAGCAGGTTGGCAGTCCCTTCCCGAAAGGGAAAGGACTGTGCCTGGATAATACTGCTTTAACACGTGGGCATAGATATTAAGCCCGTAATGTGTCTTGTTGAGGATGGCTTCTTTACTTAGTTCCATGACCTGCTGATTTAGAATTTGAATAATTCGCTTCCAGCAGTTGTTCTACATCAGCCACCTTGTAGTAAAACTTTCCATTGATGCGGCTGTATGGTAACGTACCATTATCCCGTAAGGTTTGTAATGTCCGTTTGCTTAGATGCATTGTTTGCATTACTACCTGTCCATCTATCCATGTTTCGTTGAAGTTGTCAAGTTTTGACTTTTTCAAAGAGAGGATGTAGGCTTTAATTACAGCAAAGTCCTGACTTAGCTGTATGAGCATATTTAGTACTTCGTTCATGATTATGCTCCTCCTTTTTTGGTTAGGTAATCACTTGCATTATTCTGCATCTCCTCTTTGGTGGTGTTGCGGTTGCGAAGCAACCACTGGTCCAGCTCCAGCCGTAGGAAATAGATTTTCTTCCCGTTGGGCTTGTAGTGAGGTATGGTATCATCACTTGTCAACTTGTACAAATGACTTGGCGAAAGTTCCAGGTATGAGCAGGCTTCATTTAAATTGAGCACTGATTTCTGTAACTGTGCCTGGCTTTGGATAAGCCTTTCTAACTTGTCGAGACGTTTTAATATTTCGTCCATTTTGAAACGATTGAAATTGTTATCAAAAGGACTTTAGCGCTAAAGTCATCTTTGTTTTCTCAAAGACTTTGTAAAGGAAGTTAGAGGTGGGTGGAAGTTTGAAAGTGGAAATTTGGAAATCCTTGTAACTGTTGTAAGAGAAGCAGTTATGAAAAAGAGTGGAAATTTGATTTGGTAATTTGGCAGCAAATTACCGCAATTTAGCAGGTGGGTAAAGCCGCTAACCAGTAGTATTTTTCTATAAATGCGGCTAAGCCGTCAGGGTCGTTTTTCCAGATATTGAATTGTTTTATTGTTGATGCGGCGTAACGGTGGTCTAAAAACTTTCTTACGTCCAAAGGAGTAATTTCTTTGCGCTTCTGTAAGTTCATCTTGTTGAAATATCCCTTTCGGATTAACACATAATAAACTGCAGCTAACTCTTGCAACTGTCCGTGAATATTTTTGAAGTTTCGGTTGTTGTCAATCAGGTCGTGACTGTAAAGCTCTTCTTCAAAACTTGCAAACCTGTCCGGGTTCTTAATCATTACGTCAAAAGGCAATACTCCTTTTTCTTCAGGTCGAAAGTCTAATTTATAAACCGGTAAAGATTTTTCTTCAGGTTCCACTTTTATTTGAACAGACGTTGCAGGAAGTTTTACTTCATCAGCTTTAGTAAGTACTGGCTTATCAATCACAGCTTCACTAAAATAATACTGTCGTATTTCCTCTTCGGTTAACTGGTCTTCACTTAGCAGGTGTGCATATATATTTTGAAATTCAAGGTAGATGTGAATAAGATGGAACTTTAGAAGCTGGATAATATAAGAATTATCACGAAGGTCTTCGTAGTTTGTAGTGTTTGAAGTGGTGTTGATGGCTTCCCGTGTGTAGCCGTTTTCTTTTATTACCTGCTGTGCTTCTTTCAGCTTAGGCTTCAGCTTTTTGTTTATAGTATCATTGACCCAATACTTCTTACCGTTATCGTTAGCCCTCGAGATAAGAGAATGAATAGAATTAAAATAGCTGATAGCAGCGTTTTCCATTAGAAAGGCATAGTACTTTCTTTTGTTGTTTACCGGCTTTGGAAAGGTTACTTTAAATAAGGGTTGGAACTGGTAGTGCTCTTTCTGAACCTCCTGTAATAGTTCAAGATACTTTTGCTCTGAAACCTGCCCCTGCATCCAGGGGCGAAGGTTCAGAAATAATATTTTATTGAATACCTCTAAGCCATTACTCATACTGCCTTTAAGACTGATTGATTGAAAGTAGTTAATGCATTTGCATACTCTAAAATTACTTCATCTTCAAAGCTATCTAAATAATTTTCTGTAGTGGCTACGCTGCTATGACCTAAAGCATCTTTTATAAATGATGTTGGAGCTCCTTTGCGCTTCATAACTGTAGAGAAAGTATGACGGGCTGCATAAGTACCTGTTTTGTTTTCAATGCCTAAATCTTCGCATATTTCATACATTCTTTTATTAACCCACTTAATAAAGCGCTGGCAACGGTTCTTAATTGTTTTGGCAGATAGACCAGCTTCAAGGATTGAAAACAAGTAAGGGTTTTGTGGGTCTGTATTTTTATATTTTTCGATGATGGCAAGAGCTCTGGAATTGAGACCGACTTTTATAGGACGCAAATCTTTCTTTTTGGTTCTGATAGTTTTTTGCCTGTAGAAAGTAAGATAGTTGCCGCTGATATTGCTTGGCTTTAAAGCAATAATATCAGCGAAATTTATCCCGCTACATAAATAAGAGAAAATCCAAAAATCAACTGCTTTCTGTTGGTCTGCTTTCTCGGGGGTGTAAGTAAGTATGTGATTAATGTCAAAATCTTTCAAAGCCTTCTTTACATTCTGCCCTGTAGGTATTTCATAACTTTTGAAAGGATAAGCATCCCGAGAAAGAAACTTGTCTTTGATTGCCTTATTAATTATGGACCTAAGGTTTCTCATGTAAATGCTGATAGTACTTAGAGACTTGTTTTCGCTACGCAGGTGCTTTTCGTAAGACTGCAAGAACGCCGGAGTAATATCCTGTATCTGAAGATTTTTCTTAAACTCGTTAATTGAGTTGATGGTAGTTTGATAAGTGCCGGCAGTACCTACCTGGTCATTTGCTTTTAACAGGTTTATTGAAGTGGTGAACCAGTCGGTTAACATTCTGCTGGTGGTAGCGGTGGGAGTGGTTACAATGCCTTTTATAAACGCATCTTCAAAAGTTACAAAGGAAAAAGGTTTGATGGTTGCAACTACATCTTCTGCCTGCGACTGTAGCGCATTCAGCTTTTTCTTGATTTCCTTCAAATCCTCATCACGAAGTTTTGCACTGTTGAGCTTTGCCCAGTCTTCTTTGGTAACATGAAATTTTGTAGCGTACCTTCTTTTGTGGGGCTTCTGGTAGATGTTGAGTTTTATCAGGCATTTGCCATCAGAATTTGGGCGGGAAGCATCTAAAAAAAAGCTAACGAAAACTTGTGGCTGTTCCATATTTCTAAGCGTTTAATTAAGTGAATGTGACCACGAATGTGACCATAAAGTTACTAATAAATGCTAAAGAAAGTAGCAAAAAAGGAAACTATTTTTCCACAAATAATTGATAATTAAGCAGTTAAAGTAATAAAGGAAGACAAAGGAAAACAAGAGAAAGTTAGCAACTCTGTCTTACAAGCAGAGGGTCCGCGGTTCGAACCCGTGTGCTCCCACAGAGAAAGAGTTAGAGAAATCTAACTCTTTTTTTATGCTTAATTTTTTCAACCACTATTTGTAGTTGCTTTTTCTGAAGAGGCAATTTATCATACCCATATTTGACTGTAACTCCAATCGTGTATTTCTTCATCAGGACAAATTATTGGCTATTACCTTTAAGACATAATCTGTTTTAAACTATGACTTATTGCGAAGCAGTAACCAGTATGGAGCCGGGGAATGTTCATATTCATTACCATAATGAGCAATATGGTTTTCCTATACATGACGACAATGAACTTTTTGCTCGACTTGTTTTAGAGATCAACCAGGCTGGTCTTAGCTGGACAACCATTCTAAAAAAGAAAGAAAACTTTTACCAGGCGTATAGCCAATTTGATATAGCCGCTGTTGCAGAATATGGTGAAGAAGATGTAAAACGTTTGCTGGCTGATGCAGGGATTATCCGCAACAGGTTGAAGGTGCAGGCAGCTATTTATAATGCACAGCAGATACTTGCACTACAGCAGCAGTATGGTTCGTTTGAACAATGGCTCAATCATCATTACCCGCTTAGTAAGAATGAGTGGATAAAGATTTTTAAAAAGACTTTCAGGTTTACGGGAGGAGAGATCGTGAACGAGTTTCTTATGAGCACGGGCTATTTAGAAGGAGCTAATATACCATCGTGTGCGGTATATGCAAAGGTGCTTGAGAGCAAGCCTATGTGGCAAAAGTGTAGGGTTGAAAATGAACTAGTTTAACTGTAGAGCAGGCAGCCTGTAAGTCTGGCCATCATACATAAACAATTCATCTATTTCAATTGTCCAGTATTTGAAAAGTGGAGACTTGGTTAAATACTCAGTTACTTGTTCTTTGCTTTCTGCGCTAAGTAAGATCCAGCTCCTGTAGCTTTCCATGCTTACAGCATAAGAGTCAATCACGCCTTTGTTGATAAGAAAGTTGATGTAAGTACGATGCGGCGGAACATACGTCATGAACTCATCGTCCATGAAAAAATTTATGGTGACCAAGAACTTTCTTAATGATAAAATGTCTTCCATGACCTTTCATTTTTAAATTTTCCAATCTATTATTTCATTTACCCAATCCTGCCGGTGCGGCGTAGTCACCTTTATGTAGTTATCTGTGTAGCCCTCCATCATACCGTTCTTATCATTGGCTTCAAACAACACTTTCCGGGTATCACCTATATGGCGGCGGGTATGTTCGGACATCTTCATAAAACTTAAGTTTCTCAACTTTTTGTTCCTGTCATTCCTCACATTCATATGTATTACATTTTTCATGCCTGAAGCAAGTGTATTTTCTCGTTCACTGTAAGTGAATGTGTGTAAATAACTTACATCTAATTCATGCAAGAAATCATACGTCTCCTGAAAGTGTTCATCTGTTTCGCCCGGAAAACCAACTATTACATCAACACCAATTGCACAATGAGGCATAAGCTGTTTGATTTGCGCAACTCTTTCAGCATATAATTCTCTCCTGTAGCGCCTTCTCATCAATCCAAGAATGGTATTGCTGCCGCTTTGTAGCGGAATATGAAAATGGGGCATAAAGCTGCGGCTTTTGCTAACAAAATCTATGATGTCATTTGTCAACAAATTGGGTTCTATGGAAGAAATGCGGTACCGTTGAATTGCCTCAATTTTATCTAATTCCTGTACTAGCTGGTAAAATGTTTCTTCATGTTTTTTGCCTTCTGGACCTTTTCCAAAATCGCCCAGGTTAACGCCTGTTAAAACAATTTCTTTTACTCCTGTAGCGGCTAATTGATGTACGTTTTTTACCACGTTTTCTACCGTATCGCTCCGGCTTTTTCCACGCGCCATAGGTATGGTACAAAATGAACAGTTGTAGTCGCAGCCGTCTTGTACTTTTAAAAAAGTGCGGGTTCTGTCATTTATAGAATGGGATGAAATAAAACCAGAAACATCCGCCACATCGCAGCTGCAGATCTTTGTGCTGTCGCCTTTCGTTAGTTCTTTCAGGTGCTGCGCAATATTGAATTTTTCAGCCGCACCCAGTACAAGGTCAACTCCCTGGATGCTGGCAATCTCTTGTGGCTTTAGCTGTGCATAGCAACCGGTTATCACAACCATGCTTTCCGGTGCACGACGCTGAATTCTGCGAACCAGCATGCGGCATTCTTTGTCAGCATTATCTGTAACAGAACACGTATTAATAACATATACATCGGCTTTATCATTAAACTCCCGTTTCTCAAAGCCTTCTTTCTCCAATAAGCGGGATAGGGTAGAGGTTTCGGAAAAATTTAGTTTACATCCGAGTGTATGAAATGCTACTGATTTTGTCTGTTCCATAAGAGGCGCAAAGATAGCTGACTTGCTTCACTTGCTCTTTTTGAAGCAGCATGTACTTACCTGCGTCCACCATTTTTCCGCATGTAGTTCATCCACTTTAACTTTCAGTTATGAAGATGAAGAAACTACTCCCGATCCTGTTTTTTGTGATGCTGGCTGTTATCACTCTTATAATTAAACAATATAAAGAAGCGCCACCAGTAGCAAGTGAAACATATTCTAACATAAAAGCATCGTCACAAGCACCGGCAAGTAAAGAAAGTTCTAATTCTGCCGGTTTCGACCGGACGCAGGAGTTGTATTTTACAAAGCATGCAAAGTGCAGGATGGCGTGCAGGAAGATCACACAAACGGAGGTGCGGCAAATACAGGCTGAAGGAAAAGTGAACTATAATAAGAGTAGGCTCGATGATCCCAAAGGGCCAACTTATGCCATAGAAGGAACTACAGATGATGGTCAGCGGGTAAGGATCATTTTTGCGCCAAAACAAAAGCACACATCTGTAGTTACGGTTATCGACCTGGAGAATGAATATGCTTGTCCAAGTTGTTAACCAGCTACTAGCTTACTGCCTTTAGTTGCGAAATAGTTTTAATTGGATCAGGCGATTTGAAAACAGTATTACCGGCCACTAAAACTGTAGCTCCGGCTGCCACAATGGAAGCGGCATTCTCTACTGTTACTCCTCCGTCAATTTCTATATCAACATTAAGCCCTTTCTCATCTGTTAACTGGCGCAACTGCTTTATGCGGTTGATCGTTTGCGGAATGAAAGCCTGTCCGCCAAAACCTGGGTTCACACTCATGATACAAACCTGGTCCACGTCATGAATGATATCTGTAAGGAAATTAATAGGAGTGTGTGGGTTGATAGCTACACCAGCTTTCATTCCTAAGGATTTAATTTGCTGCAAATTCCTGTGCAGGTGAATGCAGGCTTCTATATGAACTGTAAGAATATCAGCACCGGCATTTTTAAATGCTTCAGCATATTTCTCCGGTTCCAGTATCATCAGGTGCACATCGCAAACCTTGTTTGTTGCCTTTCTTATTTGTTCTATAACAGGAAGACCAAAGCTTATGTTTGGTACAAATCGTCCATCCATCACATCCAGGTGAAAATAGTCAGCCTCACTTTCGTTCAGCATTTTACATTCTTCTCCTAAATGTAAAAAATTAGCGGCAAGTAAAGAGGGGGCTATGATTGGCATGATAAGATGATTTATTAATTCTTCCTGTGCAATGATTAGTTAGAATATTGAGCCTTAACTATTCAACCGGTTAAGGGCTTCGCGTGCTTCGGTTAATGTTTTATCCAATCCCAAAGAACGTTGATAATTGGTGATTGCTTCTTGTTTATTACCCATTGCTTCCAATGTTTTTGCTTTCCAGTAATATGCATCAGCATACAAGTTATTTACGGTTATAGCACGATCAAATACCTGCTGTGCTTCGTTGTATTTCTTTTGTTCATAATAAACAAATCCTTTCTCAAGGTAAGCTTCCATGTAGGTGTAGTTATTATTGATGCACCTGTCGAAAGCTGCAATGGCTTGTGAAGCCTGCCCTGTACGTGCATAATAAATACCTGCAATAAAGTCGCAATGAGCAATATTTTCTCTATCCATTGCCACCCGGCTTACTGCCTGGCAAATCTGCAGGCTACGGCTGTCTTTCATTTCGGCATATAGATTAGCCAGGTGCAACTGCGACTCCAGCGAAGGATAAATATTGATGGCTTTTTCATAACTGCGGATGGCGGCTGAAGTATCCTTCATGCTTTCCTGCAGTTGGCCTTTGGCGAACCACAACCCATTATTCAGGCTGTCTCGTATTATCATGCTGTCTACCTGAGCAAGTGCATCACCATACCTGCCCAGGCTGTCCAAGGCATTTACAAGTTGCATGCGAATAGGAGCACTATCAGGGTGTAACTGCACTTGCTTGTTAAGTGACTCTACTAGTTGAAGGTGTACTGCCTGTGATTTTGAATTTTCTTCGCTGGTGCTTTCTTTACAGCTAAAGAAGATTAACCCAATTAGTACCAGGAATAGCCAATTTTTCATGGGGCAAATGTATATGTTCAATGTGATTTGCATCTCTAATGACAAGGGAGATAGAAATAATGCAAAGCAAAAGTAGAATGGAGGCGAGTGTTAAACATGCACAGATACAGGTGTATTTTCTACAATACTGCGAGGTGAATATTTATATGTTTATTTCATTTTATGTATAGGTGCTTCATGTTGTTTATGTGTTTAGCTGGAAGAACTGTTGGATGGTAGCTAGTTGTGGTGGCATGGCAATTGCCTTTATGTACAAAAATCTATTTATGAAAAGAAATACAATAATCGCTGCAGCATTGGCTGTAGCCGGAGCTGGGGTTGCTACTTATTTTATAAGGAAAAACAGGTCATCTAATTCTATGCCTGAAGCCGGCAATTCACCTGCTTCTAAATCTCATCATATCACAAATGCATTTTCAAAGGCTAAGAGCCGTGCAGTGAACGTTTAGTTTTGTAGGAAAAAGAAGAAAGGTTCTTTTTCTTGAATCAATAAAGCCAGCTCATGAGCTGGCTTTATTAATATAGTTACTTAACACTATTCTGCAGGTGAAGAATTCTTAGGCTTACGACCTCTTTTCTTAGGACCTTCTGTTGAAGCAGGCTTTGATGCTTTTGATCCAGGTTTGCGGCCACGTTTTTTTGGAGCAGCATTATTGGATGTTTCAGCATCAGAAGATGATTTAGCAGGACGTCCCCTACGAGATGGCGTTTCGCCGCCACTTGTAGTTTGCGAGCTGCTTGCACCACTTTCTACTCGTATGTACAATGTAGCATTAGCAAATAATTTGCGCATACCATCGGCAAAATCAGGTGTTAAATCTTCAACTTTTAAAACAAGATTTGTTTCCATTAAATTTTGATTTGGGGATTAAAAATAATATTCGAAGCTATGGGATTAATTTAAATTAATGTCATTTATTTCTTTTTTAATTCGTTTATTTCATTTATATGTGCGACAAAAATCCTTACAAACGATCGTCTATATAATCCTACGTCAATAATTTACTCTTGGTCTTGGGCAGGTATAACTAATGCTCTCATCAATATACAAAAGGCCCAGTTGAGTTCATAACAATTCGTAATTAGATTTGTTGCTAATAATATAGGTTTCATGAACGAGATAAAATGGGGTATTATAGGTTGTGGAGATGTTACTGAAGTAAAGAGTGGTCCTGCATTCAATAAAGTGCCTAATTCTTCATTGCATGGGGTAATGCGAAGAGATGCTATAAAAGCTGAAGATTATGCAAAGCGGCATAATGTTCCTGTTTGGTATACTGATGCTGAAAAGCTGATAAATGACCCGGACATAAATGCAATATATGTGGCTACGCCTCCTCTTTATCATGAAGAATATTGCCTGGCCGCATTACAGGCAGGAAAACCTGTTTATGTAGAAAAACCAATGGCCATTTCTAAACTTGCTGCTATAAGAATGAAGCATGCCGCAGAAAAAAGTGGAATTAAACTGTCTGTTGCACATTATCGCAGGCAATTGCCATTATTCCTAAAAATAAAAGAACTACTACAAGAGCAAGTTATTGGTGAGATAAAGATGGTGAACTTAATGATGCTGCAACCTCACAATGCACCATTAATCACTCAAACACATGATAACTGGCGTGTTGATCCAACCATTTCCGGTGGTGGTTTATTTCATGATCTTGCTCCACACCAACTTGATCTTATGTTGTATTTCTTTGGAAATGCAATAAACGGAAGTGGTGTTTCTTTAAATCAAGGAGGTTTTTACAATGCAGCTGATATGGTACATGGGCACTTATTATTCCCAAAGAATATATTGTTCCAGGGAACCTGGTGTTTTACTGTGCCCCCAGCCGAAACAAAAGATCATTGCGAAATAATTGGCAGTAAAGGCAAGTTAAGCTTCAGCATTTTCAACCATGAAAAGCTGTATGTAACTATAGTCTCCGACGTAAAAGAATACCATTTTGAAAATCTTCCACATGTTCAGCAACCCATAATAGAAAAAGTAGTTCAGTACTTTTTAGGCAATGCTGGTAATCCTTGCTCTGCAAGCGAGGGTGTGGCAGTAATGGAAATGATGGAAATGTTCACGGGAAATGGCCAGTAATGATTTCACCTATTGCCTTACAAGGTGAATAATTTTCTATTCAATTAACAGACAAAAGCCAACTTCTACCCATCAATACTAATAGAAGTCGACTTGATTTTACAACATCATATATGAAATTAAATAGCTCCAGCTGCCTGTAAAGAGGTGACAATTTTATTGAATGTCTCCTCCTGTGTTAGTTGTTGTGGTTGGAATGTTTCTCCAATCAGTTGCTCATATAGTTCTATATATCTTTTGCTGATTGTTGCTATCCATTCTTCATCCATTTCTGGAACTGTCTGCCCTTCTTTACCCATAAAATCATTTGCAATTAGCCATTCCCTTACAAATTCTTTACTTAGTTGTTTTTGAGGTTCTCCTTTTTCAAGTTTCTCTTCAAAACCATCAGCATAGAAATACCTGGATGAATCGGGTGTATGAATCTCATCCATTAAATAAATGATATCGCCTATTTTGCCGAACTCATATTTGGTATCCACTAATATAAGTCCCCGCCTGGCAGCTAATTCCTTGCCTCTTTCAAATAAAGCCAGCGCGTAATTTTCCAATTGCTCATATTCGTCGGCAGGTACAATTCCTCTTGAAATAATTTCTTCTCTAGAAATGTCTTCGTCGTGTCCTATTTCGGCTTTGGTTGTGGGAGTTATGATAGGAGAGGGGAAGTGCTGGTTTTCTTTCAAACCTTCAGGTAATGGAACACCGCACAACATGCGCCCACCACCTTTGTAGGTGCGCCATGCATGGCCTGTAAGGTTTCCTCTTACCACCATTTCTACTTTATATGGTGTACAGCGTTTACCAATAGCGGTGTTAGGGGCAGGGGTGTCGTAAAGCCAGTTTGGACATATATCAGATGTTTGATGTAGCATATAAGCCGCTACCTGGTTCAATACTTGTCCCTTGTAAGGAATGGGTTTTGGTAGAATAACATCGAAAGCAGAAATGCGATCACTGGCTATCATTACCAGCCATTCTTCACCAATGGAATATACATCCCGTACTTTTCCTTTATAATAATTTACCTGCTTTGGAAACTGCAAATTGTTCATGCCCGCAAAAATAGGTATCACGGTACAGTGGCTATACAATATAAATCAACCGGTGTGGACAAATTAAATTTTCAAAGGAAAATAACAATTCCTATTTTGCCTCATTAACTAAAAACTGCTACATATGAGAGTTAACTATCGCTACTTAGCAATGTTGCTAATGGCCGGTATGTTTTCGATTGCTGCCCTGGCCCAAAACATCACCATCACAGGTACGGTAACATCCGGTACTAATAATGAAAATGTTTCGGCTGTGTCTGTCCTGATAAAGGGCACTGGCGTAGGAACATACACCAACGAAAGAGGCCAATTCCGCATTACTACTTCTCAACGTCCACCCCTTACGCTTGTTTTCTCTTCTGTAGGTTTCTCTACTAAAGATGTAACGGTGACCTCTTCTACCGGAGATGTTGCTGTAAGCCTGGAGCCTTCGGTTATGCAAGCAGAAGGTGTAGTAGTAGCGGCTACACGTACACCCGAAAGAGTGTTGGAAGCCCCGGTGACTGTAGAAAGAGTAAGTACAGCCACCATTCGTAATGCTGCTGCTCCTAACTACTACGACATCCTTACCAACCTTAAAGGAGTAGACGTAACCACTTCTAGTTTCAACTTTAAAACCATCAGTACCCGCGGTTTCAACGGTAGTGGTAATCTTCGCTTCAACCAATTGGTAGATGGTATGGATAACCAGGCGCCTGGATTGAACTTCTCTGTGGGAAGTATCATCGGGTTAACTGAGCTTGATGTAGAAAGCATGGAACTACTGCCAGGTGCATCATCTGCACTATATGGTCCGGGTGGAATGAACGGTACTTTACTTATTAATAGTAAGAACCCATTCCGTTACCAGGGACTTAGCTGGCAAGTAAAGCAAGGTGTGAACCATATAGATAATGCACAACGTGGCGCAGCTCCATTCTTCGATTGGTCACTACGTTGGGGTAAAAAAGTGTCTGAAAAATTTGCATTTAAAATAGGTGGTCAATTTATACAAGCACAAGACTGGCAGGCACGTGATATGAGGAACCTGAACAGGAATAACGTGTTCAGCTCCATAAAAGAAGGCGATCGAATGAGCGATCCTAACTACGATGGTGTGAATGTATTTGGTGATGAAGCAAGTGCCAGCATGCAGGCATTTGCTCAACTCGCTCGTCTTACTGTACAGGCACAAGGTGGAACTCCTGCGCTTACAGCCTTGGATGCTCAGATAGCAGCTGGTATGACACCACAACAAATAGCTGGTGCATGGATGGCAAATCCTGGATTAGCTCCTTTAGCTAGTGCTTTACCTTTTCTTATTCCTACAAGTAGTGTAGCTAACAACCCTTACAGGACAACTTTTGGTAATCAACTGGTGAGCCGGACTGGTTACGAGGAGCGTCACCTGGTAGATTATAATAGTTATAATGTTCGCCTGAGCGGTGGCTTGTACTACAAGATCACACCTTCTGTAGAAGCTTCGTTGTTAGCACACTTTGGTACAGGTACTACAGTTTATACAGGTGCAGACAGGTATTCTTTACGCAATTTAAAAATGGGACAATACAAACTGGAAGTAAAAGGTTCTAACTGGTTTGTGCGTGGTTATACTACCCAGGAAAATTCAGGAGATTCTTATACAGCTACCACTGCTGCTGTTGCTATCAACAATTCATGGAAAGGAAACCAGCAATGGTTCCAGGAGTATGCAGGTACATATAGTGCTGCAAGATTAGGATTGCTTCCTGGCGTTCCAACCATGTTGCCAAATGCTAATGCACACTCTGTAGCACGTGCAAGAGCTGAAACTGGCAGGCTGGCTCCGGGAACAGAGGCATTTCAAAATGCTTTTAATAATGCAGTGAATACGCCAATAAGCAAAGGCGGTGCGCAGTTTGATGACAGGACAAATCTTTACCATGCTGAAGGCCAGGTAAACCTTTCTCAATATGTACAGTTTGTAGAGGTATTGGTTGGTGCCAATGTACGTCGCTACGAACTTAATTCTAACGGAACCATTTTTGCCGACACTACCGGCAAAATAGGTATCAACGAATATGGTGGTTACATCCAGGCACAGAAGAACTTGTTGAAAGACAGGGTAAGGCTAACTGGTTCTATCCGCTACGATAAAAATCAGAATTTTGAAGGTCGCTTTACACCAAGATTAACTGCTCTCTTCAAAGTAGCACAGAATAACAACATCCGTGTTTCGTACCAGACAGCATATCGTTTCCCTTCTACACAAGATCAATATATTAACCTGCAAACTCCTGCGGCAAGATTGATTGGTGGATTGCCCCAGTTCAACACTTACTTCAACTTTGAAGGAAGACCTGCATACACTGCAGAAAGTATCGTGAACTTCAGGAATTCCGGAAATCCTAATGATTTAAAGGCAGCTACTTTTACAGGTGTAAAACCAGAAAGAGTACAGTCAATTGAAGTAGGCTACAAATCATTGATAGCTAAAAAACTTTTTGTTGATGTATACGGTTACCATAGTCGTTATGAAGATTTCATTGCCCGTGTAGCAGTGGGTAGGGGAGAAAATCCTTTACTGGGTGCTGTTGGTTCAGTTGTTAATCCTTTAACTACTACTAACTATTCTTTTGTTACCAATTCATCCACGCCAATTAAAGCAATTGGTTATGGTATTGGTGTGGAATACAGCTTCTATAAGAACTTCCTTGCATCTGGAAACTTCTACAGCGACCAGTTGCAGGATGTACCTGCTGGTCTTGTTACTTTCTTCAATACACCTAAGTATCGTGCTAACCTTGGTGTTTCTAACAGCGATGTTTACAAGGGATGGGGCTTCAACGTGATATACAGGTGGCAGGATAAGATAAACTGGGAAGGAACTTTCGGCTCAGGAGAAGTGCCTGCTTACAAAACTGTTGATGCAATGATCAGTTACAAGTTCACAAACATTAGGAGCATTGGTAAAATTGGTGCTACGAACTTGTTCAATAAGTACTATAGGTCTGCATTTGGTAACCCGCAGATCGGTGGATTGTACTACATCAGTTTTGGTTATAACATCTTTTAATTCAACTGTTTTTTAAATAAAGAACCTCTTGCAACTGCAAGGGGTTTTTTTATGCAAACGTATTCGAAACCAATATTGGGATTGTATACCATAAACGTATATTTTTGCCCATCTTTTTAATAAGCTTAATCTTTTAGACTAATACCTACATTACATATGCGACAAATTGCCTTTAGAGAAGCCCTTCGCGAAGCTATGAGTGAAGAAATGCGCAAAGACGACAGAATATTCCTTATGGGAGAAGAAGTGGCGGAATATAATGGCGCCTACAAGGTTAGCCAGGGTATGTTGGCAGAATTTGGTGCTAAGCGTGTAATTGATACACCGATTGCTGAACTTGGTTTTACTGCTATTGCAGTAGGTGCAGCACAAAATGGCTTGCGTCCTATTGTTGAATTCATGACATGGAACTTTGCTGTACTGGCATTAGATCAAATTTTGAATACTGCCAGTAAAATGCTTGCTATGAGTGGCGGCCAGGTAGGATGTCCTATCGTTTTTCGCGGACCAAACGGAAGCGCCGGACAATTGGGTGCTCAGCACTCAACTGCTTTCGAAAGCACCTTAGCTAACATACCTGGTTTAAAGGTGATTTCTCCATCCACACCTTATGATGCAAAAGGATTGTTGAAAGCAGCCATTCGCGATAACGACCCTGTATGCTTTATGGAAAGCGAGGTGATGTATGGTGATAAAGGTGAAGTGCCTGAAGAAGAATATATAATTGAAATAGGTAAAGCTGACATCAAGCGTAAAGGAACAGATGTAACCATTGTTTCTTTCAACAAAATGATGAAAGTAGCACTTGGTGCCGCAGCTGAATTAGAAAAAGAAGGTATCAGCGCAGAAGTTATTGACTTGAGAACCATTCGCCCGCTTGATTGGCATACTATAGTAGAAAGTGTGAAGAAGACCAACCGTCTTGTAATAGTAGAAGAGCAGTGGCCGTTTGCTTCTGTAAGTTCTGAGATTGCCTATAGAATACAAAAAGAAGCTTTTGATTACCTGGATGCGCCTATCCGTCGTATCACCAGTGCTGATGCTCCTATGCACTACGCACCAAACCTGGTAGAAGCTTATCTTCCTACTATACCTCAAACAGTAAAGGTGGTAAAAGAGGTGATGTACGTAAAGAAGTAATTACTGAAACATATCAACAAAAAAATCCCGGTTTTAGCCGGGATTTTTTATTACGTGCTCCTTTTCTTCCTGGTTAGCAACAGCCACGTTTCAGTATCACATCCCATTAATTACTAACGCCCTCTTCCTTACTCTTTGCTGGAGTTTTTATTATCCAAACAGTAACAGCTAATCCCAATACTATCATTACTAGTCCTGCCAGTACGCTGGTAATGGTTGATACATATCCTGGTGTAATTGAACTTACAACTACAAGGACTACCAATATCATTAACAGGTATATGTGTGTCTTAAAAACGGAAAAATATCTACGTGCCATATGGTGTATAAGACAATATCCAAGCCATTATCCTGAAGGGCTAGTTCTCAATGATTTATAAAATATGCGGCTGATTTGTTGTGAAGAATAATTTCCGCACTCTTCAACAACCTATAATAGATATAGCTTATGTAATTGCTTTTAAACGTGACCTAACACAGTAGTTCTCAAACTTTTATTTTAACTGCTTGCAACACAAAGCTGCATCTTCTACATCTGCTAATCACTTATCTTAGCAACCCCTATTAAAGAATGAGCAAGAAAACAATGGCAACAATACTTATTGTAGATGATGAACGTGCTATACGTAAAACACTTACAGAGATACTCGGATTCGAAGGATATAAAGTAGATGAGGCCGCAGACGGTGAAGAAGGTCTAAAGAAATTTCAGTCGACTACATATGATGTGGTATTGTGCGATATCAAAATGCCAAAGCTTGATGGGATTGAATTTCTTTCGAAAGCTATAGAATCTAATCCTGATGTGCCTATCATCATGATCAGTGGACATGGAAATATAGAAACAGCTGTAGAGGCAGTAAAAAAAGGTGCTTACGATTATATCTCAAAGCCACCAGACCTTAACCGGCTGTTGATCACTATCCGCAATGCAATGGATAGAAATGTACTTGCTAAAGAAGCTAAGGTTTTAAAGCGTCGTGTAAGCAAGGTGCAGGAAATGATAGGGGAGAGTGAGCCGATCAAAAAAATAAAGGAGACGATAGAAAAAGTAGCGCCTACAGATGCTCGTGTGATGATAACCGGAGAGAACGGTAGCGGTAAAGAACTGGTAGCACGCTGGATACATGAAAAAAGTAATCGTGCAGATGGTCCGCTGGTTGAGGTGAATTGCGCAGCCATACCAGGTGAGCTGATAGAAAGCGAATTGTTTGGTCATGAAAAAGGTTCGTTTACATCAGCTATCAAACAACGCATAGGCAAGTTTGAACAAGCCAATGGAGGTACACTTTTCTTGGATGAAATAGGGGACATGAGTTTGAGCGCACAGGCTAAAGTGCTACGTGCATTGCAGGAAGGAAAGATAACAAGGGTAGGTGGAGAGAAAGAAATTGCGGTGGATGTACGCGTAATAGCGGCCACCAATAAAGACCTTTTGCAGGAAGTAGAAAATAAAAACTTCAGGCTCGATCTATATCACAGGCTAGGTGTGATACTTATAAATGTCCCTTCACTGAATAATCGTAAAGATGATATCCCTTTGCTGGTTGAACGTTTCCTGCAGGATATAGCTGAAGATTATGGCCAGGCCAGGAAAGAAATAGATAGTAAAGCAATTGAAGCATTACAGCAGCATAATTGGTCGGGTAATATTCGTGAACTACGCAACGTGGTGGAGCGTCTGGTTATTCTTTCAGGAAAGACAATTACAGCTGATGATGTAAAAGCATATGTATCTATCTAGTTGTCGTAATAAAGAAAGGATCTATAATCACTCGCGGGCATAATCTAGAATGGCTTTCATTGAATTAAGTGTGCGTGCATTAGCAGGCTTATTATGTACTTGTGCTGCCTGTATTCCAGATATTACTACTGATTTATCGGGAAATGCGGATGCTATATAGGAAAGGTATTCCTGCGCGTCTTTATTAGTAAGATTGGTAAGCAGGTGAAAATGAAAAGTCGTTACTTCTTTATTTTCTGCAAAATGCTTTAGCTCTTTCAGCTTTATGTTGCAGCCGAAATAGGTAACTCTCTTACCATTCTTTTTCAGCAGGTAATGGATAAATAGTAGCGGTAGTTCGTGGTATTCTTTTTCAGGCGTAAATAAAACTATATTTTCTTTTCCTGTATTGCGTACAGGTGGAAGGCTGTCAATAGCAGCGATTATCTTGTTGCGTAAAATGCTACTGGAGAAATGTTCCTGCGCAGGCACAAGATGTTCAGTTATCCATAACACACCTACACGCTCCAGGTATGGATATATCACTTTCAAAATTGCATCTTCAGTATTCAAAGTATCGAACACATGAGAAGATACTTTTTCGAACGTCTCATCGTCGGATAATACGGCTGCTTCCAATAATTCTTTTACATAAAAATCTGTGGTAGGGCCTTGTTGGTTTTCCTGCATTGCCAGGGTTGAAAGCTCACCATCATTCATCTTTGCAAGCTTTGAAATCTTTACCCCTGAATGGTACAGGTAAGAGATTCTAAGAATCTGTCTTAGCCTTTCTGCATCATAAAACCGGTGATTGCTTTCTTTCCTGTCTGGTAGGCAAAGCTGGTAACGTTGCTCCCAAATACGCCACGTATGAGCTTTTATACCGGTTAAATTTTCTATATCTCTTATCGTAAAATGATTCATGCTATTAAAGGTAATTATCTCTTGTTAAAGCTGCAGCATACATAGGTGATTGCCATCATTTTACGAGCGGCTATTTAAGAAAACTTTTATTTGGCCGGAACGGATACAAACTTTATAATGCTACATTTGTCCACTTCAAAAACTACTTATGGGTTGGATTATTTTTATTATTGGAACGATAGGCTGGCACCTGGGAATGTATGGAATGTTTAAGAAAGCAGGCATAGAACCCTGGAAAGCACTTGTTCCATTTTATAATACATGGTGTATTGTAGAGAAAACCAACATACGAAAGATCTGGTTCTGGTTGCAATTCATACCCATTGCAGGACAATTCATCACGATCTGGATCACGATCATTTTTGTAATGCATTTTGGAAAGTTCAACCTCCTTCACCACGCAGCTACTGTATTTTTTCCTTTTATTTATTTCCCCTATTTAGGATTTAGTAAAGATGTAAAATACGCGGGTCATGATGTAGTGCGACGCTACCAAAAAAGTGGCAGCCGCGAGTGGATTGATGCAGCAGTGTTTGCTGTGGTAGCCGCTACTATCATTCGTACTTTCATTTTTGAAGCTTATACCATACCTACAGGTAGTATGGAGAAGACACTGCTGATAAATGATTTCCTTTTTGTAAATAAACTAAGCTATGGACCACGTATTCCACAAACGCCAATTTCCTTTCCGTTTGTGCATAATGTAATGCCGTTTACTACTACCACGCCTTCTTATACAAAAGCAGTACAGATACCTTATACACGTCTGCCAGGCTTCGGTCCTGTAAAACGTAATGATGTAGTGGTTTTTAATTTTCCTGCAGGCGATACCATTATCAACCTTCCGCAGTTTGGTTCAAAGCAACCGTATTACGATGTGCTGCGCGCTTCTCCTTACAATGGCAATCGAGATGCACTGATGGCTGATTATCCTATTCATGTTCACCCAATGGATAAAACAGATAACTACATAAAACGCTGTGTGGCTATTGGGGGTGAAACATTAGAGATAAGAGACGGAAGAGTGTTTATCAACGGACAGCCGAATGAAATTCCACCAGGCTCGCAAACAGAATATATAGTGGAAACCAACGGCCAGTTCTTTACCGAAGAGTTTCTTACCCAGAAACTAAAGATTACTGAAGAGAACGCAGCCGATATTATACAGGCTTACCAGGGTAAAGCAAATTCTTACATCATGAACCTTTCGCCTGCTGATGTAGAATTGGTGAAGAAGCTACCAAATTTTAAATCTATAGAACCTGCATTCGACGTAGTGCCTGGTTCAGTATTTCCATATACAGCAGGACTTAATTGGACCTTTGATAACTACGGACCGGTATATGTTCCAAAAGCAGGAAGCAGCATTACGCTTACGCCGGCTAACATTGATCTTTATAGAAGAGTAATCTCTGTGTATGAGAATAATGAATTGGTAGAAGCGAATGGGAAATACTTCATCAACGGACAGGAGACAACTAGTTACACATTCAAGTACAACTATTACTGGATGATGGGAGATAACAGGCATAGGAGCCAGGATAGTCGTAAATGGGGTTTTGTGCCTGAAACGCATGTTGTGGGTAAGGCCTCACTTATCTGGTTTAGTTGGGATAGAGGTCCCCGCTGGAACCGCTTGTTCAAAACAATTAAATAATTATCTTTAAAGCGGAATGGGTCCTTGTTGGTACAAACCAGCAAGGCCTTTTTGTCTAATCAACTTTGAGCCAATGAAAAAACAAGATTATACTTTCAACTTCGAGGTATACGATACCATCAATGATTTGAAAGAGGAAGATAAATGGTTGCTGAATGAAGCACGTGAAGTAACACACCATGCATATGCACCTTATTCAAATTTCCAGGTGGGCGCTATAGCCCGTTTGAATAATGGAGAAATAGTAGCCGGTAGTAACCAGGAAAACGCGAGTTTCCCTGTAGGTCTATGTGCTGAAAGAGTTTTGCTTGCTGCTGCTTCTTCTTTATTTCCTAAAGTACCTATTGATACACTTGCTATTAGTTATCACAACGAAAAGGGGGATAGCGATCATCCCATATCGCCTTGCGGTATTTGTAGGCAAAGCTTGGTTGAATATGAATCAAGAGTAGGTCATCCTATCAGGTTAATCTTAGGGGGAATGGAAGGAAAGGTGTTTGTAATAGAAAAGGCCGAGATGTTGTTACCATTAAGTTTTACATCAAAAGATATGAAATAAGAGCTTGAGTTAGTAAGCGCAAAGCTGGTGGTTTTTACTGCCAGCTTTTTTTATTTCATCAATTGGTTGTAGATGAAATAACTCTCATCATCGAAGCATACAAAGGTGATTTTCTCAATAGCTGAAGGATGTTGTTCTATGAATTGCCGCACCGTTCTTACGGCAATGATGGCAGCTTCCTGTTTTGGATAACGATATATGCCTGTGCTGATGTTTGGAAACGCCACAGTTCGCAGGTTGTTTTCCATAGCCAGTGTGAGTGATTTTGTATAACAACTAGAAAGTAGCGCAGCTTCGTTATGGCCACCACCCATGTAGACAGGACCTACCGTATGTATCACCTTCTTTGCCGGAAGATTGCCTGCTGTAGTGATAACCGCATCACCTGTTTTACATCCAGCCTGCCGGTTTCTAATTTGTATACATTCTTCCAGGATTGCTGGCCCGCCTGCCTTATGAATGGCGCCATCCACACCACCTCCACCTAGTAATGAATTATTGGCAGCATTTACTATTGCATCCGCTTCCACTTTTGTTATATCTCCTTTCAATACTTCTAGTAGTGTATTCATCTAAAAAAGTGTTTGTACGCCATTCGCAATTTTATTCTCATGATCCAACAGCCATTTCTTTCGCCAAAGGCCACCTACATATCCCACCAGTGATTGGTTGCTTCCAATTACCCTATGACAGGGAATGATAATGCAAACTTTGTTTTTACCATTGCTGCTTGCCGCGGCTCTTATTGTTTTTACATCGCCCATACGCCTGGCCAATTCTGTATAGCTAATGGTTTTGCCAAAGTTGATGTTCATTAAATGCGCCCAAACTTTAATTTGAAATTCCGTTCCTAGTTGGTGCACCGGGATGGTAAAACTTCTTCTATGACCATTGAAATATTCAATGATTTCCTCTAAGCACGTGTGCAGTATTGGATGGTCATTTGGCGGTTGCAGGTCATCCTCGTTATCTACGAAAGTTACTTCCTGCACAAAATGTTCTGTGGCGGCAATCCTCAGCAAGCCAATAGGAGACTGGTAATATGTAAGGTAAGTGGCTTCCATTATCCGATCAGTAAACCATTTTGAACAGGCTTATTAGGTTGCAATAAAACGACTTCGTTATGCTCATCGTATACGCCCAGCACCAGGCACTCGCTGATGAAGTTGGCTATTTGTTTAGGCGGAAAGTTTACTACAGCTACCACTTGCGTTCCAAGTAATTGTCCCTTGGTATAATGCGCTGTTATCTGTGCAGATGACTTCTTAATACCAAGAGGTCCAAAATCAATATGCAATTGATAAGCAGGTTTTTTTGCTTTAGGGAAATCTGTAACTTCAACAATTGTTCCTGTGCGGATGTTTATCTTTTCGAAGTCTTGCCAGGTTATCATTCAATCATTTTAAAAATTAAATTTAACTACATTATGAAAAGAAAAGCCACAGCTGTTTGGAATGGTTCAGGAAAGGAAGGAAACGGAAAATTGACCAGCCAGAGCACAGTGCTACAGGATGCTCAGTATTCTTATAAAACCCGCTTTGAAGATGGTGTAGGCACCAATCCTGAAGAGCTTATGGCAGCAGCGCATGCAGGTTGCTTTAGCATGAAACTTAGCTTTGTATTGGGTGCGGCAAATTTCACTCCTGAAAAAATAGAAACTGATTGCGAGATCACGCTAGATAATGGTGCCATCACTACATCTCATCTTACTGTACGTGCTACTATACCAGGCATCAGTGCTGAAGAGTTTGAAAAATGTGCACAGGAAGCAAAAGAAAATTGTCCTGTAAGTAAAGCATATAACATGAACATTACCATGGATGCTTCATTAGCTTAATATAATATCTATGTATACAAAAAGAGGTTACAGGCGAATTTGTAACCTCTTTTTTATTTGCAGCTATGCAATCTTATTCATCCAATAGTTTACTCAACGCCATTAATTCATCGTACTTGTACTGGAACTTAGGATTCTCAAAACATTTAGCCAGCTCTTCCAGCTGCAATTGAATGATGCGTTTATGGCTCATTGGCTGGAAGTAAAACGGTGTAATTGGAACAGAGATTCGTTTGAAATAGGACTCGATGTCTTTGTGCGAAAAGATCTGCCCGGAAATGGCATCTATATAAAAATGGATCTTATGTTGCGGGTTGATGCTTCCTTCGTACTGGTCGTAATCATTGTGGAAGTAAGCCAGGATAAATTGCTTAGGAATATTGATGGCTTTTACATTAATATCCAGCAGCTCGCATAGCAATAAGTATAGCACACCATTGCTCAATGCATTTCCCTTTTTGCTTTCAATCACTTTGTGAATAAAGAAATCATCAGGGTTGTTGTAACCCATCTCCACACCCTTTAGGTTGTAATAATTATAAACAATGCTGGAGATAACATTTGCCTGCTCAAGCGATGTAAGAAAGCTGTTTAATTCAAGCCAGACATTCCTTCTTATTCTTTCCAACTCTTGTAATACTGGCGCTGTAGCAAGATCGGGATATTGATATTTTGCTACGAGTAAAGAACCAAACAACAGATCGTGGTAAGGATTACTCTTCCAATCGGTGAAGTCTTTAGTAAGATCATTGTAATGCAGCTTATGAATAAGCATTTCAATCCTTTCCTGCACCTCCTCGCTAAGGGTGTTTTCCCAAAGGTTTTCAAGGTTTGGAATAATGCCCCGCCCATAGTCAACTATCCTGTCAGAAACAGTAGAGAAAACCTCCTGGTCAGGATCGTCGAGAAGATTGAATAGTGCTGATATTTCTTTTGTCTCCTGCATATAGTGGAATGGATGGTTTAGCAAAAACAATTGTTGCATTGACTAATCCATCCTTATCAAACTACGGATTTTTTCTCTAGATGGTCAACCAATAGTTATTCAACAACTGTTAATTTCTTTTGTTCTTCTTGAACCGTTGGCAGGAGGAATTCTTAGGCTTATGCTACGTAAAAAGAAAAAATTATGCCGTTTCAGTTTTATATGAAACGGCATAAACATGATGTTATACTAGTGGAAGATGCCATCAATTTTGTGGCAACTATTCCTAGCTTTCTTTCTTAGATGCTTTTTTAGGAGCCGCCTTTTTTGCTGCAGCTTTTTTAGGCGCAGCTTTCTTAGCAGTTGCTTTTTTAGCAAAAGCATCAGGCACCTGTGCTTCAATCATTCGCTTAACTTCATCAAGCGATATGGTAGCTAATTCTTCAGGCGTGTATTTTCCTTTGTCTTCTTTGGAAGTGATCTTCAACATCTTTTTTCCAAAGCGAATGAAGGGCCCCCATCTACCATTCTCTATTGCTATCTTTTCTGATGGCCAATGCTGGATAAATCGGTTAGCTTCTTTTTCCAGTTTCTTTTCTATCAGCTCCTCACAATCTTTCTGTGTAAGATTGTCAAAATTGTAAGCACGAGGAACATTGATGAACAGGTCATTCCATTTTATAAATGGACCGAAACGACCTTTACCTTTTGTAACAGGTTTCTCTTCGTACATAGCAATGGGCGCATCTGCTTGTTGCTTTTCATTTATCAGGCTGATTGCACGTTCCATATCTACTGTCAGCGGGTCTTCACCTTTTGGAAGCGAAACAAAATCTTCGCCCCAGCGCACATAAGGACCAAAGCGCCCCATATTTACAGCTACCTCTTTGCCTTCATATTCACCTAAAGTAAGCGGCAACCTGAAGAGATCCATTGCTTCTTCATAAGTGATCGTCTCGATGCTTTGCGTAGGTTTTAATTTTGCAAAGCGTGGCTTCTCTTCTTCGTCTGCATTGCCAATTTGAACCATTGGGCCAAACCTACCCATTCGGGCAATTACCTTTTTGCCAGTTTGTGGGTCTACACCTATTTCTCTTTCTCCTTTAGCGCGTTCTGCAGTTTCAAGCGTTACCTCTATATGATTATGAAAAGGCTTGTAGAAGTCGTCAATCATACTGTTCCACTGCACTTTTCCTTCTGCTATTTCATCAAATTCCTGTTCTATGCCAGCGGTAAAACCATAATCCATTACCTGCTTGAAGTGTTGCTTCAAAAAGTCTGTTACCACCATTCCAAGGTCAGTAGGAAATAGTTTGCCTTTTTCAGCACCGGTATTTTCTGTTTGTACCTCTTTATTTATTTCGTCATTCTTCAGGCGTAAAATATTCACCTGCCTCTTTACCCCTTCCTTATCACGCTTCTCTACGTAATTTCTTTTAATGATGGTAGTGATAGTTGGCGCATAAGTAGACGGACGGCCAATACCTAATTCCTCCAGCTTTTTTACAAGCGAAGCTTCCGTATAGCGAGCAGCGGGGCGTGTGAATTTTTCTGATGCACGCATTTCTTTCAGGTCAAGCTTTTGGCGTGCAGTAAGTGGTGGTAGAACACCTTCTGTATCTTCCTCGTCCTCTTCGTCCTTGCTCTCCAGGTATACCTTTAAGAAACCATCAAACTTCATTACCTCACCGGTAGCGGTTAGTTGGTCTTTGTTGGTAGAAATATCTATGCGTGCAGTTGTCTTTTCAAATTCTGCATCACTCATTTGCGATGCAATGGTACGCTTCCAGATGAGCTCGTAAAGCCTGCGGCCTTCCTCATCATCAATGGAGCTGTTTTCCATATAAGTAGGCCTGATGGCTTCGTGTGCTTCTTGGGCACTTTCATTTTTGTTCTTGTACTTGCGTGGCTGGTAATACTTGTTGCCAAAGCTGCGCTGCACCTCGTCCTGTATTGCTGCCATGGCTGTTTCGCTCAGGTTGATGCTGTCGGTACGCATGTAAGTGATCTTACCACTTTCGTACAAGCGTTGTGCTATCAGCATGGTTTTGCTTACGCTATAGCCAAGTTTGCGGCTTGCTTCCTGCTGCAGTGTTGAAGTAGTGAAAGGCGCTGCAGGCGAACGTTTGGTAGGCCGAACGGTTACATCGGCTACTGTATATTCTGCACCTTTACAGCTTTGCAGGAATTTTTCTGCAGTTTCTTCTTTCTCAATTTTTGAAGGTCCTTCTGCTTTAAATGTAACAGGCCTTCCATTGATATCATTAGCAGAAAATAGTGCTTCTATTTTATAGCTGCTTTCTACCTTGAAGTTGTTGATCTCTCTTTCTCTTTCTACCACCAGTCTTACAGCTACACTCTGCACACGGCCTGCGCTAAGGCCACCCTGCATACCGATCTTCCTCCAAAGTACGGGGCTAAGTTCAAAACCCACCAACCTGTCGAGCACACGGCGCGCCTGCTGTGCATTTACCAGGTTCATATTTATGGTACGAGGGTTTTCTACAGCACGACGTATTGCTGGTGCTGTGATCTCGTGAAATACAATACGTTTAGTAGATCGGGGGTCCAGTCCTAGTTCTTCCGCTAAGTGCCAGCTTATGCTTTCACCTTCGCGGTCCTCATCCGATGCTAGCCAAACCTCCTTCGATTTTCTTGCCAGTTGCTTTAGCTCATTTACCACCTTCTGCTTCTCGTCGGGTACTTTATACCTTGGCTGGTAATTGTTGTTCAGGTCAATCCCCATGTCATCCTTTTCCAGGTCGCGGATGTGGCCATAGCAGCTCTTAACTTCAAAATCTTTCCCCAGGATCTTCTCTATGGTTTTAGCTTTTGCCGGCGACTCTACTATCAATAAATTCTTACTCATTCAGGAAAATTATATTATGTATCCACCTTCTGGTCGATGTTTTACAGCAGCCGTTTTGGTTAAAAATGAGGATCATGTCTCTACATACAACATCGGGATCAAATGTCAAATCAACTGCTAATGGTACATCAAACCGAAGTGGTGCAATATTACAGCATCTCGTTAAACAACAAAATAATTGATATGAATGCCGGAGATAATAGGTAGAGTGGTCAATTTCCGGTGAAAACACAGCAAATATTTAATGAGTCGCTTCTTCTTTTACAATGGCAGAAAGGAATTTTATGATCTTTTCGCTGATGTCGTTGTCGCGGTACACATTGCTGTGCCCAAGCCCTTTGGTTATCTCAAAGTTTAGATGAGGCAACTGCAGATCAATCAGGTGCTCCATATCGGCAAAAGGCGTAATGGTGTCTTCACGGTCATGTATCCAAAGGGTGGGAGTGGTAAGATGCTGCACGACCCGTGCTACCGAATACCATTCAGCAGGGTAACCGCCCATTTCCATTATTATCTTATCAAATGCTGCGCGTACACGTTTGCTCACTGGGATGTACTTAAAGAAACCTTCTATAGCACGGGTAGACTCGGTAGCAGGAGCGATCAGCACCAGTCGTTTGTGCAGGTTGTAGGGCATTTTTTCTACAGCAAGGGCCACCGCTAATCCGCCCAGTGAATGCGCCATTATGCCATCAACCGGGCCAAAGCGCCTGCAAATCTCCAGGATGGTGTCGCGGTACATAGCGGCATTGATGGTTTTGCCGGAACTCAATCCATGTGCAGGTGCGTCAAAGGCAAGTACTTCAAAACCTTTTTCCAGCAGTGGCTCAATGTATCTATCAAATTTATAGCTATGGCTATCAAACCCATGGCAGATCAATATTTTATGACCATTGCTTACCGCTGGCCACCACTGAAATCCATGAATTGTTTCGCCATTGAAAATAAAGTTGACCTTGTTTGCTTTTTCGAATATGGGAGGCGCCTGGTAATTTTTTCTTTTACTATAAGGGGTGCAAAAAATGCGAAAAGCTTCTTCTGCTGCTTTATGTGGCGAAAAAAGTCCGAGCAGCTTCAGTTTGTTCGTGTAAAAACCGAGCACAATTCTTTGTGTTAACTTCATCCTTCTGTTATTAAATCAAAATTAAATGAAAGTAGTCATCATAGGGTCTGGTAATGTAGCCTGGGTATTGGGGAAGAAAATGAAGCAGGCAGGAGTGGAGATAATACAAGTGTTGAGCAGGAATAAGGAACAGGGACAGCAGTTGGCAGGTATTCTTTCTACGGCATTTGCATCCACCTATTCTGAATTGAGCAAGAAAGCAGATTTATATATGATAGCAGTTTCCGATACTTATATAAGTAGTGTAGCTGCTCAATTGAAACTAAAAAACAAGATCATTGTTCACACGGCAGGGTCGGTTTCTAAAACTGTACTGCAATCAACTGCCACCGCTACCTGCAGTTATGGAGTGCTGTATCCTTTACAAACTTTAAATAAAGAAGCGCAGCTGGTGCCGGAGGTGCCGGTATTGATTGATGGAGTAGATGAAAATACCATTCAGCAGTTAACTCAGTTTGCTGCTATTTGGTCTGAGAGTGTGGCAGTTGCAGATGATGATCAACGTTTAAAAATGCATATAGCAGCAGTTTTTTCCAGCAACTTCACCACCTTCATGCATGTAATGGCTGATGAATATTGTACTGCTGAAGGATTGAATTTTAAAATGCTGCTGCCGTTGATAGAAGAAACCAGCAGTCGCTTAAAAATGCATCGACCTGTAGAGGTACAGACAGGCCCGGCTATAAGGAAGGATATTCCAACAATCAATATGCATATAGACCTGCTAAGCAGTTACCCACGGCTCCAGGGAATGTACCGGCTGATAAGCGCTAGTATATTAGACCAGTAGCTGCCGAACTACATAGAAGAAATTCTGTTGTAAGGGTAGTTTTCAACCTGCTTTAGTATTTGGATAGTTTTTGCGAGTGCATTCCAATACTTTTGCAGCTCAAATAAGGATGTATGTATACGATCAAATTCAATTTTGAAGAAAAGGGGAAGGAGCCGGTAACCCTTTCAGGCATAACGGCAGATCAAAGTTTGCTGGAAGTAGCACTAAAGAATAATATAGAACTTCATCATAACTGCGGTGGCGTTTGCGCCTGCAGCACCTGTCATTTATATGTAATGAAAGGTGAGGATTTCCTGGAGGAGCTTACTGATAAAGAAGAAGACTTTATAGATCGTGCAGTAAACCCTCGACTGAATTCAAGGCTTGGCTGCCAGTGCGTTCTGCTGGATGGTGAAGGTGAAGTAGAAGTTACTTTACCTGACCAGACCCAATTCCTAGGAGAATAAAATAGCTTTTTCTTGCTGCTTAGCAGCAGGCTTACAACAAACATCAATACACGATAAAGAACAAATTATGGCACAATATGAACCACCCATTCATTGGAATGATTATGAAGACATAGCACTTAAGCTATATGAAAAATTCGGAGACGAGTTCAATGAAGGAAAGATCTACAGGGTAAGGTTTACTGACCTGCTGGAGTGGGTGCTTCAGTTACCCAATTTTGTCGGTACCCGCGAACAAAGCAACGAAGGTCACCTGGAGATGATACAAAGCTCGTGGGTGTACGAGTGGCGCGATAACCAGAAATAATGGGTGGCAGATGAGCGGCTTATAATAGATAGAAGCCGCTTATCGCCATTCGCACCTTCACTTCTACATGTTGCAATAGGTTTTTGCACCTTCTGCTTGCTGCTGTACAGTTGCTGCTCATTAAATTAGATAATGATGAATTTGCTGGAATTATTCAAACCTATTACTACACTAGTGTTTGATGTGGATGGCGTGCTAACGGATGGCAGGCTTACGTTACTTCCCGGTGGAGTGATGGCCAGGACCATGAATGTAAAAGATGGTTATGCGCTTCAGCTTGCAGTAAAGCGGGGTTATAAGGTAGTTATCATTTCAGGTGGTGCCTCGGTAGAAGTGATAGACAGGCTGAATAAGCTAGGAATAAAGGATGTGTATATGCAGGTGACGGATAAGATCACTGTTTTGCAAAACTTCCTGGCTGAGAATAATATTAGCTGGCAGGAAGTGATGTACATGGGTGATGATATTCCCGACTTGGAGGTGATGGAAAAAGCAGCCCTTGCCTGTTGCCCATCAGATGCGGTTCCGGAAATAAAAGAGGTAAGCGCCTACATATCGCCCCAGGCTGGCGGCTATGGCTGCGGCCGCGATGTAATAGAAAAGGTACTGAAGATTAGAGGCCATTGGAAAGAAGACACTCATATTCCATCGCGCTAAAGTCGTAACATGTATATCAATTTATTTGCTTCACTTAAACAAACTGTTTGAAATTAATAAAGGCTTTTCTAAATCTGGTGCGCTGGCCCAACCTGGTGTTCATAGCCATTACACAGCTTTTGTTTGTGTATGCTATCATACATCCTATATTTTCCAATGCAGGGCGTGTGGCTAACATCAGTGGAATCAACTTATTTCTCCTTATTGTTTCTTCAGTATTCATAGCGGCAGCTGGTTATATCATCAACGATTACTTCGACCTGGATATAGACCTTATAAACAAACCTGATAAACTGGTTGTGGCAAAGGTAATCCACCGCCGATGGGTGATCGTGTGGCACCTGGTGCTAAGCATCATCGGTATACTTATCGGTTTCTATATCGATCTCACTACCAATGTTCGTTTTTTGGGAATTTTCAACCTGGGATGCGTACTGCTGCTGTTTGTATACTCTATTTCTTTAAAGAAAAAACTGCTGGCCGGGAATGTATTGATATCGCTTCTTACTGCATGGGTCATACTGGTAGTTACCTGGAGTGAAAGTAGCAACCTGCTTACATCAGCAGCCATAGGATCTTATACAGAAAAAGTTACCCGCATCACATTTCTATATGCTGGCTTTGCTTTTGTAATATCATTGATCCGCGAGGTAGTAAAGGATATGGAAGACATAGAAGGCGACCGCCGGTATGGTTGTACTACTATGCCTATAGCCTGGGGAATTATAGCTACCAAAGTATTTGTAGCGGTATGGTTAGTGGTATTGATAGCAGCATTAAGTATAGTGCAGTTTTATGTACTACAATTCAAGTGGTGGTGGAGTGCAGCTTATTGCATTCTTTTCATCATTGTTCCATTGTTGTATGTATTCAGAAAGCTTTTTCCTGCTACTACCAGTGCCGATTATCATAAACTAAGTTCATGGATAAAATTGGTCATGTTCACCGGCATCTTGTCCATGATTTTTTTTAGGCTGTATTTATAAAACACTGCAACTATGGTTAGAATTATTTTGGCTTCTCAATCTCCGAGACGCAAACAACTATTAGACTGGGCGGAAGTTCCTTATACGGTGGTGGCGCGTTCTACTGATGAAACTTATCCTGAAGGGATGCCTGTAGAAGAAATACCGATTCATATAGCGCGTCAAAAAGCAAATGAGACCAATAGCTACCTGGATGCAGCTTATCATAAACAATACAGCGATAAAACAATCCTTGCTGCCGATACCATTGTAGTGCTCGATGACCAGGTGATAAACAAACCCACCAACAGGGCAGATGCTATCCGTATGCTTACCCTGCTTTCCGGCCGTACTCACAAGGTTATTACTGGTGTTGTCATTCATACCGATCATTACCAGGTGGCATTTTCCGAAACTACCGAAGTTGAATTTTACGAGCTTACTGCCGACCAGATCGAGTTTTACATAGACAAGTTCAAGCCTTTTGATAAAGCTGGTTCTTACGCCATACAGGAGTGGATAGGTGTTATTGGCATCAAGCGCATCAATGGTGATTTTTACAATGTTATGGGACTACCAATTAGCCGTGTAGTACGCGAACTGGATAACCTGGAAGAGCCTCCTGCACAGCCAGAGTAGTTTATTTTGCCAGCTTCACCGCTGTGGTGAATCATTGTTGCGACGCTCCGTTTATCTGCAGTGCTTGTGGCAGCAGTAGTTTAATGCGCATTTTTATAACTAACACTGCTATCATCTAGCAGGCTAATGCAGCCTTAGCTATACTTCATCGTATTATTTTATTACATTAGGTGTAGCTGCAGGTAAAGCATCAGCCACACGCTATGACAGAGCGATTGCTACAATTCATCTGGCAATTCCAGTATTATAATACTGGTTCGCTGTCCACCGAAGAAGGACAGTTGCTAAAGATCATTCACCAGGGGCAGTTCCACAGCAATCAGGGACCAGATTTTATAAATGCAAAAGTGGTATTAGATAATACTACATGGGCAGGCAACATAGAATTGCATATTCGTTCTTCAGATTGGATACGTCACCGTCATTCTGCAGATAAAAACTACAACAATACCATACTGCACGTAGTATGGCAGCACGATGCAGTTATCAAACATGCTGATGGTTCAGTTATACCTACACTTCAATTACAGCATCGTGTTCCAAAGCTCATGCTCCAGCATTACGATGTACTGCAACAAAGCAATCATTTTGTTCCCTGCGATCGATTTCTTCCGGCGCTCACCGAACTCAAGTGGGGTGTTTGGAAAGACAGGCTACTAGTGGAGAGACTTCAGCGGAAGTCAGCATATGTATTGGAGCTTTTACAGGCAGCACAAAATCATTGGGAAGAAGTTTTCTGGTGGATGCTGGCCCGCAACTTTGGCTCAAAGATCAATGCAGATTGTTTTGAAGCAGTTGCTCGTTCACTACCGGTCGCAACATTAGGTCGTCACAAAAACCAGATTCACCAGCTGGAGGCTATGCTGCTGGGGCAGGCAGGTTTGCTGTCACGCTCTTTCACTGATGATTATATGGTCATGCTTAGCAAAGAATACCAGTTCCTGCAGAAAAAGTATAAGCTGGTTCCTTCTGCTATTACGCCAAATTTTCTGCGCATGCGGCCTGCTAATTTTCCTACTATCAGGCTTGCGCAACTGGCCATGCTGGTACACCGTTCTTCGCACTTATTTTCTTCAGTGTTGGAGGCAGTTGATGTAAACGGCTTAAAGAAATACTTAGATGTTACCGCAAATGATTACTGGCACTATCATTACCTGCCTGATGAACCAACACCTTTCAAGCCCAAACAATTGGGACAACAAATGGCGGAGAATATCATCATCAATACCATTGTTCCTGTAGTTTTTAGTTACGGTGTCTTTCATAAAAATGATGCACTGAAAGAAAAAGCTGCTGTATGGTTAACGCAGGTACAGCCTGAAGAGAATGCTATAACTAAACACTGGAAAGCCAAAGGTGTTACCAACCTGCATGCAGCCGATAGTCAGGCGCTCATCGAGCTCAAAAATAATTATTGCACTCACCGCAGGTGTCTTTCCTGCTCTGTTGGTAATTCAGTTCTTAAAGCTGCTGATGGGCAAAACAAGATTTCAGTGGTGCGGTAGCTTCCAGGTAATAACTGTTGAAATAGAAATAACGTTTCTTTCACCTACAGAAGCTTCACCTATTTTCTCGTTTTAAAAACTTCCTGGGCATATTAAAAAAACGTGATCCTTCAGCCACTAAACCATATGATGATCACTATCTATATGCTTGTTGCTGATAATTACGATACAGAAGTTTCAGAAGGAAAAATGTGTATTTGAAGGAATTGCTTCATTACACTGGCCACTTTAGTGCTGCAAAAACGAACTATCAGTAAACCAGTTTGTTTACTCTTTGCAGCCATAAAGTATTCATACTTAAATTGCCCTAAATTTACAAGCAACTAATAATTACAAAGTGAAGAAGATCGTCATTGCCATTCTTTGCACAATATCCCTTACTAATCTTACCGCTCAAAATCGTGATGCCCGGCAGGAAAAAAGAGAAGAACGCAGAGAAAAGATCAGCCAACTCATAAAACAGGAAGAAGAAGGTGCTTTGATATTCAATAAGCAAAGCATATTTGGTATCAAGTTATCTACTGACGGATACGGCGCTTTTTATGAATTTGGAAAATTGAAGACGCCAACTAAAACCACCCTCTATTCATTTGAACTAGGTGAGCGCAAGCATCCTAAAGAAGAAAAGGTTCCGCAAAATTTTGCTATTCCAATAGGCAATCCATACATCTATGGTAAGGTGAACAATTTTTATTTTGCCAAGCTTGGTGTTGGTCAGCAGCGCCTTATAGGTGGGAAGGGAAATAAAAACGGTGTTGCCATTTCTGCTATCTATGGTGGCGGGTTTAGTGCAGGACTGTTGAAACCTTATTATTTAGAGGTAGATGGTGCTGGTGGCAATAGGAGAGACATTAAGTTCGACGGCGGCAACGATTCAGTCTTCTTGTCTGCGCAAAATATCTATGGCGCATCCAGTTTTGGTAAAGGCTGGAACGAAATTAAGTTTGTTCCGGGTGTGTATGCAAAAACAGCCTTACGTTTTGACTATGGTCGTTTCAATGAAACGGTAAGTGCTATAGAGGTTGGATTGAATTGGGATTTTTACACCCAGCGTATGCCAATACTGTTATGGCGTGAAGGTTTCCCTGATGTGAACAAACCGCGCAACTTCTTTTTTAGTGCTTACGCTTCTATCGTCTTCGGAAGGAGAAAGTAGCTTACTTTTGCGCCGAGATAGAGAAGGGTGTTGAAAACCTATTTCACCTCTTATAAAATGAAGGCAAAAGCCCTCATCCCAACGACTGCTATATTATTTGCCAGGTATCACAGCTTAATGATAATTTTCGCATGCAAGAGCTACCCATAGTACAGAAGATAGACGAGACAAAAATGAAAGTGAAGAAGCCTGATTGGCTGCGTGTAAAACTGCCTATAGGTGAAAGTTATAAGCATGTTCGCGGGCTGGTAGACACGCATAAACTTCACACCATTTGCGAAAGCGGCAACTGCCCAAATATGGGTGAGTGCTGGGGTGAAGGCACTGCTACCTTTATGATACTTGGAAATACATGTACACGTAGCTGCGGTTTTTGCGCAGTGGCTACCGGTCGTCCAGACCCTGTTGATTGGGATGAGCCACAACGTGTAGCTGAAGCAATTCACCTGATGAAGGTGAAGCACGCTGTAATAACCAGCGTGGATCGCGACGAACTAAAAGATGGTGGATCCATCATCTGGTACAATACTATCAAAGCCGTTAAAGCTTTAAACCCGGGTACAACTTTAGAAACGCTTATCCCTGATTTTCGTGGTTATGCTGACCAGGTACAGCGGGTAATAGACGCAGCACCCGAAGTAGTGAGCCATAATATGGAAACGGTTGAAAGACTGTCGCGCCAGGTTCGTATACAGGCTAAGTACCGTCGTAGCCTGGAGGTTTTGCGTATGCTAAAGGAAGGAGGAATGCGTACCAAAACTGGTATCATGCTCGGCCTTGGCGAAAAGAAAGAAGAGGTGGTTCAAAGCATGGAAGACCTGGTAGCGGTTGGAGTGGATGTTCTTACTCTTGGTCAATACCTGCAGCCTACTCCAAAACATTTACCGGTACATCGTTTTGTTCACCCGGATGAATTTGCTGAGCTACGTGAGATAGGTTATGAACTTGGTTTTGATTATGTAGAAAGTGGTCCGCTTGTAAGATCATCTTACCATAGCGAAAGACATGTAATACCTGGTTATGGCCGCGACAAATGGATGAAGGAAAAGGAAATGATGGTAGGATAGAGAGCAGGTTGTTGGTTTCTGGTTTCTTGTTCCTGGTTATAAAATGTAAAGGTTTTTCCAGTAGTTCGTTAGCCATCAAAATTTGGGATGAACTAATTATTTAGTGCCCAAAACTAGAGTGTCATCCCGACGAAGGAGGGATCCCCTAGTTCCAAAAGCCTTACTTCGTACTTCCCACCTCTCCTTTATCATCTGTACCTTTTTCATCCGATTGGCTCTTCAGTTCATGTGTTTCGGTTTTATACATTCCTTCCAGTTCATCAATCACTGATTTATCCCACATCTTGGTGCCAATGAAATAAGCAGTACGGCCAATCATATGCGCGGCAACAGGTGCTGTAAGCAGCAGGAAAAGAATAATGGCAAATACACGCGATACTACCGATACTTCTGAAAAATATAGAGCAGCTCCTCCCAATATCAAACCAATACCAAGAGTAACCGCTTTGGTGGTGACAGATACACGCAGGTAAAAGTCAGGCATCCTGATAAAACCTATAGATGCGATCAGGATGAACAATGCTCCCAATCCACTTAATATCATGATAATGGCCTCAGTCATTTTTCTTTCTTTTTTCAAGGTAATACGAGAATGCTATTGTGCCCAGGAAAGCAATTAGCGCAAGTATCATGGCTATATCTAAGAAAGTAGATTGGTTGTTGATGATACTATACACAGCTATAATAGCAATACCAATAGTGATTAATAGATCTAGTGCAATAACACGATCTACTATTCCCGGTCCTTTTAAAAAACGGATAAACACCAGCACGATCGATATGCTCAGTATCGGCAGGATAATATAATATAGATATTCGTACAGGTTCATCTCAACAGCTCCAGCAACTTCCTTTCGAAGCCGCTTTTTATACTCGTTATGAATTTTTCCTTGTCTTTTATATACATCGCATGCACGTACAAAACTTTTTTGTCATCCGATACATCCAGGCTTAGCGTTCCGGGTGTAAGCGTGATAAGGTTTGCCAGCAATGTGATTTCAAGGTCTGTTTTAGCATCCAGTGGAATTTTCACAATACCTGGTTTCATAAAAAAACGTGGAGTGATCACATCATAAGCTACCTCCAGGTTTGCCTTTAGTAGTTCTTTTAAAAAGAACAATATAAAGCCAATGATGCGCGGCACCCTGTTGAAATATCTTTTGTCTTCGCTCTTTCGCGCACTCATCCAGAGTATGACATAGCTGAGTATGAAACCAAACACAAAATTGATGAACACGAACCTACCCGTAAGGGCCATCCATACAAGTGTAAGCAGCAGGTTCATTAATAATTGTCTGATCATAACATCTGGTTTTATGGTGCAGCTACAGGACCCAGCACAGCATTGATGTAAGCTGTTGGGTCTAATAACTCAATGGCTATATGGTGCGATACAGCCATTATATTTTCCGCACCCAATCCTATATATACTGATACAATTGCCAACATCAATACAGGGCCTACCAACAGAGTTTTCCTGCTCCATTTCATAGGCGCCAGGTCATCAGCTTGTACCGTTTCTGTTTGTGGTTGTGTTTTCCAAAAGATCTCAGCCCATATTTTTGCCACTATCCATAGCGTGAAGAAACTGGCGATTATAATGGAAATGATGAGGAAGTAATTTCCTGTAGAGAAGCCGCCCTGGAACAACAATATCTTAGGCCAGAAGCCTGAAAGCGGCGGGATACCCACCAGCGAAAATAAGACCACCGCCATCAGCAGCGATAGCTTCGGGTATTCATCATACAATCCACCTACTTCTTTAAATTCAAGGCTACCTTTTATTTTGAAGATGAGACCACAGATCAGGAAAAGATTGGTCTTCACCATTATGTCGTGCACCAGGTAAAACAAAGCCCCTGTAAGTGCAGCTTCATTGAACATAGCAAGACCTGCAATCATGTAACCGATATGTGAAACGATGAGGTAGGAGAATATTTTTCTTACATCTGTTTTTACTATAGCTCCTAAAACACCAGTTAATAATGTTGCTCCTGCTATGATGGTAAAAGTGGTCCTTACAAATTCGTCGGGTACAAAAATGAGTGTGAACACACGCAACATAGCATACACGCCAACTTTAGTAAGCAGTCCGCCGAATATAGCCGCTATAGCCGACGGTGGTGTATGATAAGAGGATGGTAGCCAGAAGTACAAGGGAAAGATGGCAGACTTAATTCCAAAACCAACAAAGAATAGTAAGGCAGTTACATTAACCAATCCCCGATTTTGCACCTGTGCCACTTTTAGTGATAGATCAGCCATATTTAAACTGCCGGTCAGTCCATACAAGATGCCTATTGCTGTAAGGAAAATCACCGATGCCAGCAGGTTCATGGTTACGTATTTGATACCGCCTTCTATCTGTGGTTTTCTTCCACCTAATGTCATTAGAACAAAGGAAGCAATGATGATGATCTCAAACCATACATATAGGTTGAAAATGTCGCCGGTCAAAAAAGCTCCACTCAATCCCATAAGCAAAAAATGCAGGATAGGGAAGTAGCCAAAACGCATTCTTGCTTTGCTGATCCCTGCTGTAGAAAATATGCTTACTGCAAGTCCTGCAATGCTGGTAAGCAATACTAGTGTACTACCAAATACATCGGCAACGAAAGTGATACCAAAAGGCGCCGACCAATTTCCTGCTTGCATGGTTTGAATACCATTGTTCCAAACCTGGTGCAGCAGCATAATACTGATGGTAAGCGAAACAAAATTTCCTACAACACTTGCCACACGCTGCGCCGCCACTTTTCGCCAGCAGAAGAGCAGAACAATTGCTGTGAACATATGCACAAGTATTGGCCATATGATGTTGTGCCCGGTCATACTTCTTCTTCTGTGGTATTTAAGTGATCAAGATCATCGCTGTTTATAACAGCATAAACTCTTTTTATAAGAATAATGGCAAACGCTTGTAAACCGAAGCTGATCACAATAGCCGTTAATATCAACGCCTGTGGTATTGGATCAGCATATAATCCAGTAAGTGCTTTTGCATCGTCGGGTATTACGGGTGGGTTTCCTTTTACCAATGAGCCCAATAGGAAGATGAGCATATTAGCACCATTACCTAAAAGTATAAGCCCGAGAATCAATTTGACAAGGCTACGCCTTAGCAACATATAGATGCCGGCGCTGTACAAAATGCCAATTAATATAACCAGTAGTAACTCCATTATTCATTTGCTGTTTCGCTAATGGTAAATAGTATGGTAAGTGTAACACCTACCACTACGATGTAAACACCAATATCAAAAAATAAAGCAGAGCCTATCATACCTACAACAGGAAAAGGTTTCTCGAACCAAAGGCCTGTCATAAATGGTTGCCCTATAAGCATAGGTGCAAACCCGCTAATGAGCGAGATGGTTAAACCTATGGGAATATTAATTCCAGGATGATACTTGAGGAACTCACGTGTTTTATCTAGCCCATTGGCAAAAGCATGAAGTACAAATGCAATAGATGCTACCAGTCCGCCCACAAATCCTCCTCCTGGCAGGTAGTGTCCTCTCAGTAAAATAAATACAGAAAACAGCAGCAATACCGGGAGCAAATAATTAGAAGCTGTTTTTAATATGATCGTTTTCATTCAACTTATTTTTACTGTAATTCCTATTTCATCTTGTGCACCTGCTCATATACCGGCACAGGTCATTCTTTTTCTTTTAAACCAATTTTTAGCTTTAGCATGCTGTATACACCAATAGCAGCTATCGTTAGTACAGTTATTTCTACCAGTGTATCCATGCCCCTGAAATCCACCAGGATAACATTTACTACATTCTTACCTTTTGCAAATACATAGGAGTTCTTGGCGTAAAATTCAGTTATGTCTTTTGTAGCTGTTTCATTGATGACCTCCAGTGCAATGATGGATAGTAAGGTTCCAAAGGATAATGCCACCAATCCATCCCTGATTTTTACAGGTGCATTAGTAAGGTGTAAAAATGGTGGTAGCCTGAATAACACAAGCACGAACAACACCACTGTGAGCGTATCAATGGTGAACTGCGTCATGGCAAGATCTGGTGCACTGTAGAATACAAAAAGCAAACAGATACAATATCCAACCACACCCATTGCTGCTACTGCTATCAAACGTGATGATGTAAAAACCGTTTTGAAAATCGCGAACAACATTATTCCCGTTACCACAGCTTCGTAAATCGTTATCTCGTGTAGCTTGCTTTCATCAATGTAAATATTTACGCCAGTGAATAATTTATACGACAATAAGACCACAAGAAACAGCACGATTACCAGCACATAAATGCGTAGGTAACCATTTTGCATGATGCGTGTGTAATGCCTGGCAAAGGCATGTACACCAGTAGCAATACCAGGGATAATAAATGCAGGTGAATATTCTCTGAAACGATCAACAGCATGTATTCTTTCTGAAGATGGCTTGATGTATTTGTACAACAGGAAACCACCAACAAGAGTAATAGCACTTAACAGCAGCACCAGGTTGAATCCATGCCATATCTTCAAAGGGATATCTACCGGTCCGCCATGTAAGGCGCGTACAACTGGTTGAACTAAACTATTATCAATCAGCGCAGGAAAGAAACCAAAGATCATACTCAGTATTCCCAGCAGCAAGGGTGGTAGCCACATCCACAACGATGGCAGGTGTACATCATGAAACTGTGAAGGAATGTTACCTGTGAATGGTTTAATGCCGGCAACGAAACCTGCATACAGCAACATGATATTAGTGACTACAGCAAGCGCTGTAAGAAAAATAAAATTGTTGCCGCTACTTAAGGTTCCCTCGTAGATAAGGTCTTTACCTAAAAAACCAAATGTGAATGGAATACCCGCACTCGATATAGCAGCCACGATGCCGGCTATAGCTACAGGCATCATTACTTTGCGTAAGCCGCTAAGCACCGTTACATCGCGGGTGCCTGTTTCATGATCAATAATGCCTGTTACAAGAAACAATCCTGCTTTATACAATGCATGAACAAGAATAAAAACAGCTGCAGCAATCAGCGCTTGCTGGGTTCCTATTCCTAACAAAAAAACAAGAATGCCTAGAGCAGAAATGGTAGTATAAGCAAGTATGGTTTTCAGATCTGTTCTGAATAAAGAATGAAATGCAGCATAAACCATGGTAATACCACCAACGATCATGAGCGTGTTATTCCAGTAGATGTTTTGCCCAAGAACAGGAGTAAGGCGAGCCAGTAAATAGACACCTGCTTTCACCATAGTAGCAGAGTGTAAGTAAGCAGAAACCGGCGTAGGTGCTTTCATAGCACCAGGTAACCAAAAGTGAAAAGGAAACTGTGCCGATTTGGTGAACGCACCACCGCAGATCAACAGTAGCATCAGCCAGTAGTGTTCGCTGTTTTGCAAAACAGAACGTGATGTTATCATCTCCGAAATAGAAAAGCTGCCAATGGTGCTGCCCATCAAGATGAAGCCAGCCATCAATAAAAAACCACCACCACCGGTAATGGCCAATGCTAACAAAGAACTTTTTCTTGAATCAGGATTATCATTATTAAAACCAATAAGAAAAAATGAACTGATACTGGTGAGTTCCCAAAAAACAAAAAGTGCCAATACATTATCGCTAAGTACAAGGCCAAGCATGCTGGCCATAAACATAGACAGGTAGCAGAAAAACCTGTTGACATAATTGTACCCTTTCATATAAGCAGCTGCGTATATGAAGATCAATGAACCAATACCAGTGATGAGCAGGCAGAACAACAGCGATAAGCCATCAAGATGATAATCGAGTTGAACACCTAACGATGGTATCCATGGATAGCTATACATCACAGTATTGCCATCAGCTAAGCGAGGAATAAAACTTAGGAAGTAGATGAATAAGCTAACAGGCAATAGGGACAGTATCAGTGACTGGTAACCTTTCAGCAACCTGCCAGCTAATAATACCATTGCAGCCACCACAAAACCAGACAATACAGCTATATGCATCTATTACAAGAAGTTATTATTGCGTGTAGTGGCTAAAAAATCCTGCCAGTAAGTGGTCTAGCTACTAGAGAATCAATTATTGATCGACCATTCTAAGTTGGTATTTTGAATAAAACTTATCTAATGCAACTATACTTTTTTCTCCTGCAATTGCTCCACCTGCTGCCATATAGCATTGGCTATAGCATCCATTTCCTGGTCGCCATTTATTGAAACAATGTTTTCAACATCTTTTAGTTTTTCAAAAGCTTCCATGAATTTTGCACGTACCTGTACCAGGTTTTCCAACGTTTCGTATAACTCCACGTTTTGCCTGTTCCTGCTTACACGTTGCATAGATATTTCAGGTGGTACATCGATGAAGATATTTATATCAGGACGAAGGATATCAGCGCTCATGGCATTAGCCGCTATTACCCAATCCATGTCCATATGAGTACCATGGTAGGCATACGAGGAAAAATAGTAGCGATCGGTAATAACGGTGAAGCCGTCTTCCAGTTTTTTTACAATGCCATCTTCCTCGTTTAATAAATGATCTAGTCGATCGGCTACAAAAAGGCCTGCAATGGTCCGATCATCAGCTTTCATTTCTCCTTTTAGGATGCTGCGGATCATAGCACCAATAGGGCGTGCTGTAGGTTCACAGGTGGTATAAACTTTATGACCTTGCTGTGTCATTCGTTCAGCCAGCAGTTTTGTTTGTGTGCTTTTTCCGCTTCCGTCAATTCCTTCAAGTGCTATAAACAGGTTTTTGCGCATTGTATCTCGTTAATGCGGCAAATGTAAAGGAATGGACCAACCAACTAAAGAAGATTAAGTTGGGTTGTCTGTTCCTTCTACTTCCAGTGGTTCATCTGGATCGGTCAGTCCTTTTAGCTCAGTGATCTGTGGATCCGACTGTTGCTGCTTCTTTTCATTCTTCGTTTCCTGGGCTTCCGTTTTTTTGTCATCAATATTGTCCATTGTTTCTTTTTCCTGCTTTGTGTACAGAAAGTGTGCCTCCTCAACCGTGAAGGGTTTTCTGGTGAGTTATGTACATATCACTTAATATTGCAGGCATAAAATTGAGACGTATGAAAAAGAGCCTGCTTGTTTTGGTGTTGCCTTTGTTGCTAGTATTTGGTTGTAAGAAAAAAGACGAACCAGTTTGTGCTGATGTAGTTGCTTCTGTACCTCCTTCACAAATAACTGCATTGCGTGCGTATATCGCCAATAATAATATCACAGCTGAAGAAGATCCGCGAGGTTTCTTTTTTAGAATAGAAGCAGCAGGATCGGCAAGGAAACCTACACCTTGTTCTTCTGTAACGGTTGATTATACAGGTCGCTTAACTACCGGCGGTACTTTCGATTCAAATCCTAACGCCACCTTTAGCCTTAACAGCGTTATTACCGGTTGGAGATTAGGTGTGCCAATGATTGGTGAGGGCGGAAAGATCATTCTTTACCTGCCACCAGCGCTGGGATATGGATCTTCGCCTGCAGGCAGTATTCCTCCTAATTCTACTTTGATATTTACTATAGAACTGAAGAAGGTGAATTAGAAAACACGACATATTCATAAAAGAAAGAGCGGCTGCATCAATTTGCAGCCGCTCTTTTATATTGTAAAAAGAAGGATGTTACTTCTTTCCTCCTATAAGTTCTATTTGTAAAGCATTCTTTTACACCAGGCTTCCACGCTGGATAATTCCTCCTGCTATCACGTCATCACCTTCATAAAATACTGCGCTCTGGCCGGGTGCTATTCCTTTTACATTTTCGTAAAAAGAAACTTTCATTCCTCCATCTTCAGGATATAGGTTACTCAGGCTGCCGCTGTCTTTATAGCGGATCTTAGTTATAGCTTCCATACCCGGAGTAATGACATCGTACTTGCCATAGTTCAATTTGCCAACCATCATTGAGTTCTGTTGCAGGTCAGCTTCATCACCAAGTACTACGGTATTGGTTTCCGGAATGATGCGCGTTACAAATACAGGTTTACCCAACGCTACTTCTAATCCTTTGCGCTGGCCAATTGTATAAAATGGATAACCACGATGAGTGCCTAAGATCTTTCCAGCCTTATCAACAAAGTAGCCACCATCTACTTTTTCTTCCAGTCCTTCTACTTTACGCTTTAGAAATCCGCGGTAATCATTATCTGGTACAAAGCAGATCTCGTAGCTCTCGCTTTTTTTAGCTAGTTCAGGATACCCCATATCGTGCGCCATTTGCCTAATTTCCGTTTTGTGAAAAACACCCAGCGGCATAATGGTCCGGCTTAATAATTCCTGGTCTAAACCCCACAGTACATAACTCTGGTCTTTAGTGGCATCTTTTCCTTTGCTGATAACGTAGCGTCCATTGTCGTGCTGACGCACCTTTGCATAGTGACCAGTGGCAATAAAATCGCAATTCATAGCATTGGCTCTTTTCAGCAATGCCCTCCATTTTATGTGCGTATTGCACATAACACATGGATTAGGCGTGCGACCAGCCATATATTCTTCTACAAAATTCTCTATAACAAAATCACCAAATTCTTCGCGTATATCTAAAATGAAATGCGGAAAACCATGATGAACAGCTGCAGCACGAGCATCATTGAAACTATCAAGATTGCAACAGCCGGTTTCTTTTTTACTGGTACCCGCACTGGCATAATCCCATGTTTTCATGGTAATGCCTACTACTTCGTACCCTTCATTATGGAGCATCAGAGCCGTTACGGTACTATCAATACCGCCACTCATCGCTACCAAAACTTTTCCTTTACGGCTCATGAACAAAAACTTTAGCTGGCAAATTTACGTGATGCTGAACTAACAGGTAGAATAGTGGCAGGTGCATTCACTGTAAAACCTTCCGATTTAAGGAATAAATAGCAAACCATTCCAATTGAACAGTCAGCGAACCCAATTGTTAATGAGAAAATTCTTCAATGAATAGTTCAAACAGTTTACAATGAGAAACAAGTTGTAGAAGGCTTGATTTTGTTAGCGTGCAGTTCGAGTTGCCAAAAGTTGCTATCAGTAACTACTATAGCTGCTGCAGGAACCAAGCCGCCAATATCCGTACTATTCTAAAAATCAAATGGTATGCAAGAAAAAATTACTGCGAAAGGTTTGTTTGGAGTTTTGAAAGAAGCCGGTAAAGGTTTTGGGCGCGATAAAGTGCCAAAGCTGAGTGGCTCGCTTGCTTATTATACAATCTTCTCACTAGGTCCCATGCTGTTGATCATGATATACCTGGCAAACCTGTTTTGGGCCGACCAGGCAATTGAAGGGAAGTTAGTAGGACAGTTAGGTACACTGATAGGTGAAGGAGCAGCCAAACAAATTCAAGAGATCATCATCAATGCCTCGCTCGATGAAACAAGTACGTTTGCCGCTGCGGTCGGCATTACTACGCTTATCATTGGTGCCACTACCGTTTTTGCCGAGATACAGGACAGTATCAATATGATTTGGAACCTGCGTTTAAAAAAAGATACGGGTTGGTGGAAACTGGTTCTAACGCGGATATTATCATTCTCCATTGTCATTGCACTTGGATTTCTGTTGCTGGTCTCGCTAATTATCAACAGCCTTCTGGAAGGACTAATGGATAAGATACGGGAAGAGTTTCCCGGCATGGCAGTCACTGTTATTTACATTATCAACCTGCTACTTACTTTATTGGTTACTACCACACTCTTTGCTATTATTTATAAAGTATTACCGGATGCTAAGATCAGGTGGCGCGATGTAGCAGTAGGGGCGTTGTTCGCTGCTTGTTTATTTATGCTGGCAAAGTTTGGGATCACCTTTTACATAGGCCAGAGCAACATTGGCAGCGCCTATGGTGCAGCGGGTTCATTGGTCGTACTCATAATGTGGATCTATTTTTCCTCGATGATATTATACTTTGGTGCAGAGTTCACCAAAGCATATGCTTTGAAATATGGTGGTGAAATAACACCTAATGAATATACCGTTACCATTCAAAGGGTAGAGGTAGAGAGCAATAAGAAGAGCATCCAGGAAAATGAAGCCGATAGTGAAGAAACTCAAAAACAAACGCAGGAGCAAAAAGATATGGAAGCCTAAGTCATAGATTACATGTAACCAGCAACTCTGCCTTCCTTTACCTGGCAATCCTGATTTTCAGAAAATTAGCCGGTGATAGTTTCTTTTACTTCACCAGAAATTTCACTTATTTTGCTGATTACCATTTTAAAATATTAATGTTATGATTAAGCTACAAGTAATTGGAAACCTTGGTAAAGATTGCGTTGTCAACAATGTAAACGGCAAAAATGTTATCAATTTCAGCGTGGCCCACACAGAAAAGTTTAAGGATAGCCAGGGTCAGCAAAAAGATAAAACCATTTGGGTAGAGTGTGCTTACTGGACGGATCGTACCGGTATTGCACCTTATTTAAAAAAGGGTATCCAGGTATATGCAGAGGGTACACCAGACATCAGGACTTATACTACCAATGATGGACGCCAGGGCTCTTCATTAAGCTTACGCATTAGCAGTGTACAATTGTTGGGTGGCCGCGGCGAAGGACAATCACAAGATCAACCGGGAGGCTACCAATCAGGCTCAAACAACTACAATCAAAACTATTCTCAACAGAATTCACCGGTTCCTGCCAACGAAATCACCGAACCTTTAGACGATCTACCTTTCTAGAACCTATATTCACAATTTTGAAGAGGGTGGCGCTTTATTGGGCCATCCTCTTTTAATTTGCAGAAGTTTAAACCTATTTAATGAAAAGATGCCTCGTGGTGATGGCTGTGCTTTTGGGCGCAGTGAGTGGAAGTTTTGGACAACAACGATTAGTTGATTTCGTTAATCCTTTTATTGGTACGGGTGGTCACGGACATACTTATCCCGGCGCGACATTGCCCTTTGGTATGGTGCAGGTAAGCCCCGACAACGGCACCCAGGGTTGGGACTGGACAAGTGGTTATCATTATTCCGACAGCATCATTTCAGGTTTTAGCCATACCCACCTTAGTGGTACCGGTATCGGCGATCTTTGTGATATATCAGTTCTTCCCGTGGTAGGAAAGCCAGACACTTGCAAAGTTTACAGCACATTTGCACACAAAGAGGAAAGAGCCAGCCCCGGTTTTTATGGCGTACGCTTACGCGACTTCCAGGTATATGCAGAAATGACCACCTCCCTGCGGAGCGCATTACATCGTTATGCATTTCCAGCCAGCAAAGAATCCGCAATACGTTTAAACCTTGGCTTTGCCATCAACTGGGATAAAACAACAGATGCAAGTTTTAAAAAGATAAATGACACCACTTTCGTAGGCTACCGTTTTTCTACCGGTTGGGCAAAAAACCAGAAAGTGTTCTATGCCATCAGGCTGAGTAAGCCGGTTAAAAGCACTACAGTTTTTTTAAATAAATCTGAGACAGACAAAACAGAGGTAAAAGGTGATGACATCATTGCTTACCTGAATTTTGATACCAAAGCTGGTGAAGCTATCCTGATGAAAGTAGGGATCAGTTTTGCTGATATAGAGGGGGCACTCGAAGGCCTGAACGAGATCAAAACGTGGGATTTTAGAGCGGTGCGTAAAGGCGCTTCTGATCTTTGGGAACGTGAGCTACGTAAGGTGCAGATTAATACGCCAGATAAAAAAACAAAGGAAATATTTTATACCGCCCTGTATCATACCTACCTGGCGCCTACCATCTTCAGCGATCGTTATGGCAATTATAAAGGAGTAAAAGGTGATATCAGGAATGGTAAAATGGTCTTGTCGACACATTCTCTTTGGGACACTTTCCGTGCAGCCAACCCGCTGCTCACCATTACCCAAACAGAAATGATAGGGCCCCTGATCAACAGCTACCTCGCCTTCTATGATCAGTCAGGCTATTTGCCAGTATGGGATCTTCATTTTAATGAAACAAATACCATGACCGGCTACCATGCTATACCGGTTATAGCAGATGCCATTCTCAAGAACATTCGTGGTTTTGATTATGACAAAGCCTATGCTGCCATGAAAAGAAGTGCAGCACAGAACATCCGTGGTACTGAGTGGTACCGCAACTTTGGTTTTGTACCTGCCGATAAAATGAACGAAAGCGTAACCATCAGCCTGGAATATGCATTTGATGATTATTGTATTGGCCAGGTAGCTCGCAAGTTGAAGAAGTACGAGGATACAGCACAGTTTAACAAGCGTGCCCGTTACTGGAAGAATTTGTTTGATGAAAAAACAGGTTTCTTCAGGGGTAAGAATATGAATGGAAAATGGGTAGAACCTTTTGACCCATATGCTACCTATCCTGAAGGAGAGAAACATCCATATACAGAAGGAAATGCATGGCAGCACAGTTTCTTTGTGCCGCACGATGTAGAAGGGCTTCGCCAGAGTTTTGTTTCTGAAAATGGTCTGGAAGCCAAATTGGATTCTTTATTCACTACCTCATCTAAACTTACTGGTAACCCTGCGCCGGATATCACTGGCTTAATCGGGCAGTATGCGCATGGTAACGAACCGAGCCATCATATTGCTTACATGTATAATTACATACAGCGGCCTTGGAAAACGCAGGAAAGAGTAAGAGAAATCATGGAGAAGTTTTACAACAATACTCCCGATGGTTTGGTTGGTAACGAAGACTGCGGGCAAATGAGTGCATGGTATGTATTCAGTGCGCTCGGCTTTTATCCTGTTAATCCTGCCAGCGGGCAATATGTATTTGGCAGCCCAATAGTCAATGAGGCCATCATGCTTCTGCCTTCCGGAATGACTTTTAAAATGGTGGTGGAAAACAACAGCCCACAAAACAAGTACATACAATCTGTGACACTTAACGGTAAGCCATACACGAAGAACTACATTACCCACCACGACATTATGATTGGCGGCATGTTGATCATTAAGATGGGAAATGTACCTAACAAAAAGTGGGGCGTAGAAAATGGTGACCTGCCAAGAAGCATGACAGCACCATTGGTACCTAAAGTATAACAACAAGTGATTTATAATGCAAGGCTGTCGCAAGGCAGCCTTTTCTTTTTGTTCAGTATTAAAACATGAGGAGACGGTGACAGTTTAGGTTCTTCTTCTTCCTTACTTTGCAGCCATGACCACTTTTACTTACGACCAACTATATTCTTTTTCCTACAATGTTTTTAAAGCTATGGGATGTTCTGATGAACATGCCGAAACAGCCGCTAAAGTTTTGGTTAGTGCCGATATAAGAGGAGTTGACAGTCACGGTGTGGCACGCTTAAGTGGTTACGTACGGCTTTGGGAGGCAAAACGAATAAATGCTAATCCTACATTGAAGATTGTGCACGAAACACCGTCAACAGCTGTGGTAGATGGCGATGCAGGCCTGGGACTTGTAGTAGCTCCCTTTGCCATGCAGGTAGCCATTGACAAAGCACAGCAAGTTGGAACAGGGTGGGTGAGTGTGAAGAACAGTAATCATTTTGGTATTGCCGGCTACCACGCCATGATGGCGCTGCAGCACCAGATGATAGGAATAGCAATGACTAATGCAAGCGCACTGGTGGCGCCTACCTTCAGCATTGAAAAAATGTTGGGTACAAATCCTATAGCAGTGGCTATTCCTGCAGGTAATCAGCCGCCGTTTGTAGCTGATTTTGCTACCACCACAGCTTCTAATGGAAAGCTGGAAATTTTACAACGTAAACAAGCTGAGGCACCGCTTGGCTGGGTGCAGGATAAAGAAGGTTTTGAAACTACGAATGCCAATGCTTTAAAAGATGGTGGTGCAATGCTGCCATTGGGTGGTGACCGCGAACACGGCAGCCACAAAGGATATGCGCTTGGAAGTATCGTTGATATCTTTTCTGCTGTACTAAGCGGGGGAAGTTATGGGCCTTGGGCACCTCCATTTCCTGCATATATACCCTTGCCAGATAATATGCCGGGGCAAGGATTAGGTCATTTTTTTGGTGCTATGCGTGTGGATGCTTTCAGGCCTGCTGATGAGTTCACGCAGAACATGGACAACTGGATCGAGCGCTTCAGGCAGGCTAAACCTGCACCGGGGCATGAGAAGGTGATCATACCCGGAGACCCGGAAAGGGAGATGGAGGTAGAGAGAATGAGCAGCGGGATACCAGTGGTAGATCCTGTAGTGACAGACCTTGTAGCCGTAGGACAGAAGTTTGGCATCAGCCTGTAACCGCTGTTGAATATCATGCTTTCTGTTGGTGCCGAACCCTTACCTTTGCCCGAATTTTTGGAAGGGAAGTTGTTGCTGATGTAGAAGATAATGCTTATTTGTACAATGACATTAGCTCACCACCTCCCGGTAGTTTGAAACCTAAATCAAAAATCTAAAATTTAAAATCTACAATATATAATGGCAGACGTTTTTGCGAAACTTGTAAAAGATGGTGGACCAATAGGGCAACATATGGATCGGGCTCATGGTTATTTTGCATTTCCTAAACTGGAAGGAGAACTGGGACCGAGGATGAATTTTAGGGGAAAAGAAATGATCGTGTGGAGCCTGAACAATTACCTGGGCCTGGTAAATCATCCTGAAGTAAGACAAGTAGACACCGAAGCGGCTGCAAAATATGGAATGGGTAATCCTATGGGTGCCCGTATGATGAGTGGTAATTCTACCAAGCATGAAGAACTGGAGCGGGTTATCAGCAAGTTTGTAAATCGTGAGGATACCATGCTGCTCAATTTTGGCTACCAGGGTATCATGAGCTGTATTGATGCACTGGTTAATCGCCGCGATGTTATTGTTTACGATGCAGAATCGCATGCATGTATAGTGGATGGTGTGCGCCTGCACATGGGACATCGTTATGCTTTTAAACACAACGATATAGATGATTGCGAAAAGCAACTGCAGCGTGCTACTGAGATGGCCAACAAGAATGGCGGTGGTATTTTGGTGATCACTGAAGGTGTTTTTGGAATGGATGGTGAGCAGGGTATACTAAAAGAAATAGTAGCTCTTAAACAGAAATATGAATTCAGGGTGCTGATAGACGACGCTCATGGATTTGGATATATGGGACCAACAGGTGGTGGCGCCGACGAAGCGCAAGGCTGCCAGGATGGTATAGACCTGTATTTTTCTACGTTTGTAAAAAGCATGGGTAGCATTGGTGCATTCATCAGTGGACCGAAGAATGTTTTGAAATACCTGCGCTACAATACACGCAGCCAGATCTTCGCTAAAAGTTTACCGCTATTGATAGTAGAAGGTATGCTGAAGCGTATGGAGATGGTGATCTCTATGCCTGAATTGCGTGAAAAGCTTTGGTACAATGTGAACCGCCTTCAGGAAGGATTGAAAGCACGTGGATTTGATATTGGCAATACCAACAGCCCTGTTACGCCTATTTATATGAAAGGTGATGTGCCAGAGGCTACTGCTATGGTAATGGACCTTAGGGAGAACTACCACATCTTCTGTTCCATAGTGGTTTACCCCGTTATTCCAAAAGGAGATATCATCTACAGGATCATTCCTACCGCAGCACACTCTGATGAGGATATTGATCTGACATTGAAAGCTTTTGAAGAAACCAAAAAGAAGCTGGATGCGGGAGAATACAAGAGAAGCGAGATACCAGATATGGCAGAAGCAATCTAATAATATATAGATATTACAATTTTTTTCAGCCCCGGTTTATGCCGGGGTTTTTTGTGCAGTAGTGGTTATGGCTACTGCTCTTTTTCAATACATTTAGCCAATGAAGAAGTGGTACACCCGCATAACGCTTTTCCCCCTGTTGTGTGCGCTGGCAGTATTGGGTATGTTGTTCTTTTTGGTAGCAGAAAGAAACAGCCCGGCTGAAGTGCGTTATACATTGCTGGTGCTACTGCTTCCGGTGGTGCTGGGAATGGTGGTGGCAGACCTTATTTTACGCAAGATCATCAAGCGGCTGCTGTGGTTGTGGGTGGTTGAGATAGTGCTACTACTAGCCGCATTTTATGTTTGGATTGTGATGGAGTAGTGAGGAGCGAGGAGTATTAAGTCGTTAGTCGTAAGTAGTAAGTCGTAAAAATTAAGTAGTGAGGTTATAAGTAATAATTACAAAGAAATTTCTATCAAACAATAAGTATTTAGAATCAAGCATCCAGCTTCTAACATCCAACTTCTAACCTCCAACTTCCAACTATTACTCCTTTGTCACAAACTCCTGCAGCCTTCTCGCTAGTACAGACTGCAACTCTATCAGCCTTTCATTGTCTTTATCTTCTATGGTAAAAACAACTTTACGCGGTGCTTCTACATCAAAAAAAAGATCAGTAGGAAACTCTCGTACCATTGCAGCATCAGTAAGATGAACAGCAATGGGTTCATCACTTTTCGGCCAATCCACGTTTGCTTTTACTCTCCTGTCTTCAAATTCAAAATATAAGATCATCGTGCAAAAGTATGTGGAGGAGCAGTAAAAATAATTGTGCCTTTATTGATCATTTGATTTACCAGTTTACTGCTTGTATTTTTCAGCAAGTTTGGCTGGTGCTACATTGCAGTAAGCAGTGGTGAGTGCATCATGTAGCATTTGTGGTATTACCTGGTCCAGTTCAATGATCGTCCAGCCTTGCCTTCCCCATGTGCCTGCTACTGGGTAAATGATGGATTTTTTGTATGCGCAAAAAACAGATTGCTCCAGCTCCGATAGCTTTACTACCGCTTGTTGCTTTTTTATATCAAGCGTAGCAAAGATCTTCTTCCTGATCCTGAAGGAAGGTTTCTCAAAATGTGGCTGTTCAACTGCCTCTTCAAAAGCAAGAGCCATTGTCCTGAATTCTTCTCCGGTAACCATAGCAAAAAATAAAAGCAGCATAACTGCTGCTTCATAAATATCTATATAATGATCTGCCACATGTTCTTATCCCGCCATTTGCCCCAGTTTTTCATTGCTCCCTGCAGTACCTGGTTCAGGTTCGATAAGTTGGTTTTCTTTCCCTTCTTAGGCGCCACCAGTTCCTGGTCTTTTACATCGTACAACTCCAGTTTGGTAGCAAACCAGGTGGTATTCATTCGAGGAATAGCTACCCCGAGTATCATACCTGGTAAAGCATTCAAAGATTCAGGGCCTCCGGTAGTTGTTATCTGGTCAGTATAAAATGCAAAAACAAATACAGAATCCATGAGGATGGTAGTTGCTTTCCTGCATTCAAAACCGGCGATCATCCTGGTGTCTGCAGTAATTTTCCAGTCCAGCTTGGTAATAGTATCGGTGATGTTGAAGACCTGTTCAAACACGGCTTTCTGACTGGTGAATTGTTGTTGCTGCAGGTCAGTAAAAACAATATTGTCATTGGCCGGTCCATCAATCCATTCAGGAACTTTTTGACCTCCTACGTTCTCTCTTCCTGGTTTGAACACCGTTTTCTGCCCGTTGAAGTATAGGTCGAAATAATTTGTTTTAATGGGTGGAACAGCCTTCTTCATCATTTCTCTCCAGGTGCCATCCTCATCATTATCCAACTGCTTGTGCAGGTTCACCTTCTTCTCAAACTCTATTTTGCCTTTGGCTATAAACTGTGGTTGCGCAAAGGACGCAGAGGCAAACAATATTGCTATTAATGTTATAAATAGTTTCATCCTTAATTTTTTTAGTTGCCAGGAGCCATGCCTGCTGGTGATTTACTAAAGTTCCATACGAAGCTGAGCAAAAAATAACGGCGCAGGTTCTGGTAGGTATCTTCCCTTACCATGTTGGTGTTAATGATCCTGTTGAAACCGCGGTTCTGATCAAGAATATCAAAAGCCTGCAAACGGATCAGGCCCTTGTCGTGCTTGAAGAGTTTCCTTCCAATATGCCCGTTCAGCAGTACAACGTTGTTGTTCTGGTTAAATGTTGCCGTGCGCTGGCGCAGGTTTATCTCAGCATTGGTATTAATCTCGAACTTGTACGGTAGGGTAATGTTGAGACTGAAGTTGTGAAACTGTGTTATATAATCTGTTTCTATATTTCGGTTGATAGAAGACGTGGCAGTATTGAAGCGAACATTACCGTAGTACTGTACGTCATACTTCTTCTCCTTAAACTTGTATAGCGAGAAATTTAAACCGTATGCTTTATTGTCTGTTACGTTTGGCCGGCCATTTACAATGCTATTGTTGTGGTTCACATTCAGGCTAAAGCCAATACTCATGTTCAGGTCTATTTTCTTCAACTTCATATTATAACCACCACCTGCATTACCATTGTAGTTCCCGTTCAGGTTCACAAACTGGTATGTTCTGCGACCAATAGAATCGCCGCTGGTAGCTGTTGTTTCACTAACAGAAATAGCATTTGATATAAAACTATAAGAGCCGTAAGTGTGAATTCCACGCTGCTGCAATACTTTATACGAGTTGAAATTGAAATTGAAGACATGCCGGAATTCCTGCCGCAGATCAGGATTACCCAGGGCAATATTTAGCGGGTTAGTATTGTCGCGAATGGGTTGAATTTGTTCAATGGTAGGCTGGCGGGTATTTCCATTGTAGTTAATGTTAAACCTGCTGTTAGCATTGAACTTGTACTGGAACTGGCCGCGTGGAAAGAAGTTTCTGAACTGGTAGCGGTACATGCTGTCGTGCAGTACATCCTGTTGTTTAAAATTTGAAAAGGCTACATCGCCACCACCAGAAACATTTACTTTTTTGCTATTGTAACGCCACATCATTCCACCGCTGGACGTAAGCACATTAAAATCGAAATGATTACTGAACGTGTCATTGAGAATATCATACTTGCCGTTAAAACTCTTGTCGTACGATAGCCTGCGTGCTTCGCTGTTACTATGCCTTACGCCAGCACCAATTTCTACAAACAGATTTTTCACCACAGGCTCAGTGTAAGCTACTCTTGTAAAAAAACCTTTGTTGATAATGTTATTCATCTTCTGCTGGTCCACTGTATCAACGTTGCGGATGCCGCCACCATTTTCGTTGAAGAAGCGGTTGATGGAAAGCAGGTTTCCTTCATTATCGTTTTGGCGGTATTGCTGGTCTATAGTAAGAGAGATAGTACGACCTGCTTTTTTGAAACGCCTTCTCAGTAAGGCATTGCTGTTAAGACTATTGTTATTGCCAATACTGCTGGTAAAGCGGTTACTGTTATTTAACATAGCTCCATTGCCACTGGTAGTGCTGCTAATGAAGGTGCTGAAGGAGTTATTGGTGCCGGTAAATCCGTTGGCGATAATCTTAAGCGAAGTGAAACTATCTATCTGCCATTCGTAAGTTCCATTAGCTGCGTGCCTTTGTCTTGTATTGAAGAACTCACGTTGTTCGCGGTTAATGAACTGCCTGCCCGGCAAAATGCTTTGTGCTATTGTATTTCCGCCACCTTCTGTATTCAACTTATTATACCTGTAGCTGCCGTTGATGGATTGTTTATCACCATTTAGTTTATCAGAATAATGGGTGCCTGCGCTCCAGCTGGTAGGTATCCCTTGCCCAAAGAAAGAGCCATAGGAATCAAACTCATCACCACCACCTGAAGAATAAAAATAGCCGCCATCAGCATCATATTGCATGTTCGACTGGCCGCCAAACTTTTCGCTTTCCTCCCAGTTCAGGCCTGTCTTGCCGGTGCTGCTCATAATGCCATACAGCGACAATTTCTTTTTAGCTTTGAAGGAGTTCAACATCACATTGTTGTTCCACCTGTTCTCCGGACCTCCTGCCAGCTCTATTTTTCCAAAATAACCTTTCTTCTTGTCCTCCTTCATCGTCAGGTTAATGGTTTTTATAGAGGTTCCATCATCAATACCTGAAAATGCTGCCTGGTCACTTTTTTTATCAAATACCTGCACTTTATCTATTGCATCTGCCTGCAGGTTTTTAGTAGCCATTGTTGGGTCGTTGCCAAAAAATTCTTCACCATCTACCAGCACTTTTTCTACCCGCGTGCCATGCGCAGTCACATTGCCGTCTTTATCTACCTGCAGCCCCGGCAGCTTGCGCAGCATTTCTTCTACAGAAGCGCCTTCACGTACTCTGAAGCTGTCGGCCTTAAATTCTATGGTGTCACCTTTCATGCGTATGGCTGCTATGGTTTGCTTTACAAACACCTCTTCTAAAAGCCTGGAGCGTAGGGTGAGCGAAACGGTGCCAAGATCAAAAGGTTTATTTTCCTCCAGAACTACCTTATCAAAATAGTCAGCATAAGTTGGCATGGTTATCATGGCCACGTAATCGCCCGGCGCAAGACCTGCAATTTCAAATTTGCCGTCTTTGTTGCTTCGGGTATGTTTTACTAAAACAGAGTCTTTGGCTCGCAATACCGCTACGGAAGCGTTTTCTAATTCGAGATGATTGAGCGTGTCGGAAATGGAGCCTTTGACAGAAGAGGTTTGTGCATTGGCACAAAAGCCAGATGAAAGAAGTAGCAAGAGTAGCCACAGGTAATGTTTCATGCAGTGTTGTTTTGGAATAAGCAGCTGCAGCAAATAAATAGAAAACCATGTATGAGTTTCGTTAAATATTATCAATGGTCTCTATGGATTGATGAAGGAGAACGTTTTTTTAATTGTGAAGAGGTAGCAAGTATGCCTTTCTTATCTTTATAAAAACCAACTACGCATGGCTGAGAAAAAATCTAAGAGTAAAGCGCCCAAGGAAAAAGGTACACCAGCGGAATCAACAGCTAAGAAAGTAGTGAAAAAAATAGTAGAAGCGTTAACACCGCAGAAGCGTTATGAAGAGATACATTTTGTAGATACGCAAAAGCCGGTGTGGAATTATTCGCTTTTTACAGAAGAGGACATAAAGAACTTTCAACAAGGTACCCACTATAGCGTCTACAAATTACTTGGTAACAAGCAGATGGAAGTCCTTGGCCAACAAGGAACTTATTTTGCCGTGTGGGCTCCCAATGCTACCTATATTTCTGTTGTTGGTCATTTTAATAATTGGGATAAAGCTGCTCATCCACTGTTTGTGCGGCTCGATCATTCAGGCATTTGGGAAGGTTTTATTCCTGGTGTGTTAAGAGGTGAGGCTTATAAATACAACATCATAGGATACAATGGAGCTGCTGTAGACAAGGGTGATCCTTATGCGCATTTCTGGGAGAAAAGACCATACACAGCTTCTATTGTTTGGGATGCGGAGTATGATTGGAAAGATGATAAATGGATGAAGAACCGCAAAAAGCATAATAGCCTTAACTCTCCTTATTCAGTTTACGAGGTGCACCTGGCAAGCTGGATGCGGCCAATAAAAGATGATGAAGAAAGCTACAACTCATACCAGCAGATAACAGAAAGGCTGGTGCCTTATGTAAAGAAAATGGGCTTTACCCATGTAGAGTTTATGCCTGTAATGGAACATCCGTTTGATGGCAGTTGGGGCTACCAGGGAACAGGTTTCTTTGCACCTACCAGTCGCTTTGGTACACCGCAGGATTTTGCAGCCATGGTAGATGCTTTTCACCAGGAAGAGATAGGAGTGATACTGGATTGGGTGCCTTCGCATTTTCCGTATGATGCGCATGGTCTCTTTATGTTTGATGGTACGCATACTTATGAATATGCTGACATGCGCAAAGGTTTTCATCCCGATTGGAACTCGTACATATTTAACTATAAAAGGGGAGAGGTAAAATCATTCCTCATCAGCAGTGCAAGATTTTGGTTTGAGAATTTTCATATAGATGGTATTCGTGTAGATGCGGTGTCTTCTATGTTGCGGCTCGACTACAGCCGTAATGAGGGAGAATGGGAGCCTAATGAGTTTGGTGGCAACGGCAACCTGGAAGCAATTGCTTTTATCAAAGACCTGAATGAAACCATTTACCGCGATTTTCCTGATGTTCAAACCATAGCAGAAGAAGCAACTGATTGGCCTGGTATCAGCCGACCTACCTGGCAGGATGGATTAGGCTTTGGCATGAAATGGATGATGGGCTGGATGCATGATACACTGGATTATTTTAAGATGGACCCGATCTTCAGGCAGTTTCACCAGGACAAGTTCACGTTTAGTATGATGTACTACTACGATGAGAACTTTATGCTGCCACTAAGCCACGATGAAGTGGTGCACGGGAAAAGTCCAATGCTATATAAAATGCCTGGCGATGAATGGCAGAAGTTTGCCAACCTAAGGTTGTTGTATACTTATATGTTTTCCCATCCGGGTGCCAAGCTTCTATTTATGGGAAATGAATTTGCACAAACCAAAGAGTGGAACTATAAAACAGAGCTTAATTGGGAGTTGCTACAATACGAACCGCACCAGAAGATGCAGGATTGTGTAGCTGATCTGAATAATGTATACCGTACGCTTCCTGCTTTGCACGAAAAACAATTTAGTTCAGATGGTTTTCAGTGGGTGGATCTTAATCACAGATCAGAGAGCATAATGGTGTTTAGGCGCTGTGGATCAAAGCCTAAGGATGATGTTTTGGTCTTTTTAAACATGACCCCGCAGCCCCGAATGGACTTCGAGGTAACCGTAAAAGACAAAAAACAGTGGAAAGAGGTATTTAATAGCGATGATAGAAAATATTGGGGGACAGGCGACGTTTACAATATTGATATAAACGTAGAGGTTATTAACAAGAATGAAAGGCTGTATAAATTGCGCTTAAATTTGCCACCATTAGCAGGAATTATTTTGAAATGATGGCTTATTTTCTCAATTTGGGACGAAATTAGACGTTGATAACCAAGCGGTATTTATAATCCCCCAAGATTCCTACATGAAGAAACTATTTCTTGCAGCACTTATTTCAGGTTCATCTCTTTCGGCATTTTCTTTTTCGGGCAACGTAGATAGCGCAACTTTCTACCTGGGTAAAGCCGTAGAACTTTCACAGGCACGTAAAGTATGGGAAGCTGATAAAAACTTCCAGAAGGCTTTATTCTTCAATCCTACAAGTGATGAGATCAGGTTGGCTTATGCTGATTACCTGGTAGAAAACCGTAAATATTTTCCAGCAGTAGAGCAGGTAGGTAAAGTGCTTGAAAAAAACCTGAACAATCCTGTAGCATTGCAGAAAATGACCGACCTGAGTTTCCAGTTACGTCGTTGGAACGATGTGGTATTGTACGGTAACAAACTGGCTCAAACCGGTGGTGGTAACAAAGTAAAATACATGCTGGGAAAAAGCTACTACGAACTGGAGAACTATGGCCAGGCGCAGCGTTTCCTGAACGATGCTTTCAACGAAAATCCAAAGCATACAGAAGCGGTTACCTTACTTGGTAAAGTTTACATTGAGCTTAGCAACTACAAACAAGCAATTGCTGTTTACAACAAAACACTGGAACTTGATCCAAACAACAACCAGTTGATCTATGAACTTGGCTTGTTGTACTACGCAATGAATAATGAAAAGGAAGCTGCTAAGTATTTTGAAGTAGCTGCAGAGAAAGGTTACAAGACTGATCTTGATTATTACGAGAATTTAGGTCTTGCTCAACTAAGCTTCGACATCAACAAAGGAGTAGCTACTTTGAATAAAGTACTTGAAATGAGGCCAGGTAATCCTGAAATTCTGTTCCAGGTAGCGCAGGCTTATTACAAAGTTGAAAAGTTTGCTGAGGCAGCAACAACTTATACCAAGATCTTCGAAACTGATCCTAGCAACAGCCGCGCATTGTACATGAGTGGAGTAGCATACCAGAAGAAAGGTGATAAAAGCAAGGGTATCGCTCTTTGCGAGCAAGCGATCCGCATGGATCCAAACCTTGCACAATTAAAATCTGCGAAATCGATTTTTTAGTTTTAAGAATAAGTTTAGATGAAGGCGGCTTTCTAGTCGCCTTTTTTATTTGTGCTAAAATGGCTACAGCTTCTAATGTCATTTGATTAGTACTTCGTTATGTAAAAATCAGACAGGCGTTTTTTATAGCATCCATTCCTATTGTCGTTCATGAATTGTAAGAGATGATTGATAAATAACCAGCAGGCTATCATTAGCTTTTTCTCGTGTTTTGGCTGAAATACCTACACCATGAGAAGCACTATACTTTTATTGAGCTTGCTGCTTAGCCTTCAACTTTTCGCACAGCAGCCCGGGAGATTAGTCATCACCATACACAACACAGACAACACACCACTTGAAGGTGCTACTGTAGAATTATTACGAGCTGCAGACTCTGTGCTTGTACGATCAGCCGTTTCCGATAGAGCAGGTATAGCAGACCTGGAACGTATACCAGAAGGCACCTATCATGCAAGGGTAACAATGACTGGATTCGCTGTTACTAAAGCAGGCCCTATCTCCATCACCAAAGAACAGCCGGATGTAAAGTACGGGCCGGTAGTACTTTCTGTAAATACAACAGCTGAGTTGGGTGGCGTTACAGTCACTGCTAAAAAGCCTTTTATTCAAAAGCTAACGGATAGGCTGATTGTAAATGTAGAGAGCAGCATCATAAGTGCGGGCAGCTCTGCATTAGATGTATTAGAAAGATCTCCAGGTGTTTCTATTGATCAGAATGATGCGGTATCGCTGCGGGGCAGGCAGGGTGTGCTGATTATGATCGATGGTAAGCCTTCGCCCTTAGGACCCGCTGATGTTGCCAATTACCTGCGTGGACTTCCTGCATCAGCTATAGATCGCATTGAGATCATTACCAATCCTTCTGCTAAATATGATGCTGCTGGTAATTCTGGAATCATTGACATACGTATGAAGAAAGATCAACGACTTGGTCTTAACGGCACTTATACCGCCGGCTATGGCCAGGGAGTTTTTCCGAAGGCAAACGCTGGATCAACCTTCAACTATCGCAATAAGAAGGTGAACATGTTTGGTAACTACAACTACAACTACCGTAAGAACCTGAACCACCTGCTACTCGACAGGAGCTTTTTCACCAATGGCGTGCTCACCAGCTTTGATACCAAAGACAACTACATGACTGCACCCATGAACAGTCACAATGCGCGGTTTGGTGCTGATTATTTTCCGAGCAAGAAAACAATCATTGGCTTCGTTTTAAACGGCAACTTTGCAGCCATTGACAGAACAAATGATAACGTTGCGCAGGTGTTTGATCAACAAAGAGCACCGTCATTTAATTTTCTTACACATGCCACCAGCCTTGATAAGTTCGACAACATTGTAGGTAATGCAAACATCAAACACACGTTTGATAGCACCGGCAAGGAGTTGACTGCAGACTTCGATTATGGTGTGTTTAATAATCTTTCTTTATCAAGTACTGCTACAAGATATGTAGACAATCGTGGTTCAGTTTACCTGCCGCCTTATATACTTGATGGTAACCAGGATGGCAGGTTGACCATAAAATCTTTTAAAGCAGATTATGTAAATCCTTTGCCTAAGGGAGCTAAGCTGGAGGCCGGATTTAAAACCAGTTTTGTATCATCGGATAATGATGTGCGTTTCTTTGATGTAAGCAATGGCACACCGCAAAATGATGTGCAGAAAACAAATCGTTTTTTCTACGACGAGAACATCAATGCTGGTTACCTGAATGTAAGCAAGCAGTTTAAAAAATGGAGCCTGCAGGTTGGCTTGCGTGGTGAAGAAACAAACATCAAAGGACGCCAGGTGGTAAATGATATGCGTTTTGACTCAAGTTACTTCCAGCTGTTTCCAAGTGCCTTCCTTACATATAATGTTGCTAAAGATCAAACACTTGGCTTTTCTGTCAGCCGTCGTATAGATCGTCCCGGTTATTCACAGTTAAACCCATTCCAATTCCTGATAGATGTAACATTGTATAGCACAGGCAATACGCGGTTGTTGCCGCAGTTTACCTGGTCTTACGAAATGAGTTACACGCTGAAGCAGTTGAACTTTACTTTAGCCTATAGCCGCACTAGGCAGAACATGACGACTGCAATCCTTCGTTACAACGATGTATTCCCAAGTAATCCTGCAGCAGATAATGTGACGGTGCAGATACCACTAAACCTTGAGTCGTCTGATTATGTAGGTCTAAATATTGCTGCGCCGGTGCGGGTAAACAGCTGGTGGAATATGATGACCAATGCCGATCTATTTTATATTCATTTCAACAGCAACATTGCCAATACGCCACTAAGCAATGGAACCCCATCAGCAAGGTTGTCCAACAACAATACAATGACACTGGGTAAAGGCTGGACATCTGAATTAAACTTTAATTACAACAGCCCGGGCCGCAGTGGCTATATGGAATTTCGTTCTTCATGGGGACTGGCTGCAGGTATACAGAAGAACGTAATGAAGAACAAAGGAACGGTTAGGTTCAATATCAGCGACATCTTCTGGACGAATCTGCCACGCGCTACCATTACCTATGGAAACTACATAGAGAATTGGCGTGCGTATAGAGAAACACGTGTTGCCAATTTAACCTTCACGTACCGGTTTGGAAACAATAAAGTGCAAGCTGCACGCCGTCGCATTACTGCAAGTGAGGATGAGAGAAGGAGAGCAGGAAATTGATAATCTAAATATGATGATGATAGAAAGGTGGCAGCAATGTCACCTTCTTTTTTACCTGCTAGTAATCAATTATACCATTGCCTTTTAACAGCTGCATGTGAGAGCTAATGTTCGCCATCTTATGACCTGCAAGAAATTGCTTTGCATGCTTAAAGAAGTGACTATAATCAAAATAGCCGAACGATCTGTAATCAAAAATAGCAGGGTCACTTACGAATTCTGACAACGCTTTGCGTATGCGCATGATCTGCAGCGCCTGCTTACAACTTATACTTGTAGCGGATTCAAAATAACGCTGAAGCGTACGCGTACTGATGCTGTGTTGTTGCGCCAAAGCTTCTACAGGTGTTGTGTAGTTCGTACCTTCTTCACTGTTCAGGATGCTCGTTACTACATCTACATACTTCAGTGAACCTTCGTACTGCTTTACCACATCTTCATAATAATTAGAAATGGTCTGCACACGCACATCAAAAGTAGCTGCTTGTTTTACTGCATGAATAATTTCCCGCGGCATGAGGTACGACAGCGGGAAGATGTAGGTATACTCAGAGAAGTTGATCTTCTTTTCGAAGATGATAGGAGAGACTTTGAACTTGATGCCAAATAAACGATTGCCTGCAGAATGAATAGTGCTGATGTTTCTGAAACGAGGGAGGAAACCATCGTTCTTCATAGCGAAGCTATCATCGTTCAGCTGCATGTTGAATGGCGTACCGAGGTTGATAAGGTAGGTATAACCAACATTTGGAAATAGTATATCTGCAAAACCATTAGGGTACTGTTGCCACAGGTTTTCAAAGTCCGTTTCCCAAAAGAAATCAATGAATTTTGAAAGCGACTTCTTTGCTTTCTTTCTATGGTAGTGCTGGTGAAAATGATCGCGGTGGAAGAATTCTACATGCTGATCCGGTGCGGCTTTAGCCATAGGTTTTAATCGTTTTTGAAGGAGAGTGAAACACTACACTTTCTCCTGCAATAATAACCGTTATCCAACGTTGCCGGAGTGCATTTACTTGTGTGGTAGTATGCTTGTTCAAAAGGAATGGCATGTTTTAGCTACGCCAGCCGATGTTTTATTCTCCAATCTTGTGCATGTTGCTGATGCTTTTAAAAAACATAAAACTGCCCTTAAAAGACATGAAAGATTTTGGTGATTGAACAACGTGCTTTACCTCATTTTGTTGTTTATAATATCTCCTTTAGCTGTTCGTTATACCACCAAATCACGGATCATGATTTGGAAAAAACTGGGGTTCAGCTCCTTATTACTTTTTCTGTTTTCAGTTGCTATTGGACAACAAATACAGGTTCAGAATTTCACCAATGCTACATATGGTGAAGGCGCAAGTATATCTGTGCCTGTTCGTGTTTCTGGTTGTTTCAATATCAATAACCAGTTCCAGATGTTGCTCTCTGATGCCAACGGTAACTTTGGAAATAGTACTGTAATTGGAAGCTTCACAGGTTTTTTCACACCCTTTGTAAATGGCTTTATACCCAGCGGTACAGCGCCTGGAACGGGATATAGAATCCGCATCGTTTCTACCAATCCTGTAGTTGCAGTTGAAACTGCAGCTTTCTCCATTTCAGATAATCCGATCATCCCGGTGGCTTCACCTGCTTCCACTACTTCCAATACCATTAATGATAGCACGTTTGGTCGTTGCCAGATCAGCAGCAATCAGGGTATACAGCTTATCAATAATGTCCCTGCTGGTTATACCCTCTCTGCTAATGTATACGATAGTATAGGTAACAGTATAACTGCTGCAGTCAATAGCACTGCAGTGCAATTCACTATGGTGGCTGGAAACTACTACACAGTAAAGATCCAGCTCACAAGGAATGCTAACAACGACGTAACTGTACGCTCATTCCTGGTATATGCTTCTACAAATAATCTAAGCTTACAAACATCAGGAGCCAGCGATGCCTGTTTACCAGATACCAAAGTATACACAGTGAACGTAGTTGGTAATGGTGGTATCAGAACTAACTACCCAGGCACACAATACATCATTGATTGGGGAGATGGTACAACAGAAACTTATACGCATTGTGATCTGCTTGCAAGGCAAGGTGAGATGACACATGATTATGTAAATACTTCATGTGGCAGACCTCCCATCACGGATCTTACACCTACGCAGTACAATGCTTTTCGAGTAAACGTTATGGCGAATAATGTTTATTGCCCCAACAGTTTTACATCCATCACTACCTATGCAAAGGTTTGGCAAAAACCAATTGCTGAATTTGATAGCCCACAGTTCTGGTGTATCAATTCGCCGGTAACATTTATCAATAATTCAGAAGCAGGTTTATCAGGTTTCAATAACGTGGTGAATTGTATAGATGTGGCTAATTACGAATGGTACGTGGATGGTGTGTACATACCAAACGCTGGTACCAATCTCACTTACACTTTCACTACTCCGGGATATCATACCATCAGGCTTGTTGCTGCCAACGATCCTTGTAGCGATGAGATAGAGAAAGTGATCTGTATAGAAGAGCCACTCAATCCTGATTTCAAGATAAATGGTTTAGATAGTATTTCAGGTTGCGCACCGCTAACTATCAATGTGCAGAATAACACAGTAGTTGGTGCTAATCCTTGTCGTCCGCTGCCATGGTTGTGGAGTGTACTGATTAGACCTGGAATGACACCTGCAACGCGAGGTGTTCACTACCTTATCAATCCTCATGACTCTGCTCAAAGTCCAACTTTCATATTCCTGGTGCCTGGTGAATATTACATAAGGTTGACGATACCTAACTCCTGTGGTGAGTATGCGAAAGATGTTCCGGTTACAATAACGGATGTAGCCAATGTTACTTTTTCAAACTCGTATAACCGCTACTGCGGTTTGCAGACAGTAGATTTTTCTGTGGCGCCACACAGGCCAAATTATAACAGTAGCAGTGGCAGCGAAAGCTACAACTGGAACATAACTGGTGGTAGTTACACTTTTATCAACGGAACATCCGCTGCTTCAGCTTTCCCTGTTGTGCAGTTCAATAGCTTTGGAAGCTATAATGTGCAGGTACAGTTTAGCAACGACTGCGGTACACAAACAGCTAACAAAACTTTTGTTTTTGATGCACCTGTGATTGCCTCTGTTATGAATGATACCGTTGTTTGTAACACGGTTAATTCAATTCAATTATCATCTTCTGCTTCGGGTCCATATACTGGTGGAACGTGGAGTATCATCAATGGTTCGGGAAACTTCTCTGATCCTGCTATTGCTAATCCTGTTTATACATTCAGCAATGCTGATAAGACTGCAGGTACAGTAAGGCTGCGCTATATAGCCTTTGCTCCAAATAACTCTGCTTGTGGAAATGATACAGCTGAAGTTGTCATTTCTATTATGGCGCAGGTGGTAATAACATCAGCTGCAGATACAACCATCTGTAGTGGTGGAACAGTAGATTACACACCAACATCGTCAATGCCTGGTACCACTTACTCATGGACATCAAGTGTTATCTCAGGAACTGTAACAGGCAACACACCAGCAGGAACAGGTAACATCAATGATGTGCTGGTAAATGGTTCATCATCTGTTGCAGGTGTGGTTAGATATTACATTACACCAAGTGGCGGCGGTTGTACAGGCAATGCTTTTGAATTGTCCGTTACAGTGCAGCCTGTTCCAACATTATCTATAACGAATTATTCAGATAGTACTTGCACAGGAGGTACAACTAATATCTCTTTTGCAAGCAGCTATAGCGGAGCACGATATACGTACTCTGCAACGGTACTTTCTGGTACTGTTACAGGAGCTGCTTCTCAAACTTCTCCATCTTCCGTTAATGCTATCAATCAAACACTGGTTAATAATGGAACAACACCTGCAGTAGTTGAATACACTGTTCAAGTTTATACAGCTGGTGTATCATGCCCTGGTGAAACAAGAACAGTTACTGTTGTTGTAAGTCCGGCATCGACCATAGCTAATGCTGGTGCAGACCAATTGTTATGTAATATTTCATCTGCAACATTGGCTGGTAACAATCCTGTGGTAGGTACAGGTAGCTGGACACAAGTAAGTGGACCTGCTGCAAACATTGTTTCTCCTAGTGCACATAATTCATCAGTAGATGGCTTGCTGCCAAATAGCACTTATGTTTTTGTTTGGTCAATCGGGGCTATTGCTCCTTGTCCAGCATCTACTGATACAGTTGTTATTGTTAATCGTCCTGCTGTTGCTTTAGCCAATGCCGGAGCAGATATAGTTGTTTGTGATTTCAGTGGAACCGGTAGTACAACTCTTTCTGCCAACACAACAGCTCATGCTTTTGAAAATGGCAGCTGGTCAATAGTTGCTTCAATTCCTGCAGGTAGTAATCCTTCTGTTGCAAATGCTAATAGTGCTGCTACTACTTTCAATTTTGATCGTGCCGGTACTTATACTTTAGTGTGGACAATAACAAATGATGCAGGTTGTACACCATCTGCAGATACTGTTGTTGTTCGTGTTTTCAATGCACCGTATGCAGGTGTAGTTACTCCTCCAGTTTCAAATATTTGCCGTGGCGAAGATGTTCAATTAACTGTAGCTCCTGTAACAGGCACTATTGTAAAATGGCAATACAACCTTGCGCCTTTTGCTGATAACAGTTGGATAGATACAATAGTTACCTCACCTGTGCTGCTTTTCTCAAACATCCAGGATACAATGCTAGTTCGTGTTATTGTGCAATCTGAAGGCGCTGCTTATGGATGTACATCAACTGATACAAGCGAACTTGCTCTTATCAATGTAGCACCTCCATCAGTAGGTGGACATACCCAAACAAGCGATACTGTATGTGCTGGCGCAAATGGAGGTGTTATCACTTTAGCAGGTAACACAGGTGCAATTGTTCGTTGGGAAACATCTACCAACAACGGTATAAGCTGGGTAGTCTTCAACAGTACTGCAGCTTCTATCAATTATTCTAATCTTACTGCTACTACTTGGTTCAGAGCGATTGTCCAAAGTGGTTCTTGTGCTCCTGCTGTTTCTGATACTACCATTATCACCGCAATTCCACAAGTACAACCTGCTCATGCAGGTAATGATCAACTGATCTGCGGTGCATCAGCTAACCTGCAGGCAAATGCTCCTGCTGCTGGTGAGACTGGTGCATGGACACAAATAAGTGGTCCTAGTACTGCAACACTTTCTTCTGGCTCATCAGCTGCTACCTCGGCTACTGGTTTAATGGCAGGTACTTACCAGTTTGTTTGGACAATATCAAACAGCACTTGTCCTGCTACTACAGATACAGTTGCTATACATGTACGTCCTGCTGTTACATCGGCTAATGCTGGTGGCGACCAGGTAGTATGTGATTTTGTTACGACTGCTACTGTTACACTTGCTGCTAACAGCAATAGCAGCCGCCCGTTTGAAAGCGGAGCGTGGAGTATTATAACTCAACCTACTGGTGGCAATGGGTCATTATCAAGTGTAAACAATCCTGCTGCTGTATTCACTTTTGCGCAGGCAGGAGTATACCAATTGGTGTGGACCATCAGCAATGATGCTGGATGTACACCAACCCAGGACACTGTTACCATTCATGCATTCAATAGGCCGGTAGCAGGTACAGTTACTGGTGTTACTGATCTTTGTGCCGGTACTGATGTAACAATTACATCCAGCGCATGGGCAGGAACTATCAAGAAGTGGCAGTACAATCCAGCTCCGCTAAATGATAACATCTGGATTGATACCGCAGTAACTGCAGGTAGCATTCAGTTCTTAAGCGTTACCGACAGCTTTGCAATTCGTGTTATTGTACAATCTGAAGGATTAGCTTATGGTTGTACTTCAGAAGATACAAGTAATGTACACGTGGTAAATGTTGCGCCTGGTACAGTGCCTGGTACTACAGCTCCTAATGCTACTGTTTGTTCAGGAAATAACAGCGGCACCATCACACTTACAGGTAATGTAGGTGCAGTGGTAAGATGGGAGTTCTCTATTAACAACGGCAATAGCTGGAGTCCGATAGCTAACACGAGCAATACACATACTTATACAAACCTAACTGCCACTACATGGTTTAGGGCAGTGATAGAAAGCAGCAACTGCGGACAGGTAAATTCTTCGGCTACTGTTATAACTGTTGTGCCGCCGGTACAACCAGCACATGCAGGAAATGATCAACTGATATGTGGTACATCTGCTAGCCTACAAGCGAATGCTCCTGCTGCTGGTGAAACAGGTGCATGGATACAAATAAGTGGTCCTAACACTGCAACACTTTCTTCTGCCTCATCAGCTGCTACATCGGCTACTGGTTTGGTAGCAGGTACTTATCAATTTGTTTGGACTTTATCAAACAGCACATGTCCTGCTACAACAGATACAGTGGCTATACATGTACGTCCTGCAGTTACTCCGGCTAATGCTGGTGGCGACCAGGTAGTATGTGATTTTGTTACTACTGCTACTGTTACACTTGCTGCAAACAACAACAGCAGCCGCCCGTTTGAAAGCGGGGCGTGGAGTATCATCAGCCAACCTGCTGGTGGTAACGGATCATTCTCAAGTATTAATAATCCTGCTGCTGCATTCACATTTGCACAGGCAGGTGTATACCAATTGGTATGGACCATCAGCAACGATGCAGGCTGTACACCAACACAAGACACTGTTACCATACATGCTTTCAATAGGCCTGTAACAGGAACAGTTACTGGTGTAACTGATCTATGTGCTGGTACCGATGTAACCATTACTTCAAGTGCATGGACAGGAACTATAAAGAAATGGCAATACAATCCTGCTCCCCTAAATGATAACATCTGGATAGATACTTTAGTAACTGCAGGTAGCATTCAATTCTTAAGCGTTACCGACAGCTTTGCAGTTCGTGTTATTGTTCAATCAGAAGGATTAGCCTTCGGTTGTACTTCAGAAGATACAAGCAATGTGCACGTGGTAAATGTAGCGCCTGGTACAGTGCCTGGTACTACAGCTCCTAATGCTACTGTTTGTTCAGGAAATAATAATGGTACCATAACACTTACTGGTAATGTAGGTGCAGTGGTAAGATGGGAGTTTTCTATTAACAATGGCAACAGCTGGAGCCCGATAGCCAACACCAGCAATACTCAATCTTATACTAATCTTACTACCACTACATGGTTTAGAGCAGTGATAGAAAGCAGCAACTGCGGCCAGGTAAATTCTTCTGCAACTGTTATCACTGTTGTACCACCGGTACAACCAGCACATGCAGGAAATGATCAACTGATCTGTGGTGCAAGTGCAAACCTTCATGGCAATGCCCCTGCTGCTGGAGAGACTGGTGCATGGACACAAATATCTGGTCCTAATACTGCAACACTTTCTTCTGCCTCATCAGCTGCTACATCGGCTACCGGTTTAATAGCAGGTAATTATCAATTTGTATGGACTTTATCCAATAGCACATGTCCTGCTACTACAGATACAGTTGCTATTCATGTACGTCCTGCTGTTACTCCGGCAAATGCTGGTGGCGACCAGGTAGTATGTGATTTTGTGTCTACTGCTACTGTTACACTTGCTGCAAATAGCAACAGCAGCCGCCCGTTTGAAAGCGGAGCGTGGAGTATCATCAGCCAACCTACTGGTGGCAATGGATCTTTCTCAAGTGTAAATAATCCTGCTGCTGCATTCACATTTGCACAGGCAGGTGTATACCAATTAGTATGGACCATCAGCAATGATGCAGGATGTACACCAACTCAAGACACCGTTACTATTCATGCATTCAACAGACCTGTAGCTGGAACAGTTACAGGTGTAACTGATCTCTGTGCCGGTACTGATGTAACCATCACTTCTAGTGCATGGACAGGATCTATAAAGAAGTGGCAGTACAATCCAGCTCCGCTAAATGATAATATTTGGATAGACACTGCAGTAACTGCAGGTAGCATCCAATTCTTAAGCGTTACCGACAGCTTTGCAGTTCGTGTTATTGTTCAATCAGAAGGATTAGCTTATGGTTGTACTTCAGAAGATACAAGCAATGTACACGTGGTAAATGTAGCGCCTGGTACAGTGCCTGGAACTACAGCTCCTAATGCAACTGTATGTTCAGGAACTAACAGCGGCACCATTACGCTTACTGGTAATGTAGGTGCAGTGGTAAGATGGGAGTTCTCTACTAACAACGGCAACAGCTGGAGCCCGATAGCCAACACGAGCAATACGCATTCTTATACAAACCTTACAACCACTACATGGTTCAGAGCAGTAATAGAAAGCAGCAACTGCGGACAAGTAAATTCTTCTGCAACTGTTATCACTGTTGTGCCACAAGTGACTGTGGCTAACGCTGGTGCAGACCAGCTCACATGTGCAAACAATGTTACACTTACTGCTAATGCAGCTGGCAGCAACGAAAGCGGAAGCTGGAGCCAGACTGCTGGTCCAAACAATGCAGCATTCTCTTCTGTTACCACGCCTTCTGTAAGTGTTACAAATCTTATAGCAGGAACCTATCATTTTGTATGGCAAATAAGTAACGGCAGTTGTGCACCTACTACTGATACGGTGGTTGTTCGTATGCGTCCTGCTATTACACAAGCCTATGCAGGAAATGATACTGTCATTTGTAATTTCACTGCAGGTAGCTACATCACGTTACAAGGCAGCAATGATCCTGCTCGTCCTTTTGAAGTAAAGCATTGGAGCATCATCAGCCAGCCTGCAGGAGGTAATGCAAGCTTTAGCGATGCTGCAGATCCTTCAGCTATATTCAGCTACAATGCTGCAGGTACCTATACTTTACAGTACAGCATCACAAATGATGCAGGATGTAATCCTTCCAATGATACGCTTGTTATTAATGTATTTGACAGACCTGTTGCCGGACCTATTTCTGGTCCTAACCAAGTATGTGCAGGCAACGACGTTACTGTTACACTTGGAAGCCATACTGGCAACATAAGCAGGTGGCAGTACAACCCGGCACCTATCAATGATAATATCTGGATTGACACTTTGATTACAACACCTTCTATTACTTTTTATAGTGTTCAGCAAACAATGGCTATCCGTGTGATTGTAGAATCTGCAGGTAGTGCTATGGGCTGTAACAATGCAGATACAAGCAATGTTCTTGTAGTGAATGTAACACCTACAACCAATCCTGGTACTACATCCGCAAACGCAACAGTATGTTCTGGAACTAACGCAGGTACCATCACATTAACCGGAAATGTAGGTAATGTAATTGGCTGGGAATATTCGATCACCAGCGGTAACTCATGGGTGGCAATAGCTAATACTACCAATCAACAATCCTATTCAAACCTTACAACTACTACATGGTATAGGGCCATTATTGAAAGTGGTAATTGTGGTGCTGTGCCTTCAACCATTACAATCATAACAGTTGCAAGTGCTGTAACAGCACCGAATGCAGGAGCTGACCAGGTACATTGTAATGTGACGCAAGCTGTATTACAGGGCAATGCTCCCGGCTTTGGTGAGACCGGTAGCTGGCTGCAGTTGGTAGGAGTAGCAGCTACATTTTCAGGAAACAATACTCCAACTCTTACAGTTTCAGATCTAGGTCCTGGCTTGTACACCTTTGTTTATACAATTTCAAATGGCGTATGTCCTTCCAGGAGAGATACTGTAGTGATAACCAATTACGCTCCTGTTGTTAATACCATTGATACTACAACACGCACCATCTGTTATGGTCAATCTATAGCTGTGAATGGGCAGCAGGCAAGTGGTGGCAATGGTGTGCATATATACCAATGGCAGCAAAGCACCAATGGAAATAGCTGGGTGAACATAGCTGGACAAACCAGTCAATCATTAACCATTGTTCCGGTTGGTACCATCTACGTTAGAAGAATTATTACTTCTACACCTTGTGAATCTATTAGTCTTGTAGCAAGGATCAATGTGCTTCCCCCGGTAGCGAACAACACGATTGCAAGTAACCAGGACATCTGTATGAATACAGCTGCGGCACTTATCACTGGTTCTTTACCTACAGGTGCTAATGGTGATTACATTTACCAGTGGCAGGAAAGTACTGATGGTGGTGCTACATGGTTGAATATTCCTGGTGCTACGGGACAGCATTACCAGCCTGGTGTTCTGAACATCACAACACTATACCGTAGAAATGTTTCATCTGGTGTGTGTACTGGTTCATCGGCTAACTACAGCGATAGCGTGATCATTAATGTTAATCCTGACGCGCAAGCCAGCTTTACTTTTTCGAAGGATACCAGCTGCCCAGCGTTTGTTCTTGATACCATTATTACCAACAACCACTTTAGCGGCAATGGTGGATACCTTTGGTATGCAGGTAACAATTTGATTGGTACCACGCCTTCATTCCCTGGTTATACCATTTCTAACAGTGGTGATTCGGTTACCATCAAGCTGGTTGCTATAAATGCTTTTGGTTGTAAGAATGATACAATGCAGCATACGTTTTATGCTAAGCTGAAACCAGAGCCTGCATTTACTATGAGTACCAACGATGGTTGTGGTCCTTTAACAGTAAGCTTCAACAACAATACACCGCATCCTGCAGAGTTCAGGTTCAGGTGGAACTTTGGCAATGGCCAGGTAAGTAATGCTTACAATCCAGGAAACATCGTATTCATGCCTGACGCTAACAATGCAGATACCGTATACAATGTGTCACTGACAGTTTATTCAGATTGCGACTCGGTGGTAGTGTCACAGCCTGTTCTTGTAAAAGCAAGTCCTCGTGCATTATTCAGTCCTGATAGAACTACTGGTTGTTCTCCTTTAACCGTGAACTTTACCAACCTTAGCCGTGGCTCTAACGACTTTACATGGATAATGGGTGATGGTACAGTCATCAATACGCAATCAACCAATGCTATACAGCATACGTTCACCACATCAGTTCGTGATACTTTTGTGGTAACACTTATAGCACGTAATCAATGTGGTGCCGATACTTCTCGTTTCTCAGTTATAGTATCACCTAACAATATTGGAATGTTTGTTACCGTAAATGGAGCTGAGCTTTCAGGTTGTTCTCCACATGCAGTTCGTTTCATCAACAACTCAATAGGTGCTACCAACTTCATCTGGAATTTTGGTGACGGTAATACCCTTACCACCATCCGCAGCAACGATACTGTTCTGCATGTGTTCAATCAACCTGGAGTGTATACGGTGCAGGTGCAGGGGGCAAATAGTTGTTCAAATGCTGTTACCTATCAAACCATCACTGTACATGGTAAACCGCTTGTAGACTTCACGGCAACACCAACAGAAGTATGTGTGGGAGAGCAAGTAAATTTTGGTAACCTGAGCGATACCATCACTAACTCATCATGGAAGTTTGGTGACGGTGGAGTTTCTTCGTTAACGCATCCTGTACACGCATATAGTGCCCCGGGTAATTATACGATCACACTCATCGGTTCTCGTTTATATGGTACAGGAAATACTTGTGTGGACAGTGCCAGACATACAGTGCGTGTGATAGATACGAGAGAAGGTCACTTCACTGTAAGTGACAGCATCAGCCGTTGTGTTCCTTTCACGGTTACGTTCACCAATCGTTCTTTACCATCAGCACTTACTACCTGGAACTTTGGTGATGGTGGAAGAGATACAGGTAATGTGGTTACTCATTCATTTACTACAGTGGGCACATTTGCTGTAACCATGAATGCACAGGCACCTGGTGGGTGTAGATATACTGCAGCAAAAAATATCACTGTTACCGGTCCTTCAGGAAGCATCAATTACGAAAGTGGTGTAGTGTGTGGCACAAGAGCATTGCGTTTTGAAGCCATCTCCTCTGGTACGGATTCAGTACGCTGGAACTTTGGCGACGGTAATACGCTTGTTACTACATCACGGGTGATTTTCCATACTTACACTACACCAGGTACCTATGTTCCTTCTGCGCAGTTAATAACAGGTGCAGGCGGTACATGTCGCACTCTACTGCCAGGTGCTGATACTATAAGAGTGGAGAGAATTAAAGCTGGTTTTACAACTACTATGGTGAAAGAGTGCGGGCAGACAAGAATATCTTTCAACGATACCACAAGATCTTTCTTTGGTGTACAGCAATGGTCGTGGGCTTTTGGTGATGGTGGTACTGCTACTACACGCAATCCTGAACATGCTTATACAGCTGCTAATAACTGGCCTGTACGTTTGATCAGTACAAGTGTACTAGGATGTCGTGATACAGCAGATGTGGTATTGCCTGTAGAAGTGAACAACAAACCAATAGCAACCATTACTAGTGATTCTATTGTATGTGCTTCACAAAATATAGTCTTCAATTCTTCAATTGTTTCTGCTGACAATATCAGCATGTACTTGTGGAGCTTTACCAACGGAGCTAATGCAAGCGGCTCATCCTATACAAACAACTTTGCTACTGCAGGTGTACATTATGCTACGCTGGTAGTAAGCACTGTAAATGGATGTAGAGATACTGTAAGGAAAGCCATTGTAGTTAATCCTTCACCTTTTGTTGTAGCAACAGGTGGAAGATCCATTTGCCAGGGACAGCCGGCACAGCTACAAGCAACAGGAGCATTAACCTATAGCTGGACAAATGCTGCCACGCTTAGCTGTAGCAACTGTGCTGATCCTATAGCGCTTCCATCTTCCAGTACAACATACGAAGTAACGGGAACCAATTCTTTTGGATGTACTGCACGCGATACTGTACAGGTGGTCATCAACCAGCCATTCAGGATAAGAGCATCGGACAACGATACTGTATGCCAGGGAGAAAGCATCACCTTATATGCTTCCGGTGCCGAATACTACAGGTGGTCGCCAGCTGCAACACTTAATCGTATAGATGTGGCTGACCCAATTGCCACTCCATTGGTAACTACCAATTATCGTGTGGTTGGCTACGACTCGGCAAATTGTTTTACTGATACAGCTTCTGTTACCATAACTGTAGGAAGAGTACCAACCGTATCGTTGGGACCTGATAAAGTAGTAGCTGCAGGTACACAGGTGCCTTTGAACACCACCATTACAAATGGTCCTATAGTTAGGTGGGAGTGGACCGCGGGACAAACCATCAGTTGCCTGAACTGTCCCAGGCCTATTGCATACATCAAGAACGACATTGCATACTCTGTAAAGGTGACAAACACTATGGGATGTACAGCTTCTGATACCATCCAGTTCAAGGTGTTTTGCGAACAGTCGCAGGTGTATATACCAAACTTGTTTACTCCTGATGGAGATGGTGTGAACGATGTATTGATGGTACGCGGTAAAGGAATAAAAACAGTGAAGAACTTCAGGATATTCAACCGTTGGGGAGAGATCGTTTTCGATAAGTCCAACTTTGAGCCAAACGTGAAGAACAATGGATGGGATGGACAGGTTCGAGGTAAAAAAGCACCTGCAGATGTTTATGTTTATACGTGTGAAGTACTATGCGAGAACGATGTGCCGTTTATATATAAAGGCAACGTAGCAATAATAAAATAATTCTTGTTGCCCGCTTGTAAATGCAGGCGGGCATGCAAGAAGACATAAAATCCAATATCATGAAACACAGATTACTCATCACCCTGGTGGTGCTGGTAGGCTGGCTGCCACTGCATGCACAGGATCTTACTTTCTCACAATTCTATGAGCTGCCACTGCTGCGCAATCCTTCGCTGGCCGGCGTTTTCAAAGGTGATCTTCGTGTGACTGCCGTACATCGTTCGCAGTGGCAAAGTGTAACGGTGCCGTTTCAAACATCGGCGGTGGGAGTGGAGTATAAGCTGCCAGTGTTCAACTTCAACGATTATGTAACGTTGGGTTTGCAGGCATCGCATGATATAGCTGGCGACATCCGCCTGAAGCGTACGCAGTTGTTCCCTGTGCTTAACTACCACAAGTCTCTTAGTGATGATGTAGACAATTATATCTCTCTTGCTTTCATGGGTGGTCCGGTGCAAAGTCAATTTGATCCTACGCAGGCAAAACTTGACGACCAGTTTGTAAATGGTGCTTATGCTCCCACCAATTCAACTACTCAGGTATTTAGCCGCACCGGCTTCTCTTACTGGGATGCAAGTACTGGTCTTACTTTCAGTAGTGGTTTTGGATACGAATCTCGTTTTTACGTAGGAGCAGCATTGTTTCACCTGAACAGGCCTAAGGTGAATTTTTACAATGAAACATCAGAGACACATGTGGATCATAAATGGGCAGTTAATGCCGGCTTGTCTACTGCAGTGAGCGACAACAACCGAATGCTGTTTTTTGCAGACATGTTTAAACAAGGTGGCAACAGGCAGTTCCTTGGAGGTGTACTATACGAAACTGACCTGGTGCAGTATGATGAAGATGATAATGTATCTTTTGCTGTAGGTGGTTTCTATCGTTGGAATGATGCATTTGTTCCAACCATAAGAGTTACTATGCATGAGTGGCAGGCCGGACTGAGTTACGATGTGAATGTATCGAAGCTAAAGACTGCTTCACAAATGCGTGGTGGATTCGAACTTACTGCATCTTACCGCGGCTTTCTAAATACACGCTCATCTACGCAAGACAAAATGCGGTGCGTGATGTTTTAAGTAAGTTGGTAGTTGGAAGTTGGTGGTTGCAAGAAGTAGTTGTTAGATAATAGTTGGTAAATGGTAGAAGTGGAAAGAGCTAACGGTTTACTCTAGTTGAATGTTATTAGTTGGTAGTTCATGATAATAAGAAGTGATGATTGGCAAGCAGTTCAATCAAAAGTTTTGTTCAAGTTTGAAAGAAACAACTTGCCAACCATCACCATGTCCCTTACCTAAACACTGATCAACTTATCAACTACTCAACTAGTCAACCTATCACTCCCTATTAAACAACCACGTCCATTCCTGCAGTTGATGCTGTGCTTGTTCGTTTACCTGCCCTGGCAGTAGTCGCCAAGCCCAGTTGTCTGAAGCCTGGCCTGGCATGTTCATACGTGCTATCTCATCCAGTCCCAGCAGGTCTTGCAGTGGCAGAATAGCTATACGTGCTACTGAGGCATATGCAAGACGAGCCATTACCCAAGGTATATCGTCTTCGTGCAGGTCGCGGCCTGTGTACTGGTTCAACCTTGTTTTCGATTCTTCATCAAGTTCACGGTACCAGCCACGGATAGTGTTGTTATCGTGCGTGCCGGTATAAGCAATAAAGTTCTCGCCATAGTTGTGCGGAATGTAGTCGCTCTGCGGCATGTTATCGCTAAAGGCAAATTGCAAGATCTTCATACCCGGCAGGTTGAATTCATCGCGCAGGTTCAGCACATCAGCATTTATATCGCCAAGGTCTTCGGCAACAAAAGGCAACTCGCCAAACGCTTTTTTTACTGCATTAAAAAAGTCACTGCCCGGTCCTTTTTTCCATTCACCATTGCGTGCTGTTGTTTCCGATGCAGGCACATCCCAGTAATCTGCAAATGCCCTGAAGTGGTCGAGGCGGACGATATCACACATCTCCACGTTTTTCCGAAGCCTTTGTATCCACCATTCGTAACCAGTTTCTTTGTGCGCTTCCCATTTGAAAAGCGGCATGCCCCATAGCTGACCATCTTCACTGAAATCATCTGGCGGCACACCTGCTACACCAGTAAGTTGTCCATCTTCATCTATAGAGAACAAATGGCGGTGCGACCAAACATCTGAAGAGTCGTAGCTAACATAGAATGGCATATCACCAATGAACTTAATGCCGCGCTTGTTGCAGTATTTTTTCAATTGCTTCCATTGGCGGAAGAAAATGAACTGCAGCCATTTTATCTTGCTGTACTCGTAGTACTCCAGGTTCATGATCTCTTGCAGCGCCGCTTCTTCTCTTAGTTTATATTTCTCCTCCCACTGAAACCATGGCTTTCCTTCGTGATGTTTTTTCAGTACCATGTACAGTGCATAATCATCCAGCCATGTTATTTCAGTATGGCAGAAATCATCAAAAGCACGTTGTAGTTGCGTTGGCTTTTGTTCGCGGTAGTTCTGGTACGCTAGTTCCAGCAATTCAGCTTTTACACTCTCTGCTGCAGCATAGTTGGTTTTGCCTTCCTGCGGCTGCATGTATTGCTGCAGGTCATACGCTTGAAGCAGGCCATCTTTTACCAATAGCTCCGGGCTAATCAGCAACGGGTTACCTGCACTGGCCGATAAGGCACTGTATGGTGAATGCCCTTGTCCTTGTTCGGTTGGATTGAGCGGTAACAACTGCCAATACTTTTGATGACTTCTCACCAGGAAGTCGGCGAAATATTTTGCTTCTGGTCCAAGATCGCCAATGGCAAAAGGAGAGGGTAGTGAAGAGATGTGAAGCAGGATACCCGCACCACGTTCATTCACTTTTTCAAAACGTAAAATAGAAACAGGGAAGCGATGGAACAGGTCCTGTACCTGTAAAGTATCAGAAGGTTTACCGGAGATATCCAAAAGAACATCGTGTAATTCTGATGGTATTCCTTCTGGAAGTACAATGGCTGTATCTTCCCAGTTAAGCTCTTGCCATGTTACCTGTTGTTCGTTGCATATTGTATACAGGTGAACCGGCACTGCTATCACATACACAGTATTGTTGTGTTGACGAGCAAACGCCATCACATGATCCTTATATTTTCCTTCTACTTGTAACGGTACATAAGCACCTTTGGCAAATACCTGCGACCTGCGTTTGCGTTCGCTAAATAAGGTGCTTTCGAGCCATAGCTTTATGCCACCAGAATAACGTTCATCCCAAAGTGTGTGGAGCAGAGTGTTTACATCTTCTGCATTGTCAATTTGCTCAAGCCATTGCTGGCGTTTTGTATAATCGACAGGCCTGCGGTTATCAGGATCAACCAGGCTCAGGTCCCAAAGTTCTGTTCCCTGGTATACATCAGGTATGCCGGGGCAGGTAAACTTAAGTACAGTTTGTGCCAGGCTGTTGATGATGCCGAAGTCAACAATCTTTTGTTGTAGCTGCTGAAAGCTTTGCCAGAAGGAACCTTGCTGGTTGAGCAGGCTTACTGCAAATTCTTTTGTTGCCGTTTCATATTCTTCATTAGGCGTGGTCCAGTTGCTGTGGATCTTAGCTTCACGTAAAGCTTTCTGAAGATACTCCTGTATGCGTTCAGCAAAATTATCTTCATCCTGTCCCGGCATAGGATAGGCGCCAACTATATTCTGGTATACCAGGTATTCATCATTGTCGTCAGGCGCATGTTGCTTTTTATTTTCTGCATTTATCTTTCTCCATTCTTCAACTACACTTATCCATTCTTCACCCATTTCTGTCAGCACATTCAGTCTCGCTCTTACGTCCTCGCCGCGTTTGGTATCGTGTGTTGATGTGCCATTCATTGCAAGCGGCCACAGCCTTTGGCGCTCCTGCATTGCCTGGTGAAATTCTTCTATTGACATCCCGAAGGCTTCAGGAGAATCGCCAACTTCATTGTGTCCAATAAAACGGTTGTAGGTATACATCAAGGTATCTTCTACACCTTTGGCCATTAGCGGTCCCGTAAACTGCATGCAGCGTTGATAGAACTTTGCAGCACGTGCTTTATAATCATCATCACCATTAGCTGGTTCACCCAAGAAAACTTTTTCGAGTACATCTACACCGGCTGCAGTCTCCGGTTTGCTTTCGCGTACCCGTTTTAAAATATCAGCTACGGCGTCCGCTTCTTCGCCAACCAACGGGAAGAGGTTACCATAGTAACGGTAAACCGGGCATTGGATCAGGAATTCACCAATGGCTTTTTTCATTACTTCTTCACCGGGCAGTTCACCAGCAATATCAAGGCTGATCAACAGGTGGTATAGATTGTCCAATTCACCAGCCATATTCTCATAAAGAATATAGGCTTTCTTATCATGTATCTGCTGGTGAATTGATCTGTCGTCATTTACCAAACCTTTATAATAATTGGTGAATACTTGTTCGGCTTTTTTATTGGTGAAAAGGTTATTCACCAACGATAAAAATTCGTAACCGGACGTGCCTTCTATCTCCCAATACTCAGGAAGACTTTCGCCCGGTTCTAAAATCTTTTCTACTACTATATAAGTGTCTTTACCCGCCAGCTGCCTTAGCTGTTGCAGGTAAGCGGTAGGATCGTACAATCCATCTATATGGTCTACACGTAAGCCTTGCCAAATGCGTTGCTCAACCATAGAGCGTATAAGAGAGTGGTGGTTGCCGAATACATCCGGGTCCTGGATGTTGAGGCATATCAAACCATTCACCGTAAAGAACCGGCGGAAGTTGATCTGCTTATCTGTTTCCTGCCAACTACATAAATGATAATGTTGATCGTTTGCTAACTGGCGCAGTTGTTCTTTATTGTTATTTACATCCTCTATTGCTTGTTGAATGACCGCAGCAGCCTTTCTCTTCGTTAGCAGCCTTTCAAATCGTTGAACAATCTTCAGGCTTTTTTCCCTGAATTTTTCATCGTCGTCGCCAGGCAGGTCCTTCAGTTTTTCCAGTAGCTTTTCTACATCTTCATGATCAATTTTACCAAGTACTTGTTTGTATGTTTCAAAATTTACCGGGTATGCTGTTTCAAAATAATTCAGTACAAGTCGTCCTTTATCTACTGCCAGTTTCAGCTCGTTGTTATTGATCACACTGTCGAGATCGCTGCCCAGGAATGGTACCATGAGCTTTCCTTCATGTACTGGGCTCTGCCAGTTTACGTCAAAATATTTGGCGTAAGCAGAGCGTGGTCCTCTTTCCAGCAGGTACATGATCCAAGGATTTCGTGGATCATAAGCCATGTGGTTTGGCACAATGTCTTGTACCCATTTTATTCCCTGTGATTTCAGTCGCCTGCAGATGTCGATGAGCTGGTCTTCGGTTCCTATTTCAGGATTTATTTTATGAGTGTCTAAAGTATCGTAACCATGTGTGCTACCTGGTGTGGCTTCAAATACTGGTGAAGCATAAATAGTGCTTACGCCCAGCCGTTGCAGGTAAGGTATGATGCGTTCGAAATCTGCAAGAGTAAATTCTTTATGGAATTGGATACGGTAAGTTGCAATTGGATTGTTCATGTGTCGTAATGTTCGTGAATAGCTGGTATTAAAAAGCCGCGCCAATCTTCATTGGCAAGCGGCTCTTATCATATCAATGTTTTTAGCTGTTCTGGTAAATAACGATTGACTCAGGTTGAAGCAATATTTCCTCACCGGCTTCAAAAGTTTCGGGTGCTTCGGTTTTTCCCAACCATTGAGGTTCGTGGGAAGCAAGTAACTTTCTCCAGTTGCTAGCTTCGGTAGGCGCCTGTATCTTTTGTTCTTGCTGCGAGAAATTCATCAAGCAAACAACATGTTGGTCTTCGTGCCAGCGATGTAGTAGTAATGTTTTAGCTGCCTCGTCAAATGATACTTTCAGATGTTGCCTGTTGAGATGCTTCAGTGCTGGTTGTTCTTTGCGCAGCTGAATGAGCTGTTGATAAAAGTTGAACATGGTTTTATGTTGTCCTTCTTTCACCAGGTTCCATTGCAGTTTACTATTGTTGAAGGTCTCTTCAGAAACAGGATCGGGTGCTTCGCCTTCTGCATGAAATGCTGCAAATTCTTCTTTACGTCCTTTGCGAACCGCTTCGGCTAATTCTTTATCTGTATGGCTAACGAAGTACATAAACCGATTTGGTTCGCTGTATTCTTCACCCATAAAAAGCATAGGTAAATATGGACTGGCCAAAACAGCGCCTGCCAAAAGTTTTTGCATCTCGTAGCTTACCAGTTCGCTTGTTCTTTCGCCCAGCATGCGGTTGCCCACCTGGTCGTGGTTTTGAGAGAAAACAACAAATTGCTGCCCCGGATTTTTTTCAGCTTTTATACCAAAGAACTTCTGCCTGTGATGTGAATACTGTCCATCAAAAACATAAGCATCCTTATATGATTTTGCGAGGTCAGCAATGCCTGAGAAATCAGAGTAATATCCTGTTGATTCGCCTGTTGCCGTTACACGCAGTGCATGATGAAATTCATCGATCCATTGCCCGTCCATTCCAAACCCCTGCTCTTCCAGCGGGTTTATGAAGCGGGTATCATTTAGGTCTAACTCTACAATCAGGTGATGCTGGCGACCTGTATGTTGTGACAACTCATTTACATGCAGTTTTATTTCGCGTAAAATATGTACAGGGCTGAAATCTTTAATTGCATGCACTGCATCCATACGCAAAGCATCTATATGGAAATCACGGAACCACATCAGTACATTTTCAATAAAGTAACTGCGAACGCCATCGCAATGTGCATCATCGAAATTGATAGCATTACCCCATGGCGTGTTGTACTTGCTGGTGAAGTAAGGTCCAAAGGCGCCAAGGTAATTACCTTCGGGTCCCATGTGGTTGTACACTACATCCAGCACTACGGCTATGCCTTTTGCATGGCATGCATCTACCAATTTTTTTAAACCTTCCGGGCCTCCGTATGAATCTTGTACGGCAAAAGGAAACACGCCATCATACCCCCAGTTACGGCTTCCTGGGAATTGTGCCACAGGCATGATCTCAATAGCATTTACGCCAAGCTCTTTTAGGTAATCAAGCTTAGAAACCATAGCCTCAAAAGTACCTTCGGGTGTAAATGTGCCGGTATGAAGCTCATATAGTATGTAGTCCGCTAGCGGAAGATTATTCCACGACTGGTCGGTCCAATTGAAAGATGAAACATCAACAGCTGCAGACCTTCCGTGAACACCCTCCGGTTGCGAAACGGATGCGGGATCTGGAAATTCTTGTTCATTATTGATGACCAGTTTATAAAGGTCTCCCGGTTGTATATTGGTAGTGGTGATTGTCCAGAAGCCGAAATCATCTTTTGTAAGCGGGATGCTCTTGTTTTCCAGTTTTACTTCCAGGCTTTTTGAATCCGGGCTCCAAATTCTTACACTTGCTTTCCCGTCTATGAAGTTTATTCCTATTGATCGTTTATCTATTTGAATGTCGTTTCTCATTTTATTTCTCTTCTGCAGGTTGAATTAAAACAACGATAGATCTTCCTTCTATTTCAAAAGTTTCTCCATGCTGGTAGGTGTCGCCTTTGCCATTTATCAGGCCTTCATTGGTGTCTATAACCTTCGTCCATTGCTTGCCATATTTGGCAGGAGGTAGAGTGCATTTTAGTGTATCGTGGTATGCATTGAAGACAATATAAAAGCTGTCGTCCGTCAATAGTTTCCCTTCACTGTCAGGATAATGAATGCCATGACCGCTCAAGTAAACACCTAACGATTTCGCGAAATCCTGGTTCCAGTTTTCTTCATTCATTTCAGTGCCATCAAGAGAAAACCAGGCTATGTCCTCTACGCCTTTTCCTTTAATAGGCCTACCCATGAACCAACGGCGGCGCGAAAAGACAGGATGGTCTTTGTAAAGTCTGATCAGTTTCTGTGTGAATTGCAGAAGATCTTTATCTGCTTTATCCCAGTTCAACCACGAGATCTCGTTATCCTGGCAATACGCATTGTTGTTGCCGCCTTGTGTCCTGCTTATCTCATCGCCGGCTACCAGCATAGGCACACCTTGCGAAAGAAATAAAGTTGTAAGGAGATTTCTTTTCTGGCGGTTGCGAAGCCTGATCACCTCCGGATCATCTGTTTCGCCTTCTGCGCCACAATTCCATGAGCTGTTATGACTTTCTCCATCATTGTTGTTTTCACCATTGGCTTCGTTATGTTTTTCATTGTAACTAACCAGGTCGTTAAGGGTGAAGCCATCATGCGCTGTTATGAAATTGATGCTTGCAGTGGGGCGACGATTATCACTTTTATAGAGGTCAGAACTACCGGTAAATCTTTCTGCAAATTCAGACAACATGCTATCGGCACCGCGCCAAAAATCGCGCATGCAATCGCGGTACTTGCCATTCCATTCCACCCAACCTGGAGGGAAATTACCTACCTGGTAACCACCTTCTCCTATATCCCAAGGTTCGGCTATTAGTTTTACCTGCGATATCACAGGATCCTGGTGAATGATGTCGAAGAATGCGCTGAGCCTGTCTACTTCGTGAAGTTCCCTTGCAAGTGTAGCTGCCAGGTCAAACCTGAAGCCATCCACATGCATTTCAAGTATCCAATAGCGCAGGCTATCCATAATGAGGCGCAAAACATTTGGCAGATTTGCGTTCAATGTATTTCCTGTTCCGGTATAATCCATGTAATACCGCTTGTCTTCTGTAAGACGGTAGTACGAAGCATTGTCAATTCCCCTGAAGGAAAGCGTAGGGCCCATATGATTTCCTTCGCCTGTGTGGTTGTACACTACATCAAGTATTACTTCTATTCCTGCTTTGTGCAGTTCCTTCACCATGTTCTTAAACTCGAAAACCTGTTCTCCATGTGTACCTGCGCTTGCATAGCGAACATCGGGTGCAAAAAATCCAATGGAGTTATATCCCCAATAGTTGGTCAGCCCCTTATCCTTTAAGTGGCGGTCAACTATAAAGTGATGAACAGGCATTAGCTCAATTGCGGTAATGCCCAGCTTTTTTAAATAATCTATGGTAACAGGGTGGGAGATGGCTGCATAGGTACCCCTGATCTCTTCAGGTATTTCCGGGTGAAGCTTAGTGAACCCTTTTACGTGCGTTTCGTAAATGATCGACTTGTGATAAGGTATCTTAAGTTGTGTGTCACCTTCCCAATCAAAATTCGGATCTATTACCACTGACTTGGGTATATAAGGAGCGCTATCCGAAGTGCTGAAACTTAGGTCTTCATCAGGGTGTCCTACTTCGTAACCAAAAAGCGAATCATGCCAATTGATTGTTCCAGATATAGCTTTGGCATATGGATCAATCAATAACTTATTTGGGTTAAAACGATGGCCATTAGCTGGATCGAATGGACCATGAACACGGTAACCATACAACTGGCCTGGCTGAATACCCGGCACGTAAACGTGCCAAACATAGTGCGATTGTTCTGATACCTTAATTACATCTGTAGCCTCTCCACTGTCGTTGGAGTCAAAAAGGCATAAATCAATACCGGTGGCGTGTTCAGAATAGATGGCGAAGTTAGTTCCCTTTCCATCCCAGGTGGCACCTAAAGGAAAAGGTGATCCTGGAAAACTTGGCTTAGTCATGCTTGTAAAATGTGTATAGGGTTTAGAGAAATTGGAGAAAAATTTACCCATTCTGTTTCGTTAGCTTGAATGCTTTAGAAACAGTTTCTTCTATTTCATTAAATAATTATGGAAAGTTGATATTAAAATTTCTTGCCAATTGCTTTTTCCCCAGAAGAAGATGATGATGATTACAGCTGAGACTTCTTCAACCGTTTGATTAGGAGGTTATTAAAGATGAAGGTTATGATTATTATGGAGAAGTGGAGGGCGGTGGAAGTCAAAACGTTTGCCAAGAATGAAAAGGTTGGTTTTACTTGTGCATTTAGGTCTACATTTTGCATTAAACAGTTGGAAGTCAACTTGCTTTTTTATTTCTGCTAAATATTGCCATATGAATACTTACACTTTTTTTAAACAAAATGGAGGCTGGCATGCTACTGTGCCCACTCCTGAAAAGAAGGGAAACCGACAGGCTTACCTCGACATGGTAGATGGAGCTGATACGATGCTCAATATCATGTCAGACGGAAAAGACAAGGTTACTTTAGCCTTCAATACGGAACCATTTGAAGACGCAGAAGAAATTGAACTGGTTTCCTCTTGTAAACCATTCTTAGACGGAGGTTATTACCTGATGCGCGAACATGATGGTAAACAGATAAATGCTGAAATGTGGATTTGCGATGTTAGCAGGCTTGCTTTCGGTGCAGTTCCGGAAAAGATCTATGTACGTAAAGAAATGACTGATTAGCATAGCCTAATATGATGTTGAGCCGGTGTCACAAGCACCGGTTTTTTTTATGCCTGAATTATTTTGACGGTGCATGTTTAGAGGAAACTTTGAATAGAAAGTTATTCCTCTGTAGCAATGGCGGCTACCACTTAACTTTGCGGCCGATTATGAAATACGAGAAAGAAATCAGCCGACGTAAAACCTTTGCGATCATTAGTCACCCCGATGCCGGTAAAACAACCCTTACAGAGAAGTTTCTTCTTTTTGGCGGTGCCATTCAGATAGCCGGAGCTGTAAAAAGTAACAAAATTAAGAAGCATGCTACTTCCGATTTTATGGAGATAGAAAGGCAGCGTGGTATCTCGGTAGCAACATCGGTTATGAGTTTTGAGTATAAGAACATGCTCATCAACCTGCTTGATACACCTGGTCACAAGGATTTTGCCGAGGATACTTATCGTACACTGACAGCTGTAGATAGCGTGGTACTGGTGGTGGATAGTGTGAACGGGGTAGAGGCGCAAACGCGCAGGCTTATGGAAGTTTGTCGTATGCGTGATACGCCGGTGATCGTTTTCATAAACAAAATGGACCGCGACGGTAAAAACAGGTTTGATCTTTTGGAAGAGATCGAGAAGGAACTGAATATCTCCCTTCACCCAATGACCTGGCCAATCAACAACGGAAAGGATTTTAAAGGTGTATACAACCTGCACGATAAGAACCTGGTGCTTTTTACCGCGAACACCAAAGGCGGTGATGAGGACACTGTAGAAATCCAGGATTTATCTGATAAAATACTAGAAGAAAGAATAGGTGAGCGTGATGCTGAAATGCTGCGTGAGGATGCTGAACTAGTAAGTGGAGTTTATGGTGACCTAAACGTAGATGATTACCTGGCAGGGAAGGTAGCTCCTGTTTTCTTCGGCAGTGCGGTTAATAATTTTGGCGTAAAGGAACTTTTGGACACATTCATTAGCATAGCGCCAACCCCACGTGATAGAGCTACCAATGTAAGGGCAGTGAGCGTGGCTGAGCCTAAGTTCAGCGGGTTTATATTTAAGATCCACGCTAACCTGGATCCTAAGCACCGAGACAGGATTGCTTTCCTACGTGTTTGCTCAGGTAAGTTTGAGCGCAATAAATATTTCCACCATGTGCGTATAGATAAAGACGTGCGGTTTAGTAACCCGTACAGCTTTATGGCGCGTGAAAAAGAAGTGGTAGATGAGGCTTTTCCAGGCGATGTAGTTGGTTTGTTTGACACCGGAAACTTCAAAATCGGCGATACTTTAACCGAAGGAGAGGAATTCTACTTTACTGGTATTCCTACTTTCTCACCTGAAATATTTAAAGAGGTAGTGAACAAGGATCCTTTGAAAACCAAGCAATTGGAAAAAGGACTTCTTCAATTAACTGATGAAGGTGTTGCGCAATTGTTCACCCAGTTTGGTGGAAACAAAAAGATCATCGGATGTGTTGGAGAACTTCAGTTCGAGGTTATTCAATATCGTTTATTACATGAATATGGAGCTTCTGTTCAATTTAATTCGCTGCCTTTTTATAAGGCTTGTTGGCTGACAGGAGACAATAAAAAGCTGGAGGAATTTGCGCGTTTTAAGCAGGCAAATATTGCAGAAGATAAGGATAAGCATATGGTATACCTAGCGCAAAGCGAATGGTTCTTAAATACCGAAAGACAGAACAACCCGGATATACAATTCCATTTTAGTTCGGAGATACATAAGTAGTTTTTCTACTGTACAATTCATTAATGCTCATGTAGATCAGCAAAATCTGCATGAGCATCGTATTTTTACTTCTTCCCATAGGTGGAAATTCCTTTTAATGTCTCTTTCATGGAATTTTAATCCCAATAAGGGAATATATTTTTAAAGTTCTTTAACTGATGCACTACTTTCGCGGCACCTAATCGTGTACCCCCAAATAGTTCATTAATATGAGAGCGAGCAAGTGTATGCTCACCGTGTGTGCGAATGCATCATTAAGATTTCTTTTCATTACCCTGCTCGTTGTCGTATTTGTTAATACAGCCGTGGCGCAGCCTATTGCCGGCATAAGGGCTAATGGAAGGATCATGAACCCGGGCGATACAGTAACTGTTTGTGTAGGCGGAACAGTAGTACATGAAACCACGGCAAATAATTTTACTGCTATTCGCTGGCGCTTTAAAAATGGTACACCAACTACGGGTATTAGCGGCTACCAGCCTATTCAATATTTAACTCCGGGCATAGATACATCGTGGCAAGTGGTTTCATCGCCACAAGGAAGAGACTCTACATTTATTCTTGTTTTTGTAACCGATGTAAAGCCAACAGCCAATTTCTCCTTTTCTCCAAATAACCAGTGTGCAAATATCCCGGTTGATTTTACCAGCCATTCAACCGGTAATGGTTTGCAGTATGCTTGGAATTTTGGAGAACTAAATGCCACAAGTAACGTCCAAAATCCATCGTACCAATACCTGAACGCTGTAGGATTGAATGGCACGCAGAACTATAATGTAACGCTACTGGTAACAAATGATCTTCAGTGTAAGGACTCGATTACCAAAGTTGTTACCGTTACCAAAACCCCTGATGCTTCCATTGGTAATGCTGATCCGAATGTGCAGTTCAGCATGTTCAACAATGTACCAACTTTCAAAAAGTGTGATATCTTAAGTGGAAGTACGCACAATTTCCAGTTTCAGACTGCTACTACAACACCAGGATTAATTAGCAGTTATAGTGTGGATTGGGGTGACGGATCACCTGTAAGCAATTTTGCCACGCTTGCACCCGGGCAAATATTCTCGCATGTTTATGCAGTGGGTCAATACACCCTTACCGTAACTGCTCATTCTGCTACCGGTGGATGTACGGGTATCAAGAAATACAATGTGTTTTTTGGTACTACGCCTGCAGGTGGATTAAGTCCTTTGGGGAACAGCAGTGTTTGTGCTCCTAATATTTTGAACTTCCCTATTACTGGTGCTGCTTCCAATGCATCCAGTACTACCTATACATTCCAGGTAAATGACGGGTCTGCGCCGGTTACTTATAATCATCCACCGCCTACCAATATTACCCATATGTTTACCAGTGGCTCGTGTGGGAATTTTAGCAGCAACGGTACACAAACCTTCTCTAATTCATTTAGAGTAACACTTGATATTGAAAATGCATGTGGTACCACCAGTGGTAGTGTTATTCCTATTTATGTATCAGGTAAACCAAAAGCTTCTATTGGAGCACCGGAAGTAGTGTGTGTGGGCATGCCTACCACCATACTTAATACCTCTTTGATGGGAGGAACCATTACACCAACCGGTGGTGGTAATAGTACCTGTTCAAACAACACCAAATCTGTCTGGACCATTTCACCTGCAACTGGTTTTACCATCAATAATGGTAATCTTGGTAGCCTTAACAACAGTCCAAACAATTACCTGGTGTGGACCTCGGGAAGCAACGCGCTGGACATTACCTTCAACCAGGTTGGTACATATACCATCAAATTGAACATAGCTAACGACTGTGGTTATGATGAAGTAGTAAGAACCATCTGTGTTAGAAATGTACCTACTGCTGCATTCACATTAGATAATAAAAGAGGTTGTGGTCCAGTAACAACAAGTTTCACCACTACATCTTCTACAGATAACACTTGCCTGGGAGATGCATATAACTGGCAGGTGTCGTACATGGATCCTTCTACCTGTTCGGGCACTCCTAATTATACTTACACCGCAGGAACAAACTCTGCCAGCAAAAACCCGGTGATGACATTCATCAACCCGGGGATCTACATTGTTACGCTAAATGTTTTCGCTAACGGGTCTACTACATGTACAGCGGTGGCAAGAGATACAGTTTTTGTTGTTGACAAGCCACGAGCCGTTATCAATCCTATTGGGGCGGTGTGTTTGGGTGTGCCTGTCAATCCAACAGCACAGGTGAGTAACTGCTATAGCAATACTACCATGAGCCTTAGTTGGAGCTTCGCCAATGGGTCGCCTTCTACATCTAACCAGCTGGTGCCGGGAACAATCAATTATTCTTCTCTTGGTGTTCACCCAATAACACTGCAGGCTTCTAATGAATGTGGTACAACTACCGCTACTACAAATGTTACCATTTCGACCGCACCAACTGCAGATGCAGGACCTGACAGAACAATCTGTAGTGGTGAAACTACCATTATAGGTTCTACACCTTTTGCAGGCGTTACTTATTCATGGTCGCCAGCTACCGGAATTTCTGATCCTTCCAGCGGGAATCCATCTCTGACACTTTCTTACAACGGGCCAAACCAGGATACCACTTATACTTTTACTTTATCAGCTTCTGCAGGTCCTACGTGTAGTGCTACAGATGTGGTACAGGTGACTGTAAAAAAGAAACCTACTGTAACCATTGCACCAGTAGCAGCAATCTGTGCAGGTACAACAGCCACACTTACAGCCAGCGGAGCGGATACTTATTCATGGTCTCCCAATACTGGCCTTAGTGCTACCACCGGAAGTTCTGTTGTAGCAAATCCTTCTACCACTACCACCTATACAGTAATAGGAACTGCAGCCAATGGTTGTGCCGCTTCGGCAAGTGTTGTGGTAAATGTTTTACCTAACCCGGCAGTATTTGCAGGCAACGATACCACCGTTTGTAGTTTCAGCCAGGCTATACAATTCTCACCATTTCCAACAGGTGGTACATGGGCAGGTAGCCAACATATTTCACAAGCAGGGTTATTCAATGTACCTGCAGCTGGTAATGGCAATTACCAATTAACGTATACTATTGTTACCGGTGGATGTACAAGAATAGATACTGTAGCTGTTTCTGTTATCAATACGCCGGTTGTAAATGCTGGCAATGACTCATCTTTTTGCCAGGAGAATGTTGCGGTTCAATTAACTGCAACGCCTGCAGGTGGCCGCTGGTCCGGCAGCCCATACGTTTCTCAAACTGGTGCTTTCAATATTTCAGTTCCCGGTGTATATACCTTAGTGTATACCTATGGCAGTGGATTGTGTATAGGCTCCGATACTGTTGTTCATACAGTTATTCCGGGCATTTCAGACAACTCGATCAGCAGCAGTCAAACCGTATGTACTGGTGCTACGCCAGCTCCATTAACAGGTCAGACTGCTACCGGTGGTATAGGTGCTCCTGCTTACCAATGGCAAATGAGCACCAACAACTTTACATGGACCGATATAGCTGGTGCAACAGGAAAAGATTATGCGCCGGGTGCTTTAACGGCTACTACCTGGTTTCGCAGAATGGTAACAACCCCTGTTTGTTCAGGTTCACAAGCTAATTACAGTGCTGCAGTTAAAATAACAGTAAACCCTAATGCAAAGGCAGAGTTCAATTCATTGGTAACAACAGGATGTCCTCCTTTTGTTATTTCTCCATCTGTTATTAATCTTGTTCCGTACAATACGCAAAACAGTACCTACGAGTGGTATGTGAACGGGGTGTTTGTTGGTGGTGGCCAATCCTTCCCAGGTCACTCCATTCAAAACAACAACGAAAGTGCAACGGTAACATTGATTGCTATCAGCGCATTTGGTTGTAAAAATGATACTGCTTCACAGGTTTTCACAGCTACAGGAACACCTACGGTAAATGCAGGAGCTGATACAACATTGTGTGCCGGTGGTGCTCCTTTTCAATTAATTGGTTCGCCAGCAGGCGGAAGTTGGACAGGTAGTACATTCGTTGCCTTGAACGGTATGTTCAATCCATCAACTGCAGGTACACATACTTTGATTTATACTGTAGGTTCAGGTGCATGTATTGGAAGAGATACAATGGTGGTAACCATCACTGCAGGTTTAACTGATAATATTATCAGCAGCAGCCAGACGCTTTGTAAAGGACAAGTGCCTGCTGTGCTGGTTGGTCTTCCTGTAACTGGCGGAGGTGGAACACCTACTTACCAGTGGCAATCTTCAACCAACAATTTTACTTGGGTAAATATAGCTGGCGCTACTGCTAAAGACTATGCACCAGGTGCGCTTACACAAACAACGTGGTTCAGGCGTGTGGCCAACAGCACCTTGTGTGCCGGTAATACAAGTGATGCGGTGAAGCTGACCGTAAATCCAAATGCGGTTGCTAATTTTCAGCCGCTGGTTACCACCGGTTGTCCTCCTTTTGTTATCACACCATCTATTATCAATCATATACCAGAGGCAGGTGTAAGTGATTATTTCTGGTATGCAAATGGAAACTTCTTAGGTAGCGGTAGCACCTTCCCTGGTTACACCATTCAAAACAACAACGACAGCGTTACCATTTCATTAATAGCAATCAGCGCTTTTGGATGTGCCAACGATACTTTGATGCATGGCTTTAAAGCTACAGGTACACCATCGGTAAATGCGGGAGCAGACACTACAGTTTGTGCCGGAAGTGCTCCTATCATTTTAGCAGGTTCACCAGCAGGTGGCAGGTGGTCAGGCAGTACATTGGTTTCTATCAATGGATTATTCAATCCTTTTACAGCTGGCGTTTACCAACTCGTATATACCTATGGCAGTGGTGCATGTTTGGGCACTGATACTATGGTAGTAACTGTAAGTGCAGGTTTAGAAAACAACATCATTGGTAGTGCACAAACAATTTGTGGTGGAGCCATACCTGCTATACTTGTAGGGCAGGATGTAACAGGTGGTGCCGGTACACCATCTTACCAATGGCAGATGTCAACCAACAACATTACCTGGACGAATATCACTGGTGCAACAGGAAGAGATTATTCTCCTGGAGCATTAACAGTAACTACCTGGTTTCGTCGTATTGCTAACAGTAACCTGTGTGCAGGCAATACCAGCGATGCCATCAGGATTTCTGTTAATCCAAATGCAACTGCTTTATTTAATCCAACAGTAACATCAGGATGTCCTCCTTTTGTTATCACGCCTTCTATTGTCAACCTGATCCCGTTCAATTCTGTTAGCCAGTATATATGGTATGTAAATGGAACTTTTGTAGGAACAGGTGTTGATTTCCCTGGTTACACACTGCAGAACAATGGCGATAGTGCCACCATCATGCTTGTAGCAGTAAGTGCTTATGGATGTAAAAATGATACGCTTCAGCATGGTTTTAAAGCAGCCGGTACTCCAGTAGTAAATGCAGGTGCAGATACTACATTGTGCGAAGGCAGCGTGCCTGTCCAACTTGTTGGTGCACCAATAGGAGGAAGATGGAGTGGTAGTACTTATGTTTCAGTATCCGGTTTATTCAACCCTGCTGTAGCAGGTACATATACGCTTATTTACAACTTTGGAAGCGGTGCATGTATAGGTAGTGATACAATTGAGGTTACTGTTGCGCCAGGCATTTCTAACAATGTCATAGGCAGCAACCAGGCAATATGTATTGGTGTTGCCGCATCTACTTTAACCGGACAAAACATTACAGGTGGAAACGGTACAGCAATTTATCAATGGCAGCAATCGTTCAATAACATATCATGGACTGACATAGCTGGAGCTACTGGTGTCAATTATGATCCGGGTACATTAACCCGCACTACCTGGTTCCGTCGTATTGCCAATACAAGCAAGTGCCCCGGGCTGCAGGCCAGCATAAGCAACGAGGTTAAGATCACGGTTACGCCTGATGCAGATGCTAATTTCAATCCTACTGTTACTACAGGTTGTCCTCCGTTTGTCATAACACCTTCTATCATAAATGTATCACCAAGCAATAGTACATCCAGTGGTTACCTGTGGTATGCCAACGGCAGCTATCTTGGCTCTGGTGAAGTGTTTCCTGGTTTTACCATCACCAATAACAACGACAGCGTTAAGATCATGTTGGTGCTTACCAGCGCCTATGGTTGTGCTAACGATACAACAATCCAAACATTCTATGCATCGGGAACACCGGCAGTAAATGCAGGCGCTGATACAACGGTTTGTTTAGGCGGTGCTCCATTTCAACTGTATGCTACACCTGCCGGCGGCAGATGGGCAGGTACTTCTCTTGTTTCTGTAAATGGTTTATTCAATCCTTCTGCGCAAGGTGCATACACGCTGGTTTATTCCTATGGTAGTGGTGCATGTATTGGTGCAGATACTATAGTAGTAACTGTTAGTTCAGGTATTACCAACAACATAATTACAGGTGTACAGGAAATATGTGTAGGAAGCCTGGCTGCTACAATTGTAGGACTTCCTATATCAGGAGGTGCCGGTGCTGCTGTTTACCAATGGCAAATGAGTACCAACAATGTTAACTGGACAAATATTCCTGGTGCTAATGCTTTGGATTATGATCCGGGTGTACTTACACAAACTACCTGGTTTAGAAGAGAAGCAAGTACAACACTATGTGGCGGTGCTCAGGTCAATTTTAGCCCTTCTGTAAAGATCACAGTGAACCCGAATGCGAAGGCTGAGTTCAACCCGCTGATCACTTCAAGTTGTCCTCCTTTTGTTATTACTCCTTCTATCATCAACCTTAGTTTATTCACTGCTGGCAACAGCGAGTATAGGTGGTTTGCCAATGGAAATCTTCTTGGTATAGGACAGGTATTCCCTGGTTATACAATTTTGAATAACCTTGATAGTGTGCGTATCACGCTTGTTGCTACCAGCAGGTTTGGTTGCCAGAATGATACAGTGCATCATATGTTCTATGCTTCTGGTACGCCGGTAGTGAATGCAGGCGCTGATACCATTGTTTGTCACCAAGGCTTCCCTGTGCAGATGTATGGATACCCGGCAGGTGGTAGCTGGTCAGGTAATCATGTTACTATGGCTGGAGTATTTACACCATCAGTGGTAGGTACTTACAAGCTTATTTACACATTTGGTACAGGTATATGTATAGGAAAAGATACAGTAGAGGTAACTGTAAGCAGTGGAATAGCCAATAACACACTTTCTGGTAACCAATCAATATGTATCAACACCGCAGCAGCTCCTATTATAGGGCAGGTGATAACAGGTGGTACTACAGCACCTAACTATCAATGGCAGAGCAGTACTGATGGAATAACATGGACGAACATAGCTGGTGCTGTTGATAAAGATTACGATCCGGGTATACTGTCGCAAACCATGTGGTATAGAAGAATAGCTTCTACTTCCATTTGTAATGGATTACAATCAAGCACCAGTGCCGCAGTTAAGATCACCATCAATCCAAATGCTGTTGCACAATTTAATCCTTCCGTTACTACAGGATGTGCACCTTTCACTATCACACCTTCTATTATCAACCTTGTTACTAATAGCGGTGTTGTAGAATACAGGTGGTATGCAAATGGCACCTATATAGGAAGTGGTCAAAGCTTCCCCGGTTATACCATTACCAGGAATTTTGATAGCGTGATCATTAAGCTGGTAGCAGTAAGCAGGTTTGGATGTGCCAACGATACAACACAACATTTATTCATTTCTGCTGATGCGCCTTCACCATCATTCACGCAAAGTGATTCTGTTGGTTGCGGTCCATTAACAGTAAGCTTTACAAATACTACCAACAACGCCAGCCAGTATAACTACTTCTGGAATTTTGGCAATGGACAAACAAGCAGTGCAATTCAACCAGCACCTATAACTTTTGCTGTAGCAAGAAGCGGTGGCGATACTACCTATACAATTCGTATGACGGCTTTCACTTCGTGTGATAGCATAACTGTAATAAGGAAGGTAGTGGTAAGATCTAAACCAAAGGTTCACTTCCTGCCAAACAGAACACAAGGATGTAGTCCTTTCCTTGTTACATTCACCAATCTTAGCAGTGGCAGCAATGCAAACTACACCTGGGATTTTGGAAATGGTACAGCACCTGTTGCTACCAATAATGCTACCATACAACAAACCTATACAGCAGCGGTACAAACCACTTTCAACATAAAGCTGATCGGTGCAAATGATTGCGGTATTGATTCATTTGTTTCCCCTGTTGTAGTTACGCCTAATGCTATACTGGCTTCGCTTACTACACTTCCAGGAGATACGGTTGGATGTGCGCCACACACAGTTCGTTTTGTAAATAGCACAACTGGTGCTTCTAACTTCCAATGGGACTTTGGTGATGGCAACATACTTAATACTACAGCTTCACGTGATACCATTTACCATACTTACAGTGCTACTGGTATCTATCATGTAAACATGAAAGCCATCGGAAGTTGTAATGATACCACTGTTTCAATCCGCATCAACATAAAGGTGAAGCCAAACATCCGTTTCAGTGCTACGCCAATGGTAGCTTGTATTGGTGATACCATCCGTTTTACCAACAACAGCGATGCCGGTACAGAAAGCTTCTGGAGATTTGGTGATGGTACCACATCGTATACACGCAATCCTGTAAAAGTATTTTCTGCACCAGGTACCTATAGAGTGAAATTGTTTGGTACATGGAGTGGCGTTAACAGCTCAAGTTGTGCCGACAGTGCATTTGCAGATATCATCATCCGCGATACTATGCCAGGTACCTTCCGCGTCAGCGACTCGATCAGTAGTTGTGTTCCATTCACTGTTCAATTTGTAAATGAAACTGGTCCATCAGCTTATACCACATGGAATTTTGGTAACGGGTTCACCGCTACCGGCGACAGTGTATCGCATACATTCACCACAGTAGGTATGTACACGGTACGAATGGCTACACGCAATGTGGGTGGTTGTACTTTTACTGATAGTAAAATAATAAAGGTTAATGCGCCTACGGGTAATCTTCAATACAATGGTGGCTATGCTTGTGTAAATGCAGATGTGCGTTTTGAGATCCGCAATGGCAATGCAGCGCAGTATAGGTTCATCTTTGGTGACGGAGATTCATTAACAACGAACAGCACCATCATTTTCCATAAGTATACAAGACCTGGAAACTATGTGCCATTTGCATACCTGCTCGATGGTAACTGCCGGATAAAGATCAGTACAGGTGATACAATCAAGGTAGACCAGGTGGATGCAGGCTTTAGCTATTCAAGTATAAGAACCTGCGGCATTACTACTTATCAATTTACCGATACTTCTAAATCGTACTATGGTGTTGGTGGCTGGCAGTGGGACTTTGGTGATGGAACTGTTTCGCCAACTAAAAATCCTACAAAGGCATACTTCAGCGATGGCACCTACTATGTACAGGTACTGATAAATGGAGTAAGCGGCTGTCTTGATACACTTCGTGTTCCTATCAATGTATCTATACGTAGAGCACCAGTAGGAGATATAGGTAGCGATACCATTGCTTGTACTGGTCAACGGATGTACTTCAACGCCCTTATTCAATCACAGGATTCTGTAGTGAATGTTGCCTGGAACTTTGGAAACAACACAGCTGGTGTAGGTAGAAATGTATTCGCAGTTTACAATGTGCCGGGTGTATACCATGTGCGGTTGATCACCACCACCATGTATGGATGTGCAGATACTACTTTTAAAACCATACGTGTAGATGCAACACCAATGGTGAATGCAGGTAATGATGTTCAAATATGTCGCGGGCAAACAACGCAGCTTACTGCAGGAGGAGCCAGCACTTATACATGGAGTCCTGTCCAAAGCCTTAGCTGTGCTACCTGTCCAGTTACTTTGGCTAATCCTACAATGTCTACTCAATACGTAGTGCAGGGCAAAACCTTGCTCGGATGTAGCAATACAGATACTGTAGTAGTGAACGTGGTGCAGCCTTCACGCATAACTGTTTCGTCAAACGATACGATCTGTATTGGAGAGACAACACAATTGTTTGCTAATGGCGCCACACGATATATGTGGAACCCTGTAGTAGGTTTAAGTAGCGGAAGTATTGCCAATCCACTTGCATCGCCTACCACTACTACTGATTATATGGTAATAGGAACTGACCCTTACAATTGCTTTGCAGATACAGGTTATGTGCGTGTAGTGGTGGGAGCATATCCTAAGGTGAAATTGAATGATGGTGGAACCGTATTAGTCGGATCAACTATTCCATTGAGTGCAGTTATAAGCAATGGCCCTATACGCAAGTATACCTGGTCGCCTGCAGAAGATGTAAGTTGTATCAATTGTCCAAGACCACTGGCTGTTGTCAACAAGCCAACGACATTTAAACTTACTGTAGAGAATATCTACGGCTGTAGTAGCAGCGATACGGTTAGCTATAAGGTGAAGTGTGAAGAGTCGGCGCAGGTATATATACCGAATGCATTTAGTCCTGACGGAGATGGCCTGAACGATGTGTTCATGATACGTGGTAAAGGTTTGTCGACGGTGAAGTTCTTCAGGGTATTTAACCGGTGGGGACAGTTGGTGTTTGAACGCAGCAACTTCAATGCAAATGATCCGCGAAGCGGGTGGGACGGAAAGATAAATGGTGTACCTGCCAACCCTGATGTATATGTGTATACAGCAGAGATGACGTGTGCCGCAGGTGATACATTTGTTAGAAAAGGAAACGTGACCTTGGTTCGATAAAAAACATGAAGAAAGGCAACTTGTAAAAAGGGTAATACATTACAATATTCTATAAGTTCTTATCTTCCTATACTGTTATTGCTGTTTGTGAGATGGTTTACTAGTTTTTGAATTAACCTGACATGAAAAAATATTTTACCCTGGCATTGGTTGTAGTAAGCTTATGTACTGCTAATGCACAGGATTACAACTTTTCGCAGTTTTACGAACTGCCTTTGCTGCGGAACCCTGCTCTAGCTGGCATCTTCGATGGCAACTTTAGAGCAAAATCTGTGTTTCGCAACCAGTGGCAGAGTGTAACTACTCCTTACCGTACTTCTGGTATTAGTGCCGAAATGAAGTTTCATGCAGGTAGAGGCAACTGGCACAACCTTGCCATGCAGGCTACCTACGATGTAGCCGGCGATAGCAGGTTGAGCCGCGTGCAGGTGCTGCCGGTTTATACTTTCCATTTACAAATAGCAGAGGAGAATTACCTATCGATGGGTATGATGGCAGGTGCAGTTAGCAGCCAGTTTGATCCTACTAAACTTACCTGGGACGATCAGTTTGTCAACGGTTCATTTAACGTAAATAATCCTACTTCGCAGATCATACGCAATACCAATCGTAACTATTTTGAACTGGCTACAGGTCTTGCCTTTACGCGTCCTTTGGGTGAAATGGGAACCTTGTACATCGGCGGTAGCATGTTTCATATTACCAGGCCACGTGTGTCTTTTGATCCTAATAATGAAGACAGGCTTGAAAGGAAGTATGGTTTAAATGGTGGCCTTACAGTGCCTACAGGTGCACGTGATGCATTTACCTTTTATACAGATGCATTTTTCCAGGGAGGCCACAGGCAAAACATGATTGGTGGGATGTATACAATGGCGCTTGCTGATGAATACTATGATGATAAGAACAAGACCAGCCTGCACGTTGGTGGCGCTTATCGTTGGAACGATGCGTTCATTCCTGTAATAAAACTCGACTATCAAAACTTCAGCTTCGGGCTTAGTTACGATGTGAATACTTCAAAACTGAAAACTGCATCGCAGAGCAGGGGTGGATTCGAATTTACCCTAACATACCGCAACAATGCCATAGGTGCTGGTCATAATGGTGATGTGCCATGCCCAAGGTTTGGTAGTAACTTCTAAACGATTGATGTTGGTTCAGCAGAACAATACTTTCTTTTAGTGCTGCAGAAAAAGGTACATATTACAAGTCAAGTCTTGTTTAAAGATTATGGTTGTAGTTCCTACTTTTCAACAAAGCTGGCTTAGGCTTTGAAGATAAACCTATGTATACTGCTCATTGTATAATATTGCAGCTGTGAAGAAGTTTGAAGATACTTACCAGCATAAAGGTTTACGCAGGCAATTGGTAAACCTTTTACGTGAGAAGGGCATTACAGATGAAAATGTTCTTTCTGCCATCAATAATATTCCACGTCATTATTTCCTTGATTCTGCTTTTGATAAGATAGCTTACGAAGACAGGGCTTTTCCCATAGGTGAAGGACAGACCATTTCGCAGCCTTATACAGTTGCCTACCAGTCGCAGTTGCTGCAGGTAAAGCCTTACGATAAAATACTGGAAATAGGAACCGGAAGCGTGTACCAGGCATCTGTATTAGCAGAGATGGGTGCTAAGGTATTCACCATAGAACGCCAGAAGAAGTTGTACGATCACAACAAGAATTTTTGCCTGAAAACTAAGTACCACAACATCAAATTCTTTTACGGTGATGGCTTCCTTGGATTGCCTACGTATGCACCTTTCGATAAAGTGATCATTACTGCTGCGGCACCATTCATTCCTCCAAGGCTTATTGAGCAACTTAAAGTTGGTGGCTTGATGGTTATACCTGTTGACGTAGGGCCTTTTCAGCAAATGCTTCGCCTTACTAAGTTGGCAGACGGTTCATATGCTGAAGAACGGTTTGATAATTTTTCTTTTGTTCCTATGCTTGAAGGCAAGAACGGCGGCTAAAACTTTTCACTACATATACCATACATGGTTTGGCTGTACCGCCAGGTAAACCACATCGCCTCGGTGTACAGAAGTATCATTGGTTTGCACAACCAACGGATGACCACCTATTGAAACTTCCAGTTCGGTATACCTGCCGTGAAAATGTACTGCGTCAACAGTGCCTCTTATGCCATCACTGTCATTGGTCAGCAACAGGTGCTCCGGGCGGATCATGATATTATCCCAGCGGAGCTGCATACCAGGCAAACGCGAGAAAGCCTGCACCTGTCCAAGCGTAAGGATGTTATACCTGCCAAACAAACCGGCAGTATATTCATCTGCAGGTTGATTGTAGATAAGGCTTGGCGCGCCTTGCTGTACTATCCGCCCATCCTTCATCACGATGATCTCGTCTGCCCAGACCAGTGTATCTGCCGGCTCATGCGATACCATCATGCACGTGATCTGCAGTTGCCTGCTGATGGCGTTGATCACCTGCTTCATGGTATTCTTGTGCACCATATCAAGATTGGAAAACGGTTCATCGAGCAACAGTAGCTTTGGCGTATTGATGAGCAGGCGTGCAATTGCTATTCGTTGTTTTTCTCCACCTGAAAGTTGATCTGTTCTTCTTTTCAGCAGGTGGTTTATCTGGCAGATAGTGAAGATAGTGGCAGCATCGTGTGCAGGTAATTTAGTAGCCATTTCCAACACTTCTTCTACACGGTAGTTATTGCGCAATTCAAAATGTTGAGACAGGTAAGCAATGGAAGGATGCCCCGGAAGAAGTTGTTCTAAAGGTCCTTTTACGCGCACATCTTCAAAGAGAACAGTACCTGCATCAGGCTGAATAATCCCGGCTATGATTTTCAATAAAGTACTCTTGCCCGAGCCCGTTTCGCCGGCTATGGCTATTTGCTGAAACTTTGCCTGGTTGAAGTGAATATTCTGCAGAATAAATGCCTGGTCCTTCTGTTTGGAGATGCCTGAAACACGTAAAAAACTCATAATCGCCAAAAGTAAACGAACGCAACAAATGCAGCAGTTTTTTGTTGTAGATATTCCTATAGAAATCTTACCAGGTAAGGTTACCTGATGATAATTAGGAGCAACGTGAGCAGTATACCGTATTTTTACCAATCCATTTTGATTATGAAGAACCCTTGTTGATTATGAAGATTACCAAATACCTCTTGTTGTTTACACTATTGGGCTGCACAGCTACCAGGTCTACCACTCCGGATAATAAACATTCGTTGCTTGTGCAGGGAAAAATGTATGCTGCGTTTTTCCAGCAACATGCTGCTGAATACCGGGCATTGTGTTACCAGGCTTTCAATATAGCCCGTGTAAGAGTAGATGCATGGAAACCTGGCACACGACCAACAGCTATTGTTACGGATGTAGATGAAACCATACTGGACAACTCACCTTATGCAGTTCATCAAACCTTGCGCGGAACCGATCATACACCGCAGGAGTGGGAGGCATGGACAGCGATGGCGCAATGTGATACCATACCTGGCTCTCTTTCTTTTTTACAATATGCTGCATCAAAAGGCATTGAGATTTTCTACTTAACCAATAGAGAAGAGTCTGAAAAGGAAGGAACATTAAAAAACCTTCGCCAGTTCAATTTCCCTAATGCTGATGAAGAACACTTGCTTTTGAAACGTGCTACCAGCAAGGAGGCAAGAAGAAATAAGGTTTTGCAAACGCATGATATTCTCTTGCTGATGGGTGATAATCTTTCTGATTTCGCTTCTTTATTTGACAAGCGCCAGCCTGCTGAAAGAAACGGTAATACAGATAAAGTATCGTATGAGTTCGGTAACAGGTTTATTGTATTACCCAATACAACCTACGGTGATTGGGAGAATGCTATCTTGAACTACAACTATAATCTTACAATACCTCAAAAGGATTCGGTTATCAGGAAATCGTTGAGAGGATATAAATAATTCAAAAGGCAAAAGTCAAAAATTAGAAAGTAAAAAGAAAAAGTAAGAAAGGAGAGTGATAACATTCTCATACTTACTTTTTCAGTTGTTTACAAATAAGCTGTTTCTCATCTCACCGCGGCTTCCCTGTTGTACTTGCTTTTGTAGGCCAATGGTGACAGGCCGGTGAATCGTTTGAAAGTAGTGCGGAATGCTTTAGGATCTGTATAGCCTACATTGTACATCACATCGTTTACATTCTCACGGCTTTTCTCCAGGCTCATTTTGGCGGCCTCTATTTTTACGCGCTGTATATATTCCACAACCGTATTGGATGTAGCTTTTTTAAAGCGGCGTTCAAGGTTTCTTCTTCCTATTGCAAACTTGGTTGCCAGTTGGTCTACCGTTATTTTTTGTTGGAAATTTTTCTCTATGTATTCCTGCGCTTGTTTTATCGATTCGTCATCATGTGCTTTTTGACCCTGGAATATGATAAACGGAGACTGGCTCTTTCGGTCAATGTCTATCATGAATGCTTTGCTGATGAGAATAGCCATATCTCGTCCGGCATATTTTTCTACCAGGTATACAATCAGGTTTAAGTAGGAGTAAGCTCCACCACTGGTGTACAAGCCGCTGTCTTCGGTCATTATTTTATCGTCTACCAGTTTAGCATCAGGAAATAAGTTTCTGAATTCGTTAGCAAAGCGCCAATGCGTAGCGCACTGCTTGCCGGTAAGCAAGCCTGTAGATGCAAGAAAGAAAGTTCCAAGGCACAAGCTAGCTATTTCAGCGCCATTCTTGTACTGTTGTATGATCCATGGGATGAACGCTTCATTTTGTTTCATGGCTTGTAAGGGATCACCCATGAGAGCAGGAATGATAACCAGGTCTGTACGCTCTACCTCGTGTATCAATACATCAGGTTTGATGGTGAACAAACCATCACGCTGGCTCGTTTCTTTGTCTAATCCTACTAATTGTACATTGAAAACTTTAGGCATTCCCATAGCCATACGCATGGAGTTTAGCTCCATAAAAATTTGGTGTGTGCCTTCTATATTAGTCAGGCTGGTGTGTCCTTTTGGAACCAGTATTGAAAGATGTTTCATGATGATCTCCTGATTGTTTTTGCGATTGCGTTACCAAATATACTTCGGGCATTTGTCGTAATCAACCCTTACAAAAGCCGTAAGTCCACCCTCTGAAAGTAAGAAGATGATCAGAGCTTTGATGTACCGCTTATACATTTTTAAGCATAAGAGGAAACTAGATGGCTGCCATCATTAAGAGAAAAAATCTGTAACATTTTAAACTTAAAAATATGATACACGAAATGGAAATTGCGAATGGTGCACAAACTGAAGTGATTGCTACAGAGCCAGTACAACAAACCAGCTTTCTGAGCCCTTACATTGGTTTCAACGGGAAGTGTAAAGAAGCTATGACTTTCTACCAGGACTGCCTTGGAGGTGAAACAACTTTCCTGGCGTGGAAGGATACACCGATGGCTGATAGCTGTCCAAACGGAGCTGAAAACATGATGATGCACGCCATGCTAAAGAGCGGTAACCTGGTACTGATGGGAAGTGATATGACTCCGCCTGGTGGTCATGTACAAGGCAACAGTATGTCAGTTTGTGTAAGCTGTAGCAGCTTAGAAGAGATACATAACTACTTTGAAAAATTCTCTGAAGGAGCTACTGTTCTTGATCCTTTGGGTGAAAAGTTTTGGGGTGGTACTTTTGGTGTATTGATGGATAAGTTCGGCATTGTCTGGATGTTTGAATACAGTCCCCTTTGCTGATTTACATGAATTGTCCAACTTTACATTTCTTTCAACCAAACCTCAACTTATGAAACTTTTGAAACGCATTTTAGCAGGTCTTGCAGTCCTTATTGTTTTGTTACTCGTTGTAGCTCTTTTTGTAAAGAAGGAGTATACGGTACAACGTGAGGTAACCATCAACAAACCAAAGCAGGAAGTTTTTTCTTACATAAAATATTTACGCAACCAGGACAAGTTTAGTAAGTGGGCATCCATGGATCCGGCTATGCGTAAAGAGTATCGTGGTACAGATGGTACTGTTGGTTTTGTATCAGGATGGGAAAGTGACAAGGACGATGTAGGCAAAGGTGAGCAAACCATAAAAAGAATAGAAGAGGGCAATGCCGTGGATTTCGATCTTCATTTTATTGAACCGTTTGAAGGTAGAGCTGATGCACGTATGACAACACAATCATTAGACGAAAATCAAACGAAGGTTACATGGAGCTTTCATAGTAAAATGCCTTATCCAATGAACGTGATGATATTGTTCATGGATATGGATACTATGATAGGTGAGGACCTGCAGGTTGGATTGAATAACCTGAAGACAAGGATGGAGAAGAATGAGTTGTAGGTAGATTTTTTACAAACGTTGGTTCTTCCTGGTAAACACCTTGGAGGTTTATCGTAAGCAGGTTCTATTGTTCATCATTAGGAGAAAATCCTTTATTTGCTATTCAACCTGACTGCTCATGCGCGCTGCTTTCTTGCTTCTTTGTATCACTGCTTTTTTTGCCACTTCTGCACTTGCTAGTGACACCCTCTTTTTCCGTGTTTCAAATCCATGGAATACTGTAAAAGATCCGGCTGGTAAATACCTGCGTAAAGTATTAAAGACCGATACAGGTTATCTTTCGCTTGATTACAATGAGCGGAATGTGCTGGTGGTAAAAGGTCATTACACCGATACACTCTTTACAAGGAAGTTACACTGCCATACATATTTCAACCAGGACAAAGGCTATAAGGAGGAGGTGCGGTGTTATGAGAATGGGAGGCTGAATGGCGTGAAGGCTGGCTTCAATGAAAAAGGAGATACCCTGTGGAGCGAAGTGTTTGTAGAAAATACACTTGTCTCCAGCAAGCACAGCGAAAAAAGTGATGCGAAAATCATTTCATTTGATAAGTTAGAAAGGGCGGCTCAATTTCCCGGTGGCCCGCAGGCATGGGTAAATTATCTTTCTAATAACCTGAGGTACCCACGCAAAGCAAGCAAGGATAAAATAGAAGGCACAGTAAAAGTGCAATTCCTGGTAACAAAAGAAGGTTTGGTTACAAATGTAAAAGTTGTGCAGTCGGTGCATCCTTCGCTGGATGAGGAGGCCGTTCGGCTGATAGAAGGATCACCGCGATGGGAGCCAGCTGTTCAAAATAAACGCACTGATATTTACATGGCTACGCAAAGCATCACCTTCAGGTTGTAACGTAATTACCTGTTTAAGACAGTACTTCTGGTGCTGGTCCGCCTGCTGGTTTGGATCGATCTTCAGGCAGTGGAATGAACTCATGATTGTCGTTGGGAGGAAGAATAATGCGGCCTTCCTTCCAATCGGCTTTAGCCTGTTCTATGCGTTCCTTCCTTGATGAAACAAAATTCCACCAAATATACCTGTCGCCGAGTGGCTCGCCACCAAGCAGCATGAGGGTTGTATCTTCCTTTGCAATAATCACAGGGTCTACGCCTTTTGTGAAAACCAACATCTGGCCTGCAGTATAAACATTGCCACCAACTTCTATGCTTCCTTTAGCAATGTAAATTCCTCTTTCTGCATGTTCTTTAGGCAAGCCAAATCGTGCTCCAGCGTTAAGCACTACATGCAGGTAAAATAACGGAGAGTGTGTCTTCACTTCATTCTGTAAACCAAAAGCATTGCCTGCTATCAGGCGCATCCAAACACCTTTATCAGTAAAAACAGGAAGTTGAGAAGGAGCGTAGTTGACAAAAGAAGGATCTGCTTCTTCATCGCGTTCTGGTAGCGCCACCCATGTCTGTATCATCTCTAGTTGGCCACCGGCAAGAGCTGCCGGATCTTCAAAACGTTCTGAATGCGCTATGCCTCTGCCTGCAGTCATCCAGTTCACTTCGCCGGGGCGAATCACCTGGTGAACTCCCAGGCTATCGCGGTGCGTTACCTGCCCGCCAAACAAATAGCTTACAGTTGATAAGCCAATATGCGGATGCGGCAATACATCCATGTTGGATGCTGCCTGCGGTGCTACTTCTACTGGTCCCGCATGATCCATGAATACAAAAGGACCAACCATTCTTCTTTGCCTGAAGGGTAGAATGCGTTTTACATCCATGCCCGGTCCAATTGATGCTTTGCGTGAAGTGATTACGATGTCAAGCATAGTTTCAGTATGTTGGCTAAAGCTATGAAATGTTGAGGTACAAGGGCAGAATTAAACTGAGGCTTTAAAAGCCTGAGTGGAGAAAAATGACTGAATATTATTGTAAATAAAAAACCTGCACCAATTGAATGATGCAGGTTCTAATATATTATTGGTTGTAGCTTATGCGGCTTTCACATGATTGTTATGTACATGAGCAGAACGCTGAGCATGAGGTACCAACCTGATAATGCGTACTGCGTGTAGCACTTTCATTATTTGGAAGGTCATATCAAACTCAAACCAGCGACGGGCAAAGTTCGCATTATCCTTGTCGTGGTGGTGATTATTTTGAAACAATTCACCCATCATTACTACACCCCATGGAGTGGTATTTTTTGAATGGTCGCCGTTTTTAAAATTGCTATAGCCATATTTATGACCGCACCAGTTTACAATAGCACCATGTATAGGTCCCATTAAAAAATGGATCGGTAACAAAAGGTACCACCATGCACTAGGAGCATAGATGTAGTAAATCATAAAGTACGAAATGCCAAACATTATGCGAACGATCATGCTGCTTCCAACGCCATCAAGTAAACTCCATTTTGGAAGATATTCTTTGGTGAACTCAGGATCAGGAAGGTTTTTGCCTGAACGCAAATTTCTGAATACAGCAGCAGTGTGCATCATCATTTGCCAAATGTCTTTGAAGAAATGCGGGGAGTGCGGATCTTTTTCTGTATCGCTGTACTCGTGGTGCATGCGGTGAAGCACGCCATAAGCACTAGGAACAAGGAATGAAGATCCCTGGGTAAACCAGGTAGAGAAATAGAAGAATCTTTCCCATCCTTTGCTCACATTGTACATTTTATGGGATGCATAACGATGCAGGAAAAAGGAGTGAAAGAACAAAGAAAGAAACCAATGCAACAGGAAAAAAGAAATAATAACTATCATAAATCAATAAAAATGTGTAACAAACTAAAAAACCGGTTATGTCCACTAATTCTTTGAACATAACCGGGTTGAATAAAGGGCGAAGTAATGCCAATTGACCTGGGTCTGCCGGCAATACTTCGTTATAATGTAACTACCACTTTTTGCTGTAGTCGTTCTTCTTACCATAACCACCACCACCAAAGTTGCCTTGACCTGACTCTTCTTTAGGTCTTGCTTTGGTAACTGAGATATTTCTTCCTTGTAGTGAAGATTGGTCCAGGCTTGTTATTGCATTTTGACCAGATAAACCATCTTCCATTTCAACAAATCCAAAACCCCTGCTACGGCCGGTTTCTCTGTCTTTGATGATCTTTACTGATGATACTTCACCAAAAGATGTAAATAATTCTTTCAGGTCACCTTCTTCTACGTTGAAGCTAAGGTTCGAAACATAAATGTTCATACTTATTGTATTGTTTGTTTGATTGATGAGCAATAAGTAGAACAGAAAAATACAGCTTCGCTGAATAATAATGACGATACTAAAGCTTCTCAAAAAATGATTGACGGTGTAAATGTAGTGTATTCTGCCTCATGAATGCTAATGAAGCTGCTCGTAATATGTTAAGCTTACCAATAATAATCGCTTACATGTAATGGATTCCTTCATTATGATCTTCTTCTACTTCCCGTACCTGTAAATAGCGTGACTAAAATATTCTTGTGTTTCATGATGTTATAGCTAATGGATCATATAGCCATGGCAATATGGTGAGATTGAGAAAGCCTTTTCTGCTTCCCGATTTCACATCCAAAAAAGATAGTCATGCTGTGTAAAAGTGCCGTGTTCACAAAAAGATAACCTTTAGTTGTGTCTTCATTTATCCATTATAGAGAGCCATGTACATTCTCTTATTGATGATATTTGCTAAAATTGATAACTATGCCAGCTTATGTTTTGGTTGAGGTGTCCATTCATGACACAGCACTATATGAAGATTATAAAAAGCTAACGCCTGCTGCCGTTGCAGCCTTTGATGGTCGTTTTGTGGTACGTGGTGGGCAAGCAGAAACACTGGAAGGCGATTGGCAACCTGAGAGGGTTGTTGTTATTGAATTCCCTTCGGTAGAACGCGCCAAGGAATGGTGGAATTCTGAGCAGTATAATATAGCTAAAGCTATTCGCCAGCAAGCTGCACATACCAGGATGATCGTGCTGCCGGGAGTGGAGTAAATGCAAAATGAAAAATTAAAAAATAAAAAGAAAACCGAAGACCAGAACGGTCATGTTTTACTTTAGGTTCCTTCCCGAGGTTGAAAATGAAGTGGTTGTATAAAAAGAAATCCCTCCTGCAAAAGGCTTATGAAAATTACCTTCTGCAGGAGGGAATGTATTTACTTCGTACCTCGTACTTCGTATTTCGTACCTTGTTTTAGTACTTCGTTCTTACTCTCCGTTCTTCTACTTATTTCTTTCCAATCCTATACAGCCGCCCTTCATCAGTGATGGCATAGAGCGCTCCATCTCTGCCTTCTGTTACTGACCTGAATCTTTGTTGCTGATCGGCAGCCAGTCTTTCTTCTCCAACCACACGATTGTTTTCTATAACCAAACGAGCAATGTGGTGGCTGTTCAAGCCTCCTATGAACAAGCTGTTCTTCCATTCAGGAATGGCATCGCCGCGGTAAAAGGTCATACCGCTTGGTGAAAGCACAGGATCCCAAAAATAAACGGGTTGCTCCAGGCCTTCTCTTTGAGTTATACCAGTGCCGATTGTGTCATGGCTGTATTCCATTCCATAAGTTATAATAGGCCAGCCATAGTTTTTGCCCGGCTGTACATGATTTAATTCATCACCTCCTTTTGGCCCCATCTCGGCAATCCATAGGTCACCAGTGGCAGGATGCATATCTATACTTTGAATATTCCTGTGGCCAATACTATAGATCTCAGGTTTGGCATTTGGTTGTCCTGCAAACGGACCCCCTGGTGCAGGTTGACCATCTTTAGTTATATGCAAAACTTTTCCTAGAGAGGATACCAGGTCCTGTGCATGCTGTCGCCTTTCTTTTTCAAAACGATCGGCGGTAGTTACAAATAGGTTCCCGCTCTTATCAAACAATAACCTGCTGCCATAGTGTTTGGTGCCACTATACACCGGCACCGCCTGGTATATTACCCGTACATTCTCTATACGTTTTTCATCGGCCGAAAGCGTTCCTTTAGCTACTGCTGTTGTACTTCCGTTACTCAGTTTTGCAGAGTAAGACCAATACACCATCCTGTTGCTGCCAAAGTCAGGATCCAGTTTTACATCCAGCAATCCAGCCTGGTCTTCTGCTACTACCTCAGGCAGACCAGTGATCTTTTCACTTACCTGGCCGTCCTTGGTTACTATTCGCATATTGCCTTCCTTCTCTGTTACCAGCAGCCGACCATCTGGTAGTTCAGTTATACCCCATGGTTTGGTTAGTTTGTCAGTTACCACACGAACTTCATATGGAGTAGATGTTTTTACACCTGGTGCACGTGTTTGTCCTGCAAAAGCAGGCTTATAACCTATATCTGGTTTACGCATTTCTACAGGATCTCCTGGTTGTTCATTGCCTATAGCTTCTTCTTTATTTGCACTGTTCATGCCGCTGTTGCATGCACTAAAGAATAAGATGGTTCCAGCTACTGCAATTGAAATTTTTACCATGATTTTGATTTTTAGATGTTGGACTTTTTAAGACAGAAAAACTATACCACCAATCATTTTTTGATGCTTTGTATAAGTCTTCATTCAATTACTTATTTGTTGATGCAACAATTGTAATCAACCGGCAGTAGCTCATGAAGAACAACCTTGATACTGAGGAAGTAAAGCAGTTGCAGCTATAGCTTGCAAAAGAAGAAACTGCTGTTTATATTAGTAGTAGGCTATGCAGCATTCAATAGCCATCATCTTCATTACAAAAATGTAAACCTAACATCATGGAAACTACAAAACCGGGCTTTCAGAACATTTCAGGTTTTTTTGAAGAAAAGGAAATACAACCTATGCAGAGCGATAATGAACAAGTGATCTCGTACCAGAAGCTGCGGACCTTCATTGGTATAATTGGAGTTTGTTTGCCTATTGCGTTAGTATTGGGCTGCTATATTTTTGGTGCAGGCGAAAACTCCTGGCAACATTCCATCAGCCACTATTACTACAGTAAAATGCACTTTGTGTTCCTGTGCACCTTATGCGTATTGGGTGGATTTCTCATTACCTACAAAGGCAAACGCGACGATCCATGGGAGAGCAGGTTGGCAAATATTGCAGGTTATTGCTCTTTTGGAGTAGCTGCTTTTCCTACACAGTTTGAAGGTTTCAGGCCAGCCGAAAACGGCAGCAATCAATACCTGAAAGTACTGCAGGAAATCTCCGGCTTATGGGGCGGAATTCATTTTGCATTTGCCGGTGGTTTATTTGTTTGTTTCATTATTTTTTGCCTGCACTTTTTCCAAAAACCAGATGAGGCATATACTGCTGAAGAGGCTGCTATGTTCAACAGGAGAAGGTGGTTGTATAAAATATGTGGATGGGGTATAGCTGTAAGTATCGCATGTATTGCTTTATTCAGCTTCATCATAAAATATGAAGAAGGTTTATTCGCCTTTACAACATTTATTTTTGAAACCACTGCCTTATGGTTCTTTGGTACAGCATGGCTAGTTAAAGGATCAAAAATGTGGCGAAAAACGCCAGTGCTTAAACAGGTATTCTCTCCTCTACGACAATTCAATTGATGATAACAAAAGAGCGGGATACCGCTCTTTTGCTTTATTAGGTAATGAACAAATTAATTGGAAAGTTCTTTGCCGTTTCGATTTATATCATCTTCAGGAGTGCTTCTTTGAATTGTTTTATAAAGCTATTTCTTGTGCTGTCGTCTAACAGGTCCAATGAAAGAAATGGATTAAGGTCTTCCAGTTCTACCAGCAGCAGATCACCTGTTTTTGTTCTGCATGCATCTACACGTTGAATGCCATGTGTAAGTGTATTCCATTGAACGAAGAGTTCAGCAAAAGCCATGTCTTTTTTAGTTGGACTATATTCTTCCAACTTCCATCGCTGGTCTTTATCTGGTGCATAAAGCGCATATTGAAAATTGCCATCAATGAAGTAAAACGATACCTCATATTCAAAATCAATAAATGGTTGAATGATCTCATCCTGCAGAACAGTAGAAACCAAGTCTTCTTTTGTAATTGTTCGTGCACCTATAGAATCCGCTCCTTGAATTGGCTTGATAAGGTAATTTTCTTTGGTTGGCAACAGTTCTATATCATCTAAAGATGCAATAGTGGGAATTACAGGATATCCATCTTTGGAAAGTACAAGCAAATACTTCTTTCCAAGCATGTCGCCGCGGCCATCAAATGAATTGTATATAGGTATGGCCTTGCTTTTCATCCGTTCTAAAAATGCCCGGTAATATTCCTGGTAATGAATGGTAGGTCCTGAATTTCTCACTACTACCAGGTTCACTCGTTCTTCAAAAGGAGCGGAGTGTAAAGGATGGCATATGGCAATGTTGAAATCATTTCTTAAATGCGAGGTGATATAAAGGTCCTCAGCATAATAAGCCCTGTTTCGTGCAGGGTAATATAGATCAGTTATGTATAGAATAGAAGGTTTGTCAAACATAGAAGTAGTGTCGCGTTTTATAAGCGAGCAATTTATACCATAAAGCACATGCCGCCTTTTCACTTTACTTTTAGCTGCCAATGAAATTGTAAATAAAAAGGACTGCCATAAGCAGTCCTTCCAGTATAACCTTTCTATAAAATGATTAGTTGATAAGCACTCTTGTATTATAAGCCTGAGCATCATTTTTTACCTGCATATTGTAGATGCCTTTTGTCAGCGATGGTAGTTGTAAAGAAGTATTGTGATTGCCGCCATTGCTTGTGATCTTAGCTTGAAAAGCTACCTGTCCATTTGATCCTGTAAGGATAACAGAGTAGGTGCCAGGTAAGAAGTTACCCAGCTGAATATTGATCTTGTTATTCACTACAGGATTAGGATGCACTGATACTGATCTGTCAGCTTTTGTAACTGACACTCGTGCTACATTGCTGTAAGTATAACTGCCGTTATTATCTACCATTTTCAAGCGGTAAAAATGTACGCCCTCTGTTGTTGCATGTGCAAAACGATACTCTGCTCTTGCTGTGCCACCGCCTTTGGCTGCTACTTCAGTTACTTTGGTAAAAGAAGTGCCGTTAGAACTTGTCTCCACTTCAAACTTTGCAGTATTCACCTCGGCTGATGTACTCCAAACCAATTCTATCGTATTTGCCTTGTATGCTGCAGAGAAGCTTAGTAATGAAACAGGAAGTGTAACCGGAACATCAAATGCTGTTGTATTCAATGGGTTGCTCCAGTGGTTTGTCCAGTTTCCGCTCGACCTTACCAATTGTTTAAATTCTTCAACTGTTTTACCAGTTCTAGTACCTACATAATGTTGATATGGATTTTCGAAAGTGTACAGGAACCTGGTAGCATAACCACTAAGATCAGAAGGCAGGTAAGAGGTTATATGGTCAATATTTCCAGATGATATAAAATCAAATGGCCACTGTAAAATGCCAATAGCAGTACCATTAAAGGTAGCAGACGCATTATTGTTATCCGAGTAGCCATTGCCACTGGCGGTTTGATAGATGGTGATCTGGTCGCCTCCCTGGATAGCCAGTGCAGGTGTAGTTGATGTGGAACTATTACTAAATACTGTAGTGGTACCAAGATTGGCAGTATACGGTGAAGCCGTTTTGGTAACTATGATCGTACCAGCTGCAATAGTACTTCCGGTTGAGTTGGACCATGTAGCAATCTCTTCCATGTTTCTTGCATTACCTGCAGTAGTGGTAGTTGCAGTACTGTTCCAGCCGTTATTGGTAAAACAAATTTTTGTTTCGGGTGCTAATGGAACCCAAGATACAAATGCAATATCACCATTGCCTGCATTAAAACCAGTAATAGAAACATCTCCAGGATTTAGAACAGTTTGTGCCCATAGTGGTGCAGCAGATAATTGAAAAATAGCAACGAGGATTAGGGTAAAAATTTTGTTGTTCATAGAATTGATAGAATCAGTTTTTTAAAATGAACACCATGAACGCAGGCGGTTGAAAGAAAATTTTACCAGGCAGGCTGTATTACCCGATTTGAGCGCTGCTTTATCCTTTGCAGGCCTTTATGAGCTTGCTTTATGATGATAAATTGTAATAACACTATGGAGGCACAGACAAAGTGACCATCACATTACAAAAACCTGGTAATTGCTAACCGCGCCAAACAAGAAAGATGATATAGGCGATGTACGTAAGCAGGAAAAGAACGCCTTGCCAGCGCTGTAATAAATGCCTCTTTCCCAGAAACAATAACCCGAACAACAGTAAGCTTGAAATGATGGTCATGATGACATCAGTATTGCTCTTTGGCTGGAATGGGAGAGGTTTAATAATGGCGCTTAAACCAAGCACCCAGAATATGTTGAAGATGTTTGAGCCGACAGCATTGCCTACGGCTATATCTGTATTCTTTTTATAAGCCGCCATCGCCGATGTGGCAAGCTCTGGCAATGATGTGCCAATGGCTACTACTGTTAATCCCACCAGGGACTGGCTGACACCAAAACGGGCAGCTATTTCCAATGCACCATTTACGATCCATTGGCCACCTACTGCAAGACCTGCTAAACCGAATATTACAAGTAATATAGATTTCCAGGTGCTCATCACTTTTACGCTGTTGGCATCATCAGTTGCTGATGCTTTAGCAATACCCATTATATAGTACATAAAGATGATGAAGAAGCCTATCAACACAAAGCCATCGCTCCTGGTAACTTCAGAAGTTTCGCTGCCATCTAAAAGACGATCATTAGCAAGTATGCCTAAAACAACGGCTGCAAGAAGACTGAATGGTATCTCCTTGTATAGCGTTGACTTCTGAATAGAAACGGGATATATAACAGCAGCTACGCCCAGTATCAATAAAATGTTGGCGATGTTGCTGCCCAAAATATTACCAATGGCCAGTTCAGTATTTCCATCTACACTGGCAAAAATGTTTACAAACAACTCGGGGGTAGAGGTGCCGAATGCCACCACCGTAAGGCCGATCACCAGGTTCGAAATATTCATCTTCTTAGCAATGGAAGAGGCTCCATCTATCAATAGATCGGAGCCTTTAATCAAGACCACAAATCCAACAACAAAGAGTATATAAGTCAACACGGGCTTTTAATTATATACCTAAAGTTAGGTAGATGTTGAATGTTACAAATCTGCGTAATAGCTTCAACTTCTTGCATACATCACTAAAGATATGCCATGGGATTCCGGCCTTCATTATGCCACCTTTCTACTGGCTGCCTGCTCAAAAATTATACTTTTCATGTGTATCTATAGTTCATCAAAGGATCATGGTTGGTAAGAAAACGGTAGCTGTAATACTTAATGCTTATTTTGCTCCATTATAAACCACTGAATGAATATGAGCTTCCGGTCCGGCTACCGATACCTGGTAATGATATTTAGTAGTTGCATTTTTTTCTTACCTGCAACTGCACAAACAGGAAATATGCCTGCAGATAATTTGATGAAACAGGCTAAGCAAATGGCGATCGACTTCAATAAGAATAATCTTGCCGCATTTGTGAAATACACGCATCCTAATGTAGTAAAAATGGTGGGCGGTGAAGCAAAGATGGTAGAAGTGATCCGCAGCCAGGTTGACAAATGGAAGGAGGAAGGCATAAGCATATCTTCCGTATCTATAGGCGATGCAAAGCCTATTGTAAAAGCAGGAACTGAACTTCACTCAGTGGTTGCCCAGGACCTGGTGTTATCTGTTCCCGGTGGTAAACTCACACGTACATCTTACCTGCTTGCTACATCGCCTGATAAAGGTGTTACATGGAGGTTCATTGATGCTACCAATATTCCTGTAGACAAGCTTTACCAGATGTTTCCAAACTACAACAAAGCCCTTGTTATTCCTGTTAAGAAAGAGCCGGTATTCATTGCTGATTAAGAAGCATTTGTTTACATCTGCCTTTCCAAATGTTGTTGTTTCCAACCAATTCTCATGTGCTTTTCACGTATGTTATTATCAAGTAAAAGAACTCCGGGCTATGCATAAAGACGCTATCAAAAAATATTATTCTGACACACAGTTTGAGTACAAGCTTATCTGGAACTGGATGCTAAAGAGTACGCCGGCACTGCACTTTGGCTATTATGATGAAAAAGCCACCAATCATAAACAGGCTATCGTGCGGGCTAACGAGGTGCTGGCAGAGTTTGCCGGCATACAAAAAGGTGCACGTATAGTTGATGCAGGCTGTGGCCTCGGTCACTCATCTGAGTGGCTGGCGAAAAACCTGGATGCTACAGTTACCGGAATTTCCATTGTTGAGAAACAGGTTGCCACCATACATCAAAGGCTTGCAAAACACCCCGTGCCCAAAGTTGATTTTGTAGTAGCCGATTACCTGGAGATGCCTTTTGAAGATAATTCCCTTGATGTAGTTTGGGCGTTTGAAAGTGTTTGTCATGCTGCCAGCAAACAGGAGTTTTATAAAGAAGCTGCAAGGGTTTTAAAACCTGGGGGCAAAGTGGTGATGGCTGAATATACCAGGACATCCCGGCCAATGGAAACGGACAAGGAACAGCTACTGCACCAGGTATTTGATCCGTGGGCAATACCTGACCTAGATACCATACAAGAGCACCAACAACATGCACTAGCTACAGGTTTCAGTTCTTTCAATTGTAAAGACATCACTCCACATGTTATGAAGTCGTACAGGAACCTTCGTGATACATGCAGGCGCTATGCAACTTTAAGCAAGCTGCTGTACAATACTGGCGTCATATCTTCTGTACGGCATGGCAACATGCTTAGCTCCTTAAAACAAGCCGATGCTATTGAGCAAGGTGTGTTTACTTACCACCACATTGTAGCAGAGAAAGGGTAGGAGGCTACTTCTTTTGAAGAATAATATCAAAGCTTTGAACAAGTAAAGTGTCCTTATCGCCGAGCTTATTTATGCCAGTAGGATCAAGCACATTGTTGAACCTGCCCGTTGAAAAAGAGAAAGAATAATCCTGGGTGGATGTGATGATGTAGCGAATGATAGGCAGATGCAATTTGTCATTCACTCTTTTTAGGATGATAGCTGGATCATATAATTCAAAATAAGAATAGCCTAAAGAAGTGGTCTCCAAATAATGCAGCTTGTACTTTCCAAGGTGAAGCTCCAGCGTGTTGGTATCATTTACGGGAACGGTGTATTTGCTTTTGAAAACATCATATGCATCTACCAATGTTCTTTTCATTTCTCCGACAGGCGCTATTCCGGTATTAATGATGCTGTCCTCATTTACAAACGAGAAGCGCTTGTACTCATTGCCTGTGAATTCAGATGATGGTGTATAAAAGAACTGCGAATGTGTGTTAGCATAACGCGCAACCAGCGAAGCATCATTTATCTCACCAAGCTTTGTGAACATCCGGTAGTTCTTAAAGTTTGAAAGCTTCTCATATTCAAACTCAGTATATTGTTTAGTGGTATAACCTGGTGTTTCTTTTTTGCAAGAAAATAATCCAACTAGCAGGATCAGGAAAAGTAATTGCTTCATGGAAGGAAGGTCAAGGGTTGTTGATGCCGCAAAGATGCCGAAAACATTCACTCCGCGGAACCACATTAACATGTGTATTTTGATGCTTACTTTCAAAATGAAGATGTAGAAACTACTGTACCTTCAAAGCCTGTAAATGATCATTATGAATAGAACATTATTAAGCAGTTGTTTACTTGTGGTCCTTATCCTGGTAATTACATTCTTTTCGTCCTGCAAAAAAGAAAAGTTCATAACGATCAGTGGCAGGTTGGTGCTTTCTTCATCTAATAGGGTTCCTGTGAGTAATGCACAGCTGGAGTTTTACCAAAGGGGCAGCGGAGGCATTGGGATCCCATCCAGTTCGGGTTCCTCTAATTTAACGGCAAGAACCAATGCTGATGGTCATTTTACTGCTAAGTTTCCCCTGGGCCAGGGACAGTTTATAGGCATTCCATTTAGTAGTATGATGCCTATCAACATGTCTGTAAGTAGTAATAATATAGATGCCTCTTGGCAAAATCTGCCTGCATCAGATACCTCGTTAGGCGAGATCTACCTGTATAAACTGGTAAGGCAGCTGGTAGTGCAGGTGTCTTCCAATACCGCCATACTGCCTTCAGATACACTCATTCTTAATGCTTCTACCACAAGTGGGAGATTTTCTAAGCAGTATACCAACCTTTCCATTCCTGCCACTACGCTTACTGTGTTAGATACTATCCCAAATGTTGTATTCAGTTATTTTGATGGACATGATAAAACTTATGCTAGCCCACTTTATATACGGGTTTTAAGCAAAGGTTCAGGAAGTAGTTTTGAAAGATTTCCCATGCAAGACGAGCAGATCCGGCTACATCGTATTTATATCTACTAAATAATGTGCATGCTTCTATACGTGCTTATCTGAGATAAGATGTTAATGTCAAAGCTGGTGCTCATCCTCATGGCATGGTCTTTTGGGGTTATTCCATGAGCTTTTTAATGAACGAAAGGTAGTGCCTCTCTCTCTTTTTAAAGAAGGAGAGGCTTTTTTTTTACAACTATTCAGGTGTAATTGATCTTTTTTTGAAAAAAAACCGGCAGAGATAAAAGAGTTCCTGATGAATATAATATGATTAGTTATCAGCACATCTGAAATAAACATAAAGTTTAAGACGCCTTTCCTATCATAATAAGCCAGCGCTTTGATGAACCGATACACCTCTATACCTGTTCCATACTAAGTTCCGGCACTTTTTGCAGCTTTTTTTCTGCAGCTTTACGCTTCTTTTTCTTTAGCCTGTTGATCCACATGATAACACCTGTAATAGGAAAGGATGCACCCAGCAGGCAGACAATGAAGGCAATTACCTTAGAAGGCAAACCATAGATAGAACCTGTGTGTACAGGCTTGAATGCTGATCGTACACGCTGCCCAAGATTTTTATCGTTGAATGCTAGTGTGCCAATCACCTGTCCTGAATACTGGTCAATGTAATAGCTGTCGCTGGCAGTTTCCATTACACCCGCCGGTAATACAGTTGCGGTAAAGATGCCGGTGCTATCGCTGGGTGCTCTCAATGTATAATAAACAGCACCAGGAGCCACTTTGCTAATAGTGCTAAAAGCAGCATCATAAGTGATCTTCGATTGATCGGCCACGAATGCAGATTGTGGCGGCTTAGGCGCTTCCATGCTGGAATTGGTGACAGTATAAATTCCTTTATTGAACCATTTGAACGACCACGCCAACGCGGTGAAAGCAAATATGAAAAGGAAGATTGAGGAATAAAAACCAAGCACTACGTGCATGTCGTGGTTAATGCGTTTGAAGCTGCCACTGGTTTTTAGCTTAAGTCTTTGTAGCAGGATTGCCTTGTTTTTCGGCCACCACAAAATGATACCGGTGATAAGGATAACCAGAAAAATAAGCGTAGAAACACCGGTGATGGTTTTCCCGATACTGCTGTCGCTGCCAAGGAGCCAGCGGTGCAGGGCGAACATGGTATAGAAAAATGTTTCGCGGTAGCTGTATAGTTCTATTACCTGCCCGGTGTATGGATTAACAAAAGCCGTATGCGTAGGACGACCACCTCCCGCCGGAGGACCAGCTTGTTTGCCTTTGCCACCTGCAACCGGGGGAGTAGCGGCATTATTGTCTTTAGATGTTTCAGCTTTTTTGCCCTCACCTTTTTTGCCTTCTTTATCTTCTTTGGAAGGAATGGTGACACCAATTTCTACACTACGTGCCGGATCAGGATAAAGCTTCACAGAAGAAACTTTGGCTTTAGGATATTGCTGCTTCACATTAGCAATCATCTGCTCTATCGGCAACTGCTTTTCCTGCTGCGTTACATAGTACCGGTCGTGGTTAAAAGCTTCCTGCAGTTCTTTTTCGAAAACTAGAACAGCACCTGTAAAACAACAGGTAAGAATTACTAACCCTGCAGCAAGGCTAAGGTAGAGGTGAATGTTTCTGAAGAATTTTTTCATGTGAGCGGGGCGCTTAAGTTTTTATGTCTTTGTCCTTCCTATTATAATGTAGCTGTACAGCTGCCTATTGATATACCGTATAAGTGTGCGACGCAACGGGCGCAAAATTGTTGTTCTGCTGCTGGTTGCCCAAAAAAGCAATCATAAGCTTACTCTAAAATTTATAATTAACGGTAGCAATTACCTGCCGCGGCGCAATAGGGTTAATGCTATTGTCATCGTGTGCATTGTAGCTAAGCTTGTCAAGCAGGTTCGAAACCTTCAGTCGTACGGCGTACTTTGGCTGGTTGTAGCCAATGTTCACATCCAGTGTGGTAAAATCAGGAAGTGCTATCAGTTTATTAGTATTGGTTGGGCTGTTGGTAGGATTTCTACCCGCCAACCTGTCGCCAATGTAAAAGGCACCTGCACCCACGCACAATCCTTTTAAAGCAGAATTATTGCTGAAGTTGTAAAACACGCTGGCATTGGCGGTGTGCGACGGGTTGTAGCGCAGCCTGTCGCCTTTAATGTTCCCGTTGACAGTGTTTCCATTGACACCTGTGTAGCGCATATCGTTAAAACTGTAGCCGGCAATGATATTAAAGCCATTGATAGGGCGGCTGATGATATCTAGTTCTATGCCTTTGCTGGTGGTTTCACCTGTAAGTTCACGAATGTTGCTATTGGTGTTGATGCCTCCATCAGGCAGGTAGATAGCTGTCTGTGCCAGGTTGCTGTTCACAATCTGGTAAACCGTTAGGTTGGCTGATACAGCACCTTTAAAAAGGTCATTCTTCATACCAATCTCAAACTGGTCGCTGATGGATGGCGGCAGCGCCTGGTTGTTTACATCAACGCCAGTGTTAACAGAAAATGTATTGGTATAGCTGGTGAAGAACGAGATGTTTTTGGTTGGCTGGTATACAACACCCAATCGAGGACTAAAAGCATCAGCTGCATTGGCTGCAATAAATCCTTGTGTGCCTTTCAATAATGTGTCTACCGTAGCTACCTCGTTTTTCTGGTAAGAGTAGCGGATGCCTGCCAGCACTTTCCATCTGTTAGACAGTGCCACCAGGTCTTGCACATAAGCACCATACCTGGTAATAGGCGAGGTGGTGATACGTTCAGCAGCAAGTACAGGTATATCGTTGCGCTGGTTAAAAGTGGAAGGATCAAATATGTTGATGCTGTCGTAAACATTTTTGTTGCTGCTGGCTATTGCGTTGTTTCTATAAGTGGCAAATGCAAATGATTGAGTGTAGTACTTATCAGCATCAGCTCCTATAAGGAAGGTATGCCTGATCTTGCCTGTATTCAACTTTGCCGTCAGGTCAACAGAGGAGAAATAATAGCTTTCATCTGTTTTTGTTTTTTGCAACCCACGCATCCATGTACCATCAGTTCTTATAGACATAGAAGCAGGACGCGACGCAGAAAACATCTCGTTTCCAAGACCCTGGTAGGAAGCAACACCGCGTAGTTGTACACTTTCAGAAAAATTGTGAATGGCGGTGGCGGTTGTGGTATACTGTTGTGTTTTTAGATAAGCCCAAGGCACATTGATAGTGCGTGAACGTGGCACATCTGCTATTGCATAATTTATTGCGCCCGAACCAAAATCTGGTGTGCGATTGTCTTTCAGGTAATCGCCTTCCAGCAAGAATTGGGTTTTGTTGCTCACCTTGTAAAGCAGGGAGGGATTGAAGTAAAAGCGCTCCGACTGCACACCATCGCGAAAGCTACCAGCTTTTTCATAGGTGCCATTTACACGGTAAGCAAAATGTTTGCTGCCGGCTATAGCTCCATATACATCAAAGGATGGTTTATAAAGATCATAACTACCTGTGCGGAAGCTGACTTCTCCGCCAGTTTCAAATTTCGGTTTCTTGGTCACAATGTTCAGGATGCCGCCTGCCGCTACATTGCCATAAAGGATGGCGCTGCCGCCTTTCAATACTTCTATCTTTTCTACAGAGCTGAACTCGTGCCTGATGCCATTGTTTACCCTTGATCCATTCTTAAATGTATTGCTGCTGCTAAATGCATAACCTCTTGCAGCTATCTCTTCCTGGTAGCCGCCGGTAGTACCCATGATGTACACTCCATTGGTGTTTTGCAACACGTCAGTCATTGACTGTACCTGCTGGCGCTCCAACACAGCCTGGTCAATCACCACTATGCTCTGGGGCAGGTCACGTTGTGCTACAGGTAATTTTCCTATAGAAGTAGAACGGTTGTTCAATGACCTGGTTGCAACCACGATCACTTCATTCAGCTCAGCTGCATTCTCGTGCAGCTGGAAATCTAATTGGATGGTTTCACCGTTTTTGATCGTTACTATCTTCTCTTGTGTGGCAAGGCCTACAAAAGAAACAATGATCGTGCAGGTGCATTCTTTATCTGTATTGATAGTGTAGGTGCCATCTTCAGCCGCCACTATGTTTTCTTTGGTTTCTTTAATGGTGATGTTCACATGCGGGGCAGGCTTTCCATCACTTGTATAAATTTTACCGGTTATAGTTCCTTGTTCTATTTGAGCAGTTAGTGTGGTTCCTGTCAGTAATACCAGGAAAGTCAGTATGTATAGTTTCATCAATCCTTTTGTTTTGAGGGTGCAAATAACCGTTGGCGAAAATGGAAAGACTTACTGTATCGGGAAAAGCGGGTTACGGTATCAGGAATAAGATGTTCAGGTAAGGCTAGACGATTGAAATGGATGATGCAAATGGAGTAATGGAAAATAGGTAATCATAATATGATGATATCATGAAAATTTGCCGGTAACCATAGATGCATGAAAATCTTGTTCTTAAACTTGTATTTTGCAGACTTCAGCAAAATCAACAATATATGATACAAGCCAATGTGCCATGGGTAGAGTCACCCTTTTTTGAAGAAGAACTGGAAAAGAAGAACCTTTCTGCAGAGCAAAAGAAATTGGTGCAGGATTATCATAATGATGGATACGTTGTTATTTCTGGTCTTGTGCCCGAGTCGCTTATTGATAGAACAAGAGAAGATGTAGAGACGAAAGCTTTCAATCCTGATTTTGAAATCAAAACCCATCGCGATCATTCACGGATCCAGGACTTCTGGATGGTTTCGGATGCATCTAAAGAGTTGGCTATTTTTCCTAAGATACTCGACATGCTGGAGTTGCTTTATGGCAGGGAGCCCGTTCCATTCCAGACATTAAACTTCAGGGTAGGATCGCAACAAAGAGCCCATTCTGATACCATACACTTTAGCTCGCTTCCAGCACGTTTTATGTGCGGTGTTTGGGTGGCTTTGGAAGATATCACAGAAGAGAATGGACCTGTATTTTATCACCCGGGTTCACATCGTTTACCTGAATACGATTTTACCCAGATAAAAGAAACTGCACACGATACTTCTTACGATGATTATAAAGATTATGAAGATTTCATTGAGAAGATCGTGCAGGTAAACAATTTCCCTAAGAGAAAGTTCCTGGCAAAAAAGGGAGATGTTCTTATCTGGTCATCTAATATCATTCATGGCGGATCGCCTGTTACAAAAGAAGGTTCTACCCGTTATTCCCAGGTAACGCATTACTTCTTCAAAGACTGTTACTATTATACTCCTATGCTTTCTAACATGGTCACCAAAGAACTTTATTTGCGTACCTCTTTGGTAAATATAAAAACAGGAGAAAAGGTAGAGCAGACCTATAATGGAAAGAAGCTAAACTATATTTCTACAGGTAATAACCTTTTTATTCTAAACGACAGGCTGAAGCCGGTGCCAAAGTCATTGAAGTTTCTTGGTAAAGTATTCTAGGTAATCCTATTTTTTTATTGGAACGTAATAAACTAATACGCTGAAGCCATGAAGACAAAGGGCAGTACCAACAAATTGTTGCCACAACAGCGTGAAGAGCTGTTGACTACATTGAAGACACGATTTGAAAAGAACATGGTTCGTCATAAAGAGATAAAGTGGGAAGATGTACAGGAGAAGCTAGCTGCCAATGAAGACAAACTGTGGTCACTACATGAAATGGAGCAAACAGGTGGAGAGCCTGATGTGGTTGCTAAAGATGAGCAGTCAGGCCAGTACATCTTTTTCGATTGCTCAGCTGAAAGTCCTGCAGGGCGTAGAAGTTTTTGTTACGACCTGGAAGGGCTGGAGTCGCGGAAGGAACACCGGCCAAAGAACAATGCAATAGACATGGCTGCATCTATGGGAATAGAGCTTTTGACCGAAGAGCAATATCATTACCTGCAACAGCTGGGAAATTTTGATCAGAAAACATCGAGTTGGTTGAAAACACCTGCAGCCATAAGAGAATTAGGTGGAGCTATATTTGGTGATTTACGTTTCGGTAGGGTGTTTATTTACCACAATGGTGCGCAATCCTACTATGGAAGCAGGGGCTTCAGAGGAGTGCTGAAAGTTTAAAGAATTTAAAGGATAAACGAGATCATGTACAGCACTTGTTCAACTGTACATGCTATAACAACAAAAGCTGCATTATTGCAGCTTTTGTTGTTAAGTCAGGAAGTTTGAGGCTTCTTTTTTCATTTTTTATTTACCTACTCTTTTTGCAGTCCACTTCAATTTGTAGGTGTCGCTTTCGCCGCCGGCGTAGGTGCACCTGTAGGTTCCTTCTGCTGTTGTAGGTGTGGCAAAGCGGCCTGTCACATCCCACCACATACGTGCAGATGGTACACGTTGTACACGCGCAAACGATCCATTGCTAATGTCGAACGGCAGTGGCGGATCAAGGTTTAGCAAAACTTCAGTAAAGCCGCGGCTCCTGTTTTTCCAGTATCCTTTAAAAACCACGTTCTGTATCTTCTTTCCATCTTTTGAAACTTCAAAAGTCAGCTTGTCACCTTTGTAGCCATTGGTGATGGTTGCTTCCCATTTACCGGCCAGTGGCGATACCCCAGGCCTTACCGGCTCATCAGAAGGTTGAGTGGTGGTTTCAAAACCATTAACGGTAGCTGTGGTAGTATTCTGTGTGGAACTGCTGTTGGTGTTTGTGCCTGCAGTTGTTTGTTCGGCAGGTTTGTATTCTTTTTTAGATCCTGGTGCCCGTAACCTGTCGGTGCCTACCCACTCATCCCAGGTGGAACTCCAGCCATCGTAGGAGATCTTGTACTTCCCGTCTTTTACTTCATTTACTTTCCCTTTGTACCAGGAGCCGCTCCAGTATATTTCTACACTGCTTCCGGCGTTAAAGTTCTGGCTGATAGACTGGAAGTAACATGCGATCACGACCAGCAGGAGCAATAGCTTTTTCATGGTTAACTTTTGTGGCAACGAATGTAATTGTAAAACATAACGGATGGCGTTGCCGTATTCATTTAAATTTACATAACGAGTTTTCTCTGGTACTATTTTATAGGTTCCATTAAAAAGTCAAAGCATATGATCCATATCGAAACGAGGAGCAATATTATTTACACCACAGTATCAGGTACTTTAGATAATGCAGCTGTAGATCAACAATTTGATGTGATCAATCGTGCGCTTGAAAAGCATGAAAAACTGCGCTGGTATTACGAGATGAATGACTTTGAAGGCTGGAACATCACTTCATTCTTCAAGGACTCGCTAGAGTCGATGAAGCGCACTGCGAAATTTGATAAAATAGCAATGGTCGGCGACAAGAAGTGGCAAAACCTGATGGCGCAGGTTTCTAAAGCATTAACACCTGCAGAAGTTCGTTTTTTTGATCTCGATCAGAAAGATGAGGCGAAAAGATGGATAGAGGAGTAGTGGAAGAAGTTCAGGCTGCTATCCTACCTTTATTCCTTAACTCATTTTATGAAACACCTGTTGCTACTTCTTTCGATCTTTTTAGGTTTTCAACTCCATGCGCAAACAACACAAAAACCGGTTCTGCACGGAAAAAATTGGATGGCGATCACCGGCAAACCATTAGCCGCCACAGCGGGTTCAATGGTTTTTCAAAAAGGTGGTAATGCTGTAGATGCTGCATGTGCAATGCTGGCCGCCACATGTACCATGTGGGATGTGCTTAGCTGGGGCGGAGAAACGCAGGCGCTGATATATAATCCCAAAACAAAAAAAGTGATTGCCATCAATGCAATGGGTGTAGCACCAACGGGTGCAACAGCTGATTTTTTCAAAAGCAAAGGATACAGTTTTCCACCAGAGTATGGTCCGCTTGCTGCAACCACGCCAGGTACGCCTGGTGGCCTGTGTTATATGCTTGCGCAATATGGTACCATGAGTTTAGCGCAGGTGCTCGAGCCTGCCATGCAGTTGGCTGCAGGATATCCTATGGAAGCACAAACAGCCAATAGTATAGAAAGAGGAAAAGAACGTATCAAGCAATGGCCATACAGCAAAAAGGTTTTGCTGACCCACCTGGGTGAAGGAAGAGAAGCGCCTCATGCAGGAGAAATTTTTGTACAGAAGGACCTGTTGCAAACACTGCAAAAAATGGTGGACGCTGAGCGCGCTGCATTGAAAAAAGGTAAAAGCCGACGTGATGCCATCATGGCTGCTTATGATCGTTTTTATAAAGGTGATATAGCAAAAGAATTTGTACGCGGCAGCAAAGAGCAAGGCGGACTTATCACCATGCAGGATCTTGCCCGTTGGAAGGTGATAGAAGAGGAGCCTCTTAAGGTAAATTATAAGGGCATTGATGTTTACAAAATGCAACAATGGACGCAAGGTCCTATGCTGTTGCAGTCGCTCAATATTTTGGAAAACTTTGACTTGAAGTGTATGGGCTACAACAGCGCAAAGTATTTGCACACGTTGTACCAAACACTCAACCTGGCTTTCGCTGATCGCGACTTCTACTATGGTGATCCTTATTTTGCCCCGGCAGAACCTATAAAAGGTTTGCTTAGCAAGGAATATGCAAAGCAGCGTGCGCAGCTGATAAAAGATGATAAAAACGATCCGTTCATTGGTCCCGGCGATCCGTATCCTTTTGAAGGCAGAACAAATCCGTATGTAGAGATGCTAAAGAAAAGAGGCTATGAGTTGGATACTTCAAGAAGGAATTTTGCGCCGCAACATGATGTGCAGAATACGCTTGGTAAGAATGAATACCAGGAAAAACTTTGGATGGGAACTACTACTGTAGAAGCGGCTGATAAAGAAGGATGGATTGTTTCTATTACACCCAGCGGTGGATGGATACCTGCATGTATTGCCGGTAACACCGGTATAGGCATGAGCCAGCGCATGCAAAGCTTCGTGCTGGATTCTACGCTTAACCCATTCAATGTTGTAGCGCCTGGTAAACGACCACGCGTTACGCTTACGCCTTCTATTGCATTAAAAGAGGGAAAGCCTTTCCTGGCATTTGGTGTACAGGGCGGCGATACACAAGATCAAAACCTGTTACAGTTTTTCCTGAATATGGTAGAGTTTGGTATGAATGTGCAACAAGCTGCAGAAGCAGCCAATTTCAATTCAAACCAATTGTGGCTTTCTTTAGGTGGTACAAAAACAGTCGACAGGAAACCTAAAGCAGGTAATATTTTACTGAACAAGAACACCCCGGAAACGGTACGCGAACAGCTAAAGAAGATGGGATACATTATGACGTTTGAAGACCGTACCAGCGGCCCTATCAATGCCATCTACTTCGACTGGAAGCACGGCAGCCTGTGGGGCGGTTCCAGTAACTATGGTGAAGATTATGGAATAGGATGGTAGGGGAGCTGTCAGCTAGCAGAACTTGTAAGTCAAAAGTCAAAATTCAAAAGTCAAAAAATTAGAGATCAGTGATTAGAGATTGGTGATCAGGCAAAAGAACATCAAACACCAGATAATCGACATCATATATCAGACATCAGACATCAAAACATCAGACATCATACATCTCTACCTGGTGCTACTTTTGCCAATAATTTCAAAACAATAGAAATGGATAGTATAAAACCGTATGTTATTTGCCATATGTTAGGCTCGGTAGATGGAAGGATAAAACAAGACATCTGGGGCTTTACAGATCATCATAAATATTTTGAAGAAACAGCTGAAAAGATACCTGCAGATGCATGGCTGGTGGGGCGTGTTACCATGCAGGAATTTTCAAGTAAGCAACAGCATTCAATTGCAGCTACAGCTAATATTTCTTATGAAGATTTTGTGGCTGAGAAGGTGAGCGAAACTTTTGCGGTTGTCATTGATCCTTCCGGTAAATGTACTTGGGATAGCAATATGGTATCTACCGAACAGGTGATTGAAGTACTTACTGAAAAGGTTTCAACAGGTTATTTAGAGCACCTTCGTAATAAGAACGTTTCTTACATATTCGGTGGAAAAGAAGAGCTGGACCTGCAGCTTGTTTTGCAAAAACTAAAGGGCCTGTTTGGAATAGAGACATTGCGTATAGATGGCGGTGGTCATGTAAATGGTTCTTTTCTGAAAGCAGGATTGATAGATGAATTCAGCCTGGTGCTGGCTCCTGTAGCAGATGGAACAATCGGCTCGCCTACAGTGTTTGAAGCAGAGGAAGGATATGGTGATAGAAAAGCAACACAGTTCAAGATAAAGTCTGTAGAACGTATTTATGACGACTTCTTATGGATCCGCTACCAGGTTATAAAAGATAATGTAGGGAGATAGGTAAGTCAAATTAAAAAGTCAAAAGTCAAAAAGCAAAAGTCAACATCACTAAAACTATAGGATGCTATTAGTGGCGTCCTATAGTTTTAGTTCAACCTTGTTTTACTTCACATTAAAGTAATCTTGTCATAACATCCTGTTCATGTACGGCAGCCAACTTCGCAGCTTCAAAAACTGCTTATGATTCGTACTGCTACATTATTTTTCTTTTCCTTGATTTTTATTCTGCCTGCCAGCTTACAGGCGCAGAACATCATCACCCAATGGAATTTTAATTCCAATCCTCCCGATGCTTCCAATACAACGGGATCTACAGTTGCCTCTACTGGTACTGGAACCATTTCAACTATAGGTGGTGCTACAGCTGCATTTTCTTCGGGTTCAGCCAATGGTGGCTCATCAGACCCAGGAAGTGATAATACCGGCTGGAACATCAGTGGTTTTCCAGCACAGGGTGCAGCAAATAAAACTGCAGGTATACAGTTCAGTGCTTCTACTGTAGGTCATCAAAACATAGTTGTTATGTTCGACCTGCGCCACAGCAATACAGCACCACGCCACTTCAGCGTGCAGTATACTACTGATGTAAATGCTTCACCTGTTGTTTGGACTGAATTTACTGTTGATTCTACCACAGCCGGCGATACGTGGGTGAATAAACGTACATACGATATGAGCAGCATTTCTGCTCTAGCCAATAATGCCAATGCAGGTTTCCGTGTAGTGGCTGCCTTCAGGCCAGCTACCAGCACTTATATACCCAGCACACTTACCAGTAACTATGCCACTACCGGCACCTGGCGGTTTGATATGATTACTATAAAAGACACTACTTATCCTGCTCTTGGTGCGGTAAGTTTTGTAGGTACACGTGCCGATGTAATGGAGACAACTACTGAAGTAAAAGTAGTTGCGAAAATAATGGGTGGTGGCGCAGCAGCCTCTGCTGACCTGGAGATACTACCTATCAGCACGGCCACTGCCGGAACGGATTATGTCATTCCTGCTTCCATGAAATTTGAATGGGAGGCTGGTGCTGACAATGTGAATGATACCATCATCTTTACCATTAACAATGATGCACTTGCTGAGCCAGCGGAGTATTTTATTGTTCGCCTGGTAAACCCGGTAAATGTTACACTTCCTGCGGCTACAGCCAATCACTTTACTGTTATGATCATGGATGATGACAGGCAGGCGCCGGTGGCAACACAAAGCGTGACGCTACAACATGTTGCCTCGTTTAGCAACGGTACTGCAGGAACTAACTCTGCTGAAATAGTAGCCCACGACCCTGCTACACAGCGTTTGTTCATTGCCAATTCCATTGGTGGTAAAATAGACATCGTCGACTTCAGCAATCCTGCTAGTGCTTCTCTCATCTCTTCCATTGCGATGACGCCTTATGACAATATCAATTCAATAGCATTTCGCAATGGTGTGTTAGCTGCGGCTGTGGAAAATGCAGATCCGCAACTGCCGGGTAAGGTGGTTTTCTTCAATGCCAGCGGTAACTTTATCAGCCAGGTAGAAGTAGGTGCAATGCCTGATATGATTACCTTCAATCATGCAGGAACTAAAGTGCTTACAGCCAACGAAGGAGAGCCTAATGCCAATTATACAATAGATCCTGAAGGTTCTATCTCTATCATCGATATTTCTGGAGGCGTAGCTAATGTTACTGCAGCCAATGTTACTACTGCCACCTTTGGTAGCTTCAATAGCCAGGCTGCAGCATTAAGAGCAGCAGGTGTACGTATATTTGGCCCGGGTGCTACAGTAGCGCAGGATATGGAACCGGAGTATATCACCATTTCTGACAATGACCAACTGACTTATGTTGCCTGCCAGGAAAACAATGCAATAGCAGTGGTAGATATTGCTACCGCTACCGTTATTGAGATCCGGCCTTTAGGCATCAAAGATCATATGGCTGCTGGTAATGCATTAGATGTAAGCGACCAGGGTGGATTGGTACAGATTGCTAATTGGCCGGTGAAAGGACTTTATATGCCTGATGCCATTGCTTCTTACAGAGTAGGCGGAGAAACATATATCATCACTGCCAATGAAGGCGATGCAAGAGAATACACTGGTGCAATCGTAGAAGCTCAGCGCCTTGGCAGTAGCAGCTATACATTAGATCCTGTGAAGTTTCCTTACGCAGAAGCGTTGAAAGCAAATCTTGGCCGTTTGAATGTAACCAATGCTTCAGGCGACACAGATGGTGATGGTGACTTTGATGAAATACATGCTTTTGGTGCACGCTCTATATCTATCTGGAATGCTACCACAGGTGCTTTGGTTTGGGATAGTAAAGATGAAATGGAAGTGATCACAGCTAAGCACCCGGTGTTTGGTGCCATCTTCAATGCCAGCAATGCTAACAACAACTTGAAGAACCGCAGTGATGACAAAGGACCAGAACCTGAAGGAATAGCACTGGGAGAGATCAATGGAAAACAATATGCTTTTGTAGCACTGGAGCGTATAGGTGGTTGTATGGTATACGATGTAACGGATCCTGCTAATCCATTGTTCGTTGATTATGCTAATACACGCAGCGTGGCTACTTACGGTGGCGACAATGGTGCAGAAGGCGTAATCTTTATTTCTGCAGCCAACTCGCCTAATGGAAAGCCGATGGTGATCTTGGCAAACGAAGTTTCCTCTACGCTTACTTTTTACAACATCAATACACCTGTGCTGAATATTGCTCTTGCAGGAATTTCTGCAAGCAACAATGGCAGCTACAACAAAATAAACTGGAACACCCACAGCGAAGCAACAGGCGACCGTTTTGAACTGCAACGCAGCACCGATGGTAACAGCTTTAGAAGTATAGCTAATATCAATGCTAATGGCACACCTTCGGCTTATGTATACAAGGATGAAAGTCCTGCAATAGGTGTAAACTACTACAGGCTGCAGCTTCACCATGTGGATGGCACCAGCACATACAGCCGCGTAGTGACAGCAACAACAGGTGTAGCTAATAAGGCATTGGTTAAAGTATTTCCTAATCCTGTAACAGATAAACTGGTGGTGCGTGTAGATGCATCTCAAACAGGTGCTGGGCAAGTACGCATCAGCAATCTTGCGGGTGTGGTTGTACTTGCAAAAACAATTAATCAACAAGTAGAGATCGATATGCAGGAACTACCTGCTGGTATATATACAGTTACTTATTCTAACAACAGTTACCATGAGGCAATTCAGGTTGTAAAAAAGTAAAGTAAAGAACTACTGTAGAGTAAAGACATCCAATATTTCACATATAGTTTTCTCATGAAGCACCTGGCTTATGCCGGGTGCTTTCAATTTTAATGGACCCAATCGTTCTAATTAATGTTCAAACCCACTGTAAACCCAATCCAAGGTTTTTGCTGGTATATCCAAACTTTCCGGTTCTTATCTAACAGACGATCAAAACCAACGGCTGCGCCAAATGTTATATCGCCTATGCCTACCAAGGCAGAGATACCTTTCGTCAGCACAACTCCATCATATTCTGATTGCACATGGTTTTCAGTTACCGATGCATTCATTTGTGTAGCACCTATGCCTATAAATCCTCCAACACTATAAGCAAAGTGATTTATTCTCTGCTGAAATTTGTTCAGTGGTGTTTTGTCGTACGAAAGAATGTAAAGATCTGTTCTGTATCCAATGAACTCTGCTGCATTGAAGTTTGTGTTTATTTGATTAGGTAACCCTTTTGTGTACGGACGATATTTAAAAAGGATCGTCATTACATCAAGATCAAAACTGCGGTTGATGAATTTTGTATTTTTCCATGTACCGCCCTGTGCCGGGTTCATATTTATTAATGAAAAGGCAGAAGTGTCAGCATTCCATCCTGTTTTGGTTTTCGCTACCGGGTACATCTTGATGGTGTCTTCCTTTACATCTACAAACACCCGTTTCTTTTCCTGTTCTTTCAACATGTAAATTCCTGGCTCCAGCTTTTTCCTGGAAGTTTCATTGATGATACTGCATCCGGGAGCAATCATCATGCACAGGATAATTATTCCTTTGATCTTAATGGGTACTTGTGAAAGCATTGTACAAAATTGGTAGAAAATGCTGTAAGTGTAGAGGCCAGCTAATACTTCTGCAGCATTACCTCCTTCTACAGAAATGGGATGAGTGGTTTCATTAGCACGAAGCTTTTCGTAAACTTTATATACAACACCAACACTTGTAGCAATCAGCTTATGAAAATATTATTTACACTTATCGCAGCTCTTATTTGTACCGCATCTATAGCACAACAACTTGCTGTAACAGGCATAGTAGCTGATGAACAAGGTCGTCCGCTTCCTTTTGTAAATGTTACTTTAATTTCTACTAAAAAAGGAGCTGCTGCATCCGGCGCCACTCTCACCGATTCTTCCGGAAAATTCTCTGTTGCCGTACCAGCCGTAGGCGAGTGGAAGCTTTCACTAAGTGCTATAGGCTTCGCTAAAAAGGATTCTGTTTTTTCTGTAGCAGGCACTGATCCTATTCACTCCTTAGGAACTATCAGGCTAAAGAACGAGTGGAAGGTGCTGGATAATGTAGATGTACTTTCTATGCGACCAACCATTACTCAACTTGCAGATAAGTTGGTGATAAACGTGCAAGGGACAGCCATGGCTGCAGGTAATACTGCCTTTGGATTGTTGAGTAAAGCACCTGGTGTATTTGTAGATCCTGAAGGCGCTATTCAATTGAATGGACGTGGTGGCGTTACCCTGATGATTGATGGCAGGCTTACTTTTCTGTCTGTCAGAGACCTTCGCAACCTGCTGGAGAATACACCTGCTGAAAACATAAAGAGCATTGAGATTATTTCTAATCCTTCTGCTAAATATGATGCTGAAGGAACCTCAGGTATTATCAATATAGTTTTTAAGAAAAACGTTTTACGCGGAACCAATGGTACGGTAACTACTACTTATTCTACAAACCTGAAGCAACATTTATATGGTGCCGGTGTAACTTTGAATCATAAAAGCAATCGCTGGAATTCATTCCTTATATCGGACTTTAACCGCCGTGGCAGTGGCAGGGAAGCTACATTTACCCGTGTATTTAGAAATAACAATTCTACTACCTATTTCGATCAAACGGCAGTTGGTAACTGGAGCAATATTGGACCTCCTTCTTTGCGCATCGGTTCCGATTATACTATTAATGAAAAACATAGTGTTGGATTTATAGCATCTTATTTTACCAATACTGCCAATTCTGAATTTTTAACCAAAACATTTATTGGCCCGGATCCTAAACTGCCTTTTCAATTTGTAGAAGCCAATAATTATAATAAGAATACGCTGGTTAATGGTGTAGCTAATATTCATTATTCCGGTAAGCTAGATACATTAGGTTCTACACTTTCTGCTGATTTTGATTTTGCACCTATACGCAACAAAGGTGATGGAGATTTTTTCAACACGTTTACACGATTAACCGATGGCCAAATAACTACTGATAACCTGTACACCTACACACCAAATGGTTATGATATTTATTCAGGAAAAATTGATTTTAGCTATGCGCTAAATAAACAGCATAAATTAGAAACAGGTACACGTGTCAGCCAGGTTATTTCAGATAATGATTTTCGTTTTTATTTTAATAACAATGGGCTGGTGGTAGATCCGCAGCGCACTAATCATTTTCATTATAAAGAAAATATTTATGCAGCTTATTTAAACTGGAACGGGCAATTGGGTAAGAAGACATCTATGCAAGCAGGCTTGCGTGCTGAACAAACCAAATCGCGTGGCCAATCTTTTACCACACGTGAAGTGAATGATCGTAATTACCTCGACTTTTTTCCATCAGTTTTTTTGCAGCATAAAGTATCGGATAATTATAATGTGGCTGTTAACTATAGCCGCAGGCTAAACCGTCCTAACTATGGTAATCTTAACCCGTTTCGTAGTTACCGCGATCCTTACACATGGACAGTAGGCAATCCATACTTGCGGCCACAGTATACGCAGTTGTTCAATGTTAGCCAGACATTCAAGAAGATATATGTGGTGCAGATGTTTTACCAATATACAAAGGATGTGATGATTGAATTGCCAATGCCGGATGCCGTAAACAATGTGACTGTGTATACAACAGGTAATGTAGATGATAGTTATAGTACAGGCATCTCGGCTATTGTGCCGGTAAAGCTCGGCAGAAAATGGGATACCCGCAATACAACCCAATTATCGTACAGCAGGTTTAGTGCTATGCAGAACAATGAACTATTGGTTAATGAACAATTGTTCTATTATTTCCAAAGTGCGCATACTATTTTGCTACCTAAAGATCTACGGGCCGAAGCTACTTTTCTTTACCGTGGGCCTGCCGCATCAGGCTTGTATCACCAGCAGGGTATGTACCGCATAGATCTTGCTTTCAGCAAAGCGTTTTTCAAAAAGAAGCTTGAGCTTGCAGTAAATATCACTGACCTGACAAAAGGATGGCGATTTAGATGGGCAGCTAATTACGGGGGTAATATAAATAAGTTTGACCAGTATATGCGTTGGCGCACCTTTGGTATTACCCTGCGTTACAAATTCAGTAGAGGACAAAAAGCTGAATTACGCCAGCGTTCAGGTCCTGATGAATTAAACAGGTTGTAAATATTTTTTTGCTTGCGTCTGATATTAAAAAAACATTCAGATGAGTTTTTAAAGACTTCATAATTACCAATAGTTAAGCATTTAAATTCGTTGATTATTAAGAATAGAATATTGTTTTAAATCAGTTTCTTCTAAATAAATAATCTATTATTGCTGGTATAACCAAAACTATTTTATGAGGTCGCTCCTGGTTTCACTGCTGCTGATTTTCTTTTTTCAGTCAAATGCTCAGATCAATAAAGGTCAATTTCTGGTAGGAGGGAGTGGGACATTCTCTTCTGGTAAATACACTTTTGCTGAGACTAAATTCCGAACTCTTGAAATTGATGGTAATGCTGGTTTTTTCATATTAAATAAATTAGCTGCTGGTCTCCATACTGGATATAATAGATACACCGAATTGTATACCACCCAAACAAACAATTTCAGGCAGTTTCAAAGATCCATTGACATAGGACCATTTGTTCGATATTATTTCTTGAATGCATCAAAAAAATTTAATCTTCTCGCCGATGCTAGCTACTACCGTAGTTGGTCTAAAAGTGGAAACCAAGGTGGCAGTAGTAAACACCAGAGTTTTGGTTATTCCTTTGGTGCAGGCCCTGTATTTTTTCTTAACCCTCATGTTTCTTTAGAAAGTACAGTGAACTATGAGTATAGCGATGAACTGATATTGCCTAAAACTTTAAGAGTAAAACTTGGTTTCCAGGTGCATTTGTCTGCTTTGAAATCTGCCAAAAGATAGATTGAGCTACCAACAACTACAATCTATGCTCATTTACACAGCCTGGCGAACATCCAACTTGTTATTCCCTTACTTTTGCGGCCATGACACAAGAACAAATTAAGGAAATGAGGGATCGGGTTTTGGTCCTAAGGAGGTTTCTTTGACGTCGATAATCGACAGGCTAAAATAGATAATGATAAACAGCTATCGCTGTCACCGGGCTTCTGGGATGACAATGACAGAGCCACCGGCATTCTGAAAGAAATAAAAGTGAATGAATACTGGGCAAAGCTTTACCAGCAGGTGGATTCTGCTGTAGAAGATTTTGCGGTTCTTTTTGAATTCTGGAAAGCTGGAGAAGCATCTGAAGAAGAGGTGAAGGAAGCGCATTCGGCTGCCATACTGGCTATAGAGGAAGCTGAATTTAAAAGCACACTTAACCAACCTGAAGACGAGTTGCCTGCGGTACTGCAGATAAATAGTGGTGCCGGTGGTACAGAAAGCCAGGACTGGGCCCAGATGCTGATGCGTATGTATCGCATGTATGGCGAAAAGCAAGGATGGTCCGTTACCGAGCTTGACCTGCAGGAAGGTGATGGTGCAGGAATAAAAAGCGCAACGCTTCAGTTCGATGGAGCATTCTCCTATGGTTTTTTAAAAGCAGAAAGCGGTGTACATCGCCTTGTGCGGATTTCTCCTTTTGATAGTAATGCACGCAGACATACATCCTTTGCCAGTGTATATGTTTACCCGCTGATTGATGATAGTATAGAAATAGAAGTTAATCCATCTGATGTGGAATGGGCTTTCTTCAGAAGTGGCGGTGCAGGTGGTCAGAACGTAAATAAGGTAGAAACAGCTGTAAGACTAACACATAAACCTACCGGTATAATTGTAGAATGCCAGCAGGCACGTACGCAAGGTGAGAACCGCGAAAAAGCAATGACCATGCTGAAGAGCAGGTTGTATGAAGAAGAAATGCGTAAGCGTGAAGCCATCAAAAATGCTAACAATGCCAGTAAGAAAAAGATAGAGTGGGGCAGCCAGATACGCAGCTATGTTTTCCATCCTTACAAGATGATCAAAGATCATCGTACAGATTTTGAAGTAGGCAACGTAGGACCTGTGATGGATGGTGAGCTAGATGGTTTTATCAAAGCTTATTTGATGTTTCAGAAGGAGGAAGAATCGTGATCTGGAAATCAAAAGTCAAAATTCAAAAGCTGCTCATGTTTGAGCAGCTTTTGTTTAAGCGACATCATTTTGTAGTTACTTGGTTAGTGTCAGCCTTTTGATCAGAAAATGTGTCAATAAATATTTGTTCTTCAGTCTGAACACAAGCATCAACATCAAGAGTTCAGGTTTTGATTTTTGACTTTTTACTTTTGACTTATATATTTTTCGCCAGTTCTTTTATATGCTTCAATGTTCTAAGGCGATTCTTATTCTTCCACATGTCGGTTATCATTTCCTGGCGGGTTGCTTTATTCCAGTCTACGGGTGCGCCGTATTTATGTTCCGTTTCCTGTAAATGATCAATGGCGGTAAGTGTAAAGCCATGCAATACGCTCATCCTTCTTATGGTATTCATTTGGTGTTGGCGCTGGTTATCTGTGCTCAATACCATTTGATGCAGCGTTTGGCATTCATCCAAAAAGAATTGCCTCACCTGCTTAATAGAAGGCGCTGTGTTAAAATAGGTTTTGATGCCAGCCTGTGTGTCAAAGTAGATATCAAAACTGTCGTTGGTAAGTTGACCAACAATAGCTGATTGATAAATAAACTGCAGCTCATTTTCCGTCCAATCTTCATCTACGAGTGAGGCAAACATCAGTGATGTATTGCCATTCTTCTCTCGACAAATGCGTACGATCTCATCAAGTGAAATGGCTGGATCTTGTTGCTTATTAGATACTGCCTGCCACTCCAATGCGATCTTTAATTGTTGGTAATATTTTTCTGTTACTGGCCAGAAGGCTTTTAGCTCATTATTTAGCGAAACCAATAGTTGAGCTTTAGGAGCAAGACCCGTTTCATCAAGGTCTGTGGAAAGCAGGTGAAATATTTCGTCTCTTGTCCAGCCGTCTTCGTCTACCAGGTCATCACAAATAGTGGCCATAGCGCCAACTAATGTCAACCGCTTTCTTTCATTGATTGTCAAGCCACGACCTTTGATGGCTACATACATCTGCGCACATGCCAGCACCGTATACATCGGGTAATAAAAAAGGACCTTCTTTTTTTCAGTAGGATTTAACTGGTAATGTAAGCGGTGCGTGTGCTTGTTTACCAATGGTTGTAAAAACCGGTTGATGAATGAAAGCTGGCGATATCCATCTGCAGTAAGAGAAAGCCCATATTGTACTAATTGCCAGTTATTCATGAAGAAGTGGTATCAGGCAAAAATAGGCGACAGGTAAATGCAATAATGATAAGAAAGTAGAACAACTATATTAACCAGTTGATGTACGCATTGTATAACTACAAAATGAACGGTTAATTGTCCGGTTTGTATTCTATCACCACCACTGCATTTTTTTGCTCGGTAGAAGTGATGTGTAGTTCATGCCGCTTTCCACCGGCAGTTATTATCATCAGTGCCGTATTAGGCGGAATAGAACCCAGGTTCTCTGCTATCATCACAAATTCATGATGCGTTTCATTCTCATCCACCTTTATGTTCAGTGAGATAGGCTTGTGCGTTAGAAGCTTCTTGCTTACGATAAGCTTATTGTTGTGATAAACAGATATGGTGTCACCATCTATCTCACCATTATCGTACAGGTCTATTTTGAATTCTTTAGAAGAAATGATCACTTTCTTTGCCAGTTCATTCGTACGCTTCCTTATTACATCAGGCTTTTGTATGGGTGCTCTTTCCGTAGGTGGTGCTTGTACCAATTCTTCAGTAGGAGGAGGCAGTATACCCTTATTGATCTCGTTTTGCCTGTTCGTCCTGTTGTCCTTACTTACTATATTTTCTTCAGCTCCTGGCTTGATTCCTTTTGGCTGCACTGATTGCTGCGGTACTTTTGGAGTTGCCCTTGTAGGTGGCGCTTTAGCTGTATTGTTCTGTGCGTTCTGCCTGCGCTTTAGTTCATTTTCCCGCTTTACTAAAAAGTCTTCTTTATGAAAATCGCTTTCTTTTACTTTTTCCAGGTAAACCTGCCCATTACCACAATCAGTTCCATTCTTCAGGTTGCGGCTGGTGTATGTTCCGGTTAATGTTTCTAAAGAACCCATTTTGCCATACTCAAGATAGCATGTCATTAAGCATGGCTGGCTTTGGTCCCCGATCTTTACCTCCAGCAGTTTTGTCTCGTTGAAAACTATGTTATTCGTCTTCTTTGTGTAAATGCCTTTAAGATCGGCCTTGCCATAAAACACCGTGGTTTTGTATGAATAGGTAACACCATTCAGCGCATTGTTAGCTAGTTGCTCTACCTGTATCTCAAATTTGTAACGGTCTTCGTAGTATCCGAAGCTCTTTTGAACAAAATGTCCCTTCCAAATACCAGTGAGGTTTTGGGCACCGGCATTAGCAGAAATGATCAGTAAAGAAAAAAGAAGGGTACAAATAAACTTCATCTAACAAATGTAACCTTGAATTTACAACGTGCTTCTAAAGAAGCGTTAAAAGGTGTAGCTATAAAACAAGGCAGTAGAAATAAAAAACGGTAGCTGTTGGGCTACCGTTTCGTCTATTTTTTTAAGCTTTAGGCTCCTTTAAATTTCCTGATCTCTTCTGTGAGTTTAGGCACTATTTCAAAAATATCACCTACTATTCCGTAGTCAGCAGCTTTGAAGAAAGGAGCTTCGCCATCTTTATTGATAACTACGATCACTTTACTCCTGTTTACTCCTGCAAGGTGTTGAATTGCTCCGCTGATACCCAATGCCACGTAAAGATTAGGCGCAATCGCAACGCCTGTTTGTCCTACGTGCTCGTGGTGCGGTCTCCAGTGGCTATCAGCTACAGGGCGACTACAAGCAGTAGCTGCATCCAATGCCTTAGCCAGGTCTTCCAGCAAGTGCCAGTTCTCAGGTCCTTTAAGACCACGACCACCACTTACTACACGCGTAGCTTCTGTTAATGGAACTTCGCCTGTTACTTTATCGGTAGCAGTAACTTTTATTTTAGGAGCATCTACAGCAGTATCTAGAGTGCTTACTTCTGCTGTGCCTTCGCCGGCTGCAATCTTGTAAGCATTCATATTTAGCGAAATGATTTTGATATCTGTATTAATAGCAACATTGGCAAAAGCCTTTCCGCTGAATGATACTTTTCGAACCACGAAGCCATTGCTGGTTTCAGGAAGTGCAACAGCGGCAGTTACTAATCCTGCTTTTAAGCGTACAGATAAACGTGGTCCTACTGCGCGGCCTGTGGTGTTTTGAGAAAAGATAACTATCGTAGCTCCTGTAGATTTCACAGCTTCTGCTATTACTTTAGCATATACCTGTGCATCCACTGTATTCAAAGCTTCATTGGCTACATGGTGTACTTTCTTTACACCATATTTACCCAAAGAAGCAAGATCTTCTGATACCGTTCCAAGCACCAAAGCTTCTGCTGTAGTGCCTGTTAGTTCAGCTACTTTAGCACCATAAGAAAGTGCTTCGTAAGCTGTTTTTTTGAAATGACCATCTGCCTGGTCGGCTAATATAAGGACTGACATAATTGGCAATTAAAGATTAATAGATCAACATTTGAAAAGATGATTAGAATGATAAAGTGATACATCATCATTCTGTGATGCTCATCATCAAATAACTTTTGCTTCTTCGTGAAGTAGTCTTACCAGCTCGCCAACATTATCAGGGCTTACCAGTTTTACGCCTGCTTTAGCAGGAGGTAACTCAAAGCTGCTGATGCTTGTTAAAGCTTCTACGGCTACAGGCTCTACTACTTTTAGTGGCTTGGTACGTGCAGCCATTATACCACGCATGTTTGGAATACGTGCTTCGGCCATACCCTTAGCGCAGCTAACAACAACAGGTAACGTTACTTCGTTGGCTTCTTCACCACCTTCTATCTCTCTTTGGATAGTGGCTGTGTTGCCGTTGATCTCGAACTTGGTTGCAATAGAAACAAAAGGCAGGTCAAGCAATTCAGCCACCATACCACCAATTGCAGAATTGTTATAATCAATGGTTTCTTTACCAGTGAAAATAAGATCGTATGCACCAGCGCGTGCTACTTCAGCTATTTGGCTGGCTACATAAAAACTATCAGTAAGATCGGTGGAATTTACACGAATAGCTTCATCGCCACCCAATGCCAGTGCTTTGCGGATGATGGGTTCTGCATCTGCACCGCCTACAGTTATTAAATGCACAGTAGTTGATGGATCTTTCTCTTTTAATTCAATGGCACGAACCAATGCGTACCATTCGTCGTATGGGTTTATGATCCACTGAACACCATTATCCTCAAATTGGGTATTGCCATTTTTGAAGGCTATTTTTGCCGTGGTGTCCGGTGTCTTGCTGATACAAACTAAGATTTTCATGCAAACACGTTTAGGTAATAAATAAGTTGCTTATGCAACTAAAATTGTGCTACAAATATAGTTGTCCTTTATTTTGCTCACGGTATTTACTGAAATTATTTTATGGATAGGATAGAGAAGCTAACGGAATATTTACAGGCGTCGCCCAACGATAATTTTTTGCAGCATGCGCTGGCTTTGGAATACATAAAGATTGGTGATGACACGCAGGCGCGCCAGTTGTTTGAAGAAATATTGCAAAGAGATCCTGCTTATGTAGGTTCGTATTATCACCTGGCAAAACTGCTGGAACGAATAGGAGAGACAGAGCGTGCAATAGAGTGGTATGAAAAAGGAATGGCTGCCGCTAAGGCTGCAGGCGATCAGCATGCATATAATGAATTACAGATGGCTTACGAAGATCTTACGTATTAGTAGCGGGAACGCTGATTTATATGATGGTGATGATAGGAGATGTGAAACTTGGGAACGCAGGTTTTTATAATGGTGATGATATATGTAAAGATGAATATATTTATTCATCCTCCCTGCTCATCAAAAGCTCATTCATTATAAAAATTCATCTCAAGCATCTGCCTAATCGTAATGATCCGTGTTCTTTATCAACTCCTCCCACAAATCTTAAATATCATCACAACCTGCGTTCCCTAGTAGTATCAACCCTGCAGCTTGCGTAAGCTTTCATCTTTATCCTTATGCAACTGTTGTGTCAGCTGTTCAAGGCCTTCAAACTTTACCTCATTGCGTAGGAAGTGCTTTACATACACCCTTACATGGCGTCCATAGATGTCAGCATTAAAATCAAAGAAATTTACTTCTATCACTCTTGAAGTGCCGCCAATGGTTGGTCTTACGCCTATGCTCATCATTCCTTTTAAGAGGTCTGCATTGCCTTCTACCTTAGCTTCCACAGCATAGATGCCATCAGCAGGCAGCAATTTATCTTCCTCTTGCGGTTGCAGGTTAGCAGTCGGGTAGCCGAGTGTTCTGCCTAGTTTGTTGCCATGCACCACTTTTCCTTCAAAGAAAAAAGTATAGCCTAAGTAACGGTTTGCAGTGTCTATATCGCAGGCAGCAATTGCTTCACGTATACGTGTGCTGCTAACGGTGATGTTATTTAGAACGTGCTCCGGTATTTCTTTCAGTTTGAAATTATAGTCAACGCACATGCGCTCCAGCAGGTGGTAGTCACCAGCTCTTCCCTTACCAAACTTGTGATCGTAACCTATGATGACGGTATGCGGGTGAAACGTATTCACCAGGAAGTTTTTTACATAATCTTCAGCAGTCTGACTCGCAAAGGCTTCATCAAAAGGAACCACCACAACATGATCAATTCCTTTACTATGTAACAGTTCAATTTTTTCGTCGAGAGTGTTCAGCAGTTTTACCTGCTTGGCACCACCCGCCACCACAGAGCGTGGATGTGGATGAAACGTAATGATAATGGTTTCTCCACCAATGGCTTTAGCCTCTTCCTGCAATTGATTGATGATCTGCTGGTGCCCCGTGTGCACACCATCAAAAGTGCCAATGGTGATTACTGCATTTGTAAATGAAGGTAGCCGCTGAAGGTCTCGGTGTACATGAACCATAAGTGGCGCAAAACTAACTTGATTTTGGATTGAATAGAAGGCAGATTATAACATCTTGCTTTTTTAATTATGGCTGGCTCTAAAGGTTTTCATCCTTATACATATTGCTAAAACACTAGCATGCATGACAATGATATGCAGGCAGGAGCATCAATGGGCAATCGGGCTATATTTGCGCGAAATCTATAACTGCCACTCTCAAACCATACCGGAATGTCTTTATATGCTCAACGCGGAGTTTCTGCACAAAAGGAAGAAGTACATGCTGCTACCAAACATCTCAACCAGGGATTGTTTCCTCATGCTTTTTGTAAAATTTATGAAGACACGCTTGGCGGCGATAAGGATTGGGTAAACATTATGCACGCAGATGGTGCAGGAACCAAGAGCATTCTTGCATACCTGTATTGGAAAGAAACGGGTGATACAAGTGTATGGAAAGGCATTGCACAGGATGCTGTAGTAATGAACCTTGACGACCTGCTTTGTGTAGGCGTATATGATAACTTTCTTTTCTCTTCAACCATAGACAGAAACAAGAAGCATATTCCCGGTGAAGTGTTGGAAGCAGTCATCAATGGTACACAAGAGATATTTGACTGGTTGAAACAATTCGGAGTAAATATTCATTTCCTTGGTGGTGAAACGGCTGATGTAGGAGATGTGGTAAGAACAATAGCAGTGAACGGAACACTGGCAGCCCGTTGGAAAAAAGACAGGATCATCAGCAATGAGAAGATACAGGCAGGTGATGTAATTGTAGGATTAGCCAGTTTTGGAAAGGCAACATACGAACAGGAATATAACAGCGGTATTGGTAGTAATGGACTTACCAGTGCCCGCCACGATGTGCTTAATAAATGGTATGCTCAAAATTATCCGAACACGTACGAGCCTTCACTAGATGAGAACGTCGTTTGTATAGGGAAACACCGCCTTACCGATATTATAGAAGTGGATGGTACATCAACCAATATTGGTAAGTTGATACTTAGTGCCACAAGAACATATGCGCCTGTAGTAAAAAATATACTTGACAAACATTTTGAGGATGTGCATGGATTGATACACTGCAGCGGCGGTGGCCAGACCAAGTGCATGAAATACCTGCCAAAGCCTTTGCGCATTATAAAAGATAACCTGTTTGAGCCACCGGTTATTTTCAATATTATCCAAGAAGCTTCTAAAGCTGATTATAAGGAAATGTACCAGGTGTTCAACATGGGACATAGGTTAGAAGTATTCACTAATGAAGCGACCGCTCAATCTATCATTGATATCGCTACTTCATTTGGTATAGATGCCAAAATAGTAGGAAGAGTAGAAGAAGCAGCTGAAAAAGAATTGATACTGCAGGGAGGTTTTGGTAAGTTGAGATTTTGAGAACATTAACATCCTCTGCTGCAAGTTTAGTTAAGCAGAACTTAAGTGAAAACAATATTTTTGCCCACAAACAATAGCAATGGCTGAAACAATCTGTTCTTTATCGAGCGCTAATATATACCAAGGAGGCAATCTTGTTTTGGAGAATGTAAACCTGAACGTGAACCGTGGAGAGTTTGTTTACCTGGTTGGTAAAACCGGTACAGGTAAAAGTAGTTTACTAAAAACCCTTTATGGCGATCTGCCTTTGAAAGAAGGACAAGGATTTGTAGCAGGCTACGACTTAAGAAAAATGGACTGGAAGAAGGTGCCATTCCTGCGCCGTTCATTGGGTGTTGTTTTCCAGGATTTCCAATTGCTTACGGATAGAAACGTATACGAAAACCTGAAGTTTGTTTTGAAAGCTACAGGTTGGAAGGATAATAAACTGATGGATGAAAAGATCAACGATGTATTAGATAAAGTTGGTCTGAAAAGTAAAGGCTTCAAAATGCCTTTTGAAATGAGTGGTGGTGAGCAGCAGAGGGTAGATATTGCCCGTGCTTTATTGAATTCGCCTAAATTAATACTTGCCGACGAGCCTACAGGTAATCTTGATCCAGAAACGAGTGATGAGATCATGCAATTGCTGTTTCATATTGCACGCGATTATAATACTGCCGTTATTATGGCTACCCACGACTACATTGTTATCAATCGTTACCCTGCAAGGATGCTAAAGACGGAAAGAGGACATGTATTTGATAGCGCTACCATTGCTGCTGAATAGGAGAGGTACTAAAGATTTATTGCCATATCCATTTTACCAGTTTTTGCGCATTGGCATCATTGTCAAACATATGATCCAGTAGTTGATGACGTACCTGCAGGTCTTTTTCTGTAAAAGGCTTTTGATAATATTCCAGGATCATATGTTTCATTTCAGCGGCTGTGTTGGCTATCAAACAGGCAGCTTCTAATCCTGTTCCTTTTACTGTACTATTGTTTACCACGCAGTGCCTGCCATTGAATAAGGCATTTATCAGTTTCAATTTAATCCCGGTGTTATTGAAGGAAGGGATAAGATGCATGTGAGCCTTCGCTATCATGTCCTGCATTTCTTCATTTCCCGGGTTAGCTACCAGGCACACATCAGTTCTTCCTTCCGTTTTCTTGTACAGGCTGTTCGATGGATTTTTGCCGGCGATGACTAAAGGAATATCAATGTCCTGTAATATGTTAGTCAGCAGCCATTCAACTGCCTTTTCATTTTCCGCTACACTCAGGTCTCCATGATATAAGCAATAAGTTCCTTTGCCTTCTTTGCTGTTAACTTTCCATGGTGGCAGAAACAATGGAAGAAAAGAGATCCGCTTACATCCAAGCCTGCGATAGATCTCAGCATCCGGCTCTATCACACTCCAGAAAGTAGCTTTGCATGCAGTCTTCTTTTCATAACTGGTCAGCAGTTTACTTTCCCATTTGTAGTAGGCTTTTTTCAGCAGGTTGTTGGTGTGATCAGCCAGGTGGTTGTAATAAATGTATTCTACATTATGCAGCCTCACGAAGCACTTGCGGTTCGTGAACCTTGTATCATGGAGCAGGTAAGTGCAGTGAATACCTTCCATCAAAATAGGATGATCATCCTGTGCAAGCCTCGCCAGTAGCTCCTCATTTTTTCTACTGCTAACTATATAAGGTAAACTGAAAGAGAAAGCACCTGGCCCAGTAGATCGCTTGTAGTAGTGAACGGAAGCGCAATACTTATTCAATTCAGGTTGCTCGCCTCTGCCATATTCAAAGCAATGCAAGTGGATCTTTACACCCAGCTTATGTAGTGCAGGCAACTTGTAAAACAAGTCGAACACACCGCCATAATTCACGGGGTAAGGAACATTCAGACAGATGATATGTATGTGCTGATCCAATTAGTGGAATAGTTTCTGGTAAAATTCTATCAAGACTTTTTCTTCGGAAGACCAATTAAGTTCTAAACGCGCCGCAAGTGCATTTTGTTGAAGACGATCATAAAGAAGCTGGTCGTTCAGCAACCTGTTGATAGCAGCAGCAATGGTTTCTTGTTTGGTATCATCTATTAAATACGCTACTTCGTATTGATCATTGATAGCCTTATATTCCGGGTAAGCAACACATATCTGGGGTATGCCTGCCATTATATAATCGAAGAAGCGGTTGGCTAAAGAATAATATTGGTTCAGTCCTGTATTCTCAAACAACATTACAGCAGCAAATGCACGAGGTGTAATGGTTCGAAGTTCGTCAGGTGCTACATAGCCTTTCATCTCTACTTTATCTTCCAGCTTATGTTCCTTTACAAGATGCTGCGCTTGTTCAAAAAAATTTCCATTGCCACATATCACCAGCCTTGCAGGCACCTCTTTCATGGCAGGAATAAGTGTTTCAAAACTTCGTCCTTCATTAACTGCTCCCTGGTATATGATGAATGGATCACCTTTATCTGTTTGAGGTTCTACCTGGTGGAGCCGGGGTAGGTTCCTTACCATTTTGTACTGAACACCATATCGGCTGTTTAGTTCTTCAATGATGAATTCATTAACAGTATAACCATGCGGAAAACGAGGAACAGCAAATCGCTCCACCTTTAGCCATAGCTTATGTATGGCTGGCCGCGTTACAATCTCCTTTTGTTCAGTAAAAAGTTCATGCGCATCATACACACGTTTTTTGCTTCTGATCTTAGAAACAAAATATACAGGCATAATGGTATCGAGGTCAATTGCGCAGATGCAGTCAGTTTTTACAAACAGCAGGTAAAAGAACAGGCGCAGGTTGTACTCTAAATACATGAGCTTGCCTTTGCTAAACCAGGATGGAAGCCTTTTTTGTTGAAAAGGCTGCTGCTTGATTGGAATGGAAGAAGCCAGCTTTCTTCCTACAAGCGTTACAGCGAATTCATTTGCCGCCAGTGATCCGCAAATGCGTTGCATGCGCTGGTCGTAGCTAAGATCGTTTGTAACGGTAAAGGTGAGGTGTTTCAAAAAAAGTGGCTCTTGAATTGGGCGCAAATATAAGGTTTGCAGGTCGGCTAATCTTTTAGCCCCTGGCGTAGTTTCTCACCCTCACCTTTCTTGGGATGCCAGGTAGCGTCATCATTCAATCCTTCATCATGTTGCTGTTGTGGCGAGGAATCTTTAGGTCCTTTTCCAATCATCATCTGGAAGTAGCGCCAGCCTAACTTCAGATCACCGATGGTATGGTTTGGTGGAGTATAGCCGGCAGCACGATATTTTGCCGGTGGTACTTTTCCTTTTTGACCAACAAAACTGGTAAATGCTTTCACCCAGTTGCTAAAGCTGTTCATGAAGGCATCTTCTCTTACCATGTGCTCCGCTTGCATTTCACTGTATTTCTTGCCATCACCAACGATAGCATATTGCCACAATTCATCAGGCACTTCTATGCCGCCGTACCTGCATTGCCATACAAAAGGAGCGTAAGTATTGCGAGTATCTTTGGTAAAAATCTCTTCTGCAGGATTGAAGTATTCTTTATGTCGCAGTAGCTTGGGCCGGCCATCCTCTCCAAATTCATCACCACCTTCGTCGCCATAACAAAAGAATGCTGCTGTTCTGCCTTCCAGGTGGTTAAGGCTCATTTCTTTCCATTCTTCCTTGTGCTCTAGTTCTATAGCTTTTTCCGGGTCTTTATGATCAATAGTAGACTCAATAGGGTTGCCGCCATTCATGCACACCAGCCTGTCAAACATCAATTTGAGATTGCTGCTGGGTGCATACCAGTTTACAGGTCCAATGATAGCCCATGCATCTGCCAGGTCCAGCCGTTGGTACAGGTCAAGATCCCACATCAGGTCGGGTTCGTCTTTGTTATTTTTTGTATAGCAGTTACATGGCCATACACACAAAGCCATACTGGTAGATACACAAGCATTGCATGGCTGGATGCGTTGCCGTGCAAAAACATTTCCTAGGTCTTCATAATCTATTTCCCATTCCTGCGGTAGCATCTCAGCCATTTTCAGCATCAATGTTCTTGATTTGCTGTCTACGCCGGGGCAGTTGTATTGCCTGCGTTGGCTGCCGGAAATGATCAAAACACGAAGCGGGCGACTGTTTGGATTTTCTATGGCTGCTTTATCATTAGGTATCATGAGAGGAGTTTTATGTAATAAAGCACTGCATTTTTTACACCTTGCCTTTCCTGATCCACTTTCTATACAGGCTTACCAGCTTAGGCTGCGGGATGTTTAGCTTGTATAAAATATAGATAACAAAAAAGATCGCCTGAAGTTTTACGTAGCCATTTTCCCTGTATTTCCTATCGGAAGTGGTGACCGCGTAGGGAATGATAGTGAAGGAGAATTGTTTTCTAAGCCTAGTTATAATCTCTTGGTCTTCCAAAATGATATGCGCTTCATCAAAACCTTGCACTGCCTCAAAAGCATGGCGTGTTACAAAAAGGCTCTGGTCCCCAAACCTGATGGCATTGATGTCGAACCTTGTGAGCCACGCATTCATCTTCAAGAAATAGCTGGTTGTATTGAAGCGTAACCGAAAGCAACCACAAGCAATTTTATTTTTTACTGCTTTAGTTATTTCTGCCAATGCATTTGCCGGTGGGTAGCTATCTGCATGAAGAAAATATATTATATCGCCAGTGGCATGTTTTGCAGCTGCATTCATTTGCTTTGCACGGCCTTTTCCACCAACTACCACAGTTGCTCCTACCTGTTCAGCCAATGCTATAGTTGCATCCGTACTGCCACCGTCAGCTACAATTATCTCTTTCAATGATTGACCACCGGGTAACTGTTGTAAATAAGTAAGCAGTTTTGGTAGTTCTTGTTCTTCGTTATAAGTGGGAATGATGATGCTAATGGTCGGCGGCATTGGTTGGTTCAAATCTTCTTCGTTTTGTTTATTTCCAGTAAGTACAAAGAAAGCAACCTGTTTCAAGAATGGAAATGTTTCCTTCAATTGAATGCGGTTCTGACCAGGCGACCCTGGCAAATTGTTTTCCGTTACAAGTAAAAGTTACTATACATTCGCTGCTTTCCGCCGGCTGTCTGTCATGGTTCACCTGTAGCAGGATGTTAAATATATTGCAGGGTTCCAGTTTTTCCGTAAAATATTCCTGCTTCCTTTGCAGCTTTTCTGCATATTTCCCCTACTTTTGCAGCCGATATAAGAAAAAATAAAACTTGGTGTCTTAAAAAATCACAGATGTCGTATCTAACTACAGAAAAAAGGGCAAACATATTTGCCGAATATGGCGGAAACGCAAAAAATACTGGGTCTATTGAAGGACAAATCGCTCTTTTGACTGAGCGCATTCAACAAATCTCCAAGCATCTACAAGCTAACAAAAAAGATTTTTCTACTCAACGTGGTCTTATGAAAATGGTAGGACAACGTAAAAGTTTATTGATGTACCTAAGCAAGCATAACCTAAGCGGTTACCGTGCTTTGATTGAAAAACTTGGATTGAGAAAATAACTTTTTCTGCATGATATAACCTATTCCCAACTGTCCTTAATAGCGGTTGGGAATAGTTGTTTGTATACGTGCCTTAGCTGCTATACTTTTTAACGGGCTTGCATAGTACCATTTATCCCCCTCTTTGTACTTGTAGCCAAAAATCAACTAACTATGTTGTCACAACCAACTAGTGTTACTTTCGATATAGGCGCAGGCCGCGAGGTAACCATAGAAACCGGGAAGCTAGCCCGGCAGGCCGACGGTGCTGTTACTGTTCGCCAGGGTAATTGTATTTTACTAGCTACAGTTGTAGCAAACAAAGAACCCAGAGAAGGACAAGATTTCTTTCCCCTGTCTGTAGATTACCAGGAAAAGTTCGCTTCTGCCGGACGTATCCCAGGTTCATTTTTTAAGCGCGAAGCACGACTGAATGATTATGAGGTTCTAACCAGCCGACTGATCGACCGTGCACTTCGTCCGCTATTCCCTGAAGATTATTTCTGCGATGTGCAGGTGCTGATCAGCCTTATTTCAAGTGATGCAGAGGTTTTGCCTGATGCATTGGCTTGCCTGGCTGCGTCTGCTGCACTGGCAGTTTCTGATATTCCCATCAAAGAGATCATTAGCGAAGTAAGAGTAGCCAGGATTGATGGTGAGATTGTTGTTAATCCTTCTCGTACACAATTGGCTAAAGCTGAATATGAATTCATCATTGCAGCTACTGAAAAGAACCTGATGATGGTGGAAGGTGAAGCGAAAGAATGTTCTGAAGCTGACCTTGTAGAAGCATTGCAGGTTGCTCACGATGCTATTCGTGTTCACATAGCTGCACAGCGTGAACTACGCGGTAAGGTGGGTATAACTGCAGTACGCGAGTATAAGCGCCCTGAGCAAAATGAAGAGCTTAAGAAAAAAGTAGAAGAATTTGCAAGAGATAAGGTTTACCAGGTATCTAAAAGCTTTGGTAGCAAGCACGAACGTAGCGAAGGATATGCTGCTATAAAAGACGAGGTTATTGCAAGTCTTGGCGAAGAAGTGACGGACGCAGAGAAGAAGCTTGCAAAAAAATATTACGAAGACCTGAAGTGGGAAGTAGTAAGGAATATGATGTTGGAAGATCGCGTTCGTTTAGATGGACGTGGATTGGAAGATGTTCGTCCTTTGGCAATGGAAGTAGATCCGCTGCCAACTCCACACGGTTCTGCATTATTCACTCGTGGTGAAACACAATCTCTTACCACTGTAACTTTCGGTACCAAACTAGATGAACTATTGATTGAAAGCGCTGCTAAATCTGATTACAGCAATTTCATTCTTCACTATAATTTCCCTCCATTTTCTACCGGTGAGGTCAAAATGATGCGTGGTGTAGGAAGGAGAGAAGTAGGTCATGGTAACCTGGCAATGCGCAGCTTGAAGCAGATGATGCCGGGTAATGATTATCCTTATACTGTACGTATCGTTTCAGATATTTTAGAAAGTAATGGTTCTTCTTCAATGGCTACTGTATGTGCGGGTTCACTTGCACTTATGGATGCTGGTGTGCCTTTCGCTAAGCATGTAAGTGGTGTAGCAATGGGATTGATCACACGTGAAGATGGTAAATACGCCATTCTTACCGACATCCTTGGTGATGAAGATCACCTGGGTGATATGGACTTCAAAGTAACTGGTACACGCGATGGTATCTGTGGTGTACAAATGGATATCAAGGTGGATGGTCTTAGCATGGAAGTGATGACCGAAGCGTTGGAGCAAGCTCGTCGCGGCCGTCTTCACATACTTGATGCAATGTATGAGTGTATGCCAGCTGCCCGTGCAGATGTTAAGCCTCATGCTCCAAGAATGGAGAAACTGTTCATTGATAAAGAATTCATTGGTGCGGTTATCGGGCCACAGGGTAAAGTGATACAAGAGATCCAACGTGAAACAGGAACTACCATCAATCTTGAAGAGGTTGGTAATGTAGGTGAAGTAAGCATTTTCTCTCCTGAGAAAGAAGGATTGGATAAGGCTGTAGCGTGGATCAAGAGCATCGTTGCTGTTCCTCAAGTGGGTGATGTTTACGAAGCAACTGTGAAAGGAATTAAAGAATTCGGTGCATTCGTTGAATTCATGCCGGGCAAACAAGGTTTATTGCACATAAGTGAAATAAGCTGGAAGCGCCTGGAGACCATGGAAGGCGTATTGAATGAAGGTGATGTGGTAAAGGTGAAGCTGATCGGTCTTGATCCTAAGACTGGTAAGTTCAAATTGAGCCGCAAAGCACTCATGCCTAAACCAGATTTCGCACCACGCGAAGGCGGTGATGGTGGTCGTCCGCAAGGTGGAAACAGGGACGGTGGTAACCGCGATGGCGGAAACCGTGAGCATGGTTCTAATCGTGAACACCGCGGCAACCGTGAACAAGGTCCTCGCAGAGATCAATCTAATTCTGCACAGAACAACGAAGGACAAGACAATTAATATTATTGATGATCATAGAAAATGGCCTGTTTACAGGCCATTTTTATTTACAAAAATTCTATGGCTGATTACTTAAAAATAGAGATACCTGTTACGGATGCACAGGTAAAAGATCAACTGCTGGCTGTTTTATCTCTTATGGATTTTGAAGGTTTTGAAGAGACAGACACTGCTGTTTTAGCTTACCAGGAGCAGGATAAATTTGAAGAAGCTGAGCTAAAGATGATCATCGACCAATTTGGTCTGACCTATTCAGTTTCTACAGAACCTCAACAAAACTGGAACGCACTATGGGAAAGCAATTTTGATCCTGTAGTAGTAGAAGATTTCTGTGCTATCCGTGCTCATTTTCATGAACCTATTGCGTCAGCAAAACATGAAATATTGATAACGCCAAAGATGAGTTTTGGAACTGGTCATCATGCAACAACTTACCTAATGGTAAAAGAGATGAGCCAGGTTGATTTTGATGGTAAAGTGGTGGCTGACTTTGGTACAGGTACGGGAATACTAGCCATACTAGCAGAAAAGCTTGGCGCTAAGGAGGTGGTAGCAATTGATTATGATGAATGGAGCATTGAGAACACCAAGGAAAATGTAGAAAACAACGGCTGCTCAGCTATTGCTGTACTTAAGCTTGATCATTTTGGCGTCAGCCAAAAGTTCGACATAATCCTGGCCAACATCAATAAAAATGTGATACTGGATAATTTAGCCGGCCTTGCAAATGGCCTTGCCAGCGGTGGGTTATTATTGTTAAGTGGCTTACTTAAATCTGATGAAACTGAAGTGATTGCTGCATGTGAAGCGAAAGGTCTTAAGTGGAAACACACGAACGAAAGGAACAACTGGATCACCATCATGTTATCATATTAACAATTTTGGACCGTTTAAGCCGTTTTTAATTAACCGCTTAACCTTATTTTTGCCCTCCCAGCTAAAAACCAACACCTGATGAATGAATTTCTTCTGATTGTAGTGGCATATGTCATAGGCTCTATTCCAACTTCCGTTTGGGTAAGTAAATACTTTTTTGGAATAGATATCCGTGACTATGGTAGTGGCAATGCAGGAGCAACCAATACCTATCGTGTGCTTGGTTCCAGGTGGGGAACATTTGTAATGGTAGCTGATGTTTTAAAAGGAGTTATTGCTACCTCTCTTTATATTCTTATTCCTTATTATTTGCAAGATGAATGGCACCGTACAAACCTGATGGTTGGTTTAGGTTTAGCTTCAGTGCTTGGTCATATATTCCCGGTTTTTGCCGATTTTAAAGGTGGTAAGGGTGTAGCTACTCTATTTGGAATGGTAATAGCTATTCAGCCATTAGTAGCCATCTGTTGTGTAGGTGTTTTTTTGTTGGTGCTTTATCTAACGCGTTTTGTTTCTCTTAGTTCAATTTTGGCAAGTATAGCATTTGCTGTTTTTATTCTTTTCATTTTCAACGAGAAGGAAACCTTATACAGGGTATTTGCCGTAGCGGTGGCGTTAATGGTTATACTGACGCACCAGAAAAATATCAACCGCATTCTTAACGGCACAGAAAGCAAAGTGCCTATTTTAAAGTATAGGGACAGGCGCAGGAGCCGCAGGAAGTTTTAGCTGCTGCTGCTTTTCTTTTAGGAAATATTTCTACAGTCCCTCATTAAACTCATTCTCAATAAGTTCGATCATAGCGTCAATCCTGTTGGTATTATTATTGTTTATTGCTAACAAAATTTGAACTATGAAAAAATCAATGTCCTTGTTGAGTATAGGCACCATGATGCTGGTTGTGGCCTGTACAACCAACGCAATCACCGGAAGAAGACAACTCTCTCTCGTTCCTGAGAGCCAATTACAGCAAATGGCTCAAACTGAATACCGATCTTTTTTAAGCCAGAATAGGGTAGTAGCGCCTTCGCAAAATAAAGATGCTGAAATGGTGCGCAGGGTAGGAAGCCGTATTGCCAATGCCGTTACCAGTTATTATAAAGGGCAGGGGCTGGCTAATGAAATTCAAAACTACCAGTGGGAATACAATTTAGTTAATGATAATTCGGTGAACGCATGGTGTATGCCGGGCGGAAAGATTGTTGTTTATACAGGTCTTTTACCTGTTACTCAAAATGAAGCAGCACTTGCGGTAGTAGTAGGACATGAAGTAGCACATGCTGTGGCTAAGCACGGAAGTGAAAGAATGAGCCAGGGACTTATTCAGCAATTAGGTGGTGTGGCGTTAGATGTAGCTTTATCAAGCCGTTCGCAAGAAACACGTGGACTATTTAATGCAGCATATGGAGTAGGTAGCCAGGTTGGTTATACGCTACCTCACAGCCGTAAGCAGGAACTGGAAGCTGATAGGCTTGGTTTGATCTATACAGCACTGGCAGGTTACAATCCACGCGAAGCCGTTCCTTTATGGGAACGAATGAAAGCAATGAGTGGTGGTAATCGTCCAGCAGAATTCATGAGTACACACCCTGCAGAAGATACACGTATCAGGGAGCTTCAAAGAATGATGCCTGAAGCACTGAAATATTACAAACCTGCAGGTTCTAAATAATTATTTTCGATCGTACAGTCTTGATATCCACCAATGTATTACCTTGGTGGATTTTTTTTACGTGAAACTGCTGCAGAACCTGTACCTTTGCACCTTTATTAGGTAACCATAAATCTCTTTCACATATGTCTCAACAAAGTTTGTTGGAAAAGTTGCAGGTAGTTAATGAAAAGAATTTGTTGATCCAGGGTCTTCCTTCAAGCATCGAAAAGCAGTTTGTAAAGTTATCTTACTCCAAAAATGTCACTCCTCTACTAAAGATCAAAAAGATCGATTTTGCTTTAGTTTTTGCCATCAACGCCAACCAGTTGAACAGCATTTTGAAAGAAGTGATCCCTTGCCTGAACGGTGAAGGAAAATTATGGGTAGCTGCACCTAAGAGTTCCAGTAAAATTGCAAGCGACTTAAATCGTGACTGTAGCTGGGATATTCTTTGTAACAACCATTACGAAAATGTAGAGCAGATAACGCTAGATCATGTATGGTCTGCTACCTTGTTTAAAAGATCTGCAAACGCAGCAGCAGTTAAATTAGAATGTAAACAAGTGGAAGAGGAAAGCTCAAATTCCGTTGATATCAAATCTGTTGATTTTGATAAAAACCTGGTAGTTCCTCCGGTAGAACTTGAAAAGATATTTACCCGCCACAAAAAAGCACACGAGGTTTTCCAAAATCTATCTGTAAAAGATCAGAAGGAATATGTAGAATGGATAGAAGGTGCGAAGCGGAAAGACACACGCAGCCGCAGGCTTGAAGCTACAGTTGAAAAACTACTCGCAGGTAAAAAGACACCATTAGAGAAATAACTAAGAAGTTCTTGTATAAAAAGAAGAGGTGCAGTTGAAGCTGCACCTCTTTTATTTTATAGCTATTCGTTTTATTTTTTAAACTTCTGTTCGCAGGCCTAGGATCAAAAGCTTATTTAAATATTACTGTACCTAACGCTTTTGTAATTTTCTGCTCTTCTTCTTTTAGTTGTGCGTGTACCCTTATCAGGTCCATCTGTTCTTCAAAAGATGTGGCTTTTTCAATGTCTTGCTGGTTCTCATCAAACATTCTTTTGATCTTACGCAGCTTGAAGTAATTCAGGCTCATGATCACATCCTGCCTGCTGGTGTCGCGGTTGTTTATGTTCAAGCCTTCCATGATCACATCCCACTTTGGACTCAGTTCGTATTGCTGTACGCTCAGGTTAACCACCTGCTTACGTATAGCCTCGTCTTCATGGTACAGCAATGATTTCAGTGTAGGTTGTTGACCCGCATAATAAAGGTCTTTATATACCTGTAACATCTGATCCAGTTCCCTGCTATCTATACTAAAAGAATCCAATTCATTTAAAATATAATCTGCTATTGTTTGCTCTTCATCCCATTGCTTCAGGCCAAATTCAAGCAATACCCTTATCAGGTTTTTCTCCTGGCGTTCATCCTGCTCAAGTAATAAACTAACATCGTCGGTAGGTGGTGGCTGGTTATCCCATTCCTGTGGCTCGGGTGGAAGATCAGAAGGCTTTGCCCGTTCTTCCTTTTCCAGCTTCTCTCTCTTAAATTTATTTACAAGATTGGTGAAACCAGTTTCATCGATTTTTAAAATAGCAGAGCATTGGCGGATATAGTCCTGCTGGCGCGTGAAGTCTTCCGTCTTATTGATTTTACTAAGCGTCTCTGCCACCTGGTTTACTACCGCACTTCGTTTACCTGAATCATTACCTGCTTGCTGCAGCATTATATCCAGCTGGAAGATGATAAAGTCTTTCTTGTTCTCTTCTACAAAAGCCCTGAAGGCCGCAGCGCCTACTTTATTTACATAACTATCCGGATCCTCTTTATCCGGTATTAGCACAAGCCTCACATTCAAACCTTCTTCAATGGCCATATCCAAACCGCGCAGTGCAGCTTTTACACCTGCATTGTCACCATCATAGATAATTGTTAGGTTGTTTGTATGCTTCCTGATCAACCGTAGCTGATCAGTAGTAAGCGAGGTGCCGCCACTTGCTACAACGTTTTCTATTCCTGCCTGGTGTAAGCTGATAACATCGGTATATCCTTCTACGAGCAGGCATTCATCAAATTTATCAATGGCTTGCCGGGCAAAGTAGGTGCCGTAGAGGATCTTACTTTTTATATAAAGCTCATTCTCCGGCGTGTTGATGTATTTAGGAGCGCGATCGTTATTCTTAATCAGCCTGGCTCCAAATCCTATTATTTTACCAGTGTGATTGTGCACCGGGAAAATGATCCTTCCTCTGTAGTTATCTACAGGTTCATCATTTCGTACTACCACCAATCCAGTCCGCTGTACATTCTCAATATTGAACTGGTTAGCGAGCAATGTCTTCGCAAGGTCATCCCTCGCTTCCAGGTTATATCCTAACTGGAACTTTTGGATGATCTCTTCCCTGAAGCCACGGTATTGCAGGTAGCTAAGTCCTACAGCCTTGCCTTCTTCCGTATCAAAAAGATTGCGTGAAAGATGTTTTTGTGCAAAGTTGTTGATGGCGTACAGGCTCTCTGCTACCTGCTGTTGTTGTCTTACCTCAGGGCTTACCTGCGTTTCCTCTACCTCCACATTGTATCGGACAGCCAGCCACTTCAGAGCCTCCACGTACGAGTACTTCTCGTGGTCCATCAGGAAGCCAATGGCATTGCCGCTTTTACCACAGCCAAAGCACTTATAGATTTCCTTACTTGGAGATACAGTGAAAGAAGGAGATTTCTCGTTGTGGAATGGACAATTCCCCAAATAATTGGCTCCACGCTTCTTAAGTTTCACAAATTCACCAACAATTTCCACAATATCAATCCGGCTGGTAATCTGTTGTATGGTGTTAGGGGTAATCATCTCTCTTCTTTCGCTCAGGTTTAGGCGCGAATATCCGCTAATATGCTCATAAACATCTGAATTACTATGGGGCTGGAAGCTTCTTCAAAGTTTTTTTAACATGGCTAGCGCAAACCTGAAGTTTGGCATAAAGTTTTAGATACAATAAGTAAGAAAGACAATCACATCTCGATATAAATTTTTAGGGGGTTTTTTCATGTTAGGTTAAACGTTGCCCTCCGCTTCTGCGGAGGGTTTCTTTTTTTATATCCTTTTAGGACTGTTTTTTGCTAGTAAAGGGATACTTACTTTACGCATTAAATGAAATAAGTAAAATATGAGTTCTACCCCTTCTTCCAAATTACGCATTTTACTTGCCGATGATGATACGGATGATTCCTTCTTGTTCAATGAAGCTCTTGAACAATCAGAAATACCTGTAGACTTTACGCATGCGGAAGACGGTAATGCTCTTATAGAAATGCTGCACACTACCAACAAGCCTGACCTTCTTTTCCTGGATGTGAATATGCCTTATAAGAACGGGATTGAGTGTTTGCAGGAAATAAGAGCGAAGGAAGAGTTTCAAGATATGCCCATCATTATCTATTCTACTACCAATTACAAAATGAACATAGATGCGTGTTATGAAAAAGGCGCGGATCTGTACGTAGTTAAGCCCAGCACTTTTGAGGATATCATGAAAATGATACGCAAGGTGTGTAGCAGGGACTGGTTCAGGAAAAAGAAACCTTCGCCAGAAGGCTTTATTTTAAGTGACTTTGAATAGTTGAGGAAATTATTCTACTTGCATTGATACTAAGGGAGCTTCTTGTTTAGTCATTCAAATTAGCCTTTCTATTTATTGTTAACATATATCATGGTGTTTCAATTGCGATGTCATAGCAACACCTATGATAAAAGAAGTTATTAAAGATGAGCAACTTGTAAGTATGCTCAAAGCGCATCAGCCTAAGTCCATTGAACTTGCTTACGAAAAATATGGTGCTGCTTTATATGGCTGTATTCTGCAGTGGGTAAAAGACGAAGGTGTTGCTGCAACTGTTCTCGAAAAAACTTTCATAGAATTATGGCATACCTGCCAGCATATAAACTGCCATAAGCACAATATCTTCTGCCTGATGTACAGTATAGCCAGGCGACTTGCCAATGGCAAAGCTGAACGCTAATATTATTTCTCCTGCTTTTATATTCTTTCTTCTTTTACAGGCTTCACTTAAATTAGTGTATCTAAAAGATCATCAAACAATAAAGCTTGATTATGAAAATTTCAAAACTTCTAGCTGCCACTATGCTGGTGACTGCAACCGGTGCCCAGGCCGATCCTGGTAATATTCCTCCAGACAAAGGGAAATACATTGACAAGGCTAACATGGATATGAGCGTGAAGCCTGGCGATAATTTTTACCTATATGCGAATGGTAACTGGCTTCGCAACAACCCCATTCCAGGCAGTAAAACGCGCTGGGGTTCTTTCGATGTTTTACGTGAAGAAAGCTCGCAGCGTATGCGTGCTTTATTAGAAGAAGCAGCAGCAAATCGCAATAAGAACCGCATAAACCAAATGATCGGCGACTTCTACCTGAGTGCTATGGACAGCGCAGCGATAGAGGCTTCAGGCATTCAACCCATAAAAGCAGAATTGGATAGGATTAATGACCTGAAGAATTCTCAAGCGGTATTGGTGGAAATAGCCAGCCTTCGCACCCGCGCTTTGGGCAGCCCACTCTTTGGGATGTTTGTAGCACAGGACCGCAAAAATGTGAACCAGTACATTCCGCAGCTAAGCCAGGGTGGTACTACATTGCCAGATAAAGATTATTACATAAAAGATGATCCGCGCAGCATGCGCATAAGAGAAGCGTACAGCAACTATGTGTATCGCTTGTTTATGCTTGCCGGGGAAGATGCCACCAGCGCGTCGTACAGTGCAGATGCTGTTATACGCCTGGAAACAGCATTGGCAAAAAGCCAGTACAGCCGTGTGGAAATGCGTGATCCATATAAGCTGTACAACAAGTTTGCTATTAAAGATCTTTCTGCTACCACACCTTCTATCAACTGGAACAATATGCTGGTGCAAATGAAAGTGGTTGGAGCAGATAGCGTGTTGGTAAACAATCCATCATTCTTCAAAACAGCTGACTTGTTGCTTACAGCACTTCCACTACGCGACTGGAAGGCATATTTGAAATGGAATGTTTTGAAGACGGCTGCACCATATTTGTCCTCTGCGTTTGTAGAAGAAAATTTTAAATACAACCAGGTGCTTACGGGGCAAAAAGAACAAACACCTCGTTGGCAGCGTATGGCTGCTGTTATTGACCAGTCGCTGGGCGAAATGCTTGGGCAGTTGTATGTAGAGAAATACTTCAGACCAGAAGCAAAGCAACGTATGCAGGAACTGGTGAATAATCTTGCTACCACTTTTGAGCAACGCATCAATCGCCTTGACTGGATGAGCGCTGAAACAAAGAAGAGAGGTTTAGAAAAGCTTCATGCATTTACAAAAAAGATAGGCTATCCTGATAAGTGGAAAGATTATGAAGGTGTACAGGTATCGCGCAACGATTTTGTGAACAACCTGCGTAGTGCACAAACATGGTCGTACAATGAAATGGTGAACCGCATGGGTAAACCTGTTGATCGCACGCAATGGTCGATGACGCCGCCAACAGTTAATGCGTATTACAATTCAGCTAATAATGAGATTGTGTTTCCTGCTGCTATCCTGCAGTTTCCATTCTTCGATTTTGGAGCAGATGATGCTGTGAATTATGGTGGAATAGGAGCAGTTATAGGTCATGAAATGACACATGGTTTTGATGACCAGGGAAGGCAATTTGCTGCTGATGGCAACCTGAAAGACTGGTGGACAAAAGAGGACGCAGATAAGTTTAAATCGCTTGCAGATAAAGTAGTAGCTCAATACGGCAATTATACTGTACTGGATTCAATCAAGGTAAATGGTAGGCTGACACTAGGAGAGAACCTGGCTGACCTTGGTGGTTTGAGTATAGCTTATGAAGCTTTTACAAAGACAAAGCAATTTAAAGAAGGAAAGAAGATGGATGGCTTTACACCTGCACAACGCTTCTTCCTTAGTTGGGCGCAGGTTTGGAGAAACAATGCACTACCTGAAACACAAGCGCAGCTTATACTTACAGATACACACTCACCAGGCATGCATCGCGCCAATGGTCCTGTAGTAAATATGGATGCATGGTACCAGGCGTTTGATGTAAAACCTACTGATAAGATGTTTGTGCCAAAGGAGCAAAGGATTAGTGTGTGGTAGAGAGTAAATGCAAAATGAAAAAGTAAAAAGAAAAAGGAGCACCATATAAAAGTGCTCCTTTTTCTTTTTTAATTTTTACTTTTTAATTTTTCATTTGACTTACGGTTTCAGCACCACCTTCACGCAGTTGTCTTTTTTCTCGTTGAAAATATCATAAGCATGTGCAGCTTCGCTCAGTGGCATGCGGTGACTGATGATATCATCCAGCTTTACTTTTCCTTCTTCTACCCATGAAACTAATTCGTCTATCACACGATGAACGGGCGCCTGGCCAGCACGTATGGTTAGTCCTTTTTCAAATATCTGGTGCCAGGGGAAGTTGTCATAAGGATAACCATAAACACCCACAACTGATACCACACCACCGCGACGCACGGCTGATAAACACATCCGCAATGCATTGATGGTTCCTTTTTCTAAACGTATAACAGAAGCTACACGGTCAAGAAAATTACGATCAGCTTCCATGCCTACAGCGTCTATAGCTACATCTACACCGCGGCCATTGGTAGCCTGTCGTATTTCTTCCAGCCAGCCATCATTATCTTTTATGTTTATGATCTCTGCACTGCAAACAGATGCTGCTACCTGGAGCCTGTAGTCTTCTATATCCAATGCTATTACACGTGATGCACCTTTTAACCATGCCGCTTTTATTGCCATCAATCCCACAGGCCCGCAGCCAAATACAGCTACTGTTTCACCACCTTTTATTTCACCCCATTCTACAGCCATATAACCAGTAGGGAAGATGTCGGTTAAGAACAACACCTGTTCATCAGTAAGCGAGTCTGAAACTTTGCGCGGACCAAAATCAGCATATGGCACACGCACATATTCGGCTTGTCCTCCATCGTAACCACCGTATAGATCTGTATATCCAAACAAACCGGCTCCTTTATCTGTCATCAATCCACCTTCAGGGCCATAATTTTTTTCGTTGCTGTTTTCGCAATGCGTAGGCCAGTGGTTTTGGCAGAAATAGCAACCACCACATGCTATGGGGAATGGCACAACCACACGATCTCCTTTCTTCAGTTTGGATACGCCTGTACCAACATCTTCTACTATGCCCATGAACTCATGGCCAAGTACAAGGTCGGTAGGCTGAGGAAACATGCCATTGTATATATGAAGATCAGATCCGCAAATAGCCGTAGCCGTAACACGAATGATAGCATCACCGGGTTGTTTTATCTCGGGATCGGGTACATTATCTACACTGATGTCTTTTGGTTTGTGAAATACAGCTGCTTTCATTTTCTTGATGAAGTTTATTGATTAATTAGAAAGGGCGGGAACTGTGTTTAAGGCAAAAAACTTATGCCACTATACCAGTGTTTTACTATTGTACAATAAACCTTTAAGTTGATTGAACTATAAAAGAGCAAACAGGTGCAAACAAAAAAGCAGCCGGTTTGCGGCTGCTTATAAAGATGAATATCGATCTATTTATACATTGAAGCGGAAGTGCATGATGTCTCCATCTTCTACCAGGTATTCTTTCCCTTGAACAGCAAGCTTACCATTATCGCGACAAGCAGCTTCAGAACCATATTTTACAAAGTCATCGTACTTGATAACTTCCGCACGAATGAAACCTTTTTCAAAATCAGTATGAATAACACCTGCAGCCTGCGGTGCAAGCATACCTTTGGTAATGGTCCAAGCTCTTACTTCCTGCACACCTGCAGTAAAATAGGTAGCAAGGTTTAGCAGGCGGTAAGTTGATTTGATTAAACGAGCCACACCACTTTCACTCAAGCCCATATCTTCTAAAAACAACTGCCTGTCTTCGTAGCTCTCCATTACTGCTATCTCACTTTCTATAGCTGCACTTACCAGTAAAATTTCTGCTTCTTCACCTTTAACAGCTTCTTTTACAGCTTCTGTATGTTTGTTTCCTGAAACAACGCTTTTCTCATCTACGTTACATACATATATCACAGGCTTGCTGGTAAGTAAAAACAGGTCGCCAAAATGCTTCTCTTTATCTTCTGGTGATACTTCAAAACCACGGGCATTTTTACCTTGCTCCATGTATGCCTTCAGTTGTTTTACCAGCTCCAGGCCACGCAACATTTCTTTATCACCCTGCTTCGATAGCTTTTCGTTCTTAGCAATCTTTTTATCAATTGTCTCCAGGTCTTTCAGCTGCAGTTCGGTATCAATAATCTCTTTATCTCTTACAGGATTTACATTACCATCCACATGTATCACGTTGTCATCTTCAAAGCAACGCAGTACGTGAATGATAGCATCGGTGCTTCTGATGTTTCCCAAAAATTGGTTACCTAATCCTTCGCCTTTGCTTGCACCTTTTACCAGTCCTGCTATGTCTACTATTTCTACAGTAGCGGGCACCACGCGCTGTGGGTTTACCAGTTTTTCAAGCGTTATCAGGCGCTCATCGGGTACAGTGATAACACCTATGTTTGGTTCTATTGTACAAAAAGGAAAATTTGCAGCAACTGCTTTTGCATTGCTCAATGCGTTGAAGAGTGTTGATTTACCAACATTAGGTAATCCCACTATCCCGGCTTGTAAACCCATTTCTAAAAGAGATTTTTGATTTCAGATTGCAGCCAGCTGCTAAAACAGCCAACTGCATTTAAGCGCGCAAAAGTAGGTATTGAAGGTGAGAAATGACAATCGCTTTAAATGTTTAGCGTTTCGTGTTCCGGCTGTACTGCCAGTAATAAATTTTCCGGTGATAGTACATCAGGCTCTTTTTCAATAAAGTTGTATGTTGTAGCCGCATCACCTGATCGGCAAATACTACTAACACAACAAGACCGCGCACCTATGGCTCTAAACTATGTCTGGCTTTTCTTCTTCTTAATTTCATTTGTGGTGGCTTTGGTTAAGCTGTTCTTGCCGGCTTCCATGGGTGGCGATATCCAGATTTTTTCCAAACTACTTACTGGTGTTTTTGATAGTGCAAAAACAGGATTTGATATATCTATTGGATTGGTAGGAATGATGACGCTGTGGCTGGGCATTATGAAAATAGGAGAGCGGGCAGGCATGATTGATATTTTTGCACGTGCTGTACAGCCCTTTTTTAAAGTATTGTTTCCGGGTGTTCCCAAAGATCATCCTGCCAATGGCAGCGTGATGATGAATTTTTCCGCAAACATGCTGGGGCTGGATAACGCAGCCACTCCACTTGGGTTGAAGGCGATGAAAGAACTGCAGGAGATAAATCCTACTAAGGATACTGCCAGTAATGCCCAGGTAATGTTTTTGGTACTGAATACTGCAGGCATTACCATTATACCCACATCCGTTATTGCCATACGCCAGTCTATGGCTATAGAACAAGGATTGCAAGGTTTCAATGCTGCTGATATATTCCTGCCTACGCTCATCGTCACATTTATTTCGTTTGTGGCAGGGATGGCATTAGTAGCTTTTTACCAGCGTATCAATCTTTTCAAACTGCCGGTGCTGGTGTTTTTATTAGGCTTTGGTGGACTGATGGTAGGAGCATATACATGGCTTAAGCAGTTCCCGCCGGAGCAGATGGCCATATACATTGGCATGCTCGGAAGCCTCATCATCTTTTCTATTATCATTTCTTTCCTGGTGCTAGGTATGGTAAAGCGGGTAAACGTTTACGATGCATTTATAGAAGGCGCTAAAGAAGGTTTTGGTGTAGCCATTACCATCATTCCTTACCTGGTAGCTATACTGGTTGCCATCAGTGCGTTTCGCACAACAGGATGCATGGATTACCTGGTGCTTGGTATCGGTAATCTTGTTGCTGCTGTAGGTTTAAATACTGATTTTGTACCTGCCTTGCCCGTTGGTTTTATGAAGCCGCTTAGTGGCGGTGGCGCAAGAGGATTGATGGTAGATGTGATGAAAACATATGGTGTAGACAGTTTCCAGGGAAAGCTGGCCGCTATCATACAAGGATCTACTGAAACAACTTTTTATGTACTGGCTGTGTACTTCGGCAGCGTGAACATTAAAAAAGCCCGCCATGCCCTGGTGTGTGGATTATTTGCCGATTTTGTGGCACTGGTTGTTGCTATCATCATAGCTTATATGTTCTTCAAATGACCTGGGGTTAAAACTTTCATATATTCTTTATTGGCAGCACCCGCTTCTTCTCATTGTAATGCAGAAGGTTATGAACTTGTTCCATATTTCCATGTTCTTTCATGCCGTAACGAAAAGGGCTGGCAACTTCTTTGATTGCAATAGAGGAAGTACAAATGATTTTTACAGAAATAAATCTTAAACGCATGGCAACAGATAATGAAAACAGGCAAGGACAAGGTGGTACAGGGGGAGCAGAGCAAACCGGCGGCAATCGCGATGAGCAAAAGAGCCCACTGGCATCCATTGATGAAGGTCAAAAGCAGGACATAGCTAACCAGGCTGGTGTGGATGAAAATATGATTGCAGATGTGGCAGACACTGGTGCACTAAGTGGAAGAGATGATGCCTCTGGTGGCACAGGAGAGGGTATGGAAAATACGAGTAGCAATGAAGGCACTGATAGAATGTAGCAGTGCCAGTTTTTGGGTTTAGATGGCTAATGCGGGTGGGCAGTTGCTGCTTGCCCGCTTTTTTATTTAGAAGATTGTATACATGTTTCACCTGATCATTGATATTGATGAAAATAAAGATGCTGCAGGAGTATATGGATGTTCCAATTGTGGGGCAACATTGTTTACCGCAAAAAGCCGCTTCAATGCAGGTTGCGGTTTCCCCAGTTTCTACCAGCATATAGAGGATCATGTTGTATTTAAGCCTTTAGATACCTATGGCAGGCACAGGATCCAGTTGCTGTGCAGGAGCTGTGGGCAGCACCTTGGTCATCTTTTCAAACATGCTTCCACACCTACCAAAGTTCGATATTGTATAAACGAAAAAACCATCAGCTATTTGAATAACTGATGGCTTCTTTATAACATTAGAAAGATTACGCGTGCTGCGGTCTCATGGTTGAGGTACGGCGGTCGTCTCTTCTAAAATTGTTTCTCTGGTTAGGACGCTGTGCAGGGCGCTGCATATTTTGCTGGCTATGTCCCTGTGGTCTTAACTGCAGGTGAAAAGGTTGATCTTCAATCACAGGAATTGTCCTTGCGATCACCTTCTGGATGTCGCGCAGGTAAGCTCTTTCTTCTGCATCGCAAAAAGATAAAGCTATACCGCTGGCACCAGCACGGCCGGTTCTGCCAATGCGGTGAACATAAGTTTCAGGTACGTTAGGTAATTCATAATTGATCACGTGTGACAGATCATCCACATCTATTCCTCTGGCAGCAATGTCAGTAGCAACCAATACACGCAATTGTCCACCCTTGAAAAGTGTAAGTGCACGCTGTCTTGCATTCTGGGACTTGTTGCCATGGATAGCTTCTGCTTCTATGTTAGCACGTCTAAGATCTTTAACTACTTTATCGGCACCATGCTTTGTACGTGTAAACACAAGTGCAGAAACGATGCTCTCATCTTTTAGAAGATGCAAAAGCAGATCTTTCTTACTTCCTTTGTCTACATGGTATACAGCCTGTTCTACTTTTTCAGCAGTAGACGATACTGGTGTAACCTCTACACGCGCAGGATTATGAAGTATAGTGCTTGCAAGTGTTGCAATTTCTGGTGGCATAGTAGCAGAGAAGAATAATGTTTGACGCTTGGCAGGTAGTTTTGCAATGGTCTTTTTTACATCGTGTATAAAGCCCATGTCAAGCATTCTGTCTGCTTCATCTAAAACAAATATATCTATCTGTGAAAGGTTGATATATCCTTGCGTTACCAGGTCAAGTAATCTGCCAGGGGTAGCTATCAGTACATCAACACCATTCCGTAAAGCATTTACCTGGTGTACTTGTGAAACGCCACCAAAGACCACCAAATGGCTGATGCCGGTGTTTCTGCCATAAGCAGCAAAACTTTCATCTATCTGTATAGCCAGTTCGCGGGTTGGCGTAAGAATAAGTGCTTTAATTGCACGTGATCCACGGTTTGCACTTTTTTGCTGATGCAAAATTTGTAAAACAGGAATAGCAAATGCTGCTGTTTTACCCGTGCCTGTTTGAGCGCAACCTAAAAGGTCCTGCCTGTTGAGCACATATGGAATAGCTTGTTGTTGTATAGGAGTAGGATGTGTATATCCTTCGGTTTTGAGCGCACTTAATATGGGCTCGATCAAATTCAGATTTTCGAATAACAATTGAAAATTATTAAAATGGTACAGCCTGCACAATACATGAAGACTGATTGTATATACTGGTCAAATGGGTTGACCAAATGAAACTTTAAAGGAGAAGGAAGTTTATCAGGTCTGCTAAGAGAGCGTATATGAATGCAGCGAAGATAATGTAATCTGGCTGCCGTTGTTGTTGTTGTGTGAAGTATAGATGAAAATTATTGTTTAATTGTGAGTATGCATGCACAATATCAACTACTCTCTTGCCTGCGTTTAGCAGAAGATTGGTAACCATAAGAACGACATAAGTATCTAAAAAAACAAAGGCTGAAGCTTTAAGCTCCAGCCATTCGATCCTCTAAATATCAGTTGTCTTTACTATAGTTTCAGTCCTATACGTGCAAAATAAAATGCTCCGCCAAATCCCATTTGCACTGCATCCCACATACCACCGCTTTCTGTTAAACCTGGGTCCTGGTGGGTAGGGTATACATCAAATATGTTGCTGCCACCAACGGTAATGGTAATGTTTTTTGTTGCTTTGTAGCCAACTGAAATATCTGTAGTCAACCTGCTTGAGTAATGATCGAGTTGATCATCCCAGTTTCTTATATGTATGCTGGAAAAATGATTGAAACGCAGCAGCAGGTTTAGCTTGTTTACTTCATAGTCGAAGCTAAGGTTCGCCTTGCTCTTTGGTGCTGAAGCCAACAGGAAAGACTGTTCGCGTACGCCAAAATAAACATCTTCTTTTCCTTTAAGCAGGTTAGTTGTTTTTACGTTTCTGATCTCCATGTCGTTCACATTGCCGGCCAACGTTGTATTCAATCTTCCTTTGCCTATTGGCCAGAAGTGTGTTGCTATCAGGTCAATACCCTTCGTACGAGTATCCACTGCATTGGTAAAAAACTGTGCTGCACCAACATTAAGAGATGTTAGTATGCTGCCTATCTTATCATCACTTTCATCAAAGGCGCCTGTCAATACTATCCTGTCTTTGATGCTTACATAATAACCATCTACAGTAAGAGAGAAATTTTTTGTTCTTGCAGTGAAGCCTGTTCCAATATTTACAGAACGTTCCTGTTTTAGTGGTGGTATACCTACCCGCTGTGTAATGATGCTGTTGTTAGGAGCAATCACTTTATCTACCACGGCACCTGCGGACACATCAGTAAAGGTTGAACTAAAATTGATCTGTGGTAGCGACGGTGCCCTGAAGCCTGTGCTAACGGATGAACGCCACGAAACAGAAGGTGATAATTTCACTCGTGTAGAAAGCTTATAGTTGTGGGTAAATCCAAAGTCGCTATAGTTTTCTAAACGGATAGCTCCTGTAATGAGGAAGTTCCTGGTAACATCCAGTTCGCCATCTATATAAGCACCCAGGTTGTTACGTCCACTGTTGGTCTCGTCTTTTGGTTGGAAACCCGGGAAGCCTTGTGATCCACCTGGGCGGTAAACCGTATCGTTGCCATTGATGCTAAAGATAACCGGGCCGTATGTTCTATAGCTTCCTTCTTCACCTGCAAAAATTTTGTACTGTTCCTGGCGGAACTCTGCGCCAAATGCAAGGTTGAAGCCGCTGGCTACGTTGCTATACGACCGTGTGAAATTGGCACTTAACACATACTGCGATAACTGGAAGCCTCCAGCATCAAAACGACGTGGTGATGCAGCTTCAAGCGAAGCATTCAAAGTTTGATCAACTATATATTGAAAGCGGTTGGTGCCGCCGGTAGCATTGAAGTCTGCATTCCACTCACCAAACTTATTGCGCACTCCAAATGACAGTGAACCATCTGTTATTCTCGATTTGATATGCGGATCAAAGCCATTGGGATAAATAGCGGTTACATTTCTTTCGCTTTCAGCATCACGTGTCCATGCAAAAGCATCACCTCGCCTGAGGTTAAGACCACCAAAGCTGTAAAAGGTGGCGCTTCCGGTAGAAGGAAAGAGGCTGTTGTAATAGATACTTCCATTAGTGAGCGACATGTCACCAAACTGGTTGCGGTAGCTGTCCGGGTACAGCGTAGTATAATTAGGACGATGGGTCTTTGCTTTCGTTAATATATCTCCAGTCACATTCAAAAAGCCATTGTTCTTGATGCTCCAGCCATAGTTCACGTTTGCATTTACTTGTTCTCCGTCCATGGTATTTGCTATCACCTTTCCTTTGGATGAGTTCAGCGAGCTGCCATAGCCTGTGATGTTTGCACCTGTCATCACATTTGCGGCAAGTTGGTTGGTGCTGCTTTTTAAAACGATATTGATAACACCTGCTATCGCGTCTGATCCGTATTGCGCACTTGCTCCTTCTCTTAATATCTCTATACGTTCAATAGCTGCGGCTGGTATAGCATTTAGATCAGTTCCTGTATTACCGCGGCCTCGGGTTCCATAAATATTTACAAGCGAGCTTTGGTGCCTGCGTTTGCCGTTTACCAGTACCAATGTTTGATCAGGTCCCAATCCACGCAAAGTTGCCGGGTCCACATGGTCTGATCCATCGGCGCCACTTTGTTTGTTAGAATTAAATGATGGTGCAACGAACTGCAGGATCTGGTTGATATCTACCTGTCCAAGTTGGTTCATCACACGTGTTACAGGAATGACATCAACAGGAGCTGCGGTCTCTGTGGCAGTTCTGCGGATGCTGCGTGTACCCACAGTTACATTGCCAAGTTCTGCAAGACTGCGCTGCATTGTAATGTTCACAGTAGAGGCAGAGGTAACTGTTATGGTTGTTGTGGCCAGTCCAACGGATGTTACTTGCAATACATCCCCGGGAGAAGCATCAATGGTAAAGTTGCCATTTGCATCGGCGACTGTTTGGCGGTTGGTATTTCTTAACATCACCACAGCGTAAGGTACCGGCTCGCCCTGGTCGTTTGTCACACGGCCTGATACCGTTTGTTGCTGTGCCAATGCAAGTTGTAAAATGGTCGTCAGTAAAACGACAAATAGTAGTAGGTGTTTCATGCGTATAGTTTTTGGAGCTGGAGAAAGTTACTAATAAAGTTTAATGCTTATGTATAAAACAAAAACAGTGAGGCGAAGAATTGCGACACTTTGACTGGCGTAAGTTTTGTTTTAATAACAAAAAGTTTCTTATGAACCTGGAAAAAGAAGATCTCGCTGACGATAAAGAGTCAATGGTTGAAGAAAATCAAAGGGCAAGCGAAAGGAACCAGCAACAGGGCGAGGCTGAGATAAAGGAATACGCAGAAGTAAATCCAACACATACTGCGTTTGATGATATAGAAGAGGTAGCCAGTACGGATGATGTTTAGCATTAATAAAAAAGCAGGCTATAATGAGCCTGCTTTCTCTTTATCCTTTTACGGGCAACAGCCTAAAAATTGCTGCCGTTGGTTTTTCAACTGCTACATAGATGTATCCATTTGGGGCCATTCGTACATCTCTTAAACGGCCAATATTCTTTAGGAGAATCTCCTGCTTTATCACTTTATTATTTTCAACAGTGCACAGGTTTAAATATTTAAACCTGAGTGAACCTACCAACAAACCGTTCTTCCATTCTTTATAGCGTTTACCTGTTACCCACGCCATTCCAGATGGAGCTATAGAAGGTATCCAATACAGTAGCGGGTCAGATACGCCTTCTTTAGTGGTAAGCTTGGTCATAACCTGGCCATTGTAGTTAATGCCATACGAAGTAACTGCCCATCCATAGTTGGTAGCTGGCTTCAGGATGTTGATCTCATCGCCGCCGCGTGGGCCGTGCTCGTTGGTCCATATTTCCCCAGTTTTAGGATGTATAGCCATACCCTGCGGGTTGCGATGACCGTAAGAGTAAATAGAAGGCCTGGCTCCTGGTGTATTTACAAAAGGATTATCTGCAGGAATAGAACCATCTTCTTTTATCCTGTGCACCTTGCCAAGATCCCTTGACAGGTCTTGCGGGTTTTCCTTTTCGTTTCCGCGTTCTCCAACAGTGATGAATAAGTTGCCATCTTTACTCCATTCTAACCTGCACCCATAGTGATGTCTTGTCCGGGAGTAGGGCTGCGCTTCAAATACCTCTTTATGATCTACTAATTCATTTCCCTTTAGCACTGCTCTTGTGATAGCCGTGGTTGCCAATACACCTTTATCCGTTTTCTTCCCTTTAGAATAGGAGAGGTATACAACATTGTTCTTTTTAAAGTTTGGATGCAGTATGATGTCCATTAATCCGCCTTGTCCTTCTGCAACCACCTCTGGTACACCACCAATGGTTACAGCTTTCTTCGATTTTGAAACTCGGTAAAGCTTGCCGCCACGTTCTGTAACCAGTATATCATCGTTGGGAAGAAAAGCCATACCCCATGGCACATCTACACCAGTCAGAACCGTATCCAGTTTTATAGATAATGATTCATGTTTGTAAACATTGGATTTATTAGGCTCAGAGAATTCATAACGTTTAATGTTCTCTATACCTTTTTGCATGAACTCGACCAACTCGTTGATCTCTTTATCAGTAAAAGCTTTTTCAAAAGCCGGCATCCCTTCATCAGGATAACCATGTTTTATTGCCTTGAAAAGATCTTTGTCGGTATTGCCGTGTTTCCATCTCCTGTCAACAAAGGCATCCATTTTCTCTCCATGACAACCTGCACAGAAGTTCGCATAATTCTTTTCTGCTCTTGAGCTGTCTTGGACAATCTCCTGCGCATCAAATTTTTTGGTATGAGAAAAAAGAAAGCTGGTGCCAATTCCTAACGTAGCTATAATACAGATCGTTGCTGCAATTCGGGACATATTCGGGGTGTAACTTTTTAATAGTAAAACAAAAGCAGAGTGATTGCAATAATCCTGCTAGAAAAGCGGCAAGTTAAGGAGACATATTGTACCCTGCGAAAGCCACACAAAACTTGTAATAAGAAAAATGAGCACACAACAAGAGTAGGAGTTAGCTGGTGTCAACATCCATTACTGTTGTGCGTACTCTTTTATGTATAAAATGAACTAACTAAAACTGGTTTCGGAACAGGTAATTCGGAATAATAAGTAAAGGCAGGCATGATCCCATACCAATAATTACAACGTGAAGCCTATTATTTAGAATGAAAGCTTCGTATGCTACTTTTTACTTCTTCGGTGCAATGGTCAATGAAAATTTCAGCAATATTTTCCAGCTGTGTTACATTAATTGGCTTGGTAATGAACCCTGCATTGTATTCATAAGCAAATTGCTTCTCCCTTGGTTGGTTAGAAGTAGTGAACAGAAGAATAGGCACTTTTACAAAGGCTGGATTCTTTCTTATGCTCACTAGCGTATCCTTACCATCAAGAATTGGCATATTGATATCTAAAATAATCAAGCAAGGTTTGGCTACATCTTCAGGCAGGCCTTGTAAAAAACTTAATACTTCTAATCCGTTAGAAAAAGTTAGGAGCTCTACTTTGGGGTGATTGGCAAATACTTCTGTTATCAACGTAAGATCATCTACATCATCATCTGCATACAATACAAGATGCTTGTTTTTCATATTTTAAGGGTTTAAACAAGAGTTATTGAAGGGTTTCGGTTATGAATTCACTTATGTTGACCTGATCAATGAAGCTGCCGATTTTGGCAGGGTCATCAATGAGAACATATTTTTCTATCGCTTTTCTATAAGCTGTATAATGAACAGCCACATAAAATGTATTTAGCTGGTAAAGAGTTATAATGCTTTCGCCATGCATCGCTTTACCAATGTATACGCCATCTTCCCTAAGAATGTCTGCTTTCAGTCCGTTTTCAAGGTTAGCAAAATTCCGCTTCGTCATCTTCTTCTATTTTTTCCCCGCTGCAAAGCTACGTTTCAAGATAGATAGGATGCAACTTTAGAATCCACATTTGAAAAATGAGCATGCTTGATTATCAATTAGTTATAATTTTGCTTTTGCTGTTTTTGCTGTATATTAAATTTAAGCAGATGTATAATGCCTTCTTACAGCTAATATGATATTGCTGTAAAAAGCTTCATCTAAGTGAGTTAATGGAAGCATTCTCAACAAGTGAATTAAGAAATATCAGCACCATTTGATTCCTTTCTTCAACCTTTGCCGCTTTTCGTTTTATGGACAAATCACCGGGGATCAAACAAAACCTTCCGCAGTTTCTTTTGCTGTTATGCGTTACTGCATTTGTTGGAGGCATGGTAGGCATGGAAAGGTCGTTATTGCCAAAGCTGGCCACCACCGAGTTTGGTATAGAGTCGAAAACGGCAATATTCTCTTTCATTGTAGCATTTGGAATAAGTAAGGCCATTTCAAATTACATGGCGGGCAGGTTGAGTAACCAGTATGGCCGCCGCCGGTTGCTGATCTTTGGATGGTTGTTCGCTTTGCCGGTTCCGTGGATCCTGATGTATGCACCTAACTGGAACTGGATAATTTTCGCCAACGTCCTGCTTGGCATCAACCAGGGGATCGCCTGGTCGAGCACGCTGGTCATGAAAATTGATCTTGCTGAAGATAAAAATCGCGGACTTGCAGTTGGATTAAATGAATTCATTGGTTACCTGGCTGTAGGACTTACTACTTTTCTTGTTGCCTACATAGCTGCCAATTATGGGCTGCGGCCATACCCGTTTTATACAGGTGTCGGTTTTTCTATTCTCGGAATTTTGCTTTCCATCTTTGCCATAAAAGATACGCGACCATTTATGCAGTCGGCCGCGGCTTTACCGGGTCCACTCATTCCGCTGAACCACGTTTTCAAAGAAACCATCTTTTTCAACCGGAACTTGAGTTCGGTGGTACAAGGAGGATTGGTAAATAACCTGAACGATGGAATGGTATGGGGACTTTACCCGCTCATTCTTACCGCCAAAGGTTTTTCACTTACCGAGATCGGGGTTATTACAGCTATTTACCCGGCCTGCTGGGGTATGGGCCAATTATTTTCCGGCAAGATTTCAGATCTCATAGGACGAAAGCCGTTATTGTATTGGGGTATGTTTTTGCAGGCGGCTACTCTTTTAATGTTTTTACAAGCTAATACTTACCAGCATTTTGTAGCGCTTTCGATTGTTTTAGGTATTGGTAAAGCGATGGTATATCCCACATTCATTGCAGCCATAGCCGATAATACACACCCTGTACAGCGCGCTGAAACTGTAGGTATTTACCGTTTTTTCCGCGATTGCGGGTATGCTATAGGTGCTGTATTAACAGGAGTTATATCCGATCTTTTAGGTGTGCCTGTTGCCGTTACGCTTGTGGGTGTTCTCACGTTGCTTTCTGGTTTTGTTATCAAGTTTAGGATGACAGCAAAATAATGTCACTGGCTAGGAAGATTTTGGAACCAGCATTTAATCCTTGATCTCACATCGTTGCTACGCTCAGTTCAACGGCAATGCTTTTATTTTACTTGCGGGTGAGTGGCTAAGCTTATCCTTGTTTATTTATTTGTAAGTTCTCTTCAGTGGTAACACAGCTAGTAATTCAGCCCATTTATAGAAAATAATACCTGCAAACGATACCGTAAAACCTGCACTAAATCTGCAATTGGCTAATTGGTACATTATCCTATATTTGCCGCTCTAAAATTCAGGCACATTGTCAACTACATTTTCTAAAGAAACCTACTTATACTGGTATGAACTAATGCAGCTCATCCGCCAGTTCGAGCTGAAAGCTGAAGAGAAATACAAAATGGCTGGTAAGATCCGTGGCTTCTTCCACGCATACGTAGGCCAGGAAGCATTAGCTGCCGGTTGTATGACTGCTACCCGCCAGGACGATCCATTCATTACAGCTTATCGTGATCACGGCTGGGCATTGGCTAAAGGCATTACCGCTAACGCGTGTATGGCCGAGCTTTACGGTAAAGCTACCGGTTGTGCTAAAGGAAAGGGTGGAAGTATGCACTTCTTTGGTGTAGAACAAAAATTCTTTGGTGGTCATGGTATTGTTGGTGCACAGATAGGTACCGGTGCAGGATTGGCTTTCGCCGAAAAATACAAAGGCACAGACAATGTGGTACTTTGTTTCTTTGGTGATGGCGCTGCTCGCCAGGGTATGCTTCACGAAACCTTCAACATGGCAATGACATGGAAGCTGCCTGTTATTTTTATTTGCGAGAACAATAACTACGCTATGGGTACTTCAATAGAACGTACCAGTAACGTAATTGATATTTATAAACTGGCTGACGCATACGATATGCCGGGAGATATGGTGGATGGTATGAATCCAGAGCCAGTTCACCAGGCGGTAGAACGTGCGGTAAAAAGAGCAAGAGAAGGCGGTGGCCCTACTTTGCTTGAAATGAAAACCTATCGTTACAAAGGTCACTCTATAAGTGATCCTCAGAAGTATCGTCGTAAAGAAGAGTTGGAAGAGTACAAAGAGAAAGATCCAATTGTAATGGTAGCTAAGAAGATCCTGGAAGAGCAATATGCTACACAGGAAGAACTGGATGCTATCGATGCAAGAATTAATGAAGTGGTAGAAGAGAGCGTAAGATTTGCAGAAGAAAGTCCTTGGCCAGATGATAGCGAAGTGCTGAAAGATGTTTACGTAGATGAAAACTATCCTTTCATAGTAGATTAATTTTTTATAAAATGGCCACCACAAGTGGCGCCTAACACACCCTCTAAAAATACACCTAACATAAAATGGCTGACAATAAAGTACAGGAAGTTGAACCAAATGAGTCACTAACTTCAGTTCAAGGTTTTTGGGAAAAGAATAAGAAAGCGATCATTGGTGTTTCTGCTGCCATCATCGTTTTAGCTGCTGGTTGGTTGGCTTATAAACATCTTGTAAAAGAACCAAATAATGCACGCGCTGCAGAAGCAATGTTCAAAGCAGAAGAGTTCTTCCGCAACGACAGCCTTGATCTTGCTTTGAATGGCAATGGCCAGTACAAGGGTTTCTTACACATCATCAACAATTTTGGTGGTACGCCATCTGCTAATCTTGCTCATTATTATGCAGGTGTTATTTACCTGAAAAAGCAAGACTTCAACAATGCTGTAAAGCACCTGAAAAATTTTACTACCGATGCTGACCAGGTACAGATGATAGCTTATGGTAAACTGGGTGATGCTTATAGCGAACAAGGAAAGAAAGAGGAAGCTGTAGAGCAATACAAAAAAGCTGGTAAGCATTTTCCTGAAGACGAGGTTAACTCATCTGAATTCCTTTTCCGTGCTGGTTACCTGCTGGAAAGCATGGGCAAGAACCAGGAAGCGGTAGATGTGTACAAGCAGATCAAGCAAAAATATCCTCGGACTGAAAAAGGATTTTCTATTGATAAATACATTTATCGTTTGAGTATCGAGAAAAATGACTTTAGCGTAAAATAATGGCTACAAAAGGAAATACATCATTGATCAGAGGCATCCCAACAATTGCGGATGCCTTTGTTGTTATTGTAAAAACGGAATGGAACGCACACATCATCGACAGGCTTGAGAAAGGCTGTCGCAAAGTGTTGAAAGCTGCAGGCGTTAAGAGCAAAACTGTTGTTGTGCCCGGTGCATTTGAAATTCCATTTGCGGTAAAAGCACATGCTGCTTCTGCCAAACCTGCTGACGCTTATATAACATTGGGTGCAGTGGTTCGTGGCGATACGCCCCATTTTGATTATGTATGTAAAGGCGTAACGGATGGTGTGATGCAGCTAAATCTTTCTCTTGAAGCACCCGTTATTTTTGGTGTGCTGACAGTAGATAATGAACAGCAGGCTATGGAGCGTGTAGGTGGCGTACATGGCCATAAAGGTGAAGAAGCTGCTATCACAGCTATAAAAATGATATCGCTGAAGCGAAGCATGAAGTAATTTGTGGACCAGGCAGTAGTGCTGCTATGTAGCAGCCGTTGCGTCGCACACTTGTACTGATAGTCGTTGATCATCTACTGGAGCTGCAAAGCTGCTGCAACCGAAAGACGCAAAGGGAGGTGTTTTTAAAGCTTCTGTTTGTGACGCTTTATTTGTTTTTGTCTTTTTACTTACTACCTACTACTTATTACTTTCATAAAATATGAACGTACAGATATTTATCCCCTGCTTTGTAGACCAGTTATACCCGCAGACAGCCTTCAATATGGTGAAGGTGCTTGAAAAGGCTGGATGCAAAGTATCTTACAATACCAACCAAACGTGCTGCGGCCAGCCAGCTTACAATGCAGGTTTTTGGGAAGAAGCAAAAACCATTTGCACCAAGTTTATGAAAGACTTTGAGGGTGCGGATTACATTGTTACACCAAGTGCCAGCTGTGCAGGTTTTGTAAAAAATTATTACGCAAAACTTTTCGACAATTCATCTGTTCACAATGAAGTGCTGAAGCTGGGAGAGCGAACGCATGAGTTCTCTGAGTTTCTTGTAAAAGTGCTGGGTGTTGTAGATTTTGGTGCTAAGCTTCAAGGCAAGGCAACCTATCATGATAGTTGTGCCGCACTCCGTGAATGCAAGATAAAAGCAGAGCCACGCCAACTGTTGCAGCATGTACAGGGGCTGGAGCTGGTAGAAATGGCAGATGTAGAAACCTGCTGTGGATTTGGCGGAACATTCGCTGTAAAATTTGAACCTATCAGTGTTGCCATGGCTGATCAAAAGATCAAGAATGCAATGGCAACCGGCGCTAAATATATTATCAGCACCGACCACAGTTGTATGATGCACTTTGGCGGCTACGCAAAAAACAAAGGCTATGAACTACAGACCATGCATATAGCTGATGTGCTGGCAAGTGGATGGTAGGGTAAGTTGAAAGTCAAAAGTCAAAAGTCAAAATCTTGAACTTTTGATTACTGATCGAGATGATGCACTATAGCTTTTTTACTTTTTACTTTTGAATTTTGATTTATGAATTATTGGTTGATAAAATCTGAACCATTTAAATATTCCTGGGATCAGTTTGTAAAGGATAAGCAGACGTTTTGGGATGGTGTGCGTAATTATGCTGCGCGTAACAACCTGCGTGCAATGAAGAAGGGTGATGAAGCATTCTGGTATCACAGCAATGAAGGACTGGAAATAGTGGGCATTGCAAAAGTTGTGAAGGAAGCATACCAGGATCCAACTACGGATGACCCTAATTGGGTGGCGGTAGATTTTAAACCGTTAAAGAAACTGAAGAAGCCGGTGTCGCTGGCTACTATCAAACAGGATAAGAGATTGCAGGATATGCAGATCATCAAGCTCAGCCGCTTGTCGGTGAGTGCCGTAACGGAAGATGAATGGAACGTGATCATGGATCTTGCAGGTATGCATGGTTGATGTACTACAGCTGGGATGGGTGCATAGCGATATAACCGTACAAGTGAGTGACACAACAATGTTGAAGCAAGTACTTTGACTGGTAACCTAAACTTGTTTTTTTACAATCTGCACATCCACAATCGCTGCTATCTTTGCCGCGCCTTTGGATTATTTAATTTGACTTAAACAAATACGATTGCCAATTATGACGAACAAAGAAGTTTACATTGTTTCTGCTGTGCGTACCCCAATGGGAAGTTTTGGTGGCGCATTAAAAGATATTCCTGCACCACGCCTGGGAGCTATTGCTATTAAAGCTGCCGTAGAACGCGCTGGCATTTCTCCTGACCAGGTAGATGAAGTACTGATGGGTTGTGTGATACAAGCCAACCTGGGACAGGCGCCTGCACGCCAGGCAGCGAGGTATGCCGGCCTTCCTGATAAAGTAATTGCGACTACTGTAAATAAGGTTTGCGCCAGTGGTATGAAAGCTATATCGCAAGGTGCGCAAAGCATTATGCTTGGCGACGCTGATGTAGTAGTAGCCGGCGGAATGGAAAATATGAGCGCGGTGCCTTTTTATGTAGAGAACATGCGCTGGGGTAATAAATACGGCGCTGTACAGATGTTAGATGGACTACAAAAAGATGGCCTTACCGACTGCTATAGCACATTCGCTATGGGTTGCGCTGCTGATGCGCTTGCTTCAATAAGCAAGGTTAGCCGCGAAGAACAAGATGCCTTTGCCACTGAAAGCTATAAGCGTAGCCAGGCGGCATGGGAGAGTGGTAAGTTTGACGAAGAAGTAGTGCCGGTGGAAATACCTTCTAAAAAAGGAGACCCAATAGTGGTGGCGCGTGATGAAGAGCCATGGAATGTTAAGTTTGATAAGATCGCTTCGCTGCGTGCTGCTTTTAGTAAGGAAGGAACGGTAACAGCTGCCAACGCCAGTACTATGAATGATGGTGCTGCTGCAGTAGTGCTTATGAGCAAGGAAAAAGCTGATGAGCTAGGTATAAAGCCAATCGCACGCATCCGCAGTTATGCTGATGCAGAACAGGAGCCTGAAAATTTTACTACTACACCAAGCATTGCTGTTCCTAAAGCGGTAAAGAAAGCCGGCCTTGAAATGAAGGATGTGGAATACGTAGAACTGAATGAAGCATTTAGTATAGTAGGTATTGTAAATACGCAGCGGATGGAACTGGATCCTGCTAAAGTGAATGCCAACGGTGGTGCTGTTTCGCTAGGTCATCCATTAGGTTGTAGCGGTGCACGTATTATTGTAACCCTGCTGAATGTACTAAAACAAAATAATGCAACCATAGGCGCTGCCGGTATATGTAATGGTGGTGGTGGTGCAAGCGCAATGGTGGTGGAGAGATTGTAGAACCACGATTGAGTGGATTGAAATCAGATTTAGAGGAAATAGCGCTTAGTAAAATCTTAAAAAAAGAACAAGCCCATGATCTTTCATGGGCTTGTTCTTTTACATCAACTATGTTATCTATGGGTTGCTTGCCATCTTTGCAATCTTTTCTTCATAACCGCTATCAGCCAGAAACTTTTTGAAGTCCTGTATCTCCAGGATGTCTTTTACTGCCTGCTTTTTATCAACGGCTTTATCGTAATAAGCTTCGCAGATTTTATAGCCAATATAGTATCCAAGGTCAGCCGGGTAATCTTTTGCTGACATACCATTGTACAGCCATTCGTCCACGTCTTTGCCGTGCATTTGTTTGCTGAATTTTTCCCATAGTTCTTTCTCGTGGCGGTTGCCATAGTCGTGGATGCGGCTATTGATGTTGTAGCCAAGCACCAGTTGTGTTATAAAATCGCAGAGGCCTTCCACGGTGCACCTGCCAAGCAGCGACGGATCCCACTTTGATTTCTCTTGTATATGAATATTCTCGTGAACTACTATACCAAGCAGTTTGGAAGTATCAGTAAGAACGCTGCGTTCCCACTCGCCAATACCTGCAGTGTCTAATTGCGAAGGGTTTAAAAAGAACTCAGTGCTGATAAGCTGGCCACCACCACCATCTGCTGTTCCAAAAGAATTTAAATGTGCTACAATGAAAGTAGTAGGAGGGAAAATCGCATCAGGATATAGTTCTTTTATTTTTCTTGCTGCTTCTTTTATAGCAGGTTTATAGTTCTTTACCTGTAGTGTTATTGGTCTGATGCTCTCATAATATTTCTGCCTCTGGCGCACCGACTCCAGCAGGTTGGTGGCGCGGCTTTGCATTCTTACTTCATAAAAAGTGCGAATGCCTGGCGAGCCTTTTACTATGTATTCACTGGTAAAAAGTTCATCTGAATTTTTATCATGGATCCTATCGAACAGGCGCCAGAAGTTATCTATATCTTCTGTACGTATTTCCATAGCAGCAGGATCAGCATATTTATCCCTATTGTTTTGTATGGTAGTGGCAATTTGCTTCCAATGAGGAGTAGTAGTGATAAACTTCAGTTTACTCTTCGTAGTAATGTACAAGGTATCAAACATGCCTTTTGAAGCGGCTTGTTTTACCAGTTCTATGGCAGCTGCTGTATCTCTTGAACCCATTTTTAGAACCGCTCCGTTCAGCAGTGCGTTGGGTGTTTGCAGGTAAATGTTATTCCTGAAATAGAAGTAGTCGTCAAACCGGAAGTTCTGTTGCGAGGATACTTTGGAGAAAGTTAATGATAGCAGTACAACCAGGAACATTGCATATTTCATTGTGCAGATTTTGCACAAAGAAAATATTTAGCGCATTAGTTGTTTTCACATATCCATGTGGTTTATACAGCTACTGCTCCTGCATATATAAATGGAAAATGAAGTTGATTACAGGTAGCGTTCGCTGATAATATTCTGGTGGTGAAGCAGGTGCCCGTATATAATAAAGCAAATAGCATGTACAGTTACCGGGTTGTCATTGGCAAAACCTTGTTGTTGCAGTTGCTCTTCATCAAAGCTGAGCAACAACAGGTTGGTTGATTGACGGGTGCACTCAAACTCTGCTAACAGGTCATCCCACGGACGATCGCTTGCCTTACTATTGGCTGCATATGCTACTTCATCAAAACCAGGAAGTGGTGTGGTGTCTTTACGAGCCAGGCGTAATGCACGGTAAGCAAAAATGCGTTCAGTGTCTATAACGTGCTGTAGCATTTCTTTAAGATCCCATTTACCTTCGGCATAGCGATGCGTATGCTTTTCTACCGGGATATTTCTCCAGAAGGTTAGGATGTCCTTGCTGTAAGTTTCTATTGCTGCAGGTACATCGTCTACCTGTACCAATGAAATGTAATTGGCATAGTAAGCAGGAAAAGTTCCGGTTGCAGGTCGTGGCATATTATTGTTTTACAGGCATGTTCTTAAAAGTGGACGGAGGAAGTTGTTCCTTTTTTACCTCCTTTACTTCAGGCTGCAAGGTAGATGCTAATTTGATAGCTCTATAAGCATTGATCTTTCCACCTGAGGTACATAATTCACTGTATGCAGTCTTCTCTTTTGAACCTGGTTTGTTAACAGGCGTATTATCAAATTTATCAACCGATGCTTCAATTGCATATTTCACCTGCTTAGCCGACAGCTTAGGAAAATGCGAACGAATGATTGCTGCCACACCACTCACTACTGGTGCCGCCATACTTGTTCCTTTTTGGAAACCATAAGCATTACCACCTGGTAGTGTTGAGTAAATCTTTACGCCGGGTGCAAACACATCTACGCTGCTTTTTCCATAGTTGCTAAAGTCTGCTACAAGATTGTTTGAAACAATAAAATCGCTGCTGGCACCAACAGAAATGAAATTAGATGCGGTACTGTTGTATGTCTTCAAATTCCTGTTAGGATAGCTGGCTTCTTCGTCATTATTTTTCCCATCGTTTCCTGCTGCGTGAACCAGAAGAACGTCTTTCAATTCAGCATAGCGTACTGCTTCGTCTACCCACTTCTTCTCAGGAGAAAGTCCTTTTCCAAAACTCATATTGATCACCTTAGCACCGTTATCTACAGCATACTTGATAGCTAAGGCAATGTCTTTATCATATTCATCACCATCGGGTACGGCACGGATGGTCATGATCTTTACATTAGATGCTACTCCATCTACACCTACGCCATTATTGCGTTCTGCTGCTATGATGCCGCTTACGTGAGTGCCATGTGTAGGCGAAGGTCCCATTACATCATTGTTGCCATAGTACCTGTCGCCAATGTTGAAGTAGTCATCTTTGATGATCTCTTCGCGGTAATTTACCGGCGCGATCTCTTTTGCATCCTGCGCCATTTTCTTATCAGCTAAATATTCTTCTAGTTGAGAGAACATGCTAGTATTGGTCTCTTCGCGTTCCATCTCGGTTATCTTTAAAAAAGTGAGATAACCCATTTTGGCTTGCTTACCTGGTTGAGTGGTAGGTTGAAATTTTTCTACTTCTTCAGCAGTAAATGATTCTTTCTTCATTTCGCTGATCAAAACCTTTTCATGTTTTTTAGCTGCCTTGTATGCTACTTCCAAAAACATAACAGCAACCTGCTCATCACGATCTATGTTCAATAGTTCAGCAGCCTTCTTCCATAAAGCATATTCTTCTTTTTCTGTGCTGGTAAGTTTTGACTCATCAATGTGCTTCTTATCAAACTTTTCTTTGTAGCGGTGATATACGCGGCTGGCCTCCATAGATTCTTTGCCAATATTGCGTCCATCTTTTCCGCCAATAAAATTCCATCCATGCACGTCGTCTATATAACCATTGCCATCATCATCTATACCGTTTCCAGGTATCTCTTTTGTATTTCGCCAGAGTATATTCTTAAGGTCTTCGTGTGCAGTGTCTATACCACTATCAATAACAGCCACAACAACAGGTTGGCTTTTTTTACCTTTTAGAAAATCGTAAGTGCGCTGGAGGCTGATACCATGAAGACTATCAGAACCAGGATCAAGAAGGTGCCAACCTTTGAGATCGGCCTGTGCATTAGCAATAAAATGTATGATAAGTAACCCGGCAAGGATCGTTATTTTTCTCAGTTGCATTCAATAAAATTTATCGTCTACAAATTTGCGTAATGCATTCCACTGTTCTTCCGTTTCCGCCAGTTTTAGGAATACATTAATTCCCAGTGCCTTACAACAAATACTTTGGGTCCAAGATTTCTTCTGCTATTCATCATCCTGTTTCTCTTGTGCCGGTGACAAGCATCATAAACATATGCATGGCTTTGGAATATTTTAGTGATGCTTTAGATGTGATAGGAATGGATAAAGAGCAGGTTGGCGTAGTTATTTTGTAAGAATCTGAAAAATATAGCTTTATGGATCAAAGAACCTTTACCGCTACTACCGTAGATGAAGCATGGGAGCAGTTCTCTACCGATATAACCTGGCAGGAAAGTCCAAATAATTATCGTGCAGTTATCAATACCGGTAAGTATAAAGTAGACCTTGAGACTGTAAAATCAGTGGGTGGGGGAGACGAAGGATGGGGATTTGAACAGACAACTTTTCGTGCTGCACTTCCTGCAAGTAATACCTTCAAGTTTGCTATTACTCCCGAAGATTTTCTTAATCGGATAGGAAAGTTTTTTGGTATGCAGGATGTGAAAGTAGGCTATCCTGAATTTGATGATAACGTACTTGTACAAACTAATGATGAGGTAAGGCTGAAGCAGCTGTTTGCTGATGAAACTTTACGGACAGTGTTCCAAAATCTTTCAGGTTATTCTTTTCACATTGATAAAACAGACCAGACTGAAGAAGATCATCTTCACCTGGTAATTCAACGGGCGCTTACCAATCCTGCTGACCTGCGTAGAGTGTTCTCGGTTTTTTATCATGTGCTTTCTACGTTAGATCCACGATAAAATTTATAGGTTGTTGATGATAAAAAAGAAGCGGCTCAAATTTGAGCCGCTTTCTATTTATACCGTTTGCTGTGTCTTTTGTAAATAAGCCGTTATGCCTCCTTTCAAATTATACAGGTTGGTGAAACCATGTTTTTCCTCCAGTTCACGAATGGCTTTTGCACTGCGTCCACCCAGTTTGCAATGAACCACTACTTTTCTATGCTTGTCTATTTTTTCTGCATTCTCCGCTACTGTGCCTAATGGAATAAGCAAGGCTCCAATGTTCACTTCCTCGTACTCATTTGGCTCCCGTACATCTATCACCTGGAAATTTTCTCCTGCTTCGCGCCAGCTTTCAAATTCTTCTACAGAGATCTCTTTAATGGTTTTTTCTACAGCCTTCATACCACAAAATTGTTCGTAGTCTATAAGAGCTGTGACTGTTGGATTCTTACCATTCACCGGGTTGTTTTCATTGCGCTTAATGTTGAAGGTGCGTACTTCAAAAGTGAGTGCATCGAACACAAAAAATCTACCCGACAATGTTTCTCCAATGCCTGTTACCACCTTGATCACTTCATTGGCTTGCAGGCTGCCTATGATGCCCGGAAGCACACCCAATACTCCGCCTTCTGCACACGATGGAACAAGTCCTGGTGGCGGAGGCGTAGGATAGAGGTCGCGGTAATTAGGACCTAACTCACCTGCTGCATTTGTATAGTTGAAGACAGAGACCTGTCCTTCAAATTGAAAAATGGAAGCATAAACATTCGGCTTATTTAGCAGAACACATGCATCATTTACCAGGTAGCGTGTTGGAAAGTTATCAGTACCATCAGCCACTACATCATATTCTTTGATTATTTCAAGTGCATTGGCTGAGGTAAGTTGTGTGTTGTAGGTAATGATATTGAGGTGCGGGTTAAGCGATTGCAGCCTTTGTTTTGCAGCCTCTACTTTTGGTTTACCTATTTCCTCCACTCCAAAAAGTACCTGGCGTTGCAGGTTGCTATCGTCCACTACATCAAAATCTACAATACCTATAGTGCCTACCCCGGCAGCAGCCAGGTAAAGCAAAACAGGACTGCCTAAACCGCCGGAACCAATTACCAGTACTTTGGCGGCTTTTAATTTTTTCTGTGCCTCTAAACCAAATTCGGGGATGATGATATGCCTGTTGTAGCGTGCATATTCTGCCGGTGAAAAAGTTATATTTTCTGTACTCATGTGTATGTATGTTAGAAGGTTCCTCCTGCAATTGCAGGAATTATGCTGATAACCGTTTCTTCTTTTACAGCTGTATTTTCCTGTTGCAGATCGCGGATGTCATCGTTGCCAACAAATATGTTTACGAACGAACGGATATTTCCTTGATCGTCTAACAGGTGTTTTTTCAGGTCAGGAAAATTCAGGATCAATTCATCAACTGTTTCTTTTATAGTGGTAGCCTGTACCTGCAATTTTGCGCTGTTGTTGGTAAACTTGCGTAATGGTGTTGGAATTAAAATAGTAGCCATTATGTGTTTTTAATTAGTGATAGTTTCTTCTTCAAATTGAAAATCATCATTCAATCTCCACGATTGAATATTTGCAAAAGCTCCATCCATTATGGAAGCAATTACATACGAAAAATAAGGCTGCGCGGCCACCCGGTCGTGCTCCGATGGTACCGATGGATGATTAGGATGTGAATGATAAATACCCAGCAATTGCAGGTTGTTATCTTCAGCCCATTGCTCAGCTTTCATATAGTCCATAGGAGATACAAGGTATCTTCTCTTCTTGTCGCCTTCTTTAGAATTGATGACTGGTAAAATGGCTGTTATTATTCTTTCTTCGCCATCTTCTTTTCCTGCCATGAAGCCGCAGCATTCATCAGGAAAAGTCTTTTCTGCATCAGCCACCAGTTCTTGAAATGAATTCGCTTGAAATTGTATTGCCATTAAACCAGTCGTTTTATTACTTCACTGTACTTGTCTGCATTATCAGGTAAAACAGTAACTATAGTTCCTTGTTCTATTTTCTCCGCTACTTGTATTGCACCTGCAAGGTTGGCCGCCGAAGATGGGCTCAGGTGCAGTCCTTCCAGCTTGATTGCCTTTTTTAAAATTTCGTATGCTGCTTCGGTGGATACTTGCAGGTTTTCATCTGCTACGGTAGCATCGTAAATGGCCGGTACTGCAGCAGTCTCTAAATGCTTCCATCCTTCCAGTCCATGCAGTGCAGAGTCGGGTTGAAGAGAAATATATTGAATGCCTTGCTTTAGCTCTTTCAATCTTCTACTTGTTCCAATAAATGTGCCTGTAGTACCAAGGCCTGCTACAAAATGCGTGATGCCCGGAACGTCTTTCAATATTTCTTCAGCAGTGAATAAATAGTGTGCTTTCCAGTTATTGTTGTTCTTGTATTGGTCCGCGTAAAAATATTTACCTGGTTCGTTTGCAGCCAATGCACGTGCTTCTTCCTGTGCGCCGTCTGTGCCTTCAAAGGGTGATGTGTAAATGATCTGTACACCCAGGTTTTCAAGTATTTCTTTACGTTCTTTACTTGCATTGCCCGGCAGACATAGCGCCACCTGAATCCCCAGTTCCTTTGCAATGGAAGCATATGCTATCCCTGTGTTGCCACTGGTTGCATCTAATAAAATCTTATCACTGGTTAGTTCATTGTTCTCAATAGCCGAACGAATGATATTATATGCAGCTCTTGCCTTCACACTTCCACCTAGTTGTTTCCATTCCTGCTTTGCATAAATAGAAACACCGGGTTTATTATACAGGTTTTCTATTTTGACCAAAGGCGTATTTCCAATTTTATCCTTTACTTCCTCCAACCGTTGTAGCAAAGGTTTATCTATAATTTCCTTTTGCATTTGTTGATCATTAAAAATAATAAAGCTCCACGCGGGGTGGAGCTTTATAAATATTTAAATAAATACTCTCCACATGTTATCCATCACTATGGCAACAGCATACATGTACGCAAAGAAGAGCAATCGCTATTTTCATCTTTTCAAAGTTAGCCATATGCAGGTGGTTCAAAATGTGAAATTGCATTAACAGTAACTGCCGGCTGTTTTTTATAGGTGTTGAATAAAACCAACTGCCACGGTAGTGTTTGAAAACTCATTGATCAAGATGAATGCACCGTTCCTTGAGTTTTCTGCATACAGGTCCGCAAATATGGGCTTAGCTGTTTTTAAATTCACCTTGCCGATGTCATTCAACTTAAAGGATGATACTTCCGTATTCTCTTCCATAGTCTCCAGGTTAAGCACACTTGTAATGCCTGTCACTTTTGCTTTCACAACATGTACGCCATGTTGCAGTAAATAAGCCTGGCCAGGTGCTAATTTATCTTCGTCCATCCAGCATAGGGTGGCGGTAAAGCTGTTAACCTGCTGGTGCTTACTGTTTGCCGGTACAATCATATTCCCACGGCTGATGTCTACATCATCTTCCAGTTGTAACACCACACTTTCACCTGCTTTGGCTACCAATCGTTCCTCTTCAGCTACAGTTATAGTGCTGATAGTGGAAGTTTTCAATGATGGTAAAACCACCACCTTTTCACCGGCTGATAAAGTGCCGCTGATTAATTTTCCTGCATAGCCGCGGAAGTCATGGTGTTCGTTGCTATGCGGCCTGATAACAAATTGTACAGGAAATCGTGCCGGTAAAGTGTCGTCTTTCTGGTGCACTGCTAATGCTTCCAGGTAATGTAAAAGAGGTTCTCCGCTGTACCAGTTCATTCTTGCAGAATGTTCTACTACATTATCTCCATATTTAGCTGCAATTGGTATAAATATCAATTGGCCTTCAAATCCAATCTTTGTTGCAAGTTGTTGTACCTCTTCCGTTATCTGCACATATACCTGCTCGTCAAAACCAACCAGATCCATTTTATTTACACACACAAATACAGTTTGTACATGCAGTAAAGCGAAAATTGACAGGTGACGTTTCGTTTGCTCCCATACACCATTACGTGCATCCACTAGTATGATAGATGCTTCAGCATTGGATGCACCGGTGATCATGTTGCGCGTATACTCCACGTGTCCGGGAGTATCGGCTATTATATACTTCCTTTTTTCGGTAGTGAAATAGATATGCGCAACATCAATGGTGATGCCTTGCTCTCGTTCAGCTATCAGTCCATCTGTTAGCAGCGACAGGTCTACAAAGTCTAAACCTTTTCTTTTGCTACTGGCTTCTACTGCTTCTAGTTTGTCTTTGGTAATAGACTTGGTATCGTACAACAATCTCCCGATCAATGTGCTTTTACCATCATCTACGCTGCCTGCTGTAGCTATGCGAAGTATATCCATTGTTACTGCTTTATCTTTTATGCGAAACTTTTTATGATCATTCTTATACACCAGATGATGACCATGACGCCAACGGCTATCATCATCGTTTTTCTTGGAAGTTTACCTGCCAGTCGTGCTGCAAATGGTGCTGCTATAGAACCTCCGATCAATAAACCAAGTACTACATTCCAGTGGCTGATACCAACGGTAAAGAAGAAGGTGAACGCACTTGAGAATGTAACGAAGAACTCGGTAAGGCTTACTGTACCTACTGTATAACGAGGATTTTTCCCTTTAGAAATCAATGTACTCGTTACTATAGGTCCCCAGCCTCCGCCACCAAATGAATCTAGAAAACCACCCACCCATGCAAGCCAGCCAACACGTTTCACCTTCACCGTTTTTTTCTGCAGCTGAAATGCTTTCATCAGAATTTTTACACCGAGGAACATGGCATATAATGCAATGATCGGCATAAGGTATTTGCCTGCTTTTTCACCAATATACACGAGGGCGATAGCACCTAGTACGGCACCAATCACTCCGGGTATAACCAGGTGTTTGAATAATTTTTTATTTACGTTTTTAAAACGATAATGGCTGAAGCCGGAAATGCCGGTTGTAAATATTTCTGATGTATGTATAGCGGCACTTACAGATACAGGATTTACTCCTGCAGAAATAAGACATGTGGCCGAAGTAACGCCGTAACCCATACTTAACATGCCATCTACCATTTGCGCCAGGAAGCCTGCTAAAACAAATAGAAAGAACCTTCCGGTCAGGTGTGGCTTTACACCAGTCCAAACATCGGCTATAGGAGGTAAGGGTAAATAAGAAATGATGATGTGGCCGATGACCATCAACGAAAATGCAATAATGAAATAGGTAGCCAGGTTCTTCCAGTGAAGCTCGCCATTGTGCAGCTTCTGCAGGAAAGAAGTGGTAGGCAATGAAGATGGATCATGCGTGTCATTGAGAGAGAAATCGCTTAGTTCAGGTGCACCGGCAACGTGAGTAAGAATATTGAACAGCGATGCCTGGTGTTTTATTTCTTCATTAAGTTCTGCATTATCAGTAGCTGCTAAAAGTAGCTGCACACCTTCCAGGTCTGAAGCAAGGTGATCTCTCTCTTCCACCTGTAGTTGCTTATGCTGTGTTGCAAGCGCTTTGATCTTATCACTGACAGTTGGTGCAATGACCGAGATAGCACTCATCTTATACCTGCTAATGAGTAAGCTGATCAGTTCGCAGGCTTGTTGGCCGCCACCAATCACTACAAGCTTCAGTTCATCTGTTTGTATCCAAACAGGTAAGACCGTTGGAACAGCTGGTGATTTGGTAGTATGCCTGATAACGTCGATCATTCTTTGTTATACCCGTTGGGCGTGATTCTGTTGCTGTTAATAAAACAGTTTTTCCTGGTGTGTATATAGCAAGTAGCAATCGAAGTAATAGGCTTAGAAATAGCCCTGGTTCTTTCTTTTTTCCATAGCCGCTTCCGAACGCTTATCGTCTATGCGTGCACCGCGTTCAGATATAGTGGCTTCTTTTATTTCATCAATGATGGTATCAATATTATCTGCTTCAGAAAGTACGGCAGCAGTGCAGGTCATATCGCCTACGGTTCTAAAGCGTACGGTAGCTTTAAAAGGCACTTCATCTTCAGAAGTGTTCAGGAAGTTGGAGTATGGCCAGTACAAACCATCACGTTCTATGATCTCTCTTTCGTGAGAGAAGTAGATAGATGGCAGCGCAAGATTTTCTTCCTTTATATAATTCCAAACATCCAGCTCGGTCCAGTTAGAAATAGGGAATACCCTTACATTCTCGCCCACATTGATCTTGCCATTCAGCATGTCAAAAACCTCTGGCCGTTGCTTGCGTGCATCCCATTGACCAAAATCATCACGAACAGAGAAAATGCGTTCTTTCGCCCTGGCTTTTTCTTCATCACGACGGGCACCACCAATGCATGCATCCAGTTTAAGTTCTTCAATGGCGTCGAGCAGTGTTACTGTTTGCAATACGTTCCTGCTTGCATACTTGCCTGTTTCTTCTTTTACTTTACCCTGGTCTATAGAATCCTGCACATTGCGTACGATCAATCGTATGCCTGTATGCTTTGCCAGCCAATCGCGAAATTCTATTGTCTCGCTAAAATTGTGACCTGTATCTATATGCAACATTGGAAAAGGAACACTTGCAGGATAGAAAGCTTTCCTGGCAAGATGTACCAGCGTAATAGAATCTTTACCACCTGAGAACAGTAGTGCAGGACGTTCAAATTGTGCTGCTACTTCACGAATGATATAGATAGCCTCATGCTCTAACTCTCTAGGAAAAATACCTTGTTGTTTGTCGTTCATAAGAAATTATTTTACCAGGTGGAGACCGCATTCTTTATGCGATGTTTCCCACCACCAGCGTCCGGCTCTTGCGTCTTCACCTTCGGATATAGCCCTTGTACAAGGAGCGCATCCAATGCTTAAGAATCCTTGGTCGTGTAACGGGTTGTATGGAACCGCATGCTCCTCCAGGTATGCCAGTACTTCATCAAAAGAATAGTGAAGCAGCGGGTTGATCTTGTAGATCTTTCTTTCTTCCAGCCACTCTACTACTGGTATATTTTTACGATGATCGTTTTGCGCAGACCGCAAGCCTGTTATCCAAACTGCAGTATCCTGCAGTGCACAGTTCAGCGGTTCTACCTTTCTTACGTTGCAACACAATTGACGATTAGCTACAGACTCGTAAAAAAGATTTACACCATGTTCTTTTACCATGTGCTGCACAGCATCTGCCTGCGGAAAGTATACATCGATCTTTATTTTATACCGAGCAGTTGTCTTGTCTAATGTGTCGTAAGCCTGGTAAAAAAGCCTGCCCGTATCAATAGTGAAAATATGAATGTCGATCTGGTTACGTGCTATGATATCCGTCAGCATTTGGTCTTCCTGGCCAAGAGAAGAGGAGAACCTTGTCTTGCCTGGAAATAAGGCAGCGGTCTGCTTTAGCGCTTCCTCTATAGGTAGTGTAGCGAATAACTGCTGTAGTTGTGGTAATTGCTGCATTTGCTGCTGAATTGAAGCGAAAGTACAACAAAAGCAATTACTATACCTTTTTAGTAGACTTTATAGTTTTTGGTAAAACTTCTTTACCCGACACCAGGTCTTGCAGGGTTTTGTTCTCAACAATTGCCAGCGTAGCATCGCGTACATTCTCCATTATATTATGCAGTCCGCAGTTCCTTTCGTCGCAGTTAGCACATTTTTGATAGAAGTATAAACTAACGCACGGCAGCATAGCAATTGGGCCATCTACAGTGCGTATTATATTGGCTATAGAAGTGGAAGTGGGATGATCGCGCAGGTAGTAGCCTCCGCCTTTGCCTTTCTTGCTTTCCAATATGCCTACATTCTTAAGCTCGAGAAGTATGCGCTCAAGAAACTTTATAGGAATATTTTTTTGTTCCGCTATTTCAGTAATCAGAACTGGTCCCTGCTGGTATTTATCTACCAGCAACGTGAGTGCCCTGAAAGCATATTGCGCTTTGTGTGAAAGCATGTATTGGAGAAACTTTAATTGAACTGAAATATAATAAACAAACTTCCGCTTCTTACAACTGCGCCGTAAGATGATTGTAATCGGCCAGTATCATCCTTAGAAAATCTGTCGGCTCCTGGTGTTGACTTCGTATGCTTAATACATCTTCCAGCTTTTGCTGTGCCTGGTAAGCAAGGCTAGGATTCCTGCTTTTAGATACACTCACCAAAACATCTTTTACCAGTTGTATATCCGCGTCGCGCAGGTTTACAACTTCAGGATAGGTAACCCTATATTCAAAGGAAGGCGTAGGCGTGTAAATGGTATCAGCAAAACTGGTTTTATTATTTGTTTTTACCAGAACAGTACCCGCCAGCAAATCGCCCAGCCGTTGTTTTTTGTCGGTTACAGCTACCATCACTAATGCTACTATGCTACCGGTAAATGTAAAATCGATGAGCCTGAACACCCAACGGATCAGGTACTGGCTTAAAGCTGGTTGCTCGCCGTTAAGGCTTACCACTTTTATATCCATCACTCTCTTACCTACACTTTGTCCATTGAGCACAACCTCGCATAGCAGGTCGTAAAACAAGATGGGTAATATAAGCACAAGCGTAAGCACCATATTGCCAGCCACAAAATCGAAGAAGTTACTAAAGCCAATGATGGCTAAGATGACCAAACCATACGCAAACAGGATACAACCATCAATGATGCGTCCAAGTATCCTGTCGCCAAGGCTTCCTAATTCGTAGTCTACGGCTATATTCTGCGACGTGGTGATGCTGATGGTGTTCATACGTTTGCAAATAAATTTTAAATCGGACACATAACATCCAATTTGTCCATTATTTTTACGCGTAGCTAATAGCCCTACATGCGCGAAGCCCAATTTTTGAAACAAAACGCTGAGAAGTGGAAGCAATACGAAGCTGAGATCAAACAACAACAGCATCCTGATCTATTGGCGGACCGTTTCATTGAGTTAACCGACGACCTGAGCTACGCACGAACATTCTATCCTAAAAGTTCTACTACCCGCTATCTTAACGGCCTCACGGGTTTGTTTCACCAGAAGATATACAAGAATAAAAAGGAGAAATCATCCAGGATATGGAACTTCTGGCAGTTTGAGCTGCCTTACCTCTTTGTTGTTTACCGCAAGCAGTTCATATATGCCCTGGCATTCTTTGTTGTGTTTTGTGCCATGGGAGCACTATCTGCCAAGTACGACGAGAATTTTATTCGCCTGATACTCGGCGACAACTATGTAAACATGACCAATGAGAACATTGAGAAAGGTGATCCTTTCGGTGTGTATAAGCATGGTGGACAGGCTGAGATGTTCTTTGCGATTGGCTTCAATAATATACGTGTTGCTTTTATAGCTTATATGATGGGTGCTTTCTTTTCAGTAGGCACGCTTTGGATCATGCTTAGCAACGGGCTTATGCTTGGCTCGTTTGAATATTATTTCTTTTCAAAAGGGCTTGGTCTTAAAAGCATCACGGTTGTTTTTATACATGGTACATTGGAAATATGGGCTATTGTTATTGCCGGTGCGGCAGGTCTTATTTTAGGCAATAGTATCCTGTTTCCCGGTACATACAGCCGCGCAGTATCTATAGAACGTGGTGGAAAAGATGGATTGAAAATAGTGGTAGGCCTTGTGCCTGTATTTATAGTAGCTGCGTTTCTTGAAGGATTTGTTACCCGTTATAGCAACATGCCTTTGCCTATTAGTTTATCTATACTGGCTGGCAGTGCAGCCTTTATTTGCTGGTATTTTTTTATTTACCCAAAACGTTTACAAAAAAGAGTGGATGCTGCATTGAGTAATGAAGCAGTGGAAACAGAAAATTTCAACCTATGGCTCAACAAAAAGTTGATCTCAGAAAAGTCAGGGATTTTAGCGAAAACCTAAATGATACATTTCAATTTCTTAAGCAGAATTTTAAACCTTTAATCACTTATGTATTAGGCATAGCAGGGGTTTTTATGCTGGCTGCAGCCATACTAAGTGGCATGTATCAAAGCGATACCAATACCTTATTTGAAGACATTTTTAGCGGAACACGTACCAGTCGCCAGCCGTACGAAATATTCACCGGCTTGTATTTCCTGGTCATCGTTTTTGCGTGGCTAACTGGTGTTGCCATGCAGGTGGTTATAACTGCATACCTAAAAGTGTATGATGAACTGGGTATGGAAACTCCAACCTTTGACCAGGTATGGACGGAGTTTAAAAGATACTTTGCCAGGATCAGCATTTTTAATATTCCACTATTTATAGTAACCGTTATCGGCTTTATGTTTTGCCTGGTGCCAGGTATATATTTCGCTGTTGTATTTGCGCCTTTTGTTGCTATTATTATGAATGAGAATGAAGATTTCTCAGGCGCATTCAGCAGGTGCTTTACGCTTATAAAAAACAACTTCTGGATGTCGCTGGGTATCTACTTCGTTATTTTTTTAATAAGTTGGTTTAGTTCTGGTGTCATCTCATTCATTGTTGGATTGATAACCGGCTTGATCTCCTATTTAACTACGCACGATGTAAAAGCAACAGTTACCATTGTTACTTCAGTTCTGAATGTGTTCGCTTTTATCTTCTATATCCTTTTCTTTTTATCCGTTACCTTAAATTATTACAACCTTGCAGAACGATTTGATGGAACAGGCATCCTGCGCAGGTTAGATACATTAGGTAGTGCGGATAAACAGGGTGGTCATCATTTAAATGCCGAGGAAGAATACTAGATGCGTTATTTCATTCTTTTCATGTTGATGTTGCTTTCCACGAATGTATGCGTGGTGCATGCACAGGAGCGTGAACTTCCTGCTGTGCAGGTAAGGCAATTCGATAAAGCTGCTTTAGAAGAATTGAAGAAGAATGAAGATTATCAGTATGACAGGCTTGCAAAACCATCCAACAACTTGTGGCAGAAATTCTGGCGCTGGTTCTGGTGGAAGGTAGATCAGCTGTTTGAAACAGAAAAGAGCAGGAGCAGGTTGTGGATGATCCTGATCGTTATAGGACTAATTGGAGTTGCCTTTGCTGGATGGAAGATATCGAAGATGAACAAAGGTGGCTTCTTTGCTGGTGGAGCTGGTAAAGGTTTGGAGTTCACCGTAGGGAGCGAAGACATTCACCAGATTTCGTTTCAAGAAGCCATCAACGATGCAATAGCTGCTAAAGATTACCGGCTTGCTGTAAGATTGTTGTACCTGCAATCGCTAAAAATAATGGCCGACAATAGCATCATAGACTGGAAGCTGAACAAGACCAACAGCGACTATGTGCGGGAAGTAAAAGACAGGCCATGGCAACCATTATTCAGCAGGCTTACCTACCAGTTTGAATATGCATGGTATGGAGAAGCGCATGTAACCGCAGAAGGTTTTGAAGACCTGAAGCAAGCATTTACACAACTACATAAACTGGTATAGTGAGAGCATATAAATCATTCATCCTCATTTTTATTGCTGTGCTCACGCTGTACATTATAGCTGAGGTCAATAAGCCCAAGCCTGTTGACTGGAGGGTAACGCTAAGTAAAACTGATAAGAATCCTTTTGGATGCTCTATATTTTTTGACAGGTTAAAGGATGTGTTTCCCGGCGCTGCCGTGCAGTCGTATCGCATGCCGGTATACAACCAGCTAAATAACTTTGATGGATACAATAACGCCTACTTGCTTGTAAGCGAAAGCCTGCCGGTTTCTGATACGGATGTAGAGGAGATGCTTGAATTTGTAAGCCAGGGAAACTATGTTCTTGCATCTGCCAGCAATCTTTCTAAAAGCTTGCTCGATACGTTAAAACTAGATACGGAACAATTTCTTACTGCTTTTTCGGCTGACTCAGCTACCATCAATTTTACTGATCCGGCTATACGCTCTGCTAAAGATTATTCGCTGAGGAGAAACACGCTTAATGAATATTTTTCTAAAATAGACTCAGCAGGTAGTGCCATTCTTGGGGTGAACAATAAAGGACAGGCTAATCTTGTACGCATTCCTTACGGTGAAGGTTTTTTCCTGGTGCATGCAAATCCTTTAGTGTTTAGCAATTACTTCATACTTCATAAAGATAACGCCGCTTATACGGCTACAGTACTGTCGTACCTGCCTGCTACAGTAGAACGCATCATGTGGGATGAATACTATAATCTTGGTCCATTAGGCGCTGCTACTCCTTTGCGCTTTTTTCTTAGTAACGACTACTTAAGATGGGCCCTGAGATTATCGCTTATTGGTATGTTGCTCTATGTACTTTTTGAAATGAAAAGACGTCAGCGCATCATACCTGTTATTGCGCCATTACGAAATTCCACTGTACATTTTATTAAAACCATTGCTACTGTTTTTTTGCAGCAAAAAGACAACAGGAGTTTGGCTGGTAAAAAGATCACATACTTTTTGGAGTTTGTTCGTAACAGGTATTTCATAGCTACCAATCATTTGAATGAGGAGTTTGTGGAGTTGCTGTCGCGCAAGAGTGGAGTAAGTAAAGAAGAGACCAATCATTTGGTTCAACTTATATATTCTGTACAACAGGCTGAGCAGGTGCCTGATAACTACCTGCTGGTATTAAACAACAAGATTGATCAATTTTATAAACAGGTTCAATAATGGAATTGGAACAACAAGCAGCCAGTGAAGAACTGGTTCAACTTCGCGAGGCGATGCAACGCGTAAAAGCAGAAGTGGCAAGAGTGATAGTAGGGCAGGAGGAGATGATCGATCTGCTATTGGCAGCAATACTAGCCGATGGGCATGTGCTGATAGAAGGAGTGCCGGGTGTGGCTAAAACGCTCACCGCAAAACTCATTGCACGTTGCTTGGATGTGCCATTCAGCCGTATCCAGTTCACGCCTGATCTTATGCCTAGTGATGTTTTGGGAACATCTGTTTTCAACCCCCAGAATGCAAACTTCACTTTTAAGAAAGGGCCAATTTTCAGCAACCTTGTACTGATAGATGAAATCAATCGTTCGCCTGCAAAAACGCAGGCTGCACTATTTGAGGTGATGGAAGAAAAGCAGGTAACTTATGATGGAACTACTTATCCCATGCCTCCGCCTTTCATGGTTTTGGCTACACAAAACCCGATAGAACAGGAAGGAACATACCGCCTGCCTGAAGCGCAGCTCGATCGTTTCATTTTTAAAATAGAAGTGAAATATCCAAACCTCGAGGAGGAGATTCTGATACTGGAACATACGCACAGCGGCAAGACAACCCATTACAATGAAGAAGTGGAACGGGTGCTAAGTGCAGATGATATCATCCGTTATCGCCAGCTGATAAACAGCCTCCGCATTGAGCCAAAGGTTATGCGTTACATTGCTGAACTAGTATATGAAACGCGTAACAACCGTTCACTTTTCCTGGGTGCGTCGCCGCGTGCTTCTGTAGCTATTTTAAGAGCATCAAAAGCAATAGCTGCTATGAGCGGTCGTGATTTTGTAACGCCTGATGATGTGATAAAAGTTGTTCCGTCAGTACTACGACATCGTGTGCTGCTAACACCTGAAAAAGAAATGGAAGGCAGTACACCGGATGAGGTGATTGATAGTATTGTAAAGAAGGTAGAAGTGCCGAGGTAGATTTTTAGTTAGACGTTAGGGGTTAGGGATTAGAGATTGGAGACTAGAGATTAGTGATTGGGGTTGGAGGTTTTAGATTATATTTTAAAGTTGAAAGATTAGAAAACAGAAACCAGGAACCAGAAACAAAAAAGAGACACAAAATTTCGCTCACTTACTTGAAGCAATTCATCAAATACTACATTGGCTCGTTGTTCCTTACACCTCGATTGTATGGAGGCATCTTTGTGTGCGTGGTGCTGTTTGTTACGCGCTTTTTTATTGGCTGGTTAGGTATTATACCTTACCTGGCTCTATTGATATTGCTGGGGCTATTCATACTGGATTACCTGTTGTTGTATACAAAAGAACAGGGCATATTTTCTAAGCGAACACATGCCGAAAGGTTTAGTAACGGAGATGAAAATGCTGTGCGTATCGACCTGGAGAACAGGTATGGGTTTGATGTGCAAGTAAAGATCATCGACGAAATTCCTCACCAATTTCAACGGCGCGATGTACTGTTTCAAGCTTTCTTAAAAAAGGGTGAAGCCTCTGCTGTTCATTATAGTCTTCGTCCTGTAAAAAGAGGTAGTTACAATTTTGGTTCAACAATCATCTTCGTGAATAGTAGCCTAAACCTGCTTCGCCGCAGGTATAAGTTCCACCAGCCGGCGGATGTACCTGTGTATCCAGGATACCTGCAAATGCGCAAGTACCAGTTGATGGCCATCAGTAACCGACTGAATGAAGTGGGCGTAAAAAAAGTGCGCAGGCTCGGTCACAGTATGGAGTTTGAACAGATAAAAGAATATGTGCAGGGTGATGATTATCGCACGGTGAATTGGAAGGCTACCGCAAGGAAAGGGCAGCTAATGGTAAACAATTTTACCGACGAAAAAAGCCAGCAGGTATACTGTGTTATAGATAAAGGCAGGGTTATGAAAAGCCCGTTTGAGGGCTTGAGCCTGATGGATTATGCTATCAATGCATCGCTGGTGCTAAGTAATGTTGCGCTTACCAAACAGGATAAAGCAGGTATCATTACATTCAGCGAAAGGGCCGGAGCATTTTTAACGGCCAACAAAAAAGCTACCCAGATGCACAGCATACTGGAGCTGTTGTACAACCAGAAAACGCGCTACCTGGAAAGTGATTTCGAACAGTTGTACATCAACATCAGGAGAAACATTAACCAGCGCAGCCTCATTGTTCTTTTCACCAATTTTGAGTCGTTGAGTGGTATGCGCCGTCACCTGCCATACCTGCGCAAGATTGCCCAGCATCACTTGCTGCTAACTGTATTTTTTGAGAATACCGAACTTCAGCAAATACTGCTGACACCTGCCAAAACAGTGGAGGATGTTTATGTAAAAACTGTAGCTGAAAAATTTGCTTTTGAGAAACGCCAGATAGCAAAAGAACTGCAGCAATATGGTATACTTTCTATACTTACACCACCGCAGCAGCTTACTATCAATACCATCAATAAATACCTGGAGCTAAAGGCACGGCAGGCGATTTAGGGGTTTGAAGTTTGAGGTTGGAAGTTGGAAGTTGGATGTTTAAGGTTTAAGGTTTAAGGTTTAATGTTGACTGTGTGGTTGGTTTTGAATTTTGAATTTTGACTTTTGACTTTTGAATTCGCAAATCAACCTAATCAGCCTTTCATTATCCCATCTCCTGTGCCCATTTATCTCTTTCATCGGGTGAGAATTTCCATGGCGCAAAGTTGTTTTCAATATTGCTGAACATGCCATTCCATTCCTGTGGCGCATTGCTTTCTTCCATGATCAGGTGGCGGCGAAGCTGGACAATGATATCTAATGGGCTGATGCTAACAGGACATTCTTCTACACAAGCCTGGCAGGTAGTGCATGCACGCAGTTCTTCAGCAGTGATATAATCGTGCAACAATGTTTTTCCATCATCTTGAAACTTTTTGTTCTTGCTGATGTTCCTGCCGATCTCTTCCATCCTGTCGCGGGTATCCATCATTATCTTACGCGGGTTCAGCTTCTTGCCGGTTATATTAGCCGGGCATGCTGCAGTACATCTTCCGCATTCGGTACAGCTATAGGCATCCAGCAGGTTTTTCCAGCTAAGGTCAGGTACATCTTTAGCACCAAACTTACCCGGCACCTGGTCGCCGGTAGCAGTAGGCGCCAGTTCTGGTTGCATAGCATACAACACCTCGTTTTGTATGTCGGGCATATTTGTAAAACGTCCCATTGAAGCAGTACTTGCATAATATGCATTTGGAAAAGCCAATACTACGTGAAGGTGCTTTGAGTAAGGCAGGTAATTTAAGAAGAACAATACGCCGGCAATGTGAAGCCACCAGCTTGTTCTTTCAATAGCCACCAGCGTGGACACGTCCATTTGCGCAAACAAAGGTGTTATCAATCCTGAAACCCAAAAATTACCTGTCTGGTAATAATGTTCTGCTCCCAGTTGTTGCAGTGCCTTATCCGATGCATTCATGATCAGGAAAAGGCTCATTAACACAATCTCCATGATAAGGATATAGTTCGCATCGCTCTTCGGCCAGCCATTCAGCTCTGCACGGTTCAGGCGATTTACCTTCTTTACATTCCTGCGATATAAAAAGCCAATACAAACAGCTATTACGCCTAAGGCTAAAATTTCAAAGGCATTGATGAGGAAGCCATAAACTGGTCCAAGTGTAGGTGCAAACATGCGGTGTGTACCAAAGATGCCATCCAGTATTATCTCTAAAATTTCTATGTTGATTATGATGAACCCGGCATAGATAACGAAGTGCATGATGGCCACCACCGGGTACTTAAACATCTTCTTTTGACCCATGGCCAACAACAATACATTGCGCCACCGCTCGGCTTTATTGCCATGCATTTCTACGTCCTGGCCCAATAGAATATTTCCCCTGATGATTTTTACGTTTCTTATAAAGAACCATATAGCAAAGCCTGTTAGAAGTACAAATAGTACCTGCTGAATTAATTGCATAGTGAATGATTACGTTTGCAAGATAAAGTTTTTGCATCTTGCACCTGTTGCACCTTTTTCTTTTTACGGCGTTATTTAAAACCTATACCAGTGGCACACAAGAACATCATTCTTACCAAGGAAGTAGCATGGAAAAAAATGGAACGAATGGCTTTGGAAATAGCGGGTGAACTCCACGATGAAAAAGATCCGCTTATTATAGTTGGCATCAATGGTAGTGGAATGGTGGTGGCTGAAAATATGCACCGTTTGCTTGAGCCATTGTTGTCGATGCCTATCCAGCTTATAACCTGCATTATCAATAAGCGGGAACCTATTAATATTTCTTACGATGCCAATGTTGATTTCAACAAACAGAATGTACTACTGGTAGATGATGTGACCAGCAGCGGACGCACCTTATTGTATGCTCTCAAGCCATTGCTCGAATACTTTCCTAAGCGAATACAAACGCTTTCGCTGGTAGAACGTATGCATAAAAGTTTTCCTGTAAAGATCGATTACATTGGTTTATCCATAGCCAGCACACTGCACGATCATATAGTGGTAGAAGTGGAAGGGAGCGAAGTAACAGGCGCATATATGCAATAGGTTTTTGCATAATAAGACTACTTATATCTGCACTATATGTTGATGATTTAAAGAAGCCTTAGCACCATGAAAATGGGCGGTGATGGTATTGCATAAAATCATCATACATTTTAGGGTAAATTATTTGCTGTAATATTGTGTACTTCTTCATCCTTCAGCCCTTCAAATTTTTAAACATTTTTCTATGACTAGCAGTAAGCCATCTACTTTAGCGCGCAACAATGTTCGGATATTTGGAAAAGGTGATCAGCCCATGTTATTTGCTCACGGGTTTGGATGTGACCAGAACATGTGGCGCTTTATGACTCCGGCATTTGAAGAAAATTATAAGATCATATTGTTCGATTACGTTGGTTCAGGTAAATCAGATTTATCCTTTTATAACCGTGAACGTTATGGCAACCTGAACGGCTATTCAGAAGATGTTTTGGAAATATGTGAAGAGCTGGAGCTTACTGATGTCATCTTTGTAGGACATTCGGTAAGTAGCATGATCGGCTTGCTAGCAGCTATCAAACAACCTGAAAGATTTAGCAAACTTATTATGGTTGGTCCATCTGCACGATATATAAATGATCTGCCTTCTTACATAGGTGGATTTGAAAAGAAGGATATAGAAGAGCTGCTGGAAACAATGGAGAAGAATTACATTGGCTGGGCTAATTTTCTTGCGCCGGCTATTATGAAAAATCCTGACAAGCCTGAACTTGGCGAAGAGCTGGCTGAAAGTTTTTGTTCTACTGATCCTGTAATAGCCAGGAATTTTGCAGAGGTTACTTTCTTTTCTGATAACAGGGATGATCTTTCAAAAGTTCGTGTGCCTTCGCTTTTGTTGCAATGCTCAGATGACCTGATAGCACCTTTGGAAGTAGGAGAATATCTTGCCAATGCTATTCCCGGAAGTACGCTGAAGGTAATGAAGGCAACCGGTCATTGTCCGCATATGAGTGCCCCTGATGAAACCATCTCACTGATAAAAGAATACTTGTCTTATAATTAATTGGTACCAGTAGAAGATATATATCGAGTAGCGCCGTGTGGGATAATTGCGTTCAATGTTGCTGGTGCAGTTAAATATGCCAACAATTCTATGTTGGATAGCCTGCAATACAACCTGGAGGAGCTGTATGAAAAAAACATTGAGCAACTCTTCACTTTATCTACACGCATTTTTTTCCAGACACATCTTCATCCTATGCTAAGGCTGCATGGATCAGCCAATGAAATATTTATTAGCCTCATGGCTAAAGACAGGACAGATGTGCCTGTACTGCTAAATGCATCTAAAGCGGTAATGGCTGATGAGGACGTTTACATTTTTGCGTGTATAACCGTGAACCAGCGGCGTAAGTACGAAGATGAAATACTGCAGGCAAAACGTGCGGCTGAGGATGCATTGAACAAGAACGAAGAACTACTGAAGGCAAAGCAACAATTGGAGCAAGGCCAGGAAGAACTGGATAAACAAATGTCCCAGTTACTGTATCGCAATAACGAGCTGGTTCAATTAAGCGACCTGGTAGCACATGACCTTCAAGAACCTGTACGTAAGATCAGTGTTTATGGAGGAGAGGTTTTAAGAGATGCCGGCAATGTATTAACAGAAAGATCGCAGGCGCACCTGAATACGGTAATGCGTTCTACCATAAAGATGAAAGATGTGCTGCGAAGCCTGCAGGATTATATGTACATCTCATCGCACCAGGGCACCGTAGAACTGGTTGACCTGCATAAGGTAGTACTCAATCAACTGAATGTTATTTCCAACCAATTTCCTGATGTGGCGTGTAAGGCGGATGTAGAAATACTGCCAAAGATACCTGGTGTAGCTGTGCAGCTCAATATGCTGTTTTACCAGTTGCTAAAAAATGCTTTCGTTTTCAAAAAGCCTGAAGGCCAGTTGCACATCAGCATTTCTGGTTCAATGATCAAAGAGAATGTGTTTTACGCTACCAAAGAAAAATACAGGTATACAGATCATGTTTCTATAACTATACAGGATAACGGCGAAGGATTTGATCCTAAGATGGGCGATCATATTTTCAAGATGTTCAAAAAAGCTTCTACTCACCAGGTTGGATTAGGAGTAGGGTTGGCTATTTGTAAACGTATAGTTGAAAACCATAGAGGCAAAATCAATGCGTATTCGCATCCTGGCGAAGGCGCTACTTTTAGAATAATACTACCAATCTAGTTCGGTCATTTTCCATTTCTTATTACCTGCTGATTACTATCAGCAAAATCACTGATGTCACTCATATTTATCGGGGCAACACGCAGTTATCTTTGTTTCAACAAATCAAATAAAGCTTACCGATCTGGAGAAAGATTGATAGCTAAAAAGATACCGGTTCAGAACCGGAGCCGATGCTAAAAGCCGCATCGCATATGAAACAACGATTGCTTCTCCTAAATGAAAAGGGGAATGTGACGAAAAAAGGTATAGCCAGGGAGGGCGTGAAACAAACCCCCGGGACTTCATCAGTGATTGAACTTAAGAAGCCGAAGAAATAGTTTCACAACAAATGCTCCCTACAAGCAGGCAGCCAGAGTCTTGACGCAAACACAGGATTTTGTCAGCCTGTTTTTTTATGTCCCTACATTTCGTATTCTTCTGCGTTGGTTACTTCTCCATTTTTAAAATAGGCATAGCTTAGCGGCATGACGACCATCCTTACCAACATCACCAGCCTGGTTAATGTGCGAGAAGAAAATGTTTTGCTTCGTGGAGCTGCTTTGTCTGAGCTGCCTGTTATAAATAATGCTTACCTGGTAATTGAAGACGGCGTGATAGCCGATTATGGTGTGATGGATGATTTGATCCACACTCCCTGGAGCTTTACCGAATCATACGATGCTTCAGGAAGTTTTGTAATGCCTGCCTGGTGCGATAGTCATACACATTTAGTATTTGCCGGCAGCCGCGAAGAAGAGTTTGTATACAAGCTCCAGGGCATGTCTTACGCCGAAATAGCTGCCAAAGGTGGAGGTATTCTTAATTCTGCTGCTAAACTGAATGCTGCTACTGAAGATGAATTGTTCAATGCAGCATGGACGCGGCTGCAGGAGGTGGTTAAACTGGGAACCGGTGCTATAGAAATAAAAAGCGGTTATGGTTTGTCGGTAGAAGGAGAGTTGAAAATGCTTCGTGTTATCAAGCGGCTAAAAGAAAAATCAGATGTCATCATTCGTTCTACTTTCCTTGGAGCCCATACGTTCCCACTTGAATATAAAGAGAACAGGCAGGGCTATATTGATAGCATCCTTTACAATATGCTGCCTGTGATTGCGCAGGAGGAACTGGCCGATTATATAGATGTGTTTTGTGAGCAAGGATTTTTCTCTTTAAGCGAAACTGAACTGATCTGTAAAGCCGGCATGAGTTACGGCTTAAAACCGAAAATTCATGCTAACCAATTATCTGCTACGGGTGCTGTACAATTGGGTGTGGAATTGGAAGCAGTAAGTATAGATCATCTAGAAATGATGGATGAAGACGCCATTCAATCTTTGGTGGGAAGTAATACAATAGGAACACTTTTACCTACTGCAGCATTCTTCTTAAGGATGCCTTTTCAGCCGGCCAGGCAGTTGATAGATGCCGGTGCTGCCATTGCCCTTGCGTCAGATTATAATCCCGGTTCTTCGCCCAGTGGAAACATGAATTTGGTGGTAGCATTTAGCTGCATTCAAATGAAAATGCTCCCACAGGAGGCTATCAATGCCGCTACAATCAATGGTGCATTTGCTATGGAAGTGCAGGATCTCGCCGGAAGTATCAGCAAAGGAAAAGTTGCTAATCTTATTGTTACCAAGCCCATTCCTTCACTTGCTTACCTGCCTTATTCTTTTGGTAGTAATTTGATAGATAAGGTAATGATAAAGGGAGAGTGGGTGTGATAAGTAAAAACTATAAATGATGAACTATAAATGGTTTCTTGATGTTGAATTTTTCATTTCAAGATCCAGCATCATAACAAGCTTGCAACTGGAAGTAGAGACCAGAGACCAGAGACCAGAGACCAGAGACCAGAGACCAGAGACCAGAGACCAGAGATCAGAAACTAGAGAATAGAAACTAGAGAATAGAGACCAGGAACCAACCAGTAACTCCTCCCCACTCATGGTGACAAGCAATCACCTATCTTTGCGCCCCTAAAACAGAGGATAGTAAACATGATAAGTGTTAAAAACGTCACCCTTGCCTACGGTAAAAGGGTATTGTTTGATGAGGTAAATATAAATTTCCTGAAAGGGAATTGCTATGGCGTTATAGGCGCCAATGGTGCAGGTAAGTCTACTTTTTTAAAAATATTAAGCGGTGAGATAGAGCCAAATAAAGGAACAGTTGAAATATCAGCTGGTGAACGTTTAGCATTCCTGAAGCAGAACCAGTTTGAATTTGACGAGCAAACAGTACTGAATACGGTAATGATGGGGCACACCAAAATGTGGAAGGTGATGCATGAGAAAGATGCCATCTACATGGACCCGGATGCTACCGAAGATGATTTCATGCGCGCCAGTCACCTGGAGGCTGAATTTGGCGAAATGGGTGGATATGAAGCGGAAAGTTCTGCAGGTTCATTGCTTAGCAGCTTAGGAGTAAAGGAAGAATACCATCACAGCCTGATGAAAGACATCCCGAGCAATTTTAAAGTGAGGGTGTTATTGGCCCAGGCACTTTTTGGTAATCCTGATATCCTGCTGCTGGATGAGCCTACCAACGGTCTCGACATTGAAACCATTGGCTGGTTGGAGAACTTCCTGGCAGACTACCAGAACATAGTATTGGTAGTGAGCCACGACCGTCACTTTTTGGATACCGTGTGTACGCACGTTGCCGATGTGGACAGGGCTAAGATCAAAGTATTTACGGGTAACTATACCTTCTGGTACGAGAGTAGCCAGTTGATGGCCCGCCAGATAAACGATAAGAATAAGAAGAACGAAGAAAAGCGCCAGGCTTTGCTCGACTTCATTGCCCGCTTTAGCGCCAATGCAAGTAAGAGTAAGCAGGCTACCAGCCGTAAAAAGGCATTAGAAAAACTTACCATTGAGGAGATTGAACCAAGTAATCGTAAATATCCTGGTATCATTTTCAACCCGCTTCGCGAAGTTGGTAACCAGATATTGAACGTGGAGAACCTGAGCAAATCAGTTGATGGAAGAAAGCTTTTTGAAAAAGTGACTTTCAGCGTAAGTAAGAATGACAAGATAGCTTTTTACAGTAAAGACGCTTTGGCTGTTACTGCTTTCTTCGAGATTATCAACAATAACGAACAGGCTGACACCGGTAAGTTTGAGTGGGGTACCACTGTTACAACTGCTTACCTTCCTTACGAGAATAACCAGTTTTTCCAGAACGATCTAAACCTGATGGACTGGTTGCGCCAGTACGTTCCGGCTTATGTTACCGATGTTGATGAGCCATTCTTAAGAGGTTTCTTAGGTAAAATGTTGTTTGCTGGTGATGAGATCATGAAGAAGACAAAAGTGCTGAGTGGAGGTGAAAAAGTACGCTGTATGATCAGCCGTATGATGTTGCAAAACCCGAATGTTATCATTCTTGACCAGCCAACTAACCACCTTGACCTGGAAAGTATTCAATCGTTCAACGAAAGTGCTACCAACTTCAAAGGCATCGTGTTCCTTACCTCGCATGACCATACCTTCATGCAAACCGTTGCCAATCGTGTAATCGAATTAACACCTAAAGGCATCATCGACAGGCTGATGACCTTTGACGAATACATGGAAGATGAGCGTGTACAGGCACTGAGAGAAGAGATGTATGCTTAAAATGTAATTGAGAATATTGATGAGCCCACTTTGCAAAAGGTGGGCTTTTTTATGCATGGAACTTTGTAACCTTGAAGTACAGGCATAAAAAAACCAGCACAAAGGCTGGTTTATATTTTTCTATATGATAAGCTTAGATATCGCTTACAATAATTCCAATACTGAACAATAAAAAACCTATCTCAGTCACATTCACCGTGGAGTTACACAGTTCCAGTTGACCATCAAAATTTTGAACACCAAACAGCAAGCCTTCTTTTCTCTTATTGAGGTGCAGCTGAACAGACACTTTTTTCTTGAATATTCGGATCATTTGGCAGGGGGTTTTAATAGCAAACGTTATAAAATATGGGATATTGTATGGCGTCATGAATTTTTCATTACGCTCCATGAAATTATAACCTTCACGGTGTAAGAAAAAATTAACTTCCTTTAATATCCTTCCGACCTTTCGTGTAACTTCCGCACCTTTAAATCATTAGAATGATCAAAGGCTTTTTCCTTTCATTGGCAGTACTTGTAGTAAGCAGCTGTTTTTCTCAATCATTAGAATATTACTTACCTAAAAATGTTCAGTATGATCCTGCTATTCCTACGCCTAAGTCAGTCATTTTTCACGAAGTAGGCGAGTGGCATGTTGCGCACGACAGGTTGGTGAGTTATATGCAGGCCGTAGCCAATGCATCGCCGCGCATCACTTTCCAGGTTATTGGGCATACATATGAAGGGCGGCCACAAGTGGTACTTACCATCACATCTCCTGAAAATCATGCGCGGTTAGAACAGGTAAGGCAGCAACATGTACAACTAACCAATCCAAATGAATCTGCCTCTTTAAATATAGACCAGATGCCTGCTGTGGTATGGATCGGCAACAGCATTCATGGAAATGAAAGCAGTGGCTCTAATGCCGCATTACTTGCTGCGTATTACCTGGCAGCGGCCCGTGGTCCACAGGTAGATGAACTACTTCGCAATACAGTTATCCTGCTCGATCCTTCTTTCAATCCTGATGGTTTGAATAGGTTTGCGTCGTGGGTGAACACGCATAAAAGCAATACTGCAGTTACCGACCCGCAGGCTCGTGAATACAATGAAGTATGGCCTGGCGGCAGGTTCAACCATTATTGGTTCGATCTTAACCGCGACTGGCTGCCTGCACAGCACGTAGAAAGCCAGAACAGGCTAAAGATTTTTCACGACTGGAAACCAAACATTCTTACCGACCACCATGAAATGGGCAGCAACGCCACCTTCTTCTTTCAGCCGGGTGTGCCTTCGCGTGTTAATCCCAATACACCAATGCGCAACCAGGAGCTGACTGCAGCTATTGCTAATTTTCATGCTCGCAATCTTGACAGTATTGGTTCTTTCTATTTTACCAAAGAAGGATATGATGATTTTTATTATGGTAAAGGATCTACTTACCCTGACATACAAGGTTCTATAGGAATACTCTTTGAACAAGCCAGCAGTCGCGGACATGCGCAGGAAACGGACAATGGCTTGCTAACTTTTCCATTCACCATCCGCAACCAGTTTGTAACCATGCTATCTACGCTGGATGCTGCAAAATCATTACGCAAGGACCTGCTGAATTACCAGCGCAACTTCTTTTCTGATGCAATGAAAGAAGCCAATTCTTTTGCCAGTAAGGGTTTTGTATTCGGGGATGCAAAAGACAAGAGCAAAACACAGAAGCTGGTGGAGATGATGCTCCGTCATCAAATAGATGTATACGAGCTAAAGCAGCAGGTGAATGCAGAAGGAAAAACATTTGCACCCGGTAGTTCATATTTTGTTCCTACGGCCCAGCCGCAGTTCAAACTCATCAAAACCATGTTTGAAAAAACGACAGAATACAAGGACAGCTTGTTTTATGATGTTACTGCATGGACACTGCCACTTGCATTCAACCTTGAGTATGCAGGTGTTGCTTCCGTAGGTGGCCTGGCAGGCGCAAAGGTAACTGCAGCATCAGAGCCTAAGGGTAATATTGTTGGCGGCCTTAGCAACTACTCTTATGCATTTAATTGGGAAGAATATTATGCGCCGCGGCTATTGTATGCGCTGCAAAAGGCTGGCGTAAAAGTGCGGGTAGCAAGCCGTCCGCTGCAGGTGGCCACGGCTGCCGGCGTAAAACAAATGACCTATGGCGCCATCATGATTCCTGTTCAGCAACAAGGAATGACACCGCAGGCACTTTACAACCTGCTGTTGCCTGAAGTACAGCGGAGCGGAGTAGAGGTTTTCAATGTTTCTTCAGGCATGTCGGCAGGCGGGATAGATCTTGGAAGCGGTAGCTTTCTTTCGCTAAAGCAGCCGCAGATCATGTTGTTTGCTGGTAATGGAACTACGGCTTTGGATGTTGGCGAGATCTGGCACCTGCTAGACCAGAAATTCCAGATCCCTGTTTCCATAGTGGAGGCTGAGCGTTTCAATGCGATAAATCCTGGCCGCTACAATGTCATCATTATGCCTTCCGGCCGCTATACTACGCTTGATAAAACAGCACAAGACAAGCTTCGCCAGTGGGTGACCAACGGCGGTACACTTATAGCCACCGAGGATGCTACCAGGTTTCTTAGCACCAACGGTTTTACCAAAGTGATCTTTAGAGGTGAAACAGAAAAGAAGGATACTGTTACCAATCTTCCTTACCACCTGCAGTCAGATGAAACAAGGGCAAAAGATATGACGGGTTCCATTTTTGAAGCGCGTATGGACCTGACACATCCATTATGTTATGGATACTCCAGGCCAACTATCAGCGTTTTCAAGTCCAACAACCTGTTCATGGACCAGAACAACAACCCATATGACTCCCCGGTGATGTATACAGATAATCCATTGCAAAGCGGGTATATGTTCAAAGGCCACAGGGAGAACATGCGCAACAGCGCTGTGATCAACATTGACCAGCTGGGCAAGGGAAAGATCATCTCTATGGTGGACAATTTAAATTTTAGAGCGTTTTGGTATGGCACCTCTAAATTGTTTATGAATGCTATCTTCTTTGGTGAAAACATCCGGCTCTAAAACTTTGAAACCTTTGCCAGCAGCGACTTTCGTATTATTTTGTCTTACCATTAACCCCAACTACGATATTTTTATGACCTGAATTTTACGCTGAAGCCCCCTGTTTTGAAGTTTGCAAAACCTATACTTATTCTCCTGTTAGTAGTGGTGTGTACTGCTGTTGCCCAATCGCAGCCACTGCGGTATAGCAACCTGCGTACAAGAAAAGTAGCAACAGCTTCAGCTCAAGTTCTTGATTCTCTGAGTATAGTTCCAAATACTTTTAGTGTAATAGGGTACGATACATCTTATTATCAGCTCGATTTTGTAAAAGCAACGCTCACCTGGAAAAAGGAAATAAACGCCGATAGTGTTGAAGTTCGATACCGTGTTTTTCCGTACAAACTGAATGCGGTTGCCAAACGATTTACCTACGACAGCGTAATGAATAACTTCATTTCGCAGCCGTTTGTTTTCAATCGCAATGGTCGCCAGCCTGCTACCAATACTCTTTTCGACTTTGGGCAGATGAACTACAACGGTAGTTTTGGCCGCGCCTTAAGCTTTGGCAACAACCAGGATGTGGTAGTGAATTCGCAGTTCAACCTGCAGCTGAGCGGCCTCATTGGCGATAGCATACAGGTAGCTGCGGCCATTACCGATAACAATATTCCGATTCAACCAGACGGTACCACGCAGCAGTTAAATGAGTTTGACCGCGTTTGGCTGCAGTTCAAGAAAAGAGGGTGGGAGATCAACATGGGTGATATAGACCTGAGGCAGGATCAGAATTATTTCCTTCGTTTTTTCAAGCGCCTGCAGGGTTTATCGTATGCGCAAAAAACGCAGCTTGGGCCAAACATCAGCAATAAAACATTGGTGAGTGGGGCAATTGCCAAAGGAAAATTCACCCGTAATATTTTACAGGTACAGGAAGGCAACCAGGGGCCGTATCGCTTGCAGGGAGCCAACAACGAATTCTTTTTTATAGTGCTTGCAGGAACAGAGCGGGTTTACCTTGATGGTGTATTGCTGCAACGCGGCGAAGACCAGGATTATGTGATCAATTATAATACTGCTGAAATAGCTTTTACGCCCCGGCGCATGATCACCAAGGATGTGCGTATACAGGTGGAGTTTGAATATGCTGACCGCAATTATCTGAACTCATTTTTATATGGTACAAATGAAATGGTGATCAATAAGAATTTTCGTCTGAACATAGCTGCGTACAGCAATGCTGATGCTAAAAATTCTCCCATTAACCAGCAGCTTGATACACAGCAAAAGCAATTTCTGAATGACATTGGCGACAATGTGCAGCGCGCATATTTTCCAAATGCGGTGCTCGATACATTTGCTGTAGGCAAAATTTTGTATGCAAAAAGAGACACGATCAGTAACGGGAATGCCTATACCATTTTTATTTACTCTACCGATAAAGACAGTGCAAAGTTCAACCTGAGTTTTACAGATGTCGGGTTCAATCGCGGCAACTATATACCTGATTTTAATGGCGCCAATGGAAAAGTTTTCAAATGGGTTGCCCCGGTAAACGGTGTGCCGCAGGGAAATTTTGAACCTGCTACTTTACTCGTTACACCTAAAAAGCAGCAGATGCTTACAGTGGGCGCAGTGTACGACCTGGATACACGCACACAAATAACTGCAGAGGCAGCGGTTTCTAATTATGACATTAATAGTTTTTCAACGATAGATAAAGGAAACGATAAAGGCATTGCAGGCAAGTTTATGGCTGCGCGTAGTTTCCAGTTGAAGAACACTGCTACCAAAGCATTGGATTTGAAAACTTCTGCAGGTTATGAATTTGTTGATCATCGGTTCCGCCCGTTGGAGCGACTGCGAACAGTTGAATTCTATCGCGACTGGGGACTGCCATTTGTACCTGATCAGGCCTTTGAACATCTATCTTTTGCCAGCATGGAAATAGCAGATCGCGCCAATAATCGTCTGCAATACCAGGCTACCAGCTATACAAGAAACAAAACTTACAAAGGCTTCAGGCATACGCTTCAGCACGATCACCTGCTGCATGGCTGGCAACTGAAGAATGCTTTCAACCTTACCACTATCAACTCCTCACGTAATGATGGTTTCTTTTTGCGGCCAAGCGTTGACATTAGTAAAACATTCAACCGCTTAAAAAACATCAACATTGGTGGCAGCTATGTGCTAGAGCACAACGAGCTAAAGGAAAATGCGAATGGAGTAATGACGCCGCTAAGCTTTGCTTTTACTACCGTGTCTGCTTATATAAAATCTAACCAGGCAAAAGACAACAGGTGGACTTTTACCTACTTTACACGGTCTGATAAACTGCCATCCGGTAGCAAACTGGAACAGGTAGACAGGAGCCACAACTACAGCCTGTTATCTGAACTGCTGGCTAATGAAAAACACCAGGTGCGGCTGAATGTTACTTACCGGCAGTTGCAAGTCATCAATAATTCGCTCACAAACCTGCGGCCTGAGAACTCGCTGCTCGGCAGGCTGCAATATTCAATTAACGAATGGCGTGGATTTGTAACGGGTGATGCCTTGTATGAGATAGGTTCGGGGCAGGAGCAACGGAGAGATTTTTCTTTTATTGAAGTGCCTGCTAGCCGCGGCGAATTTGCATGGAATGATTACAATGGTGATGGCATCAGGCAGTTGAATGAATTTGAAGTAGCGCTCTTTCCCGACCAGGCAAAATTCATCAGGGTATTTACGCCAACCAATGATTTTATAAAAGCAAATTATACCCAGTTCAACTATAGTTTATCATTAAATCCAAAAGCAATCACGGCAGGTCTGAGTCAAAAAAAGCTGGCTGATTTCATCGGCAGGTTCAACCTGCAGTCTACGTTCCAGGTAAACCTGAAAGAAATATCTTCAGGTGATGTTTTATTCAATCCTTTCAAAGGAAATGTAGAAGATACCAGCTTGATAACAGTGAACAATATCATTGTAAACACCCTTTCCTTTAATCGCTTTAGTACACGCTGGGGAATAGATGTAAGCAACAATATCAACTTCAATCGTGCCTTGTTGACCTATGGTTTAGAAACACGCAGGCTGGAAGAATGGGGCCTGCGCGGAAGATGGACAATTGCGCGTCAGTATACCATTGAGCTTATTCAAAAAGTAGGAGCCAATACATTGGCAACACCAAAATTTGCCAATCGAAACTTTGCAATTGCAAACTATTCAGTAGAGCCTCGGTTTACGTATACTAAGGGAACAAGTTATCGTATACAAAGCAGTTACCTGCACAGGCAAAAAAGGAATGAAATACAATATGGCGGTGAACGATCTATAAGCAATGCGCTCAATCTTGAAGGAAAATATAATGCTGTAAACAATACCAGCCTTACCGGAAAATTCACCTACAACCATATTGAATATTCAGGTCAGCTCAACAGCACTATCAGCTATATCATGCTGGATGCGTTGTTGCCTGGAAAGAACCTGCTATGGAATTTGGATCTTACGCGCAGGCTTGGCAATAACCTGGAAGTTAGCATCCAATATGAAGGACGTAAGCCTGGCGAAACGCGTACTATCCATATTGGAAGAGCTTCATTGAGAGCAATTTTATAGATGCTTACATTGAAGAGGTAAGCACCTGCTCTTAGTAATTCTTAGGATTATTTTCTTTCCTAGTTTACTACCGTTACATCTTCATCCTGCAGTATAGGGAGGTTGTGAAAACGCTGTACAATGCGTGCTACTACCACTACATCGCGCTGGCAATATTCTACTATGCGTGGTAAATCTTTTTCCTTGTAATAAACATGCTGCACCATGCTTCCGTCTATGCCATTTTTACTACTGGGCACACCCAGTACATTAGCCAGCAAGTGCAATGATGTATAGTTTTTATAGTCGCCAAATTTCCACCACTGCAGCGTATCCACCATTTGCACCTCCCATGGTTTTGCGCCATGTATCTGTAAGTATTTTGGCAAGGGTATCTGGTGAATGATCATACGCCTGCATAAGAATGGAATATCAAATTCCCTGATGTTGTGCCCTGCAAACTGGAAGCGTGGCTTGGACTTGCAGAACTTATCCACCAGTTCAATGAAGGTTGTTAGTAAAATCTTCTCATCATCGTTACAAATGCTTTTTAGCTTCATGCAAGTTTTGCCCGATGGATCAGTATATAAATAACCGGTAGATATACAGATCACCTTACCGAACTCAGCCAATATTCCTGCCTTTTGTTTATATACTTCTGCTTCGTCAAAATTTTCTGGCACATTCTTTGAAATCTTGTCGAAAAAAAGTTGACGCCTGTCTGCAGGCAGATCACAATGCTCACACTCCTGCGGAACAGTTTCTATATCAACAAATAATAAATTGTTTATATCCTGGATGTTTATCACTATATATTTTTTCTACTAACAAAAAACAAAAGTAATATGGCTTACACTTCTCAAACAACAACTGCCTCTTCCCAGACACCAAAAGGAAACGATAACCGCAAAATCATCTATGGTGTATTAATAGCAGCCCTGCTAGGTACATGGGGATACCTGATCTGGGACAAAAGTAAATCTACTGAAAGCTATACGCAATTGCAAACAGAGTATGTAAATAAAGACTCTGCACTTAGCGAAGTAAGAAGCGAATATGAAGATGCATTAACGCGCCTTGACTCTGCAACTGGTAACAACACCCACCTGCAAGGTGCGCTTGCCGAAAGACAAGTTGAGATCGATCGTTTGAAAAAAGAAATTCGTGGTATCACTACCAAAAGCAATGCTTCTGCAGCTGACCTTGCAAGAGCTCGTAACCTGATTGCTCAACTGAACATGCGCATTGATGACATGTATGCAGAGATAGCAAGATTGAGAGGAGAGAACCAGCAACTGGCTTCTTCCAACCAAAGGCTTACAGTAGAAAGACAACAACTGGCTACTGAAAAATCTCAACTGGAAGAGAACCTAACAACAGCAGAAACTGAGCGCAGAAGAGTAGAGGATATTGCATCTACACTGCGTGCTACAAATTTGAACATTGTACCTATTGATGTTCGCAACAGCGGTAGAGAAAGAAATACAGAAAAGGCAAAAAGAGTTGACCTACTACGTGTATCATTCGACCTGGATGAAAATCGTGTAGCGCCAAGTGGTACTAAAGAATTATATGTTTCAGTTATAGCACCTGATGGTCGTCCTGTAACAATGGCTAGCAGCAGCGGCACTTTTGACACACGTGACAACGGTACAAAGACTTATACAAACAAAGTAACTGTACCTTACGAGCAAGGTAAAAGAAGCAATGTTAGCTTCGATTGGAAGCAGGAAGGAAATTACCAGCTAGGTGAGTACAAGATAGAAGTATACCATAACGGCTTCAAAATCGGTGAGGGTAGAAAGGCATTGAAGAAGGGTGGATTGTTTGGTTAGTCAATCCTTTAAGCATAAATGGCAAACAAGAAAAGGCGGGATGTAAATCCTGCCTTTTTATTTTAATATGATTTCCTTATTCACCATAGGCCTTAGACTTATCTCAACATACTATCAACATAAACTCACCCGGCTATTTGCCGCAGCAATTACTTCTTCTTAAAAATGTATTTTGCACCGCATTCTTAAAACCCGGTAATGTCAGCAGAGAAAATACTCCAGGAGTGGAAAATAAAGGCTTACAAGCCTGTGTATTGGTTAGAGGGAGATGAGCCTTATTACATTGATCAGTTGGTTCATTATGCGGAGCATAACATTTTATCGGAAAGTGAAGCAGGCTTTAATCTTACTGTTTTCTATGGTCGGGATGCAGACTGGGCTGCGATTGTAAATGCTTGCCGTCGGTATCCGATGTTTGCAGAAAGGCAGGTGGTATTGCTAAAGGAAGCACAGCACATGAAAGACCTGGAAAAGCTGGAAGGTTATGTTTCCAATCCTTTAAGTTCTACCATACTTATCATTGCTTACAAGGATAAAAGACTAGATGGACGCACCAAGTTTGCAGGAACTATAAAAAAGAAAGGCGAACTATTCCAGTCGAAAAAACTTTACGAAAACCAATTGCCTGACTGGGTAAAGCAGATGGTTCAAGGTAAAGGATACTCGCTCACCCCGGGAGCACTACAGCTTTTGATTGATCATATTGGTAACGACCTGAGCCGGCTGGCCAACGAGGTAGATAAAGTATGCATCAATCTTGGTTCTAAGAAAACCATAGATGAAGAATCTATTGAGCGTTATGTAGGCATAAGCAAAGACTTCAATGCTTTTGAACTGCAGGCTGCCATTGCCAAAAAAGACATGGCAAAAGCTATCCGCATCATTCAATATTTTGAAGCAAATCCAAAGGCGGCGCCAATCCAGATGATCCTTCCTGCTATGTATGGTTACTTTAGCAAAGTGTACTCCATTTTTGGGTTGGAAGACACCAGCGAGAATGGCGTGAAATCAGCCTTGTTTCCTAATAATTTTTATGCTGCACGAGATGCTTTATCAGCAGCTAAACTGTATGGAAATGCTGGTGTAGAAAAGATCATTTTGCTAATGCACCAATACAACCTGCGAAGCATAGGTGTGCATGATGCGGGTACCGAAGATGCTGACCTGCTAAAAGAAATGGTAGTTAAAATGATGAACTGATATCAGCCATTGATTATCCTGTTATACTTCTATTGCGGCTAAATTAATATTTACCTGCTCCTGTTTCTGCTTAAAAGTGTTTAACTTAATAGCTAAAACTAACCAAGTGAAAACAGTTGCAAACATTCTTTCACGCAAAGGTGCCAGCGTAGAAATCGTTTCTCCCTCTACTTCCGTTATAGATGCATTACGGCTAATGGCTGACAAAAATATTGGCTCCGTTGTGGTGATGTCAGGAGAAGAATTTCTTGGAATAATGACAGAGCGCGATTATTCCCGAAAGGTTGTTTTAAAAGGCCGGTCGTCTGATGAGACCACTGTTGCAGATATTATGTCTTCAGACTTTCCATCAGTTTCAAAAAATGATACAATAGCGGATTGTATGCAATTGCTTTCAGCAAATAACCTGCGTTACCTGCCCGTGATGGAAGGAGAAAGACTGGCAGGTATTATTTCTATCAATGATGTAGTTACTGAAACGATCTTAAGCCAAAGCGAAACGATATCTTACCTGCAGAACTATATTCAATCGTAAGCGTAGTAGCTTTTACTTTAGGAAACCAAAATCAACAACACGCTTCAGGTATTTCTTGTCCTGTATAATCCAAGTAACCTCGTAGCTGCCGCCTGATTCCTGCTTTAGCATATATACATATACTTTTCTTCCATCTTTAGATAACAGGACCTTGTTGTTGGTCTTGTTCGTACCCCTGTCGTTTACATACAAGATAGGGTTGTACAGGTCGCCCCATGCGGCAGGCGGAATAGCTATTGTGTCTTTGTCAATAATAACCGTTACGTCCTGGATCTTTGTCCTTGGCACTTTGCCATAATCTCCAAAGAATGCCTTGTTATCGATCTTTACCAGGTGTTTGTTGTCGTAGTAACCCAGCTTGTGCTTGGTAGCATCAAACGGGGCAGTGGTAATGGTAACCTTGATGTTTTCTCCTTTGAAGGTGATAAAATTATCACCTGTTTCCGCTACAGGTATGGTTTGCAACGGAAGTTTCCCTACGCCTTCGTCTATACCTCCCATACTAAATGTAGAAACATCGCTGCGAATATCTTTTTCCTGGATACGGGTAAACAATTCGCGTTTGCTCCTGTAATCAGGCACATCATCTACCTGGGCAAAACTTGCAAGAGAAATAAAGGAAACAAGGACTACTAAACTTAAACGCATATGGTATTATGTAAAAGGGTTAAAAGTAATTCTTTATGGAATTAGCCACGACCGAAGTAGCTTCTAATAGCTTCAAATCTATGTTAATAATAGAACCAGCAAAAGCGTTATTTCAATCTCTCAGGATGCAGGCTGGCAGGGCTTTACAGGCATGTTTGTTTACATGGCATGGATTTTTACAATGAAATAATAAAACAAAAAATGAAACCTTTTTTACTAGCATTGGGTATTTCTGCTGCGTTTGTTCATTGTGGTCCACCCAAGCTTACACATACCGGTCAGCCAACTGCTACTACTCGTTATAATTCTGGTGCTTCTCCTACCATTCCAGCTAAAGTTGGTGCTGTTGATACTATTACCGTTACAGGATCAGAATACCTGCAGGTGTCAGGTAGAAATGAGAATGGTATGTATCCTGACCTGGAAGGCAGATGGGAAATGATTGCTATGCCTGGAACCAATTTCAAGAATACCAACAACATCATTAAAGATGCTGCATCTGTGAAAGGTGAAGTTGGAAAGCCATATACCGGTGCTGTTATAGGCGATGCTATGAAGGGAAGTTCAGAAGTGAAAAGAGAGACAGTTAACGATGGTACCAATACAACTACAACTGTGTACCTTGTAAACAAGCAATCTTCTGAAACAAGGATAACGCCGCCACAGGGAAGCAGTTTTCATACACCAGAGGCACCAAGTCTTAACTTGTTTGGATCGAACGAAACGTTCTCTGGTTTTACTGGTTGCAATAAGATAGCGGGGCGCTACACTTTGAAATCAAATAATGGAATAACCTTCCGTCATTCAGCGCCATCTACACGTATGGCTTGTATAGGTGACTATGATGAAAAAGCTTTTCTTCAATCATTGCAGAGGGTGAATAAGTATAAATCTACAGGAACTGAATTACAATTATTGGATGGAGAAGAAGTGCTTTTCGTCTTTAGCAGGAAGTAATATTTCGCAACAATAGCGTTGATATATCAGCCGGTGAAAATTTTTCACCGGCTTTTTTATGCTTGTAATTAAGGTGTCACATATTTATGTATTGCTCTTTTTTAGTTAAATCAGCGACAAGCGGTAGATATAAATGATGAACAGCTTTGCTTGCAGGCATTACATCTTCTTTAACTAAATAACAGTTTTTATTTCACTTGTTTATGCGGTTGTGAAGGCTCTTTTGTTGAACCATATTTGCATCATCAAACAAACAAAAACAAAATAAAAACTATCACAATGAAAAAGTTTCTTTTCGCCGCTCTTGTTACTCTTTTTATCACTTCAAGTTCTTTTGCTGAAGGTGGTCGCATCAACAACACCATTAAGAACAACTTTAGTTACGACTTCAAAGGTGTAAGTGAAGTAGAATGGTCTACTACTGCTTCTTATGCTACTGCTTCTTTCATTTTGAACAATAAAAGAACAAATGCTTTTTACGATAACGATGGTCAATTGATCGGAACAATACAAGCCATCAGCATTGATGAAATGCCTGCTTCTGCTAAAAGGAGTTTCGCAAAAAAATACGCTGATTACACTGTTGTAGAGTCAATCAATTTCACCACCGCTACTGAAAGCACTTATTTTATCTCTGCTAAAAAAGACGAGAACAAAGTAGTTCTGAAAGTGAGCAACGGATTTTTATCTGTAGTAAAATAAAACAAACAATAACCACTAACTGCGACGCCTGTACATTGTACAGGCGTTTGTTTATAAAAGACCTTAAGCAACTACATGTGGCTGATGTTGTATAACAAAGTTTACCAGGTCATCTACGCTCAGGCCTGCCCTGGCAGCAGCGTCAGCTATATCATCTCTTGATACATTGGCAGCAAATGCCTTATCCTTCAATCGTTTTTTTACGCCTTTCAGATCCATTCCTTCGTATCCATTTGGTCGCATAAGCGAGTATGCATGTACCAGCCCACTTAGTTCATCAAAAGCATAAAGCAATTTATCCATGGCCGTTTCAGGTTCTACTCCAAAATGAGCCGGGCCATGCGAGGCAATTGCATGAATAATAGATGGATCAACTTTTCGTTCTTCCAGCTCTTCAATGATCTTCTTACAATGCTGGTCTGGCCACTGGTCCCAGTCAGCATCGTGTAGTAAGCCTGCCATTTCCCATTGCCACTGGCCTTCATCATTTAATTGTTCTTTTTCTTTTGCCCATTGTTTCATCAGGTGTGCTACCTGTTTCATGTGCAGCTTTAGCCTTTCATTCAGTACCCATTCGTCCAGTAGGGCGTTTGCTTCTTCTCTTGTTAGTGTATTACCATTGTTTGCCGGGTCGCCAAATGTGCTCCTGTTTAATTTATAGCTCATAATTATTTTGCTAACTACTAAAATATAGATTTCCTGCTGCTGTTGGTGCAGCACGTGCAAGTGAATGTTTCAATAAAACAGCGCTAGTAGATGATATAAGTTCTTCTGCCGGCGGTTCAATAATTGATGTGAAGTTGGATAAACTTTTTCATGGGTATCATACGCAGGATATTCGATTATAAAGGAACACCCATTTTGGTAACTGGTTTTGCTTTACTGTTTTGGGCAGATTGTTCATATCAAATGCGCAAGCGAAAACAGCCCCGGCTTGTTCGTGCAGTAAACAATGCAATTGTTGCTATCCCTGCATTCACTTTATTGCGCTTCATGTTTTTGCCTGCTATGGTTTATTTAGCCAAACAAAATGAAAAGAAAAATTGGGGTATTATTCATTGGTTCAATGCGCCGCCTTTGGTGAAACAGGCGATTGCTTTTCTGATCATGGATTACACCAATTATCTGTGGCATGTGCTCAATCATAAGATACCGCTGCTGTGGCGCTTTCACCTGGTGCATCACAGCGACCCGGATCTTGATCTGTCCACAGCCATCCGCTTTCACTTTGGTGAAATGATCGGCTCTCTTTTTTATCGCGGTGCATTTGTATTATTAAGTGGTGCTTCTCCAAGTAATGTATTGTATTATGAAATCGTTTTCGAAGGTGCTACACAATTTCATCATACCAATATGAAGCTGCCTTACCGGTTGGAAAAGATCATGAGCAATGTCATTGTTACGCCGCGTATGCATGGCATTCATCACTCGCAGGTACGACATGAAACAGATAGCAATTACTCTGTGATCTTCTCGTGGTGGGACAGGTTGCACAAAACAATAAGACTGAATGTATTGCAGGATAAAATAGTAACAGGAGTGCCTGCATATAGTCATATAGAGGAACTTACTGTAGGCTTTTTATGGAAGCTTCCGTTTATGAAAATAAGAGAATGGAAGCAAGATGTAGGAGAGGAAAATCGCACAGTAGGAGAAATACATCAGCTGGCGCAGTGAGTTGAAGAGATCTTCATTCACGCACAAGTGATCACAATTATGTTGTGCAAACGTTTGCAGACATAAAATAGTTATTACTGATGTTTATCACTTCTTTTATTGATGAGACAACAGAATTTTGCTTAAACTTTGGAACAACAGTATGACAAACAATATCTTCATCGCCACCGCAGAACCTTATAGTGGTAAATCTATTGTAGCACTTGGTTTGGTAAATATGTTATTAGGCAAAGCGAAAAAGATCGCTTATTTCAAGCCCATTATAAACCACAATCCACGCGAAAAAAAGGATGTGCATATTGAAACTGTTGTTAACCATTTTGGCTTGCCAATTACCTACTACGACACCTTTGCTTTTACACGCCAGGAAGCCATGCAGCACATGGAAAATGAGAAGCGCGGCGAGTTGATTGATACCATTATCAGGAAGGTAAAAAAGCTGGAAGAGAATTATGATTTTACAGTAATAGAAGGAAGTGATTTTATAGGAGAGGGAACTGCATTTGAATTCGATGCAAATATTTCTATTGCAAAGAATTTAAATGCACCTGTTATTATTGTTATTTCCGGCAATAATAAAACCACTGCACAAATCATCAACAATGCAATCACCATTACCAGGAATTTCCAGCAACGTGAAGTGCAGGTATTGGCAATTGTAGCAAACATGATAAAACCTGAACAGGTAGATGATGTAAAAGAGTTACTGCAGTCAACATTTAACAACGGGATCATCCTGGCAGTTATTCCTGAAGAGCGCGGACTGAAAAGCCCAACCATGAAGGAGATTAATGAGAGCATTGGTGGTAAGCTGCTATTTGGTGAGCAACAAATGTCAAACCAGGTTGATCATTTTATCATGGGCGCTATGCAGCTGCCTAACTTCCTGAAGCACATGAAGGAAAATGTACTGATCATGACGCCAGGTGATCGTGGCGATATTATCATCTCTGCTTTGCAGGCTAATCTATCTACCAGTTATCCTAAAGTTGCAGGCATTGTACTAACAGGTGGTATAGAGCCTGAAGAGCCGATCTTAAAACTGGTGGAAGGTTTACAAACGGTGGTTCCCATTATTAGTGTAAAGACAGGTAGCTTTATGACCGCTACCACAGTTGGTTCTATTCATTCAAGAATAACTCCTGAGAACAACAAAAAGATACAGTTGGCCATTGATGCCTTTGAGCGCAATGTAGATGTAAAAGCGCTGGATGAAAAAATCGTTACGTATTCATCAGAAGGTATGACACCACACATGTTCCAGTACCAACTGAGCAAGTGGGCAAGACGCCAGCAAAAGCATATTGTATTACCAGAAGGCAATGATGATCGCATATTGAAAGCTGCAACAAGATTACTGCAACAAGACATTGTAAAGCTTACCATACTAGGTGATCCTGCTGAAGTACTGGCTTCTTTCAAGCGGCTGGGATTGATTGTTGATCCTTCACGTGTAAAGATCATCAACCCGGCAGAGTCACCATTGTACAATGACTATGTTCAGACCCTGTACGAGCTAAGGAAGAGCAAGAACGTTACGCATGAAATGGCTGCCGATCTTATGACTGATGTGTCTTATTTCGGAACTATGATGGTGTACAAAGGGCATGCTGATGGAATGGTATCTGGTGCTGTTCATACTACGCAGCATACCATCAGGCCAGCGCTGCAGTTTGTAAAAACAAAGCCTGGTGTATCCGTGGTATCTTCTGTTTTCTTCATGTGCCTGCCCGATAGAGTTTCCGTTTTTGGAGACTGTGCAGTTAATCCAAATCCTACTGCTGAGCAACTGGCTGATATTGCCATTTTATCAGCAGATAACAGCCAGCGCTTTGGCATCGAGCCGCGCATTGCAATGCTTTCTTATTCATCAGGTACATCTGGCGAAGGTGAAGATGTTGAGAAAGTGCGCAAGGCTACTGAGATCGTAAAGCAAAAGCGACCAGACCTAAATGTGGAAGGGCCTATACAATATGATGCTGCTGTCGATCCTGTAGTGGGCAAGCAAAAGCTGCCTAATTCCGAAGTGGCAGGAAGGGCAAGCGTGCTCATTTTCCCTGACCTGAACACAGGTAACAATACCTATAAGGCTGTTCAGCGCGAAACAGGTGCAATAGCCATTGGGCCTATGTTGCAAGGTTTGAACAAACCGGTAAACGACCTTAGCCGTGGATGTACAGTAGATGATATTTTCAATACGGTTATCATTACAGCTATACAGGCGCAGGATTAAGTGAAGGTTCAAGTATAAGGTTTGAGATTGTTATGCTTGAATGCTTGACGCGGTTCATGCAGTTCTCTTCTTAGATATAACATGTGGACCTTAAACCTTAAACGCCAAACCTTAAACCCACTTGACCTTAAACATTAAATATTATAAATTATTACATGAACATATTTGTTGTAAACTCTGGAAGTAGTTCTATCAAGTACCAGCTTTTTAAAATGCCTGATGAAAAACCTATTTGCAGTGGCTTGGTAGAAAGAATAGGGCTGGAGAATTCTATGATTACGCATAAGGTATTTGCCGGCGGCGAAGAAAAGAAAATTTCAGCCACACTTGATCTGCCTGATCATGAAGCAGGTTTGCATGAAGTAGCACGATTACTCGCAGATCCTGAAATAGGCGTAATTAAAGATCCTGCTGAGATCAATGCAGTTGGTCATCGTGTGGTTCATGGTGGCGAAAGTTTTGCCTCTACCACCGTCATCAATGCTGAAGTAAAGAAAGAAATACAACGCTTGTTCTCACTGGCACCGCTACATAACCCAGCTAATTATTTAGGTATAGAAGTAGCCGAGAAGATCTTCACCAATGCTACACAAGTGGCAGTGTTTGATACAGCGTTTCATCAAACCATGCCTGAGCATGCGTATCGTTATGCCATTCCTCAAAACTTTTACCACGAGATGCGCATACGTGCGTATGGCTTTCATGGCACCAGTCATAAGTACGTAACAGAGCAAGCACTGCAATATTTGCAAAACCCGCAAGCAAAGATCATTACGATCCATCTTGGCAATGGCTGTAGCATGGCCGCTGTGGATGCAGGCAAGTCGGTAGATACATCCATGGGCTTTGGGCCTCTTAGTGGTCTTATCATGGGAACAAGATCAGGTGATATAGATCCATCTGTTATCTTTCATATGGTCAATCAGCTAGGTTATGATATTGAGCAGGTAAATACGCTGCTGAACAAACGCAGCGGAATGTTGGGCCTTACAGGCTTTAGTGATATGCGCGACATTATAAAAGCTATGGACGAAGACAATCACAATGCAGCATTAGCCTACCAGATGTATGCTTACAGGATCAGGAAATATATTGGTTCGTATGCTGCTGTACTCAACGGCTTGGATGCAATTGTGTTCACAGCTGGTGTTGGAGAAAATGATGTAAAGATCAGGCAGCTGATCTGCCAGGAGATGGACTTCTTAGGTATTACTTTAGACGAAGAAAAAAATGGCATACGCTCTAGTAACCTGCGTGAAATAAACCAGGCAGATGCAAGAGTAAAAGTACTGGTAATACCTACCAATGAAGAGCTTGAGATAGTGAAGCAGTGTTATGATCTGCTACTGCAATAAGTAGTTTATCTAATAATAAAAGTTCCCTGTGCTGTTATTCGTTAAGTAAGCCAGGGAACTTTTTTGCCCCTAATGATCATTCATTTCCTTCACCGTACCTGCTTGCTTTCTGTATATCTACAATCTCTACATACCATCTTGGTTCACGGCATTTGCAATGCACTTCTTTGTCAGTATAACCATACACTACGTATACATCCATTCCTTCTACCATGAAATCTTTTTCAAGATTGATGGGTACTTCAAAAACCTGGTCTGTCATCTGCAAGACCCAACCAAATCCTCCATCTTCAAAGCTGCCTGTATAGCGGATTGTAGCAAATGCCTTTGCATCTTTTGCTGAAGTTACTTGTCCGTTTTTGGTTTCATTTTCAGCTTCTGGTACAGCTACATTTTTAGAACAGCCCGATAATATCACCAAGCTGAAAATTAGAAGTATAATCGTTTTCATAGATTTTAAATTTTACTAAACTGAAACAATTTGTGCGCCAGCCTCAGGTTATTATTGCGAGGGAACAAACAACCGTTTTATAAGAAAAACAGAATGAATTAATTATTGAATTTCGAATACTTCTCTGGTTAATATAGTGGGTTTACATTACCACATTTATTAGCGCATCAACCTGTAGAAAAGGCCACAGGCAAGGGTTGTAGCCGTTGAGGTAGTCTTAGAAGATGTTCTTATTAATATAGTTGAGCAGCCAACCTGAAGGTATTGCAATGGGCTTCTACAATTGTTCTTATATCAGGAGAATAACCACCGCCCATGGCTACGGTGCACGGTATGTTGTGTTGCTTTAGCAGGTTAAAAACAATTGCATCACGTTGTTTACAACCTTCTACTGTCACTTTAAGTTTGCCAAATTTGTCTGTCTCCAATATGTCTACACCTGACAAGTAGAAGGCAAAATCGGGTTGTACTTTTTCTATCAATTGTTTTACATGAATGCTTACGAGATCGAGGTAAGCATCATCCTGCATGCCTTCGGGTAGTGGTACATCCAGGTCTGACGTTTCTTTATGGAAAGGGTAGTTGTGCGCACCATGCATACTGAAGGTGAATACTTCATCTTTGTGTTCAAACAGTTTGGCTGTGCCATTTCCCTGGTGCACATCCAGGTCAATGATCAGTATCTTCTTAGCAAGATTTTTCTGCAGTAAATAATTTGCTGCAACAGCAAAATCATTTAATAAACAAAAGCCTTCACCCCGATCGGCAAATGCATGATGCGTGCCGCCTGCTACGTTCAATGCTATTCCATGTTGCATAGCAAAGTGGCAACAATCAATTGTGCCTTGGGTAATTACCAGCTCCCTTTGTGTAAGCTGCGGCGACTGCGGAAAACCTATCCTTCGCTGCTCCGATGCAGAAAGCGTTTGCTGCACCAGTTTATCATAATATGCTTTTTTATGTGTCCATAGCACTACCTCTTCAGGACAAGTATGCGGGGCAAAAAAATTATCATTGGTAACAGTGCCTTCATGTAATAGCTGCGCCGGTATAAGCTCATACTTCAGCATAGGGAACCGGTGGTTCTCTGGTAGGGAATGCGCGTAAACAGGATTGAAGGCTATTTTGAGCACAGGCTGTTAAACTACATGGTTAGGCATAACGTCCACCACCGCTGCTTTTTCACCTCTTACTTTGTCGGATGGGAGAATTGCAAAAACACGATCGGTGGCTTTGGGCTCTATATGCGCGGTGCCGGTGAATTTTCCAAAAGCAGGCAACACTGCATAAGATGCTCCAAAAAAATAACAAGGAAATTTCAAAGATTGTTTTCCCACGCCCCGTAGCGTAATACAAGGATGAATATGCCCGCTGAAATAGTACTTGATTTCTTTCCCCGCATCGCATTTGGCAGCTATGTCATGAACAAAGCAAAAACTATCTACTGCAAGGTGATCATCACTTACAGCAATGTTTGCCTGGCTGTACCAGCCTTTCGACAGGATGTCGTGGTTGCCTTTTACAAGGGCAATGTGTAGTTGCGAAAAATCGTGGCGCCACCGCATGAACAAGTCCATCTCTTTGTTGGCATTGCTATGAAAAAGATCGCCAACCACTACCAGTTGATGCGGCCTGTAATGCTGTACCTGTGCCAATAACCGTTGAAGGTCTTCTTTATATACATTCTGCGGAACACCTATACCTGCTTTTCTGAAATGACCTGTTTTACCGAAATGAAGATCTGAAACAATAAGCGTGCTTTGTTCTTCCCAAAAAATACATCGCTCAGGCGATAGCCATAATGTTTGTTCGTGTAGTAAAAATTTCTTTGCTGCCTGCACCTCAAGTCCTTGTTAGGCGGCAAAGATAACAGGCAACAGCTATACCGTCGCTTCAATTTGAAAGAGCTGTTCATGTACTGCTGTTAAAAACAGTTTGTGCGTTACCTTTCCACTTTTTTCATATATGAAGTGGGAAACAATATTTACTACACAGCGTGTAGGGCACAACAAGGTTTCGCAGGAACCACGGTCTGGCTTTCAGCAAGACTTTGACAGGCTGGTATTTTCTTCAGCCTTTAGGCGATTGCAGAATAAAACACAGGTGTTTCCTTTGCCCGGCAGCACGTTTGTTCACAACAGGCTCACGCACTCATTAGAAGTGGCTAGTGTTGGTCGTTCGTTGGGTAGTATTGTAGGTAAAAAGATAAGTGAAGAGATTGCTGATAAGAGCAGCGACAGTTACGAGTTTTACAGGTACGAACTTGCTAACGTGATTGCTGCCGGTTGCCTTGCTCACGATATTGGCAATCCTGCTTTTGGTCATTCAGGTGAAAAGGCTATTTCAGCTTACTTTGTTGACAATGCCGGGGTCGTGTTCGATGGCAAACCACTGCAAGAACATTTTACCGAAAAGGAGTGGGCAGACATCTGCAAGTTTGAAGGTAACGCCAATGCCTTCCGCTTACTTACCCGCACTTTCAAAGGAAGATTGCAGGCAGGAGTAGGACTTACCTTTACCACTATAGCCTCTATTTTAAAATATCCATGCGAAGCAACGGCAATGGATAAAAAGTTCAAGCATCGTAAGAAGTATGGTTTTTTCCAGGCGGAGAAAGATGTGCTGGTAAACATTGCTGAAAAGCTTGGTATGATACGGGAAGGAGGTGATGATGTATGTTTCAAGCGGCATCCGTTTGTATACCTTGTAGAAGCCGCAGATGATATTTGCTACCGCATCATCGATCTTGAAGATGCACATCGTTTAGGAATTTTGCCTCACCAGTTGGTGAAAGATTCTTTGTTTACCGTCATTAGCCGCCTAGGCAGGGAAGGAGCGGACGTGAATAGGATGGAGGAGATATACAACAAGATCGGTGACCAGAATGAGAAGATCAGTTTCCTGAGGGCACGCGCTATCAATATTCTTACTCAAACTGCAGCCGAAGTTTTTTTAGAAAACAAGGAAGCTATTCTTTCAGGGAATTTCAACGACACGCTGCTCGATAACATTGATGACCGAACCGGCGCTTTCGATGAACTACTGAAGCTTTCAATAGAGAAGATCTACAACCATGAATCTGTTTTAGAAATAGAGATAGCGGGTTATAATGTGATGTCTGAACTACTTGGCCTGTTCGTGCCGGCTGTGCTTGCTGCCAAGCCTGGTCATAAGCAAATGAAGATCCGTAAGCTGTTCCCCATGCAATACTCTGGTTTTGAGGATACGGACAATGCGTATGAAAAGGTGATGAACGTGCTGGATACCATTTCGGGTATGACGGATTTATACGCTACCGAGTTCTACCGGAAGTTGAAAGGTATAGAGATACCACAGCATAGGTAGGAGCTAATTTCAATTCAGAGCTTTCTACTTATCGGATATGTGTCCCCTGTCATATTCACCATCTTCATTGTTAGAAATGGTTTCGGAGTCGGGTAGGTTACCTTCTGAGATGTCAGCCGGTTGCTCGCCTTGCTGGCTACCAGGCTCTGTTTTCAATTCACCACCATCAGCTGCAGTACTATGATTTTCTTCCTCGTCAGTTATGTCTACACTTTTGTGCGGATCCTGAGTTTGTAGATGCTGGTTGTATTCTTTGTTGCTCACCGGTTCAATAGTATTGTTGTTGGTATCCATGTTCTTCATTTTTTGAACAACAAGAAAAGATTGTGCCTTGGAAATGTCAAAAGGCAAAAGGCGAAAGTCGAAAAGAAAAGACGAATAAAATTCAGAGCCAGCCCAAATATAAAATCTGCAATCCTAAATCTTCAATCAATTGATATGTAACACCGATTTCGCCAGCGCGATCATGCTTTCTTCTCCTGTATATTTTCCTCTTTCATCCGACAGCTTAACAACCGGTGTCCATTCACCATCTTCTGGCAGTGCTTCTGTCATTTTTATAACAATGTTCATTGGCTTCAGTCCTACATCATTGGTAAGATTGGTTCCTATACCGAATGACATGCCTATTTTACCTGCACAATAAGATGCTATCCTGTTCACTTTATCGTAATTAAGTGCATCAGAAAAAATGATTGTCTTTGACATAGGATTTATGCCGAGGCTGCGGTAATGATCAATGGTTTGTTTGGCAAAATCAACAGGATCTGCGCTGTCGTGACGTACGCCATCAAACAGCTTTGCAAATTTTTTATCAAACTGGCGAAAGAAGCTGGTAGAAGTATAGGTATCAGATAATGCAATTCCAAGATCTCCGCGGTAGACATCTACCCAATGCTCAAGAGCCATTGTATTGGCCATTTTAAAACCATACTTGGCTGCATGAAACATAAACCATTCGTGTGCATGCGTGCCTATGGGTTTTACCTGGTTGATCATGGCAAAATGAACATTGCTGGTACCAACAAAAGAAGGTTTGCCATACCTGCACAATGTTTCCATAACCATGCGGTGCACCTGGTAAGAGTGCCTGCGGCGGGTTCCAAATTCCGCTACTTTGATTTCTAAAGCTTTAAACTTTTCAATTTTGTCTTTCGTTGTTTCTATCACCGTTTCATCTGGTACCCGCTCTGTATCCTGGAATTTGTAAAATAGCTCAGACACCAGGCAAAGCAGTGGCACCTCCCACAGGATGGTCCGGTACCAATAACCTTCGATAAAAATCTGAACATCTTCACCTTGCTGCTCTATCACCACTTCCTTTGGATTGTAGCAATAGCCCTGCAGGAAGTCGAGGTAAGTTGGATCGAGGTAAGGACAGGCGTCGGCAAGAAATTTCTTTTCTTCTATGGTTAGTTTCAAGCCTGCCATTGCATCCACTTCCTTTCTTAACGCTTCAGCAAAACCTAGAGGAAATGCATGTTTGCCGCGGTTTATAAACTGGTAGCGTGCCCTGGCTTTGGGAAACAATTTTACCACACCATGCTGCATGGTGAATTTATAGAAGTCATTATCTAAGATTGAGTGAAGAATGCCTGTATCCATCCTTGAGGTGTTTTTGGTTAGCAGAATGTTTGAAGGTAAAGAATACACCAACAACCACCTGCAATCAGCTGGCTGTTCATTAACTTTAGTCGCATAAACTAATCAACTACTTATGGAACATTCAAAAGAATTTTTAGCCATAGTGCAGGATGCAAAGAGCCGCATCAAAGAAGTAAATGTAGGCGAGGCAATGGAAAGGGTAAAAGCAGGCGCGCTACTGGTAGATGTACGTGAGGACAATGAATGGGACGCTGGTCATGCAAAGGGAGCCAAACACTTAGGCCGGGGCGTGATCGAAAGAGATATCATAAAAGAGGTGCCTGATAAAAATACCGAGATGGTATTGTATTGCGGTGGTGGCTTCAGGTCAGCGCTTTCAGCTGATAACCTTCAGAAAATGGGCTATAACAATGTATACTCTATGGATGGTGGATGGAAAGCCTGGAAAGAAGCAGGCGGTGAAGTGGAATAGCTAATAAACAAAATCCCTCCCATGTGCATGGGAGGGATTTTGATAAAAATGAAATCTTCTTATTGTATGTATGCACTTCTAGAGTTCAAAATAGCTGCATCCATTCTGTCTCGTTGACCAGCAGAGAACATATACATGCAAGCATCATTTGTGTAATCCATGTAATTCATCCATTGCTCCAAAGGTTTTCCTGCGCAATTACTTTTTAAACCAGCAGAAGGACATCCACTATTAGAAGCATCGTGTGAAGGCGTATCAGAAACACCATCATTACCACATCTTGCATCGCCCCATATATGGCGCAGGTTTAGCCAGTGACCAACTTCGTGTGTTGCAGTTCTTCCTTTATTGAAAGCAGCATACATTGAATAGCTGGCAAAAGTTCCAAATGCCTGGTAATCTACCACTACACCATCTGTAGCAACATTTCCACCTGGAAACTGCGCATAGCCCAACAAGCCACTGCTAAGATTGCACACCCAAATGTTTAAGTGAGTGTCAGAATTAACTGCATCACTGCCGCCCTGGCTTGTAAATTTCACCGCATTATTTGATCCGAAGGTTGCAGAGGTAGTTTTGCGAATTACTTGTTTCACTGAAAAGTTGATCTGGCAATTTGCAACAGAGCTTAATGGATAATTAGCCAGGTAAATATTGTTCCGGCTCAGCTCTTCATTGGCCTTTGTGAAATCTTTGTTTAGTACATCTATCTGCGATTGGATCTGTGCATCTGTGATCAGATTAGGGCTTGATTCCAGTACATGTAGAATAACCGGGATAGTACGCAAAGCCGTAGAACGATGCATTCCAGGCTGGTTAATGTACGCTTGTGTCTGTCTTTCTAATTCATTTAAAAAAGCAGCTCGCTGTGGATTTTCAGCAAGTTCTTTTTCTAAAACATCGTGCGATGCACACTGGCGCTCCGTCAGATTTTCAATCAGCACTGCAGGCTCTTCAGCTGTCTTAATATCTTTCTTAGAACAAGCAGCAACAAGCATCACTACCGCCAGTAGAGATGTGGTAATTTTTCTCATGGGATGAATTTTGATGAACTTGTAATTTAACGAAATTTTGAGAAGCTGTTGCTGAAGATGATGGTGAATTTTTATTTTTTGTTTTGCCCAGAATGCAGTACTGTAAAGGGTTTCAGCTCAAAATGGTGATAAACAAATGAATAAACATCTGAATTTAATTTAGCTGCGCCTGCATCTTTTTTATCCTGTCTTCCAGTTTTTCGCTACTCATATTTTCGCGCATACTATCCACTTTTATTGGAAAGCAGAAAGGCGTAAGTTGAGTGGGAAAAGTGAGCACGATCTTCGACTGCTGAATACGTTCCAACATATCGCGTAGCCTTTGTTCTTCCATCTGTTGTTCCATCACCTCGTTAAATGCCTGGCGAACCAACAGGTTGTCTGCATCATATTCAGAGAACACATTGAACAATAGCGAAGCCGACGACTGCAGGTGCCTTGCCTTTTTATGCTCGCCGGGATAGCCTTGGAAAATCAATCCTCCGATGACTGCTATGTCCCTAAATTTTCTTCGGGCCATTTCAGTGGAGTTCACGCTGCGTTGTATATCTGCAAAAAGATTTTCTGTAGTAAAGAGGTCATACACATTGCTGTCATCCACAGGTATGGGCTGATCGCTCAGAAGTTCGAAGCCATAATCATTCATGGCTATAGAAAAGGTGATAGGCGTAATGAGGCTTATTCTAAATGCAAGCACTGCAGCCATAGCTTCATGCACCAGCCTGCCTTCAAATGGGTAAACAAACAAATGGAAACCATCTTTAGTCTCAATCTGTTCTACCAGTAGTTCGTTTGCTGCCGGTACATGCGACAGCTGTTCCTGCTTTTCAAATAGAGGTGACAGCACTTTTAGCTCTATGTCTTCCGGGTTGGTAAATGCTTCATTGAACTTGCGGCGCAGCATCATGCCCAGGTTAGATGAAAGCGGCATCCGCCCACCTTGCCAGCTGGGAACAATTGATTTTTTTGATGATGATTTTCTCACCAGAACCGTTAGGTCTTTTATCATTACCAGTTCAAGGTTTCTACCTGCAAGGGTAAATACATCACCCGGCTCAAGACGGCTGATGAACCATTCTTCAATGATACCTATATAACCTCCTGCCAGAAACTTCACCTTTAGCATTGGATCGCTTACAATAGTACCAATGTGCATACGATGACGCATTGCCATCCGCCTGTTCTTCATGCGGTACAGTCCATCTTCGCCTACTTCTACTTTTTTATATTCATCGTATTGCTGCAGCGCTACACCACCACTTACAATATGATAAAGTAACTGCTGCCATTCACCAGGAGTGACATCTGCATAGCAGTAAGTGCTTTTTACTTCTTCATATACTTCAGCTGGATCAAAACCTTCGCTGATGGAAATGGTGCACAGGTACTGAATAAGGACATCGAAACAAAGTATGCGTGGCTCTCGGGCTTCAATGATCTCTTCTTTCATGGCCTGCTTCAGCGCAGCTGCTTCTACCAGTTCCAATGAGTGTGTAGGTACAAAAAATATCTTACTGACTTTGCCAGGTTGATGACCACTGCGTCCTGCACGCTGCAGGAAACGTGCAACACCTTTGGGCGAGCCTACCTGTATTACGGTTTCTACCGGACGAAAGTCTACACCAAGGTCAAGGCTTGCCGTACATACCACTGCTTTAAGCTTCGTTGTATGTAAGGCTTCCTCCACCCATATACGCAGGTCCTGTTCTATACTGCCATGGTGAAGTGCCAGTGCGCCGGCAAGATCAGGAGCCATAGCCAAGAGTGTCTGGTACCAGCGTTCGCTCATACCACGTGTATTGATGAAAAGGAGGGTGGTGACATTAGCGCGAATGATATCTACTACCTTTTCAGCAAGGTTCAGCCCTAGGTGCCCTGCCCATGGAAATTTTTCTATCTCGTCAGGTACCACCGATTCAATCTCGATATTCTTCTTCAGGTTGGCTTTTACGATTACCTGCTTCCGTTCTTCTTTTGCTACCGCGCTGTTACCAGAAGTGGTTTGTTTCAAAGGTGCCAGCAGTACCTCTTTAGCTTGCTCCAGGTTGCCTATAGTTGCCGATATACCCCATACCTGCACATCCCTTCTACCTTTTGCATTTTGACTTTTGACTTCATTAGCAGATGCCAATTTTACCAACTTGCTTACTGCCAGTTCTACCTGCACTCCGCGCTTACTGCCAAGTAGCTCATGCCATTCATCAACCGCAATAACTTTAAGTGAAGCGAAAGTTTCTTTATAACCTTTTTGTGCCAGCAATAAGTGCAGGCTTTCAGGAGTAATTATCAGCGCCTCAGGCATGCTACGTTTTTGGCGCGCCCTTTCATTGATGTCGGTATCGCCATTGCGAATGCCTACCTGCCAGTTCATTCCAAGTTCTGCAACCACTTCTTCCATAGCACGTGCTATGTCTTTACCAAGTGCACGCAAAGGCGTTACCCATAGCAGTTGCAGCCCATTCTTTTTCCTGGTCTTATAATCTTTGGGATTATCGTTGATGAAGTTGATAATCGCACCAAGAAATACAGAGAAAGTTTTACCAAAGCCGGTTGGCGCATTCACCAAACCGCTGCTGCCTGTGTGTATCTCTTGCCATGCTTCCAACTGGAAAGCAAATGGTTTGAAATCTTTACCGGCAAGCCACTGGCTGATAACTTTGTACCCTGGCGTTTTCTTCAAATCTGGCATTCGTATGGCAAAGATAAATAGATGAAGCTCCTGTAGTTGGTGCAGTAGAAGGAGATTACCAGCTTGTTAACTACTACAGCGTTTTCAGGTATTCTATCACAGCCTTACGTTCATTTTCCTGCAGCTTATCACCAAAATAATGTCCCTGGTTGCCATAGCCATTCAGCGTGGTATTGTACATGTTCTTACCGGCTTTATCATGCCTGGTGTATTTCCAGCCAGGGTTATTGTAGTTGTATTCCTGTTTCTCAAAATTTCTCGACCAGTATTTTGGACGTGCTTTACTGTTTAGCACACCTTCCAAAGTAGGTACTGAGCCATTATGAAAATAGGGCGCTGTTATCCAAACTCCATCTAACGGCGGAGCTATATAACCGCGATAAGGTACCAACTGTGCAGGAGTAGCACCTGAAGTAAACCAGCTACTATTGAACCATTGAACAAACTGAGGGTTAGCATAATTAGCAGCAAAAAAAGCTGTGTCAGTCCTTATAATAGATGCAGGAATAAGAAGGTTTGGATAGGTTTCGTTTTCACCATAAGTGCCATGGCATTTGGAGCAATTGTCATTAAACAGTTTCTGCCCTTGTGCAGCCAGTTGTTGGTTGATGTTGCCGGGAAACTTCGGCGCTTCCAAAGTTTTCAGGTAAGCAAGCACATCAGCAAAGTGAGCATAAACCTCAGCTGCTTCTGTAGTATCAGAAACTGTCAGAAGATTGGAAGCCATTAAAAATTTAGAAAAGTCGCCACGTCCAAAACCCGTGTAGAACATGGCATTCTTCTTCTTCAAAAGCCACCATGCAGGCACATCGCTTGGTATTACTTCATTAGGAATGTCCATGATCGGTTTGTCATTCCACTCCAATGTTTGCGGATCGCGGTGTGCTACCAGCAATGCAGCTAATCTGCTTGCTACATTCACCCCGCGAACCTGCGTAAATAGTTTCGGTCCTATGGTTTTTGCCGCACGTAAGAACTGCTTCGATGCCTGGAACTGCTTCTTGTTGGTAATTGAAAGCAGGTTGTACAACATCGCCGCATCGCTTGAAGAAAATTTTTGGTTGCGGGTAAAATCCATTTCCGAATTTCCAAGGCCTATGACAAGGTTCTTGTCAAAAACCTGTGCATGACACTGCAGGCAATTTACCGCAACAATGCGTTCACCGTTTGCAGCGTCTACCGCCGTATAAGCATAGCTAAGGTTAGTGTTGTCGCCAGTTCTGCCAAGATGATTAAGCGTATCCTTGCCCACAGCACGAATAAACATTTTATAAGGTATCCCGCTCTTAATGTAGTCACCTGTCACCAGGTAGTTGTAGCCTTTAGCCGGGTCACCTTCCTGTTGAACAGACGGTGGAACAGGCACTGGTTTTTCACTTCCATTAGTTAAAGCAACATACATCACCCACACCGCTACTATAGCCAATATTGCACACCATTTCTTCATGTTATAAAACTAAGGGAAGCCCTTGGAGCCGCAGCATTTTGTTGAAGGTTTTTAGAGGATATGGGAACCAGCATTTGTCGTTGATGGAGCATCGTTGCGTCGCATTACGTTCATCGGCATCTCATTTATCAACACCAGCCACCATCACCAATAAACCAACTTATGAACAAAATTTAAATCAACTGATCAACTGATCAACCAATCAACTGATCAATTTTCCTTCTTCACCCCATATACTTCCAGCATCTTTTTCAGATCTTCCAGTGTGTTTATTTCATCAGCTTTCTTGTCTTTCCGCCACCTGCTTATGCGCGGAAACCTCAGTGCCACGCCACTCTTATGGCGGTTACTGGCAGCTATTCCTTCAAAGGCTATCTCAAAAACAAGTTCAGGTTTAACGGTTCTTACAGGCCCAAATTTTTCAATGGCATTTCGTTTCACAAATGAATCCACTTCATTGAATTCTTTATCGGTAAGCCCGCTATACGCCCTTGTAAAAGGAACCAGTTTTTCACCATCGCGTACAGCAAATGTGTAGGCGGTGTATAGGTTACTTCTTCGTCCAGATCCTTTCTCTGCATATATCATCACTGCATCTATCGTCAGCGGGTCAATCTTCCATTTCCACCAGTCACCCACCTTGCGGCCTACCTGGTAGCTGGATGATTTTCTCTTCAGCATAAAACCTTCTGCGTTACGTTCTCTTGATGTCATACGCAACTCCTTCAATTCTTCCCAATCATTGAACTCTACCACCTCCGATAGAAGGATGACATTGCTCTGCAAAGATTCTATTATAGCCTCCAGTTGTTTGCGTCTTTCGCTGAGAGGCCTTCCTCGCCAATCCTCGCCGTTGTACTCTAAAAGATCGTAGGCAAAAAAGGTAATGGGCGCTTCTTGTAAATGTTTTTTAGTGATGTTCTTCCTGCCTATGCGCGTTTGCAAAACAGCAAAAGGCAGCGGCTGTTTATCAATGCTCGGAATGATCTCGCCATCGAGCACAATGCCATCCGGCAGCACATCTTTCAGCAGGTGATACTCCGGAAATTTTTGTGTCATCAGGTCTTCGCCGCGACTCCATACAAACAGTTCGTTGTTGCGCTTTATCAACTGTCCGCGTATACCATCCCATTTCCATTCTACCTGCCATTCAGCAGGATCACCCAAGGTTGCTGGTTCATCATCCAGTGCATAAGCCAGGTAAAAAGGGTAGGGCTTAGAGTGGTCAATTATCATCGGACTTTCATCCAATAAATTTTGCAAAGTGGTGGTTACTGGATCCCATTGCCCGCTTATTCTATGGGCTATCACCGACGGCTCCAGGTTGGTAAATTTGGCCAGCGCATTCACGATCATCTTTTGTGAAACACCAATACGAAAAGCTCCTGTGATAAGTTTATTGAAAACAAACAATTCATTTCTATCCATGGTGCTCCAGCAGTCAAGGATGAATTGTTTGCGGATAGCTTCATCTTGCTTTTCTATGGTTCGAAATGCCTCGAGGTAATAGTAGAGCGGTTTGTCATCTGTAGCAGGAGCCCCCTCAGGTAATAAAAGAGAAATGGTCTCTGCAAGATCACCAACTACATGGTAGCTTTCACCAAACAACCAACCCGGAATGGCAGCCATTTCCACGCACCATTCTACCAGCTGGCGGCTATTCACAATGCTCTTGGGCTTGCGGTCGCTGAATAGTGCTATCACCCATACTTTGTCCTTACCAGTTGCTTTAGAAAAATAGTCGACCAATGCATCCAGTTTGGCTGTTGTCTTGGTACTGGTACCGAGTATCTTTACCAACTGTGCAAACTGCTTCATGCCTGCAGTGGTGGCAATGTTATGTTCCGGATTTATATGATCAGTGACTGCTTCCATTGTTATTCTTCAGGTGCGCCTTCTGCTATTATTGCAGGTGCTTCTTCCTCATCGTTTCCATATTCCGTTTTTACCTCGGCGGCATCTATGCCTATTTCATTCAGGTAGCGGCTAAAGGCAGCGGTGAAGCCATGTGTAACAAATACTTTTTCTGCACCGGTTGCTTTTACCGCCTGCAGTAGCCCATCCCAATCAGCATGATCGCTTACAACAAAACCTGCATCTACATTTCGCCTGCGGGCATTACCACGCACTTGCATCCAGCCACTGCATATGCCTAAATTGTACGGAGTAAAACGTTTCATCCAGCTACTGCCATCAGCACTTGGTGGTGCGATCACAACACTGGCTTTAAGTTCTTCTTTGGTGGTTTCGTTGGTTACACGTTTTACTGGTGGTAGTGAATGACCTGCATTTACCAGTGCCTGGTGTACATTGTATACAGCTCCATGAACATAGATTTTATTAGTAACCTGTTCTACGGCTTTCAAAACACGTTGTGCCTTACCAAGGCTATATGCAATGATGACGCTTGTTTTATTGTCGCTGATATTTTGCTGTATCCAGTGCTGAATATCGTGAGCAAGTTGCTGGTTGGATCTCCACTTGTAGATGGGTAAGCCAAAAGTAGATTCGGTAATAAAGGTGTGACACTTCACAGGTTCAAACTGGCCGCTGATGCCATCGTTCTCCAGTTTATAATCGCCACTTGCTACCCACACTTCACCATTATACTCAAGCCTTATTTGCGATGAACCAATAACATGACCTGCCGGGTGAAAAGAAACTTTAACGCCATTCATATTGATGGTTTCACCCCATCCAATGGTTTGGTAAGTGCCGGGTCCTAATCGTAGTTCAAGTATTGCTTTGGAGTCGGTATGACATAGATAAGCGTTGGAACCAAACCGCGCATGGTCACTGTGTGCATGCGTGATCAGAGCTTTATCCACCGGCTTCCATGGATCTATATAAAAGCCACCTTGTGGACAGCAAAGACCTTTATTAGTAAATTCTATTAATGGCATTCACTGGTGCAGTAAAATTATAATGCCATCGGGTAAGTTGGAGGTTGGAGGTTGAAGTTGGAAGTAGATCAACAATCAAGTGCTGTTCAACTTATAATCAGGTATGAGACTAGTGGACCTATTAGAATTAGTATTTAACATCCAACTTCTAACATCCAACAACAAACACAGTAAACTTCAAACCTTAAACCTTAAACTTCAAACCTCTGACTTAGTAAATGCTTACCACATTCCCTTCTCTCTTTTTTACAAAGTACAATTTCTTGTTCTCCATAAAATCAGGCTGTGGGTTGGTACTCTTACGTTTGATGGGTTGAATGTCGAAGTTGTTGAAGACGGTGAAATCTTTGTCGGAAAGATTGTTGAGCAGGTTGCCGCGGTGCTTGTTTAGCAAGCGTGTAAAGTGAAAAGTTGTTTCAAAACCGCGAAACACCATATCGCTTGGACGGCTGTAGTATTTTGCTTTATATGCACGGTTGATGCCAGCATTTAAACTCTCGTTATTACCGTAATTAAAAGGCGTAGAGTAGATGATATCAACGTTCTTGTTATCTCTCCTGTTGAATTCCCTAATGCCATCCCAGGTAGGCATACCTATCGCTGTTACCTGGTAGTTACTGTTGTCGCCTAAAGCTCTCACAGCTTTGGATCCAAAAGACTCAAGCGGAGATGCTACAAAAACCACATTGTTACGTGTGCTATCAAGGTGTGGGGCAAGTGTGGCCGCTGTCAAATCATCTTTTACTTCCACCCATTTAATGATCAAAGGAAAAGCTGGTGTGGCTTTGTTTAATTCATTGATCGTATTCTTGATGTAGTCTTCAGTATTTCCCGGGCGCTTCAATGCAATGATCTTATCCATGGAATGATAACGCTGCATGTACTTGAACAGTCCTTCTATATGCGTTTGAAAAGAAGAATTCAGTAAGACAAAATACGGGTTCTGGTTGATGCCAACATAGTTAGGATAAGTAGCAGAGATAAAAGGTATCTGCCGCTTTTGAGCTACATCACCAAACAATTTCAATTCAGCAGGCGTGGTTACAGAAGCTATGATCAATCCTGTACCATTGAATTGCGGACCATGTAAGATCTGGTTAAGTGCTATCGCATCTTGTTTGGTATCAAAAACATGAATTTCTGCATTCACTCCTTCGCGGTTAAGGCTGTCTACTGCCATCATAACACCATTGTAAAACTCCAGGCCAGGAAGAATGTGTTTGGGCAGGTTTGTTTTACCAAGTTTATAAGTATTGCCATTGAAAGCTTCATCAAGATAAAGTGGTGCAAATACCGCCACTTTTACGCGCTGTTCATTTTGCGCAGCTACATTAAAACAACTGGTAAGGGTAAGGATGAAAATAGCAAGCCTGTAGAAAAAACTCATGATTAAAAAACTTTCTGCTGTTGAAACAAAATTGATGCCTTTATTCCCACTCAATTGTTGCTGGTGGTTTGCTGCTGATGTCGTACACCACCCTGTTTATTCCACGCACGTTGTTAATAATTTCGTTTGAAATGTGCGCCAGGAATTCATATGGCAGATGTGCCCAATCAGCAGTCATGCCGTCAACCGAAGTTACTGCACGTAAGGCTAATGTATATTCATAAGTCCTTTCATCGCCCATTACACCTACACTTTTAACAGGAAGTAAAATAGCGCCTGCCTGCCATATAGATGGATATAGCTTGTATTCTTTTAAACCACGCACGTAGATGTCATCTGCCTCCTGCAGTAGTTTAACTTTCTCTTCTGTTATATCGCCTAAAATGCGGATTGCAAGGCCCGGTCCCGGGAATGGATGACGATAAATCTGGTCATGAGGAATGCCTAACTCTAAACCTACTTTTCGTACTTCATCTTTAAACAAGTACTTCAATGGCTCTACCAACTGCAGGTGCATTTTTTCCGGTAGCCCTCCTACGTTGTGATGCGATTTGATGGTAGCCGAAGGTCCATGAACGCTTACACTTTCAATCACATCAGGATAAATAGTTCCCTGCCCAAGAAAATCAATTTTGGTAAGCGAGGTTGCCTCTTCCTGGAAAACATCGATGAACAGGCGCCCGATTATCTTACGCTTCTCTTCCGGGTCTGCTTTTCCTTTTAGTTCATCGTAAAAAAGTTGTTTCTTATCTACACCTTTTACGTTAAGACCAATCTCTTTATAGGTATCCAATACTTGTTGAAATTCATTTTTCCGCAGAACGCCGTTGTCTACAAAAATCCCATGTAGCCTGTCGCCAATGGCGCGGCTGATAAGGGTAGCAGCCACTGTGCTATCTACACCACCGCTTAAAGCCATTACAACCTGCCCGTCACCAACCTGCTGCTTTATGTTGTCAATGGTTTCCTGCACAAAAGAAGAAGGGGTCCAGTCTTGCTTACAACCGCAAATGTTTACCAGGAAGTTATAAATGATCTTTTTGCCTTCCAACGAATGATATACTTCAGGGTGAAACTGCAGCGCATGCAAGGGATGATCATTGTTGTCCTTTTTTCTGAAGGCGGCTACTGGTATACTTTCAGTAGTAGCAAGCACTTCAAAATCAGTAGGAAGTTCAAGTATTGAATCTCCGTGGCTCATCCACACCTGGCTGTGCAGCGAAACACCCTGCAGAAGTTTGTCTTCTTTTTCTATTTGTAAATGAGCGCGACCGTATTCACGCTTGTTGCTTTTTTCTACTCTTCCGCCAAAGATCTTGGCTGTCAGTTGTGCACCATAGCAAACACCTAATACAGGTAGTTTTTCGTTGAATTCTTTAACATCAACTACGGGAGCTTTTTCATCATTCACAGAAAAAGGAGAACCGCTTAGTATCACACCTTTCAGGTTCTCATCAAAAGTGAATGGTTTATGATAGGGGATAATTTCGCAGAACACATTTGCTTCACGAACAGCGCGTGCTATCAATTGAGTATACTGGCTTCCAAAGTCAAGGATGATAATTTTTTCGCTCATATAGATCGGAGAAGAGTAGGTTTAAAACGATGCGAAGGTAATAGAATTTATCTCGCACCCTTTTACGTAAATGGTTTCACTTACTTCATATTTATTTCTATCTTTTCCACCTCTTAAACCACTGCATATGATAAAGCTCTCCTCCCTATTAATGTTTTGTGTCCTGTTATATTCCATGTCAGCTTGCCACAATCGTGAACGTATTTCCGGTAACGGGCAACTGCAAAGCGAGGAACGCAACATTAGAAGTGCCAAAAAAATAAAAGTTCTTGGCTCTATGGATGTGGAGGTAATTGCAGGTGAAACGGGCGTTCGTGTAGAGGCTGATGCCAATCTGCTGCCTTACATAGAAACTGAAGTGGACGATAATTGGCTAAAGATCCGTGTGCGTGAAAATGTCTCAATCAATTCCGATAATAAAATAAAGGTGTATGTATCTACGCCTACGCTTACCAATATAAGAGTAGCCGGAAGTGGTGATGTGGTAACCAAAGGCAGTTTTGATAATGGTGATAAAACTTCTGTAGACATTGCAGGTAGTGGCGATGTGACAATGGATGTAAATGCACCTAAAGTAGACGCAAAAATTGCAGGAAGTGGAAACCTGCACATTTCAGGGGAAACAAGAGACCTGGAGGTTGATATAGCCGGTAGTGGAAATTTTGATGGCGAAAAGCTAAAAGCTGAAAATGCCAAAGTAAAAATTGCCGGATCTGGTGATGTATTTCTGTTTGCTGATGTAAACCTGTCCGCTAATATATTAGGAAGTGGTAGTGTGCGTTACAAAGGCAATGCAGTGGTTTCCAGGAAAGTGGTAGGTAGCGGCTCCATCTCAAAAATCCCTTAATTGTTAATGCTCCTTTAAACTCTGCTATAGGTGTAAAATGCATCTTCTGCGGCAGCTGTGGTAGCAGTAATCATGCGACCTTCGCGCAAATTTTATTATGAACTGGAAGGAGCGGGTACTTCTGCTATTAATGGCAGCTATCAATTTCACCCATATATTGGATTTTATGGTGATGATGCCATTAGGCAATTTCCTCATGCCTTATTTCCAGATCAGCCCAAAGGAGTTTAGTGTAGTAGTTGCATCTTACAGTATAGCTGCAGCCGTTTCAGGTTTCTCAGCTGCTTTTTATGTAGACCAATTTGACCGTAAGAAAGTACTGCTCTTTGGCTATACAGGCTTTGTGATAGGTACCGTATGTTGTGGTATAGCTCCAACATATTTCTTGTTGTTGGTATCGCGGATTATTGCAGGATTATTTGGTGGACTTATTGGCGCACAAGTACTGAGTATAGTGTCTGACAGTTTCTCTTATGAAAGGCGTGCTACGGCAATGGGTATTTTATTCTCGGCCTTTTCTCTTGCTTCCATTGTTGGTGTTCCATTCTCGCTGTTCCTTGCCGGCAGGTTTAGTTGGCATGCTCCCTTTCTGCTTATTGGTGGATTAGGGCTGTTTGTCATTTTCGCTGTAGGAAAATTTCTGCCTGCTATGCGCGGCCACTTAGAGGCAGCACGTGAAATAAAAGAAAACCCACTGAACATGATCAGGAACCTGCTCGCAAACAGGCAACAGGTAACTGCGCTTTTGCTAAGTGGCAGCCTGATGTTGGGACACTTCCTGATCATACCATTTCTTAACCCATACATGGAAATGAATGTAGGATTTACAGAATGGCAGCGCAACCTGGTGTATATGGTAGGCGGTGTGGCTAGTTTTATTGCTTCGCCTTTTATTGGTAAACTGGCTGACAAATTTGGCAAGCACCGTATATTTTATATTTTCTGCGTACTATCACTGGTGCCTATATTCCTAATAACCAACATGCCGGCTATCAAGTATTATTATGTGCTGGTGGTAACCGGTTTTTGGTTTGCTATAAGCACCGGCAGGGGTATACCTGCACAGGCTATCATAAGTAATGTGGTAAAGCCTGAACAGCGTGGAAGCTTTATGAGTTTCAACAGTTGTATCCAGCAGTTGTTCACTGGAATGGCATCGCTCATTGCAGGAATGATAGTACTTACAGCACCTGATGGTAAGATCCTGCATTACCCTGTTGTAGGTTACCTGAGTATCGTGATTGTATTTACATGCATCTTTATTGCACGCATGATACATGTACACAAGGAGCCTGCATTTCAACCTATTGTTACCGAAGATTATACACCGGGTAGCGTAAGTGAGCAGGCTCGTAGTACGGCGAGTGCTTATAAATAAAATTTAGTTGAGCCGAAGCAGAGCCAGCAAATGTCTCATCTGCTTTTTTCTGTTGCTCAAGCTTTTCTTTCAGTTCAGGATGTTCTGCTAAATATGTCGCAGCTACATCTTCCCACCTGTAGTCGCTGTAGCCTTCTTTTTGTTGTAAAATGGCATCAAAGAAATTCCAGGCAAAGAAGCTGTCATCACCGTTTGGTGTTAGCATCTCTACCAGGTAACGTTTCGCAGGCTGGTTAGTGGAAATGATATAATCTCCTTTTAGAAACCTGATCTTTTGTGTGCTCCAGCTAATCTCTGTGTCATAATTCTTATGGTGCTTCTCGTATGGTCGTGGCATCGACTTGTAGGATTCAATTCGTGCTGCCTGTACTTCCATAACAGTGTCTTTTGCCAGTTGCTGCATCTTTACATTGTTCAGCTTCAGTATGTCTATTACCGAATGCCAGCCTTGCGGAATAATATATACTTTAGGAGCTGTGGCAATAACTTTTGGCTTAAAGAAATTGTAGTATTTCACTTCTTTAGAAAACGGTTTGCTGCGGTCGTAATACAGCCGCTGCATGCCAGTTACTTCACTTGTCTTCCTGCCGGCTTCATAGCCTAAAAAAGTAATGATGTCGTTTTTGGTGCTATCGACTGTCCAGCTAAGGGGGAAGTCATTTTTCGAAAGCTGATCCTGCAGCGTTTTTCTCTTGTTCTCTACCAGGTTGGCTGCTTGTTTGCTGCTTTCTTCAATTAGCGTTTGCATAAGCGCGTAGGTAGAAAGCACCCTGTCTTTGTACGGCTTCAGCATGTGAGTTTCAGGCACAAAACCTATAGTGCCGAACAATGCTGCATAGCCACTGCTGTAGCGGGGAGGATCGTAAAAGGCAAGCCATCCTTTCTCTGGATTAGCACTTTCAAAATTTACGTAAGGACACATCGGCCATCCTTTAGCATCCATGCCTTTATAAAGAGCCGGTTCAAAATGATCGTGCAGGTATTTACCTGCCTCACCGCCAAGTTTATTATGCTGCGATGTCAGCAGTGTCATAGTATGCTGGTAGTCGGCACCATCGCTTACGTGGTTGTCCATCAATATATGTGGTTGCATGTAATGGAAAATGGTAGCGAAGGCTTTAGCATTCCTCGAGTCATTTTTGGTGAAATCCCTGTTTAAATCAAGATTTTGTGCATTGCCGCGGAAGCCATAGCTCACAGGCCCGTTCTGGTTTACACGCGAAAAAGAATTCCTGTTGAGCGCGCCACCAATATTATACACGGGTATGAAGCCGATCACTACATTAGAAGGCGCGGCTATTTTTCCTGAAGCAAGGTCGCGCAGTAGCATCATGCTGGCATCTATACCATCAGGTTCTCCGGGGTGAATACCATTGTTGATCAGCAGTACAACATTCTTATTCTTTTCCCACTGGGCGGGATCAAAAGTTTTGGCTGCAGAAAATACAACCAGGTGCAATGGATAACCTGCATCGGTCAGTCCAAACTTTTTTATAGAAATTGTTGAATATTTTTTATCAAGTAATTCGTAATGTTTAATCGCTTCAAAATAAGTAGCTGTTTCCTTTCCTGATGATTTTTCGAACGTGGTAATGAGCGATTGAGCTTGAAGTGCTATAGTAGAAAATAGTATATATGTTATTGCAACTAGAATTTTCATTAATTTGTCCTTATAATTTCATTAAAAGTAATGGAAAATACGCACAGGATATTGTTAGCCGAAGACGAACCAAAGCTAGGTCAGATCATTCAAGAAGAGTTGACCAGGCAGGGGTACCAGACAGATGTAGCCTTTGATGGAAATATTGCAGAAAAGCTATTTCAACAGCATAACTATAGCCTGGTTTTGCTGGATGTAAACCTGCCTTATAAGAATGGATTGGCGCTCTGTAAAGAGTTCCGGGAAGCAAAAAAGAACATCCCTATCATTATGCTTACAGCGTTGGGAGAGATCACTGATAAGATCCATGCCTTCAACCTGGGAGCAGATGATTATATAGTGAAGCCTTTCCACTTCAATGAACTTTTTGCCCGTATCAAGGTCTTCCTCAAAAGATCGGATGCAGCCACTGAAGTAACTGAAAAGATAGTAGTAGGTGACCTGGAGATAGACCTGTTGGATAAAACAGTTACCAAAGGAAGTACAGTAGTTAATCTTACCGCTAAAGAGTTTGCGCTTTTAGCTCTGTTAGCAAAATCCAATGGTAAGGTAATTTCTAAACAGGAGATACTGGAGAAGGTGTGGGGACTAAGTTTCGATACAGGCACCAATACCATCGAGGTTTATATTAGTTTCTTGCGCAACAAGCTCGACAAGCCTTTTGAGACCAAGCTTATACATACCAAGCCAGGTTTTGGATATTTCTTAAAGGAACTCTGATAGCATGAGTTTCAAGCTTCGCTTTGCAATTCTCTTCAGCCTGTCCGTTTTTGTTATTCTAACAATATCGGCTATATATATTATAATACTGAACGAGGAATTCAGGCGCGATGAGTTTTACAACAGGCTGGAAGCGGAGGGGAAAAAGGTTTCTAATGTTTTTTTCAATGGCAAGAATGACAGGAAGTGGCAGCCTGACTCTGCACTGCTGTACATCCAAACCACCATTCCTGAAGAAAAGGTAGCTGTTTATGACTCAGTTCTAAAACCTCTTTATACCAGTCAAGGTGGAGATAATATAGCCTTGCAGCCGGGTGATTTTACAAATGCGAAGGAGCGTTCGGTATTTTATTTTACTAAAAATAAGCGTGAGCATGTAGTCCTTTACAGGGATCAACCATTCGAGCATTATGTGGCCATCTCAGGGTTTGATAAGTATGGTAGAAGCAAAGCCAACAATCTTTTCATTATTCTCATCTTTTCCATCCTGGGTGGATTGTTCTTATCTGCATTCCTCGCTTTCTTTTATGTAAAACAAATATTGAAGCCGCTCAACCAACTGAAGTTGCGGATGCAGCACATCAATGAGAAAAACCTGATGGAGCGACTTGATGTGGGCACTTCAAAAGATGAGATCAGCCAGATTGCCAATAACTTCAATGCAATGCTGAATAGGTTGGAAAATTCTTTTGATACCCGGAAGAGTTTTGTGCAGCATGCATCGCACGAGCTACGTACGCCGTTGGCAAATATGTTGTCTCAAACAGAAGTTGCGCTGAACCAGGACCTGACAAAGGAACAATACAGGCGGATCCTTCAATCACTAAAAGAAGATCAGCAGGACATGATCTCGCTTACCAATTCATTGTTGCTGTTGTCGCAATACGAAACGCTTACTTCAATAGAAGATTGGCGGGATATACGAATTGATGAACTGGTATACGAAACCATTGATATAACCAAGAATGTATACCGGAATGCTGTCATATCTGTTGATTTTGAAGAAGTTCCTGATGATGAGCAGCTACTCATCTTCAAAGGCAACGAAATGCTGATCAAGTCTGCGTTTCAAAACCTGATAAGGAATGCTTGTAATTATTCGGAAGATAACCTTGTGACTATAGCTATCAAAGCAGAAACAACAAGGATCGTTTTACATTTCAACAACCGGGGAAGACAATTGTCTGCAGAAGAGCAACAAAGACTTTTCATACCATTTTTCAGGGGGGATAATTCAACCAATAAAAAAGGCTTTGGGTTAGGGCTGTCCATTGTTCAGCGTATTCTTAGCCTGCATCATGCGCAGGTAAGCTATAGCGCCCTGGAGAATAACCTGAACAGGTTTACCGTCATCCTTCCAAAATAAAAAGAAGTAGGAGGGGCCAGTGATTTGTAAAACAAAAAACCTGCACCAGGCAGGTTTTACAAAATATGTACAGGTAAACCAGTTTATGCAGTTGCTGCAGGAACGTGCTTAGCTAATTTGCGCTTTAAATTGGAAGCCTTGTTCTTATGGATCACTCCACGCTTTGCAAGCTTGTCAATCATAGAAGCAACTGAAGGCAGTTTATCAGTATAAGCTGATGTTTCTTTTACTTCTTTTAAATCGCGGATAGCGTTACGTGTAGTTTTGCCATAGTAACGGTTACGATCTCTACGCTTAGCTGCCTGGCGCACATCTTTCTTGGTAGCTTTATGGTTTGCCATTTTTGAAATTTCTTTTTAAGGACGGCAAAGGTAAGGGAAAACACGTTCTAAAGCCAAAGATCAGGAAGAAATATTTCATTTTCACGTTTTATATGGCTTTAGCATTTAATGGCGCCCTATATATGATGATTATTTAGTTGTTTAAAAAGCAAAAGTCCGTTCTTTTTTTCTGGGTTCAATGCCCGATATTTGCGCCAACTATATACGAGCTTCATGAATGATTTTTCTTATATAACGAATTCGCATCCGTCATACATCGAAAGTTTATACAACGATTTCATTGCTAATCCAGAAAGTGTAGACCAGGACCTTAGGAAGTTTTTTGAGGGCTTCGACTTTGCCATCAATCAAAATGGATCTAATGGTGCTGCCACATCTTCAGCCCCGGTTGATAAACAACAAGTGTCTAAAGAGTTTGCCGTATTCCAATTGATACATGCTTATCGCAAAAAAGGACACCTTGTTGCTAAAACAAACCCTATCCGCGAAAGAAAAGACAGGCGGGCGAATTTAGAGCTACGCAATTTTGGTCTTTCCGATGCCGACCTTGAGCAATCTTTTGCAGCAGGTAGCATTATAGGTATGGAGAATGCTAAGCTGAAAGATATTATCAAGCATCTACAAAAATGCTACACCACTTCTGTTGGTTTCGAATATTCAAGTATCAACGACCAGGAGAGAATTGACTGGCTTGAGCGAGAGATTGAGCAGAACTTTCATGTACCTCTTTCTGTAGAACAAAAGAAGTGCATTCTGGAAAAGCTAAACCAGGGCGTGATCTTCGAAAGATTCCTGCATACTAAATATATCGGCCAAAAGCGCTTTTCACTGGAAGGTGGTGAAACTACCATTGCTGCTTTAGATGCTATTATAAATACAGCTGCTGAAAGTGGAGTAGAAGAAGTGGTGATTGGTATGGCGCACCGTGGCAGGTTGAATGTATTAGCTAATATATTAGGTAAAACCTATGAGCAAATATTCACTGAGTTTGAAGGAACCATGCTTCCGGATACTACCATGGGTAGCGGCGACGTAAAATACCACATGGGCTTCCGTGGAGAGCATACAACCAGCGATGGTAAAAAAGTAAACCTCCAGCTTTGTCCTAATCCATCACACCTTGAAGCAGTTGATCCTATTGTAGTAGGATTTGCACGCAGCAAGGCAGATGTTATCTACGAAAGTGACTACGACCGCATTCTTCCTATACTTATACATGGCGATGCTTCTGTAGCTGGCCAGGGTATAGTATACGAAGTGCTGCAAATGAGTGGCCTGCGCGGCTATTATACCGGTGGAACCATTCACTTTGTTATCAACAATCAAATAGGTTTTACCACAGATTTTGATGATGCACGGACGGCAGATTATTGTACATCAGTAGCTTCTATGGTGCAGGCACCTGTTTTCCACGTAAATGGAGATGATCCTGAAGCTGCAGTGAAATGCGTACAAATAGCAACCCGTTATCGTCAAAAATTCAATAGCGATGTTTTCATTGACATGGTGTGCTATCGCAAGCATGGCCACAACGAAGGCGACGATCCAAAGTACACACAGCCTAAGCTGTATGCACTGATCGACAAACATCTTAATCCACGCGAACTTTATATACAAGAACTGGTAAGCCATGGCTCTATAGATGCACAGCTGGCCAAGGAAATGGAAAAGAAATTCTGGAGCGATCTGCAGGAGCGCCTGGATGAGATAAAGCAGAATCCAATCCCATACAAGTTCCAAAAGCCAGAACTGTGGTGGCAGGATCTGCGTCCAGCAAATGACCAGGACTTCCAACAATCTCCGGTTACAGCTATCACTGACGATCAGTTCGAAAGCATTTTCAATGCACTGATGACCATTCCCGAGGGAATGCAACCTCTGCGTAAAGTTGAAAAGCTATTACAGGATAAGATCAAGCTGTTTGAAAGTGAAAAAGCCATTGACTGGGCAACTGGTGAATTGATGGCTTATGGAAGCTTACTCCTGGAAGGTCATGATGTAAGAATGAGCGGTCAGGACGTTAGGCGCGGCACTTTCTCACACAGGCACGCCATCATTCGCGACGAAAATACAGACGCAGCACACAACCGTGTAAACCATATTCCAGGAGCTAAAGGACGTTTCCGCATTTACAATTCTTTATTGAGCGAGTACGGTGTACTTGGTTTTGAATATGGTTATTCCATTGCCAATCCTAATTCACTCGTATTGTGGGAGGCGCAGTTTGGCGACTTCTTCAATACTGCACAACCTATAGTTGACCAATTCATAGCAGCCGGCGAAACCAAGTGGCGCCAGATGAGCGGCATGGTATTGCTATTGCCTCACGGTTACGAAGGGCAGGGACCTGAGCACAGCAGTGCAAGAATGGAGCGCTTCCTGCAAATGTGCGCAGAGTACAATATGGTCATCACCAATATCACAACTTCAGCTAACTTCTTCCATTCGCTTCGCCGTCAGTTGGCATGGCCGTTCCGCAAGCCAATGGTTGTATTTAGTCCGAAGGCTACACTTCGTCATGCTGGCACTTACAGCAAGGTAGAAGAGTTCACATCAGGTAGCTTCAAGGAAGTAATTGATGATCCAAATGCCGGCGATCCGTCGCAGGTAACAAAGGTGTTGTTCTGCAGCGGCAAGATCTATTTCGACCTGGCTGAAAAGCAACAGAAAGAAGATAAGAAGGATGTAGCCATCATACGTGTTGAGCAATTGTACCCGCTGCCTGTAAACCAGCTGACGCAGCTTTACAACAAATACAACAAAGCCACCTGGTTCTGGGTGCAGGAAGAGCCGCTGAACATGGGCGCTGCCAGCTACCTGCAAATGAACCTGAAAGGAATAAATTATGGTGTTATCAGTCGCCAGCCTAGTGCATCTACTGCTACCGGTTATAGCAAGGTGCACGCACAGGAGCAGGCTGAGATCATCAATACAGCTTTCAGTATTTAAAAAGCAACAGTATGTAACCAGCAGTTGAGCCTTGAGCAGCATCGTTGCGTCGCACACTTGTACGGCAACTAAATAATTGGCCAACAAGCCGCAGTTATTCAAGCAGCTTAAACAACTATTGATCAACTGAACCAAACCACCAACAGAATAAAGAAACTATAACAATGATTGAGATCAAAGTACCTACGGTAGGAGAGTCCATTAACGAAGTGACACTAATAAAATGGACAAAAAAAGATGGTGATTATGTAGAGCGCGATGAAGTGATTGCAGAGCTGGAAAGTGAGAAAGCTACTTTTGAAGTAAATGCTGAAAAAGCAGGTATCCTTCAAACCAAAGCTGCCGAAGGAGATACTCTAAACATTGGTGATGTATTGGCCATTATTGACGAATCTGCACAACAACCTGCAGGCAATGCAGCTGCCGAAACTGCTCCACAGGCTGAAGCACAACCACAAGCAGCTGAGCCGGCACCTCAGCAACAAGCTGTAGCTGCCGGTAAAGGTGTTATAGAAATAAAAGTTCCAACCATTGGCGAATCAATTACAGAAGTTACCCTACTGAAATGGATAAAGAAAGATGGTGACCTGGTAGAGCGTGATGAAGTGATTGCTGAAATGGAAAGTGAGAAAGCAACTTTTGAACTAAATGCAGAGATAGCCGGTAAACTTTCTACCAAAGCAAACGAAGGAGATACCATAAAAATAGGTGATGTAGTAGCAGCCATTGATAGCGATGTAGCTGTACCAACAGCGGCTGCTGCACCAGCTGCACAGCCGCAGCAACAAGCACAAGCTGCCCAGCCAGCAGCCTCACAAGCGCCTGTTACATCTGTTCCTAATGATGTGAAAGCAACACCGGTTGCAGCAGCAATCATTGCTGATAAAAAAGTTGATCCTAAGTCTATTCAAGCTTCAGGTGTACAAGGGAAGATCTTGAAGAACGATGTACTGGAAGCGCTGAACAATCCTGGTAAAAAAGCTGCAGCAGGGCAGGAGCTCTTTAGCCGCAACGAGCGCAAGGAGAAGATGAGCAACCTGCGCAAGACCATTAGCCGTCGCTTGGTGGAGGCTAAAAACACCACTGCCATGCTTACTACTTTCAATGAAGTAGACATGACAAGGATCATGGCAATCCGTTCGCAGTTCAAAGACAAGTTCAAAGAAAAGCATGGCGCTAATCTTGGCTTCATGAGCTTCTTCACAAAAGCTGCATGTTTCGCATTGCAAGAGTGGCCTGCTGTTAATGCATCTATTGATGGTGACAGCATTATCTACCACGACTACTGCGATATCTCTATAGCCGTATCTGCACCTAAAGGACTGGTAGTGCCAGTGATCCGCAATGCAGAAAGCCTGAGCATGTTTGAAATTGAAAAAACAGTGGTACAGCTTGCAACAAAAGCTCGCGATAATAAACTGACCATAGAAGAGATGCAAGGCGGAACATTCACTATCACCAATGGTGGTGTGTTTGGTTCACTTATGTCAACACCTATTATCAACATTCCGCAGAGTGCGATACTGGGTATGCACAAGATACAAGAGCGTGCTATGGTGGAGAATGGACAGGTAGTAGTAAGACCAATGATGTACCTGGCGCTAAGCTACGATCACCGTATCATTGATGGTCGTGAGAGTGTAAGCTTCCTAGTGCGTGTGAAGGAATTACTGGAGAATCCAGAGCTGCTGTTGTTTGGAAAAGATCCTGTAAAAGCATTGCTAGAATTATAGATTGATATCTTCTGATTGAATAAATTTTAAAAAGCTACCGTCATGGTGGCTTTTTTATTGCTTTTCAAATGTGAGCGGTTAGAAATAAGTTTTTGGCTGTTGCAGGTACCACTGCGGTACAAGTGTGCGACGCAACGATGTTGATGGTTGTTCGTTGGTTTGGTTCAAAGTTCTTCTTTGTAGTAACAACTGAAAGAGGAACCAGAAACTTGTCCTCCACCCGTTTGCTTCTTCCCCTATTTTTGCATCAAACAAAACCAACCACATGTACCAGGGACTACTGCACCTACACAACATCGGCAGATGGATATTGATCTTATTGTTAGTTATAGCTATCATCAATGCTTTTGCAGGCATGCGCCGCAACGAGCCTTTTTCACGCGGACAAAAAAAGATCGGGCTGTTCCTGATGATCACAGCTCATACAATGTTGCTGGTGGGCTTGTACCAATGGTTTGTAGGTCCTTGGGGACTGAAGCAGATACAGGAACTAGGCATGGGCGGCGTGATGAAAAATAGCATCTCACGTTTTTGGGCTGTAGAGCACATACTTGGAATGCTAATAGCTATTGTACTTATTACTGTTGGACGTAGTGCTTCAAAGAAGGCTATTGCTGATAAGGCAAAACATAAGAAGATGTTCTGGATGTTCTTCATTGCGTTCATTCTTATCATGGCATCAGTGCCCTGGCCAGGCAGGCAAGTAGGAAGGCCTTTACTTCCAGGAACAGAAAGACAAGCTGAGATATATAATGATCCGGCGGAGTAAGAAATCGAATTTGGCAGCTTTAGTAGCTGCCTTTTTTATTGTTAGAAGAAAAATAACATTCGGCTAGTGCCGCTTAATTACATAGGAGATATCAATGGAGTTCTGTTGAGATAGTGTGGGGTACAAGTTAAAAATTCAATTTCTTGTTCAATGGCATGAGTATGACTTCTAAAATTACAATGAGTAACTTTATACTAAATGCAAGCATATGAGTGCAGATAGATACAAGCAATTGCTAAAACAACTAATAGACTCCACGGATAACGAAATACTGTTAAAGCACTGGAAACGTCAGATGGAGTGGGATATTCAACATCAGCACGAGGTGGAACTTACTGAAGAAGAATGGAACCTGGTGAGCGAAGGAATATCCGACTATGAAAAAGGAGATATTATTTCACTTAAAGAGTTCATTGAAAAAAACAAGTGAACAAGTATGAAGTCTTCACCACTAAGAAAGCTGAAAATGATGAAGCAGCCATCTATCATTATATAGCAGCTACGTTTGGCGAAATATATGCCCGCAAATTCAGAGACAACTTGATTGAAGTGTTTACCATTCTTTCGAAGCAGCCTTTTATTGGAAGACCAGCAAAAAAAGGTCAAAACCTTCGTGTATTCTTATTCAGTAAACAGAACAAAATCGTGTATAAGGTGTCTGATACTGAAATTGTCATTCTTCGTCTTTTAAATACAAACACCAATTTTTCTGGTAGATTCTGAAGTAGTCTTTTAAGGACATGTAAAATATTGGTACTGCTGTTAGATCAGGGTTTATTGAGATGTAGTGACCAATGCTCCTTACAACATATAGAGCAAAAGGATCAAAACGCAACACACCTCAACTTCTCCGCCGATGAGTTTCTTGTGTTCAAGAAACCTCTAAAAGAAGCTGTAAGCTCAAAACCGCCACGCATCTGTGAAGCTGTTTTTAGTTTGCTCACGTTTGCATCATAGCTCAGCCCCAGGTTCCACTTGAAGTAGCGCAGCCTTACAACCGGTATCACTGCATCGTTCCAGCGGTAGAAGGCACCTAGTGCAAGCGAGACAACCTCATCTTCATTATAATATTCTGCTACATCCATTTCGTATAATGCACCTCCTAAAAACTGCCGATGACCACCCTGCACAAAATAATCAGCAAAGCCTATCAACCGGCTGTTATCACCTGTAGGAGTATTTAAGCCGGCATTGAACACCCACTTGCTTTGAAGATAGGTCTCAGAGTTATTGCTGAAAAAATTCATCCGCGGCTTCAGGAAGTGGAAGTAGCCAACGCCGATATAATACCTGCTCTCATAACCAAAGCCACTGCTATAGGAAATGCCGGTACTGGCATCCCAATAGGTGAAGCCTGTACCGCTAAAAACCTGGCGACTGGCATTGCCACTGGAGAAGCTACCGTTCACAAACTGGTCGTCCATCTTGGCCTGCGTGGGATCGAACTGGCTGGTAACAGGGCCACCCATGAAAGCCAGCGACAGGTAGTTGTCTTCATCCTCGCTCAGCGACTTATGAAAGTTCAAAACAGGGAACAACTGTGTGCGCTTTAGTTTGATATCGCCTGCTACATCGTGCACTACTTGTGCTCCAATCGTCACATAGTCGTTGAAGTTAAACACCGGCAACTTGTATTCGATGTTAGCAGCTGATGTTTGGAACGGCACTGTTACACTTTGCCACTGTGACCGATGTACTGCCGCCATTCTCATGTCACCTTTGAAAACACCAGCCAGCGCAGGATTGCGAAGGATCGGCATCTCGTAAAACTGGGAGAAGTGGAAATCTTGTGCTTTTGTTTGAACCACAAAGACACTAAGGGCACAAAGGCACACCAAGAAAGCTTTGTGCTTCTTATTGAACTTGGAGCCTTCGTGGTTCATTCTTTTTTTCTCTTTCATTTATTACTTGATTATGGCAGTATTGCCTTTGTAAACAAACGGAACATCATTTTCGCAGAGCACCTCGCAGGTGTATACATATACATCGGGTGGTGCCTTTTGTCCCTTCACCATTCCATCCCATCCGTATGCAGGATCATTGGGTGAGAAGTTGGAGCGCTCATACACCAGCTCGCCCCAGCGGTTGAATACCCTGAAATTCTTGACGGTCTTGATACCCGTGCCTCTCACCACCAGGATGTCGTTGATGCCGTCATTGTCGGGTGTGAAGAGGTTTGGTATAAACACCTGTGTGCCTTCGCAGAATACCTTGATGCTGATGGTATCGGTGGCGCTACAGCCATAGGCATTGGTAGCAAGCACCCTGTAGGTGATGTCTTTCTTGATATGTGCTGTGGGTAGTGCACACGTGCTGCAGTTAAGATCTGTAGCCGGCGACCACAACCACCTGGTGATCGGTCCATTGGTAACAGTGCTAGCCAGTGGTAACATTGTTCCTGTTGACAGTGTTTTATCCGGCCCCAGGTCAATGGTAGGATACTCACCCACAGCTACTGTTATTCTTGCTGTGTCAGTAAAACAGCCTTCTGCATCGTAGCCCACTACAGTATAGGCTGTAGTAAGTGTAGGTGATGCAATAGGTGTGGCAATGTTTGCAGCATTCAATCCTGTAGATGGCGTCCAGACATAACGGGTAGCACCAGATGCTATCAGCTGTGTAGACTGGCCTATGCAGATGGTATCTTTTCCTGAAACTCGTACGGTGAAAGGCTGCACCACGCGTATGTTCACGGTGTCTTTAGCCGTACAGCCAAAGCTGTTGGTACCTGCTACTTCGTAAGCCGTAGTGTTTGCGGGGTTAGCAATAGGATTTGGACAGGTATAACAATTCAACCCATACAAAGGACCCCATGAATATACCGGCGCACCTGTAACCTGCAGTTGCACGCTCTGCCCACGGCAGATCACCTTATCATCACTTGCCTTCACTGTAGGTGTTGGATTGATGATGATCGGCCTGTTGGCAGTATCACTACATCCAAAGATGGTACTGGTGATCAGAGTGGCATTGTAGCTGCCGGTAGTAGTATAGTAGTTGCTGAACGTAGGTGCATATGAAACTACGCCGTTGGTAAATGACCATTGGTAGTTGCCAATACTATCTTCCGATAAAATAGTAGCAGCATATCGTACCGGCTGGTTCACACAGCCAAGGCTGTCGCTTACGATAGAGATCACCGGGATGTTGTTCACCTTTACAAACACCACCTTGTTGGCAGTATCAGCACATCCGCTGTTGCTGGTAACTACAAGCTGTACCTGGTAGTTGTTGGTAGCCGTATAGGTCTGTTGTGGATGACGAACAGCGGAAGTGTTGCCGTTACCAAACTTCCAGCTCCAGTTGGCCACGCCTGCATATGCTCTCGATGTATCAGTATAAGAAACCAACGTGCTGCCACAACTCCTAGTCATTGCTTCCCTGAAGCCGGCTTTCACTATGTCTACTTTTATAGTGTCTACTCCTAGTATCAAGAGCCTGCACGAAGCCGTGGGGCCAGCGATAAGTGTTACGGTAGGGATGTAGTTTCCACCTTGCGTGTAGGTATGGTAAACAGTGGTATTGGTAGTGGTAACCACTTTACCATCACCAAAACTATAGCGGATGGAATCTGTTCCTGTTGCATTAACCTGGAAACGTACCGGCGTGCTGCCACATATAACGCCATGGTCATAGGTGAAAGAACCTGCAGGACCATTTACTACAATTGGTTTCGTCATCACGTATTTACAACCTCCTGTTGTGTTGGCAGTCATGCGCACATTGTAGGTACCTACGGAGTTGAATGTATGCGTGACGATGTTGCCTGTATCCCTTCTGCCATTGCCAAAGTCCCAGGTGGTAAGTATGGAAGGATAGGTCTGGTTGGTAAACGTGACGGTGAATGGAACACAGGAGCTCACGCTGTCTGATACAGTAAAGCTGCCTGGTAAACTAGATAACACCGTTACTGTTTTTTGAGCACTATCTATACATGCATTACCTGGTGAATATTGACGAACACCTACCAGCGTCACTGTATATGTACCTGCTGTTGCATACCTGTACTTAGGATGAATAACATTGGTACTACTGCCATCGCCAAACTTCCACGTAAGGCCGGTAATGGTGTCGCTTTGGTTGGTGAATTGAATACTATCACCAATACATATTGGTGACGGTGCAAAAGCAAAGTCAACTACAGGTTTAGCAAACACCGTAACTACTTCGGTACTGGTGGTATCGGAGCATCCATTGCTTGCAAAAAGGGTAACGGTGAAGCTGCCTGTCTGCGTATATGTATGGCGAATGGTGTCGATGTTGCGGGTCGTGTTCAAGATGTTTCCATCTCCAAAATCCCAACGGAAGTTAGTTGCACCCGATGAATTGTTGATGAACATTACATCATGTGGTTTACATCCATTAGCCTCATTTCCATTGATGGCAAAATCAAGTTGTACAGTATTGGGTGAAACAACGATGGCATACCGCATGGTGTCGCTGCCACACTCGTTGGTAGCTATCAGTTTAGCATAAAAAGTATCCTGTACAGCGGTATGATAGGTATGCTGTACCTGCGCTGTTGTTGCCATTGGCAGGGTGGTGCCATCACCAAAATCCCACAGGTAAGAAACATTCAAACCTTTAGAAGTATTGGTAAACTTCACCGGTAGGGGCGAGCATCCTATCGTTTTATCAGGCGCGAAAAATGCCTTTGGTTTCGACTTGATGGTGATGTTTTTCGAGATCGTAAGCGTATCACATTGCGAGTAAACCGTCATGGTTACCTTATAGGTGGTATCACCATAGGTAGGATTAGGCTGGAATATGATACTACCAGGATGTGCCGCGTTGGATGTTTGACCGTTGCCAAAGTTCCAGGCATACCTGAAGTTGTTTAGTCGCGGCGTAAGGTTGGTAAACATGATTGCTGCCGGTCCGCATTTTACCGTATCCGATACATCGAAAGCCGGCTGAGGACGGGGTGGAGTGAAGAACCAATGCTCCAGCGAATCATTTCTGCAGCCGTATAAGCTTACAGCCACCATCTTTATCAGCACACTATCTCCCGGTGCTACTAACGTATATCCAGGATTTACCGTCGTGCTAGTGCCATAGAATATGCCGTTTGCATACCAGTTGTAACTACTATTCTGCGTAGGAACAAGCATAGGCCTCACCGAATTATTATCTATATGAAAAGGTGCGCACGAAGTATCTTTTATCACCACCCATTGTGCTCTTGCATCCGGGTTTACGGTGATGGTGATCGCATCGCTGGTGTTGCTTTGTGCGCCACTGCACAGATCGGAGGTTACTATTCTTCTATACCTGGTGGTAACAGTAAGTACGCCCGGGTCATGGTGTTGATTGGTAGCACCAGTAATGGTGTTCCAGGTTAGTCCGCCATCTGTACTTTGTTGCCACTCATAATTGTAAATGCCATTCGCGCCAACAGGTAATGATCCCGTTATTAATCCTGCAGCAGTATTGATACAAATACTCTTATCCTGCTGGATGTTATTGCCACTAATAGGTGGCTGTACGGTAACATATGTATAGAGACTGCTTGATACACACGGCAGACTGGTGATGGTTCTGCGTAGGTATATGCTGCCTGTAGGAATGATAGTGATAGATTGTCCTGTCTGACCTGCAATGTTCACCCAGTTGATGTTGTCGGTGCTCTGCTGCCACTGTATGTTGTATGTTCCGTTGCCACCAGAAGGCGCATCGCCGGTAACGGTCACAGGTTGCGAGAAACAGATGGTTTGATGTGTAGTATCTATTTTGTTTACCAGCTCAGGATGAACAACCACAGCTACACTGGCTGGCGTTGAAGGACACGTGCCTACAGTAGCCGTTGCTGTCACTGTATACGTTCCCGTGGCAGCTGTAGTAGCATTTAGTATAGAAGGATTTTGAACATTGCTTGTCCAACCATTTGGCCCCGTCCATGAATATTCGATGGCGCCAGGAGAAGTTGTAGCAGCAGTAAGGTTCAACGTACTGGAAGCGCAGATCGGGCCATTGCTACTAACTGTAGGTGTTGCCGGTGTAGGATTGATCACCACATCAATCGTTCCTGTTGGTGAAACACAATTGTTCAGCGTTACGGTAACTGCGTACGTTCCGGATGCTGCAACAGTAGTATTGTTGATCACAGGACTTTGCTGTGTGCTGCTCCAGCCGTTGGGGCCTGTCCATGCATAAGTAAGGTTGCCGGGTGTTGCTGAGTTTGCCGTTAAGTTCAAGGTGTTGCCACTACACAATGGCCCATTGCTGGTTGCTACCGGCATAACAGGCGGATTAGGATCAACCAGTGTGAACGGACCTACTGTATTGGAAGGACATCCTGTGAGTGTTACACTTATATTCTCATAAACACCTGCAGGCAAATTAGAAATGGTTAATGTACCGCTGCCTGCTGCCGTAAGGTTAACTGTTTGTGGTGCGCTATTGAATGTATACTGAACGGTATAAGCTGTGTTGGCTGTTAGTCCCTCCAGTTGAATAGATCCGGTAGGAGTATTACAATTGGTAGGATTTGTGAAAGATGCATTGCTGATATTCGGTGTAGGATTTACTACTGCTACTGTAGTGCCGGCTGCCGATGGACAGTTGCCTGTAGTGGCAGTAGCTATCACATTATATGTTCCGTTATCTGCAACGGTGGTAGAAGCTATAAACGGATTTTGTAAATTAGAACTAAAACCATTTGACCCAGACCATGTCCAACTAACCGTTCCATTGTAAGAAGTATTAGCTGTTAAGTTTAAAGGATTGCCCGTACATACAGGCGTGTTGCTGGCTACCACAGGTGTTGCTGGTGTCTCGTTAATCACAACATTTACAGTGCCTGCAGCCGATGTACAACTGTTAAGCGTAACGGTAACACTATAGGTGCCGTTTGCGGCCAGAGGTGCATTGTTGATCACCGGGTTCTGGTCGGTGCTGGTAAAGTTGTTTGGGCCAGACCAGGCGAAGGTTAATGCACCGGAGGATGTACTTGTTGCAAACAAGTTCAACGTATTGCCACTGCATATCTCGCTGTTGCTGGTAGCCACAGGAGCAGCTGGTGGATTAGGATCAACCAAAGTGAACGGACCAACAGTGTTAGAAGGACAGCCGGTTAGTGATACACTGATGTTTGTATATACACCAGCCGGAAGATTAGCTATAGTAACAATACCGCTAGCATCAGCTGTTATAGTAGCTGTTTGTGGTGCTCCGTTCTGCGTATACTTTACCGCGTATGATGTGGCTGCAGTCAATCCCTCAAGCCTGATCGTTCCTGTAGCAGAATTACAATTGGTTGGATGGGTGAAACTGGTAGCGGTGATGCGCGGTGTTGGATGAATGATGACAGCAGTTGTTCCCGCTGCAGATGGGCAATTGCCTGTAGTTGCAGTCAGCACCAGCCTGTAGGTTCCTGCTTCTGCCATTGTTGTATTTGCAATGGTTGGATTGGCAAGACTACTGGTAAAGTTGTTTGGCCCCGTCCAGTTGTATGTAACAGTGCCGGGGAAAGAAGTGGATGATGTTAGCAGCAATGTACTGTCAGTACACACTGGCGTGTTACTTCCAACTATTGGTGCCGGTGGTGTGGCATTAATCACTACATCAACAGTTCCTGTTGCCGATGTACAATTGTTCAAAGTAGCAATTACACTATAGGTTCCATTAGCAGCCATTGTAGCATTAGCTATAGATGGATTCTGACTGGTATTGGTGAAACCGTTCGGGCCACTCCATGTATAGGTGACAGCACCTGAGGTAGTGGTAACAGCTTCCAACAAAAGCGTATTGCCGCTACATATCGGGCCATTGCTGGTAGCTACCGGCGCCATTGGTGGATTAGGATCAACTAAGGTGAAAGGTCCTACTGCATTGGAAGGACATCCACTTAATGTAACACTTATGTTAGTATAGGTGCCTGAAGTAAGTGCAGGTATAGTAAGAGAGCCAGAAGGCTGTGAGGATATAGTGGCCGTTACCGGTACACCATTTTTTGAATATGTGACAGAATAAGAAGTAGCAGGTACTAACCCATCAAGTGTAATGGTGCCTGTGGCAGTATTACAATTGGTAGGATCTGTTTTACTACTACCAGTGATGGCAGGTGTAGGATTGACAACCACAGTGGCTGATCCCGCAGCTGATGGACAGTTGCCGGTGGTGGCAGTGATCACTAATGAATAATTACCCGCAGCAGCCGTAGTCACATTGTCTATGGTTGGGTTCTGCAACGCACTTGTAAAACCATTCGGTCCATTCCATGCATAGGTGATCGCTCCGTTGAAAGAGGTAGAAGAAGAAAGGTTCAGCGTATTACCTGTACATACAGGGCTGTTGCTAGTGACAGTTGGCGCTGCCGGTGTTTGGTTAACTACTACAGCAATGCTTCCTGCGGCGGACGTACATCCATTTAGCGTAGCAGTAACATGATAGGTTCCTGTAGCGGCTACGCTTACATTATTGATCGAAGGGTTCTGCGTGTTATTGATAAACCCGTTAGGCCCGGTCCAGGCATAGGTTATCGCTCCTGTGGTAGTGGTAGATGCTTCAAGCGTCAACGTATTTCCACTACATACAGGACCATTGCTGGTAGCCACCGGTGTTGCCGGCGGATTAGGATCAACCAGGGTAAATGGTCCGACAACATTAGAAGGACATCCGTTAGCACTCACACTGATATTGGTATAAGTGCCTGATGGCAGCGAACCGATGACCACTGTTCCGGCACCCGTTGCAGGAATGGTGGCTGTTTTTGTAACACCATTTTCTGTATAGGTTACCAGGTAAGAGACATTGGCCGTTAATCCTGTTAGTGATATGCTTCCGGTTGCTGTATTACAATTTGTAGGATCTGATTTGCTACTGCCTGTGATGCTGGGTGTAGGATGAATGACCACTGTGGTACTACCAGGTGCTGAAGCACAATTGCCGGTAGTAGCTGTAGCTATCACTGAATATGTTCCTGCTGCATTGGTAGTAACATTATTTATAACAGGATCTTTCTCCGTGCTGGTAAAACTGTTAGGGCCCGTCCACGCATAGGTAACTGCGCCAGCGAAAGTCAGGCTGGAGCCCAGGTTCAATGCATTACCTGTACAAACAGGACTGTTGCTGCTGACTGTTGGTGCCGGCGGTGTAGGATTAACTACTACAGCTACAGTGCCTGCACCTGATGTACAGCCATTCAACGTAACGGTGACGCTGTAGGTGCCGCTTGCCGCTGTAGTAGCCGACGGTATAGTTGGGTTTTGTGCTGCGTTAGAAAAACCATTTGGTCCGCTCCAGTTATAGGTCAACGCACCTTGTGTAGCAGAGGTGGCTGAAAGGGTCAATGTACTTCCGCTACATACCGCACTGTTGCTGGTAGCAACAGGCGTTGCCGGTGGATTGGGATCAACGAGTGTAAATGGTCCGACTACATTGGATGTGCAACCTGCAATGGTTACATAGATGTTATTGTAAACACCTGCAGTAAGATTATCTATTACAACTTTACCTGGTGCTACTGCAGTGATGTTTCTTGAACCGGCAACACCATTTTTTGTAAAGCTTACCAGGTAGGCTGAACCTGTGGTAAGTCCATTTAATTCTATGGTACCTGTAGCTGAATTACAATTCGTAGGATCTGTGCTGGAAGCAGTGGTGATTGATGGCGTCGGGTTTACAATAACTGCTACAGTTCTGGCAGGCGATGTACAGTTTCCTTGCGTGGCAGTGGCTGTTACTGAATAATTTCCTCCATGTATCAACGCAGCACTTGCAATGGTTGGATTTTGATCAGCGCTGGTAAAGTTGTTGGGGCCAGTCCATGCATACGTAACCGCACCATTGAAGGTGGTGCTTGCGGTAAGGTTCAATGCATCACCTGTACATACTGGGCTGTTGCTGTTGGCTGTTGGTGCAGCAGGCGTTGCATTCACTACTACTGCTACACTGCCTGCCTGCGATGTACAACCATTCAGTGTTACCGTTACATTGTATGTGCCGATAGCAGCTGTGGTAGCATTAGGTATCGTAGCATCTTTATTTGTGCTGCTAAAATTATTTGGACCTGTCCATGTATAGCTGAGTGTACCGTTGGTTGTACTGCTTGCACTTAAAGTCAGCGTATTTCCTGCGCAGATAGGACCATTAGCAGTTGCAGTTGGCGTGGCTGGAGGATTAGGATCAGATAAGGTAAAAGGGCCGACTGCATTACTTGCACAACCATTCAGGGTTACCACTAAGTTGTCGTAAATGCCAAAAGTGAGTGAGCTGATTTGCAATGTACCACTACTGGTGGATGTGCCTGAGCCGTTCAGTGCTGTACCGTTTTTACTATAGGTATAAGTATAGTTTGTATTGTTGGCCAACCCTGAAATGGTAATAGATCCGGTTGCTGAGTTACAGCTGGTAGGGTTAGTGGCGGTTGCGGTAATGGTTGGTCTTGGCTTGATGTTTACCACGATCTCGCTACGACCACTTTGGCAGGTGGTGGTAGTATTAACCTGGCTTACATAATATTTTACAGTACCTGCAGTAGTTGTAGACGGTGTTGGCGTTGCAGAAGAAGGTGTACCTCCTGTGGGTGCATCGTACCAGTTCAAGGTATTGCCTGCAGTTGCAGTTGCCTGCAAGGGCGATGCCGTTGCTCCCTGGCAATAATCAACAGGAGTGGTAACGACAGGATTGGCAGGTGAGGCGTTGATGACCACGTTTACAGATCCTGATGAAGTACAACCGTTAAGTGAAACAGTAACATTATAGGTGCCGCTGAATGCTGTAGTCACATCTGTTCTTGATGGCGTAGCAGAAGTACTTGTGAAAGAGGCAGGACCATTCCATGAATAGGTGACACCAGGCGTGGTGCTGTTGGCAATCAGGTTCAAGGTGTTGCCCGGCCCGCTACATAATGGGCTGTTGGAGCTGACGGTTGGTGCAGCCGGTGCGCTTGGATCAGTCAATGTGATCGGTCCAACGGAATTGGAAGCACAATTATTAGGCGATGATGATACAGAGATGCTCGTATACGTTCCGGCACCCAGGCTTGGAATCATAAGCTCTCCTGCGGCTGATGATGACAACGTAACAGTAGTAGGACTTCCTCCATTCTTTGTGTAAGTAACGGTGAACGTGGTTGATGGTATGAGGCCGTTCAACGTAATAGTACCATTGCCACCACCACAAGTTGTTGGATGGGTGAAAGCAGTGCTTGAAATATTAGGCTGCGGCTTCACTGTTACGGTGAATGAAGAAGGGGTTCCGCTACAGCCATCTTTGTGCGGCGTAACAGTATAAGTAACCACAGCATCAACAGTGGACGAAGCGTTTACCAGTACATCATTGATATTTCCTGAACCAGTGGCTGTATTGCCTGTGGCCGCTCCTGAAGTTACGGTGCTGGTATAGGTGAAAGTACTACCGGTGCCGGAGGCTGTGGGTGAATAGGAGAGGGTAGCGCCGCTGCAAATAGTCCTGGGAGTGGCGTTGGTAATCTTGTTCTCTGGGCGAATGGTAACGATCAAATTATCCGATGTGGCCGGGCAAGATGATCCAGATACAGGATTTGCGGTGTAGGTAAAAGTGACGGAGAGTGTTGTTTTATCGTTTCCACCAAAGGTGTAAGTGGGTGTAGGTGTGTTGCCGTTTGTAAAGCTTCCACCGCCGGTGCTGCTCCAGCTTACCGAACTGGTAGTGCCAGTGGCGGTACCTGCTAACGCGATAGAAGTAGCATTGAAGCAAACAGTGGTATCAGGGCCTGCATTGGCTACCACAGGTTGGTCAAAAATGATCTGCTGCGAAACCGTTTTGCCTGCACCACATCCATTGAAGTAAGTAACAGAAACCGTATATGTGCCGTAGTCGTGGAAACGGATCTTCGGGTACCGGTCGCTGGCATTACTGTTCACAAAGGTGAAAGTGCCGCCGGTTATTTGCCAGTTGTAAGTTGTGATGGGAGAATGAGCTGCATTGTATGTAGGAAAATGGTTACCCGATGCAAAATCAAGCACCGTGTCTCTCGTGCAATATCTTTTTGAGGATGGAAGCGTAACATTGGTTTCACCCAGAACGAGTACTGGTTTTACTATTGAGTAGCTTCCGCATGAATTGGTAATACTATACCGGATGAAATACTTACCGGTGCTATCAAACCTGATGATTGGTTCAAACGTTCCAGTGGTGGTAGAATTTGTGAATGTGAAACGGGTGCCACCCGTGATAACGTTCTTGTTTGCGTCTAACACCTGCCAAGAATGTGTTGGAGAACCGCACATAGCAGGTGTAGTCAGATTCGTAAGATTGACTAAAAGTGGAGCACAGCCTGCAAGAGAGTCTTCATTGTTCATCTTGAAGTTAGGAGTAGGAACAGGTTGGACACAAACATCTTTTACCATCTCAGAGACTGTATTACATCCAGCAGTGTTTTGTGCTGTCAACTTTATCTGCCATACGCCTGCTTCATTAAAAACGTTTGCAGGCACCTGCAGGTCTTTGTTTGGATTATTAAACCACGATGAATTGACAGACTGGAAGGAATTACTAGGAGATTTAATAAACCACCTTATCGTGACGTCTCTGCTACAAGTTGTTCCTGTACCATGAAAGCCATTCGTCGTGTTGTTGATGAAGGTTTGGGCAGTATTGATGCAAATAGGTGTAGGGGCCGTGAAATCAGCGGTTGGAGCTATGCTTGTATTGACTGATTTCTGCGTTCCATTTCCATTTTTGATGTACGTGTCGCAATTGTTGTTTGTACCTATTTTGATTCCCTTATTAAACAAATTGAAGTCTACCTTGAACACACCATTCGAGTTCAAGTTGTTTTGTGCTAGACAAGTTGCTAAAGAGTAGTTGTGGGCAAAGGCAGAGTCTTGCAGCAACTTTGCATGAGTGAAAGTGTCTTTCTTGGTGCCATCCCCATAGTCCATTATATATAAAGAGCCGGGGTAATTTTTGCCAATCACATTTGGATCAATGGTGAACTTAACGGCGTTGCCAACACAAACATTCTCACTACTAAGGTTACCTAGGGATGTATTTCCAGTGTTAAAAAGAAATATATAACTAAAGGTTTGAGTCTTACCATTTAGTGTAGTTATTAGCTCAATAGTGTAATAATCATTTGGTAAACCAGATGGTATGGTAAATAATGCTCCACCACCAAAAATGCTTGATACAGCCAAATCTGTTGTAGCGCCAGTAATATGGTTTATTAACTTGATTGAATATGTGTACGTTGAATTGTAATTAATAATTTCAAAAGTGTTATCAGTTGGACTTGCGGCAGATGTACCGTTATTAAGATAACCGAAAAAGTTATTGAGGCTAAAGCAGCTTACCTGTAGGTTGTTCAGTCCTGGATTACCAATAGTTGATAAATTGAAAGTTGTGTGTGTTTCAATATTAAAAGAATTGGTAACCGGAGATGTAGCCAGTACGACACCAGCCGAATCTGCTACAACCTTCAATGAGTAGTTTCCTGGGCTAGTAGAAGATGGAATGATGCCATTAATCAACGGAGTAAAGAAGTCGCTTACAGAGCCGATATTCGCGTTAAGAACAGTCCCTGAACTGTTTAGTAGTTGAAGGGTGAATCTTGTCTTAAGTGGAAATACACCAACTGGTTTGATATGTATCGATAAACTTCCACCCTGGTAGTAGGAGACGGAATTATTGAACCTGACGATATCTATTCTTTGTGAGAAGCAGCATATACTGATTAGCATAGCTATCGCTATGCTACCTAGTTTTTTAAGAGGCATATTATGGGTTGTCAGTTTTGGCGGGGGGATGCAATTATAGGACTTATTTGTTTAATCATTAAGCTATCTAGCACTCAGTCTTGAAGGTTATTGCATTCGGTGCTTCATTACCAGGACTCGCTGATCGTATTCTATACCTAACAATAAAATTCAAGCTGACTTGCGTTGATATTAACAAAAAACTCCAGCTAACCTGCCGGAGCTTTTATGCTTAACGTTTAACAACCCTGCTGTATTGCCTAAAAATCCTTCGGCAAATAAAACTTGTTCTTCTCTTTTAGCTTATCGTCTTCGTAGAGTTCGAAGTGGAACCAGCCGGAGTGGATGAAGTTGGCTTTGTCTAAAATCAAGGGCGACTCTCTTACATGGCGGATCTCGAATAGGGGACGACCATCTTCTTCAAAAAATTTGATCCTATACTTCCTGTCGCGGAAAAGTGGCAGTGCTATGTTGATATAACCTTCGCGGTTAGAATAAACATACAATGATGGGCGCCAAACTTCTTTTGCAAAAAAAGGTTTTAGCAACACCAGCGAATCATTGATAGCTAAGAGTGTATCTTTTGTCTGGCGGAGAACGCTATCTCTGAAATGCCTGAAGTTATACGCGGGAATTTGCCTGTATACACTGTCTTTTATCCGTACAGTTACAAGTCTTTTATCTGTTGAAGAGATATTGGAAAAAGCAGGATTTTTGATATCTCTTCCGGCAGCAGTGGCAGTTGGAGGAGGTGTAAGTCCAACCCGCTTTGACGGGGTAAAGAAATAACTTCCATTTTCTAACACATAGAAGATGCGGTAAAATATCCTGTTGGTTGGCATCTTTATCTCAGTAAAACCATTCTGTGGAAGTTGGGGTGATTCTGCAGAAAATACGGTTGTGAAAAAACGGATGCTATCAAATGACCGCTGTACATTCAATTGTATCACATTCGGATATGGGTTTACCCAGCTTACAGTAACCTTTTCTCCTCGTTCTACAACAGTGAAATTAGGTAGTGTGTCCTGGCCAAATGATGAACCGATAGATACAAGTGCAACTAAGAGATATAGGAAGAGATATTTTTTCAATGTACGCTGGATTAGTCGGGCAAAGATAATGGGTGGATACTTTCTAAAATGCTAAGACTTCAGGTGCTAAACTCTGGTTTCCCTGCAGCCCGCCGCTATGAATAAACAATAATTTACTGCCTGCAGGTATGTAGCCAGTTTCAACTAAGTGCTGCGTGGCAAACATGCTTTTACCAGTATAAACAATATCAAGCGGTATGTGGTGAGACAGGTAAAACTGGTTGATGTATTCCAACAATTCTTTTGGATGTTTTCCATAGCCGCCGAAATGATGATCATGATTGATTGCATACTTTGCTACTGCATTTGGTGTTAGTGCCTGTACATCTTGTAGTAGTTGTGCATTTCCTTTCATACTACTAATGCCGATGATATTTTGATAGGCGCCAGCAGCATTTATTAAACCAGCCAGCATAGTACCTGTGCCTACTGCTGCAACTATATGCGTATAGGTTTTTGCATCCTCCACTAACCCTAATATTTCAGCTGCACCTTTAGTACCCGTTTCACCAAAGCCACCTTCATTTACCCAATAGTAATCCTGCTTTTGATATTGTTGCATAATCGATTCTTTGGATCGATATGCTTCGCGTGAAACGAAATGCAGTTGCATGCCATCAGCTTGTGCTTGTAGAAGGGTAGATGAATAAACAGCTGGCGCTTCACCCCTGATAATCCCGATGCATGATAATCCTGCAACCTTACATGCATAAGCCGTTGCAGCTATATGATTTGACCATGCACCGCCAAATGTGGCTAAGGTATTTTTTCCTTGCAGGGCAGCTTCCTTTAGATGATACTTTAGCTTGAACCATTTATTGCCACTAATTACAGGATGAATTGCATCTAGTCGTAATACATTCAATTCAATATTCTTTACTTCTAACCACGAAGCATGGACCGGTTGTATAATGGCTTTATTATAATCTACTGGAATCATTTTTGCATCCCCCAAACTTTTGTTTGCGTCTAACGCAGTATCAATTAGTTTCGCAAAGTTTAAATAATAAATATGCAACCAACACTCGTAATATTAGCTGCAGGTATGGCCAGCCGCTATGGAAGTATGAAACAAACGCAATCCTTCGGCCCATCAGGTGAAACGATAATGGATTATTCTATCTACGACGCTATCCGTGCAGGTTTTGGAAAAGTTGTTTTTATCATCCGCGAAGATTTTGCAGAAAACTTCAAAGCTACATTTGAACCAAAGCTGCAAGGTAAAATAGCTACTGATTATGTTTACCAAAAGATGGACTCATATATTGGAGACCGCCAGGTGCCTGGAGACAGAACAAAGCCTTGGGGTACTGCACATGCAGTATTGTGTTGTAAAGAACAAGTAAAGGAAAACTTTGCTGTGATAAATGCTGATGATTACTATGGCCGCGATGCATTTCAAAAAGCTTATGATTTTTTAACTACTGAATGTAATGACCGTACCTGGGCTATCATTGGCTATGAGCTAAAGAGAACATTGAGCGAGAATGGTAGTGTAAGCCGTGGTGTATGCGAGGTTGATGAGCAGCAGAACCTTGTTTCTATCAATGAAAGAACAAAGATCTACCGCAATGAAGAAGGAAAGATCACTTACGAAGATGAAGGTGGCTTGCATGAAGTAAGTGAAGACAGCAGTGTAAGTATGAACTTCTGGGGTTTTGCGCCTAATGTATTTGATATAACAGAAGCTCAATTCCATGAATTCTTGGATGCTAACATGAGCAATCCAAAATCAGAGTTCTTCATTCCTATTGTTGCTGATAAATACAGCAAAGATGGAAAAGGAGTTATCAAAGTTATTCCTACACAATCGCAGTGGTTTGGTGTTACCTATAAAGAAGATGCACCTTCTGTTCAGCAGAGCATCAACAACTTGATAGAGTCCGGAGAGTACCCGCAGAACCTGTGGGCATAACCATCATCATATTTTCAATGAAAAAGAGGAACTAGTTTTCCTCTTTTTTTATTCAATAAATTGCTCCTCTAAACCATCTCTCATGAAACATCTGACAGTTGCTATATCAATATTCATCACTTCTATATCCTCTACCATGGCACAACAAAACAGGCTCAGCGAACAGGCAGGTACAGTTAAAAGTGTTAAGCAGGAAAACAATACATATCATTTTGAACTAACCAATGGCTTTGCGCAAGTAACACCCTACAACGCCACTACTATAAGGGTGCGCGTTAATAAATCTAAGTTCACCGGTGATCAGTCGTATGCGATTGATGATCTTACTGCCAAAGGTAAGTTTACTTCAAAGGAAGAGGATAGAGACAACCTGCGACTGTATACAGACAGCCTGATGGTGGTAGTACATAAAACACCTTTTCGTGTATCTTTTTATAACAAGGCAAAACAGTTGATCAATGCTGATGAAGATGCATTGGGTGTAAGCTGGTATGGCAACAATGTTAGCTGTTACAAAAAACTTCATAAAGATGAAAAGTTTATAGGACTGGGAGAGAAGACCGGTGGCATAAACAGGCGTGGCAATTTCTATACGCATTGGAATGCAGATGTACCGGGTTATGCTTTGAATGCAGATCCTTTATACTCTTCTATTCCTTTCTTCATTGGTATCCATGACAAGATGGTGTATGGTATCTTCTTCGATAACTCACATCGTACGTATTTCAATTTTGGTGGTGGTGCTGATGAAGAGCTTTATCATTTTGGTGCTGAAGATGGTGAGATGAACTACTACTTTTTTGGTGGTAATACAGTAACTGATATCATCAAAGATTACACTTCTCTCACTGGCCGCACTACCATGCCGCCGTTGTGGAGTTTAGGTTTTCAACAATCACGTTGGGGCTACGATAGCCAAGAGCAGTTGCTTGATATTGCAAAGACTTTTCGTGATAAGAAAATGCCTGCAGATGTTATTGTGAGTGATATCAACTACATGGACAACTATAAAATCTTTACCTGGAACCCAAACAACTTCAGTAATGTAAAGCAGATGAATGCACAGATGAGGCGGATGGGTTTTGATATGGTAACCATCATAGACCCAGGTATCAAAATAGAAAAAGGATATAAGGCATATGAAGAAGGTGTAGCTAAAGATCTTTTTGCTAAGTATCCTAATGGAAGAATGTATGTTGGTCATGTGTGGCCAGGGCGTTGTCACTTTCCTGATTTTGTGAAACCGGAAACGCGTAAGTGGTGGGGCGAAAGCTTTAAGGATAGCTATGTGAACAATGGCGTTCGTGGCTTTTGGAACGATATGAATGAGCCTGCAGCATGGGGTCGTGAATTTCCTAACCTGATAGAATTTGGAGAAGGCAAAGACAAAGCAACTTTATATAAAGTAAAGAATGCTTATGGCTCGTTGATGAGCAAAGCAACATACGAAGGAACACGCGCATTGATGAATGGACAACGTCCTTTTGTGCTTACTCGCGCTGCTTATGCAGGTATTCAAAAATATAGCGCTCAATGGACTGGCGATAACGTAAGCAGCGATGAGCATATGCTCTTAGGATTTCGCTTGCTGAATAGCATGGGCGTTAGTGGTGTGCCTTACGTAGGTATGGATATTGGTGGATTTATGGGTAATCCTTCACCTGAACTTTTTGTTCGTTGGATGTCACTTGGGGTTTACTCTCCATTGTTCCGCAACCATACGCATTTTGGTTATAACTACCGCGAGCCATGGTTGTTTGGTGAAAACAACACACCTATTATTCGCGGTATTTTAGAACAACGCTACCAGTTGCTTCCTTACCTATACAGCAGTTTCTACCAGGCTCATGTTACCGGCATGCCTATCAATCGTATGCTACCTATTGCTTATACACACGACGATAAAGTGTACCAGGGAAAATTTGAGAACCAGTTCCTGTTTGGTGATAACATCCTGGTTGCCCCGGTTGAAAGCAACAAGCAGGTTGCTGAAGTTTATTTACCCGGCAATACAAACTGGTATAGGTTAAGCAATGATGAGATATTCAAAGGTGGAGCTGCTACTTATGTGCAGGCACCACTTACTGATCTTCCTGTGTTTGTAAAAGAGGGGGCTGTTATCCCGATGCAGTCGGTTATTCAGCATACAAAAGAAAAAGGTGATGGTGTACTTTACCTGCATGTTTATAAAGGATCAACTCCTACATCGTTTACTTATTATGAAGATGATGGAGAAACGTATGATTACGAAAAAGGTAGTTCATATAGAAGAACGATATCGTATGATCCCGAACAGCAGAAGGTTTTGTTTGGAGCTAAGCAAGGAAACTTTTCAAGCAAATTCAAACGTGTAAAGCTTATACTCCATGGTTTTGGTAAAGCAGGAAAAGATGAAACTTCCGCACTTAATGATGGAGCTTTTGAATTATCACTCAACTAAATAATCTTTTTCTTCATACATGAAAGAGCCTGCTTATGCGGGCTTTTTTATTTGAATGAACTGTCAATTTTCTTCAACTCCTTTGCTTCCAGCTCATTCGAGCAATGGACTTATAGGTGCCACAAGTTTAATTTCATTTTCCTGTATTTAATTTATACATTATATCATCTAAACAATAATCTATGAGTACAGGTAAATGTTTTGTGATAATGGGATTTGGAATCAAAACCGATCTTGCTACAGGCAGGAAGTTAGATCTCAACAAGTCTTATAATGCGTTGATCAAACCCGTGGTTACGGCCAAAGGTCTTAGCTGTATTCGCGCAGATGAAATTCTGCACACAGGCATCATTGATGTAATGATGTATAAGGAATTGATGGAAGCGGACATTGTTATAGCCGATCTATCCACTGCTAATCCAAATGCTTTTTATGAACTAGGTATACGTCATGCACTGCGTCCTCATACTACTATCGTTATTTCTGAAAGCAAGCTTCCATACCCGTTCGATCTTAACCATGTGCGGATAACTTCTTACGATCATCTATGCGATGTTATAGACTACGATGAGGTAATGCGCTTTCATGGTGTACTGGGAAAAACACTTGATGTAGTGATGCAACAGCCAAAGGTGGATAGCCCGGTGTACACTTATCTCAATGGTCTTGTTCCGCCTGCATTGCAGGAACGTGCAGCACAAGTGGCTGTTGAAATTAATAATGCCATCGAGAAAAATCAACCAGCTAGAAAGAAGAAGAGCGAGCAAAGTAAGACCATGTCTATGACCACAGAACAGGCCGAAGAAGCAATCAAAAAACGCAAATACAAAACAGCTAAACTTCTTTTTGGATCTGTGCTCGACATGTTGGAAAATGATGATGATCCTGCTAACAACATTAACCCATACATATTACAGCGCCTCGCTTTTTCCATCTATAAAAGCAAAGAACCGTTGCGCTTACACGGTACCGAATCAAAAGAAGGAAATCATTTACTGGCGCTAACAGAAGCTATGACATACCTTAACAAACTCGACCTGCGGCATACCAACGATCCGGAAACACTTTCTTTAGCCGGGTCTATAGAAAAGAAATTGTACGAAAAGCAGGAAGGTGATGATCACCTGGCTGCGGCATTGCTATATTTTCAGCGAAGCTTTTACCTGCTATACAGCAGGTACAATGGTATAAGCCTGGCGTACATGTACCTGTGCCAGGCCAATTCTGCTATCAGCAGCACTATAGAAGAAAAGATAGCTGACTTGGTAGCAGCCAGGCGTATGTGGAAGATGGTTATTGAAAAGTGTAACCACGATTGGAAAGAAGTGGTGAAGCGTGAACAGAAACACCAGCATGATGAACAAGAGTATGATGCGCTGTCGCAGGAGCAAACAAAGAATGACCTTGAACAAAAGTTCTGGATACAGGTAAATAAGGCTGAAGCTTACTATGGTTTAGGTAATATGGAAGCCTTCCAGGCAGCGCATGAAGCAGCGTCAAACATACCGCACGAAAAGTGGATGATGGAATCCTTCGAACATGAGTTGAAGCAGGTAAAGCGGCATCTAAAAGCGGTAGGTTATCTTATAGACCCTTCTCTGCAAAAGCAACGGAAAGTAGTAGTACAGCCAAAGCAGGCTATTATTATTTAGTTTAAAATGTATTCTTCCACATCATGCTTTCTACCGGCTTGTCGGGCTGGCCACTGTACTTTGCATTTTTCTTCTGGTTATATTTCACTTCTATTTCGCCATCCACCGGGAAGTAGATCAGCTGCCCAATAGGCATGCCTTTATATACTTTCACCGGTTGTTTTACAGAAATCTCGAGTGTCCAGTTGCCACAAAAACCAACGTCGCCTTTGCCAGCTGTAGCGTGAATATCTATGCCCAGCCTGCCCGTGCTCGATTTTCCTTCCAGGAAAGGAACATGGGCATGCGTTTCAGTATACTCCATCGTAACGCCGAGGTAAAAAATATGCGGGTATAATACAAAACCTTCTTCAGGTATTTCAAAATGTTCTACCTGGTTATGCTTCTTTGCATCCAGTATATGTTCTTTATATGTAGCCAGCCACTTGCCCAGGTGCACATCATAACTATTGCTGCCTAATGCTTCCCTGGTATAAGGTTCAATCTTAATTGTTCCCTTTTCCATCTCTTCTAAAATGCGACTGTCTGTAAGTATCATATCTGTATTATTAAACCAGCTTTATCACTTTGTTGATGCAGTGGTTGCGACGCTCCGTTCATCTGCAGATCGCTTGGCGGCGGGGGCAGAATTCAGTGATCAGAGATCAGTTATTAGGCAGTAGTGAATGGTTAATAGTCAATGGTGAATTGTCAATAGGCAATGGTGAATTGCTGCTGGTGTTTGTGGTATGGCTCAGCAAGCTGTTAGATTTATAAGAACAACAACTTAATGAACTTACCACTGCCGACACCGACAAACAGGAACAAGAAACCAGGAACCCTAAACATTGAACATTAAACCTTAAACATCAAACCTTAAACATCAAACCTTAAACATCAAACCTTAAACATCAAACCTTAAACTTGAAACTCCAACCTCCTTCTCCTCCTTCTGCAAATAAATCGTAATTCTGCAATCTAAAACCAGTAATCTACAGTTGCCGCTGTTTTATCAACAAAATATCAACGAGCACACCCGGTTGGGCATTTGGAGAATAGAAGAGCCAGAAGAATTTTTTCTCGAAGCTGTTCCATTGCAAGCTGCCATTACACACCCGCAAAAGAGGTTACAGCATCTTGCGGGCCGCTATATGTTGGCTCATTTATTTCCTGGTTTTCCTTATCATGAGATACTGATCGCAGATACACGCAAGCCTTATCTTCCAAACGAACAATATCATTTCTCTATTTCGCATTGTAGTAGTTATGCAGCCGCTATTGTAAGTACTGAAAGTAGAGTAGGAGTAGATGTTGAACTGGTAACCGCAAGAGTTGAAAAGATCAAGCATAAGTTTCTTCATCCTGATGAATTGCGTTTTGTAAATGCTCAATTGCCTTCTCAGCAGTTACAGTTGCTTTCCTTGTTATGGAGTGCAAAAGAGGCTATGTTCAAATGGTACTCTTATGGCGATGTAGACTTCAGCGAGATGCTGCGCGTATTTCCTTTCATTCTAGCGAACAAGGGAACAATAGATGCATGTTTTATTGGAACTGCTATGCAGGTGCCTCTCACGCTGCATTACCAGTTGTTTGATGATCTATGCATGGTACAAGTGATGAGTGATCATTAAGCATCATTGCTGCTTTCATTTGCTGCAGTAGCAGCTGGGTAGCTTCTATACCTTCGTAAGCCTTCCTCCATTTTTCTATGTACAAGTTGTTTCAATGCTGCTACGTCTTTCATGTGCAGCCCTGCAACAGGTATCTCTTCCAGGAAAACAACACGACACTGCCCGGGGGTAAGCATAAAGATGCTGCTATAGTGCAAGCGATCCAGCGCATCAACGAACAGTACAGGCTTGATGGGTGTTTGCGTTTCTATTGCTATGCGAAAGGCCCCATCAAAAAATTCTTTCAGTGGTTGTTCGGTCTCGTTAAAAGTACCTTCAGGAAAAATGAATATTGAGATGTGTTTGCGCAAGGCTGTTTTCAATAGCCTTACACTTTTTGCCCGACGTTCTGCATTCTTTCTTTCTACCAGTATTACTGCGCGTTTGTAAATTGAACCAAACAACGGATACTTCACCATTTCATATTTACCCAGTACCCGCACCGGCTGATCCATTGCAATTACTATAGGCGGTATATCCATATACGAACTATGGTTGGCGACAAAGATGTAAGTGCCTTCTGTGTTGTGCGGTACCTCGTAAATATTCTTATGTCTTATTCCAACAAAGAAGTACCAGGTGAGTCCCCATACTTTACAAACCTGATAGATGAAATTGCCGCCTTTTACCTTGCCAAAAAAAGATCCTACAATAACAAACGGAAGTGCAACGATCATAGTGATGATGAACAGGAGCAAGGCGTATATACAGTAGATCCACTGCAGCGGTTTAAGGATGTATTTCATCAACCAGTACTTAGGTGCTAAAGATAAAGGTTATGGTAAAACCACCACCTGGTTGATAGACCATGCTTCGGGCTTGCCTGCAAACAGTTGTTTGGTTTGTTGCCACGTATCGGCGAAGAAGGATGAATGCCTGTAAGCATCCAGGGCATCAGCAGATACCCAATGACTGTACGTGAAGAAGATAGCGGGGTGTAAACGGTCTTGCCAGAGCTCAAGGTGCATGCATCCTTCAAAGTTCCTTATCTGTTTTTTACGGCCTTCAAAGAACGTTTTGAACTCTTCTATTGCATCGTCCCTGAAAGTCATTTTTACTACACGCACCAGCATTATTCAAAAAAGATTTTTACGGTTTGGTAAAACCATTTGTTCTGTAGCGACATGCTTTGCTTTTGCATAGCCTCAGAAAAGCCTTGTAAGCCGAATAAGCCCGCTGCATTCCCTTTGTTGATGGCTATCTCCAAATAACCGGCAGAGTTGAAATATGCCACCTTCTCGCCTTGTGGAACGCATGCATAAGATTCACTTATGCTATCAATCACTTCATCGCGTTTAAATACAATTTTGAAGTTTCTGCCGTTACGCTCTTTTTCAAAGTCACTGCGGGTAATGTTCACAATCACATTTTCAAAATTGTCGATGTAGAGTATCTGCCCTTCCATGGTGGTTGGACTGGTAACATACTTCAACCGCAGTTTCTCTACAATAGCAACACCAGGATCGCCAATAGCATCCAGGGATTTACCCTGCAGCAATTGCTGGTAAGCAGCTATAATGGTAGCAGTACACGTAAGTGTAGTGGGAGGTTCGCCTGCAGGCAACGGCAAGCCTACTACATACTCTGGTGTGCCATCCAATATCATTGTTAGTAAACCATTATCGGCACAGGCAATGTATTGCTGGTTGTGGTAAGCGAGCAGCATCTGTTTTGGCTTTTCATCAAACATGTTTACCAGCACCATGTGAAAAGTATTCTTTGGAAAATACTTAAATGCACTGCAGCAGAAGTATGCTGCCTGCGGGTAATTGAAGGATGATAATTGGTGAGAGATGTCTACTATGTTCACCTGCTCCAGCACCGAGTATAGTTGACCTTTAACCGCCGCTACCAGGTAGTCTTCTAAGCCAATATCGGAGGTCAATGTTACTATGGGCATATGTGCTGTTACTCTTCGGTTGTTGTAGTACGGGTGCTTATAAAACCAAATGTTCTATACCAGGATTAGTACTTGATTGGTTTACACCACTGATCAGGATATGTGATACTGCTATACGCAGGTATCAACTGCAAAGCGACCATAAAATTTACAACTCATCAAGGATAATATGTATTTGTTGATAAAATTCCAGGTGGTAGTGTTGTATCCACATCATGCATTTGATTGTTTGAATGCAGGTAGAAGAGGTAAAATAAAAGTTAGGAATGAACAGGCTGTATTCATGATTTACATAAATGCACACTATAGGTGGACTTGTTAATTATTAATTGATGATGGTTCTGGTCCAATGCGGTTTTATATTCTTCAAGGATTGAAAGCAACCAGGAACTTGTATACCATAAACTATGTTCCCTATACAACTATGACCCTATGTGTTAAATGGTTCTATTGGAACATATAGCGTCATAGGAACAGTAGAGCACATAGCGTATGATGAGCTTTGCAAAAATTTTGCAAGCCGCCATACTTACTAATGATGAAAGGAGCGTCGCAACAAATGTTGATGGTTGAAATGTAGCTGGTGAAAAAAAATAGAAAATGAGAGGGAATGGAGTAAAACAAAAAAGCCCCACATTTCTGTGAGGCTTATCTTGTGAACCCGCTGGGACTCGAACCCAGGGCCCATACATTAAAAGTGTATTGCTCTACCAACTGAGCTACGAGTTCTTCCTTTTTTCAAGCGCTACCGTTAGGCGTTGTTTGAATTGGGAGTGCAAAAATACAGGCAGAAGATATTCGCGCCAAATTTTTTCTGAAAGTTTTTTTCTTCTGCTCAAAATTATTGGTCAAAACTATTGTGCCACAACTCTGTTACTTTTGCAGCCAACATAAAATAGATGTCTTACTTCAGTAACAAAGTAGTAGTAGTAACAGGTGGTTCCGATGGTATAGGTAAAGCTCTTGTAGAAAAACTTTTAGAGCAAGGTGCCACTGTAGCAACATGTGGTCGCAACCACGATAAGTTGTACCAATTGCAATTGCAGCAAACAGGAAGGCCGCTTTTTACTATGTCGGCTGATATAGGCAAAGAAGCAGATTGCAAGAAGTTTATTGATACCGTAGCCAAAACATATGGTCGTATTGATGTGCTGATCAACAATGCCGGTATATCAATGCGGGCTATGTTCCAGGAATTAGAACTGGAGACGCTGCGCCAACTAATGGATGTGAATTTTTGGGGCACTGTTTATTGTACCCGCTATGCATTACCAGAAATCATCAAAACTAAAGGAACCATTACAGGCATTTTGTCTGTAGCTGCATTCAGGGGATTGCCTGGCAGAACGGGTTATAGTGCCAGTAAATTTGCTGTAAATGGATTTTTGGAGGCACTGCGTACAGAGGTAATGAATGAGGGTGTAAATGTAATGTGGGTTTACCCAGGTTTTGTGTCGAGTAACATAAGAAATGCGGCACTGAACCAGGATGCAAAGCCACAAGGCAAAACGCCTATGAACGAAGCAGAGATGATGACACCGGAAGAATGTGCTGACAAGATCCTGTTTTCTATAAGGAAAAGGCACAGGTCGCTTATACTTACTTCGCTGGCTAAACGTACTTTATTCATGACGCGGTTTCTGCCGCAGGTTGCAGATAAAATGATCCGCAAGTTTTATTTTAAAGAAGGTAAGTTGATAAAGTAAGGTTAGCTACATGTCCATGTAGGGTTACAATGCACACTCTCTTTTCATTGATCTACCTGGGGCTTGCATCTTTGTCTTCAGCTTGTGTAGCATCTCAATAACCTGTAAACGTACCTGCTCTTTTTCTACCTGAAGCTGTGTGGCAATTGCTTCTAAAATTTCTAATTCTCTTGCTACGGTTGATTGATATTGAATCTCTTCCTGGAGATGATTGATAGCAATACACTTGTCTCTAAAACAAGCCAAGGTTTGCACAACGTAAATGATTTCTTTCTTATCAAGCGCTGCTGGCAGTGCATTAACCGGGAAGAAGTGCCAGTTGAATAGCAGGTTCTTCAACAGTTTTCTTACCTGGTGTATCTTAATCTCTTTGTAAGTGGCAGCAAGTAGTGTTTCAAGTTCGTAAAGCTTATCAGCAACATATCTTTTAATCGCTTGTTCATTCGCCTGGTAAGGCAGGTTACCAACCATCATCTCTTCATCCTCGTTGAAGTTGGTGTCATTGCTCATACAATCAAGCGCTTGTTTCTTCCAGTATATCTCTTCACGTTTTAGCTTGGCTAAATATTCTTCTGGAACAGAATTGGAATTCATGGTGCAATAATCAATTACCAGTTGCTGCTGTAGCTGCAGGTTCCGGATAATACCTACATAGCCATAAAAGTTTTTGATCTTCTTTGTAAGGGTAGGAGTGATGACGCTTTGGTAATGATATCCTATCAGCCCAAGAAATGCACGCAATTTCTTTACTTCAATTCTAAAGTCGTGGATGGCGCCAGTATCAAAGTCCTTTAGCAGCTTGCAAGCGCCTTTATTTACGTCTTTAAACTTTTCATGTATAGCCTGTGCAAATGCTTTCTCTTTCATAACTATAGGTTTGCTATCAACAGGCAAAACTATTTTCTTGTATTGCCTGTAAAAACGACAACCATCAGTGAAAAAGTTGATTGTCCTCATGGAGCAGCAGCAGGTGCAAATAAAAACAGCCGACATTGCTGCCGGCTGTTTTGAAAAAAGAAATATTATTCACATCCTTTCAGGTACTTCTATACCGAGCAAACGCATAGCAGTATTGATTACTTGGGAAGTGAATTGTGATAGTTGTAAACGCAGTTCTTTTTTCTCCTCGCTCTCAGCATTCAGAACAGAATGTTTTGTATAAAATGAATTGTAGCTCTGTGCCATGTTGAATGCATAAATGGCCAGCTTGGAAGGATCGTGCTCCTGTGCTGCTTCTCTTACTACAGAAGGGAACTGCTCCAAAAGAACAACCAAGGATTTTTCTAAAGGTAAAAGTTCACCAGTCAATCTTGCTCCTGTAGGTTGCTGCTTGCGAAGCATGCTCTTGATACGTGCATGCGTGTACTGAATGAACGGACCAGTAAATCCATGGAATTCTATGCTTTCTTCAGGATTGAATATGATGCGCTTCTTTGGATCTACACGTAGTAAAAAGAACTTGAGTGCACCGAGGCCAATAATGTGGTACAGGTGCTTCAATTCTTCTGCAGTAAAGTCTTCTACTTTGCCGAGTTCTTTGGTCTTCTGTTCAGCTATTTTCTCCATCTCATCTACCATGTCATCTGCATCTACCACAGTGCCCTCACGGCTTTTCATTTTACCATGTGGCAGTTCTACCATGCCATAGCTTAGGTGTTGTATACCATTGGCATATGGCGCACCCAACTTCTGCATGATGAGCTTCAGCACCTTCATGTGGTAGTTCTGTTCATCTGCTATAACATAGATGCTTTCATCAATTCCAAACTCTTCATACTTCTGCTTAGCTAGTCCAATATCCTGCGTTATATATACTGATGTTCCATCCTTTCTCAATACAAGCTTCTCATCAAGGCCATCAGCTGTCAGGTCTATCCACACGCTTCCATCTTCTTTTCTGAAGAGCACACCTTTTTGTAAACCTTCTTCTACAATGTCCTTGCCCAACAAGTACGTATTGCTTTCATAGTATATCTTATGGAAGTCGGTGCCAATTCTTTGATAGGTTTCATCAAAGCCTTTGTACACCCAACTGTTCATTTGCTTCCAAAGATTAAGCACTTCTTCATCTCCTTGTTCCCACTTCAGCAGCATTTGTTTTGCTTCTTTCATTATGGGTGTATGGTTGCGTGCAAACTCTTTTAATTCCGCTTTTACTTCAGCATGTTTCTCTTTATTGCCTTCTGCGGTGTATTTTTCCATTGCCTGTAAAAGGCCAGTAATTTTCTTTACTTCTTCTTCTTCAAATCCTTTTAACTGGCGGCTAAGAAGATTGTCCATCACAACTTCTGCCTCTGCTTTAAGGTCTTGTTCAAACATCACATAGTAATCACCAACCAGGTGATCGCCTTTTTTACCGGTAGATTCAGGAGTAGCGCCATTAGCATGTTTTTGCCATGCAATCATGCTTTTGCAGATATGGATGCCCCTGTCATTTACAATACAAGCTTTGAATACTTCATTACCATTTGCCTTCAGTATTTCAGCTGCACTCCAGCCTAAAAAGTTGTTGCGCAGGTGACCCAGGTGCAAAGGCTTGTTGGTGTTGGGCGATGAATATTCAACCATCACTTTTTTACCCGAAGGCGCAGCGTGACCAAAATTGGCATTTGCATATTCGGCTTGTAAAAAGTTGGTCCAGACATCGGTTGAAATAGAAAGGTTGAGAAAACCTTTGATGACATTGAAATTGGTAAAGAACGAGCTATTGTTTTGTACCAGGTGACTTCCCAGTTCATTTCCCAGTGCTTCCGGGGCTTTCTTTAACTGCTTTATAAACGAGAACAATACCAACGTATAGTCACCTTCAAATTCTGGTTTGGTTTCATTTACAGTAATGGCATCCTGCGAGATGGATAGGCCATATAATTGATTTATAGCTTGTACGGCGGCTTCTTTTATCTGTGCTACAACACTCATTCTTTAACGATTTGGGGCTCAAAAGTACAATTTACAACCTTATCTTCGCAGGCCTTATCAGTTACCCCTAATCCTATGCGAGGATTGCTATTGAATGTTATAGACTTTTTTTATCCGCCGTTTCGCAGCATCATGCCGCTGCAAACGTTCCGGTATGCCGCATGCGGAAGTTTCAATACAGTGCTTGATATTACCCTGTATGTTATCTCTATCAACTTTTGGTTTACCGAGCCTGTAGTTCATCTAGGCCCCATAGCTTTGAAACCGCATATTGCCGCATTCCTGGCTGCATTTTGTGTTTCATTCCCTGTAGGATTTTATTTTAGTCGTTACCTTGTTTTTACTGAAAGTAATCTTCGTGGGCGCATACAGCTTGTACGGTATTTTGTACTGGTGCTTGCATGTATAGGGCTCAACTATATCTTCATTAAATTCTTTGTTGAGCAAATGCAGTTATTACCTGTACTAGCGAAAATCTTGACAACAGTGATAGTGGTTACATTTAGTTATCTCAGCCAAAAGCATTTTACTTTCAAGGTGAAGACGATAAAGCTACATCACCTGGAGAAGCCGGATCTCTAACTAGTTTGAAATGTATATAAACAAAAAAAGCAGGCGTTATGCCTGCTTTTTTTATGCGATGCACTTAGCTTATAAGTGCGACTGTATCTTTTTATCCAGTACAGATTTTGGTACTGCACCAATTTGCTTGTCTACTACTTGTCCACCTTTGATGAACAGGATGGCAGGAATAGAAGTGATACCATAGTTCACGCTCAGTGTCGGGTTTTGGTCCACGTTCACTTTTCCTATGTTCACCTTACCATCGTATTCCTTAGCCAATTCTTCTACTACCGGACCTATAGCGCGGCAAGGACCACACCATTCAGCCCAAAAATCTATAACTGTAAGCTTATCGCTATCCAGAACAGTAGATTGAAAATTGGCATCGGTAAATTCTAAAGCCATGTTGTATAAATTTAATTGTTTTGAATTTTCTGACCGGTTGGCTACCGGATCTGTTTAAAGAGGAACAAATTTACAGCCATTCGTAGGAATATGCAGTATTGACTTGTTAACCACCTGTTGATTTCGCTAAACATGTTACCTGTGACAAAAAGACACTGACCCAAGGTTACGATAACAGGTTCTGCCTTGCCAGGAACTCCAGCTTCTTATTTGCATCTAAGAGTTTGTTAGTAAGCTCGATATTATCTTTCCTCAGTCGATATACCTCGTAAGCTTTCTCTACAAAGTTCTTTACATCTTCCTCGTTCCATGGTTTTGTTAAATATTTATAAACCTGCCCACGATTGATGGCATCAATAACCGCATTAATATCAGTATAACCTGTAATTAAAATTCGTATCGGATCTGGATGACTATCTTTTATTGACTCGAAAAATTCAATACCGGTCATTCTAGGCATTCGCTGGTCACTCAGTATTACCTGTATGTTTTCCTGTTCCAATACTTTTTGTCCTTGTTCCGCAGAGTCAGCAGTATAAACATTAAATATTCTTCTAAACGATGCTTTGAACGATACCAGGTTATGGTCTTCGTCATCGATGTATAGAACGCTTATTTTGTCGGTATTCATAATTTATGAGGATGGATTTAAGATGAAATTTTGCTTAAAGAGCAAACGAAATTAGGGTTTAAAAGTCTATGACGATTCTAGCATAACAGATGTTTAAAATATCTATTCTATTGCTGGTGTTCAATATTGGGATTTTTAGCTAAAATTTGCAGCACCCCCCATGATTACAGAAATACGTATACGAGCTTTTAGAGCTGTTGATGATCCCGAGACATGCCTGAAATTTATTGCAGGACACCGCCATGTACTTTCTATCTATGGTATAGAAAATATTACCACCAACACCGATGACTGGATGTACAATCCAAGCATTTTTTGCATAGTAGTAGAAAGCCTTGATGGCGAAAAACTCTATGGCGGTGCACGTGTGCAGGCAGCTGATGGTATTCATCCGCTTCCTATAGAAGAGGCTACTGGTAAAATGGATCCGCGTATCCACGACCTGGTAAAGCATTATTCACAATTTGGTGCGGCCGAATTATCCGGTCTTTGGAACTCAAAGGAAGTAGCCGGTTTTGGTATAGGAAGTTTATTTCCTTCTAGGGTGGCAGTGGCCATATGCGACCAGATAGGTATTGATGTCATCTTCACCCTTTGTTCGCCGGCCACTGTTCGATTTAAAGATTGGATAGGAGGTACCGTGATCAAAGAAATAGGTAACGAAGGAACATTTTACTACCCGAAGATCGACCTGTTAGCAACAGCTTTGTATAATCTTGACACCGTACGTTTACCAACAGCGCATGCCAGGGAGCGAGAAAAGATATTTGCACTGAGAAAGGACCCGGAGTGCGTAGAGCAGGAGCGATCACCTTTTAAGAACCAGATGATCAATGTTCATTATGCTTTGCGTATTGCTTCAGCCAATCCAACAGAGTTTAAGATGAAGCAGGAAGTAAAGGAAACCCAATCCATTTAAATAACATATTCTATGAAAAAAGTAACACTGGCTATTGTGAGCAATGTGCTTATGATAGTGCTGCCGCTACTGGCTGTTCCTTCACTGATGTTGCATTATAAGATCCTTGTGCTTATTGTTATCAGCGTTGCTATGTGGCTAACCATGCCTGCAGTAACAGCAGAAGAAACCAGTGAGAAGAAGGATAGCGACAAGTTTTCGGTGCTGCTGATATTGATCATGTCTGTAATAAGTGTGATGGCGCCTGTGATAGATTGGGCTTATTTTATGCAAGATCAATCTTCCTTTACATGGGTTACTTCATTAGGAATTGTGATGATGCTTAGCGGAATGCTCTTCAGGGCGTGGGCTGTAAAAACATTGGGCGAATTTTTCACTGCTACGGTTCAGATTAAAAATGATCATCAACTGGTTACTGCTGGTCCTTATAGCATTGTACGTCATCCGAGTTATACCGGTGCTTTTCTTTCTATAGTTGGAAGTGCTGTTGTTTTACATAGTTGGATAGGCTTTGCTATAGCATTTGCCTGTATGACCATAGCCTATTATGTGCGGATAAGAATTGAAGAAACAAAGCTGACTGCGCACTTTGGACAGGTATATCTACAGTACCAACATACTACCAAGAGAATTATTCCGTTTATCTGGTAATACAATTGTGAGAATGAGGTTTTTATCAGGTAGCAGGCATTGGCCCCGCTTCATCTTTAGCGGATGGATGTGGGTGATATGCTTTTGCTTGTTGAATTATGCCTCGTTTGCCAATCCTTCAATTGTCAAAGTCACTTCCAGCGATAATGCAGTTTCTATAGCACCTTACCTGCAGCAATACATCGATCCTAAAGACAAAGTATCTACTCTTGAATCGGTTTTATCATCTGCAGAATTTACCCCATTTGTTGGCGAGATTCCGAACTATGGATTGAACACTAAAAGTGTATGGCTGCGGTTTACGGTCAAAAATAATACCCCCCGGAGAACCCTTTACCTCGAGATACCTTACACCAACTTATCGCAGCTAAAGCTTTACCACCAGCAACAGGGGAATTTTGCGCTACTTGCACAGGATGGTAATACTTTACCCATACAGGAAAAAGTAGCAGCTACACCTAATTATGTATTAGATCTGCAACTGCCGCCAGGCGCGCAAAAGGAGTTTATCCTTCACGTGTATAGCAATCATCCTGTTATTCTGCCGGCCTTTGTAGGCAGTGATGTCTCTGTTCATAAATCAAACACGCTGCTGGCATTCATCGTTAGTTCCTATATGGGCATACTGCTCATAATGTTCGTTTACAACCTGTTCTTGTTTATGGTAACCAGGGACAAGAACTACTTCTACTACACGCTTTATATTTTCTTAGTGGCACTTGCCCAGTTAGCAATGAGCGGTTATGGTTACATGTATTTCTGGCCTGCTTTTACAGAATTCAATAAGTACTCGGTTATCTGGACATCTTCTTTGTCAGCGATTGCAGGCATCGTATTCTCCATGTTCTTTTTGCGAACAAAACATTACTCTCCAAGACTGCACAACATACTCCTGGCGCTTATCGGCATTTACATCATCGGCATGATTTCATGCTTGCTTGGCGGTACTACTTTGAGCTACATGATACTCAACTACAACAGCTTGTTGGTTGCTATAGCATTGTTGTCTGCTTCAATTTATATAGCACGTCAAGGTTTTCGTTCAGCGTACTTCTATCTTATTGCCTGGTTGGCATTGTTACTTTCTTTCATCGTTCTCATTTTGCGCAACCTGAACGTGATGCCTTACAACACGTTTACTGCCTACGTTTTCTATATGGGCTCTGCCATAGAAGTTGCGCTTCTTTCCATTGCACTTGCTGACAGGATCAACACGCTGCGTAGAGAAAAAGAAGCCTCACAGGCTGAAGCACTAAATGCTTCAAGGGAAAATGTAAAGCTGGTACGGGAGCAAAACATGATCCTTGAAAGAAAAGTGGCAGAAAGGACAGAGGAATTGCAGGAAACGAACGAGCAACTTTCTGAAGCATTTAAAGAACTGAAAGATGCGCAGATACAATTGGTGGAAGCAGAGAAAATGGCTTCGCTTGGTCAACTTACTGCAGGTATAGCCCATGAGATAAATAACCCTATCAACTTCGTGAAATCGAACATCAAGCCACTGCAGCTCGATTTTGCTGATATGGTAGAAGTGATAGATGCGTATGAAAAACTGCATACGCTGGAAGATGAAAAGATTGCTTCGCAGCTGAAAAACATAATTAAACTGAAGCAGGAACTTGACATTGATTTTTTAAAATCGGAAATTGATAGCCTGCTCAATGGTATAAAAGACGGAGCAGAACGTACAGCCGAAATAGTGCGTGGGTTGAGAACTTTTAGCAGGTTAGATGAAAGCCAGATAAAGACAGTAAACATTCACGAAGGAATTGAGTCTACCCTTGTATTGTTGCGCAACAGCAGCCCTGATCATGTAAAAATTACTATGGATTTTAAAGCCGATGGCAATATTGAATGCTTCCCTGGTAAGTTGAACCAGGTATTCATGAACATCATCAGCAATGCGATACAGGCTATAAAGGGTAAAGCTAATAAGCAACCGGAGTTCATCAATATATCTACCACTGATGTAGGTGAAGACGCAATAGAAATAAGAATAAAAGATAGCGGCCCGGGCATGTCAGCCGAGGTAAAGCAGAAGATATTTGAGCCATTTTTTACTACAAAGGATGTAGGCGAAGGAACTGGCTTAGGTTTAGCAATAGTTTTTAAGATCATCCAGGAGCATTCAGGCAAGATAGATGTAATGAGTGCAGAAGGAGAAGGGGCAGAATTCATTATCCAATTACATAGGATCATTCCTGAAAAACCAAGTATTTAAATCCAGTACAATGAGTACAATCCAACCAGCAAATAAAATCCGGGTACTTTATGTAGATGATGAGCCCAATAATCTTCTTGCATTCAAAGCCTCGTTTAGAAGAAAGTTTGAAATTTTCACTGCTCATTCTGCTGCTGAAGGTATTTCTGTACTCAACTCCGAAATGGTTCATGTAGTTATTGCTGATCAACGGATGCCTCAGTCTACTGGTGTTGAATTTTTTGATATTGTGCGTGTTTCACATCCTGAACCTGTAAGGATGTTGCTTACAGGTTATACAGATGTAGAAGCCATTGTTGATGCAATTAATAAAGGACAAATCTTTCGTTACATCAAAAAGCCATGGGATGAACTGGAACTGGAAACAGCCATCAACAACGCTTTTGAAGTTTATCATACACGTCTTCAACTCAAAGAGAAAGTACAAGAACTGGAAAGAACGAACGATGAGCTAAATCGTTTTGTTTATAGCACATCACATGATCTGCGTTCGCCGCTGGCTTCTGTTATGGGTGTTTTGAATTTGGCCAAAATGGAAAAGTCGGTGATAGATCCTAATGGCTACATGCAGATGATAGAAAGCTGTATCCAGAAAATGGATTTCTTCATCCTGAAAGTGATCGAGTACTATAAAAGCATTAGGGTAGAGGAAGTAAACCAGCCGGTAGATTTTAAAATGCTCATCAACGAAAGCATTGAACTGTGCAGGATGCAAAACCCGGCTATAACTTTCAAAGTAGAAGTAAACCAGCCACGACAGTTTTATGTAGATGTATTTAGGATGTCAGTGATACTGAATAACCTTATTTCGAATGCGGTTAAATACCAGAAGCCGGATGAGCTAAATCCAATTGTAAAACTGGTGGTAGATGTAACCGACGAAAAGGCGGTTATCAGTATAGAAGATAATGGTGTTGGTATTTTAGAAGATCATGTCAACAATATCTTCAAGATGTTCTTTAGAAGCAATTTCACTGTTAATGGATTAGGGATTGGTCTGTATATAGTGAAAGAAGCTTTGAACCGAATAGGCGGCGAAATTTCTGTTAAGTCAAAACAAGGTGACGGAACCAAGTTCGAAGTTTCTATTCCGAATAAATTGCCTGTTACTTCCAATAAACCTAGCCAGCTGGTAGCGGAAGAAATATAACTAGCTTACTTCTTGTTCCGGCTCCACACTTCAAATATTGGTTCACCTCGTGAGCTCAAACCACTGTGGTGCCAGTCGCTGCCTAGCAGGTGACCATCAAATTGAAGAGAGGAGCCTACGCGGCTATTGTTTCTTGAAAAGAAATTGATGTGCTCTGTATACTTTCCATCTTTAAAAGTGTATGTGCCGCCGCCTGTGCCGAAGAATTCCTTGGTAGCTGGATTGATTGCTGCCCACTGAAACCTTGTACCGCTTAAGATCTTGATGGTTTTTCTTGGGCCTGTTTGGTGAATAGTTTGCAGCGAATCTCCCTGTTTACGAGCAGTAATATGTCATAGCCCAGCCAGGTGTTCTTCACCTTTATCTATCTTTTCAAAAACCATTTGTTGTTGATCAATATCCAGGGTTAGCTTATCATCTTTCACTGTCACCAGGAACTTCAGCGTGTCTCCAATGTTCTCTTTTTTCTGCGTATCAAATTCTACCGCTATAGCCAGTTGGTTAGTGGTTACAGTATAGGGACCTCCTTTGGCGTAGTTGAAATTTTTGGGATCAGAACTATAAGCTGTATGCGTAAAATAGCCATCCACAAAAAGCAATACATGATGGTTGCCTCCTTCTTTATATTCTCAACTTCCATTTAGATTGTCTTCTGCGTGTAGATTTCCAGCAATTGAAAAAATAGCCTTGAAAAGCAGGAAGATGATTAGATGCCCTTGTTTTTGTAATGAATGCATACGTACGAGTTTTAGAAGATTATACGCCGGCGGGGCTGAAGGTTAATATTACAGCAAAAGAAGAATTTGAAATATGCTGTTCCGGTACTTGCAACTGCCCTTCTTATATATTAAATTAGTGATATAAAACATTCCATATGATAGCTATCACTCAAAATTTTATTACCAACCGCAACCGGCCTTTTAAGAATCTTACCCAGTTAAAAGGGATCGTTATTCATTACACAGCCAACTACGGCAAAGGAGCAAATGCAGATGCACACCGCAAATACATTGGCAGGGATCTTACTTCTAAGAATGGCTCACCTTTAAAAGTTTCCGCTCATTATTTTGTTGATGATAGTAAAATCATTCATTGTGTACCCGACAAAGAAGTAGCCTACCACTGCGGTTCAGGACCAGGATTACCTTATACTGAATTGGCTAACGAAATAAGACAAGGTAAGTCTGCCAATGATTTTTTAATAGGAATAGAAATGTGTGTGAATGTAGACTGTAATTGGTCGAAGACATACCAGAACACCGTAGACCTTACAGCACACTTGTTGCTGAAGTATAACCTAACGGTTGAGAAGGTGTTTAGGCATTTTGATATAACCCACAAGGTGTGCCCTAAGATGATGGTGGAGGACCCTGCGCTATGGATACAATTTAAGAATGATGTTTATGCAAAGACTACGGGAATGAGCGCTATCACAGTTCATAGTGGTAAAGTGATAGCCAAGGCTTTAAATGTTAGAAAAACGCCTGTTGTTGAACAAAATAACCTGGTTAAAACAATTCCACATAATCATGTAGTGACTATATACGAAAGTAAAAATGGTTGGTTGAGAATTGGCCCCAACCAATGGGTAAAAGAAGATTATGTTTCTATAACTAATTAAACTGTCCGTCCGAATTCTCCCATAAAAAAAAGAGGCTGCCTTTTTAGGCAGCCTCTACTTTATATAAGACAATGATCTTATTGCATCATCATATCACCACCACCCTGATCTGCACGTGTATTCTTTCTTCTTAGCAGGTTCACATCAAACTTACCAAAGCGGTAGCTGAAGTTTAAACGCGCTACTTGCGGGTCCCTTCTTTGCTCAGTGGTCTGAACAAGAATAGGAGACACAGAATACGTACTATAGATCTGAGTTCTGAAGATATCGTTCATGCTCAAAGTAAGCGATGCACTGTTTCCGCCTTTCCAAGTCCAGTCTTTGCGAATAGCAATATCAAAGCTGTAGCGAGGGTTGATATAACCTTGTGCTGTACCAATATTTGGTGAGCCAAACATACCGCCACCACGACCGCCACCACGTCCACCTTCTTGTGGTAAAACAGTTCTTGCATAGTAATCACCTGAGAACTGGATCGAGTAGTTCTTAGGAAGTTTAAAGTTGTTGTTCAATTTCACAAACCAGCTGGTTCTTTGGTTGGTGAGGTTTCCTTGCTGCGCGTCAGAAAGATTGATCTTGCTGTTAAACAAGTTGAAGTTGATGGTGTTATCCCACCACGTGGTCACAGGTACGCGATTAGTCAATTCAATACCATAAGTAAAGCCGGTATTAGCATTTACGAAAGTATTGTAAGGAAGGCTGTCGCTTGTGCTGTAATAGCCTGCAGTATCAGGATTTACACCTACATACTGGAAACGCGTGATCAGGTTCGTATTGTGTTTGAAGAATGCGTTTGCCAGGAAGTTAGCTCCACGCTTGTACGAGTTGTTATACGATAGTTCCAATGAATTGGTGAATTCAGGTTTCAATCCTGCATTACCAACAGATATATTCTGCGGGTCAGAGAAGTTTATGAAAGGCATCAACTGGAAGAAGTTAGGGCGGTTGATCCTTCTTGAATAGTTTGCCTGTAGGTCTTCCTTATCAGATAACCTGTAAGTGATGAATGCACTTGGGAAAAGCGATACCGGGAACTTTACTTTGAAGTTCAGGTTGCTGTCAAGCCCAGAAACAGACTTCAGCTTTAACGTTCCATCATAATCAGAACTTTCTACACGTAAGCCTAGTTGATAGCTCCACTTGTTTACTTTAAAGCTATAGTTGCCGTATGCAGCATACACTTTATCTGTAAACTTATACCTGTTGGTGATATTTGGAGATATCTCGTATTTACCTGTATTGAAGTTGAAGAATGATTGGTTAAGATCGTTTTCGAAATCCCTGATAGCTACGCGGCCACCAAACTCCATTTTCTTGTTGTCACCAATTGGGTTTACATAGTCAGTCTGGAAAACGTAGTTGTTGGTTTTACCACCACCAATCGATTGTTGCAAAACCTGTCTTGTAGTTTCATTAGCTCTGAAGGTTCTTGTATCGATCAGGCTTGTATTGCTGTTGTTGTTGCTATTGTAGTTCGCGTCGGCGGTCCACTCATGTCCAGGTTTTGCAAACAGGTGTTTAAAGCTTATTTGCGAACCATAGTTTCTCATGTTGAAGTTGCTCACTAGATCTACCTGGTTGTACGATTTGAATATTGAATTTACAATAGAGTCAATTCTTTGGTCGCTGGTATTGTCAAATGATCCACGGTTGTAGTTACCAGAGAAAGATAAAGTGTTCCTGTTATCAATGAAGTAATCAAAACCTCCCCTGATAAAGCCAAAAGCTCCTTTATTTATTCCCTGCCCGTCCTGAAGAATTCGCACAGGATTATTAAGGTTTGTTCTGTCGTTATCTGTCCACGAAAGTGACTTACGTTGGTTTAGCATACCATTCAGGAAGAAGTTTACCTTGTTTTGACGCAGGTTCAGGTCTGCACCCAGGTTCACCATTCCGCGGCTGTCAATACCAGTTCTTACTCCACCGTTGTAGCCAACCTTCCTGTTCTTTTTAAGAACGATATTAAGGATACCGGCGTTACCACCAGATGCATCAAACTTTGCAGAAGGATTTGTGATCAATTCTACTTTATCTATAATGTCAGCCGGAATTTGATCAAGTGTAAGTGTGGTAGGACGACCATCAACAAAAAGCTGAGGTGCTGCATTTCTTAGTGTTACGTTACCATCTATATCTACACTGATGGATGGAATGTTTCTCATCACTTCGGTAGCAGTCTGGCCTACACTTGTCAGGTTCTTATCTACATTAAAAACTTTCCTGTCTACACCCATTTCAAATAAACGTGAAGTAGATGTAACGGTTACATTACCAAGATTTGCAGCGTCTTCTTCCAGTTTAATGTTACCAAGGTCTTTATCTACCATGCTCATCATGGCTTCCATACCACCACCGCCTTGTCCACCCTGACCAGGAGGACGCAGGCCAAACGATACTTTTTGTTCTGATGCTTTAAAACCTATGGCGGAAACCTTCAGGGTAAAGTTTCCCATTACAGGCAGGTTATCCATGCTAAAATCACCGTTAGAAGCAGTTACCATAGCACGAATAGTGGCAGGTACCATTTTGCGTGTTGCAGAGTCAAAGCGGTTTCCCATCAACTGGATGGAGGCTCCATCTATGCCTTTGTTGGTTTTGCTGTTTACGATCTTGCCATACAAATGGCCAACGTTCATGTTTTGACCCATTCCCATTCCACGGCCTCCAGGCATTTGAGCCAACGATGCTGTAGCAATAAGTAGGAGAATAGGTAACATTATATTTTTCATGTACATAATTGATTTCGGTGCAAAAATCTGGTGTGATTCTACATCAGAAGTGATAAATAAGGATAAGCGGCAACTCGCAGCGGTAACTGGATAGGCAGGTAACGAGGAGGTGAAAACTATTGAGACAAGGTGGTTATCAGGATTTGAAGAAGACCAATTATGAAACCTACAAAGGCGCCAATGATCTCGATGAACCTAAATTCTTTGCTCATTATCTGGTTAAGAATACTTTCTAACTTATCAGAAGAGAAGCTGCTAACTTTTTCAACTACAATTTTTTCAAGGTCAAGATCAGATTGTAACTGGCCCATATATTGGTTCATGATGACAGGGAACATTTCTTCCAGTTCAGTCATAAAAACAGCTTTCATCATATCCAATGTTTTTTCGCCTACCAACATGGCGATCATTGGCATCTGGTCTTTCAGCTTTTCTTTTAAGAAATGATCTAGGTGCGCTTCCACTACCGGCATCACCTTTTTAAGGTTCTCCGGGTTGGTTACTTTTTTTTCAATGTCAGAAAAGGAGAGGAGTTCATTGCTAACAAGTTTGCCTAATTTTTCTGCAAACTGTCGTTGTCTCTTTGGAAATATCCCCTGGAAAGTGATCCCTAAGATTTTCTTAGGTACTCTTGGGTGAAACAGCATTTTGATCGCTATCCAGTTAGTGAACCAACCTATAAATGCAGAAATAACAGGAATAATAAGAAGCCACCAATTCATCTTTTCATTTTAAAGCAATAAAAAACCTTGTTACATAAGCAACAAGGCATTTATCTTTTTGGGAGACCGATGGGTTTCGAACCCACGACCTTCAGTGCCACAAACTGACGCTCTAACCAACTGAGCTACGACCTCCATTTTCAAATCCGGTCGCAAAAATAGGGGAAAAACTATTTGAAAAACAAAATTATCTTACCTCTTTCAATTTGAAATTTATCCCATCATCCGCTGTAACCAACAAAGGATTATTTTCTTCTGTAAGAACACCAAAGCTTCTTTTGTTTCCTTCTTCGGCAGTTACATTATATAGAGTAAGTATTTTCGGCTTTCCTTTGTAGTTGATCTTAATGGTGCCATTGTTTACACGGGTGAATTGTTGTGAGCCGTTTCCAAAGTCCATTGCAGTTGCTCCTACAGTTGCAATGTCGCGCCAGTTTTTCTTACTTAGCCAAAGTGTACTCTTGCCTTTACCCGCTGTTGAGAATATGTTATTGTATGCAGTGTTGTCTTTAACGGCAGCTGCTTCTATCATTACAGCAGAGCGGTTATTTTTTTGAGGAACATCATAAGTGAAATTGATACTGTTCCCAAAGCTCTTTACATGAACCAGGAGATCGTACGTTTCACCGTTATCTTGTACCTGGTAAACGAGAATATCGCCAGGTTTTATGGCAAAGGTTGATTCTTTACTCTTCCAGAAGCGGCTCTTGGTAGGCCTTGGGTTGTCTTGTGCAAACGTTGCTGATAATAAGGATACGCAGATAAAAGCTAATAGGATATGTTTCATAATTCTTAACGCCGTGCAGATGATTATGTTACGGCACAATAATTACGACTAAAAATTAATACCATCCATCCAAAAAACCTTTGTTAAGATACACCATGACCAACTTTACTCGTTCTTAATACTTTATTTTTGAGTCTAATGAATAAACTGTTTCAAATTATGCTTAATCGGAAAGTACTGCCTTTGGTACTGGTGATGATTTTCGCTGGTGTGTTCTGGGCCTTCCAGTCGCAGGGCGAAAATGGAAAATCCCTTACTACCCAACAAAAGATCCTTACTACTCTTGGTTCTATCATTGAGCAAAATCACTATAGCCCCAAACCTATAAATGATGCTTTTTCAAAAGAAGTTTTCAAACGTTTCCTGCAATCTTTAGATCCGGATAAAAATATTTTATTGCAATCTGATATTCAGGCGCTGCGGAAGTATGAGACCACTATTGATGATGAAATTCATGGTGCCACGCTTCAATTTGTTCCCGCAGTTAATGATGTTTATAATAAACGACTGTTAGAGGTTTCTACCCTATACAAAGACATTCTTAAACAACCTTTCGATTACAGCAAGGATGAAGAAATAGTGCTGGATAATGAAAAGACAGTTTATGGAAAAAATGAAGCTGAGCGCCGCGAAAAATGGAGAAAGAAACTAAAGTTCATGGCGCTTGAGCGTTATACTGACCTTTTGGATCAACGTGAAAAGAATAAATCCACAAAAGATTATGTAGCTAAATCTGACGCTGACCTGGAAAAGGAAGCAAGGGATAAAGTGAGTAAAATAATGGACAAAACCTTTGATCGTTTGAAAGCGAAATTCACTGATGAAGAGCGTTTTAATGTTTACATCAATGCTATCACCAGTTTCCAGGATCCGCATTCTGATTATTTTCCTCCTGTAGAAAAACGTTCTTTTGATGAGCAGATGAGTGGTCGTTTCTTTGGTATTGGCGCATCACTTCGTGAAGAGGATGGCAACATCAAAATTGCCACCTTACTTACTGGTAGCCCAGCCTGGAAGAGCGGTGAATTAACAGTAGGTGATGTAGTACTGAAAGTAGGACAGGGAAGTGAAGAAGCAGTAGACCTTACTGGTTTCGCTGTTGAAGATGCTGTAAAGATCATCCGCGGAACAAAAGGAACTGAGGTGCGTCTGACGCTGCGTAAGCAGGATGGCTCTATCAAAGTAGTATCACTTATAAGAGATGAAATCGTTCAGGACGAAGTATATGTTCGCAGTGCTATCTTAAATGGTAAGCAGAAAATCGGCTATATCTATCTTCCTGATTTTTATGCGGATTACGAAAAGCCTAATGGTGCACGTTCGGCTTCAGATGTAGCCCGCGAGATCATAAAGCTGAAATCTGAAAATGTAGAAGGTATCATCATTGACCTGCGTTTCAATGGCGGTGGCTACCTGAACGAGGTTATACAAATGGTTGGACTTTTCATTCCTGAAGGTCCTGTAGTGCAGGTGAAAGACAGGGAAGGCAAACCAACTATTTACACAGTAAATGAAAAGAATGTTCTTTATACTGGTCCACTTACAGTGCTGGTAAATGAGCAAAGTGCTTCTGCCTCTGAAATTTTTGCTGCAGCTATCCAGGATTACGGTCGTGGTATTGTGCTGGGTAGTTCTTCCACTTATGGTAAAGGAACAGTTCAGCGCGCCATTCCTTTTGGTAAGCCTCTAGACTTTTTCTCTGGCAGAACTGAATTTGGTGCAGTGAAACTTACCCTTCAGAAATATTACAGGATTGATGGTGGATCTACACAATTGAAAGGTGTTATTCCTGATGTGGTTTTACCTGATGAATACGAATACCTGAAAATCCGCGAAAAGGATAACAAGAATGCAATGCCTTGGGACCAGATCAGCAAGGCTAGTTTCAGGAAATGGAACGGAACCGTAAACCTTTCTGAAGTAGCACAGGCTAGCCAGCAAAGAGTAAAAAGCAATACCAATTTTCAATTGCTTGATAAGAATGCTAAGTGGCTGGCTGAGCAAAACAACAAGATCTACAGCCTAAACCTGGAGAAATATCGTGCTGAACAGCAAGCTATTCGTTCTACTGTAAAGCAGAATGAGAAGCTGACAAAACTGGAGAATGAATTGCCGTTTGAAGGTTTGAAAGCAGATAATTCTAAGTATAATAATGTAGATAAGGAAAAAGGTGAGCGCTACAAAACGTGGCTTAAAAACTTAAGAACCGATATCTATATTAATGAAGCTACCGCAGTGGTTAGCGATATGATTAATGCGAAGAAAAGTGTAGCTAAAAATTAATTTCTTCTTTTATAAAACATTAGGCGCTGAGATCTCAGCGCCTTTTTTGTAGAACCAACTGTTTCAAACCATTTCGCCAATTTTAGATGCATCACAATGTTTGTACATAATTTGGCGTTCTTTCAGTTAAGCAATATCATTGTTGGTTGAAAAGTTTCCATACCCTTATGTTCATTAGTCTCAAAAGAGCCTTCTGCGGCCGGCCCGTATATACCTATTTTCTTTTTTTCATGATGGTGATCATGTCCGGTATGTATTCATGTACATCTCCACGAAAACTGAAGTATTTCACTAATCTATCAGACTCTGCTCTTGTGCAACTTCCTGAGCTTAAACGTTCTGAAGCAGTCATCATGCCTGATGATAAGCTTGAGATCCGGATCTCAGGTGCCAACGAAGTAACCGTAGGCATTATCAATGGTTTTACCGGAACTACAGCTTCAGCGCAAGCCACTTCATATTTAGTAGATGCAGATGGGATGGTAGAATTTCCACTAATAGGTAGAGTGAAAGCCTCTGGTTTAACCCGCGACCAGTTTAGGATACACCTGACTGAAAAAGCTTCACGGTATTTAAAAGATGCGCTTGTGACTGTTAGGTTTGTTGATTTTCGTTTTACAGTTCTTGGCGAAGTAGCCGCTCCTGGAACTTATACCGTTAACCACGAAAGAGTGACCATACTAGAAGGTATGGGTATGGCCAGGGACATGACCCAGTTTGCCCGCCGTAACAACGTAAGGATCATAAGAGACAGTAGTGGTGTAAGGCATATAGGTATTATTGATTTCAATGATAAAGGTGTACTTACTTCTCCTTATTATTACCTGCAGCGCAACGATGTGATATATGTAGAACCAGAAAAGAACAAAGGACAGATAGAACAGGCGACACGTATAGGTTCTATAGTGGCTACGCTGGTAAGTATAATAGCTGTCGGTTTAACAATTTTCAGATAAGTTTGCTGTTTGAAGCAGCTGCATTTCAATCCATTATTTAAATGAGTTACCCGGTTAATACTTCAGAAAACGAATACGCAATTTCAAACGCCAACCAGTTTGACGTTAAGAAATTCGTTTACAAAATAGTTGGCTTACTTCCCTGGTTCATACTTAGTTTGGCCATCTCCATCTTCATCGCCAGGATCTATTTGCGCTATACATTACCTGTTTATAAAATTTCTGCTTTCCTTCTTATCAAAAGCCAGGATGATGGTAACTCGGAGTATAAGACTTTGAAAGAAATGGGACTGGTGATGGGCAATAAAGATGTTCAGAATGAAATGAACATCATTAAGTCTTTCTCCCTGATGAGCCGCGTGGTTGATTCACTCAACCTGAACATCAACTTATACCGCGAAGGCCGTGTGACCGCAGCACCCATTTTTGGTGAACAATCGCCTGTTACATTCAAACTGGTTCATGAGAAAAAGAACCCAAGGCCGGTAACGCTGAAGATACTTTTAACTGAACGCCATTTTACACTTACTGGCGAAGGAACGAATGAAACGCATCCTTACGGGCAGGAGTTCGAAACAGATTTTGGGCACCTGATCGTGTACCGCAATCCCGATGTCAAGATAGATCCTAAAGGCTACACCCTTACTTACAGGGATAAGGTTAGTGTTGCAAAATCTTTTAAAAGCACATTGGATGTAAGACCAACACACGACCAGAGCGGTATTATTGAAATATCCATGCTGGATGAAATTCCTGAACGTGCCATTGCTATTGTAAACAAGCTGATGGAAGTGTACGACGTTGCAGGTCTTGATGATAAGAACATAGCCGGACGCCGTACCATTAAATTCCTGAACGAAAGAATTGACACTGTTCAGCAGGAACTGAATACAGTAGAAATATTGGCGCAACGCTTCAAATCTACTAATAAGATAAGTGACGTATCGGGCCAGGCTGGTATGTTCCTTTCGCAGGCGCTTGCTGTTGATAACCAGAAGTCGGACCAGTATACCCAGTTGAAAGTATTGGAAACGCTGGAAAATTACCTGGTAAACCAGAAAGGTTCAAATGAGTTGCTTCCTTCAGGTTTAGGTATAACAGAAGCATCCTTAATGGCTTTGATTTCTACACACAACCAACTGGTGCTTGAGAAGCAGCGTGTTGCTTTAAAAAGCACTGATGACGATCCGGGTATCAAGCAATTCAACTCGCAGTTAGCCGACATCAAGCAGAACCTGTTGCGCAATATTGCAGTTTTGAAAAGTGGTTATAAAACAACGCTCAACCAGATATCCAGCAACTACAGCCAGATTGAAGGAAAAATTGCCAGCCTTCCTGCTAAAGAAAGGGAGCTTATCAATATTAGCCGCCAGATCAACCTGAAAGAAAACCTGTACAACTACCTGCTTCAAAAGAGGGAAGAGACAGAGCTTTCGCTTGCATCCAACATCAACAATACGCGTATCATTGACAGCGCCTATAATACCGGTCCTATCAAACCTATTGCATCTAACATCCAGATCCTGGCACTATTGATCGGGCTTGCTGTGCCTACACTAATCATCGTATTGCGCGACTTCTTCAACAATAAGATCAATGATCGTAAAGAGATAGAAGAAGGTACAACTGTTCCTATTTTGGGTGAATTGACCTACGAGAAGAATAGTAAGAAGATAGTGATCGATACTAAGAGCCGCAGCCCTATCTCTGAACAATTCCGTCTTATTCGTACCAATATCCAGTACATGGGTGCGGAAAGGCCGGTGAAAACAATATTGGTCTCTTCGTTTATGAGTGGTGAAGGAAAAAGTTTTGTATCGCTGAACCTGGCAAGTAGCATGGGTATCACAGGTGCTAAGACCATCATTCTTGAATTTGACCTGCGTAAGCCAAAACTCAGCAAGTACCTGAATGTACCGGGAGAGCTGGGAATATCTAATTATATCATCAAGGATATACCGGTTGAAAGCATTATTCAAAAGGTGCCTAACAATGACAATATCTACGTGATCAGTTCAGGACCTATTCCACCTAACCCGGCGGAGTTACTGTTAAGTCCAAAGACAACCAAGTTGTTTGAATACCTGCAGGAAAATTTTGATACAATTATAATTGATACGGCTCCGGTAGGATTGGTTACAGATGCATTATTGCTGGAGAAATATGCTGATATGACCATGTTCATCATCAGGCATAAGTTCAGCAATAAGCTGGTGATACCTTATGTTGAAAAGCTTAATAGAGATAAGAAATTTAAGAGCCTTTCATTAATCGTGAATGGCATCAAAGATGAATCTTCGTTCGGCTATGGATATGGCTATGGCTACGGTTATGGCTATGGATATGGTTACGGTTATGGCTATTATGTACAGGAGAAAAAGAAGGGTTTCTTAGGAAACCTTATGGGCAACTTTAGCCGAAAAGACTAATAGATAGGATATGGCTTATTTTGTTATTTCATTCCAAAACAACTGCAATGGGAGTGAGGTGGCGAAGCTGTATAAACTAAGATAAAATGGAAGAGGGAAAAAAAGTTCAGAAAAAGTGGTATGCACTTTACACTAAACCGAGGTGGGAGAAGAAAGTAACAACTGTTTTAGAGCGCAAAGGCGTAGAAGTTTGGTGCCCGCTTCAAAAGATACAGAAGCAGTGGAGCGACAGGAAAAAGATTGTTGAAGAGCCTTTATTTAAGTCTTATGTTTTTGTGCATATACTGGAAGGTGAGAAGACGAACGTGCTGATGACTGATGGCATCCTGAACTTTGTCTATTACTTAGGAAAGCCTGCCATCATTCGCGATGAAGAAGTAGAAGTAATACAGAAATATCTATCAGAAAAAGATGCCAGCATTTCTATTCAGTCGCTTGGCTCTTTAGATGAAAATACAAGGATAAAAGTGAACCATGGTGTCTTTATGGATACCACTGGAACGGTTGTAAAAGGCGGTAAGAAAAAGGTTTATGTAAAACTTGAAAGCCTTGAACAGGTAATGATCGTGGAGTTCCCGATCGACTATCTTACTCCCCTTTAGTTGTAGAAGATAAATCCATTTCCGTTTTTGAAAATACTTTTAATAGGCCTTGGTTCTATAGGCCAGCGGCATCTTACCAACCTGCTTCATCTTGGTTATACTGATGTATCAGTAGTAAGCCGGGCAGGCGTTTTACCCGATTCATTCTCCAGGCTTACGTGCTATGCATCCGTAGACGATGCACTGCAAGCACGCTCCTTTGATGCTGCCATCATTTGTTCCCCTACAGCTTTACATCTTGCGTCGCTGTTTCCTTTACTCAGGGCGCAGGTTCCAAATATTTATATAGAAAAACCAGTTAGCCACAACCTGGAAGGTTTGGATGAACTGGTGAGGCTGGCTACTTCGTATACCAATAATATTGTTGTAGGCTATGATCTTCATTTCGATCCGGGCATGCAAAAAGTAAAGGAGCTGCTAGATCAGAATGTGATTGGAAAAATTGTATCTGTAAATGCACAGGTAGGTCAGTACCTTCCTGACTGGCGGCCGCAGCAGGATTATCGTGAAGGCATGAGTGCAAAAAAAGAAACGGGTGGAGGTGTAATGCTTGACCTTGTTCACGAATTTGATTATCTCTATTGGCTTTTCGGCCCAGCTGAAAATATCTGCTGCCAGTATACAAATTCAGGCGCGTTGGAAATAGAAACAGAGGATGTGTGCGAAGTGCTTATTCGTTTTTCTAATGGCGCCATTGGAACCATACATCTTGATTACCTGCAACAGAAAATGATTAGGAACTGCATGATCACCGGCCACAATGGAAGCATCTTTTGGGATCTTTCAAACTGCCGTGTGTCGTGGATAAATAAGAACAAACAAGAAACGCAGTTTGAATATGTGGGCTTCAACCGCAACGATCGATTCATCGAAAGTATGCAATCTTTCCTGTCAGGTGCAGAAGATCCTCGCCTTACCAGCCTTGCTGAAGGATTGGAAAGCTTGCGTTGGGTGGTTGCGGCTAAATATTCCGCAGAACATAATTCGTTTGTAAATCCAAACACCTTCAAAACCGAACAGTTCGTAAAATGATATTAGCAACTATCTGTTGTCGTGGTGGTTCTAAAGGTGTTCCGGGAAAAAATATAAAAGCACTTGCGGGTAAGCCGCTCATAGCATATACCATTGAAGCTGCCAAGCAATCATCTCTTATTGATGATCTCATCATTTCAACCGATGATGAACTGATAGCATCAGTAGCGAAAGAATATGGAGCAAAGGTGCCCTTCATGCGTCCTGCTGATCTTGCCAGTGATACTGCATCTAAATGGCCGGTGTTCATTCATGCTGTGGAGACTTATGAAAAACTTACCGGAAATTCGGTTGAATATTTAGTGGACCTGGATGTTACCGTTCCGCTTAAAACTGCTGCCGATATTGATGGTGCTATACAGGCTGCCCTCAATGATCAAGCAGTTGACGTAGTGATAACAGGGTACGAGCCTGAGCGCAATCCATATTTCAATATGATGGAGGTGAAGGAAGATGGTTATGCTGCAATAGTGAAACAAACTGAGCGCCCCATTGTACGTCGGCAGGATGCACCGGCAGTTTATAGTCTTACACCTGCTGCCTATGTTATAAAACGATCAGCATTGTATGCATACGAACATTGGAGCAAAGCCAAATGTAAGATACATCCCATACCGAGAGAAAGAGCAATAGATATAGATACAGCAATTGATTTTGAAATAGTAGAATTTTTAATGGCACGAAGAAATGAACCAGCTGAACTTATTTGATCTTACAGGCAAGGTAGCAATAGTAACGGGCGGCGCAGGCTTGCTGGCATCTGAACATGCTCTAGCATTACATGCGCATGGCGCTTCCGTTATATTGGCTGATTTCAATGAGGAAAAATGTAATGAGGCCGCAGCTAATTTAGAAAAGGAAGGAGTTACTGTAGCTGCCAAATATTGCGATGTAACAAAGAGAGAGAGCTGGGAAAAACTACTGGCTGATGTAGTAGCAGAACATGGAAAGGTTGATATTTTGATCAACAATGCAGGTTTTACGAACCAAAGCAAGTCAGCCAACTTTGATGCGTCATTTGAAAATTTTCCTCTGGAAGATTGGAACGCAATAATGAATGTAAACCTTACCGGTGCCTTCTTAGGTTGCCAGGTGGTGGGCAAGCACATGGTTGAAAACGGCAAAGGTTCTATTATCAACATCGCTTCTTTATACGGTGTGGTTAGTCCAAATCATCGCATCTATCCGGGTACAGGTATATCACAACCAGTGGCTTATAGTGTAAGTAAACATGGAGTTGTAGCACTTACAAAATATTTGGCTACACTATGGGCAGAGAAAGGCGTACGTGTAAATGCGCTTACGCCAGGCGGCATCTTCAACGAGCACAAAGGCCTGTTCCTTGAGCGCTTCCAGCAACTGAACCCTATAGGAAGAATGAGTGACAAAACTGAACTCCGTGGAGGTATTGTGTATTTAGCCAGCGATGCAAGCAGCCATGTTGTTGGGCATAACTTGATAATTGATGGGGGATGGACAGCGTGGTAAATAAGAAAATTAAAAATTAAAAATGCCAAATGTAACAGGGCACTTCCTGAGCTTTCCTTTTACATTTTTCATTTTGCATTTTACAATAGAATGAATAACAGTTTCTCAATATCCGGCCGCAAAATCGGTTACGACTTTCCTCCTTTGGTGATAGCGGAGATAGGCATCAATCATGAAGGTTCTTTGGAAGTAGCGAAGCAAATGGTGGATGCGGCTAAAGCTGCGGGTGTGGAAGTGGTAAAGCACCAGACGCATATAGTAGAGGACGAAATGAGCAGTGCTGCCAAGAATACTATTCCCGGGAATGCAGACGTAAGCATCTACGAAATCATGCGCCGCTGCTCATTGAATGAAGCAGATGAATATGCGCTGAAGCAGTATGTAGAGGAGCAAGGGATGATCTTCATTAGCACACCATTCAGCCGTGCGGCTGCTGATCGTTTACACAAATGGGATGTTCCTGCTTATAAAATCGGATCCGGCGAATGCAACAACTATCCATTGCTCGAGCATATAGCTTCATTCGGTAAGCCTATTATTTTAAGTACAGGTATGAATACGATAGCAAGTGTTCAGAAGGCTGTAGCCATTTTTGAGAAACATGGCGTGCCGTATGCTTTGCTTCATACCACTAACTTATATCCCACACCCAATCATCTTGTTCGTTTAGGTGCAATGGTGGAACTGCAACAAGCTTTCCCTAGCGCTGTAGTTGGGTTGAGTGATCATACACTTACCAATCATGCATGTTTGGGTGCTGTGGCATTGGGTGCATCTATTTTAGAAAGACATTTTACTGATAACATGGACAGGCCAGGGCCGGACATTGTTTGTTCAATGGATGTGCAGGCTTGTAAAGAACTCATAGAAGGCAGCAAGATCATGGCGCAGCAACGTGGTGGTACAAAAGGCCCTGCAGCGGAAGAACAGGTTACTATTGACTTTGCATTTGCAACCGTTTGCTCTATTCAACCCATCAGGAAAGGTGACATATTTAATCACCAGAACATTTGGGTAAAACGTCCGGGTAAGGGAGGCATACTGGCAGAAGAATATAATACCATCATTGGTAAAACAGCAGCAAGAGATATAGAGCCCGACGTACAAGTGAACTGGGAGGACATCAGCAACTAAAGCATGATATTGAAAAAGAAGATCGTTTTTTTAACGGGTACACGTGCGGATTTCGGGAAGCTGAAATCGCTCATAAATATATTAAACGAGCAGCCGGAATTTGAAGTTCACATATTTGCTACTGGCATGCACATGGACCAGCAATATGGTTTTACTGTACGCGAAATTGAAAAGTGCGGCTACCAAAACATCTTCAAATACATCAATCACGATGGCGGCTCATCAATGGACATAACGCTTTCACGCACCATTGAAGGTTTTGCCAACTATGTACATCTTATAAAGCCTGATCTAATTGTAGTTCATGGCGATCGCTCTGAAGCGCTGGCTGGATCAACTGTTGGTGCATTGAACAATATACTGGTTGCACATATAGAAGGCGGTGAAGTATCCGGTACTGTAGATGAACTGATCCGGCATGCAGTTTCTAAACTCAGCCATTTGCATTTTGTAGCAAATGATGAAGCAAAGAAGCGGCTGGTGCAAATGGGAGAGCGTGAAGAGAATGTATACATCATTGGTTCTCCGGATATGGATGTAATGCTGAGCGATCAATTGCCTTCCATTGAAGATGTTGCTGCAGCTTACGAGATACCTTTTTCAAAGTTTAGCATCTCTATGTTTCACCCGGTAACAACGGAAGTGGAGGAAATGGATGTATATGCAGAACAATATGTAGATGCATTGGAAGAGACGGGGCTGAATTATATTGTTATCTATCCAAATAATGATAAAGGCGCTGCCTTCATTTTCAACAAGCTGAAGCGCCTACAGTTGAACAGCAAATTCCGCTTGTTCCCTTCTGTGCGTTTCGAAGCTTTCCTTGTAATGATGAAGCATGCACAATTTATCATTGGTAACTCAAGTGCCGGTATACGCGAAGCACCTTATTATGGTATTCCAACTGTAAATGTTGGTAGCAGGCAAAATGGAAGAACGCGCAACCGGCAGATCATTCATACCGGGTATAGTAAAGAAGAAATATTGGAGGGAGTACAAAAAGCTTTATCAGTGCAGGTGCAACCAACATCATTATTTGGCGCTGGTAACAGTGATGTTCTTTTTCTTGAGATCATGCAATCGGCAGCCATTTGGAAAACTTCAAAACAAAAATTGTTCGCTGATCAATCAGCTATAGTCAACGAAACTTATGATTGATCTTACGCAGGAAAAGGTACAGCTGGAAAAGATAGAAATGCAAGAGGAGAAGCCACAACCAAAGTGGACAGAAATACTTACGCCTAAAAGCAAGCTGCTCGATCTGAAGTTGAAAGAAGTTTGGCGCTACCGCGACCTGCTTTTTCTTTTTGTAAAACGTGATTTCAAAGCACAATACAGGCAGACGATACTGGGGCCGCTATGGCATGTGATACAGCCAGTATTTACCACGCTTATCTTCCTTGTTATCTTCAACAACCTTGCTAAAATTCCTACTGATGGTATACCTGCTATCTTGTTTTACATGAGCAGTCTTACCATCTGGAACTATTTCGCTGCCTGCCTTACCAGCACCAGCAATACATTTGTTGCCAATGCAGGCATTTTTGGCAAAGTATATTTTCCTAGACTTGTTCTACCATTGAGCATCGTAATGTCGAACATGGTGAAGTTTGGTATTCAGCTTGGCTTGCTCATCATTGTTTATGCTTATTATCTTCTTAAAGGAGAAATTGTATTTTCTTTTGGCCCTCATTTATTGCTGATGCCTGCTATTGCAGTTGTGATGGCTATGCTCGGTCTTGGAATGGGTATCATCATATCGTCTGTTACGACCAAATACCGCGATGTGGCTGTCCTCATTCAATTTGGTGTTCAATTGCTGATGTACATCACACCTGTTGCTTACCCTTTATCGTATGCGATGGAGTCGAAATATCGCGGGCTGATGTTGTTCAATCCTTTATCATCATTGGTTGAAGGCTTTAGGTATAGCATATTCGGAACAGGCACTGTTGACGTTGGATTAGCCACGTACAGTATTGGCTTTGCTGTAGTTGCTGTGCTTATCGGGATCATATTATTCAATAAAGTAGAACGGTCCTTTATGGACACGGTGTAGCATGAGTGTAGTTATACAGGTAGAAGATCTGTCGAAACAGTACCGGCTTGGAAAAGTGGGCAGGAGTTCCCTTAGCCACGACATCAATCGGTGGTGGCATACGGTGCGTGGCAAAGAAGATCCATACCTGAAAATAGGGCAAGAGAATGATCGCGCTGTGAAGGGCAGCAGCGACTATGTATGGAGCTTGCGCGATATCAATTTTGAAGTAAAGGAAGGAGAGGTGCTGGGGATCATTGGTCGCAATGGTGCTGGTAAATCTACTCTTCTAAAGATATTATCAAAAGTAACTGCACCTACTTTAGGCAATGTAAAATTGGCTGGTCGTGTGGCGTCTTTACTTGAAGTGGGTACAGGTTTTCATCCTGAATTATCTGGTCGTGACAACATTTACCTGAACGGCGCTATCCTTGGCATGACACGAAACGAGATCAGTAAAAAGTTTGATGAAATAGTTGATTTTGCTGGCGTAGAGCGATATATAGATACACCTGTTAAACGCTATAGCAGTGGCATGTATGTACGCTTGGCGTTTGCAGTTGCAGCACATCTTGAACCAGAGATATTGATTGTTGACGAAGTGTTGGCAGTAGGTGATGCAGAATTTCAGAAGAAGTGTTTGGGTAAGATGAAAGATGTGAGTGTAAATAATGGTCGCACTGTACTTTTCGTTAGCCATCAGCTCGGAAGTGTGGCTCAACTCTGCACCAAAGCAATGATGCTGATGAACGGTAAGCTGGTAGAATATGGCGATACCAACACGGTCATCAAGAACTACCTCGGCTCCATCAACACCAATACATCATCGGAATATACCATCTCGCAAGTTGATAAAGCAAAGCGTAGTTACTACTTCGAGAATGTACAGATCAGGAACAGGGGAGGTGAGCTCGCTTCTACGTTGGGTACAAGCGATCCCATCTACATCGGTGGTAGTTTCGTAGCACCCGCTTCACCGTCCAACGCTGTCGAAGTAGCCTTCAGTGTTCTAGATCATCGCAAGAACCGCATCTTCACCATCCACGAGCCGCTTTCGGTTCTAAGCAATTCATACAGGCAGGGACGCAACGAGTTTCAGCTCCAGATCGATGCTGATTTTCTTACACCCGGCAGTTATTCATTGTTGGCGGCTATACATATCCCGCACATGCAGCAGTTTCACCTCCTCGACGATGTTTGCAAGTTCAATATCGTAGACTCTGGTAGCAGGTTCTCCGATTATGAAGGAGTGGATTACGGCGTTGTATACCCCCGCTATTCAATCAAGGCATAATGTTGTACAAAGTAAGAAGCAAGTTCAGAAGGTTCTTTGGTAACTACAGGCAATTTCATACTGTTGGTAAACAGATAGCTGCTGTGCAGCGCGAGGTGAATGTTGTGAAGGAACTGGTGGCAAAGCAACAGGTAGCACATATTCGTTCGCTCGGTATTGTCGACGATCTGAAAGAGGTTGAATTCAAAGTGTATTCCCAGGCAGGTGAAGATGGCATCATCCAATACCTGGTTAATAATATACAAGGAATGCCACCAACCTTCGTTGAGTTTGGTGTAGAGAATTACCGCGAGGCTAATACGAGATTCCTTTTAACCAACAACAATTGGTCAGGCTTGGTAATTGATGGCTCTGATAAAAATGTAGAACAGATAAAATCGGATGAATTCTATATCCGCTTCGATCTATATGCTGCTGCGAAATTCATCACTGCTGAAAACATCAACAGCATCATTAGCGAGCACGGCTTCAATGGCGAGATCGGCTTACTGAGCGTGGATGTAGACGGTAACGACTACTGGATATGGAATGCCATCGATGTTGTAAATCCTGTTATTGTTGTCTGCGAATACAATAGCGTGTTTGGTAACCAACGCGCAATTTCTATCCCTTATGAACCGGATTTTTATTTAAAGGATGCCCACTATAGTCATCTTCACTTTGGTGCTTCTTTACCGGCGATGATACATCTTGCCACACAAAAAGGTTATAGCTATGTTGGTTCTAACACGAACGGCAGCAATGCGTTTTTTGTGCGTAACGATAAAGTAGGCCAGCTAAAGGTTCATACGTCTGCTTCGTCTTTTGTTGATTCTAAATTTCGTTCTTCAAGAGATGCAGAAGGTAGACTTACGTTTGTTAGTGGCTTCAAAAGAAAAGAATTGATCAAGGATATGCCTGTAGTAAATGTGGTTACAGGTGCCATGGAAACTGTTGGAGATCATGTATAATTTTCTTGCTTCTTTCGCTGGTAAAAATGATCGTTTTCGTTCGGCGATGTACGATCTGTTAGTGCGTGTTTATTCCAGAAAATCACTACGCAAGCAATGGAAGAAAGCATGGAAGCAGATCATATTAGCTAATGTGCAGAAGCCTGTTGCTACTACGCTGCACGGATTTCCTGCGGTTGTTAACACCGGCTTTAGCTATCCGTTGGTGGCGCGGACCAATGGTCAATTCAATAACCCACTGTTGCAGTTGGCGCACCAGGTTCACCAGGCTAAACAACGTCCCATCTATGTGATTGACGTAGGTGCCGCGATTGGTGATACCGTGTTCTTCCTACAAGGAAATATGCCTGGTGCTTTTGAAAAGATACTATGCGTAGATGGTGACAAGGACTTCTTCTCTTACCTCGAGAAAAACATGCAGCAGTTTCCTTTCGTGCAGTCAGTGAACACGCTGTTGAGCTCGGAGAGTCGCATGGAGAAGAGCCTGGTAAGGCTGCACGCAGGTACGGCAAGCGCACAAGGTGATAGCGAGGTGGAAGCTATATCGCTTGATGAGCTGGTAGAACAAACAGGCATGCCACAGGTAGATCTACTAAAGATCGATACAGATGGCTTTGATGGTAAAGTACTACTGGGTGCTAAGAATATACTTAGCCAGCACAAGCCAGCAGTGATTTTCGAATGGCACCCGATACTGGTAAGCAAGACAGGCAATCAAACCCACGAAGCATTCGATATACTTGCCAGTTCAGGTTACAACAAGTTTGTCTTTTTCACCAAGTACGGACAGTTCAGCCACTTCATGAACCATGTTGACCATGCAGCGCTTTCGTCACTCTCCCAGCTTTGTTTCAATAACAAGCATGATGATGATTGGCATTATGATGTGGTAGCATTGAATGATGACGCGATCGATGCGGTTCAGCTGGCCGAGGCGGCATTTGCAAAAAAGAAGAAGAGTGTTATCTAGAGTTACAGGTAGTATGAAAGTGCATTGGGAGCTACGTTCACTTTATTGGCATGTGCTGGTGTCGCTGATGAAGCTGGCTTGTATAAGAATAGCATGTGCTGTCACGGGTAAAAAGATTGTCGTGGTTTCGCTGTACGAACACATTGGCGATATCATCGCCTGCGAGCCTGTCATTCGTCATCTGAAGCAATCAAAGAAGATACACCTCACCTGGGCTATCAATACAAGTTATGCAGAGCTGGTAGAAAAGCATCCTGCAGTGGATACAGTCTTGCGTTTACAGTCTTATAGCGAGTGGGTGTTCCTGCAAAATATTCTCAAGAGCACAATGAAGCTGGTAGACCAGCTAGTAGACCTCCATATTGACAGCAGGCGATGCAAGAAGTATGGCTTCAAATTAAAGCACAAGAACACTTCGCGCCACCACGAATACTTTACATCGAACAGCCTGTTACAAGCTTTTACTCGTTCGGCAGGATTGCCTGAACTAAATGAAGCGCCTGTTCTTTATTTGGATGAAGATCAAATGCCGCCCTTTCCCACCAAGCCTTACATTGTCGTTCATACGCAGTCTAACAATCCGCATAAAGATTGGCAGCCTGCTAAATGGACACAGCTATGCCTCGAACTTTCTGCACTTGGCTTTTATGTAGTAGAGGTAGGTTTGAACAGGCAGATCGAAACGCGAAGTCCTGGCTTTATTGATTTTACCGGCAAGCGTTCATTGGCGCAGATAGGACAGCTCATAAAGACGTCCGCTTTTTTCATTGGAGTAGATAGCGGCTTTGCTCATATGGCAAACGCATTAGGAGTTGAAGGACGTGTGCTTATGGGACATTATGTTACCGGCAAGTTCCACTTCAACTACTACAATCCTTTCGCAGGTAAATACGCTGATCCGTCTTATATCATCTACACCAAACATGGCTCTTTACAAGAACTTGAAGTAAATGAAGTGATCGACAACCTCTTGCCGGTGTTACAGCCGCAGCTTGTTACCAGTTCGCCTGCTATAAAACAACAAACTGTAGTAGATTGATCTCTGTAATCGTTTGTTCACGCTCTAAAGAAGCATTTGAGGCCTTGGCGGCCAACGTGGCAGCTACGATAGGACTGCCACATGAGGTAGTGCGTGTTGACAACTCCACCAGACGCTACAGTTTATGTGCTGCTTACAATGCAGGTGCTGATAAAGCAAAATTTTCCTACCTGTGTTTTGCTCATGAAGACATAGCCTTCATGACTGAAGGTTGGGGGCAGAAGATCATCGATCATTTCAATGCTGATGATAACATAGGCTTGCTTGGCGTAGCCGGAGGTATCTACAAATCGAGGATGGCCAGTGGATGGTGGCAGTTTGAAAGCAACTCCAAAGATGTCAGGCGAATGAACATCATCCAGGCTGGCGATCATCTTCTATACAACCCGCATAACGAGCTACGTAGCGAGGTAGTGTCGATCGATGGTGTTTTTCTTGCTACTAAAAAACAAGTGTTCGATCAGTATCGGTTTGATGAAGCACTTACCGGATTTCATGGTTATGACCTGGACTACTCAATGCAGGTTAGCCAGGAATACAAGCTGGCTATCGTTTATGATGTACTGATCGATCATCAGTCCACTGGCAACGATAATATCAAGTGGATGGAGGCAATGCTTGCTGTACATAAGAAATGGAAGAGCAGGCTACCAGCTACTTTAGCTAGTGCAGACAATAATTTCTTCACTTACAACAGCGACTGGAGGTTGTTACGCAGGAATATGGCCTCGCTTTTTAAGTACAACCTAAACCTATGGCAGCTGGTGAGGTTCTATAATGGCTACTTCAGTTTACTTGATCAAAAGCCTAATCTACTTGCTTGTACAAAGGATTACCTGAAAGGACTTGTTTGGCTGGTACGCCAGTATGCGCAGCAAAATAATTCATCACCAAGAGTAGTGTTAGCCAAATAATGCAGCCACTCGTTACCATAGTAGCCATATCGTATAACCAGGAGGCGTTTGTTGCAGATGCTCTTGATAGTGTCAAAGCGCAAACCTATTCGAACATACAATTGATCATAGCAGATGATGGTTCTACAGATGGAACTAAGAACATCATCAGGCATTGGATACAGGAGCATTGGCCAACAGCTACTTTCATCAATCACCCGGTTAATCTTGGACTGACGAAGAACCTGAACTCTGCACGGGAACATGTAAAAGGAAAGTACTACCAGTTCCTTGGTTGCGAAGACATCATGCTGCCAAGCAAGATCGAGAAGCAGGTGGCGATCTTAGAAGCAGATCCAACCATTGATATCGTTTATTCTGACATGTACCGGATGCGTGAAGATGGTACAATAGAAGATGCTACCCATTTTGAAAAGAACAATTACAACATACCACGCAATGGTGTGGTCTACGAGGAACTGATCAAGACATGTTTCATCTCTACACCAACAGCGTTGATGCGTACAGAAGTTCTGCAAACGTTAAACGGTTATAATGAAAATCTTTCCATTGATGATTTTGATTTTTGGATAAGAGCGTCCAAACAGTTTCGTTTCTTATATCATGATGATGTTACCATGCAGTACCGCATCATGGAAAATTCACTAAGCAACAAGAAAGGCATAAACAGGTTTAGGACAAGATTTCTTGTTTACTACTACAATTACGATAAGCGGAAGCCTTATCGTTCTGTATTTGATGAACGTTTGAGGTTTAGTTTGAAAAGCCTGTTTTATAACGGCTATAATAAAACAGCTTGGTTCTCGTTGAAAGCATTGCTGAAGACATGGAATTTATTTTTTGCAGGTATGTTCTTTCGCAGCCTGCCGTTGTTAATTAAGAAAGGGAGATAGAGTGAAGCGTGTATTGATACCCATTGTAGGACAAGGTTCTATTGTACATATCATCAGGACTGGCATTCTAGACCAGTTAAAAGAACATATTGTTCCTGTAGTTGCACTCCTTTGGAATGAAAAACAATTGGTAGAAGAACTGGAAGCGCAGGGAATCGAAGTACATCTTTTTCCTGAATACAATGTTAGTCCTGCTTATACCAATCATCGCAATAAGATCAACCTCTGGTATAAAAAGTTTAGGATAAAGACTCCGAGCTTTAAGATACAAGAGGCATACCTGCAGCAGCATAACCGCACTGGTAAAAGTAGATTGATCAAGCGGCTACGCCAGTTGTATTACGAAACACGTTTTGCAGTACAGCCCGGCTATGCTGATACTCTTATTGATCGCGAAAAGCAACTGATACAAACAGAGCCTGCGTTTGATACTTTTCAGCAATGGCTAAAGGCGATCAATGTTGATGGCCTTTTTACTGTTACGCCCTTTCTTCCTGAAGTGGATTTGGTAGCACGAATACTCAAGCAGAATAATATACCTGTTATTGCTTCTATACATTCCTTTGATAATGTAACGAAGCGCGGATGGCAATCTGTGGTTTTTGATGAATACATTGTATGGAATAAATACAATAAAGCAGAGCTTGAGCGTATTCATCCATCCCTGAAGAAGAAAGATGTTATCACTATTGCCGGTGCTCCACAATTCGATTTTCATTTCAACTCAAACTTCACCTGGAGCGTAGAGACGTGGAGGAGGAAGTTGAATATTCCTGCAGGCAAGAAAGTAATCCTTTATTCTGGCGGGCCTGTGTCTTTGTTACCCGACGAACCGCAATATTTACTGGCTTTGAAAGAAGCTTATGATAAAGGAGTACTACCTGCTGATACAGTTGTTCTATTCAGGTGTCATCCGCTGGATAGGGTAGAGCGATGGAAGGAATATGTAGGTGAAAGCGATCATATTGTGTATGACTCTGCACCCAATGGAAAGGATAAGCTGGACTATGTAAATGTGAAGGATGATGATGTGGTGAAACTGATGTCTACACTAAAGCACACTGCTGTTCATATTAATGTTGTGTCGACTATGGCAGTAGATGGAAGTGCATTCAATAAACCTCAGGTCGGGCCATATTATGATGATGTGAATAAGGCGAGTGAGGAATTGTTTCGCGGCATGTATTACCAGGAGCACTATCGTCCAATTATGAAAACGAAAGTTGTCAATCTTGCGCATACGAAGCAGCAATACCTGCAACTGGTAAATGATTGTTTGAAACAACCATCCAACTATACCATGCAATGCATGCGTTGTGTAGAAGAGATCATCACTTATAATGATGGCAGATCTGCAAAGCGTGCAGCAGCTGCAGTAATAAAATTCTTCACTGCATGAAGATCCTTCACGTAACGCAGAATTATTATCCATCTGCCGGAGGGCCGCAGTATACCATGCAGCACGTATCGGAGAAACTGGTGGAGTATTATAATGATGAGGTGAAGGTGGCTACTACCAATTCATTGTTCAACCCGGAGTCTCCGTTATACCAAAGAGTGGATCCTGCATCGGAAGTTATCAATGGAGTAGAAGTAACCAGGTATCCATACAATCGTTGGCACTTTCCACTTATAAAATATGGCGGAAAAGTGTATGGTAAGCTTTTCAATAAGAGCTTGCCTTATTCTATCTCGAAGCTAAGGTGGAGCCTTGATAGTCCTGCCATTGATCGCGCCATGCGACTTACTGATGCAGATGTGATAATGGCTACAACCATCAATTACAATTTTTGCAATTACCCGATGTGGCGACATAAAACTGCTGATCCAAAGCCGTTCGTTTTATATGGTGCCATTCATCTTCATAAAGCCTTACCGCACGATCATCCTTCTTTGGCAAAAGCTAAAGCTTGTGATTGTTATATAGCCAACACAGATTTTGAAAAGCATGAGCTCATCAATTATGGCGTAGCTGAAGAGAAAATAGTAACTATAGGAACAGGTATAGATCTAGATAGTTTCCATTGCAATGCTGATGATGTAAACCATTTTAGAAAGCTGCATGGCATCAATGAAGATGACTGTGTTGTAGGCTTTGTAGGAAGATTGGTTAAAGGAAAAGGTGTTGCTATTCTTATTGATGCTTTGCGAAAAATGCATAAAACCAACAGCAACATGAAACTATTGCTTGCTGGTGGTACTACTGATTATGTTCCTGTAATACAAAGAGCGATTGACGAAGAAGGCTTGCCAATCATATTGATCAGGGATTTTCCTGAAGAGCAGAAAAAGATCATCTTCTATTCTATTGATGTCTTTGTACTTGCTTCGCAAAGTGAATCATTTGGAGTTGTTTTCCTGGAAGCATGGGCATGTCGTAAACCTGTGATTGGAACTCGTATGGGCGCTACAGAATCATTACTGGATGAAGGTATAGGTAGCCTCTTGTTTACAGGTGGTGATGTGGATGAGCTTTGCCACCAGCTGCAGTTACTAATGAACAACAAGGAACTGCAGGCACGTTTAGGTAACAACGGGTTTGAGAAGGTGCAGCAAAAATTTACCTGGCCTTCTATTGTTGCAGCATATCGTAATGCATACGAAATCGGTATTGAAAATTTTCATCGCACCTATAAAACGGCAGCAGCACTTTAATGAAGATCATTCATGTTACCCATTGCTATTATCCATCTAAAGGAGGCGTGCAGTGGTTTTATAAGAATGTTTCGGAGCGTTTGGTAAACGATTATGGTGATGATGTGACCGTTGTGACAACAGATTCTATGTATGGCCCTGAGCGGAGTTTGTACAAAAAGATAGAGCCTGCTGAAGAGATCATCAATGGTGTAAAGGTGCTGCGGTTTCCTTACAAGCGCTGGCACATCCCATACTACCGGCTGCTGATAAAAGCCTTATCCAAACTTTCGCTACCAGTACCTGGAATACTAAGAAAGCGTTTGTATGGGCCACTTTCAAAAAGCATGAAGCAGTACTTGCTAACAGCCAATGCAGATGTGGTTTGTGCAGGATCATCTAATTATTATTACATGCAGCTTCCAATATGGAGGCAGTTGCATTTTATCTACTTTGGCAGCATTCACTTCAGCGAGCAGCATGCTTCAGATGTGCTTACTAAAACGCAACGAGCTTCTATACAGGCTTCTTCCTTATACCTGGCCAATACCGCATACGAAAAGCAGCGACTTATTCAAGAAGGCATTGCTGCTCATAAAATCAAAGTAATTGGGGTTGGTGTTGATGACAAAGTTTTTGAAGTAGACCAGCAGCAGGTTTATGATTATCGTGCAGCATTAGGTATAGCGCCTGGTGCTATTGTCATTGCTTATGTTGGCCGTATTGAAAAGCCAAAGAATGTAAAGTTGTTGATCGATGCTTTTCTAAAGCTGGAAGCTCAAGGTCAACCTGTTTATCTATTAATAGCAGGTGCGGGTAGTGATCATGCTAAGGATTTGCAGCAATTCACAAGTACGTTAACACCAGAGGTGCAGCAAAAGATCAAGTGGAAGATAAATTTTGACAGTAGAGAAAAGCCACTGCTTTTTCATGCGTTAGATATTCTCGTATTGCCTAGTAACAATGAGTCCTTTGGGATCGTTTTCCTTGAAGCATGGGTTTGCAAGAAACCAGTAATAGGAGCGAACATTGGTGCAGTAAGAGATGTGGTAAGCCATAAGGTTGATGGTTTATTGATGGAGATGAATGATGTTGATAGTCTTTGCCAACATCTTTCACTGCTGGTAAGCAATGAAGAACTCAGGGCAACAATGGGAGAAAGAGGTTATGAGAAGGTGATGGAGAATTATACCTGGGATATTATCACCAGGAAAGTGAGGGACTGCTACAAAGGGCAATACCATACAAGTAAAACAACAGCTGTAAATGTTTAGAGAAGAATCTGTCTGGATAAAAAATGCATTGCAAAAACTAAAGCCAGTTGCTGGTAAAAATGCAGTTGCAAATATTGGTTCGTCAACAGAACATTTCCGCAAAGTTATACAACCACATATTCATCACAATATCATTGCTACACTGGAAGCTGAAGGTTGGGAAGTTTTTAATGTAGACCTGAAACAGGAGCCGGGTGTAGACCTTGTGGCTGATGTAACGAAGCCCCATTTTGCAGAGCCGTTCAAAGATCGTTTCGCCTTGACCATTTGCACCAACTTATTGGAGCATGTAGAAGATATAAATCTTGTAGTTCAAAATTTGGTTGCTATTACCAAGCCAGGTGGTCATATACTAATCACTGTTCCTTATAAGTACAGGATCCATCTTGATCCAATTGATAATGGTCTGCGTCCTACGCCACAAGAGATCTATCAGTTGTTTGCACAAGCAGGCGATCATATACTTGATGCACACATCATCTCTATTTCTGATAAATCTTATTATCGCATCAGGCCTTCACGTTTTCCATTGTGGGGCTACCGCGAAAGAGTAGCATATTATTTAGGCAAGCGACACAAAACGTCCGGTATTCTTTTCTCAATAAAAAAGTAACACCGCAATGTGCGGCATAGTAGGCGTATTTAATTATAAGAAGGATATAAAGGACCAGGAGCGATTTATTAACTGGTCGCTTCAAACCATGCAGCACCGTGGACCTGATTCCAATGGTGTTTGGAGTCATGATAATTATATTGCCGGCTTTGTTCGTCTTGCTATCCGCGATCTTTCTGCAAATGGCCACCAGCCTATGGTATCGCAGTGCGGAAATTATGTGCTTTCGTTCAATGGAGAGATATATAATACGGAAAGGTTCAGGCAGCAGTTACAGAAGCTTGGCGTTAGCTTTAGATCAACTACTGATACCGAAGTGCTGCTATATGCACTTATACATTTTGGTGTTGAGGCAGTGCTTGAAAAATTTGATGGAATATTTGCTTTTGCTTTTTACAACAGGCAAACAAATGAGCTGTTGCTTACCCGCGATCGTACAGGCATCAAGCCATTGTACATTGGTCACAGCCAGCAGGGATTGGTGTATAGTTCGCAGTATGATCATATCATCAATCATCCTTACATCAGCAACAATGCATTGAATGCAGCTGCATTGGGTAGTTATCTTCAGCTTGGATATGTGCCTGAAAATACCGGTGCGGTTGATGGAACGTTTTTACTACCTCATGGTTATTACCTACGTGTAGATACAACAGGTTATACCATGCATCGGTATTATAACTATCCACTTGACAATACCACTGCTCCAGTTGTTTCATTTGAAGAGTTACTGCAACAAACTATACAGCAACAACTGGTGAGTGATGTGCCGGTTGGTACATTCATGTCTGGTGGTGTAGATAGTCCTTTGGTATCTTATTATGCAAAAAAGCAAAAGCCACTCAGCTCATTTACCATTGGTGTCGATGATCCATCGATAGATGAATCCAAAGCTGCAGCAGCTTATGCTTCACTGTTCAAAACCGATCATCATACGCTGCATATAACAGAGCAGGATCTGCTGGCTACCATAGATGATAATACAGCTGCTTTCACAGAACCGTTTGCTGATTTCTCATCTATACCTACGCTGTTGCTATCAAAATTTGCACGAACAAAAGTCACCGTTGCCTTTAGTGGCGATGGAGGCGATGAACTTTTCTGGGGGTATCCTCGCAATATGCGTATGCTTCAGGAAGGTATGATGTTTAGAAAAAGCAAGTTACAACGTGTGCTTGCTTTGGGTAAACAAAAACTGGTAGGTGGAAAGCGGATACTGCGTAAACGCCACCTGGAGGTAGAAGATTTTCCTGCGTATTATTATCGTTCTCTTTTTATAACAGGTGCCGAACAGTCATTGGATTCTTTGTTTGAGCAAAAAGCAGAAGAAGCTTTTTTCTATAAGAAGATATACAAAGAGAACAATATACTTAACACCGGCGAAGCACATGTAATGAACATTCTTCGCAAGATGGAGATGGACCTTCACCTGCAACGGATATTACTAAAAGTTGATCGTGCCAGCATGTTCCATTCGCTTGAAGTAAGGGTGCCTTTGTTGAGCAATGATATCATACAATACAGTACTGGCCTCGGTTATAGCGATTGTGTGAAGAATGGACAAGGTAAATACAACCTCAAGCAATTACTGATCAAACATTCAAACGAACAATTGGTATTGCAGCCAAAGAAAGGCTTTGTTATTCCTATTGGTAATTGGCTGCGGAAAGAACTGAAGAGCGACGTGCAACAAAAGCTGCTTGGGATGCCACAGGCTCTTGCGCCATTATTCAAAAAGCAGGAAGTAGAAAAGATATTGAGAGAGCATAACAGCGGCAGTGCTGACTGGGGCTGGCTTATCTGGTCAATGTATTCGCTTGTCAACTGGCATGCATATCATCTTAGTAAATTCTCCTAGTTTGAAAATCGGTATCATAGTAGACAAGTTTCCATCGGTAAGCGAAACGTTCATCTTGAATAAAGTGGAAGGCCTTTGTAAAAGAGGCTACAACGTGGTAGTATTCAGAAACAGCAGGCATAATGACCCGGCATTGGAAGCACAAATGCTTTCAGCAAATAAGGCGAACCTTACGTTGGTAGATATGCAACTGCCAACCAATCCCATACAGGCTACAGGTACTTTATTAAGAAATCCTTCAGTGGCTGTATCTGCACTTTCTTCTGGTTCTTCATCACTTGCTGGTAAAATAGTATCAGCTATCCGTGATAAATATTTCGCTACGAACCCTTGCGATATTTATCATTTTGAATTTTCAGGTCTTGCCATTCAATACTTGCCTTTGTTTAAAAACCTAAGAGGAAAAATAGTTGTCAGTTGTAGAGGTACTGCAGAAAAAGTAAAAGCTGTTACTCAACCTTCACGTAAGATGGAGCTGCAGCAGTTGTTTGCTAAGGTTGATAAAGTGCACTGTGTTTCTGAAGATATGGCTCAAACTGTTGTTGGCATTGGTGCGCCACGTCAAAAGGTTTTTGTAAACAGGCCAGCTATCATCTCATCTTTCTTCAAACCTGCAGAAACAAAGGCTTCAAGAACTTCTGTAAACATATTTTCTATCGGCAGGTTCTCTTTTCAAAAAGGTTACTTGCTAGGTTTGTTGGCAATGCAACAAGTGGTAAAGCAGGATAAAGATGTACACTGGACAATTGCAGGCGATGGACCTATGCGTGAAGAGATACAGTTTTACATCCACGATCTTGGATTGCAGGATCATGTAACATTAGCAGGAGCTGTAGTAAAGCAACAGGTGTTGGCACTATTTCAAAATGCTGACATTTTCTTTTTACCAAGTGTATACGAAGGGATAGCCAACGTGGTATTGGAGGCAATGGCGATGCAACTGCCTGTTGTTTCATCGGACTGCAGCGGAATGAAAGAAGTGATAACACAGAATGAAGATGGAATGCTCTTTCCCAATTATGATGTGAATGCAATGGCTGCATCACTGCTTGATCTTATAGCTGATAAAGAAAAGCGAAAGCGTTTAGGCATTGAAGCACGCAAAACCATACAGGCTCATTTTGATTTGGAAAGACAGCTGGATGTTTTTGAAAGAGAGTATCAACAGTTGTTAACTCCTGTAACTGCATGAAAGTAGTACTTGTATACGATCAGCTGAACACAGGCGGCACAGAGCGTTTGATTGTTACCATAGCTAATCTACTCCACGATCATGGCCACGAGGTGAAGGTGATTATTCTAAAGGAACCTTCAGCTTTAGATACGGCACTCAATTTTGCCATACCTGTAGTTTACCTGCATAGAAAAAACAAGTATTCAATATTTAAGATGAAGTATTTAGCTGCTGCATGTCAAAAGGCTGATATCATTCATCTCCATTCTTATTACAACTGGCGGTACTTCTATCTTACCTCTGTACTCTTTAGAGTTGGCGATGCAAGGATCATCCTGCATGAGCATTCTGATATGAAGCAGATGAAGGGCTTTGATAAAGCACTACTGTCCAATCTTGATGCTTTCATTGCTGTTCATCCCATACAGGCTAACGAAGCAGAACAGGCAGATGTACCTAAGAAAAAGGTCCACCTGTTGCCCAATATTGTTACATCCAATTATAAATTATTGCCCCAGTTTGAAAAGAAGAACAGGATACTGATGGTAGGCAATATTCGCAGGGAAAAATATTATGAGCTTGCTATAGAGATCATCAAAAAATTACCTGCATCTATAGCGCTCGATATTTATGGGAATGTGAATGACCCACTTTACCAGCAGGAGCTAGAGGGCGCAATCAGCAATTATGGTCTGCAGGATAGGGTACATTTCATCACTGGCGAAACAGAGGTTTACCAGCATTTCGCTAAATATGATCTTGCACTGCACACTGCAAACAACGAGACCGGACCATTGGTAGTATTGGAATACCTGGCAGTGCATATGCCTTTCTTTTGTTCATCTGCAGGACAATCCCCAGCGCTGATGGCACCCATCATACCGCAAGTAGTTATGAGCTCGTACAATGCGCAAGCCTGGGCAGATAAGATAAATGGATATTATTCGTTATCTAAAGAAGAGCATCATGCGTTTGTACGGCAGATAGAAACTGCTGCCAAACGTTTGCTGAATGCAGAAGATTATTACCAGTCGTTGCTAAACATTTATGAACAGGCATAACAAAAGAACCTTTCCTTTTAGTTTCATTAAGTACACCCAACCAGGGTGGCAGTTTAATGTCATGCCTGTTACTGGTAAACCGGTTGCTACTGCTTATTATCATCCTGTACACCAACCGCACAAAGCTGCATCCTTGCACGAAGATGTGGGGTACGAAACAGATACAGCACGATGGACAGACGTAGGGTATAGAAACCTGCAAGGTGGCTATATGACATTCTGCAGTGAAGAAGAACGAGAAGCTATTCTTTCGTTGCCATCACCTTCTTTGAATGATGAATACAGGTTTGTAGCAAAATATTGGGGCGGCTTTTTTAGTGTGTTTGCATTGATCTGCCGATTGGCTGGTTTGCATAACCCTATAAAAGAGATAGCCGCTTTTACCCGTTCATTGAAAGTAAAAAAGGTAGAGCTGTTTGTTCCGCTTGTAAATGATAAGCAGGAATATGAAACTTTTGAATCTGCTCTTGTTGCCCAACAGCCGCTTGTGTCTGTTATCATTCCTACGCTTAACCGTTATACCTGGTTAAAGGATGCATTGCATGACCTGGTGCAACAGCATTACAGCAACTTTGAAGTGATCATCATTGATCAAAGCGAAAACTTTGATGAAGCTTTTTACGATCAATTCAATCTGAGACTAAAAGTGCAGCACCAAAAAGAGAAGCTATTATGGACTGCACGCAACAAAGCCATTCAACTTTCTGATGCAGATTATCTTTTATTCTTTGATGATGACTCACGGGTAGAGCCGGATTGGATATTGCAGCATTTGAAGGCTCTTGAATATTATAAAGCAGACATATCTGCAGGAGTATCGCTGGCCACTATCGGTGGTAAGATCCCTAAAGGATATAAGTACTTCAAATGGGCTGATCAATTTGATAGTGGCAATGCATTGGTGAAACGCAGCGTGTTCGAGAAGATCGGCTTGTTCGATCTGCAATACAACAAGATGCGCCAGGGTGATGGAGAATTTGGCTTCAGGGCATTTCGAAATGGATTTGTGAGCATTAGTAACCCGCTTGCAAAGCGTGTTCATTTAAAGGTAAAAGATGGCGGATTGCGAGAGATCGGCTCGTGGGATGGCTTTAGGCAGAAGAAGTGGTTTCAGCCAAAGCCTGTGCCCAGCGTACTTTTCCAGTATAAAAAATATTTAACGGCAGATCTTGCAAAGCATGCGGTATTGATCGGGTTGTTGTTATCAAACGTTCACCTGAAACATAAGCGCAATAAGTATATGCTGGTTGTTAGCTCGCTCATGTTCATCATTAAGAGCCCGTTGCTGTATTACCAATATCGGAAGTCGAAGAAGATAGCTGAAGCCATGCTGTTACGTGATAATGGTATTCAACCTTTAAAACAAGTAGCTGCAGCATGATACTTGGCATCATAACAGATTGTACACATTATACATCACCTTCTGGTGAAGTATGTACCGAGAACCATATACTGCTGCGCCAGTTCAAGCATCTTAGTGCATATTTTGAAAAGACCATCATCCTTTGCCCATTTGGAAAGTTTGATGATAGAAAGGTGACAACAACTTATACTTCATCCAATATACAGTTTCATCAACTTCCATTGGTTGGTGGTAATGCAATGAAAGATAAAGTTCAATTATTAGTTACTGTTCCTAAATGGTTGCGTGCTTTTAAAATGCTTCACAGGCAGTGCGATGTTGTTTACCAGCGTTTCCCTAACAACCTGAACATTCCTGGATTTATTTACTTCTGGCTGCAGCGCAAAAAAGTTTTTGCTACCTACACCGGCACGTGGAGTGGCTACCAAGGTGAGGCTGCATCTTATCGTTTGCAGCGTTGGATCTTGCGTTCTCCGTTTCGTGGCCCTGTTTGGGTTTATGATGAAAAGGGAAAAGAACAAGGACGGATCAGGAACGGCTTTAGTCCATCGTACAGTGTAGCAGAGTGGGAGGAAGAAACAGCTCAGGTTGAAAAGAGGAAGCAACGGATAGAGAATGGCTTGACGACCTACAAGTTTCTAACAGTAGGTACCATCATAGATTATAAAAATCAGTTAGCTATTGTACAGGCATGTCATGTATTGAAGCAAAAGGGATTTTCTTTTCAATTGACCATTGTAGGTGATGGACCTATGAAAGCTGAACTTGAAGAATATGTGATAAAAAATGGTTTGCAGGAAGAAGTAAAGCTGGTAGGTAAACAGAACCATGTATCGCTTCGCCAGCTATACCGTGAACACGATTTTGTAGTCCAGGCTCCGTTGAAAGAAGGTTTCGGTAAAGTGCCTATTGAAGGATTTTTTCATGGTGTTATACCTGTCATCAATAACATTAGCATGGCAAGCCAGATGATTGGTGCAAACGAAAGAGGATTTTTATTTGATGCCTCTAAACCAAATCATCTTGTGGAGACGTTATTGTCTTTGCCGGCACAGCAACATTTGTTTGCCGGTATGATAAATAAAGGAAGAACGTATGCAAAGTTGCAAACACTAGAAGCATGGGCTCGTGAATATTATGAAACTGTGAGTGCTTACTACAATGAAGCTTAAGAATATATTTAGACATAAAGGATACTTGCCGCACTTTATTGCGGCATTCATCATTGGATTAGTCGTTGGTTTTAAAACCCTTCCTTCCAATATAGTTGGATATGCATATATGGGTATTATACTGCTGGCATTCATCCGATGCCTGCAGGGTAATGTTGCGGGTTTTCTTTCTGTAATACCATATGCCATCTATGGTGAAATATTCATGAGAGCATTCGTGAAATGGGTGCCGTACCTCACGTTGCAGTATAGCCTCATTGCATGTTTCATTGTTCTCATCTTTCGAACGCCATTACAAAAATGCCATTTCAGGGGCTATATGTTTTTGTTGCTCTTTACGCTGCTGGAGTTGGCAAACAATGTACTTCCGTATAAAGTAGATGTAAGCCGTGCTATCCTGGTTAATTCTGCTGCACTAATGTTGCCTGTTTTATGGGCTTCTTATCATCCACTGAAACCTGTTGTGCTAAATCGCTTTATCAACAATGTAAAGATCGCCTGCCTGTTCCTGGTAGGTGTGGTGTATGTGGCTCATATCTCTGGGAATATTGATTACGGCGGGCACTCAAATTCTGATGCGAGTAATGGTTTGGCACCGGTACAATTGAGCGGGTATATAGGAGTAGCCTGTTCCTTCTTTTTCTTTTCAATCATGAATAATGAGCAGTCGCAGCATAGGTGGCTAAACATACTTGTACTTGGCTTTTGTGGTACTGCTATGGTGCTGACTTTCTCAAGAGGTGGTTTATATTTCTTAGGCGTGATCGTGGTGATGTACCTGTGGTACAACAGGGCTAAAGCAAGAAACTACGCACTTTTTATTCTGCTAGTGCCGGTAGTGCTTATATCATATCATTTTGTGGTAGAGCAAACACAAGGAAAAATTCTGGAACGCTATCAACAGGAAGGTTCAAGTAACCGTGATGTACTGGTGATGGCTGGTTATAAAGTATTTGAAAAACATCCTTGGATAGGAGTAGGTACAGGAAACTTCAATACGGTTATTGTGCGTGATGAACTATTTCCCGTGGAGTCAGGTGCGCATAATGAGTTCATTCGTGCTGCTGCAGAACATGGAATTGTTGGCCTTATACTTTACTGGGGTTTCTTCTTTTCATTGTTCTATAACATATCGCGCAGGGCCCATATACAAAAGCAGTATGCTATGTATTTTACAGTGCTCATGTGTATGATCATTATTCACAACGGTCTCAAAATATCCATTCAGCCGTTCCTGTTGATGCTTGCCGTAGCAACTCCTTCGTTATTACCACAGAAAGTAAAAAATGTTTACAGTCGTACCTACCAGCAAAGAGTTACTGCATAAGGTAGCGGCTTGCCATATGGCTTGTTTCCCCGGTAGCCTTTCTACAAAACTAGGAGCGTCTTATGTGCGCAAGTCGCTGGAGTGGTTCCTTGTTGATGAGAACAGGTTCTTGTTTCAAATAGAACAGGATGGTGTGGTAGCAGGGTACTGTGGCGGATTTATTCCAAGAAAGATTGGGGACGGAAGTAGCAGCGGGATGTTGCAGCATGCATTTAGCGAAGCGATAAAAGGCATTATAAAAAAGCCATGGCTGGTGCTCCATAACGAGGTCGTTCAATATTATCCATTCATCTGGCGAAACATTAAAAGGAAGATGACCGGCAAAGTACAACCAGCTCCAACCAATGGTCCTCAAAAAGAATTTAAACCATTTGTAGGATTGGTGGTGATAGGTGTTCATCCGCAGCATCGTGGATCTGGTGTAGCGCAGCATTTGATGGCTGAGTTTGAAAGGCAGGTAAAGGCTTATAAACAAACGGAGTTATATCTATCGGTAAAAAAAGATAATGGACGCGCCATTAAAGCCTATCAAAACTTTGGGTGGAAGATAGACGAGGATAAGAAGGACACATACCTGATGAAAAAGGTACTACTATAAGAACGGGAGTAACTGTATGAAGAAATTGAATTTTGCTATTGTTGGTTGTGGACGTATTGCAGAACGACATGCAGAACATATAGCTAACAATGGAAATCTCGTAGCTGTTTGTGATATAGTAGAAGAGAAAGCAAAGGCATTAGCTAACAAAGCTGGCGGCAATCATTATATAAGTATTGATGATATGTTGGCGGCTGAAAAGCATATTGATGTAGTATCTGTTTGCTCGCCTAATGGACTGCATGCAGAACATTGTATAAAAAGTTTGCGCGCAGGTTTTCATGTATTGTGCGAAAAGCCAATGGCAATTTCCGTATATGATTGTGGTGAGATGATCAAGGAAGCGGAGAAAGCCAACAAGCGATTGTTTGCTATCAAGCAGAACAGGTTCAATCCTCCAGTTGCAGCGGTAAAGGATGCCATTGATAAAGGGATATTGGGAAAGATCTACAGCATTCAGCTCAGCTGCTTTTGGAACCGTGATGCAGCTTATTACCGCGACTCATGGAAAGGAACTAAAGACCTGGATGGCGGTACTTTGTTCACGCAGTTCAGTCATTTTATCGACCTGTTGTACTGGATGGTTGGCGATGTAAAAAGAGCTTATTGTTTATCAAAAAATTTTGCTCACCAGGGCCTTATCGAATTTGAAGATACAGGAGTTGTTGCTTTGGAATTTCAAAACGGAGCGCTTGGTACCATCAACTATACAGTGAATAGTTACAGGAAAAACATGGAAGGCTCGCTTACCATTTTTGCTGAAAATGGTACTGTAAAAATTGGTGGTGAATACCTGAATGAACTGGAATACCAGAATATAAAAGATTTTGAAATAACCAATTTACCACAAGGTAATAAGGCTAACAACTACGGCACCTATGTCGGATCTATGTCGAACCACGACAAGATCTATAAGAATGTTGTGGATGTATTGCAGAATGGAAGTGCCATCTCCACTAACTCGTTTGAAGGATTGAAAACTGTTGAGATCATTGAAAAAATCTACCAGTCATGCAAACAACTATGCCAGTAAATGCTCCAATGAAACATATCTCCCTGCAAGTAAGTATTCGTGATGTTGATTTTGGTGAAAATGTAACGGTGATAGAACCGGTAAACATCTATGGTTGTAAAATTGGTAGCAACACTTTCATTGGTCCGTTTGTAGAAATACAAAAGGACGTGGTGATAGGACAGCGGTGCAAGATCCAAAGCCATAGTTTTATTTGTGAGTTGGTAACTATCGGAGATCAATGTTTTATTGGTCATGGTGTGATGTTCATCAACGACCTTTTTGCTACTGGTGGACCTGCTGCCGGTAAAAAAGAATCGTGGAAGAAAACAAGATTAGGTAACAATGTTTCTGTTGGAAGCAATGCTACTATACTGCCGGTGAACATTTGCGATAATGTAGTGATTGGTGCTGGTGCAGTTGTTACTAAAGACATCACCAAACCAGGCGTATATGCAGGTAATCCTGCAAGGTTCTTAAGAGATATAAACTGATCATTCACTATCAGAAAGCAGGTGCTGAAAATCTATATTCCTGATTGGACGGATAATTTCAACAGGCCACATACAATTCCTCCTCTTTATCCTTTTTTAAATAAAGAGCTGAATAACGAGGAATTGGTAAAGCAATATGGTGACTGGATACTTCAATGGAAGATTGTTACAAGTATTGAGCAAAGTGATGTGGTAGTGCTGCTGTATGAAGTAGGTTATTATTACAAATACAAAAAGCTCCAAGAACTTATTGCTATAAATAATGAAGCAATCAAAGCAGGAAAGACTACTATTTGTTGGATCAAGGGTGACGAAGGCATCACACCTCCGCTGAAGAACTTTCATTTGTACAGGCTTGGTGGTTATAAGTCAAAGAACAAGGGTAATCAATTTGCTGTTCCTGTTTTTATTGAAGATCCATTGCCTAAATATTTTAAGGATCAACTTTCGTTTCAACCTAAAACAGCCAAGCCTGTAGTAGGTTTTTGCGGGCAGGGTAAAGCAGGATTATTAAAAGCAGGAATTGACATTTTAAGGGGATTGAAGAAGCGGGTTGATCACTTTGCAGGCCGACATTATTATGATCTTGAGGTGTTGCTTAGCAGCACCTACCGTCGTAATCAAATACTGGATGCCCTGGAAGCGTCCCAAAAAGTTTCTAGCAACTTTATCAGGCATACACGCTATAGAGCGGGAATGAAAACGAAGGAAAGCAAAGAGGAGAGCAGCCGACAGTTTTTTAAAAACATACAGGAATCGCAGTATATACTTTGCTATCGCGGTGCAGGAAATTTTTCAGTACGATTGTTTGAAACATTAGCATCAGGAAGAATACCTGTTATTGTTTTATCGGATAATAATCTTCCATTTGAAAGCGAGATCAACTGGCAGATGTTTCCTTTAGTGCCAGCTGATAAATGCAGGAACACCGCTAACATAATCAGCAATTTTCATGATGCACTTTCACCCGAAGCATTTGTTGCGCTACAACAACAGGCACGTGCTTTATACGAGGAGTATCTTTCTTACAAAGGCTTCATGAAACACTTCACCAAAAGATATACTCCAATCAGCGAGGAAAAGCCAGTAGCTGCAATTTCTATCAACCAATGAGCTTAACTGAAACTATATATAATAACAGCCCAGTTTTTCTACAGAACCTGTACATATCTGCTTTTGGTTATGTATGGAATAAGAAAAGGTTTGGTGGCATCTTCAAACATGAACATGCTGCAGCTAAAGAGCGTGAAAATTTTACAACTGCTCAATGGCAGCATTACCAGCAACAACTGCTGCAGAAGTTACTGGTTCATGCTTACGATACTGTTCCTTATTATAAGAAAACGTTCAATGAACGTGGGCTTTCGCGCCAGCAGTTAAACCACATGGACCTGCAACAGGTTAGCATGTTGCCTGTGCTTTCAAAAGATGATCTACGCAAGTACGGAAAGACAACACTGTTATCATCAGTCAGAGAGAAAGGCGGATACTTCCTTTCATCCAGTGGTAGTACGGGTACGCCGGTTAGTATTTTGTATTCACCAGCCATGCACCAGCGGTGGTTTGGTATATATGAATCACGCATCAGGAACTGGGCAGGCGTTAGCAGTTTTACACCACGCGGTATGATCGGTGGCCGGAGAGTCATCACCGCTGCTGAAGGCAAGGCGCCATTCTACCGGTACAATGCGGTAGAGAAGCAGGTATATTTTTCTGCCTATCACATAAATGCAGCTAACACTGCTAACTATGTAAAAGGCATCAGGAAGTATGGCGTGCAATACATGACCGGGTATGCCATGAGTAATTTTTTCCTGGCGCGGTTTATACAAGAAAATAATCTTGAGGTGCCTGCTTTGAAAGCTGTGATCACATCAAGTGAAATACTGACGCCTGAGATGCGGCAGCTGTTTCAGCGTGTTTACAATTGTAAAACCTATGACAGTTGGGGAAGTGTAGAAGCTTGTGGTATAGTAAGCGAATGCGAACACGGCAAACTTCATCTAAGCCCTGATTCTGCTATCATAGAAATATTAGACGATGATTTACAACCTGTACCTGCTGGGGTTGCCGGCGATGTGTACTGCACCGGCCTGTTGAACTTTGACCAGCCATTGATACGTTATAAGATCGGTGACCGGATGGTATGGAGTGATGAGCGTTGTGCATGCGGCAGGGAAATGCCGGTAATCAAGGAAATTGTTGGAAGAACAGAAGATGTTGTAATAGGTAAAGATGGTCGTGAGATGGTGCGTTTCCACAGCGTTTTCTATGGAATAGATAAAATAAAAGCTGCGCAGGTAATACAGGAAAGGGTAGATGAGATAACGGTAAAAATAGTAGCCGAAACCAAACTATCAAAGGAAGAAGAGAACCAGGTAAGGCAACGTGTAATCAGCCAGCTGGGTGAGATGACTATTCATATCGAATATCCTGCTTCTATACCTTTAACTTCTAATGGAAAGTTCCAGGCAGTGATATCAAAAGTAAAGCGGAAGCAATTGGTGGATGTGCAATAGGAGATGAAGCGAAAGATCGTATACATAGATAATTTTCTAACCGGGCACGGACATACACCCACCACAGGTATTGCTGTTGTTAAGCTGCTTCGTGAAGAAGGTTTCCACGTTGTACATGCTAGCAGCAAAAAGAATAAACTGCTGCGCCTGTTCCATATGTTGTCTACCATAGTTAGCAACCGGCAGCAGGCAATTGTAATGATCGCTACCTATAGCACATCTGCTTTTTATTTTGCTTATGCTTGTGGTAAATGTTGCAGGCTTCTCAATATCCCATACATAACCTGCCTTCATGGCGGCAACTTGCCATCGCGTATAGCTCGCTCTAAAGGTTTGTCTGCTTCTTTGTTTGGTAACAGTATTACCAATGTAGCTGTTTCAGGCTATTTGGCCAGGAGCATGAAGGAAAATGGATGGCCGCAGCTGGTGATACCAAATGCCATCTCACTCAAAGATTACTCCTTCAAAGAGCGCAACCATTGCAACCCAAAATTGTTATGGGTAAGGTCGTTTCACCAGATATATAACCCGCAGCTGGCGATACAGGTGCTGCATAAACTTTTATATGAATTTCCTTCAGCCACACTTACCATGGTTGGGCCAGATAAAGATGGAAGTATGGAAGCATGTAATCTGATGGCACAGCAACTTGGGGTAGAACAAAAGATAAAGTTCACAGGCCGTCTATCCCGCTTAGAGTGGACAACACTTGGAGCTGATCATGATATATTTATAAATACTTCCCGTTTTGATAATTTGCCTGTGAGCGTGATAGAAGCAATGGCTTTGGGATTGGTTGTTGTTAGTACCAATGTTGGAGGACTACCTTTTCTTATAGAGGATGAAGTGAATGGTTTATTAGTTGAAAACGAGAAGTGGGAAGGATTTGTTTCAGCCATTCGCAAGGTGGTTCAGAATCCACAGCATGCGTCTTCTTTAAGCAAAGCGGCCCGTAATACAGCCGCAAAATTTGATGAAGAACAAGTAAGACAACAATGGCGTGATTTATTAAACAACATGCCACTAAAGAATTAGATTAAATGCAGGATAATCCAGATAAGCTAGCTACCCTGGTTGTAAATGAAAATTTTGCAACAACTTCGCAGCCTGTTATGATCAGTGTTATCTGTCCTGTTTACAATGAAGCAGCATATATTGGTGGGCTGCTCGATTTTTTTGTGAAGGCATTGCCTGCAGATAAGGAGTTGATACTGATCGACGGAAATTCCAGCGATGATACCTGCGGAATTATCAAAGCATATAAAGAAAAAAACGGGCTTGATAATATTCACTTACTGCACAATCCCGACCGTTATGTGCCTTATGCTTTAAACAAAGCCATACCCGCATCCAAAGGAAACGTTATTGTAAGACTGGATGCACATACAGAATATAGTCCTGATTATTTTTTGCGCATACTAGATACGTTCAATAAAACAGGTGCCGACATTGTAGGTGGTCCTATGCGCATAGCCAATGGTAATGCAGTTCAAAATGCTATTGGTTATGCTACTTCCACCCGGTTTGGTGTTGGCAACAGTTCATTTCATTTCGAAGACTTTGAAGGCTTTACAGAAAGTGTGTATTTAGGCGCCTGGAAAAAGGAAATGTTTGAAACCACCGGGTTATTTGATACTGTTTTCAAACGCAACCAGGATGATGAATTCCACTACCGAGCAAACAGTATGGGTTTTAAGGTTTACCAGGATCCTTCAATAAAACTGTATTACCATCCGCGTAAGTCGCTTAAGCAATTGTACAACCAGTATTTCCAGTATGGTTTGTTCAAGCCGCTGGTGCTTAAAAAGATCAAGTCATCCATCAACCTGCGGCATATTGTGCCATCTGGTTTTGTATGTTATTTATTGTTGTTGCCTTTCCTATTGCTGGCCGGTGTTACGCTTGCTTTGGCACCGCTTGCATTATATGTACTATTTGCACTTGGGTTAGCCTTGCTTAGTAAAAAGACTTTCCGTGAAATGATACTGATACCTGCCGTTTATTTCACCATACATATTGCATATGGTTCAGGTTTTCTTGCAGGTTTAGTTTCCGATCCATCTATATCTGCTAATACAGGTAAAAAACAACTTAGTTACCCATTTAAATGAAGATACCTTTCTCGCCGCCGTATATAGATGATGATATAAAACAGGAAGTGCTGTCTGCACTGGATAGCGGTTGGATAACTACCGGTCCAAAAGTAAAAGCGCTGGAACAAGAGACTGCAGCCTATGCAGGTGTTGAGCATGTTTTGTGTGTTAATTCTGCTACATCAGGTCTAATGCTGGTGCTTCACTGGCTTGGTATAGGCCGCGGCGACGAAGTGATTGTACCTGCCTATACTTATTGTGCCACTGCACTGGCTGTAATGCATGTGGGTGCTACGCCTGTGATGGTAGATGTGAAAGATGATTTCAATATTGATCCTGCTACAGTAAAAGCAGCTATCACTACACGAACCAAAGCCATCATCGCTGTTGATTTTGCTGGTTGGCCATGCGATTATAATGCGCTGTTTGCAATTGTAACAGATGATACAACCAAACAGGTTTTTCAACCTGTAGGAGCAGTTCAGGAGCAGTTAGGAAGGATAGCCGTAATAGCTGATGCGGCCCATTCTATAGGAGCTGAATATGAAAATAGAAGGGTAGGTTCCTTGGCTGATCTTACTGTATTCTCTTTTCATGCAGTAAAAAATATTACTACAGCCGAAGGGGGAGCCATTTGTATAACCTTACCTGCGCCATTCGATAATCAACAGGTTTATCAGACACTGAGGCTATGGACACTGAACGGTCAGACCAAAGATGCATTTACCAAAAGCCAGGCTGGTGGCTGGAAATATGATATTGTTTACGCAGGCTTCAAGATAAATATGCCGGATATATGTGCGGCTATAGGCCTGGCACAATTGCGTAAGTACGACAGCCAGCTTTGGTTGGAAAGAAAACGTGTATTTGAAACTTATTCGAAAGCCTTTGCGAAATATGAATGGGCTGAGTTGCCGCCTTACGAAATGGAAGGAGCCCGTTGCAGCTACCATTTATACCCCATACGCATTAAGAACATCACCGAGCAACAGCGCGACCGGGTAATGGAGGTCATAGCAGCCAATGATGTTTCTGTAAATGTTCATTTTATCCCACTGCCATTACTCTCCCTCTTTAAAGAAAAAGGGTATTCTATAGATGATTACCCGGTAACCTACCTTAATTATTCCACAGAGATTTCTTTGCCCATTTACCCACAACTGACGGATGAAATATGTTCACTAATTATTGAAACAGTAGCTAACGCATACAAGCAAATAGTTGAATGAAAACAATAAGATTATTGGATTGCACGTTTTCTATAATAGGTTTGATAGTTTTGTCGCCTTTGTTGCTAATTATAGGATTGTTGATCAAGCTGGATTCAAAAGGTCCTGTTTTGTACAGGCAGTCCCGGGTAGGAAAAAATGGTGTGCCGTTCCTGTTACTAAAGTTCAGGACAATGCGCACCGGGTCTGATAAAAATGGGTTGCTGACAGTAGGAGGTAAAGACAGCCGGATTACAAGAATAGGTTACTATTTACGTCAATATAAGCTGGATGAATTGCCTCAACTGGTGAATGTGGTAAAAGGGGAGATGAGCCTGGTAGGCCCGCGACCTGAAGTGAAAAAGTACGTAGACCTGTATAATGAACAACAAAGAGAGGTACTGAGTGTAAGACCGGGTATCACTGATCTTGCATCTATTGTTTACCGAAACGAAAACGAACTACTTGCCGCCCACCCCGATCCTGAACAGTATTATATCACTGAGATCATGCCGGGGAAAATTGAACTAAATTTTAAATACATCCGTAACCAAACAACCAGGGGGTACTTGCAAATCATTTTCAAAACCATTTTTTCCGCCATCCGTGGCAAGTAAAGAATAGCCGCCAAAACTGTTCAACAGGTTTAGGGCAACCTTTTATTATATTTTTTCGTCAATTTCTATTGACTGCTAGCTTCTTAGGTAGACGAAGAGGAAAATGATAAAAGAAGAGAAGCATTTTTCAATATTCTTATGTGTTTTTGGAAGGAGAAATTAGGTGAGGCTTGTATCTTACTAAACTAAAACTGGCGTGAAAAACTTAAGGAAATTTTTACTGCGTAACAGGATCGCTCCAAAATGGCTGATTTTCCTGCTTGATCTTTCCATCTGTTGCGTTGCTGTTATTTACGCTAATTATCTCCGTCTTAATTTTGATTTTTCACTCATTCACTTCAAGGATATTGTTGACGACCTGGCTGCAACCATCGTTATTAACTCTGTTCTTTTCTACATTTTTAGAACCTACCACGGTATCATCCGGCTTTCCGATTTCCAGGAAGCGTCCCGGAGTATTTCAGCAGTTTTCTATTCTTTCTTCATCATGCTGGTTATAAATGTTGGTCTTGGAATGTTCCAGATGCCACCTTTTATACCAACTTCTGTTCTTTTCATCTACTTCTTCATTTCTTCTTTTTCTGTTTTTGGCTATAGGCTACTGGTAAAGCACCTGTACAGGTTAAGTGTAAACCAGGACGATCATATTCATGTTGTGATTTATGGTGCAGAACTTAATGGTTCGGTGCTTAAGAAGACAATAGAGCAAACTTCCAACAACAGGTTCAAGATTGTCGCTTTTATAGATGATGATGAGAACCTGATGGGCAAAACCATAGATAATGTAAAGATCTATTCGCTCAACCAGGTTAAGAACGTTATAAAGCCATGGCAGATAAAGATGCTATTCTTTGCTCGCCAGGACTTTGAATTGAGCAAAAAGAATGCGATCGTTGATTATTGCCTGGAGCATAATATAAAGGTGATGAACATTCCGCCCATGCGCGAATGGATACAAGGTCACCTGAACATTAGCCAGCTACGTGAAGTACGTATTGAAGAATTATTGGGTCGTCCACAGATCAACCTGAACAACGATCATGTGTTGGATATGCTGCGCAGTAAGAATGTACTTATTACCGGCGCTGCTGGTTCTATTGGTAGCGAACTGGCTCGCCAGGTTGCTTCCATACATCCTCATTCACTTATCATCTGCGATCAAACTGAAACAGGGTTATACGAACTGGAGTACGAGCTGCAGAAAAAATATAATCTCGGCAGCACGCTCAAGGTTTTCCTCGGCGATGTGAAAGACGAGAACTCCATGAACAACATGTTTGGCATGTACATGCCACAAGTTGTATTTCATGCGGCAGCTTACAAGCACGTACCAATGATGGAGAACCATCCATCTGAAGCAATAAGGAACAACGTTCTTGGAACTAAGGTGTTGGCTGATCTTTCGGAAGCCTATGGTGTAGAAAGATTTTTACTGGTATCGACAGATAAGGCTATCAATCCAACAAATGTGATGGGTGCATCTAAGCGTATAGCTGAAATCTATTGCCAGTCGCTGCAAAACAAGGAAACGCCGCCTGTTGTTGATACAGGAATTATTCACCTGAACCGTCGTAATTCAAAAACCAAATTCATTACAACCAGGTTTGGCAATGTTTTGGGTTCTAACGGTTCTGTTATCCCGCGTTTCCAGGAACAAATAGCCATGGGGGGACCTGTTACGGTTACACATCCTGAGATCATCCGCTTCTTTATGACCATTCCAGAGGCGTGTTCACTGGTGTTGGATGCGGTGATAATGGGTAATGGAGGCGAAGTATTCTTGTTTGATATGGGTGAGCCAGTTAAGATAATTGACCTTGCCCGCAAGATGATAAAGCTGGCTGGTTTAACCCCCGGCAAGGATATTGAAGTAAAGTATACAGGTCTTCGCCCGGGAGAAAAACTGTACGAAGAACTATTGAACGATGAGGAACAGGTTATTCCAACTCATAATAAAAAGATACTGGTGGCTAAAGTAGTAGAATATGATTATGAGACGGTATCGGAAAGCATAGATAAACTGATTGATATAGCTTCGGAAAATAAGGACATGGATGTAGTGCGGCAGATGAAGAGAATAGTTCCTGAATTTGTGAGCACAAACCCAGTATACGAAGCGCTTGACGAAGAGATATTAACCCCCTCGTTCTCTTCACATGGATAATGTAGTGTAACTTGCAACGCTGAAAAAAAGGGGTCCAGAAATGTTTAATTTCTTTTTTAAATCGGGTAAAATTGAGCCCGATTTGTCATTTATACAGGTTGATATGCATTCCCACCTCTTGCCGGGATTGGATGATGGTGTGAAAGAGATGGAAACAAGCATAGCTTACATCCGCCAACTGCACGAATTGGGGTATAGCAAGCTGATCTGCACGCCACATATACTTTCAGATATTTACCCAAACTCTCGCCAGACAATTCTGCCTAAGTTATATGCACTGCGTGAAGAGTTGGCCAAAGCCAATATTCCTGTGAAGGTAGAAGCAGCTGCGGAATACATGATGGATCATGAATTTGCTGAGCTGGTAGAAAGATCTAAAAAGGAAGACCTGCTAACCATAAGCAACCAATACATTCTGGTTGAAATGAGTTACCTGGCGGCTTCGCCACATGTAGAGCAGATCATTTTCAACCTTAGAATGTTGGGGCTGCAGCCTATCCTTGCTCATCCCGAAAGATATAACTACTACCACCACAATTTTGAGCAGTACGAACGGTTTAAGGAACTAGGGTGTAAGCTGCAGTTGAACCTATTGTCTCTTTCCGGCGGCTACGGCCCTCATGTAAAGAAAACAGGTGAAAAGCTGCTGAAGAACGGCCTTATAGATTTTGTAGGAACGGATATGCACCACGAAATGCATATGAAAATGCTGCAGAAATTAGCTTCAACAAAAGACTTTTATGAGCTGATGGAAGGACATGAAATGTTGAATAAGCGGTTGATGTGATCACTGATTCTGAAGCTTTGTTAGAAGCTCAAAATATTTTGGAATATGCTTTCTAAAACAAAACCCTGCACGTCGCAGGGTTTTGTTTTTTTATGCTTCTAGGCATTCTCTAGTTTAGAATAGCTACGTTTTTTACTTGCCAGGTATTTCTCGTGAATGATAGTACTCATAGGCTTTCTATACACTTTACTCTCCACCCACGAAATCACATCCAAATAAGCAAATGCCCTGGTTTCATGCCGGCTCTTTTCAAACTGTTTGATCACTCCAAGGAATTTTTCAAACTCTGGTTGCAGTTTATGTCGTGGTACATGAAATGACTTACGCAGGAACCTGAACATTTCCTCTTCAACCACTGTAAGGTTTTCCATTTTTGCCATAAACCGGTACACCGACTTGATCAGGTATTCAATAATGTCGAAGTTGCCCAACTCATAATGTGCAATGAGGTGTAATAGCCGTGCATAACATTGCAGGTCCGTACGTAGGTCTACATGATCATGGATGATCTTCTGTAGGTAATCAATACACCTGTCGTAGTCGCCATTTCCAAAGTGAAGGGTGGCAAATTTATAATTGAGTACAAGGATGCGATGCCTGTCCAGGTATAAGATATATTCTTCCAGCTTTTCTTCTATCTGCGGTATCAGCTTTACACCTTCGGCAAAAGTGCCAAGCATGAAATGCTGATTGATCCGTGCACTGTTGATGTACACAAAGGTTTGTATCCGGGCATTGTCATGTTCGGTGGCCACTTTTGTTTCAGAAAATGCTTCAAACTGGCGCAGGGTGATCTGGAAGAGCTGGTAGTTGCGCAGGTCGAAGTGGGCATTTAATAGATTGTGCATGCCCTTGATATAATGCCCCGGCTCCATCTCTATCATATGCGGCTCTTCTTCAAACAGGTTCACCCACTTTTGTGTGTAACGATAATACATCAAGAAGTCTTGCCTGATGAATGCATACCAGCAGTAACATTGACATAGATATAACCTTTCATAGAAGCCGGTTTGCTCCCTTGCTTTTTCAGGCAGTTTGTCAATGAAAAATTCCTTTACACCTGCTTCATCTTTTTCATTACGGGCATGTCCATTTTTAATATACCAGCTATACAACTGCAACGCCAGGTTGCTTAGTTGCGCTATCATTACACGCCTTTCGTGCACCTCGTTTGCTTGCGATGTAAGCTTTTCGGCTCGGCCTTGCATACTGCGTGTTATATGCAGCGTTTCTATTTTTTTCTCCAGAGAAATGGCTTGGATAAGGAAGCTGTCCTGGTGATAATAGAAAGCCATTTCCTTGGTCTTATCCAATATCTTCAGGCTTTGCAGGTAAAGGCCTTTATTGTACAAAATCCTCGCATGATCCAGTTGTTCATTCAGCTGCAGTTCTACATTCTCGCTGCTTTTAAGCAGTCGTAAGCTTGCAAGAACCTGTTTGTATAAGTGTGCTTTTATATTAGATAGCTGTTGTTTTTTTATTGCCGGAACTTTTTTTAGTAAGGCTACTTCATCATATTCCTGCATTTTGTCCAATGCATCAAACAGCTGTATGATCTTAAGGTCTTCGTTTCCTGAACTCCGTTTTATGTATAGCTTGAAATGTCTTTTCTCTGACTTCTCAAGTGATTTTATAAGTTGGTATAATGTATCAGTAGACCGGTTAGGCATCGTAAGTATGTTGTGCTGAAAGCCACTAGTGGCCTACGTTTCAGCAGGTTTTTATAGGTTTCCAAATGACAGAACAAAGCCAAATTTAAAAAGTAGGAAAAGCAGGAACTGATCTACCTTCGTTCGGCAGTGCAATTTTACAGTAGCAGGCAATCGTAGAGAAATAAAGAAGATTAATTTATCAATAAAACTGGCAAGTACACCTGCAAAAATAAAGGTTGGCTCTCAGGTAAAAAAATATGAAGAATTCTGCTATGAGTTCTTTACTCAAATCACGAGGCTTTTAGCATTACTTTTCAACGGCTTCTATAAAACTCTTTTCTTAAATACAAGGAAGCATTCCGGTTCAGCTCTTCTACCTTTCCAGCACAAAAATCCTTTGAAGTTATCTACTACCTGGTAGCCCTCAAATGAGATAATCTTAGAAGATGGGATATAATGTGAGGCAAGTATCACCAGGTCAGGTTGGTTGATTGATATAGAATCCATTACCCTAATACCAGCACCCATAGGAGTGGTGTTCTCATTCGACCATATCCAAAAACGGTTGGAAGAACCATTGTTGTAGTTGTAAAATATATTGTTGTCGAAATAGGGGAGGATAGAGGCTGACTTCCATCCACTGGCAAAGATCTTCTTCCCTTCGTAGCCGTTCTGCTTGATGTATTTCACCAGCTCCCGACTACCGGAATATTTGTTTTGTATATCGTAGACAATTGAAGCTATTCCCCAATAAGTATGAACGGCAAAGACCAATATCATTACTGCGTTCACAGCTTTTGTCAATCGTAAACCAACAGGCATTGTGTGTTTGCTATGGCTTACCCACAAGGCAAAGATCCATAGGTAAAACAGCACGCCCTGGTGCCACAGGTTCTTGTACTTCAACGAGAACAAAAGGCATAATAAGACTAACGGAAACAAGTAAATGGAACGCATTTTCTTTTCACGTAGCCAAAAGAAAGTGACAAGGAAAACCACTGCAGCCACAGCCAGCTGAATGGAAGGTGCATAGCCTAGATGATTATAGGTAAGGCTCCCCATAATCATATCTACACTAACATCTATGAAATGAAAAAAGTCTGAATTGATTCCTGCAGCCAACATATGATCGCGTGGAGGTATGAGCGTAAACGCTACAAAGCCAGCCAGCAAGCCATATGCGCCAATGGCCAATGCATGATTTTTTCTTATTTCATTAGTAAGCCATGGCCACTGCGCCACTATATTCAGAAAATGAAGAAAGACCAAACCTCCTGCAACTAGGTAAGTATGTGCACTAATATTGGCCAGGATGAATAGTAAGAACATGTATAAGAAAGGCCTGTTCATGCGATGATGATACACCATGGCCACACTAAAAATCACCAGCGGTATCATGCAGTAACTACGTGCTATAATGCCATACTGAAACAATGTAAAATAGGTGAACGGGAACAGGCATTTTACAGCCGGTGAGAAGGGAGAGAAGCGAACAAAAACATATACACCCGCTACAGAAAACAAGCCGGCAATAATATTTAGCGAAGCATACGGTAAACCAAGCTTGGCAGGTATGGATAAAGTAAGGTGCCAAAGTCCGGGAGTGCCTTCATATTTTAGGTAAGTAAAAAAGATGTCTTTGATAGAGGCATCCTTAGCAAGCAGCCAGGCCTGTGCCTCATCCATCCAAGGCTCGTGGTAAAAACCTCCAACTGCAATAACAGCTATATATATTAGAAGTACTACTACCTGGTATCGTTCAGTAAATAAGCCATCAAAAGGTTTCCATCCACTGAAGGATAAGGTTGAAGCAGGTTTGCCAGGAATTGATCCAATCATTTAATTCACACTTTCATTCATATAATAAAAAGCAAGCCGATGCTTTTCAAACCATCAAAGTAACATCTTAGCTAATAGCGTGCAGAATTTATTTTGCAATTGCTGTGCATAAAATGTCAACAGCTATCCGTCTGTTGCTGCCAACATCTTATAATTTGCACTCATATACAAAGATCATATGGAAGCCATAATAACAAAATCTACAGAACGCGACTGTCCCAGGTGTACAGGTGTGCTGGAAATGAATGAGAAAGAGGAATGCTATGAATGTCCGAAATGCGGCTACATAGATTGCGGAGATGACTAGTTAGATGTTTCTTTAGTTACACTAAAAGTCATGCTACACATCAAGTATAAATGATTTTATTTTCTCCTTCTCGCTGGATGTGAGACTTATATAACCGGTAATTTTTTCTTCATAAAAAAGTTAATGTTCATCGAAAAGCCCCTAACTTTTCGCTGTTAACTAAAACATACCAGATGAGAAAAATTTACGTAGCACTTTCTATGGCTGCATGTACTGGTTTTGGATACCAGGCGTATGCACAACCTGCATCAGTAGTATTGATACCGAATTCCGGTACACAACTGTTATTTCCAAGTATCACTTCGGCTTATGCGGCCATTCCTGCATCACCATCGCAGAATTACACCATTGAGATATTACCTACTTACAATGGAACAGATGCAAGCGAAGTATATCCTATTCAATTAACTGATAAAGGTCTTACTGCCGGTGGACCAACCATCACTATTCGTCCGGCTGCCGGTAATAATGGTGAAACAATTCAACGTGTTACGCCTGCTGCAGGAGCAGTAATCCAGTTCAATGGTGCAGACAATGTAATCTTAGACGGCAGACCAGGAGGAGTCCCATCGTCAACCGCTAACTACCTTACGGTTAATGATCCAACAATTGGTAACAACGCAAGCAGAAATATCGAACTTCTTAATTCTGCTAACAACAATACCATCCAGTTTATCAATTCAATTGCCGCAGAAGCAACAGCAACTGCTGGTTCAAGAAACATTTTTGTAGCAGGAACTACAAGTACGCCTAACAACAACAACACCATTCAAAACAACGTTGTTACTGGTGGATTACGTGGGGTACAGGATTTTGGAACCAGTGATGCATTAGCCAATTCTGGTACAAGGGTTTTGAATAACCTGGTTAGGAATTTTGGTGCTATCGGAATTTTTGCTGGAAGCGGCCAGCAGAACATGGTGATCCAGGGAAATACTATTTCACTAGATAACTTCAACGTTGTGACAACAGCTGTTTCAGGCATTTCTCAACAGTCTACCAATGCTACCAATAATTCTACCATTTCAGATAATACCATTTCTATGACCACCAGCTCTACAAGTGTGAATAGTTTTAGTGGTATCAGCAATTCTGCAAGTGGAACAAATAATTTGTTTCGTAATACTATAACTGCCTTATCCATACCAACCAATCCTGCTGCTACTAGTAATTTCATCGTGGGCATCAGTTTAGGAACGGCTACTGGAGGATCAGTTGCTACATTTAATGTTTCCAAGAATAAGCTTTCTGGTCTAAGTTCTACCGGGGCAGCTAATATCCGTGGGATGTCAATCTTCCCACTTGGAGGTTCTACATTGAATATTGATAACAATTTTGTTGCTGTCACATCAGACAATGCTTCTGCAACAGCTGTTTTTGGTATTCTTTTAGGAAATACAACTGGGGCTAATTACACTACAAACTTATACTTCAATTCTATTAGGTTAGGTGGATCAAGCAGCACTACAGGTGTTAGTGCCTACGGTATCTTCAAGGCTGATGCAAATACAAGCTCAGTATTCAATATGATGAATAACATATCTGTAGTAGATAGGGACAATGCAACCGGCATGTATTGGTCTAACACTACCGGTACTATATCAGCAGATCATAATAACTTCCATGGCTCTGGATTTGCAGCTAGTTTTGCGGCCGCAATACAAACATCTTCAACCACGCTCAATGGATACTCAAACGCTAATCTTGCTGCTTACAAAACAGCAATAGCTCCACAAGAGCAAAACACTACATTCAGTCCTGTAACTTTTGTGTCAAACACTGACCTGCATCTTGCACCTCCTTCTACTACCGATCCAACGCTGAAAGGAGTGCCAGTAACAGGTATCACTACAGATATTGATGATAACCCGCGTCCAGCTACTGCTCCTACCAAAGGTGCTGATGAGCCAGGAGGACCGGTTCCTGTACAGCTATTTACTTTCACTGGTGCAGCTAAAGGAACATACAATCAACTTCAGTGGGCTACTGCTTCTGAAAGTAATAATGCTGGCTTCCAGCTTCAGCGCTCTACAGATGGTGTTGACTTCCGTCCATTAGGTTTTGTTCCATCAAAATCTGATAATGGTAATTCTGCAGTTACGCTCAACTACAGCTTCGATGATATGAAACCTTTCTCTGCTAGTTCCTACTACAGGTTAAAGCAGGTAGATAAAGACGGCCGCTTCACTTACTCTAATATTGTAACAATAAAAGGTAAGGGCGTTACTACCGTTTCTATCAGCAATCTTTACCCTAACCCGGTTAAAGACAACTTCAATGTTGTAATTGGTACAGCTAAGAGCGGTAACCTTTCTGTTGTAGTAACAGATGCTGCAGGTAAGAATGTTCTTCAAAGAAATGTTTCTGTAAAAGAGGGAGATAATATCATTCCTTTCAATAGTGCTTCACTACAACCAGGTGTTTACATGATCCGCGTGGTTCACCAGGGAACACTGGAAACATCACAAGTTCAGTTTGTAAAGTAGATTTTAAATATTAGTATAGAAAAAACCACCGGCTTCAACCGGTGGTTTTTTATTTATCACAGCCTTAATAGAGTAATCACAAGCTGGGCAAGATGATTTACTTTTTCCTTTTGGTATACCTGCTATTTCTTTAAAACAGGAGTTTGGCGTGCATTAAAATATTGGTATGCCCACATAATGGAGAACGAAGGAACAAAGTCGGTGAAAGGTAAAATCTCTTCAATGAAATTCACCATACCACCTACAGCACCTTTCCAGCCGCCAAAGGTTTTGTAGAAAATGGCTGCAGATATAGGCGCCCATACCACATCAGCAAATTCTGCTAGCAGTGGAATAGCGAAAGTGGCATAACCTACCAGGTCCATGATAACACAAAAGGCGAGAGAGGGAAGAGGTTTTTCCATGACTTTTATTACCCACTGAAAGTACAGCAGCAATTGAAAATATGCCGTTAAAACAAGTATGGCAGCTGATTTCACCGTTGCTAGTCGTGTTGAAGTTTTACATTTACCGCCCAACCACCAGTTTTAGCCCCCATGCGTGTTTCGTTTTTTTTGCCTTTCTTGTTATTCATAAGTTTTACAAGTTGGAGCCAATGCACTAATCCAATCAATACCTTTCCTCATTTCACCAATTTTGAAGCAAACAATGGCAACTGGACAACAGGAGGTATAGCTTCTGATTGGACTTATGGAACACCCGCCAAACAAATTATTTCACGTGCGGCCAGTGGTACACGTTGTTGGATTGCCGGTGGTTTGTCTGCCACTTCGTACAACAATGGCGAGAACTCGTGGCTCATGAGCCCGTGTTATGATTTTAGCACCCTTACGCTTCCGGTTGTCAGTTTCAGCATATTCTGGGAAACAGAAAACCGCTGGGATGGTGCCAGCCTGCAATATTCTATTGATGGTGGAAATACCTGGGTAAGGGCAGGGAGTGTAAACGATTCCAGCAAATGTGAAACTGAAAATTGGTTCAATCATCCAAACATCAATGGTGTTGGGCATGGGTGGTCGGGTAGTATCAAACCAACATCGGGCAGTTGCCTGGGTGGCGGTGGTAGTGGTGAATGGGTAAAGGCGCAAAATACTTTTCCTGCCTTGGCCGGAAGATCATCTGTCCGCTTTCGATTTACGTTTACAGCCGGTACCACCTGCAATAATTTTGATGGCTTTGCCATTGATGATTGGGAGATAAAGCAGTACCAGCCTGTAACAGCCAGCTTTACTAGTACCTGTCTTAGTGCAAATACAGTTGCTTTTGAAGGAGTAGACGGGCGCTGTGCCATCAATCATTCATGGAATTTTGGTGATCCCGCATCAGGAGCGGCCAACACTGCCACAGGCGTTAATCCCACTCACTTATATGCTGCACCGGGTACTTATACCGTTAGCTACACCACTACCATTCTACCGGGAGGACCGTCAACAGTAACCTCAATAGTTACTATTTTGCAGGCTAATACTCAGGTTGTTTCGCCCATACAATGTTTTGGTGAAAGTAACGGCGTAGCGCAAGTGAATATAACAGGAGGACGCGGTCCTTACTTTTACCAATGGAATACATCTCCGGCGCAAACAACTCCACAGGCAAGTGGACTGGCGGCCGGAACTTATGATGTGACGGTCTCTGCACAAGGTGCATGTACTGCGCAGGCTTCTGTGACACTTCAAAACCCGCAGCCTCTATCGCGTACTGTAAATGTAACAAACTCAACCTGTGGACTTGCCAATGGCGCAGCTTCAGTAACTGTATCAGGCGGAACTGCTCCTTATACTTACCATTGGTTACCAACAGGTGGAACAGGTTCTTCAGCAAATAACCTGGCGCCGGGTAATTACCAGGTACAAATAAAAGATGCAAATGGTTGTACACAAACAGCCAATATACAGGTACAAAATTCACCTGCACTTGCGGTTAATTTCTCAAATGTGAATCATGCTCAATGCAACGGTGCAAACAATGGATCAGCAACGGCAAATGTGGCGGGTGGTTCAGGAGGTTACACCTACACATGGAGTCCAACAGGAGGTAATAGTGCCAGTGCGGTTAATTTGCCCGCCGGTACTTATACTGTATCCGTAACGGATGCTGCCGGCTGTACCGGAAGCGGCCAGGTGGTAATAAACCAACCTGCAGCCATACAAACGCAAACGAGCTTTACCCATACAACCTGCGCTAATAATAATGGAACTGCAGCAGTAGCCGTTACGGGTGGTACTGCTCCTTATGATTTTGCATGGTCGCCAGGAGGAGCAACTACCAGTGCTATTAATGGATTGGCTGCAGGTAAATATGTTGTTACTGTTACAGATGAACAGGGTTGCATAGCAAAAGATAGCGTGGTGATTAATCCTTCCACAAAACCAACCATAACAGGTGTAGCAGTAACAGATATCAACTGCTATGGTCAAACTACCGGAGCCGCATCTGCTTCTGTATCTGGTGGTGTCACTCCGTATACTTATGTGTGGAAGAGTGGAACACAATCTTCAAATGCAGCTAGTTTACAAAATGCTGCTGCAGGAGATTATCAACTTTTGATCACTGATGCTGCGGGTTGTAAAGACTCAAGCAGTTTCAACATAGCAGCACCTCCTGCAATGATTATTGATTTCACAGCCAGCAATACGACCTGCGGGTTTCACAATGGAAGTGCTGCTGCTACAGTTAACGGCGGTGTAGCCCCCTATAGCTACCAATGGAATACCGGCTCAACTGCCACTGCTATAACCGGCTTGCGGGCCGGTACTTATACCTTTTCTGTTATTGATGCTAATGGATGCACTTTCAGTAAAAGCCAGGAGATTGCTTCGTCTGTTCCACTACAGGTTTCGTTGGGTGGTGATACTACTGTTTGCCCCGGCTCACCCATTGTCCTCAGGCCCGGTGCATACGCCACCTTTCTATGGAGTGATGGCAGCACCAATGCTACTTTAGAAATATCGACTGCAGGCACCTATGGTGTTACGGTTACCAGTGCAGAAGGTTGTGTAGCAAGCGACAGTATAGTAGCGAAAGGTGAATGTAGAGAGATAGTTTTTCCTACTGCCTTTACACCCAATGGTGATGGCAAAAATGATTTCTTCCGGCCGCTGGGTACGCTATCAGCTTTGTCTGGTTATAAACTCATAGTGTACAACCGGTGGGGACAGGTGGTTTTTCAAACCAATGATCCAAACAAGGGGTGGAATGGTAGGTTCAACAGCATGGAACCACCAACAGGTGTATATGTTTGGGTGGCAGAATATTCATTTAGTGGCCAGCCAAAGAAAGTACTGAAGGGCACCATACTGCTTATGAAGTAGTATATGCAATAACAAGTTGTTGTGCTGAAATACTTTTTCCTTAAAAATATCCAGTTCTTCAAGTTGCAGCGCCTGCAAGGTCACTGCTGCTGCCGCTGATAATGGCATGAATATTTTGGGCTAATACTCCAAAATAGAGAACTATGGGACAAGATCATGTAGGCCAGCCAAGCGGCACAAATAAATCGGGAGAGCAAAGTACAGGTATACCTTCTGACCTGGAAAAGATGGAAAAGGACCAGGAACTTACAGATATGTATACCAAAGATGACCAGGATATTGCGGATCATATACGAACCAACAATCCTAATCGTAATGTAGACAAAGAAGATGCTACCAATGCAGGTGGATATAAAAACTAGCTTCTGGTTTTAGTAAAATTGAATATCAAAACAATGCAGGGTGTTGTGGTGTAGCCATGGCATCCTGCTTTTTCTTTTGGTCAATTATTTACCAGCCATCCGCTGTAAGAAGCTGGCTAATGTTTCCCTATTCCATCGTTGAAATCTGCCACGCTGCACAACAAGGTCATTATCGTTTGGATAATTGATGTAGTAATGCAGCATAAACTTCTCATGCGGATCGTGCCAGCCTACTATTTGGCCAAACCTAAGCACGTTGAATAGCATTGTGTCGTTCCTGTTTTCTACAGTATAAAAATCACTGGCAAACTTTTGAAGGTATTGTATATCCTCCCGTTTCTCATATTCCTTCAGCAGCGCTTTATCTTGTTTGAAATAAGTGAATGGAGTAGGCCTGGTGTCAAATACGCTGCGGTAACCAACGTGGTAGCCGCTTGTGTCTTTAGCCACCGAAAACCACAAGAGCGTATTGAAAGGGGAAGGTGTGGTAAAATAATCCTGGTAATCCAGTTGCTGCGACTGCAGGCTTTCTTTTACACCTTTTGCCGCTATCCATTTACTTGTAAGTGCAAAACCGAGGTATACTACTGAGGCAATAAAACCATTGCGTATCCAGCGCCTACGGTTTGGGTTGTTGTTTTTATAAAAAAGCAGCAACAAAAAAGCAATGAGCGGACCGATGGAGAAAAGTGGATCTGCAACAAACAACGTGTTGAAAGTTATTCTTTTGCTGCTGAAAGGCTCAAACCAGGCGGTGCCATAAGCATTGAAGGTGTCGATGAAGATGTGAATGAAAATATTGATGCCCCACAACGCAATCCACCTGCCAAAGTCCATTTTATTTTTCCATACTTTTTGCGACAATAGCGCCAGTACAATGGTAGAAAGAACAACAAAGAACAATGAATGGGTGATTCCTCGATGCTCGTACAGCTCTTTGGCTGTAGGCATCCACAAGCCGTTGATGATATCTATATCAGGAAGACTATTGGCAATGGCACCAATGACCATTGCTTTTTTGCCCAATTGTTTGCCTGCAATGGCATCACCCATGCAAGCGCCGAATACAATATGTGTAAGTGAGTCGATAGCTGGTTGTTTACTGCAAATTATTCCATTTACGTGAAGTAGCTGCTAATGCGCATGCACACTTGTATAGGCAAGTTGATATTGGCTGCTCGTTGATATGCTGTACAAGTGTGCGATCCCGCAATACTGGCGGGACAGGCAGCAACGCTGTTGCTATGAAAATATCAGCCGGGTTCATCCTCATCTTCTGCGTTACTCAGAAGTTAGAAGAACCACGTGCTATAAATGATTATTTTGCGGCCCATTTTAAACCATAGCAATATGAACAATGGATATTTCAGCTACCCAATGCCGGCCAATGAGCCTGTACTTCAATATGCACCGGGAAGCCCCGAACGTGCAGCATTGAAAAAAGCGCTGGCGGAGCTGAAGAAAAAACAGATAGATGTACCGATGTATATTGGCAGCAAGCTGGTGAAAACAGGGAACAAGCTCCCGATGAACCCGCCTCACGAAATCAATCATACACTTGGATATTTTCATGTGGGAGAAGAAAAGCATGTGCGCCTGGCAATAGATGCGGCTCTTCGCGCTAAAGAAGCCTGGAGCAATATGAGCTGGGAAAGCAGGGCACACATCTTCTTAAAAGCTGCTGACTTGTTGGCGACAAAATATCGTCCATATATAAATGCGTGCACCATGCTTGGGCAAAGCAAGAATGCTTACCAGGCAGAGATAGACAGTGCATGCGAGCTGATCGATTTTCTTCGTTTCAATGTTTACTTCCTTACTGAGATATACAAGCAGCAGCCAATCTCCAGCCCAGGTATGCACAACCGTACTGAATGGCGTTCATTGGAAGGATTTGTGCTGGCAGTGACTCCTTTCAACTTCACGGCTATTGCAGGTAATCTTCCATCAAGTGCTGCTATGTGCGGTAATGTGGTGGTTTGGAAACCAGCTAATAGCCAGGTATACTCTGCACAAATGATCATGCGCGTTTTCCGCGAAGCTGGTCTGCCTGATGGTGTTATTAATCTTATTTATGTTGATGGACCTTCAGTAGGAAATGTATGTTTTAGTCATCCTGATTTTGCGGGTGTACATTTCACTGGTTCTACTGGTGTATTCAATCATATGTGGAAGACGATCGGTGAAAACATTCCGCGTTACAAAGGCTATCCGCGTATAGTAGGAGAGACAGGCGGAAAAGACTTTGTGCTGGCGCATAAAAGTGCTGATGTAGATGCACTGGTTACGGCACTTTCTCGTGGTGCTTTTGAATACCAGGGGCAGAAGTGTAGTGCTGCATCGCGTGCATATATACCTAGCAACATAGCTGAAGAAGTAAAAGAGAAGCTGATCGCGCAGATCAAGACAATGAAGATGGGCTCGGTAGAAGATTTTAGCAATTTTGTGAACGCGGTAATTGATGAGAAGAGCTTTGATAAGATCAAAGGCTATATAGACAACTTGAAAGGCGACAGGAAAGCTAAGATATTGGTTGGCGGACGTTGTGATAAAACGGAAGGTTATTTCATTGAACCTACTGTTATTGAAGCTAAAGATCCGCGCTACATCACCATGTGCGAGGAGATCTTTGGGCCGGTGCTGACGCTACACGTATACGATGCTGATCGCTACGAAGAGATACTGGAAGTGATTGACTCTACCTCGCCTTATGCATTGACAGGTGCGGTGCTTTCGCAAGACAGGGCAGCAATAGAACTGGCTTCAAATAAGCTGCGTCATTCTGCTGGTAACTTCTACATCAACGATAAACCTACTGGTGCAGTAGTAGGACAACAACCTTTTGGTGGTGGCCGTGCAAGTGGTACTAATGATAAGGCTGGTAGTATGATTAACCTGTATCGTTGGTTGAGTGCAAGAACAGTGAAAGAAACTTTCAATCCTCCAACAGATTACAAGTATCCTTTCCTGCAGGAGGCATAGTAGTAAAGAAAACAGAGAAACTTTACAACAAGTTTCTTCCTGGTAAATGATAAGCTAACCCTCTACGGAGGGTTTAGTTTTTTTAGAAAGAGATGAACGACCGGAACAATGAGTGAAGCGACAGCAACAAATAATTTACAGAAGACGCGGAGCAAACTTCGGTGGACGACCACTGTTTTCTTTTTTATATCGGGAGTAGTTACTGCTACATGGGCATCACGCATACCCGAGATGCAGCAAAAGTTCAGGCTAAATGATGCAGAATGGGGGATGGTGCTGTTTGCTATGTCAATTGGGTTGGCAGCAGGCTTGTCAGTAGCCAGTTGGCTGGTAGAAAAATTCAGTTCACCGCGTATGATGACAATTAGTGGTATCATATACCTGATACTGCTTTGCCTCTTAGCTGTATCGCCAACTGTGCTTACACTGGCGATCACCTTGTTCTTGTTTGGTGTGTCGCGAAACATTACTAACCTGGCCAACAATACCAATTCGGTAGAAGTACAGCGACTGTACAAAAAGCCGGTGCTGGCAAGGTTTCATGGCATCTGGAGTTTGGCATGCCTGGCTGCGGCTGCGCTGGGCACCTTGTTCATCAACCTGAATATTGAACCATTTTATCATTTTCTAATATTGGCCGTTGCTTCTGTTTTGCTCATCCTTTTGTTTAAAAGGCGGACAAAAAGACTTCAGGCAGTTGCACCTGGAAGAAAGCCTTTCTTTATAAAGCCGGATAGGTACCTGTTCCTGCTGGGCCTTATAGCGCTGTGCGGTATGATGTGCGAAGGCGTAATGTTTGACTGGAGCGTGAATTATTATGTAAAGGTGGTAAACCCTGATAAAGCTTATGTGACGGCGGGTTATACTGCTTTCATCATCACCATGTCTGCCGGAAGATTTGTGGGAGATAAATTGATTGAAAAGCTCGGGCCGGTAAGACTGTTGATGATCAACGGCATCATGATCACAAGTGGTTTTTACGTGGTTGTAATGTTTCCGCAGGTAGTAGCTGCTACACTTGGCTTCCTGCTGATAGGTGCTGGAATTTCAATAGTTGTTCCTTTGTTGTTTATCCTTGCTGGCCGAACAGATAAAATGCCGGCTAATTATGCCATTGCTTCTGTAACACTTATTGGTTATATAGGTTTCTTGTCAGGACCATTAGTAGTAGGAAGTATAACCGAAGCGTATGGTATGCAGGTGGCTTTTGCAGTTATAGGATTAGTGGCTGCTGGTATTTCCATTATAGCCTGGTATATGAAGAAAAATGCGCTGGTGGTTTAATCGTTCCACCAGCGCTTTAAATAAATACAGAAGTATTAATCCTGTTCCATGGTCATAATGTCCCTGTCGAACAGGTAGAGGCCGCTTTTATCGTCGCCGATCATTTCCAGTTTATCGTTGCATTCACGCGCCAGCCGTTCTTCTTCCATTTGCTCCATTACATACCACTGCAGGAAATTATGTGTCGCATAATCCTTTTCTTTCAGCGATAGATCTACCAGCTCGTTGATGCTGTCACTAACTGCCAGTTCATGTTTTAGCAGTTCTTCAAATGCTTTCTTTAGAGAAACATATGTCAATGCCGGCTGCGCCAATGCTGGTATAATTGCATAACCACCACGTTCGTTGATGTAGTGAATTAGTTTAAGCATATGCATTCTTTCTTCATCGCTGTGCTGGAAAAAGAATTTGGTAACACCTTTAAGCCCAGGTTGTATTTCTGCCCAACTGGCCATAGCCAGGTAAGCCTGTGAACTTTGCGCCTCCATGAGAACCTGCCTGTTCAAAGCATCTTTCATAACGTTCGATAACATAGCTGTATGAGTTTTATATATTTTCAGAATTAGGTTACAAGTTACGCAGAAACTTTTTCATGATCCAGTTGTGAATCAAAGAAGTAGGTGCTGCATCTTGTTTTGTAGACCCATATTTAGAGCATGAAAAATTGATGCCGTCGTGTTAGAATTCTTTTGCAATACATAATGCCATAATAAAGGAGGTGGCTAGGTTTCTTCTTTGATAACTATGTCCTATGTGTTGAATTTTTTGGAACCCATAGGAACATAAGGACAGTAGGCAACATAGATTTCTTCCTTCGTTAACTATGTTCTATGTTTTTAAAATTCTTTTGTAGCACATAGGGACATTGGATCAGTAGGTCACATAAGATTTGATTTGCTTACTATGTTCTATGTGTTAGGTTTTTTTGTAACACATAGTGACATAGGATCAGTAGGACACATAAATAACTTAATAACTATGTTCTATGTGTTATTTTTTTATGCAACTCATAGGAACGATAGGACACATTAATAGCACAATAATTTCTTCTTTGTTAACTACTTTCTATGTGTTAGGTTTTTTTAAGCAACACATAGGGACATAGGAACAGTAGGACACATAAATAGCTCAATAAACTCTTCTTTGTTAACTATGTTCTATGTGGTAAATTTTTTATGCAATACAAAGGAACATCATGGCAGTATGGTCAGTAGGCGGCATATTGTGGAGCCGTCAATCTCTGTTGCAAAACCATCTTTTTTACCTTAATGCGAATGCACGTATTTTTATCGCAAATTCTCGTGATTGAAAACCATTCTCTCTGAACAACAAATAGCCCTAACCATACAGCGCCTGGCGCACCAGGTTTTGGAGAACCACCTAGACCTGGAGAATACGGTGATCATAGGCTTGCAGCCCCGCGGTATCTATGTTAGCGATAAAATTGTGGCTCAGCTTCAAAAGAACCTGCCTGGTAAACAGGTGCAATATGGCTTGCTTGATATCACTTTTTACCGCGATGATGTAAGAAGAAGTTTGCATGTGCCAAATGAAACCTCCATCAACTTTAGCATAGAAGATAAGAAGGTGATACTGATAGACGATGTATTATATACCGGCAGGACCATTCGAGCAGCGTTGGATGCCTTGCTTGATTTTGGACGTCCTGCAAAGGTGGAGCTTTGTGTACTCATTGACAGGCGTTTTAGTCGCCAGCTTCCTATACAACCAGATTACGTGGGTAAAGTGATTGACGCACTCATTACTGAAAAAGTAAAAGTGCTATGGAAAGAAAGAGATGAACTTACTGAAGTCATCATCACCAAGTAATTATACACCACGGGTTGATAAATTTTTAGCCCCTGTTTTTTCACCGGCTGTTTTAAACACTAACTTCGCTTCCTGAGATGAAATTATCTACGCGCCACCTACTTGGTATAAAAGATCTGCAACCTCAGGATATTCGTTTGATTCTTGACACTGCCAAACAATTCAAAGAAGTTTTACAAAGACCTATTAAAAAAGTTCCGTCGCTACGCGATGTGACCATAGTGAACCTGTTCTTTGAAAACTCTACCCGCACACGTATTTCGTTTGAGCTTGCTGAAAAGCGTTTGAGTGCAGATACGATCAATTTTACCACCAGTTCTTCTTCTGTAGCAAAAGGAGAGACCATGCTAGATACGGTGAACAATATCTTAAGTATGAAGGTAGATATGGTAGTGATGCGACACAGTGCAAGCGGAGCACCGCATTTTTTGGCCAAGCATATACCTGCTGCCATTGTAAATGCAGGTGATGGAATAAATGAACATCCCACGCAGGCACTGCTCGATGCATTAAGTATAGAAGAAGCAACAGGCGGATTAGAAGGAAAGAAGATCGCGATCATTGGCGACATCATGCATAGTCGCGTGGCATTAAGCAATATTTACCTGCTTACTAAAATGGGTGCAGAAGTAACTGTAGCTGGTCCGCCTACTTTGATACCGGTTTACCTAAAAGAGGCATTGGGCATCAATGTAACATACAATGTTCGTGAAGCGCTGCAGTGGTGCGATGTAGCCAATGTTTTGCGTATTCAGTTGGAGCGTCAAAACCAGCCACTGTTCTCGTCGCTGCGTGAGTACAACCAGGCATATGGCATTACCAGGAAAATGCTTGATAGCATTGGCAAAAAGATCACCATCATGCACCCTGGCCCAATAAACCGTGGTGTAGAATTGGATAGTGATGTAGCAGATGGCAGCGACAGCATTATACTACAGCAGGTAGAGAATGGTGTAGCAGTAAGAATGGCTGTGTTGTATTTGCTGGCAGGAAGAGAAAGCTAACCGGATTTTAGATTGGTGATTTTAGATCGTAGATTATCTGATCACCTCTACAAATGAATTATGAACTTTGATTGATTGCAGCAGATCTACAATCTGCAATCTTAAATCTGCAATAATGAGGATTTGCTTATTTCCCGGAACATTTGATCCTATAACATTAGGGCATGTGGATATCATCAATCGATCGTTGGATCTGTTTGATAAGTTATACATTGGCATTGGTCGCAATGCTAATAAAGCACCAATGTTTTCTGAAGATGAAAGATTGGATTGGATAAAGGAGATATACAAAGACGAGCCGCGGGTTGATGCACTGGTGTACGAAGGTTTAACGGCAGAATGTTGTAAGCGCATTGGTGCCAGCTATATTTTACGAGGTATCCGCTATGTTAGCGACTTTGAATATGAAAAAGCGATTGCAGATATGAACCGAAGCCTGGATCCTTCAGTAGAAACAATCTTCCTGACCTGCTTACCTCAATATACTTCTGTTGCCTCTACACTGGTAAGAGATGTGATACGCAATGGTGGAGATGTTACGCAGTTTCTTCCTGCTGAAGTTTTAAGAAGCATCCAAAATCCTGTATAGTATCATAAGTGTACTGCGAGGATTTTCCATACTTATAATCTCCAACTTCAGCACATGTCCATCTGGTTTAAAAAAGATCTTTCGCTTAATGATTTTGCGCATTGGTCCCAAAATACATTGGGTTCACATTTGGGCATCCAGTTCACAGAAATAGGAGAGGACTTTCTAAAAGGCACTATGCCGGTGGATCATCGTACACACCAGCCTTATGGATTGCTGCATGGTGGCGCTTCGGCGGCATTGGCCGAAACATTGGGCAGTGTAGCCGGCGCTCTGGTGGTGGATCGGGAGAAGTACCAGGTAGTAGGATTGGAAATCAATGCCAACCACATCAGGTCGGTGCAAAGCGGGTTGGTCACAGGTATTGCTTCACCCATTCATATTGGCAGGTCTACACAGGTTTGGGAAATACGAATAGTTGATGAAAGGGAAAAGCTGGTTTGTATCAGCCGCCTTACAGTAGCAGTCTTATCAAAAGAAGTAATTTAACCCGCTGATCCTGTGTTTTCTGCTGCCAAACCAGCATTTATGGGTTGAAATGCGTTTAAAACTTTCTTAAACACTTTGTAGAGCAGGTGCATTCCCTTACCTTTGCGACCGCTTTACCAAAAATAAAGTTACATTACCCACAAGGCTCCATAAGAGTCCCGTCCGTTCGGGAACGCCAGCAGGGTGTAATCTTCACAAGATTATCAATAATGCCAAAGGTTAAAACAAACTCCAGCGCAAAAAAGAGGTTCAAAGTAACCGGAACAGGAGAGATCACTTTCCAAAAAGCTTTCAAACGTCACATCTTAACTAAGAAGAGCACAAAGCGTAAGCGCTCACTGCGTCAAGATGGTGTTGTTCATCCAGCTAACAAGCACTTTGTAATGCGCTTGCTTGGTCTTAAATAAGACCACTACCCATGTAGGGAAAGTAAAACTCAAATTTTTAAAAACTGTTCCGTAAGTACATCGTACCTCGGATTTCAAATTTCAAATTATGCCACGTTCAAAAAATGCGGTTGCATCAAGAGCCAGAAGGAAAAGGGTACTTGACCAGGCTAAAGGTTATTATGGTAAACGTAAAAACGTTTATACCGTTGCCAAAAATATTGTAGAAAAAGGTATGACTTACTCTTATGTAGGTCGTAAGCTGAAGAAGCGTGAATACCGTACTTTATGGATTGCACGTATCAACGCTGCAGTTCGCGAAGAGGGTATCACTTATAGCGAATTCATCAATGCACTTTCTGTAAAAGGTTTAGATCTTAACCGTAAGGTTTTGGCTGATCTCGCTATGAATGAGCCAGCTTCATTCAAAGCTTTGGTTGCTTCTGTTAAGTAATCATTCAGCTTAGTTAAAATATAGACCGGTAGCTTTGTGCTGCCGGTTTTTTTATGTCCGTATATGTGTCAAACAACTATTTTTGCTGATTATTTTTTTAAAAGCACTGACCTACATCAATGAATAATACTTACACCGACCTGGTGAAGCAAACCTTCCACTTTCCACAGGAAGGATTTCATTTACAAAATGATTACCTGCAGTACAACAATCTTGACATCAAAGCATTGATAGATAAGTACGGTACGCCTATGAAGCTTACCTACCTGCCTAAGATTGGGATGCAGATAAACAGGGCGAAACAGATGTTTGCCAATGCTTTTAAAAAGCATAAGTACGAAGGCACTTACAATTACTGTTATTGTACCAAGAGTTCTCACTTTTCATTTGTAGTTGAAGAAGCTTTAAAGCATGATATTCATCTTGAAGCTTCGTACGCTTATGATATCGAGATATTCAAGAAGCTGTACGAAAAGAAAAAGATAAGTAAGGATACTTATCTTATCTGCAATGGGTTTAAGCAAAAGAACTACACACGCCGCATAGCCAACCTCTTGAATACTGGGTTTAAAAATGTTATCCCTATCCTGGATAATATTGACGAGATAAATGACTATCGCAAGTCGGTAAAAGTTCCGTTCAAGCTGGGTATACGTGTAGCTGCAGAAGAGGAGCCTTCATTTCCGTTCTATACATCACGCCTTGGTATGCGTTCTAAAGATATTCTTGAATTCTACGTAGATCATATAGAAGGTTTTGAAAACAAGTTCCAGCTAAAGATGTTGCACATCTTTTTGAACAAGGGCATCAAAGATGATATCTATTACTGGAGTGAATTGAACAAGGTGATCAACCTGTATTGCCAGTTGAAGAAGATCTGCCCTGAGCTTGACAGCATCAACATTGGCGGCGGTTTCCCTATCAAGCACTCGCTAGGTTTCGATTACGATTACCAGTTCATGATCAACGAGATCGTTGGTAACATTAAGAAGGCTTGTAAGAACGCCAAGGTGCCAATGCCAAACATCTTCACCGAGTTTGGAAGCTTTACAGTAGGAGAGAGCATGGCGCACATCTACAGCGTGATTGGCCAGAAAACACAGAACGACCGTGAGAACTGGTACATGATCGATTCTTCTTTCATCACTACGCTGCCTGATACATGGGGTATAGGAGAAAAGTTCCTGATGCTGCCCATCAATAAGTGGAATGTAGAATATCAACGCGTGGTATTGGGAGGTATCACTTGTGATAGCCACGACTATTATGATAGTGAAGAACACATCAATGAAGTGTTCTTGCCAAAGCTGCAGGGCGATGAACCATTATACGTTGGCTTTTTCCATACCGGCGCCTACCAAGACCAGATAAGCGGCTACGGTGGTATCAAGCACTGCCTTATCCCAAGTCCTAAACACATCATTGTTGGTCACGATAAAAATGGTAAGCTGGTTGATTGGGTATATGCTAAAGAACAAACAGCACAGAGTATGCTGAAGATCTTAGGATACATGTAAGAATAAATACGAAGTACGAAGTAGGAAGTACGAGGTATGAAGTGCGAAGTAGCAAAGCGTGCTAGTTTAGAAGTGGCAGGTGTGACAGTTGAATAGGTATCAATACGTTACTTTATATAATAAAAGCTCATGGTTTTTGCCATGAGCTTTTTCTTTGTACAAAATTTTTTATGAATGGCAATTGTATCTAACTGAAAAGGTTCATTTTGCAGGAAATGTAACCACATGAAAATTTCACTTTCACTTCTTTTTGTTGCTTTTTCTTTTTCGGCTTATAGCCAGTCAGCAGAGGATTCGGTGAAGCAGGTAGTAAAAAATTTATTTGCTGCCATGAAAGAAAGTGATAGTGAAAAGATGCTATCAACTTTTGCTGACAGCGCCATTCTTCAAACCATAGCGGTGCAGCAAGGAAAAGTAGTAGTTAAGACAGATGCTGTTTCTGCTTTTGCATCTTCTTTACAAAGACTACCTAAAGGCGCAGCGGATGAAAGGATCACCTTTAAGTCTATCAACATCGATGGAGACCTTGCATCTGTTTGGACGCCTTACCAGTTTTATTACAACGGCAAGTTTAGCCATTGCGGCGTAAATTCTTTCCAGCTTGTACGCATCAGCGGCCAGTGGAAAATCCAGTATATCATCGACACTCGCAGGAAAACCAATTGTAAAGAGGATTAATCTTTATACATCACAGGTTTTACGGTAAAACCATTTTTGCGCAGCAGGCTTATCACACCTTCTTCTCCGCCTAAGTGCCCTGCACCAAATGCAAAGAATGTCGGCATTTTCTTAGCCTGTTCACCAATGATCGGGATCCAACTCTGGTTACGGTTGTTTAGTAAGCTGTTTTCATATTTGCCAAAGTCGGGATCGCTAGTAGATAGATCGTGCATCTTTTTTATGTCCTTCTGTTTGTATACCTGCAGTATCTCATTGAAAGCTGTCTTGGCACTATCCATATTGAACAGCGTACGCTTTAGCATAGACGCCTGTACATCGTAAGGTATTTTCTCAAAAACTTTTACCTGGTCAGCAACGAACTCCAGTCCATGAACTTCCATCGAGCTGTCTTTGGCTAGTTTCATAAACTCACCCTCCAGGCTTACCGGCTGGCATTCCAGTAGCGAAGGATAGATCATTGATACAAGCATGAAAGGCTTGGCGCTATTTAGCATGTTTAAAGGCAGGCCGGTTTTTTTAGTAAATACACTATTGACGCTGTCAAAGTCATCCTTCAGTAATCCTTGTAAGGTGGATCCATCGTGCATCTGCATACCCTGCATGAATTCTGTCATCATGTTTGGATCATCCATGTCTACTTCCAGGTATAGTTGCTTCGTGGTTCTAAAACGCTGCACTACTTCTTTAGACATATTAAGATCTGAAGGGCATATCAGGTGAAGCGTTCCAAACAAGTAAGAAGGCTTTTGTAATCCATTCCCAGACACTTCCCACAACAGTGTTTTCTCGGTTGGAACTTGTGCTGTTGCAATGTTGATAGCGGCGAGGAAAAAGATGATGGAAAAGATGAAGAATCGCATTAGTGACAATTTTGGTGAATATAGATGTTTACTATGCAAAATGCGGGGCACAAAAAAGCCCATTGTGAAAACAACGGGCCTTAATAAACCAAAACCAACTGCTATGGAAACATTCTTAAATCTTTTTCTTGCCTATTAAACATCGTTTTGCCTTACAGGTTTAAAGGACTTAGCTAATGGTTATCTGCTTTGGCGAGTTTTTAACTTCTTCACGCTTTGGCAAATACACCTTCAGTATTCCATCCTCGTATTTAGCTTCTATGCCATCAGCATTTATAGTTTCATCAAGAGTGAAAGAACGCTTGAAGCTCTTAGAAGAAAACTCTCTGCGGATAGTTTTATAAGCTGTTTGTTCTTCCTGTATTACTTCGCTGCTAATGGTCAATATCTTTTCATCCAGCTTTATCTCAAATGCATCTTTTGATCTGCCGGGTGCTTGCAGTTCCAGGTGATAACCTTTTTCATCTTCATGAATGTTTACCGGTACCGCTGCAGGCCATGCCTTTTGTGGAGTAGCAGGAAAAGCATTGAAAAGTTCATCGAACACAGTAGAGAGTGTTTTGCCTGGAGTGTAGTTTCTAGTTGTATACATAGTGTTTATTTTTTTCTCCAGTAGTACAAACTGTATTCCTTTGGCAAAAAGAGCTGCTTTGGCTGCTATTATGGCTTAATTAGTCGTTTCATAATGACATAATGGCTGCTGCACATGAAATTTTCTGCAACTTTTACTATTTCTGAAACTTATCATTTCAGCAACAGCTCAATTGATTATTTTTGTATCTCTAAAAAACCAAATAGAACAATGTATCCTGAAGAGATAGTATTACCAATGAAAGCTGAGCTGACTGATAACGGCTTTGAAGATCTTAGCACACCTGAACTGGTAGAAGAATATGTAACAAAAGAGGGGACAACCCTTGTTATGATCAATAGCGTTTGCGGATGTAGCGCAGGTTCTGCACGTCCGGGTGTTTTAATGGCTGTTGCTAATGCAAGCAAAAAACCTGATAACTTAACAACAAGCTTTGCAGGCTTCGATACAGATGCGATAAGAAAGGTGCGTGAGCATTTGCTTCCTTATCCTCCATCTTCACCTGCTATTGCTTTATTTAAAAACGGTCAGCTGGTTCATTTTATAGAGAGGCACCAAATTGAAGGTCGCCCTGCACAAATGATCGCTGGTAATCTTATTGCTGCTTTCGAAGAACATTGCTAAGCAGCTAAACTTCTATCCGGCAGTTTTTAGTTTTTGCCACGGATGGGTTAGTAAATATTCCTCCTCCTTTTCCAGGGAGGAGGTTTTTTTTGTACAAGCTTTTGGACATGCTTCAGCTTTTGTTGCGTCGCACACTTGTACATTGTTACTTAGGGCAACTTGAGCTTCAAATTTCAATCGCTGTACTCTGCGTAGCCGGAACATTATGCATGGCTTTTAATTCATTAACTACTTTATGAGATTGTGCATATAACTTTTACTACTTAAAGCCTAACGTGTACAGCATGAGTATAATCCCTCTGATACTCGTATTTTCTATTTAACATTGCAGCTTTACCAACTGTTGTTAATCAATGTATCCTAACCTATATTTTGCCTTTAAAGATCTTTTTGGTGTAGAGTGGACCGGGCTGAAGCTTGTGAATTCGTTTGGTTTTTTTGTAGCTATTGCCTTCCTGGTTGCTGCATGGGTGTTAACCTTGGAACTGCGCCGCAAGAGCACCGAAGGCTTACTTACTTATAAAGAAGAGAAACTCACTGTAGGCAAGCCAGCATCCATAGCAGATCTGCTACTCAACTTCTTTGTGGGCTTCATCTTTGGCTTCAAACTGATCGGTGCATTCCTTCAGCGCGATGCATTGGTTGATACGCAGTCTTACATCATGTCTTCTGAAGGCAGTTGGCCTGCAGGTATACTCGTAGGTATTCTTTTCGCTGGTCTAAAGTTTTGGGAAAAGAACAAGCAGAAACTTGCCAAGCCAGAAGAAAGAATGATACGCATCTGGCCTGCAGACAGGGTAGGAGATATGGTTATTTATGCTGCAGTCTTCGGTTTCCTTGGTGCTAAAATATTTCACAACCTCGAGAACCTTGACGAACTGCGCCGCGATCCAATAGTTTCTTTGCTTTCTTTTAGTGGTCTTACATTCTATGGTGGATTGATCTGTGCCGGTGTTGCTATCTGGATCTATTGCCAGCGCAACAATATGAAACCCATTCATGTGGCTGATGCTATAGCGCCTGCAATGATACTGGCTTATGGTATTGGTCGTATTGGTTGCCAGGTAGCTGGCGATGGTGATTGGGGTATTGTGAATACTAGCCAGAAGCCATACAGCTGGATACCTGATTGGGCTTGGAGTTATACCTATCCTAATAATGTTTTGGGTGAAGGTGTTCCTATTCCGGGTTGTGTAGGGCAGTACTGTGCTCAACTTCCGCAACCGGTTTATCCAACTCCGCTGTACGAGATCATTATGGCGCTCATCATCTTCTTCTTTTTATGGAGTATTCGTAAACGAATAAAGTATGCTGGTGTTATGAGTGCACTCTATTTAATATTAAATGGCATTGAACGTTTCCTTATAGAAAAAATCAGGGTAAATACCGAGTACCAATTGTTTGGTTTTACACCTACGCAGGCAGAGCTTATTTCTGGCGCTATGGTATTAGCTGGTACAATAATGTTGGTGGTTATCTATTCACAAAAAAAGAAGACGGCTTCACCAACTACATAAATTGACGCAGCCGTTATTCATTTTATAAATGAATGGGGTTGATGAGATGGCTTTCAATAATACTTTGCCTGAATGTTTTGCCGGTCCTGTCGCAAACGGATACGCTGCGTGCTTACAAAGGACTGCAGGCGCGGCTACATTATGGATTTATTTTTGCCCACAGTGAGCATGTTCAGAATACCGCAGGTGCGCATCCACGAGGCATAGAGATAGAATATGTAAAGCAAAAGGTTGATACTACTACATGGGATAACTGCCGCTGTTATCCAACCACAGGCCTCAGTCTTTCTTATTTTAATTATAATACGCCTATACTCGGTCATTCTGTTACCGTCTCATATTTTCTCGAGCCTGCTTATCGTATAGGGCGAAAAGGTCAGTTTAGGTTTAGAGGCGGCATCGGGCTGAGTTATCTAACTGATCCTTACGATGCGCATTTTAACCCAACCAATATGAGCTATAGCACCAAGCTTGGTGGCTATTTGCAATTAGGAGTTGGAGCAGGTCTACAGGTTGCTCCACAATGGTTGTTGCAGGCGGCAGTTAATTACCAGCATATATCAAATGGTGGAGTAAAAGAACCCAATAAAGGCATCAACTGGCCTACTGCCTCAGTTGGAGCTACCTGGCAAAGACAGCCTTATCAATTGCCGTTCTATCGCCGCCGCAATCTAAATCAACTCATCAACAACCAGCCTTATGTAGAGGCTACGGTTTGGCTCTCTGCAAAGCAGGGAAGGCAGCAGGGTGGCGGTACAGCCCGTACAGCTTTAGGTGGAGTAAACTTACAGGTTTCGAAACAGGTAGGCAGAACAAGCGCGCTCAATTCTGCCATTGAATTAAGTTTTGATAATGCGCTTTATCAAAGGCTCGTACATGACTCCGTTGCTGGCTCGGCTGTACGGGCTGGCGTTTTGTTCGGTCATGAATTTCTTTTAGGAAGATTCTTCCTTAGCCAGCAATTAGGCGTGTACGCATTTAGCAGATCTCCTTATTACAACCGGCTGTGTCACCGGTGGGCGCTGCGTTACAGGGTAAATGAACACTGGCTTCTTGGCTTTGGTTTGAAGGCTCACAGGCAGGTAGCAGATTTTATTGACCTGCGGCTTAGTTACCGATTTTAGTTCCTAAACTTCATCTTCGTTTTACATAGAGGAGCACGCTGTCAGGGAAGTATACCTTTAATTAAATAAAATATTTTCCCTGGCATACCAACCATAAGTATTTAGCGTCATATTTGACATCAACCTAAACCTAACTAATGAGATTTCTAACTCCACTCTTGTTGGCTGCATTACTATTTTCTACAGCCACATTCGCTAAAGACAAAATTGACTCTTCAGCCGCCGAACTTTCCAGGATGATAAAGTTTGTTGACTCTGTGAACGGTGCTATGAAGTATGAGACCGGAACAGTAAGACTAAGCAATGGTATTGCAACACTCAATATTCCTGCAGGTTTCAAATTCTTGAACGCAGAGCAGTCGCAGTATGTTATTACTGAGATTTGGGGTAACCCGCAGCGGCCAGATGTGCTGGGAATGTTGTTTCCTCAGCACGGTGCTCCTTTTGCTGATAGCAGCTATGCCTTCATTATAAGCTATGATGCTATAGGGCATGTAAAAGATGATGATGCAGATGAGATAGACTACGATGCCATGCTTAAAGAAATGCAGGACTCAGAAGCTGAAGTAAATAAGGAACGCACTCAACAAGGCTTCGGAACACTACATTTTGTAGGTTGGGCGCAAAAGCCTTTTTACGATAAGAATAAGAAGGTACTCCATTGGGCTAAAGAAATCCATTTTGGTGACGAGGAAGGAGAGAACACACTAAACTACGACATCCGCCTGTTGGGAAGAAAAGGTGTGCTTTCATTTAATGCTGTTGCAGGAATGAGTGGACTTGAACTGGTGAAGCAAGACATAGATAAAGTGCTCGCCATGCCCGATTTCACTGAAGGAAATAAATATTCAGATTTCAATCCTGATGTGGACCAGGTGGCTGCATATACTGTGGGTGGCCTGGTAGCAGGAAAGGTATTGGCAAAAGCAGGATTGTTTGCATTGCTGCTTAAGTTCTGGAAGTTGATCGTTGGCGGAATTGTAGCAGTAGGCTATGGTATTCGCAAGTTCTTTGGCAGAAAGAAGGAAGAGACGTACCAGGAACCAGAACAGGAAGAAGAAACTACAGTATAATCTATACAACAACAGGAGGCTTTTACCTCCTGTTGCTTTCAATTAAGTTTTATGGGTGAGTTGTTTGAAGCACTCATCCTTTTTCATTTACAGGTTGTTTATATACCTGCGTACAGCTTCTGCTGATTCGCCTACATCACTAATAGCTGCTAAAATCTTTTCAGGACTTGTACCTAAAGCACAGGCCCACCACAACAGTTCACCTATTTCGTTTGCGTTTATTTTTTGTAAGTCTTGCGGCTTCTTAATTGAGTAGTCCAACTTTGATTTTGATTTTGCTTGTTAACTTTCTTTACATCCGGTAATGGCTATGGCTTCCTATTTTCCGAATGTCGTGGTAGAAGAACAAAGGTGGATGAATTCAATCAACTTCAGGATTTATTTGTTTTTCCAGTAGCATCTTTCTTCTCGATATAAAGTTGCTTTACCAATGTCATTATGATGAGTATGATAGGTGTAGCCAAAATTAACCCCCAAACACCTGTAAGCGGAGCCACCAATAATTGCGCGATGATGATGAGCGCTGGCGGCATCTCTACCAGTTTCTTTTGAATAGAAGGCGTGATGACACTGCTTTCCACCGTTTGAATAAGTATATACAAACCAACAACAATAGCAGCCACTACAGGCCCTTCTAATAATGCTACAAGAGCAGCTGGTATAATGGCTAGCAAGGGTCCAAAGTTCGGGATGAAGTTGAGCAACCCTGCTATCAATGCCAATACAAGCCATAACGGTACACCAATGATTGCCAAGCCAATTGCTGTAAGTACGAACACAACAAACATGGCGAAGATTTTTCCTTTCAGCCATTTCTTTAGATTGTCACCTAAAGTCGCCACTACTTCTTCCGCTCTTTTTCTACCTGCTGGCGGAACGAGCAGGATCATTCCTTTTGTATAACTGGAAGGAGCTACAGTAAAGAATATTCCAAGTAATAAAACGATGTAGACATCGCCTAGTAAGCCAAAAGAAGAATTGAAAAAACTGGCTGCCAGCTTTTTTGCTTTGCCTGCAGATTCGGGTGATGAGACTTCTGTTATCAGCTTTTGTCCAAGTGGGTGTTGACTCAGTTGTTGCCTGGCGTTGTCGATGATCTTTGGAAATTCTTCGGTTAATTGCTGAGCCTGGGCAGCTACTTTAGCCCCGATAAGCCAGAACAAACCTGCCAGCAATAGAAACGTACCGATGATGGAGATAGTAAGGCAAAGCCCACTCTTCCAATTTGTTTTTCTGCAGATCATGTTTGCTAATCCTCTGAAGAAAATAGCTATAAGAACTCCTGCCAGTACCAATAATAAAACACTGAATGTAGCTTTCAGCAACAATAGGACAACTGTGAAAAGTGCCGTAATGGCTACAGCAATCCACACTCTTTTAGTAAACTCTTTTGTGTCCAGCATCTTACTTGATTTTATGGTTCTTAATTGAGGCAGTTAATGATAAAGTCAATAAAAGCTATACCATCGAAATGTTCAACATTATTCCACTGGAGATTAGAAAGCAATTAGAAAACGGAGTATAACGACACTATCAGCCTTGAACCTTTCAGATGGCACGGTTGTTTAAAAATTATCTGTAAAATCATGAATAATTATATTCAATCATCTCCAATCTAAATGCAGGTCCATGAACTCTTTTTCTTTTTTAAAAACAACAACCCTTTCTTGTTTACTTATTGCCTTATTAGTTTCATTTTCATCATGTAGTCGAAAAATTGCTTTTGCTACTTCAACGGTGGTTCCGGCTGCGGAGGGTAGAGTAACAGTAAAACGAGATGCGAATAAGAACCACACAATAGAAGTAAATGTGACTAATCTTGCACCTCCCAATAAGCTCACACCATCAAGAAATGTTTATGTGGTCTGGCTGCAGAATGCACAAAATCAAACGCTGAATATTGGTCAACTAAAAAGTAGCAGTGGTTTATTCTCCAGTACTTTAAAAGGTTCATTAAGAACAGTGAGTGTTTCTAAACCTACCCGCGTTTATATAACTGCAGAAGACAATGCTGATGTGCAGGTGCCCGGGCCGCAGGTGGTATTGAATACACCTAGCTTCTAGATGTGGTCCTGTAATTTTCTTACAAATGCCAGATCAATTAGAAAAAGAACGGAATAGACTTTTAAAACGGATAGAAGATCTGCTGGAAGCACCAATGATCTTCCTCGGCTTTGCATGGTTTGTTTTATTGATCATAGAATTTATCAATGGTCTTCCTAAAGTTTGGGAATATGTAAGCACTACCATCTGGATCATTTTTATTTTTGACTTCTTACTCAAATTTTTTCTTGCCCCTGCCAAGCTTGTTTATTTACGGCAAAATGTTCTTACTGCCTTATCATTGATCATTCCTGCTATTCGCATTTTTAGAGTTGTCAGGGTAATTAAGTTGCTAAGGGGACTACGTGGTATACAGGTAATCCGTGTTGTTTCTTCGCTCAACAGGAGCATGCGAAGCCTGAGCAAAACCATGAGCCGAAGAGGCTTTTTATATGTAGTGATACTAACGCTGGTAGTGATCTTCGGCGGAGCCGCTGGCATGTTGGCTATAGAACGTGGCAACGCAGGATTCACATCTTATGGTTTATCCCTTTGGTGGACAGCGATGCGTGTGATAACTGCAGGTAGCGAGTATAATCCTATAACGCCAGAAGGACGATTTCTTGCTTTCATCATTGCTATATATGGCTATGCTGTGTTTGGTTATGTCACCGCTACCATCGCCAGCTTTTTCATTGGGCAGGATGCAGAGGAGGCGGATGCTCCTGTGGCTGGTGCAAAAGAAGTTGCCGCCTTACAAGCACAAGTAAACGAACTTACTGAACTGGTAAAAGAAATGAATGCAAAGCTTCCAGCTCGCTAAATATTCTTTGCATTTTAATTGGCTCATCATCATTTACTCACTGCAGTATTAAATGATTGTAATGTGTGGCAACAGCTGTTTTTACGGCATGATTGTTTGTCTGGTATACATCTAAAAAATCAATGTTATGGAACAAATGAATGATCTGCGAGAGCTGTTAAGACACGATGTGCAGTCGCTATATTCTGCGGAACAACAAATAGTTGAAGCCATGCCTGCTATGATAGCCAAAGCTACCAACCCGGCACTTAAACAGGTACTGGAGCAACATCTTTCAGTAACCAGGGGCCAGGTAGAAAGATTGGATAGGGTGCGTGAAATGATTGGTGCAACTGAAGACTCTGTTACTGATCATACAGGCCTGTTATCACGGCTTATGGGTGGTGGTGCTAAATGTAAAGCCATGGAAGGTATAATTGATGAAGGGCAAAAGATAATGGCGGAGAGTATGAGCGATGAAGTTATGGATGCAGCCATCATTGGTGGTAATCAAAAGATAGAACATTTTGAAATTGCCTGCTATGGCACTGCCCGTACCTATGCACAGCAACTAGGATTAACTGATGTAGCCGCTTTGCTTCAGCAAACGCTTGATGAGGAGTACAAAGCTGATGAGCTGTTGACACAGCTTGCTGTAAGTAATATTAATGTTCAGGCGCAATAAGTAATCCAAATAAATTATTGTAAAACAGGCTGAACGTTTTCAGCCTGTTTTTTTATTTATGAAACCAGCGAAGAATTATAATCAAAATCTAATGCTGAGAATGATTAAATGGTAGGCTTTTTTCTTTATTAAAAAATAGAGTTTGTATACCTCTACTTTATTATACAAGTTACTTCATTGACCTTTGCACCGTATGATGAAGTTTTAAATTTTATCCTATGAAAAAGAAATATTTACCATCAATTATAAAAATCTTTTTACCGATTTTCCTATCTATTATTTTCAGTCATTGTGGTAATTCGGAAGTTGGTAAAACAAATACTGAAATAAAGCGAGACACATCCATTACGGAAGAAAATGCATTTTCAGAATTGGACCTGGATAGTGCAAAGCTGGAAAGTTATATTGCAGAGCATAATGTAGATGAAGCTGCTGCCAGGCAGATGCGCGATTTTTATAATAGCAGAAATTATCATTTTGCCTGGTTTACAGCTGATGGTCTATCGGAGCAGGCAAGAGGTTTTTGGAATTTGCACAACAGCTATGTACAATCAACAAAGGATAGTGCAAGCTATGACAAAGAGCTGCATGAAATAATGCAGCAACTAATAAATGATGCAGAGGCTATTCAACTTTCACCTGCAGAACTAACGTTAACTGAACTTCATCTAACACAACACTTCTTTGATTTTTCAAAGTATGCATATGAAGGAAAGGTTGATCCTGCTGAACTGCAATGGCATATTCCGCGGAAGAAAATCAATCCTGTAGCACTGCTTGATTCCTTAGTGAAAACACAACCAGGTAAACTTGAAAAATGGGAGCCTGTAAACGAGGAATATCGGTTACTAAAAGAGCAGCTGGTACGATATAATGAGATAGATAAAAAAGGAGGATGGCCGATAATTGAGATGCAAGAAAAAGTGCTGAAGCCCGGAGACTCATCTGCATCGGTTGTTCAATTGAAACAAAGGCTAATGGCAGAAGGCGAACTTGCTTCTGCAGATCTTTCACACGTTTATACACCTGGTGTAGAAGCTGCTGTTAAGCAAGCGCAACGCAGGTTAGGCTTAGCTGATGATGGGGTAGTGGGCCCTGCTACTGTTAGAGAATTGAACGTGCCTGTAAAAGAGCGTATCAAGCAAATGTTGGTGAACCTGGAAAGGATGAAATGGATGCCGCCAAAAGAAGAAGGGACAAGGCTGGTGGCAAATATCCCTGATTTTAAACTGCATGTTTATGAAGGCGACCGGGAAGCATTTACTATGAGAATAGTAGTAGGTACGGCAGGTAATAGTTCGGTGATATTTTCTGATAAGTTGGAGTATGTTGTCTTTAGTCCGTATTGGAACGTGCCTGCAAGTATTGTACGTAACGAAATATTGCCAGCAATGCAGCGTAACCCTAATTACCTTGCAAATGCAAACATGGAACAAACAGGTACACGCAACGGGTTGCCAGTAATTCGACAGAAGCCGGGCGGCAGTAATTCTTTAGGTAGGGTGAAATTCATATTCCCTAATAACTACAATATCTATTTTCATGATACGCCTGCAAAGCATTTGTTCGATAGAAACGACCGAGCCTTTAGCCACGGCTGTATAAGACTTGAACAACCGCAACGACTGGCAGAATATCTTTTACAAGATGAAACAGAATGGACTACTAGCGCAATTACTGATGCAATGTATGCAGGCACTGAGAAATGGATAAAGCTGGATGAAAAGGTGCCGGTACTAATCACCTACTTTACTAGTTGGGTAGAAGATGGTGTGGTTCATTTTAGAAATGATATTTATGGTCATGATAAGAAAATGATGGCGAGGCTTTTTGAGAATGATTAAGAAGAATATTGACTTTAATTCTTGAATTGTCGCAATAGCATCAACACATTTCCCTAATAGTGTCTAATGATTTGAATGCATAGTTATTGCATATAAACCGCCATAAGCTTCCTTATGAGCAAAGCATTTATCAAATGGATAAAATTGAGGTTTGAAAGAGTGGTCACCAGCATCGCTTTTTATCCTGTTATTATTGCTACTTGTTATTTGCTCCTATCTGTATTGATGGTAGCTTTTGATTTTTCTGAAACAGGAAAAGATCTGAAATCAGATCTTGATTGGGTAAGACTAAAAGATGCAAGCACTGCCAGGAGTATAATATCAGCAATAGCAGCGGGTATCATTTCCTTAACTGTATTTAGTTTTTCCATGGTGATGATCGTGCTGAACCAGGCTGCTTCTCAAATGAGTAATCGTGTGCTGGATAACCTGATCGGCAATCGTTTTCAGCAGGTGATTTTGGGAATTTATATCGGAACCATTGTTTATTCTCTTTTCTTATTAAGCACCATCCGCGATATAGATTCAGGTATTTACATCCCTGCCATAAGTATTTACCTGTTGATCGTTCTCACTATTGTAGACATCTTCCTATTTATATATTTCCTCCATTACATTACCCAATCCGTGAAATATGAAACCATCATTCATCGTATTTATGAGAAGACACTTGCATCCATGAAGTCATCGTGCAGGTTGGATGAAGAGCCTGTTAAACAGGTGGAAGGTTTGGAAAAAGTAAATGGTCAAGTACTTTATACACCTGACACAGGTATATACCAGGGTATAGATAAAGATGGATTGCTAAACGTGTGCAACAGTGAGGACTTGTTGATAAAACTGCTGCATGCGCCCGGAACATTTTTAACTGAAGGCACCGCCTATGCCGTTACTTCAAAGAAAATTGATGACAACCTCGAAAGCAGGATAAGGTTGATGGTAAACATTCACCGAGGTGATGCTATTGACTCATCTTACTACAATGGCATCAGGCAATTGGTAGAGGTTGCCATAAAAGCATTGAGCCCGGGCATCAATGATCCGGGAACAGCAATTAGCAGTTTGCGTGCATTGGCGTCAATACTCATTTACCGGCTGAAGCATTTTCCTGATACAGTTATCAAAGATGATGAAGGAAAACTAAGGATCATTACAACGGAAAGAAGTGCGGAGGAAATTGTAGAATACAGTTTGTTGCCAATCTGGGATTATGGAAAAGAAGACCGACTGCTGCGAAATGAACTAAGAATGCTGGTAGAACAACTTTCTAAATTCACTGCTTCACCTATATTGAAAAAGCTTGCTCACGAAGTTCACATGGCCAATACCCGTGATGCAATTGTTCCGGCTTAAATAAGATTGAGATCTTAAAAGGAAACATGATGGCTTGTTCACATATAAGTTTTTCCTTCCTTCCATTTTTTTAAGCCATACTTAAGGTTCAAGTCATACCTTAGCATCAAAATGTACTTTCATGAAACTTTTTGTTGCCGGACTTCCCAATGATTTTGATGAAACAGACTTGAAAGAAATGTTTGAATTATATGGAGAAGTTACATCTGTAAAGCTGGTTGTAGATCGTGCAACTGGAAAAAGTAAAGGTTTTGGATTTGTTTCTATGGCTGATGATGCTGAAGCAAAGGAGACTATACAGGCATTGAATGGTGCTGGGTTGAAAGGAGGGAAGAAAATGTCGGTTCAGCAAGCTGAGGAGCAGCCGAGGCACCAAAGTGGTGGCGGCGGCGGATATAACAGGCGCCCGAACAATCGGTATTGATTTTACCCTATAGACTTTTAAAAGAGTGGAGCCAACAACTCCACTTTTTTGTTGCCCATACTTTACGATAAACTTGTTGGTATCAATGATGTCCTGTTATTCCTTTACACCTGTGTTATGTGTTGCTGCGTTATCCATTCAGCTTACTATTTTCCCTGTTCAGGAAGGTTGATGTAATAATGCTTCTTCTATTTTGCTAATTATGCAATTGACCATTAACTTTCTTACCAACTAAACACTTTGCTATGAGAGGATTGATTGCATTTGCCTTCCTGATCTTCTTGCTACACTTTATTTCCAGTTGCAAGCATGAAGTAACGCCTGCCGCAAAAGATGGGTTACCGGCAGTAACAACCAATACTCCTACAACAGTAACTTCTAGTTCAGCTTCATTAAGCGGAGACGTTACAAATCAAGGAGGTTCGCCTGTAACAGAAAGAGGATTTTGTTGGTCTACCACCACTTCTCCAACTATACAAAATTACACTATAACTAGTGGCCAGGGTACAGGTAGCTTTACCAGCAGCATCACCAATTTGGCTGCTTCTACAAAATATTATGTAAGAGCATTTGCTAAGAACAGTGCAAGCATAGCATATGGAAACGAAGTAAGCTTTACCACCACATCTGCTTCTTCCACAGGTGTACCTACAGTTAGTACCAATGATGTTGTTTATGTAGCAGGCAGTAATACAGCTCAATCAGGAGGATCTATTTCAGCAGATGGTGGTAGCGCCATAACGGAGAAAGGTATCTGCTGGGGCACGTCATCTAATCCTTCAGTACAGGATAACAGAACTATAGATGGAACAGGTACAGCCAATTTCAATAGCCAGTTGACCGGGCTGATAGCCGGCACTACCTATTATGTAAGAGCATATGCACGCAATAGTTCCGGCGTTGGCTACGGGTCGAACAAGAATTTTACTACCAGTAATAATACTCCGCCTTCCGCTCCGGTTGTTACTACCACCGCAGCTTCTTATAATGCTGCCACAGCAACCATTTCTACAGGTGGTAATGTGTCATCTGATGGTGGTGCGGCGGTAACTGCCCGGGGCGTAGTGTGGGCTACATCACCTAATCCGGTTTTAGGTACAAACGCTACATCTAACGGTTCCGGAACAGGCAGCTTTGCCAGCAGTATTACATCAGTAGCGGCTAATAGTACATACTACATCCGCGCCTATGCCACCAACAGCGTTGGAACCACGTATGGAAATAGCGTCACCATCAACACAAATGCATCCTCAACATTTACCATCGGCCAAAGCTATGGAGGAGGGATCATCTTTTTTGTTGATGCCACTGGTCAGCATGGTTTGATAGCAGCAACACAGGATGTAGGCGGCACTTCAGGTACTAAATGGGATTATAATTCGAACACGCAGTTAATCGGGGCTAACAGTACCACAGATGGTAAAACCAATACTACCAAGATTATAACAGCTTTGGGTACCAGCCAATCGTATGCGGCACAGCTGTGCACAAACTATTCCAGCCAGGGTTTTTCAGATTGGTTTTTGCCTTCCCGCAACCAGCTAAGCCAGCTATACCAGCAAAGGGCAGTAGTAGGTGGTTTCAATACCAGTTCAGGTTCTTACTGGAGCTCAACTGAAGTGGATAAGAACAAAGCATGGATAGTAGAATTCTCAGGAAGCAATGGCGGCCGCCAGGAAGAAGATAACAAGGACGATGCCCACCTGGTGCGTCCTATCCGCGCATTTTGATGTCTAAGTTGGCTTCAACCAATACCTGTATTCATGTGTAGCAATAACTAAATGCGAGTATATTGCCTTCAAAAGGAGTATTTGTGATTGAAGAGCCAATTCTACACGAAATATTAGATGAGTTGCCTGACTCCGTTTTATGGGTGGTGCCAGTCGTAAACGAGCATGAGGAGGTAATCGACTTCAAGGTTCAGTATTCCAATTCAAAAGCAAATGAACTTACTGATCATCCAAAAGGTAAGCTGGCAGGTCTGAAAATATTGGAAGACAAAATTCCTAGTGCGACCGAATGCCACAAGAACTTTATTAACTTCTTAAAGATACTGGAAAGTAATTCTCCGCAGGAGTTCAGCTTCAAGGTTCCTCACAGAAATGAAGCTGTTGAAACGGTTCGTCGCAAATTCAAGCATGGCGTCTTGAGTATTACCCGCGACAGGGCTGGTCAGCGTGTTGCAGAACAAAAGGAACAACAAAAGACAAAGCTTCTTCACACTGTCATAGATCATTCGCCAGTGGGCATCATGGTATATGATGCGGTTCGCAATGAGCAAAACGATATCACAGATTTTAAGCTTGTATTGTACAACGAGATAGTGCTGCAACTTACCGGCTTCAGCAGAGATGAACGGAGAAACATTAGCCTGAAAGATTTGCTGTGGCGGCTGGAAGTAGAACCTATGTTCCAGCAATATGTAGATACAGTAGAAACAGGTAAACCATTTTCGTTTGAGTTTCACTTCAAACAACTGCAGCGCTGGCTGTCGTGCATGGTGGTAAAACTTGACGATGCATTTCTCCTTGTTCTGACTGATATAACCGAACGACAACTTTCTTCAGTAACAGTTGAACAGCAAAAGAACTTGCTGAATGATATCCTGAAAAATTCTTTCAATGGGATTTCGGTCACAAAGATCCTTCGCAACAGCGAAGGCGCGGTGATAGATGGAAGAACCATTTTGGCTAATGATGCTGCGGTTAATTTTACTGGAATACCCAAAGATGTTTACCTATCTAGATCTGCAGTGGAATTAGAACCGGATTTCCTTAAAACGGATTATGCTGCGCTTTGTATTGAAACTTTGCGTACAGGTAAACCAAATTCAACTCAATTCAATATTGGCCCTACAAATCGCTGGCTTGAATTAACCATTTCGCGGCTTGACGAAGACCACCTAATAACTATCTTCAGCGATATAACTTCTTCGAAACAAGCACAACTTGATATAGAGCGTTCTGCCCGTCAATTGCAAACGATCATCGATCGTACACAAACCGGAATTTTCACCATTGTACCCGTATTTGATGAAGATAAGAAGGTGATTGATTTTCGGTTTGTGCTGGTAAACCAGGCGCTTTCAATGTACCTTGAAAAAACACCAGAAACGCTAATTGGAGGTACCGGTGACGAATGGTTTCCTGCTTATAAAAAGAATGGTCTGTTTGAACTATTTCTTGATACGTATACCACAGGCAATACCAACAGGTTCGACCTGCATTACAATGCTGATGGTATAGATGCATGGATCAATATGATGTGCACTTCCTTCGAGGAAGGGGTGCTGGTTACATTTTCTGATTATACGCCTGTAAAAAAACTGCAGCTGGAGCAGGAGGTATTGGTGGATAAGCTGCGGCAATCGAATAAAAATCTTGAGGAGTTCGCTTATGTAGCCTCACACGATCTGCAGGAGCCTGTACGGAAAGTAAAAACTTTTTCTGAGCTACTGAAGCGGGCACTGGAAAGCAGGCTGACTGAAAATGAATTGCAGATCTTTAATAAAATGTACTCTGCGTCTGAAAGAATGCAGATGCTAATAAACGATCTGCTGGAGTATGCGCAGGCAAGCACACCTGAACCAGTATACTCTGTAATTGATTTAGGCGAAAAGATTGGTCGTGTTTTAGAAGATATGGAAGTAGACATCAAAGAAGCTTCTGCGGATGTGCAGGTTGGTGAATTGCCGGTTATTCATGGTTCAGACCGCCAAATACACCAGCTGTTCCAAAACCTGGTAAGCAACGCCATTAAGTATAGAAAACAAGGTGAAGCACCTGTGGTTAAAATTTCTTCATCTGTTATATCAGCTGATGAGCTGAAAGCTATGTTGTCGCAGGAAGTGCCACCTGTCGATTACCACAAGATCGTTGTTGCCGACAATGGGATTGGCTTTGAGCAGGAATATGCAGAAAAGATCTTCCAGGTTTTTCAACGGCTTCATGGAAAGAAGGAGTATAAAGGAACAGGCGTTGGATTATCGATAGTGAAGAAAGTGGTTCAAAACCATAAAGGATATGTATATGCAGAAAGTACATTGGGTGAAGGTTCCGCTTTCTATGTCTTTCTACCAGTTGACACCACGGCGCATAGCAATGCCTGATCACTCCCCGGGCTTGGCTTCGTTCTTATCATCTTTTATTATTAAACCATACATTTTAACCATTGGCATCGTTTGCGTAATTAAACAATTGTTAATCAGCCAAAGACGCAGTTACAATTCGTAAACTTGTTATGCTTAATGATGATTGTTTGCTTTGCCAGGTACACCTTTTCCTGCGCATAACTAGTTGAGATGCAACACCCGCATCTATGCTTTGCAAATCCTCCTAAGCACATCCGCTGATTTTTTTAATGAATGCTAATACGAACTATGACAAGAGGAAACATTTTATTGATCGCCTTGCTGGCGCTGTTCACTACAGCATGTAGTAAAAAAGATATCACTAGCGGCACAGGTGGTGGCGGCGGTAACACAGGTACTACTTTCAACCCGGTTAATGAAACGGCTTATGCTTTTCCTGGTGCCGAAGGTTTTGGAAGAAACACCACCGGCGGAAGAGGTGGCAGTGTTATAGAAGTTACCAGCCTTGCTGATAATGGGCCCGGCACTTTACGTGCGGCAATTACTGCATCAGGACCAAGGATCGTTGTGTTCAAAGTAGCAGGTCGTATCAAACTAGAATCTCCTCTTACTATTCGTAATGGCGATCTTACCATTGCTGGTCAGACTGCTCCTGGAGAAGGAATTACCATTACCAACTATACCGTTAACATCAGCGCCGATAATATCATCATCCGTTACTTGCGGTTCAGGTTGGGTGATGAAAATAGGGTAGAGGATGATGCGCTTACCGGTAGAAACAGGCAAAATATCATCGTTGACCATTGTTCGCTTAGTTGGGGAGTAGATGAGATAGGAAGCTTTTATGATATTAAGAACCTAACCATTCAGTGGTCAATCTTCAGCGAAAGTTTGTACCGCTCTGTTCATAGCAAAGGCGACCATGGATATGGTGGAATTTGGGGTGGACAAGGAGCTACTTTCCATCACAATCTACTGGCGCATCATAGTAATCGTAATCCTCGCATCAATGGCAGCAGGTACTCTAACCAACCAGCACTGGAGATAGTTGATTTTAGAAACAATGTGATCTTTAACTGGGGCTTCAATTCCATATATGGTGGTGAAGGTGGAAATACCAACATTGTAAACAACTACTACCGTCCAGGTCCGGCTACTTCTTCAGGAGCTGTTCAATATCGTATACTGCAGTACACAGGTTATTATGTAGATAGAAATGTTCGTCCGGATACTTTATACGGTGGTAAATTCTATGTAGATGGAAACCATGTACACGGAAATGCGAATGTGTCAGCTGATAACTGGACGCTGGGTGTACAAAGAGATAATACTGCAACTGCTGCACAGGTAGCGGCTGCAAGAATGAATTCACCATTTACTTTTGCGCCCGTTAGTACACAACCTGCTGTAGAAGCTTATGATTCTGTACTGGCAAAAGTGGGAGCTAACAAACCAGTTCGTGATGCTATTGATGCTCGCATTATAAATGAAGTAAGAACAGGAACCGTAACATATGGTGGTGCTTATGATAGCCGTGTGGGTGGAAGAAAATCTGGTATCATTGACTCACAAGTAACCGTTGGAGGTTTTCTTAACCATGCTTCAGCTACACCACCTGTAGATACTGATAAAGATGGTATGCCGGATGCATGGGAAATAAGCAAAGGCCTCAATCCTAACGATGCATCTGATGCAAGACGGTATAACCTGAGCACTGGTTATACAAACGTGGAAGTGTATATCAATAGCTTATAATAGCACATATATATAAAGAACGTAAGCCTGGCAATTGCCAGGCTTTTTTTGTACTTAAAAAGCTCTTTCCTTCTGCTAAAAATCCAGGACATAAAAAAGCCATCCGGTGAGGGATGGCATTTGATATAAAGAAGTTCAAGATTAATTGTCTTTGTCGTAGCTAAGTCCAGCAGAAAGATATTCCGCATTCATCCTTGCAATGTTAGTTAACCTGATCTCTTTTGGACAAGCTGCTTCGCAAGCACCAATGTTGGTACAAGCTCCAAAGCCTTCTTTGTCCATTTGAGCAACCATGTTTAGTACACGTGTTTTCTTCTCTGGTGCGCCTTGTGGCAACAGGGCCAGGTGAGAAACTTTAGCCGAAACGAATAGCATAGCCGAAGCATTTTTACATGCCGCTACACAAGCACCACAGCTAATGCAAGCTGCAGCAGCAAACGATTTATCAGCATTCTCTTTTTCAACCGGGATAGCATTACCATCCACAGCATTACCAGTGTTGACACTGATATATCCACCAGCCTGTACAATGCGATCAAAAGCTGAGCGGTCTACCACCAGGTCTTTTACAACCGGGAATGCATTTGCTCTCCATGGTTCTACCACGATGGTCTCACCATTTTTAAAAGCACGCATGTGTAGCTGGCAAACAGTAGTAGCCTGCCAAGGACCATGCGGTTTACCATTAATATACATTGAGCACGAGCCACAAATCCCTTCGCGGCAATCGTGGTCAAAAGCAATAGGTTCTTTGCCTTCAACGATCAGCTGTTCGTTCAAAACATCAATCATCTCAAGAAAAGACATTTCAGTAGATATGTCTTTCACCTGGTAAGTTTCAAAAGCTCCTTTTGAATTGATATTCTTTTGACGCCAGATTTTGAGCGTCAGGTTCATATTGTAATGTTCCATGCTAATTCGGCAATTTGATAAGTGACAACTGGAGATTTGATCTTAATGGTAAACCAGTGCAGTTTGTCTATACCCGATTTTAAAATTTTATTTATAAGAACGTTGAGAAGGCTTCACAACATCATACACCAGATCCTCTTTGTGAAGTTTCCAGGTATCTCCTGCATGTTCCCATGCTGCTACATACATATAGTTAGCATCGTCACGCAGTGCTTCACCTTCTTCAGTTTGGAATTCCTCGCGGAAGTGACCACCACAGCTTTCATTCCTGTTCAAAGCATCCATACACATCAGTTCGCCTAGTTCTATGAAATCGGCTACACGGTTTGCTTTATCCAACTCAGGATTGAACTCGTTGATCTCGCCAGGGATTTTTACATCTCTCCAGAACTCTTCACGTAGTTGCTGTATTTCTTTTATAGCTTGTAAAAGTCCTTCTGCATTACGCGCCATACCACATTTATCCCACATTATCTTTCCAAGGCGCTTGTGGAAGCTTTCAACAGTCTGCGTTCCTTTAATGCTCATAAGCCTTTTGATGCGGTCATCTACATCTTTCTCAGCCGCTACAAAAGCAGGATGATCAACAGGTACAGCAGCATTGCGTATTTCATCAGCCAGGTAATTACCTATGGTATACGGAATGACAAAATACCCATCGGCTAAACCTTGCATAAGTGCTGATGCACCCAAACGGTTAGCACCATGATCGCTGAAGTTAGCTTCACCCAATGCGTACAAACCCGGTACAGTGGTCATCAGTTCATAATCCACCCACAATCCACCCATGGTATAGTGAACAGCAGGATAAATACGCATCGGCATTTCATATGGGTTCTCACCTGTTATCTTTTCATACATGTCAAACAGGTTACCATATTTCTCTTTCACAACCTCTTTACCCATGGCGATGATGGCATTGAGATCCGCATTTGCCATATTCTTTTTACCTGCTTCTATTCGGCCATACCGCTCGATAGCCGCAGCATAATCAAGATAAACCGCCTGGCGCGATGTACCAACACCGAAACCTGCGTCACATCTTTCTTTAGCTGCCCTTGAAGCTACGTCACGTGGTACCAGGTTACCAAAAGCAGGATACCTTCTTTCCAGGTAATAATCTCTTTCGTCTTCTGGTATTTCGCTGGCCTTACGTGTATCATTTTGTTTTTTAGGAACCCAGATACGACCATCATTACGCAAGCTCTCACTCATTAGCGTAAGCTTACTCTGGTGCTCACCACTTACGGGTATACAAGTAGGGTGTATCTGCGTCATACAAGGATTACCAAAGAAGGCTCCTTTTTTATGCGCTTTCCAGGCAGCTGTTACATTGCTACCCATTGCATTTGTAGAAAGGTAAAATACGTTTCCATAACCACCACTGCAGATAAGTACAGCGTGGCCACTATGTCTTTCAAGTTTACCTGTAATTAGGTTACGTGCTATTATACCACGTGCTTTACCATCTACCAATACTACCTCCAGCATTTCGTGGCGGTTGTACATCTTCACATTTCCCAGTGCTACCTGCCTTTCCAACGATTGGTAAGCACCTATCAACAACTGCTGACCAGTTTGGCCTGCAGCATAAAAAGTACGTTGTACTTGCGTACCACCAAACGAACGGTTGCTTAGCAATCCGCCATATTCACGTGCAAAAGGAACACCTTGTGCCACGCATTGGTCAATGATGTTTCCGCTTACTTCAGCAAGGCGGTGAACATTGGCCTCTCTTGCACGGTAGTCACCACCTTTAATGGTGTCATAAAACAAACGGAATACACTGTCACCGTCGTTCTGGTAATTTTTTGCAGCATTGATACCACCTTGTGCAGCAATACTGTGCGCCCTGCGCGGGCTATCGTGAAAAGAGAATGCTTTTACTTTATAACCTAACTCACCCAATGATGCAGCTGCAGAAGCACCCGCAAGCCCTGTTCCGATTACTATTATTTCCAGCTTACGTTTGTTGGCAGGGTTAACCAACTTGCAATGACCTTTGTAATCCGTCCATTTACTTTCTAAAGGTCCTGCAGGAATTTTTGCATCTAACATTTCTTTCAATTTGAGAATTTGAAAATTCGAAAATGTGCTAATAGATTTTGGTAGCCATCATTTTCTCTTCCATCAACATCGTTGTGTCACTCACTTGTACATTTTGATCTTTATTCAGCAAGCATCTCCTCATATTCAAAATCACAAATTGCTGAATGTTCAGACAAGTACTTATTTTACCCAACCCAGGTACATGCTTATAGGCATCATGGCAAAGGCTGCACATACAACTATTGAGAAGCCACGACCTAACATACGAAGCATAATCAAGTACCGATTGTTATGAATACCTATTGTTCTGAAAGCACTTTCAAAACCATGCATTAAATGATAGGCAAGAGAAATACAACCAAGAACATAAAGTATTACTACGACTGGACTTTGAAATACCTCGACCATTTTAGCATACAGGTTATGGTATTCTGAACCTAGAGCTGATTCGTAATGTATAACCTGCAGCTCTTCTACACCACCTATACCACCTAGGCGAGAAGGTACCCAGAAGTGCCAGATGTGCATTATCAAAAACAACAGGATCAGCGTACCTAGTAATCCCATGCTACGGCTGTACCATTTGCTACCGCGGTTACCATAGTCTACAGCATAACCAACTTTTCTCCTGCTATTGTTTTCTACAGTAAGCAGGTAACCCTGGATGATATGAAGGATGATACCGGCAAACAAACCGATCTCCATCAATCTTATCACTAACATAGATCCCATGAAGTTAGCACCGGCATTAAACATGCGTCCGCCATCATTTGCCCAAATAGTGGCATTCAAGCCAACGTGTACAATCAGGAATAGAATAAGAGAAATACCTGTGAGAGCCATTACAAACTTCTTCCCGATAGAAGAAGTGAACATTTGCTTGAATGTCATAAAGCAACTTTAGTTTTAAAATCGGTGCAAAGTTAGCACACGAACGTAAGCAAAAACTTTTTGTGTTAAATAATTTTAAGCATCATGTTGTACCAGATAATAACAATATTTACTATGAAGGGTTCACATAAAATAAATATTCCTTCTGTTCAGTAAAAAAGCATTTTAAGAAGCAGGTAAAAAGATTTATCTGATAACAGCTTTCATCAAACAAGCTATTATTTATTGATGAATTAGTCATAATTAATACTCGTACTTTCTAATAATGCACAACCGTTGCTAAGGAAGAATCTTGTTCTTTTACCACATTGTGCTGTAGAAGATGGTATGCTATTTATGCACCTCTGTCTAAATTTTATAGATGAACTACCAGGTTGAAGTAGAATATAATGCGGGCGCTGTCCTGGGTGAGGGTGCTTTATGGCATCTTTCAGAAAAAAAGGTGTATTGGGTAGATATAGAAAAATGCCTGTTACACATATATGATCCCGCGACCAAGGAAAACAAAAGTTTTTCTACAAATTCTAAGATAGGTACGGTGGTACCTGTAACTGGTGGCGGTGCACTTGTAGCATTACAAAAAGGTCTTCATTTCATGGATACTACAACTGGTGAATTGAAGTTCTTTAATGATCCGATACAGGATGGCAATATCAGGTTCAACGATGGTAAGTGTGACCCGGCGGGTAGGTTTTGGGTTGGAACCATGCATCTTGAAACCAAACCCGGTGTTGCGAAACTGTATATGCTTGATCATGATCTTTCTGTTCATTCTAAACTTGAAGGATTATCTATTTCTAATGGAATTACCTGGTCAAGTGATGGGAGGAAAATGTTTTTCATTGATACACCTACCAAAGAGGTGGTGATGTTTGATTACGACATCACCTCCGGTAACATCAGCAACAAAAAAGTAGTAGTAACCATTCCAGGTGATTCAGGTTTGCCTGATGGAATGACCATAGATGCCGAAGATAAATTGTGGGTTGCCTTGTATGGAGGTGGAGCTATATGCAGGTTTGATCCCATCTCTGGTGAGATGCTGCAAAAAGTGGAAGTGCCGGCGCCTAAAACTACTTCTTGTGCATTTGGCGGACCGGATCTTAAAACGCTCTTCATTACGACTGCAACAGACGGTATGGATAAAGAAGACCTGGAGAAGTACCCGCTAAGTGGAAGCCTTTTTTCTGTTGAGACAGAAGTAGCCGGGGTAGCTGCAAGTTTTTTTGAACTAAGGCAGGACTAGGAAAGAAGCTGGCATTCTAATCAACCATTTCCCATCTTCCATCTTTGTCTTTGCTGTATTTCATCCCGTTGCTCATCTGGTAAACTTCTTTACCTGTTTTTTCATCCACATATTGTTTCTGCTCATAAACCCTGATCCCGTTGTTTTCGCGGGTCAGGTATACCATCAATGCATTAACGGTTGGTTGCACATCGTGCAGCCATTGCTCATCACTTTCTCTTACAAATGCCTGGCTCATGTTCTTTTTTACTGATTATTATAAAATCTATACCTACTGATAATGAATGGTAAGTAATTTATGATGCAATTTCTTTAGATGCTGTACCTCCACCACCAGTTCTTTTCAAAAGGTAGCTGTTACACCATCTTTTGTTGAGGTTTTTATATGCCTCAAGACTATTTGTGGCCCATCAAAATCATAATGGAGGTAGAGCCAAAAGGAGTGCTCAATTATGGGCAACTTCATTGTTCGTTAATTCTTTTCCACCTTTCTACAATACCTGCTACGTATCAAGGTAATGTGATGCCACATCGTTATTTTTGCCGCCGTATGAAGAATATCAGGAATTTCTGCATTATTGCCCACATCGACCACGGTAAAAGCACATTGGCCGACAGGCTTCTAGAGTTTACAAAAACCATCAGCGACCGCGACATGCAGGCGCAGGTGCTCGACGATATGGACCTTGAACGTGAAAAAGGAATCACGATCAAGAGCCATGCTATCCAGATCAGCTATCCCCGCCACGGACAGACTTACATTCTTAACCTGATCGATACTCCCGGCCACGTGGATTTTAGCTACGAGGTAAGCCGTGCACTGGCAGCCTGCGAAGGCGCTTTGCTATTGGTGGATGCATCGCAGGGTATCCAGGCTCAAACTATTTCCAATTTATACCTAGCCATTGAAAACGATCTTGAGATCATCCCGGTGATCAATAAGATTGATATGGAAGGTGCTAACATAGAAGTAACCCAAGACCAGATAATCGATCTTATTGGTTGTAAGAAAGAAGATATTTTACTTGCCAGCGGTAAAAGTGGAATTGGTATCCAGGAAATATTAGATGCAATCATAGAACGTATACCAGCTCCAAAAGGTGATACTGAAGCACCATTGCAGGCACTAATATTCGATAGCGTATTCAATAGCTTCCGCGGTATCATCATCTACTACAGGATCATGAATGGTGTGCTGAAGAAAGGAGATAAGATCCGTTTTGCCAGCACTGGCCAGGATTATTTTGCCGATGAGGTGGGCGTACTGAAACTGACCATGACACCTAAAGACGAGGTTCGTGCAGGTGATGTGGGTTATGTGATCACCGGTATTAAAGTAGCCAAAGAGGTGAAGGTGGGTGATACAGTAACGCTTGCTAACAACCCTGCTGAAATGATCAAGGGTTTTGAGGAAGTGAAGCCAATGGTATTCGCCGGTATCTTCCCTGTAGAAACAGATGCATTTGAAGAATTGCGCGACTGTATGGACAAGCTACAGTTGAACGATGCTTCCCTCACTTTTGAATTAGAAACTTCACAGGCACTTGGTTTTGGTTTCCGATGCGGTTTCCTTGGAATGCTGCACATGGAGATCATACAGGAGCGATTGGAGCGTGAGTTTAATCAAACGGTTATTACCACAGTACCAAACGTTAGCTTCATTGCGCATACATCTAAGGGTGAAAAAATAGTGGTAAACAACCCGACAGAAATGCCGGATCCTACCAAGCTCGATATGATCGAGGAGCCGTTCATTCGTGCGCATATCGTAACGATGAGCGACTATATTGGTAACATTATGACGCTTTGTTTGGGTAAGCGTGGAATATTGATAAATCAAAGTTACCTGACGCCAACGCGTGTAGAACTAATCTTCGAAATGCCACTGACAGAGATCGTATTCGACTTCTACGATAAGCTGAAGAGCCAGACACGTGGATATGCTTCTTTCGATTACCACCCGATTGGCTATCGCGAAAGCGACATCGTGAAAATGGATATTCTTCTGAACGGTGATAAAGTGGATGCTCTGAGTGCACTGATCCACCGCAGCCGCTCACACGACTTTGGCCGCAAGCTTTGCGAAAAGCTGAAGGACCTGGTGCCGAAACAACAGTTCCAGATAGCTATTCAAGCTGCTATTGGTGCTAAGATTGTTGCCCGTGAAAACATCAGCGCTATGCGTAAGGATGTGACCGCGAAGTGTTATGGTGGTGACATCAGCCGTAAGCGTAAACTATTGGAAAAGCAGAAAGAAGGTAAGAAGCGCATGAAGCAAATCGGAAACGTAGAGGTACCACAGGAGGCATTTCTGGCGGTGTTGAAACTGGATTAAGAAAGCTGAACCACCAAGACACGAAGTACACAAAGAAGCACGAAGTCTTAGAGAAGTTTATCTGCTAGTGGTTCAGAATTTGGAGTTACGAGCATCTTTTCGCTATTCTACATCGTTGTGTCACTCACTTCAGCTGTAGTTTCTATATTCGACTACTTTTTGAACCACTAAGACACGTGTTAGCCTTAGTGTCACTTAGCGGCCTTTGTGCCTTCGTGGTTCAAATTCTACTATGGTTAATTATAACTTCAGCATAAAATACTTCAAAGGTCAACGGTTGTTACTGTTGGCCTTTTTGCTGTTACATACGCTTGCTTCATTTTACTATATCTCCAAGCAGAACATAACCTTTGATGAGCCTAGCTATATAGAGTATTCAAAGCGGTGGCTGCATGGAAAACCGGAAAGGATACATAACCTAGATGATAGTAAATCGCCGGTAACTGCCATCAGCTGGCTACCGCGCATTGTTAAGCAGTTCATCAATCCAAACTACCAGCTAAACGATTATGGCAGAAGCGACCAGGAATCTGGCCGGTATATGATGATCTTGTTTTCGTTTTTAGCAGCCTTGTATGTGTACCTGTGGTGCAGGGAATTGTATGGCGTAAAAGGATGGGTGCTGCCACTTCTCATGCTGCTTTTCGATCCACTGTACTTAGCATATAGTACGCTCATCACTACCGACCTTGCCTGCGGTGCTTTCCTTGTAGCGCTGCTGTATCACGTGCGGCAGTACCTGTTGACAAAATCAAAACTTCATTTTTTATCAAGTGCACTTTTTACAGGCATTGCATTGGTGACAAAACAAAACATGTTGTTCCTGGTAGGGCTGCTGCCGTTACTGTTGTTCTTTTTTTATGTAAAAACTGACGTAAAGCTGAGCCTCAAGAATGGCATTTTGCAATCAGTTTTATTTACTGTCATTGTCTTGTTTGTTATCAATATTGCCTTCTATTTTACTGGAACATTTAAATCTTTTGGCTCCTACCATTTTGTGAGCAATAGCTTCCAAAGCATACAACAGCAGCTAGCCATTCTGCATTGGTTACCGGTACCTGTACCGGGAAGTTATGTACAGTCCATAGATATGCTGCAGCGGCAGGCGGAGTTAGGCGGAGGATTGGAAGCCAGCAGTTATAAGGGTGTTTACCTGTTAGGCGAGTATAAGAGCAATGGCGGCTTCTGGTATTACTACCTGGTCCTGTTATTTTTTAAAATGCCTATTGGCACAATGGTAATCATTCTAATTAGCAGCGTTTTGTTGGTGAAGTATTTCAACTGGCAAAGCTTCCGAAAGCAATACCAGTTTCTCATCGTACCAATCCTATACTACCTGATTATTCTTAGTTTCTTCAATAAGTTCCAGATAGGCATCAGGCACTTGTTGTTGGTATACCCGCTGCTGTTTGTAGGAATAGGGTATGTGTTTTACAGGTTTACTTTTTTACTAAAACCCGTAAGGATACTGGTTGTAGTTTCAGTGCTGTTTACGTTTGTTTCTGTTGCTTCTTATTATCCTGATCTTATTCCGTACACCAATGAGTTTGTTGCTGATAAAAAAAAGGTGTACAAAAAGATATATGACTCCAGCATCGATTATGGGCAAGCAGACTCTGCCTTAACGGCCTTACAAAAAGCTGATCCATCTTTACTACCTGCTTCTCCTGTGCCCGCAGTAGGAAAATATGCGCTGTTAATGGGAGAGGTGTTAGACCATGATCTTCGTGATAAGCCTGTTTATCCATGGTACCAAAAGCTTGAGCCTGATAGCCTGGTGCGGCATGTAATTCTTATTTACAATATAAAAGAAGAAGACCTGCGCAAGGCAGGTCTTCTGAAATAGTTATTCAAGGATTATTAATATTCTTCAATATCCTGGCTTCTCCTGTTTACTTCCTTTTTAGGAGGTGCTTTCTTTGCCGGCTGTTGTACAGGTTTTGTTTTTCCTTTTTGCTGGTTCGTTTCCGATTGTTGCATCAGCCATTGTTCGTTGCTGTTACCCTTATCATCTTTTAAGGGTGCAGGCATCGGTGCTTCACCATCTTTCAGTTTAAAATCGAACACCTTATCTACATATTCCCACTTTCCGTTGTTCCACTTGAAACCCTGGTAATCACCATCAGGTATGAAAGTGTATTTCTTGTCGTTTTCGTTGGTCTCACTAATAAGGTGATCGAAAATTATCAGGTCCATTTCGCTGTCGTAGTTCATACGTGCACGACCATCTTTTTTATATTCCAGCACGAAACGTTCTTTAGCCAAAGCTTCTTTTTCATACTGTGCAGGAACATTGAAATATGGTCCTCCAAATACAGGCTCTCCCTTATCATTGAAGGTTAAAACTTCCACCCACTTTTTGGTGCTGCGTAAGTTGTTATCATCAAAGCCAAGAAGGGTGTAGTAATTCTTGTTGTTGTGTGTCTTCATCACAATGCCATAATAGATAGCACCAATCCAGTTTCTCGCACTACGAACAGAATCCTCAGGTTTGTTGGTGAACTCGCTCATGTCAAGCAATGGAAACAACTTTAGCGAACCATCAGCTGTACGCATTTGAATAGCACCACGCTGGCGGAAGTAGTTGTCGTCTTTATTGAATTGCCACGAGAAAATACGGAAGCTGCTATCAGCAGGGTAAAGTTTAGAAACAGTGATCAGCGAGTCAAAAGGGTAGTGGAATGAATGCGGAACACGCAGCGACCTTACCAACGACCTGATGAATATACTGTCAGCATTGAAACGACGTGATGCATCGGCATCCCAGATCATATTGCGGGAGTGTAGCTTCATGCTGTCTTCCATTTTCTTCAGCTCCTTGAAGCTTGCCTGTGGCAGCTGTGCAGATGAAGAAAAAGAGATAGTGAAAGCCGTAATAGCCAACAATATAAATATGCGCATGTTCTTTCTTTAAGTGTACGAATGTAAATCGGGCAATTCAGAATAATAAGTGAAGAAACAGCAGCAGTGGGTTTTTATGATTCTGTTAATGCCGCCTGAATGGCCTTTGCTGCTTCATATAGGTTTGGATACCGCAGATCAATGGAAGGATGCGGTGATGGAACCTCCGGATTCGTAGTGTCTACATAAATCGTATACATGCCGGCGTTCCGTCCAAACTGCATATCGCTGAGCTTGTTTCCAATCATGATGCTTTTTGAGAAATCAATATGAGGGAAATCTTTTTTGGCAAGATGTGCCATGCCAGGATTCGGCTTGCGCTCAAAACATTCATTATCCAAAGCTGAACAGAAATAGATTTTGTCTATTCTTCCGGATGCGTTGGTAATGGTGCTTGCCATTTCTGAATGGATGGTATGAAGGTCATCTTCTGTCATCAGCCCTTTGCCTATACCTCGCTGGTTGGTTACCATTATGATGGTAGGGAAAGTAGAAGATAAAATTTGCATGGCTTCAGTAACTCCATCATAAAACCTGAACTCGCTCCAGTTGAGTATGTAATCTTCCTTTTTTTCGTGGTTGATAACTCCATCACGGTCAATGAACAATGTCCAATCTTTCTCTATACTTTTTAATATGTCTGTCATTGCTGTAGTTCGTGTTGTGCTCGTTCGTAATCTTCCGGTATACCTATGTCTATGAAATATTCATGTTGAACAATGCCGTACATCCGGCGCTGGTGGTATAGTGCTTCCAGGTAATCTTTTTCAAAAGAGAACTTCTTTGGAAGATCTTCTTGTAAAAATTTCTTTTTGTGCAGTGCATACATACCAGCGTTGATGTTGCCTTGCTCGTAGTACTGTTTCTCCTTAAAATTGATGATCCTGTTATCCTTGTCCGTTTCTACTACTCCATACCTGTCGAAGTTGTTCATTGGTTTTAGCGCCAGGCTACACTCTGATCCACTCAATTTGTGGTAACCCAGCAGGTAATGTACATCTCCTTTAAAAAGTGTGTCTCCATTGGTAACAAGTGCATGTTTGCCTTTTACCATTTTCATGGCTTGTAAAATGGCACCACCTGTTCCTAATGGCTCTTCTTCCAGTGAAACTTTATACATCAGCCGTGGATAGGCCTTCTGTATATATGCTTCTATGGCTTCGTGTTTATAACCTAAGGCAAAAATGTAATGTTCTATCTCCTGCGATAGCAAGTAGTCCAATACATATTTCAGAAATGGTTCACCATTAACAGGCGCCATACATTTAGGAAGATCAGGTACGGCAGATCTTAATCTGGTTCCTAACCCACCTGCTAATATGATTGCTTCTGTTTCAGCCATTTATTGGTTATGTAGTTTGAGCCAGTACTTAATTAAAAAGATTTTCCTCAACCAGTTGGCAGATGATGTGCCCAAGCAAAATATGGCATTCCTGTATACGTGGTGTATCATTGGAAGGAACGTTCAATAGAACATGACTATAAGCTTTCATTATTCCGCCGGTACTACCGGTAAAGCCAATCGTAGTCATTCCTTTTGCCCTGGCTGCTTCAAATGCTTTTACTATGTTGGCCGAATTACCTGAAGTGCTAAAGCCTAATAGCACATCACCCGGATTCCCGGTTCCTTCTATCAAACGTGCATAAATAACATCGTAGCTGTAGTCGTTGGCTACTGCTGTTAAATATGATGTATTGCAATGCAAAGCTTCTGCCGGTAAGGCTGGCCTGTCTTTATAAAATCTACCTGAAAATTCTGCTGCTAAATGTTGAGCGTCGGCAGCGCTGCCACCATTACCGCAAAACAAAACCTTATTTCCATTTCTGAAAGCTGTAGTGATAGCATCTACAGATGTTTGAACAGCAGCCTGCAGTTCCTCATTTTCCAGTACCTGTTGTTTTACTGCTATAGATGCTGCTATTAATTCTTTTATGTTATTCATAAGTGATAAATCAAAAGTCAAAAGTCAAAAGTCAAAAGTCAAAAATTGGAAGGGTAAAGGAAGGTGTAAATGGGAAATTAAAAAAGATGTTTGTTCTCGATTCTCTAGCTTAACCATCAACTTCAAACCTTAAACTTCAAACCTTAAACCTTGCACCTCCACCTCCTACGCTGTCCACGTGTTCAATCCAGACTGCGTGAACTGGTAATTTTTTATTTCTCCTCCGAATTCCTTTAGTGCCCTGGCCACATTATACCTGCAGTTATCTGGACAATAAAATGTCATAAAACCGCCACCTCCTGCACCACTAATTTTGCCACCAGTAGCGCCTGCGCCTTTGGCAGCATTGTATAATTCTTCAATACTGCTATTGCTGATGTTGTTGGCCATCTGGCGCTTTTGCGCAAAACCAAAATCCAGTATCTCGCCAATCTCATGAAGTCTGCCTTTCAATAGCGCTTCTTTCATCATGCGGGCCTGCTCCTTCAATTGGTGCATGGCTTCAATACTCTTTTCGTTCTTCTGGTTCACGTTCTTTACCTGTTCCTGTATAATGGTTGCACTTTCGCGGCTGGTAGAAGTAAAATATAGAATAAGATTATTCTCCAGTTCATTCAGGTATTGCTGCTTTATGCGAAGCGGGTTTACAATCACTTTATCGCCTTCATAAAATTCCATAAAGTTTACCCCACCAAAAGTAGCTGCATATTGATCTTGCTTTCCGCCCGCCAGTTGCAGGTCATTCCTTTCAATTTCATAGGCATAATGTGCAATGTCATATTCACCAAGTGGCAGGCGCAACATTTCGGCAAAAGCACCTATGATGGCCACTACCAAAGTAGATGAAGTTCCCAAACCACTACCTGCAGGTGCATCTACAAAAGTAGAAAGCCTGAAGCCAGAAAGCGGCAGCCCATAATCTTTTTGAATGCGGTTGTACACGCCTTTCGCAAGATCAAGTTTACCATTTATCGGCAGTTCATTATTCCATTCAAACCGCTGCTCTTCCTGCCGGTCTGCAGCCTGGATGATGATAGCATTTTCATCAATGGGTTCTATGCTTGCATGTGCATACAAAGAGATTGTTGCATTCAGGATTGCCCCGCCATACATGTCACTATAAGGGCTTACGTCCGTACCACCACCTGCCAATCCAATACGTAATGGCGCCCTGCTTCTGTAGATCATGTGAAAAGATTATTTGCCTGCTAAACTGAAGATAGCCGAGGTAATATTGTTCCAGCTGTACTTCTTTTTTTCTGCGCGAAGATGGGGTAAAAAATGACTTTCACCTAATTCGTACAGCTTGAGAATATGAGTGGCAATAGAGGCAGGATCGGGTGAACAAACCACTCCAACTTTTCCATCAGGAACCATATCGGGAAGAGCGCCTACATTGGTTACCAACATAGGTTTTTCAAAGTGATAGGCGAGTGGTGTAACACCACTTTGCGTGGCATTCCTGTAAGGCTGAATAACAAAATCAGCAGCGCTTAAATAATACCGCACTTCACTGTCTGCTATGAAATCTGTTCTTAAGATCAGGTTGGCTGCTATACCTAATTGTGCTATTTGTTCATCATACTGTTTCCTGTCTTCATAAAATTCACCGGCTACCAGCAGTTTTATTCCAGATGACCTTATTCCTGCATCGGCCATAGCTTGTAGCAGCAGGTCAAGCCCTTTGTACTGACGGATGAAACCAAAGAATAAAATGATCTTATCATCTTCAGGCAGGCTTAACTTCTTGCGTGCTTCTATCTTATCAACACCTTCACCAAAATTATCGTACAAGGGATGCACAACATGTTTTGCCGGCTTCAATGAAAACGCTTTAAGATCAGCCAGTACTTTTTCACTCATGGTGATGAATGCATCAACCGACTTTACAAAGTATTTGGTGAATGCAACATCACCCGGCCGCTTCTCGTGTGGCTTTATATTATCAGCTATGCAAACCACCTTTGTGTGTTTGTTGCTTTTTGCTATTCGTAATATAGTTCCTAAACAAGGACCCATAAACGGAAGCCAATACCTCACAACAATCACATCTGGTCGTTCACGCTTTAGCTGGTTTCCTACCTTGATCCAGTTAAGCGGGTTTACAGAGTTGATCCTGACTTTGATGTTGATATCAGTAGGAGCAGGTTCTGATGAATACTGCGTAGTACCGGGAAAGAGAAACCCGGGATATTGTAACGAGAATGTATAGATAGATGCATCATGGCCTTCGGCTAAGAATTGCCTTGCAAGTCTTTCATTGTACGAAGCAAGACCACCGCGAAGCGGGTGTGCAGGACCTATGATAACAACTTTAGCCAATGATCTTTTTTTGAAGAGTAAGCAGATTAATTACTGTTATATGCCCAGCTTTTTTTCAACCAGGTAATTATTTCTCTCTGGTGAATTTCTTCCAACAAGTTCGGCTACAAAGCCAGCAAGAAACAATTGCATACCTATGATCATTGTTGTCATAGCTATATAAAATGAAGGGCGGTTTGTAAGTGAGAAGTCAGTGGAAACAATCTTCGCTATCACCAGGTAGATGATCATCAATGTACCAATGAGGAAGGATAATGTACCATACAATCCAAAGAAGTGCATGGGGCGTTTTCCAAACTTGCTTACAAAAGTGATAGTAGCAAGATCCAGGAAGCCATTGATGAAACGTTCCCAGCCAAACTTGGTTGTACCATATTTTCGAGCCCTGTGCTCCACTACTTTTTCACCTATTTTTCTAAAGCCAGCCCATTTGGCTATTACAGGTATATAGCGATGCATTTCACCATATACTTCAATACTCTTGATAACTTTTTTCTTGTATGCTTTCAGGCCGCAATTAAAATCGTGTAGCTGAATGCCACTGGTACGGCGGGTAACACCATTGAAGAACTTGGTGGGGATGGTCTTTGTAAGCGGATCATACCTTTTCTTTTTCCAGCCGCTCACCAGGTCATAGCCATCTTCCACTATCATACGGCGCAGTTCAGGTATCTCATCAGGTGAATCCTGCATGTCAGCATCCATGGTAATAACTACATCGCCTTGGGCAGCCTTAAAACCTTCATTCAATGCTGCAGACTTGCCATAGTTACGTTGAAATTTTATTCCCCTGATGTGACTGTTAGTGATAACCAGGCGCTCAATAACATCCCAACTATCATCGGTGCTGCCGTCATCTATCAGGATGATCTCGTAAGTGAGATTGTTGGCTGTAACAACCCTTTCTACCCAAGCACACAGCTCGGGCAGCGACTCGTCTTCATTGAATAATGGAACAACTATTGAAACATCCATCCTGTAAAATTAGCCGTTTTGAAAAGGTGACTGTGGGTTCTTTTTGGCAACTCCTGCACCAATTAAAGATGAGATCAATCCAACTACCACGAAAAAGAACACGATACCTGCAATTGCAAAAGGAAAAAAGAATTTCCTGGTCATCTCTACAGTTTGTTCTATCTGCTCATCACTCATCTCTCTTTTTTCTAATTCCCTTACTGTTTCGTCCAGTGCAATATCAACGATCTCAGGAAATAAAACTTTTACAGCAATAGCGGTATAAACAACCATAAGCACAGTTACTACAGCTGTAATCTTGAAGCCATGAGCAAATATGTTCCCAAACGTTACATTGTTATTCATTTGGTTTGCGTAATTGATACAGCCCCAGATAATGCCCGCAATAATTATCAGGTATTGTATAGAACCTAAAGCTCTATTCATGCTTTCGCCTAACAGATGTAGAACAAGGCTTAGCACAATTAGCACAAGTGCAATGATCAATCCTTTTGCAACGGGGGTAGTTACTTTTGGTTCCATGCTTGGTGGTTTATATTTAAAGACTTTTTCTCTTTGTTGATAACACCCAGTACCGCGCCTCTCAAAGAAAGGTTGATAAAAGGGTTGTTATTGCTTCTGCTTTTATTTGTTTCCGTTGTTAAAGTCGTTTCTCCGCTACGGGTAAAAATGGTGAGATCAGCATCATTGTTCACATCAATAGCATTCTGCTGAAGTGAGAACAGTTGCCTTGCTTTGGTGCTTAATATTTCTATTAATCGATCTACAGGTAACGCAGGGAAAGTATGGTTGATAACATTAAAGGTTGATTGCAGCGCATTTATTCCCGGCTGTGCATATTCAAACTCACACACCTTATGATCCCAATCTTGTGGCAGGTGATGACTGCTAATGCAATCAATGGTGCCATTTAGAACTCCTTCGCGAAGTGCCACCATATCCTGCCTTGTACGCAGTGGAGGATCAACCTTTAAGTTCGTGTCATAGGTTACCAGGTCTTCATCGCAAAAGAAGAGATGATAAGGAGTAACACTACAACTTATTTTAACGCCAGCAGCTTTTGCACCGGCTATCAAGGCTAATCCTTTAGCTGTAGAAACACCTGTAATATGCAGTTTGCTGCCTGTATATTTTGTTAGTTCAATATCACGGGTGATGATGAGTTCTTCTGCAATGGCGGGTAAGCCCGGTAATCCTAAGCGTGTGCTCGTGATCCCTTCATTCATTAAGCCATGCTTGCCAATGGAGCGGTCTATCGGAAGTTGAATGAGCGTACCATCAAAAGCACGTACATATTGCAGTGCTTTAAGAAATAGACCGGGCGTTTGAACAGGGTTAGTACCATCAGTAAATGCGATAGCCCCGCTTTTGCGCATGTCATACATTTCTGCCAACTCTTTACCTTCTGCATTCTTGGTAATAGAACCTAGCGGAAACACATTTACTATAGCATGCTTTGCTTTTTGTGCTATGTATTCTACTAAAGATTTATTGCCTACCACAGGGTTGGTATTAGGCAATACAAATACATTGGTATAGCCACCGGCAGTGGCAGCTTCTATTCCTGTTTCAATGGTTTCTTTATACTCATTTCCAGGGTCATTGAAATGTGCAAATACATCGACCCAACCTGGTGAAACGAGTACGTCTTTTTCTTCAATAACTTCGGCATCACCAGCATCAATAGAGTCTTCAATAGATGTGATCTTACCATTTATTATCAATATATCTTTCGTTGATCCGTTGTGGGGAGAAAGCTTATCGCAGATAGTAACTTGCTTCAGTAAAAGCTTCATGCAGTCGGTGGAAAATTTGGTGCAATATAGTTGCTTTTTATAAAAAGGCCTTTACATTTGCCACCCTGTTAAAAACAGCTATAGCCTCGGGATGTGGCGCAGTCCGGTAGCGTACTTGTATGGGGTGCAAGGGGTCGCTGGTTCGAATCCAGTCATCCCGACCTGGTGAAACCATTTGCATGTTGCAGATGGTTTTTTTATTGTTTTAAGTGAATAATAATGGGGTTGAAGTGATGCAAATTTTTCTATTAGTAGATATCAGCATAGCTATAATTAATGTTTGAAATACATGCATAGAAAACATTGAATCATCCTATCAACATTATTTAAAAGAGCCTACAGCAGCACTTCCTATATATAACAGATAGCATTGCTCTTCTATATCTATATTATGTTCTAAAGCATCTACATCAACTTCGGCAAGTTCTTTGCTAACAATATGCAAAAATGCAGCTGGTGCTTTCACCAATACAGCGATGGCTGCTAGTTCTTAACCTTTACTATTGTATATGAAGTACATCTTATCATGTCTGTTTTTAATAACTACCTGCACTACATTTTCGCAGCCATTACGCTTTCATTTTTCAGGAGGATTCGCTAATTACAATGGCGACCTGCAACCAAAAAAGTTTACACTAAACCAGGCTAAGGGTGTAGTAGCTGCCGGGGCCACTTTCAATCTTTCAGAAAAATTTGCTTTGCGCAGTGATTACAGCTTTGCTAAGGTTGGCGCTGATGATAAACTGAGTAGTAACAACCAGGCACGCAACCTGAATTTTACTTCATTGATACAGGAGCTGAGCCTGATGGGTGAATATGACATTTTTAGTACCTATGAAAGAAAACTTACTCCTTATGTTTTTGCCGGGATAGGAGTGTTCAGGTTTAGTCCTTATACCAAAGACGAGAACGGAAACAAAGTATACCTCCAGCATCTTAGAACTGAAGGACAGGAGACCAGCCAGTATCCTGACAGGAAAATATATAATAAGGTTCAGATGAATATTCCTTTTGGTGCAGGTGCCAAGTATGCAATATCTGATGATGTTCACCTTGCCTTCGAATTAAGCTTTAGAAAATTATTCACTGACTACCTCGATGATGTAAGTACCAGTTATGCAGATGAGAATGTACTTACAAATGAAGTAGGACCGAAATCAGCTCAATTTGCTTTTAGAGGTGACGAGTTAACACATAATCCAAGAACATATCCTGCTGGCGGAACAGCACGTGGAAATCCAGCGTATAAAGACAGTTACTATTTTGGACAGGTACGACTAAGCTTTAGAATGAACTGGTTTGACAACAACAGTGGTTATGGCGGTCGCGGAAAGAACAGGCTTGGTTGTCCAACGAGATTTTAAAATAGATAATTCAACAACTTGTTTTAAGGCTGTCTCAAAAGAGATAGCCTTTACTTTTTGAACTAATCTATAAATAGTATAGTAAGCTATAGTTTCATCATTGGTTGATTTGAGTAGATTAAGATAGCAGTAAGTAAACTACGATGCATGCGCTAAACTATTTTGAGATATACTAAGAAAGCTTTCCAATTCAAGTACTTAAAAAAAATCCTTAGACAAATGGAAAAAAACTTTGACTGTTCTTTCCATATTGTTACAAAGATTTATGTGTGCGGGGTAAAAATTCTACTATTCCTCAAGCAGTAGAAATCCTTCCACAACAGCCGCTGCAGGAAGATATATGCAATTAGAAGCTGTTTTAGCCACAAGAGCAACTAAGTATGCAGGATAAGCATAATTCGTAGCCTTAGAGGATGTTTTTGAAGCTAAAGAAGACGAAATTCAGTAGGAGAAGTGTATCAGAAAGATGGACCTGGTATAAAAAGAGAAGAGGCTCAAAGAATTGAGCCTCCTTTTCAACCCTAAACCCTTAAAAAACATTTTAAATAACGATAAAACCGTGCCAGTTTTTTAAAACTGTAAGAATTATTTTTACCGGAACACAAACATCATATATGAACATTGTAACTGTACTACTGTCGCTGCTGGGAGTTATGTACTTATTGTCCTGCAAACAGAAACCTTCTATTAGTACAGCAGTTGGTGATAGTTTGTTATGGGAGGTTAGCGGTAACGGCCTGAAACAACCTTCTTATTTTTTAGGAACCATGCACATGATGTGTGCTGAAGATGCACGTTTGAGTGAGAGCACCAAGTCCATCATTGAATATGTAAAGCATGTATACCTGGAAGTAGACCTTGACAATGCAGGCGAACTTTTATCAGCAGCACTGGAGCTAACTAATAAGAGCCAGGATGAGCTGACTACTGTTCTTTCAGCCAGCGAATACGATAGGGTACGGACGTTCTTCGAATTTCATCAGCCGCAAATGCCATTTGCGGTACTAGAGAAACAGCATCCACTAATGCTTGCATCAAGCCTGTACGAACTTTTCCTCACTTGCGAAAAGAAGAATGGGGTGGAGTTAGTATTGGTAGAGGAGGCATCACGGCAGAATAAAGAGATCAAAGGTTTGGAAACAATGGCTTTCCAGGCATCCATCTTCCATGCAATACCTTATGAAGAACAAGCTAAAGAACTGGTGAAAGCCATTGACAGCATTCCACAGCAAAAGAAGTTGATGGATGAAATGGTCAGCATATACAAGCAACAGGATATTAATAAACTGTATGAGCTAACCACCCGTGAAGAAGCAGGTACTGCTGCATATACCGATGTATTGCTTCACGACCGCAATAAGAACTGGGTTAAACAATTTGATACTATTGCTTCCAAACATTCAACACTCTTTGCTGTTGGGGCAGGTCACTTAGGCGGGCCTATGGGAGTGGTAGAATTATTAAGGAAAAAAGGGTATTCGCTCAGGCCGCTTAAGAACAATTAATGTGCAGGTGGTTTCACCTAAACTTAACACCAATTCTCCTAAATCCGACTATTTTCGCTGCAACATTCTTTGATTATTAAATAGTTAGGTACACCATTGGCATGGTGTTCATTGCATTGTATAAATATGGCAGAAGAAAAAAAGAACCCCATATTGAGGATTCCTGTGGGTAGACTACTGGATGTGCTCAGGCTTAAAAAGAAAGAGATTACTGCTATTTACTTTTTTGCGCTTATTTATGGTTTGCTACAGCTCACGCTTCCATTGGGTATACAGGCAATTGTAAATTTTATACAAGCATATACTTTCAGTACCAGTTTATGGTTACTCATAGTTTTGGTGATAATAGGTGTAGCTATCAGTGGCGGTTTGCAGGTTACACAGATGAAGATCATTGAACGTGTAAACCAAAAGATCTTCACGCGTTTTGCTTTAGAATATACGCATCACATTCCACGGCTGGATATACAAAGTGTAGATAAATACTACTTGCCCGAATTGGTGAACCGTTTCTTTGATACGGTAAGCTTGCAGAAAGGACTAACCAAACTATTTCTCGATCTGCCGGTTGCTTCTATCCAGATCATCTTCGGATTAGTTCTGCTTTCTTTTTATAGTCCCATATTTATTGTGTTCGGCCTGCTGCTATTAGGCGTACTTGTATTGCTTATGATATTAACCAGTGCAAGAGGCTTACGCACCAGCCTTGAGGAAAGTGAGTATAAATATGGTGTAGCCTCATGGCTTGAGGAAATGGCGAGAACTCTAAAAACCTTCAAATTCAGCAAAGGCACCCCATTTCATCTTAAGAAAAGTGACAGGCTGGTAAGCAGTTACCTGGATGCGCGTACAGAACATTTCAAAGTTCTGTTGATACAATATTGGGCACTGATAGTCTTTAAAGTGTTCATTACAGCATCTATGCTTTTGGTGGGTGCGTTCCTGGCCATCAATAACTATATCAACTTAGGACAGTTTGTAGCAGCTGAAATTGTGATCATCATGATCATGAATTCGGTGGAGAAATTCATTTTCAGCCTCGACAATGTTTACGATACACTTACAAGTATTACTAAACTTTCTAAGCTGTTAGACAGCCCGGAAGAGAAATCAGGAACATTGATATTTGCCCGTAAAGAATTTGGTCCTGAGGTGAAAGTTTCTGAGCTATCGTTCTCTTTCGAGCAAAAGCTTGAGGTACTTCATAAAATTTCTTTTGTAGTGCCAAGTGGTGCCACTGTATGTATACGTGGAGAAGAAGGCGCAGGTAAAAGCATCCTGTTGCGCTTACTTACCGGTAGCTACAGCCATTTCAAAGGATCGATTTCGCTAGATAATATTCCCATCAACAACTACGACCTGAAAAGCCTCCGTCGCAATACAGGTATCATTCTACAGGAGCAGGAAATATTTGATGGCACCCTGCTTGAGAATATTACAATGGACAATCCTGACCTTTCTTTTTCCCAGATAAATGAACTGGCTACAGCCTTTGGTTTTCAACATACATTTTTAGAATTACCAGATGGTTATGAAACCAAGCTCGATCCTACAGGAAAAAGATTGAGTAAATCTTTTATCCAAAAAGTGTTGCTTCTACGCTCATTGATCCACGACCCGCAGCTGTTGCTAATGGAAGAACCATGGACAGCACTCAGTGAGATAGGGCAGCAGCAGGTAAAAGATTATCTATTAACACGAACAAAATCAACAGTGATTGTGGCAACAAACGATATAGGATTTGCCCAGAGATGCAAATATGTAATTGAACTGAAAAATGGCCAGGTATTGAAAGCAGGTAACCCTGCAGTTGTATTAGGTATTTCGTAAACTGATCTGACAGCAATGCAAATATTAGAAGCTAAAATACGGGAAGAACATAATTTAAGTATAGAGAGTACAAGCCATATTTACAACAGCCATTATCGCAAGCAAATGAAGTTTTGGAGTTGGTTCATTGCGATAGTTACAGTTGCTATTCTATTTCTTCCCTGGACACAGAACATCAAAGCAACCGGTTCTGTAACTACATTGTTCCAGGAGCAGCGTCCGCAAGAATTGCCTGCTATCATTCCAGGAAGAATTGTAAAGTGGTATGTAAAAGAAGGCGATTATGTGAAACGTGGCGATACCATTATTCAGCTTGCCGATGTAAAAGATGAATACCTTGATCCAAACCTTGTACAGCGTACCGAAGAGCAGCTGGCCGCAAAACGGCAAACGATAGATTTTTACAACGAAAAAGTACAAGCAACCAGTAGCCAGATTGGTGCAATGGAGGCGCAGCAGCAATTAAAGATATCTTCTTTAAGAAATAAAATAGAGCAGTTGAGGCGTAAGGTACAGAGTGACTCGGCTGAGTGGGCTGCTGCCAAAATTGATGCAGAGATAGCCACTGTTCAATACCAGCGTGCGCGCCAAATGTTGGATGAAGGCATTATTTCGCTGGTAGATTTTGAAAGAAGGACAGGTACTTACCAAAAAGCGCTTGCAGCTCAAACTGAAAAGTTTAATAAATACCAGAATACACGGCAAGAGCTGGTAATAGCCCAGATTGATATTGGAAGTGTACAGCAGGAAACTGCTGATAAAGTTTTTAAAGCACGTGGCGACCAGGCAGGTGCACAAAGTGAGATAGCGACTACTCTGGGTGAAGTAGCTAAACTGGAGAACCAGGTTCAGAATTACAGGATACGCGGTTCTCAACGTTGGCTGATTGCGCCGCAGGACGGACAGGTAGTAGGAGCGATGAAAGCTGGTATAAATGAGATTGTGAAAGAAGGAGAGGTGATTGTGCAGGTAGTACCAAGCAATTTTGATTTCGCAGTAGAGCTTTTTGTAAAGCCTATGGATCTTGTGTTGGTTGATACCGGCCAGTTGGTGAGATTCACTTTTGATGGTTTCCCGGCTATTGTTTTTTCCGGCTGGCCCAGCGCTAGCTATGGTATCTTTTCGGGACGAATAGTAGCTGTAGAAACCAATGTGAATGTAAATGGCATGTACCGCGTGCTGGTGATAGAAGATAAATCTGACCGGCCATGGCCAAAGGAACTAAGACTAGGAACCGGGGCGGTAGGTTTTGCCCTTTTGAAAGATGTTCCGATATGGTATGAGTTGTGGCGAAATATTAATGGTTTCCCTCCTGAATATTATAAACCATCCGCTACCAAAAAGGAAGAGAAAAAATGATTTGCAGAATGTATCGTTGGTGTTTGGTAATGCTTGTGAGCCTGGCTGCAGTACATCCTGTGAAAGCACAGGAGGTGCTTACGCTGGATAATGTTTTGGATATAGTACGCCGGTATCACCCGGTGGCGCGGCAGGCAAATCTTTCGGTTGATAGTGCCGAAGCATTCAGAATGGCTGTACGTGGTGCTTTTGATCCTGCTGTTTATGTAAGGAATGAGCAAAAGACTTTTGATGGTAAAAGCTATTACTACTATACAAACCCTGAAATAAAAATACCTACATGGTATGGCCTTGAATTGAAGGCAGGTTTAGAAAACAATGGTGGCGAAAGATTAGATCCAGAAGTAACGCCCGGTAGAAGTAGTTATGCCGGTCTCTCTATGCCGTTGATGAAAAACCTGTTGTTTGACAGGCGCAGGGCTTCATTATCTCAAGCGCGTTTACTGATCCAGCAAACTGAAGCTGACAGGTTGAATGCTTATAATGATCTTTTGTTCAATGCTGCTGAAACCTATTGGGACTGGGTGCGCGAATACCAGGTGTTTCGTGTTCTTACACAGGCTATTACTATCAATCGCCAGCGGTTGAACCTGGTGCGCCAATCTTTCCTGGGTGGCGAAAGAGCAGCTATAGATACTTTAGAGGCACTGGCACAATTGCAAAGTTTTGAATTCTTGCAAAGCGATGCGCTGTTACGTTTCCGAAATGCTGCCTTTGAATTATCCAACTATTTATGGCTGGAGAATGAACAACCTTACGAGCTTCCTGCCAATGTTATTCCTGACACTACATGGTCTGTAGTTCGTTTAGAAACCTATCCTTTGCCGGTGCTTGAGCAATCGCTGGCTACAGCTTTGGCTACACATCCAAAGTTGCGGTCGCTAGGTTTTAAAGTGGATGCCCTGGAAGTAGAACGGCGGTTAAAATTCCAAAGCCTGCTTCCCACTTTTGATGTGCATTATAACTTTTTGAACAAGGGCTACCAGCCTGTGAAAGGCATTGGCTCAAATATGTTTGAGAACAATTACAAATATGGGTTTGTTTTTGGGCTGCCTTTGTTGCAGCGTCAGGCAAGAGGAGAGTATCGTATAGCAGGAATTAAGATTGAGCAGACATCTTTGCAAGTGTCGCAGGTAAGGCTGGAAATAGAAAACAAGGTAAAGTCTTATTACAACCAAATATTGCAGATGCGTCAGCAGGTGAGGATCTTTGAAGAAAACCTGCAGTTGTACATGCGCCTACTACGTGCTGAGGAAGTTCGTTTTTCTATCGGTGAAAGCAGCTTGTTTTTGATCAATGCCAGGGAAAATAAGGTGCTGGAAACCCAACAGAAGCTACAGGAACTACGGGCTAAGTTCTTCAAGTCGTTGGTTGCTTTGCAGTGGGCAATGGGGCAGTTGTAAGTGGTCAGTTGTGAGTGGTGAGTTGTGAATTGTAAATTTTGTATGGTTATGTATTGTCAACTATGCATTTAAAAAATCTACAATTAATTACATGTAAAAGAAAGAGGTTCCTTTGGGGAACCTCTTTTAGCTTATCCGTTATTTGTTTAAGTCTCATTAATTCAAAGCAGGATCTACTTCTTCCAATGGTTCTACCGCATAGTTCCTGATCTCGTTGTATAAAGTACCTCGTTCTACCGGCTCACGCTTTACCTGCTTTATAAGTGCTACAAGTTCAGAGGTGCTCATAACAGGTGTTTGCTCCTCGCTTCCAGCCATAGAATAGATCTTGGTAGTATCGTCAATGGTTCCATCTATATCATTTACACCAAACGATAGTGTAAGCTGTGCGTTCTGCCTACCCAGCATAGGCCAATAAGCCTTGATGTGTGGGAAGTTGTCCATGTACAAACGTGAGATAGCATACATACGCATGTCTTCTACTACACTGCTTTCAGGTACATGGCTCATTTCATTGTCATGGTTCCTGAACTTAAGCGGTATGAAAGTATTGAAACCTCCAGTTTCATCCTGTAATTGCCTAAGCCGCTCCATATGATCTACACGATGCCAGAATTCTTCAATATGACCGTATAGCAGCGTCGCATTGCTTTGCATGCCTAATTTGTGCGCAGTGCGGTGAATGTGCAACCAACCTTCAGCATCTACTTTATCATCACATATTTGCTTACGTATCTCCGGATGAAAAATTTCAGCACCTCCACCTGGTAGGGATTGCAGACCAGCATCCTTCAAAAACTGTAAACCTTCTTCAGCGGTCATTTTTGCCTTGCGGAACATATACTCCAGCTCTACCGGTGTAAAACCTTTTATATGCAGATCTGGGCGGTGAGCCTTGATGCCTTTTAGAACTTTAGCAAAGAACTGCAGGTCCATCTTAGGATGTACACCACCAACTATATGCACTTCAGTTACAGGCTGACCATCATACTTCTTTACAATGTTTACCATTTCCTCAACAGAAAGTTCCCAGCCATCTTCGCGGTGCGCATAAAGCTTGGAGTAAGAGCAAAACTTGCAGGAGAAAACGCAGATGTTAGTAGGCTCTATATGAAAATTACGGTTGAAATAGGTCTTGTTGCCATGAAGCTTTTCACGAACAAAATTCGCAAGTGTACCAACAAAAGAAAGAGGAGCTTTTTCAAAAAGTAAAACACCATCTTCAAAACTTATCCTTTGCCCGTTCAGTATCTTTTTCCCTACCTGTTGAAGATCCAGATCAGTGGTTCTTTCTACCAGTTCTTCTACAGGACTTATAGCAATATTCATTACTAATTATTTTGCCGCAAAAATAAACCAGAAACTTGAGCTGCCTTAAAATAAAAGTGCTCCCCGGAGAGGGAGCACCTTAATTTATGATTAAGTTAAACGTCTAGTTCACCTTCACGATTTTTTGCGAAATCGTGCGGTTGGTATAGATCAACTTGATGGTATAAACACCTGCAGGTAAATGAGACATGTTTACATTGATATAGCTGTCTGCAGTACCATTGGCAAATGAACGAGCTACTACCTGCTGACCTACAGAATTGTAAACACCATAGCCTGTTAAGCTGGTTGGCGCCAGGTAATGCTGGATGGTGAAATCATTCCTAAAAGGACTTGGCGTAATCATGAAGCCTTCAGTTTTGATACGCTGCGACAGCGTCTTTGGCGTGAAGTTCACATTGTCTATATAGATGTTGTTTTCGAAGTTGTTCGTATTCCTGAAAGCAAATCTTACTGTGTTGTTACTTCCTAAAAGCGTTGTCACATTTATAGAATCTCTCCTCCAATGACTATTTGCTCTTGGAACGAAACTTTCGTTGGTAGGGAAGTTAGGATCGCCCACTGTCTGTAGTTCATGACCCCACTTCTTATAAATGCTTCTGAAGGTTGCTCCGCAATCGGTAGATACCAATACTTCCAAAGTATCCAGCGGAGTGGCAGTACTTCCAGGGAAAGTTTTAGTAGCTGCTGCAACATCAAATTTCAGGAACACTGAATCTGCACCTGTATAGGCCATCACAGGAGTAAGAAGGTTGTCTATTTTTCCTCTTGTTGTGTACCTGAAGTTATTCATGAAGGCGGAAGCAGTACTGTTTCGGCCTGCTGTTGTAGTCCTGGTCCATGTTGTATCATCTACAGGCTGTTGTGTTATCCTCCAGTTAGCTGGAGGGAAAGTGGTGCCTTCGAAACCTTCTACCATTGGCGCGTTGGTGATTGTTTCTACTACAAATGTGTAGTTGGTCGTATCATTCATCGGAAGCTGGTCAGGCAGGTTGTTAGGGTTAGATGTCCATGCCTTGATAGCATAAGTACCAGGAGTGAAGTTGGCCAGGTTAAGATTTACACGAACGGTAGAGTCTTTACCTAGACTTCCTGTCCAGTTAACCACTGTAGTTGTTCCACCATTTACCTGGTAGTTTACATTAAATGAAGTAATAGTTGTAACACCATTATTTCTCACCATTACTGCAGGAGTGATGTTGTTGCCGCTACATAAGATAGCTGCCGGCGCTACAAAATTTGTAGGTTGAATATCCCTTGTGAGAGAAACCTTTCCAGTAATATTAATATCATCAAGGAAAATGTTGTTACCAAAATTGCTGGCTGCTCTCCAGGCAAACATCAGGTTCTGATTGTTCAAGATATTCTGAGCATTTGCAGAAGGCAGTGATACGGTAATTGTTTTCCAATCTCCACCACCCGGATTAATCAATTCTGTTGTGCCACTTTGAGGATTGGTAGTAGCCAATTGTGAGCTCCATTGCTCCCAAAGTTTAATAAATGTTGCTCCACAATCTGGCGATACCCATAGCTGTAATGTATCCTGCACATTGTTGTACTGTCTATGCGCTACAGCAAATGAAACAAATACAGAGTCATATCCTTGTACTGAAACCAATGGAGATCTTAAATCTATTTTATTACCTGTACCTATATTCCAGAAGTTTGCTCTTGCAGATCCTGCAGGGCCGCTGGCTGTAGCTGTGCTTCTGTCCCATGGTGCAGCTGTAGTAGTGCCGGCAACACGTACCCTTGTCCAACCATTAGGAGGGAAGGTAGCGCTGCTAAAGTTTTCTACCAATGGTAAACTAACACCTACGCCCACACTTAAGTTGATGGTCAAAGTATCGTTTCCTTGCTGTTGATCAGCTGATCCATTAGGTTGACTTGTCCAGAATTTTAGTACCTGGTTTCCTGCTGGGATTGCTATAGATGGGAAGGCAACTACTGCACTATTTCCAAAAGGAATATTGACTGTTACCGTTTGCTCTGGCTGTGCTATACCATTCAGGCTAAATCCAACTCTTACAGAGGTAAGGGTAGTGGTGCCCCTGTTTTCTATACGTACTCTTGGCGCCACGTTGCCTGGACAGGTAAGCGAAGGATAGTTTATAGATTGGCAGGTAGTAGGATTGAACTCACTTCCACCTGGGTTTACAACAGAAGTAGGAGCGGCATCTAATGCTGGTACGTTGGCTGGTGGTATATGACCATTCGTGGTAAGATAGCCGGCGCGGCAGATCTCAAGCAGGTAGTGCATTCTTTCTACCTGTCCTTTGGTGAACATGGTCATACAAGCATCATCTGTATAATTCATGAAGTTCTGGTACATCCTTCCCGGAGGATTAGGACTACCGGCACATCCTGATGCCTGTGCAGTGGAAGGACATCCATATTGAGGACCATTCTCAGCAGGTGTATCATCCGCAGCTGCCAATAGAGATGATGGAAGCTGGCAATTAGGAGTAGTCAATTGCTGAAAATCGGCACTGCTGCAATTGCCTTGGAAGGTGTGATATAACCCAAAATTGTGGCCTATCTCATGCACTGCAGTTCTTGCCCTGTTGAAAGCAGGATCAGCAAAACAGCTATTAGCAAAAGCACGATAATCAACCACTACACCATCTATACCTACACTACTTCCTGTTGTTTCAGTAGCATTACCCGGCCCAATTGCGGGAGCAATACCAAGAATGTTCAACGCACCTGTTCCACAAACCCAAAGGTTGTAGTAACGCGTTACATCCCATGGATCAAGTCCACCATCTGAAGTATGCTTTACAGGCTGGTAAGTGCTACCAGCTACAGCTATTGCGCCGGTTCTTCTTTGAACGCCATTTGTGATATTGCCATTAGGGTCACGTCTTGCCCGTGTAAAACGAATAAGTGAATGACCACGCACTCCGTAAAAAGGAGCACCATTGGCACTATCCGGGTTCAAGCCGGAAAAGTCAAGATTTAGCCTATTCAGAAAATAATCTATATCTGCATCTGTAATCACGTGTGGGTTTGGTAAAACCACATGCACCACTACAGGAATAGTAACAGGGCCGGTAAGCGTGCTGGTACGGCTAGCCATACCACTTGATTGCTTCGACTCTTCGTATTGACGCTGTCCAGCTTCAATCAAAGCCCTGAACTTTGGATCTATCGATAGACGCTGGTCTATCGCATCCATAGTGGCACACCTGATCACAGGTGTTTTCACCTCTTGTTTTTGTCCAATAACAACCTGGAAGAAAGAAAGAATGAACAGGAAGGTTAGGAGTGTAAATTTTTTCAAGATGGTAATAGTTTATGTTATGGTTCAAATTTAACAAAAGCAAATCCATGAATACTAATCATGAAAATTATTTTTTATCAATGACTTCGGTAGAAATGAACGAGTTGGAGATAATACAAGCTTAGCCAAAGCATAATTCTTTGGCTATAGAATAAAAACAAAAGCTTCAGTACAATTCAATCAGCAAAAACTACATAAGCATTCCGGCAATGCAGGCATTTGTCAAACTTGCAATGGTGCCACCTATTAGCGCTTTCATTCCTAAAGAAGAAAGGTTGGTTCTTTGATTAGGCGCCAATGCTCCAATACCACCGATCTGGATTCCTATTGAAGCAAAGTTTGCGAAGCCACATAAAGCGAAACTTGCCATTACCACTGTTTTAGAACTACTAAATGCATTTGCTGCTTTCAACTTTCCTAAGCTGTCGTAGGCGAAGAATTCATTGAGAATTGTCTTTTCTCCAAGTAGTTGACCGAAGTATGTAATGTCAGCTGACTCTACTCCAATCAACCAGGCGATAGGAGCAAATAAATAACCGAGTATGAACTGTAAGGATAAGCCGGCATAACGGCCACCTGTTGCATCTGCTATTTGTGCATTCAGGCTTTTGAACGACATGCCAAAAAAGTTATTGATGCCACCCATGTATACCAGCAAATAATTTAGCACAGCCATCAATGCAGTAAATGCAATCAGCATAGCAGCTACATTCACGGCCAGCTTCAAACCGTCTATCGTGCCATTTGAAATAGCATCCAATACATTGCTTCCAATTTTTTCTTTAGAAACACCCACCTTGGTTGACTTCACTGCACCTTCCGGATCAGGGTAAATAATTTTGGCTATAACAATAGATGCAGGCGCCGCCATCACAGATGCTGTAAGTAGTTGCAACGCGAAGTATTGCTGTTGCGCTACATCTGTACCACCAAGCATACCTACATAAGTTGCCAATACACTACCGGCAGTTGTGGCCATACCACCGATCATTATACAGAGTATTTCGCTCTTGTTCATGTTGGCCAGGTAGGGCTTTGCCATTAGGGGCGCTTCTGTTTGCCCAAGAAATACATTGGCCGCAGCCGAAATGCTTTCAGGACCGCTAACACCCATGCGGCTTAATATCCAGGCAAAAACAAAAACGATTTTCTGGAGCACGCCCATGTAATATAGAAGTGCAGATAAAGCAGCAAAAAAGATAATATTCGGTAATGCCTGGACCGCAAAGATGAAACCCCAATTTTGTGTAGGATCAAGTAGCTGGCGGCCAAAAATAAAGGCAGCACCTTCTTTACCAAGATTGATGACCTTAACAAATGCATTGGCAAGAAAAGAAAAAGTTCCTCCTACAAAGCCAATATTCTTAATAGAGATAGCAATGATCAACTGAACTAATAAACCTATTCCTACCAACTTCCAGTTTATTCTTCTTCTATTGTTGCTTATTAAAAAACATACAAGTACAAGAAACAGGATACCACCAATGCCACGCAAGATATTTTCTGCATTCATTTTATTAGCTCAGGATTGTAAGCGGGAAAGATAAAGAGATTATAGTATCAGCAATCATTCGCCATTTTGTTTGTTGAAAAGTCGGTTGTGATGTTGATATCAAACATGAGGTAAAATTGCTATTTCACCGGTATTGTAAGAATAGTCTGGTCAAAAGGTATACACAAGAAAACAACTATCAGCTTCCTTAAAAGTGGATGCAAAAAAAGCTGCTCATCAATATGAACAGCCTTATCATTTCATTTGAAATAAAGTTATTTGAATGTAAATCCTAATCCTACTGCTGCGAAGGGGAATATGTCACCGTCTGGATTGATGATGGGAGTCATTCCTACTCTCCAGCTAAAGCCGCCATCTACCGGTTGCTTGCGATACATGAAACTAAAGTGTCCCAACAAAAACCCTTCGTTGTAATCGTTGTAGTTGAGAATGGATGACCTGCGAGAAAGAACTGTTATGCCTGCACCTACCTCGAACATATTAGGCGAGCCGGGTTTGCCAAATAAATAATTGATACCAAGCGGCAAGGTGGCAACCGACCTTGTACGGTAGTTGTAGTTTTGAAAGCCACTAGGAGATGTTGTGATTGTTTCATCATCAACCAAAGTGAAACCCAAACCTGCCCTGTATCCCCAACCAGTTCTTTCGCCGGCGGCGAAGCGACCATCAAGATTGGCTGAAAATAATACTCCCGGGCCACCTACTTCTGTATAAAATTGTTTGTTGCTTGTTTCTAAAGGAGTGGTTTGTTGTGCCGAAGCAGTGGTCTGAATTACCAGCAGTACAATAATGCTGTAGAAAGTATTTTTCATTGTTGTGGTTTTGGTACAGCAAGTATAAAGTTTCAAACGCAACAATTTTCAATAACCTTCTTTGGATCAAAATAAAACTACAATGGTTACCAGAGTTGGTAACCATTGTAGTTTCTAAAACTTTATATTGAAAATGAGCTTTAAATATCTATCGCTTCGCCATAAGCTGCTGCGGTTGCTTCTTTCACAGCTTCACTCATAGTTGGGTGAGGGTGGATAGCATTCAAAATCTCGTGAGCGGTCGTTTCTAACTTACGCGCTACTGATACTTCAGCAATCATTTCAGTAACGTTGTTACCGATCATGTGCGCTCCAAGGAACTCACCATATTTAGCATCGAAGATCACTTTTACAAAACCTTCGGTAGAACCAGATGCACTAGCCTTACCGCTGGCCATGAATGGGAATTTTCCAACTTTGATCTCGTATCCTGCTTCCTTCGCTGCTTTTTCTGTAAAGCCGATGCTTGCAATCTCTGGAGAACAGTAAGTACAACCTGGTACGTTGTTGTAATCAATTCCTTCTGGTTGATGATGGAATTTCTTTTCAAGGAAGCCAATGTATTCAGATACATTAACGCCTTCTTTACCTGCAACGTGAGCCAGTGCTTGTCCCGGAGTACAATCGCCGATAGCATAAAAACCATCAACACTTGTTTTACCATATTTATCAACTATGATCTTACCTTTTTCAGTTTTGATTCCAAGTTGCTCCAGTCCAATATTCTCAATATTTGCAACAACACCTACAGCGCTAAGTACCACATCAGCTTCAAGTGTAACCTCGCCACTCTGTGTTTTTACTTTTGCTTTTACACCATTTCCTGTAGTGTCTAATGACTCAACAGAAGAATTGGTCATGATCTCGATGCCTTTCTTCTTGTATTGCTTTTCCAGTTCTTTCGAAATGTCTTCGTCTTCTACAGGTACAATGCGCGGCATGAATTCAACTATAGTAACCTTAGTGCCCATAGTATTATAGAAGTCAGCAAACTCAACACCTATAGCTCCACTACCTACCACAATCATAGATTTTGGTTGTTGTGGTAGTACCATTGCTTCGCGGTAGCTAATTACTTTTTTACCATCAATAGGCAGGTTAGGTAATTCTCTCCAGCGACCACCGGTTGCTATTACGATATGTTTTCCTTCTACTACTTGTGCTTTTCCATCTGCACCGGTTACTTCTACCTGGCCTTTAGCTTTCAGCTTACCAAAGCCCATTATCACATCAATCTTGTTCTTCTTCATTAAGAATTGAACGCCTTTACTCATTTTATCGGCTACGCCACGGCTGCGTTTGATCACAGCTTCAAAATCGTGCTCAACCCCGGTTGCTTTGATGCCGTAGTTCTGTGCATGCTTCAGGTATTCGTATACCTGTGCACTTTTCAGTAAAGCTTTGGTAGGGATACATCCCCAGTTAAGGCAAACGCCACCCAAGCTTTCTTTTTCGATAATGGCAACTTTAAATCCAAGTTGAGAAGCACGAATTGCAGCAGGATAGCCACCAGGACCACTTCCTAAAACGATAACGTCGTAAGCCATAGTAAATCTTAATTGATGATTAGTTGATTTAAACATCAGGTTAATAGGTCATTAAGCAAACTTGATAAGCAATGTTAGGGCTCAATGAAATCCTGCTAACTTGAAATGAAGTGCGAAAATACTGGTAAACAGCCAAATGGCAAAAGCAACAACAGCTTTCAAAATGGCTGTATTACCATTATTGGCAATGGCCTGTTAGCGCAATCGTTGCCGGTATTTGTAATGTGCAAACTCATTTGCCATGGCTACATCTTATTCACTATTGATGCGGCAGCTACTGTTCCTAGTACATTTGAAAAAATGTGTTGTTTGATGAAGCAGGTGTATCTACTCATCACCTTAGTAGTAATTTTTGTACATGTAAAGGCTCAAGATCCGACGGTAAAAAAAATCCAAAGTGAAGTAACAAGAACGGTAAAGAAGGATGCAACGGATACAACAGAATGGACATGGAAGCGAGGCGGAACAGTAAGTGTGAACATGACTCAAGGCAGCCTTCGCAACTGGGCAGCAGGTGGTGATAATTTTTCGCTGGCCTTAAATAGTTATGTAAACTATTTCCTGTTCTATAAAAAAGGAAAACAATCGTGGGACAATACCGGCGAGTTCAATTTTGGAATGGTGCAAACCACCAGCCTTGGCAGCAGGAAAAACGATGACCGTTTCGATATCTTATCTAAGTATGGTTACAACTTCGATGGTAAGTTTTACCTGACGGGTCTCTTTAATTTTCGTACACAGTTTTTTGATGGCTATACTTACTCTGGTTCCAGAGCCACTTTTTCTTCTACTTTTTTGGCACCTGCGTATACGCTAACCTCGGTTGGTATCGATTATAAAAGAACAAATTTCTCTGCCTTTGTTTCACCACTAACCAGTAGGGTAATTATTGTGGCTAGTAAAAGATTATCTGAAAGAGGCTTATATGGTGTGCCGCCCGGCAGACGCTCTTTTAGTGAAATGGGTGCATTTGCTACTATCAATTATAACCAGCTATTACCTAAGGATATTAACTATAAAGGCAGGCTCGACCTGTTTAGTAACTACCTGAATAAGCCGGGCAATATTGATGTATTTATGACCAACTACTTTGCGTTTAAGATCAATAAGTACCTGTCAGCTACTTACACACTTGACCTGATATATGATGATGATGTGAAACTTTTTGGAGAAGAAAAGAATAGCCCATCTCTACAGCTAAAAAGCGTAATGGGCATTGGCTTTTTGATGCGGATTAAATAAGGTATTGCTGGTTTCAACCAGCTATGAAAAAGAAAAGCCTTCCGAAGAAGGCTTTACAAATGATTTGAAGATTATTTATCTCCCTTTGAACATATAACCTACGCTTAGTCCAAACAGGTTGTTTTTCCATTTGTCGTTATTGCTATTTACCCAGTTGGTAAGATCGCCTAAGAAGTTGGCGCTAAAGAAAAGACCATTGGTTAATTGGTAGCCTGTCATAACATTGGCGCCAATATTCACACGCTTGAATTTTCCTGTCTCACTTCCAAATTCAAAGTCAGTGTTTTCAGTTGGATCATCAGCAACCATTTTGCCGCTAACGTTTATGCCTAAGTTAGGACCGCCACCTATAAAGAAGCCGCTTCTTTTGTACAAGAAGTTTACAGGAATGTCAATAGAAGTAAAACGGATCTTATCAGAGTGACCACCATGTGCAAGCGAAACGCCTTTGCCTTGCACCAGTAGCTGCGGCTGGATAGAGAAACTATTGCTGATACCTATATCTGCTACACCACCTACATGAAATGATGGACGTGTCTTCCTGTCGTGGTTGAAATCTTCATCATTGGTATTAACACTGGTAAGATTGAGACCACCTTTGATACCAAATGTAGTTTGTGCTTGTGCTGTCATAGCAATTGCTGCCGCAAAGGCCAGCGAGAGAATTTTCTTCATGCTGTTAATTTATGTTTTGAGATTGTTTACTGAATTTTTACAGGCATCGTAAGCGCCAGGTCAGTATGTCCAACTGTATGGCTATCGCCTGCAGCTTTAATGAAAGGTTTGTGCATCAGTTTTATCAGCACATTACCTGTACCGGCTACTGTAGTAGTCCAGGTAGTATTGAAGCCGATAGGTAAATTATTTACGTCTAGATCCGTCTTTGCTACAGCTACCGCGGCACCAGTTACCAGGTAAAAAAGTTCATGGTTTCTGCCTTGCTCTCTAATGCTTGCTGTGATGTCTTTGGTGCCTGATGCTGTAATATTCTTCAGGCTAAGCTCCATGGTGTAAGCCTGGTTGGCAGCCAACCTAATGGTATCAATTCTTGTAGGAGGGTTACCACCATCACCATCCGGGTCTTCAGCTATAAAAGTGCCGACAATATTTCCATTTTGCTTCAAGGTGAGGGTAACGGAGTTGATCGCATCATGCTCATTTTCATTACCGGGATTGGTTACATCTTTTTTACAACCAGTCATCGCTGTTGTAAAGAGTAAAACTGCAATTGCTAATTTCTTCATCATCATATCCTGTATTTAAGTCGCAAAACAATATTTCTTCCTGCCTCATCATTGAAGTACCTGAACCGGTTCATATAATCGCGGTAGCGGGTGTTCAGCAGGTTTCTAATGCCGAGGCCAAAGGTAAGTCTTTTTTCTAGAAAATGAAACATTGTTGCAAATTCCATATTCAATAATGTATAAGCTGCTGGTGGTGCCAGATAATCGCCATTATTTTTTGGAACCCTTGTTTGCTCCGTTACATGTACCGCCTGGAGGCTGATGTAATTTTCACTGGGATGAAATTGGCGGTATGAATAAGCTACTTCTCCCTCAAAACGATGAGAAGGAATTTGCTGGAGCCAATCTTTTGCCTGCAGGTCTCTTACCCACAGTAAAGAAGCCTTTGCATTAGCACGAACCAATGGGGTAAAATAGCGGGTGACTGCTATATCTGCACCGGTAAAAAATGCATTGGTTTGCAAATAACGAAAAGTAGGATAGGCGCCTCTGAAAGTAAGAGTAGGAGGAGTAGAAGGAACAAGATTAATAAAGCCGTTTATATAGCGGGCAAAAGGCGTTACATCCACCATCCAACTGGAGTCGATATTTACTTTCAGCTGGCTTGAAAAGATAAACGCTACTTCACTTTTAAGATTTGGATCGCCAATCTCAAAATTAGCAGTGCCATGATGCAGTCCATTTACATAAAGCTCATTTACCTGCGGCGCACGCCATGCCATTGAGCCGCTAAACAATAAATTTTTACCTGTACCTAAACGGTAATCCAAAAGGGTAGAAGCTGAAATATTGCTAAAGTTCCTGTTCTCCTGGAGCACCTGGTTGTTCTGGTTTCTAAAGGTCTCCATAGTTCTGAAGTCGTAACGAAGTCCTGCTTCTGCATTCAGGTTGGGGTTCAGGCTCTTTTTTGCTATAGCATAGCCTGATAAATTCCAGACAACGAAATTGGGAATAAAGAAGCGGCTGCCACTCCAGACGTTTTGCTGGCGCATGGCGGATACTCCATAAGTGGTGGAAACGGTAGCTGTATTCTCAATATTAGCATCCACGGTTGTTGTGCCTATGTTCAGGTCCAGTTCAGGCCTGTCAGTTATTAGTGCACGATCATATTCCTGCCTGAAGTTTTCCTGGTGCGCCAGTACTATGTTCAAGCGCCTTCTATTGGTAAGATTAAATGTGTTGCGCAGCTTCACCAGGTAGTGGCTCACTTCCTGCCTTGGCCTGTCAATATCATATGAAAAAGCATCAATATTTTGAATAGGTCTTTTGCTGTTGATAGCTGTTTCAAGATCTGTCAGGTTTCCAATATGCGCCCCGGTAAAGATGCCTAGTTTGGTATTAAACGAACTGAAGAATAATTCAGATTGGAAACGTGAATTACGCCATCCAACTGTAGCTGAATAATTGTATTCTTCCAGTCCAGTGTTGTGTAGCCAATAATCAGGAGTGCGGGTGTTGCCTCCTCTTTTATATGTACCCTGCAAGCGCCAACTGAGTGCAGTTAGCTTCTTCACATTTTGCTCCACCACACCATTTATTACATATTGCCGGTTGTTACTAAAGTAAACGGTATTGAACTCAGCATTGGTGGCCTGCGCCGTAGGTAATGGCCGTGGTTCAATTAATATTGCGCCACCAATTGCATCCGCGCCATACCGCAGGCTGGATGCGCCTTTTACAACCGTCATTCTATTTGCAATAAAAGGATCTATTTCAGGTGCATGCTCACTTCCCCATTGTTGTCCTTCCTGCCTTACGCCATTATTTAAAATCAAAACCCTGTTGCCATGCAATCCATGAATTACAGGTTTACTAATGGTAGAACCTGTTTGCAACATGGTAACACCATTGATCCTGCTTAGCGCTTCAGCAAGATTTTGGCCGCGGGTTTCTTCCAGTTCGTGCCCATGAAGCGAACTGGTAATGCCGGTGGTGCCAGGTTGAATGGAAGTAGTTACCGTTACTTCGCCCAGCATCCCTTTTGCGTGTGGAAGACCAAAATCTTTATGAACGGACTGGTTTAGCCGTATTACCTGCACCAAGGTATCGCAGTGTACGTGTGTTATCTGTATGGTGTACGCACCGTTGCAAAGTCCTTCAAAGATGAAATCACCATCACGGTTGGTGGTGGTATATTTCTCCAGTTCCAGGATCTTAACGGTGGCGTTTGGAAGTTTCTCTTTTGTATCTATGTCGTCCACATGGCCAGAAAGGCGCAGATTGCAATTTTGCGCTTCAGCCATATTGCAGAAAAAAAGGAAAAGGAAAATGTAGAAGTATCTCAACCCTTGAAAATTTTACCTGTACTCAATGAAGATTGTGCCAATAATGTTTCGTTTATGAAACAATGTTGCAAAACTAATTCATTTCATTGACAGATAACAAGATATTATGAAACAAGCTGCCTCTACACTTGTTGCTCCGTGGCAAGAATGTTCTTTCAAGGAAACAGTTTTTCCTGCTAGATCTTCCTGTTTAAGTAGTTGGAATAATCAGAAAGGATGATCTCATTTTCGTGTTTCATGAGGTGAGATGTGAGAATGAAGTCGGCAGTGGTACGGTTACAGGCAATGATGATATTCCAAGCTACTGCCAATCTCAAAAGTGCTTTTACATCGCTGTCATGTGGTTGTGCTGACATAGGATCCCAAAAGAAAATTACAATGTCTATTTTTCCTTCAGCTATCATGGCGCCTATTTGTTGGTCGCCGCCCAGCGGGCCGCTGTAAAGTTTCAACACCTGGGTATCCAGCTTTTTTTCCAGTAAAGAACCCGTAGTGCCGGTAGCTATCAATGAATGTTTTAAAAGAGCTTGTTTGTTATAAACAGCCCACTCTATCAGTTCAGATTTCTTGTTGTCGTGTGCTATAAGTGCAATTCTTTTTTGAAGTGGCAATGAACGTTTAGCTGTCATATATTTTTCTTTAAAACTAGGTGCTAGTTTTTGTATGTGATGCAGAAGAATAGCCAATGCTATGCCATCTGCCATAGATGAAAATTGATTGTAACAGGCACAATTTTTTTCCCATTTACACCGCACTAATTATTAACTAAACAAAAAAACGTTTGTTATGGCCAATTACAACAGGGACTGGGATGAAAGCCGCAGAGGCATGCACCAGCCATGGAATGACAATAGGTACGATGAGCGCCGGATGGATGATTACCACCAGGGAAACCGGCGGAACGATCAGCGGGATGATAATTATGACAGGCGGGAACTTCGTGGACTAAACGATGACCAGGAGAAGAATTGGGGCAGAAGAAGAGATGACTTTAGCGATAACTGGGGAAGCAAGAACAGCCGCCGCTCCAGTGATGATAACTACTATAACAGGAACATGTATGGCGGCGAAAACCACAGGACCGGCCGCGGCAGCATGACTGGTCGTGACTTTGGCTATGACCCTTACGAAAGTAACAGGGGTTATGGACGGGGCAGTTCCTCTTACCGGGATTATGAACATGATAGCCGGAGCCGCTACAATGACCGCGACTGGTGGGATAAAACAAGAGACGAAGTATCATCGTGGTTTGGTGATGAGGACGCAGCCCGCCGTCGCCGCATGGATGAAATCCAGGATAATCATCGTGGACGTGGGCCTAAAGGATATATACGCAGCGATGAAAGAATAACTGATGATGTGAATGACCGGCTAATGGAAGATCCGCATTTAGATGCTTCTGATATAGAAATTAAAGTAGAGAATGGTGATGTGGTGATGACCGGTATGGTTAGATCACGTTATGAAAAACGCCATGCAGAAGATATAGTGGAGTCTGTATCGGGTGTAAAGAATGTAGAGAACAGGCTGCGGGTAGGAAGTAGCAACAGCTACAATAGTGGTAGTGGAAGTATGATGAATAACCAACGTTCAGGCGATAGTAATTTTGGAGCAAGTGGAGCCTCACCGGTTGGAGCATTTGATACAAGCAAACCTGATGATCCAGGTACATTGTAGGGAGGTCTAGCTGTTTCTACATACTGGTATAAAAGCGCCTAATAACAAGGCGCTTTTGTTGTTTTTGCATCTTCTGTTCACCAGTTGAAAAGCAAAATGCTTTGGCACGTTCTTTTTTCTGGTCTTTTACTTGTTTCATTTTCAGATGGTTCATAGAAAGAGGCAGGTTTTACTTTAACAGGAAATACGACAACATGATAATTACGGACGAACAAAAAAAGGAAGCGCACGCTTTTTACAAAGAAGCACTGACTATACTTAATGAATGCGATGCACGCTATATGCTGGGAGGCGGATTTGCAATGTTTCACTACACTGGAATTTACCGCGATACCAAAGACCTTGATATATTTTGCAAGCCAGCTGACTATCCAAAATTTTTAAAACATTTTGCCGATAAAGGTTATAAAACAGAATTGACTGATGTTCGTTGGCTGGCCAAGGTTTTTAAAGGTGACCATTTTGTTGACCTGATATTTGACACGGTGAATAATATATGCCGGGTAGACGATACATGGCTGGAACGAGCACCTGCTGCTAATTTATTTGATGTAGATGTGAAGATACTTCCGCCGGAAGAACTGGTATGGTGTAAGATATATGTGCAAAACAGGGAAAGATTTGATGGAGCTGATGTTAACCACATCCTTTTGAAGTATGGTAAGAACCTTGATTGGAACCACCTGCTTTTCCGCCTTGACCAGCACTGGCATTTACTGCTTGCCCAGTTATTGATTTTCCAATTCGTTTACCCGGCTGATTTTCACGAGATCATTCCAAGATGGTTGTTTGATGAACTGATGCGCCGTGCACATGAGCAGTACGATCTGCCATCGCCGGTAGAGCGTGTATGCCGTGGACCTATTATAGACCAGACACAGTATATGGTGGACATTAAAGAATGGGATTATAAAGTAACTACAATAAAAACGGTTTAATTATGGCTGATCATAAAGTACGAATAGCTGCTGTTGCTGATATACATGTGAGGGAAAATGACAAAGGGAAATGGGTTGATTATTTCAAGGAAGTATCCAGCAAAGCAGACGTCCTGCTGATATGCGGAGACCTTACCGATACAGGTGATGAAGCAGAAGCCCAGGTGCTGAGTGAAGAATTAAAATCCTGCTCTATACCTGTAGTGGGTGTATTGGGTAACCATGATTATGAAAAAGGCAGGCATAAGCTGATAAGGCAGATCGTGCAAAGCCATAATGTGCATATTCTAAATGGTGAAGCTATCGTGATAAAAGGAGTTGGTTTTGCTGGTGTAAAAGGCTTTGGTGGCGGCTTTGATAATTATATGCTTTCGATGTTTGGTGAAGGTGCTATGAAAGCATTTGTGCAAGAGGCAGTGGAAGAGGCACTTCATCTTGACCGTGCTTTGGCTCGACTGGATTCAGATCATCCTGATATCACTAAAATTGTAGTAATGCATTATTCTCCTATCAAAGCAACACTCGTCGGTGAGCCTGAACCTATCTACCCGTTTCTTGGTTGTTCAAGACTTGCAGAACCATTGGGCCGCCGGAATGTTGCTGCTGCATTTCATGGGCATGCACATGTAGGTACATTGGAAGGTGAAACAGCAGGCGGTATAAAAGTGTATAATGTAGCCAAACCCATTTTATTGAAAGCCGGTTACCAGGTGCCGTATTATATGTTCGAAGTTGACTTATCACCCGAAGAAGTAGAAGCGTAGGCTGGATGCTGGATGATGGATACTTGATAAAAAATCAGAGAATTAAGTATAAGCATCTGGGGATAAAAACCAGGAACCAGAAACTAGGAACTAAAATAAAAGCAGCAGGCATTTACCAGCTGCTTCACTATTTATAGGCTTCTTATTATAGGTCAAACTTTATTCCTTGAGCAAGTGGAAGTTTGTTTGAGTAATTGATGGTATTGGTCTGGCGTCGCATATAAATCCTCCATGCATCACTGCCGCTTTCTCTTCCGCCACCAGTTTCTTTTTCGCCACCGAATGCTCCACCGATCTCTGCGCCACTTGTTCCAATGTTTACGTTTGCAATGCCGCAATCACTTCCTTCAGATGATAAAAACTTCTCTGCCTCGCGTAGGTTCAAGGTCATGATAGATGATGATAATCCTTGTGGTACGCCATTCTGTATAGCAATGGCTTCATCAAGATCTTTGTATTTCATCAGGTAAAGTATAGGAGCAAAAGTTTCATGCTGTACCACCTGCATCTCTTTATTTGCTTCCGCTATACATGGCTTTACATAACAGCCACTTTCAAAACCTGCACCTTCCAGTACACCACCTTCTACCACAAAATTTCCACCTTGCGCTTTGCAATCTTCAATAGTTTTCAGGTAGGCATTTACTGCATCCTTATCTATCAAAGGACCCACATGATTATTCTCATTCAGAGGATCACCAATACGTAGTTGTTTGTACGCATTTACCAACTTTTGTTTAAAGCTATCGTACACGCTTTCGTGGATGATAAGCCTGCGGGTAGAGGTGCAACGCTGGCCAGCAGTACCTACCGCACCAAACACACAACCAACAAGCGCCATTTCCAAATCAGCATCCTGGCTTATGATGATGGCATTGTTACCTCCTAGTTCTAATAAGGATCGACCTAATCTGGCACCAACCGCTGCTCCTACAGCTTTGCCCATGCGGGTAGAACCTGTTGCAGATACCAACGGAATACGACCATCATTTGCCAGCCATTCACCTACTTCACGTCCTCCTTGTACCATACAGCTTACACCTTCCGGTACATTATTTCTTTCAAAAACTTCTGCAATTATCTTTTGACATGCAATGCCGCATAAAGGTGTTTTTTCACTTGGCTTCCACACGCACACATCACCGCAAACCCACGCCAGCATAGTATTCCAGCTCCACACAGCAACAGGGAAGTTGAAGGCGCTGATGATACCTACTACACCGAGTGGATGCCATTGTTCGTACATCCTGTGGCCAGGACGTTCGCTGTGCATGGTAAGGCCGTGTAATTGCCGCGAAAGTCCTACTGCAAAATCGCAGATGTCTATCATCTCCTGCACTTCGCCATAACCTTCCTGCAGGCTCTTTCCCATCTCATAGCTTACCAGTTTTCCAAGAGGCTCTTTGTATTGGCGTAATGCTTCACCTATCTGGCGTACCACTTCACCGCGCTTTGGACTTGGCCACATCCGCCATTCTACAAATGCTTGTTGTGCTTTGGTAAGTACTACATCATATGTTGACCTATCGGTAGCTGTTACGGCTGCTATTTCTTTCCCGTCTACAGGGGAAAAGGAGGTTATGTTTTCGCCGTTGCTATCCAACCAGATCAATCCTGTAGAAACACCGCGGTTGGTAGCTGAAATTTTTAAAGTTGACAAGAAATCCATTCGTTAGGTTTTGCCGGCAAAGGTAAGGGAGGAGGAGGAGGTTAAGTCAATAGTGAATAGACAATAGTCATTAGGCCAAACTCCGAGGTGAGAATTGAGCATCTGGAGATAGTAAAGCAGTAGACTAGACGAGCTTGAAAAGCTTTAATACAAGTTGGGTTTATGGTTCTAAACCTTTGCTTTTTAGCAGTTGCTGATATACCTCGCCATAACTACTGCCCACAGGTATCTCTTTGCCTGAGACCCGCAACTTGTTTTTGCCAAAGCTTTCTATTTTACTTACAGGGATAATATAAGATCGATGCAGTCGAACAAACTCTTGTGCCGGTAGTTTCTCCTGTAAGCTTTTTAAAGTCATCAGTGTTAGCACCGAGCGTGGCTTTATGTGTATCCTTATATAATCATCTAAGCCTTCTATCAGTTCTATATCTTTCAGGTTGATCTTCATTAGCTGGTAATCCACCTTTACAAATATGGAAGCCATCTGCAATTCCTGGCTGCTTAGGAATTCAAGGTATTCTTTCGCTTTATAAGATGCTTTCAGAAACCGGTCGAACTCGAAAGGCTTAAGTAAATAATCTACTGCGTCTACATTAAATCCTTCTACTGCATATTCACTGAATGCTGTGGTGAAAACTACCTGTGGCTTTTTTGATAATGATCTATAAAATTGAATGCCGTTTACATCCGGCATTTGGATGTCTAAAAACAGTAGGTCTATATCATGCTCCTGCAGGTATTGGTGCGCATCATCAGGATTGGTGAATGTTTTTTCTAAAGAAAGAAATGGAATGCGCGAAGCAAATTCATTTATCAATTGCAGTGCTAATGGTTCATCATCTATGGCTATACAACGAATCATTTCTGAAGGATTAGGTGAACGTAGTATTTGTTGTTTTCTGTCCTGATAGATAATTGGTGAAGGCCAGGATAAAGTAGTTCTAACCTGCGCCTTGTATTTTTTAAACCAATTCCGGAATTTTCCAATTTGCTGGTTTCAGCAGATACAATATCATTCTCTATTTTAAAATCAATTTCTTTTTCATTGGCAGAAATAGATAAAAAAATGGAAGATCTTTCTTTCGTGCTAATGCCGTATTTAAAAGCATTTTCTACAAAAGGAACCAGGATAAGCGGTGCTATCAATTTATTTTCAACTGCAGTTTCTACATTAAATGTTGTTGTTGTTTTATCCGTTAGTCTTACCCTTTGCAGGTCTATAAAATCATTTAGAAACTTGATCTCGTTTTCAAGCGGCACCCAATCATTTTTTGTTTCATGCAATACATAACGCATAATGGATGAAAGCTTCAGTACAGTTCCTGCGGTTGCATCACTTTTTACTACTGCCAGCGAATAAATATTATTTAGCGTATTAAAAAGGAAATGCGGGTTGATCTGAGTTCTTAAAAAAGACAATTCTGTTTCTACCTTATCTTTCTCTACTTCTCTTTTTCTTTTTTCAGCCTGTAGCCATTGTTGCATCACTTTCATACAGGTACTAATGGTGAGCACTAAAAAGAAAACTGCTGTAGAACCATTGAAGATACTGATGCCTCCCGGGCGTCTTCTTCTAGCAAATTTTTCTTTTACTTCCTGCGGAAGATTAGCACGTAATGCATCGTCGAATAAACGAGGAAGTTGGATGAAAACAATAAAACAACCAAGTATGATAAGTAAATACCAAAGCCACTTTCGTTTGAACAGTAATCTTGGAATTAGTACTTCAGTATTGGTATAAAAGAAAGCGATCAGGTAAGCATTCAACGTAATGAGCATCCAGATGTATGGCTCGATGTAGTAGTGCAGGTTAGGATCGCGAAAGCGTGGTGAAAACACAAAAGGCAACAATAACAAACAACTCCATGCTGCTATGTGAATGATTATAACGAGGTATCGCTTCAAATTTGCTTATTGTGGTTCAAAGCTATGGCAGGAGCAAATTGCATTGAAAGTTTCTGGATGTTACTGTTGTTTAATCGGTAAAGACAATCAAGTGACCAGCCATTTTTCAGCGTGTAATTCTCTTTACCATCTAAACAATTTCAGTTCTTCGAAATCAATACTGCTCCTGTTCATTTGGGAAGTCAAGGCTTTTTACATCTTTTATATACTGCTGAACAGCCGTGGTTACCTGCTCTGCCATGTTCAGGTATTTACGCAGAAAGCGAGGTTTGAATTCAGTATTAATGCCTAACATGTCGTGCATAACCAGTACCTGTCCATCGCAGTGCATGCCGGCACCAATGCCTATTGTAGGAACATCCAGCGATTCACTTACTTCTTTTGCAAGTGCTGCCGGAATTTTTTCCAGCACAATGGCAAAGCAGCCAACATCCTGCAGTAGTTGAGCATCGGAGCGCAGTTTATTTGCTTCCAGTTCTTCTTTTGCTCTTACGCTGTAGGTGCCAAATTTATAAATAGATTGAGGCGTCAGTCCCAGGTGACCCATCACAGGAATACCTGCACTTACAATGCGCTTGATGCTTTCTACTACTTCCTCGCCACCTTCCAGTTTTATAGCGTGCGCCCCTGTTTCTTTCATGATGCGTATAGCAGATGCAAGGGCTATTTCGCTATTTGACTGGTACGATCCAAATGGAAGATCAACCACAACCAGGCACCTGTTAATTCCGCGGATAACTGACGAGGCATGGTAGATCATTTGATCAAGCGTGATAGGGAGCGTGGTTTCATGACCTGCCATCACATTACTGGCGCTATCGCCCACCAGTATTACATCTATGCCTGACTGATCAAATAATTTAGCGAAAGAAAAGTCGTAAGCTGTGATCATGGAGATCTTTTCGCCTTTGTTCTTTAATTTTTGTAAAGTATTGGTTGTTACTTTTTTTATTTCAGAATGAACAGACATGACTGGGTTGTTTCTGGTTGATGGTTTTGCTGCACAAAGACACAGCTAATTTTCAAAGCTGCAAACTTATCTCTTTTATCTGTACTGCCTAAAACGGCTGAATGAAAGGAGGGAGGCTTTAAGTTCGTTTCTGCATCCAGAAGAATGATGTGCACAGGGAATAAAATTGAATTGTATTAGTAGTTATTCCCTTACTTCTTGCAGCTGCTTTTTCTTTTTTACCTCATCGTAAAGGTGCTGAACCAAGCCATCGGCCAAACCAATTTTAGGAACATAAATCTCATCAGCATCTGCCCAACGCAAGGCATTTACATATATCTGCAATGCAGGAACGATCACATCAGCGCGGTCTTCACGTAGTTTGTAAAGCCTGATACGATCTTCCAGCGAAACACTTGAAAGTTCTTTATGATAATCCCGAAGCAGGTCTAGCGTAAGCGGCTTGCCGTCTTTCTTTTTACTCAGAGAAAATACCTTGTTTATATTTCCACCTGTTCCTATAGCTGCTATTTTCTTAAAGCCTTTGGTGTTGGATTTCAGGAACTCCTTCATATTATTCCATGTTTCATCTCCCACCTGGTTCTTCAATAACCTGATGGTTCCAATGTTGAAGGATTTTTTAAAGACTAGGTTGCCATCAGCAAAAAAAGTCAGCTCCGTACTTCCTCCACCTACGTCTATATACAAATAGCTATGGTCGGTGTCCAGGTACTCAGCTATATGATTTTCGTAAATGATGGATGCTTCAAAATCGCCGGAGATCACTTCTATTTGTATACCTGTTTCCTGCTGTACCTTCCTGATGATCTCCTGGCTGTTGGAAGCATCGCGCATTGCACTGGTAGCGCAGGCAAGCAGGTGTTGCACTTCGTACACGTTCAGAAGATGGCGGTAGGCATGCATGGTCTGCATGATCATATTGAACCTATGATCTGTTATTAAACCTTTTTCAAATACATCAAAACCCAATCGCAGGGGCACACGTACAAGGTTCAGTTTATTGAATTCAACTTTATTACCTGTGGTTTCTGTTACCTCAGTAATTAATAACCTGGCTGCATTACTTCCAATGTCAATGGCTGCTATTTTCACTTTGCAAATGCGATTTTTTGTTCAGGTAATTAAATGTCTCAATCTGCGATCTTACCTTTTTCCCTTGTGTAGGTACATACAGGTTCGACAGTTGGTCATCCAATAATCTTGCCTTTACATTATCCTGCAGTTGAATATTAATGATGTCGATGATCTCTTGTTTGATAGCCTCATCCATTACAGGTGCTGCAGCTTCTATTCGGTGATCGAGGTTGCGCACCATCCAATCAGCTGATGATATGTAAACTTTTTCATTCCCGTCGTTCAAAAAGATCATCACACGCGCATGCTCCAGGTATTCATCCACAATACTTATGGGCACTACGTTTTGCTTCATTTTTTTGGAGTGCATCATGATGCAGAATATGCTGCGTATGATCAGTTTTATCTGCACACCTGCATGCGCTGCTTCGTATAGTTTCAGTATCAAAGGCTCATCGCTCAGCGAGTTCAACTTCAGGGTTATGGCTGCTGGCTTATTGGCTTTTGCATTTCTTATCTCTTTGTTGATGAGCGCATTGATCTCTTTCCGCATCAGGTTGGGACAAACCAGGAGTGTTTTACAAAGCTTCAAAGATGCCACTCCTCTGCGTGGATTTTCAAACACTCGGAATATGCGGTTGATGTCGGCCATGATATGCCTGTTGCTGGTAAGCAGGCAATGATCGCCATAAACCCTTGCTGTTTGTTCGTTCAGGTTGCCGGTGCTTACAAAGCCATACTGGATCACCCTGTTTTCCAGCCTTTTCTTAATGATGCAAAGTTTCGCATGCACTTTCATATTGGGTAATCCCATCAGCACTTTCACACCTTCATCTTCCATCTTTACCTTCCACTCCAGGTTAGCTTCTTCATCAAATCGTGCTCTTAGTTCCAGCATTACCGTTACATCTTTTCCATTGCGGGCAGCATTGATAAGTGCATTTACCACTTTGGATGATTTGGCCAAACGATAGGCTGTTATTTTGATATTCGTCACTTGCGGATCTATCGCAGCCTCTCTTAAAAGATCTATGATTGCATTGAATGAATGATACGGAAAATGCAGCATTACATCCTCCTTTAAGATTACATCTGTAACACGGTTGTAGTTCTTCAACGAAGGGTGGGGGAAAGGCTGCCGCCTGGTGCTCTTTTGTTCAAACACATCTGGAAAATCCATGAAGTGGCGGTAGTTGTGTATGCGCCCGCCCGGTATGATATTGTCGCGGCTCGAAAGGTTGAGCTTGCGGATAAGGAATTCCAAAAGACCGGCATCCATTTCTTTGTCGTAAACAAAACGAACTGGCTTACCTCTTCTTCGGTTCTTTAAACCCTTTTCTATTTTTTGTATGAAGGAAGTGGAAATGTCATTGTCTATGTCTATCTCTGCATCTTTGGTTACATTGAACACATGTGATGTGAAGCTATCATAGCCAAAGTAGGAGAACACGTCAGGAAGATTGAAACGGATAACATCTTCCAACAGGATGATATTGTGTTCACCGGGTTTGCTTGGTAGCAAGATAAAACGACCTACCGCATTTGCCGGTACTTCTATAATCGCGTATTTCTGGTCGTAGGCTGTTTGTTGCTTTCGCATTACCACTCCCAGGTAAATAGATTTTTCTCTTAGGTAAGGAAAAACAGGAATGCTTTCAATAAGCAGCGGTATCACATTAGCACGTACCTCTTCTTCAAAAAACTTTTTTACAAAAACCTGCTGTTCTTTATTCAGCTGTTGTTCGGTTACAAGATGTATTTTTTGTTGTTGCAGTTCCTTTAAGATTTCATTCCAAATTCTCGCAAATTCATTTTGTTGTTGAAGTACTATCAGTTGGATGTCCTGGAGAATTTGTTGTGGGTTCTCCTCCAGGTGCATGTTGTTTTTGCCAATAACCGTCATCCGCCGCAGGGTTGCCACACGCACCCTGAAAAACTCGTCAAGGTTGTTGGAGAATATGCCAAGAAAACGAATACGTTCTTTTAATGGAACGGATGGGTCATTTGCTTCCTGTAATACTCTTGCATTGAAACCGAGCCAGCTGATATCTCTTGGAATTAATTTCTTTTTGTGCATATCCGGTACATGAGGTTCCAAATATACAGGTTAGCACAAGGATACCCGCCAGCGGGGAAAGTGGTTAATAATTAAGTAATTAACTACCCGTGCAAGCGGAGCATTTGACAGCAATTAATAAAAAAGAAGTTGAATTACGGAGAAAGAAGAAGTAGCGCTAGAGTTAAGCCTTTTACTGATAGGTGATGCTATCCCAGCTTTCTGATCTTGTCAATAATCCCTGTTGTAGAAAAACCTTGAACGATAGGATTGATAACAACCCGACCACCATTAGCTATAACTTCTTTTGCACCAACAATGGTCTCTATGGTGTAATCGCCCCCCTTTACCAATACATCAGGCATGATGGCATTGATAACATTTGCCGGAGTATCTTCTTCAAAAATTACAACGGCATCTACAATGTGCAGGCTTGCCATTAGCAGTGCGCGGCTGCGTTCGTTGTTCACAGGTCGTTCAGGACCTTTGAGCCTACGGGTACTTGCATCACTATTGATCGCCACAACCAGTAAGTCTGCTTCCGCAGCTGCTTCGCTTAAGGAAGCAATATGACCTTCGTGAAGAATATCGAAACAGCCGTTGGTAAATGAAATGGTTTTGCCTTCCTTTTTCCATTCAGCAACAGCATTGAGTAACTGCGGTAGGGAGTAAATCTTAGCTGGAATGAGTTGTGGCTGGCGCATGCATTTTCTTCTTTTTATTGAAATAGGGAAGTAGTCCAAGAGAGATAAAACCTAACACAAGAACGATGATGAACTGGGCAAACCATTGAAGTGTACCGTTTGCAAAACCCAGTGCGAAGGATACACCGTTCAGCTTTAGGATATTGGCAAGAAACAAAGCATAAGCGCCTATTCCACCAGGAGTGATGATCATTCCTACACTTGCAAAAGCTAAAGCGGATAATCCTACTTCTAGTCCCAAACCTGATGTACCTACGGTGGCATAAAAGCCTACCCACGTACCCATCAGGTACAAGCCCCAGATGCCTATGCTCGAAACGATGAACCAGCCTTTTTGCTTCACATCTTTTACGCTGGTTATACCATGCCATATGCCCAAAAACAACTTATGTATTAAAAAGATAAAACGTATGTGTCTAAACTTTTTGAACAAAACATAAGTGGCTACCAGTAGCCCAAGTAAAATGGAAACAACAACAATCAATCTAGTATACGAAATCTCACCGCTTTTACCTTTTACAATGCTTTGTAGAATATCATAACCATAATCGCCAATAACGTCATACTGGAAAGCGAAAGCAAGAATGAAAACCAGCATGAGCGTTACCATATCGAAAGCGCGTTCAGCTACTATGGTTCCTACCAATTTTTCTGCAGGTACTTTTTCATATTTAGCAAGGATGGTACATTTCAAAATTTCTCCTAAGCGTGGAATGGCAAGATTTGCAAGGTAGCCAATCATTACAGCAAAGAAAGTATTTGCCAGCGTTGGATTGTAACCCATAGGCTGCATGAGCATTTTCCAACGTATGGCGCGTAAAAGATGACTAATCGCAAGAATAATAAAGACGGGAATAATGAGCCAATAGCGTGCAGTTGAAAAAGCAGCTTTGAAATTATCCCATTCTTCGGCGGGTATTTGCTGCAGGCTCCACCATACCAGGAATATGCCCAATCCAAGGAAGGCCATATACTTTAGTATGTTGATTATTCTTCTTTTCATGTGCAGCAATGGCTTCTTAAAGCAGGTTACCTTCCTTAGGAAAAACTACAGAAGGTTTATATTTTTTTGCAGCTTCAAAATCCATTACTGCGTATGAGATGATAACAATTACATCACCCGTCATTCCTTTTCGTGCCGCCGGACCATTAAGACATACCACACCACTTCCTCTCTTGCCTTTTATCAAGTAAGTTTCCAGTCGCTCGCCATTGTTCACATTCACCACCTGTATCTTTTCATGCTCTATCATGTTGGCAGCATCCATCAGATCTTCATCTAATGTAAGACTACCTACATAATTCAGGTTCGCTTCAGTAATGGTAGCGCGATGAATTTTTGATTTTAAAATTTGAATTTGCATAACGGGCGCAAATGTAAGGGGAACGGGTGAAGTTATTCTGATACCATTATATTGTCTATTAAGCGAACGTTGCCTATGAATGCTGCCACCAGTGCTACCAATTTATCTTGCTGACCTGGCATTGCAGGTTGTAAAGTATCAGAATCGGCAATAGCAACATAATCCACTTTATCAAAACCATTAGAAAGCAGCATATCACTTGCTTCTTTTTCCAATTCTTGCAGATCCCTGGATTTATAGTTTTCTTTTATATAAAGTAAAGCTTTATGTATGGCAGTTGCCTGTTGTTTTTCTGTTTCAGAAAGCCTGAGGTTGCGGCTACTCATTGCCAGCCCCGTTGTTTCGCGGAATGTATCGCCTGTTACCAATGTCACTTGGTGATTGATGAGCTGTAACAATCTTTTGATCACCATACATTGCTGGTAATCTTTTATACCTAAAAACAGAACATCAGGTACTACTATATCTAATAGCCTGTGCACCACCTGCGCTACACCTTGAAAGTGACCGGGTCTGAATTTACCTTCCAGTAAATTTTCCAGCTCACCAAGATCATAATGCATAGTGGCCTGCATACCACCGGGATAAATCTCTTTTACTGAAGGAAGAAAAACAATATCAGCACCACTTTTCTCTAATAATTGAATGTCGTTATCTGTGGTTACCGGGTATTTTTCAAAATCCTTGGGATCGTTGAACTGGGTAGGATTAACAAAGATGCTTACCACGGTAATGTTTGCCTGTTGTTTACTTAATGCAACAAGCGATAGATGACCCGGGTGCAGTGCACCCATTGTAGGAACAAATCCAATAGTCTTTCCAGCTGATCGAAGCGATGCAATATGTTGAGAGAGATTGTTAATGTCGGTGAAAACAAGCATTAGTTAAGGGGTTATCAGGTTCGTAAGCCTTGAGCACAGCCGATTTAGAATAATATTTCTTACTTTTGCCAACTCTTTTTTTAAGGAGTAACACGTAAACCAATCGGATTAATGTCAACAAAGAAAAGAATTTTATTCATTGCCAACGAGATGTCGCCTTATTTAGAGCTGACAGAATTTGCTGAGATAGTTAATAAGCTTGCTATTAAAAGCAACGACTCTGGTTTGGAAGTGAGATGTATCATGCCTCGATTTGGTACTATCAATGAAAGACGTCACAGGTTGCACGAGGTGGTACGGTTGTCTGGTATAAATGTAAGTGTAGATAATGATGATTATCCATTACAAATTAAAGTGGCGTCTCTGCCTAATGCCCGGCTACAGGTTTATTTTCTAGATAATGAAGATTTCTTCAAAAGAAAATTCGTTTTTAATGATGAAAATGAGCAGTGGTATGATGACAACGATCTAAGAACGATCTTCTTTTGTAAAGGCGCTCTTGAGACAGTTAAGAAATTTGGCTGGCCTCCTGACATTATTCATTGCAGTGGTTGGATGACTGGATTAATTCCTATGTATCTGAAAACTATTTACAAGAAAGAACCAGTTTTTGCACATAGTAAAGTGATCTACACACTCGGCAGTACCACGTTTGAAGATAAGCTGAGTGATGATTTTCATAAGAAGGCGATCATTCATAATTCACTTAAAGAAAAAGATGTAGAAGTATTTAAAGATGCTAACAATATTGCACTTCAGCGTGGTGGAGCATCTTATGCTGATGCAATTACTTTTGGTGGTGATTCTATAGATAAAAAACTAGTGGATGAGTTCACCAAAGTGAAAGGAAAGAAGGTGCTTCCTTTCAAAGGCTGGGACAGTGATTTAACAGAGTATTTAGAATTGTATAACGACCTTGCCTCGAAGTAACTTCCCTTTCAAATCAATGTTTTCCAACAGGATGCGTAATCTTTTATTAATAGCTTTTGCTATTATCTCCATAAGTGTTGCATGTACAAAAATATCAACTACTGAAATAGGTAATGGCCTTATTCCACCGGTTGATAATGTAAACACCTTCGACACCACATTAGAAGTTTTTACCAACACTTTTGAAAACCAAGTTTTACCGCCTGTTTATAAAACAGATGATCATGTTATTGGTGTTTTAAACGATCCAATTTTTGGTAAAACTGTAGCATCTGCTTTTTTTGAATTTAAGCCTACTATTTATCCATACGCTTTTCCTATTAATCCAATTTATCGTGTGGCAGACTCTGCTGTATTGGTTTTAAACTTTAGAGGAAGCTATGGCGATACATCTGTTGGTGCACCTAACCAGGAGTGGGAAGTACGTGAACTGGCCGAACTTGGAAAAGGAGATTCTGTCTACAAGACCAATGCAAATCCTGCAGTTGGAGCCTTGTTGAATAGCGGCAATACAACCATCAATGTTCGCAAGTTTCGCGACTCTGTTATCAATAAGTTTGAAAGTACTGTCAACCAGGTGAGGATCAAACTGAGCCATGATGTTGCATTGCGTTTCATTAAAAATTACGACTCTACCAATGCTTACAGAAGCGACTCTGCTTTCAGGGAAGCATTCAAAGGATTTGCTATTGTACCAAGAGCAAACAGTGGTGGCAATACATTGGCACGTGTGAACCTGATGGATATGGATAGCAAGCTTGCGTTGTATTTCCATAAAGACTCAGCTAATGTGAAGTCGGATACGTCTGTGAACTTCTTCCGCATAAACCCATATCTTGATCAAAGTTCTTTCACTGCTAATAGGATAGCCCGCGACTTTAGCGGAAGTGAGATAGCTGGTGCATTGAACACCACCACCAATGAAGCTAAAGTGTATGCACTTACGGCTCCAGGCACTTATATCAATGTTACCATTCCTGGACTTCGTACGCTTAGCAACCGCATTATTCATCGTGCAGAGTTATTAGCTTACCAGGAAGATGCCGATAACGATCCTTTGGCTGAAATACTTACTCCTCCACGTTACCTTTTGCTGGCTCGTTACGATAATGATTTCAAAGGAATGGCTAGTGTGCCAAATGATTACGAAATCACTTCTACTGGGCCAAACATTGAGAACTTTGGTGGCTTCCAGTTCTACCAGAACATTCCAGGGTTCAATAAAAAATCAGCTGTCTATACTTTCAACCTGAGCCGTTATGTTCAAGGTATAGTTTCAAGAAAAGATAGCAGCTATGCGCTTCGTATTTACGCACCATCTAATGACTCTATAAAGTTCAATCTTCCTTATCCTAACCAAGGAGTATTTGCTACCTACCAGATTGCCCCTTCTAACAGCAATCGTATGGCAGAAGGTAGAGTACGATTAGCAGGAGGAGCTCATCCCAATGAAAGAGTTAGAATGCGCGTTCGCATAATTTATTCTCGCTTGTAAGCGTTATTGGTGTTCACCATATATTTGCGCAACTTTTAAAAAAATACCATCAACTGTTTTTATGCCTTATTTATTTACATCAGAAAGTGTTTCTGAAGGACATCCTGATAAAGTAGCTGACCAGATCAGTGATGCATTGATAGATAATTTTCTTGCTTTTGATCCTCAAAGTAAAGTAGCGTGCGAAACACTTGTAACAACAGGACAGGTTGTATTAGCCGGAGAAGTGAAGAGTAAAGCTTACCTCGATGTCCAGGAAATTGCTCGTGGTGTTATCCGTAAAATAGGATATACCAAGAGTGAATATATGTTTGAGGCAAACAGCTGTGGTGTATTTTCTGCTATTCACGAACAATCATCTGACATTAACCAGGGTGTAGACAGGCAGGTAAAAGAAGAGCAAGGTGCCGGCGACCAGGGAATGATGTTTGGCTATGCAACAAATGAAACTGAAGATTATATGCCACTGGCACTTGATCTTTCTCATAAACTTCTGATTGAACTGGCAGCTTTGCGCAGGGAGAACAAGCAGATCAAATATCTGCGTCCTGATGCAAAGAGCCAGGTTACTTTAGAATACAATGATGACAATAAGCCAGTTCGTATCGATGCGATCGTTGTTTCTACACAGCACGATGATTTTGATACAGAGCCTAAGATGTTAGAAAAGATAAAGGCTGACATCATCAACATTTTGATACCAAGAGTGAAGAGCAAGTACAAGAAGTACGCAAAGCTTTTCAACAACGATATTAAATACCACATCAACCCAACTGGTAAATTCGTAATTGGTGGACCACATGGTGATACCGGACTTACAGGTCGTAAGATCATTGTAGATACTTACGGTGGTAAAGGTGCGCATGGTGGTGGAGCATTCAGCGGAAAAGATCCGAGCAAGGTTGATAGAAGTGCTGCTTATGCAACACGTCATATAGCTAAAAACCTGGTGGCTGCAGGCGTTTGCGATGAAGTACTTGTGCAGGTTTCTTACGCTATTGGTGTAGCACAACCTACAAGCATTTATGTAAATACTTACGGCACAGCTAAGGTGGACATGACCGATAGCGAAATCGCTAAAGTGGTAGAAGGTGTTTTTGATATGCGTCCTTACTTCATTGAGCAACGCCTGAAACTAAGAAGCCCTATCTACAGCGAAACTGCTGCTTATGGTCACATGGGAAGGCAGCCTGAAGTGAAAGTGAAAGAATTTGTGATGCCTAATGGAAAAGTAAAGCAAGTGAAAGTGGAACTGTTTACATGGGAAAAACTTGACTATGTAAATAAGGTGCGTAAAGCATTTGGTGTTTAAGCCGTTTCAATTAATATAATATAGAACCTCCTGAAAGGGAGGTTTTTTTGTAAATCATATTTTCAATTTCTGTCATGATAGATGAAAATTACAACCCCTGGAAGATAGTTTCTGAGAAGCAGGTATACGATAACAAATGGATCCGGCTTACCGAGTACGATGTAATAAATCCTTCGGGAAATGCGGGTATTTATGGTAAAGTTCATTTTAAAAACAAAGCCATTGGTATACTGCCGTTGGATGAAGATTGGAATACTTACCTGGTAGGGCAATATCGATTTACAATTGATGCATATAGCTGGGAAATTCCGGAAGGTGGGGGAGCTTTGGATGTGGATCCTATTGAGTCAGCTAAACGAGAATTGAAGGAAGAGACAGGCTTGGTAGCGGGTGAATGGACTGAGCTCGGTCAATTATATTTATCAAATTCAGTTAGCGATGAACTGGCCATCCTGTTCCTGGCACGCAACCTTACACAAGAGGAAGCTATGCCTGAAGAAACCGAACAATTAGTGGTGAAGAAACTTCCGTTTGAAGAAGCCTACCAGATGGTGGAAGATGGATTGATAACTGATGCAATGGCGGTAGCAGCAATACAAAAGGTAAAACTTCTCATGCTACAGGGAAAGATCAGCCGCTAATTGATTGTTGTTGCGCAGCATATAGATTTTAATACCGTTATTTTTGCACCATGAATTTTCGTCACCAGAATAATCGCCAGCGTCCAAAGAAAAATCTTTTGATAGTTGGAAAAGACAAGGTTATAGATGCTCTGAAAACAGGCAAATACCTTGATCGAATTTATCTTTCTTCCACTGTACACGGACCGGAGATAGATGAAATAAGAGCACTTGCTTCCGATAAGCAAGTGCCTATAAATAAAGTTCCGGTAGAAAAACTGAACAGTTTCAATGTCAGCAATCACGGCAACTGCATTGCTGTTATCTCAAAAATAAAATACCAGGACCTCCAGGAGGTGATCTCTTTTGTAGTAGATAATGGGGAAACGCCATTGTTTCTGATGTTGGATGGTATAACTGATGTGCGCAATATTGGCGCAATAGCACGAACTGCATTTTGCTGTGGTGTACAGGCTATCATCATTCCAGAAAAAGGTGTGGGTGCACTGAACGATGATGCTATAGCCACATCAGCAGGAGCACTTGAACAAATTGCCATCTGCCGTGTGAACAGCCTTATGAAAGCTGTAGACGAGCTGCACCTGAACGGCATTAAAGTATATGCAAGCGAAATGAAAGCTTCTACCAATGTTTTTGATTTACCTCTATCTGAGCCCGCAGCTATAGTAATGGGCAGCGAGGACAAAGGAATTTATCCTGCTTTGATGAAGATTTGCGATGAGCAATTTAAGATCCCAATGAAAGGAGATTTTGAATCATTGAATGTATCAGTTGCTGCAGGAATGATCTTGTATGAAGCCATGAAACAAAGAATGTAATTGGTGCCAATTCCAGCGAATTGCTTTATAAGTTTAATTCCTGAACTCCTTCTGAAAGTTTGAAACATGCTGCAAATAATAGAATGTCCACGCGATGCTATGCAGGGGTGGCCAAAGCCGATATCTACAGAAGATAAAATATATTACCTCAACACGCTATTGCAGGTTGGCTTCCATACGCTTGATTGCGGAAGTTTTGTTTCGCCAAAGGCTATACCCCAAATGGCGGATACAGCCGAGGTTTTACCAAAACTTCAACTTCATAATTCCAGAACAAAACTTTTGGTTATAGTAGCCAACAAACGTGGAGCTGAACAGGCGGTTCAATTTGATGAGGTGAGTTTTATTGGTTATCCATTTTCCATTTCTCCTACTTTTCAATTGCGAAATACCAATAGCAATATAGAAGAAAGTGTGCAACGCGTAGACGAGATACAGGAGCTATGCACCAGGCACAACAAGCAATTGGTAATTTACCTGAGCATGGGTTTTGGAAATCCTTACGGTGATGAATATAATGAAGGCGTGCTACTGAATTGGGCGGAGGAGATGGTGAAAAAAGATGTGCGTGTGCTATCACTTTCAGATACTGTGGGCGTGGCTACACCGTCTCAAATAACAACTGCGTTAAAATCTTTATTGCCTGCTTACCCGGGTACTGAAATTGGTGTACACCTTCATAGCACCTCATCCACCTTAGAAGCTAAACTGCAAGCGGCTCTTGATGCAGGCTGCACTCGTTTTGATGGTGCATTGAAAGGAATAGGAGGATGTCCCATGGCAAAAGATGAATTGGTTGGTAACATGAAGACGGAGACCATCGTAGAATACTGCAGGACTAAAGGTTATAAAATTGACCTGGAAGAAGAGGCATTGCACAAGAGTCTTCAGCTTGCTGCAGAAATTTTTGTGTAACTAAAGCTTTATGTTATGAAAATGATGCTGGATATAGACATCAAGTCACCAGGACGAAAGATCAATTACAGTGACAAGCTGATGTTGGTAGGTTCTTGTTTCACTGAACAGATAGGTAAGAAGCTGGAAGATGTTAAGTTTTGCATGAAGCAAAATCCAAGCGGAATTCTTTTTGACCCGGTAAGCGTTACGACGAACCTGGTAAATTATATTGAGAACAAGCCATATAACAAGGATGACCTGTTTTACTTAAATGAGCTTTGGCAAAGCTGGAACCATCATTCTATTTTTTCAGGAATGGATGCAGCTGAAGTATTGATGAATATCAACCAGGCTCAGCAGCAAGCACATGAGTTTCTAAAAGATGCTGATTGGCTCATCATCACATTAGGTTCTGCTTTTTCTTACAGGCTTTCTGAATCTGGTGTACCGGTTGCCAATTGCCATCGTGCTCCGGCGCAGTACTTCGGCAAGCATTTATTAACTATAGAAGAGATAGTGACAGCATTGGACAATTGTATGCACCGGCTGTTTCATTTCAACAATAAGCTACAGATCATATTTACCATCAGTCCTGTGCGTCATATACGCGATGGGGTGGTAGAAAACAACCGGAGCAAGGCGCGGCTGATAGAGGCGGTGCATCACATGGTTAATAAATTCGATCGGCTGCATTATTTTCCTGCTTATGAACTGGTGATTGATGTTTTAAGAGACTACAGGTTCTATGATGTTGATCTTGTGCATCCAAATTATCCAGCAACAGAGTTCGTGTTTCAAAAGTTTATAGCTAGTTATATTGATGAGGATTCGCAGGCAATGATGGAGGAAATAAAAAAGATCGTGACAGCATATAAGCATAAACCCTTTCAGCCTGGTACTGAGGCACACCAGAATTTCTTGCGTAGCTTTTTAGAAAAGGCGAAACAGTTTCAACTGAAATACCCGCATATTAATCTTGAAGAAGAGATACATTATTTTTCTCGCCGTAAAGCGGTTGTGGAGTAGAGTCTACTACATTCTTTGTAAAAGTAAAAACAGCCTGAACCGGCTGTTTTTGTTTTAAAAATTGTTGGCTTTGATATCTATCATTTAAAGCACCAGTGTTTCCTGCTCTTTCATAAACCTACCTAGTGCATCATCAAGGGAGGGAAGAAGAAAACCTTTTTCAGTGGTCATGGCGGTATATGCAGGACGCGGTGCTTTCCAGCCCATTTCAGAGACCGGCATTCCTACCAGTTTATTCTTTTTATGCCCCGAACGATCTGCTACTTGCTCGGCCAGTTCTAGCCAGCTTACTTCAGCATGGTTGCTGATATTCCATATGCCGCTTACTTCATCTATCAGCAGATCTAGAGTGGTATTAACCAGGTCAGGAACATAGGTAGGTGAAATGGTGAGATCTTTTGCTACCGTCATTTCCTGGTTATTCTTAAGAGAATTAAGAACAAAGTATACAAAGTTGTATTGATCCCACGGGCCAAAGAATGCACTAGTTCTGATCACCAAAGCGGAAGGATTGGCTTTCATAACTTTTTCTTCAGCCAAGGCTTTGCTCTGCCCATAAATGTTTAGTGGACCTACCACATCACTCTCCAGGTAAGGCGTATTCTTTTTACCATCAAAGACAAGATCGCTGCTAAACGTGGTGAAATGTATCCCTAATTTATGGCAGATGGCAGCCATATATTCCGGGGCCAGAGTGTTGATGTCAAAGCAATTATCACATTCTTCTTCCGCATCGTCTACACGTACATAACCTGCAGTATTAACAACTGCCCAGGGATTGTATTGTTGTATCACACGCTCCAGTGCCTGCGGATCCAGAATGTTCACATCATTTCTACCAATGGCTACATGATGTATAGCACGAGCTTTACAAACCCTGCTGAATGCCTGTGCTAAAGTTCCTGCCTTTCCAATTATAAGCAATGGCCGGGTGTCCTGTTCATGGGGTATAGTAGTCATTGTTTCTTCTTTACTGTCACCAAAATAAATAACCCTGCATGGCCTGTTCCACCAGCCTTTTTCTGCCAGTGTGGGGTGAGTAAAACTTTCACCTTTAGCTAATTTGCTTACCAGTTTTGTAAGTGCAGTAGGGCGTGGATGAGGACCACGAATATCAAAAAGTCCTGCTTCGTAAACGCCGCTTGGTTTTGTTAGCAGGCTACACCAATCAAAAGAACCTAATACAGCCCAGGCCGTAACAGCTCTAATGTCTGCACCATCCTGTTTTGCATCACCGGCAGCAGAATAAACATAGTTGAACCAGCGTAATTGTTCTTCGCGTGTACAATGTAGGTGTACTTCTGTAACTGCTATGGGTAGTTGGTATCGCTGCCATGTTTCCAGTAGCAACTGTTTAGGACCTGCAAGACATTCTTCTTTTAAACGAACTGCCTCTACATCTGCATATTGATGTTTGCCATTGCCACCATGCGTATGCTGCGGATAGTGTTCTAAACGTTCATCTAAAAATCTTTCAGAAGTGATATAATGATTAATACCCATTACATCTGGTGGACAAGGATTTTCAATAAAAAAATCAAGTTCTTTAGCAGTTATTCCTGCCTTCATCAGGTAATTCCATAGTGGATGCTGCGGGTTTACCTTACCACACAGCAGGTCAAATGACAACCACCTACGATGGTTCTCAAAATCTGCCTGGTATTTTAAGAGTGGAGTGCTATGTGTTTTGCCTAAATCTTCTGTTTGTACAAGTTTAGCTGCAGGATTTATTTTTCTGATGGCTTGCATGGCCAGTACAGTTCCTTTGCATTCAGCTAGAAGTACTTTTAGAAAAGTGGTGTCATTTGTGCCGTGAGGGAACCAGATGCCATACAAGCCACAGAAACGAGCAGTAGTAAGCGGCTCATTTACCGGGGTATAATGAGTAACCCAGGGAAACTGAGCCGCTACTTCTGCTGCATAGGTGGCAAGTCCTTTTTCAAATGTCTGATCGTAAAAGCTGGCATATCGAGGACCACTGCCATGGTGTACCAGTCCTACTATTGGTTCTATTCCTGCCTGTTGAATCTTATGCAATTGCTTTTCAGCAAAGCGCCAGTCTATCGTTCCACCCTCTGTTGGTTGATGTTTCTCCCATAATACGGGATACCTTAAAGCCTTAATACCTAGTTCAGCTATTCTTTCAATATCATCATTACGATGATAATGACCAGCCAATTGTAGCTGATCCATATAGTTGTCTTCTACCCGGTTGAAAGAACATTCAATTCCACCCCAGATATCAATTCCTTTCCAGTAATCCTTCACCATCTGATGCTACTTTCGTTGACAATTCTTGTTGCATTATCTTCTTGTAAGTAGTTAAGGCTTGTGCTACTACCTGGTCCATATTATAATAGCGGTAGGTAGCTAATCTTCCAACAAAATAGGTATTGGTAAGCTTGTTGGCCAGGGCTGCATATTTCTTGTACAACAGGTCATTCTCCGGACGTGGTACTGGATAATATGGATCGCCTGTGGCTTCAGGGAATTCGTATACTAAAGTTGTTTTATCGTGCTTTTGCCCGGTTAAGTGCTTGAATTCAGTGATACGGGTAAATGCATAATCATTTGGATAGTTAATGGTGCCTGTTTCCTGGAACTGCTTTTCCTCAAGTGTTTCAAACTTGAACCGAAGAGAACGGTAAGGCAGTTTACCATATTGATAATCGAAATATTCATCAATTGGGCCTGTGAAGATCAGTTTCTTATAATTTACCTCGTTTATTACCTCCTGGTAGTCGGTGTTAAGCATGATCTTAATGTTTGGATGCGATAGCATCTTCTCAAACATCTTTGTATAGCCATGTTGTGGCATTGCCTGGTATGTATCAGTAAAATAACGGTCGTCTTTGTTTGTGCGGGTTGGTACCCTTGCGGTAACAGATGCGTCCAGTTCAGATGGATCCAGATCCCATTGCTTGCGTGTATACCCACGGAAAAACTTCTCATACAATTCTCTTCCCACCTTACTAACTACTACGTCTTCAGAAGTTTTAATAGGATAAACTTTTTCAGCACGTGATGCTAAAAACTCCTCTACCTCCAGGCTATTAAGATTAAGCCCATAATACTTATTAATAGTATTCAGGTTGATAGGAATAGGTAGCAACTGACCATCTACAACGGCCAACACTTTGTGCTGGTAGTTTCTCCACGAAGTAAACTTGCTCAGGTAATTAAATACCTCGGCAGAATTCGTGTGGAAAATGTGAGGACCATATTTATGAATTAAAATCCCATCCTCATTGTAGTAATCATAGGCGTTCCCACCAATATGATTTCTTTTATCAATGATCAGAACCTTTTTGTTTGATACAGATGCCAGTCTTTCGGCAAGGACACTGCCTGCAAAGCCAGCACCTACTATTAAGAAGTCGTACATAGTTGTTGTTTTTAGTTTTTATTATTAGCCTCGATGGTAGCCATGATATTCTTGTGCATGCCCATGAATGTGTTGCTCCAGCTATTATCTTTTAGGAATTCATCTACTTCAGGAAGCCAGTTTGTTCGATCCATCTGGATGTAATTTTCCGCTGCCTCTATAAACTCATCGGCGCCTGTGGCAATTTTTACAATGCCTGCTTCGCCATATGGGCGTATTACATCGCGGATACCGGTAGAAACTACAGGTACTCCTGCAGCCAGGTATTCTGGTGTTTTTGTAGGACTGATGAACCTTGTTGCATCATTTAGCATGAAAGGGATCAAGGCTACATCCCAACCTGAAACATACAGTGGTAACTGCTCGTAGCTTTTGCCGCCGAGGTAGTGTATGTTCTTATTTCTGGGAAGAGTAGCAGGATCTATTTTAACCACCGGGCCTAACAATACAAACTGCCACTCAGGGCGTTTTTCCGCCATTTCGCCTATCAGTTCTATATCAAACCTTTCATCTATTACTCCGTAAAATCCAAGTTTAGGCCCTTGGATATTCTTCTGATCTTCAGGTTCTTCTTTGGTAGTGCGAGCCTGTTCAAAATGTTTTTTATCAATACTGCTTGGAACAGGGAAGATGTTTTTATGCCTGTCTTTCTTATACTCATACAGGCAATGTCCGCCGGTGAAAACTATGTCTGCACGCTCCAAAAGTTGGTCTTCTAATTGTGTAAGTTCAGGCGGAGCAAATTTGAAGTGGCTAAGCTCATCCATACAATCGTAAACTGTGAAGGCGGCTTTATAATGGCCTGAGAACTTGAGCGCCATTGGTGTATAGTACCAGAAAAGTAAATCCTGGCTCTTCCGCTTACGTAAAAATTTATCTAGTAACTGCTTTTGTAATAGGATAGCATCTTCAGGTGATGTGCCTTCCGGAAGGTGCGGAACAACCACCCATAGCTTATCTGATTTAGAAGTGAAAGTAACCGTCGGTTCACCTTTGGCATCAAAGACGGGTTCCTCTACATAGTACACAGAATACATGGTTGCGAACCTTGATAACAGATGCTGTGGTCTCTGATAAACAAAATCCCATCGTAAATGGGAGAAGCAAACAATAGTAGATGGTGTTTCGGTAGAAAGATTATTTTCCTGTTTAGCTGCCTGGTTAGTGAAACTTTTTGTTACCTCCATAGTATAATGTTTAGTTCTAAGAATATAGGTATGGACGGTATAGTAAAAATTGTATGCCTATAGTTTGGCACAGGTTTCTTCTTCTTCTTCAGGAGAAAAGCTGGTAAAAGCCTTGCTGGTGGAGGTTTTTAAGCTGTTTTCGGGGAAATTTCTGGACAGCAGTAGGATTTAGAGCACTAACGTAAGGTGGAAGTTTTTTATACGATGCCTGATACTGCTTTAAAAAAGAACAGCCGTAGTTTCTAAGCTACGGCTGTGTTGAGTGGGTTATTATTAATTAGCCTCTATAAGTTATCCTCTTAGTTTAAAGTCGAAAAGAATAGTTCCTGATTGTTCGTCTTCAGCACCTGCATTAAGTTTTAGCTGGCGGGCCTTGCGCGTTGCAATAGAACGTATGTTAGCGTTCGTAGTTGTTGTTCCTCTAGGATTAACAGTAGCGGAAACTACATTACCATCTTTGTCTACTACAATATCTACAGCAACTTTCGCATTCTCATTAAACTCATCTTCAAACGATGGAAGCCTGGTAAATCTTCTGCCGCTAAGACCGCTTCTTATTCTAACACCGCTATTACCGCTGGATGCATTGCCTTTATAGCTGTCACTGTTGGGGTTGCCATTTGGATTTCCCTGGTCACCGCTACCACCGGCTATACCCTGGTTGCGAACGCCGTTATATGAGTCAGCATTGTTTCCTCCCGGACCGTTTGATGTGCCACCTTTATAAACAGCTTTGGGTGATGGTGGTGCAGGTGTAGGATTAGAAACCGGAGTTGCCTGTTGCCTTGGTTTATTTATCACCGGGTTAGCAGGCGGAACAACAGGTTTATTTACAACTGGCTTAGGTGTATTATTTACTACAGGCGCATCTTCAGCTTCGTTCTCATCACCCTGTATATTCTGTTCTTCCGGTACAGCCTGCGAAGTAGGAGGTGGCGTATAATTATTTTCGGTTTCTGTTGATTGTTCTCCAGGAACCATAGGCGCTATATCACCAAGACCTTCGTCACTGTTTCCAAGGTTCACTTCTATACCTTCTTCAAATTCAGGTTTAGGAATAGCGGGCAGTTGCCATTGGGCAAAGAAGAAAATAATGAACACAAGGATACAAACAGTAGCTGTGTACGACAGCGCCTTTATATTCTTTTCTTTTTCAAAAGCTGTGTGCATATTTCCGTAATTCAACATAACAAATGTATTGAGTGTCTAACCCAGCAGGTATCTATGTTGAAAATTAGTGGAATAAGAACGCCGCTATGCACATAGCCGCATAAAATAAGGTTAAGAATAGAAGCTGCACCTGCTAATCACGCTCATTAAGTTTCTGCTTGGTACATTTTATTTAAAAAAGACTTCATATGCAAAACGCAGGATCGTGCCGATTACGATCACCAGGAAGAAGACGCGTATGAACTTGTTGCCTTTCATAATAGCCAGCCGGGCACCAATAGTTGCACCTACCGCATTACTTATAGCCATTGGAATAGCTATCGCAAAAATGATTTTGCCGCTGCCGAGAAAGAAAACAATAGAACCTAAGTTGGTAGCAAGGTTCACCAGCTTAGCGTGTGCACTGGCTTTAAGAAAATCAAAACCCAATAAAGAGATGAAGGCAAGGACTAAAAAACTTCCGGCGCCGGGCCCAATAAAGCCATCGTAGAAACCGATTACTACTGCTATAAGTACAGAAAACCAAATCTGCTCCATGAAAGAATGATCCTTTTCTGTATGGGTGCCAAAGTTCTTTTTTGAATAAGTATAAACAGCTACCACAATTAGTATTACCAGCAGCACAGGCTTCATAAAATCGTTATGAACTTTGCTAAGTAGGGTAGAGCCTAAGTAAGCGGCTGTAAAAGCAATTATCGACATGAGCGCCATCAGCTTCCACTTGATTGGCACTTTACGCATGTATTGTAAACTGGCCAACGCTGTGCCGCTAAAAGCAGGTATTTTAAGCGTACCAATAACTGTGGCTACCGGAAGTGCCGGTAATAGAACAAGCCCCGCAGGTGTTTGTATTAAACCGCCACCACCAACTATTGCATCAATAAAACCAGCTGCAAATGCTGCGATGCATAATAAAATGATTATGTCCGTACTCATGATTGCTTTATAGTGGGTTGAGATTGATTGGCCTTGCGTGAGTTTGCCAGTATAAGTCCTATCACCACGCATCCGCCTGCAATGAAGTGAAAGATGGTGAGGCTTTCACCTAATATCCAGATAGCTTCAATGCTTGCAAAAATGGGTATCAGGTTTCCGAACAATGCAGTACGAACTGAACCAAGTTTATGTATGGCTGCATTCCACAAAAGGAAAGAAGTAACGGAAGTGCCGAGACCGAGATAAAGAATAATCAGCAGCAGATCTGTTGACCATTGAATAGGTGGCATCATACTTCTTTCTGCTATAAAAAACGGCAGGATCATTAGCGTTCCTAACCAGAAGATCGCCTTCAGGAAATTGACAGATGATAACCCAGCAGGTTTTCTTTTTACCAATATGTTGTATATGGCAAAAGAAAGCGCTGACGCTAAAACCCACAGATCGCCTACGGCAAAACGAAAGGCGGTAAGGGTTTCCCAACTTCCTTTTGATAAAAGAACCAGTATACCTGCTATGCAAAACAGCAGACCAAACACCCGGATTAACCTGATCTTTACATTAAGAAAAATGGCAGAAATGATGATGACAAACACAGGTGAAGAAGTGGTTCCTATTAAAGCCATATTGATAGCTGAAGTGTAATGACCAGCTATATAAATAAATGTATTGAAGACGGCTACACCTGTAAGGGCAGCAAAAAGTAACAGCCTTAGGTTCTTTCTTATTACAGGCACTTCCTTCTTTAGTGTGCCGGCGCCAAAGGGAATAATGAAAATGCTGGCTGTAAACCAGCGATAAAAAGCAAGGCTGACCGGAGGAATGATATCAGCAACTCCTTTTGAAACTAAGAAATTACCTGCCCATATAATAGCGGCAAGTAATGCCATTGATGCACCAATATATAACTGCTTGCGCGACAGTTCCGACATAAAAGTTCATTTGCAGTTAGCCTGCATACATGCGTTTGAGAGTCTACAGATGATTTCTTCTATATAGCAGGCAATCGTAGCGAAGCGTGATTAGTGATGTGCGAAATCTGACTCAAAGTTCCCTTTGATACGCTCCATTGGCGGGTTGAAGTATCCGTATTTCAGATCAGGAAATTCTTCGCGGATTAGTTCCAGCATCTGTTTTACACCAATACATTCACCAGTATCTGTCACCTTAATTTTTCCGAGGTACCAATCAGGATCAATATTAAAATTCCGCCATTGTATCATCTTCAACCCGGTACTCCTGATCACTTCACGCAGTGCTTCATATTCTTCTACGCTGTCGGTCATACCTGGAAAAACAAAGTAATTGATACTCGTCCAGCCTCCGTAGCTATTCACTACACGTAGGCTTTCTATAATATCTTCAAAGGCGTAATTGTTGGGGCAGTAGTAGCTTTCGTAAATATGCTTGCGCACGCTGTTCAGGCTTACACGTATACTGTCAAGACCCACTTCACATAGAGCTTTTACGGCATCTGGTTTCGATCCATTCGTATTGATGTTGATGCTGCCTTTTGTGGTATGCTTCCTGATCTCGATAATAGACTCACGAATGGTTTGCCACATCAACAGCGGCTCGCCCTCGCAGCCCTGGCCAAAACTTACTATAGGATAAGGAGCTGTTTCCAGGTGCGGAACGGTATATTCCACTATCTCTTCTGCAGTAGGTTTAAAAGTTAAACGATCCTGCGTGCTCACGATTGTTTCATCTTCTGGTTGGAAAGAGATACAGCCAATGCAATTAGCATTACAGGCAGGCGAAGAAGGAATGGGACATTCCCAACGGCCTAAAAAGAAATTACGCGCTGCCGGACATTGATAAGTAAGCGCACAGTTGTTAGCAAGATGCTGAACCAGCCTGTTGTGCGGGAAGTGCTTCAGCGTTTCATGAACACCGCTTTCTACCAGGTTCTGATCATAACCATCGCAGTCCTGGCGGATATCATTTTCTATACGAGTTGCAGGAACATATGTTTTATCATTCAACCATCCTGCGGCGGTATAGCAGAATAAAGGAAGGGTAGGAGCATCGGGCGCTGTTTCGTAAGCTGCCAGGTAAAAGCCAGTATGTGCTGGTGGAATGAATGCGGCTACAGCCCAACCTTTCTCACAAAGACGCATCTCGCCGGTAAGTACATCTATACCAATTCCGCGGCGGCCGGGCAATTCATACAACTGGCCGCCCTGTGGCAACTCTATCCATTCATCTTCAGGTATTGGTAAAGCATCCCAACCGGTGCGGCCGGTAACATACAAGGTAGTATCCTCAAATATGTTCCCGTTGCCATCGGAGTATAAAATATATGGTGACTGTTCTAGCATTTTCTACTTTCTAATTATAAACGAATAGACGGAGCTCAATAGCTGGTCTTGTTCTGCAGTTGGTAATGGTGAGGCTGAGGTGAATTCTTACTCGCCTTGGTTTATGGAAACAGCATCTTTATCGAGTTGCTCCCTGCAATACTGGTTGAATTCTGCTTCTAGTTCCGGCAATACATCTTCATCCACTTCTTTTTGTACCAGTTTGTTGCTTTTATGGTCAATGGTTATCAGTCCATCTTTTAAAACCACGTTATTTAGTTCGCTCCATTGTATCGTCTGTTTTTTAGGAAAAGAATTGAAAGCAATCTCTTCTTTTGAAAACCCGATCTCCTGGGGGAATTTGACCTGCTTTTCAAGCAGCCCAGCCACTACATACAAGCCAAACATCCAAAAGTTACTCTCCGGGCCAATGCCAATCCAAGCCAGTGCAGCTATAAATAGTCCCAGCCTGTAGTACGCCAACTTATCTATTCGTTTTTCGAATCTCTTCCAAATCCAAATAATTGCTATAAGTACAGCGGCTACCAGGTAAGCTATGCCCGCTTGACGGTGCAGGTAAAAAAAATAGCTGAATACTACAATGGCAAACACATACATCAGCTGGCTAACCTGGTCGGCTAACCGGTAATCTGGTCGCTTAAGTGTTATTACGAAATCGTATACCATCTTTAGCTATTACTCTTTATCATTAGGTTGCACAGCTTGAACAGCATACGGGCACCTACGTTTGCATCCATTGAATTTTCTCCTACACCTACTTCTACCAGGTCAAAACCAACCAGCTTGCGTCCGCTTTCTATTACTTTTTTGAAAAGATAATTTACCTGGTCAGCTTCAAAACCACCAGCAACCGGTGTGCCTGTATTCGGGCAAAGCTTTGGATCTAACCCATCAATATCAAAGCTGATATACACTTTTTGTGGCAGGCGTGATACAATCTCTTCTACTATGCTCTTCCAGGTTTCTCCTTCGTATTGCCTTTCTTTTATCGTTTGATCGAAGTAGCTGTAAACACGTTGGTCGCTGTTGCCAATGTAGTCAAACTCTTCGCTGCAGTAGTCGCGGATACCCACTTGAACCAGCGATTTTAGCTGAGGTATTTCTTCCAGCGCATTGTACATGATGGAAGCATGGCTATAAGTAAAATCTTCGTATGCTTTCCTTAGGTCATTGTGAGCATCTATTTGTAAAACACCAAAGTCGCCATGTTTTTCAGCGATAGCTTTCATGAAACCCAGCGGCGTGCTATGGTCTCCACCTATCAGTCCTACCAATTTGCCATTATTCAACAGCTCGCTGGTTTGCTCGTACACCCAGTTGTTCAAGAACTTGCTGCCTTCATTAATTTCCTTCAGGCTTTTGGTCATGAACTTGTTCTGGTTTACATCATCACCTTTTGATATGTAATCAATGTACAGTTCAGCTTCTTTACGCAGGTAATCGCTTTTCAATAGAATTTTCTTGTCTACCGGCCGCATGAAGAAACCAGCTTTCCAACCATCTTTTACATCCGGGTCGTAAAGGTCTACCTGTAGACTAGCTTTGAAAATCTGGTCAGCTGCACGGCTTGTACCTGCACCAAAACTTACCGTTACCTCCCAGGGAACAGGAAGTAAAACAAGTTGAGATTCCTCTTCCGTAAATGGAAGCCCAAAAATGTTGTTGTTGGGATTGCCTGCTAAATTGGGATCGAATGAAGATAGATCTGCCATTTGAGTTTTTTAAACGCGGTGCAAGTTAGGCCATTTGGCTATTGCCGATGGTCAATGAAGATTATTTAAGCTCACTTTATCAAGTATAACATATAAGTACAATGAGTGGATAAGCCTATACTGCCCCTTATATAGGTTTTAACAATTGACAGGATAATGGTCATCTTCTTCCAGCAGTTTTTCAACTACATTTGCAGCCGAAACCAAACATTGATGAAGAAGACCCACATCATTTTACTAGTTTTCATTGCAATAGCCATCGCAGTTCTTATCAGTTTTATGGGCGATGTCACTACATACGATACCGTTACTTCAGCTAAAGAAAAGCCCGGCAAGTTTGTACACCTGATTGCTAAAATGGAACCTAATTCTTTGCAGTACGATCCTGTTAAGAATCCAAATCTTCTTGCTTTTACCGCTGTAGACTCTTTAGGCAACAGCATTAAGGTTATATACAATAATACCAAGCCTACCGATATGGAGAAAAGCGAAAGGCTGGTGCTAAAAGGTAAAGTTCAGGGAGACCATTTTGAATGTCAAAGCATTCTGCTGAAATGCCCTAGCAAGTATAAGGACGATATGAATGCAGCTGGAAAAGAACTGGGAACTGCATCTACCCAACCATAGACAGACTAAATTTTTACAATGGAATTTGTTGGTGAACATTTGTTACCGGGGAAGCTCGGTCACTTCTTTGCAATATTAAGTTTGGTGGCATCACTTGTTGCCACTATTGCCTTCTTCAAGACAACCAATCGCTTGCCTACTGAAGAAAGAACCGGCTGGCTAAGAATAGCTCGCATTGCATTTTTATTGGAAACAATATCTGTGCTGGCGCTCTTTGTTACGCTGTATTATATCATTTCCAATCATCTGTTTGAATACAAATATGCATGGCAACATAGCAGCCGTGCGCTGCAGGTAGAGTACCTGCTAAGTTGTTTCTGGGAAGGGCAGGAAGGTAGCTTCATGCTATGGAGCTTTTGGCATTGCGTATTAGGCTGGATCATCATTTGGAAAGCGGGCAGGTGGGAAGCACCTGTGATGACTGTTGTGAGCTTCATGCAGTTTACGCTTGCTACCATGCTGCTGGGTATTTATTTCTTTGGGTTCAAAGTAGGAAGCAGCCCATATGTTTTACTGAGAAACGAAATGCAGGATGCGCCTATATTCTCGCAGCCTAATTACCTGGAATTTGTAAAAGATGGAAACGGCCTGAATGCTTTGCTGCAGAACTATTGGATGGTAATACATCCTCCTGTTTTGTTCCTGGGTTTTGCCTCCACGCTTATTCCTTTTGCTTATGCAATGGCAGGTTTATGGCTAAAAGATCATAAAGGATGGACCAAACCAGCTATTCCTTGGGCAGCGTTCTCAGCAGCAACACTAGGTGTAGGTATTATGATGGGAGCTGCATGGGCTTATGAAAGTTTGACCTTTGGAGGCTACTGGGCATGGGATCCTGTAGAAAATGCTTCTTTGGTTCCATGGCTGATCTTGATCGCTGGTTTTCACACCAACCTGATATTCAGAAGCAGTGGATACTCGTTAAAGAGCACTTATATCTTTTACATACTGGCGTTTGTTTTTGTATTGTACTCCACCTTCCTTACGCGTAGTGGTGTATTGGGCGATACTTCTGTGCATGCCTTTACCGACCTGGGTATGAATGTGCAGCTGGTGGCTTTTATGTTGGTATTCTTTGTTCCGGCAATGATTTTATACTTTATAAGAAGAAAGGATATTCCAACCATTGTAAAAGAAGAAAATACCTATAGCCGCGAGTTCTGGATGTTCCTCGGTTCTTTGGTATTGTTCCTTTCTTCAATGGTTATTATTGTTACTACCTCTTTACCTGTTATCAATAAGATTATCGGTACCAATTGGGCCATGGGCGAGGATCCGGAAGGTTTTCACAACCAGGTGCAGATTTTTGTTGCTATCATCATTGGCTTACTAACAGCTATCACCCAATACCTGAAGTACAAAGACACTCCTAAAGCCTACTTCTTCAAAAGGCTGACAATCCCAACGCTTATTGCGCTGATAATCAGCTTAAGCATTAGCATTTGGGGCGGTATTGGCTATGAGAAAAATGGAGTTGGATTTTTAGTAGCTATTCACCTTGCAATATTTGCTGCTATATATGCAGTAGTTGCCAATACTACTTATATATGGGCTGGTTTTAAAGGTAAAATGAAGGCAGCAGGCGCTTCTGTAGCACATATTGGTTTTGGATTGATACTGGTTGGTATTCTTATTTCTTCCAGTAAGAAAACCGTACTTAGCTACAATACCACGGGAATGTCTCCGCTAAAGATGGGTGACAAAGAAAGCCCGTTGGAAAACATTACCCTGATAAAAGGTGTGGCTACAGACATGGGAAAATACATGGTTACCTATGTTGGTGACAGCCTGAATAACAGGGATAGAAAACGCTACTATCAAATCGATTTTGCAAAGAAAAACAGTGATGAGAAGTTCAGCCTTTATCCTGACATCATTGAAAATAATAAAGGTCAGGAGGGTGTAACGCCTAATCCTGATGCGCGCCATTACTGGCACAAGGATATATTCACTTATCTCACTTTCCTCGGTGATCCTACAAAAATCAAAGCACAGGATACTTCTACTTTTAAGAGTTCAAATGTGCGCATAGGCGATACGCTGTTCTATTCAAAAGGTATCATCATCATTGATAAAGTGGTGGTAAATCCATCAAGTGGTAAATATGCATTTACTCCACAGGATACAGCGCTGGCTTTGAACATGTCCATCATTTCAAAAGAAGGTAATCGTTTCACTGCGCAGCCATTGTTGCAAGTATCAAATGGGCAGGTGTTCCTGGTACCTGATACGGTAATGGCCCAGAGCCTGGTGGTTAATTTTTCAGGGGTTAAAGACCAGGAAAAAGGTTTATTAGAAATTGGTGTACGCGAAACTTCAGGTGTGTTGGATTTTGTAACGCTGAAAGCTTACGAGTTCCCTTTCATTAACGTGCTGTGGCTAGGAATAGTGGTAATGCTTATTGGTTTTATTATGAGCATTGTGTACAGGGTTAAACATGGTAAACATCCATCTAAACGCACTGTGCCTGCTTCTAAAACCAGTGAGTTGGTAGGTTAATTTACCTGTTCCTTTTTTTCTGCCTGCTGATTTTAATGGAGTCTGCTTTATGCTTTGCCATTTGGTACAAAGTGCTGTCGCAGTGTTCCCTTACATCAGCAATCACACGTTCCACTTTTTCATGCATTTCATTCACCGCTTCAGCGCGTTCTTTTGCCGTTTCATCTAAGGAGCAAGCTTGCATGAACACGATCATTATCAGTAGAAGCTTTCTCATTTGCTTAAGCTGTCTGCTTTTAAAATAGAATCAATTAATACCGGAAGTTGCAATTGTATTTTCTCCTGGCATTCTGCCTGTATCACTTTATAAGCTGAGTCTATAGAAGCGCTAGCCGCCGAGTCCAGTTGTTGTTGAAACTGTATATCGTCCACCTGCTCTGTGGGTCCGTTGCAGGCAATGAACATTATAAAACTCATAACAACGATTGTGGTTACTTTATATCTCATGCTGGAATAAAACATTAGTGAGAATACCATAATTTACAGTTGCTACCGACGTGAAAATAAAACCCTTCATATTTTTCCTCCTGGCCTTCCACCTGGCATTTCTAACTGCCCGGGCACAACGTTCACCTAACGATACTTTGCAAGTATATGCATTTGTTGTAGATGGCGACACCATTCCTGGAGGCCGTATGTACGATGTGCACGTAATGACCAAGATGCATGAAAAATGGCGCAAGTACTGGAGGGAGTGGACCAGGTTACGCAATGCTGTTTATGTTACCTATCCATATGCTAAGGCGGCAGGTAAGGTAATGAATGAAGTAAATGCTCAACTGGTGGGTGTAACAGATAAGGATAAACGGAGGTCCATCATAAAGGCAAGAGAAAAAGACCTGAAGAGAGAGTTTGCTGATAAGATCACCAACCTTTCTGTTTACCAGGGAAAGGTTCTAATGAAATTGATCTACCGTGAGACTGGCAATAATTGCTACAATATCATCCAGGAATATAAAGGTGGTTTCACTGCCGGCTTTTGGCAAACAATAGCTGTTGTGCTAGGCAGTAGCCTTAAACAGAATTACGAGCCACAAGAAAAAGACCGTGAGATAGAATTTATTGTGCAGGATGTGGAGCGCATGTATGGCCACAGAAGCTAACACTTGATAGTTTTTAACATTCAAACTCATGAAGTTAAAAGTGATTAAGTTTTCCCCTATTTATCTCAGTTAACAAATCCTACCGCTTAATTCCATTACATTGCACTCTCTTATAAGCGGCTCGCAGTATGGATTTAAAATTGGATCTCCTGGCTTTTGGTGTTCATCCCGATGATGTAGAATTAGGTTGTGCTGGAACAATACTTTCTTCAATTGCTCAAGGAAAAAAAGCAGGCATAGTAGACCTTACACAAGGTGAATTAGGTACCAGGGGTACAATCCATACAAGGAAAGAAGAAGCTGATAATGCTGCTAAAGTTTTAGGCGTTAGTGTTCGTGAGAATCTGCAAATGGCAGATGGTTTTTTTCAAAACGACGAGGCTCACCAACGCAGGGTAATTACCATCATTCGCAAGTACCAACCCGAGATCATATTATGCAACGCTCCTGAGGATCGCCATCCGGATCATGGCCGAAGTTCACAATTAGTTTCAGACGCTGCATTCCTTAGTGGACTGCGGAAGATAGAAACTTTTGTAGACGGAAAACCGCAGGAAGCTTGGCGACCCAAATACGTATTTCATTACCTGCAAGATCGTTTTCTGCAACCCGATTTTGTTTTCGATATTTCTGAATACCACGACCAAAAGATTGAATCTGTATTGTGTTACAAAACACAGTTCCATAATCCTGATTTAAACGAACCCCAGACTTATATATCCAGTCCTGAATTCCTGGATGCTGTAAAGGCACGGGCAATGATGCTGGGTAAGCGCATAGGCGTAAAATTTGCAGAGGGCTACATCAGTTCAAAAATGATTGGGATCAACAGTTTTGATGCAATTATTCAACATACAACCTAACGACACATGCTAATCACCAGTTTTTTAAAAAATCAAGTTTCTTAGTTCTATGGCTACTCCAAAATTTCCTAAAACACCGGTTTCATTTCACGGTGAGTTAAAAAAAAGGATTGCAGATTATTTTGATCAAAAAGGCAAAGCGCCAACAGGTAATATTAAGTTGTACACGAAGGCTGTCATTTTGTTCTTATTGTTCGTTGGCTTTTATGTACACCTTGTATTTTTCACGCCTGTCCTTTGGTTGGCATTAGTTGAAAGTGCTCTTTTTGGTTTTGTTATTTCCGCTATTGGGTTCAATATTATGCACGATGGAGCACATGGTAGCTTTAGCCGCTATAAGTGGGTAAACGATATGGCTTCTAATTTTGCCAACTTCCTTGGTGCAAGCCAGCACATGTGGAAGACCAAGCACAACATCATTCACCATACCTATACCAACATTGCTGGTGTGGATGATGATATTGAAGCGCGTCCGTTGTTGCGTCTTTGCGATGAGCAGGAGCATTATAAGATCCACAAATACCAGCATTATTATTTCCCATTTGCATATTCTCTACTTTACCTATGGTGGGTTTTCGTAACTGACTATAAGAAGTACTTCTCTGGAAAGATCGGAAACATTCCACTGCGTAAAATGACCACATCAGAGCACGTTTCTTTCTGGATGTACAAGTTGGCTCATGCTGTTCTGTTTGTTGCTATTCCTATTTATTTTGTAGGTTTCATGCCATGGTTGGTTGGTTTTCTTACTATGGGATTGGTTACAGGTTTTGTATTGAGCATTGTATTCCAGTTGGCACATACAGTAGAGCATACGCATTTTCCTATGCCTGCAGAGGCTACTGGTAAAATGGAAGATGAGTGGGCTATCCACCAGATCAAGACAACAGCAAATTTTGCTACCCGAAATAAAGTGATCAGCTGGTTTTGCGGAGGATTGAACTTCCAGATAGAGCACCACTTGTTTCCTAAGATCTCGCATATTCACTATCCACAAATCAGCAAGATTATAAAGCAGGCTTGCCAGGAGTTCGGTATACAGTATGTTGAATATCCAAGGATGACTACAGCTATCAAGTCGCACGTATCGTACCTGAAGCATGTAGGAAGAGCAGCGTAAGCTGGTTAAAATTCCCAATCAGATTTGAAACATGTGGCTCACAAGGTCACATGTTTTTTATTGTATAGAAATGAACAATTCTGAGCCTTGTCGGGGTTTGATTGAGTTGTAACATGGCTCAATCTTCACATTGCTGAATTCTGCCTTGAAAAGAAGTTCGTATTCTTCTTTACTTCCACCGAAAGGTGGCCCTCCAGGAAAATCACGATTGAACAAAACACCAACCATTTTACCTTTTGGTGCAAGAAGTTCTTTCACTTTCTTTACATAAAGCGGACGAATTGCAGGATCAATTGCACAGAAAAAAGTCTGCTCTACCACCAGGTCATAATTGCCTTTTAGTTGGAAAAAGTCTCCAGTGATAATTGTCAATTGCTGGTGTAAATACTGGTGCAGTTGCTCAGCCACTTTAGCTGTAACTACCGGTGAGATATCAACTAAAGTTACATTGGTGAAACCTTGTTCAAGTAGGTAAGCTGCTTCGTATGCATTGCCACAGCCAGGTATCAAAATAGAATTGCTTTTATCCTTTAATTGGTCAAAATATTCTTTCAGTGGAGTAGAAGGATAGCCGATATCCCATCCTGTTTGTTGTTCAAGATACCTGTTATCCCAATAGATACTGTCGAGGTTGGTATTTACAATTGTATCCATTGTATAAAATGATTATTGAAAGAAAAGGCAGGTGCAACACCTTTTGGAAAGATACCATAAACTGTACTTCCGGTGCCTGTCATAGATGCGTATACAGCACCTTTATTATAGAGTTCTTCTTTTATGGCTTGTATGTGTGGGTGTATCCGAAAAATAGTTTCTTCAAAATCATTCATCAATTCATCTTTCCAGGTTTCGATTGGTTGATGGATAATTTTATTAATTGATTTGACTGGTTGCTTTGGTGTAAGACCTGCAAATGCTTCGCGTGTAGAAACATGAATACCAGGATTGACAACCACAAGTTGAAAGTTGGGTAAATCTAAAGCTATAGGTGTCATCACTTCACCACGACCTGTAGCAAAACATGGTTTATTGATTATGAAAAATGGGCAGTCGCTTCCTAACTGTAGAGCGTAATCGATCAGCTTTTCGTTCGGGATCTGCAGGTTGAATTTCTTGTTCAACAGCTGCAACATGAATGCGCCATCGCTACTTCCTCCACCTAGTCCTGCACCCATAGGAATGTTCTTATGCAAATGAATATCTAATGGTGGTAGTTGCGGGAAATCCTGCTTCAAAAGGTTGTAAGCCCTGATACATAAATTATCAGATGGATCGCCATTGATGGCAAGACCTGAAGATGTAAATTGACCGGTACCATGAACTGCTTCTAATACATCAGTGAGCGGGATGGGGAAGAAGACAGTCTCGAGGTCATGATAGCCATCCGGGCGTTTGGCAACAATATTCAGCCCCAGGTTGATCTTGCAGTTAGGAAAAAGTAACATGCCGACAAATTAGTGTAAAAGATGTTGAATGGAACTAGTTGCCTAATAGGAACCTGTTGCCAGTGGCTCAATAGAATAACTGAAGATGAAGTGATTGCGACGCAACGATGATGCTATGAAAACGAAATGCTGGTATAGTCTTACAACTACTTGCGCTTATTGATCTCGTCCCTGATGGAGATAGCCCTGATATAATCTTCTTGCTCCAGTACTTCGTTCAGCAGGTTTTCCAGTTCATCTAAAGATAGTCCACTTAGATCGTCGCGGCTGCCTTGTTCGGTAGTGGTAGTAGTGGTTGCTTTTTTCTTGGTTCCACCGGTGGTGTCGTCCATTAATATACCAGCACTTTCAAGTATATGATCATATGTATATACCGGGCAACCAAAGCGTACAGCCAACGCCAATGCATCGCTGGTACGGCTATCAATTTCTACTGTATCATGTTCACTGATGCAAACCAATTTTGAATAGAAAATACCTTCTTGCAGGTCGTTGATGATGATCTCTTGCAGGTCAACATTGAAGGCATTCATGAAGTTCTTCAGAAGGTCGTGGGTGAGAGGGCGGCTGGGTTGCATTCTTTCGAGCGCTACAGCTATTGCCTGTGCTTCAAAACCTCCGATCACAATAGGTAAACGGCGAAGACCATTTACTTCTCCTAATACCACAGCATAGGAATGAGTTTGAGTAATGCTATGCGACAACGCAACTATTTCCAGTTCTATTTTCTTCATACCATCAATAACTTCTGAATTAAGCGCAAATGTAAAGATTTAAGCTTTGCCTCCGTATTTTTTAAAGTGCAAAATTGCACACCCTGTTTCTTAAAAAATAAGGCCAACTTGTTCATTATAACTAAGTTTAGCGGACTGTACTTAGTTTGTTTACATTTGCAATCCTTAATAAAGGTTTACTATTTATATGATCAATGTTTCTTTTCCGGATGGTGCGGTAAGGCAGTATGAGCAAGGGGTTTCTGCAATGGATATTGCAAAATCTATAAGCGAAGGACTGGCGCGCAAAGTATTAGCAGCAAAAGTGAATGATGAAGTTTGGGATATGACCAGGCCTATCAATAATGATGTTTCGCTGAAACTACTAACGTGGGATGATTTAGATGGAAAAACCACTTTTTGGCATTCATCTGCCCACCTGATGGCTGAAGCTCTGGAAGCTGTTTTTCCTGGTGTGAAACTGGGTATTGGACCTGCTATTGAAAAAGGTTTTTACTATGATGTAGACCTTGGCGACAGGCAGATTACAGAAGAAGACCTGCGCAAACTTGAAGTGAAAATGGTTGAACTTGCTAAGCAAAACAGCCAGTACACAAGGAAAGAAATCAGTAAGAATGATGCTGTTTCTTATTTCACCGAAAAAGGTGATGAGTACAAACTGGAACTTATAGATGGTCTTGAAGATGGCCAAATCACTTTTTATACGCAAGGAAATTTTACAGACCTGTGCCGCGGACCACATATTCCGCACACTGGTTTTATAAAAGCTATTAAGCTTACAAACATAGCGGGTGCTTATTGGCGTGGTGATGAAAAACGTAAGATGCTTACACGTATCTATGGCGTTACATTTCCCAACCAGAAAGAGCTGGATGAATACCTGAAACTGCTGGAAGAAGCTAAGCTGCGTGACCATCGCAAGTTGGGTAAAGAACTGGAGCTATTTACTTTTTCAGAAAAGGTAGGTCTTGGGCTTCCGCTGTGGTTGCCTAAAGGAGCAATGCTTCGCGAAAGGCTGCAACAGTTTCTACAAAAAGCACAAATAGAAACGGGTTATTTACCTGTTATCACTCCACATATTGGCCATAAGAATTTATACATTACAAGTGGTCACTACGAGAAATATGGCAAGGATAGCTTTCAACCGATAGCTACACCGCAGGAAGGTGAGGAGTTCTTTCTGAAACCAATGAACTGCCCACACCACTGCGAAATATACAAAGCAAGTCCACGTAGTTATAAAGATCTTCCGCTTCGTCTTGCTGAGTTCGGCACCGTGTATCGTTACGAGCAACATGGCGAACTTCACGGGCTTACACGTGTGCGTGGATTTACCCAAGACGATGCTCACTTGTTCTGCATGCCTGAACAGGTAAAGGATGAATTCAAAAAAGTGATTGACCTGGTATTGTATGTATTCAATAGCCTGAGCTTTACTGATTATACTGCACAGATTTCATTGCGTAGCAGAGAAGATAGGAGCAAGTATATAGGCAGCGATGAGAACTGGGAGATAAGTGAAAGAGCTATCATTGAATCAGCGGAAGAAAAAGGTTTGCCAACTGTGATTGAATATGGTGAAGCTGCATTCTATGGACCTAAGCTTGATTTCATGGTGAAAGATGCTATAGGTCGTAAGTGGCAACTGGGAACTATCCAGGTTGATTACAATCTACCTGAACGTTTTGATCTTACTTATATAGGAGAAGACAATGCGAAACATCGTCCTGTAATGATCCATCGTGCGCCATTTGGTTCTATGGAACGTTTCATTGCGGTACTGATAGAACACTGTGCCGGAAAATTCCCGCTTTGGCTGGCACCTACGCAGGTTATGGTTTTACCTATCAGCGATAAATACATACCTTATGCTAAAGAAGTGGAGCAACAGCTAAGGCAAAAAGACATTCGCATAGTAACTGATGATCGCAACGAGAAGATCGGCAAGAAGATCCGCGAAGCAGAAATGAATAAAGTGCCTTACATGTTTGTGGTAGGAGAAAAGGAGATGAACGAAAGACAAGTTGCCATGAGAAAACAATCAAAAGGTGACATTGGCGTAAAATCTATAAACGAGGCATTAGAATTGTTACAGGAAGAGATTGATAGTAAAAGAGCATTTGAATAATTCTCTATATTTACAATATTGGTTATGGTTGTAATTAACCAGCGCCAGTTTCAAAAGCATATTTTTTTCAAACAAAAAAACACGTTCACTAAAAACCATTTAATGGCAGTTAACCAGAATTTCAGGGGAAGAAATCCCAATTTTCGTAGAGAACAACAACAAGAACATAGAACGAACCGAATGATACGGGTTCCGGAAGTAAGATTGGTTGGAGAAGGAATAGAACCCGGAGTATATCCCATAGAAAAGGCACTTGCCATGGCGGAAGCCCAGGCACTTGATCTTGTAGAAATTTCACCCAATGCAGCGCCGCCTGTTTGCCGCATCATCGATTACAAAAAGTTTTTGTATGAGAAGAAGCGTAAGGAAAAGGAGATGAAGGCGAATTCTAAGCAAAGCGAGGTGAAAGAGATCCGCTTCACGCCTAGTACCGATGATCACGATTTTGAATTCAAGACCAAACACGCAGAAAAGTTTCTTAAGGAAGGAAATAAAGTAAAAGCATACGTTCAGTTTAAAGGCCGTGCGATTATGTTTAAAGATCGTGGTGAGCTATTGCTTCTGAAGTTTGCTGAAAGACTAGGTGAAGTAGGTGCGCTTGAAAGCATGCCTAAGATGGAAGGAAAAAGAATGTTGGTCATCTTCGCACCTAAGAGCCAGAAGAAAAAGACAGATAAGGAAAAGTAATAAAAGACCAGTGATCAGTGATTGGTCATAGTTCTGAATTTTCTAATTGAATATTGTAAAAACAGTAGAGCATTTCTACTGTTTTTTTTGTTTTAACTATGGAACAAGAGCAACTGATACGGGTTAGAATGCACGATATGCAGCAGCAGTTTTCCACTGTACTGCTGAAGTATGGTTTTACGGCAGTTAAAGCTGAAACACTATCTCAGGTTTTTGCTGAGAACAGTTTAGATGGTGTGTATACGCATGGTGTAAATCGTTTTTCACGCTTTATCCAATATGTGCAACAAGGGCATGTACAAAAAGATAATGAACCTTCTTTGGTACATGCATTTGGCGTCATAGAGCAATGGAATGGCAACGGAGGTCCGGGTATATTAAATGCTTTGCAATGCACTGAACGGGCAATGGCAATAGCTACAGGTAACGGCATTGGAATGGTTGGTCTGGCTAACACCAACCACTGGATGAGGGGTGGCACTTACGGGTGGCATGCAGCTAAGAAAGGCTTTGCACTCATCAGCTGGACCAACACCATATCGGTGATGCCTTCATGGGGAGCTACTGAAGCTAAATTGGGGAATAATCCACTAGTATTCGCTATACCTTACCACGATGAGGCAATCGTGCTCGATATGGCCATGTCGCAATTTTCGTATGGTAAAATGGAAATGAAAGCAATGCGTGGCGAAAGCCTGGAGGTGCCAGGAGGTTTTGATGCGCAGGGAAATGTTACTACTGATGCGGCAGCCATCCTGGCATCCAAACGGCCAATGCCTATTGGTTATTGGAAAGGAGCCGCACTGGCGTTATTGCTTGATGTTTTTGCAGCCATACTTTCTGCAGGACAGGCTACAAAAGCTATTTCTGCCTCAGCTGTTGAAACAAATGTTTCACAGGTTTTTATTGCTATTGATCTATCGAAGCTGCACAACTATTCGTCCATAGCAGCGGCTTTACATTCTATTGTGGAAGATTATAAAACAGCTTCAGCACTGGGTGATGGAGCTTTACGCTACCCGGGTGAAGGTGTTGTGAGAACAAGAAAGGAGAACTTAGAAAAAGGTATACCCGTAGACAAGGAAGTTTGGGAGAATATACAAAACCTGTAGTAAGCAATGAACATAGAAGAACTAAGAGATTTCTGCCTTTCTCTAAAAGGCACGCAGGAAGATATAAAATGGGGGCACGACCTCTGCTTTACAATATGCAGCAAAATGTATTGTGTAACAGGCGCCGATGGAAAAGGCGGTACTTCCTTCAAATGCACGGATGAAAATTTCGAATTGCTGCAGGAGCGGGAAGGCATCATTCCAGCTCCGTATATGGCGAGGCATAAATGGGTGATGGTAGAAATGTCAACCGCGCTTACCAAAGAGGAATGGAAGCAATACATTTTACAGTCATACCAACTGGTGGTGGCCAAGCTACCAAAGAAGGTAAAACTGGAAGCAGGATTATAAGTTGCTAGTTCAATTGGTTGTGGTCATCAAAATAGCGCTCTACTATTTCTATGATGTTCGGGTAAGTATCAGCCAGGTAAGGTTGTAGTTTGTGTTCACTCACCCATTCCAGTTTTTCAATGTCTTCCTCTACCTGCGGCACCAGTTGCTGTTCACCCGTAACCTTCATAGCATACCAATGTGTTTCCTTTTCTATTTCTATATTTCGCTCTATGTAAAAATGAGTTGTAACTCCAATCAATTCTCCTAACTGGATATTCTTCAACCCAGTTTCTTCTTCCACTTCGCGAACTGCACATTCCGGAATACTTTCACCTTCATCTAGTTTCCCTTTTGGGAGATCCCACTTTCCCCGCCTGAACTGGAATAGTATTTCTCCTTTTTCATTAGAAACTATTCCACCTGCTGCTATTATCTGTTCTGGCATACTGTTCTTTTTACAGGCAAAGAAACAACAAATGTTGAAGCTCTTTTGCTTCACTTATCTTCGCGGCATGACCAATCAAAAAGCTGTAGCCGAAAAACTGCTTCAGATAGGAGCAGTGCAACTTAGGCCTGAACAACCATACACCTGGGCCAGCGGCTGGAAGAGCCCTATCTATTGCGACAATCGTCGAATTCTTTCTTTTCCGTTCATCCGTGACTTCATTAAGAGCGAGATGTGCAATGTTGTATTTGAAGCATTTCCTGAAGCTGACTTGTTGGCTGGTGTTGCTACAGCAGGTATAGCCTGGGGCGCAATGGCTGCCGACCAGTTGAAGCTGCCTTACATATACGTACGTCCAAAACCCAAAGAGCATGGATTGGGCAACCAGGTCGAGGGCTTCTACGAAAACGGGCAGAAGACGGTGGTGATAGAAGATCTAGTTTCTACAGGAAAAAGTAGTCTGCAGGTAGTGGATGTGCTAAAACAGCAGGGACTAGATGTTATTGGAATGGTCTCCATTTTCAATTATGGTTTTGATGCAGCAGTGAAAAACATGGAAGCTGCCGCGGTTCCTCTTCATTCGCTCACCAATTATCAAACGCTTATTAACACGGCTTTGGAAAAAGGGCTTGTTCAAACACAGACAGAAAACTTATTATTGCAGTGGCGGCAGGATCCTGCCAACTGGAATGGGTAACGTTTAAACTAATAATCTTTATGAAAAAGCTTCTCTTATTGCTCATTGCATCTTTTGCTATTGGTGCAAGTTCTTTCTGCCAGGTACAGCCTGCTAAGCAAGAATGGCTGACTATTAAAACACCTAATGTTCGCTGCTGGGAGTGTAAAAAACGGTTGGAAGATTACATGGCGCGTGAAATTCAAAACAACCAGTCTGGCGTTCTGAAAATGACCATCAATATGCTCAGTGGTACTACCAGGGTATTGTACAGGACAGACAGAACTAATGCTGACAACATTAAGACATCCTTCAACAACGCAGGATTTGATGCAGATGATATGAAAGCGACAGAAGATAGTTACAAGATGCTTCCTCCGCAGTGCAAAAGAGTAGAAGAAGGCGGTGGCCCTAAAAAAGGTAAACCTTGCCATATGGATCCACAATACCAATAGTTAATTTAAAAATATTCAGAAGCTGTCCCAACCGGGCAGCTTTTTTTTATGGGTTAAAAAGATCCACCTTGTGTCTTCCCTCATAGTTGAAGGGAACGTTGATAAAGACCCCGCTTTTGCCTACACGCGTGGTTCCTTTTGCTGCTACCAACACTTCGTTGCTGAATAACACGTTCAGCGAATTCTTGAAAATATTCTTCATATCTACATCCATTGATGCAGGTAAGGTAAATTCTGCGTTACGTGGAATAACCATAGTGGTGTCCAGCAGGAACTTCCCAACATAAGTATTGTCCAGGTAAATATCGCAGTCTACCTTTTTAAGCGTTACGCCAAAGTTGTTTGGATTGAAATACAACAGGTCCATAGCTACAGTTAACTTATTAAAGCCCCAGTTGGAGACCCTGAAATTCTTGATGTCACGGTAATCAAATCCTTGTGGCTTTTTACAAGCTGTAAAACTTAGGAAGGTCAATAGGAGTAGGGGTAATAGCAAACGCATGGAAAACTTTTATGGCAATATAGCATAAAGTCACATCTTGCAGCAGCAGAAGTTGCTTTTTACAATTCAAAGGGATGCTAAAGCCTTTAGTATTTTACCTGAGATAAATAATAAATTTTATCAAGATGCTTTTGCTAAAGATGTTTCATACTAGTTAAAGCTTATAAGAAGTTATTAATTAACAATTTACAGAATTTGCTTAGTAATATTATCAGCTTATGTGGCACCTAATTAAGAATAAAAACACCTTTGAAATAAAGAAATACTGTCAATGAAAGATCAAAAAGATTTAACTCATGTTCTATCTGAAAATCAATATTTTCCACGTGTTGACTACTTTATAGCTTCTGCAGGAGCAACATGTATAATTTTAGAACAATATGAAAGCTTCCAAAAAATGAGCTACAGGAACAGGTGTACCATTTTTGGCAGTAACGGCCCTATAGATCTTTCCATTCCCCTGGTTCGCGGAAGGGAGCAGCGGAAGCTGATAACGCAGGTGGAAATAGATAATTCGACTGATTGGCGGACAAGACATTTACGCAGCATCCAGTCATCTTACGCCAAAGCCCCATTTTTTGAATATTATTTTGATGCCATTGAAGGACTCATTCGAAACCCAACTTCCAAATTATTTGAGTTTAATCTGCAGGTTCTAAAATGGCTGGTGAAGGTGTTGAAGCTAAATTGTACAATAGAATTATCAACCACCTATGAACATGAACCAACGGATGTTTTAGACCTGCGGAATAAGTTTTTGCCCCGCAACCGGTTGGCTTCTTCAGAACGAAGTCTTGAATATTACCAGGTCTTCCAGGACAGGTTTGGCTTTCAACCCAACCTAAGCATTATTGATTTGCTGTTCAATGAAGGGCCTGCTGCCACTCGTTTACTTCAATCACCTAAGTAACAACAAGGAATTTTCAGCTTATTTTAATCTGCCTGCACAATAAGCGGGAAAGTAGCGGTAGCAATTAACATAACTTGCACGTGACAACTCCACCCAAACTATGCCCAAACTTTTGGTCGCCTGCTTGTGTATGCTCTTTTTCCTGCCTGTTATTGCACAGGATTTTTCAAACAAAGGAAAAGACTTCTTCATTGCCTATCCCGCGCATATTGACGGCACCAGTTCGGTAATGGGTATCTACATTACTTCTGATGTAAATACCTCCGGTACTATCCAGGTTGGACCAACTGCTACTATTCCATTTACAGTTACAGCAAACCAGGTAACACGAAAATTTTTAGGTTCAAGTGGAGTGGTGGATGCAAGCAACAGCTATGTTTACTTGTCGCAGGTTGACGGTATTAAGGGAAATGCGGCCATACGCATCACAGCAGATAAACCAGTGGTAGCATATACGCATATCATTCGTTCTGCCCGGTCGGCTGCTACACTTGCGCTTCCTACTACCGTTTTAGGTACAGAATACATTGCACCCAGTTACCAGAATCTAGGTTCATCTGCCGGCTACGGCGAAATAGCAGTTGTAGCCACTCAACCAGGTACTGTAATAGAGGTTACACCAACTGTAACCGGAAGAGGTGGTAGGGCAGCCAATGTTCCTTTCCAGGTTACACTGGCTTCAGTGGGTGATGTGTACCAGTTCCAGGGTATCAATAATGCCGATATATCAGGTACAAGAGTAAAATCTATTTCTACTGGCAGTGCGGGATGTAAACCTATAGCTGTTTTTTCTGCAACCACATGGTCAGCGTTTGATTGTACCAATGCAGCTGGAGGCGACAACCTGTACCAGCAGCTTTTCCCGGTTAGGACTTGGGGCAAAAAGTTCATTACCGCACCATTTATCAACCGGCCTTACGATATCTACAGGATATTTGTTTCCGATCCTACTACAGCAGTAAGTGCGACCATTCAAGGTGTTCCGTTTCCACTGAATGCATCTAATTATGTAGCAAGTGGTGGTTATTACCAGGTAAAAACGCCTTATCCTATATATATAGAAGCTGATAAGCCTATTTCGGTGGTTCAATACATTGTTTCGCAGACTTGTAAATCTGGTTGTAGTACAGGTAGTGGTACCACATCCAGTTGTATGGCCGATCCGGAAATGGTAATGCTGAACCCGATTGAACAGACACTCAGCGATATTACTTTTTTCTCTGCGCACCAGTCTTATGTGCCGCCGAATCAAACACAGGTAACGCAGCACTTTGTAAATGTTATCATCAACAAAGCATATAAATCAACCGTAAAAATTGATAATGTTCCTGTACCAGCTTTTCAGTTTATTGATATCCTTAATACTCCATATGCTTACCTGCAGTATGATGTTTCCGCGTCGTCTGCCACCAACCCTGTGCACCGGATAACTGCTGATACCAGTTTCTCCGCTATAGTTTATGGTTATGGAAACGTAGAATCGTATGGCTATAATGGAGGAACAAATGTGCGGGATCTGTACCAGTATGTGACGCTCCAAAATCAATACGCTACTGTAAATTTCCCGGCTACGTGTAAAAATACTCCTTTCAATTTCTCAATAACGCTGCCTTACCTAGCTACCAGCCTCACCTGGGATTTCAACAACAACCCAAACCTGGCGCCAAATAACAATGTGGTTAATAATGCCCCGGTACCGGATAGCTCTTTCGTACGCGATGGCAGAACATTGTATGTTTATAAACTTCCTTCTACCACCTATCATTTTTCCGCAACAGGAACTTATAATGTAAAGGTGCTGGCGAATAATCCTTCTCCTGATGGATGTAGCGGCGTGCAGGAAATTAATTATGATGTGGAAGTTTACGATCCTCCTGTTTCCGATTTTACTGTCACACATTCCGGTTGTTTCACAGATAGTATCCGCTTTGCAGGGAGCACAGCCAGCAACGGCAGGCCAATGAACAAGTGGCTCTGGAACTTTGGCGACAATACCACTGACACCGTACGTACGCCTGCTAAATTATACCAGGCTGCAGGCACCTATAACGTCAGCTTACGCTCCATCAGCGATATAGGCTGTGTGGCAGATACTGTAAAAGCTATAACGCTTTCTTCCAAACCTGTGGCGGCATTTGGTGCAACCGGAACCTTCTGCCCCGGCAGCAATTTTACTTTCTCCGACTCTTCGAGCATAGAAACAGGAACCATAGTAGAATGGACATGGAACTTTGGAAACGGCAACACTTTCAATTCGACTACTAATATTGCTCCTCCTGTGCAAACCTATCCTGCGCCAGGTGTTTACACAGTAACGCTGGAAGTAAAAAGTAACACAGGTTGCAAAAGCGTACTCGCAACAAAGCTTATAACCATCCATTCATTACCTGTTGTAGATTTCAACCTGCCTGGTGTCTGCCTTCCTTCTGGCGTCGCACAGTTTCAAAATTTGACTACTACACCAGGAGGTGGAGCCAATTCTTACGTTTGGAATTTTGGTGATGGGGGAACCAGCACGGCTATTAATCCTGTTCATACTTATACAGCTCCTGGTCCATATAGTGTTCAGCTTACTGCTACGTCTGCTTTTGGCTGTAAAAAGGATTCAACCAAAACCTTCACTAATATTTTTGCTCAACCCATAGCAAACTTCACAACCACGCCTGCTGAAATATGTGTCAAGGATAGTTTCAGTTTAAGCGATGCCAGTACAACCGCCAATAGTAGTGTGGCAGAATGGTTTTGGGATTTTGGCGATGGCACTTCCAGCAACCTGCAGCACCCGGTAAAGAAATATGTAACGGCAGGTAACTACCCGGTGAAGCTTTACATAAAATCTGCTGCCGGATGCGAGTCTGCAGTTTTCGAAAAACTACTTATTGTCAATGCGTTGCCTACTCCTGCATTCGTGGTTTCTCCACCAGTCTGCGAAGCGAAGGAAGTAACCATACTCAATCAATCCCAGGCTAACTCAGGTACCATCAGTTCTTATTATTGGAATTTGGGTGATGGCACTACATCCACTACTTCGGCAAGTTCATTCACCCACACCTATGCATTGGGAAGCTATAGTATAAAGCTTAGTCTTGTGAACAGCAAAGGATGTAAAAGCGATACGCTGGTAAAGACGGTTGAGGTGAATGCATTGCCTGTTGTGAATTTTGGACTACCTATTGTTTGCTTGAGCGATGCATTTGCTCAGTTTACCGACAGCAGCCAAATAAGCGATGGAAGTGCCGGTGCATTTACCTACGCATGGAATTTTGGAGATCCTAATGCTTCAGCTGCTAATCCTAACACTTCTAATGTAAAGAACCCCCAGCATAAATATTCAGCTGCACAGGTTTACAATGTCAGCCTTACGGTAACATCCAATAAAGGTTGTACAGCAACATTATCAAAACAGTTTACTGTTAATGGAGCTGTGCCTGATGCGCGCTTTGAAGTGCTGAATAGCAATAGCCTTTGCAGCAATAAGGAAGTGCAGATACGAAATACTTCTGTCGTAGATTTTGGTGCGATCAGCAGGGTAGAGATCATTTGGGATAATGCCAACACGCCTACTGTTATGCAAGTAGATGATGCGCCTTCTTTTAACAAGGTTTACAGCCACAATTATCCTTCTTTACAGGTTACCCGTACATACCAGGTAAAGCTTCGTGCTTTTTCTGGAGGCACCTGTGTGGATGAAGAAATAAAAACTATAACAGTTAATGCTAGTCCTAAAGTTTCTTTTGCCACCATTCCGGGAATTTGCCTTGATGCGAATCCAAGACAATTAGATATTCCAGCAAACGGTGGAGTAGTAGGTACTGGTGCATTTAGCGGAAACGGAATCACTGCCGCTGGCATCTTTACACCTACTATAACCGGTGCAGGAAATAGTACCATCAGGTATACCTATGTGTCTGACAAAGGTTGCCGGGATTCATCTACTGCAACTATTACTGCTTGGCCATCGCCTACAGCATTTTGGAAAACCAGCACTACTACCTGTGTGGCAGACGCAATTACATTTGCAGACTCTTCAGTAGCCAACTTTGGCAATATCACCCAATGGAATTGGAATTTTGATGGTATAGTAGTTCCTAAAACCTCAGCCGATCCATTTGGATTTACCTTCAATAGCACCGGCACCTATCCTGTACAATTGCAGGTAATAACTGACAGTGGATGCCGTGCGGAATACGTACAGCAAGTAACTGTTCATCCAAAACCACAAGTTGGATTTTCTCTGCCTGTTGTTTGTTTACCTGCAGGTAAAGCGCAATTTTTCGATCAAACTACTATTGCAGGTGGTGCACCAAGCGTATTCACCTACCACTGGCAGTTCGGAAATCCGCTTAATGCCACTCCGTCTACTTTGAAAGATCCTATACATTATTATTCATCTACGGGTCCTTTCACTGTAAAATTGAAAGCTACTTCTGTACATGGTTGTACGGATTCGCTTTCACAACAACTGAATTCCGTTTACCCACAGCCAAAGGCAGATTTTACGTTTACACCAATTGATACATGCGTAGGTGGTACATTTTGGTTTATCGACAACAGTGATGGTCGCACCTCTGCCATCAGCACCTGGAACTGGAAGTTTGGCAATGGCAGCACAGCCTCCGTTCCTGATCCATCTCATCGTTATGCAGGTGCAGGAAGATTTAATGTTTCGTTGTTCATCACCAACCAGCAAGGATGCGTAAGCGATACAGCTGTTCGTTCTGTTACAGTTCATCCTTTCCCTGTTGTAAATGCCGGGCCGGATCTATTTGTATTGGAAGGAGATGACCTGGTAATACAACCGCAGGTGACAGGAAACATTCTAAGTTATCTGTGGACACCATCCACTTATTTAATTAATGACACAGTGAAAAATGCTGTAACACGTCCATTGCGTGATATTGCTTATAAACTAACTGTAACAGGTGCGGGTGGTTGTAAAGCCGATGATGAAGTATTTGTGAAGCTGCTGAAAGCCCTTCGCATTCCTTCTGCTTTTTCTCCTAATGCCGATGGCATAAATGATACCTGGATCATTGAGCATCTTGAAACATATCCTGGTGCTACGGTAGAGGTTTTTGATCGTTACGGCCGCCAGGTGTTCATGAGCTATGGCTATAAAAAACCATGGGATGGAAGTTTCAACAATAATGCTTTACCGGTAGGTACCTACTATTATATAATAGATCCAAAGAACGGCAGGCAGCGGTACACAGGTTCCGTGACACTTTTAAAATAGGTGAATGTGAACCAATTGCAACGTATAATGCAGTATTTAAATTGTTTACAAGAAGGATTTTTTCAACAGTTGCAGCTGTGGCATTAGGAAAACCTTTACATTTATACTCTTCCCCCTAATTATTAGTTCTAATGAAAAGAAGTTTACTCTTAGCCTTGGTTTGTTTATGTGTAGGAGGAGCTGCTACTGCTCAACAACGTCCGCATTACACCCAGTACATTCTCAACAACTACATCATCAATCCTGCTGTTGCTGGTATTGAAAATTATACTGACATTAAGATCAGCCACCGTCACCAGTGGGTGGGGCTGCAGGATGCACCAGTTACCACTTATCTTACTATACATGGACCGCTGAGTAAGAGTGATGTTGACAGAACAACTGCTACAACTGTAGGCCCTTCAAATGAAAATCCAAGAGGTCGTGCTTATTGGGCTGATTATACCAAAGCTGAACCACATCATGGTGTAGGTTTCACAATGATCAATGACCGCACCGGCCCGTTGAACCGTTTTGCTGCTTATGGTACTTATGCATATCACTTAGGTATTGCAGAAAGAACCAGTATCTCATTAGGTGTTTCTGCAGGTGTCCAAAACTGGACATTGAATGCAAGCAAACTAGACTTTGGCGCAGCTAGCCCTGTAGATCCTGCAGTAGCTGGAAGCGGTTATTTGAACAGACTACGTCCTGATGTGAATGCGGGTGTATGGCTGTATTCAGCGGATTATTTTGTTGGACTTGCAGCTCAAAACATCATTCCTTCCAAACTACGTTTTGCAGAAGATACCGTTCGCTTGTCTGATGGAAGGATCATCCCACACATGTTTTTACAGGCTGGTTACAGGATGTTCCTGAATGATGATTTCTCTTTACTTCCATCTGTTACGGTTCGCTATGCTAACCCGGCGCCAATTGGTATAGATGTAAATGCAAAGCTGCAGTTTCGTGAATTGCTGTGGGCTGGAATGAGCTACAGGCACCAGGATGGGTATGCGGCTATGGTGGGATTGAATGTGAACAGTACCTTCAACATAGGCTATGCACATGATTTTACAACATCAAGATTGAATACTGTAAGCCGCGGTACGCATGAAATAGTAGTCGGCTTCTTACTTGGTAACAGGTATGGCGACTGGTGTCCGCGTAATCTTTGGTAGAATTTCTTCTATAGATTTAAAAAGGGAACACAGCTTTATGAGCTGTGTTTTTTTATGCAGTACAGCCAATGAAATCATCAAATTCCAAAAGTAGTAAAACGAATAACCAGGCTTATCATCATTGCAGATTATGTTCTTGAAGATTGACCGGCAGCTTCATCTCATCCTTTAGATGAATAATAGATACCCGCTATAAATAACTTTGTTGAATATCTGAAAGAATAAACTCACTAGCACTACTGCACAAAAAAAAACCGTACCCTCCAGTACGGCTTTATATACAGCGCACAATGAAAATTATATATTGATGATCTTTATCACTTTGCCTTTGCGGTTAATGATGATTCTTTCAGGACCTGTAGATTGAGGTGGAGTAGGAGTTTCATCCTTCACTTCCTGCTCTTTTTCCAACTTTGCTTTCTGGTAAACATGAGCGCTACGTGCACTACAACCTTCGGCAGCAACGGCAGGTCGTACGTTCATTTTGCTCATACCTCTGACCTCTGAAGCATCAGCTGAAGTAAGCACTACATAATTATTATTTAGCAGAACCTGTTTCTCAAATTCAGTCTTGGCAAGCAGCAGGTCCTTATTTACCTGCCGAAGTTCCTTATTCCATTCATCTGCTATCTTCTTCATGTTTATAGAATGAACTGCAAATGATCGTAGCTGTTGTTTTATCTCTTCCTGTTCCTTTCCGGGTTTCAGTTTTGTCGACAGTTCAAGTAACTCTGCTTTGGTTCGTTTTACTACTTCCAATCCTTCTTCTACATCATTTAGTACAGCAAGTTGCAGTTGCTCTACTTTATCCTGTTGCAGCTTTGCCATGATCAGTTGAGCCTGCTTCATTTCCCTTTCTGTTTTCTCCAGCTCTTTCCAAAAGGCAGCGGCCAAAAAGCGTCTCATTTCGCTACGAAAAGTAGTATCTACATAAACTCGGCTGGGAGTATTGATGATCCTTTTTGCAGTTAAACCTGCATTTATTACTAACGGTGGTTCTATATCCTGGTCTTTTTCAACTTTATTACGAGCAATCAGCTCAGGCATCACTTTAAGTGCTTTTTGTTTTTTCTTCTCTTGAGGTTGCGGTGCAACTGCTAACTGTAACGGTTGTTCGTAAGTGGAAGCCAGGAAAAACATAGGATTGAACAAAGGATTGGAGACTTTCGCTACAAATGGTTTAGCTATTTCAGCTGTAGTTGGAGTGGATGAACTGGCAATTGAGCCTCCTGTTCCTTTGTCAGGCGAAAGCCATGCTATGGAACTGAGGATACCTGTCATGAGCAATAACGCCAGCAACTGGTGGCGGTAATTAAAAATTTTTTCGTTCTTTTCTATCATACGCTTTACACGGTTCAGCAGTACTCGCTTTTCATCTATAGCGTGCATGGCAAATGCAGGGGTATTTGTATGACAGGTTGCTAATTTCAGAAGCGCTTTGGCGTATGTGGCTGCATTGTACTCGTACTGCAGTACCCAGTCGTCGCAGCAATTTTCCCTTTCGCGTTTTATCTGCTTGCTTATCAGCTGCATGAATGGGTTAAAGAAAAGAATGGCTTCAACAATTGACAACAGTATGTTCAGCAGGTAATCCATCCGCTTTATGTGTGCAATCTCATGAAGCAGAACAGCCTCCATTTGCTGAGGCGAAAGATGATTAATGCTGGCAAGAGGAATTAAGATCACCGGCTTTAGAAACCCGATGGTAAGTGGCGAGGAAACAAGAGTAGAAAGATAAACCTTCACAGTCTTCTTAATGCCCATCTGCTCAGCCACTTTCTGTACAAACAGCCTCCAGTCTACATCTATTTTTTGAAGGCCTGTTGTTTTTATCCTGTTGGTGTACCTGTACGCCTGCACCCATTTTACCGACAAAAATAAAAGCAGTGATAGGTAGGCAATCGATAGGTAAGGAAGAACAAGCTCTGCCTTCACCATGAACAGGAACAACTGCTGCCGTAGGTTGGTAGTGGATGCAACTGCATCATGCAAATGGCCGGGCAAAATGGCCATAGAAGGGTACTGCAGGCACTGCTGGTAATAAAATATGAATGTAAACAGGAACCAGGCGAACCCACTAAACTGGAAAAGCATGGCAGTTACAAACCTGCCATGCGATTTCATTCGGCTAATGCCGGTTATGATGATGTACAAAAGCCAGAGGAGGGCAAATTGCCATAAGCTGTTAATAATGGCGTGTCCCAAAGCCTGCAAAAACGGAGACTGGGTGACCTGTATCATGTTACTGATTTTTCAGATTGTCGAGTAATTGTTGAATTTCATCAAGTTCCTCTTTGCTGGGTGTTTGGTTACCCAGCGCCTGCATCACTAATTGAGAAGATGATCCGCCAAAGAGCGTATTGATCATTTTGCCTACAAACTGGTTCTGTGTCTTTTCCTTGCTTACATTAGGCTGGTAAATATGTGTCTTGCTGGAATCATCGCGTTTCACCAATCCTTTTTCAAACATGATCTGCATCAGCTTGAGCGTGGTGGTATAACCGGCCTCTTTTGTTTGGATGATGGTTTCATGCACCTCTCTCACAGTTGCCTTGCCTTTTTCCCATAATACCTGCAAAATTTCTAACTCACCTTCGGTAGGTTTTACTTGTTTATTGCTCATAATACGATTTGTTTCGTAAGCAATATACGATACTGTTCGTATGGAAGAAATTAAAATTTTACAAAAGGTAAAATAGCATGCTGGAGGTGGAGGTAGTTAGTCCTCTGCGTTAGTTGTTAGGAAAGTCAAAATTCAAAATTCAAAAGTCCAAAGTCAAAAAGTATGGTTTAACAATTTAAATAGTCGATGATGTATAATACCATCAACGGGATAATCTGCGTATAATAATCACAAATCACAAATCACTGTTCTACCAATCAACCAATCAACTTATCAACATAACCAAGTCAATTTTCCATACCCACGTAAAATCCTCCTGCTGTTCATACCTCAAATCCTATGTTTGCAAACTTCCAAAAAGTGAATGAAGATGCCGGTATTGAAAGAAGAGAAAAAGGTAGTGTTATTGTTGTCGCCGCAGCGGATCATGACGGATTATAGGGTGCTAAATTCTTTGCATATCATCAAATCTGCGAAAGGCGTGGAGTATACCATGGATGAGTTGGATAGTGGCGAACTCAAGAAGTTTTTTAGTAACCTTGGCAAAGAGTGCAACCAGAACCTATTGCAGTTTTCGCCAATGAGCCTGGATTACGCGAAGCAGAATATAAAGCAAAAGGTAAACAATCAAAAAGCCGGCATAGATAAGGACCAAGTGATCCGCAGCGCCATGACGCGGCATTTATTCCAGCTTTTCCAGGCGCTGAAGCCTTTTGCGGAATTGAGTAAATGGTATCATCGAACTACTGAAGATGGGCAGAAATACAAAACTTCACCTTGTGTTTTCAATAAGTACAAACCTGTACTGTCATTTGATGTAGTAAAGGATAGCGGCGTCCTGGAGCTTCGTGCATTTGTAGAGTTAAATGCATGTATTTACCCACTTTCTTCCTTCAACCGTTACCAGTTTTTGCTTGAAAGCAGTAATGAATACTTTCTTCTGTCGTATAAGGATTACCAGACATTGGAATGGCTGGATGGCGTGCAATGGAACCAATTTGCCTCTGATGTAACGGCTTTCTCACAGAATATTCTCAGCCGACTTGAGTTGGATTATAGTGTCAACCGTAATGATCATTTCATAAAAAAAGCATTAGAAACAGTACCTGTAAAACGGGTGCTGCTAAGTGAGCTGAATAACTCATTCCTGATGCTTACGCCACAATACTTGTACGATGGTTTTGTGGTAGATGGACCTTATAAAGAAATGTATGAAACGGTAGTAGAAGGAGAGGAGTACGTGATAAAACGTGACAAGCAACTGGAAGAGGAATTTCACCAGATGCTTGCCTCGTTGCATCCTAACTTCAGCAAGCAGCGGAATGGCTACTATTATCTTTCTTTTGCCGATGCTCAAAAGAAGCAGTGGTTTCTAAAAACTTTTCATAAGCTCCTGGACCTGAACATCGAGCTCGCAGGAATGGATCTGCTTCATCATTTCAGGTATTCTTCTTTTAAACCAGAAACAAAAATGGTGGTTAAAAAGGAAGAAGGAAATATGGCAACGCTGCAGGTAAGTGTGGCTTTTGGAAAAGAAGAAATACCGCTGAACGTACTACAGAAGATGCTGCTAAGTGGTCAGAAAGCAGTGATGCTGAAAGATGGAACACTTGGCATCTTGGGCGATGAATGGCTACAGCAATATGCTGCCATTATAAAGCATGGTAAAGTGCAAAAGAACGAGGTTGAAGTTGCAAAATTCCTTGCACTGAGTAGCGAACAAAAAGAAGGCGAGGAGCAGGTACTTCAGCCGCTGATAAAACAAGGTTGGTGGCAAAAATGGCAGCAATGGCAGCGAACTGATGAAAAGGTGTACGAAGTTCCGGCGTCTGTAAAAGCCAGCCTTCGTCCTTACCAGCAGAAGGGGTTTGAGTGGCTTACCTTATTAGCCGAAGCAGGTGCAGGAGGTTGTCTGGCTGATGATATGGGACTGGGTAAAACGCTTCAAACCATATGTTTTCTTGCACATCATATTCACCACCACCCTAATTCAGAAAATATCATTGTTTGTCCTTCTTCGCTTATTTATAATTGGCAACAGGAACTACAAAAATTCACACCTGGTATTTCATCGGTTGTATTTCATGGTGCTGGCAGAAGCAATGATTTGCTTGAGCAAAATCACCAGGTGATCATTACCAGCTATGGCACATTGCGGGCAGACTCAGATCTATTCTTAAAGAAGGTGTATGGTGTAGCTGTGATAGACGAGAGCCACAACATCAAAAATCCTTCGGCACAGATAACTACTATGGTAAATGCGCTGGATGCAGTGACACGCATTGCACTCAGTGGTACACCAGTTGTGAACAATACGTTTGATCTGTATGCTCAACTGAATTTCTCTTTGCCGGGAATGTTTGGCAGCCGCGAATTCTTTAAAAGAGAATATGCTGATGCCATAGATCGCTATCACGATGAAGAGAAGATTCAGGCGTTGCAAAAACTAACTGCACCTTTCATTTTACGACGTACAAAAGAGCAGGTAGCTAAAGACCTTCCAGAGAAAAGCGAGATGATCCTTTGGTGCAAAATGCACCAGCGCCAGCAGGAGGTCTATAACGAAATAAAAGACCAGATAAAGAGCAACATCTTCCTGAACATTAAGAACGAAGGCTTGAACAAAAGCAAGCTTGCGGTTTTGCAGGGAATGATGAAACTAAGGCAGGTATGCAATTCACCGCTGCTATTACCGCAGGAAGAACAGCAGGATTGCAAGGAATCCATCAAAACAGAAGTGCTGATGCGGGAACTGAAGAATATCATTGGCAGCCACAAGGCGCTGGTGTTTTCGCAGTTCAGCACCATGCTCGACTTATTGGCTAAAGAAGCCGATAAAGAAGGTATTTCTTATTATCATTTTGATGGGCAAACACCACCGGCCAAACGTGCTGAAATGGTGAAGGCTTTCCAGGAGGAAGGTAACAGCACCAATCTTTTCCTCATTAGTTTAAAAGCAGGTAACAGTGGTCTTACACTTACTGCTGCTGATTATGTTTTTCTTTTCGATCCATGGTGGAATACAGCTGTAGAACAGCAGGCGATTGACCGAACCCATCGCATTGGTCAAACTAAGAATGTATTTGCATACAAGATCATTTGCAAAGACACGATTGAGGAGAAGATCGTACAGCTGCAGCAGCGAAAAAAGAAGCTGGCAGAAGAACTGGTAGGAGAGGATGATGGCTTCATTAAAGCATTGTCGGAAGAAGATATTGCATACCTCTTTAGTTAATAAGGTATTACAGTGCTTTGCGAAGGCGTAAGTTTTGCTGCTATTGCATCAAAATTATATGCGGAGTAAGGCAAACATCAAATCTCATCCTATTCATCCGATACTGGTTGTTTTTCCTATTGCATTTTTTGCAGGCACTTTCTTATTCGACTTGCTTTCTATTTTGCTTGGCAAAACGGCAATGTTGCAGACTGCTTTTTATTTAAATATTGCAGGACTTGGTGGCGGTTTGCTTGCTGCAGTTCCTGGATTGATCGATTATTTACATACTGTTCCACCTAATAGTTCAGCTAAAGACCGCGCTACCAAACATGCTCTTACCAATATCACCATGATGATTGTGTTTGGGATTGCACTGCTATACCGGCAGTTGCCGGACATGTCACAGTACCTGCTGCTGGTAATTGATCTTGTGGGCGTTGTTTTACTTACGGCTGCTGGTTGGATGGGCGGTACACTTGTGTACAGGAACCAGGTTGGGGTAGATGTTCGGTATGCCGGAGCAGGTAAATGGACGGAACTGAAAATTGAAAATGAGAAAGGAAAAGTAGCTGTAGCAAATGAAGATGGACTGAAGCCCAACCAAATGAAACTGCTTCATGTAAATGGTAAACGGGTGGTGCTGGCACGGACGGAGGAAGGTTATGTCGCCTTTGATGATCGCTGCCCACACAAGGGAGGTTCATTAGCCGGTGGAAGTTTGATGTGCGGAACCGTTCAATGTCCGTGGCATGGCTCACAGTTCAGTGTGAAATCTGGTGCAGTTACAGCAGGACCATCTGAAGAAGGCATAACTACTTTTCCTGTAGGAGTAGAAGCAGGAAAAGTGATGCTGGATATAGACCAGGTAATGATGAAGCTGGTTAATGAAAAAGTGAAAGACAAGCTGGATTGAGCTGTAACATCATATTAACCTGGTGAGGCGGACATAGTTAGCAAAAACAATTTTCCAGGTGGTAAAATATTTGCATCAACTATTTGAAAATCTATCAAATGGAACATGTAACAGATATCACTGTACCCGTAAATGGAAAGGATGTTTTATTCCGGGTAAATTTTCATGATGAGCTTTATACTTTTGAACCACAAGATGCAGATGATTCCATTTCTTCATTTGATGTTAGGCGCGAACATAATGACTGGGTACCTCAAACCTCACCTGATCCTGTTGTAAAACAAGCTATAGCATGCCTTGAAAGATTTATGCTATCGCAGCACTGATAGGTATCGCCAATAAAACTTATTCTTCAATAACTGGCAGAACAGATAAAAGAAAAGAGCAGTTCAAACTGCTCTTTTCTAATACTAATGATATACTTCAACTTAATATGGCTTCGATTCTGTTGACTGTTCTTCTGCCTGCTTCACTGCTTCGGCTGATTGAGTGCTGCCAATAGGACCTTTACTCATTTCAGAACTAGCTTTAGCCAATCCTTCTCTTACACGGCGACCGTAATCCTCATCGCACTGCGTAAACAGCTCCACCATTTTATCTTGTATATGTTTAGCAGCTGGCGCCAGTGTATTCACCAGGTTGTTGATCAGGTCATCTCTTTCCCAATCTTCAAACATGCGGTAACGTTCGCCTGCCTGCTTAAAGTTGTTCTGGCGATCTATCTTTTGCCTTACCAGTTTGGCATTGTACTGCGGCGTATAATCCTTACCTGGTTTAGGTGCTTCTTTTAAACCACCAAGTGTGGAAGGTTCATAATTCACATGTGGATTGGTCCCCGGTGCAATGTCCTGGTGGTAAGCCATCTGGCCATCACGCTGGTTGGTAGCTACAGGCCTACGTGGCGAATTGATAGGTAGTTGTAAATAATTTGGACCTACACGATAACGCTGTGTATCGCTGTACGAGAATGTGCGTCCCTGCAACATCTTATCATCCGAAAAATCAAGTCCATCAACCAATACACCTGTACCAAAAGCAGATTGTTCTACTTCGGCAAAATAATTTACAGGATTTCGGTTCAACGTCATCATACCTACCGGCAGCCATGGAAACTGGTCCTCAGGCCAAAGCTTAGTGTCATCCAAAGGATCAAAATCCAGTTCAGGATGTTCATCATCGCTCATGATCTGCACCAGCAGCTCCCATTTCGGATGATCGCCACGTTCTATCGCTTCATACAGATCTTGTGTAGCGTGGTTGAAATTTTTTCCCTGTATCTCCTGCGCCTGTTCCTGTGTCAGGTTTTTTATTCCTTGCACGGGCTCCCAATGGTATTTCACTAAAACAGCTTCACCTTCTGCATTTACCCATTTGTATGTATTTACACCCGAACCTTGCATTTGCCTGTAGTTAGCAGGAATGCCATAAGGTGAAAATAAGAAAGTGATCATGTGCATAGCCTCAGGTGTATTGCTGATAAAGTCGAAGATCCTTTCACCATCTTGTATATTAGTAACAGGGTCTGGCTTAAATGCATGCACCAGGTCAGGAAACTTCATTGCATCACGTATAAAGAAAACCTTTAGGTTGTTACCAACAAGATCCCAGTTGCCATCTTCTGTATAAAACTTAGTTGCAAAACCACGTGGATCGCGTAGCGTTTCAGGTGAATGTCCACCATGAATTACAGATGAGAAACGTACGAAAACAGGTGTCTGCTTGCCTTTCTCCTGGAACAGTTTAGCACGTGTATATTTTGATGCAGGTTCGCCACCTACGGTACCGTAAGCTTCGAACACGCCATGTGCGCCGGCACCGCGTGCATGCACCACTCTCTCTGGAATTCGCTCTCTATCAAAATGACTCATTTTCTCCAGGAAGTGGTAGTTCTCCATGGTTGCAGGACCGCGGTTGCCCACTGTTCTGATGTTCTGGTTGTCGGTAACAGGATGTCCCTGGCGGGTGGTAAGTGTGGTGTCCTGTTCTTTTCCATTACTGGAAGTTTGGCCATTGCCAGGCTGGTTTTGATTTTCTTCTTGTATCATCTTTTAAACGTGTTTATTAATTCAAGATGTGTGGGTGTAACTAGCACAAAGCCAGTGCCACTTCCCAATAACAAGTTTTTTAAAGGAGAGGTTGAGAGGAAATAAAAATACTGATTATCTATTACCAAAGTTTCATCTATTCATTAAAGAATTGAGTGATCTATAAAGTTCGGCAATGGGTAAGCAGCTTTATCTAGCTGCTCATGATGCTGATCATGCTCATGATAATGAGGAAGTTGATGGAATAGTTTTGTTGTAACACTTCTCACCTGATAATTAAAACCTGCATATGGATATATATCATCAACTTTCTGTAGAGGAGATTTTAAAAAAACTGGAAGTATCCGATAAGGGTTTAACTGATGAAGAAGTAAAACAAAGGCAGCAGAAATATGGACTGAATAAAATTCCCGAGCCTAAAGGGAAATCGTTGTTCTTCATATTCATCAGCCAGTTTTTAAACCCGCTTATCTACATTCTCATTATTGCAGCTATCATTTCTATTGTAATTGGTGATTATGTAGATGCAATATTTATTGCTTGTATTATTGGTTTGAATGCGGTGCTAGGGGCATACCAGGAGTGGCGTGCTGAGAATAGTGCAGCTGCCTTGCGCAACATGGTAAAGGTACAGTCGCGGGTAAAGAGAAACGGTGATGTGCATAATGTGGTTGCGGACGAGTTGGTTCCGGGTGATATAGTGCTCCTTGAATCTGGTCATAAAATTCCAGCAGATCTGCGGGTGTTAGAAGCCCAAGACCTGAGTGTAGAGGAAGCATTACTTACAGGAGAATCTATTGCAGTTGTAAAACATAAAGATGTAGTAGAAGGCGGTAATGAGATATCCCTTGGTGATCGAACCAACATGCTATTTGCTGCTACCGCAGTTCAAAAAGGTAGGGGCACTGGCGTAGTAGTATCAACAGGTGAACACACGCAGATAGGAAAGATAGCTGAGTCGCTTAAAACAACAGAAGCTGAGAAGCCGCCACTGGTTAATCGAATGGATTCCTTTTCTAAAAAGATCAGCTTTATAATACTGGGGGCATGTGTAATACTGGGTGCCGTTGGATATATGGAAGGACGCCCTGTAACAGAGATATTCTTCATGATGGTGGCTTTGGGTGTTGCTGCCATTCCTGAAGGTTTGCCTGTTGCCATGACCGTTGCTTTATCAATCGGTACGCGCCGCATGGCTAAACGAAACGTAATTGTCCGTAAATTACCTGCTGTTGAAGGATTGGGAAGTTGTACCCTTATTGCCTCTGATAAAACGGGTACACTTACTATGGACCAGCAATCGGTCAAAAAGATCTACCTGCCTTCAGGAAAATCGTACACCGTTAGCGGCCAGGGTTATAATGGTGAAGGTGAGATACTGGATGGTGATGCTCCTATTCAAGAGATAAATGAAGAGCTACATCGTTTTATACAAGCCAACATACTTTCTAATGAAGGTGTACTGCGTAAAAAAGGAGATGGTGAATGGGAGCATTCAGGTGATGCGGTGGATGTAGCATTGCGTGCCATTGCTTTCAAAGCAGGAAAAGATCCGGAATACTTCATGGAAGGGGTAGAGGTGGTAAAGATGGTACCTTATGAATCGGAGATTAAGTATAGTGCTGTATTTTATAAATACAACAACGAGCTTTTCTTCGCCATGAAAGGAGCCATGGAAGTTGTAGAAAAGAAAATAAAAGCAGATGCCATTAATGAAATTTCAGAACATTCCGAACGACTGGCTGAAGAAGGATTTAGGGTATTGGCAATGGCTGGTGGTAAAGTACAGGATACTGAGCTGGAGAAAGTAGGGGAGCTAAACTTGCTGGGACTGATTGGGATGATGGACCCCTTAAGGCCTGAGGCTAAGGAAGCGGTAGAAGAATGTAAAAACGCAGGTATCAAGGTAATGATGATCACAGGAGATCATCCGTCTACTGCACTTGCTATAGCACAGGAAATGGGTATTGCAGAATCCAAAGAGCAGGTAGCCACAGGCGCCGAACTTTCAGAATATGAAAACCTGTCTATACAGGAGTTTGCAGAAAAGGTAAAGAATATAAATGTTTGTGCGCGGGTGACACCATTGCAGAAGCAACGCATTGTAGAAGCAATGAAATCGCTAGGGCATTTTGTGGCAGTTACGGGAGATGGAGCCAATGATGCCCCGGCGCTTAAATCCGCACATATAGGTGTAGCCATGGGTGCAGGTACCGACCTTGCCAAAGAAGCCGCTTCCATCATTGTTACTGATGATAATTTTGCTTCCATAGCCGCTGGTGTAGAGGAGGGTAGGTTCACTTTTGATAATCTTCGTAAGATTATTTATTTATTAATATCTACTGGTGCTGCGTCATTTATCACTGTTGCACTTGCTATTTTCCTCAACATACCACTGCCTTTTATAGCCGTGCAACTGTTGTGGTTAAACCTTGTCACCAATGGTATACAGGACATAGGTCTGGCATTCGAAAAAGGTGATATCACAGTTATGCAACGTCCTCCGCGTAAACCTGAGGAGACTATCTTTGACAAACTGATGATAAGCCAGGTAGTGGTTTCTTCTCTGTGGATGGCTGCTGTTACTTTTAGCGTGTGGTATTACCTGCTGTATACTTTAGAGATGGAAGAGGTGCATGCACGGACACTAACAGTAATGTTGATGGTATTGATGCAAAACTTCCAGACCTTGAACTGTAGGTCTGAGATCAAGTCAGCATTTAAAGTGCCGGTGAAAAACAACTACATCCTGGTAATCGGAATTATATTGGCGCAGATCGTTCATATCTGTGCATCGTACATTCCAGGTTTGAATACAGCACTTCAACTGGATCCTATTGCGCTTAATGAGTGGTTGCTGCTACTACCAACAGCAATGAGCTTGTTAGTGGTTATGGAATTGTTCAAATGGTTTTGGAGGAGTAAATACAAACTGTCTAATGAGACAGTAACAAGTGAGCATGATTAAATTGATGTGACTGTATATTAGGAAGGATAGCCGTTTGATGCTATCCTTTCTTATTATCTCTTCGTTTTTGTGCTCCCAAAATTCTGGTTTAGTTACCGCATCTGTCTCCGAGTAGGTACCTGGCTTTTAAGCAGGCGATCTTCCAGTCCTTTTGTCTCCAGTATATTGTAGATATTGTTGTACTTCCAGCCTTGCATGTTGGGATGGCTGATAACATCAAATTCCAGGTCTTTCAAGGCACCGGGACAAAATTCGAAGAACTCGCAGTGGCGCGTATCCTCTGTGCGCATCAGCAGGAAACGAAATTCTTCTTCATGCTTGTAGCTGATATCTTTTAAGAAGCCGGTATACTTATGACCACAATTTTTCAATCCTTCATCTGCAGGATCGAAAGGTGAGATTTTGTAATATTCTACAGGCCCATGTACCATAGCTTCAAATTCACTGTCTTCAATATTCCTGAAGTTGTTGATCATCACATCGCACAAGTGATGTGGTTTGAATCGCAATGCAACACTATCGCTGTTACTATAGGTTTCCCACATAGCCTGCGACTCTCTTACACCTAAAAACCAGCAACTGGCAAAAAGCGTTTGTTGCACTTCCTGCAGGTAATTATTGTATAGGTTCTTTGTATCAAGTTGATCCTTTTCGTCATTCGCACCTCCACCGGTTTCTGCTGATCGTCTTTTTTGGTAAAGTAGATTTTCTGAAATGCCTTCCAGCGGATCATCAAAATAACTAAGGGGAGAAAAGAAAAGTTTACCCGTTAAAAGAAAATACATGAGCCTGTGCAGGTCCATGTATTTATATAGATATTGATCTTCTTCAAACTTGTAATCTTTATTCTTATCAACCCTCATAGAAACTATTTATACTCTCCAAAAACATCGCGTAAAGTATCTGCTATCTCACCAAGTGTACAAAAATTTTCTACTGCATCTATCACCACTGGCATTATGTTATTTCCTTGTACTGCTGCATCACGAAGCTGGTGCAAACAATTGCTAGCCTTTGTAGCATCACGCCTGGCTCGTAGCTCCTGCAGTTTTGCCGCCTGAACCTGTCTTATGCTATCATCAATTTTAAAGCCAGCAACTTTATTCTCTTCTTTTACCTGGAACTTGTTTACACCTACTATGATCTTTTCTCCGGCTTCAATTTGCTTTTGGTAAGTATATGCACTGCGTGCTATTTCATCCTGTATAAATCCTTGTTCTATGGCGCTTACACTGCCACCCATAGCATCAATGGTTGCTATCAGTTCCCATGCTTTCGCTTCTACTTCATTGGTCAATGTTTCTACAAAATAACTTCCCGCTAAAGGATCAGCAGTATCTGCTACGCCACTTTCAAATCCAACAATTTGCTGCGTGCGCAATGCAATACGCGCAGCCTCCTCTGTAGGCAGGCTAAGCGCTTCGTCGTAGCCATTGGTATGCAAGCTTTGCGTACCACCTAAAACAGCTGCAAGTGTTTGTATAGTCACCCTGCTGATGTTATTCATGGGCTGCTGTGCTGTAAGCGTGCTGCCGCCGGTTTGGGTGTGAAAGCGCAGCATCATTGCCTTAGGATCTGTTGCACCCAGTTCTTTCATGATGGTTGCCCACATTCTCCGGGCAGCCCTGAATTTTGCTACTTCTTCAAACAGGTTGTTGTGCGCATTGAAGAAGAAGGAGAGGCGTTTACCAAAAACATTTATATCCAAGCCTTTTTCCAGAGCAGCCTGTACGTATGCTTTTCCATTGCTTAATGTAAAAGCTATTTCCTGTACCGCTGTACTGCCTGCTTCCCGTATATGGTAGCCGGAAATAGATATCGTATTCCATTTTGGTAGCGACTGGCTGCACCATTCAAAGATGTCGGTAATGATCCGCATGCTCGGCTTGGGAGGGTAGATGTAAGTACCACGCGCCGCATACTCTTTCAAAATATCATTTTGTATAGTACCCGAGACTTTGGTTAGATCTGCACCTTGCTGTTTAGCCAGTGCCACATAAAAACTCAGCAGGATGTATCCTGTAGCATTGATCGTCATCGACGTGCTTACATCCTGTAGTTGTATACCTTGAAACAGCGTCTGCATGTCTTCTATGCTATCAATAGCAACGCCTACTTTACCCACTTCGCCTTCGCTGAGGGCGTGGTCGCTGTCGTAGCCAATTTGTGTAGGCAGATCGAAGGCAACGCTTAACCCACTTACGCCCTGCGAAAGGAGGTAGTGGTAGCGCTTGTTACTTTCTTCAGCGGTGGAAAAACCAGCATATTGCCGCATGGTCCACAAGCGGCCGCGGTACATATCGGGTTGTACACCACGGGTAAAAGGAAATGAGCCGGGAAGTTCAGGACTCAGGTCCTTTACATCCTCGGCTGTATATACGGTATTGATACCAATATTGCTATCGGTAAACTTTTGATCATGGCTCATAGCAAATGGTTAGAGGTAAGTTCAAAAAGATCACATCACTTTTTTAGCCTCGTAGCTCAGCACTTCGCTCACTACTTCGTGCAATTGACCTTTCCTGTCTTTCATTAAATATTCAAGAAGCAATTTATTTAGATCTAAACCGGTAGCATGTGGTGGTAGTGCACTCGCCAGTTGATTCACCACCAGCATATTTTGTTCTTTCAGGTTTTTTACCGCATTCCATGCTTCTGCAGTTACATAAATCTGCTGGGTGATGTTGTAATCAAATTCTTCTTTTATCTGGTGCGTTAACAGCATCTGCATCTCGCGGGCACTAACTCCTTGTTGGTTTACACGCGCTATCAGGTTTGGTAATGCTATTCGGTCCACCAATAAGGTAAGTCTTTCATATGCCTGCAAACGCAATCCGCGGCTGCTTTCGTTCATGTTTGCAGTTTCCTCTGCGTCTTTAGCACCTCTTCTTTGTTGGTAAAAAAGATAACTAAGAAATGTAGCTACTAGTATTGCAATTACGCCACTTAAAATGATGCTCGTATTATCCATTCAATCAGTTTTTACAAATGTAAAGGAATAGCTTTCGTTAACTGAAACAGAAAATGTAAAACGTTTTCCTTCATTCGCAACTATACGCAGTGATAGCAAAAAGTAGAAGCTGTAACTTTGTATCAAACAAAAAGACATGGCAGAAGTAATGAATGTACCGGTTACACTAACTGCCGGTGCTATAGCAGAAATCAAAAGACTGATGGCTGAACCAGGATTTGATAACACACAGTACTTGCGTGTGGGAGTAAAAGGCGGCGGTTGTAGTGGTATGAGTTATATTCTTGGTTTTGATAAAAAGGAAGATTCTGATGAAACTTTTGAAGTAGAAGGTATTCCTTGCATCATCAATAAGTCACACGGTATTTATTTAATGGGAATGGAAGTAGATTTCCAGGATGGCTTGAATAGCCGTGGATTTACTTTCACTAATCCTAATGCTAGTAAGACCTGCGGATGCGGATCTAGCTTTGCTGTATAGTTTCTAAATAAACATATCAAAAAGAAGGGCTGTCACTTTATCGGTGACAGCCCTTTTTTTTGATTGATTATTAAGTTTATTCCACTTCTTTGTTTTGCCTCATAGGTCTATTGGTCGAAGGTTGTGCTGCAGGCATAGTTGCAGGAACTTCAGCTCTTGAAGGTCTTTCGAAAGTAGAAGGTCCTGTTGCAGGTGCTGGCCTTTCAAATGCAGGTCTTGATGGACGTTCGAAAGAAGGACTCTCCTGGCGCGGTCTTTCATAGATTGGTCGCTGTGGTTGGTGGTTATTTTCACGCTCCACAGGCACTCTTCTTTCCATAGGAAAATTGTTTCTTTCAATTGGCCTTTCCTGTTGTGGCTGCCGCTCCCTTACTGGTCTTTCTGTAGGGAATTGCCTGGTGGGCCTTTCATTCGGAAATTCTCTTCTTTCCATAGAAGGATTATTTCCTGGAAATCTTTGATTTCTTCCTTCTTGGTTATCAAGATAAATTCTTCCTGGCCTTTGTTGGGTTGGCTGCCTCTCTGCCTGCTGATTTACCGGCTCTTTGATCTTTTCGACCTTTGGCCTGTAAATCCTGATCTCATCATTAGAGATTTCGCTTCTATCTGCGCGGTCAGCATCTGTTATTCTTATCGGCCTTATCTGCTGCCTTGTATGCCTTTCCACCTCCGTTCTGTCTGGGCCGGGATGGTAGCCTGTACCAGTACGTGGCGGCCTTACTACATCTGTACTTCCTAATAATTGCTGGTTACGCGTTTGTGGTACATAAAACTGCGACAGATTATGGTGGTTGATATACTGGCTATTTACAAACACCCATGGGTCGTTATGGTAGCCTCTGTTCCAGTTGTTTGGTGCCATCGGCGACCAACCATAGAAACTGTTGTTACCTCTCCAGTTAACCCATGCTGGACCCCATTCTAACCCGGGAACCCAGAACCAACCCATACGTGGATCGTGTCCCCAACGGCCATAATGGAACGGTGCCCATCCCCAGTTGTAGTTTGATGCCCACGTCCAGCCCATGTTGGTGTAGACCCAACGGCCGTTGGTATAATAAGGTCTGAAACCTAGTTCATTCACAATCCAAACCTGACCATAGCCCGGGTAGTTTACCCAGTTGCCATAAGGGCTTAGTTGATCATAGAACATATTGTAGCTCACCTGCCTGTTTTGGCGGTAGCTATAGTCATCGTAGTCATCCATCATAAACGATGATGTACCACAAGCGGATAACATCGTAATGATGAAGGCTCCAACGATCAGTTTATTGAATAAGTTTTTCATGATAGCTCCTTTCGTTTTTATACTTTTTCAAGTCATCAAAAGTTACGAAGGAGCATGTTAAGGAATGGTCAAGCAAAATGGAAGGAAACGCTAAGCTTGTAATAAACAAAAAGCCTGCACCGGGTGGTGCAGGCTTCTAATACTATAGTAAATAATTAAACTTTAGCTGGACGAGCTGTAGTTGCTGTAGATGGTTTTGTACCAGCTGCAACATCAACAGATGAAGATCCAAGTGGTTTTTTCTTACCCATATCAACTAAGATTGGTGCAGCCACAAATACTGTAGAGTAGATACCTACCAATACACCTATCATCATTGCAAAAGCAAAACCTCTTGTTACTTCACCACCGAAAATGAACAAGCATAACAGGGTTAAGAATACGGTCACAGAAGTCATGATCGTACGGCTTAGCGTGCTGTTCACTGCTTTGTTGATGATCGTTGGTCTGTCAGCACCTTTCATTATTCCACTCTCTTCACGAATACGATCGAAGATGATCACCGTATCGTTGATAGAGAAACCAATCACTGTTAGCAACGCAGCTATAAAGTGCTGGTCGATCTCAAGAGGGAAAGGAACGATGTTTCTGAAGTAGCTGAAAATGATCAATACAACCAATGCATCGTGGAATAGCGCAAGTGTCGCTCCCAAAGAGTATCTCCAGTCGCGGAAACGGATAAAGATGTAAAGGAAGATGGCAAAAAGAGCGATGATCGTTGCTCTTAATGCACCAGCTTTCAGGTCATCAGAGATAGTTGGAAGAACTGTCTGGCTGCTCTGCTTATAGTTGTTAGAGAATTCCTGGAAAGATGTTCCGGCAGGTAAAAAGCTCTGCAGACCCTGGTAAAGTTTGTATTCAACCAGTGAGTCAACATTATTACCTCCCTCTTTGATCATATAAGAAGTAGTGATGTTCAACTGGCTGTTGTTGCCAATGGTTTTCACTACAGGGAACTCTCCGAAAGTTGTTTGTAAGCTATTTCTTACAGTATTCAGATCCTGTGGCTTTGCAAATTTGATAGTGTAGCTACGTCCACCGACGAATTCCACACCCTGGTCAAAGCCATTGAAATAAGTACCGATACCTAAGATCAGTACAAGTGCTGACATTATGTAGGCGTACTTGCGGTACTCAACAAATTTCAGCTTTGTCTCCCTGAAGAGTTTACGGCTAAATGCTGTATCGTAATTGAAGTGACGCTTTTTGTTTGTCCACCAGTCAGTAACAAGTCTTGAAAGCAATATTCCGCAGAACATAGAAAGCAGGATACCGATGATCTGCGTGGTAGCAAATCCTAGTACCGGCCCAAGTCCATAGTAGAAAAGTATACATGCAGTGATCAAACCAGTGACGTTGGCATCTAATACTGGTGCTAATGACTTTTTATAACCTTCAGCTACGGCAGCTGAGTAAGTGCGTCCTTTTTCCAGTTCTTCTTTAATCCTTTCAAAGATGATAACGTTAGTATCTACAGCGATACCGATGGTCAGGATAAGACCAGCAATACCAGGTGCAGTAAGGGTAGCGCCCAGTGCACTTAGAATACCTATTGTAAATAGTAAGTTGAAGAACAAGGCGATGTTGGCAATCCATCCTGATGTGCTATAGAACACCAGCATCAGAACGAAGATTCCAGTGAAAGCAAGAAGGAATGCTAATGCACCACCTTCGATCGCATCCTGGCCAAGTGTAGGTCCTACTACTTGCTCTTGTACAATTTTAGCAGGCGCAGGAAGTTTACCACTCTTTAGTATTTGTGCAAGGTCTTGCGCTTCTACTACAGAAAAGCTACCTGTGATCTGTGAGCTACCATTAGGAATTTCACCATTTACAAAAGGAGCACTGTAAACGATCTCATCCATAACAATGGCAATAGGCTTACCTACATTCTCTCTTGTCATTTTAGCCCAGATACGTGTACCTGTGCCATCCATGTTCATTTTGATAGCAACTCTTCCACGCTCATCATAATCTTGTGATGCATCGCTAACATTCTCACCTTCTAATTTTGCTTTACCATCAACAGTTTTTACTGCGTAAAGAGGCAGGAATTCTCTTGCTTTAGCATCATTTCCTTCTGCTTTACCATACATGAATTGCAGGTTGTTTGGAAACTTGCTTCTTACAAGGTCCATTCTTAGGTAGCTGCTAAGCAAACCTGTATCTACAACACGTACATATCCAAGAGCAGCAGGAAATTGAACCTGTCCATCCTGGCCTTGTTGAGGTTGTAATATTCCAAGAATAGATGAGATAGGAGCCTGACTTTTTGCATCAGCAGGTGTTGCCTTTGCAGTATTGCTATCCAAAGCACTCAATGTTCCTTTGCTGGCTGTGTCAGTATTTGCTGCAACTGGAGCGTTAGCTGTAGTATCAGCAGCAGGAGTAGCAGATGTACCAGTTAAATAAGCTGCTAATGCTTTTTCTGCATTCTGGTAGCTTTCTGCAATCTCACCAAGATTATATACTTCGAAGAACTGCAGGTTTGCAGTAGACTGAAGGTATTTACGAACTCTTTCAGGATCGGTAACACCAGCAAGTTCAATGGTGATGATACCTTTGTTCTCATCAAGATTAATAGTAGGCTGTGCAACACCAAATTTATCTATACGTGTACGTAAGATGTTATAGGTATTGTTAACCGCGCTTTTTGCTTCAGTGCGGATGTAGTTTAGAACTTCTCCATCAGTGCTTTCATAGGTGATCCTACGATTGCTACCCATAGCAAACAAAGAAGCTAGTTTGCCATTTGGATTTGCTTTCTTGTATTCGTCTTCAAATAGGCTGATGAAATCTGCACCACTGTTTGCTTTGCGACGTGCAGCTTCCTCAATTGCTTTATTGAATGCAGGATCTTTGGTGTTGTTAGCAAGAGATTTGATCAAGCCATCCAAACCAACTTCCATCGTCACATTCATACCACCTTGCAGATCAAGACCCAGCATTAACTCCTGGTCTTTTGCATACTGATAGGTACCAACTCCTAAAACGATCTTTTCATTTTTTGTACTGTCAAGCAAACGTTGAAGACGGGACTTCTTAGCCTGGAGTAATGTGTCAGCATATAATGCCTGCAGTTCTTTGTTGCCAGGGTATTTTTGCTCGGGGGATTGTGGGTACATGGCTTTCACCCACTTTTCCGCTCTTTCAGCCATCGAACTTTCATGGCTGCGGACAAACCATGTAAAGCTTAGTTGGTACAAACAAATCAAGATCAATGCTACCGCAAAAATCTTCACCAAACCTTTCAGTTGCATACGTGTAAGGGTTTACAAAATTTTTTAGAGCGGCAAAGATAGGGGAATGGAAATGAAAATATGACAGTAAAAAATGAGGCAATAACGCTGGTTTAAACAGCAGTTAATCAAGGTATAACAAGTGGATAAATTGGCTTATTCACAGGCTGGTTTTAATATCTCTCCACTAAAATATTTGATTAAGAAAAGCGCTTTAAACTATCATTTTGGCAGCAAGCAAAATAGCTATGCCATTGATAATAAGGAAGGTATTTTTTTTACCTGCTACTTGTATGCTACATATATAATATGTACTGCTGCTTTAAGTTTCACTTTTCAAAAAATTCAGGGGACTGTACTTAAAATAAACTTATAATTTTTTCACATGCTTTTTTACCGCCTTTTACCTAGGTATTTCAGTAAATGCGCCGGTAAAAGTTGGAGTAATGGTCTTATTCAATATTATATGTCATTCATATATGGGATGGCTGCAACATCTGCAAGTCAATGCTATTTCCCTACTTTTGTCGCTAACCTATATTGATTGCTATGCATTTATCATCGCTGCTAGAAAAGTTTAATGAACCTGCAACACTGCGAATGGCTAAACTAGGCCGTGAACTCAGGTCGCAAGGATTGGATATAGTAGATCTAAGTTTGGGAGAACCTGATTTTGATACGCCCGTACATATAAAAGAAGCAGCTATAAAAGCCATCAATGAAAATTGGAGTCACTATACACCGGTAGCTGGTTTCATGGATCTGCGCGAAGCAATCTGTACAAAATTCAAACGTGATAATAATCTTGACTACAAGCCGGAGAATGTAATGGTATCTACCGGTGCCAAACAAAGCATTGCAAACCTGGTGCTCGCCATGGTTGAAGCCGGTGATGAAGTAATTATTCCAACACCTTATTGGGTTACATATTCTGAAATAGTAAAGCTGGCAGGAGGGACTGTAAGTTTTGTAGCTACGAAGATGGCAAATGGGTATAAGATCACTCCAGCTGAACTGGAAGAAGCAATTACGCCAGCTACCAAGCTGTTCATGTTCTCTTCTCCGTGTAATCCTACAGGCGCTGTTTATAGTAAAGAAGAACTAAAAGCATTGGCTGATGTTTTTATGAAGTATCCTCATATATATATAATGAGTGATGAGATATATGAGTATATCAATTATGTAGGAGGGCACGAGAGTATAGCACAGTTTGATGAATTGAAAGAGCGTGTTATCATTATCAACGGGCTAAGCAAAGGCTTTGCAATGACAGGCTACAGGCTTGGATATATGGCAGGTGCTTCAGACATAATTAAAGCCTGCGAAAAATTGCAAGGGCAGTTTACCAGCGGTACAAATTCAGTAACACAACGTGCTGCCATAACTGCACTTACCAGCAGTTTGGATACTACCTGGGAAATGGTAAAACAATTCGAAATACGCAAGCATCGAACTATTGAATTACTTCAAGATATCCCAGGCTTTGAATGTGCTGAACCCGATGGTGCTTTTTATGTATTCCCCAAAGTGAGTTCATTGTTCGGAAAGACCATCAATGGTAACCTGATAAAAAATGCTGAGGACCTGAGCATGTTCCTGCTTACTTCTGCACACGTATCTACTGTTACTGGTTATGCTTTTGGTGAGAGCAACTGTATACGGTTGAGCTTTGCTAACAGCCTGGAGAAAATTGAGAAGGGGCTAGGCCGTATAAAAGAAGCTTTAGCTGGAGTAGCGGAGGCTGTTTGATGATGCAATGTTGACTTTCAATGTTGCTAAAGCTATTAGTTGTTCTACTTAAGTATAATTTACTTCTCTGGTAGCATTGATTCATCCAAACTATTCATCTTAGCAGTTGTTGGAGTTGTGCATCCTTTACCACTAGCCTTTCTTCAAATGAAAAAAAGTGATTTATCTTTTTGTTGTAAAACTGGTGATGCAGTAGCTAACTAATCAATGGAATTCTTCTGTTATTAATGTGAATAATCAAGACTTAAACTTGTTATTAAAATGAAAACCGTTAAAGCAAATTACAAAGCAGTATACGAGCCTATAGCCGACCTGGTTACTTATCGCGCTATGCCTACCGAACATGTACCTATGAACCACCTTGATCCTTTTATTTTTTTAAATCATCATGGTTGGCAGGAGTACAAACCAAATAACAATGGATTGCCTTTTGGCCCACATCCGCATCGTGGTTTTGAAACAGTAACCTTTATCATAGAAGGCGATCTTACACATAAGGATAGTAGTGGCGCCAGTAGTATTATAAAAGAAGGCGGCGTGCAATGGATGACCGCCGGTAGCGGATTGGTGCATGCAGAAATATCCTCGGATGAATTCAAACAAAAAGGCGGGCCTTTAGAAATATTACAGTTGTGGGTGAACTTACCTGCCGCACACAAGATGACCGCACCTAAATATACAGGCCTGCAGCAGAACGAAATTCCTGTAGCCACTGTGGATGATGGTAAAGTACGGGCACAGGTTATTTCCGGGGAGTTTGAAGGAACAAAAGGTGCTATAGAACCACTAACCGATATTCATCTTACACGTATAGATTTTTCTGAAGGCGGCAAACTAACCTTGAATATAGATGCTGGTAAAACTGTCTTCTTATATGTGGTACGTGGAGTAGTAAAAGTTAATGGTGAGCCTACAGAGAAGCATCACATTGTGGAGTTTAGCCATGATGGAAAGGTGATAGAGCTGAAAGCAACGGAAGATGCTATGATACTTTTTGGTCATGCTACTCCTTTTCATGAACCATTTGTGGCCTATGGTCCTTTTGTAATGAATACACAAGAAGAGATTATGCAGGCTTATGAAGATTACAACCAGGGGAAGTTTGGCGGCGGCATTTAATAACTGCAGCTACATTTCCTTCTAATATGAAATAAAAAGCTTGGAGCCTGTGCTTTGTCACAGGCTTCTTTTGTTAATATCAATCCATTAGTTTTAGTATTCACAGGAAGGGATTATGAATTGTTATTTCATTTTCATAGTCATACGGATCTTGATCATTAAACATGGATATAATAAATTCTGCAATAATTCTCTATTCTTGATATTATATATATTCTTGGCAGGGAGTTTGCACAACCTGCACATTGCGCAGGAAAATTATCAATCCTGACAAATATGCTATTGATCTTTTGACAATTAGCACAGGAGTTGCTGACATTGCGACACCCACACATGAAACTGCCGAGCGTTTGCCCTATGCCCGGTACCTGCACTAACAGGTAATCACCTCATCACTTTACGATTAAGTGATGAAGCCATACAAAGAACAGGAATTCTCCATCTCGTAACGAGCGCTTGCTTAATGATTAATTAATGAACAATAGTCATTGATAGAACACGATTTGTTTGCTAATGTGGATATGACTTTAATTGTTTAACTAAAAAAGGATCATTATGTACAGTATATATTCAGGCGTCTACAACTTGGAATGTTATCAATCTATCACTTTGCTTCCAATTAAGATCAAAGCCTTGAGAAGATTGTCGAAAATGAAGAGAAACAAAGGGAACCAATAGCTGTTCCTGTACTTCAAAATCAATTATTAACTACCATTTTCTTGCATGCATTAGCAGCGGGAATTATGGTAAGCATGTTATAGTTATACATGCTTAGAAACCATAAAATCATTATGATGGATATAGCACTTCCGTTGCCTATGCGTGCATACCGCATAGCCATTAGTGTTTACTTTTTCGTAGCCGGTTTAACTTTTTCTACCTGGGCAAGCCGCATTCCTGCTATACAGGTAAAGCTGCAATTGTCAGAAGCCGGGCTGGGTGCAATTTTATTTGCACTGCCGGCAGGGCTGTTAATCAGTCTGCCAATTTCAGGATGGCTTGTTTCAAAATTTAGCAGCAGAACAATACTTATAATAGCCGCTATACTTTACCCGATGTTGCTGGTGCCTTTAGGGATAGCTTCATCTGTTTGGCTTTTGGCTATAGGATTGTTCTTTTTTGGAGCCAGTTCTAACCTATTGAATATTGCCATGAATACACAGGCAGTAAGTATAGAGCGCATGTATGGCAGATCTATCATGGCTTCTTTTCATGGGCTTTGGAGCGTAGGTGGATTTGCCGGAGCAATCATCGGTACCCTTGCTGTTTCAGGCGGATTTTCTCCCTTGATTCACTTCTGTATAATTTGGGCTGTTACTGCCATGCTCGCAGTGGTTTCTTTTAAATATGCATTGCAAGAAGAACCAGGCGCAGGAAGTGATGCACCCATTTTTGCAAAGCCCGACAAGGCGCTGTGGATATTGGGATTGATAGCATTTTGCTGCCTAGTGTGCGAAGGCGCAATGGCAGATTGGAGCGGCGTGTATTTCCATAAAGTAGTGGAGTCGCCGGCGGCATATACCACCTTAGGTTATGTAGCTTTCACAGGTACAATGGCAACCGGCAGATTTGTAGGCGATGGATTGGCCAACAGGTTAGGAATAAAAACCTTGCTGACCATCAGTGGGATTATCACTACTGTTGGCTTGCTGATCGCGGTGATTTTCCCTCATATCATTTCTGCCACATTAGGCTTTTTACTGGTAGGTTTTGGTGTTTCATCAGTAGTTCCTATCGTTTATGGAATTGCAGGAAAATCAACTACCATGGCACCTAGTGTAGCACTGGCGGCTGTCTCTACTATAGGTTTCATGGGTTTCCTTATTGGACCTCCTTTGATTGGTTTCATTGCCGAGGCTTCTAATTTAAGAATTGCATTCACCGTAATTGCTGTACTAGCGCTGGGTACAGCCCTGCTAAGCAGGATTATTAAAAAATAAAATTCAAATTATCATGATCAACTATTCAAAAACACAAAGAAGAACTTCATTGCATCCGCCGGGGATGTATATCTCATGGCCAAAGAAGAATACAAGGCCTGAGAAAACAGACAAGAACGTCCTGAGGACTTATTGGTCGAAATGCAAGCATATGCTATTAGGCTACCCAGCAATGGGAAAGGGAAGTGCTTGGAACAAAAACGCAGATATTTTCTAAAATAGGATGTTCGGAGGTTGGATGCCGGATGCTGGATTTCGGATGTAAGATTTTAGATATTAGATTTGAAAAGATTAGATCAATTCTATCCTAATCTCCTAATCCGCCGCGTCCTAACTTCCAACCTCCAACTTCCAACTTCCAACACCTAATCCTACTATCCTTTAACTGCTATTCGCTTTGCCAGCCAGCTGTCCTTTACTTGTATCATCCATTTCTCCTCCAGTTCCTGTTTGGTTTGTACAAGGTTGTTGAAATAAATCGTGTTCGGCGTGATGAAATTATGTTCGAGCGCATAATTTAGTTGAGATAGGGGAATGATCTCTACTTTTTCCTTTATAACAAATGCAAGAGATTGCCTGTTGAACATGTCAACTTTAAAAAGTTCTTCAACTTGCTTAATTAATCTTACCGAACTGTCGGTGCTACAGCCAGAAACACCTGCTTGTGTTTCATCAGCAAGAATTACAATGAATTGACCAAAGAACAGGTTGGCATAACCTTTCACCTTGGCACCATGTGAATGCCATTTCTCCACAAACTCTTCCATCATTTGCTCTAATTCAAGTGCCTCTCCCATAGAAAACAACCTGCTGGATTGGTAGATCCATACGCGGCTGCCAGGATGAAAGTCTGCAGGTAATAAATGTTGGTACTGAAATTTCATATATCTGTAATAAGTAGAAGTAACAATGAGTAAAGGGTCAAAATTACTAGAATATGAATGAGAATGCGGCTTCGCAAGGAGGAAAGATTGCAGGAATAATGCTAATGCTTTGCGCATTCTTGCTGTTATCACTTGCTGTGGTTTTTCTTTCGTCGTACCCCGAAAGAAAGTGGTGGCTAGGCTTGTTCCTTCTGTTTAGCAGCATGTTAATGATCTGGGGCGGGCTGAATGGCCTGAAGAGTTACCGTGCTATGCGTTACAATCCAGCTATGGTTGCAGGTAATGAAGCGGTCTCTCAATCATCTGGAAATATCATCGCAAATTGGCAATACGCGCAGACTGAGTGGCAGGAGTTCATTCAACTTAAGACCACTGAAGCCCGCAACCATGCAAGTGTGGAGGCTTTAGTTTTATGGGGAACAATGATATTGATAGCTATATTATCTCCAGAAATAAAACTTACCACGGCATTGATAATAGGCGGTGTTGTCGCCTTCATCTATTGGATCGTGAGGTATACATTCAAACTCTCTGATTACGGGAAGAAAGACCCGGTTAGTAATGGTATTGTTATAACAAATGATGCCGTGCTCATCAATGGAAAATATCATCCCATCAATGCCAACAACTACAAGGTATTAGATGTACAAGTAGAGGTGAAAAATGATTTCTGGATGTTGAGTATTATTTACCGGAAACAGGTGATCCTTTTTAGCAGAAAGAAAAAGAGACAAGTGCCCATTCCTTCTGATAGGCAACATGAAGTAGAGCAGGTGAAAATTGCTTTATTGAAGCAGTGATTGGTTTATTCTGCATCGTAAGAACAACACTTTTATATTATTGTTTTCTAACGATATCTATCAGCTTCAGGTTGTCATGTTCCCACGAGTTCAGTTTGCCGTCGCGTAAGGCTTTTAACTGTTCGTGTGTGTAGCTAAATGGAAGCATTTCATCAAAGCTTCTTTGGAGGTAATCGATGCTGCCCCATGCTTTGAACTTACTGGGGACAAACACAAGCCCTTTTTCATGCGTCTCCATCACCTTCCAGTAATGCGTGTATTTACCTTCGTCATCTTCTTTTTCAATTTTGTATATGTCACCCACTTTTGGATTATCAAAAAACTTTGCAATAGACTGCTGCCTATCGTGGTGAACATAATACAAGTAGCCTGCAACAAACAGGGAAATGCCAATAAATAGGCGAAGGGCTCTTTTGTGAAACATGGCTTAAGGTATTGAAGTATTACATGGATGCTGCAACAATCTCTGCTACATCTAAAACGGCCACTTCATTTTCCTTTTCTTTATTTTTCACTCCATCAGTAAGCATTGTATTGCAGAAAGGACATGCTGCAGCAACTATATTGGCACCTGTATTTACGGCTTCTTCCGTACGCTCCAGGTTTACATAACGATCACCTGGTTCTTCCTCTTTAAACATTTGCGAGCCACCTGCACCACAACATAACCCTTTGCTGCGGCAGCGCTTCATTTCCACAAGGTCTGCATCCAGTGCTTCCAATACTTTTCGTGGCGCTTCGTAAATGTTGTTTGATCTGCCGAGGTAGCAGCTATCGTGGTAGGTTATCTTTTTACCTTTAAAGCTTCCGCCTTCTTTCAATTTGATCCTGCCTTCATCTATTAATTGTTGCAATAGCTGCGTATGATGGATCACTTCGTAATGACCACCCAATTCAGGATATTCATTTTTAAGTGTATTGAAACAATGCGGACATGCAGTAACGATCTTCTTAACCTCGTAACCGTTCAGCAATTGAATATTGTTGTAGGCCATCATCTGGAAAAGAAACTCGTTTCCTGACCTGCGTGCCGGATCACCTGTACATCCTTCTTCCTTACCAAGAATAGCGAACTTGATACCGACATTATGTAGAATGGTGGCGAATGCTTTGGTGATCTTTTGTGCACGTTGATCAAAACTGCCTGCACAACCAACCCAAAATAATATTTCAGGTGTCTCACCATTAGCCATCATTTCCGCCATTGTAGGTACATTCATATTGTCTGATGTTTTGCCAAATGTAGTAGAAATAGGTTTTTGTTTGGCTAGTGGTTTGGGATTGACTGGTAATTAGAGATTAGAGATTAGTGATTAGAGAGTAGTAATTAGTGATGGATGTTTAGACACTTGGATTTACTGAAGCTAAAAAACATTCACCATTGACTATTGACTACTCACATCTATGCTTGCCATTTGCCAATTGACTATTGACCATTCACAATTCACTACTCACTACTGCTACAAACTAACTCCTACAACCTAATGCCTAAAACCACCTGGGCAAATTTTTTGCATTGCTCTTACCGTCATTCTACACACATAGCTCAGCTAAACGATACAGATATATGAAAAGATGTTTTATACTTATGCTTACTGCTATTGCTCTGCAGGCACAAGCGCAGGTTTTGCGCATGACCGATGAAACAACAGAAGTAAAATATGTTGCTCGTCACCTGGGTGGCAGGCTGGAGGGAAATTTTAAAGGTGTACAGGGTAGTGCTCAATTTGATCCCAATGCATTGGCTAATTCATATCTGAAACTGAGTTTTGCCACAGGCACTGTAACCACCAATGCTAATTATGTAGGTCCTAACCTGATAAAGGAAGCTTGTTTTGACCCGGCGAAATATCCTACGCTGGAATTATTTTCTACTTCTATCAAAAAGCTGCAGGGACAGAACGAATACGAGTTTCATGGGCAGCTAAAAGTAAAAGGTAAAACACGCAACATAGCTTTTCCTATGACTGTAACGGCCAATGCAGGAGGCTATGATTTTGCATTTGCGTTTAAACTATTGAGGAAACATTTTGGTCTTGATTGTGGCGCTACAGGTAAGGATTTCAAGATATTCATTACCAGTTATGGCAAGCGCGTGTAGTTTTGCCAATTGTTCTCCATAATCAAGTGCATGATAGCATTCCTTCAAGTATTCTTTATTGGTATAGGTGTTAGTTTTCTTGGGCAACTTCCATTAGGAAATATGAATATGATAGCCACACAGCTAAGTGTGCAGGAGGGAGTGCGTGGTGCGTGGAAGTTTGGTTTGGGTATTGCCATAGTAGAGATCATTTACCTGCGTATAGCATTATCAGGAATGAATTGGGTGCTGCAGCATATGCTGCTATTTAATATTCTTACATGGGCTACTGTACTCTTCTTCCTTGTGTTGGGTGTGGTAACCATTGTAGCTGCCAGTAAACAGCAGAAAGAGGCAAAAGGTGTTCTTGTTCAAAATAAGATCAACCGTTTTTTCCTGGGAGCTTCGCTAAGTGCCATCAATCCAATACAAGTTCCATTTTGGTTTACATGGACAATCACCTTATTCAATAATGGCTTGCTTGCACCAAACTTTAGTAGCTACAACTGGTTTACTATTGGCGCTGGCCTTGGTACATTGGGCGGTATTGGTGTATACATTCATGGTGGAAAATGGGCTGTCAATAAAATGGGTGCTAAGAACCGTGGACTGAATTACATCATGGGAAGCATTTTCATTATAGCAGCACTTATTCAACTGTATAAAAACATACAATCGCCTTTCGGTGTTCCAGAATAAGCTGAATTGATAGCCCAAGAAAACTGTGCTTTCTTCTTTATAAATCTTGATTTTTATCAGCCGCTGCTGTTCTTCATTTTCTCTTATCTTCAGGTAAATATTCTAAATCTACTTGCATATGGATCATTTTCATTTTTATACAAAGCAGGATGTTCTGTCATTCACCAAGATCAGGCGATTTGAAACAAAACTAGGAGAGCGCATTCAAGTAATTTCCGATCCTGCTAATCTTGAGCAATCATTGAAGGAATCGAAAGCCACATTTGCCATAATTGGTATACCAGAAGATATTGGTGTAAAAGCTAACCAAGGCATTGGAGGCACTGATACTGCATGGACACCTTTCTTAAATGCATTTCTAAACATACAAAGCAACGACTTCATAGAAGGCAGTGACATCTTGTTGCTGGGCCATTTCGACTTTAGAGAAATTGCCAGGGTAATAGAACAGAATGCTTACGATCAGCAAGAGAAGGTAGATGCCTACAGGCATGCCGTGCGTACAGTGGATGATGCTGTAGAGCCAATGATTAAGCTGCTTACGCAATACAATAAGATACCCATTATAATTGGCGGAGGTCATAATAACTCATACCCGATCATTATGGGGGCTGCCAAGGGTTTGTACAAAATAGGAAAGGTGCCTTTGGCTTCTATCAACTGCATCAACCTGGATGCACATGCTGATTTCAGACCGTTGGAAGGCAGGCATAGCGGCAACGGATTTTCTTATGCAGAGGAAGATGGATTCCTGCAGAAATATTTTGTGGTTGGGCTTCACGAAAATTACCTGAATCAAAATATCTGGATGGACATCGTGAACAATCCTTTTATTGACTTCATCAGCTACGAAGACATCTTTATCCATGAGAAGTCTAACTTCTTACAGGCTGTAGCGCAGGCCACCAGTTTTACTGATGATACTTTTACAGGTATAGAAGTAGATATGGACAGTATAGAAAATGTGCTAAGTAGTGCTACCACACCGTGTGGTGTTTCTGCAAAACATGCCCGGCAGTTTGTTACCTATGCTGCCAGCGAGGCTAACTGTGCATACCTGCATATATGCGAAGGTGCAGCACGCTTACCTGACGGACGTACTAGTGATACAACAGGCAAACTGATTAGCTACCTTGTAAGTGATTTTGTAAAAGCGATGGAAGCAAGTGTAGACAGCCGCAGTCAATCGCAAACTATGAAAGCTGAAGCTTAACTAGCTTCAGCTTCCAGTTCTAATACTTTTTCAAAAAGCGCTTCATACTCCTGGTTTAGTTTATCCACGAGTTGTTGCGCTTTTTTAAAATCTGCTTCAACCGAAGCAAATTTTTGTTTGTCAGCATAATTTTCAGGTGCTGCCAGTGCTAGTGCAAGACGTTCTTTTTCGTTATTCGCTTTATTAATATCAGCCTCTAGTGTAGCTAATCTCTTTTGTTGCTTTTGCAGCTCTTTTTGCTTCTCCTTATTGATTGGTTGATTAGGCTTAGCTGGCTCTGGTTTCACTTCTGGTTCAGGCTTAGATGCTTTTGGAGCAGGAGCTGGTTTGTCTTCAATTTTTGCTTTGGCATTTTCCTGTTCCTTTTTTGCCATGCGCTCGTTCCATTCTACCCATTCCTGGTAAGTACCCTTAAACTCTTTGATCTTATGATCAACGATCTCCCAGATCTTATTGGCTGTTTTAGAAATAAAGAAACGGTCGTGGCTAACAAGGATGATGGAGCCTTCGTATTTGCGCAATGCCTCGGCCAATAATTCCACCGAGTGCATATCCAGGTGGTTCGTCGGTTCATCCAGCATCAGGAAGTTGGCTTTGCTGATAATGGTTTTTGCCAGTGCCACACGTGCTTTCTCACCACCACTCAGTACCCGGATCTTTTTATCTACATCATCACCTCCAAACAGGAAGCAACCCAGTAGAGCTCTAAGCTCAGGTTCAGTTTTTTTACTGCCTGCGTCTTTCAATTCATCCAATAAAGTATTGTTGATGTTTAGCGCTTCCAGCTGGTGCTGTGCATAAAAACTCTCTTCTACATTGTGTCCCCAAATCCTTTCTCCTTCAAAATTTTCAACGCCGGCAACAATACGAAGTAGGGTAGACTTACCCTTACCATTGGCACCGATGAGCGCTATCTTATCTCCACGATCTATTTCGGCTACCGCATCTTCCAATATCACATTCTCACCAAATTTTTTATCAATATGCTTCAGCGAAACAAGCACTTTACCAGGTGTTTTATCTACCTGGAAGTTGATGCGGATATCAGGCCTTTCTATTTGTACGTCTTCTATCACATCCAGTTTATCCAATCTTTTCTGAACACTCTGCGCCTGTGCAGCCTTACTGGCTTTGGCCTTGAAGCGTTCAATGAAACGTTCCTGCTGGCGTATATAATCCTGCTGGTTTTCAAAAGCACGCTGCTGCATATCAATCCTTATCATCTTTTCCTTCTCGTAAAAGTCGTAGTTGCCGGTATAAATGTGCAGTTGCTTTTGGTAAACCTCTACGATCTTATTTACCATCCTGTTCAGGAAAAATTTATCGTGGCTCACAATCACAACGCTGCCCTTGTAGCTAAGCAGGTATTTTTCCAGCCACTCTATCGACGGAAGGTCAAGGTGGTTGGTAGGTTCATCGAGCAGGAGTACGTCCGGTGCCTGCAGGATCATCTTGGCAAGCAGTACCCGCATTCTCCAACCTCCACTAAATTCTTTGTAGGGCCTGCTAAGGTCTTCGTTGCTAAAGCCAAGTCCATGCAGAACTTCTTCGGCTTTATAATGAACATTGTAACCATCCAGCACGTCCATTTCATGCAATGCATCGGTATAGCGGTGTAATAGTTCTTCATCTTCATAATTCACTTCCAGTTCTTTCCCCAGGTGCTCAATATCTTTTTCCAACTGCATCACACGTTCAAAGGCGCCTAATGCCACACCTGTTATGGTATCGTTTGTATCAAACGAAAGCAGGTCCTGGTGAAGATAACCGATGGTGGTTTCACGACTTTTCTCTACCGTTCCGGCCGATGGTTGGTATTCACCCACTAACACCTTTAGCAGGGTAGATTTACCAGTTCCGTTGTAGCCAATAAGGCCAACGCGGTCGCCAGGATGAATATGCCAGGTAGCATCACTCACAATTACTCTTGCACCAAATTCGAAAGTCACATTTTGAAGACCTAATAACATATCAGGAAAAAATTATAAGTTTTATTGGTGGAGAAGGGATGGCTGTTAAATGCTCATTTAAACCATTCATAGCTGGTTGTCATACAGTTTTGTAATCTACCAGTGTTTCAAGCTTCTTCTCCGGCGGGCAAATGTAAAGCAATGAGATTGGATGGCAATTTCTGAATGATGCGAGTGGATACTGGATGATAGAAGCGGATGCTGGATAATGTTCTTTCCTGGAAGAACTCAGTTCACCTCCTTGTCATTCCATATTGGAGCAACTAGAATAAAATAAAAAAGGAGCAATTTTCATTGCTCCTTCAACCTGTGCCCGGGACCTGCCTACCGCAGGCAGGTCGGAATAGAACCGATACACCCGTGAAGGCGGCAGACCTGCCTGCCGGCAGGCAGGTTTTGAGTCTGTTGCGTCATTTGTCGAGTAAAGACTTTAGAAACTCTTTTCCTGAGCCTGATTTTAGATAAATCTCTCGGCTTCTTGATTCGGGGCGCGTTGGAAGTTCTTCGAAATGTAAAATGATAAAGGGAGCGTAAGGCTTTGTTGTTTTGTTCTGACCGGATTGATGTTGGTGAAATCGTCGTTCAAGATTTTCTGTTAATCCGACGTAGATGTAAGATCTATGAATGCTCTTTATTGCATACACGTAAAACATGTAGTAAATAAAATAAAAAAGGAGCAATATTCATTGCTCCTTTAACCTGTGCCCGGGACCTGCCTACCGCAGGCAGGTCGGAATCGAACCGATACACCCGTGAAGGCGGCAGACCTGCCTGCCGGCAGGCAGGTTTTGAGTCTGCTGCCTCACTTGTTGAGTAAAGACTTTAGGAACTCTTTTCCGGAGCCTGATTTTAGATAGATTTCTCTGCTTCTTGCTTCGGGGCGCGTTGGAAGTTCTTCAAAATGTAAAATGATGAAGGGAGCGTAAGGCTTTGTTGTTCTGTTCTGACCAGATTGATGTTGGTGAAATCGTCGTTCAAAATTATCCGTTAAACCAACGTAGATGTATGATCTATGAATGCTCTTTATTGCATACACGTAAAACATGTAGTAAATAAAATAAAAAAGGAGCAATTTTCATTGCTCCTTTAACCTGTGCCCGGGATCGGAATCGAACCGATACACCCGTGAAGGCGGCAGATTTTGAGTCTGCTGCGTCTACCAATTCCGCCACCCGGGCTGCTCGAGTAAGTATGAATTTCAGAAGCTGTTACCCTGCCTGAAACTTTCTACCTGCTCCTTTCAAAGAGGGTGCAATATTAAGGCTTCAGCGCATAGTAGCCAAAATCCTGTCAAGGTATTTTTTCTTGAAGTAATATTCTTTTACCGGCTGTAGCTCTTCAATAGTGGTGGTTTCATCATTATAGCTTGCAATTATATCTTTTACAGGTACGTAAATCTCTTCCTGGAGATTAGCTATTGCCTGCTTCATTTTTTCCAAATCTTCAGCATTACTTTCCATCTGTGCTTCCTGCAGTTGTTCATTCAGTTCCATCACCTCCATCAAAAAGTCAGGTGGCAACTGGTACTTTTCTTCTTCTTCCAGCAGTCCTTTTTGCATTAGTACATACTTTATTGTTTCATCCTGGTTTTGCAAGGTTTTATAAGCCTGGTTTAACATAGAAGAGATCTCTAATGCCTCTGCTTGTTCCATTTGGTTTTCCTGCGTAAAAAAATCAGGGTGATACTTGCGGCTTAAAACATAAAACTTCTGCTTCAAAAGCTGCTTATCTGGCTGAAGTGAAACGGGTATTTCGAAAAGTTGGAAGTAGTTCATTTTGTTTGATGTTGGTTGATCAGTGATCAGAAATTAGTGGTCAGTGAACAAAAGATTTGTTGATAAGTAATACTTGCAATAGATGTTCAGATTTCAGATCTCACAGCTGACACCTCACACCTCACTTCTCACAGCTGATTGCTCATAGCTCAAAGCTGGTTGCTCAAAGCTGACAGCTGACATCTACTTGCTGCTCCTTTCTTACCTTCGGCACAAAGTTACTAACCGAATGCTTGTTATAGGATTAATCAAAGAAGGTAAAATACCTGAAGACAAAAGAGTGGCACTTACACCTGCGCAATGCAGGATGCTGCAATCAAAAGTTGCCGGATTAAAAGTTATTGTACAACCTTGTAAAAACAGGTGCTTTTCAGATGATGAATACAGGAAAGCAGGAGTGGAGGTGAATGAAGATGTTTCATCATGTAATCTTTTACTTGGTATAAAAGAGGTGCCGGTACAACAACTGGTTCCGGGCAAACGCTACATGTTTTTTTCGCATACTAAAAAAATGCAACCACACAACCAGGCGCTGATGAATGCCATGGTTGATAAAAAGATCACGCTTATAGATTATGAATGCCTGGAACATGCCGACGGTCAAAGGATCATTGGCTTTGGTTTCTTTGCTGGCATTGTTGGTGCTCATAACGGAATATATGCTTACGGCAACCGTACAGGTGCTTTTAGTTTATGCCGTGTAGGAGAATGTAAAACCTACAAGCACTTGTTGAATAAATACTTCGGATTAAAGCTTCCAAACGTGAAGATCGCTGTAACGGGAAGTGGCCGTGTAGCTAGCGGTATCCTTGAGATCATGAACCTGTTGGGAGTTATAGAGGTTGAAAAAGAAGATTTTCTCTCACGCGATTTTGAATATCCTGCATATGTGCAATTGAAAGGGCCCGACCTTTACGAGCACAAAGTAACTCGCAAGTACAATCGCGATGATTTTCATAATAATCCCAGGAACTACCGCTGTACGTTCAGGCAGTTTTTACCGCATACTGACATCCTGATGAATGGAATTTATTGGGATAAGAATGTACCGCGCTTGTTTGAATGGAGCGATATGTTACTTCCTGATTTTCGCATTCAAACCATAGCCGACATAACTGATGATAAGGAAGGAAGTGTGCCTTGTAACCTTGGAGATTCAACCATAGAGTTTCCGGTTTACGGCGTTGATCCTATCAGCAGGCAAATGGTAGATCCTTACCAAAAGGATTGTGTAGATGTGATGGCTGTAGGCAATTTGCCAAATGAACTACCACGCGATGCAAGCAGGTATTTTGGGCAACAATTGATAAAGTATGTATTGGAAGATGTCTTACAAGGAACATCGCCTGTGTTGGAGCGTGCTACCATACTCAAGGAAGGAAAGTTGACGCCGCAATATGATTACCTGCATGATTACGCTTATGCACCTCAAGCTAACATCAGCCGTTGATCTACAGGTAGAGATAATAATCACGTAGCAACTGAGTAAATGTTTCGCTGTAGTTTCCCTCTTGTTTAATGATGATCTCTTCGTGATGCACATCAGTAGGAGAAAGCGTATATAGAAGCATGCTGCGTAAAGGAGCATGCTTTTTCGTTTGCTTAACCGAGACGTTTTTCTCACAAAAAAATCCAGCAGCACTTGCCATATCATTAAACTCTTTACATCGATGATAAGGTAACAATACTGCAAATTGTCCTGAAGGTTTCAGCAACTTTTTTACAACACTTACCAGCTCTTGCAACGATAAGGCAGCACTGTGAAGTGCTAGGTTCCTTCCTTCATCATTGCTCTTTAAATCATTGTCGAAAAAAGGAGGATTACTTATGACCAGGTCATACTGTTGCTGGGTCTCTTCACTAAATAGCTGGATACTATTATTGTGAACATAGACCTGCTTTGCAAATGGTGATGCAGCGATATTTTCAGCAGCTTGTTCTGCTGCCAAATCATTTACCTCCACTGCATCTATGTGTGCATTGGTTTTTTGTGCAAGCATCAGGCTCAGTAAACCAGTGCCAGTACCAATGTCGAGAATAAGTGGGAGGTTTGAAGTGGGAAGTACGTGAGAGGCAGCAGGTGATGCTACTATTTCATTAGCAACAAAAGCACCGAAAAGGCATGCATCGGTGCATACCTTCATGGCGCTTTTGTTTTGATGTATTGTAAACTGCTTGAACCTGAAGTAGTCGTTCGGCATTATTCAGTTATTCCTTCCAGTGCCAGTAAAAATGCATAATTGAGTGCTACGTCTTTCAGGTAATCAAACCTTCCTGACGCACCACCATGTCCAAACTTCATATTCGTTTGAAAAAGTAGCACGTTATTATCTGTTTTATATTCCCTCAGTTTAGCCACCCATTTAGCTGGTTCAAAATATTGCACCTGGCTATCATGCAGGCCTGTCGTTACCAGCATGTTTGGATACTTCTTCTTCTCTACATTTTCATATGGAGAATAACTCTTCATGTAGGCATATGCTTCTGCATTCTTAGGATTACCCCACTCATCAAATTCGTTGGTAGTAAGCGGAATGCTTTCATCCAGCATAGTGTTTACTACATCTACAAATGGCACCTGCGCTATCAGGCCATTCCATAGATCCGGAGCCATATTGGCAACAGCACCCATCAGCAATCCACCTGCACTACCGCCTTGTGCGTATAAATGTTCTTTACTTGTATACTTCTGTTCTACCAAGAATTTTCCACAGTCAATAAAGTCATTGAACGTGTTTATCTTCTTCATCATTTTGCCGTCTTCATACCACTGTCTTCCCATTTCCTGGCCTCCACGAATGTGTGCAATGGCAAAGGCAAAACCCCTGTTCAACAATGAAAGTCTTGCACTATTAAATGCAGCATCAGTACTTATGCCATAAGATCCATAAGCATAAAGCAGTACAGGCTGACTACCATCTTTCTTGAATCCTTTTTTATATACAATGGACATTGGAATACGTGTGCCATCCTTTGCAGTAGCATACAATCTTTCAGTCACATATTCCGATGCATCATAACCACCCAATACTTCCTGCTGCTTCATAAGCTGCTTGGTCTTGTTCACCAGGTTGTAATCGTACACTGATGCAGGTGTGGTAAGCGAGCTATAATTATAGCGAAGGGTAGTTGTTTTGTATTCAGGATTACCGGCTACATTAGCTGTATAAGCTGGTTCTCCAAAATCAAGATAATGTTCCTGGTCTCCTGCAAGTTTTCTCACACGCAGTTGTACAAGCCCATTTTTTCTTTCGCTTACTACAATGAAGTCTTTAAATTCTTCTACACCAGAAAGCAATACATCAGTACGATGCGGAATCACTTCTTTCCAGTTTTCACGGCCAGGCTTGTTAAGTGGTGCTTCCATCAACCTGAAGTTGGTCGCGTTCCAGTTGGTAAGAATGAGAAACTTATCATCCAGCGGCGATACCTCGTATAATACATCTTTCATGCGTGGCTGAAATACCTTGAAATCACTGGTTGGCTTTGATGCATCGATGAATCTTGTTTCAGAAGAAAGTGTACCACCTGAATAGATCGTAATGAACTTGCCATTTTTCGACCTTCCTACACCTATGTAGTTCGTGTTGTCTTTCTCGTCGTAAACCACTTTATCCTGGTCTTCAGTTGTACCTAGTAAGTGACGCTTTATCTTTTCAGATAATAAAGTAATAGGATTATTTGATGTATAAAAGATGGTCTTGTTATCACTTGCCCAGGCAATATTTCCATTGGTAGAATGAATAACATCTTTATACAGCCTGCCCGTCGCCAGGTCTTTGATGCGTATTACATACTGCCTGCGCGAAACGGTATCTATCCCAAACGCCAGCAGTTTATTATCAGGGCTTACCTGGAAACCTGTAACTGAATAATAAGGATGACCTTCTGCCATTGCATCTACATCTAACAGTACTTCTTCTTTGGCAGAAAGGCTGCCTTTTTTGCGGCAGTACTTAAAGTATTGTTTTCCTTCTTCTGTGCGAGTGTAGTAGTAATAGCCATTCTTCAAAACAGGAACAGATTCATCTTTCTCCTTTATACGCGCCTTCATTTCATTGAATAACTTTTCCTGCAGCGGCTCGGTGCTTTTCATCATAGCCTTTAGGTAGTTATTCTCTGCTTCCAGGTATGCAATCGTATTGGTGCTGTCGGGGCCTTTTTTAAAGTAGTCAATCATCCAGTAGTAGTTGTCCACCACGCTTTCACCGTGAAGCGTCCGGGTGTATGGCTTTTTTTCTGCCACCGGCGGCTTTACTTTAGGCCATTCCATTTTTTGTGCGTTCATATGCGTTTGTACAAGTGATAGTGCAACCACTGCAGTTGCTACCAGTTTTTTATTCATAGGTAAATTTTCAGAAGCAGTAAATATAAGCCGCTGCTCAATGTGTGCAGCTATCAATCAAAGTAAATGGTAAAGAGCACATTTAAAAAAGCATCTTCTTAACTTCATTTTATAATCAACAGGTACATTATGAGAAACAAAGGTTTTGTTGTTATTACAACGGTTTGTGTTTCGTTGCAGTTTTTGTGTTCCAATTCATTTGCACAAACTACAGATGCTGTAGTGAATAGGATTGTAAAAGAAGCAACTGACAATTCCCAATTAGAAAGATTGGCTTATGAACTGGTAGACTCCATCGGCCCAAGGCTGGTAGGTACACCTAAGATGAAACAAGCCAACGACTGGGCGGTAGAAAAATATAAGAACTGGGGCATAACTGCTCGCAATGAAAAATGGGGCGAATGGCGCGGATGGGACAGGGGTATTACCCATATAGACATGGTGCATCCAAGAGTAAGAACACTGGAAGGAATGATGCTTGCCTGGAGCCCCGGAACAAATGGTAAAACAGTAACCGCTGAGGCTGTTGTGTTTCCAGACCTTGATGATTCACTTGCTTATGCCCGTTGGCTGCCAACTGTAAAGGGAAAGTTTGTGCTGGTATCGCAGCTTCAATCTACTGGCAGACCAGATTATAATTGGGAAGAGTTTGCTACCAAAGAATCATTTGAAAAAATGAAGAAGGAACGTACAGAGCAAACCGCAGCATGGAGCAACCGTTTGAGAAAAGCGGGTTATACTGCACGTACATTGCCAACAGCATTGGAAAATGCAGGTGCAGTGGGTATCATCTCTTCGTATTGGTCACGTGGTTTTGGTGTAAATAAAATCTTCAGTGCCTATACCAAAAAAGTTCCTACGGTAGATATTTCATTAGAAGATTATGGCACGCTGTACAGGCTTGCTGAAAATGGAGCTAAACCAAGAATAAGCCTTCGCGCTGATGCGAAAGAATTAGGTGTAGTACCAACTTTTAATACAATAGCTGAAATAAGAGGAACGGAAAAGCCTGATGAATATGTTATCCTATCTGCGCATTTCGATTCATGGGATGGTGCAACAGGAGCAACTGATAATGGAACAGGTACATTGGTAATGATGGAAGCCATGCGGATCTTAAAGCAGGTGTATCCTAATCCAAAACGTACCATACTGGTAGGACATTGGGGTAGCGAAGAGCAAGGGCTGAATGGTTCGCGTGCCTTTGTTGCCGATCACCCGGAGATAGTAAATAATACGCAGGCAGTATTCAACCAGGATAATGGTACAGGAAGAGTAGCAGATATTTCTGGACAGGGTTTCCTGCACGCATACGATTTTGTAAGCAGGTGGCTGGCCCCGGTTCCTGATACCATCAAGCAACACATCAAGACAAATTTCCCCGGCAGTCCTGGCGGGGGAGGATCAGATCATGCATCATTTGTAGCTGCAGGTGTGCCTGCCTTTATGCTTAGCTCGTTAAGCTGGAGTTATGGCAATTACACGTGGCATACCAACAGGGATACATATGATAAGATCGTTTTTGATGATGTAAGAAGCAATGCTATTCTTACTGCTATACTTGCTTACATGGCAAGCGAAGATCCAAACAAAGCGCAGCGTGATAGAGTTATTCTGCCTACCAATCGTCGCACGGGTCAGCAGCTGCAATGGCCTGCTGTAAGACAGCCAACGCGTAAGGGTGGAATGGATTAAGGTTCATATACTTTATAAAGAAGCCGCAACACAGGTATGTTGCGGCTTCTTCAATTATAGTTATGGATAAATGTTTGGATGACCTAAATGATCAACCAGCGTTTATTGTTGGTTCCAATCCCTTGAGAAAACTCGTTGTAATAAAGGTGTAGTACGAGCAGCGGCCTGCTGGCGAACTGCAATTTCTCTTTCCGCAATCTTTCTAAACATCGCTTCACTTACAGCACCTGCCATTAAAGTAGGTAGATCTACATTCAGCCTGTTGCCTAAAAGTGATTGAGCAGGTTTGATAAGATCATTCCATTGATCAACCAGTTTGTATTCGTTTAGCGCAGCTTCCATTACAGGACGAAGTGAGCGGCGAAGACTGTCACCAGCTGCAGAGCGTAAATAATCCGTAGCAGACGATCCGCCATTTTTTACAATACGCATAGCATCATTAAAACTCATATTGTTGATGCTGGATACAAAAATAGGAACAGAGGCTGTAGCTGATTTTTCAGCAGCTGTACTTAAGGTAGTAGAAAAACGATCGATCTCCGATGTAAGGCCAAGCTGGTTGATGGTATTCAACGTTTTCGAAACCTGCCCTGGAAACAGTGTGGTGAGAATGGTTTCTTTACTGAAAGCTCCTGAAGTGAAATTGTCACGAGCTCCTATTTCCAGCATTTGCCTAATAGCAGAAGCAGCATCTGCTTCAGTTAAAAAATACCTTCCTAAGCGTGTACTGCTACACGAGTACATAAGCGGGATGATTAGAATAACGAGTAGGGGTAGAATGATTTTTTTCATAGTCATTGTTTTAATTGAGTTGTTTGCTTTGCTCCAAGAAAAAAACCTGCCAGAGAGTCTATGGCCTTTGTTAAAAGAACATTGGCAGCAATATGTTCCAGGAGTAAATCTCAATAAAGACTACGTAAGCCCATCATGGTTTAGAAGTGCCTATACATTTTCTTTCCTACTCACCTTTAAATGTTTGTCATTCACCTATTAAGCAGCTGGCACAAGGCCAATGGCATATTCATTGAAACTACTTTTGATCATCGATCTCGATAACACGCAACCATGAAACAATTAGCTATACTTATTCCAGTTCTTTTTTTTTCCTTTTCTACTCTATTTGCACAGATCAATATCACCGGTGTGGTACGCGACAAGCAATCAGGGCTTACTGTGCAGTCTGCTACTGTTACATTGCAAAATGTTTCGGATACCACTTATAAAAGAAGTGTATTAACGGATACTTCAGGAAGGTTTCGTTTTGTGGTTTTAGAGCCTGATACATTCCGCATTAGCTTTTCAACCATTGGTTATGGCAGTGCTACAACAGGACTTAGAGTAGATACTGCGGATGTTGATCTAGGCACAGTAGATCTTGTTATAGAAGCTGGTGTATTGGCAGGTGTTACTGTTACCGCATCTATTGCTCCTGTAACACAAAAGCAAGACACGGTACAGTACAATGCAAACCAATTTAAAGTAAACCCGGATGCTACCGTAGAAGACCTTGCGCGCAAGATGCCCGGTATAACCATAGAGGGCGGACAAGTGAAAGCACAGGGCGAAAATGTACAACGTGTAACTATAGATGGTCGTGAGTTTTTTGGAGATGATGCCACTGCTGCGTTAAGAAATCTACCTGCAGAAATAGTAGATAAGATCCAGGTTTTTGACAGGCTAAGCGACCAGGCGCAATTCACAGGTATTGATGACGGCAATACTACTAAGGGCATCAACATTGTTACAAAAGCAAACATGCGCAATGGCCAGTTTGGTCGGGTGTTTGCCGGCTATGGCACCGATGGCAGGTATCATGCTGGTGGTAATACTACTTTCTTAAATGGCAACAGGAAAATATCCTTAGTTGGAAACTTCAATAACATCAACCAACAGAACTTTGGCCAGCAAGACTTATTAGGCGTTACAAGTTCTGCACGTGGCGGTGGTCGCGGTGGCGGCGGTGGTGGTCGTGGAGGTGGTGGACCTCGTGGAGGAGGAGGTGGCGGTGGCGGAAATGCAGGCAACTTCCTGGTAGGTCAGCAGAATGGTATTAACCGCACCAATGCATTTGGTGTAAACTATGCTGACAACTGGGGTACAAAGGCAAATATTGCAGCCAGCTATTTTTTCAATAACACCAACAACTTTACCGACCAGGTGCTTAATCGCCAGTACTTCTTGCGCAGTGTACCCAATTTGTTTCAAACGAACATCAATAACAGTCGCAACAACAACCACCGGGTAAATGCAAGGCTTGAGTACAGGATAGATTCATTCAACCAGTTGATCATTACGCCAAACATCAGTATCCAGCAAAACAGTTCTGTGCGAGATGTGGTTACTACTTTCTATAACCAAACCACTTCATCGCCTGTAAGCAGAACCAGTAATGTGAACAATAGCGATAGGATAGGAGCCAACATCAACAACAATATCTTATACCGCCACTCTTTTAGAAAAAGAGGCAGAACTTTTTCCATCAACCTGAACACATCGTATAACAACCGCAATGGCGAAGTTTATACTTTACTTGATACGGCTGTTACCTCTACAGGTATGAATGGAGATTCTACTTTAAGAAGATTTACTGACCAAACAAGTAATGGCTTGTCTGTTTCATCGAGCCTTGTATACACAGAACCGGTAAGTGAAAATGCGCAGTTGCAGTTTAGCTACAACCCAAGTTTTTCACGTAATAATTCAAACCAGCAAGCGTATGAATTTGATAAGCCTTCTAACGGTTATTCAAATTTCAACCCGCAGCTATCAAGCAAGTTTGACAATACAACGAAAGCGCAGAATGCCGGTATTGCTTATCGTTATTCAACGCGTGATAACCAATTCTCACTGGGTGCAAACTACCAGCAATCGCAATTGAACAGCGACCAGGAGTTTCCGCTGCCGCTAAAAGTGAACAAGACCTTCAATAACATTTTGCCCAATGCTATGCTGCGTTTGAAGACGTCAGAAAGAAGTAACATCAGAATGTTCTATAGGGCTCGCACCAATAATCCTTCTGTTAACCAATTGCAGGATGTAATAGATATTACCAATCTTCCTTTTGTAACGGCTGGTAATCCTGAACTGGAGCAACAGTTTACACATACACTCAGCACCCGTTATACATTTACCAATACACAAAAAGGTTTGTTGTTTGTAGGGAATGTATTTCTTGAATCTGCTAAAGATTATATTTCCAATGCTACATTCATTCCTGTTCGCGGCGACTCTTCCCTGGCAAATGGTATTGTTTTGAAAAGCGGACAACAGCTAAGCAAGCCTGTTAACTTAGATGGTTTCCTAAGCGTACGTTCATTCCTGACCTTTGCAGTGCCTTTAAAGTTCATCAAATCCAACTTTAATCTGAACGGTGGCGTTACTTACAACAGGTTGCCGGGTATCATCAACAACCAGCAGAATATGTCGAACAACATGACGTATACGCTTGGTAGTGTGGTGGCAAGTAATGTGAGCCAATATGTTGATTTCACTGTTTCATATTCGGCCAACTTCAATACGGTGCGCAATGAATTGCAGAAGCAGCTTAACCAGAAGTATTTCTCGCATGTGGCAGGCTTACAGTTAAACCTGCTTTCTAAAAATGGTTGGTTCTTCCAGAATGACCTGAACCAGCAGTTGTATCGTGGTTTAACCGAAGGTTTTAACCAGGATTTTTTTCTATGGAATATGTCGGTTGGTAAAAAAATGTTGAAGAACCAATTGGGAGAACTGAAGTTGAGTGTATTTGACTTGCTAAAACAAAACCAAAGCATCACGCGTAATGTTACAGATAGCTATATAGAAGATGAGCAGAACCAGGTACTGCAACAATACTTCATGCTCACCTTTACGTATAACCTCCGCAACTTTGGTAGCGGACCTGCAAGGCAAGCAGGAAGAGGAGGAGGAGGAAGACAGTTCTAGTGGTTAAGTGTAAGGATATAGATGCTGGATACTGGATACATGATATTGGATACTTGATTTTGGATCGTTGAAAGTTGTCTCAATCTAAAATCCTAAATCCCTAAATCTAAAATCCCTCATCTCCCTCTACCTTCGCTGGCAGAAAAACTTGGTTATGGCATACCGCTCGTTAGAAGAATGTTTGATTGACCTGGAGAAACACAATCACCTGGTAAGGATAAAAGAAGAAGTAGACCCTTACCTGGAGATGGCTGCCATTCATTTACGTGTGCATGAAGCGGGTGGACCAGCCTTACTTTTTGAAAATGTAAAAGGTTCGAGATTTCGTGCAGCTTCAAACATCTTCGGCACCTTAGAACGTGGCAAGTTCCTATTCAGGGATAGTATGCATCTTGTAAAGCAACTGGTGGAGCTGAAGAATGACCCGATGAAAGCCATCAAGCAGCCATTCAAGAATATTACTACCGGCCTTGCAGCCTTCAAAGCTTTGCCTCTAAAAGATCCTTCAAATAAACCTGTAATGCACCAGCAGGTACAGGTAGCAGACCTGCCGCTTATTCATCACTGGCCAAAAGATGGGGGCGCATTCGTTACGCTTCCGCAGGTGTATACTGAAGACATAGATCAACCAGGTATCATGAAAGCCAACCTGGGTATGTACCGAATACAGCTTTCAGGAAATGAATACGAACTAAATAAAGAGATCGGCCTGCACTACCAGCTGCATCGCGGTATAGGTGTACATCAAACTAAGGCTAATAAAAAAGGTCAGCCGCTAAAAGTAAGCTGCTTCGTTGGCGGGCCTCCATCACATACACTTTCTGCAGTTATGCCTCTGCCAGAGGGCATCAGTGAAATGACCTTTGCAGGTGCTTTAGGACAAAGAAGATTCCGCTATACTTACCAGGACGGCTATTGCTTAAGTACAGATGCTGATTTTGTGATTACCGGTGAAGTTTACCCGGGAGAAAATAAACCTGAAGGACCATTTGGTGATCACCTGGGTTATTATAGCCTCACGCATCCATTCCCGCTGATGCGGGTGCATAAAGTGTATGCACGCAAAGATGCTATATGGCCGTTTACCGTTGTGGGCCGGCCACCACAGGAAGACACAACTTTCGGAGCACTCATTCATGAAATAGCAGGTAGCGCTTTGCAGGTAGAAATTCCTGGATTGAAAGAAGTGAATGCTGTGGATGCTGCTGGTGTTCATCCTTTATTACTGGCAGTAGGTAGCGAAAGGTATACGCCGTACATGCCTGCTAAACAACCCGCAGAGCTGCTTACCATTGCTAATCATATTTTAGGTAAAGGACAACTGAGCCTTGCAAAATTTTTATTCATTACAGCTGATGATGATAATAAAGTAGATGCGCATCATATAGAACCTTTTTTTAAATACCTGCTGCAGCGGATAGACCTGCAGCGTGATGTTCATTTTTATACAAATACTACTATAGACACTTTAGATTATTCCGGTACAGGATTGAACAGTGGCAGCAAGGTTGTTTTTGCCGCTTATGGTGAAGTGTTGCGTGAGCTATGTACAGAAGCACCAGCAGCACTAAAGGAGTTGCAAGGTTTTCATAATCCCCAGGTTTGTATACCCGGAGTAGTAGCCTTACAAGGTGCTGCGTTTGTTTCGTACGAAGAAACAGAACTGGAAATAGAGCGGTTCAACGAACAGCTCACAAATAAAGTGGAAGAGCTCGCAACTGCTCCTTTTATCATCTTGTGCGATGATAGCTCATTTGCAAGCGCAACCCTCAACAACTTTCTTTGGATCGCCTTCACGCGTTGCAATCCTTCGCATGATATACATGGCATTGCTTCTTTTGTAAAACATAAACATTGGGGCTGCAAAGGACCATTGGTCATAGATGCAAGGGTAAAACCGCATCATGCACCTGCCTTAGAACATGATCCTGCGGTAGAAAAGCGGGTGGACAGGTTGTTTGAGAAAGGTGGAAGCTTGCATGGCATCATATAAAAAACAAAAGGTGCCATGGTGTGGCACCTTTCTAAGAAAGCTTGATCATTTTTATTTTGTAGCCATAGCTGGTTGAGCAGGTACGCCAAACATTTTCTTCGCCAGTTTTTCATCGTGGCCATATATGTCGTCCCTGAAGTTTAATCTTCCCTGCTCATCAACCCATGCAGTATAGTAGGTGATGAACACCGGAACCGGTTGTTTCAGTTTTACATATTTTTCAGTGCCGCTGTTCATTGCTGCATTGATCTTTTCAGGAGTCCATTCAGGATCATTTCTAAGAAGATAGTTTGCCATCTTTTCAGGTTCTTGCAATCTTATACAGCCATGGCTAAATGCTCTTTTATCGCGGCTGAATAAGCTTTTAGAAGGCGTGTCGTGAAAATAGATATTGAAGCTGTTAGGGAAGAGGAATTTTACTTTTCCCAATGCATTGCCAGCACCAGGCAGTTGCCTTACCACCGGCAGGTCTCCACCATCTTTCACTATCTCCATATTCTGTCCTGCCAGGTAATTAGGGTTACGCGACATAGCAGGTAAGATCTCTTCACGAACTATGCTGGGAGGTACATTCCAATAAGGACTGAAAACAACCTGGTCAAGATCATCCGTGAAAATCACTGTGTTGTTTCCTTCTTTTCCAACTACAACATTCATATCAAAAACCTTTTTTTCGCCCTCCATTACATGCATCACAAACTCTGGAATATTCACCAGTATCAGGTTGCCTTCTGGTTTTGAAGGTAGCCAACGCATCCTGTCAAGATTAATAAGAAGCTTTTGTATGGCCTGCTCTACAGGCATATTCAGTTCTTTTATGGTAGAGGCAGCTATCACACCATCCGGCGTGTAACCATGTCTTTCCTGGAAGTTTTTAATAACTGGCTCCAGCGATGGATCATACACCATGGTGGTATCTTGTCCATTGTATTCGCCTGAGAGTTGTAAGCGTTTTTTGATTGCTAGTATGGTAGGAGAAGAAGCACCGGGTTTCAAAGATTTTTCTTTCGATTCAATTATTGGCCATCCACCTTTTTTAGCCACCTCCATATAACGCCCCAGGTATTCTTTCAGTTTCCGGTACGATTCGTTGATGTCTTCGTAATATTTATCGTCCTTATGCTTTTTTGTAAGTAAAGAGTCAGCAAGTTTCAATGGATCTGTTTTCTTCAGAGGAATAAAACGCTCCATTTCTTTACGTTTTACATAACCTTCTTCATACAGTTCCAATCCATGTTCTATAAACAGGCGTGTAAGAATAAGTTCTGTTTGAATAGTAGAGCGGTCTGTAGCGCTTATAGAAACATTGCTTGCGGTAAAAAGATCATCCATTTTTCGTTTCAGCTTTTCATCACGCTGCAGGCTATCCGACCTGTATTCTGCATCATAATGAAAGAGATTCCAGAAACCTTTTGCTTGTTCTGTTAAACCTTCAGAAGAAAACCATGCAAACTGGTAGTTGCGCGCATTGTAAAAACTGGTAATCCGTCGTTTTACTTTATCAGATGTATTAATAGAATCTATGTAAGTGGCCACTGTAAGGCTGTCAATGAAAATATCATTATAGGCATTAGCCTGTGTAATACTGTAGTCCCTGGAGGATATCTTTTTCTCCTTTTCAGTCTTTTTCTCTGATTGCTGATCGCCGGAGGAATTACATGCTATAAAGAGTAAAGTGCATGCTAATGCAAAGAGTGTGTTTTTCATACCGGGTATTTTGCAAAAGGTATGCCTGTTACTAGAGGCAAATAAGTAGCTGATCATAAGCAGCTAACGACTGCATACAAATAAAATCTATGTTAAGCAAGGTTCTTTGAGCATTGATTGTTTTACATAAGCGTGGAGCTTCTTCAACAATGACCTTAATTTAAAATGCACGGGTTATGACATTTTGTAAAAAATGAAGCCATAGCAATTCTGCCATGGCTTCATAAAACACCTTAGACTATTAAATACCATGAACAAGGTAAACAGGATATTTTGATTATCCAATAGCATTATAAAAACTTCATATTGATCTAGCCATTACATATCAATATGAAGTTCTTCATTCATTAAAACGAAATACATGTTCTGCAACTGGTGGAGGTTCAGGTTCTTGTCGGAGATTATTCCGGGTGTACTATTCACAGCAAATGATATTTCTATATTGTCACGCAACTGGTTGATGACGAACTTACCGGTCTTCGAATAGAAGACATTTGCATAATAAAATCTTCTATGTTTTACCAGGTCGCATTTTTCTAGAACTTCTTTTGTTACAGGTATAGGCTCCAGTTCATCGTATTGTACTTCAATAAAGCTTCTTTCATTACCATCAGCTATCTCCAGTTCTACCCGGTTCCAAAGTACCTGGCTTACTCTTCCAATGCCTGCAGGGTGCTTCACCATGTTTCCTTTTCTTAATTCGTTATTAGCGATCATTACTGTGTAAGATTGTAATAAAAGTAAATATCATGATCATAAGCAACAAGAAGTAAATAACGGATTTTAAGGTGATTTAATATAAAGGCTTAAAACAGTTATCAACCCGTTTGTTGCTATTTTCTTCTCAATGTAAAATTCTCTTTATCTATAAAGCCAAGCATTGTATCTTGTTATAAGTTACCGAAGTAGCAAAACAACCCTATACCTGGTAATTGTGTAGACGACCATACTGCAAGTTCTTTTGTATTTCAAAAACCAACAGAATGATCACGATATCAATGTTCAGCCAGTTGAAAATGAAAGAACAGGCAGACATGCTATACCAGCATGGCGTGTATGTTGGCAAGCAGCGAAATGCTTTATATTCAATTGTTCTTTACCAGTTGGATAGTTTTTATGTAGAAGTTTACTACCGGAAGTACAGATTTTCTATTGTGAAAATCCATTGTTTCTGTTCTATAGACAAGCTACAGCCTTACTTGTGGCAAGTGAATGTAGATGTGCTTCTAAACGTATAATTAAAACCCTTAAATAGTTGTAACATAAATAGTAGCATAGCAAATTAATCAACAGGCGCGGGGCATTTTGAACTACTGTTTACCTATATTTGAACCTCCTAAATGAACCTAATGACAGACCAAGTTGCGGCTAAAAATATTGTTCTTTATGCAGATGATGATACGGATGATTTGGAACTAGTAGCTGAAGCTTTTTCAAAATATCGTAATCATGTAGATCTTGTTACGGTTACTGACGGATTGCAAGCCTTATCATTTTTAAAGAACATTACCGACAATCAGAAAGTGCCTTGCCTGGTAATTCTTGACATCAATATGCCACGGCTTAATGGCCGCGAAACGCTACTGCGTATCCGCGAAATGGATAAGTATGATAACGTTCCTGCAATTTTATTCTCCACTTCATCTCAGCCATTCGATAAAGATTTTGCGGCAGCTAACAATGCTGGTTTTATCACAAAGCCACTTGATTACCGCCAGATGGATATCATAGCAGAGCAATTCATTGAACACTGTTCGGATGAAGTAAAGAAGAAGCTAAATAATTTGTTATAGGCATCACATCGACACTTTCCTTTTTTTTCCTGGGTATAATCTTATCATGGCAGATATTCTACCATGAACTTTGTATGCCTGTTTTTTATTTATCTTACACTGGTAGCTTAAGTTCACTAAACCAACTGTCAATTGGTAAGATGCTTTCTATACCTGCTGTTATTGTTGCTTCCTGTTTTTGCAGGGGCGCAAAAAGTTCTCTCCATCAAAGTAGATGGTTCTATTAATCCTGCGTCAGCTGCATTCATTAAAAGTGGTATCGATAGGGCAGCAGAGTCCAATGCTCAATGCCTGATCATCCGGTTGAACACACCGGGCGGGTTATTAAAATCAACACGTGTTATTGTTAGTGATATACTTGAATCTCCAGTACCTGTAGTTGTATATGTTTCGCCAGGTGGAGCACATGCCGGCTCTGCAGGTGTTTTCATTACCATGGCTGCGCATATTGCTGCTATGGCTCCTTCTACCAATATAGGTGCAGCACACCCTGTAAGCTCGCAAGGGCATATGGATTCTACCATGAATAGTAAGGCTACCAATGATGCTGCAGCCTTTATTCGGTCCATTGCAGAAAAGCGGAAGCGAAACCTTGACTGGGCCGAAGATGCGGTAAGAAATAGTGTATCTATAACTGAGATTGAAGCGCTGGATAAGAGGGTAGTTGATCTTGTATCGCCATCAGAAAAGGAATTGCTTAAGCAGATAGATGGCAGATCTATTGAGACGGTAACAGGTACCGCTGTTTTAAAAACTGCTGATGCAGAAGTAGAGCATATTGAAATGAGCCTCTTTGAACGCATATTGAATATGATAAGCGATCCTAACATGGCTTATATATTAATGATGTTAGGTTTCTATGGTATCATGTTCGAGCTCTACAATCCATCTACCATGGTGCCGGGTATAGTAGGCGTTATCTGCCTTATCCTTGCATTTTATTCAATGCATACACTGCCGGTAAATTATGCCGGCCTCGCTCTCATCATTTTCGCCATTATACTTTTCATACTAGAGTTAAAGATCGTCAGCAATGGTTTGCTGGGAGTGGGCGCAGTTGTTTCATTGGTATTAGGTTCCATTATGCTTATACGAACCGAGTCGGCATTGGAGTTTGCACGTATTTCATGGAGCGTAATCATAAGTACAGTGCTGGTAACTTCTGCTTTTTTCCTTGGAATAATTGGGCTTGGACTAAAGGCACAAAAGGCAAAAGTAACTACCGGTGTTGAGGGGCTGGTTGGAAAAATAGGTGAGGTAATAGCACCACTGGAGCCGGCAGGAATGGTGCGCGTACATGGTGAGTTATGGTCTGCAGAGTCAACATCGGGGTTAATAACAAAAGGAGCCAAAGTGAAAGTGACAGCAGTGAATAACCTGAAGCTGCTGGTTGAGCAAGTGGATATATAAGGTGCAGCTCCAAGTACAGAAGCACCAGGCTAGATGATAAATTTGAACCAACAGGATAGAAACATCATTAGTAAACAAAACCACCAGTTATGCAAGACGTACCAATTGTTCTCATTATTGTAATTCTGTTCTCATTGTACATCCTTGGAAGCGCCATCCGCATTCTCAATGAATATGAACGAGGCGTTGTATTCAGGTTAGGCCGAATGGTTGGCGTTCGTGGCCCAGGCTTGATACTTCTTGTGCCCATCATTGAAAAAATGGTGAAAGTTAGCCTGCGGACAGTAGTTATGGACGTGCCACCACAAGATGTTATTACCGAAGACAATGTTTCCATAAAAGTGAATGCCGTTATCTACTTCAGGGTTATACAACCAGAAAAAGCAATTATTGAAGTAGAGAACTTTATGGTGGCTACATCTCAGATTTCTCAAACTACTTTGCGAAGTGTTCTGGGCCAGTCAGAACTGGATGATCTTTTATCGCAAAGAGAAAAAATTAATCATAGGCTACAGGAGATAATCGATTCTCAAACAGAACCATGGGGAATAAAAGTGAGCAACGTGGAAGTGAAGCAGATAGACCTGCCGCAGGAAATGCAACGTGCAATGGCACGCCAGGCTGAAGCAGAACGCGAAAGAAGAAGTAAAGTAATTGCCGCTGAAGGAGAATTTCAGGCTTCGCAGCGTTTGTCTGATGCAGCCAAAGTTTTGAGTGACCAGCCAAGTGCTCTTACACTTCGTTACCTGCAAACGCTTCGTGAAATTGCTGTTGAGAACAATTCTACAACCATTTTCCCGGTACCAATAGACCTCCTGAAACCATTTATGCAGCAGCCCGATAAGAAGATCGACCAGTAGCTTTCACTGACGGTGGTCAGCTTTTTTACTGCAACAGTCATATTATACCCGTGCAATAGCTTATAACTTGCACGGGTAAATTTTAATTATGATTGCAAATGGAGTAGGAGAGCGTGAGGATAATGAAGTTTTCACCTTACTAAAGAAGCCTTTTTACCCGATAGGAGACTCCTTACGTACATACCTGAAAACGTATGGCCGCGAAGTAAGGCTGCCTGTAACATACAACGACCTGAACCGGATGAACTATTCGGTTCCGATAAAAGATAAGAACGGGAACTTTACAGATTGGGAGCAGGTTTTGTATGAAATACGTGATTGGGAATACCTGCGGGAAGGATTGGTGAATATTTATTCTATTCTGAAAACGAAAGGGGATCCTACCTATACTAAGAACCTGGATGTGCAGTCAATAGACTACTGTCCGTTTGGAAATTCAAATCCTTTTCGGATCAAGATCATCAATAAGACCAACAATAACTACGATCACTTTTATGTAAAGAAGGCAGATGCTTCGCGTATTTATGGGCTGGAGTTGGAGCATCTGCTTTCACCAAACCGTCTTACATATTTCACCTCGCAAGGAACTTTGATTGAAGAACATATTCCTGGTATTCCTGGTGATATATTCATCAATAAATATCTTGACCAACCGGAAACAAACCTGGTAAGACTTGCCAAAGAGTTTGTGAAGTTCAACGAGCGGTGCTTTGTACGCTTGTTGGGCGATATGCGCAGCTACAATTTTGTGGTGAATGTGATACCAGATGTAGAAGATGTGCAGTACCGCTTTAGAGCAATTGATTTCGACCAGCAATCATATGAAGCGAGGAAAAACCTTTACAGGCCGCAGTTTTTCAAAGAGAACCTGCCGTTTGTGCAAACAGTTGTTAGCGCTCTTACAAAAGAATCAGTAGAGCAGTACCAGATGGAAGAGCGAACGCTAATGGCTTCACGCCTAACCATCATTCGCTACAGGCTGCTCGACCTGCTGAATATTATGTCCGCCGACGAAATTTCCAGTGATGAAAAATTGTCCCAGCTAAAAAACGAACTAGCTGATCATTTGAAAAGTGCCAGGCATCTACATTGTAAATCTATGGGGGAGCTTGTGAAAGCAAACCTGAAGCACTTGCTTCAAAAGAACCTGGCGCTGGTGCAGGAAGTAAAGCGAATGTATGCTTAGGTGTCTTTTAGTGTACGTAAAGTAATAGAATAGCGCGTAGATTTTACCGGTGATATGCTATGCTGCCATGCAGTTCGTGCTTCACCATCCATTACGTAAAGCGACCTCGGTTCTACTGTAAGAGAAATAGTATTAGCGCGTGACTGCTTTTCTTTTTCATGAGGTCTTAAGCGAAAGTTGCAGCTTGATAAAAGTGAAATGCCTGCAATCAAGCCAAAAGGAGGAGCATCCCTATGCCAGTTGATAACTGTTCCTGGTTGATATTCTGTTACTAGTAATTCTGCAATAGCAGTCGAAGGCAGTTGTAAATAATCTGTCACTTTTTTGACCAGGAACTGAAACTCAGCCGGTATCTCTTTTCCTTGCGTTAATCTGCCATTGTCGAAGCTGTAATCGTATCCAAAACTAGCAACTCGTCTATTAGCTACATATTCTTTGAACTGCATGTTGTGGAGAGGTATCTGCTTTGCAACTTCCAGCAAATGCTCTTCTTCGCTTTGACTAATAAAGTTGGGTGTATAGGAAAATCCTGCAGGATAAATCGGTTCTACTGGAAACAAAGTGAGCATAGCTAACTAGCAGGCAAAACATTAGCCAAAATAATTCATCGCTTTATTTGAATAATGAATTGTAGTAAGTGATGATGTCATAATAATCATCATCTGTTTTTTCTTTAGCTCCAGACTTCTTTATGGCAGCTTGTATCTCTTTAGGCTTATCGTATAAAATATCCTCCAGGTCTTTAAACTTTTTTACCCGCGTCAGAACCTCATCTTTCAAAACAAAATATTGTGGTACGGTTGCAATCCTCTGCTCATAGGTAGCTTGCCCATAAGGAAGTGATTCAAAAATTTGTTTGTTGTAAAACTTGTATAAAGAAGCTTTACCCGCTATTACCTGTTGGTACCACGCATTGATCTTCTTGTGAGAAGTAGGAATGGCTGACGAGTGAACAAAGTGATACTGGACTTGATGCTGTGTATCTACCAGGTAGAGTTCTTTAATGCGGGTTACGGCCAGTTGTTCTCTTCCTTCTGCATCCTGGAAATGCAATTCATTGTTCACCAGGTCCAGGCGCATCATAATATGTCTGCCAGGCTCGTCCTCGTACACAAAATTGCTTTTCATCCAGCCTTGCGTTAAATAAGGCGTTCCTTCTACCGTTTTTACATACCTGTCTAGTGGTAAGTTGGCACCTCGTGTTTGTGCAAAAAAGATGGCTGCATCATAATTAGTTATGTCAATTGCACGCCCCCTGCCAAACGACATCTGAGCGGATGATTGGAAGGTGATGCACCCCAGGAATAACAACATGAAGTAGAACCTCATAAAGAATATTATCTGGTGAATAACTGGTTATACATGCTGATGGTATCATAATAATCTTCATCATCTTTGCCCTTCAGCTTTTTAGATTTTAAATAAGCTGCCACTTCTTTTGAACGCTCATACAGTACATTCTCCAGGTCGTTGATCTTTTTCAGTTTTACCAGTTCATTATCTTTCATTACGTAATATGTAGATACTGTAAAGATCTTCTGCTCATATGTAGCCTGGCCATATGGTAGTGTTTCTGTTACCTGTTTTCCATGATGTTTGTAAAGAGACGCTTTGCCAAAAATGATCTCCTGGTACCAGCCATCAATTAGCTTTTTGTCAGAGTCTAAAACTGATGAATGAAGGAAGTGGTATTGAATATTTCTGACTGTATCTACCAGCAGTAATTGTTTAATAGGTGTTGTGGATATAAGAATATTACCATTCTCATCTTTATAATGTACCTCGTTCGAAAGCAGGTCGAGGCGCATGATGACATTCTTTTTCGTTACAGGGTTAATGTAATTACTCTTCAGCCACGAGTTGTTGAAGAAAGGAGAGCCTTCTACTACGCGCAAATATTTATCTTGAGGAAATACAGTATTGCTGGATGTGGTCATGAATATCGGCCCATTCATCTGGTCTACATCTATACTCTTCCGGCCGGAATTTACATTTTGACCACTTACAAACGCTGCGGGTAGTAGCAACAGCATGAGAAATAGCATTCTTGACATATAGACTGGTTTTAAGTGTTGAAATCTGTTCAGCTAATTTACTATTTGCTACTCTATATGACGATTATAATTTATTCTTTCTTATCCTCCGGTTTTCTGGTTGTGCCAAAGGAAATATATGTCACAAAAAAGTCCCGCCGGTAGGGCAGGACTTGAAGAATATATTTCAATAAGGGATTAGCGGGTAAATGTTTTAACCATAAATACGCAATCCTGTATCTGCTTTATTTGCTGCACACGGTCAAGACCTTTCAGGCTTGAGGCCGCAGGCAATTTTGTTTTCTGGAAAGAAGTATCTCTTTTTAGTTCATCAAGCGCCTGGTGAATATTTTTTGACTTGATAGCGAAAACAACACCTTCAGCTGTAGTTTGTGAGGTACTAACTACACCAACTACTTCACCATTTTTATTTAACACCGGCCCGCCACTATTACCTGGGTTTGCAGCTACTGCTATCTGGCAGGTTACGGTATCACCGTTAAAGCCAGTCTTAGCACTTGTATATCCTTCATTGTACACAATTTCATCTCTTGGATATCCTAATGTAAAGATGGGTTCACCAAGGTCGAGGCTTGTGTTGCGAATGCTGTACGGTAACTGTGCGAAAGGTTTGTAGTCTGCATCTTCTATTTTAAGAATAGCAAGATCTTTCGCCTCATCCAGGTGTACAATGGTAGCTTTAAACTGCTGGCCTTTGGTATTCTGTAATAAAATGGTTGATGCACCGCGAACAACATGCGCATTGGTAACCAATAAACCACTTCCATCAATAAGAAAGCTTGTGCCACCACCTTTAGCTTTTTCTTCTAAAGGCACTTTTGTCTTTATCTGGTTGATCTCGCTGTTCTGAACATTTACTTTCAGGTGCAGATCTTTTACAACCCTTGACAATTCGCGGATTTCTTTATCTGCTTTTGCCGGTGCATAATAACTAACAAGGCTACTAATGAATAAGGTAGTGACAAATGCAATGATAGCAGCAATGGCAGTTACACGCTTGTATTTCCTCCAAAGAAGGATCACCTTGCTTTCTGAACCGGCCGGTGTTTCTTTGATTGCACCTGAAGCTACCAGTTGGCAGTGAACATTTTGCAGTTCATGCTTAAAAGCACGGGTCGAAGAATAGTTATCCATCTGGTGCAGGAACATGTTGTGCTCTACTACCAGTTGATCCACTTCAGGGTTGTTGTTACGCAAATCTTCGAACCACGCCTTTTCTTCAGCACTCATCTTGCCGTCCAGGTAGCGCTCAATGGCATCGAATAATAAAATGTCTTCCATCACTTACTCTCCTATATTATATTGTGCAAAGAATAGTTTCTTCAGTCTTACGAGGCATTTGTATTTCTGGTTCTTGGCGTTGTCAGCGTTTGTGTAACCAAAAGTTTCAGCTATCTCCGTCATCCCTTTCTTCTGTAAGTAATAAGCTTCCAATAAGCTTTTACATGGTTCACCCAAACTTCCTAAAGCACGCTCCATAATAGCAAAATCTGCATTGCGCTTTTCCTGTATCTCAATATCTTCCTCTACAGGTACTGTTTCCTCCAGGCTTTCTACTTTGCCACTAAACCTATTTATATGTTGAAGACGCTTTAACCAAAGACGCCTGCAAATAGAATAAACATATGTTTTAATCTGGCAGGTGAGGACAAATGATTCCATTTTCACATTTTCATACAATACAATCATCGCCTCCTGGAATATATCCCGTGCATCATCATATGATCCATTGTTGTTTAAAACGAACGTCTGAACCATGTTGAAGTTATTCTTGTAGATTGTTTCTATGGCCTTAGGATCATTTTGTGCCAGTCCGATCAGTAATTGTTGCTCGTTAAATTCAGCTTTCACTCTACATGTTTTAATACACAGGTATCTTAAAAAGTAACCCAAAATAAATGGTTAAAGGCCAAAGAAAAATTTTTTAAAAAAGTGGGGTTACCTTTTATCTCCTCCAGGTATTAACATTAAATCATCAACAATTTTAAATTAACACACAATGAAAAAGTTATTAGCTATCCTGGTTTTAGGATCTTTCGTTGCTTGCAACAGTGGTGAATCAACTACTGACGCTGATTCAACTACAACTACTACTACAGTTGACACTACAAGCTTAACTCCAGTAGATACTACAACTACTATCGGTACTGATACTACAGGTACTGGTTCTGGATTATAATTGTAGCACTTGTCTGAAAAAGGCAGGGCTAAAGTTTATAAGAGGCTATCTCACCTAAAAGTGGATAGCCTCTTTTATTTCTACATCTTTTGCATAGCAAAAAATAATATATAAGTTTTAGGGTTACCAAAGGACTACTTCTTGTATAAATAAGTGTAAAAACTACATCTTAAAAATATTTGCTGTTTTACTAAGGCTTGCAGTAAAGGCAGTATAGGAAGAATTTTATATGGCAAGCAATCGTTAGAGGCCGTCCTTATTCTTAGGGATGGCTTTATTTTTTTGCTTCACTTCCAATTGGGTTTTAGCAACTGTTGTATAAAGATTTACCGCTATTCTTACCACAACAGTAACAACAATAGCTGCGTGTAGCGGCTTAAATAATATTAACTTCGCGGCAAATTTTTATTACATGATGACATTTGAAGGGTTGGGTATCAATGAAAAGTTGATACAGGCAACCACAGAGTTGGGATTTGTGACCCCAACTCCTATTCAGGAAAAGGCTATCCCTGTATTACTCAGTGGAACGAAAGACTTTGTAGGATTAGCACAAACAGGAACAGGAAAGACTGCAGCATTTGGTTTACCATTATTACAACTAATAGAGGTTCAAAATAAATTTCCACAGGCGCTTATTGTATGTCCAACACGCGAACTCTGCTTGCAGATCGTAAAGGACCTGGAACAATTTAAAACTTATATCAAAGGCATGCACGTGGTAGCCGTATATGGCGGTACTAGTATCAGCATGCAGATCCGCGACCTGAGAAGGGGTGTACAGATAGTAGTTGCAACACCAGGAAGGTTGATTGACCTGATAGAGCGTAAGGCTGTAGACCTGGAGCAAATCAAGTACGTGGTACTGGATGAGGCTGATGAAATGCTAAACATGGGTTTCAGGGATGATATAGAATTCATTCTTAAGAACACTCCTAACCGTGAAAGCACCTGGCTGTTTAGTGCTACAATGCCACCTGAAGTAAAACAGGTAAGCAAGCGCTACATGACTCAGCCGGTGGAAGTAACAGTGGGTAAGGCCAATACAGGTAATGTGAACATTGATCACCAGTATTATGTTACATCTGCGCACAACAGGTACGAAACGCTGAAAAGGATCATTGATTTTAACCCAGGTATCTATGGCATTGTATTCACCCGTACAAAGCTGGATGCACAGGATATTTCGGAAAAACTTACACGTGAAGGATATGATATAGATGCTTTGCACGGTGACCTTACCCAAGGACAGCGCGACAAGGTAATGGGTCAATTCCGCGACAAGACCTTGCAATTGCTGATAGCTACAGACGTAGCTGCAAGAGGTATTGATGTATCGGGTATTACGCACGTAATTAATTACGAATTGCCAGACGATGTAGAAGTATACACGCACAGAAGTGGTCGTACTGGTAGGGCGGGCAAACATGGAATTAGCTTGTCTATCGTTCACTCACGTGAGGTGTTTAAACTGCGCCAGATAGAAAAGATCGTACAGCAGCCTTTCCACAAATTGGATATTCCAAGTGGTAAGGATGTATGTCGTAAGCAGTTCTTCTTCTTTATGGACAAACTGCTGCAGGCAGATATCAGCCATGGCGATTACGAAACTTACCTGCCTATGCTGCAAGAGAAGTTTGCTGATGTTTCAAAAGAAGAGGTTCTGAAGCGTGTAGCTGCAATGGAATTTGACAGGTTCCTGAAATACTATGAGAATGCTGAAGATCTGAATGTTCGCGAAAGCAGCAGGCAGTCGAGGGACATGAGGTCTGGTGCAAGGGACGACCGAGATCAAACCCGCCGCCGCGACACTCGTGGACGTGAATTTGGCAACGGAGATTTCCAGCGCCTGTTTGTAAACCTTGGAACAAAAGATGGTTTTTATAAAGCCAGCTTCCTGCAGTTTATTCTTGACATGAGCGACCTGAAAAAGGATGTTCTGGGAAGGATCGATATGAAGGAAATGAACAGCTGGATTGAAATAGATAAAACTGCTGCAAACAAAATGATCAAGGCATTGGATGGTAAACCATTCAAAGGCAGAAGGATCAGGATGAATGATGCAAACAGCAGGGGATAATTTTCTTTTAAACAAATAGTATTGCCACCAGGTTTGTGGTGAAAAGAATAAGTGAGATGGAAAGAGAGAAAATGGTTGTAACAGATATATCAAAGGTTTTGAGTAAGAAACCTTTGATTATTTCAGGCCCATGCAGTGCCGAAACAGAAGAACAAGTTTTAGCAACTGCCATACGATTGAAAGCTACAGGTAAAGTAGATGTACTACGCGCCGGCATCTGGAAGCCGCGTACAAGACCCGGAAGTTTTGAAGGTGTAGGAGTTCAGGGATTGCCCTGGCTTCAGCAGGCAAAAGAAATAACCGGTTTGCCTACAGCGATAGAAGTGGCTACAGGTAAACAAGTAGAAGAAGCACTTAAACATGATGTAGATATTCTTTGGGTTGGTGCAAGAACGACTGTTAATCCTTTTAGTGTACAGGAAGTAGCCGATGCACTACAAGGTGTAAAGGTTCCTGTACTAATAAAAAATCCAATTAACCCCGATTTGGAACTGTGGGGTGGTGCTGTAGAAAGAGTTGCCAAAGCAGGGGTAGAGAAAATTGGGCTTATACACCGTGGTTTCTCTTCTTATGGTAATACAGAATTTCGAAATGCTCCTATGTGGCATCTTGCCATTGATATGAAGCTGCGTCACCCGGGTATGCTCATGATAAATGATCCGAGCCATATTTGTGGTAACAGGCACATGTTGCAGCGCGTTGCGCAAAAAGCTATTGATCTTGATTTTGACGGCGTGATGCTGGAAAGTCATGTTGATCCGGATAATGCGTGGAGTGATGCAAAACAGCAGGTTACGCCTGAGCGACTCTTGGAGTTACTGGAAGGGATTAACTGGCGAACTGAAGATGCTATCGCTCCTGAAACCATCACCGCCTTTGAAAAGCTGCGTACCCAGATAGATCATGTAGATGATGAACTGCTGCAACTGGTGAGCAGGAGAATGAAATTGGCAGACCTGATAGGCGAATACAAAAAAGAGAACAACGTTACCATTCTGCAGGCAAAGCGCTGGACGGAAATATTAGAAAGGGCATTTAATAAAGCAGAAGAACTTGGCTTAAGCAAAGAGTTCCTTACACGCTATTTCGATGCTATTCACCTGGAGAGTATCAACCACCAGACTAAGATCTACAACAGCTAGTTCTTGCCTTTCAAAACCAGAACTTCCTTAGATGAAAAAGACGATCCAATTTTCTTCTGCTACTGTACATTTTTATTTTGATACTGCTTTTGCTGAACTGGAAAAGCTGGTACCAAAAGAACAAACAATCATACTTACAGATGAGAACGTCCACGGCAAGCACAAAAAGAAGTTTGCACAGTGGAAGGTTATCATTTTGCCTGCAGGCGAAGCGCATAAGAACCAGTCTACGGTAGATAATGTGATTGAGCAGATGATAGCATTGGGCGCTGACAGGAAGACTACTTTGGTAGGTGTAGGTGGTGGCGTTATAACAGATATTACCGGCTATGTAGCCGGTATTTTTATGCGCGGTATTTCCTTTGGTTTCGTTCCAACCAGCATACTGGCTATGGTAGATGCAGCCATTGGTGGTAAGAATGGTGTTGATGTAGGAATGTATAAGAACATGGTGGGCCTCATTCGCCAGCCGTCTTTTCTTCTATACGATTATTCACTGCTTGCTACTTTGCCTACCGAAGAATGGATCAACGGCTTTGCCGAGATCATTAAGCATAGCTGCATCAAGGACAGGAAAATGTTTGTAGAACTGCAGCAGCAAAAAATCAGAACCTTTCAAAAAGATCCGGCTGCATTAGCTAAACTTATAAGGCACAATGCAGACATCAAAATAAAGGTGGTACAGCAGGATGAGTTTGAACAGGGAGAACGGAAGCTGCTGAATTTTGGTCATACCATTGGACACGCTATAGAAAACCTTTACCAGATACCACACGGTCACGCAATCAGCATAGGTATGGGTGTGGCATGTAAGGTTTCATCAGCCGTTAATGGTTTCAAAGAAACAGCAGAAGTGCTACAGTTACTAAAGCAGTATGGCCTTCCACCACAGTTTGATTTTGACAAAGAGGCCACTTATAAGATATTACAGGCAGATAAAAAGAAACAAGGTCAGCAGGTCAATTATATCCTGTTGCAAAAGATTGGAAAAGCCATTGTTCATCCAATAGGATTTGATGAACTGGCAGCAATTATAGACCGCTAAAGCAGAGGCTAAGATGATCGCAAGAATAACCCCTTCTACTATATCAGGAAAAGTACAGGCGCCGGGAAGTAAAAGCCTGATGCAACGTGCATGTGCAGCGGCATTATTGGCCAAAGGCAGAAGCACTATCATAAATCCTTCTCTGAATAATGATGATGAAGCAGCATTGGATATCATTCAAAAGCTGGGAGCAGTTGTTGAATTTTTAGAGGATGGCAATATTGCTATTACAAGTGAAGGTGTTCAGCCAAAAGAAGGAGCTATACACTGTGGCGAAAGTGGCCTGTCATCAAGAATGTTCACACCCATAGCTGCACTGTCTCCTTCCGCACTTACCATTACCGGTGAGGGCAGCCTTGTAACCCGTCCTATGGATTTCTTTGAACAAGTACTTCCACAGCTAAATGTTGAATGCACTTCATCTGGTGGTAAGCTACCACTTCATATAAAAGGGCCGTTACAACCAACCAATATAGAAATTGATGGTTCGCTAAGCTCACAGTTCCTAACAGGTTTATTAATGGCTTTTGGAGCTGCTGTAACAGAGCCTGTAACCATTACTGTAAAAGAGCTTACCAGCAAACCTTATATAGATCTTACACTGCAGGTAATGGAAAGCTTTGGCAGGAAGATCACTCATGATGACTATGAAAAGTTTCACTTCCAGCCACAGGAGGTGAATTATACGCCGCAGCAATTTTCTATAGAGGGCGACTGGAGTGGTGCTGCATTTTTGCTGGTAGCAGGTGCTATTGCTGGTGATATAGAAGTAACCGGTTTAGATGTTTTTTCCAGCCAGGCCGATAAAGCTATCCTTCAGGTTTTGATGGATAGTGGCTGCAGGCTTTCGGTAAGGGAAGATGTTATAGAAGTAGGACCTGCTCCTCTAAAGCCGTTTCATTTCAACGCTATTCAATGCCCCGATCTGTTTCCTCCTGTAGCGGCACTTGCTGCTTTTTGTAATGGTAAATCTGTAATTGAAGGCACACACAGGTTGACGCATAAAGAGAGCAACCGTGCAGTAGCTATCCAGCAGGAGCTTGGTAAAATGGGAGTGGAGGTAGAACTGCAAGGCGACCTGATGATCATTAACGGTGGTGGTGTAGTAAGAGGTGCACAGGTTTATTCTCATCACGATCATCGTATAGCTATGGCGTGTGCTGTTGCTGGATTACGAGCTGATGGAATAACCGAAATTTCTGCAGCAGAATCAGTGAATAAATCTTACAAGGCTGTTTACGATCATTTGAAAAGTTTAGGTGCTACTGTAGAGGTTGTGTAATTTTACTGCACATCAACAAACAAGCAATTGAATAGTTTCGGCAGGATCTATCGCATCCATATTTTCGGTGAATCGCATGGTGAAAGTGTAGGCGTAACAATAGATGGTTGCCCGGCAGGATTATCATTAACCATAGAAGATTTTTTACCTGATCTTAAAAGAAGGCAAGGCGGCGCTAAAGGAACAACTCCACGAAAAGAGGAAGATCTTCCCATTTTCAAATCCGGCATTTTCAATAACAAAACGACTGGTGCTCCAATCACCATTCTTTTTGAAAACAACAATACACGCAGTTCAGATTACGAGAAACTCCGCGATGTGCCACGGCCAGGTCATGCTGATTGGGTAGCACATCAGAAATTTGGCACCTATGAAGACTTCAGGGGTGGTGGTCATTTTAGCGGACGCCTTACGCTTGGCTTGGTAGCAGCAGGTGTTATAGCAAAGAAGCTGATGCCTGCGGTACAAGTACAAGCAAATATTACTGCAATTGGTGGTGAAGCAGACATTGATAAAGGACTTCAAAAAGCCATTAATGCTAAAGACACTATAGGTGGAGTAGTGGAATGTAAAGTGAATGGTTTACCTGTTGGCTTAGGTGAACCATTTTTCGATTCGGTTGAAAGTTTATTAGCGCATGCTGTATTTGCCATCCCTGCTATTCGTGGTGTAGAATTCGGGACAGGCTTTGCAGCAGCAAATATGTTTGGAAGCGAACACAATGATGCTATAGAAGATATGAAAGGTACTACACGTACCAATCATGCAGGTGGTGTAGTAGGTGGAATAACAAACGGCAACGAGCTGGTTTATAGAGTAGCTGTAAAACCCACTTCATCTACACCTAAAGAGCAACAAACACTTAATTGGAACACAGGAGAACAAGAGGCATTTGCTGTTCGTGGGAGGCATGACTTATGTATAGCTTTACGCGTGCCGGTAGTGCTGGAAGCAGTAACGGCGCTGGTTTTAGCAGATTGTATGCTACTCGAACAAAAAATAAATCGAATTCATTAACCACAAAATTAAGACGTTATGGATGCACCCGTAATTTATCATCTTACAACCCTACCCGAATGGGAAGAGGCCCAGGACAAAGGTGTTTACGATCCTCCTTCATTTCAAAAAGATGGATTTATACATTGCTGTACCGATGAACAATTGGATCATGTAATGAAACGGCATTTCGAACAGCATGAAAACCTTATCAAGCTGGTCATCGATCCAGCAAGAGTTACACAGCCTTTGCGTTACGAGCACAACGAATCATACAACCAGGAGTACCCTCATATATACGGACCACTGAACCTGGAGGCAGTAACGCAGGTAGTATTCCTCGATCCAATCACATCAGAAGATTAAGTAACCATTGAATTAATTATAGCAGCCGGCAAATAGCCGGCTTTTTTTATGCATTCAAATCCTGCTTTGTAAAACTTTGATGATGAATGATTGATGTTGTTTATAAGCAGATGTATGTATTACAACCAGTTCGTGTGGAAAAAAATCAGCATGTTTATATTCAATTGATTCTGAGTAAATGGCATTAATTTTTTAGACATGGGTGAATAAACCAGAAAATCAAAAACCATGGCAAAAACTACAAACAAGAAGAGTGCAACAAAATCCTCTTCTTCATCAGGAAAAGGTTCTTCTGGCAGCGGATCTAAAAGCGGAAGCACTTCAGCTTCTAAATCTTCAGGCGGTTCTAAAGCAGCACCTAAAAAAGCTGCTACAGCAAAAGCTGCTGCTCCTAAAAAGGCTGCTGCTAAAAAAGCTGCTACTTCGTCTTCAAGAGGTCGTGCTGCAACACCAATCAATGAAACCGGAATGTTCCAGGAGTTGTTCCTTGAATCATTGAGGGACATGTATTATGCAGAGAAGCAACTGGTAAAAGTTTTACCAAGACTTCGTAAAGCAGCTACATCACCTGAACTTCAGCAAGCATTCGAACAGCATACTGCAGTTACACAACAACAAGTTGAAAGGCTTAACCAGGTGTTCGAAGCGTTGGGCAAAAAAGCTCAAGGTAAAAAATGCGAAGCAATGGAAGGCTTGGTAAGAGAAGCTGAAGAGATCATTTCAGACACTCAAAAAGGTACCAAGACACGTGACGTTGGTTTGATCATGGCTGCTCAAAAAGTAGAACACTACGAAATAGCAAGCTATGGTAGCCTTGCTACACTTGCAGCTACTATGGGTAATCCCCAGGTAAAAGAATTGTTGGGACAAACTTTGCAAGAAGAAAAGGATACAGATCAATTGTTGACTGAACTGGCAGAGAACAACATCAATGAGCAAGCTGCGCAAAATGAAAGCGAGGGCGAAGAAGAGGAAGAAGACGAAGAATAACCATAGTTGTTTCACATGTTAAAGCCAGGAAGATCATTACCTGGCTTTTTTATTTAAACCAAATATCAACATAGCGATGAAAGAGAATGAAGCGATACCTGAACTTCCCAAACAGGAAGTAGGTGCAAAAACTGATATAGAGGCATCTGAAACTTTATTAGACGCAGCAGAAGCAAGACAATTTTACCAGGAAGCACGCCAACGTTTTTTAGATGTAAACAGGTGGCACGACCTGACAGGTTTAATGACTGCATCATTTCAGATAACAGATGAAAATGGTAATGATGTAAACCGTCCTATACAGGTGCGAGATCATTTTAAAATTGATATTCCGGGTCCTGGTAACAGCACCGGTGATGGTTATGATTGGGTACAGGTAGAGCGTATAGAAGAAAAGGTAGATGAAGAATTGGATTCTGAATCAATTATCATGACTGTGCGTCCTGCACATAATCCCACTACAGCTAAAGAAGATATAGCGCATTTTTTCTCTGATGATGCTACATCTAATTTCATGTTGATGCGGGAAAAAAATCACATCACTGCTGGTGTTCATGGACGTAATGAAGTACCCAATACAGGAGAGACAGGTAGTTTACTGGATAAGGCTCGCAATGCTATTGTAGGAACCACAGCATTGCTTGGATTTTCTAATGCACAGTGGTCAACACTTGTAAATGCATGGCTAGGTAAGAAATAATAATAGGTCATCGAGTATGAGCAATGCGTAAAGCAGGTAACTCGCATGGCACGACTTTTATCCCATTTACACAAACAAAATATGGAGGTTATTATGAATAACAATCAAGATAAAGACCAGGAAGTACTGACACCTGGACAAGAAGAAACAACCGGAAACAACAGGGGATTGAATGAAAGTGGTGAAGGAATGGATAAAGATCTAGGTAATCTGGACAATGGTGCGCTAGGTGGTGCCGATGCACGTGAGGGTGCTGGCGCCGGTACAGGCAGTATGAACAATGGACAAGGTGATGGTGGTAGTCCAAGTGCTGCAGGTAGTACAGGTACAGGTGGATTAGGATCAATAGCTGCTGGTGCTCCCGGAGCTGGTGGCGATAGTGTAAAAGGTGTTGCAGGTAACAGTGGAAACTTTAGCAATACAGGTGGCGCCAGCGCCTCTGAAGGCGGTATGGGATCAGGTAATAAATCAGCAGATGATGATAGCAACATTGGCAATAATAGTAATCTGGGAAATGAGCAGAACGCAGAGAAACTGGCAGGTGGAGGTAACGAGGGTGGCTCAGAAGGTAAAGGAGATGCATCAGGTAAAGACGGCGCAGTTGCTGGCAACAGTTAGTTATTAAGTAGGTTAAAAGAAGAAGATGGGCTTATTACTAAGCCCATCTTCTATTTATACAAGTAAAGCATGACGTACGATAAACAGCTTGTAGATTCTATCAAAGAAATTCTTAGCAGCAGCCAGTCAACCATAGCTGTTGCAGAAAGTGTGACAGCAGGCCATATACAGGCAGCCTTATCACTTGCTACCAAAGCTGCCGAATACTTCCAGGGCGGCATCACGTGTTACAATCTTGGACAAAAAACAAAGCACCTGAATGTAGAGCCAACGCTGGCAGAAAAGAGCAACTGCATTCACCAGAAGATAGCCGCACAAATGGCTAAAGAGATTTGCAAACTCTTTATCAGCAACTACGGTATAGGAATAACTGGTTATGCTACTGTTGTTCCTGAAATTGAAGAAGAAGGAATATTTGCTTTTGTAGCCATTGTAGAAAATGGAGAGGTGGTTGTTGAGAGGCGACTGACATCAAAGAAAGAGGACCCGCTTGAGGTACAAGTGGATTACACTATGCAGGCACTGCAGGTTCTGCATCAGCATTTACAAAAGAAATGATTTCCTCGTGCCTAATTAGGTAAGTGTTTTTGGTTATAGTTTCATCATTTTCAAAGGAATAATACCTTTTGAAAACGTTCGCTATTTCAGTTATGTTTGCACTCCAACACTCATATTTCATCAATGGCACTTATCAAAAGTATATCCGGCATCCGCGGTACTATAGGCGGAAAGCCTGGCGACACGCTTAGCCCGCTGGATGTAGTTAAATTTTCTGCTGCATACGGCACATGGCTTCTACAACAAAATACAGGTAAAAAAGTAGTACTTGGTCGCGATGGCCGCATTAGTGGTGAGCTGGTTCAGCGGCTTGTGATAAGTACTTTAAATGCTCTTGGCATTGATGTAGTTGATCTTGGCCTGAGTACTACACCAACAGTAGAAATGGCTGTAGGGTTTGAAAATGCAGCAGGTGGTATCATCATCACAGCAAGCCATAATCCTAAAGAATGGAATGCGCTGAAACTACTGAACCACAAAGGTGAATTCATAAGTGCTGAAGATGGAGCCGTTGTTTTATCTATAGCTGAAAAAGAAGACTTTGCTTTTGTGGGTGTAGATAAACTTGGAAGCTATACAATAAATACAACTGCACTTCAGCAGCATATTGATGCTATTGTTCATTATCCTTTGGTGGATGTAGCTGCCATCAAGAAAAGAAAATTCAGCATTGTATTAGATGCTATTAATAGCACTGGAGCCATTGCTGTTCCTCTTTTGCTGAAAGCTTTGGGTGTAAAAGATATTACTATTCTTAATGAAGAAGTAAATGGAAAGTTTGCGCATAATCCTGAGCCGCTGCCACAGCACCTGAATGAACTATGTAATGAAGTGAACCGCAAGCAGGCAGATCTTGGTATTGCTGTAGATCCTGATGTAGACAGGCTTTGTTTTGTGTGTGAGGATGGAACCCTCTTTGGCGAAGAATATACTTTAGTAGCTATAGCTGATTATGTATTGCAGAAAAAGCCAGGTAATACTGTAAGCAATATGTCGAGCACACGTGCTTTGAAAGATGTTACAGTTAAAAATGGTGGTGAATATTTTCCAAGTGCAGTAGGAGAGGTGAATGTAGTAACCAAGATGAAGGCAGTAAATGCAGTGATCGGTGGCGAAGGAAATGGAGGCATCATTGTACCAGATCTTCATTATGGAAGAGATGCTTTGATCGGCATAGCTTTATTTCTTACCTACCTTGCTCATAGTAAAAAAAGTACTAAACAATTACGCGGCACATACCCTGATTATTTTATCAGTAAAAATAAGATTGAACTGGAGCAAGGCTTCAATGTGGATGCGATATTTGAAAAAATAAGAGACAAATACAAGAACAATCCTGTGAATACAGAGGATGGTTTAAAGATCGAATTTGAGAACGATTGGGTTCACCTGCGTACCAGCAATACAGAACCGATCATTCGTATTTATGCAGAGAGCAATTTTGAGACAACTGCAGAAAATATTGCCCGCAAAATGATACACGATATTAAGGAGAATATGTAAGTTCTTCTCACTCTATAGAAAAGCCGGTCACATGATCGGCTTTTTGCATTTCATGTGGTCATGCTTCCTCAAATAATCCAATGTTATCTACAACTGAAAATTGGCTGAAACTCGCTACAGGTAAGGCATGCAGCTTGTAATATATTAGGTAAAACCAATAATCATGAAAGCTATTTACTTATATATATTCTTACAACTTGCGGTCGTCAGTGTGATGGCGCAGCAGACAACTTTAGCCAGTTTTAGAGCTAATCAAAAGAATACAGCAGTAGAATTGAATTGGACAGCTCTTACAGAAGCAAATATGCAAATGCACTATGTAGAACGTAGTTCAAATGGTGGCGATTTTCAAACAATAGGTAACGTGGTGCCGCAAAATGCCACTACACCAACCAAGTATGAATTTGTAGATGCCGCTCCTGTACAAGGGCCTAATTATTATCGTATCAGGTCGTTGAGCAGAACAGGAGAGGTAACACTAAGTGGGATAGCAAGATTGAACATGGGAGCTATAAGAACAGATATCGCTGTTATGCCCAACCCTGTTAGAAATGGCGTGGTAAATCTTCAACTGAACAACATTGATAAAGGACGTTATGCTATAACCATAGTAAATGCACAAGGGCAGCGTGTTTATACATATTCTTTAGATCATCCTGGCGGGTCTTCTACTGAAATAATCAACCTGCCTGGTAATGTTGGAAAAGGCACACATTTCTTACAAGTCACTAATGGAATTACTCGCTTGAATAAACAATTGCTACTGCAATAATCACTCATCATAAATTTTAAAAGGAGTTGCCTCGTGGCTAACTCCTTTTTTTGTTTCTGCTTATGAACAATAGAAACTGTTCTTATTCTTATATACTTATTTTTGCGCCAATTGCTAAACAAGGTATGGCAGCTGTTGCCATACCTCATCTCTAACGATTGACCATAGAATAACCCCACATGTCAGAACGTATATATTTAGACAACGCCGCCACTACCTGCCTGGACTCGCAGGTGTTGGAAACTATGATGCCTTACCTAACCTCGTGTTATGGAAACCCATCTTCTATCTATAGCTATGGAAGAGAAAGCAGGCTGGCTATTGAAAATTCACGGAAGACTGTAGCTAAAATTTTAAATGCTCATCCTGCTGAGATCTTTTTCACCAGCGGTGGTACCGAGAGTAGCAATACAGCCATTACTGCTTCGGTGCGTGACCTTGGATGTAAGCATATAATCACATCCACCATAGAACATCATGCTACGCTACATACAGTAGAGTACCTGCAGCATCGTGGTGAAGCAACAGTTGCTTATGTCAAAATTTTAAAGGATGGACATATAGACCTGCAGCACCTGGAAGAATTATTAGCTTCTTCTAATAAGAAGACATTGGTAACGCTGATGCATGCTAATAATGAAATAGGTAATATGATAGACCTGCACGAAGTAGGTAATATCTGTAAAAAGCATAGCGCTATATTTCATAGCGATACAGTGCAGACTGTTGGTCATTTTCCTTTTGACCTAAGAAATACGCCTGTACATTTTATAACAGGTGGAGGACATAAATTTCATGGACCGAAAGGTGTGGGGATGCTATACATTAATGAGAATGTAAAGATCAAGCCTTTTGTACATGGTGGTAGCCAGGAAAGAAATATGCGGGCAGGAACAGAAAACCTATATGGCATTGTAGGTTTTGCAAAGGCATTGGAAATAGCTACAGAAAAATACGAAGAGCATAAGAAGTTTATTAATGATCTGCGGCTATATATGATGGAGCAGCTGCGCGATGCTATAAAAGGTGTAACATTTAATGGCGATCCTTTAGGTAAAAGTTTATATACCGTATTAAGTGTTAGCTTTCCCAAAACGGAGAAAAGTGAAATGATTTTATTTAACCTGGATATAAACAATATATGTGCGAGTGGTGGTAGTGCATGTACCAGTGGAGCCGACGCAGGCAGTCACGTGATACGTGCCATCAACAACAATCCCAACCAGGTGACCGTTCGTTTTTCGTTCAGTAAGAATAACACGAGGGACGAGGTGGATACGGTTGTTGAGAAATTAAAAGACATGATCTAATCAATAAAACAAAAACATGGCAGCAACTAAAATAACTGTGAACAACAACGGTTCATTAAGAATAGAAGGTGATTTTGAAATAGTAGATAAAGACGGTAATACTTATGACCTTGGTGGACGGGAACTGGTATCCATTTGCCGTTGTGGTTTATCGAAGAATAAGCCTTTCTGCGATGGTGCGCACAAAGGACATTTTGAACACGAGGCTGTAGCCTTTGCACTTCCTCCTAAGAAGACGACCTAGTAACTGATCGTGATGAAGCTGGAAAATGAAGACCAGCACCGCCACTAGCACAACTGAACTAATGCGCCTGCTTGAGGTAGGCAGGTTACACAAGAATTATGTTTGAAGAGATGGTGATGATTACAAAGGCTTTTTTTTAGCCAATGTGAAATGAGTTAGGTAGAAGGCTTCAAATTTTTGAACCAGCCTTTTACCTTGTTCATCATGTCGCCACTCTTTTCCTTCTTTTCCTGGCCGATTAAGAAACCGATTGGCTTTAAAGGCTCTACATTATCGCAGATAACTTTGGTGATACCCAGCAGCGGGATGGCCAATACCACACCCGGTATACCCCACAACTGATCGCCAATTACCAGCACAATAATAGTGGCTAGTGCGTTGATGTTTACCTCTGCGCCTACTATTAATGGCTCCAATACATTTCCCTGGATAAACTGCACCAGCGCATAAACGATTACTATCCCGAGGATGATGGTCATGTCGCTGCCTTGTGCTACGGTAACCAATATGGTGATAGTGGTGCCTATAACATTTCCTATGAACGGAATGATCTCGAGTATGCCGCACAGTATGGCGAAGAAAAGAGCATTTTTTACACCGAGTAAAGAAAACCCGATACCATACATGATCCACAGGCAGAATATCATCATCCCTAGGCCGGTGAGATATTGTTGCGTTACATGAGCTGTATCCGTTATAACCTTATCAGCTTTTTTCTTTCGCTCCTGCGGCACCATTTGTAAAATTGCTTTTTTTACATGCGACCTGGAGTACATAAAAAAGAAAATGTAGACGATCATGATAATGGCATCTATAAAGAAGCCGGAGATTGATGAAAGGATTTTTCCTCCTGCACCACCAGACTGCTGTTGCTGTTTTTGTATCATCTCTTCCTGCTTCTGAGGAGTGACACCAAATGTTTTATCAATGGTATTCTGGAGATCTGAATAAGCTTTTTTAGCCTGTTGTTCAAGTTTGGCCTTGTCTTCCATTAGTTGATTTACCTGCCACGAAACCAGCGCCACAAGACCTGCAAAAACAGAAAGCAGGATAAGGATGCAGGCAATAGCTGCTATTGCCCTGTTAGCACCTATTCTTTCAAGCCAGCGGCTAACTGGTAAAAACAGCATTGATAAAACAGCAGCAAGCGTAAAAGGAATAAGAAATTGTTTGGCAAAATAGAGCCCTGCAAATATTCCGAATAAGAGTACGACTATAAGTACGGCTTTGAGCAGTGGTGGCAGCTTCATAAACTATTGAATTGTAAATCTTATGCCATACGTTTTTGGCTTTGTTTTTGCCTGTTAAGATTTCTTTAACACCTACAATCTTCCCAGATGAGAAAAATCTATGCTTTAGCAGTAGTTGCTATTGTATTGGTAGCCGCTGCGTACTTCCTATTTCCAGCCTTAAAACACACACCTACCGTGCTGGCTGATGAGAACAAAAAAGAAAAGTATGATGGCCCCATGGAAAGGGGTTTGTTAGAAATGCTTAAAACACAAGACCCTGCTTTGGGGAGGGTGCCAACAGAGCGGCTATGGACAGCAATGCTTCAAACTGAAGAAATAAAAGAGCAAGCAGCCGCCAGGCGGTTTTCAAGTTTATTTTGGGAGGAACGTGGACCAATTTTCGACAGTGTAGGCCCCAGCAATGGTAATACCAGGGGATCTGTTACTAGTCAACCGCAGCAGCCTGGTTCATTTACCAGTGGAAGGATAAGGGCGCTATTGGTAGATGCTGCAGACCCCACAGGCAATACCGTATGGACGGCAGGTGTGGCAGGTGGATTATGGAAGACTACAAATTTCCTAGATCCCAATCCAAACTGGCAGATCATTTCTGACTTTTTTGATAACATGGCTATCACTTCCATTGCGCAAGATCCTTCCAACCTGGATGTAATGTACTTCAGCACAGGTGAAGCTACCAGCAACGCAGATGCAGTGTGGGGAAGAGGTGTTTGGAAAACTACCAACCACGGTATCTCTTGGCAGCAGTTGCCATCTTCAACAACGTTCAACCGCAACTTCAAGATTATGTGTGATGGTGCGGGTAATGTTTACCTCGCCACCCGTGCTTTCGGACTTCGTAGATCTAACGATGGTGGCTCTACCTGGGTTGATATTACACCTTCAAATCTTAGCGGCATTACAAACTCCAGCTTTTGTACAGACATTGAATTTGCCGGCTCTCGATTATTGGCAAGCTTTGGATATGCAACTGCCAATGCGTCAAACCTGGCTGGGATAAGATATACAGACAATCCTGCTACAGCTACCAACACCTCTTGGGAAATAGCTACTGGCTTGCCTGAAAATTCTAACAGGATAGAAATGACCGCAAGAGGTGATACCTGTTATGCAGCGCCTAGTACAACAACAAATACTGTAGTAGCAACTTATAGATCGTTTGATGGTGGTGCAAACTGGACACGTAATAATCCAGTTAATTATCCTAGCCCAATCAATATAGCCAGTTCGCAGGCATGGTACGACCTCGAGATCAAGATAAGCCCGGTTAATCCACTGGAGTTTCTTGTTGGCGGACTGGATGCATACCGTTCAGTAGATGGTGGACTTACAGTAGTACGCAATACTTATTGGGTAGGCAATCCTCCCTATGTACATGCCGATCATCATACTTACAACTGGATGCTGATTGGTGGACAGCTGCGAGTGATAATGGCTACTGATGGTGGTTTGTTTCTTTCTTTAGATAATGGTGCTACCTACCAGGACAGGAATATCGGTCTTGGATTAAAGCAATTTTACAGTGGAGCCATTCACCCGCTACGTACGCATTACTTATTAGGTGGTACACAAGATAATGGATCGCACCAGATAAAGAACCCAGGCAAAACATACTCCATTGAAGTGACTGGTGGTGATGGTGCTTTTGTAGATATAGATCAAAGGAACCCGAATTTCCAGTATACATCTTACGTATATAACCAGTACAGGCGTAGTAATAATGATGGCAATACCTGGAGTAGTTTCAATCTGTCAAATAATAGAGGTTATTTCATTAACCCCTTTGATTATGATGACTCGCTTAAGATCATGTATGCAAGCTTTGCCATTTCAAATGCACCAAACAGGAGTATACTCAGGTGGAATAATCCAACAACAGCTACAAATAGTACAAATTCTTCACGCGATACTTTGGTAATAAGTAGTCTCTCGCGGGGAGCCTCTGCAAGCAATGCCAGTGCTTTTATCACCTCGCCTTATACACATGACCGGCTGTTTGTAGGCGGCAGCAATGGAAGCCTGGTACGTATAGACGGAGCAAGTACGGCTACCAATGCTGATATGAATACACGTACAACCGTGCTTACAGGTCCTTCGTTTTCTACAGGCTTTATTAATTGTATAGCTATTGGTAGTAGCGATGATGAGCTGCTGGCTGTATTTTCTAATTATGGTGTAACAAACTTGTGGTATTCATCCAATGGTGGTACAACCTGGACGGGTATAGACGGTAATCTTCCTGATATGCCGGTGCGGTGGGCATTGTTTCATCCAACTGAACAAAACAAATTGCTTATAGCCACTGAAACAGGTGTGTGGACAACTGAAATGATAAACGGGGCAAGCACAGAATGGACACCGAGTGGCAACTTCCCGCTTGTACGGACGGATATGCTGAAGTTGCGTCCGTCAGACAATCTCATATTGGCTGCAACACATGGCAGAGGTTTATGGACAACCAATCTTTCCACTGTTTTACCATTAAAAGATATTACGCTGAATGGCAGCTTGCAGTCAGATGGTAGCAGCCTGTTGGCGTGGAAAGCATATGGTGCTACCAACCAAACACGTTATACAATTCAATTTAGTAAAGACGGTAATTCTTTTACTGATGTAGGTGTAGTGGCAAGTACAGTGAATGAATATAAACATAGGCTGAATGTGCCAGTTGGTTATTACCGAATAAAAGGCACTGAACCGAATGCAGCGCCTGTTTATTCTAACGTGGTAAGTATACGAGGTGGCAGAGGTGCAGGATTACAAGTGAGAGTGCTGCCAAACCCGATAACAACTTCAGGGAACTTTATGTTAAACAGTGCTGAAGGAGGAAACTTTAATTGGAATATCATTGATGCACAAGGCAGAGTAGTGCAATCAGGAAAAGGTAGTGTAGCTGCAGGAAGTGCAGTAACAGTTCCACTGAATATGACGCAACATGGCCGTGGTATCTATAGGTTACAAATTATCCTAGGTAAGGAAACAATAACGCAAAGTTTCATGAAACAATAATTACTGGAAGAGGTTGCCTAAAGCAACCTCTTCTTATTTGTGCCGGATCTACAACTGTGCATTGTTATTGCATAATGCATCAATAATAAAAACAACTATGAAAACATTGTTAGTAAGGTGCTTCCTGTTGTGCAGTCTTTCAGCATGTGCACAAACAAAATATGGTGTAGTAAAACAACATGGATTTTATAGAGAATCAATACCAGGTATGATAGCGGTAGATGACAGAGGAATAGAGATAAGGAACATTGATACGGTGTATGCGGTTTTTCTTGAAACAAAGGCTGGTAAAGCATCTGTTTGGAAACGAGCGTGGGTTAATGGAGAAATGTATAATGTACTAACCACTGTAATGGCTACTCCTTTTATTGTTGGAATGAAATATGACAATGATGAACAAGTGACGCTATATGCAAAAGAAGGCAATCAACTGTTGCAATTGAACCTTGAAAGAGCTGGCGAAACAGCGAAACCGAAGAACTACAAAAAGCAATTGGCTTCCAACAAAATACTCCTTGAAGGTGTAAGGCAGCAGGATACCGTATACATGGTGATCGATAGCCTGAAGCATGTACGGGGGAAGGAGCATCAGTAAGTTATACGCATCTAAATGAAAGGCAACTAGTTTATAGCTGGATGTGACATATAACTTTATCTACCTAAATGTGTAACTGCTGAAGCGGTTGATATAGTACAAGTGTGCGACGCAACCGGAGTTTAATAAAGTACTGATGCTGGTTACATACCTATCTATTTAACCGAAGGTTCGCTCTTTCCATTAACCTTTTCGCCAGCATTATATCCTTATTTTTGCACCGGAACTTTTATTGATTGCTGCCAGTTGTTCAACCCTACTTCAGCCAGATTTATGGCAGCAGTTTTATGTATTTGCACCTGGTTATAGGTGCGTTTTTTTAATCAGAAGAATAATAGAAGTATAGCATGAGTAGATTAATTATCATCTCTAACCGATTACCTTTTTCGCTTGATACAAGTGGTAAAGAAGCAGTGATCAGGCAAAGTTCGGGTGGGCTGGTTTCGGCATTGAAAGGATATTTTGAGCAAGTAAGCGATAATCAATTCAATGAGAAGATCTGGCTGGGAAGCTGTGACTTTTCGGAAGAAGATTGGAATGAAAACAAAGACAGGTTGCAGGGATCTGATTTTACTGTTGAGCCTGTTTTTATGGATAGTGAAGTTTACAGTAAATACTACAATGGGTTTTCTAATTCTACTATCTGGCCGCTGTTTCATTATTTTCCTTCGCTCACTCAATACGAGAAAGACCAGTTTGATGCATACCAAGAGGTAAATAAAATATTTGCTGAGAAGGTGTGTGGTATCATGCAGCCGGGCGATGTGGTTTGGGTGCATGATTACCAATTGATGCTGATGCCGCATCTTATTCGTAAGCGTCATCCTGAAGCTACCATCGGGTTTTTCTTGCACATTCCTTTTCCATCGTACGAGGTGTGCAGGCTGCTGCCTTCTGATTGGAAGCGTGCAATACTAAAAGGCTTACTGGGTGCTGATCTTCTTGGATTTCATACATATGATTATGCGCAGTATTTTATACAGACAGCTAAAATGGTGTTGGGTATAGATAATCATTACAACACGCTGCAATACAACAACAGGACGATCAAAGCTGATTTGTTCCCTATTGGTATAGATTATAATCGTTTCAAGCAGGCAGCATCTGAAGAAGCTGTAATGAATTACAGGGAAGAACTTCAAAAGAACTTTGAAGGCAAGAAGATCATATTTTCAGTAGACAGGCTTGACTATACAAAAGGCCTTACTTATCGCTTGCAGGGTTATGAGAACTTTTTAGAACGTTATCCTGAATGGCGTGAAAAAGTCATCTTCATTTTCAACGTGGTTCCATCTAGAGATAATATTCCAACTTATTTTGAAAGAAAGCGGATGGTGGAAGAAAAGGTAAGTACCATCAATGGTAAGTACTCAACCATTCACTGGCAGCCACTTATATATAGGTATAATCATCTTGACTTTCATGAGCTGTGCGGGCTTTACCAGGCAGCTGACGTAGCATTGATAACTCCATTAAGAGATGGTATGAATTTGGTAGCTAAGGAGTACGTCGCCAGTTGCAGTGACAAAGGAGTATTGATTTTGAGTGAATTAACTGGTGCAGCAAGTGAATTAAATGAAGCTTGCCTGGTTAATCCAACAGATAGTGAAGAGATGGCTGATGCCATAGCTTCATCGCTCCAGATGCCGCTGGATGAGCAACAGGAAAGAATGAGTGTAATGCAACGCCGTCTGGCAGATTATGATGTAGTACACTGGGTAAATGACTTTTTAGAACAGCTCACTAGTGTGAAAAAAGAGCAAGAGAAACTCAAGGTGAAACTTATGGATCAACAGACTATTAAAAAGATAAGGCAGGATTATGCCAATGCTGGCAACAGGCTCATCCTGCTTGATTATGATGGAACGCTTTCACCGTTTGCAAAACTTCCATCGCAGGCTGCACCCAGCAATCCTGTGTTAGCATTTTTGAAAGAACTATCCGCAGATGAAAGAAATAATGTGGTAATTATTAGCGGACGTGATGCAAATACATTAGAGCGTTGGCTGGGGCATCTTCCGTTATCTTTCGTAGCAGAGCATGGTGTTTTCATAAAACATAAAGAAGGAAACTGGAAGGCGCAAACTACGCTTTCAACTGAATGGAAAGAGGAGATAAGGCCGATGTTGCAATCGTATGTTACACGCTGTGCAGGGTCGCTGATAGAAGAAAAGGAAAATACACTTACCTGGCATTACAGGAATACACACCCGGGATTAGGATTTGTTCGCAGCCGCGAGTTGCTAAACAACCTGCTTCAATTAACAGCCAATACACCTATCCAGGTTATCGATGGAAATAAGGTGCTGGAGGTAAGACAGACGGGTGTAGATAAAGGCATAACTGCACTTAAAATGCTCAATCACTTCAATCCAGAATTCACGCTTTGCTTAGGCGATGATACTACGGATGAGGATATGTTCAAGACGCTGGATGGAAAAGGCGTAACTGTTAAAATAGGTACAGGTGCTACTGCTGCTAATTTTAATATCCCAACTCAGGCAGAGGTGTTGCCTTTTTTACAACAAGTAACCAAGGCTCTAGATCCGGTTCAGGTATAATATGCACTAAATATTATTTAAGATATAAAGCAGGAGAGGGGAAACTTTCTCCTGCTTTTTTTATTTGAATATTAGTTTCCTTTTCGTTTTTCATTTTCATTAAATCACTACCAGCTTTCTTGTATACTTCTTTCCTTCCAGTTCTATGGTTACATAATATATTCCTGCAGGAAGTGGATTGTCAATAGTAAGCAGGTTAGCTCCTTTTTTCAAAGGCTTCTGCAGGAATGGGTAATGGACAATTTGCCCTGCAGCGTTTGTTATAAATAAGGATGTTGTGATGTCTTCTTTTACCTGTATCTCCACCTGGAACTTTTGCTTCGTTGGGTTTGGGAAAAACTTGCCGATCTTAAACTGGATATCAGGTGTCGGTTCATCCCACGGCGGCGTAACTCCATATTCTATCAACGGGCGAAAATATAAACCATCTAACCTTGCCTGCCACAGGTTCTTTTGCGATACTGCTGTTTCGTAAACAAATGAATTCTGATGCTGTTCTATAATTTCCCAAGGCTGCATCGGTTGTGCTTCCTTAGGCTTTTTATAAATGGTCACATCACCTAGCCCATAATTTACTATGGCAAAAATTGCTTGCCTGAGGTTGGCCATTACTACATGGTGCCCATTTTTTAATTGCCCGGTATTTGTCCAGTTTTCACCATTGGTGCTGCTATACACACCGGCAGAAGTTGCAGCATATAAAGTGTCATTTACTGAAACTATATCAGATACATTCATGCCGGGAGCAAGCTGTCCTTTTACCAGGTGCTCCTGCCATTGCCCAGCTGATTCGTGGTATTTAAAAATGCTTCCGTTGGCACCACCCGATGCAACCATCAATGCGCCATTGCTTGCTATACTTGAAGATGTGGTCCAAGTAAAACCATTCATGAAAGGACGCCAACTTGTTTTGTTTTCAGCAAGCTGATATACGCCGCCATTATCTGTGCTGGCATACAAATGTCCTTTAAAGATGCAGAACTCGTTGATGTAACTATCTATGCCAGTTGTTATGTTTTGCCAGCTGCGCCCAAGGTTAGCGCTCTTGTACACGCCACTACCATAGGTGCCTACAAACCAGTTGTTTTCAAAAATGATAAAGTCATCTACTGAAGGTATATCGGCTGAAATAATAGCAGAAGAATCCCACGTAAGCCCATCATTGATACTTGTATAGACGCGGTTTGAACCACCTGCGTATAATGTACCATTCGCATAAGCAATATTGTAAAAATCACGTGCAGGTAGTTGTTCTACTTTTCGCCATTGAGCACTGGCTGAAGTTGCAATAGCTATTGTAAGAAATAGCAGGTAAAAGATTTTCATTGCATCTTTTTTTGATACAACAAAGGAAAGACAGTCGCATCAACTCATTCATCACATGAGCATGTGATTGCATACCAATGGAAGAAAAAGGGGATGAGTGGCTGCTAGAAGTGAAGCCAGTTTACCTGCAGTTTTCCATTAGATAGTTCCAGTGAAGGCGCCGGGAATTTAAATGCATTCAGCACACCAAATGCAAGCCGGAGGATCTTGTTATTCGTTCTGATCCTGGATAGATCAATATCTGGTGCTATATACCACTGGCGATAACGCTTAATATCCCTTCGATCAAAAGTGACCACACCATCCTTTATGGCAAGATTGCTTTCAGCGCCAAACATTCCATTTGCACCATAACCTACAGCTACGTTTAACCATGGTGGTAAATTAGAATTTGGAAAGAAAGATTTTAGGTTGCCACTCAACCAGTAGGTCTGCGAGTTATAATCCTTCAACATACGTGAAGGGATGCTGCTGCCGAATAATTTATCCGCACGGTTATTCAATTCAGGGTCTTTATAATCTCTTTTGTGAAAAGAGAATTTGTACCTGATGCGTTGTTCGTTCCATGCCAATTCCTGGCCTACTAGCAAACCACTCCCTGCTACATTGGCCGCAAAGTCACCCCAGCTCCAGCCCCATTCGGTACTGAATCCATCCAGTATTTCAATGGCAGTCAAGTAAACGGCTCCACTCATTCCACCTATCCAAATTCTTTGTTTCCTGTTCAGCCCGGCCCACCGCCACATTTCCATACTACCATAACCTGCTATATATGCACTATATGCATGGCCCACTTTGTCAATTTGTTTCCATTCGTGGTTGTCGTTAAAAAAGTGAAAGCCTGACTGAGGGTAGTTTTTATACCAGGCAAAATATAAGGCTGTCATGGTGCCTCCATATCCAACAATTTTTGCTGCAGTTATTAGCTTGATACGTTGTTTATTATAAGGGTACTGCCGTGTAAATTCATTGGGTGCTTTGGAGCATCCAAAGCAGCCCTGCAAAACATGTATGGAAGAATCTGAAGTATTACTTTTATCAGAACTAGCATCATCCTTCTCTTGATAGATGGAAAGAACAGTATCTGCAATTGCTGTCTGCAGGCTATCTGCTCCAACCTGGCCATAACTAACACCTGACGATAAAACAGTACATAAGAATGCTATAATCCACTTCATACCTGCCAAACCTAAGGCATTTTACGGGGTTAGAAAAACAGGCGGAATGGGTAGCCTTTTATATAAAAGCAGGATATAATTCTAAAATGCTACAAAGACAAGTTGTGTAAAGGGTTTCAATAACATTGAAGCTGGACATTGAAGCTGGATGTATTAGTAGATTATTTTTTCTTTACCTACCAATTTCCATAAGAGCTTTATGTAAAAAATTAGAAGCATCATTTCTTTTTGGAATGATGCTTCTACTTATTGCTTTCAAAGAAACATCAAGCTGCTTGTGTGGCTACTACTTCACGTTTACCAGCAAACATAGACACTAGGTAAACAGTAAGAACAGCCAGCGGGAAAGAAATAATAGCCGGGTTATCTAGTTTATGCATGGCTGTTGCAGGATCCAATCCGTACCTGTCCCACATAGTAGGCGAGGTGAGAATGATACCAAGCGATGCGACTATTCCTACTACTATGGAAGCGGCTATTCCTTTGGCTGTTGTTCTCTTCCAGAAAAGGAGGAATAGGATAGCTGGCAGGTTAGCCGAAGCTGCAATAGAAAAAGCCCATCCCACCAGGAAGGAAACATTCATTCCCTTGAACGCTATTCCAAGTGCGATGGCAAAAACACCAACACCAAATGCAGCTATTTTACCAACTTTTACCTGGCTCTTATCATCCATTTTCTTATTGAAATAATTGGAATAAAGATCGTGTGCTATAGCTCCACTGGAGGCTATAATCAATCCTGCTACTGTACCTAAAATGGTTGCAAAAGCCACAGCAGATATAATAGCAAACAGCACAACACCAAACGAGCGAGCCAGTAGCGGCGCTGCCATATTGCTTGACTCCACATCCAGTACACCATTTACTGCTGCACCCAGGCCCATATAAAGCGTGAACACGTAGAAGATACCAATAGCTGCAATGGCAAGTATGGTAGACTTACGTGCATCACGTTGCGATTTAACAGTATAGTACCTGATAAGTATGTGTGGAAGTGCAGCCGTTCCAAGGAAGAGAGCAAGCATCAACGATATGAAATCCATCCTGCTCCACATACTTGCACCTTTGCCAATCTTATACTTCAGGCCGGGAAGCAAGAAGAGGTTTCCTGGAGTAGGTGTTTGAACAAAAAGGGATACGCGCTGCCCTTCATCTGTTAGCTTCACCTCGTTGAAGCGGATTACTTCGCTGTTCTGAATAGTTGATAAGAATTCAAATGGACCAACCGGACCAGTTTGCTCCACTTCCTTTCCATCTACTATTATTTTACTTATATGACCCACCTGGAAAAACTTAGCCTGTGCACGTGGAAGACCATTATACAATGTAACACCGCTGGCATCTTGCGAAATAGACAGCGCTTCCTGTAGTTGAAAACTGCCTTCTTTACCTGCCAGGCTGAACCACTTTGTAGTTCCATCTTTTTCCAGTTTTACAAACTGCTTTCCCCTTACATCATGCTGCGAAATAATATTCCAATCACCTGCGCTTACCACTTTATCCTCACTTACTACAGGATCTATTTTTACAAATGAATGATAAGCTTGATTGTGCTGTGCAGGGTTAAGCGACAAGCCATTCCGAAGTATGTAAATAGTAAGAATGGTAGATAATAATAGCAGCAAGCCCCCCTTAAGAAACTGCACATAAGTAGTGGATGTCATACCTGCGCTGGCCACGATGATGATCACTACCAGCCCAACCATTACCACGCCTACCCAATGCGGGAAACCTAGCAAAGGTGTTATAAGATCACCGGCGCCCACCATTTGCGGTATCAGGTAAAATATAGAAACGATAAGGGTGCTGATAGCAGCAGTTAGTGTGATAGCACGTGATTTGAATTTTGAATTCAATGCATCTGTAAACGTGTACTTGCCTAATCGCTTTAGTGGCTCTGCTATCAGGAACAGTGCTACTATCCAGCCGGCAAGGAAACCTATGGAATACAGGAAACCATCGAAGCCGAAGGTGGCTATCATACCACAGATTCCTAAGAAAGACGCAGCAGAAAGATAATCGCCAGCAAAGGCAATTCCATTTACTGCCCAATGTATCTGGCCTCCAGCAGCAAAGTATGAAGAGGCAGAGCGTGTCTTACGGGCAAAATAAAAGGATAGGCCCAGAACGAGGCCAACAAAGGTTAAGAAGAAAGCCAGTGCTATATAAGAAACTTCATAGATCATGCTTCACCCTCCTTATTCATTTCGTCTTCGTAGCGTGAACAAAGAAAGTTATAGATGATGCCGAGTATTACTGCAAATAGGATAAGCCCAATGCCATACACCAGGGCCAGGTTAATTCCACCTGCCACTTCGGTTGCCAGCAATTCATAATTAAATACGCCGATGATAACAAAGCCGGCGTAAAAAAATAGGTAGATAAAAAAGAAGCGAATGCCGAGGCTGGCTTTTCTTTTTGCTGCGAGATCTTCATCCAAAACTACAGCTGGTTCATGGCGCATGTGTTAGTCATTTGGTTCAGCAGCAATATATGAAGAAAGCATGAGGAAGCGCACCATCGCATATCCCTGCTATTCCAAACCAAGTGCGGGATAGTCTGTGATGATACCATCCACCTTCATCTCCTTCAGTTGGATAAAAGTGCTTTTGTCGTTCACTGTCCAGGGAATGATCTTCATGTTTAGATCATGACACTTCTTTACCAGTTCGATAGTAACCAATGAAAAATGCGGGCTATAAATTTTAGGCGTAAAGCCTAGTTCTTTTAGTTGTTGTTCTACAGGTTTGGTGTCATCGTCTTCCACCAGCAAGGCAGTAGAAATAGCTGGGTAATGCTTGTTGATGAACTGCAGTGGTCGCATATCGAATGATTGCAGGTTGACCATTTTTTCCTGTTGGTTATCTTTTATCACCTGCATCACCAGTTCTACGAAAGCAGCTGGTTCGGGATGGAAAACGCCATCATGTTCAGGCAATGATTTGATCTCTATGTTGAAGAAAGGATAAGGCCGTTTTGCCACCAGCATATACTGCTGCACCTCCTGAAAAATCTCGGAAAGCAGAGGTTTAACTGCTGCTATTTTTTGTTGTTGTGGAAACCGGGGATGTGGCTTAAGCCCTACATCAAATTGTTTTACCTGCTCGTAGGTAAAGTTGTAAATATTAAAATCTTTTTCTTCCGCAGGCAGTATATAGCCACCACCAGGCTTAGTAGTTACCTGGTGACTGAACCATGGTTCGTGTGATAGTACAACTTGTTTGTCTTTGGTGATAACTACGTCCATTTCCAAAGTAGTCACACCCATGTCCAAAGCCGTTTTCATAGCTGCCCATGTATTTTCAGGCATGATGCCGCGGCAACCACGATGTCCCTGCAAGTCGAAACTCGGATGTCTTGCAGGTGTAGATAAAGCATTTTTGGCTTCCATATTATTGGAAGGTACACATGCTATGCAAATAATGCAGGTGATGATTAGAAATATAGATATGCTGCAAAGCCTGCCACCGAGGAATAAACGAGAGACGAATGAAACTGGATCGAGCTTGATCAATGCTAGAGATTTAATCAAAAGTTGTAAAGTTTCATCAACATTCAGTGAGGCATGCATTATCAAATTGTCAAATTCAACCGATGTTTTTATCTATTATAGGAACAAGGATGTTGAACTTTTATAAAACCCTTTACCTTAGTATTTGTAACATAAACCTCTTAACATACTTGCTTGCTTATGACTACTACAACAAGAAATTACGATCCTGTAAAATATAAAACGCCGACAGGTTCACAACTGAATTGTAAGGGTTGGATACAGGAAGCAGCTTTACGCATGCTCTTAAACAATCTTGATCCTGCTGTAGCGGAACGGCCGGATGACCTGATAGTATATGGCGGCCGCGGAAAAGCTGCCCGTGATTTTGAAAGTCTTGATCGCATTATTCGTTCTTTAAAAGATGTAGAAAATGATGAAACACTGCTGATACAAAGTGGCAAACCCGTTGGTATTTTGAAAACGCATAAAGATGCGCCACGTGTACTATTATCTAATTCTCAACTGGTGCCTAACTGGGCCAACTGGAAACATTTTACCGAACTGGAGCAAAAGGGACTAATGATGTATGGCCAGATGACAGCTGGCAGCTGGATCTATATTGGTTCGCAGGGTATAGTGCAGGGTACATATGAAACTTTTGCTGCAGTAGCGGATAAACATTTTGGAGGCACGCTTGCAGGTACATTAAGTGTAACGGCCGGTCTTGGTGGTATGGGTGGAGCACAGCCATTAGCTGTTACCATGAATAGTGGTGTATGTCTTGTAGCCGAAGTAGAGGAGTGGCGTATTGACAAAAGATTAGAGACGCGCTACCTGGACGAAAAATACCTTGATATTGATGATGCAATTGATCGTGCATTACAAGCCAAAAAAGAGGAACAAGCGGTAAGCATTGGTGTATTGTGCAATGCCGTGCAACTGCTGCAGCGTCTGCTGGAAAGAAACATAAATGTGGATGTTCTAACAGACCAAACCAGTGCGCATGATCCATTGATTGGGTACATTCCTCATACACTTTCCAATGAACAAGCCAATGTGCTGCGGACCGAAAATCCTGAACAATACATGGAGCTGGCGTACGACAGTATGCGGCTTCACGTAGAGCTGATGCTGCAACTACAGGCTGCCGGTGCTGTTACTTTTGATTATGGTAATAATATACGCGCAAGGGCAAAGGAGCGTGGGCTGGAAGAAGCTTTTGATTTCCCTGGATTTGTACCTGCGTACATCCGTCCGTTGTTCTGCGAAGGCAAAGGACCTTTCAGGTGGGCTGCACTTAGTGGCGATCCTGCTGATATTGCTGTTACAGATGAGTTGATCATGAACCTTCTCCCGGAGAACAAAAGCATGATCCGGTGGATGAATATGGCGAAAGAACGTATTGCATTCCAGGGGCTGCCGGCACGCATTTGCTGGCTTGGCCAGGGTGAAAGAGAAAGGGCAGGTCTTGCTTTCAACGAATTGGTAAGAACAGGTAAAGTGAAAGCACCTATTGTCATTGGAAGAGATCATTTGGATACAGGTTCTGTAGCCTCACCCAATCGCGAAACAGAAGCCATGAAGGATGGGAGTGATGCTGTGGCTGACTGGCCAATTCTGAACGCGTTGATAAATACTGCTGGTGGAGCTAGCTGGGTAAGCCTGCATCATGGTGGTGGCGTAGGTATGGGCTATAGCATTCATGCAGGAATGGTAATAGTTGCTGATGGCACCGCCGATGCAGAAGAACGACTAAAGCGTGTGTTAAGGAACGACCCGGGTATGGGTGTGATAAGACATGCCGATGCAGGGTACGAAACCGCCGCGGAGGTTGCTAAAGAGCATGGGCTCGATCTGAAAGAGCGAATTGGCTAAATTATAAGCCGGAGCAGGATTAGCTTCGGCTTTTTAATTATAATACGACCCGTTACACTACAGAAGGCAGCTGCTATTTTACCTGCCGCAATAGAAGTTTTCTCCTTTTCTTAAAGCAATGATTTTAGTACAAGCAAAAGTGCTGGTGGCACTATCGTTGTAGCATTGTTATACTAAAAGATGATCATGCAAGCAGTAGAGGGTTTATCAGCAAATGGAACGGCTAGTGCTACTTCTCAATACGATATAGCGCAGATAATGGGTGGGATCTATGGTGATGGATTTATAGCATTAAAAGGTGCATTCAGCCGGGAGTGGGTATCGCAGCTTCATGAAGATGTTTTAGCCCTATACGAAGATGCTTTACAACGCCCGGGAGGAGCTGTTGGCAGAGGTCCTAAAAGGCATTATGTAGAAATACATCCTGAAAGCCTGCGTGGCTTCGTTGATCTTGCTATGCACTCATGGGTAGTCGCTGTTTGCGAAGCAGTACTTGGGCCGGAATATAAGATTGTTGAAATAGGTTTTGATGTTCCCAATCCCGGTTCAATGGATCAGCCGTGGCACCGTGATTTTCCTGCTCCCGATGATACCATATTCGGCAGGCGCTTAAACTCACTCGCCTTCAATTTAACAACGGTTGATGTAACACCAGATATGGGGCCTTTTGAAATAGCACCCGGTACGCAGTGGGATCTGCCTACAGGTTTCCAGCACGAGATGTTTCCTCCTAAAGAAAATTACCCGCGGTACCAGCAACGTGCTCAGAAGAAAATGCCTCAAATGGGAGATATTTCTGCACGTTCGGCACTAACCATTCATCGTGGTACTGCTAATCAATCCAACATTTCACGGCCTGCTTTGGTACTTGGTGTTGATGCTCCTGGTGCCAACAATGCTGAACGTCATGATCTTCAATTTACAAGGGAATATTATGAACAATTGCCGGAGACCCTAAAGCAGCATCTTACCTGCAGGGTAGTGGATAAACTGGAGCCAATTGTTCAGGCACACACCATTGAAGGATTGATGATGGGAGAGGCATAGGATTGAGAATTTAATGTACATCTATCTCACGCAGATATATAGTTTTTGGCTTTCCTCACTGGTGCAGAAAAAGATTATTTCTGTATTTCAATGGGTGCTATATTCGTTAGCATATATCCTTTGTATGGTGCTCATAACGCTGCATGAGATTTTACTGGTTGTAACGGCTATCTCTTTCCTCTTACTTCCAAAACTATTTTTCAAGTACCTGCCTTCTCCGTACGAGTTCTATTGCAAAATAGCAAGTGGCATTTTACTGCTATTGGTAATTTGGATACCTGAGCCAGGCGATCAGCAAAGCCAGCTATTGTTGCAGGTATTACTAACGCTTCTAACAACCTACTATATGTGTAAGAATGTGATGGAATACAGGAAAAGAAAAACAGGAATAACACACCATAAGTAGTATGAAAAAGAAAATGCTTTTGCTCTTGTTGGTTCTTGCTTTTGTTACTGCATTGCAGGCACAATACTCAACCGAAAAAATAGATATGAAGCTCTATTGGGGCGGCCATAAATTCACTGTGGATGAGAAGAAGGTAAGTACAAAGCAGGTACTGGAAATGATGAAACCTATAGACACAGCGGCCTATAGGCGCATGAAATTGTCATCTGCTAATAACAACATATCTACCATCCTGGGTGGTGTAGGAGGTTTACTGATTGGTTATCCCCTAGGGAGGTTTGTAGTAGGCGAAAAACCACAGTGGGCCTTTGCAGCAGTAGGTGCTGCTCTTGCTGGTATTTCCATTCCCATCAGTAATAAATCAAGAAGACAAGCATCCGAAGCACTCGAATTGTATAACTCAAAAGTTACTTTCCATCCATCGCGGCTAAGGCCTGCTTTAAACCTGGTAGCAAAAGGAAATGCAATAGGATTGGTGTTGAAATTTTAAAGCAGCGAGTCCTTAGCTGCTTCAGTTCATCATCAACACATTCACGCTACGCTGCAGAATATTAAAAGCTATCTCAGCCATCAGGTTCTCTTTATCCAGCGTAGGATTAACTTCTGTTATTTCAAAACAACAGATCTTGCGGTTCTGCATAAACTTGCTTACAAGGTCTTCTGCTTCACGTTCTCTTAGTCCATTGCTTACAGGTGTTCCTGTACCTTTCGAGATAGAAGAGTCTAGACAGTCCACATCAAAGCTGACATATATATCAGTACAATCGCTTAAGTAACGAATGGCAGAACGAACAATATTTTCTGGGCCTTTGCGGCGCACCTCGTTGCTGGTGATCACCTTCATGCCATACTTTTCTATCAGCGCTTTTTCTTCTTTTTCAAAATCGCGCAGCGAAATAAAAACGATGTCTTCACCTAAGATCTTAGGACTGATCTTGCCTAAGTTCTTTAAAGCATTCCACTGTTTGCGGGTTTCATCATCCAGTTCGTGAACAGCATTTTCTGTATTATCTTCTGCCAGAGCCGAAGCCAGCGGCATGCCGTGCATATTGCCAGAAGGTGTGGTATACGGCGTATGAAGGTCAGCATGAGCGTCTATCCAGATAACACCAAGTTTAGAATTTGGCTTGGCCATTTTTATACCTGCTATGGTAGCGCCTGCTATGCTGTGATCGCCACTCAGCACCACCGGAAAGAAATTACTTTTTATGGATTCCATTACAGCCTTACTCACTTTCTCATACATAGCCGCAATGCCTTTTATGCGTTTTGCATAAGGTGATGCTATGGGTTCAAAAAGTATATTGTTTTCCGTAGGAATCTTCTCAGAAGGGAAGTGAACAAAGAAGTTGCTCATAAAATCCAGTGCTGCAATTTTTATTGCATCAATACCCATACTTGCTCCGCGTGTACCCGCACCTATCTCCGATGGAACTTCAATTAATTTAATATTCTTCATACAAATCTTTAGTTATTGCAAACGCTGCTTTACACTAATAACGAAAAAAAATGTGCAATATATCTACTCGGGAATGTAATAGTTAGCCGGCAAGAAGCGGCTGTAACCAGGAAAGAAATATGTTTTGCCTTTAGCAAGCATAGCGTTTCGTTGAGGGCAAATGTAAAGCATTTTGCGATTCAGCTATTTCATTACAAAAAAGCAAATATCTCTGCTTCAAATGCTGTATTCCGATAGAAAAACGAATAAGATTTATTGTTCGGTTGTGCCAACCTGTTTTAGATGAGGTAGGATTGTAGCATGAGCAGGTAAGGTGCCATGAGAGGACAATACCCTGAACCTAACAAACATCTCTTCACTGTACCAGTTTTCTTTCCTGGTTTTATGAATAACATCATTATGCTGGTGCGCCCGATAAGCATAATTTTTCATGGCTTGTTTGCTTTGCCACATGCTGAAAGTTGCCTGCTTTTTCCATGGCACTTCGCCTATACCAATAGATTGTATGAAACCCTCCGAACCTTGTAAAGGAGCTGCAGCTTTATCTACGTTTTGCCAGAAGTTTTTTAATCTTGAAAGCCTGATGGTTGCCCTGGTAAGTACAGCTATCGTTCCTTCATAACTGGTGTTTCGTGGTAAGCTTCCAAATGCTTCTTTGCCATCCCATTTACCATGTCCTTCTATTGGGTCAAGTACCAATGTCCATTGTTCAGTTTTGAATAACCTCCACCAACCATTGATAAACTTGCCATACACGGTGTTGGGGTTATTGATTAAGTCGCGCAAATCCTTCTTATCTGTTGAAACCAATATTGCCCATTGCCTTACATCTGGCACTACACTAAAGCTGCCGTTCTTGCCACAGCCCATTAGCTTGTAAAAAGTTAGCCGCTTATTGAACATAAGCGGAAGCCTAAAAAAAGCCATTGAGAAGAAGCCCGCCCAGCTCAATAGTTTAGGATAACGAACAACTGTGAGAACAGTATACATAGTGCCAAGATAAGTGGAAGTACTGATGAAGAAATACAGATGTGAAAACAAGGCTGTCAGCAAAAGGTTCGGCAATTAAACATCGAGTAGGCTAAGCCTGAAGATGGCGAAGGTGAGTATGATGGCAGCAATGATGGCTGCCAGTATCTTATACTTGTTCCAATAAGTATGTAGCCGTGCCTGTTTGGAGAAGTTGTAAATATGTCGGTACAATGCATTGTCTGTACCGGCAATAGCTGCCAGTTGAAAGCATATTCTTTCTACATGCACATAAGGTAGAAAACGTGCGCTTACCAAAATGTCATCAATGATCCTTTTGTTGATACGCGCATCGCTGAAGCTTTGCAAAATGTTGATGTTGTGATCAGACAGCAGGTGCTCTATCTGTTGGTAAACGGCAAGTTTGTTCATCCGGTAGGGATCCAGCATGGTAACTTTCCGTTTAAGGTCGGTTGCCTGCAACATGATAGAATGAGGCGTTACCGGAGGTTGATTTTTCTTCTGCTTACTGGTAGATGAATAAGCGAAATGGTTATTCCTGTTGTTGTACTCTGTTCTTTTCTTTTCATCTCCCAGTATCCTGTACGCTTCCTGTATTTCTTTGAATTGCGCTTCGGAAAGTTTGTTACCGTTGTTCTTGTCAGGGTGGTGTTTCAAAGCCAATCGCCTGTATGATTTCTTGATATCGGCAGCAGACGCATTTGGCGACACCTCCAATATCTTATAATAATCTTTCCTCATTTGCCGGTTTCTAATGGTATTGAAGCCATCCTTTTAAACAACATAAACTTCCTGCCAATAATTATTTTACTAAAGAAGCCTAGATATGGTAATCAGCTAATATTTGTATAAGAATTAATAGCAAAGTAATAGGATTTTACCGCACGAACAGCAAGTAAAGTAGCATCAATGTGAGGATGAAAATATGAGGCTATAACATAATTAGGGTTGTAAGTTCCGTCAGGATGTCGTACTTTTTCTATGGTTTAGTCAGTTAATTTGTTTTGCCATTTAAGAAGATAGCCGGTTCAATTCTTTGTACCGGCTTTTTTATGTGTGTTCACTGCTGGTAGTTCTTGTAGTTGAGGAAATTTTATTGATGGTGAAATAAAACAGCAGGCTACCCAATGCATAGCAGATCGCATCCACCCAGTCGCCAGTGAATTTTTCTGAGAACAGTGGAAAGAGTATCTCCGTTATCAGTATGATGTATAAAGTGGCCAACGCAATATCTAACGCAGGCAACCTATAGGTATTTCCTTTCTTAAACAGCCATTGTCGTTCTGCAAGTAATAGCGTTAGGATAACTGGCATCGCCACCAGGTTATCGAGGTAGCTATCCATAAAAGGATGGTGCATATTCATTCCTTTCTGCATTACCTGGTGAATGATGAACAGCACCAGGCAGATGATGAAAACAGGTGAACGCAAGATGGCCATATCAACAATTTATAATGCTGCAAAAAATACAAACACCAGTATTACCAGAATGACAGGCGAGAAAGCAATTAGGATCAACACAGCAATTGCTTTGTAGATCATTTTAAGAGATTGAACCAGCAGCGTATCATTTGGATTTGGCTTTACCCATTCTTTAAGAAGCTTCAACCGGTTTATGATCATCTCTTTAATGCCTTCTCCTTCCAGTTCTGCCATCAGTAATTTTTTGTTTTGTAGCCAGTAAAACTGTGCCATACCTCGTTGTAAATCATCTTCTTCTGCAGGTGAAACCTATGTATAAACATGCTAAGTTTGGCAGCTTCAAACTTACTTTGCCTTTTAAAAAAACTCGCATGCCCCAATCGCTTGTACAAAAATTGAAAATACAACCTGCATCTGTAATAAGAGTTCTGCATGCGCCGGAAGATTTTGCTGAACTCTTAGCGCCACTCCCTGCCGAAGTAGTGGTAACTGAAGATGCGGCGCACTTTGATCAACTACATTGGTTTGTAAAAGACAAAGCAGCACTACATGAAGACCTGCCAAAGGTGCTGGAACTGGTGGTAGGAAACATAGTCTGCTGGATATACTTTCCAAAGGGTTCATCTAAAATTCAAACTGACTTGAACAGGGATAGTTGCTGGCAGATTTTCCAGCAGTATAGCCAGTTCCAATTTCTCACCCTCATATCTTTCAATGAGACCTGGTCAGCATTTGGTATGCGATTGAAAAGCAGTACAGGAAGTAAATCAGCTAAACCTAAAGAACGGGAGATAACCAAATTTATAGATGCTACTACCAAGCAGGTAACACTGCCGCCAGATCTTGATGAAGCTATTGCTGCCAATACAGAGGCAACTAATTTCTTTGCCAGTTTATCTTTTAGCAATAAAAAAGAATACGTAGAGTGGGTGGTATCAGCAAAGCGGGAAGAGACAAGAAAACAACGCATAGAAGGCACGGTAGAAAGATTGCTGAAGCGCTGGAAGAATCCAAGAAATATCTAACACCAACTTGTGTTAATGATCATCGACCACCATTGTTTTAGAAAGCGTGTCGTGCCATGCTTTTGCATCTGCACCTAAAGCCAGCGAAAGAAACTCGAATGGTAATGCACGTGACCATGTTCGGATGAGGATTAGCCTGAATTCAGGTTCTACATTTTGTTTAAATACAACTCTTGTGCGGGTGAAATATTTACCAGGCGTTTTGCCCAAAAAATATTCTGTAGTGATGGAATAAGCACCAAACATCAAGGCCCACATCAACGCCATAAATACGTATTCCAAAGATGAATATTCCCTTGCTAAATAGCCTAGAAAATTCAAAAGAAGGAACCATATTGTTGTATCAATAATGAAGTTGATCAAACGCTTTTTCTTTGATGCTTCCTTAAGAGAAGTAGTATTTTGATGGAGCGTTTTATTCATGGTTTAGGTGCTTAAAGAAGGATGTAATGTAATAACTTTTTTAACAGATTTCGGTGGGTTACATTCTATGCACTCATGATATAAAGGGTTGTAAGCGCCTACACTTCAAAATATTTTCCCACCACAAAACACACCATCATGTGTACCAAAATTTTCATTGCCTTATTGGCAACTGCTATTGCTATGCCCTCTTGTGAATTTATGGTAGCCTCAAAAACAGAGAAAGCAAATTTTACTTTGAATGGTCACTGGAATTTAGATTCCATCACTCCCGGGAAAGATACCAGTAGCCTGTTTCCGGCGCTGATGCTCTTTGCAGCCACCGATAGTATGAACAAGCTAAATATGCAGCTTCACTTTAAGGACGATACTATTGTAGCCATCATGCCTGGCGAACATTCTGACACTATTTTGATAAAAAATGATACTACCAATAAATCAATAGCTGTTAGGGATGAACCAGCTGAAATATTTTACTATAGGCCCATTAGCAGCAGCATTATGCAGATCATTTATTCTGACTCTACCATTCTGCATCTTAGCCGGAATAAATAATACTTCATTTATGTAAAGCTCTTTTTCCAGCATCTAAAACAAAACATTTTTATGAAACTAACTTACTTATTCATAGCCATAGTAATGGCTGTGCTAGCCTCCTCATGTAACAGACCAGAAGGTACGTCCGAAATAACTACGAGTGACGTTACATTAATGGAACAAAAGAGTCCTACACCAGTTGCTGATGCGCCTTTTAATCATTCTAACGCAAGTGATACAACTGTATATCATGCAGGGCAACCTGCAGGAAACCAGGATTGGGATAAGAAGATCATCAAGACGGCACATGTAAGATTAGAGCTAAAAGATTATAATCAATTCAATACGGCTATACACAACAATATACGGCGGTATGGTGCTTACATATCGCAGGAACAACAAAATGACAATAGCTATAAGATTGAAAATATATTAACGATAAAGGTTCCGGTTGAACATTTTGAAACGATAATGAATACGCTGGGTGGAGATGGTATAAAAGTGTGGGAGAGAAGAATAAATACTGAAGATGTAACTGGTGAAATAGTTGATACCAAGGCTCGTATTGTAGCTAAGCAGCAAGTAAGAGATAAATATTATGACCTGCTAAAGCAAGCAAAGAATATGAAGGAAATACTGGAGGTTCAAAACGAAATAAATGAGCTGCAGGAATCAATAGAGTCAGCAACAGGCAGGGTAGCTTTCCTTGGTAAACAAGCTGCTTATAGCACTATTCATCTTACCTATTTTCAAACGTTATCTGAGCAACTGCCCCAAGATGAGCCTAACAGTTTTTTCAGTAAGCTAGTACAGGCGTTTGAAAATGGTGCAGCAATAGTTTCAGGTTTTGTTTTACTTATGATCACTATTTGGCCAATCGTTCTGCTACTGGCAGTTATATTCTTTTGGAGAAGATCATTTAAAAGAATTCTATTGAAGCGGTTGAACTAAACAACTTCATTCTTTTCGTGATGCATTTTCCTAGTTTCTTTTTTATTGAAAATTGAAACAGCAGGAAGTTCATTTCGTATCTGGTTGGTTGTTTTAGATGAACCATCATGGCTCCAGCCAGGTGGATTTACCAGGTACTTAAAGGCATTGCTCAGCGATCTGCCACGAGCAATGTCTTTAGCCAGGTTTTCCCATTCATGAAATGCAACCTTTACCGGGTGGAAGCTGTTCACATTTTTCGTCAGGCCATAAGTTGGCTTTTCTTCCTCAGGCTGAAAACTGCCAAACAACCTGTCCCAAATGATGAGAATGCCGCCATGATTTTTATCCAGGTATTTGAGATCCGTTGCATGATGAACCCGGTGATGAGAAGGTGTATTGAGAATGAATTCGAACCAGTGAGGCATTTTATTGATTGTCTCCGTGTGTATCCAGAACTGGTAGATCAAGCTAAACTGTTGCATAAGCATGACCATAAGAGGATGAAATCCTACAAGAGGCATCCACATCCAAAAGATAAAACTGCCGGTAAAATTTCCAGTCCATGTTTGACGTAACGCTGCAGCCAAATTATAATGCTGCGAAGAATGATGTACTACATGTGATGCCCAGAAAAAACGAACATGATGACTGGAGCGGTGAAACCAGTAGTAGCTAATATCATCTGCAAAGAAAGCCAGTACCCAAACCCACCACAGAGAACTTTCTAAAGTAAACAACCTGTATTGGTAAATGAGCGTAGCACATCCAAAAACCAAAGCTTTAGAAACGAAGCCAGATAATACATTTCCAATACCTAAAGCCATGCTGCTAAAAGCATCTTTTATCTCGTAAAGTTGCTTTTGTTCTTTGTGACTATAGACCCATTCGGCCACCACAAGAATGACAAATGCGGGTATGGCATATAGTAAGACGGCTGGAGGCATCGAATCGTATTTCTATAAAGATAATAGCAGATATGATGCAGGTGCAACAGGTAGCAAAATCTGTCAACCTTTTTTAGCAAGATTTAATTCTAGTAAGCTGTACAAGGATCATGATAACGCCTGCTAATATTCCTTCACTTTCTTATGCAGGTTCAGTTGTACTTCGAAGCCGGTATAAGTTGAGATCAGGTCTACCTGTGCTTCGAAACCTCTGTAGCGATCATCTTCCAAATCAATCTGTAGAGTAGTGCTGGTAAATCTAATTTCTTCACGCGGTGCTTGTATACTTCCTGTAAAAGTTACTATGCTTCTGTCTATCCACTTGATGCGGCTTTTCTTTATCAACCTGCATGTGTTCTCGTAAGCTCTAACTGCATCTTTATATTCCTCGCCATTGTACACAATTGCCTGCCAGCTTGCAGTAGTATCTTTTGCAGAATGGAAGCGTAAGATCTTACAATCCTGTGCGCCAGGTATGGTAATAGAGGAGGCATACACGTCTACTTCACCACGTTTATCTACAAGTTCGCCTTGAATATTTTTATAATCCAACCTGAAGTCGAGCACTATCTTTTCAAGTGCATTATTAAATTCCGGAGAAGGAAGAATGGATTTGTAAAACTGCGACTGACCTTGTTGAACAAACAGTAACAAGCAAAATGAAACCAGCAGTTGCCTCATCATATTATTGGATTTATTGATGCTCTAAAGTAGCCAACATATCTGTAGGCACTGCCGCTGTGGAATATTGAAGGCAGGGTAAATTAGTTATACACCTGCCTTCAATTTTAACACAGCTACATGATGGTAGTCTTCTTTTTTATTTCATCAGGATCGTCACCTATTTCATTTTCAGAAAATGGATCATCCTCGTCGTCGTCCTCATCATCTTCTTTGCCCGGTGTTTTACCTGGCTGGATACCCGGATCCTCTTCAGGCAGCTGGTCGGGTTCTACTTCGGGTTTCTCTTTAGGATCAATCCCTGGAGTTTCTACAGGACCTGCTACAAGCGCTTCAAGAGAAGCTTGTTGGTCAATGGTTTCATTAGGCATATTTGTCATAGCTAAAGATTGATTTATGATCAAAATGTTCAATTGATTAGTAAGGTACTCAATGTTTAAGAGTTAGTATATTTCGATTGTAGTTCAGACTCTTAAAAAATTATTCCGCAACAGGTTGTTGTTGTGAGTGGGACTATCATCACCCGTTGCACTTGTTGAAACTATTGTACTTTAGCCGCTAATCTTGGTTATCAGCTGATGAGTTTTCAGAAACAGGTTACGCAGAGTCTTATCTGGAGGGGCTTATATTTTTTTACGATCCTGGTCATGCAGATATTCCTTTCGCGGTATCTTGAAGCTGGCAATGCAGGTTGGGTTTTCTATCTCACTAATAACTTTTCCTTTCTTGTTATACTGGTTGGTCTTACCATGGAAAATGGGGTGAACTACTATGGGTCGAACAATGCCGTAAACCATAGTGCCCTTGCGTGGTTCTCCCTTGCATGGACAGCTGTTGTTGGTGTCATCGTGTTTGCAGGTTTGTGGTTCTACTTTGGCCGGTATAAAGACTCTACTGCCATAACCCGTGCACAGTACCTGTTTTATGGTGTTACTTATATAGTAGGTATACAGCTCACCAACTTCTTTACTATCCTGTTCTACGCCAATAAGAACTTCTTCCTGCCTAACTTTCTCATGGTGTTGTTGAACACGATCATCATTATCATCATTCCAAAACAGATAGGCGTAGGTGATACTAATTCTGCACTCATTGTTCAACTGTACTTTGGGTATATTCTTCTTACTGGTTTGGTACTAGCCGTAGCATTCATCATTAAGAAGAAAAGCTGGAACTATATCCATCTTCCGAAGCTGAGCGAATCAAAGTTGCTGGTGAATTATGCTCTTGTAGCACTGGCTGCTAATGTTATATTCTTCCTGGTGTACAGGGTTGATTACTGGTTTGTGAAAAAGTATTGTTCGCTTGATGACCTTGGAAACTATATACAGGTGTCAAAGCTGGGGCAAATGCTGTTGATCATACCAACCATTATTTCAAGTGTGGTATTCCCAAATATAGCTGGCGGCATGGAGCGCACTGTCATGAAAGAGAACATCATGCGTATAGGCCGCCTGATCACGCTTCTCTTTATACTTATGTTCATCATTGTTGCTTTCACTGGCCAGTGGGTATTCACGCAGGTGTTTGGTTATACTTTTCAAAAAATGTATTGGCCGTTTCTACTGCTTACACCTGGGATTTGGGCATTAAGCAATCTGTTTATTTTAAGCGCCTACTTTGGAGGCATCAACAAAGTAAAAGTGAATGTGCAAGGAGCTGCAGTGGCGCTTGTTGTTATACTGGTAGGCGATTTTATTTTCATCCCAAGGTATGGTATGGAAGCTGCTGCAGTTGTTAGCAGCGCTGGTTATATCGTCAACTTCCTGTATTCATTTTATTTTCTAAAAAAAGAACACCCGGTACACATCAGCGAGTACTGGCGCATTACTAAAGCCGATATCAAATGGGTAAAAACGTTTCTTCCATAAGTGAACTGAAACTACCTGGTGAGGACTATGTGTTGGTGTTGCCCGGGTGGTATCCTACATGGCTTGATCCTATGCCTGGAGATTTTAACCAGCGGCATGTGAAAGCGGCTGGTCTTTATACACCACAGGTGGTACTATATGTTGGAAAGGATCTTACTAACACACTTACCAAAACTGAAGTAAGATATACCCAGCTAACGGATAAGGTTGTAGAAATAACGGTTGTATATCCATGTGAAAAGTGGAAGGCATGGGATATCATACAGTCTCATTCTACCTATGTAAAACTACTTTATCATTTTGCTGATAAAATAAAGCAACAATGGGGACTGCCGAAGCTATTGCATTGTTATATAGTAATAAGAGGTGGCCTTGGTGGCTGGTTGTTAAGCAGGCCTTGGAAAAGGCCGTATATCCTCACAGAAAACTGGACCATCTATTATGCTGCAGATCCAGGTTTTTTGCTCAAACGAAACATTGTTTTCCGCACGCTTGTTCGAAAAATATTCAAGAACCTTCACCATTTTTTACCTGTTACCCACAACCTTGAACAGCAGGTAAAAAAGCTGGTAGGAGAGGTGAGATCTTCTGTAATTCCAAATGTGGTCGATACAGGTGTATTCTTTTACGAAGAGCGGCAAGAGGTGCAAGCACCATTCCAGTGGATACATATTTCCACGATGAATTATCAGAAAAATCCTGAAGGCTTGCTGCGTGCTTTTGAAGCTTTTGATGCAATACATAAAGGTACCGTCCTGACTATGGTGGGGCCAGCTTCTGATGACGTGATGAAGTATGCACGTTCGTTAGGATTGGCGGAGAGCTCTGTAAAGTTTACAGGAAACATCACCTATGAAGAAGTTTCAGCGCAATTGAAGAACGCGGATGCATTGGTACTGTTTAGCCGTTACGAAAATCTTCCTTGCGTAATCCTGGAAGCGCTTTGTTGTGGTAAGCCTGTTATAAGTACAAGAGTAGGAGGTATAGCTGAAGTGATAGATGAAACAAATGGAATTTTGCTGGATAGCGAAAATGAAGATTCACTTACCGAGGCTTTCAACTATATGTTCTCGTTCAATAAAACTTATGACAGAAAAAAAATAGCTGAAACTGCTTGTAGAAGTTTCAGCTATGAAGCAGTTGGCCTGCAGATGAACGAGATTTATAAAAGAATTGCAGACTAGTTTTTCAACTTGTTTACAAGGTTGATATAATCTTGTTGCGCTTCCTCTTTTGATTTTCCTCTAAGCGCAGCCCAGGCTTCATATTTAGCTTTGGCTACAAAATCAAAAGGATTAGCAGGAGGATCTACATTTACATCGCCTGTAGTGGCTTGCTTATAAAAAGAATACAGTTGAAGCAGTGTGTCGTTGCTAGGTCTATCTTTTAGATTTTCGCTATCTTCTACAGCTTGCTCAAACAGGGTCTTCACATCCATGTATATAGTTTTTCGACCGCGAAAATAGCGTATTGACCACAAACAATTGGTGGTGGTGATAAAATTGACACGAACCCGAGTTGCAATGCATAAGCTATCGAACTAACTATGATTTACTTATTCCACATGCATTCACCACCAATGCATCTGCCGCCTATTGCTCTTGAAGTGAAAGGACAGTGCACCCTCTTTAGATAACTTTAACACATGATAATTTTCTGTATGCACAGCAGAACATGATAAGTAATATATTAATAACCAATTTCCTTGTGTTACACTTTATAGCAAGCTAGAAACCTCATCTCTTCAACTAACCTTGTAATCTGCAGTAGTTGCAGGTTAATACCCTATATTTGTCAGCTGTACTAATCCTACGTAATTAAACCCCCATTACCAGGAGACCTATGAAAAATGATTTTGCAAAGCCTTTGCATGTATTGTTCGTTGATGATGACTCTGATGAATCATACCTGTTCAATGAAGCATTGGAGCATGCAGGCTTACACATAAAACTCTCAAAGGCAAAAGACGGGAATGGTCTCATCCATTTTCTGAAAACAAACCCGTTGCCTGACCTGGTATTGATAGACCTAAACATGCCTTATAAAGATGGCATTGAAGCGCTGTCAGAGATTCGCAGTACCGCCGGTTATGAGCATCTTCCGCTGGTTATTTACTCCACCACACGCAACAACAACTACATTGACAAGTGCTATATACGCGGAGCTAACCTGTTTGTTGTTAAACCTAATGATTTTGATGGCCTGGTAGAAGTAGTAAAGAAGATCTGTACCATTGATTGGACACAGTTTCAACCACTACCTCGCGAGGAGTTCGTAATCTATGTTGACGAAGATCAACTGAATACTCACTAGCCATTTCTGCTTTCATTCTTTATTTAAGTACCAGTAGCAAGTAGATTCAACACCCTCTAGAATCTTCTTTTATACATCTATCCTGCAAATGTTGTGGCATAGTCTTATTACTCGTTCATGAAAATCATGTTATGAGTACAAGCAATAATCCTAACGATAAAGAGACAGTAGGTGAAGTAGGTTCACAGGTTGATGGTGATCCAAATAATAACCAGGATAATCAAGAACAGGTTGATAAAGCAGACCTGGCAGGTAAAAAGGTAGACGCCGATCCCACTGAACCTGAAGGTCAACCCGCTGATCAATAAGTTGTTCTACACAAAGTAATATTTATAGTGAGCTGTTGATTCACATTGTATTTTTGAAACATGGTCACAGTCATCACTATTGCTTGGAACAGTTTCAAGATGGCATTACAGGAATTGCGGAGTAATAAGCTTCGTACATTCCTGTCTTTGTTTGGTATCACCATTGGTATCTTTTGTATTATAGGTGTACTGGCAACTGTAGAAAGCCTGGAGGCCAAGGTGCAGAATGATATAAACACGTTAGGAAGCAATACGATCTATGTAGACAAGTGGGACTATGGTGGAGGCCCTGATTATCCATGGTGGCGTTTCATAAAGCGGCCTTATCCTAAGTACCGCGAAATGCAAGAAATAAAAGAACGATCTCAACTGGCATCTGCTGTTAGTTATTCTATCAGGAATATGGTTAGTGTAGAGCATGATGATATAACATTATCAGGAGTAAATGCTTATGGTGTAAGCGATGAGTTCAACAATGTTATCACCATCAACATAGAACACGGACGATATATTTCAGAATCAGAATTCAAGCAAGCATCGCCAGTAATTGTTATGGGATATCAGAATGCTACCAATCTTTTTGTGAGTGCAGAACGTGCCATAGGCAAAGATGTAAGCTTCAATGGCATTAAATGCAGGGTTGTCGGAGTGGTAAAAAAAGAAGGAACAAACTTCCTGGGCGGCGGCTGGCAGTTTGACGAAGCAATCGTTCTTCCTTTCAGAACAATGGCTGCACATTTCAATATTGAAAATAGTAGTCCAGTCATTATGGTAAAAGGAGGTGAAGCAACTTCATCAGCTGCATTGGTAGATGAACTGCGTGGTATCATGCGTTCAATCCATCGCCTTAGCCCCACACAGGAAGATGATTTTTCCTTAAACGACATCAACACCTTTAGCGAACAAACCAGTGCCATTTTTGGATCCATAAACCTGGGCGGATGGGCTATTGCTGGTTTATCATTGATTGTAGGTGCATTTGGAGTGGCTAATATTATGTTTGTAACAGTTCGTGAAAGAACTAGCCAGATTGGTTTGAAAAAAGCCATCGGTGCCAAAAGTTCTACTATCCTTACAGAGTTTCTTTTAGAAAGTGCTTTTCTTTGCCTTCTTGGCGGCTTCATCGGGTTGATACTCGTATTCCTGCTGACCAAGTTGCTTACGTTTGTACTGCCATTTCCAATAACCATTTCATTGGGTACGCTCACATTGGCTATTTCTATTTGTCTTGTAGTTGGTGTATTGGCAGGTATAATTCCAGCAAGCATTGCAGCTAAAATGAACCCGGTAGTAGCTATCAGAACAAAATAAAGCCCTATATATCTATCTTATGCCAATCATCCTAGCTATAGAATCTTCATGCGACGATACAAGTGCAGCTATATGCAAGGATGGTAAGATTCTTTCAAACCTTATTGCAACTCAAAAAGTGCATGAAGAATTTGGCGGTGTAGTTCCTGAGCTTGCAAGTCGTGCACATATTCAAAAAATAGTTCCTGTTGTTGATACGGCTATCAAACAAGCAGGTATTCAATTGACAGAAGTAGATGCTATCGCATTTACACAGGCACCTGGCTTGATAGGGAGTCTGCTTGTGGGCGCGCAGTTTGCTAAATCGTTGGCTACTTCATTAGACAAACCTCTGATTGCTGTACATCATATGCAGGCCCACGTGCTGGCTAATTTGATTGATGATCCTGCACCTTCATTCCCATTTCTATGTTTAACTGTAAGTGGTGGTCATACGCAAATTGTCCGCTGCAATAGCCCCTACGAAATGGAGGTGCTGGGTGAGACAATAGACGACGCCGCAGGAGAAGCATTTGATAAGTCTGCAAAGCTTCTTGGCATACCTTATCCTGGTGGGCCACTGGTTGATAAGTACGCACAGGCTGGAGATCCTCATAAGTTCAAATTCCCCGAGCCAAACATCCCAGGCCTTAACTTTAGTTTTAGTGGATTGAAAACTTCAATATTATATTTTCTGCAGCAGCAAAAGCAGGCTAATGAAAATTTTGTTGCAGAAAATCTTCCTGATGTATGCGCTTCTATCCAGCATAGGATAGTTTCTATTTTACTGCGTAAACTTAAAAAAGCAGTTGATGAAACAGGCATTCGTGAAGTATGTATAGCTGGTGGTGTAAGTGCCAATAGTGGCTTGCGTAATACCCTACAGGAATATGCTGCTAAGTATGGTTGGAAAAGTTACATACCTGCTTTTCAATATTGCACAGATAATGCTGGAATGATTGCCATTTCTGCCTATTACAAGTTTCTTCAAAACGATTTTGAAGACTTACAAACTACTCCTTCCGCAAGAGCTGAATGGTAATTTGATACCATCTTTTTTCCTATCTTCTTGCTTCTACTCATGATTTTGTTCCTGGAGAACATTTGTATTGCTGTTACAAAAACAACGAATAATACATTTCTAAAAGGTATAGCCTCAACACCTAAATTTATACTTAGGTTTTAGCATTCTATAGTACCTGCTACTAACTACTGCCTTATGTACAACTTAAATGAGTCATTAAAGAAGGCTATTGAGGTAGCTCAATTGCTGGCTAAAGAATATAATGTGTCGCCTGCTGTGCAACTAATTATGTCCAGAATCGTCGCGCAAAAAAGGTGGTTTCCTCCAGCACTCGTAACTGCTTTTTGGGTTGGTATTGGAATGATTTTTTCACGATGTAATATAAATACATCAAGATGGCAAAGCATTTACCCATTGCAAGTGATTGTTTTACCCCGGAAGAAGAATTGGCGAATACCATTATACATGCTATTGGTGTACTGTTTGGTCTCGTAGCTATTCCTTTTCTTATTATGCTGGCAGCAAAGAACAGCGACATCAGCAACCTGATGCGCGTTGGTATCTATGGCGCTTGTTTCATGGCCACTTTTGTCTTCTCCACCTTATTCCACTGGTTCAAAGAAGAGAAGGTGAAATGTAAGCTAGAAATGTGCGACAGGATCAGTATCTACTTCTTTATTGCCGGAACCTATACGCCTTTCATCCTCTACTACATGTACGATCGTACCGGTTTTATAATGCTGGGGATTATGTGGGCGCTTGTATTGTTTGGGATCTTCTTCGAGATATTTCTTGCCAAGAAGTACTTCATTATATCCCTGTTTATTTACCTGGCTATGGGTTGGATGTTTGTGTTTGTGCTCAATAAGTGGTTCGATAGTATGCCTTCCTCCGTTATCACTTTTATCTTGACTGGTGTGGGTTTGTATAGTATCGGTGTCATCTTTTATGTTTGGAAAAAATACCGCTACCACCACGCCGTCTGGCACTTCTTTGTACTGGTTGCCAGCATCTTTCACTATTTGGCTGTTTTAGAAACAGTTTCTTAGAAGGTATATATAAGATTAGAAGAGTTTCTGTTACCAATGTTCAACTGATTTTAATTCTGCATATGAATGCTGAAATCGTTGATTAGTTCATAGTGAATGATACAATTCATACAGTCCTCCTTCTTTCATCATGTTGTTTAACCGCTAATGAATTAATTTCACGCAATGAAAAACATTATTAACCTCTGTCTTTCTCTTTGTGCGTTGGTGTGTGTAACCAGTTGTTCTGGCCCATCTGCCTCTCGTAACAATTTTGAAAATGATCCATGGAAGCAACTTCCATCTATCTTGAAACAGATAAAGGCGCCGACGTTTAAGAATAAAGACTACGTGATTACCCAATATGGTGCAGTAGGTGATGGCAAAACAATAAATACTGAAGCATTCAGAAAGGCTATTGAAGTGTGTAACAAAGAAGGTGGCGGAAGGGTAGTGGTGCCGGTTGGAAATTTCCTTACAGGGCCTATTCACCTGAAAAGTAATGTGAACCTTCATGTAAGTAAAGGAGCTACCATTTCCTTTTCTACTAAGCCAGAGGATTACCTGCCGCTGGTGTTCACCCGTTGGGAAGGTGTAGAACTTATGGGCTATTCTCCGCTGATCTATGCATTTGAACAAAACAACATTGCCATTACCGGCCAAGGAACTTTGGATGGAATGGCCAATGCTACCAACTGGTGGCCGTGGAAAGGTCAAACGCAATATGGTTTTGTTAAAGGGCAACCAAGCCAGGTAGATAAGGATAAACGTGCTGCGCTTTTCAAAATGGCTGAAGATGGTGTACCTGTAAGTGAGCGAAAATTTGGAACCGGGTCGTACCTGCGTCCACAGTTTGTACAGCCTTACCGCTGCAATAATGTACTGATTGAAGGTGTCACCATTATCAACTCACCTATGTGGATACTGAACCCGGTGCTTTGCAACAATGTAACCATACAGGGAGTAACTGTTACCAGCAATGGACCTAACAACGATGGTTGTGATCCTGAGTCTTGTAAAAATGTGTTGATCAAAGACTGCTACTTTAATACGGGTGATGATTGTATAGCTATTAAAAGCGGTCGTAATGCAGACGGAAGGCGCATCAATGTGCCTAGCGAAAACATCATTGTCCAGGGCTGTAAGATGGCTAATGGTCATGGCGGTGTAGTTATAGGTAGTGAAATAAGTGGAGGTGTACGTAATGTGTTTGCAGAGGATTGCAACATGAGTAGTCCTGAATTGGATCGTGCATTGCGCATTAAAACGAATACTGCCAGGGGTGGAGTAATTGAAAATATATACATGCGAAACGTAACAGTAGGGCAAGTAGCAGAACAGGTGTTTATAGCTACTATGTTTTACGAAGACACCGGAAACTTTATGCCTGTTGTACGAAATATTGAAATGAAAAATGTAACGGTTCAGAATGGTGGAAAGACAGGTATTTTATTGGAAGGTTACAAAGAATCACCGGTTACCAATATACGCTTGATTGATATCAAAATAGACAATGTAAAGCAGCCGTATAAATTTTCTAACGCTACCAATGTTACAGCTACCAATGTAATTATCAATGGTAAGAAAGTGGAGCTGTAGGCTGCAAGGTATCAGGTATGAGGAATGAGGTTTGAGTAGTGAGGTTAGAGACGGAGCTATATTACTACTGCTGGTTTGAAATAGAATAAGAGTACATAATACAAGAGAGGCTAACGTTACAGTTAGCCTCTCTTGTATTATGTAGATACTTGTCAATGCATTCTTTACTTCATTTTCATGATGAAAGGCTAACACTACATATCAAATACTTCTAATTTGCGAACTCATACAAAAAAGTCAACAGGATTATATAATGACCATACAAATGAAGTTTGCAGAGAATGTTGTAGAGGTTGTAAAAGATGATGAAACCATTATAGGTTTAGCTGTTGCTGGCTCTTGGCTTACAAACGAAATCGATGAATTCTCTGACCTTGACCTTATTCTGGTAACGAAAGAAAAGGTAGGCGCAGACAAATTGAAAATGCTTGAGTATGCAAAGCGGTTTGGACATTTCCTTTCTGGTTTCACAGGTGAGCATGTAGGTGAACCGCGGGTGTTCATTTGCCTTTACGACAACCCCCTTTTGCATGTTGACATAAAGTTTGTAACGCTCCAGGAGTTTAGGGAAAGAATAGAAACGCCTGTTATCCTGCTGGATAAAGGAGAGCAACTACAGCGTGTTTTGGAACAAACTCAGGCAAAGTTTCCTTACCCCGACTACCAATGGATTGAAGATCGCTTTTGGATTTGGATTCATTACACGCTGCTGAAGATCGGGCGTGGCGAATACATGGAGGCGTTTGATTTCTTTGGCTTTCTCCGCATGGTTGTATGTGGCCCCTTGCTGCATATTAAAAACGGGAACTTGCCAAGAGGTGTGCGTAAAGTGGAGACACAATTACCTTCAGAAGACTTTGATAAATTAAGTGGAACATTGCCTGCTTATTCCAGGGAATCTCTGCTGGAAAGTTTGCAGCATTCAGTAAACTTGTACTGTCAGTTGAGGGAAGAGCTTTTTCCTTCTTCAGTCACCAAACAGCTGGAGACTGAACAAAAGGTAATGGAGTATTTCCAGGAGATCACAAATTCTAAAGATAAACTGGCTGCTGCTACAACTAGTTTGTAGTGGGGCTGGGTGGATAAGAAAATCATTATTCTTTATCCTCTGCTTTTTCGTTTTTCAACTTTTTAGAAGCAGCCTCCATATCCTCTTCATCGGCTTGCTGTTGTTTGTTTTCATCCATTGATGCAGGGTTGAAAGTGACGCTGATAAACATTGGGAAATGATCTGAGCCGATCTTGGGTAGCCGGTCAATTTGGTTTAGTTTAAAATGCGTGGAAAGAAAGAAGTGATCAAGCGGCCAGCGAAAGAGCGGGTACTTTGCATTGAATGTATTATACAGTCCCCTGCCTACTCTTGGGTCATTGCACTTGCTTAACTTGGTGAATAAGGTAGTGGTTGATGACCATGCTACATCATTCAGATCTCCTGCTACAATTACGGGTTCTTTCTTCTTACCAATCTCTTTTGCTACCAGTACCAGTTCTGCATCGCGATCGCTGGTAGATTTTTTAAGATCGGGTGGTTCAGGATGAATGCAATACATCTTCACCCGCTGACCCGATCTTAGTTGCACATAAGTATGAATGGAAGGAATATCAGGTTCTACCAAATATTTTATTTCAGCACCACTTAAAGGAAGTTTGCTGTACAGGCACATGCCATACGTATTGCTTTGTGGCACTTCTACTTTATATGGATACAATGCATAGAACGGATGCATATTACTTCTCCAATATTCATCCGTTTCAGCAAGAAGTAAAATATCGGGATTATTTGATCTAGCCAGGTCAATTAGTGCTTGCGTGTTTTTGTTGAACTGAAGTACATTGTAAAAAAGGATGGAGAGTCGCTGTTGTTCATCATGCTTTTCTGTAGCTACAACTTGTGGCTTCCAGATAGGAGTATAAGGAATAAACTTTGATAACTGGTAGCACGCGGCAACCAATAACAGCCCGATGAGTACAAGTTGTTTCTTTGCATATGATCGAATGAATGCCCAACCGATCAACGTAATAATCATCAACACAGCAAGCTGCAACCTTGGATAACTCCAGATCCTTATCCAGCCGTATTGTAAGGGTATAAGCGGCAGTAGTGTAAGAAGTAGCCAAAGAAAAGAGATCGCTAAAAGGAATTTTCTCATGGATGGTGGAAGGATGTATTCTGTATGTGTTGTTTGTGAAGATAAGTACTAATGCCTACTTCACCCGTTGGTTGGATTTTGCCGAATTCGCACTTCACCTTTCATGGTACTAGGATCATGTTACATCAAAATAAATCTCTCGTTCAATGCATTTAGATTGATCAACTTTTGAATATCAAATATGATGATGATTAATTGCCGCCTTTATTGATCCATTATCGTATTATCATATTTAATAAAGATTTTTTACCTAAGCTTGCAGGAGCCAACATTTACATAAACGAAACTAGCTGAGTTAATGAGATACCTGATTTTATTGTGCCTGCTCATTCCCGCAAGTGTAATTGCACAAAAGCAAAAGTTTGAATATTACCTGTACGATAAAGAATGGGAAGCAGTTAAGAATATTGCTACTGCAGATTATATTATGCAAGTTTCGTCAATAGGTGATTCGTTGTATGTAAGCCGGATATTTAAAGGTGCTGGATATTTGTGGAGACAAGAGTCGTATAAAGATGCGGATCAAACAATAGCAGAAGGCGAGTTTGCCTGGTATGATGATAAGGGCAGGATTGACTCTTCTGGTATGGTACACAACCGGCTAAAGCATGGCGATTGGAACTATTATGATGACACCTTGGGCATTTACCTGAGCATAAAATATGAGAAGGGAAAGGAACTACAACGCAAGGATTATAGAAACAAAACAATCACCAACGCGACTGGAATAAAAACATTTGAGCAGGCGAAAGTTGAAACCGATACAATTCAGAGCATTAAAGGCTACCCAGATGAAAAGGAAGCTGTTTTTAAAGGTGGCTCCCAACACTACAGGAAATACCTGGAGAAGAACCTGAAATCGCCTCAAAACCTGGCAAGGAGTGGTACCGTAAAAATGCAGATGATCATCAATAAAAGCGGGAAGGTTCAGAACCTGTTGGTGTTACAATCGTTGCAGTTAAGTGCAGATGCAGAAGCCATACGTGTGTTGAGTGAGATGCCTGATTGGGTACCAGCATTTCAAAATGGTAAGAACGTGTACTACCAATGTATCCAGCACCTTACTTTTAATCTAGTCGAGCTGTAAACTACTTCCTTTTGACAGTGTTTACTTTAAAGGATAGTTGGTTTGGAGTTTAGCACCATAACCAACTGTTGATATAGTACAGAAGTAAGGGTTTTCTGTTCAGTTTCCTTTTCATTGCTCCATCATAAGAGACCAACTGCAATGGATAAACAAAAAAGGAGGAAACAAATCCTCCTTTTTTTATTCTTAAACTGACTTTCATTACTTCTTGATAACAGTAGTTCTGTGTGTAGTGCCACCACGGCCCATCAGCAAAACGATTAGTAAAACAAGTACTACGGCACCAACGATCCACATCCAGGTTGCACCGCCTCCGCCGCCACCATCTGTACCTAAATTTACATCTACACTACCACCACCATTTTGAGCAATTGCAGCAACATTAACTAATGCTGCTAACAACAATAAAGAAGTTTGTTTCATAAGATATTTTTTATAAAGAGTAAAAAATACCATGCCAAATATTATCCTGCTAATATTCAATATTGTAGTGTTGAGTGTTCATAGCATTTACAATTAGTTTAAACCGCTGCATGCAGTGGGAAGAGGTAACGACATTGGCTGGACGTTGTAGCTGGTTCAATAATTCAATAAATCCTTTAACCAGTAGCTGTTGAGCTGCTAATTCATTATGACTACACTTTAAACAGTAACTATATAAAGCAGGACTCAGTAAGTCGTATAATCGCTTTTGCCCTTTTCGCGAATAAAGAGAGAAGGTGATACTAGAGTTGGGGAAGGTTTTCATAAATAGAGGTGATAATTACTTAACGATTTATAGCCGTAGACCTAAAAAACGTTTTTGATCAGCAGCCAGCTTTCCTTTTTTAGAAAGGCCTGCAACTGAGCTTTTGATAAAGCCATACATCCATAACGGCTTTTCGCCTGTATCGGCTTTCTCGGCAACTTTTACATAACTCCATCCGTTGATGGTATATTCAGGTATCACTACACTGCCGGCCTTTAAATGTGTCACAATTGGTTCGTCCCATCCTGGACCCGCTAGCAGGTATGCTTTATCAAGAAGACGCAGTCGCATAATAGCAGGTGTTTTAGCAATAGTTACCTGCTCAGCCAGTGCTTCATTTATCATCTTATGCAAGCTGAAGGTGTCTACTGAGATCTCGTTAAATCCATGTTTGTTACTAAGTGTGCCAGTGATACATACATTCTTTTGTAAAAAGAGGTTTTCAACATCATAATTGAAATGAGCAAGCTGGTTGAAATTGATACGTATCTCTACCCGCTCATTGGCATATGCGCCACCAAGGTTCATTAAGGTTGGTTTACCCTTTACATGGTTTAAGAGTTTCGCCTGGTAAACTTTACCACATACGGTTACTGTTTCACCCATATGTTTTGGTACATCCACCAGTGAAATAGTATTGATATTATTTGATAGAAGAGGGGAAGCAAAGGTTTCTGCCTTGGCGAGTGATCTGAAGTCAGCTTTGGTTTGTGCGACAGCAGAAAAGGAAAGCAATAAAAAGAAAATCGTTTGGGATACGAGATGTTGCGTCATAGGGAATTGATATGCTAAAAAATTTAAGCACGGCAATTCGATGGAATAATTGGATAAGATTCAATTAAAAAAATTGTACCAGTATATTGCGTAGAAGATTGGAAGAGAAGCGTTTAGAAGATGAAAGCCTTGCCAGGCCTGCATTTGAAGGGTTGAAAGTAGTCGATTTTCTTTTTAGTTCTATAGTTCAACTCCACAAATATTTTCATCTTACACAAAGTTGTGTTGCGTATGTAGTTCAGGGTGTTCATTATGATTCATTGATAAATGCATTCTTCTGTAGCTTTTAACTTGTAGTGGTGTTGGCAAGGGAACCAATGCTATTGAGCAACAGATTACCTCTACATTTGTTCCATTCTGCTCCTACAACAAGGACAGGAATACTTGTAACGAAGAAAAATATATCAGTTATGTCAATATCGACGGAAACGGATCTTGTGGGAATGCAGAAGGCGAGTGATGCTGTTGCATGCACTTTAAGAGAGATGAGGAACTATGCTCAACCTGGGATGACTACCAAACAATTGGATGATTACGGGGCTGAAATCCTGCGAGGCTTTGGAGCAAGATCTGCACCACTTGTAGCTTATGGCTTTCCCGGCTGGACCTGCATTAGTGTGAACAATGAATTTTGTCACGGCATTCCATCAAACAAAATTATACTACAAGAGGGCGACCTTATCAACATTGATGTTTCTGCAGAACTCAACGGATTTTATTCTGACAATGGAGGATCATTTGTACTTGGTGAAGATGTTAACCATCACCAAATGCTTATTGATGCCTCAAAGCATATTCTTCATAAGGCTATCTATAACATCAAAGGAGGTGTTCGCATATCGGATATAGGACACTTGATAGAAACAGAAGCCAGGAGACGCGGATACAAAGTGATCAAGAACCTGACAGGGCATGGAGTGGGCAGATCCTTACATGAAGAACCTGGCGAGATAGCCAATTATAGAGACCGGTTTAACCTTACAAGATTTAAAAAGAATTCTGTTGTAGCCATAGAAACTTTTATCACCACTGCATCAACTATTGCTGAAACACTTAGTGATGGTTGGACCATGGTGGGCAACAAAGGCGGCTTTATGGCGCAACATGAACACAGAATTGTAGTTACAGATGGCAAGCCAATAATTCTTACTGAAATGAACGGAATCTGGAATTGATATCAATAAACTTGTGGTTTACTTAAGTTGCACTTGTTGCTCTTCTCAACTTGAGGTAAACCTTAGAATTACGCATGCACCTCAATTGAAGCCGCTAATCACACTACCACAATGACATGCCTATACTAGTACATTTAGCCGATGAAAGAGATGCCGCTAAAATTTTAAATGGTGGCATCAAGCCAGGTAGATATGATTACGGCGTATACTGCATGCCTGTTCTTCCAAACTTTTACATAACACATCAGTGGTTACGAGAGCTAAAGCGAAATGGAGCCAAAACTTTTGTTGGTATTTATTTTCGCGTTCCTTCCAGTGAATTGGTTTATGCTGGAAAGTATAGCAATAAGCACAAGCGCATCACTTTAGGAGATGCTATCAGAGAAATCATGCAACTGGAAGATCCATTAGGTTATGAATTGATAGTTGAAAGAAAGATAGAACCGAACGAGATAACGAGAATAAAACACCTGCCTCAAACGATTGGCTGGCGCTACATGCCCAACAGCAAGGGCAAAAAGCCATGCAACTGCGAATATTGTTTGCGTGGTACGATCAAAGGCAAAAGAACGAAGAACCGGCTTGACGCCGAAGATTCAGAATAATCGAGCAAGTGATGCCGAATCTCCAACATGCAGAAGGCTTGTTATTAATCTAACTAAGTTCAATAGTTTATCCTAAGCTTGCTTTCCGTTGGCAACTGTATCAGCTATTTTTGCTGTCCCATTCCTTCAGAACGCATATAAAAAGTCCATCCAGTAAATGAATTTATCTCCCAGGGCAGAAAGTATATATACTTCTATATCTACAGAATCCACCAAGCTTGGTGAATTACGCAAGATAGCGCTAGACATCAAGAAGGATCATCAACTGGCTATGGAACTCTGGTCTACCGGCGAGTTTTTTCCTCGCCAATTGGCTATCTTGGTCATGGACAAAAAACTGCTTACACAGGATGTGATCGATAAACTGGATAAGGACATGCAGTATCATGTAGACGAAGAAAGAAACCAGCTGATGGATTGGTTGTTCGCGAACCAGCTTTCTAAAGACAAAAAGACCATCGAACTAATGCTGTCGTGGGAACACAGTCCTTCTCCATTACAAAGAAGAACATACTGGTACTACCAGGCACGCTTAAGATGGGTTGGTCAAACCCCTCCACCAAATACTGAATACCTGCTATCAGCCATTGAAGAACGAATAGAAACCGAACAGCCGGAAGTGCAGTGGGCGATGAATTTCATTGCGGCACAGATTGGTATATTTCAACCTGAATTTAGAGACAGGTGTATCGCTCTTGGCGAGAAAACAGGATTATATAAAGATGAGATTGTTCCAAAAGGATGTACGCCTTCTTACCTGCCGAAATTCATTTCTATACAAGTAGCCAAACAAGCGAAATGACTTTCGTTTTTGCCCGCAAAACAACACGTGTGTGGGAGTGACGCAAACGTTTCCGCAGTCTTAACTATTTAGATTTTAGGCTTAAGATACCTTTACTGCTGCTCTAGAAAATACCATTAGCAGCAGTAAATATTTCTTATGAAAAAAACGTTCTTGTTTGTCTTGATGTTCATGGCTTTAGGAGCCATTGCACAGGAGAAAAAGATTAAAACTCCAGCCGATTACATCAAAGCGGCACCTTTTAAAATGCCTGCGGTTACACCGCCTGTTTTTCCTAATCGTTCTGTTTCGATCACAGCTCATGGAGCTAAAGGTGACGGCCAGTTTCTGAACACCCAAGCTTTTGCCAATGCCATTGCGGCAGCAAGCAAAGCCGGCGGTGGTCGTGTGGTCGTTCCTGCAGGTCTTTGGCTCACTGGCCCTATTGAGTTGAAAAGCAATATCGATCTGAACGTAGAGCGGGGAGGTATCATCCTGTTCACAAAAGACCTTACACAATACCCGATCATCAAAGCATCTTCCTCTAGCAGCACTTTTACACCTGCGTCACCTATTTATGGATACGATCTTACCAACGTTGCCATTACCGGACAGGGTATCATTGATGGATCTGGCGAGGCTTGGAGACCTGTGAAGAAAAGCAAGTTGACCGCTTCTGAATGGAAAGCACTGGTTGCAACGGGTGGTGTTTTAAGTCCTAAAGGAGATATTTGGTGGCCAAGCCAGGAAGCTATGAATGGCGAGGCTTACCTAAAAAAATTGAAAGCTGAAAAGCCTAAAGCAACAGCTGAGGATTATATTCCTGCACGAACTTTCCTGCGTCCTCACATGGTTTATTTGGTTAATTGTAAAAATGTCCTCGTGGACCAGGTCACGCTGCGCAATGCGCCAAAGTTCGTGTTTTACCCAAGCCGTTGCGAAAACCTGATCATCAGCAATGCAACCATCTATAACGACTGGAACGCACAGAATGGTGATGGAATAGACATCAGTGCAAGTAAGAATGTGCTTATCTACAATACCACTGTAAGCTGCGGCGATGATGCAATTTGTATGAAGTCGAGCCGTGGTAAAAGCGATAGCGAGAATGATTTTCAACTGGAGAACGTAGTGATTGAAGATTGTACAGTGTACACCGGTCATGGTGGATTTGTGATTGGTAGCAACACCGATGGAAATATGCGTAACATTTCTGTTCGTAATTGCAACTTCATTGGTACCGATATAGGTATCCGTGTTAAGAGCAATGCAGGTAGGGGAGGTATAGTAAAAGATATTTTCATTGATGGTATCTACATGGCAAACATCAAGCATGAAGCTATTTCGTTTGATACCTATTATGAAGATGTTCCTGCTGGTAAATCATCTGATAGCGTGAAAACAACTGCCCAGGACAAAGTGCCTGAATTCAAAGATTTCCATATCAGCAATGTTTTTGTGAACGGAGCTAAAACGGCTATTTACATCAATGGCCTGTCTTATATGCCGGTGCACGATCTGCATTTTACCAATATGACCATTGCTGCAGAAAAAGGCCTGGATACAAAATTTGCACGCGATCTGAAGTTTAATAATGTTCGCATTATTCCTGCAAAAGGTGAGGCTTTTGACGTGAAATGGGTAAATGAGAAGTAAACAGTAGCATTCATTTCATCATATATCTACATCAATAGCTGGATTTATTTGCTGTAAAGCAGCAATAAATCCAGCTTTGTTTTTTGGCGAAATTATAATGTGATCATACTTATTGTAGGTTATATCAATCCTGTCAAATGATGCTGCAGGTGAGCTGATCGGGTTGTTGGTTCTCCTGATCTTACGTATGGATGCAATAGGTATTGACTTGTTGTAGAGGAACCCGCACTTGACCACCAATGTTTCATTTTCTATAATATAAGTGGTGGTAAAGATCATCTGTAAAATGAAGCCTATAGTAAGAAGTATAATTATCAATCCAAGCCATACACCATCTGTTATCATCAGCCATAACAGCACACCCAGTAGTAGCATTGCCGGCAGCCAAATGCCCCAACTTATTTTCGACCTGTAAATCATTGTGCTAAATCAAAATTCAAAATTCAAAAATTTGAAAATATCCTTCTGGTAATCTTAAATCTGCAATCATCAATCTTCAATCAATTCTCTCATTTCTCCTTTACAAATACATAATCATCCAGCTCAATAAAGTCTGTCACCTTTACTACCAGCGACTGCACTTTTCCTTTTTCTGTTTTAAAACCGGTGGCAAAGATGCCATAGCCTTTGTGCGAATAGGTTAGTAGCCATTCATTGTTTCCCATGAACTCGAGTGTCGCCTTCAAATTGTTGTGGCTCTTAAAATCCAGTTGCAAGGATCGCTCATTTTGTTTGGTTATAACAAGCTTTCCATATGTAGGATGGCTATATGTGCCTGTATACATGCTTGTACTTGCAGGAGCGCTTGCTGCTTTGGCTCTTGCCTGCCACGCCAAAATTTCGCCTTGTTCCCGCTTTTGGTATGCGAGGTGCTGCTGTAGAAACTGCTTACTATGATTTACATAAGGAACACCTAAATAAGCATCCAGCAACTGTAACCTGAGTGCTTCAAAAAAATCCTGGTTGTCTTTGTTGGTAAGGATGGCAATGCCAAGCTTTTCTTCCGGAACAAATGATAGATTGGTGAAGAAACCAAATGCTCCGCCGGTGTGGTAATACACCTGCCGGCAGTTGTAATCCTGCACGTAAACGCCCAGTCCATAGCCTCTGAAATAGGTAGGGAAGTTTACAGATTTCCTGCTGTTCGTTATTATCTGTACATCACGCGTCCTTTGCAGCACAGGCCATGGAAGTATTTGCTTGCCATCAAGCCTGCCGCTGTCCAGCTGCATCATCAGCCAGCGGCTCAGGTCATTTACATTGCTTGCCATACTGGTTGCAGGACCCAGGTTGTCGATACGGTCGTAGGGAAGTAAAGTGTTGCTGAATGTGTACCGGGAAGTATATGGTTTTGCAACATTGGTATGCCGCTCTATGCCGTTGCTGAGCGTGAAGCTGTTCTTCATATTCAATGGCAAAAGGATGCTATCGTAAACATATACCTCCCACGGCTTACCTGACACAATAGGAACAATCTCACTGGCTGTAAGGTAGCAGCTATTGCAGTAGCCATAGTCTTGCCTGAAGTTGCCTTTGGGCTGCATTGTGCGCATGCGGTACATGATGGACTGGCGGCTTAGATCTGCATTCCAGAAAGTAAAATCTCCCTGGAATGTTTTTGTACCAACGCGATGCGAAAGCATATCCCTGATGGTCACCAGTTTAGTAACGTTGGTATCGTACAGGCTAAAGTCTTTGATAAAGTTGGTGATCTTATCGTTCAACTGTACTTGCTCGTTGTATTCAAGATGTGCCAAAGCAGTTCCTGTAAACAACTTCGAATTGCTGGCGATCATGAAGACTGTATTCTCATCAACAGGTTCTTTTGTTTCAATGTCTTTTACTCCGTAGCCTTTCATCCAGGCTATTTTGCCGTCTTTTACAATCACTATGGCCAGGCCAGGAATGTCCCAATCTGCCATTCCCTGCTCAATATATTTTTGGAGACTATCGGTAACAAATTGCGGTGCTTTGGGCTGTTGAGAATGGGCAGATTGCAGAGCTGCCATTGAAACCAATAGCAGGAAAATTCTTAATATCATGAAGGGAAACTGGTTTATGATAATAAAGGAAAATAAAAAAGTCATACCTCAGCCAGCAACATCTATGCGAGGCTTTTCTTTTAACGATTGATGATGAATAAATATATGCACCTGCTGTGCTAAATTTACCAGATGGCGAAAAAGAAACTGGTAATACTTACAGGTGCAGGCATAAGCGCCGAAAGTGGATTAAAGACATTTAGAGATACGGACGGGCTTTGGGAAGGATATGATGTGTACGAGGTAGCTACCCCACGCGGTTTTGCCAAGAACCCGCAGTTGGTGCTCGACTTCTATAACATGCGCCGAAAAGATGTAGCTGCGGCCAATCCCAATGGTGCGCATATTGGTCTGGCTGAATTGGAAAAGGATTTTGATGTTACCATTATCACACAAAATATAGATGACCTGCACGAACGCGGTGGAAGTACGAATGTGCTGCACCTGCATGGATCCATATTTGAAATGCGGAGCGTGAATGATGAAACAAAGATCTACGAGATAAAGGAGGACATTAACCTGGGAGATCTTGCGGAAGATGGTGGCCAGCTTCGTCCCAATATTGTTTGGTTTGAAGAACCTGTACCCATGATAGAAGTAGCAGTAGAAGTAGTTCGTAAAGCTGATCTGTTTGCTGTCATTGGCACTTCACTGGTGGTATATCCCGCAGCGGGGTTGGTGAATTATGCTCCTTATGAAATTCCAAAGTTCATCGTCGATAAGAGCATTCCGTACACGCAGTCGCTATACAATCTTACTGCTATAGAAAAACCCGCTACAGAAGGTGTAAAGGAATTGCAGCAAGTGTTGCAACAGTATGTTTGATTGTACGCATTTATTCTCTTATGATTGTTACCTGATGCCGCCAAAGCACATGTATTTCATCTCCATAAAATAATCCATTCCATATTTCGAGCCTTCACGGCCAAAGCCGCTTTCTTTGATGCCACCGAATGGAGCAACCTCTGTTGATATCAATCCTTCGTTGATGCCGACCATGCCATATTCCAAAGCTTCGGCTACACGCCAGCAACGGCTCACGTCTTTGCTGTAGAAATATGCAGCCAGTCCATATTCTGTATTGTTAGCCATCTGTATCGCATCCTGTTCAGTATGGAAGCGGAAAATGGGTGCAACAGGACCAAACACTTCTTCATGTGCTATGATCATTTCTGTTGTAGCATTTGATAAGACAGTGGGTTGAAAGAACAAACCTTCCAATTTTTTTCCACCGGTAGTTATGTGGGCACCTTTAGCTACTGCATCATCAATGTGTTCTTGTACTTTCTTCAATCCCTTTTCGTTGATCAGCGGACCTACCTGTACATCGGTAGCCAGCACATTGCCTGTCTTAAGTGCCTGCACTGCGCTGGTGAATTTTTCTACAAATTCATCATAAACCTTATCCTGCACCAGCAGGCGGTTTACGCATACGCAGGTTTGGCCGTTGTGCCTGTACTTCGACACGAGTGCACCCTTAACAGCCTCATCTAAATCTGCATCGTCAAACACAATAAAGGGTGCATTGCCTCCCAGCTCAAGCGACAGTTTCTTGAGTGTTGAGGAACATTGGCTCATGAGTATTTTACCTACAGATGTAGAGCCGGTGAAGGATAATTTTCTCACCTTAGGATTTTCACAAAGTTCCTTTCCTGTTTCGCTGCTTTGCGATGAGGTAATAGTATTGTACACGCCTGCAGGAAAACCAGCTTCTTCGGCTAGTTGAGAAATGTATAGTGCAGTAAGTGGTGTTTCGGAAGGTGGTTTAATAACAACAGGACAACCTGCAGCCAAGGCAGGACCCACTTTACGTGTGATCATGGCCAGTGGAAAGTTCCATGGCGTAATGGCTGCCACCACACCAATTGATTGTTTAATAACCACCAGCCGTTTGTCGTTGGCATGTGGAGGAATGACATCACCATAGGTGCGTTTTGCTTCTTCGGCAAACCATTCAATGAATGAAGCACCATAAACAACTTCACCTTGGCTCTCACTCATTACTTTGCCACTTTCAATGGTCATGATGTAAGCCAGTTGTTCTTTATGCTCTATCATCAGGTTGAACCAGCGGCGCATGATGGCTGCACGTTCTTTGGCTGTAAGGTCGCGGTAATGGTGCCAGGCAGCATCGGCAGCATCAATGGCTTTGCGTACGTCTTCGCGATCCATATCTGGAACAGATGCAATGACTTCGGATGTGGCGGGATTGAACACCTGGAAAGTTTTGCCACTGGCTGCGCTTGTCCATTGGCCATTCACATAAGCATGTGTCTTTAGTTTATCAAGGTTCATCTGTTGCTGTACTTTATGAAGGTGATGTATTACCGGCCGCTGGCTTTGCTACTCATAGCTATGCGGATGAAGTGATTGCGACGCAACGATGATGCCACAGGTACCTTAGCTGGTATCCTAAATCTCTTTAGTACACTCACCTGCGCCATCTTGATTAAAGCAGTTTCAGCTTCAGGAAATGATGCTCTCCACGAAATAGATATCATGCTTTTCCAGCTCGGCCAACACAGGAATATAAATAGAGGAAGAAATAGGAATTTGCAAGCCGCGCTGCGTTAGCTTGCCTTCAAGAATGAGACGTGCTGCAATGCCCAGCGGAAGACCGACCGTCTTAGCCATTGCCGTATGCGTGCTGTTCTCGCCTTTCACGATCATGGTGCTTTTTATCTCCTGCATATAACCTTCCAGTTCGTATTGTATCTCGTGCATCATTACCACCATGTCCTTGTCCTCCGGCTCCAGTTTCAGTTTTTCTTCCAGTATATGCTGAAGAATTTGCGCAGCAGTGCAATGCCCAATATTCAAAACTTCTTCGCTATCCAGGCCCAGGTAAAATAGCTGCTTCAGGCTTAGGTTAGCCTCGTGCATTTTGATGGCAAGGGCTGCAGCGGCTTTGTCTTTCACTTCTTCTACTTCCACGGTGTCAAGTTCGCCTTTTTCATTTACCATCATGATGGTATCGTCTACTTCTCCACCTTCAGCTCTTTGCTCTTCCTCCGTTTCTATGAGTTGAATAAGATTTTCCATCAGGTCTTTGGCGTAGGTAAGCCTTGTGCTAAGCATCTCGTTCAGCCATTCAGAAAAGCCATATTTCTCAAAATGAATCTTGAAAAAATCAGCTACGGTCATATTGGTTGTGTCGTAAATGTATTCTTCATCTGTAAGCTTCAGGTCTATAATGTTCTTCCATCCAAACGTGAAATCAGGATGACGGAGCGTAGTCCTGATGAATGTTTCTGCTTCGTGCAGTTGGTAAAGCGGAAGGTAGTTAAGCGAATCGCGGTTAGGGTAAAATGCCAGCAGCGAATGCCCAGGCACATCTACCAGGTTCTCAATATTAAAAAGCTCTTCATATGACAGCGATACCTGTTGACCGCGTACTTTGTATACAGCACCACTCTTGCCTGCCAGTATAATGTTGCGCGGGTTCCAACTGATCTTGTAATGCCATGGGTTGTTATCGCTTTCAGGTGCTACCAAACCACCACAGTGCGATTTGAAGGAAGTGATTGTTCCGCCCATTGCTTTAATGCGGTGCACCAGTTCCATTGCAGACATATGATCGATCCCTGGGTCTAATCCCATCTCGCATAGAAACAGCAATCCTTTCTGTTTTACTTCTTCTTCCAGTGCTTTTATTTTATCATCAACGTAGGATGCTGTAAGTAAATGCTTTTCGTATTCAAGGCAATCGAGTGCTACGAGGTAGTGGAGTGATGGTGGCAGCAAAGAGATAACTACATCGGCTTGTTTGATGAGTGCATGTCTTTCAAATTCATTTTCCACGTCAGCCTTTACGCCTTTAACGAGGGGATGTGTACCCACTTTAGATTGCACTGCTTCCAGGTTGCCATCAGCTATCGTTACTGAATATTTCTTTTCTGTCGCCAGGTCTTTCAGGTAGTTTATTAAAACAGTTGCTGACTTGCCTGCACCAAATAGAAGGATATGATTCATATGATAACAAATATAACAACAGCATTGATTGACAATCAGTACTATTTATGTTTACATGAAGAAGTAGAACATAGAAGCATTTTTTTTAAACTTGCTCTACCAAAACATTAGATCTATGGCTGGTACCATAACTGTAGAAGCACAGATGATGATCAGGAAACCTGTTGAGGAGGTTTATAATGCATTCATTGATCCTGCTATTACAAAGCATTTTTGGTTTACGAAGAGTAGTGGTAAACTGGAGACTGGGCAAACAGTAGAGTGGGAGTGGGAGATGTACCAGGTAACAACCAACGTGTATGTAAAACAGCTTGTTCCAAATGAGCTTATATCCATAGAATGGGATGAGCCACCTACTACCGTTGATTTTGTTTTTCAAAAACTGGCTGAAGATAAAACCTATGTGCAGGTACGCAACTATGGCTTTGCTAAGCCAGCCGGTGAAATATTGGAATTGGTGAAAGATCTTACAGGTGGTTTTACAACAGTATTGGACGGCTTGAAAGCTTACCTGGAACATGGCATTAACCTGAACCTGGTCGCAGATAAATTTCCCAAAGAAGCAATGCGAGAAGGGTAACAATGATCTTTATTGTTTGGCCTGGATCAAATGTGCATATACTACATGTTTGCCAAACAGTGTCAATAGCGAGGTCAGCATTTCTATTAGCTGCTTATACTCCAGAGGCTTTACCAGGAAGAGTGATGCGCCTTCATTATATGCATGCTGCACATCAAAGTGTGCACTGGAAGTAGACATGATACAAACCGGTATTGTTTTGAAAATGGGATCTTTCTTAAGTTCTATCAGTGTTTCCCTGCCGTCTTTTACCGGCATATTAAGATCAAGAATAATAAGTTGCGGCAAGCTAGCAGCCTGTTGTAAGTAAAGCAATGCCTCATTACCATTGGTGGCCTCTGCTATTGTATAACCACCTAAAGTTTCTATAGCTTCTATAAAGAGCTCCCTGTCTATTGCATCATCGTCTACCAGTAATACTTCAAAATTTTTCACGCTTACGCTTTTGGCTGTGGTGCAAATTACTTGTTTAATTATTTTTTAAGTAAGTGAAGTTTGCTAACGAGGGTATGTCTAATTTCGAGGAAATTTTTTAATAGCTGTGCTAGACAAAACCATCTTTGAAATACTGAATGAATCTGGGAAAGCTATTGCATCGGAACTGGAACTTGAGAAACTTGTACAACGGGTAACAGATATAGGAACACAATCTATAGGTGCGGCGTTCGGAGCATTCTTTTATAGTAAGGTAAATGCTAATAATGAGTCACTTATTCTATATACTATTTCAGGAGTAGATAAAGAAGCTTTTTCAAAGTTCCCGATGCCGAGGAACACCAAGATCTTCGAGCCAACTTTTATGGCTTCGGGAACTGTGCGATACGATGATGTTACGGCACAGCCGCATTATGCTCAAAACCCACCTTACCACGGTATGCCTAAAGGTCACCTTCCGGTAAAAAGTTATCTTGCTGTTCCGGTGGTTTCGCCAATCAATAATGAACCTATAGGAGGTTTGTTCTTTGGTCATCCTGATGCTGGCGTTTTTACAAAAGAAGCAGAACAACTGGTAGAAGGCTTAGCTATACAGGCGGCTATTGCTATGGGCAATGCCAAGTTGTTTGAAGAAAAGAAACATGCTGAAAGGATTCTACTTGAACAAAAGGAACAATACGAGAGCATCTTTAATGCCACATCCGATTCACTGATTATATACGATGAGAACGGTTATATAGTAGAAGCCAACCCATCGGCATGCGACATCTTTGGCTATGAGTACAAAGAATTAATAGGCTTGCATGCAAGTAGATTATTTTATGAACCAAAGGATTTTGAAACACTAAAGACAATTGCCTTCACCGGCAGAAAATATTCAGGTTCCAATACAAGAATTACAAAAGACGGCTCACTAATAGAAGTGAAGTTTGTGGGTTCTCAATTTCTATACAAAGGAAAACCACATGTGCTTTCTGCCGTAAAAGATGTAACAGCTAGCAAGAAAACAGAGGAAGCTTTACAGAAGTCACAGGAATTTGCAGAAGCTATAACCGATGTATCTCCTGTTGCTTTGTGGATGACTGATACCGAAGGTCAAACTATTTACATCAACAAAACCCTACCTGAATGGGTCGGACGGCGGATGCAGGACCTGCTACAAAGTGGTTGGTTGTCGGTAGTATATCCTGGTGATCATAAACAAGTGGAAGAAAAATTCAATGATGCCTTTGCGAGACGTGAAGCACTTACCATTGACTTTCGTGTGCAGCGTGTGGATGGAGAAATAAGATGGTGCTCTACACATGGAAGTCCCTATCATGGTAAAGATGGACGTTTTGCCGGTTTTGCCGGTTCGGTAATGGATATCACAGAAAGGAAGATTATTGAAGAGCAACTGACCAGCCAGAACATCCTGATAAATACGATCACTAACAACACACTGCAGGCCTTGTTCTTCATGGACGACAGGCAACACTGCACCTATATGAACCCTGCAGCTGAAAAGATGATCGGCTATAAGCTTGAGGAAATCCAGGAAAAGCCACTGCATTATTATATTCATCATACACACCCTGATGGCCGGCATTTTCCAATAGAGGAATGTGAGATTGACAGGGCATTGCCGAAACTGGCGCAAACGCAGGGAGATGAGGTTTTCATTAAAAAAGACGGTTCTTTTTTCCCTGTTTCCTTCATTGCAAGTCCCATTATTCAAAATGGCAAACCGGTAGGGACAGTAATAGAAGTAAGGGATACTACAGAAGAGAAAAGAATAAAATCGGAGCTGCGCGATAAAGAGAAGAAGGCGATGGCGATGCTGGAGCAAAAAGTAAAGGAACGTACACGCGAACTGGAAAAGAGCAATTATGAATTATTGCAATTTACCAGTGTGGCCAGCCATGATCTGAAAGAGCCTGTACGCAAGATCTCAATATTCAGCAACCTGCTGAAGGAACTGAACGAGGCAAGCCTTGACGATCGGTCGCTCCGGTATTTAGATAATATAGCCCAGTCATCTACTCGTATGGCAAGGCTGATTGATGACCTGCTGAACTTTTCCCGCTTATCTCAATCTGAGTTAGCGTTTTCAGAAGTGAATTTAAATAAACTGGTAACGCAGGTATTGGAAGACCTTGAGATACAGATAACAGAAAAAGGCGCTACCATCAATTTTCATGAATTGCCGGTAGTGATGGGGATAGAATTCCAGCTTGCACAACTATTCCAAAACCTATTGTCGAACTCGTTGAAATTTGCTCATCCTGATCGCAGGCCTGTCATCAATATAACAGCTAAGGCTTTATCAGAAGGCAATAAGCAGGTGTACAAAATCTTCTACCGCGACAATGGTATCGGCTTTAAGCCTGAGTACAACGAGAAGATCTTTGGAGTATTTCAGCGGCTTCATACCAAGGATCAATACGAAGGAACCGGTGTAGGATTGGCCATTGTAAAGAAGATCATTTCGCTACACAATGGCGAAATCATTGCCTCAGGTGTAGAGGGTGAAGGAGCTTTATTTGAAATTACTTTACCCGCTGATGAACATTTGCCTGCTGCCTCTTAATAGTATTTGTTATACCTGGTAATAGTGAATGCTGTGTGGCTAAGGCTAACACAGCATTTTCATTTACTTTTGCCAACAAATTTTTTCATATGAAAAACTACCTATTTATTGTTTTGCTTGCAGTTTTAGCCGCTTGTGGCGGAAGTGATCAGCCTGCAGAGGAAGTGAAAAAAGATGAGCCGCTGGCACAAAGCAAGAACAGCTCCCGTTTCAACCAGACCTTTGGTGACTTTCTAAATAACTACTATTCACTGAAAGATGCGTTGGTAGCCAGCAACCCTGAACAGGCTACCACAGCAGCGAATAATATGGTGAGTTCTGCTAATAACATCGCTTACGATGAAATGAAGGCTGATAGCAACATTGTACTTACCGCAAAAGATTTTACTAATACCATAACTGGCGATGCACAAAAATTAGCAACAGAAGCTGACCTGGAAGCTAAAAGAAAAACCTTCCAATCTATAAGCGATAATATGTACACCTTGCTGCGTACGGTTCGCTACGATAATGAAATAGTGTACCAGCAATATTGTCCTATGGCATTTGATGATGCAGGAGCTGCCTGGTTAAGTAAAACCTCTGATATAAAAAATCCATATTACGGTAAGAAAATGCTGACTTGCGGAGAGGTAAGAGACTCTCTTGACTTCAGGGGCAAATAAACCTTCTAACGCAATTGCTTGTTGAAAGAAGTTGTTGACGAAAGCTATAAATACATTAAGCATGCGTTATTGGGTAGCAATGATGCTGGTTGTGATTTCACAACTGGTATATGGACAAGAAAAGGTGACCATCAATGGTTACATCAAAGACACGCTATCTGGTGAAACGCTGATAGGTGCCAGCCTGAATGTAAATGGTGTTACACGTGGTGTAACCAGTAACCAATACGGATTTTACTCGCTCACTTTACCAAAAGGCAAATACACCTTTACCTGCACTTTCGTTGGTTACCTGCCTGTGGATACTACCATAGAACTTTCAGGTAATACCAATCTTACTTTCAACCTGTTTCCCAACAATGTAATTTTTGAAACAGTGACGGTAACCGGCCGCCGCCGCGACAACAATGTGAAGACAGCGCAGATGGGTAAGATTGACCTGAGTATGGAAACGGTAAAATCGGTGCCGGCACTACTGGGTGAAGTAGATGTATTGAAGGTGCTACAGTTACTGCCGGGTGTACGCAATGCCGGCGAAGGCAATGCTGGTTTTTATGTACGCGGTGGTGGGCCAGATCAAAATCTTATTTTACTCGATGATGCGGTGGTGTATAATTCCGGCCACCTGTTTGGGTTCTTTTCTGTTTTCAATTCCGATGCTATCAAAAATGTTTCGCTGATAAAAGGAGGGATGCCATCGCAATATGGTGGCAGGCTATCATCGGTTGTGGATGTAACACTGAAAGAAGGCAACATGAACAAGACGCAGATAGATGCCGGCATTGGCGCTATCGCTTCGCGCTTTTCAATTCAGGGGCCAATAGTGAAAGACAAAGCATCGTACATAGTTTCTGCACGCCGTACATATATCGATGTGCTTACAAAACCTTTCCTTAGTAAAGACAGCGATTTCAGGGGCTCCGGTTATTACTTCTACGACCTGAACCTAAAGATGAACTACATTGTTTCAGAAAAGGACAGGGTGTACCTGAGTGGCTATTTCGGCCGCGATGTTTTTAACTATAATAACAACCGCCGCGGCTTCAATACCAATATTCCATGGGGAAATTCTACAGCTACTTTTCGATGGAACCATGTTTTCAACCGCAAGTTGTTTAGTAATGTATCGCTCGTATACAACGATTATAATTTTGCTTTTGCGGCTACACAAAATGATTTCCGCATCAAGTTGTCATCAGGCATCCGCGACCTGAATGCAAAGTTTGACTTTGACTACTTCGCTTCTCCAAAACATAAGGTAAAGTTTGGCGGCCTGTATACGCATCATACTTTCTTCCCAAATATATTGACAGCAGAGCAAGGCGCTACTACATTTACGCCCAACAATGCCAACAAAAAATACGCTAATGAATATGCCTTATATATACAAGATGATTGGGATGTTTCGGATAAAGTGAAATTGAACTATGGTTTGCGGTATGGAGCCTTTCAGCAGGTAGGACGCTATATGAGTTATAAGAAAGATGTGAATGGCAATAAGACTGACAGCACATTTTTCGGAAGTGGAGAGACGGTGAAACTTTATGGTGGTTTGGAACCACGTGCTACGCTGCGGTATTCTCTGAATGATTATTCTTCTTTGAAATTTGCTGTTAGCAGAAACCTGCAGTATATACACCTGGTAAGTAATTCCGGCACTACGCTTCCTACGGATCTTTGGGTTCCAAGCACGGAGAATGTGAAGCCGCAGATCAGCTGGCAGTATGCAGCCGGCTACTTCCGCAATTTTGCAAACAGCATGTTTGAAACTTCAGTGGAGTTGTATTACAAGAACATGCAGAACCAGATTGAATATCGTGAAGGTTATACGCCATCATTATCCGATCCTGAACAGGATTTTACTTTTGGCCGCGGGTGGAGTTATGGTGCAGAGTTTTTTGTAAATAAAGTGAAGGGAAGGTTCACCGGTTGGGTAGGGTATACCCTTAGCTGGACTTGGCGGCGTTTCCCTTTCTTAAACAACAACGAGAAGTTTCCCAGCAAGTTTGACCGCAGGCACGACATGAGTGTGGTGGGCACTTACGAGATCAATAAAAAGTGGAAGTTGTCTTCGGTTTTCATTTACGGTACAGGCAATGCTGTTACAGTGCCGGAAAGATTTTACTTTATCAATGGCATTTTAACCCAAGAGAATGGGCGCATTAATTCTTACAGGCTTGCGCCTTATCACAGGTTAGATTTTTCAGCTACTTATGCGCCTACACCTAAGAAGAATAGAAAGTTCCAGTCTAATTGGGTGTTTAGCATTTACAATGTATATAGCAGGCAAAATCCATATTTCATTTACTTCAACCAATCTGGCAGCCCGGCTACAGGTAATTTAAAAATAGATGCTACCCAGGTGTCACTGTTTCCCATCATCCCATCAGTCACGTGGAATGTGAAGATCTGATTTAGAAGCTTATTAGTAGATCGATAGCTTGTAAAATGACTTCTCCAGTAGATTATTCATATGAGTATTCCCCAGGACAATCACAAGATGATCTGTTGTATTAAGTATCGATGAAGGCGATTTTCGCAGCTATATTATTCACAAAAACTAATCGGCTGTAAACGTTATTTTTGCCACCCAAGAAGATAATATGTCGGAAGAAAAAAGTTTAAATTTTATAGAGGAGATCATTGAGCAGGATCTTGCTGCTGGCAAATACAAAAACATTGTCACCCGTTTTCCTCCAGAACCTAATGGTTATTTACATATTGGTCATGCTAAAAGCATCTGCCTGAATTTTGGCCTTGCTATCAAGTATGGCGGAAAAACCAACCTTCGTTTCGATGATACCAATCCTGTGAAAGAAGACCAGGAATATGTAGATAGTATAAAGGAAGATGTAAAATGGCTGGGCTTTGAATGGGCGCAGGAACTATATGCATCTGACTATTTTCAAACACTATACGACTATGCTGTAAAGCTTATAAAGATAGGGCTGGCATACGTGGATGATAGTACACCGGAAGAAATAGCCAAACAAAAAGGTACACCAACAGAACCAGGAACCGGTAATGAATTCCGCAACCGTTCAGTAGATGAAAACCTTGACCTTTTTGAGCGAATGAAGAATGGTGAATTCAAAGACGGCGAAAGAGTATTACGTGCTAAGATAGACCTTGCTAGTCCTAACATGCACATGCGCGACCCGCTGATGTACCGCATCAAGCATGCACATCATCACCGCACCGGCAATGAGTGGTGCATTTATCCTATGTATGATTTTGCGCATGGCCAAAGTGATAGCATTGAGAATATCACGCACTCGCTATGTACGCTGGAGTTTATTCCGCACCGCGAACTGTATGATTGGTTCATTGAGAAACTGGAGATATTTCCAAGTCATCAATTTGAATTTGCGCGCTTAAACCTGAACTACACCGTGATGAGTAAGCGCCGCTTACTGCAGTTGGTAAATGACAAGCATGTGGAAGGATGGGACGATCCACGCATGCCTACCATTGCTGCGCTTCGCCGCCGTGGTTATACGCCGGAGAGCGTTCGCAACTTTTGCGACAGGATAGGAGTGGCCAAACGTGAGAACATCATTGATGTAGGATTGTTGGAATTCTTTGTACGCGAACACCTGAATAAAATAGCGCTGCGCCGCATGGCTGTACTCGACCCGGTAAAACTGGTTATTACCAATTATCCTGAAGGACAGGTGGAGCAGTTGGTTGCTGAAAATAATCCTGAAGCAGAAGATGGTGGTGGTACACGTGAATTACCTTTTGCACGAGAGGTTTGGATAGAGCGGGAAGATTTTATGGAAGAGCCTCCGAAGAAATTCTTCAGGCTTGGACCAGGCTTAATGGTGCGTTTAAAACATGCTTACATCGTTAAATGCACAGGCTTCAAAAAAGATGATGCAGGCAATGTGGTAGAAGTGCATGCTGAATATATTCCTGAAAGCCGCAGTGGCAGCGATACCAGCGGTATCAATGTAAAAGGAACCATTCATTGGGTGAGCGTTATTCATGCGCTGACTGCCGAAGTAAGGTTGTACGACCGCCTTTTCAAAGTAGAAGAGCCGGGCAATGAAGAAGGTGATTTTAAAGATTATATAAATCCTGATAGTTTGCAGGTACTGCCTAAAGTATACATAGAACCAGCTTTGCGTCATGTTAGTTTTGGTGAACGTTACCAGTTCTTGCGCAAGGGCTACTTCTGCCTGGATGAAGACAGCAGTGAAGACAGGCTCGTATTCAATCGCACGGTTTCTTTAAAAGATACTTGGGCAAAAGAAGCGAAGAAGAATTAAGGCTTTCACAGGCGTGATAATTTGATTTAAATATTTAGATGAAGGTGATCTGGCTAATCACCTTCATCTTATTTTTCCGCAGTTCCTAGTTCAATGCTTTTAAAAGCACGCTACCATTACTTATTATATGAACCTACTTACAAAGTTCACCGATCACATCAAGCTAAAGAATGGGTTCACCAACCAGCACCAATTTTTATTGGCTGTAAGTGGAGGTATAGATAGCGTTGTTCTATGCGACCTGTTTCATAAGGCAAAACTTCAGTTTTCAATTGCGCATTGCAACTTCCAATTGCGCGGTGCTGAAAGTGAAAGAGATGAACTGTTTGTAAAGGAGCTTGCAAAGAAGTACGAGGTAGATATATTTGTACAGCATTTTGATACCAAAGCATATGCTGAAAACAATAAACTATCAACGCAGGTTGCTGCTCGTGATCTTCGTTATGATTGGTTCAGACAATTGATAGCTGAAGGCAAAGCCTCTTATATAGTTACTGCACATCATGCGGATGATAACATAGAAACGGTTGTAATGAACTTCTTCCGCGGCACGGGGCTGAAAGGATTGATAGGTATGGATGAACACTTTCAGCAAGTGTGGAGACCCTTGTTAGGCATTAGAAGAAAAGAAATATTAGACTACGCTGCTCAACATGAGTTGCAACATGTAGAAGATTCATCCAATGCCTCCAGCAACTATACCCGTAATTATTTTCGTAATGAAATGCTCCCTGCTATTGCGCAGGTGTTTCCCCAGGTAGTAGAAAACCTGCTTAAAAATATAGCGCGTCTTACGGAGGTGGAACTGGTGTACAAACAGGCTATAGCTAATTACAAAAAGCAACTGGTTGAGATCAAAGGAAAAGAGGCGCATATTCCTATTCTTAAGCTGCTGAAAGCAGAACCTGTGCGTACGATCTTGTGGGAGATTTTGAGTGAATACAACTTCACGGCAGCACAGGTGGATGAGATACTTAAACTTATGCAGGCGGATAATGGCAGCTATGTAGAATCTCCGTCACATCGCATTATCAAGAATAGGAACTGGCTGATCATTGCGGCAAAGAAAGCTGAAGAAATTTCCAACTTCATAGTAGTTGAGGCACAACAGAAGAAAGTGGATTTTCCAGGAGGAAGTTTACAATTTGAATATGATATCCCTGCCAGTCATGTTACCATATCTGCCGATGCATCTGTTGCATTTATTGATGCCCATGAACTTCATTTTCCATTGCTGCTTCGCAAGTGGAAGAAGGGTGATTACTTTTACCCGCTGGGTATGCAGAAAAAGAAAAAGCTAAGCAAGTTCTTTATTGATAATAAGCTATCGCTTATTCAAAAGGAAAATACCTGGGTATTGGAAAGCAACAAAAGAATTGTTTGGGTGATAGGGCAACGGCTAGACAACCGCTTCAAACTACAACCTTCCACAGGGTCTGTTGTAAGAGTTAAGTTGATTAGTAAATAGTGATTAGAGACTAGAGATTAGTGCCAGGAAGGAAGTCATTGATTAAGATTACTTGGAAAAGCCACACCAGGAATCAGGAACTTCAAACCTCACACCTCTTCCTACAACCCCGTATACATCCTTATCTGGGAAATAAAATTCTGCACAGGATCGAAGCTGGAGAATGCATAGCAGAAAATAAGCAACAGAACTATTCCTGAAGCAGCACCAAAGAAGTGAGCAGAGTGGTTGATATTATCTCCACCACGTCTTGCCATATACATCGTGATGCCGAGGTAAATAAAACCAAAGATGAAACCAGGGATCCTTATTGGAATTAGTATGATACCTACCCCTGTTAAAGGAAATAAGAAGATGGTGGCAAACACTACTGCTGATACAGCACCTGATGCTCCCAGACTTTTATAGTAGTAATTATCCTTATTCTGAACATAAGAAGGAATAAGGCAAATGATCTGCGATATCAAATAAAGTGCTACATAAAGTATGGGTCCTTTTTCTTCGAAAATATAGTTGAAGTTATTCTCCAACATACTGCCAAACATATAGAACGCCCACATATTAAATATGAGGTGCATGGGATCAGCATGAATAAGTGCACAAGACAAAAAGCGATACCACTGGTTGCGGCGCGTTATTGCCGGAGGATAGAAGATCAAGTCATCAATTACTTTACGATTACTAAATGCAGTAAAAGATATAATGGCTGTAAGTATGAGAATGATTAGAGTGACACTGAGCATGCGGGCAAGTTAATTATTCATGGTGATACTTTTCGTTGCGGATAATGGTACATGCACGATAAACCTGTTCTGCAAGAATAAGGCGTACCAGCTGGTGCGGGAAAACCAACGGTGACAAGGCCCATGTATAATTAGCTCTTTCTTTCACAGTCTCATCTACGCCAAAAGCGCCACCAATAAGAAATACCATTTGTCTTACACTTGTATTTGCTTTTTGCTCAATCAAGGAAGCCAGTTTCGGTGAACTGATCAGCTTTCCTCTCTCATCAAGCAGCACAAGAAAATCATCTTTGTGCAATGCCTGAAGTATGGTGGATGCTTCATTTCTTTTTATATCAGCCTCCAGTGAAGAAGCCGTTTGACGCGCAGGTGAAAATAGTCTCCAGTCGACAGGATAGTACCTACCAATGCGTTTTGTAAATTCTGTTATGCCTTCGCGTATATAATCTTCATGTGCTTTGCCAACTGACCACAACTGAATTTTCATAAGCCAAAGTTAATAGGATGTGTCCACCACCACATTGGTTCATTATCAATTAAATTGCAAACTTATGATGCGCATATTTCCTGTTGTATTCCTAGCTTTTATGGCAACCCTGGTTTTGGCTCACGATAATGATAACTGCGATCGCAGGTGTAGTCATCGTTCAGTATTTGGCGCTACTGCTACCAATTATTTTCAGAATACGATAATGAACCGGTATGACCTGAAGTACATGAAACTGGAGTTAGACGTAATGCCACAATCACGTAACATTAGTGGAAGCTGTACTTATCATGCCACTACCATTGCAGCCCTCGATACTTTTGCTATTGAGTTCAGGCAAAACATGGTGGTAGATTCTGTTTATGTAAACAACATAAAAAGAACGTTTACCCGCGCCAACGATCATATCTATATTCCTTTTTCTTCACCAGTAGCTGCAGGTACGCAACTACAACTGCAGTTTTATTATAGAGGTACAGCATCAGGGGCGGCTATCTACGCAGGCTCTTCTACCAGCACAGGGTTGCGTTTTGCTGCATCCTTATCCGAATCATTCCAGGCTCGTGAATGGTATCCTGCAAAGCAATTATTAGCTGATAAAATTGACTCCGCTGATTTGTGGTTCAGTACCGATGCACAGTACCTGGTTGGTTCGAATGGTTTGCTGAAAGAAGTAGTAGATCTTCCCGCCAACAGGAAACAGTATCGTTGGGCTACGCGTTATCCAATAGCTTATTACCTGCCAAGTTTTGCTGTAGGAAATTATATGCAGTACACCAACTATGCAAAGCCTGCTCATATCACTCCTGATTCTATTCCTGTTTTACATTATATCGTGAATAGCCCGAGCTACTTCGGCAACGTAAAGACGAACCTTGATAAGACACCACCTTTCTTAGAAAAGATGAGCGAGTTGTTTGGCTTATATCCTTTTCATCTTGAAAAATATGGGCACAAACAAGCAAGCATTGGTGGGGGAATGGAACACCAGACCATGAGCACCATGGATAACTTTGGTACCAGTCTTATAGCTCATGAACTAGGTCATCAATGGTTTGGAAACAATGTAACCTGTGCTACATGGAATGACATCTGGATCAATGAAGGGTTTGCATCATATAGTGAATACCTGATGATGGAATACCTGCCGGCATTATATCCTACAACTACTGCGGCAGCTAACATGCTAAATGTTCATAATAATGTAATGAGTGCAACAGCAGGTAGTGTGTATGTTCCGATTGCTGATTCATATAATGAAAACAGGATCTTCAGTGGAAGGCTTACGTATGATAAGGGATCAGCCATTGTACATAACCTGCGTTTCGAAATGCAGAGCGATTCGCTCTTTTTCAGAACGCTGCGTTTGTTCCAGCAGCGGTTTAAAGACTCCGTTGCTACAGGTGAAGATTTTAGAGCTCTTGCAGAAGAAGTAACAGGTAGAAGTTTCGCCGACTTTTTCAATCAATGGTATTATGGGCAAGGTTATCCTACGTATAGCGTAAACTATGGAAAGGAATCTACTGATGTACTGCGGGTAACTGTCAGCCAGACCACATCGGCTCCTGCTATTACTCCATTCTTTAAGGGTTTGCTGCAACTAAGAATTAAGTCGTTGCAGGGCGATACGATCATCACGGTCAATAACACCAGCAACAACCAGGTGTTCAACATCCCTTACAGTAAAAACCCTTCAGGTATTGATGTTGATCCAAACAACTGGATCATTAATAAAGTAGGAAGCGTAGTTACATCAATAGACAATATAACAGCAGCACAGGCTGGTGTAAAAATATCTCCTAATCCAACCAAAGGTGAATTGAATATCTCTCTTCCTCCAACAGGTTTTAAAGCTATCCGTATCACTGATCTTTCAGGTAGAGTAGTGGGTGTGCATACTATTCCAAGTGGAAGCTTATTGTATAAAGTAAATTTGAATGCGTCGCCGGGCCTTTACCTTGTACAAGTAAGCGGCAATAAAGGAAGGGTGGTAGAAAAGATATTGGTACAATAAAAAAAGGCGCCCAGTTGTTTGAGCGCCTTTTTCTTTTTAATAGTATAACCTTACTCGAGGTTGAAGTTCACCAATGTGTTTGCCCACCTTAGTTTTACAACACCTTCTTTATCTACATCAAAAGTGAGTTGTTCTACATGATCAGCGCTTGCAGGTTTTACTTTTAGTCGAAGCGCATCTTCCTGCTCGTTGTAGCGTGTGCCCCACTGGTTCCAGATCTTGTTAAAGATCACCGTCCATTCGTCTTCACCAGGAATGGTATAAATGCTGTATTTACCTGCAGGCAATGTTTGTCCACTTACTTTCAGATCCTTAGTAGTTTCAAATGTGGTGGCTTCGTTGGCACCGGTACGCCATACTTTTCCGTATGCAGCTATGTCTTTACCAATGGTTCTGCCTTTCACTGAAGGCTGGCTGTAGTTAATAGTTACCACTGCACCACCAGGCAAAGTAGCAGAGGCAACTGCAGGAGGCGAGGCACGTTTTGATTTATCATCTTGTGCGTTGGCAGAAAGAAAAACAGCAGGTAAAGCGGCAGCAAGTGCCAATACAAATACCTTTTTCATGAAATAGTTTTAAGGCTGAAGTTACCTCAAAAGCTGCTGAAAAATTCATAATATAAACAAGGGTCCCAACAAGGAACCAGGAACAAGAAACAGCTCCAGAGTTTTACATCCTCCTACACCGATTCCCGCAGTTGTTTTTCAAGAACTACAAAATGAAGCGGCTGCTTTGGCTTACCTACACCTGCATCTTCAGGAAAAGGTTTGGTTTCTCCTGTTTCATGGTAGCCCCGTCTTTTATACCACGCCAGCAGTTCATGTCTTACTGAAATAACTGTCATTATCATTTTAGTAACACCTTGTTGCATGGCAAAAGTCTCAGCCAGTGTTATGAGCTGTTTACCTATTCCTTCATCCTGCAAGGGTGGCGAAACAGACAGCATACCCAACATCATCTCATCTGCAGTCCTTTCCAGCATTACACAGCCAGCCAGCTCTTCTTCTTTTTTAAGCAGTAGCATTGTGTTGTCTGGCGATGCCAGCATCTGTACCAATTGCTCTTCGGTTATCCTTGCAGTTCCATCTATCAGGTCAGCTTCATGTGTCCATCCCTGGCGCGCATCATTTCCGCGGTAGGCGCTATTTACCAGCTTTACCAGTGCCGGCACGTCATCAACGGTTGCTTGTTGAATAACCAAACTCATATGCTACTTTTTTAAAACATCTGCTGAAGAAATGATTGAACCGCCTTTAGATCGTATATCATCTTTGGCAGCTTCAAATCCTGCCATGTCTATAGGGCGTGTTCCATCTTCTACTATAAAGGTTGCGAAGCCTTCTGCAAGTGCATCTTTAGCTGTGAAGTAAACACAGAAATCAGCAGCCAAACCAACCACATACACATCTGTTACCTTCTTTCCCCGCAGGTAATCAGCAAGAGCAGTTGTTTTTCTGTGGCCATTGTCGTAAAAGCCACTGTAGCTATCTATAGTGCTTTCCATGCCTTTGCGAAAGATGGCCTCCACCTTTTCCATTTCCAGTTCTTTACTGAATTCCGCACCTTCTGAGGCCTGCACACAATGATCCGGCCACAGCGTTTGCTGAAGTCCATCCAGGTCTATCACATCAAATGGTGCACGTCCTTCATGTTGTGAGGCAAAACTCTTATGATCTGCCGGGTGCCAATCTTGTGTAGCTACTACTACATCAAAATATTGCTGTAACTGGTTACAGGTGGCTACTATTTCATTTCCGTGTGGAACGGCCAGTTTGCCGCCGGGTAAAAAGTCGTTCTGTATATCTACAAGAATGAGTGCTTTCATACTAGTGTCGGTGTGGCACGAACATAGTATAAATCCCTGTAAAGTTCCGGTTTGAAGACACTGCACTTGTTGATAAAAGGCAAAGTACAGGGCGTATTTTATAGAGTAAGCGCCAGGGATAAAGCTGTAGAACTAGGGCTGAAAGGATGGGTTAAGAACACGGCTGATGGAAATGTAGAAGCATTGGTATCCGGGAATGAAGAAAAGGTAGATCAATTTGTAAGCTGGTGCTGGGAAGGACCATCTAGGGCTAGCGTTGCAGCTGTAGAAACCAAAGAGACAGAAGATGAAGCAGGCGAAGAATTTAAGATCATCAGGTAGGGCATTTTTAGAAGTAAGATATCCAAAAGAGAAACATGCACCAGAATAGGAATGAATGGGCGAAAAATGAACAGGGGTTTGTAAAAACCATGCTAGATGCATCTATCCATGCTATTCTTTTACTTGAGCCTTTGTACGAACAGGAAACAATCAGAGATTTTTGTATAAAAGCAGCCAATCGTGCATTAACGGCACATGCAGGGCTACAACCTGCTGATGTAGTAGGTTCAACTTTAAGTTCCATTTTTCCTCATTATAAAGAATATGAGTTTTACGACCTGTACCTGCAGGTTATTTCTACCAGTAAAATGGAAAGGAAACAGCTGTATTATAAAGATGCGAAACTGGAAGGATGGTTTGATGTTGGTGTGGCTCCACATGAGGAAGGACTGGTAGTGACTTTTGCTAATATAACCGAGCTGGTAACTTTTCAAAAAGACCTGGAAAAGCAAACAAGTCATCTTAATACAATTATCAATACAGCCCAATCCGGGATTTTCATGTTTGCTCCTAAAAGAGATGAAAAAGGTGAAATAGTAGATTTTGTTTTCACTAATGTAAATCCTTCACTTGCTTCCTATGTAGGTGAAGATCCAGGAAGGTTACTGGGAGACTTGGGCAGCACGTGGTTTCCTGCTTATAAAACCAATGGATTATTTGAAAGTTATAAACGAACATTGGAAACAGGTAATACTGAGCGATTTGAGTTTCATTATAATGACGATGGGATAGATGTGTGGCTGGACATTTTAGCAACGCGTGTAGGTGGTGAAGTGCTGGTGACCTTTACTGATCATACACCGATGAAAAGGCTGCAACTGCAGCTGGAAGAAACGGTACATGAACTGAAACGAAGCAATGCCAACTTACAAGACTTTGCTTATATCGCTTCGCACGACCTGCAGGAGCCACTGCGTAAGATCACCTTCTTTGCTGATAAGGTGAAGCAACGTTATAGATCTGAAATAGGCCCGGAAGGAGAGGCAATGGTAGAAAGAATAGAATCTGCCAGTGCAAGAATGGGTACATTAATAAATGACCTGCTTGAATTTTCGAAGGTTAGTTCATCATTATCTGCTCTTGAGCAGGTTTCGCTACAGGAAATATTCGACGATGTATTGTCTGATTTTGAAGCTACCGTTCAGCAAAAACAAGCTACCATACACGTAGATCCTTTGCCGGAAACTAAAGCCGATGCTGTAATGATGAGCCAGTTATTCCAGAACCTGCTGAGTAATTCACTTAAATACCAGAGGCCGGGAGTTGCACCTGTCATCAATATCAATTACAAAAAGACCATAGCGGCTGAAACTCGACTTAAAGTACGCTCTGATGATATGCAACGAATTTTTCATGTGATCTCTATATCAGACAATGGAGTTGGTTTTGATCAACAACATGCTGAACGGATATTCCAGATATTTCAACGTTTACACGGACGTGCAGAATATCCCGGAACCGGCGTTGGATTAGCCATTGTACAAAAAGTAGTAGCACACCACCGCGGTTACATAGAAGCATTTGGAGAACCTGGAAAGGGTGCCACCTTTGTTATACTATTGCCGGCTAAATAACCTTCTGCATGTACATTTTCTCTTTGTTCCCAGATTAAGGATCGTCCTTTCTTTCCCTAAAACATGCGTCACTGGCTGTAGCCACCTTAGTTGGAAGTATTTTCCTTTAATTTGTCAAAATTTTTAAGCTATATGAATTTTCAACTAAGCGAAGAACACCTGATGATACAGAGTGCCGCCAGGGACTTTGCACGAAACGAATGTTTGCCAGGTGTTATAGAACGCGACGAATTACAACGATTTCCTAAAGAACAAATAATGAAGCTCGCTGAACTGGGTTTCATGGGTATGATGGTAGACCCACAATATGGTGGCAGTGGCATGGACACTGTTAGCTATGTATTGGCAATGGAAGAGATAAGCAAGATAGATGCAAGTGTAAGTGTATGTATGAGCGTAAACAATAGTCTTGTTTGCTGGGGATTGGAAGCATACGGAAATGAAGAGCAAAAACAAAAATACCTGACGCCTTTAGCGCAAGGAACTAAAGATGGAGATTTATACATAGGTGCTTTTCTGCTAAGCGAGCCAGAAGCAGGAAGTGATGCTACTTCTCAAAGAACAACAGCTGAAGATAAAGGTGATCATTACCTGCTTAACGGAACAAAGAACTGGATCACAAATGGTTCTTCTGCTTCAGTATACCTGGTAATGGCACAAACAGATGAAGGAAAAGGAAGTAAAGGCATCAATGCTTTTATTGTTGAAAAAAACTGGCCTGGTGTAACTGTATCTGCTAAAGAAAATAAATTAGGTATACGTGGCAGCGATACACATACAATCATGTTTACCGATGTGGTGGTTCCAAAAGAGAACAGGATAGGTGAGGATGGCTTCGGTTTCAAATTCGCTATGAAAACGCTTGCCGGCGGTCGTATCGGAATTGCTTCGCAGGCATTGGGTATAGCCAGTGGCGCTTTTGAATTGGCAGTAAAATATTCTAAGGAGCGTAAGGCTTTTGGTAAAGAAATCATGCATCACCAGGCTATCCAGTTCAAACTGGCTGATATGGCTACCAAGGTTGAAGCGGCTCGTTTACTTTGTTTGAAAGCTGCATGGGAAAAAGACCAGGGGAAAGATTATACGCTTAGCTCATCAATGGCTAAAGTATTCAGTAGTGAAACTGCTATGTGGACAGCTATAGAAGCGGTACAGGTGCACGGTGGTTATGGTTTTGTAAAAGAATACCACGTAGAACGATTGATGCGCGATGCGAAGATCACGCAGATATATGAAGGCACCAGCGAAGTGCAACGTATAGTGATTGGACGAGCTATTTTACAATAACATAATATGCTCTTATAGAAAGAGCCACTGCAACCACAGTGGCTCTTTCTTTTCCTTCATCCAAGAATTAAATGCGCCCAAGAATTATTTACCGCATTTATTGTATTCATCAATAATATTCATTACTACGTCTACCCGCTTGTCTTTAAAAACAGTTACCTGCCTGTAGAAGTATCCTTCTTCCTGGTTAGCTATTTTTTGTGCGAGTGAAGGACAGTCGGCTACAATCTTGCTCATCTTCTCATCAAAGTTGGGCGTAAACTTATTGCTGTTTAGTGCCCATACCTCTCGGTTCTTTTCATTAGGTAATTCCAGGAGGTAGTTGGTTTCGTAAGTAACAACATCATTATTCCTGCGATCTTTTTCTGTTTTCCGTTCTACATATTCGTACACGTGAATACGGCTATCTGCCGGTGTGATCCTTTTCATGAAACGGGTATTGCGGCCAAGGATAACACCACTGCGAATATCACGCATGGCATAATAGTCGCCTCTTACTTTATATCCTTCCACTTCAGAGACAGGAAAACGCATGGCTTCGCTTTCTCCGTTAGGTATCAGCTTTACGGTGCTATTCAAACCGCCTTCGGTGTTTATGTTCAGCCTGCCATCATACGATCTGCCATTTGTCAGGTAAATGGTGCCTGCAATATTCCGCATAGAATTAGGTGAATCAAAAACCACTACAGATCCACAGCCATAGGTAAGAAGTGATAAGCTGGCAAGAACAGGCATCAATCTCAAATTCATCATCTTTAAGTGCATTATATAGTTTGGTTATAAATTGCAGGCAATTATTAGTTATGCCTGTAAACGAAGCCAAATATCAAGAGATAAGAAGTTTAATATCTGCTAAAAATGTACGAATGGTGGCTGTAAGTAAAGTGCAGTCTGTACAGGATATAAAAAAGCTATACGACCTGGGTCAACGCGACTTTGGCGAGAACTATGTGCAGGAACTTATAGAAAAGCAAGACGTTCTTCCGAAAGATATAAGATGGCACTTCATCGGGCACCTGCAAACCAATAAAGTAAAATATATAGCAGGCTTTGTTCATCTTATTCATGGTGTAGATAGCCTTAAGTTGCTTAAAGAAATAAACAAGCAGGCGAAAAAGGAAAATCGTACTATATCATGTTTGTTACAGGTATTCATTGCGCAGGAAGAAACCAAGTTTGGGATGGACGAAGATGAACTAAAAGAGGTAGTGCATGCATTATCAGTAGATGATACCATCAGGAATGTACGTATAGAAGGACTGATGGGAATGGCCAGCTTTTCTGATGATGAGCAAAAAGTGAGAAATGAAATGCGATACCTGAAGCAGTTGTATGATCTGTATGCACAAGTAAGTGCACCATGCCTGGAGTTCACTACTTTATCTATGGGTATGAGTGGCGATTACCAGTTAGCAATTGAAGAAGGTAGCAATATGGTACGCATTGGCAGCCTGCTGTTTGGTGCACGCCTTTAGTCGTTGGTGTCTTTCCGTGGGTTTTTCTTAAGTATCACATAAGCAGCCATACCTATTGCCAATATTAATGCTACTCCCAATAACCACCACCAGCTTTGATCTTCTTTCATAATAAAATTTTTTCTTAGCTAATTTACATGAACAAACTTTAGTTACGAATAAACCATGCCCTTTGCTGGCGTATCTTTTGACTATAATTCTTTACTAGCTAAATCCAGGTATGTCAACAGAACCATCATCAACTGCTCCTCATAATGGTTGGCGGGCTAAACTGCATGAGATCATATACGAGTCCCACACGAAGGAAGGTAAACTCTTTGATGTGATTTTGCTGGTACTCATCTTTTTTAGCATCTCCATTGTAATGCTGGATAGTGTTCCTCTATACCATGAATTGTATGGTGATCTCTTTTACAAGATAGAGTGGGGGCTTACGATCTTCTTTACGCTTGAGTACATCCTTCGGATTTTATCTATACAACGGCCGGTGGCATATATGGTCAGCGTGCTTGGCATAATAGACCTGCTGGCAATTGTGCCCACTTACCTCAGCCTATTTTTTGTTGGTACACAATCCTTACTGGTAGTAAGAGGCTTAAGGCTCTTACGCGTCTTCCGGATATTCAAGCTTAATCATTATGTATCTGAAATGCGCTATCTCACCACAGCGTTATCCAACAGCTTTAGGAAGATCAGCATATTCTTATTCTTTGTGTTGACAGCTGTTATCATCATGGGCTCTGTGATTTACCTGGTAGAGGATGCCGAAGATGGTTTCACCAGTATTCCGCAATGTATCTATTGGGCCATCGTTACCATTACTACTGTAGGTTATGGCGATATTTCTCCCGTGACGCCACTGGGGAAATTTATCTCGTGTATTATCATGCTCTTAGGTTATGGGATAATAGCTGTACCCACGGGCATTGTTTCTTCAGAAATGGCTATGATGGCAAAAGGAAAAGGAAACAGCCCGGATGTTTGCAGGAACTGTGGTAAAGAAGGCCACGATGTAGATGCCAGGTTTTGTAAAACATGTGGCTATAAATTGTAGCAGAAACACAAACACCTCAGTATTTTTAAATGAAGGCTTAAAACTGCCAGCTGTCATCTCATTACCTTTGCATCCAAATAACAGGTTTGAAACATCTAAAGGCGCTTAATAAATATTTCTGGAAGTATAGGTTCAGGTTTAGTATTGGGATGTTGTTTGTGATCGCCTCCAACTATTTTGCTGTTCTGGCTCCGCAGGTAACTGGTTTTGTTGTCAACCAGGTACAGATGCGCCTACCAAATGCCCGCCCTGTAGTGGAGCGCGAAAGACACGATATACTGGTTGAGTGGTTCATTGATGCGCTTGCTCCTTATCAAAATGATTTTTTCACCATTGTTGCTTTATCAAGTATCACCATCCTTGTATTAGCCATTATTCGTGGTGTCTTTATGTTCTTTATGCGGCAAACCATCATTGTGATGAGCCGCCACATAGAATATGACCAGAAGAACCAGGTATACAAGCATTACCAGGAGCTTGACATCAACTTCTTTAAAACGCATAGCACCGGCGACATGATGAACAGGATAACGGAAGATGTAAGCCGTGTGCGTATGTACACAGGCCCCGCCATCATGTACCTCATAAACCTTGTGGCATTGATCTGGTTTAGCGTTGTAAACATGTTGCGCAAGGATCCATTGCTGACACTATATGTACTTGCGCCACTACCAGTTCTTGCCATTACTATTTATGTAGTAAATCAGATCATTCATAAGCGCAGCGAAAAGATACAATCGCTGTTGTCTGATCTTACCACCAATGCGCAGGAAAGCTTTTCAGGGATAAGAGTAATAAAATCTTTTGTGCAGGAAAAGGCAATGTTCAGGTTCTTCAACAACAATAGTGAGAACTATAAGCAGAATGCAGTGCAACTGGCTAAAGTAGAAGCACTTTACTTCCCAAGCATGGCTTTGATGATTGGTTTAAGTACGCTCATCACCATCATGGTGGGTGGCATCCAGGCGCTGAACAATCCAATGAAAGTGGGTGTGATAGTGGAGTTTGTGATCTACATCAACATGTTGACCTTTCCCGTAAGTTCTATCGGATGGGTAGCAAGTATGATACAACGCGCATCGGCATCTCAAAAGCGCATCAATGAATTTTTAGAAACAACACCTGCTATAAAAAACGAGGCTACCACACAGCCTCCGGCTATTCAAGGCCATCTTGAGTTTAAAGATGTTAGTTTTACTTATCCTCATACAGGCATCAAAGCCTTGAAGAATATTAGCCTTTTTGTTTCGCCAGGCGAAAAGGTATTAATATTAGGTAAAACAGGAAGTGGCAAATCAACCATTGCTCAACTGCTGCTACGCTTTTATGATCCTGCGTCAGGCACCATTACTTTAGATGGAAAACCGTTGAAAGATTACCCTCTTCATTACCTGCGCGAACAGGTAAGTTATGTACCTCAGGATGTATTCCTTTTTAGCGATACCATTCACGACAATATTGGCTTTGGCTTGCATAAACCAGCCACGCACGAAGAAGTGATTGATGCAGCCAACAATGCAAACATTTTAAAAGAGATAAGCTTGTTTGCAAAGAAGTTTGATACAATGGTAGGCGAAAGAGGTGTAACACTTAGCGGCGGTCAAAAGCAACGTATATCTATTGCCCGTGCTTTGGTAAAACAACCTGCGTTGGTAGTGTTGGATGATAGTTTAAGTGCTGTAGACACAGCTACAGAAAACACTATTTTAAACAACCTAAATACAAGACTGAAGGATAAAACTGCACTCATCATTACGCATCGGATCTTCAGGCAAATACGTTTTGATAAAATAGTAGTAATGGAAGATGGAGTGATAACAGAGCAGGGAAATCATGATGATTTGATAGGCAAAAACGGCTATTATGCACAACTGTATGCCATGCAGGGAAGGCAGCATGAGCAACATTAAAATCTTTCATCAGATTTTAATTGACAGCATTCCATTTAAATTTTGGCATTTCAAAATGAGCCCTATATTTGTGCCTCATTGTTTTTATACAATCCTTAACAACAAAACTAACCACTGTGGCGTACGACAACAACGAACAAAAAATTGAGAGTGTTTACAGTAAGAGAATCAGGGCGGGAAAAAGAAGAACTTATTTTTTTGATGTTAGAGCAACCCGAAGCAATGACTACTTTTTAACCATAACAGAAAGCAGGAAGCGTTTCAACGATAATGGTTACGACAGGCATAAGATTTTTTTGTATAAAGAAGACTTCAACAAGTTTATAAAAGCTTTGAACGAAGCCGTTGATTATGTGAAGACAGACCTGATGCCGGATTTTGATTTTGATGCATTTAACCACGACTACGATGAGAACGGAAATGGTTATGCAGAAGGAACAAACGGTTATCATGAAAGTGTAGCTGAAGTGGCTGCAGAGGTAGAAGAGGTTGTAGAAACAATTGCTGTTTCATCTCATTCTGCTGCAGTTGCTGAAGTTCCGGTATCGGAGCCAGTAAACCTGAGCAGCGAGGAAGTAGACAAATGGTAAAACCAAAATGGATCTATAAATAAAGCCGCAGTTTTAATACTGTGGCTTTTCTGTTTTATAGCGGTTATGGTTACTTCTTTAATCCACTGCTACATCTTCTCAAAGCTTCACATTTCTTCATGCAATATTGCTCTATATAATTTTCAATTCTATTGCATCTTCTGCAGGCATAGAATTTTAGCATTTGATGCATGCAAACAAGTCTGCTGCAACAAATCAACCGTTTACTGTTAGGCATCTTGCTTTTCTTTAGCTTGCTTTATCTTGGAAGGCCTTTTTTGATTCCTGTTTCTATTGGTCTACTATTCTCCATTCTACTATTGCCTGTTGCTTCTAAACTAGAAGAAAAAGCTTTTAGCAGGACTGCCGCAGCAGGTACATGTATCATAGGTTTGGTGATTATTATTTTTGCTTTATCATTCTTTCTCACCAATCAGGTAATAGGTTTCATTAATGATCTGCCTGCTATAAAAGGCAACCTCGAAAATAAGCTTGATAGTATACAGGATTATATAGATGATAAGCTGGACATGCCACGGGAAGAGCAGGCTAGAAAGATGGATGTACAAGTATCTAACCTTTTTCAACGAATGGGAAATATGCTTACCACCATGTTGTACAGCACAGGCACGCTGTTAATGGATTTCTTCATCATTGCCTTGTATGCCTTCTTCTTTATAAGCTATAGGAGACGCTTCAAGAACTTTATTCTGAAACTTATATCAAAGAAGCAGGAAGGAAAGGCTGATGAGATTTTTGAAAAAGTAGCGAACGTTGCTAACTCTTATATTGTTGGTGTATCGCTGGTGGTGCTCATACTTGCTGCTTGTAATACTATCGCACTATCACTTATTGGCATCAGGCAGGCTTTATTCTTTGGCGTGCTTGCAGGGTTGCTGAATATTATCCCATTCATTGGTTCGTTGGTAGGCAGCGCTATTCCTGTTTTGGTACTGTTGTTAACCCGAGATTCTTATTCAGCAGCGCTTACTGCGGCTATATATTTCCTCGGAATCCAGTTGGTGGAAAGTTATTTTCTTACACCCAATATAACAGGTAATAAAGTAAAACTAAATCCCATGGCTACCATTATGGCGCTTATGCTTGGTGCTTTGGTTTGGGGTGTTGCCGGGATGATATTGTTCATTCCGTACCTGGGTGTGCTAAAGGTTTTATTCGATAATGTAGAGTCGCTAAAACCCTTTGGCGCCATCATTGGAAATGAACAGGATATCAAAGAAAGGAGAAATTAGTGGCCTTCAAGTCAGGTTCATTCACTCCACAGCGCAACTGAATGAAATGATTAAGCATCTTCAACTAATTATGGTTGTGCTATCGATTAATCTTTATATTGCTGTAGCAGCAGTAGGTTGATCAACCGGCATGCCGCTCTAACGATTGTAAACTATACTCCTTTATATGCCAATTCGGAAATTGCTTGTCGCAAACCGTGGTGAAATTGCTATACGTGTACTTCGCGCCGCCACGGAACTACTTATCAAAACAGTTGCTATTTACACCTACGAAGACCGCTACTCATTGCATAGGTACAAAGCTGATGAATCGTACCAGGTAGGTAAAAACGATGATCCACTGAAGCCTTATCTTGACATTGAAGAGATCATTCGTGTGGCCAAGCGAGAGCAGGTAGATGCCATTCATCCTGGGTATGGATTTCTTAGTGAAAATGCAGTTTTCGCCCGCCGGTGCAGGGAAGAAGGGATAATTTTTGTTGGCCCTACACCTGAGGTAATGGAACAGCTCGGTGATAAAATTGCCGCTAAAAAAGTAGCTAAGGCTGCAAATGTGCCCCTTATAGAAGATTGCGAAGTAGATTCATCAACGCCTGGCGAGGCAATAACCGAAGCAGAAAAAATTGGTTTTCCTGTGATTATCAAAGCAGCTGCGGGTGGCGGTGGAAGGGGTATGCGTGTAGTTCGTTCTGCAGAAGAGCTGGTGAAGAACATAACAGAAGCAGGCAATGAAGCACGTGTTGCTTTTGGCAATGCTACAGTATTTCTTGAAAAGTTTATCGAAGAGCCCAAGCATATAGAAGTGCAGGTAATGGGCGACAACCATGGCAATCTTGTTCACATATTTGAACGGGATTGTTCTGTACAGCGGCGCTTCCAAAAAGTTGTGGAAGTGGCACCAGCTACTTCATTGAAAGAGATAACGAAACAGAAGCTGTATGATTATGCTATCCGCATTTGCAAGCAGGTAAATTATAATAATGTTGGTACGGTTGAATTCCTGGTTGACAGGGAAGAGAATATCTTCTTTATAGAAGTGAATCCGCGCATACAAGTGGAGCATACGGTAACGGAAGAAATAACTGGAATTGATATTGTAAAGAACCAACTGCTAATAGCGCAAGGACACAAGCTTACTGATCCGGAAATCAATATACAGTCGCAGGCGCAGATCACTTACTCTGGTGTGGCCATACAATGTAGAGTTACAACAGAAGATCCTTCCAATGGTTTCAAACCTGACTACGGTACCATCATCGCGTACCGCAATGCCGGCGGACCCGGGATACGATTGGATGAAGGAAGTTCTTACCCCGGTGTAAGCATTTCACCTTTCTTTGATTCTTTATTGGTGAAAGTAACAGCATCGGGACGCAACCTTGCAGAGAGTTGCGAAAGACTGGTGAGGACTTTACGCGAGTTCAGGATTCGCGGCGTCAATACCAATATTGCATTTCTTGAGAATGTATTGCAGAACCAGATATTTCAAAATGGAGCCGCTACAGTAGGTTTCATTGATGCACATCCTGAACTATTTCACCTGGTGCCTCGCCAGGACCGGGGTACCAAGGCTTTAAAATACATAGCAGAAGTGATTGTAAATGGCAATCCTGATGTAAACAAAGTAGACCCCTCAGTTACTTTCAGAACACCTGTTGTGCCTGATATTGATCATTCTAAAAATATAGAAGGAAGTAAGGAACGGCTAATAAGACTTGGCAGAGAAGGTTTTGTTGAATGGCTAAAAAACGAGAAGGCAATTCAATATACTGATACCACTTTCAGAGATGCACACCAATCGTTGCTGGCTACGAGGGTGAGAAGCATCGACATGCTCAAAGTAGCAGAAGCCGTTTCTAAAAATCATCCTGAACTGTTCTCGCTGGAGATGTGGGGTGGGGCAACGTTTGATGTAGCATTGCGCTTTTTACACGAAAACCCATGGCAGCGCCTGCGCATGTTAAGGGAACGCATACCCAACATCCTTTTCCAGATGTTGATTCGCGGTTCCAACGCGGTTGGTTATACAGCCTATCCTGATAATCTTGTTGAAACCTTTATCGAGAAATCATGGGAGGAGGGTATTGACATCTTCAGGATATTCGATTCGCTCAACTGGCTGGAAGGAATGAAGGTGAGCATCAATGCAGTGAAAGAAAGAACAGGTGGACTTGCAGTAGCTTGCATCTGCTATACCGGCGACTTCCTTGATAAAGAACGAAACCACAAGTTCAACCTGCAATACTATCTTGATCTTGCACGGCAACTGGAAGATGCAGGTACACATATTTTAGGAATCAAAGATATGGCTGGCTTGCTGAAGCCTATGCAGGCGCAGGTACTGGTACAAGAGCTGAAAAAAGTAGTAGACATCCCTATCCATCTTCATACGCACGATACATCTTCAATACAGCCTGCTACCTATTTAAAAGCCATTGAAGCTGGTGTAGATGTGATAGATGTTGCATTGGCTTCTATGTCAGGACTTACGTCACAACCTAATTTCAATTCCATCGTCGCGATGATGAAAGGGCATGAAAGGGAGCAACCGATGGATCTTCAAAAGCTGAATAAGCTGTCGACATATTGGGAAGATGTGAGAGAGATATATTACCCATTTGAATCAGAACTCAAAGCCGGTACTGCCGAGGTATTTGATCATGAGATCCCGGGAGGACAATACAGTAACCTTCGGCCGCAGGCGCGTAGTCTTGGGCTGGAAGACAAGTTTGAACTGGTGAAGAAGAACTATGAAGTAGTGAATAGGATGTTCGGTGATATTGTTAAGGTAACACCATCATCTAAAGTAGTGGGTGACATGGCTTTATTCATGACAGCCAATGGTTATACAGAAGAAGATGTATATGAAAAAGGAGAAGGGATGTCTTTCCCCGACTCTGTCATAGGTTTAATCAAAGGTGACCTTGGACAAACAGAAGGGGGCTTCCCGACCAAGCTTTCGCAGATCATTTTAAAAAATGAAAAGCCTTATACTGACAGGCCAAACGCGCATTTAAAGCCTATAGATTTTGAGGCAGCAATGCAACAATTTCAACAGCAGTTTGGGCAGCAGTACACCTTCTTAGACCTGTTGTCATACCTGTTCTATCCAAAGGTCTTCAGAGAATATCATGACCATTTAAACAAGTTTGGAGATCTTGATTACCTGCCTACAGATGTTTTCTTCTTTGGACTGAAGCCAAACCAGGAAACGCTTATTGAGCTTTCTCCGGGTAAAAGCATACTGGTGCGAATGCTATATACAAGTGCAACAGACGAAAACGGTGTGAAGCAGGTTTTCTTTAAACTAAATGGGCAAACGCGTTCAATTGAAGTGCGTGATAATAGCTTCACTGTAACGAAGCAGACAAATAAAAAAGTTAGTTCAGAGAAAGAGATCGGTGCGCCTTTACAAGGTCGACTTTCAGGAATTATGATAAAGCCGGGCGACCAGGTGGAGAAAAACCTCGCGCTATTCACCATTGAAGCAATGAAGATGGAGTCTACCATAGTAGCCTCTAAAACAGGTAAGGTGAAAAATGTAGTGCTGCAGGAAGGTGTGCTGGTAGAGCAGGATGATGTGGTGATAGAACTTGAATAGGAATAGCTTGATGTTTAGAAATTGCTACTGGTACTGGCGAGGTATTTTTACATCCTCATCCTAAACCAGCATCGATGGATATTAAGGAAGGAGAACATAATCTTTCATCGCCTGCAGGACTACCTGCAGGCTTTGATGTTTTAATAAAGACGTTGTCGCCACAAGGCTATCATTTCACAATAACAGCTAAAGACAGCGATGCAGCGATCTCAACTTTTTCATACAATCTTACATCTACAGATCACCAGTCTTATCTCGATCTTTTCGAAAAACTATCGAAGCTTTTTGGGCTGCGAATGCCGCAAAACCGGCGGCCGGTAATACAACCCACTTCTACAGCGCCTTACCGGGTGGTGCTAACAGATAACCTGCATCCAGGCATGTTGTATGGCTATGGTGATCCGGCAATTTTGAAAGTAGATGAACATGGAGAAACTTATTACTACCTGGCAGTTACTTCCAATGATGCACCCAATGCCTTCCCAATTCTTCGTTCTGCCGACCTGGTAAACTGGTCATTTGTAGATTATGTTTTTCCAAAAGGCAGAACGCCTGAATGGGCCAGCACCGGTGAAAACAATAGCGACTATTGGGCGCCTGAGATACACAAGATAGGAGATGAGTACAGGATATATTTTGTAGCACGCGAAAAACACACAAGCGAGTTGTGCATTGGAATGGCAAGCGCTCCTTCGCCAGCAGGGCCTTTTGTGCCGGCAGACAAACCTATGCTTACCAATAATGTAATAGATCCGCATGTTTTTGTAACTGCTGGTAATGATGCTTACCTGTACTGGAAGGAGGACAACAACGATGTATGGCCTGCAAAAATGCTGGATCTTCTTTACCAACATCCACAACTGGTAAGCGAATTAATAGCTGTTGAAGAAGACAAACGAACTGCTTCATTGATCATTACCTTATGGCTTTGGGCAAAGAAGCTACCACCAATGGAGCGGTTCCAGGCCATTCAAATCTTCATAGAGATCATCATAGCAGATTATACCTCTTACTACCAGCAACTGTTGCAAATGCAAAAGCAGCAGCCAGGTTTAAATGAACTGATAGCACCTGTAGTTCACTTCATGAAGACTCCGATGTATGCACAACAACTATCACCTGATGGGCAACAACTGGTGGGCGAAAAGGTAAAGGTGTTGGAAAATGACCTGGATTGGGAGGCTCACCTGATAGAAGGAATGTGGGTGACAGAACAGGATAATAAATACTATTTCTTTTATGCTGGTAACGACTTTTCAACTGATAAATATGGAATTGGCGTTGCTGTAGCCGATCACCCGCTAGGGCCATACCAAAAGATGCAAGCACCTTTCTTACAATCAACAAAGGATTGGTGGGCACCGGGGCATCCTTCGGTTACTACCTCGCCTGCGGGTAAGCCACTGCTGGTACTGCATGCCTACCATCCCGGCAAAGCAGGGTATAAACAGCTGCGTGTTTTGCTCATGGTGCAATTGCAATTTTCAGCCGGAGAAGTAAAAGCAATAGAACCTATGCTGTAAGTTCTAAAGCTTCTGGTAGATAATAGCCGCTGTAGCTGGCATTGAAGCTTGGTTCAACTTATTGATTTCTTTAGATAAATGTTTCATTACCGCTTCCTGAACTGTGGGTGCAACGTGCTATTTTTGCAGCCAAAAGTTTGCGCTAGTAGCGTGTAGAGGAGCATATGAAATTATTCCCGGAATCGGCAGCAGTACAGTTAGAGTTTGACAAGGTAAAAGACCTGCTGGTAGAGCATTGTAAAAGTGAATATGGTAAGAGTAAGGCAGCATCATTACGCATCCATACACGCAAAGATTTTTTAGAAAGAGAACTTAACCAGTCAAACGAATACATGTTAATAGCTGGAGCCGGCCAGCATTTTCCCAATGATTATGTACTAAACATCCAGAAAGACCTGAAGCTTCTTGGTATACCAGGCGCCGTACTGGTAGGCGATCAGTTCATGAGCATCAGGAAACTGGCACTTAGCCTGCAATCTATTTTCCGATGGTTTGATAACGAACGGCGTTTAGCTTATCCTGCACTTACTCATGTGATAGAAGACACCTATTACGAAAAGAATATTCTTGAGTGGATAGACCTGGTACTGGATGAACTGGGCAATGTAAAGGATAATGCAAGTGAAGAATTGCAGCGCATCCGGATGGCTCTTTTCCGCAAAAGAAATGAACTGAGACGGGTGTTTGAAAAAGTGATCGCACGACTGGCTAAGCAAGGTTATACTGCTGATATAGATGAAAGCTTTAGCAACGGCAGGCGAGTGGTTGCCGTTTTTTCTGAATACAAGCGCCAGGTAAAAGGTATCCTTCACGGAGAAAGTGATACGCGCAAAACGGCATATATAGAACCGGAAGAAACCACTGAATTAAACAACGACATCTTTAGCCTGGAGAACGAAGAGCGGAAAGAGGTGCAAAGGATCTTTAGAAAACTTACCGCCGACCTTTCTGTTTATGCACACTTGCTACAGGGTTATCACACCATCATTGGAGAATATGATTTTATAAGAGCAAAAGCTCTGCTGGCGCTGGATATGAACGCCGCAATGCCAACGCTTATGGATAAGGCTCATATTGAACTCATCAATGCCTACCACCCGCTGTTGTACCTGTACAACAAAGCTGCTAATAAACCTACCATTCCAGTTACCATTACATTGAATGACAAGAACAGGATACTGGTAATAAGCGGGCCGAATGCCGGGGGTAAAACTGTTACTTTAAAAACTGTTGGGCTGTTGCAGATCATGATGCAAAGCGGCTTGCTGGTTCCTGTTGGTGGTCTGTCGCAGATGGGGATTTTCAAACAGCTGATGATACATATTGGCGATACCCAAAGCCTGGAGTTTGAACTGAGTACCTATAGCAGTCACCTGAAAAACATGCGTCACTTTATGGAAGTGGCAAATGGTAAAACACTATTTTTTATAGACGAATTGGGTAGCGGTAGTGACCCTAATTTAGGTGGTGCTTTTGCTGAAGTTATCATGGAAGAACTGGCGCACAAACATTCTTTTGGAATTGTTACTACACACTACCTCAACCTGAAGGTGATGGCCAATAAAGTTCCCGGTATCATCAATGGAGCTATGGCCTTTGACGAGATCAACCTGCTGCCGATGTACCGGCTCATCGTAGGTAAACCAGGTAGTTCCTATACATTTTCGATAGCGGAAAGAATAGGCTTACCAAAGCACCTGATAAACAAAGCACGTAAACTGGTAGATGAAGAGCATTTTACTTTAGATAAATTACTGAACCGCACTGAGCAGGACCTTCGTGAACTGGAGCAGAAAGAGAAGGAGCTTCATAAACTTATTCGCGAAAATGAAAAGCTGAAAAAAGAGATGACGCAGGTAATGGATAAAGAGCGTCATCGCCAGCAGGTAGAAATTTTAAAACAACAAAACCAGCTGACAGATGAAAAGCTGGCAAACCTGAAAGACCTGGAAAGAAAGATCAGGCAAATACTGATTGACTGGCGTAAAGCCGAAGACAAGGCAGAAATCATCAAGCAGATGCACAACTTGTTGTTTAAAAAGAAAGAGCAGGTAGTGGTGAATAAACTTGCTAAAAAAGTTGAAGGGAAGTATAAGGAAGTGAAAGGCGAAATAGTGGTAGGTGCTAAAGTAAAGTTGAAGAAAAACTACCAGGTAGGAGAGGTGAAGGAAATACGCGGCAAGCGGGCTGTTGTGCAGGTGGGCATGTTACCTATGAGTGTAGAGATGAATGATCTAGTGCTGGTGGAAGAAAAAGCCGCGGAATAGCAGGTAAGTTTTTAGCCTAATTATAAAGTGATTAAATAAATACAATATTTATTCGTTATAGACTTACCATGACTATTACAGGTTAATATTGCAGTCCCCAATGTACCAACCGCTACACCTTTCACAATCCAATATTGATCGCCCCGATCACGGGACGCTTCATACATTCATGGAAAGGCATGTTGGTTATCTTTTGGTCGACAGAAAAAAGAGAGTAGAAGACGTAAATACTCATTACCATTTATTTCATTCCTGCTTTAATACCCATTTACCGGAGCGCTTCTCTATTTTGGAAAAATCCACATTTGAAAATTTTCCTGCAAATTTCTACACCAATTTATCCTCTTTAATTTCCGGAGAAGCAGAAAGCTTTATATTTCAGGTTCAAGATCCAAATCAAAAACATATTTCTTACCAGGTACAGTTGCAAAACCTTTCAGGTGCTATTCCTGGTAAGTCTTCTGTAGGGATATTTGTTCAACCAATGAGACTAACAATTTCTGCTAACCAACCTGCCTCAATCGAACTGTTTGAGGTGCTTGTACAACAATCAACTGATGTGTACCAACTTGCCGATGCAGGTTTTATCATCAACTACACCAGCAATGCCGTAGAGAATGTACTGGGTTATGCTCCTCATCATTTTATTGGTAAATCTGTATTGGAGGCCATTCACCCTGATGACAGGGATAATGTGAAAGAGTGGCTGATAAGCTTACGAGCAATAAAAGAAAGGCTGGTAACACTTGAATACCGTGTAAAGAATAAAGAAGGCGACTGGGTTTGGATTGAGAACAATGGAAGAAACATGCTGGATCACCCACATGTGGGCAGCATTGTTATGAACTTCAGGAATATTCAATCCAAGAAGATAGCAGACCATGCGCTGGTGCAGGCAGAACAAAGGTTATCAATGCTGCTGAACAATACTGAAGAATCGTTCATCATAGTCAACAGCAGGCTGCGTATCATTACTTACAATAAGGCTGCACAGGTTCACTCACCTTTCTTTTTTCAGCGTGAACTGCAGTCAGGTCTTTCTGTGCTTGAGCTGATAAAAAAGGAAGAGATCAATGAACTGATAGAAGTTTTCGAAATTGTTTTTACTGGTGAAGAAGTGGTGAAGGAAACCGTCTTCACTGATGAGAACCATCATGTTCATATTTACAACCACACGTACCGCCCACTGTTCGACCAGAACGGGGAGATCTTCGGCGTTTTCATTACTTCCACCAATATTACCGAGCGTAAAAAATTAACTGAAGAGTTAGCAGCTAACAGCAACCGGCTGGAGACAGCTCAACAAATAGCAAGGCTGGGGTATTTCGAAAACAACTTTACCAATAAAGAGATATTCTGCTCGCCGCAGTTTTACGAGATTCTTGGGATACAAGAAGCAGAAGCCACTTTTAAAGATTTCAATTTCCTTCACCAAGTTGTTCATCCAGAGGATAAGGAACTCCTGAGGAATGCACTTGAAAATTCATTTAGTACCGGCGAAAGTTTTAATATAGAATTCAGGGTGACAGGCGAGAAGGAAAAAGTGATACTGGCTATTGGCGTTGTAGAGAAAGATGCGGATGGATTGCCAACCAAATTCCGTGTAACCATACAGGATATTACAGATAGTAAGATGGCCATACTGGCTATTCAAACGTTGGAATCCCGGTTCCGCTCTTTGTTTGAAAACAGCATTGATGGTGTCATTTTATCTAAATGGGAGGGAGCCATCACTTCGGGTAATCCTTCTATCTGCAAAATGCTTGGTTATACTTCTGATGAATTGTTAAGCCTTACCCGTCACGACCTGTTGCAACTGGAGTCTCCGCTTGTGCAGGAAATGATGGACCAGCGTGAGAAAACTGGTTCTTACATGGGTGAGTTGATGATCCGTCATAAGGACGGTTATTATATACCTGCGGAAGTTACTTCCATGATGATGAAGGATGGAGAAGGTCATAATTATATTTCATCCATCATAAGAGATATAACTGAGAAGAAAAAAATAGAAAAGGAACAAAAAGCACTTACAGAAGAATTGCTGAAAAACAACCAGGACCTGCAGCAGTTTTCTTTCATCACATCGCATAACCTGCGGGCTCCGGTGGCTAACCTTATGAGCTTACTCAGCTTGTACAATAAGAGCAATCCTGGTGATGATTTTAACCTGGTATTGGTTGATAAATTTGCTGAGGCCACTCAGCAGTTGAACCAAACATTAAATGATTTGGTGAACGTACTGGTGATAAAGTCAAATAACAATATCAGCAGCGATACCGTGTTTCTTTCTGCTGTATTTGCTGATGTACTGAAGAATGTAGAAAGCTTACTGGAGCAGCAACATGGAGTTATAAATACTGATTTTTCTGCCGTTGATGAAATACGCTATAACAGGATACATGTTGAAAGCATATTTTTGAACATGATCTCCAACGCGATCCGTTATCGTTCAGCAGATCGTAAGCCAGTTATCAATATACGTTCGTATGTAGTTCCAGGGTATATTGTTGTTGACTTTAATGATAACGGGATGGGGATGGATTTAAAACGTTATGGTGACAGACTGTTTGGATTGTACCAGAGGTTTCACGATAACAGGGAAGGCAAGGGTTTAGGTTTATATATGACCCGTTCGCAGGTAATGGCGATGGGTGGAAAAATAGAAGTAGAAAGTGAGCCCGGCGTAGGTAGTACTTTCAAAGTTTTTTTCAAATCACTATAATCGAATGTCCAGATATTCTAACGTATTACTAGTAGAAGATGATCCGATAACAATAATGGTTTGCGACAGGATCATTAAAATGAGCGATTTTGCTCAAAATGTTGTTTCGTGCGAAAACGGTAAATATGCCATAGACCATATCAAACGTATAATAGACGAAGGCAAACAATTTCCAGAAATCATTTTCCTTGATATAAACATGCCGGTTATGAACGGCTGGGATTTCCTGGAAGAGTTTGAGGCATTGAAAGATATGATAAGCCCTATGCCTCGCATCTTCATTCTTTCTTCTACTGTAGACCCGGAAGATTACAAAAGAGCCAAATCATTTACAGCTGTAGATAATTTTATCTCGAAGCCACTGAGCAAAGAATTTTTAGATGATATAAAATAAAAGAGGACCTAAATCCTCTTTTATTTATTCAAGCGCCAGGTATTTTTCAGGTAATTGCTTTGCAGTTTTAGCACCCATTTTCTTCAATTCTTCTACACGATTTACCAGGTTTCCTCTTCCCGTTGCTAATTGTTTGAAAGCTTCATTATAGCTATTGTTAGCTTCAGCCAGTCTCTTACCCACTAATTCCATATTGTCTATAAAACCGCAGAACTTCTCGTACAATGCACCCGCTTTTTCTGCAATGTCTACAGCATGCTTTTGTTGTTGCTCTACCTTCCACAGGTCGGCAATTATCTTTAGCACACTGAAGAGGTTGGTAGGACTAACTAGTAAAATCTTTTTATCGTAAGCATATTTCCAAAGTTGTACATCAGCTTTTATGGCTTCTAAAAATGCTGGCTCTATAGGTATAAATAGCAAGACGTAATCTAACGCGCCAGCATACTTTGGATAGTTCTTCCTGCTAAGGCCATCTATATGCTGCTTAACAGAACGTATATGTTCTTTAAGAAACGCCACCTGCTGTTCCTTATCATCGCAACCTATGCATTGCTCCCACGCCACCAGCGACACTTTAGAATCAATGATTACCCTGCGCTGGTCAGGGTAGTAAATGATGATGTCAGGTTGCAGACCCTTTCCCTGTTCATCTTTTATAACATTGCCTGCTGCATCACGTATATATTCCTGCACAGCGAACTCCCTGCCTTTGGTAAGGCCGCTGTTCTCCAGCAATCCTTCCAGGATCATTTCGCCCCAGTTGCCTTGTAGCTTGTTATTGCCTTTTAGTGCAGTGGTAAGATTGTTTGCTTCCTGGCTTACCTGCTTGCTCATCTCTACCAGCCTGTGCACCTCCTTTTCCAACGAAAATCTTTCTTTGGATTCCTTATCATACGTCTCTTCTACCTTTTGCTTAAACGCTACCAGGTTCTCTTTCAGCGGGTCAAGCAAGAGTTTCAATTTCTCTTCGTTGGCTTGAGTAAATCGCAGCGATTGCTCGTTCAGTATCCTGTTTGAGATCTCACCAAATTCAAGTTTGAATTGTTCTCTCAGTCGCAACATTTCATTTTGCTGCAGGTCAAGCTTTTCGCGCATATACTTAAGGTTTGCAGTCAGGTCTGCTACCTGCGACAAAGCTTGTTGATGCTGCTCCTGCAATTGCGTATACGCCACATATTGTTGCTTCAACAATTCATTCTGGCTTTCGGCTTTATTAGCCCTTTGCAGCAGCTCATTTACATTAGCTAAAGCTTGTTGCTTTTCCTGTTTCGCCTGTTGCAATGCTAACTCTTGCTGACGAATATGCTCGTTAGCCGCAGCTACAGTTTTTGATACAGATGCATTGTGCAACAGGTAGGCAACAACCGCAGTAACTGCAATAGCCATAGCTGCTATTAGAATATACACTTCCATATTTTTTGTAGTTATGCCAATGAGTTTTGGCAGGTTTTAAAGGTATAGCAAATAGGAGAGAAGCTGCCATAGCTGCTGCGTAGAATTACTGAAAGCACAAGTGAGTGACACAACCAAAGATGCTGGCTGTACAACTGCTGGCAAAACAAAGTTCTCTTTCAATAAATAGGCTACAACCTGATCTTCACGCCACCATTTACAACAAAACCTTCTACCGGTGCATAGATGTCCCTGAAGTTAGGATTGCTGACAGAGCCGGTGTAGATGGTATCGAACCTGGTTTGGCGGGTGTTGGTGAAGTTTTCGAAGTTGAGGAAGATGGAAAAGTTATCCCACAGTTTTTCGGCCATGAAACCCATGATCCAGTACGACTTGCCGAATGTGCCATCATTCAATCTTTGCCTGCTAAAGTGGTATGCTTCCAGGCCAAGCTTTAGTTTATCTTCTATTTCGTACATCAGCACATTGTTGAGGCGGTGGCGTGCAGTTAGCGGCAGCCATTCCTGCTGGTTGTTGAAGTAGGTATTGGCATCGGTAAACGTATAACCTATGAACAGTTTGAAGTGGTCGTAGGTCAGGCGCAGGTTGGTTTCTGTTCCTTTAGTGTCAAGGTAGCCTGTAGAATTTTGAAACTGCACCTTGCCACCAGGAGCGCCAACCATCACCAGCGGGTTGTTTAGCCTGGTGTAAAAAAACAAATGATTGAAGCTTACACCGAGTTCACCAATTGTAGTGCGATAATTGATGTCCCAGTTACCTCCGATAGAACGTTCATTTTTTGAGTTGTTCAGATCGATAGGCAGGAGGTTCTGGAACTGGCGACGTTCTGCTTCTTCTGTAAAAATAGTAGGTGTTTTATAACCATAGCCACCGCCAATGCGGGTGGTGAGTTTTGGATTTACTCTAAACATGGCAGATACACGCGGCAACAGTTCAAAGCCAAATTCGTTAACATAATCGCCTCTTAAACCTGTTTCTAAAACTACCTTCTCAGAAATATTCCAGGCGTTTTGTACAAAGATGCCATAGGTGTTGAAGCTATAGTCTCTTTTAGGATCTGTTGTTTGCGCCTGCTCCTTCAAATTATCCGTTATCACGTTTGTACCAATGATCCAGTCGGCATTTTCTCCCTGCCTGTTCCAGGTAAGTTCTGAAAAAGAAGATTGCTGTAAAGCATCGAAAGTATATGCAGGAATATTGATCACCCTGTTGAACCTGCTATAGCTGTTCTTGAACTGCAGCGTGAATTGCTCATTCAATTTGTGTGCAATGCCGAACTGCGTGGTGATGCGGTCTGTATTGTTCTTCTCAAAGAAGCCATTGCCGCCGTTCTTGATATAAGTGATACTACCACCGGTGCGGTCTTCAGTTATGTAGGTGACACCTACATCTGCTGTTGTCTTGTTGCCGTACAGGAACAGCCGTGGGTTGATGGTGTATCGTTCAAATTTTGGTATAGCTGTAAATCCAATTGCCGCAGGATCAAAAGGGGCATTGCTGTTGCGTGATGCAAAAACTGTCAGCCCTGCTTTTCCATAACGTTCACTATAAAACCCACTTAGGTCTAATCCTCCGGCAGATGTACCATTAGCCAGGAAGTTCAACTCTCTTTCATTGCCGGGCGTCTTGCTTACAAGATTTACTAAACCTGCTATAGCTCCGCCTCCGTACAATGTAGAAGCAGCTCCTTTGATCACCTCCACCTGTCGCAGGTCGAGTGGTGCGATCTGTAATATGGATAGACCTCCAGAGAAACCAGAATACATGGGATAGCCATCTCTCAACAGCTGGGTATATCTTCCTTCCAAACCTTGTATACGAATACCTGCATTGAAAGATGTTGCAGAAGTTTGTTGTGTTTGAATGCCGGTGCTTTCGTTAAGCAACATCCTTATGTCGCCAGGTTTCATATTTCCTTTTTCAGTTAACTCTTCACCCGATATGACTTCGACACGTGTTGGTATATTGGCAATGGTACGGCTGATACGAGTAGCTGTTACAATGACCTCTTCTTCTTCGTGTTCTTCGCCTTCTTCTAACAGCACTTCCACTATTGTATCATCCGGCTGAGGTACCTGGATGGTTATCTCATTCTCTTCCATCCCTACAAAAGACACTTTCACTTTATAGGTTCCTGCAGCGACACCAGAGAAAGTTGCTATACCCATACTATCTGCTATTGCAGTTTGTTTGATAGATGAAATAGAAACGGTAGCACCTGCAAGAGGTGTCTTTTCTTCACTTGTTTTTACTGATAACCTGATGGTGTGTTGCGCATATGTAGTAAATGCACAAAGCATTAGTATGAATAGCAGAAAATTTTTCTTCATTAGAAAAGATTGAGGATGTGAGACACCGGCGCAAAAGTAACTGATAGGTTTTATTGGATACGCCAGTATCTACACCTGGTAGGTAAGAGATAAAAAAAAGCTACCGAAGTAGCTTTCATACTTTCTGAAACAAATGAAGAAGTCTTAACTAGTTTTCAATGCTTCGGCTACGGTTGCCGACAATGAAGTAGTAGGTCTTCCTATCAAAGAAGATAGTTGACGGCTGTTATCATACAAGTCACCGTTAGCAGCACTAGTATCCCACCCGGCTATGGCTTTTGCAAATCCTTCAGGAATTCCAAAGCTTGAAAGTATACTTGCATACTCTTCCTCTGGAAGATTCTTATACGGAATATCCTTACCAGTTTGCTTTGAAATTTCGGCGGCAAGATCAGTTAAGGTAAATGACTCGTCACCAGCAAGCTCATAGACTTTGCCCTGGTGACCTTCTCCTGTTAACACAGCAACTGCAGCTTCTGCATAATCAGCCCTGGCAGCGCCTGATATTTTTCCTTCGCCAGCGCTGCCTATAAATGCACCGCCTGCCAAAGCACCTCCAATAGATCCTGTATAGTTTTCGGTATACCAGCCATTGCGCAGGATGGTATAAGGTATGCCTGCTTGTTTCAATGTAGCTTCAGTTTCAAGGTGCTCTCCTGCAAGACTAAGCGTGGAAGTGTCAGCATGTAACAAACTGGTGTAGACGATCCATTTCACGCCGGCGTTTTTGGCAGCTTCTATTGTGTTGCGGTGCTGTGCTGCTCTTTGTCCAATTTCGCTGGAAGAAATAAGCAAAAGCGTATCTACACCCGCAAGCGCTGTATCCAGCGTGCCGGGAATAGAGTAGTCAGCATGTCTTAGTTCTACACCAAGATCTTCCGCTTTAGATGTAGTGCGTGCCATGGCCACAATATTATCGGCAGCTAATTTTTCCTTTAGCTTACTTACTACTATGCGACCCAGTTGTCCTGATGCTCCTGTGATGGCTATTTTCATTTTTTATTTTTTTTGTTTAGTTATCAAGATCACACAAAGGTCCTTCCTTCTTTCAAACCAGCAATGAAATTTTCGAAACGTATTATGCATAAACAAGACTTGAACTGGTTGTTCTAGTAGAGATGTAAGCGATTTTTTAACCTTGGCCTCTTACGCTCTTGAATGTCTATTTACAACATTCCTTCTTAGGTATAAACAGCCACTTTAGCAGCTTCAGGATCTTTTTCACTATCATCGGTAAGTGTCTTTTTATTTTCCATTTAAATGCCCGGTGTCAACAGGCATTTGTGTAGATGCAAAAGTAGATGTTTTGTTACCCGTTATTTAATTTATAACATCATCAATAGCATCACACCGCTCATGGCTATCATCAAAGCATCTTCAATAATGGTAATGGTGCTCATAGGAAGATTGAAAACTGCACCTAAACAGGCACATTGAATTTTTCTTTTGTTCAAAACACTTTGCAGCACTCCAATGATGCTGATACCCATTACTACAAAAGTGACTGCATTGGTAAGTACTGGATTGAAGTTGATCAGGTAGGCAATGCCGAGGCTAAGCTCGATAAAAGGATAAACATAACCCCACCCAAACCATCTTTTAGCAATGATGTCATAAGATGAATAGCTCTCAGCAAAACCTCGCAGGTTCGATAGCTTGAAGAATGAGAAAACCAAAAAGAAAACAGCCATGAAATTCTCCATCCACGAGTGCCAGTTGAACCTGTCATTGATTGCTTCTATCAATAATGTAGCTCCAGTGATATATGCACCAATTAAAAGGATGGGCTTATATGTTTCCAACCATGATCCTGTTTCTTCGGCAGGTGCTGCGTGGTGCATGCCTCCGTCCGCTTCTGTAATGGTATAATTCCCTGCCTTGGTCAATGCATCCTGTAGTTTCGCAACAGGGATATGTTTCTGCATAGTAATAGTAGCCTGTGGTGCTGTTAGCTGAACGTCTGCTGATGTTACGTCTCCTAACATTAGCAACTGGCTTTTTGCTTTTGCTACACATTTGCCACAGGTCATTCCGGCTATGTTATAGGTGTGTGTCATAATAAAAAATTTATAACACAAAACTACCGCCGGTGCTACCGGTGACTGTTACAGAATTATGGATAAGGTTTACAAGATTATTGGTTCAGCTAAATCCCATCTAAAGGCTTCCGTTTATTTTGCCCTACTTTTTTGAAATGGGTTGGGGTTAAACCTGTAACTTTTTTGAACTGCGATGAAAGATGCGCAATGCTGCTATAGCCTAATTGGTAAGCTATTTCTGAAAGGCTCAATTCATCATAGATGATGAGCTCTTTCACTTTCTCGATCTTTTGATTGATCAGGTATTTCTCAATGGTTATGCCTTCAACTTCTGAAAACAGGCTGCTCAGGTAGGAGTAGTCTTTATGTAGCGATTTAGAAAGTATATCTGAAAAGTTCAGGTTGTTTCCATCCTGTTTATAGTGTACTTGCTGGATTATGATGTTTTTTATCTTTTCTATCAGCTGCTGTTTGCTGTTGTCCAACAACTCGAACCCATAAACCTGGAGGTTCTTTTCAAGCTGCTCTATCTTTTCTTTTGGCAGTACTTCACTTGTTTCTACCTCACCCAATGTCACTTTGCAGCTACCTATCTGTAGCTTTTGTAGTTCCTGTTCTACTACATTTATACAGCGATTGCATACCATGTTCTTGATATAAAGGTGCATAGTGCAAAGTTAGGTTACTAAACAGGTGGTTTACTTGTAAAAAAAACAGCTCCCAGGCTGGGAGCTTTAATTTTGGTAAAACCGTCTTGATGAACGAAACATAAATACCTTGATCGCTGCACTAAGAACAAAACAGTACTACCTTTTCAAAGATGCCATATCAATCACAAAGCGATATTTCACATCACCCTTCAGCAAACGTTCATAGGCTTCATTTACCTGCTGGATGTTGATCATTTCTATGTCGGAAATGATATTGTGTTTGCCGCAGAAGTCAAGCATCTCCTTTGTTTCAGCAATGCCACCGATCATAGATCCTGCAAAGCTTCTGCGATATGGGATGAGGCTAAATGCTGCTACAGGTAGCGGTTGTTCTGGCGCACCTACTAAAGCTAATGAGCCATCTACGCGCAATAAGTTCAGGTAAGCATTTATATCATGCTGTGCAGATACCGCATCTAAAACAAAATGAAGTTTACCAGCATAACGTTTCATTTGTTCCTCATCTTTTGAAAGAATGACATCATCAGCTCCTAGGCGTTTTGCATCTTCTACCTTTGAAGGAGAAGTGGTGTAAACAATCACTTCTGCACCCATTGCCTTAGCAATCTTTACTCCCATATGTCCTAATCCTCCCAGTCCAACTACACCTACTTTTTTTCCAGGACCCACATTCCAATGCTTCAATGGTGAATATGTTGTAATGCCTGCACATAATAAAGGCGCAGTGGCTGCCAGGTCAAGATTCTCCGGTACACGCAATACAAACGCTTCATCCACTACAATGCTCTCTGAATAACCACCATAGGTTTGCGTGCCGAGGAATTTATCAAGCGAATTATAAGTCCCGGTATTTCCTACTTCACAATATTGTTCTAATCCTTCTTCGCAATAATCACATTGCCTGCAGCTATCTACCATACATCCAACCGCTGCATGATCGCCAACCTTAAACTTCTTTACATGATTGCCTACACTTACAACTCTACCTACAATCTCATGACCGGGCACACAAGGATAGATGGTGCTATGCCATTCATTTCTTGCTGTGTGCAGGTCTGAGTGACATACACCACAGAACAATATCTCTATCTCCACATCATGTGGAGTAGGATTACGCCTGCTAATGTTCAGTTCATTCAAGGTAGCATCCGCCGCTTCTGTTCCAAATGCTTTTACTTATTTGGCATTGATCACTCTTGCGCCTTCTGCTGTTGGTCTCACTGCTTCCATATTACTACTTGTTTATAGGTTTATTAAATGAGCTGCTGGCAACATGCTCTATACAGATGATGATCACATATGACTGCATAAAGTTCTATTATTTTGCACCTACGCTTTTCCACCATTCGGTGAAAACCTGTGCACTATCATTTAAGTTAACCAGTTCGCCTATTTTAGGTGTAACCAAAGGCAAGCCAACCTTTTTGTTTCGCTCAATTATTTCTTTTAGTGGTTCATCCCAATCATGCAATGCCAAAGCAAATTTGGCTGAATGCACCGGCATCAGTCGTTTCGCTTGCAGGTCTATTGCTGCCTGCAGGTTCTCGCCTGGCAGAAAATGTATTGCTTTCCATGCTTCGTTGTATTGTCCATTCTCCAATATGGCAAAATCAATTGGACCATGCAGGGCTCCAATCTCCTTAAAGTGTTTATCAAAGCCACTGTCTCCACCAATATAGATTTTCCTGTTAGGCGTTTGTAGCAAAAATGACATCCATAGCGTTTGATCCCGTTTAAATGTTCTTCCTGAAAAATGCCGTGCTGTCAATCCGTGAACTTGTACGCCATGCTGCAATTCAATTGCAGTGTCCCAATCCATTTCAATTATATCCGCCGGCTTAAAACCCCATTTTTCCAAGTGAGCGCCTACACCAAGACCACAGATCACTTTCTGTACTTTACCCTTCAACTTTTTTATGGTCTCATAATCGAGATGGTCATAATGATCATGGGTAATGAACAGGTAGTCTATAGCCGGTAGATCGTCCGCTCCATAAACATCTGTTCCCTCAAAAGCTTTTGTTGTAAATGAAACAGGCGAAGCATTGCCACTAAAAACAGGGTCAACTAAAACCTTCATTCCATCAGCCTGTATAAAATAAGATGAATGACCAAACCATACCAGCCAATCGCCTGGAGGAAGATTTTTCAGATCAGTATGGATAGAAGGTATAGGAACTTTAGGCGTGGTGCCTGGTCCTTTACCAAAAAGAAAGTTGAACATCACCTTGATCATGGAATGGCCTTCGGTAAGTGATGGTGTATGGGAACGATTTACGAAAGACCCATTTTTGTAGTTAGGAGAGGCCATCATCTTTTCAAGCCTTTTACCTGCAGGCTTTGCACCAAACATTGGCTGCTGCATATAGATAACGGCAACTACTACCAGTACCAATGCTATAGAAAAAAATACGATCATGATCCGGGTGAATATTTTTAAAAATCTCTTCATTATGTAATTCGTGGTTCTAAAACATAACCATGCAAGTCATTGTTCAAGCTTGTTTAACTGCGCCAGTTAGGTGACAAGAATATGGCGAACTGTGTTATGTGCATTTCCCGTGAGAGGATAGGAAAGGAAGCAAAGAAGCCTGTAAATTTTAGGTTTACAGGCTTCAGCGATTTTGATTTATTATCTGGCGGAGAGAGAGGCTCTTGAACCTTTCTCTGAAACCCTTATCAGATAAGCATTTCAGCAAATACTAAATCTTAGGTCTCGTTTTAGTCTCGACCATCATTAGAACTTTTCGACAATGCTGTAAAGACCTTTGCTCTGTTGCTTTGCAAATGTATTCAATAATTGGTACGTGGGCAACTGGTTGCAATAGACATTGCAGTACGGTTTTGCGTATCCTTCAGCAACTAATAATTCGTTTATGCAGCTTCCATCCTGTCGGTAGGCATAACATAGTTTTCTACCGTATTTATCTGCCATATTTCGGCTTTCTTGTTTTATATGAACCAAAGTATCAACTGGAACAGCGGAACGAAAATAAGCGGCTGCAATGCTGCCTAATTCAATCAGTAAACTGCCAGGCAAATGCAGTTCTTTTTCATCCTGCTTCAACTTTTTACAAACTTTTATCTCGGGTGCATCTATACCCAACAACCTAAATTCAACTACTTCATTTGAAATAAAATGAGCACCAATGAAGCCATCTCCATCAACGACACGCAAAACCTTATAAAGTCCATCAAAGTGTATCATTCTATATCAATATAAATGTTTGATTTTCAGCTGTTTAGGTGCATAAAATTACGTTTTTTAGTGTATCTTTATCTCGTGTAAAATCTTTTATTCTACCCATTAAATTTTACAAAAATGGCAATTCAAAAAGGTCACGTTAAGTATGTTGGAACTTTAGGAGAAATCCGCCACTTTAAAATAAAAGGCTTGCCTGATTATTTCGCAGGCTTAAAAGGTGGTCCTACTGAAGAACAGGTGAAGAATGACCCTGTATTTGAGAGAACCCGTGAGAACATGAATGAGTTTGCAGGTTGTGCAAAGGCTGGTAAATCTGTAAGGACTGCCTTTTCTTCTTTACTCACTACAATGGCTGACAGTCGGTTAACCGGAAGACTTACTTCTATTATGAAGAAGATTAACCTGGAAGACCAAACAGAAGCCAGGGGTTACCGTGCTATCCTGATTACTGCTCAACCACAGTATTTGCAACAAGTGGTGTTTGACCAATCTGTCAACTTTGATAGTGTTGTAACTGCACCTTATATTGTTTCTCATGTTGCAGCACGAAATGAAGCAACATTAGATGTACCGTCTTTTAATCCGGCAGCATCACTTGTGGCGCCAGCTGGTGCTACTCACTTTCGTTTGATTAACGCCATTGGCGTTATTTCTGATTTCGCTTACAATGCAAACACAAATTCTTATGAACCCATTGATGCAACAAATAATGAAAAGGGCATTGTTGCTTACTCTTCTTATTTACCTATTGATAGTGCTGCTTCAGCACAAAGTCTGGTTGCCACTCTTGCTGGTTCACCCACATTAGGAACTGATGTAAGTGTAATGCAGGTTATCGGAATTGAGTTTTCTCAAAAAGTTGGTCCTAACTACTATCCGTTTTCATCTGGTAACAGTTTGAAGATGGTTGAAATATTCTAAGAATTAATATCTGGTGATTTTTACGAGCCCTGTTTCTCCAGGGCTTTTTCGTTTATGTTATGTTTCTCTATAAAGTCGGAATATGGTGCAATCAAGGTGCAAATAAATAGCAGTCATGTATTAATGCGTATGGTCAAACGAAAGCAGCAAAGCCCCTAAAAGGGCAATGCGCAGAGCTGACGACGACCGGAAGGATAGCACCAGATGAACCAGCCACCAGGAAGCAGATAAACACTAACGCCTGCTACCGGATGGTAATGAACCCGAAGCCTGCGAAGATGCCGGCTGCTGAAAACGGAAGAAGGAATGAAAGGCACTGAAAAGATGGAGCTGCTAAGAGGGCAAACTGCCAAACGACGACTGCTGATGATACGAAGCTGCTTTTGCATAACTGATGATTTTTATGAGCTTCACACCAGCGAAGGCAGATAAAAAACCAAAAGGAAACGGAATAAAAGATGGCTTTGTGCGAAAGGTCTTGTGTTTATGCCGTAGTCTTTTGGTTCTTTTTGTAGGGTCTGTGCGGTTGCCTGCCGTAGCTAACTTGGCTTATAAAAAACATTCAGGCAAAAGCTATGTGTCATTGCTGTAGTTGGTCAGGTGTACTTGTCAGCCTGTAGTCCTTTTGTATTATTGCAACAGGTCATTCTATCCAGCTTTTCTATATAAATACTTTTAAAAGAAAAAAGGAAAAAAAAGAAAGTCACTACATCAGGCGGCGTAGCCGGCTGCAAAGAAGCAACGCAATAAATGCAGGCTTTGTGCGGTGGTATTGTGTTTATGGCGGAATTTCTTTGCAGCCGTAAGTTAGGGGCTGTGGAAGCCGCCTAACTTGCTGCACTTTTTTATTATTTGGCGTTCAACTGTAGTTTCATCATTATGTCCGTCTGCTCGTCATCGCCTAATTTGAATACATGCTTGTCAAATTCAACAAAGCCATTCTTCTTGTAAAAGTTGATTGCTCTTGGGTTTTTTTCCCATACTCCTAACCAAACATAGTCTGCATTCTTCTGACTTGCAATCTCCATTGCTTTCTCGTAAAGTACTTGCCCCACTTTCTTGCCATGAAATTTCTTCAGTACATATATCCTTTCTATTTCAAGAGATTTATCATCTTGCAACTCCGTTTGCGACTGACCAAAGTTCAACTTTAGGTAACCAATAATCTTATTGTCAAGTGTAGCAAAATAAAATTCCGAGTTAGGGTCAGTAAGTTCAGCAGTCAACTTTTCTCTTGAAAACCCTTCTTCTAAATATTTGGTCATATTCTCTTCCGTATTTCCAGAAGAAAAAGTCTCATAGAAAGTTTGCCTGCCAATTTCTTGCAACTGGTCAATATCGCTTAATGCTATTTTCCTTACTTCAATGTGTTCCATACTTGCTCAATGTGTAGAGTTATAAAGAACGAAAATAAATGTTGAATTGTATACCACCTGTGCGTTGGCAAAAAAGGTAAAAGCGCCTGCGGCAAAAAGAAGCGTTAGCCGCCGCTGGGAGTAACAGCGGCTGTAGCGTGGCAGCGTAGCGAGCCGTCAAAGACGCCAAAGAGAAGCCCTGTGAAGCGTCAGGCTTTGTGTCAGGGTCAGGGCAGAACGAAGGCGGCTGCGAGCACCACCGGCTGGGGCGGACAGTAAAGTGACCGTAGGGAACGATGGACGCACAGTGAAGGGGCGGAACGTGCCATGCACTACAAGGCTTTGTGTCAAGGTCAGTGCATGAGCAAGGGTCTCTGTGTCAGTGCAGCCCCGTAACGCAGACGGTGGTACGCAAGGCGAGCAAAATTATTGGCAGCGGGTGGACTGAATGCGACCGAAGTGAATGTAGGACGTAGTGGAGCGGAATGGAACCCAGTGAGTATTGTAGCGTGGGTTTGCGGAATGGTATGTGCATCACTTGTGCTTTGCTTTGTGCTTTGGATAGTGTGCCATGCCTTGCAGCAAATGGGCGGGCTACGAACGAGTGTAATGTAGCGGAACGAAGGACGAAATGAATGAGGTGGCATGAAGGACACAGGAGCTGCCGTGACGAATGCCGTATGAGCTGCAAGCAGTGTGACAAACTGCGAAGCGTAGCGAAGCACCCGAAGGGCAGTGCAGGTGCAGCAATACCATAAAAGTGCTTTAAACAGATGTGTTGCTGCTGCTGCACTGGTTTGGCGCATCTGCTTGCCGAATAGGCATGAGGAACACCGCTTTACCTTGCAGCGTGGGCATAGTTGATGTGAGAATTACTATTGTTGGGATATATTCTGAAGCTGAAAAGAAGCGTTGGCAGAAAGCTGACGACGATGAACGAATGAATGTAGTGAAACGGAATGAGTGAGTGAAGAGTTGTGAGCTTGTGCAGTGGGTCTAACTGGTGGGTAAAAGCATTTGGCTGCGAAGCATTGGCGTTGTGAGCAAGCGCAGCTATATGCTTTGTTCAAGGGCTATTCTTCTTCTTTTCTTTAATCAATTTGCTTGTAAGCTCAACGTTTGCATCTGGTTTAACTTTCCAGGTGGTACTTTAAATGTACCTTCACCGATATTCACGTTTCTACACTCTGTCGTATCTGACACCTATTGCAGCCTGTACAAATTGGGGTTCACTTTTTAAGCAGGCTATTTATGGCAATGACAGTTTCTGTGCAGTTAGACGGTTCTTCTGCGACCTATGAAGTAAAGCATGAAATAGACGGCGTCTACAAGGCAACACTTCTAAGTAATGCCTTTCTAATATCCCTTCACTTTCCGAAAAAGATTATCCTGATTAGGTCAAATGAGGGATGGACATCTGATTGCCCCATGAAGGCAATTGGTTTGAAGATTGGTCAGAAAATCAGTGAACATGAAGGTTCATCTATACTTCCCAACATAAAGGCTGAAGTTAATCTGCTCAACAGTGAGCAACCAATCACCACTGTGGTTCCTTGTACAATTTTGATTATCGACGATGATGAAGATGATGTTGCAATTTTGTCAGAAGCCTTTACACAATGTGGTGTTGATGGGGTTCATTATGTTTTTTCGGGCATGAAGGCTTTTATGTACCTGCAAGGGGTAGAGCCTGATTGTTTGCCTAAACTTATTATTACAGACCACTTTTTGCCTGGAATGACCGGGGCAGAGTTCCTGAAAGATTTGAAAGGGATGGAAAAGTATAAACATATTCATGTGGTCGTACTATCTACTACCAAGTCCGAAAAGGAAATAGAAAAGTACAGAGAAATGGGAGCACTTGATTACTTAATCAAACCTACCAGCTATGATGATTATGTTAGGGTTGCTGCTGACATGAAAAGTAGGGCTGGTTTGTAGAAGTAAACTGTTTTCCAAACTGGCAAACCGATATGAGGGAGATTTAAATGGATAGAAGTGTTGGCGAAAAGCAAGTGCCATGAGGAACGAATGGCTCTTGCTGTGGGAAGCCGAAGGTGGCTAATGTTTTGCCTTGCGTGTGCTGGCTTAGCTACCGTAGGCTGAAGCCAAATTGCTCAATAGAATTACAGAATGTACAAGTGAGTGACACAACGAAAGATTAATCAAGGTACAGAAGCTGGCTACATCACTGGTCTTTTGAGTACCACATTCGGTATTTCAGATATACCATGAAAAGCATACACAATATTATACCGATAAGTAAAGCCTGAACCCGTAAACGGTGTCGTTCTACATTGAAAGAAAGTATAATGGCATTTACAGAAAATATGGCAAGCACTACCCTGGCTACGCTGTACGTGTTTTGATATTTACCTTGTACTTTCAAATTGCATTACTTACAAAACGGTAACCCACTCCGGCTTCGGTTAACAGGTATTCTGGTCGGTTTGGGTCGTCTTCAATTTTCTTTCGTATCTGTGCTATGAACACTCTTAGGTATTGTGACTGACTGATGTAGCCAGGACCCCAAATTGCTCTTAGTAAATATTGATGTGTCAACACTTTGCCTTCGTTTCGGATAAGTAGTGCTAAAAGGTTGTATTCTGTTGCTGTGAGCTTTACTAATTGCTCTTTCTTCCAAACTGACCTTGTACTTAAATCAACTTTTAAACCTTTTGCATTGAAAACAGTGTCTCCTTCATCGGTGTTGATGGTACGTAATGCAGAACGAATACGTGCCAACAGTTCACCTGTACGAAAAGGTTTCGAGAGATAATCGTTTGCTCCGTTGTCCAATGCTTTGATGATGTCTTCTTCGCTCTTTTGAACGGAAAGGATAATGATTGGGTTGGTGAACCATTGTCTAAGTTTCTTCAATACATTATGACCACTATCATCCGGTAAGCCCAGGTCTAATAATATCAGCTCGGGTGGATGGTTTTCAGCCATTATCAAGCCTTCTTTTGCAGATGTTGCAGCCTTTGGTAGATAACCATTGCTTTGCAAGGTTATGTCCAGCAGCTTCCGTATTTGTGGCTCATCATCTATTATCAATATCTCTGCTTTGCTCATGCTTCTACTGACTGAAATTGTGTTGTTTTAACCGGTAGTGAAACAATGAACTTTGCTCCGCCATATTGTGACCTGCTTAGTTCCACACTTCCGTTCAACGCTTCTGTAAATCCTTTGACTATGGAAAGTCCTAAACCTGAACCGGCTGTTTTACTCTTGTTTGTTCTTAAAAATTTATTGAATACGTCAACAGGATTGATGTCGGTAAAACCTTTTCCGCTGTCTTCAATGGTTATTTCCAATACATCTGCATGACAGGTGGCAGCTATATCTATCCTGCAATCTGATGGTGTATGTATGGCTGCATTATTCAGCAAGTTGTAGATAATCTGTTCTAACATGCCTTTATCCAAGCTGCAGAGTGGTAAGCCTGGTTTAATGCTGATGTGTATCTTTCTGCCTGCATTGTTTTCTTCAACTGCTTTCACTGTATGGTAAATTAATTCACCAATGTCCACCCAATCATATTTTGGTTGTATGTGCCCCGACTGCAAACGGGAAATGTTCAGCAGGTTTTCTACCTGTTGGTTTAGCCGTAGTGACGCTTTTGAAATTTCAGCAATCAACTGTTCCTGGTTTTCTTTGGTCAGGTATGGATTTGTTTGCAAATTATCAGTTGCTCCTATGATTGCTGCAATCGGTGTTCGTAGTTCGTGTGATAGTGAGTTCAGGATGGTGTTGTACAATTTTACACTGTTTGCCCTTTCTTCCTTCAGCCTTGCTTCCTTTTCTATTTGCCTGATTTTGTAGGTAAGCACACCACTAATCATGGCAATGATGAAGTACATGATAAATAGTATCAGGTCTTCTGTGGCATCAACATGAATGGTGAAGCGTGGCGGTATAAAAAAGAAGTTCCAGATAAAAGCACTAAGCGCTGCTGAAAGGAGTACCGGCAGTATGTCAAACGTGATAGCCAGTAACGATACCGTTACTAATAAAACCAATGCGGCTACCCTGTAGCCCATGTAACCTGAAAAGACGAAGCAAACTGCTGCAACAGCCATAATGACGGCGATACTTATCAGGTACTGCTTCGACTTATCGAGTGTATTGAACAAAAACTTATTCATGCTTTTGACGATGGGACAAAATTAGTCTACAGTGCTCACCGCTGGCTAAGGTCCGGCTGCAATACGCATAAAGATTTTATAAGGATTTTGCCTGCACAGAGCACATTGCCTTTCCCCGCTTCTACTTTTGACACCCAAATTTCAGATTATAATGTCAGCACATAACCGGGTAAGTGGTGCAGGTCTTTTGATTGCACTCGGTATCATCTTCGGTGACATTGGGACGTCGCCGTTGTACGTACTCAATGCTATTACCAGCGGTAAGGTTATCACTGAAGAATTGATAATAGGGGCACTGTCGCTGGTTATCTGGACGCTGACGTTGCAAACAACTATTAAGTATGTAATACTTACGCTACAGGCAGATAACAAAGGTGAAGGTGGTGTTTTCTCCCTGTATGCACTCGTAAGAAGAAGGAGAAAGTGGCTGGTGATACCGGCAATGATTGGCGGTGCTGCGCTGTTGGCAGATGGAATGATTACACCGCCTATCTCTGTTACATCAGCCATTGAAGGATTGAAGCAAGTACCGGCACTTCATGATATTAGCCAATGGACGGTGATTTGGATTGTGATTGGCATCCTGACTGTCATCTTCTTTTTTCAGCAATTCGGAACTGCCTTCATTGGTCGGTCGTTCGGACCTGTCATGACGGTGTGGTTTACCATGCTTGCCACACTTGGCTTTGTACACCTGGTGCAGGACTTATCCATATTACGGGCTTTCAATCCGTACTATGGCATTAAGCTGTTGATTACTTACCCAAATGGTTTTTACATACTGGCAGGTGTGTTTCTCTGTACTACTGGTGCAGAAGCCTTGTATTCTGATTTAGGACACTGTGGCAAGTGGAATATCCGGTACTCGTGGGTTATGGTAAAGACCTGCCTTATCATTAATTATCTTGGGCAAGGTGCATGGTTGTTGATGCATCATAATGGTGAACTCATAAGCCCGGAAATGATAGAAGGCGGGTTCAATCCTTTCTATGGTGTAATGCCAAAGTGGTTCATCTATTTTGGAATTACCATTGCCACCGCTGCTACCATCATCGCCAGCCAGGCACTTATTTCCGGTTCGTTTACATTGGTGAGTGAAGCCATGCGATTGAATTTAGCCCCCAAGCTCAAAATCAATTATCCTACTGAAGCCAAAGGACAACTATTTGTACCGGCAGTGAACCTGCTGCTTTATCTCGGTTGCATCGGTATTGTCCTTTATTTCAAAAAAGCATCGAACATGGAAGCAGCGTATGGGTTAGCTATCACCATTACGATGATAGCAACGTCCATATTGTTTGCCAACTATCTTGTATTGCGACGGACGAAGCCTGCCCTGATTTACCTGTATCTGGCTGTTTACCTGACTATCGAGTTGAGCTTCTTCTATGCCAATCTGGAGAAGTTTCCGCATGGTGGTTATGTTACTTTAATTGTAGGTGGCTTGTTGTTCTTCGTAATGTATGATTGGTTCCGGGCACGGAAAATCAAGAACCGCTATGTGGAGTTTGTACGGCTGGAACATTACATTCCCAAAATACAAGAGTTGAGCAATGACAAAACTATTCCGAAATATGCTACGCATCTTGTGTACCTGACGAGTGCTGATAATCCAAAGGAGATAGAACATAAAATCATTTACTCCATTCTGAACCGCAAACCGAAACGAGCTGATATTTTCTGGTTTATCCATGTAGATACAGTGGATGAACCTTATACAATGGAGTACACGGTTTCGCATATCATTCCTAATGACATTATCCGGGTGGAGTTCCGACTGGGTTTCAGGGTGCAGCCGAGAATTGATTATATGTTTCGTAAGGTAGTAGAAGATTTGGTACGCAACAAAGAAGTAAACATTACCAGCCGGTACACCAGTCTTGAAAAAGCGAATGTTGTGGGTGATTTTCAGTTTGTGGTGATGGAGAAGTACCTAAGCCAGGATAACGAATTGCCATTTTATGAAAAACTGATTATGAAGTTTCACTTCTGGCTGAAGGAAATTTCCTTATCGGAAGAAAGGGGGTTTGGCTTAGACCCTGCTAACGTGGTGGTTGAGAAGTTTCCGCTAATAGTAGCACCGGTTACTAATCTGCGGCTTAAAAGAATTGATGATTGATGAAAAAGACTTCATTTAAGATATTGGCTGCTTTGGGTTGTTTATTACTTTCATTGATAGGTACTTCACAAGATACTGCTACGCAAACGTCAACACTTGAAAGCAGGGTGTATCTCGATGCCTATTATTCGTATGACTTCGCTAAACCTGCTTCACACCTGAAAGCTCCTTTCCTGTACAACCACAACCGGCACAATGAAGTGAATGTAAATCTTGCTTTAGCAAGTCTCACTTACAAAGGAAAAACAACAAGGGCTGCGCTGGGGCTAATGACCGGAACGTATGCACAATATAACCTGGCAGCTGAACCACAGGTATTGCAATATGTATTTGAAGCGAATGCAGGCGTCAAGTTATCGTCAGATAAAAACCTTTGGATGGACATTGGCATCATGCCTTCCCATATCGGTTTTGAAAGTGCTATCAGCAAAGATTGTTGGACACTGACCAGAAGCGTTTTGGCTGAAAACTCTCCATACTATGAAACCGGTGCAAGGCTTTCTTATACTACTAAAAATGAGAAGTGGTATGCTGCTGCTTTACTGCTAAACGGATGGCAAAGAATAACTCGTGTACCGGGTAACAACACACCTACATTTGGTACACAGTTGACTTACTCACCAACAGATAAACTAAGCCTTAACTGGAGCACCTTCATCGGCAATGATAAGCCGGATACTGCAAGGCAATGGCGGTATTTCAATAACCTGTATGCCGTATGGCAACTAAATAAAAACTGGGGCTTGACATTGGGCTTTGACTATGGACTGGAACAAAAACAGCGTGTCTCTTCCAGTTTCAACAAGTGGTATTCGCCAGTTGCTATCCTGCGGTATGAAAGCAACCATTGGGCTGTAGCGGCAAGAGCCGAATACTACAGTGATAAAGCAGGTGTGATTGTGCCGTTGGTCAATACAAAGCCTTTTCAAATGCAGGGCTACTCTATAAATGTTGACAGAAAGATTGGCGGCAATGCTTTATGGAGAATGGAATGGAGAATGATGCATAACAGCTCACCCTACTTTGAGCAAAGTGGTGGTTTTGCTTCCACTAACCATTTTGTTACTGCTTCGGTTGTGATTGATTTGGTCCGGAAGTAAAAGAACCATAACGATGGTATTATCTATTTCTTTTTGAAACTACAAAACAAGAAATTCTGAACAGTATTAAAAGGGGTAGTATGGTCTTCAGTAATGCATTTAATCCTGTCAAATGCCACTTCAAATCTTGCTGACATGGATGCTTCGGAGTATTGCTTTATGTCTAACCCACTGCATTTGGTCGGACCCTGTTCAGAGAATGTGCCAAGAACTAAGTAACCATCTTTTTTAATTGCATCTTCCGCAATGGATACATACTTGTAAATCTTTTCTTCGCTGGACAGAAAATGGAAAGCAGCACGGTCATGCCACAAATCAAATTGTACCGGTGGTACAAAGGCTGTGATGTCAGAAACAATCCAGTGTACCTGTGAAGCTCTTGCACCTAATCGCTTCTTAGACTTTTCAATTGCGGCAGCAGAAATATCCAATACATAAATGTTGCGATAACCCTTGTCTAATAATGCATCAACAAAGTGACTGTCGCCACCGCCAATATCAATGATATTGGCAGATAGCGGCAAGTCATATAATTGTATAAAATCCATTGATGTTTTTGGATATGGCTGAAACCAGCTTACTTCATGTTCTGCTTTTGTTTCATATACCTTATCCCAATGGTTCTTTATATCCATCATAGTTTCTTTTCTTGATTTTTAAAACTTCTTTACTTCTTCACTCAAGTCAAACACACTAATCTTACCATCCAGCTTTGAATGTACCAATGAGCTTGCGGCTGCACTTCTGTAACCACCTGCACAGTGTATCACCACCGGCTTATCTGTTGGTATTTCATTCACTCTTTCTCTTATCTCTGCCAACGGTATGGATATGCTGTTGCTGAATATCTTTTTCTCTTTCACTTCAGATGTGTTCCTTACGTCAACTACTGTGTAGGCATCAAGGTTATTCCTGAACATGTTCACATCTATCTCTGCTTCTTTTACAGGACCACCATTGATAACAAATGCACCTTCAACAGCTGCTTCATACCCTATAGCTGCTGCCCTTTCTATTGCCTTTTGCAACTGCTCTTTGCTTTCGCCTGCCAGGTAAAACTTTTCTTCAGGGTTGATGATGCTACCGAGCCACGTTTCAAATTTACCATCAATCATCAGGTTTATTGAGTGTGGCAAATGCCCTTCTTTAAAATCTGCTTCTTTCCTTATATCTACTATCCACAATGAACTTTCAAGATTGTTGAGTAACTCTTCTGATGGGTTTTCATTGACTGTTATTTTTGAAATGCTTTCCTGCAAAGGAGCTGCACCTTTCCTGTTTACTTCTACGTTGAATGGGAAATAAGCAGGAATGAAAGGCTGGTCGGCTAACAGGTTCTGTACAAACTCTTCTTCTGTAGCTTCCTGTAAGCTCCAGTTGGTTTGCTTTTCCTGACCAATGGTGCTGCTGCTTTCTTTGCTTAAATTCTTACCACATAATGTGCCTGCTCCATGTGCCGGGTATACCAGAACATCATCTTTCAAGGTCGCCAGTTTCTCTCTCAATGAATGATACATCTGCTTTGCAAGGTCTTCTCTTTTGGATTGTAGGTTACCTGCACCTTCTCTTAAATCAGGTCTGCCGCAATCGCCAATGAAAAGTGTATCGCCGGTGAATACTGCCTTTTGCTTACCATCATGCTCTAATAAGATGCTGATACCATCAGGTGAGTGACCGGGTGCATGTATAGATGTGAGTTTTATCTTACCCAATTCAATGGTAGCACCTTCGTCAAAATCCTGGTGCTCATAGGAAGCGCCAACAAGGCTATGCGTATAAATAGTGGCACCTGTAAGCTGCCTTAGCTCTGCATGACTACTCACAAAATCAGCATGTGGATGTGTTTCGATGATGCCAACTATGGTTGCATCGTGCTCCTTTGCATAATCCAGGTAAGGCTGTGGGTTGCGTGAAGGGTCAATCAGTATTATCTTCTTTTCGCAATCGCTCAATACTGCATAACTGAACTGTGCAAGGTTCTTATCTTCCCATTGTTTTATTTTCATTGTTCTTTGATTTAATAATGCAAATTTCGATTGTCTCATTCATGTTATCAGTGACTGTTATCACATAACAAATAAGCTGCTCGAAGGCAGCTCTTATAACAAACAATCGTCTCACTACTGGAACTTATTTTGATTACATTAGACACGTCATCGGATAAAAGCTAACTCACAAGCCTATCTAAAATGTGATTTAATTCATCCAATTTATTATAGTTTACACTGTAAAATATCGTCTTACCGTCTCTTGCAGTTGTTACCAATCCGGCTCTTCTAAGTATGGCTAAATGTTGCGATGCAACTGATTGTTCTAATTTGAGCAGTCTATATAATTCCGTCACATTAATGTTTCCATTCCGGTGCATCAAAGTAAGCATCTCTTGCCTTAAAGAGTGATTGATTGCTCTTATTACAAGGGCTCCTTTTTTGATTTGTAGTTTGTTAATTGATAGTTCTCTTTTTTCTGTGGTTTGCATTTAGTTTTTATTTATGACAACAAACGTAAATACAACGCTTTTTGTAGTCAGTGACTTTTATCACATTAAGGTTAAGTAGCAAATGAAAATTAGCTATACACATAAACCCGTATTGATGAATAGAAGTAATATTAAGGTTATAAAAAAAGCTGCCCGAAGGCAGCTCTTACAACATAACCAACCATATCAATGCGGTAGCTTCTCTCTGAAATAACCATACACCCACGTACCTGCTACTGCACTTAACAACACCACGCTTACTACTAAAAACCCTGTACCTATCTGTGCAAACAAAGGACCTGGACAAGCACCTGTCATTGCCCAGCCTAAACCAAATATCAATCCACCAATTATCTGCCCTTTGTTGAATTTCTTAGGATGAAACTTTATAGGTTCACCATGTATTGTTTTTATCTTAAACTTCTTAATCAGCCAAACTGAAATCATACCTACCACTACAGCAGTGCCGATAACACCATACATGTGAAAGCTCTGCAACCTGAACATCTCCTGTATCCTGAACCACGAAATCACTTCTGCTTTTACAAACACGACCCCAAATACAAGACCGACTGCCAGGTATTTAAAATTGTACCACCACGGATGTTTCAGTACGGTATCGTTGATGCACATTGTATCCAATGAACGCACTTCATAATCAGTAACTGAAAAATCTTTTACAGTATCGCTACCGGTGATGGTACTTGGGGGTTGTTGTACTTTATTATTGAATGACATAAAACTTCTTTATTACAGATTTAGAATGAAAGGAAGCAGCAGGTTCGCCATAATGAAGCCACCTACCATAAAACTTATTGTTGCTATGAGTGAAGGAACCTGTAAGTCACTTAAACCCATTATGGCATGACCGCTGGTGCAACCACCTGCATACCGTGCTCCAAAGCCTACTAAAAAGCCACCGCCAATTAGCATGATAAAACCCCTTAGCGTGAACAGGCTTTCCCAACTGAACAACTCTGATGGCAATAGCGAAGTAGTATCATTGATACCATAACCTTTCACTTCTTCTACCAAAGCTGGGGCTACTTCTAAACCTGCGGGGTTAGATAGGTATTGTGCAGCCAGAAAGCCACCAATAAGAATACCGGCTACAAAAAACAGGTTCCATACTTCTTTCTTCCAGTCGTACTGGAAGAACTTGATGTTAGCAGGAAAACACGCTGCACAGGCATGACGCAGATTGGCTGAAATACCAAAGTGCTTGTTTCCTAAAATTAATAATGCTGGTACTATTAAGCCAATGATAGCGCCTGCTACATACCACGACCAGGGCTGCTGTAAAAACTCTAACATATTTTATTGCTGATTTTGATGCAAAACTCGTGTATTGTACCTACACCTTCAGTGACATTAGTCACACGATGCAAATCCATTTAAATTGAATTTGTTCTAACGTTTATCATCTAACGAACATTTACCACCTACACAACCAACAGGTTTGAAGAATGAAGTAATTATGAAAAGCCCGCCAAAGGCATAGGCAATCTATGCATCTTCATACAATATGGCTACTGTTATGAAAATTGCACCAAATACCCATCGTACTAATCGATGTGCCCAAACGGGTGATATGGTGTATTTAGATTGTTTCATCAGGCTGTATTGCTTTGTCTTGTTTTTGTTCTTTTTTAAATAATCCAAAAAGCAAAGCGCCCATCAATGCAAAATAGATGGTGCTGTTAACCGGGCTGGATGTAATGGAACAAGTACCGGTAAGACAACCCACATATTTCCAATACAGATACCCTGCTACGGCACCAACGATGGCACCTATCCAGTACAGCTTATTTTTTAATATCCAGTTCTTCATATTCAATTGTTGTTTTTGTATTGGATGAACGTATGTCAACTGCGCAACCGGCAGTACCACAACAACCAACATTTGCCAGTGCAAGACCACCTAAAGCCAACCCTAATACTATCGTGAGGGTATCTTTTGTGTAAATGCCTTGCACTATAATGCCAATAGCTAAGACCATTCTTAGTATCCGCATAAAGTTCCACTGTTGCCATATTGCTTTCATAACTATTTAATTTGTTTTTTTAGGTTACTCCATGCACCACCATTATACACTTCAATGTTAGCGGCAGCTAATATTGATTTTGCCATGCCGCTCCTGTTGCCGCTGCGGCAAACTGTAATGATAGGTGCATTCAGGCTTTGCAGCCGTTTGATTTCCTGCCGGATGCTGTCAAGCGGAATGTTTTTAGAACCGGATATATGACCAGCCTTATATTCTGACGGGGTTCTTACATCTACTATTACAGCACCATTCTTTACCAGTTGTGCCATGTCTGTCTTGCTCTTAAACAGAGACTTTATAAAATCTAACATCTGCTACTTTTTTAATGTTTGGGCTACTTCATCTAAACCGCCGGCATTCACAGCTTCTGTAATGCCATGTTGTTTCAATATGGCAACAGCCATCCCGCTTCTGTTACCACTACGGCAGTATGCAACAACTGGTTTCGGCATTTTCTTAAATTCTTCTACCCTTGCTGCCACTTCATCTAAAGGAATATTCACTGCATTTGGATAATGTCCGGCAGCATATTCTTCAGGTGTTCTTACGTCAACTATCGTTGCGTTTTTATATGTGTCTTTCATAACTACTTTTTTATTGATGGAGCAAAATTGAAAAGAAACAAGGAGCAGTATGGTGACAAAAGTTACATACCGGTGTTTGTTAATGAATGTTAGCATTATATATTGATGGTTAAATAGATTAAGAATTGATTTCGTACCTGTAAACCTTTTTGAATGCTTAGCTGGTAGCCTGCATTCAGTTCATGGTGTTTGTTCTTTAGCCGAATGCCATTGTACAGCCGGTTTTGGTCAAAGCCGGATGAACCGTTTAATGTTCGGAAGAGCACTTCGTTTGAGACCTGGTAGCTTGTTACAGTACCTGTACCCTTTTTTACCAGTGGCAGTACAAAACTGTTTTGCAACCTGTATCTATGCCTTACAGATGGAGCTGATACGTTAGCCCCTGTGACTGTAATTTCATAAAGCACCCGATGTGTAGTAGCAGCATTTCCTATTCTCCAATTCTTAGCAATGCCTGCCATACTTCTTACATCATCAACCTTTGTAGCTGTTTCTGCATTTATTGAGAAACTATGATTTTGAAAATATGCAACAGGTGACACAATGATAGTGGTGCTGCTATCAGGTTTGTAATGTAGCCACAACCTATAACTGTTAAGCAATTGTTCACTACACAATGCCTTACCTTCTCCTGTACCATTACTGCGGCGGTGCTGGTAGTCAAAGGCAAAGAGCAGATGTTTACTGATGGTTTTATTTACCTGCAATCTTGTCCAAAGTTCATTGTCAGCTTGTGCTAATACAGCATGAGATACCAATAGGAGTATAAAGAAAAGTAGTGGCTTCATTGTTTGATTAACCATTACTTAGTTCACGAATAATGATGTAAATGCCCATGAGCAATATGAACCAGCCAAAGCCTTTCTTCAACTTATCTGAAGCAATCTTGTTATTGAGCCATCCACCAATGAAGATGCCGACAATAGAAATGGCAGTTATGATGAGAAGCATTTGCCAGTTGATAGTATAATTGGCTACATCTCCTGTAAATCCAATTAATGACTTAGCGGCAATAATCAGCAATGAAGTGCCCACTGCCTGCTTCATGGGTAGCTTACTAAACAACACCAAAGCAGGAATGATAAGGAAGCCACCACCTGCACCTACCAATCCTGTAAGCACGCCGACAACTGCGCCTTCAATCAAGATTAACGGGTAGTTGAATTGTTGGATGGCAGGTTCTTCTGCTTGTTTGACGGTCTTATTTCTAATCATGGAAATAGATGCAAACACCATCAGCACTGCAAACAGTACCATCAATGCAATGCTTTTTGTAAGCTCAAAACCATCGATGGTTATCAGCACATCGGGTATAGCCGGAACAAGGAATTTGCGGGTAAGAAATACGGCAACAATGGATGGTATACCAAAAACAATTGCTGTTTTGATATTGACCAGCCCTTGCCTGTGCTTTGGCAATACACCTACTAAACTTGCACTTCCTACAATGAACAGAGAATAGGCTGTAGCTAAAACAGGCTGAATGCCGAACAAATAAACCAACACCGGCACGGTGAGTACAGAACCGCCACCACCTATCAAGCCTAATGAAATTCCTATCAGCAACGCTGCTATGTAACCAATGACTTCTATTAACATGCAGCAAAATTGAACTCAAAGGTTCTGGAGTACAGTGATAATAGTCACACAGGAGCAATTACTTTTTAATCCACTCAATAGCGTTGCGGTGAATGATTAGCCAGCCTTTTGCTTCCATCTTTTTCAGTAAGCGGCTGACGACTTCCCTGGAAGAGTTCAGGTCATTGGCAATGTCCTGGTGGGTCATCTTGAGTGTGGAGCCTAACGTTTCTGACTGCTTCTGAAGATAGTTTTCCAGCCTTTCATCCATGTTGGTAAAGGCAATGGCATCAATGGTTCTGAGCAGTTCTTCAAAGCGACTGCGGTATTGGGTAATAACAAACTGATACCAGCTTTTGTATTTGCTCATCCACCTGTCCATGTATTCAAACGGAATACTTAATACAGTGGCATCAGTTAATGCTTTTGCCAGTACTTCACTGCTTTCGTATTTGGCTGCACATACCATTGACAGCGAGCAAGCCTGCCCTGCATTCAGGTGGTAAATGAAAAACTCCTTGCCTTCTTCATCTTCACGGTATAGCTTAACAATACCGTCCAATATGAGCATGGTAGAACGAATGGTTTGCCCTACACGCAGCATGGTATCACCTGCCTTCACTTCTTTGATAGAAGTATGTTGCTGTATTTCGTTGTACAGTTCATCTTCCAGACCGGGAAAGAGTTTCTTTATGTGGTTGATGTCCATGAGTTGTTCCTTTTGCTTTAGAATATTGACTACATTATGCACTCACCGCTGCCGGTGTTGCTTCCTTTTTTGGAAGCAAAATATTTGAAATATACATGCGGGAAGATAGAAGAATTATACTTCTAAAAATTGACTTGCATTAGTCCTTTCTATGTCTTCAGCAACTACATCAGATTGCTCGGCATAAAGGAGTGTGACGGCAGGATTGTTTTTGATATTCTCCCAAGTACGATGTTCTCTTGAATTAATGTCTGAAGGTTCGTCACCAATGATATAGAATTTATCACTTCCTTTTCTGTTTTGATACATTAGTCCAAGTGTAGTAATAAGACCTAAATAATGGCTTAGTTCTTTATCAATCGTCTCGTTCTTTTTGTTGAATGGTATGACTTTCGCACCTACAAAAGCACCGTTCTTTCCTAAACATTCTATATTGAAATTGAAATAGAGACCAGGTAGTTTTTCAGGTGTTAATTCCAGATTTGTATGCACTTTATTCTGAACTCTCTTAATCAATTTCTTTTCAACAGTAGCCTTGAACTTTGTTTCCTTTGTGTCAACTTCAGGCTTTTCTTTCTGGAATGTTTTATCAATCAACAACTGAAACAGCTTTACAAACTTCTCTTCTGTTATTGTATCATTTAAAAAGGCTGGTTCTGTAAATCTTACAATGCCATTTGAATAGGTGCTTAAATGGTTGAACCTATCTGAAGTGAGCAATTGTGTAATGCCAAACAAGCTGTTTTGTTCGCTTCTAAGGGCTTCATTTGCTTCGTTAACTTTTTGCTGAATTTGCTTTACTGTAAAGTCAACAATGTCATTTTTACTCCCTAAAAGCTGCTTAGCAACTGATTTCTTCTCGTTTGAAAAATGCAGCCAAAAACGGTTACCATCACGCAATAACAACCCTATTGACAAGCTATCGCCTGCAATGGAGTTTGGTGCTATTTTGATTATGGTATAAAAGGTTTCCATTATTTCCACATTCTTACATACTCATTATAGACGGTTTCGTTCCTTTTTTCGTCAAATAAGTAGTTGTATAATACCGTTATTGTTTCGTCAAAAAAACCCCATTCCGGGGGTATTAGCTGTACAATGTCGCTAAAGTGGCGCTGACATTTTTCAATGCAAAGGTAGAAGTTTTCCTGTTCCTTTCTGCACCACTCCTTGTCTAATTTCAAAAAGCGTCGTAACTGCTTGAAAAACAATGACTGAAGCATATACTGGTCTTCTGTAGCCCAAAACGTTCTATCAGCCAAAGTATTGTATGCGCCTGTGCGAAAAGCCATTGCATGGTCAATGGCAAGGAAATGGTATCGTTCATCTTCTTCATACAGCATCAGGTTCTTCAGGTCTGGCGGTCTGTCTTCGTTTTCTACCCATAAATCAAATAGACCAATGTGTGCAAACATTTCAGGTCTGTAGTAATTCCGAAAATCCACCTTGCCTTTTACCTGTAGAAACTCTGTAAAGTCAAAAGCTCCTTCTTGTTCCTTTGAGCCAAAAGCAGGGCGGCTGTAAAAAGCTGGTTTGTGCCGTGCTCCGTAGTCCTGCCTTATCGTTTCTTCTTCCAGGTTTATCAGGCATATATCAGGGGTATTGATGTTCCATAATCGCAAAAAGTAATGACAAAGCACTTCATTGATTATAGAAATGGCAGGGCTGTTCTGCCGGTCGTTCTTCACATAATAACTCTCGTAATCATCACAAATCAGGTGCAAAGGCTCACTACCTATAGTGTCTAATTTCCTTTGTATTGAAATTACTCTACGATATGGAAGTGGCTCAATCAATTGCTTCGGTTACTGCTTTTGGTGCTTCCTTTTTTGTTGCGCCTTCTACGATGGCTATTTCTTCAGGGGTAAGGTTGTAGAGTTGATAAACGAGTTGGTCAATTTGTATTTCCAAATCCGTAGTATCTGCTTTTGGATTACTACTTTTTAACAACAAGATTTCTTCCACCAGCTGCGCAATTTCTGAACAGGTTGTAAATTTCTTTGCAATAGGCATTTCCTTAATATCATTTGGATTGAGTTTCGGAAATATTTCTTTACCAAAATTTGAGAAAGAGTTGACAGCATACCACGAAATAAGTTTGGAATTTACAATACCAAGCAGTATTCTTAATTGCTGCATATCATCAAAATGGGGTTTGAATGGCGATATACTATGACCATAGTAATAAACTTCATCAACAATGCTTGCTTGGATAGCCCTGTTCTTCCCTGGGACTTCCCGAAATAAAATTCTGTTTCCTTCAAAGAACTTAGGCAACCTAGGAGCAGCTAACCAATCACCATAACTTAACCATTTGTCATTCCATGTAACAGAGTACCGATTTAAGTTTTTTCCTTCTAACCACTTTCCGCAGCTTTCATCTTTTTTAAAGTCAAAATGATATGCTCTTGATTTTATTATTTCTTGACTTTGCCCACGATAGCTGTCGTATGGAGTAATTCCTTGAATAACATCGCCAAACTTTGACAAGGGTTCAGAAACTTTCTTAATCTTTTTTATTAGGTTATTGGTAGCTGTACTTGAGCGATATTCAATGACATACGTCTTAGCTGGTATCCACTCATCTTTACTAACGACGAAATCCATTTGACCGTTAATAATTTGAATAAGATGATGTTTCTTCCTTTTTCTTACCTGGAATGAACATGTATTTACAACAGCTTCGTCAAATACATTTTCGCCGTGTATCATAACTCTTGCTAAGTCATAATCATTTGCTACTATTTTTCTGATTTTGACACAATTTTCAAGTGTTAGCCATAGTATTGGTGTTATCAATTCAATAACGCCATTCTCCTTACAAATGTTGATTGAAAGTTCAACAAAGTATAAGTAAGCGTCAAACTTGTATTGGTATGACTTATAGTGTTCAGTAATGTACTTTTTTTCAAAGGTGTTTAAACTTGTTCCATAAGGTGGATTGCCAATAATCACATCAAATCCAATGAAATCACCTTCATCATTCAGCACTTCAGGAAATTCAAACCGCCATTCAAATGCATTGTTGTAAATGGGGCTTTTCACATAGGCTTCCAAATCCTTATTCAGCTTTTCTATATCAGCTTCCAGTCTTTGCTTGTCTTTCTTTTGTGCTGCGGTTAGGTTTTGCTCAAACAACTTGTTGTTAACATACTTGTTCAGAAACTCATTGGTTATTTTATTCAGCTTTTTCTTTACCGGGTTCTGGTCGGTGATTTTAGAAAGAAATCCTTTCTTCAAATCGGTCATCAACTGCTGTATGCCACGCTTCTTATCCTTGTCAGCTTCATGCTTATAATCAGATACCCACTTTTTGTATTCCAGTATCTTCTTTTCAAAGTAAGGTGTGGCGGCTTTCAGGTCTTCATCCAGCCCAAACCTGCTAACTAAAGAATTACCTGTCTTAATGTTTATATCAATGTTTGGCAGGGTTTGCAACTCACCATTGCTGTTGCTGCCATCGGCAATGTAGTAGGCATTCTTCAGCAGTTCTATCCATAAGCGTAAACGGCATATCTGTACGGATTTTGGGTTGATGTCCACACCAAATAAGCTGTTTTCTATCAGGCTTTGCTTTTCGTGAAAAAGCGTTTCCTGCACCCTTTGTATTTCAGCATTGGGTATGGTTATATTATCACCTGCATCCTGCACATAGTACGTAAAGAAGTTGCGCTCCTTATCTGTTACAAGCAGTTCATCATTTTCTACCGTTGCAATGTGGTCGGTTAATCGTTTGCCAGCCGCATCAGCCAAAATGCCTAACTCACTTTTAATGGCTATGAGTTCATTCAATGCAGAAACCAAAAAGTGACCGGAACCAACTGCCGGGTCGCAAATGGTGAGCGAATTAATCAGTGCATTGTATTCTTTGATGGCTTTGGCGGAACGGTCGTCTGAAATATAGTTGTGCAGGTCTTCAAAGCTGTCTGCCTTCCAGTTGTACTTTTCCTTAAACTTATTTACCACTGCCTGCCTGATAGCCTGCCGGCACATATACATGGTGATGAAGCCAGGTGTAAAGATGGAGCCGTCTTTGTAGCCGTTTATCTTTTCAAAGATGAGCCCCAGCACCGATGCATTGATAAGTGTCTTCCGCTCTTCCTGTATCTCTTCGCTGCCTTCGCTGGCAAAGTCGTAGGCATTCAGGAAATCAAACAGGTATTGTAGTGTGTTGAGCTTTTGTGTTACCGGCTTGTTTTTATCATCCTTCAGCACTGTGTTAGCCAGTAATGGCATTTCTGCTGCATCATCCAGCATGTTAATGCGGATGGTCTGGTCTTCCAGTGGCGTTATATCAAACAAAGAACTATTCAGGTAAGGAATGTGCTTGTATTTGGCTCTTACACGTTCTATACGTTCCTGTTGCTTACGTGCCAGTACCTGGAAGAAGAGTTTGTACAATTCATCGTACTGTGGTAAGGTCTTGTAGTTCAGGAAACGGTAATTTTCGTTGCCTTTGTGGTATTTGAGTAACTGCGCTTCCAATAACTTCAGGAACAGCACACGGTTCACCCATGTAATACACAACTCGAGGGCTACACTGAAAAGCTGGTCTTCTGTGGTCTCTCCATACGACTGCCGGTCTGATACCTTGTGCAGGCAGTTTTCTGTTTCCAGTTGTACAATGGTGTTTTCCAGCAATGAGCCATCAAGGCGTTTGCCTTCCTGCCTGCGGCGAATGAGCTTCTTGTTTCCTTCCTTTACTTCTTCCAGACCAATGATGTACAAAAGCTCGTTGTAAAAACCTTTGTCTAAGGTGTTGCTGTCGTTGGCAAATGACAGCTTTAGCAGGTGTGTGGGTGACAACACTTTGAATAAAGGAATGAGCTTGTTGTCGTTGTTCTTATCGCTGTCTTTTAGCGGCTTCTCGTACTCCCTTATGTCGAAGTAAGTATATTCTATCTCGTCGGCTAAACCGGCAAGGAATGGCTTTGCAATCTCATTGTAGAATAGGTCGTTATTGGTGCTCACCTTTTGCTTTGCCATCCATGCCTTATATTCCTTCACCAAACTGCTGTTCTTGAAAAACAACCGCTCAAACTCCGGGGCATCAAAAACAAACCACTCGTAAATGTTGGTAATGACCAGGTACTTTATATCGTTGTTGTGGTGCTCAATACGTTCACGCAGGTAGTACAGAATGATTTCATGCATTGCCTTGCGGTTCAGGTCAGTGGTGGTCACCATTTCATGATTGGAAGGCTTTTTGGTCTCGAACAATACACCGGCAGGATGCGTAGCATCTTTGCCCGTATGAATAACAAAGTCAGTACGACCTTTAGTGGCTATATGGTAGCTGGGGCTGTACCAGGTGTTTTTCAGGAAATCCATCACATGCCCCTTCATATTCTCTTCACTCTCGGCAGGGTTGATATGCCCTAAAAGGGTCTTGAAGTTCGCTTTGAACTTCTCAATATCTGCCCGTTCAGGCTTAATGAGCCTGTAGGCTTTATTCAGGGATTGTTTTACGGTCAGTTGTTTGAGTTTCATTATCTGGCTGTCCTGTGGGTTGTATTGCGGCAAAATACGATTTAGAAGGCGTATTGGGAAAAATGGGCATATTTCATGGTAGCTGGTTATGCAATCCACGTAAGGGCTTGTGTGGGGCTTGGAAGGGGCTTAATTACGCAGCCAGCAGTTCTTCTCCTACAAACAGCTTCTTATCATTGAAGCGTACATTCTCCGGCTTCCAATACTCTACTGAAAACTTTGGCTTATGACCTATGGCTTTATATAGTTCTTCTGCCATTACCTTCTGTACATACTTCTCATTGCCTACTGTAGTAGCTATACTATCGTGAATAGTAAACAGAGGCACGTCGGGACGCTCTGCTGCAATACGGCGGGTAATAACCTTCAGCATCAGGTGGCTTTCTATCTGCTGCAATAGCCTGGGCAGCTTAGTCTTATCTCCCTTCTTAATTAAAGAGAAAAGGTGATAGACAGCCGGGAATATATCTTTAAAGAATTTCTTGGGTGCAGCTTCTGGTTTTGCTATAAATCTGTTGTCACTATAGAGCACCATAAACATTGCAGTCTTTACAGCTTTACGGGTTGCATAGTCAATACCCAACTCACTGCTCATCATCTTCTCAAGTTCTTCATAAAACATGCCTTGTGTTGCAATATCTGTATATCGCTCAAAGTCAATACCAGCTTGGATTACATCTGATTTTAGACACATAATGTAAGAAATATAATCCTGTGGTTGTAGGTTCTTGATGATTGATGTGTTCTTAATGGATTTGATATTGATTGTTTCACTGTTGTTACATAACCAAAAGCCTGTTAATAGTAAAACAGTACTTAGATATGGCTGGCAATTTTTGACATCAATAGAGCAAAGCGGCAAACCATTATAATTAAGAAAGTGCCTAAGCTCCGAACGCATATTGGTTAGCGGTGTATGTAAACGGTAAACATTATTATCCAGTTTAGCTGGCAGCTCGCCGTCGGCAATATTGTTTATGCTCAACTGGGCAGCCATATACTGTGTAACCGGGTCTTTGGCTTTGCCGGTTTTTAAATCAATATCCTGGAGCTCCGGATTTGCCAACTTACGGTCACGGTCGGCGGTGATGAACTTCATTGCCTGCTCATAATCAATTTGCAGCCCGTCATCCAGCCACCGCAGCAGGTGTGCAACACTTTTCTTCATTTCCTTCGTGTATTTGCTGTCGGCTCTCTGATGTTTTATCAGCGTCCTGTTTGTTATAGTCACCGCCTGTAAACCGGTTCTGTATTTTGTTGTAAACCGATACCCTTTCGATTTACCACCAATATGTTTTTCATTAACTCCGGCTGGAATATAACTGCCGTCAGTTTGCAGAATGCCGTTTTGTAGAAGGTATTTAAAGTAGCCGGGATAATCAGGCACCCGCTTTTTAAGAATGCGGGAATAGATGGGGACAAAACCGTCAACAATTTCAAGGTCTTTGTTGATGGCTGGTATATAGGATACCAGGTGAAGGATGTGGACTAACTTGTCTCTGTCAAATTTAGGAATATTGGATGGCGGGTTTTCTATCAGCAACTCGTCTATATCCAAGTTCTCTGGAATGTACTGCTTCATAAATCTGGTGATGATGATTATTCATAATTGCTCGTCTTTTCATATAGCTGGTTTTGGAAAATGGTTATGGTTTCGATAATTAAGCACAGGCGAATTAGGCAGCGTTGCGTTTATTGCCGTTCAGCACCTGCATAACATCATTGTAGGAATAATAGATAGTGCCGCCCATTTTTGTAAATGGCAGTGTACCATTGATGCGCAGGTTTTGCAATGTGCCTGGAGAGCAATTGAGGAGCTTCATCACATCAGAACTCTTTAGCCACTCTTTCTGGTCGGATGCCGGTTGGATTATTCTTCTTATCTCTTCCAGCAGTTCCGTTTTAAAGTTTTTCATGTCTTCCCGGGTCAGAATTTCTAAGTTCATTTAATTCAAATTTTCGTGCTTTAATTTAATTAATTTATACTACCCAAATTTACCGATTTATGCTGCTAAATAATTACGGATTTTATGCACAATATGTGCATAGTTTTCAACGTAAAACTTGCCAGAAACCGCTTTTTGCTAACGTTTTTTAGCATTGTAAACTATTATAATATCAAGACACTTTTTTGAGTGTTTTACCTTCCGATTTGCTCGCAAACTTTGCCTTCAATAATTGCATATCATCACTAACCTTTCTATCTACAATTTTTGCATAGTGCTGCGTGGTACGAACAGACTTGTGACCAAGCATCTTGCTGACACTTTCTAATGGCACCCCATTGGTTAGTGTAACGGTGGTGGCAAATGTGTGGCGGGCTAAATGTGATGTGATGTTTTTAGTGATGCCGCATAGGTCGGCAATCTCCTTCAGGTAACCGTTCATCTTCTGATTTGTCAGTACAGGTAACAGCCTGTTATCTGCCTGGCACTTTGGATTGTTTGCATACTTCTCAATAATGCCAGCCGGAATAGGTAACAAAGGAATGCTGGAACGGGTGTCTGTTTTGGTTCGGTTTATCTTAATCCACTTCTCGCCATCAATACCCATGATGATGTGGTCTTTTGATAGCTTCTTTACATCGGAATAAGCCAAGCCAGTGAAACAGCAAAAAAGGAAAATATCTCTCACCTGTTCCAGCCGCTGGGTCGGAAACTGCTTTGCTGCAACTGCATCCAGTTCAGCTTCTGACAGGCACTCTCTTTCTACTTCACGCAACGTGATTTTGTAATTGGTGAACGGGTCTCTTTCTAACCAACCATTACCAATGCAGATGCGGATAATCTTCTTGAAGTTGGTAATGTACTTAATGGCGGTATTATGGCTGCACTTCCGGACAGTCTTTAGGTAGTATTCAAATTCTGTAATGAACTCGTAATTGATTTGCTTAATCTCCAGGTCCGAAACATTGTACTTCCACTGAATGAACTCCTGTGTGTGGCTTAGTGCGGTGCAATACCGTTCGTAAGTGCCGAAAGAGAAATCTTTGTTCAGCAGTTCTTTTACCTGGTTGTTGTGGTACTGGAAAACTTCAATGATGGTTTTGCCTTTTTCGGTAATGCCGAGGTAAGCATTTTTCACCGTTTCGGCGGTGATTGGTTTGTTGGCTTCCATCAGCAGCCGGTAGTGCTCATTGAGTTTCAAACGAACAGCAGCCAAGTAAGCATTGATGCTTTTGCTTTCTTCGGTAGTGCCTTTTACAACACCTGCATTTGATACCCACTTTTCAGGGTCAACGCTGCGTTTGATGGAAAACTCTGTGCGAATTTCATTGATTGTAATTCTGGCGTAGATGGGAGCTTTGCCAGTTTCATCAGCTTTAGACTTTTTAAGCTGAAATGAGAGGTGCATTGGAGTGCTCATTTGCTGGTGATTTTGTTCTTTAAATTTAAGAAAAAAAGGGCAAAAAAGCAAGGTGCAATTATCCACAATTAATTGAAAAACAGTGGATTAAGTTAGTTACCGAGACCTGAAAAAGTGAATAACACGAGGTCTCGATTTAGACCATTTTTTATGCGAAAAATTGAATGATTTGGTGAGGGGCTAAAAACAAAAAACCCCGTAAACATTGAGTTTGACGGGATTTAGTACCATTTGATATACTATCTGGCGGAGAGAGAGGGATTCGAACCCCCGGACCTTTAACAGTCAACGGTTTTCAAGACCGCCGCAATCGACCGCTCTGCCATCTCTCCGGCGCAAAAGTACATTCTGAGATATATCTACCAAAAAATCTTTCAGATATTTTATTTCTTAATCCTAACGCGCCATGCACGCCCTGGAGAAGTATCAGGAATAGCCATACAGGAACACTTGAATCAGTTTGAGTTTAGATGATGTTTATACGACCATATCACACACCAAGTCATCACTTACGACTTCTTATGATTGCAGTCAACCTATCACTTGCTTCATAACAAAAATGATCGGCCTTGCAGTTAGTATTCTGTTTCAGATTGTTGTTCTGTCAGCATTGAAACAAGCGGATCCTTTCGTGTGTCAGGCATTGTATGCTTCATTTATAAAATGTCATTATTGCGGTGTTCTATCAAAACAAGTGGATGCTTTAATGATGAATTCGCAATAAATAGCCAGCCACTGTAGCTTTTGTTGAATATTATTCAAATATTAAAACTGCCAATAATCAGTGGCGGCAGTGTCGATTGTCATTTTACAGCAGCATATGTGTACATAGCTTGCACCAGAATTCTAACGATAAAAAATTCGCAATATGAAAAAGTATTTATTGGTGGCAGCGGTACTAGCCGTAACCACTTCCTATGGCCAAACCCCAAACCTTTATGACCATGTACAAGGATATAACGAGGGACTGGCGAGGGTAGAAAAAAACAACAAAGCTGGCTTCATAAACCAGGAAGGCGACGTAGTGATAAGAATGCGTTTCCAGGATGCTCAGCCTTTTAGCGAAAACCTGGCTGCTGTAAGACTACGGGACAAATGGGGTTTTGTGAACAAGAATGGAAGGGTGGTAGTAAAACCAAAATATGACAAAGTATTTGCTTTTGAAGGAGGTCTGGCTAAAGTAATGATAGGAGATAAATATGGAGTAGTGAACACAAACGGGGATGTAGTAGTAGACACCTATTTCAATTACATAGGCAAGTTTGTAAATGGTCTTGCACCCGTAACCAATGAAGAAGCCAAATGGGGATTTATAGACGAGGAAGGTAAAATAGTTATAGACTTCATCTACAATTATGCTGATAATTTTAAAGATGGAGTTGCACGTGTGATGCGCAACTGCCGCTGGTATACAATAGATGTTTCCGGCCAGGAAAGGTTGGAGGAAATTTTCTAGTAAATCATCATAGTGTTCTTATTGTAACTAACAAATTCAAACAACGTATTAGAAAATAGAAGCCCGGCTGTAACATTAAATTATAGCCGGTCTTATTTATTTTTTTTAAATCAGCCGATATAAAAATTGAAATAGCAGCAATTCAATTCCTTGTAAGTGATCATTTATTGCACCGTTCATCAGCTAATCGAAGCAGCACTCAAACAACTTAAGGTGTCTTGAAAAAAACCTTTTGATGCGACTGCTGCTCACTATTAGCGTTATCCTTGCCACCTTCTTTTCCTCCTGCGACCCTTGTAAAAATCTTGACTGCATTTCTGATAATTTTTTCGGGCAGTTCAGGATAACCAGTGCAAGTACTGGAAATGACCTGGTGTTCGGCTCCAACCGGGTTTACGATAAAGATCAAATCAGGTTCTATTCGCTAAAAGGTACTGATACCACTTTTTTGGACTACCAGCCTATAAGGTATGCAGGTACAGGGTATGACAGTGTTTTGTATGTTCACTTCTTTCCACCAACAGATGTTGCTTATATGCGACTAAGTAATGGCGACATTGATACTTTACATATATCGTACAATACAAGGACAACGAAGTGTTGTGGTACTATCACCGAGATCACTAAATTTCGTTTCAACAACATGGTTGATATCCCCGTCGATAATTCTACACCAGAGTTAAAGAAGTAAAAATTCTCTTTTCTAAATAATCGAGTGCTACATATCTGCACTTGCTGTAAAGCAGTAAGTAGTAATGCTGCTATGCATTTATTTATACCAGCGTTGTTATACACTTCACTCATCTTCGTTCTTCTACTTACAGATAAGGCGACATCCATACCATTACCTTTTTTATATAGTCTATACGCTCACACATCACCAACTACTAATTCCTTCTTTCGTCTAACTTCTCTCTATACCCGCTTAACAAACGTTTACAATTCCTTCATTGCCCATTAACTTTTCCTTAATACACCTTGGGCAATTTTGCTGCACGAACCAAAACCATTTGCTCACTACTTATCCTTCTCCAATCATCACTGGAATAGCTTAAAAACAGTACTTACTATGCAAAAAATTTTACCATTTGCCCGACAGGCAATCATGGCAGTAATGCTATTGCTCTTGTTTCACCAATTGAATGCGCAAGCAAAGCAAGGCGCAGCAACCATTACCATTTCTGGTAGAGTTACCGACTCTTTAAAAACACCATTAAGGGATGTTTCCATCACGCAAGGAAAAAGAATTTTAGGCCTTACAGATGATAATGGAAAGTTTACGGTTCAAGCATCTCCATCTGGCAAGATCTCATTCTCCTATGTTGGCTACCAGTTTCACCAGGTAAATCCTACAGCAAACAGCAACCTGCGTGTAACTCTTAAAAGATCAGGTGCTGCACTGCAAGAGGTAGTAGTAACTGCCTTGGGAATAACGCGTGAAGAAAGAGGTTTAGGTAATGCAACTACCGTTATTACCAATGAACAACTTACATCTGCACCTGCTGCCAACTGGACAGATGCCTTATCAGGTAAGGTAGCAGGATTGAACCTTATTCGTTCTAACAGTGGACCTACAGGTTCTAATAAGATCATACTGCGTGGAGAGAATAATCTTACCGGTGATAATGAAGCATTGATAGTATTGGATGGCGTGGTGATGAAACGTAGTAGTGCCCGTCGTACCGCTATACAAGGCGAGTCTGTGTATGGTACTGGTAGCGATAACATGCCTGCTGATTATGGTAGCAGCCTGAATGATATTAATGCTGATGATATAGAATCGGTTACTGTTTTGAAAGGTCCAGGCGCTGCGGCATTGTACGGACAAGATGCAGCGAATGGTGCCATCATCATAACCACTAAATCTGGTAGTGCTAAGAGAAAAGGCTGGGGTGTAACAGTGAACTCTAATTTTTCTGTAGAACAAATAAACCGCTGGCCCGACCTGCAGTACGAGTATGGACAAGGACTGGGTGGTGCGGCACATTACTCTTATGGTGCCAGTGCTGATGGCCCAAGCACCAGCGGTACAAGCTCTGCTTATGGACCAAGGTTCAACGGGCAAATGTTCTATCAATACGATCCTGTAACACAGGCGCAAGGCAAAGAGGGTACACCATGGGTACCTTACAAGAATACAACACGTGATTATTTTGAAACAGGTAAAACATTTACCAATACAGTAAGTGTAGATGGTGGTACAGACAGAACTACTGCACGTTTATCGGTGACTAATGTAAACAATACATGGATCACACCAAACACCGGCTATAAGCGTAACACTGTTGCCCTGTCAGTTAATTCGAAGATCAATGATCTTTTGCAGGTTTCAGCTAAGGTTAACTACACCAACAAGTGGAGTGATAACTTACCAGGTGCAGGTTATGGTAACCAATCTATCATGTACTGGTATATCTTCTGGATGCCCAATGCAGATGTAAATTGGCTAAAGAACTACTGGCAGCTGGGACAGGAGGGAAGAAGAATAAGATATCCATTCAGTAGCTTTCCTGAAAACCCATATGCTATTGCTTACGAGTTCATCAATAGCAGTAACAGGAATGGTATCACTGGTAATGTACAGGCAACTTACAACTTCAATAAAGACCTGAGCCTGCAGGTACGTAGCTCTATGGATATGACATACGAGCAGAGAGCGCAGAAGCGTCCTTACGATGCAGGTTCCCGCTACCAGAAAGGAAGCTACCGTACGCAGAACATCTTCGCACAGGAAGTAAGCACAGACTTCTTATTAAGGTATTCAAAGAAGATTAATAAGGATCTTGGTGTTACCATTACAGCAGGTGGTAGCCAGGTAAGAAACCGTTACAACAGGGATGAACTTCGCGCTGACTCGCTTACCATACCTGGATTGTATTCAATGGCTAACTCGTTGGGAAGTGTGATCACATTGCCTTATAGCAGCAGGATGGCCATTAATAGTTTGTATGGCGTAATGACGACCACGTACAAGAATTTACTTTACCTGGATCTTACTGCACGTAAAGACTGGAACAGTGTACTGGCAACGCCTGAGCGTACGGAGAATACAGGTTTCTTTTTTCCATCAGCAAGTATGAGTTTCATCTTATCTGATGCGGTAAGGCTTCCACAAGACATCAACTTTGCGAAGCTTCGTTTATCTGCTTCTGGTGTAGGTAGTGGTTCTACTATTCCTTATCTCACTTCTTATAACTATTCCAGGGTTGAAACATTTCCTGGTGGGTTACAAAATCCTTCACTGTTAACCAATCCTAACCTGCTTCCACTAAGAACGATCACCTATGAAGCGGGTGCAAATGTGAAGATGTTTAAGAGCCGTTTAGGAGTAGATGTAGCGGTGTATGTTGGTAATACCATTGATCAACATTTACAACGCGTACTTGATCGTGCATCTGGTTATACACGAGTATTGATCAACGCTGGTAAAGTTGGCAACAAGGGTATAGAAGTAGCACTGAATGGCACACCTGTTTCTACCAAGAACTTCAAGTGGACAAGTAGCGTTGTATTCTCAGCAAACAGGAACAGGATAAAAGAATTGGCTGATAGTTCAGTGGTATTGCAAACAGGTCCTGTAGGTGGAGGTCAGCTGGTAGCGCAGGTTGGTGGCAGCATGGGCGACTTGTACGGAAGAGGTTACCTGCGTGCTCCTGACGGCCAAGTAGTCTATGATGGCACTACCGGCTTTGCACAACTTACACAAGATGTAGTTTACCTGGGTAATACCATTCCTAAAGGAAAGATCGGATTCACCAACCAGTTTACCTACAAGCAGTTTCGTCTCAACCTGTTATTCGATGCACAATATGGTGCTGTGGCACACTCGCTCATGCACTACAAACTTTCTGAGCAAGGAAAAACAACCAATACATTACCCGGCAGGTATAACGGCATTATTGGTAATGGAGTAGTAATGGGTACGGATGGTAAATACGTTCCTAACACTGTAATAGCTACCGATATAGATGAATACTACCGTTCGCACTTTGGTATTGATAATGCAGAAGGAAGCACGTTCAGCACCGACTTTATAAAATTCAGGGAAGCAAGGCTGGATTATACATTGAACCCGCGACTAACAAAGAAGCTGGGATTGCAACGTGCCACCTTTGGTATCTATGGTCGCGACCTGTTCATCTGGTCTCCATGGCCAATGTTCGATCCTGAATTTGGAACCCTCAGCGGTAGCGATATCGTTCGCGGATTTGAAACAGCACAATTCCCTTCTACACGTACAATCGGGTGTAACCTGGTTATCGGACTATAATACTAAACATCATGAAGAAGACAATACTCATCATCAGTTCGGTGGTTATGCTTTGCAGCACATTGCTTAGCTCATGCACCAAGAACTTCGAGCAGATCAATACTGATCCAAATAATATTCCAGTAGCAGCGCCATCACAGTTGTTTGCTCCTGCGCTTATCCGCACCCTTACTTACAACATGATCAGGAACCGCAACTTCAACAACGAGTTGATGCAGGTGACTGTAAACATCAGCGATGCGGAAGGGCAGGTATCAAGATTTGACTTCAGGTCTAACTGGAGCGACTACCTGTACAATGGATTGTATTCGCAGCTTACCGATTTCAAAGACATCTACAAGCTTACCAGCGATAGTGGCGTAAACTACAACAGGTCGTACATGGGCATATCGCTCATCTGCCAATCGTGGATCTATTCTATACTTACTGATACTTATGGCGACATACCATATTTTGAAAGTAATCTTGGAAAAGACAAGCTCATTTTTGAACCTAAGTTCGACAGGCAAAAAGATATCTACCTCGACATATTTAAGAAGCTGGAAGAAGCGAATACACTGCTTAGCACCAATACTGCTTTTGCCGGTCCTGATCCTGTCTTCAACAACAACGTACTGAGGTGGAGAAAGTTTGGCAATTCCCTTTACCTGCGGTTACTGCTTCGTGTATCAGGTAAAGCAGACGTGGCAGACAGCGCTATAGCAAAAATCAAAGACATCGTAGAGATCAATCCTGGCAACTACCCAATCATTGCTAACAATGATGAATCGGCTATTCTAAAATGGACTGGTGTAGCACCTTATATCTCACCATATGTAGCTGGTGTAAGAGAGCAGGATTTCAGGGCGCCGGGTATAGCCAGTTTTTTCATCGATAACCTGGTGAACTGGAACGATCCGCGTATAGACATTCCAACCTATGGCGCTAATGGTATCAACCGCTGGGCTATTGCTCCATCAAGCGGAGCTTATGTAGGTGTGCCTAGTGGATATGCCCCGGGAAGCAGTGTTGCTAAAAGATCATACTTCTATTCTAATACTTCTGCTTCATCGCTGCAAACAGAACCACTGACTGGTATGATGATGAACAATGCTGAAGTGAAATTCATTCTTGCAGAGGCAGCATTGAAAGGCTGGATCAGCGGATCAGCAGAAACCTATTATAACGAAGGTGCTTTAAGTAGCATTACACTTTGGCTTCCTACATGGAATGTGCCTATAGCTACACATCTTGCCAATGCTGATATACAGTGGATTCCTTCAGCAACATTGGAAGAAAAGATGGAGCGCATTCACTTGCAGAAATATTACGCGCTCTTTATTAATGATATGCAGCAATGGTTTGAGTACAGGAGAACAGGCCATCCGAATTTACCTAAAGGACCAGGCTTGCGCAACAATGGTGTGATGCCTGCCCGTATGACCTATCCTGTATATGTTCAATCTACCAATCCTACCAATTATAAAAAGGCAATAGAAGCGCAGGGACCTGATCTTATCTCTACACAAGTTTGGTGGCAAAAACCTTAATCCTATCCACGCTGTAAAGCGGTTCGTCAATAAAAACATTACAATGAAAAAATTAGAAACCTACTTCATAATACTGCTGTGTTTGTCTTTCATCGCCGGATGCAAGAAGGACAAATATGGCAATTACCCGGGTGGAAGGATCGGTCCTTTCATCGCCATCTATGATGTACGCGACCTGTACCATGGAGAAGACATTGCTCTTACAAAAGAAAGATTATATGGCTCTTCCAGTATCACGGGTGTGGTGGTGTCGGATCATTCAGGTAAGAATTTGCCTGAAGGTTTATTAGTGATACAAGACAGGCGTCGTCTAAATGAGTTAAGAGGTATATCCATAGCACTGGGTGCCAGGGCAGCGGATTATGTGCCCGGTGATTCTGTTATTGTGAACATAGAAGGCGGTACCCTAAAAAGAGTAAACGATATCCTGCAGATCACAGGACTAAATGCAGCTGCTGTAAATAAGGTTTCATCTGGTAATGAGATACCGGTAAACCGTGTACCTGCGCATCATATACTGGCCAATCCGGACAAATACGAAAGCGTATTATCTGTGATTGTAAAAGGAGGATTTAATCCTGTGCCTGGTCCTAACGAAGTACTGGCAGGCAATAAATTATTGAACGATGGCTTTGGCGATCTTCCCTTTCATACAGAAGCTACAGCCACCTTCGCCAACAACAAACCGTTCTTTCTGGCCAATTACTATGGAATTGTTTTCAGTGTAATGGGTGCAGATAAACAACTAAAGCCACAGTTCAGGGTACGTACAGCTGACGACATCGTACTGCTCAGCTCTACAGTAAATGTGTCGCCAATTATCATCACAGGTTTTATAAGTGATGTAAAAGGTGGTGATGGCAATTACGAGTATGCGCAATTTATGGCTACACGCGAAATTGATTTTTCGGCTACACCTTTCTCTGTTGTTGTTACCAACAATGCCAACGCTTCTGTACCAACAGGCTTTCCTGTCAATGGTTGGGGTACCGGTGGTGCACGTACTTTCAAATTCAACCTTACATCAGGTACTGCCGCTAAAGGAACATTCTTTTATGTAGGTGGCGCCGCTAAAATGATCAATGGTGCAAACTCTACCAGCATTGCCAATGCCAACTGGATACGTTCATTCAATTATGTAAATACAGGTGGCGATGGTTTTGGTAATGCTACTTCTGGTTTGTTTGCCAACAGTGGCAATGCATCTGGCCTAGCAGTGTTTGAAGGAACAACCGTTAATGCTTCTACTACACCAATAGATGTATTGTTTGTAGCAACAGGCGGAAGTCTCTATACACCAGGTCCTCCTGAGCGTGGCTACCGCATTGCCAATACGGATTTCTATGATATTAAAAACCCTATCACGCTGCAAGACCAGCCTTTCTACAGGCAAGGTTCAAACACACTGAACATGGTGTATACAACAGCCGACATGGGCTACTTCTACAAGATGGGTGGTGCATACAATGTAACACTCGGCAGGTGGATGCAGGCAAGAACGCAGACAAACGTACTGCTGGAAAAAACATCTACACTGGCTGAGATAGAAGGCGAAGGATCAACTGTTCTTCTTCAGTAGTAATACTGTTAGATAAACATCTTAATCCACTTATCCATTGACTTTAAGCTAATCGAACGAACACAAACACAATGATCAACAGGAGAAACTTTTTAAAGAATTTTAGTTTAGCAGGCGCAGTGCTGGCAGTGCCGGCAGCAGTAACACATGCTGCAGATACAACCGTTGCAAAGAAAGATGTAGGAGCGCTAACATTACGCGGCAGGGTGCACAGCAATGGAATTGCAATAGCTGGCGTTGCTGTTACTGATGGCATCAACGTAACCACTACTGATAAAAAGGGCAACTACGAATTGCAGAGCAACAACACCGCTGAGTTTGTATACATCAGCATACCTTCTGGTTATGCATTCACCAACGAAAAGAATATTGCTAAATATTACCAGCCTATCACTGCTAAGGGAACATTTAAAGCGGATTTCAATTTAGAGAAATTGACCACGGATGATAAGAAGCACAACTTCGTTGTTTGGGCCGATACGCAGATGATCTCTAAGAAAGATGCAGAGCTGCTAAAAACCCAAAGCGCACCTGACCTGAAAGCTTTGGTGCAATCATATCCTGCAGGTTCCTTGTTTCATGGCATCGGTTGTGGCGACCTGGTATGGGATAAGTTTGAACTGTTTGAAGATTACAAAGAGGCAATTGACATGACAGGTGTTACTTTCTTCAACGTGATCGGTAACCATGATATGGATCTTGATTCTCGTACCGATGATTTTTCTGCCCAGACATTTAAGCAGCAATTTGGTCCTACCTACTACTCGTACAACAGGGGCGATATCCATTATGTAGTATTGGACGATGTATTCTTCATTGGTACAGCAAAGAAATACATCGGGTATATAACCGAGAACCAGTTGCAATGGTTGCAGCAAGACCTTGCATTGGTAAAGCCAGGGAGCACCGTAGTGGTAAGCCTGCATATCCCAACTACCACCGGTCACGCACGTCGCTTGAAAAAAGATGAAGAACTGGGTGGTTCGGTTTCTAATCGTAAACAACTATATAAGATATTGTCGCCTTACAAGGTGCATTTTATGTCAGGTCATACTCACTTTAACGAGAAGTGGGAGGACGGCAATATGATGGAACACAACCATGGTACTGTTTGCGGTGCATGGTGGACAGGACCTATATGTGGTGATGGTACACCAAATGGTTATGGTGTATACGAAGTAGATGGCAGTGATCTGAAATGGTATTACAAATCAACGGGCAAGCCAAAGGAGCACCAGTTAACCGTTCATGCAAGGGGTGCATCAAAAGATTACCCTGATGAAGTAGTAGCGAATGTATGGAACTGGGATAGCCAATGGAAAGTAGAATGGTTGGAAGATGGTGTTGCCAAGGGCGCCATGGAACAACGCACTTCTTACGATCCGCAGGCAGTGGAACTATATGCCGGCCCAACACTTCCTAAAAAGCACAAGTTCGTAGAGCCTACACTAAACGATCACATGTTTTATGCTAAACCATCGGCCAATGCGAAGGAAATAACAGTGAGAGCAACCGACAGGTTTGGTAATGTGTATACCGCAAGTCAGCAGGTATGATATGAAAAAACTTTTTGCAAGAGTTTGGTCTTAAGCATCCTTATTATTCAGGGTGCTTATTTTCCACGGGACAACATCAATGAAGTTAAAAAGCTTTGATGGTAGCAGTGTTTCTTTATGTAAAAATGTGACAAGACTGTATTGCTCAAACGCCCGTCTGTCCAGTTATCATCATTGAAGATTGCAATTAGAATAACTTTAAGCTTCATCATAAAAATCAACAATTATGAAAAAGTTTTTGTTTCTGACTCTAATTTTCAGTGCAATAATTTCAACTACCATGTATGCGCAAGGTGGTAACGACCAGGCTATGCTACAGCAGGCTAAAGAGCGAATTAAGCCAATGATGGTGGAAAAAACCGGATTAACCGAAGCGCAGGCTGATAAGGTGATTGAAATCAATTTTGAAATGCGCCAGTCAATGCGTGGCTTCCGTGAACTCAGTGAAGCTGATCGTGCTAAAAAGATGGAAGAATTCAAAGCAGCCAGGGATAAGAGATACAGTGAAATTCCTTTAACTGCAGATCAAATTAAAGCTGTAAAAACTTTTTACGAAGACCTTGGAAAGAATATGCCACCAAGGCCAAATAACTAGTTCATTCCTCAAGTAACTAAAAGCTGCCTAAAGGCAGCTTTTTTTTATTTGAACAACATCCAGTGGTTTACTGTTGCTGGCTTTGAAAATTATTAGCAGGATTCAAGATTTAGATGCAGTAAATTCAATCAAGCTGTCATTACCTCATTGAGGCATTGGCATTTTTAGTGTGCTATAAGCAGCTTTCAAAGCATCATCATCTTCGGCTAGTATGTACAAAGTATCACCCGGCTGAAGCACCGTAGAGCCAACAGGTGTGATGAAAACATTGTTTCTTTTTATTGCCATGATGTTGGCTGTTTTAGGAAAATCTATTTGTACAATTTTTTGCAAAGCCACACCTGAGTCAGCTGGTAGCGTCACCTGCTCCATCCGGGATTTTACTTTTTCTGAAAATTCAAAGTCTGTTCCTATTCTACGCTTTGCTTTGGCAGGAGCTATAAGGTGCAGCAGCTTTGCCATATAGGTAATGGTGGTTCCCTGGATGAGAATAGACGTTACTGCAATAAAGAAGACAATGTTGAAGATCATTTGAGATTTTTCAATTCCGGCTATCATTGGATAAGTGGCAAAAACAATAGGCACAGCACCACGCAGTCCCACCCATGATATAAATAGTTTAGAACGCCTGTTAAAACCGGAGAATGCCAGGCTTATGAAAACACCTAAAGGCCTTGCTACCAGGATAAGGAAAAGTGCGACAATCAACCCAATGCCTGCTACTGGCAATATCTGCGAAGGAAATACCAGCAACCCCAGCGTAAGAAAAAGTATGATCTGCATGAGCCAAGCCTGTCCATCGAAAAACTTTATCAGCGTGCGCTTATGTATGATGTTGCTATTACCTAGTATAACAGCAGCAAGATATACAGCAAGGAAACCGTTTCCACCTAAAAATTCGGTACCGGAATACGTGAATATTGCTAGCGCAAGCACAAGGACCGGGTAAAGGCCTTCACTATTTAAAACGATGGTGTTGATCATCAGCTTCATCAATTTTCCCATTACATACCCCAGTAAAGTACCAATGATAATTCCCTTGAAAAACAGCGGTACCAAATTCCAAAAGCCCATTTCAGGATGGGCAACAAAAGTGGTAAGAGAAATAGTGAGGAAATAAGCCATAGGGTCGTTACTGCCGCTTTCCAATTCAAGCAATGGTCTGTTGAATCCCTTAAGTGCAACGCCTTTACTTCTTAATATTGAAAACACAGCCGCGGCATCAGTGGAAGAAACAATGGCTCCAAGCAGCAAACCTTCGGCAATGGTGAAGTCAAGTACAAGATGTACAAAAAGGCCTAGTGAGACTGCAGTAATGCATACACCTAAAGTAGATAGAAGGATGCCACTTCGAAGTATGGGCCTGATGCTTTTGAAATTAGTATCAAGCCCACCAGAAAAGAGAATGAAGTTTAAGGCAGAGATACCTACGAACTGTGCAATTTTGGGATCTTCAAAATGAATACCTCCCAAGCCTTCGGATCCTGCTAATATGCCAACAAACAAGAAAAATATTAGCGTAGGAATGCCGAACCTGCTGCTGGTAGTACCGGTCAGAATACTTAGTAACAATAGGATAGAACCCGTTAATAAAAGATTGTCAATGTTAATGCTCATGCTTTCCTTCTATAAGTAAAATTTGTTGTAATACCGGCAACTGCAATTGGTAAAAAAACAATGCTAAGGCGCCTAAGATACAGTAATGGTATTTGGAGCGTGAGTGATCGATGGGAAAATGCACCATGAATGCATGCTGCAGCTTTACAGGCTGGACCAAAACACTTTTATCCAGCACAACTACCACTCATCAAATTTTAAGGAATAATCAGCAGTAAGAACTTGTTCGTACGAAAACTTTCCTACCTTTAATACATGAAGAAAAAGGGTGATAAACACACACACGTCGAACCAACAAAATCTGAACTTGAGATACTACAGGTGCTTTGGCTGCATGGGCCCTCAACCGTGCGTTTTGTGAACGATGCATTGAACGAACAGTTAAGAGAAGTTCAATACACATCTACACTTAAGCTGATGCAAATAATGTTTGATAAAGGTTTGCTCCAAAGGGACGATTCCCAGATGAAACATGTGTACAGCGCGGCTATAGAAGAGAATAAGACCAAAGGATTTTTATTGGATCGGTTTATTTCATCAATGTACAATGGATCGGCGACTAAGCTTATGCAGCAATTACTGGGTAATAAAAAAACATCGAAGGAAGAACTGGATGCGATAAGAGAGCTACTTAAAGAGGCAGAAAAGAAAAATAAATAAAATCCTATGCAGGTAACATGGATCAACGAATGGTTAGCAAATGAATTTACTCGTGCATTAGCCTGGACGCTCATTCATTCATTATGGCAGGGTCTTGCAGCTGCTATCATTACAGGGATAATCATTCTCTGCACCAAACGTTCTACAGCTGCTTTGCGATACAACTTGCTTTCGGCAGTGTTCATATTATTCATGGCAACTGCTTTTATTACATTTTTTATAAAATACAATTCATACAATGAAATTGCTGCTGGTACGCCACAAGCAATTGTGCAATTAGAAGGATCAAAAGAAAATATTTCAGCATCAAAATACAATGTTCATCTATACTATGGAAGCTTTACAGATAGTATCAGTTCCTGGTTCGATCAGAATGCGCCGCTTGTTGTTTTGACCTGGTTCATGGTTTTTGTTTTTCAATGCCTTAAAATTTTTAGCGGCTTCTACTATATACAACGGATGCGGAGGAAAGGATTGGCTGCACCAGGCGATGCGTGGAAAGAGAGACTGCAATTACTCTGCAGCAAACTAGGCATCAGGCAAAGCGTACAGTTCATGCAGTCACATTTGGTAAGCATGCCCTTAGTAGTGGGGTATCTTAAGCCTATTATATTGGTGCCGGTTGGTATGCTGAACAACCTGCCGGTGGAGCAGGTAGAAACCATCCTGTTGCACGAGCTGGCACATATACGCAGGAAAGATTACCTGGTAAACCTCCTGCAAACTTGTGCTGAAACGATTTTCTTTTTCAATCCAGCTACCAGGTGGATGTCAGCACTTATCAGGGAAGAAAGAGAAGCATGTTGTGATGATATTGTTGTAGCCAGTACCACTAATAAAACCACCTACCTGCAGGCTCTTGTAAATTTCAATGACCCTGCAATCAATAAAAATGGTTATGCAATGGCATTGGCCGGCAAGCAAAATTCTTTGCTTAATCGTGTAAAGCGAATGCTGAATTATGAAAACAAAAAACTGAATATCATGGAAAAATTAATTCTCGTTTCCGGCCTCGTAGTATTTACCGCATTTGGTATGGTTAACGCCAAAGAAACCAGGGAGCTAACAGCACCTGCTATTTTACATTCACCAGCGCAGCCAATGCAAGTTGATGAGGAGGATGAACAGCAAATTGTTTTGCCAGCGGCTGTGGTAGCTCAGCAGGGAGAGGTGCCGGTTATAGCAGGTGCTGAAGTTGTGTACCAGGATACAACCCGTAAAACCAGGAAGACTACTTATGAGCATGTATCTACTAAAGTGTCTACTGATGGAAATTCCAGCAATGGTGAAGCCATAGAGATATTGATAAAAGATGAAAATGGTGAGAAGACGTATAAAGCAAAGAAAGTTGGAAATAAGATAACTGACTTGCATGTAAATGGAGTGCGTATTGCTGACGCTGAGATGGGTGCTTATAAAGATGTAATACAGGAAATAGAAGACGCTATACAAAAAGGTGAAGAAGCCCGCAAAAGAGGCGAAGAGGCCTGGCTAAGAGGTGAAGAAGCAAGAGCACGAGGTGAGGAAGCAAGGAAGCGTGGTGAAGAGGCCAGGGTAAGAGGTGAAGAAGCACGAAAGTTGGGCGAAGAAGCAAGAATACGCGGAGAGGAAGCACGTAAAAGAGGCGAGGAAGCGATGAAGCGAGGTGAAGAGGCTAGGAAAAGAGAAGAAGCAAGAGCTAGAGGTGAAGAAGCCAGGAAAAGGGGAGAGGAAGCAAGAATAAGAGGTGAAGAAAGCAGGAAAATGATTGAAGATATTGTAGATGAACTTGTAAAAGAAAAGGTGATCACGGACAAAAACAATCTTCGCTTTACACTCAGCAATTCTTCGCTTGAAGTGAACGGCGTTAAACAAAGCGCGGCATTGCACAATAAGTTGAAAAAGTTTGTAGAGGATGGAAATACGATCACTTATTCAACCTCTGATAGTTCAACCAGGGTGTCAATAAATAAGAACTAACAGGGAAAAATGGATACACTAGAAGTGTGTCAGCTATAAAAAAATAAAAGAGGCTATAGCAGCCTCTTTTATTTTTATTGAACAAAGTCTAAATAATAATTCTATTTCACTACCCGTGTTTGTACTCGCTCAGTACCATTACTGATCATTACGACAAGTACACCTGTGTTTAGTTTGGTGGTAGGCACCATAAAGTTGTTGGTTCCAACAGCTGCTTGTTGCGTATTAGTAGAAAGCCTCTTACCACTCATATCAAATACTTCCAAGGTCACTTTACCTGCAACAGGATTGTGATATACTACATTTAGGTTATCACCTCTTACAAACGAAGTTTCGATGTTCAAACCACCCTTGCCGGAAAATCTTACTACAACAATGTCGCTATAGCTAAATGTTACGTCTTTGTCTATCATCTTTAGCCTATAAAACAGCGTGCTGGCCTTGATGTTGTTGTCTCCAAACTCATAACCACTGCCGTTACTGCTTGAACCTCTCGCCTGCACATTACCAATTACTGCAAAGTTTCTTCCGTCCAGTGACCTTTCAATTTCAAAATGTGAGAAACCCACTTCACTTGCAGTAGTCCATACTACCCGTGCGGCACCATTTGCTTTTATAACATCAAAACTTGTAAGTTTTACAGGCAGGGAGTTTTGAATAGCTATCGTACTGGAAGAGTCGCTATTGCATGTAGTATAATAACCAGCTATCTGACCCGCCAGGTTCACCGTATATGTTCCAGGTGAGGTGTAGCTGTGAGAGCCGTTGCGAGTATACGACAATGCCGAGTTATCTCCATAGTTCCACCTAAAGGTTGAGTCTGCAGGTGTAATGTCAAAATAGTCGTTGAACACGTGTAGATTATACATCCTGTTGCTAAACAAATTGGATGATGTGTTATTGAACTGTATCGTATTATCCACATTGCCTGTTGTTGGCGCAGTAAAGGTGGTAGACACGCTATAGTTCACTATTGGAAAGATCATGTACTCAAGATCTTGTCCAAAAAATGCCTCAGAGGAGTTCCAGGTACCGCTGCCAAACCTTCTCCAGGCAAGGCCTTCACCATAATCGGTCATTTGCCAGCCAGCACCTGCATTGTTCGTTACCACAGCTAACGTGTCAGAATTGTTAGATGCCCGTACAGATACAGCATAATTATTCGACACTTGAACCGGTGAAGGAAAAATTGCTTTATAAAACTCATAATTGGAGCTAATGTTCACAGTGGTAGATGCAATTTCTGTAGTAGGACGATATTGCGCATCCACTGACCAAACTGATACAACTACAGGAATACTTTTGTTGGCCACACCATTAGTGTACGTGGCTGCCCAAAATTGTACACCTACGATATTGACATTTTCGGAAGTAATATAAGCTTGCGAAGCTGTGCGTACATTGCCTACCATTGCATCTAAAAAAAAGCTGTCATTTGTTGCTGAAAATGAAAGCTCTTTATAATATGGGTAAAGCAAAGTGTCTGTACCGCACGTTACCCGCTGCAAAGCAGACTTAGAGGAAGCAACCCCGTTTTTAGTGGCTTGCTTTGAAGCATCAGGAAGTAGTGAAGTCATCCGTTTTTCCTGCCCGAAATGGATAATGCTGATCAATAGTAAGAAAAAGAGAATAGATGTTTTTTTCATAAAATGGTTGTTTGTTTTTTTGAAGACTTTGTTCACGATGCTAGACCAAGAAGTATACCTTTTGAAGGAGGCAAACTGCTACAATTCCTGAATTCGAAGAAATACGTTTACCTGTTCAAAATGTTCAATTCTTCTCTTGAAAAAGCACGGTGTACTTTCTACAGAACCTCAACGTAAAACCACGTTCTTTATTACATGAAATGCGTAAAAACATCAGTTGCATTTGGAAAAAAGAAAAAACAATACATGAACCTAAAGTGCACGGCAGTTTCCATCTTTGTTTTGTTTTAAGAAAGAAGCTGTACACTTAAAGCCAGGAGTAAAAACAAAATTTAAATGAGTAGAGCAGGAGTTATAACCGATACCTTGCCTATTCTGTACCAATAGCTAAATGGAGCTTTTGACTTTTCCGTGAAAGCCAAATCATATTTGCTGTTAACGCAATAATCAGCAGCAGGAGACCAAAGAATTCTCTCGTTTCTTCAATCCATGGTTTTGTTGCTTTCATAGATTGAACTATGTTTTCAGCAGCATGATCATTCATCCAGCTGAGTACGCCGTCTTTTTCAAAAAATAAATAGATGGCAAACGGAATGTAAACTGCCAGGCCAATAATAAAGAGTGTTCTGTTGTACCTGTTCTGCAGTGCCCTAAAGCAAAGAAACGCTCCATACAAGTAAAGCGGCATCCACAAAAAAGGATCAGGATCGTTGTACTGTAAGGCAGCCGACAATACAAACAGTATTAAAAAGACAATATTGAATAGTCGCATAGCTATTTCTTGTATTGTGGAGGCAGCGGAGAAAGATTGGCAGGCGGCCGAGAACTTGTACTTCCTTCTTTTGTAATGCGCCATATAACACCTGTACCCGGCGAAGGCACAGGAAACGGGCCAGCACCAGCCAGGGCAAATCCAATAACACCTATATCCACTACATATAATGCTGTTCCATCAGTTGAGAACTTTGCCTCAACAGGATGTCTTGGTCCTTCTGTGGATACGTATTCTTTTCCTGTCGGACCTTTTATCTTATTGCTTAGGAAGGGAAAGGTTTCTTTGGTTGCAGGATCAATGCGCGAAACGGTATAGCCATTCAGGTTTTTATCTTCACCCGTTAGGGGTGTTCCTGATCCGAATTCTGCTAGGAACATATGTCCTTTAAATCCGAATGAAGAGTTAGTGCTGAAATCAAATTGCGTGGCCGCTGCATTCTCAGGACGAATAAGCCACGGCTGTTCTACAGGTGGATGATCAGCCATCAGGAATTTTATTTTAGGTCCACGTGCAGATCTGAATTGTGGTGCTGTAACGGGTATTCCGCTGGAGAAGTCAGGAAAGCCATAGAAACCACCTTGCTTTACCTGGAAAATATTATCCTTAGCATTTGCTATCGGGCGGCTTCCTCTTTCATCGTATGCATTATCTGTTACGTATAGTTGCCCATCAGGTCCCCACTGCACACCATAAGGATTACGCAGCCCCCATGCATACACCTCCAGCCCAGATCCATCCGGGTTCATTCTCAGGATGGTGCCGCTGGCTTTTACCTGTCCCTTCACATCACGGCTCTTTTCTCCAAAAGGTTGATATGCCCGTGTACGTACCAGCATCGAAGTATTTTTACTTCGGTTGAAGACACTGCTGACAGCGTACGAAACATCTCTGCCGAAACTTATTAGCCGCCCTTGCCGCGCCAAAACATTATTTGGCTGAGGCGTTAGAAAGCTTTCCCTGCTCAACCTCATATCACGCGCCGGTACATCATGCACATCCGGGTGTAGAAGCAACCATACATAAGGATATGCATTGTCAAGACCAACAACACCTGAGTTAGTTGCCGTGCCTTGTCCGAAGTATATCTTGCCGTCAGGTCCCACACTCATTTCATTATTAAAATGATCACCATGGCTTGGCAGTCCTGTTACCAGGTCTACAACAGCACCATCATTACCTACTGCTGATATCTTTCCCTTATGCGAAACATATAGCCGCCCCTTATGCCACAGCAGATCAGTGATGGGTCCATTAAAACCTTCAGCAAAGCGCGTGATCTGGCCATTAGGATTGATGCGTAGTACTTGCGCTGGCGCAAAAGGATCTCCATATACATAGCCCGCTTCAGCTACGTATACATTTTCATTTTCATCAAATTCGATACTGGATGGCCAGATCAGGTCTTTCATGAAAACCTCTACTTTGTAACCTGCCGGCACCCATGCTGCCGCTGCATTTGGCTCAGGCACTTTGGTCATTTCTTTAGGATAAATTCCAGTCGGGAAACTTGTTTTTTTGACTGCACAGCCAGAAAGAATGGAAAAGAAAAACAGTGAAAGGCAGACAACTTGCACACGTAGCGAAGTGACTAATGTTCTCATATAGCTCGTTTGGTTGATTGTAATGTACTTTATTGACTTAAGCGATGTATAGCAGTAACAGACAGGTAACAAGTACGAATCAAAAAAGATGTGCCACAGGCGGTTATAGGAAAATGTTCCCTGTTTAGAGAAGCAATTACACCCAAAACAACTGCTTATAGTTAGCATATTGTGCAAAGCAATGTTTTACATTGCAACCCCATGTAAAATCAATGTGTATAATGAGAGCAGTTTTTCTTTCACTATGGTTATTGTTGATCGGACCTTTAACACCCAATGTTGCGGCAGCCCAGGAAACACATGTTTACCTACTGCCTACAATACATAGGTTTCACCAATCCAACCCAAGATATTCCTACGAACACTTGCAAACGCTTATTGCCAATTATAATCCTGGTATCATAGCGCTGGAAATACGCCCGGAGGATATGGATAAAGACACCAACTACCTGAAGAAGTTTTACCCACCTGAAATAATAATGGTGAGAGACTTGTTTCCTGGTACCAGGAAAGCAGGGATTGATGACTATGGCCCCGAGATGCGAGGGAAGCTGCTGCATGCAGATGTGTTCAAAGACACAAGCCTTGAACTAGGAAGGTACAAACTGGAAGAACGGAAAATGAATGCAGACTCATTCATCCAGCAGTTAAGAACTAAAGAAGGTATCCCTGCTATCATTTCTCAACATGTAGAACTGCTAAAAACATCAAGTGCAGAAGAGCTGGTGGACGGGAGGTACGACGAACTAACGGATAGTCTTGATCAAAAGCTGCAACGGGTGTTAGCAAGCTCACCGTATGCGTTTTACCACCAGTTCAATAAGGACAGGGACATAAAGATCACGGCCAATATTGAAAAACTCATTAAAGAAAATCCCGGCAAAAGGATAGTGGTTTTAATTGGTGCTAATCATCACAACCGTGCAAAGAAGATGGTGCTTAAAATGCCAGGCGTAGTGCTGGATTAGGAAAGACATATGCTGGCAGATGTTGGGTTATGACTAATCTCCTTTTACCCGCGTCCATTAAAAAAGCTGCAGTTGATGAAGCATCAACTGCAGCTCTTATTGCCTTTACAGCAAAGTGTAACGAAGTTTTTATTTCACAGTAACAGTAAGCGTAGCCATAGGCAGGTTCTTTTTGCCAAAGCCACCACCATTTCTTTCTATGTACATCTTGTTATTGCCAAACACTGTATTCGTAGCTGATGTTTCGGAAGTACATGATTTTACTTTGTCAACCAGTTCGGCGTAAAGCGCATCAATATTATCTGACAGGGAAACAACTTTGAATGAACTAATGGTATACACCGTAGCCATTGCACCGTTCACCAGCATTTTCTTAGGCTTTAGCCAAACTTTTATCTGCCCCAGCTCATTATCATCACGCATTTCCTGGATGTTAGCAGTTTCTGAAGGGACAAGCTTTGTCTGTAACTGCAGGTGTTTTTCAGCAAGCTGTTTTATGCTGCTGGTAGATTCTGATACTTCACCAAGCCAAAGGTTGCACTTACTATCCTGTGCCATGGCTACACTTCCCACTAAGAGGAAGCAAAAAAGAAAAATGTTTTTCATAAAAATTTTTAGTTGAATAAGAAAGGATGGGCGCTAAAGTAGGTGATTGTAGCGATGTGAAACGGAGGTAAAAGCTTAAAATTTTGCATATGCAGGAGTTCATAACAACAACCTTGGATATGCGAGTATTTGCTGCCCATAGCAGGTCTTACAGGGCAGAATAACAAGCTTAGGTGACAGCACCAAATTGTGAGTATTTTACAATCATACCATTTCTATTATCGTTATCCAATTAGCATGCTTTATAATGAGAAAGAACACCAACACCGGCTATTAGTAGTAGAATGGTCCATTGACATAGTAAAAGATGACATTGTTCTGGGGCACTTCTCTCGCTACTTTCGGCATGTAATTGTCTGTTACTGATGACGGTTGTCACACTTGCCAATGCGAAAACAACTGCTCAGGCTTTTTTGTAGCCGACTATCTCCATTACCAGCCCTATATAATGATACTGGGCAGAAATACTAACGAAATATGAAAAGATCTTTTCAAAATGTTGCCACTAGCTTGCTTTTATTCGCATTCTTAGGAACCAACCAGGTTGCAGATGCACAAAACACAAATGGTGCTGCCGGGCAACCTGAAGTCGGACAAATACCTCCACATCCAGTACGATTACCAGAAGGAGCTATTCCTGCTTTTCCAGGCGCATGGGGAGCTGGTATGTTTACCACAGGCGGACGGGGAGGTAAAGTGATTGCCGTTACCAACCTGAATGATGATGGTGCCGGTAGCCTGCGTGCCGCACTTGAAACAGAAGGCCCACGTATCATCGTGTTTCGTGTGGCAGGAACAATAAAGGTGAATAAGGATCTTAATATCAATCATCCTGACATCACCATTGCAGGTCAATCTGCTCCCGGCGATGGTATCTGTATTGCCGGTACACTCAACATCAATACACACAATGTGATCATCCGCCACCTGCGTGTTCGTCGTGGTGTTCCTACGGGCGGTCAAGGTGATGATAACATAGGTGGTAATCCTGACCACCACATCATCATCGACCATTGTTCTACCAGCTGGGGAATGGATGAGAACATTTCGCTTTACCGCCACATGCGGCCATCTTTAGATAAGACGACGCAGATAAAAGATGCTGCAGAACATATCACCGTACAATGGACAATTTCGAGCGAGGCGCTCGATGCAAGGGGTCATGCTTTTGGCGGTACATGGGGAGGGAATCCATCTACCTTTCATCACAACCTATTTGCCAGCAACACTGCCCGTAATCCTTCGATTGGTATGTCTGGTCCATTTGACTTCCGGTACAATGTTATTTTCAACTGGCGTCATCGTACCATGGATGGCGGCGACGAAACTTCAATGATCAATGTGATCAACAACTATTACAAACCAGGACCTGCTACCAATGAGAACATGCGCGCCGTATTTGCACGTATTGAAGAACGTAGTATGTACTCTCCAGGTAGTGCATGGAGAGAAGGAGATTGGTATCTTAAAGCCGCCAATCGTCCGGGTAAATGGTATGTTGCCGGAAATATCATGCACGACAACCAAACACTTAACAACAATAACTGGGCGGGTATGCGCGGTCCTGAAAACCTTGCACGGGTGAACACACCATTTGTAGGCTGGCCGGTAGCTCCTCACCATAAAGCTGAAGTTGCTTTCGAGTCAGTATTGGCCAAAGCAGGCGCTACCTTGCCTAAACGTGATGCTGTTGATGCTCGTGTTACAGAAATGGTCCGCACAGGAAAGACAATGACACAAACCGGTATCATTAAAGATATTGCTGAAGTGGGGGGGTATCCTAACCTTACGTTCAATCCTGCACAAGTACCTGTGGACAGCGACGGCGATGGTATGCCTGATGCATGGGAGATCAAACACAAGCTCGACCCTAAGAACCCGAACGACGGTGCTATGGACACTGACGGCGATGGTTATACCAATGTGGAAGAATTCTTGAATGGCACCAATCCACAGGAAAAGATCAATTACCGCAATCTTGGAAACAACATTGACACTATCAGTTAACCGATTTACTTACAGTTCTTTTTTAAGCCTTCTGAGCCACAGCAAAATTTAAAAAACCTTGTTACTCATTTGCAGTGTTGATCTGTCTGTTAACATCAAAAACCAAAGAAGAATAAGCAAAGGGAGCATAAGGTTATGTTTTGTTTAAGATGTAAGTATTTCTATAAATCCGGAGTTCTCTCGAACTAACACTTCGCGCAACGAGATTTTGATAAGGCAGCAGAGAATGAGATGTACTCATTCTCTGCTGCCTTTTTTCTTCCTCCTAAAACATCAGATTGTTCATTTTACCGTAATTAAAGAAGAGCAAAGAATTGAAGTAACTACTTCCCTGTAATACATTCTTAATGCACCCAACAAAGTGCACGTTCAAAAACAAGGTATCGTCAATAAAATAAAACGCAGTGTAGCACAGGGAGGAGCTCAATTATTTTATATCAAATTCCTGCATGTGTTAAAACCTCTGGCATGTAGCCTAACTACACCAACCACGGCCAAATAAGACTACATTTGATGCCTACCACCAAAACGCTTAAGAAACATCATGGAAAGTTTTAAAAACCCACAAGTCATTTGGTTTGTGTTGGGCTTCCTCTTTTTCCTGTTAGAATTTGCTATCCCCGGTTTCATCCTTTTCTTTTTTGGCGTTGGAGCCTGGGTTGTTGCCATCATCTTACTTTTTGTAGATGTTTCTATCAATACGCAATTGCTCATCTTTTTAATCAGCTCAGTTATTACCACGCTACTTTTTCGCAAGTGGGTAAAGCAAATGGTTTTTACACGCAAACATACCAGCGAGTTAGAAGACGAATTCATAGGTAAGACGGGCAAAGCAGAAACCAATATTGGTCCTGGCAGCGATGGTAAAGTAGCATTTAGAGGAACTGTATGGGATGCAAGATCACACGATACCATTGCCAAAGGCGAAACAGTAGTTATAACTGGCAACGAAAGCATATTATTAATTGTAAAATCAACTAAACAAGCACTATGACAGCAGGCACTATAATTCTTATTGTTTTTATTCTCTTTCTTTTGGTTGCATTTCTATCCACTTTCAAAGTGGTGCCGCAGCGGTCGGTGTATATAGTAGAGCGACTTGGAAAATACAGCCGCACATTAGAAGCTGGCTTCCATATTCTTATTCCTTTTATCGACAAGATCGCTTATCGCCAAAATCAAAAAGAGCAAGCTATAGATGTGGCTTCGCAAACATGTATCACCAAAGACAATATAGCCGTAGAGGTTGATGGTATTCTTTACCTGCAGGTGGTAGATCCGCAAAAAGCATCGTACGGTATCGACAACTACAAGTTTGCCGTAGTGCAGATATCGCAGACAACCATGCGTAGCATCATTGGCAAAATGGAACTGGACAAAACTTTTGAAGAACGCGAAACAGTAAATGCCAGTATAGTAGAGGCAGTGGATAAAGCAAGCGGACCGTGGGGTATTAAAGTTTCACGTTATGAAGTGAAGAACATTTCGCCGCCCCAGAGTATAAAAGACGCCATGGAAAAGCAGATGCGTGCAGAACGTGAGAAGCGTGCATTGATTGCAGAGTCCGAAGGTGATAAACAAGCAAAGATCAACCGCGCGGAAGGTGATAAACAAGAAGCCATTGCACGCTCCGAAGGTGAAAAGCAGCGCCGTATGAATGAAGCTGCCGGTACTGCTTCCGAGATAGAATTGGTGGCCGTGGCTACCGCTAAAGGTATCCGCGAAATTGCACAATCTATAAATGCAGAAGGTGGAATGAATGCTGTAAACCTGCGCATTGCCGAGCAGTATCTTACAGAGTTTGGCAAGCTTGCAAAAGTGAATAACAGCATGATCGTTCCTGCTGATCTATCTGACATAGCAGGCGTTATTTCAAGCATCACTTCCGTTATTGGAAAATCAAAATTGGAGACGCCAAGAATAGGTAAATAGGTTTCTATTCCCAATATTATCAAGCCTTCACTTTTAATAGTGAAGGCTTTTTTATAACACCTTTTTGTTCAAGTAATGCATTATGTTACCAGCAGAGAATCTACTAGCAGCATCGTTGCCACGCTCGGTTGAAAAGGTAGTTTTCCATAGCAGCTGCAGTTTTAGTTAAAGTCTTCCTTCCAAATATTGCAGTGGCTTGAATAAGATATATGTGAGGTCAACACACGGGAACATTTTTATATTCTCGCAAAACCTTCATTGCTTAGCTAGCCATAAATTATTTACTTCTGCCTTACCAGCGATACATCGTCTACATAACAAAAGGCATTGGCTGCACCATTGGCCATAAAACCTATTTCCACTTTACCATTCCTGATGTTTACATTCTTGATGGTGATGGTATTCCAGCCTGCATTTTCAGTATTAATATTATAGCGATGCATCTTACCATTGGAAAGCGCATACATGTGGAGGTCAGTAAAGTTGATGCTGTTCTTTACCCTGGCGGTTAAGGTATATTTACCACTTTCCAGTTTCGCATAAGGTGAAGATTCAATCACCTGGAATACCTTCCTTTTAAAGTTAATGCGGTCACTGATTGCAAGGGTTTTTTCACCTACAACAACTTTTCTATCCTCCTGTGTATTCATGTAGTTCAGGGTTGGAGAAAGCGCACTGTCAAGGCTTATCTCATTTCCTTCCAGCACCTGGCTGGTCCAGCCGGTGAGTTGTAGCTGCACTGGTTTTACGGTACTTGGTATCTTTTTGCGGTCAGCTTCAAAGCTTCCATTATTTACCCAGTTGTTATCTTTTGCCACATTCCATTCACCCGTTCTTGCATTCAAATTCCATGAATGAAGTGAGTTGAAATAAGGCGTTTGACCATCAAAAGAAAGGGGCGTCCATTGGTTATAACCCAATCCATTTCCAGCAAAGTTGGCCCAGCGATCGCCGCAGTAAACCACTGTTTCTTTTTTGCTGCCCTTTACGTTAAAGAAGAACCCGGTTTGCGTAATATGGGCATAGTCTTCTTCACTTCCTTTTATCACCTCCATATTGTTTTTAGGCAAGTATGGACCTCTAATATCATCAGCTACAAGATAATATGCCAGCGAGGCATCCCAGCCATATAAGTTGGAAGCAAACATATAATACTTGCCCTTGTATTTAAACATGCAATTACCCTCACGGCCTGCACCTTCAAATATCTTAGTGCAATCCAGCAGGTTCACCTTGCCATCTTTCATTCCAATTTCAGAGATATAGATCTTGTTTCTTCCCTGGCCATACGAGTACACCAGGTAAGACTTACCATTATCTTCATCAGTAAATACTGTCTGGTCGCCGGTGTTGGTAGTGCCTATCATCTCCTTCATGCTTATTCTTTGGTGCCATGAAAATGACCCGTTAGGAGTAGGCGAAGTAAGTATCAGCACCTGGCTTCCATGCTGCACAATCATGGCATATTGATTGGTCTCTTTGATAAAAGCAACACCTAACCGACCAACCCATGTCCTGCGTTCACCATCATGTTTCTTCAGTTCTTCACGGGTTAGTACATCACCTTCAAACTTCCAGTTAACAGCATCAGTAGAACTATAACAGGTTACTGTTTCAAAGGTAGCTGTGGGAAGTGTTACCGACGGATCATTACGATAAGTGTCAGCTTCTTTGTATTGCACGCCATACCAGTAATACTTAATTTCTCCTGTGGCAGGGTCAGGAAACCTGAATATGCCACCACCCTGGCTGTAGATCGGGCGACCATCTTTGGTGTTCCAAAATTGATCATTCTTTATGTTGTGCGGCTGGGCTTTCAAGTTAGTGTTGCTGCCAGTGAGGATTGCCAGCACAATCATAAGAAGGGTAGGGAGTTTCATTGCTGATTGCATTGCTACATATTTGCTACAAACATAAGGGGAGTAACATTCCCTTGATCTTTCCATATATTCAATTAATGTGCACCACTAGAAGTCGCTGGTGGTCATGATCCAAAATAATAAACAGTCTACATGTATCTTCACCAGTTTAGTGGATGGTGAAGAACCCAACAATGGGAAGAAAGATTGGATTGTCCTAACGATAATAGAAAAATATATGCTGCCTAACCTTTAATCGCATCAACTATTGCTTATTTACCAGCATTAGCCATTCAAGATATTCCTGTGGTTCAACAGCACCCAATACGTAGATTCATTTAATCAGCTTCAACCTGGTTGAAACAACTAGCGAGTCTCCAACACTCCACTAAAACTCTACAATAAATCCAATGGTAGGCAAGGTGAAGGCACTTGCATTATCAATCCTTACAGGTATTGCATTGCTGCCATTCAACTGTACTGGCTGACCATCGGTGGTTTCAAAAGCAGTATTGTTCGCGTTGCGTTTAAAGGTGTATGAATCAACCGCAGGTGCCTTTGCTGCCCACCAGTTGGTAATGTCAAGGTATACATCAAGTGTCAACTTCCTGAAATTCCACTTTTTGTCAATGCGAATATCGCTTGCGCTAAAGTTGCCTAACCGCAGTGTATTGAAGCGTGCGTTATCTTCTATACCTCGCCCAAGGGAAAGGTAGTTGGCGCGGCTGGCCACTTCATCATATGGTGTATACGGATTTCCTCCCTGGAAGCGGTACTTCAATCCCAATTCCCAGTTGCGGTTGAACTTATAGCCTCCAACCAGGCTCAGCAAATGCCGGCTGTCCCAGGCACTCGGTGCATATTTACCATCAGCATTGGTATAGCGGCTATAAAAAAAGGTATAACTAGCGGTGCCAAAGAAACGCTGCGTAAGTTTTTGCTGTGCAAACAGCTCCACGCCATAGCTGTTGCCCTTTCCATTGGTTACCACCGCTTCATTTCCTATAAAGCCAAATCCTGCTCCCTGGTTGCTGAGGCTAATGCCATCTTTTACAGAAATGGGTGCATTATTGTAATGCTTATAAAAAGCTTCCACAGTAAAGCGCGTAGTTGGTACAGGTAAATATTCTACACCTGTTACATAATGGGTGCTAACGAGGTAGTCACTATTTCTGTTAGCGAAAGCGCCGTTGTTACTTTGAAAACCTAAAATTGTGTACGGTGGTATCTTGGTATAGCTGCCTGCACTTGCATTCAATGTAACCTTATCTGATAGTAAATAGCTAAATGCTATACGTGGCGATAGAGTAGCCAATGCATTAGTTCCGTTGGTAGTAAATGAATTCATGTCAGTACGCAGTCCTGCACTAATACCCAGTCGTTCTTCAAAAAAACGTTTACCCACCTGGACAAATGCACCATACTTCCAAAAGTCAAGACCAGATGCGAAATTGATAATATCGGCAGGTTGTACAATGCTTCCATTGTTGTCAACAAGAGCAGCTCTCCGCCTGATGAAGGAGGAAGTTTGATATTGCACCAGCTGCGTCATTATTCCGTAAGTTGTTTTCCATCCACTCACTGTTGTGCTGATGTCGGCGCGTACTTTATTCTCCGTTTCACGAAAGGCAGTGTTTAGCCTAAGGTTAGAAGATGATGACTCATCGTTGTTATCATATTTCACCAAAGCATTGTCGAAGGCATTCCTGCTTATAGCTATATTCAATATGCCATTGTTCAGAGATCTTTTGTAAGAAACACCACCGGTGTAATTCCACTGGTTCACATTAGGAACGCTTTCTAATGTGTATAGTTTCTCGGGTGTCGGTTCTTTAGGCGCTACGAACGAAAATTCATCTATAGCACCTATACCTAAAAATGTAAGGGTACTTTTCGCATCAGGCTTGTACGTTATTTTGTACTGAAAGTCCCAATAGTTGGGTCGGATAGGCAGGTCGATCAGCTTGAACAGTACCTGCAAATAACTCCTGCGGGCAGAAGCAAGAAAGGTCAGGTTCTTCTTATTGTTCAGCGGACCTTCCAGTGTGGCAGCCAGTTCAGATGCACTCAATCTTACGTTACCCTGAACACGGTTTGGATTGCCTTGTTTTTGTTTGAATTCAAATACACCACTCAGCGCATTATCGAACCGGGCATCAAATGCACTGCTGCTAAGCTTTACATCTTCTATAAAAGAAACATTTAAAATGCCTTGCGGTCCACCTGCGCTTCCCTGCGTGCTAAAGTGATTGATCACCGGTATCTCTATTCCATCCAGGTAATAAACATTCTCATTGGGTGCACCGCCCCTGATTATGATATCATTCCTGGGTCCGCCGCCGGTACTGGCACCTCCGCCTACACCTGGCAGTGATTGCACTACTTTGCTAATGTCAAAGTTCCCTCCAGGGAAAGCTTTGATCTCTTCAGTGGTCAGGCGCTGTACACTCAAAGGAGTTTCCAGCGTAGCCACTTTGGCTACCTGTCTCCGTGTACTCACCACCACACCTTGTAGTTGTGCTGATACAGGCAGCAGTTCAAATGATACTTCGTTCTCATTACCACTTGTTACTACAATATTGAATTTGCTGAGGCTATCGTATCCTATAGCAGAAACTGTAATGGTATATGCTCCTGGTGCTATGCCCTGCACCCGGTACCTACCAAGAGAGTCTGTAGTGGTAGCATTACCAACTTCTTTAACCAAAACTGTTGCTGCACCTATAGATTTAAGCGTCGTGCCATTGGTAACGGAGCCTGTAATGCTCCCGGCATTTTGAGCGGAAACCAGTGTAGGTAGTAAGAACAGGAAGAAGTAAAAAAGCTGCGTTGTTAGTTTCATGGTTGAACAGTTGCTAAAGTAACAAAGTACTGTTCATATTGTTGAACATTGCAGCTTTTCTATTACCAGGTTGCTTTTCCTGTAACAGCATCAAATTATTCACTGCTTATCGGTATCATCCATTTCTATTTCTTCAGCGCAGCCGACAGCTGATCATAGTAAGCCTCGCTTACTGGTAACAGCGCTTTGCCAATTGTCACCTGGTTTCGTTCCAGCTTATCTATTTTATTGGTGCTCACTATAAAAGATCTATGGATCCTGGTGAACTTATCGTGTGGTAGCAGGTTGGCTGCTTCAGCAAATGTTATGCGTGACAGAACGTTTTTTTCTTTGGTAACAAAGGTGACATAGTTGCCTGTTGCCTCTAAATACAAGATGTCATCATACATCACTTTCACCTGTTCGTATCCCGTTTTCAGGTAAATGAAATCTTCTGTTTCCGGGCCGTTTCTATAGTTGTACAATTCAAATGCTTTGTTACATCCTTTCAGAAAACGCGCTAATGAAAATGGCTTTAGCAGGTAATCAACAGCATCCAATTCAAAGCTTGTAACTGCATGCTCGGTATACGCTGTAGTGAATATAACGAGTGGCTTTTTACGCAGGCTGTTTAAGAATTCAATACCGGATATATCAGGCATTTTTATATCAAGAAAAAGCAGGTCAACATTCTCCTTTTGCAGGTATTCCATCGCTTCAAACGCATCGGTGAAGGTGGCCACCAGGTTGATAAAAGGCACCTTGGAAGCATGCGATTGTATGATAGTAAGTGCTATTGGTTCGTCATCTATGGCTATAGCTTTCATCAATGGCTGTTAATTATGCAAGCTGTAAGATAAGATGAACAAAGTATTCTTTGCTGGTCTCTCTTATAGTCAATTCGTGCTTGTTTGGATACAATAGTTGTAACCGCTGGCGCACGTTTTCTAAACCAATGCCGCTCTTGAATTTTTCCGGGTCGTTTGCCGACTTTGGATGAATGGTATTATACACATCAAAGTAAAGTGTATCATTTTTCACTTCCAGGCTTATGCTAATGCGCGATGCTTCGCGAAAACTGATGCCGTGCTTGAATGCATTTTCTACAAAAGGTATGAGCAGCATAGGTGCTACATGGTAAACGGCTTCGGTTTCTTGTATCTGTGTTTCTACCTGCACCCTAGGATTAGCATCCGTCCGCAGGTTTTGAAGGCCGATGTAATTGTTCAGGTAATTGATTTCGCTTGAAAGCGGTATGCGTTCCTGCATATTTTCCTGCAGCATAAAACGCATCATGTCCGATAGCTTTTGAACAGCTTCACTGGTTCGTTCTGCATTTTCCATGATGGCCATTCCATAAATATTATTTAGTGCATTGAATAAGAAATGCGGGTTGATCTGCGAACGAAGAAAATCAAGGCTAGCGGTTGACTGTGTCAGTTCTTTTTCCAATACATGAATCTCTTCGCGACCTTTTTGTTGTCGTTTGTACAGCACCCACGAAAGTGGCGCAGTGATCAATATTTGTATAGTAACATTCAGAGATGCAATGGAGGTTGCCAGGTCTTCGCTTCTTGTGGTAAGAACAGCAAAAAGGAACAATGGAAAGAATAAGATAATCATCAGCAACACAACCCTCACCATGTAATAAACCGAAGGCCTGCGTTTTTTTAATGCAGCAGGTATCAGTGTATAAGAGGAATACATGTAAAGCAAAATACCAAGTGGAGCCACCAGCCCCCAACCCACAAGAAATCCATGGCCAGCTTCGGCAATAGCTAAAATAAACATGCTCATCAGCCAGAGCACAAGTGCATCTGTTCCGTTGCGCTGTATTGACCTGTATTTACCTTCAGTAGCTTTTCGTTGAGTAATAAAATAAAGCGCTGTGTATTTCAGCATCGTATAGATCACTACCAGTACGACAAACTGGAAAGTCTCCATGGCCACATTTTCCAGGATAGTCAAAGTAGTTGCTGCACTGTCTTTGCTCTGTGGATATAAGTAAGCCAACCGTAAGCAATCTGAGCCAAAATCAATAGCTGCAACACCGAGAAAAAGAAGCCCGACAAAGAACAGGTGCTTAAGAGTTTTGTCCTTCGCTACTATTTTAGGAACCAGGAAAAAGTTGATGACCCAGAAAGCCGCATACCACGAAAGGTAATCTACAAGTGTAGGTAAGAACAGTTGAAGATGATAATTGAACGGAAGACCTGCTTTGCTGAACAAGTCTTTGTACTTGGTATAATATTCTTCATTGCCCGTAGCGTTTTCCATTATCCAGAAAAACAGGAAAAAAACATATAGCGTGGTGATTGCCCAAAATTCAAAACGGATAATATTCTCTCTTCTTTTATTTATATCGGTCATAGCCTGTGTTTGAACTGCAATGCTACTTGATAAGCAAGTAAAGCATACGAGGAAGTGATGAATTGGCCATTTTATGTGACGACTTCCTGCTTTCATCAAACCTGCTTTGTCTCTTAGGCAAATCACTAAACTGAATCCTAGTGAGCAGCCGGTTTTTCCTGTTCCGTCACATATATCCAACTGCCCGTCACATGCAGATTCAATGCGCTACAAGGTTGGCTAATCTTGCTCATCAACAATCAAAAATTACCAGCTATGCAATTAATTAAACACGCTACTATTCTTTTACTCGCTTGTATAAGTATGGGGCATTCAAGTTTCGCACAAAGCGCAGGAAAAATTTCTGGAACCATATTGGCCAATGGTGAGAAAGCCATTGGTGCTACAGTGGCTTTGCTCAATGTAAAAGATTCTTCATTAGTAAAGCGAACGGCTACAAACAATCTTGGCGAGTTTGTTTTTGAACAGGTAGCCGAAGGAAAATACAGGGTAGGTGCTACTGCAGTAGGTTTTCAAAAAGTGATGTCACCAATGATTGAGATAACTTCCCAGCAGAAAACGATTGCCGTTCCTGCTATCACCTTAACACCTGCTGCTTCAAAGCTGAATGATGTGAAGGTTACAACCAATCGGCCAATGATAGAGCAACGCATTGACAGGACGATTATAAATGTAGAAGCTGCTATTACCAATGCCGGCTCATCAGCTTTTGAAGTATTGGAAAAGGCGCCAGGTGTAAGTATAGACCGGGAAGGGAACATTAGCCTGAAAGGTAAAGAAGGTGTACTGGTGATGGTAGATGGCAGGCCAACTGAAATGGCTGCTGCAGACCTTGCCAATATGCTTCGCAATATGAATGCATCGCAGTTAGATCAAATAGAAATTATGACCAATCCGCCGGCACGCTATGATGCTGCCGGTAATGCAGGTATCATCAATATCAAGACAAAGAAGATTGTTACTGCTGGTTATAATGGAACCGGTTCAGTAAACTATATGCAGGGCAGGTATCCTAAAGCAAATACAGGTTTCAATTTTAATTACAGGGAGCAAAAGGTAAATGTGTTTGCCAACTTTGGCCATAACTATCGCAAGAGCTACGAGGATAATACCATACGCCGCAATATTCGCAACAGCAGTAACAACATTATAAATTTCTTCGACCTGGAGGCTAACAAAATAACGGAAGCCAATGGCTTTAGCAGCAAGGTTGGTATTGACTTTTTCGTGGATAAAAAAACAACCGTAGGATTGGCTGTTAACGGTGCGACCAATCATAACACGTTAAGCAACTTCAACAACACAAACATATATACAGCCTCGAAGGAACTGGAAAGTATTACCACTGCAAGTGGAGCTAATACCAACAACTGGAACAGGATCAGCACCAACCTTTTTTTCAGAAGAGTGCTGAATAAGAAAGGCAGCGAAATAAGCGGCGATGTTGATTTTATTGATCACCGCTCAAAGTTTAGTATGGACATGGTGAACAACTACCCGTATAACAATGGCAGTGGACAGACAACGGCCGACACACTGTTGGGTAACCTACCACAAAATGTACAAGTGTATAGTGGAAGGATTGACTACTCATTGCCTTTTGGTAAAAATTCAAAATTGGAGGCTGGCGCAAAGAGCAGTATAGTTCGTACAGATAATAATGCGCAGTATGATAGCCTGCAGAATGGAGCATTGTTGCGTGATATCAACCGCAGTAATCATTTCATTTACCAGGAGAACATCAATGCTGCTTATGTAAATGTGGTACAGCCAATCAGCAAAAAACTAAATGCGCAGCTAGGTTTGCGCCTGGAGAACACCAATGCCACCGGCAGGCAATTAACTACCGGTAAAGATTTTGACAGGCATTATACGCAACTGTTTCCAACCGCTTACCTGCAGTACAAGCTAAACGACAAACACACACTGGCAGCAAACCTTGGCAGGAGAGTGCAGCGTCCGAACTATCAAAGCCTGAACCCGTTTATCCGCTTCATAGATCGTTACACATATAGTGAAGGCAATCCCAATCTAAGACCATCCGTAAGTAATAATGTGGAGTTCACCCATATGTTTAAGAATATGTTTACCACCACCCTTAACTATACCGCAACCAATGATATCATTAACTCGGTATTAGAACAACAGGGCAGGGAAGTTTACCACCGGCCTACTAATATCGCATCGCTAAGGCAGGTAGGCATTGCAGTAAATGCGAACAACAATATCACAAAATGGTGGAGCAGCAATATCATGGTCAATGCTTTTTATAACCGTTATAAGGGTGTGGTGAATAATAATGCTGTTGACCTATCGGCAACTAGTTGCATTTTGATGGCCATGCAACAGTTCAAGCTTAGCAAAACGGTTTCGGCAGAACTAAGTGGCAGGTATCGCACTGGCTGGCTGGAAGGAATATTTGAAGCACAACCGCTAGGTATAGTATGGGCAGGAGTAAGCAAGCAGGTGATGAAAAACCAGGGAACCGTTCGCCTGACTGTTCGTGATATCTTCCATTCACAAGTATTTAAAGGAACAGCCAGGTATAGCAATGTTGACGTGTTCATGCAGGAAGTGAACGATACAAGGATGGTGATGCTCGGCTTTACTTATCGCTTTAGCAAAGGAAAAAAAGTTGCACCCGTTAAACGAACTGCAGGCAGTGCCAATGAAGAGGAGGGAAGAATAGAACAATAAAAAAAAATCCAACATTTATATCAAAAAGGCTATGGTGAAGTATACTATAGCTCTTTTCATATTGTAGAGAAGGTAGAAAAATATCATCCTTTACCACAGTTTAATCCACACGAAGTACGCTTAGTTTCCCCAATTGTTTATTAGCCAAAGCAGCTTGCGGAAGAGCCGGTTTAACAACTATCACGCATGATATTTGAACTAGTATAAAAAACTATTAATATGTCATCCATAAACATAAGTAGATCATTTGAGGTGCCTGTTGAGAAACTGTTTGCTGCCTGGACCGAACCGGCATTATTAAAACAATGGTGGAAACCATTGGGTAATCAACTAAAAGACGTGGTGAATGACCTGAACGAGTCAGGAACAGTTCGATATGAATTTCAGGACGGGCTGGTAATAAAAGGGAAATATGAAACAGTGAAGCCCACCGAAATACTTGTATACACCTGGAAGTGGAGCTTACAAGAGGCTGCCGTTGATGATTCTAACTATAAATTGCATATTCATTTCAGCCAGGAAGGAACAGGAAGTATAATAAAAATAGAACAGGAAGGATTTGAAACGGAAGAACATGTAAAGCCTCATACAAAAGGTTGGGAGGAAGGCCTTGATCAACTGGCAGCGTTTGTACAACAACAAAGTGAAGGTGGAAGCGGTGATGGGGAACAACATGAAGTTGGCAAGCCTCCTGTGACAGGTTATAATGAAACGCCCGAACAACAAAAAGTGGGAGGAGGATAAGAAGGCGGTTGTTATTTGAAATCGTAACAGGCTTCTTAAAGGGAATCTTTCAAAGAATGAGCAATAGCTGCATAATGTGCAAACGTACAAGTGTGCGACGCAACAACAGCATCATAGTAGTTGTGTCGCTTGGAACATAACCATAGATAATATGTTCAAACATTCATTGCCTTGCATGGAGCATTCAAACCAGGCTGTGTTATTCAGTTTTTTGAATTTTAATAACAGCATTTTTATGCATGTCAGCTGATGCACTGATCACATGTGTTTTACCGTCAGCATTGATTTCTATCATGGCTGTGTTTGGTGGAATAGAACCCAGGTTGTGTGCCACCAGTGTTATTACATGCTCTCCTGGCTCATTGTTCAGCAACAATTGAAATACGATTGGTTTTACCCGGACTGCCACGTGATGTTGAACAATTTTATCGTTGTGCAGGATACTGATGCTGTCTCCATCTTCTACACCATTATCATACATTTTCACCACCAGCATACTTGCCGAAGTCGTTATGGTTTCAACAATATTATTGGTTCTCTCATGCCTGGCAGCAATCAGTGCCAGCGTATCAGTTTCACTGGCCCCTGTTATTTCCATTGTACCTGCTGTGGTAGAATAATCATTATGAGCATGTGCAAACCTGCTGCCACTGTTGGCTTGTTTGGTAAGTGCTGAGAGCATAAAAGAAGTAGTATCTGTATCGCTGGAGAGTTTGGTGAGCATGACAGGCATGGCGATGCCGAAGCTCATGATCTTTACGGCAGCCGATTTTGGTACTGCATGGCCCTTCAGTATTTCCTCGTCACCATCAACTGAATACCTCAGGTTGTAATTGGTTTGTGCATGCATGAAAGAATGATCAATAAAACCTACACTCTTTCCCCTGAACCGTTTGCTGGCTGTATCAAAATTTGCTGTGAAGTTGGTCTTGCAGAAACCCATGCCGTCGCGGTCGTAGGTGTATCCTATATATTGATCGCCGTGTTTTACCAATACAATTTTTACTTCAGTGCTGCCACCTCCACCTTTCCATGTTCCAGTAAGATCCTGGCTAAAGGTGCTCAAGTGGATTAGTAATAATACGGCTATGGCAGTGATAGTTTTCATGCAGGTAATTTTATTGGAATGTACAAAGGATTGCATTCATATAGAAGTTGATAGCAAGAAGCAGTTTTACGAAGGCTAGTGGAATGTGGATTGGAAACATTAGCTGAAAATGGTTGTAAAGATGATGATGGATGTTAGCAGCACTACCTTATTTTGCGGCACTTATGACTTTACAATCATTCGATGAACTAGGTTGGGAAGAGCAACTGCAGGTTATAAAAGAGGAGGGTGCAATGGTTGGCACCAGGGACGATTCCATTCATTATATGCACTTGTACCAATTGCATAGTTTTTATGTGGAACTAACCTACAACAAAGAAGATAAGGAGCTATGGCGGATTGGGCCGTTTGATCACCCGGTTTTCCTGCATCCTTACTTAGAACAAATTGATATCTCGAAATTGCAGCTTGGCGAATAAGGGAATGATACTTGTGAAACCATATTGGTTACATCAATAACAACATACAAAATGGACGGAACAATAAGAGCGAATATAAAACCAGGAATGTTGGTAAATATTGTACTAAAGAAAGATCAGCGTACAGGCACACTTACAGAAGGTATTGTAAAGGATCTGCTCACCAGTGCTCCCAAGCACCACCGCGGCATAAAAGTGCGTTTAGAAGATGGACAAATAGGAAGGGTGCAGGAGATCCTGGAGGAGGAATAGCATGGGCTATGCACTCACTCGGCAACTGCACCAGGTTTTTTCTTTTTGAATAAGGGCTTTAGCAGGATCACTAACTTCTCTACCAGAAAACCAACCAGCAAACCTGCAATAGCACAGGACAAGGCTTTTACAGCCCATGCAACTACAGGCAGGTGCGCTAAGGATTCTTCTATAACGTGTAGCAGGTGACTGGTAAAAGGTATGCCATGCGCAATGATTTCGGCGCCTACCCATAACATTGCTGCTGTACCCACATAACTCAAGAACCTTAGAAAATGCGGCATGAACGTAACGATACCACGCCCGAACTTACGCGTAGTAGGGTTGAATCTTTCCTGCGCCAGGTGTACACCTATATCATCCGCTTTTACAATTAGTCCTACAAACCCATACACCGCGACAGTTATAAAAATTGCTACCGCCAGCATCACCACTACTTGGTTTACAAACGGCTGGTCAGTAACCTGGCTATAAGCAATTGCCATTATTTCTGCTGATAAAATGATATCAGTGCGTACAGCACCCGTCACACGTTCTTTCTCCAATTCTTCCGGCGTTATCACTTTCACGTTTTCTACTTCCACATCCGCAGCATGGTGCTTGCTAAACATTGAATGCACCTTTTCGTAGCCTTCAAAACATAAGTAGGCACCACCCAACATCAGCACAGGAGTGATAACCCACGGCGCAAAATAACCAAGTAACAATGCAGCAGGACTTAGGATAAGCAGTTTATTGAACAACGACTTTTTGGCTATGCGAAAAATGATAGAAAGCTCCCTTGATGGATCGAGGCCTACAACATACTTAGGTGTAACAGCGGTGTCATCTATCACTATCCCCGACACTTTCCCTGTAGTTTTTGCCACCTGTGCAGGCACATCATCTATACTAGCGGCGCTTGCTTTCACCAATGCTGATATATCATCTAATAGAGCAAAAAAACCTGAAGCCATTGCTAATGTTGTTATTACTGTAAGTATGTACTGGAAAATCTATACCAGGCGAAAGCAAGTTAAGCGAGTGGTGCAAATAAACAAGCTTGTGTATAAATTCGTCCCTGATCCATTGTTGACGTTAATGTTTTTGTTGCCAGTCTTAGTAAATCAATATTAAATTCAATTTCTACCATTCAATGAATATAAGAGAAGCCGTTTCGGCAGACATTCCGCAAATGCAGGTAATCAGGAATTCGGTAAAGGAAAATATTCTTTCCGATCCAAGCCTGGTTACAGAAAAAGACTATGAAGAATTCATGAACAACAGGGGCAAGGGGTGGGTGTGCGAGATTGATGAAAAGATTGTAGGATTTGCCATTGCGGATCTACGGGAACAAAATATTTGGGCGCTTTTTATTGACCCGGCCTTTGAAAAGCACGGCATTGGACGGCGCCTCCACGACACCATGCTAGACTGGTATTTCAGCCAGGAGCAACATATTGTATGGCTGGGCACTACTCCAAAAACCAGGGCTGAAGCTTTTTACCGGAAGGCCGGGTGGCAGGAAAAAGGAACACATGGAAAAGACGAAATAAGGTTTGAGATGACACACGAAAGATGGAAAAGAATGAAAACCGGTGACCATAATAGTTGAAATGATAAAGCCTCATCAACAGTACCCATAGCCTCACAAATACAGGTTGCCGATCATCAAAAAGGACTTTCAATCAAATTCATCATGATGTACTTTTCTCTGCTACTTTTCCCTCATTTGTCAAAATCGCATAATGCACCGGTTAATCTTAATAATACTCTTGTTTTCCAGCTTTTCATTCCAGGCATCTTTTGCACAAGTAGGTACAGCTAGCATTTCCGGCAAAATAGTCTCTGGAAATGAAGGTGTGAATGGTGCTACTATAGCTGTTTTAAAACTTAAGGATAGTAGTGTTGTAAAAATGGCTGTCGGCGACAAAACCGGAGCCTTTGAATTAGAGAAACTGGCACCAGGAGAATACCTGTTGCGGGCTTCAGCCATCAGTTATGCAAATTATCTATCTGAGGCTATTGTGTTGCAGCCAAACCAAAAGCTGGTTATTGCCCCTATAGAACTAGCAAAAGTTGCTTCTGGATTAGAAGGTGTAAGAGTTACAGCTACCCGGCCATTGGTAGAAAATAAGATCGATAAGCTGGTTGTAAATGTAGAGGCTGCTATTTCTAATGCAGGCAGCACGGCCTTAGATGTTTTAGAAAGATCACCCGGAGTAACAGTAGACAGGGATGGAAATATTTCATTGAAAGGGAAGCAGGGAGTGATCATTTTGATTGATGGCAAACAAACTTATTTATCTGCCGCTGATCTTGGTAATTTACTGAAGAACATGCCGGCAAACCAACTGGACCAGGTAGAGATCATGTCGCAGCCTTCGGCTAAATATGATGCTGCAGGCAACAGCGGTATCATCAATATTAAGACAAAGAAAAACCAGGTGCTTGGCTACAACGGGAATCTTTCTTTGAGTTATACGCAAGGCAGGTTACCAAAAACAAACAACAGTTTTGCATTTAACAGGAGGGAAGGGCGTGTGAATTTATTTGCTACAGGCGCCGTTTCATATAATCGCAACTTCTTCAATGTTGATCTGTTACGGAATATTAGCAGTGGACCCAATACTCCTATTACATCAGTATTTGATCAACATAGCTACAACGAACGCCACAACCAGGCTAATTCATTGAAAGTCGGTATTGATTTTTTTGCTAACCGCAAAACAACATTGGGGGCTGCTGCAAGTTTCACCTTTATCAATGCCGGCGGCAGTGGTACCAGCAGCACAGATATCTTCAATGGATCAAATCAATTAAAAGCAGTCAACAAGGCGGTTACTGATTTTGATTTTGGCTGGAATAACTATACGGGGAATGTCAATTTCAGGCATTTGCTAGACACCAGTGGAAAAGAATTAACAGCTGATGTTGATGTTATTAGTTACCGTAAAACCAATCCTGGCACAACAGATAATTTTACGTACGATGCTAACCAGCAACTATCGGATCTGCCTTTCCTGCTACAGATGTCCACTCCAAGTACAATCAATATTTATACAGCTAAAGTAGATTATGTTCATCCTATAAAGAAGGTTTTAAAACTTGAGGCCGGGGTAAAAAGCAGTTATGTACAAACAGATAACCTTGCAGATTACAAATATTTTGATCATGGAGCAGCAAGATGGAAAACTGACAGCAGGACCAATCATTTTTTGTACGATGAAAACATAAACGCCGCATACCTGAATGCAAGCAAGCAACTAAAGAAATGGGGAATACAAGCGGGGCTGAGGGTAGAGAACACGATAGCGAAAGGAACACAGATCACGAATAACAAGAGCTTTCTAAAGAACTACACGCAGGTGTTCCCAACCAGCTATATTACTTATGCAGCAAACCGCCTCAATACCTTTGCTCTGTCGTTTGGTAGAAGAATTGACCGGCCGAACTACCAGGATATGAACCCTTTTGTATACTTCCTGGATAAATTCAGCTACCGCGAAGGGAATCCAAATCTCGACCCCCAGTTTACACACAATATAGAGCTGAGCCACAATTACAAGGGGCAGCTTAATTCATCTATCAACTATACACGAACCACGGATGTGATCAGCGATATCTTTATTCAAAATAACTCAGACAGTTCTCTTGCTTATAGCAAACAAAATATAGCCACCCGCAGAAATATTGGCTTAGCTGTCAATTACAACAAAGCGATCAGCAAAACCTGGACACTCAGTTTTTTCGCCAATGTATTCAACAATCACTTCAGCGGAATGATCAATAATGCGCTACTGGATGTAACCTATAACAGCTTTCAGATAAACACCAGTAGCCAGTTTAAATTTAAAAAAGGATGGAGTGCAGAAATAAGTGCTTTGTATAATCATCGGAATATAGAAGGATCGTCTTTAGCAGAACCAAATGGGATGCTCGCATTTGGAGGAGCCAAACAAATTCTAAAAAACAAAGGGACGATCAGGCTGAACGTCAGAGATGTTCTATACACCCAAATCTATAGGAGTACCACCAAGTTTGATAATCTTGATATGAGATCAAGCTTTAGAGCTGATAGCCGTACAATAGCCATTGCATTTACCTACCGCTTTGGCAAAAACCAAAATAATGTGCCGCAGCGGCAACGAACCAATGCATCACAAGATGAGCTCAAGAGGACCGGGCAGGGTGGGTAAAATTTACTGCGAAAGAAAATCTAGTTTTTTCTTCTGTTTAAAATTATTATTTATGCACAAATCGCTGATGCTGCAGGAATGATTATATGATAAATGAACTCCATTTATACATCCTATAGTGTCATCACTTTCAAATAAAGGAAAAGCACTCACACCAACTCATAGTGACATATCGATACATTAAGCTTTATTAAGTATTTTATCTCTCGTTGCTGACTGAAAAATACATTCAAGAATTATTTCACAGCATAGAACCCGTCACACTTTCAGCCATTTACAAAGAATCTGCTGTACCTGTATCAGACATAGTTGTGTACAACAAAGACACTATTCAAATACATGATGGTTGTCAGTTTTTAAGGAAAATATTAAGCAGACTTTGCCCCGGTTCTCCATAGTCTTTTTCACCAATAGATGTGGGTTCATTCAATAAATATGCTGGTTTTAATATTTATAAATTCATAATGATTATATGATATCTCATGAAATCAGTTACACAAGCCCCGCCTTCAACCCGGTGGGCCTGTTTGAAGCAATCTATAATCAGACAAATGATGCCATCTTAGTAGCAGATGACAAAGGGCGTTATGTGCATGTAAATCCTGCAGCTACAAAAATTCTCGGCTACACCAAAGAAGAATTTCTTAGTAAATCTACATCTGATCTGATACTAGACGTTCATCCTGACGTGGTAGTGGTAGAAAGCTGGAGTAGCTTTTTACATAAAGGACAACAGAGCGGAGTAGTGGAGCTAAAAAAGAAAAATGGTGGTATTGCTATTTGCCATTATAACGCATCTGCTAATATTCTTCCTGGTGCGCATGTTTCCATTCTAACTGACATAACAGCCAGGGAACAAGTAAAACGTGAGGCTGAAGAAAAAGGCAAAAAGGTAGAAGCGATTTTAGAAAGAATTACAGATTGTTTTTTTTCGGTTGATAAAAATTGGGTAGTCACTTATTGGAACAAAGCAACTGAACAGTTATTAGGAAAGAAGCGTGAAGAGGTGCTGGGGAAAGTGATATGGGATGTATATCAAGATGCTACTAACCTGTACTTGTATAAGCAATACTATAAGGCTATGCATGAACAGGTAACGCTGCATTTTGAGGACTACTATCCAACTTTAGAATTATGGGGAGCAATTTCAGTTTATCCATCACCAGAAGGATTATCAATATATTTTAAAGACATCACAAATTGCAAAACGAGTCAATTAGAATTATTAGAAACAAAAACAAATTATGCTACTTTAATTAATTCCTCGTACGAAAGAGTTTGGTCAGTAAGTAAAGATCTTAAACTCATACTTGCTAATAATGCTTATAAGGAATACATACATTCCATAACGGGAGTAGCTCCCAATGTTGGTGATAATGTGCTGCTAGTGGAATTTGGTGAGGAGCAGGTAAATAAATGGAGAACAAGATATTTAACTGTATTGGCAGGTAATACACTTCAATTTGAAGAAGAATTTTTAAATCCTGTAACAAATAAAGAAGAATACGTAGAACTAAGCCTGCATCCAATTATTGCACCGGATGGCAAAGAAATAACGGGAATTGCATGTACATCAAGAGATATTACTGCGAGAAAGAACAATGAAAAATTGATTCAGATACAAACCAGGAAACTGGAAGAAAGTGGGAGGTATGTTGAGCGGGTATTCAGGGAACTCAAGAATATCATGGATTCTTCTTTAGATGTAATATGTTCTACAGATAGTAAAGGAAGATTTTTACAAAAAAGTGCAGCATGCAAAAAATTGTGGGGGTATGAACCGGCAGAATTATTAGGACTTCCATATCTGGATCTTGTACATCCTGATGATATAGAAAAGACCAATATGATGGCTGAAAGAATATTGGGAGGAGAAAGCGTATTTGACTTTGAGAACAGGTTTATAAGAAAGGATGGATCTATTGTGAACCTGGTATGGTCTGCAAGATGGGATGAAAAACAGATGACCATGTTCTCGGTAGCGAAAGATGCTACTTCGATGGTAGAAGCAAAAAGAGTGAAAGCAGAGAGCGAAAACAGGTTCAGTGCGCTTGTAGAAAATAGCATTGATGTCATTACCATCATGGATGAGAACTTCATATACAAGTATGAAAGTCCTTCTATATACCAGATCACAGGTTATAAACCTGAAGAATTGATATCAACCAGTGCTGTTGCGCATGTACATCCTGATGATGTAAATGAGGCGATCAACCAAATCAGGTCATTGAAAGCAGATGGCGAAACCGTATTTCTTACCTATAGGCTAAAAACTGTAACAGGTGACTGGAAATGGTTTGAAGCATATATAGCCAGGCACCTTGATAATCCTTCCATCAAAGGTTATGTAGTAAATAAACGAGATACAACACAACGGCGGGAGTATGAAATTGTAATAGAAAAGCAGAACCGATATCTAAAAGACCAGGCATATCAACTTAACCAGCTGGCTAAAAAGCTAAAGAGGATAATGGACTTTTCGGTGGATACTATTTGTACAATTGATAAAGACCAAAAGTTTGTTCAGGTTAGTGAAGCAGCCTTAGAAATGTGGGGCTATCCACCAGAAGAGTTGATAGGTACCGCCTATATGGATTATGTAGCTGATGATTTTAAAGAAATAACTATTGCAGCAGCAAAGGAAATCATTTCAGGCTCAGATGTTACAAATTTTCAGAATGTTTACATTCATAAGGATGGTTCCCGGGTTCCGGTTATCTGGTCTGCAACATGGGATCCTGAGGAGAATTTGATGTATTGTATTGCAAAAGACGCTACTGCAATTTTAGAATCTGAAAATATTAAATACGAAACAGAAAAGAAATACAGCACCCTGCTTCAAAAAGGATCTGATGTAGTTAGTATTATAGATAGAAATGCCAATTTCATTTTTGTGTCCTCCAACTTGGAGAGAATATTTGGGATGAAACCGGAAGAACTTCTTGGAAATAATTCGTTTGAAAGGCTTCATAAGGATGACGTTGAAATTGTAAAAGAGGAACTTTACCAGCTCCTGAATTTCAGTAACACCCGGTCAACCGTTGTTCGTTTTCTTGATGCAAATAATAAATACAGATGGATAGAAATAATTGGTAGAAACCTATTAGATGATCCGGCTATAAAAGGTATTGTTTTAAATAGCAGGGATATTACAGATAGAATAAATAAAGACAGGGAGTTGCGGTCAGCCAATGAGCGCTTTGAACTGGTTCTTGAAGCTACCAACGAAGTGATCTATGACTGGAACCTTGCTTCAGGCGAAATTTACTGGAATAGCAATTTTCCGCAGGTATTTGGCTATACACAAAGCCATATCACCGACTTTGAATTTAGAAAGTCCTGTGTTCATCCTGAGGATCAGCCACGGGTATTTGACAGCTTATACAAGATATTATCGAGCAAGCACAAGAACAGGTGGCAGGAAGAATACCGGATGATACGGCAAGATGGATCCATTGCGCATGTATTTGAACATGGCTATTTGCAGGTAGATGAAAATAAAGAGCCTATTCGATTTGTGGGTGCCATACGGGATATAACAGAACAAATAACTAAGCAGCAAGAAAGGGAATTGATCATTAAGGAATTGACCAAAAGCAACAGCGACCTGAAGCAATTCTCATTCATAACTTCGCATAACCTACGTGCACCACTTTCTAATATCATTGGTATACTTTCCATTTTAGATAAAACCAAACTGGATGATGAGAATTTCAACCTCATCAACTTGCTTGAACAAGCTGCGGCTCAGCTTAATCAAACTTTGGATGACCTGGGAAGGATTTTGTTGATCAGGAATAATTCAAATGTTGAAATAGCTAAACTGTCGGTACCGAAAGTTTTTTCGGATGTCAAAAAGGTTTTCTTCATCTCGTTAAAAGAAATTGGAGCATCCATTAATGATGATTTTTTAGTTGAAGAAATAATGTTTAATTCAGCTTATTTGGAAAGTATATTTCTCAATTTATTCTCCAATTCAATTAAATACCGTTCTACAAAGAGACCATTAACCATCAATGTATCCACACATAACTCCGCAGATTTCACCACGATTACATGGGAGGATAATGGTACCGGCTTCAACCTTGACAAGTACAAGGATAGGGTATGCGGAATGTACCAGCGTTTCCATGATGGTATAGAAGGCAAAGGTTTAGGATTATTTATCATGAAATCACAGGTAACTTCTTTAGGTGGTAAAATGGAAATAGATAGCGAGGTGGATAAAGGAACCAGGTTTGTGATCTATATCAAAAGGATCCATGATCATAGATAGAGGATCGACAGGCAATTCTTCAGAAAATGAGCGGCGGTACAATTTCCTTTTTATCTTCCGTTCTATATGAAGAATTACCTGGTTACAGTCCTTATCGTTGTCGCTTTATTTAACTCGGCTGTTGGTATCAGTCAAACAAACCAACCTGCATGGTTGCAGCAAAAGCGCGTACCCAACCAACCCCTGTTTCGTATAGCTGATCCTGATTACAAGTTGAGCCCTCAAACAGGTATGACAAGAAAGCACTGGAAGCAGGCTGCTCTATATCTACTGAATGGCGCTTTCAGCTACATCAATACCTTAGATGACCCGATGCAATTTCCAAAGCAGGTTGGAAAAAGTTACCCGCACAGGAAGGAGCAGGTGCCAACTGAAAAATTGGAAGGTTTGTGCCGCACGTTATTTATTGCAGCGCCACTTCTGAAAGAAGATCCCGAGTTGACCATCAACAATATCAAAGTAGCGGATTATTATCGTTACCAACTTTCAAAATTGATTGATCCTTCAAGTCCTTCTTTTATAAAACCTCGTGCAAAAAATGGTGGTGCTAACCAGGTGCTGGTAGAATTCGGTGCTCTTGCGTTATCGTTCTTCGCAGCTCCGGATGTTCTTTGGCAGCCGCTTCCGCAAACACAAAAAGATGCGCTTGCGGCTACTATGATCAGTTACGGAGATGGACCTACTGTTCCTTCTAACTGGAAGTTCTTCAACATTTTTGTCCTTAGCTTTTTCAAAACACAAGGCTATCCTATAAATGAAAAGCTACTGGTTGAATACCTTGATAAATCGCTGGAGCACTACCGAGGCAGTGGCTGGTACAATGATGCGCCTGCATATGACTATTACAGTATGTGGGCCTTCCAGATGTACGGGCCATTGTGGGCTAAATTGATAGGAGAGAAGTATTACCCTGAGCATGCTGCTAAGTTCATGGCTAATTACCAGCCGGTAAAGGATAATTATCCTTATATGTTTGGGCGCATTGGCGAAATGATCATGTGGGGACGAAGTATGCCGTACCGTTTTGCTTCGGTTATTCCACATGCACTGGTAGGACTTATCAATGACGCCTCTGCAAATTATGGTTGGATGCGCAGGATCGCCTCTGGAAGCTTATTACAGTTTTTAACTGATCCGAATTTCCTGGAAGACAATATTCCCACGCTTGGCTTCTACGGCTCATTTGAACCCGCAGTGCAACCCTATAGTTGCAGGGGAAGTGTTTTTTGGATGGGCAAAGCCTTCTTCGCTTTGATGCTGGATGAGAATAATCCGTTCTGGACAGCAAAAGAAAATGAAGGTGCATGGAAAACAGAATTGGCAAAAGGTAAAGTTTACAACAAGTTCCAGGACAGCTCTTCCATTCTTATTACGGATTATCCAAACATAGGTGCAGCAGAGGTAAGAGCGTGGTGTCACGTAAAGGCTATAGATGCCAGGGAACCTTTTCGCGCAAGTGAAAATTATAATCGCCTCTCATATAATAGCGCATTTCCATGGCAGGCTGATAGTGTGCCTGGCGTAGTAGCCATGAACTATATCATCAAAAACAAGAAGCAGGAGTGGGAGCCTTTGCGCTTATACACGTTCAAAAAATTTGAGAACGAAACCTACTATCGCAATGCTGTTTTAGAAACCAATCCTGCTATCAAATTACATCTTGCAGATATTCCTTTACCCAATGGAATATTGCGAGTAGACAAGGTAAGATCCAGTGATACTACCGAAATAAGATTGGGACATTACGCCTTGCCCCAGTTGAATAAGCCTATTAAAAACACGCAGAGAAAAGTTGATGGTTATCAGCTGAACACTATTGATAATGGACAATATCAACTAGCCATGGTTCCACTAATGGGATGGAAGGAAACAAGATCTATAGCAACAAAAGGAGTGCATCCGCAGAGTGAATGGAGTACGGTTATCAATAGTAGTGATACCAAATTACCTGGCGAACAGGAAAAGGTTTACATCACTTTACTGCTTTGGAAAAAAGCAGGTGAAAAGTGGAGGAAAGATGAACTGGTGCCTGTAAAAAAAGTATCTATAGATGCAGGGACGATAATTGTAGAAATGAAGAATAGAGAAAAGAAACTCATAAAATACGAAGAATAGATACTGTAGGAAACCCTGATAAAGACTTGTATATTTTCAACCCATAGCTAACCTTCAATGAGACGTTTCGTTTACCTGTTATGTATTCTTTTTGTGTTCTCGTGTAGTCAACCTGCAGGCGAGGCTTACGATCTACAATTGCTGCTGAAGAAAGGCGAACAATTCGATCTTACTGTTTCTAATACAGTAAAGACAGAAGATGAGTCCGTAGATTATGAATCCCGGTTGTTATTCACTGTGGATTCTGTTAGTGCAGACAAAAGTAAATACCTTCTAACCTTGAAGGTGGACTACATACAATTGGAGAGCAAAGGGATGTTTGGAGACAAGGTAAAATACCATTCTAACCGATCTAGCTCAAGCATGAACGAACAACAACAACTCATGCACCAGGCGTTCAAGCCTGTACTGGATTCTTCCTTACAAATATCCATTGATAAATATGGTCGTCTTGTAAAACCCTATGCTTATAAAAGCAATATCCGTTTACCCAAAGGCACCGACCCGGTGGATATACAGGTATGTTTTCTTCCACTTGCAGGAAAACCTGTAGCTGTTGGGGAAGAATGGCAGAGCGAAAGAACAAATGAAGTGACAGGAGGGAAGGTTCATTCTACCTATTCAATTACTAATATCAAGAACGAAGTTGTACGCATTAGCTATAACGGCATTGTTAAAGGAGTTCCTGGTTATGGTAAAGACTCAGAAGTATATGGCTACTACCAGCTCAATAAATCCACCGGAAAAGTTGAAATGGCTGATATGGAAATGGAAGTCTCTACCCGATTTGGAGGAGAAGGTAAAATGAGAATGCTGGTGCATTAACTAATTTATCTAGTACGATAATCAGCCAGGGAAAGTTTTCAACTTGAAAACTGCAATAAAAAGGTGCAGCTTTCACTGCACCTTTCCATTCATTTATTTTCTCTGCAATGTAGATACCTACATGTGTTAGTCTCTTAATGCTTACAAATTGCTGATCACGCTTTCGGTAAACTGTGCTGTAGAAGCTTTGCCACCAAGGTCACCTGTTCTTAGCTCAGGCTGCGTTAAAGTAGTATGAAGTGCATTTTCAATTTTAGCTGCAATAGCTTTTTCACCCATGTACTCCAGCATCATGATAGCCGACTTCAACAATGCAGTTGGGTTGGCTATTCCTTTACCTGCAATATCTGGCGCTGTTCCATGAACGGCTTCAAATATGGCTACATCTTTTCCAATGTTTGCACCTGGCACCACACCCAAACCGCCTACAAGACCTGCACAAAGATCAGATATGATATCGCCAAAAAGATTGGTTGTAACTAGTATGTCAAAACGCTCTGGCCTAACCACCAATTGCATACACATATTGTCGATGATGATGTCATCCATTTGTATCTGTGGGTAATCAGCAGCAACAGACTTAGCCGCACGAAGCAAAGCAGCACCAGCCATTTTCAACACATTCGCTTTGTGAACCACAGTAACTTTTTTACGATCATTTTTCACAGCATACTCAAATGCAGCGCGTACTATTCTTTCGCATCCTTCGTCTGTTATGCGTGCAATGGTATCGGTGATCTTTAGCCTGTCATCATAAAACTCCAGTCCTGCATACAGCCCTTCAGTATTTTCCCTGAAGAGAACAATGTCTACATTCTCAAACCTGGTTGCTACGCCTGGTATATTCTTAGCCGGGCGAACATTAGCATACAAGTCGAAGTATTGCCTCAGCTGGATGTTCACACTTTTAAAACCTCTGCCAACTGGTGTAGTTATAGGACCTTTCAGGCCAATCTTGGTGCGTTCAAGAGATTGCAATAGCGTTTTCGGAATTAGCTCTCCCTGCGAATCAAGGGTGGTTTGTCCTGCGTTCTCTTCTTCCCACTCCACTGGAGCACCAGCAGCTGAAAAAATTTCCTTTACGGCATCTACAATCTCTGGGCCTATACCATCTCCGGCAATGAGTGTCACTGTCGTGTTCATAAATAATTGATTTTGTTCTCCTTGTTTGAAAATTTTGATAAAGGAATGGACTAAATCGTTTAAGACAAAATTTTCTTGCCATACCAGCAAAAAATTGTGAGATACCTGCTCAAAAGCTTCTTTTAAAAACGTTTTAATACAATTACCTATAACTACCTGCATTTCTCCTTCATAATTAGATAACACTATTTAATAATATCAACATTGCTTTAAAAACCATTTAGAATATACAATTAGCTGAAACCTTTATGGATGCAGCGTTTCAGCAGAATTTAAGCCTGTAGAAAATATTTGTACAGGCTTTGATTCGTTCACTATTGGTTACAGGTAACCCTTCCAAAAAAAGTTTTTGTTTCCATAGAAATATATACTTTGCACGCCGATGTGTAAAACATACACATTGTAAAAAGGCTTACTCAATCAGCAGAAACTGTGCATGTAAAAGGCTGCTAATAAAAAAATAATACAGCCAGGCAGCAACATGATGAAGATTATTTCCCTCACAGGATGAAGCTGATAGATGTTGGCTATTCTAAATTTTATAACCCTTTATTTTAAAAAATATATCAAGATGAGAACTACATATGCCGGAGTAATAGGTTGCAATATGTCTGAAGATTTTTTTCATTTACTTTCAACTAATATTGTTGAGAATTACCATTGGAAGAAAGTTTTTAATTGCGGAGATTCTGCACCTATTAAACACAAAGAAATACAGACTGAAGTAGTAACCAATGTTGGTTCTATATTAGAGGATAATGATATAACCGTGGTTTTTCTATCAAACGATTATTTACACATGGCGCCGCAGTTTATTAATGCGGGCAAATGTGTTCGAACAGTTCAATAAAAAACAAACCTTTTATGGCTAAGTACAAACCAGGAGTTCTATTCGGAGAAGAATTAGCAGACCTGCTGCAATCGGCAAAACAAAATGAATTTGCCTTGCCTGCAGTTAATACCATTGGTACCAACACGATCAATGCAACATTAGAAGCGGCTGCAAAAGTCAATTCACCTGTCATCATTCAGTTTTCCAATAGTGGAGCCCAGTTTATAGCCGGTAAAGGAATGCCGAACGACCAGTTACAAGGAAATATCTCTGGTGCCATATCAGGTGCTTTGCATGTACATAATGTAGCAAAATACTACGGCGTGCCTGTTGTATTGCATACTGACCATGCTGCTAAAAAGTGGCTTCCATGGGTTAGCGGATTAATAGATGCTGGCGAACAATTCTATAAAGAAAAAGGTCAGCCTTTGTTTAGCTCGCACATGCTCGACCTGTCCGAAGAAACAGTAGAAGAGAACATTGAAACATCCGTTCAGTTTTACAAGCGCATGCAGCCATTGGGCATGGGTATAGAAATAGAACTTGGCGTAACAGGTGGTGAAGAAGACGGTGTAGACAACAGTGATGTTGAAAATTCGAAATTGTATACACAGCCTGAAGATGTGGCTTATGCATTTGAGCACCTGCGCCAGGTGGGTGACCTGTTTACCGTAGCAGCTGCTTTTGGTAATGTGCATGGTGTATACAGCCCGGGTAATGTGGAGCTGCGCCCTGAGATCTTAAAGAATAGCCAGGACTTCATAAAAGAAAAATATGCAACCGGCGATAAGCCTGTGTTCTTTGTATTCCATGGTGGAAGTGGCTCGCCACAGCACCAGATACGCGAAGCAATAGGATATGGTGCTATTAAGATGAATATTGATACGGATCTGCAGTGGTCGTTCTGGGAAGGTGTGCTGAACAATTACAAAAAGAGCGAAGCTTACCTGCAAGCTCAATTAGGTAACCCTGAAGGAGACGACAAGCCAAACAAGAAATATTACGATCCGCGTGTTTGGTTGCGCAAAGGCGAAGAGAACTTCATCAAACGTTTGGAAGTTGCTTTTGAAGACTTGAACTGCATCAACCGCAATAGCTAATTACAAAAAACGAGAATGGGTAAATGCCCATTCTCGTTTTCTTTTATAGAAATTGGTTTAGCTAACCATCACCTTTTCTTTCTATTGCTAGTTGTAAGAACTGCTTGTGTAGTGCCAGTACCTGTGGTATCACCAGTTGCTGTTCATCGTTTACTACTACATGATCGCATAGCCTCATTTTTACCGTTTCCTGTATTTGCCTGTTCATACGGGCTATCACTTCATCGCGTGTCACACCATCACGATCCATAACCCGTTTCATCCGCAGGTGTTGGGGAGCATACACCCCGATTATCAAATCTAAATGTCCCGCCGAACCTGCTTCAAAAAGTAAAGCGGCTTCTTTTATAACATAGGGAGCCTTTTGCTCAGCCATCCATGCATCTGCAGCACGTATAGTAGCAGGATGAACTATGGCATTTAACTTCTCCAGTTTAAATGGATCATTGAAAACTACATTCGCTAGGTATGGGCGGTTTAGCACTCCATCGGTATACACCTCTGCACCAAATTCTCCTGTTATAGCAGCTACCAGTGCTTTATCCTTTGTCATTATTTCTTTTGCCTGTGCATCAGCATAAAATACTGGTATGCCCAGGACTTCAAAAATTTTAGCTACGGCAGTTTTACCACTTCCAATTCCACCGGTAAGGCCAATCTTTAGCATAATGATTATTAGAAATAAAAAAATCCGAAACCCGAACAAGATACTTCTTATTCAAGTTTCGGAAATAAGTAAAGAGATGGTTGACTATTTAGTAGGAGTAACAGTAGTAGCTGCTGCTTTATTGATCTGCTGGCTCCATTCAAGGCTAATGGCAGATCTTTCAATCTTCAGGTAGCTACCTGGGCTTGTTTGAAGCTCAAGTGTACCATCATCATTTATTTTGTTGATGGTGCCATGTATACCAGCAATGGTAACTACACGGTCGCCTTTCTTCATATCGTTGATAAACTGCTTTTGTTGCTTAGCTTTCTTAGCTTGAGGACGGATCATGAATAACCAGAAAACAAGAATGATGGCACCCATCATCAACAATTGCATCTCGCCACCTTTTCCTCCACCGGCAGCTAAAAAAATAGATAGTTGGTTCATTGAAACTTGATTTAAAAAATAAAAACTTTTATCAGGATAGTGATCTTACTAATGTTTCTGCTGTTCGTTCTCTTTGGTGATTATTTCACCAGAAAACACCAGCGTATGGTTCATATTACCTTTTGTATTGGTAACCACAGAAATGCTTTTATGAAACGCACCTACATGTTGGTTTTCTGTATCATAACCTGCTTTTATAACAGCCTCTTCACCAGGCGCTATGGCCTCTTTAGGATAATCAGCCACAGTACATCCACAACCAGGCGTTGCTGAAATGATGAATAAAGGTTTATCACCTGCATTCCTGAAGCGGTAATTGATGTCAGCCTTTTCTCCTTTTGTCAGCACCCCCAGGTTATGCACTGAATCGATCCATTGAATGAACGTGTAGTTCGTGGTATCATTCATCTTTTTCTGTGGGTTCTCCACTAAATTCTCATCGTTACTCGTATTTGTTGCTTGTTCATTTTGCTGGCACGAAGCAACACAAAATAGCAGGTACAATCCTATGATATATTTCATGTAAAATATTTTGGTGGCAAAAATAGCTACTACTATTTGTTCTTGAAATTCACCTTGTGGATCTTATTCTGAGACATCAGGTCTTTGTGGATGTTATCAAGAATACCATTTATAAATTGGCCGCTCTGCGGTGTGCTATAAGCTTTTGCCAGGTCTATGTATTCATTGATTGTCACCTTGGTTGGAATGGTTTCAAAATACAACAACTCGCATACGCCCATCTCCATCAAGATCATATCCAGTACGGCGATACGCTCTGCGTCCCAATTTTTGAGCTTAGGCTTGATGAGTTCTAAAGCATATTCTCTTTTTTCGCGGCTGGTGGCAAGCAGGTTCTTGGCAAACAACCACTTTTCCTCGCCAACCATTTCCTGCAGGTTATAGCTGCCGGGCTTTTGCAGGTAATTCAGCATAAGCTGCTCCATCATTTCTGCATCGTCGTCCCAATTTGTAAAATGCTCTTCAACGTGGCTGATATAATCCTCGTTTGGCAGCATCATATTGGTAAATATAAAAACGAAGATGTCCTTCTCAGATTTCTTCTCCCTTGACTGTGTGCTGATGTATTCTTTATATTCCGGTGTCTCAACCAGTTGATTGTAGATGTTCTTAACCTGCGTTTTGCTATCCTCCACCAGGTGTGGCTTCTCGCTCTCTACAGCCTTTTGAAATGAAGCACTTTCCAATATCTTCCACAGGTATTCGTTGCCTGACAACTTGGTGTTCACATTCAGATCCTGGGCAGAAGGCAGGTTTTTAGAAGCGCGTTTCAATGAATCAGTCTCGGCATAGCGAGCCACTTCAGTAAGCGTATATAGTAAGTAAATGAAAAGTTGTCTTGATGAATCCAGTTGTTTTTGTAATAGTTTCACCGGATCCATATTTTTTATTTCCCCATCCACTGTATTCAGGGTATATAGTGTTTGCATCACCTTTACCCTGATATTTCTTCTACTGATCATGTTCCTAAAGAGCTTTTTTTTATTTGGCGGCGAAGATAGGGAATAATGGGGCGACCACTTTAGTGTTTTAACGGATTGCAAAGGGTGGGAGAGGGCTTTAACTATACTTGTACGTTCTTTTTCTGAGCTAATAAAGAGATGGATGCATCATTTGAAGCCGCTGAAACTTTGTCACCTGCTCTTGTTTTAAAAAACTTGAAAAGATGACACTGCTGACAAACATTCAACAGGATGCGGCAATTACCTGCCAGTTTCTGAAAAATTGACTTTTTTTAACAAGTGGCACAGAAATCGTTCTATAGGGTGACAAAACCAATTCTTTTACTAAAACAAAAAATAAAGAAGTATGGCTGAGAATTTAAAAGTTACCCCTCTGCACGACAGGGTGATAGTGAAGCCCGCTGCGGCTGAAGAAAAAACTGCTGGTGGTATCATCATCCCAGACACTGCTAAGGAAAAACCTCAAAGAGGTGTGGTAGTTGCTGCCGGTCCAGGTAAAAAGGACGAGCCAGTGACAGTAAAAGCAGGTGACACAGTATTGTACGGTAAATACGCCGGTACAGAGATCCAGGTAGAAGGTGGTGATTACCTGATCATGAGAGAGAGCGATATCCTCGCGATCGTTTAATGCAAAATGTAAAAGGCAAAATGTAAAAGCCTCAACATTTCTTACTTTTTAATTTTACATTTTTAATTTTTAATTGAAAAATACTATGGCTAAGCAAATCTTCTTCGACATTGAAGCAAGAAATAAAATGAAAAAAGGTGTTGACACTCTTGCCAACGCTGTGAAGGTGACCCTTGGACCTAAAGGTCGTAACGTGGTTATCGAGAAGAAATTCGGTGCTCCTTCAGTTACTAAAGACGGTGTTACCGTTGCTAAAGAAATTGAACTGGAAGATGCTATCGAGAACATGGGTGCACAAATGGTGAAAGAAGTAGCATCTAAGACTGCTGACATTGCAGGTGATGGTACTACTACTGCTACTGTATTGGCACAAGCTATCATTGGCGAAGGTTTGAAAAACGTAGCTGCTGGTGCTAACCCAATGGACCTGAAGCGTGGTATTGACAAAGCTGTTGCAGCTGTAGTTGAAAACCTGCGTTCTCAAAGCCAGCAAGTTGGTAGCGATAGCAACAAGATTGAGCAAGTTGCTACTATCTCTGCTAACAGCGACGAGACTATCGGTAAGCTGATAGCTGAAGCAATGCAGAAAGTAGGTAAAGAAGGTGTTATCACTGTAGAAGAAGCAAAAGGAACTGATACTACTGTAGATGTAGTAGAAGGTATGCAATTCGATCGTGGTTACATTAGCCCATATTTCGTTACTAACAGCGAAAAAATGGAAGCTGAATTGCAGAACCCATTCATCCTTATCTACGATAAGAAGATCTCTGCAATGAAGGACATCCTTCACATTTTGGAGAAAGTAGCTCAAAGTGGTCGTCCATTGGTTATCATTTCTGAAGACCTGGAAGGTGAAGCACTGGCTACACTGGTGGTAAACAAACTGCGTGGTACACTAAAAGTTGCTGCTGTAAAAGCGCCAGGCTTTGGTGACCGTCGTAAAGAAATGCTACAGGATATCGCTATTCTTACAAAAGGTATCGTTATCAGCGAAGAGCAAGGTTACAAATTAGATAATGCTGACCTGACTTATCTTGGTCAAGCTGACAGCATCACTATCAATAAGGATAACACAACCATCGTAGGTGGTAAAGGTGAGAAAGAAGCCATTACTGCTCGTGTTAACCAGATCAAATCTCAGATCGAAAATACAACTTCTGACTACGATCGCGAAAAACTACAAGAGCGTCTTGCTAAGTTGAGCGGTGGTGTTGCAGTTCTTTATGTAGGTGCTGCTACCGAAGTAGAAATGAAGGAAAAGAAAGATCGCGTAGACGACGCATTACACGCTACACGTGCTGCTGTTGAAGAAGGTATCGTACCTGGTGGTGGTGTTGCTTATGTACGTGCTATTGAATCTTTAGAGAACCTGAAAGGTGCAAACGAAGATGAGACCACAGGTATCCAGATCGTTAAGCGTGCTATTGAAGAGCCAATTCGCCAGATCGTTGTAAACAGCGGTATCGAAGGTTCTATCGTGGTACAGAAGATCAAAGAAGGTAAAGCTGATTTTGGTTTCAATGCTCGTACTGAAGTTTACGAAAACTTGCTTGCTGCAGGTGTTATCGACCCAACTAAAGTAAGCCGCGTTGCTCTTGAAAATGCTGCTTCTATCGCTGGTATGTTGTTGACTACTGAATGTGTAGTTGCTGACAAACCAGAGCCTAAGTCTGCCGGTGCAGGTATGCCAGGTGGAATGCCAGGCGGTATGGGTGGAATGGATTATTAATCCAACACACGTAGAGGTAGATAATACCTTTACACCTAATGATAAAAGAAAACCCGTTAGAACTTCTAACGGGTTTTTCTATTTAACAATGAGATCAAATGAAGATGACAACTTGAGCAAGCCAGTTACAGCTCTACCTCAAATGTTTTACAAATCCGCGAGCTAAATAGAATTGTGCACCACAATAGGTTGCCATAATTGCTATTCCTACAAATGCCTCTTTGAAATAAAACATATTGGCTGCCAGTATAAGATCTGATAGAACGAATAAAGCAGCACCAGGTATAAATGCCTTTAGCGCCAGGCTTTTGGATATCCTGTAGTGATATACGTTTACAGCAGTTGTAAACATCAGGGCAAGGAAAAAGGAATAGATTATCAAAGGAACCCTGTAATCTCCCAATGCATTCCATAACAGGTAGGTAAGAGTGGCGGCTACAAATGCAATCAGTAAGAAGCTAGCGCTTATTGATACAAGATGTCTCCACCTGAATGGCTTTATCCGCAGGAAGTAAACCGAGTACAACAACTGCATTAGAAGAAAGCTTACCAATCCAGCCAGGAAAAGATTTTGATTGGCAGAACCTAACAGCAATATATCACCAGCTGTAGCAAGCGCAAGTGCAGCAGCTAATATGATCTTACTCGTTTTGTGCTTGTCAAAACCAGTCCTTGCAAAAATGGTAACCATAAGTATGGGTACCAGCAAAGGCTTCGTAAATACGCGGTAAGTTTCTAATTCGGCTATGATAAGCGCAATATCAGCAAGAGCTAGCATCCAGAATATTGCTGAGCCATACCTGGTAAAGAACTTCATGGTGTAGGGTATATGTAGGTTATTGTTTCTCTACAAAAACCTTCCTCAGGAAAAACCTCGATATCGAATCCCTCACTCTCGTTGTATCGGAAGGCATTAAACGTTTGGTAACATAAATACGATATTGCTTAGCATCGGCTGAACCAAGGCTATCGTATTGAGCTTTTATGTTCAAAGTTTGAAGCTGTGCTGTCCTGTTCACTGCTCTTGAACGGAGCCTCGTAACCTCGAATATCATTTTATAAGCCGTTGTGTCAGACGTAGGTGTTTCTGCTACAGCAGCAGCACTATTAGTATCCACTACCGGACTTTCAGTAACAAGCGAATCAACCGGTGGCGGCATACGCTGTTCAGTAGGTTTATTATTTACTACCAATGTATATACGCCCCATCCCATTCCGGCAAGTGCAGCAAGTGAAGCCAGTACGATCAATACCATCAGGAATACTTTGCCCGCAGAAGAATTCTTATCCTTTTGCGGGTAGTTATGATCCGGGTTCTCACGCCATGGGTTCAATTCTTCTTTTACAGGAAGAAAATTACCGGGTGTAAATTCGTACGTGCCGCTATTGTTGATGTGCAAAGTTCCTACACCTTCAATAGTATATGGTTTTCCAAGGTTGATGAACTGCTTGACATTGCTCAAATACGATTCAAGATCGCTACGTACAAGTGGCTGTATCTTTCCCAGCTTTTTTACCAGGAATGCTACCAGCTCATCATCCAACGGAACTTTGGTATTGTGTGTAAAATGTAAACCTTCAATAGGGTAGTAGATGTCTTTATCCTGTTCGTAAGGGATACTTACTTTTCCTTCTAATGTAAAGGTGCCAATGCCTTGCAGGTTAAGGGTTTTCGTGTCGTACAGATACTGGGCCAGCAGGTCATCAAATTTCACAAGCGTATGGTTTGTTATGGTGGCAAATTAATGCAAAAAAACTGAGCACCACTGCTGCAGTTTATATACTACTTCATCAATATGAAGCATTGCAATGTAGGGCTTTTTTGTTGTTACCTTTGCACAATGTTAAGTGCAGAAGAGGAAAAGTTCATGGCATATTGGGAGGCTAACCGGGTAAAGGAAAAGAGCCTTTTTAAACAGCTAAGTTTCGGTCTTCCTATTGGTTTGCTAATGGGAGTTGGCATCATCTTAAATTTTGCTACAGGCTGGTATACAAGGGCAAATATGGTAGCAAACAGCCAATCTACTCCTATTGTCCTGTTGGTTGCTGTCATCATCATTGCTTTATTTTGCAGCGTGTTTTATAAGCGGCATAAATGGGATTTGAACGAGCAGCGATACAATGAACTGACACATAAGCAAAATAAATTTACGAAGGCTATGCAGCAACATGAAGCGTCTGATAGTCAAGCTTAAAAACATTTTAGATAGATGTTTAAAACACTAGCTTTTAGTTTTTTACTATTGTTCCTCTCAGGCTGTATAAAAGAAGATAAAGCCTGTACGCCTGTTGCACCTACTGCCGAAGAAACACGGATCAATGCATTTGCTACAAGCAATGGCATCGTGCCAATAAAACACAGCAGCGGTATTCATTACCAGATAATGTCTTACGGATCGGGAGCTACACCCACTATTAACTCCGAGATTACTGTAGGTTATGTAGGAAAATTTTTGGATGGAACTGTTTTCGATCAAAATACCAGGATAAGAAACTACCTGCATAAGTTCATAGAAGGTTGGCAGGTGGGTTTACAGCTCATTCAAAAAGGCGGCACCATACGGTTGATCATTCCTTCAGCTTATGCTTATGGCTGCACCATGTATGGAAATATTCCTCCTAATTCCATTTTGTACTACGAGATAAACCTGATAGATGTAAGGTAGTTGTACGCGATCAATGTATCTCGATCTCGTCTACAAAAAGCCATGCATTTCTGCCAGCTCCAGGTCTTCCTGCAGGAATTTTACCATAGTTCCTTGCTATCACTTTTACAAAGCGGGCAGTAGTGGAAGCAGGCAGTTCTATTGTTATGGTTCTGTCATCCTGCACATTCCACTGTTTATCCTTGTTAGTGATGGTTATTGTCGTCCAGGTGTTTCCATTTGGCGAAGTGGACACTTGTATAGCTACAGGTAAATAAAACCAACTTGGTTCCTGTCGCCAAACGTTTACCACCACTTTGCTTAGCGTTTCGGCCTGCAATAAGTCAATGGTTGCTTCCATATCTTTTCCGCTCCAGCCTTGCCACTCCAGCGAGTTGAACATTTTCGCCTTAATTCCATTGATCAAACCAAAGGCACCGCCATTACCAGGATAAGTAGAGGAAGCAGCTTCTTTTAACTGGATACGTTTGCCTGTAGCTTTATTGATACTGAAGCTGCGGGTAAGAGAAGCGCCCACATCAGGTTTCAGCACTGCTGTGTATTCACCAGGTTTTGCAATTAGCACTTCTGTTGCACCGGCAGTATTCATAGCATTCACACGCTGCTTTTTATTATCAAAAACATCAATGGAAAAACTTCCTGGCTGCGATGCTGAAAGTTTCCATCGCAAAACAGCATGATCATTACCTGGTAATACGGAGTCTTGTATTTCATAATAAGCACGGCTATAGTTAATGCCCCAGTGATCATACCGTTTCAATTGATGCGGCAAACGGTCCTGGAAGTCTTTCCAGTTATTGGTAGAACTCCATAATATTTCACTTAGTGCTGCTAATCGAGGAAACAGATTGTACTCAAGAATCGACGTGTTCTTTATGTATTCAGTCCATAAAGCACCTTGGCCACCCCAGATATATTTAGCTTGAGCACTGTTCAATGCTTTGGGTACTGGGTCATAAGCATATACTTTTTCTAGAGGTGTATACCGGCCAAAGGACACAAAATCCTCATTCCTTGTCTGCGACCAATTGAAGTACAAGTAATTTTCAGGCACCATGATCACATCGTGCTGTTGTTTGGCTGCCTCTATACCTCCACGTTCGCCCTGCCAGCTCATTACGGTAGCATTGGGAGCCAGTCCACCTTCCAGTATTTCATTCCAGCCAATTATTTTTCGCCCTTTGCTATTGATGTAGCGCTCCATCCGCTGTACAAAATATGCTTGCAGTTGTTTCTCATCTTTCAGCTTCAAGCGCTTTATACGTGCCTGGCATGCAGGACAACGTTTCCATTGATTCTTATCATTTTCATCGCCACCTATATGTATATATGCAGACGGGAACAGCACCATCACCTCGTCTACTACATCTTGCAAGAAACTAAATGTGCTTTCCTTACCGGCGCAAAAAACATCTGGGAAAATGCCCCACGCCTGTGGTACCTGCTTTCCTTTAAATGATCCGTTCCATGCAGTTTGAAAGGGTGGGGTAGTAGGCTCATTTGGAAAGCAGCTTAGATGAGGATACGCTGCTATTGCAGCCGATGCATGACCGGGCATTTCTATTTCAGGTATAACTGTTATAAATCGATCTGCAGCATATTTCACCACTTCCTTTATTTCCTGTTGCGTATAGAAGCCTCCATAGCGTATGCTATCGTTTCCCTTACCAGGATAACGGCCAATGATGGTTCCATTTCTATAGCCACCAATGCTTGTAAGCTTTGGGTATTTCTTTATTTCTATCCGCCAGCCCTGGTCATCAGTAAGGTGCCAATGAAATGTGTTTAGCTTATGCAAAGCCAGGAAGTCAATATAGCGCTTGATGTAATCCACAGGAAAGAAATGACGGGCAACATCGAGGTGCATACCGCGGTAGCTGAAACGTGGATGATCATTGATCGACACTGCAGGAACTGCAATAGAAGATGATCTGCTTGCAGGCAACAACTGTAGCAGCGATTGCATTCCATAAAAAACTCCTGCTGCTGAATTGCCTGTTATTGTAATCTGGTTCTGGTTTACCAATAACTGGTAAGCTTCTTTATTTGGTGTTATGGAATCTGAAACAGAGAGCGTGATATTACCCGCCGAAGGAAAAGATTTCTTCTTTACAACCGGCAGTTGCAGTCCATGATATTTTTTCAAATGCTGATTTAAAAAAGCTGCGGTGACTTGTAGCTGATCGCTTGTTACAACAATCTGTGTTCTTTCAGTCATCAAGAACTTTCCTTGCTGTATCGTTTGCTCAACAGGAGCAGGGATGATAGCCTGGCTACTGGCACTACCGTAGATCAATACAAGGAATAGGAAGAAGAAATATCTAATGATGTACAAGGTCGATGTTTTAGTAAATATAAATGATGCAGCTGCAGGTGTTGTTAATTGACGTGCAATAAAAAAGCCCAATCATTCGATTGGGCTCAGCATATTTGAAAAAATCTACTAATCAACTTTTGTGATCTTCAAAACGTTGGTTGGTAAGTGTAGTTGTACTGGAGTACTACCTGTATTGATTACTACATCACCTTTCTTCAGGAAACCACGTTCTCTAAGTATCTCAATCTGGTCTTCAATGATTTCATCAAGACTTTCTTCTTCAGCATAATAGAAAGCTCTTACGCCCCAGCTCAAGCTCAACTGGTTGATCAAAGTTCTTTCTTTAGAGAATATATACAAAGGAGCTTTAGGCCTGTAGCTGCTAAGCATAAAGCCAGTGTAACCACTTTGGGTCATACCAATCACGGCATCAGCATTCACATCGCGTGCTATTTTACAAGCGTTGTAGCAAATGGCATCGCTCAAGAAAGAAGGAGAGTGTGCTTGTGGTTTGAGATCTTCTTCACGATCATAGCGGTATTCCTTCTCTACTTCCATAATGATCTTGCACATGGTTTGTACCACCAGTGCAGGGTGATTACCAGTAGCCGTTTCACCGCTTAGCATCACTGCATCGGCACCTTCTAAAACCGCGTTTGCTACGTCAGTTATTTCACTACGATTTGGTTTGGTACGCTCTATCATACTCTCCATCATCTGTGTAGCTACAATCACTGGCTTCGCCCTGTGAAGACATTTCCTGATGATATCTTTCTGGATCATCGGTACTTTTTCAACCGGGATCTCTACACCAAGATCGCCACGTGCTATCATGATACCGTCACTCTCAATTACGATGTCACGGATATTTGCAACTGCCTCAGGCTTTTCTATTTTAGCAATGATCTTTGTCTTACTCTTTTTCTCGTCTAGCTTACTGCGCAGGATAACAATGTCTTTTACATTGCGCACAAATGATAGCGCTACCCAGTCAATTTTTTGCTCAATGATAAACTCAAGGTCTACCAGGTCTTTTTCGGTAAGTGCAGGAAGAGAGATCTTTGTATCAGGCAGGTTGATACCTTTCTTTGAAGATAAAACACCACCCATAGTTACTTCAACCTTCACATCTCCATTACGAAGAATGTCTACAACAACAACCTCCAGCTTACCATCATCAATCAAGATGGTGTTGCCCACTTTCACGTCACCGGCAAGGTTTGGATAAGACACATAGATCCTTTCCAAAGTACCAACGCATTTTTCGTTGGTGAAGGTCAGGATGTCACCCGGAACAACGGTAAGCGCATTGTTCTCTATTTCACCCACACGAAGCTTTGGCCCTTGAAGGTCACCCAGGATGGCAATGTTGTATGGTTGAGTGGAATTGATGTTACGGATGTGTTCAATGATCTTGGCTTTGTCTTCGTGGCTGCCGTGAGAAAAATTCAGCCTGAAAACGTTTACGCCTGCTTTTACCAGTTCCAGTAGTTTATCGTACGTATCGCATGCCGGACCTACTGTAGCTACTATCTTAGTTCTATGTATTATGTGATCAAGTCCTGCCTGGCGATCCATGTGCTTGTGCAAGTACTTCGAAAGATTTTTTGACATTGTTTTTTCGTTCTTAAGGGGTTTTATTATTTGATTAGTATTGTTATCTACTTCAACCAATGCTTCCCCATGGTTACTGTTTTCCATGATTTGTATTTATCGATGTTATACATCTATATTTTAGCCTAACTGGCCAGTATCTTTACAATCTTCATCCACTCTTTGCTGATACGTTGCTTCGCTTTTACAGCAAAATCGAGCGGAATATAATTCATCCTGTTATTCAAAATTCCTACCATCACATTATGACGTCCTTCTATCAGTGACTCTACTGCGTGATAGCCCATACGGCTTGCTATCAAGCGGTCTAGACAGGTAGGAGAGCCCCCACGCTGAATATGACCAAGTATACACAACCTGGTATCAGTAGTAGGCATCCTTTCTTTGATAATCTTAGCTACTTCATTCCCTCCGCCAAAATCATCCCCTTCGGCCACTACCACCAGGTTCACCAACTTTTTCCGCTTTTCCTTTTCGCCCAGCGAGTCGATCAATTCTTCAATATCGGTCTTGGTCTCAGGAATCAAGATGTTTTCAGCACCGGTGGCAATACCACTATGCAAGGCAATATAACCTGCATCGCGTCCCATTACTTCTACTATAAAAAGTCGGTCGTGCGCATCGGCTGTATCACGTATTTTATCAATGGCATCTACAGCTGTATTCACCGCTGTATCAAAGCCTATGGTAAAATCACTTCCGGCAATATCTTTATCAATGGTACCCGGTAAACCTATACAAGGAATATCGAACTCGTTGCTGAATTTTTGAGCACCCCTGAAACTTCCGTCGCCGCCAATGATCACCAAGCCATTGATGCCTCTTTTCTTCAGGTTTTCATAGGCAATCTGCCTGCCTTCCGGCGTAAGAAATTGTTTGCTGCGTGCACACTTCAAAATAGTTCCACCACGCTGGATAATATTGGCCACGCTGCGGCTTTCCATTTTTACAATATCGTCATCTATCATGCCACTGTAACCACGCATTACACCAAAAACCTCCATTCCATGATATATACCTGTACGCACTACTGCCCTTATAGCGGCATTCATTCCCGGGCTATCACCTCCCGAGGTTAGTACTCCTATTTTTGTAACTTTTGTAGCCATTACTATTTAAGTGGATTGCATGTTTAGGTTAGTAAGTACACAAGTTTTATTCTTATGTGTACATCTTACACAACTGTTCAAAAGTAAGGATTTGCCCGCAAAGCTAGTATTAATGAAAGATGTATACTGAAATGTTGATATACAGAACATTAGAAAAGTTTCAGGTTAGCATTTTCATCAATAACAGTTATGCAAACTATGCATCCTGTACTGAAGTTTGGCAAAAGTGGAACATAAATCGGCATAAAAATCAGACCATAAACAGTATTCAGTTTCAGAATACTTGAGAAAGGTCACTTTTTCTAAAACCAAAAATATTGGTTGATGGTGTGACACATGGTGAAGAGCACTTCACTGATTTAGCATTCTTCTATGATGGCTTCTTTTACAAAAGATTTTCTTAGATGAAATCATTAAGTATTTTACCGCCTAGTAAAATAAAGCCAATGAAAAAAAATCTCACCCTATTAGGCATTACCTGTATCACTATGGCCACATCAACCTCAGCCCAAATTAAATACCCGGAAACCCGCAAGGTTGACCAATCCGATGTTTATTTTGGAACCACAGTAGCGGATCCTTATCGTTGGTTGGAAGACGACAACAGCGCCCAGACGAAGCAATGGGTGGAAGAACAAAACCGCGTTACCAATGAATATCTTGCTTCCATTCCATATAGGGATAATGTAAAAGCACGATTGGAAAAATTATGGAACTATCCAAAGTATGGTGCACCCTATAAAAAAGGCAAGTACTACTACTTTAGTAAAAATGATGGTTTACAAAATCAAAGCATCGTTTACCGCCAGGTTGGGCTCAATGGAAACCCTGAAGTTTTCCTGGATCCTAATAAACTATCATCTGATGGTACAGCGGCATTAGGCGGACTTGCTTTTTCGAAGAATAATAAATACACAGCCTACACTGTGGCGCAAAGCGGAAGTGATTGGCAGCAGATACATATACTGGATGCAGAAACCAAAAAAGCCTTACCCGAAGTTCTGCAGTTTGTAAAGTTTTCAGGTATAGCATGGAAGGGTGATGAGGGTTTTTATTATAGCCGTTACCCGGAGCCAGATGAGAAGAGCAAACTAAGCGGGAAGAATGAATTTCACAAAGTGTATTATCACAAAGTAGGTACACCACAATCGCAGGATGAACTGGTGTATGAAGACAAGGATCACCCGCTACGCAATGTATTTGCTAGCACTACCGATGACGACAGGTTCTTGATAGTAGGTACTACGCAAGGAACCAGTGGCAGGCAACTTTGGGTAAAAGATCTGAAAGCTGGTCAAAAAGAATTTAGCTTGCTGGTAGAAGGATTTTCCACAGAACCATCTGTAGTTGACAATGTGGGTGATAAGTTACTGCTGCAAACCAATGATGGTGCTCCTAATTATAAAGTAGTATTGGTAGATCCAAAAAATCCTGCTAAGGCAAACTGGAAGACGGTTATTCCTGAGCAAAAAGAAGTTTTGCAAGGATTGGGAACAGGCGGAGGCTTCCTTTACGCCAGCTATTTAAAAGATGCTTCCACCAAAGTGTATCAATATGCTTATGATGGCAAAATGGTTAGAGAGATAAAACTTCCTGGCATTGGTACAGCAGGTGGTTTTGGTGGCGAAAAATCTGATAAAGAATTCTTCTACAGCTTCTCATCTTTTGCATATCCACCTTCAATTTTCAGGTACGATATCACTACCGGTGCATCAACATTATATAAGAAAGCAGAAGTGAATTTCAATCCTGAAGATTATGTGACGAAACAATTGTTCTTTACAAGTAAGGATGGTGCTAAGGTGCCAATGTTTGTTACACACAAAAAAAGCATCACACTTGATGGTAACAACCCTGTGATGTTGTATGGATACGGAGGCTTCAATGTACCAGTTACTCCTGGTTTCAGTGTCTCTAATCTTTTCTTCATGGAACAAGGTGGTGTATATGCTGTAGTAACACTAAGAGGTGGTAACGAATACGGTGAAGAATGGCACAAAGCAGGTATGCTATTGAATAAGCAAAACGTTTTTAATGATTTTATTGGCGCAGCCGAACACCTGGTAAATAGCAAGTATACCAACCCGGGTAAGATAGCTATACGTGGTGGTAGTAATGGAGGTTTGCTGGTAGGCGCCGCCATGACACAACGCCCTGAACTTTTCAAAGTAGCCATTCCGCAGGTAGGTGTTATGGATATGCTACGCTACCATCGCTTTACCATTGGTTGGGCTTGGGCAGTAGAATATGGAAATGCAGACAGCAGTGAAACGCATTTCAAGAACCTGTATGGTTACTCTCCGCTACACAACCTGCGTGAAGGTGTACAATATCCTGCAACATTGGTAACAACTGCTGATCACGATGATAGGGTAGTACCTGCTCATAGTTTTAAATTTGCTGCTAGATTGCAGGAAGCTCATCGTGGTGCAAACCCTGCGCTTATCCGCATAGAAACTAAAGCAGGACATGGTGCAGGTAAACCAACCAGTAAACAAATAGAAGAGGCTACAGATATCTGGAGCTTTGTAATGCATAACCTGGGGATGAAATACTCAGAACCTAAATAAGTACATACACAAACATTTCATGCAGCCACTTGTATCCAAGTGGCTGTTTTATTTTTACGCTATGAAGAAGATTATGATAACAGGCGCCAACGGTTTTCTGGGGCAGCACCTGTGCAGGCATTTTATAGATAAAGGCGATAAAGTATTAGCAACAGGCAAAGGAAGCAGCAGGCTCGGCGCAATAGATGTTGAATATGCAGAACTAGATATCACCAATGAAGGTGCTGTAAAAACATATTTGCAAAAGCATGCACCCGGTGTAGTGATACATACGGCGGCTATGAGCAAACCAGATGGATGTGAAAACCACCGCCAACAATGCTGGGAGGTGAATGTTACAGCCACAAAGAACCTGGCTACACATACACAAGGACATTTCATTTTTACTTCAACTGATTTTGTTTTTGGAGAAAATGGGCCACATGCAGAAGAGGATGAAACCGGGCCTCTCAATTATTATGGACGAAGTAAACTGGAAGCTGAACAACAGGTGGTGGCTAATAGTAAGATGTATAGCATAGTAAGGCCGGTATTTATTTATGGTGCTGCATGGGACGGGCTGCGAGGAAGTTTTGTGCAATGGGTAAAACAAAACCTGGAGCAAGGCAAAAAGATAAAAGTAGTAAGTGACCAACTACGTACACCAACCTATGTAGGTGATATCTGCAAAGGGATCAGCACCATGATAGATAAACCTGCTACTGGCATATTTCATCTTGCAGGCAAAGATGTTCTATCGCCTTATGATATGGCTATTGCTACTGCACGTGTTCTTAAACTTGATGAAAGCCTTATTGAGAAAGTTACTGCTGATACTTTTCCTGAGCCTGTAAAACGAGCGAAGCGTTCAGGACTAAAAATAGATAAAGCGATTACTGAACTTAATTACCAACCTGTAAGTTTTGAAGAAGGAGTGAGACTAACGTTTCATAATTAGTAGTATTATCCAAGAACCTTTCGAAGCTCCTTTTCTATTCTACTACATGAAACAAGAAATGGTTTCTTAGTTATACGCATCTGCAATTCATTTCCTATCACATGGTAAGAACCTGCAACTGTACCCATAGGAGATTTGATCATGATCTCACCTTGTGTATCGTCACCATTAAAAGTGCCACCATGCCTTTGTATCTGTTGGCGCGCTCTTCCTATCAAAACCGAAGGAGAACTTGAAAGGGAAATGTTGAAACTGCACATAAGATATAATTAGAAGTTATAACTGCCGATAATAATGCTACCGGCAGTTATAAAAGAATTATACCTATACCAGCCCGCGTATCAGCTGCTTCAACTTAGCTGCCAGCACATGTAAGGATGCATTAGTATTTTGCAAATGAGCAATTGAGCACAATGTATTATTCAACTGTTGGTCGTTGTGCTTTTTATTCAAGGTAACCATCAATGTGCCTATGTTGAAATCATTACCAGATAGTACCACTGTTTCAGCACCTATTTCTAATAAAAGTTGTTCGCATGTAGCCGAAACGACATTTACCTTTTCATAAGAAGGAATAGAAACCGGTTGGCCTTGAAGATAACCTTGCAGTGTAGAGGCTACGTGCAACTGGTTATCTTTTACTACAAAGTCTGTAATGGTAATTGTTGCATTTGTAAAAGTTCCCGAAACATCTGTAACGGGAATGTTTTTGAATGGATGCTTCGTTTGTGCAAATGACACAGAATGCATCAGAACCAGGCATAGGCCTGACACTGCAAGAGTAATGGCTTTCATAGAATGTTATTAATTTTTAAAATGTCTGGCTCAGACCAGATGAGAAAGCCATAGTTTAACAACATTCAAAATATACTTCCTAAATAAAGCCACAACAGGTGCTTGAGTAGTTTCTCTTCCAGCAAACTACTTAAGGATATACCGCAGGCCAATACCACCAAATTGCGGTTGAAGTCCTGCACCCAGCACACTAAAGCCCGGTTGCCAATCTAGGCTAATGTTTAATGGCACTTTTGGTATTTTATAATCCAAACCTAGGACACCATCAATGCCTAAATCTATCCTCGAATTATAAGCCACCTGAGCACTCTTGCGCCAGAAGCCAATATGCGCGCCTGGTCCCACATACCATGCAAGGCCCGGTACACCATCAAATTGAAAGAAATGAAATTGGTAAAGGGCTGCAAGTCTTACACCTTCGTTAAAATACATTGCTTGAGCTTCCAGTGCATTTGTACCTGTTACAAAGGTTTTATAACTAACTGCGACACCTGCAGATACTTTCAAACCTACTGCTGAATTATATTGAGAACCACCCTCTTGTTGAGCATAACATGCACCGCTAAAAAGAAGTGCAATAACAGCAAGATATTTTTTCATAAGAAGAATAATTAGTTTTTGCGGTTATGTATAGCACCAAAGGTTCGTGTGAATTGCAGAAACGAAAGGTTAAAATTGGGGAGGCGGAATAGATGTTATTACCTTTGCCGCTCTTTATGAAAACACGTACGCTCAAGAAGGATAAAGTAAACATCATTACGCTTGGTTGCAGCAAGAATATGGTAGATAGTGAAGTGCTAAGTGGCCAGCTGCTTGCCAATGATTTTGACGTGGTTCACGAAAGCGCGAAGCGTGATCATAATATAGTTATTGTGAACACTTGTGGTTTCATTGATAAAGCAAAAGCAGAAAGTATCAATACCATTCTTGACCAGGTGGAATTGAAGCGCCGCGGCAAGCTTGACAAAGTTTATGTTACAGGCTGCCTGAGTGAGCGCTACAAAAACAACCTGGAAGAAGAAATCCCTGAAGTAGATGCATTCTTCGGAACCATGGAAATGCCCCGGATCTTAAAAACGCTGGAAGCTGATTATAAAGCAGAGCTTGTAGGCGAAAGATTATTAAGCACACCATCGCACTATGCTTACCTGAAGATTAGTGAAGGATGTAATCGTACCTGTTCGTTTTGTGCCATTCCACTGATGCGCGGGCAACATATCAGTAAGCCGATAGAGCAACTGGTAGCTGAAGCCGAAGGTTTGGTAAGACGCGGTGTAAAAGAAATAATGGTTATAGCGCAAGAGTTAACCTACTACGGGCTTGATATCTATAAAAAGCGTGAACTACCAAGATTGCTACATGCACTGGCCGATGTAAAAGGTTTGGAATGGATCCGTTTGCACTATGCTTATCCAAGTAAGTTTCCAATGGAGATTTTGGATGTGATGAAGGAGCGCAGCAATATCTGTAACTACTTAGACATGCCGCTTCAGCACGCAAGTAATCATATGCTGAAAGCCATGAAGCGCCAGATAACGCGTGAAGAAATGACTGATCTTATTCATAAAATAAGAGAAACGGTTCCTGGCATTTGTTTACGAACTACACTGATTACTGGCTTTCCTGGCGAGACGCAGGATGACGTGAACGAAGTAAAAGAATTTTTACAAGAACATCGTTTTGATAGGGTAGGTGTATTTACTTATAGCCACGAAGAGAATACATCTGCTTATGAATTTGCAGATACTCTTTCTGATGAAGAGAAAGAAGCACGTGCACAAGAGATCATGGAAGTACAGCAGGAGATAAGCCTTGAGAAAAACCAGGAGAAGGTTGGTAAGGTTTTCAAAGTGATTGTTGACAAAAGAGAGGCCGGACGATACCTTGCGAGAACTGAATTTGATAGTGTAGAAGTAGATAATGAAGTAGTCATCAATACTAACAAAAGGTTACGCATTGGAGAGTTTGTAAACGTGAAGATCACCAAAGCATATGATTACGACCTGGAAGGAGAGGTGGTTTAAAACATCCATTTTGACCAGTTACAAATACTTATAAATAAAAGCCGGTACTGCTTAGGCAATACCGGCTTTTTAATTTTATTATCTGCTGATCAACCCAGCTATCAGTTCTTTACAACTTTTACCAGCTTCCTGTCTTTGCCTTGTTTAGCTTCTATAAAATAAACACCAGGTTTATAAGCTCTTCCCAGGTAAATATTTTTACCAGCCCCAGCTTTTGTTGTTTCTACCATTCTGCCTGATAGATCCATCACTTTTACATGTAGTGGTTCAGTGCTTGTTGATTGAACAGAAAGAACAAATTCGTCTCCTGTTGGATTCGGAAAAGCTTTAACCATAAAGTTCTTTTGCCTGAGAACAGTTGAGGTATCACAACCTTCTAATTCAAGCACTGCAATGGTCTGCCTGTAATAAATCGCTGCATCTAAAACGCATGTTGGTGAAGTGGCCGAAGAAAGAGAATAAATGGAGGAAGCGTGCACCAGCTTCAGCGTATCTGCGTCCTGCACCTGGTGTATTCTTGTGGCACAGAATGAAAAGGATGGATCTGTTGGTTGCAGCCATTTTACCTGCAATGCACCTGCACAATCATTATAATGTACAAACCAACTAAGCCCGGCCTGGTCAGGCGTATGTTGTATAGTATATCTCAGGCATTCGGTTGGAACGGGTGAAGCCGCATATTCTACTTTATTTGCGTTGCTACAGTCTTTTGGCTGGAAGTAACTAAGCTTGTGTTCAAATGGTCCTGCGGTTGACCGGAAGCTGATTGTACAATTACCCAATTTAGCACGATATGCTGCACCTGTTGGTGCTACTATCATTCCTGCATACGATACATACTGTGGTGTGAGCGTGTAAAACAGACCATTAAGATTGGAAGCAAGATGTGGGCATTGAGAACTATTGATCATATATCCTGCCTGTACAGCATCATTCACCAACGATTGCACAGTGATATTATCTGCTGACGAAATATTCAACCGGGAACTTGCAAGCAGGTAATTAAAAAGTGGCTTGATGCAATTACAGAAACTAGAGTCGGATGGAACAACTGAATTGTAACTACGACTGCCAAATGCGTTTTCTTCTTTTGCTTTATTCCATGCAAAGCAGTTTGTACTTACAAGCAATGCCAGAATGATAAAAGATCTCATAGTTGGTGGTTTATATATCAATCGCACAACGTGGATGATATGTTTGTTGCTTACGCTTCATAAGAACGAAAGCTTCACCTGCAAATTGTCCATTTATAGAAATTTGAAAATGATAATTCTCACAATCCCAGCTGATTATGGTTAATAAAAAAAATGACCGCCGTTTGAGGCAGTCATTTATCATTTTGAAATGATAGAAATTTAGTTCTTATCCAACTCAACAGATAGCTTTAGTTTATCCATTGTTTGCAGGTACTGCTGGTATCTCTCAATTACATCACCTGGTTGATTTACATCATTGATGAAAAGCTTACCATCATTCCATTCCACTTTCACATTATCACCTGTCACCAATCCATCTTTTTTTATGGCAGCAATTAAATCATCAGCTCCTTTATTTATTTCTATATGAGCTGCATCTGATTTCTTATCAATGATCACTTCTACTTTGCTTGAATGTCTTTCTTCCGCAGAAGTACGTGTACCATGTATTGAAGCCAGTGTAGGTGCAATAACCAGTGAAACAATAGACATCAATTTGATAAGGATGTTCATAGATGGTCCTGATGTGTCTTTGAATGGATCACCAACAGTATCACCTGTTACAGATGCTTTGTGTGGATCTGATTTCTTGTAAAACATTTCGCCATTGATCTCTACACCGCTTTCAAAACTCTTCTTAGCATTATCCCATGCGCCTCCTGCATTGTTCTGGAACATACCCATCAGTACACCACTAACCGTTGCTCCTGCAAGGAAACCACCCAGTGCTTCAGGGCCAAAAATGAAACCGATGATCAGTGGAGAAACAATGGTAATAGCACCAGGTAACATCATCTTTTTAATAGATGCTTCAGTAGATATAGCCACACATTTATCATATTCCGGCTTGCCTGTACCTTCCATTATTCCAGGTATAGTACGGAACTGGCGACGCACTTCTTCAACCATTGCCATAGCTGCTTCACCAACAGCGCGTATAGCAAGAGATGAGAAAATGAATGGTATCATTCCACCAACAAAAAGACATGCAAGAACATCTGCTTTATAAATATCAATACCCGAAATTCCAGAGATACCTACGAAGGCAGCGAATAAAGCCAATGCAGTAAGGGCTGCAGAAGCAATGGCAAATCCTTTACCAGTAGCAGCAGTAGTATTACCAACAGCATCAAGAATATCTGTTTTCTCACGCACATCTTTAGGTAGCTCACTCATTTCAGCTATACCACCAGCGTTGTCGGCAATTGGTCCAAAAGCATCAATAGCCAGCTGCATAGCTGTAGTAGCCATCATACCAGCAGCAGCAATAGCTACTCCATATAAACCAGCAAATTGGTAGCTTCCGTAGATACCACCAGCCAAAACAAGTATTGGCAAAAAGGTACTTTCCATACCCACAGCCAAACCACCAATCACGTTGGTAGCATGTCCTGTTGCCGATTGGCGGATGATACTTTTTACCGGGCGTTTACCCATTGCTGTATAGTATTCGGTAATGATGCTCATAAGCGTACCTACTACCAATCCTACTACAATGGCACCAAAAACAGCCATAGGAGAGAAAGTATAGTCGCGCAGGATCATGGTATCAGGTAAAATCCATACAGTAAGGAAATAAGCAGCAATAGCGGTAAGTACTATAGAACCCCAGTTACCCATATTCAAAGCGCGCTGTACAGCTTCAGTACCTACGCCTACTTTATCGCTAATGCGAACAAACCAGGTTCCTACTATAGAAAATAAAATTCCTACACCTGCTATCATCATCGGCAGCAGGATTGGAGCCATATCACCAAACTCATTCAAAGAACCATTAGGAATGATAGTCTCACGTCCCAGTACCATGGTAGCAAGAACTGTTGCAACATAAGAACCGAAAAGGTCAGCACCCATACCTGCAACGTCACCCACATTATCCCCTACGTTATCCGCAATGGTTGCCGGGTTACGCGGATCATCTTCAGGAATACCTGCTTCTACTTTACCTACCAGGTCAGCGCCTACGTCGGCAGCTTTTGTATAAATACCACCACCCACACGTGCAAACAATGCAATACTTTCTGCACCTAATGAAAAACCGGTTAGCACCTCGATAGTACGTTCCATTTCTAAACTATTCACGCCACTCTCAGGAGCAAATATTGCTTTTAGAAGGATGAATAAACCACCAAGACCAAGTACTGCTAAGCCAGCTACTCCAAGACCCATTACAGAACCTCCGGTAAATGAAACAGCCAAAGCTTTGCTTAAACTGGTACGTGCAGAATGTGCTGTACGAGCATTCGCTTTTGTTGCGATGCGCATACCGATATATCCTGCTAAAGCACTAAAAACAGCGCCTGCCACAAATGATATGGAAATACTCCAGTGGCTGCTTGGATTGCTATAACCCATAACACCCAACAATAAACCAGCAATAACAACAAAATAAGTGAGGATCTTATATTCAGCACGTAAGAAGGCCATTGCACCTTCTTGTATATAATGAGCGATTTCCTTCATCCTCTCCGTACCTGCTTCCTGTTTACTTACCCATTTAAACTTCACCAGGGTGTATAGAAGCCCTATGATACCCATTGCCGGAACGGCATAAATCAAATAGTTCATAAGCAATTCTCGTTTTTTCTCTTGTATGTTTTAATGTGGCCAAAAATAGGTGTAAAACAAACACATTAACACTTTCTTATAAAACGGGGAAAAGAAACTTATAAGAGAAAAGAGAGTTGTTTTTTGTAAAGCAATATGTTGAGGAAGTGCTACTTACAAAACAGCAACTTTTATTACTATTTCTAAATGAAGGATAGCGATACTAGAAGAGGGATCAATAGATGGAGTATAGGTTGTCGGAGGAAGTAACCTGCGCTTTTACCTTCTTTAATTCTGCATAACGCTTCATGGTAAGCACGAGCTTCTTCAATGGATTTTTTTCACGTTTGATAAGCCTGCTAAATTTTAGATGAACAAGCTTGCTGATCGCTTTTACTTCATCATGATGCCCTTGTTGAATGGTGGGCTGTTCCAAAGTTTGATAGGCAGGCTTGTTTACAATCATATTCTACATTTACCAGAGGTGTAAAGAATTATGGTACATAATGAAGTTAACAACTTTTGCCTGTACTCCGCCTGCTGATGAAGATTAAAATTGCAGGTGCGATCACTTTAGAATAGTTCTTATTTAGGAAAAGTAGAATTACTGTAGCACTGACTCTTTTTCTTTCAACTAAGAAAGCGATCTTATCTTTTTATAAGCTTCACCTAAGAACCTTACTATATCACCTGCTATAAGCGCTTCTTCTGATAATTGCTTTGCTGCTAGATCACCTGACAAACCATGAAGATAAACTCCTAAAACAGCTGCATTCGCCGGTGTATAGCCTTGTGCTAAAAGTGCAGTGATGATACCTGTTAATACATCACCACTGCCGCCAGTAGCCATCCCGGGGTTACCTGTACTATTGAAAATTATTGGTTGATCAGCTTGCGCAATGGCCGTTCTATGTCCTTTCAAAATGATGATCACGCCTAACTCTTCCGCCTTCTTTTTAGCCAATACTAAACGTTCATAATCATTTGAACATTTTCCGAAAAGGCGTTCAAATTCTTTTGGATGTGGCGTAAGTATAGACTGTTGAGGAAGTGATTGTAAGAGATCGTTTCGCTGCGCCAATATGTTCAATGCATCTGCATCCAGAACAAGTGGAGTAGTGGCTTTTTCTAAAAGTAACTCTACCAGTTTAACAGCTTTAGCTGATGTACCCAAACCCGGTCCTATGCAGATACTATTGTACTTAGAAAAATCAACCATTTCATTTCGCATTGCCACCATTGCCTCAGGCACTGCCACCTGCATAATAGGAAGATGTTGTTCATCCAGTAAAGCAGTTACCAAACCTGCACCCGCACGTAAGCATGCTTTAGTGGTTAATAATGCAGCGCCCATTTTTCCTGTTTCACCCGCTATTACAAGGCAATGCCCGTAGGTGCCTTTATGCGAAAAACGTTTGCGTGGCTTATATATTTCTTTTATGAAAGCAGGCTCTACAAGGTGATAATGCGCTTCTTCATTCTTAAAAAATGCCGGATGCAGACCAATAGGCAACACATGAAGCTCGCCGAAAAACTGCTCATTTTCTGGCAATAGAAAACAAAGCTTTGGCACCTGGAAAGTGAGTGTATAATCAGCAACTATAACAGGGTGGGGTATGGTAGAATAGTCTGCAAACATTCCACTTGGCAGATCAATAGAAACAACCCGTGCGCCGGAAGAATTGATGTGTTGCACCAACTGTGCTGAAAGATCCTGCAAAGGCCTGTTAAGGCCTGAGCCGTACAATGCATCTATAACCAAATCATTATTTGATATCTCCGGGAAAAAACTGGGCTCCTGTATGAAGTGAAGCTTTACAGGCAACGCGTGTAACCTGCGAAGGTTGTTTTGGAAATCTGCTGTTCCAACAGTTCCAAATTCAAGGATATATACTTCAGCTTGCAATTTTCGCTCTGCCAACTGTGCTGCTATAGCAAGGCCATCGCCGCCATTGTTGCCTTTACCACAAAAGATCTTAATTGGTTGATCTGTAGGTGCATGCTGGATAATCCAGTTGGTACATTGCAAGGATGCGCGTTCCATCAAAGCCCAGGAGCTGATGGGTTCATTGTCTATAGTGTACTGTTCCCATTCCCTGATTTGATTGGCTGAAAATATCTTCATTGGCCTCAGTTATTGGATAAAGATAACCCGGCACTACATCTTAAATGAGTTAAGCAGAAAAGTATAATTCACTTATTCCACCATGTTCTCATCATCCGCCTGGTTGTTGAAGATTGCGCCAAACTTTTGCCCACTATAAATTGCGCGGTTGAATTTATTTCCAACAATGATGATGGTAACGGTATCGTGAATCATGCGCGTAAAGCTACTGTTGTTGCCATGCCACCAACCATTGTGGTAAACGATCTTTTTGTTGTTGGGCATTAGTACCAAACGCCATCCCATACCATAATTGTGAGAACCTGGTTTTTCAAAGCTTGTAGGTTGTATGGCCTCATCAAGTGTAGCTTCCGTTACAAATTTGTTGGAGTAAAGAGCATCATCCCATAGCAACAGGTCACGCGGAGTAGTGTAAACATTTTTATCACCATAGATGCAGTCCATACTTTCTATGCGTGCAGGCGAATTATCCCAATTGAAACTAGGTACATAATCTGCCGTATCTTTTATAGAGAATACAAAAGTGTTTTGCATGCCAAGCGGAGTAAAAACATTGTTCTTCATATACTCAGGAAAAGGCTGACCTGTTACTTTTTCTACCACCAGTGCCAGTAATGCATAATTCGTATTGCAGTATTGAAATCCGCGATCAGGCTTATTGTACGGCTGCGGCTTCTTTTCTACCAGGAAACGAAGCATATCATGATTGGTTGCAAAATTCTTCTTCCAATGCGGCTCTTTAGGCATCAGGTAAGCGTAGTTTGGCAAGCCACTTCTATGGTTCAGCAACATCTGTACTGTGATGCCTTTATATGGAAAGTCAGGAAAAAAAACCTGAAGTGAATCGTCTAGTTTCAATCTATTCTCTTCCCACAGTTTCATTATAGCCATACCTGTAAATGTCTTCGAAACAGATGCTACGTGAAAAGGTGTATTGGGTGTTATTGTATCCTTGGTTACCAGGTTGAAGTAGCCTCTATAATCTTCCAGTAAAACCTGGCCATTCTTTGCCACTATTATTCCTCCATTGAAGCCTCTTTTTAGTAGGAGGGAATCATACATGCGTTGTACAGATTCGGAGTATTTAGCCTTTTGCTCGTCTGATAGTTTGTTATATAAAGCAACCGTTTGATGGGGTTGGTTTCTCTGCGCGTTTTTTTCGTTCTTCTGTTTGCAGCCAAAAAGTAAAGCAGCAATCAATATATATATAGGATACTTCAAATCAATTTTATTTTCGGCTGAAATTATTGGAATCATGCAGGTTAACATTGTAGAAACTTCCTCTGTGGAATCATTTTCTATGCCATGAAAATGAAACGAAGTTTTCCACATCAAGAAAATGAAATACTTCTACTTGTAATGGCCGGTAATAAAGAAGCAGAAACGGTGATCAGAATAAATTAAAAAAGACTATCAAAACAAATCTTCAAGTCGTTGTTGTTAAACCGCCACTTTCACGCAATCTATCCAGAACTTACCAAGCTTCCCCATTTTATCACACCATTCTTCCAGTGTGTTGGGTTTGTTTACAAAACAACTTGCACCCAATTCATAAGCCTTGTCTATATCTCGTTGGGCTTTAGATGTAGAAAAAATTATAACAGGTATACGACAGAGTTGAGTGTCGGCTTTCAATTCTCTTAATGCTTCAAGGCCGGTTTTGCGAGGCATATTAAGGTCGAGTAAAATCAACTGTGGCAGTTGATCTCTTTCGTGCTGAAGAACAAGTTTTTTCAGGTGCTCCAATAGCAGTTGCCCATCCTGTACATCATTTACATCAATAGGAAATTCATTCTCTACAAAACATTCCTTTGTTAGTTGAATGTCATCAGCATCATCATCTGCAATAAGGATTCGAAAGGGGGTTTCCATGGTTTTTCTGTGTATAGATATCTAAAACTTGGAAAAGAAAATTCTCTCAGGGAAGATAGTAATGGATGCAGCAAAGATAACCTTTGGAATCTTTCGGCGCAACTAGCTTTTAATTTAATTCATACTTTCGCCCGGTTTCCAAACTGCTTTATAAATGAACAACTCCACAACAAGCTATCCGAAAGAGAAGATCAACATTTTGCTTCTTGAAAATATAAGTGATAAAGCAGCAGAAGTATTTACAAACAATGGCTATACCAATGTAAAAAGGCTTTCCGGAGCATTAAGCGAAGATGAACTGGTGAAAGCAATTAAGGATGTTCACTTAATAGGTATAAGAAGTAAAACACGCATCACTGAAAGAGTACTGGATGCCGCAAAAAAACTACAGGCAGTAGGATGCTTTTGTATTGGTGTAAACCAGGTAGATCTGAAAGCTGCAACCAAACATGGTGTAGCAGTTTTCAATGCACCTTACAGCAATACACGAAGTGTGGCCGAATTAGTAATTGGTGCGGCTATAATGCTGATAAGACGAATACCAGATAAGAATAAAGCAGCCCATGAAGGAATTTGGCTGAAAGAAGCAAAAGGCTCCTTTGAATTGAGGGGGAAAACGATAGGTATTGTTGGGTATGGAAATATAGGAAGCCAGTTAAGCGTGATGGCAGAATCACTTGGTATGAAGGTTATCTTTTATGATGTAGAAACAAAGATGCCGCTTGGAAATGCTGTAGATCAAAAATCGTTGAAAGACCTCGTTTCGCAGGCTGATATCATCTCACTGCATGTACCTGAAAATGTAACTACCAATCATCTTATCAATAAGAACATTCTGAAGCGCGTGAAAAAAGGCACCATTATTATCAACTATGCAAGGGGAGGAGTTATAGATCTTGATGCGCTTCGTAAAGCTATAGAAGAAGGACAGGTAGGCGGAGCTGCAGTGGATGTTTTTCCTGTAGAGCCTGAAAAAAATGGCGACAGGTTTGAAAGCCCGCTCCAGGGACTGTCAAATGTTTTACTTACTCCTCATATTGGTGGAAGCACTGAAGAAGCGCAGCAAAATATTGGAGAAGATGTAAGTAATAAAATGTTTCATTTCTTGGAAAAAGGTATTACAAATGGCTCGCATACTGTACCTGTACTTAGTTTGCCACCACAGGAAGGTGCTCACCGCATTTTACATATTCATAATAACGTTCCGGGTGTACTTGGCGAAATCAATACAACGCTTTCAAAAAACAACATCAATATCGTTGGGCAATACCTAAAGACAAATGATGAGATTGGCTACGTTGTGCTGGATGTAGATAAGAAGCTGTCTGCCCATGCAAATCAACTTTTGAAGGATGTAAAAGAGACCATCAAAGTCAGGTTGCTTTATTAGAAAGATTGGCTGCGACGAGGACCACAGCAGCCTACTTCAATTTTATCTTAAACTACTGGTACTAACATTTGCACATACTATTGGTACCCGTAGTATAACTTCTTTATACCTGAGCTTTTTCGTGATCTAGTTTTTCAACAATTAGATTCGGCTCAGTCTACCAATTCTCACCGTCTTCTCTGCCATTGATATTTTATTTTCCTCGTATTCGTTTACATGAAGCTTTTTATCTTCATAAAGCTTTTGTATTCAGCTAAATAAACCGGCATAACAATACCTACTACTGCCAAATGTAGTGGCAAGGCCTTTGCATCTTTACCATATTCTTACAACCACATGCACACATTTGTGCATGACACATTAATAGTAGACAGATGAAAATTGTAATTATAGGAGCTGGTTTTGCCGGCCTCAAACTAGCAAGGAGCCTCAACAACAAACCAGGATTCGAAGTTCTATTACTGGAAAAATTCAACTACCACCAATTTCAGCCATTGTTTTACCAGGTGGCTACGGCAGGACTTGATGCCAGTAACATTTCTTTCCCCCTGCGTAAAGCATTTCAAAGAAGTAAGAATGTGCGCATACGGATGGCCAAGGTTGAAGAAATAAAAACCCATGAGCAGGTAGTTGTAACAAATATTGGAGAATTTGAATATGATAGAGTAGTGATTGCTTCCGGAGCTGATACCAACTGGTTTGGAAACCAAAAGTTGATTGACAATGCTTATGGTATGAAGTCTACGGTGGAGGCATTACAGATACGCCATAAGTTGCTCCAGAATTTTGAAGATGTAGTAAAATCGACAGACCCGCTGGAGAGAAAGCGGCTAATGAATATAGTGGTTGTTGGCGGTGGTCCAACAGGAGTGGAGATGGCAGGTGCCATTGCAGAAATGAGAAAATATGTGCTGCCACGCGACTACCCGGAAATTGATTTCGCAGATATGAATATTTTCTTGCTGGAAGGCGGTCCGAAAACGCTGGGTCCAATGAGCGAGAAATCAAGTGAACAGTCGCAGCGATATTTGGAAAGACTGGGCGTCATTGTAAGAACAAACACCATTCTTAAAGATTATGATGGAGACACCGCCATACTTAGTACGGGTGATACAATAGAAACATCTACAGTGATTTGGGCAGCGGGTGTACGTGGAAACGTGCCTAAAGGCATTGATCCAAGTTTAGTAGTTCGCGGCAACCGAATAAAAGTAGACCGCTTCAATAAAGTTTTAGGCACAGAAAATATATATGCTTTGGGTGACGTCGCTTATATGGAAACGCCTAAATATCCAACAGGTCATCCACAGGTAGCGAATGTTGCCATCAATCAAGCGAAAAACCTTGCTAACAACCTCAGGTGGGAAGAAATGAAAAGCTCAAAGAACCTGAAGGAATTTGAATACCATGATAAAGGTAGTATGGCAACGGTCGGCCGCAACCTGGCTGTTGTTGACATTCCGCGACCTAAACTTCATTTCGGTGGGTTCTTTGCGTGGCTTATCTGGATGGGTCTTCACCTGGTGCTTATACTGGGGGTAAAAAACAGGTTGGTTGTCTTCATTAACTGGGTGTACAATTACATTACTTACGACCAAAGCCTCAGGTTGATATTTAATGAGTTTTGTCGTCCGCGTAAAAAGACAGAACAAGAAGAACCCCAGCAGAAACATACTTTGGAAACAGCCCGGTAAAACAACGCACGTAGTTTATGATAATAAAAAAGAACCTCCATGTATTTGGTTCTGCTGGCCGGGTTATGTTAACGGATGTCTTTTTAGTGCCTGATCAAACAGCTAAACCAATAATCATCTACGCACATGGTTTCAATGGCTTTAAAGACTGGGGAAATTTTGATGTTGTAGCAAAACAATTTGCAGAGGCTGGATTTGTGTTTGTAAAATTCAACTTTTCCCATAACGGGACTACCATTGATAAGCCGGAAGATTTTGAAGACCTGGAGGCGTTTAGCCAAAACAATTACACTAAAGAACTGAACGACCTGAAGATGGTCATTGATTGGGTGCAGGAAACCAATGAAATTCCTACTAATGAAGCCAATACTGGAGCGATATATTTGATTGGCCATAGCCGTGGCGGCGGAGTTACCATTTTAAAAGCAGCCGAAGACAGCCGCGTAAAAAAACTTGTAACCTGGGCGTCCGTGATAGAATGTAAAACTCCATGGGGAAAATGGCCTGACGAACGTTTAGAAGCCTGGAAAGAAAATGAATTGGAATATTACCCTAATAGCCGAACCGGTCAACAAATGCCGCTGCATTACCAGCTGTACAAAGATTATGAAATGAATAAGCTCAGGCTAAATATTCAACAAGCAATCGTGTCGCTTAATATTCCAGTTTTACTAATTCATGGTACAGCTGATGAAGCTGTACCAATTGAAGCCGGAAAAATGTTGAAGCACTGGCAGCCAACAGCTAAATTTTTAGAAATAGATACGGATCATGTTTTTGGTCGTAGTCACCCGGCTGCAAATGATGATTTGCCTGAAGCAATGAAGCAAGTGGTCAATGCAAGCATCAGTTTCTTGAAGTGATTTTTCCTATAATTAATATTATGTTAAGTAGCCTTTATGAAAGAAAAGCCGCTTAATCAGCGGCTTTCTCTTCTATTAATACTTTGTATCGTAGAACTTCAATTTCTTATCGAACTTGTCGTAAGCTGCATCATTACCTTTTGAACGCTCTCTTTTATATTCATATAAAGAAGCAAGGAATTTAGCAGATGTTTTCTGGCTATTGGTTTCTATCCTGTCTTTGTTTTCTTTAGCATTCAGTACACGGTAAGATCTCTCCAACCAGTCGATGCTCTTATCAGCAGCGGCATCAGCATGTTTATCAGCTTGTGCTCTTTTTGCTTTGATATCGGCTGTTGTACCTTTTATGTTACGTGCTTTGTCAGCTGCATCTTCCCACAAAGAATAAGTGGTAACTCCAACATTATAAATAGCTAGTGCATTGGTGCTATCTTTTTCTGCAGACTTAGTGAAAGCCTCTATTGACTTTTGCAGGTATTTAATTTTGTCAGCATCATTCAGGTCACGAATCTTTTTATCGCTCACAAAAAAGTTACCGTAATCGAATAGTTGCTGTGCGCTAAGGCTGTTGTTAGCTAGTTCTGTATCGAATTGTTTAGCTACATCTTCCAGAGATAATGTTCCGGTTTTGTATTCGAATTCCAGGTCAGCCCAATATGGCTTTTCAGGATACATTTCTTTACTTATCGCCAGGTATTTGTTGAAATCAGCGTCTTGCTTTTGAGCAGAAAAATAGTTAGGAAGGAAAACATAGATATGCTCATAATCTTGTCCTTTCACTTTTCTGTCAGCCAATTCCTTATAGTACCTGATTGCCTGGTCTTCTTTCTTTGCATTTTGTGCAGCGATACCTGCAAACAAGTAAGCCGTTGTATCAAACTGGGTGTTTGTCCACTTCCTTTTGATCATCAGGTCACTTACATCAGCAAGGTGACGGAAATTTTCAAAAGCTTGGTCCCATGTTTTAGAATTGTAATTTTTTACACCTTCGTCAAAGAATGAACGGTAGATGTCATTCAATCCTACAAAACCAGCTTCTGCAAGCTTCTTGTTTTCAGGATCCAATTCAAGGTAACGGTTCAATGCAGTGAATGCTTCTTTACTTGCATTAGGATATTTGGCCCTCATTGCTTCGTTACCAGCTAGCATTCCATAAACCTGAGTCTTTAGCATCCATGCTTCTGCATTAGATTGACCTTTGGGATCAGCTACAAGTTTATCTACTTCAGTCTTTGCATCTTCCAATTTTTCAGGAGCAGCACCTGGTAACTGACTTAGGGTTACTGCAGTCTTCGCTTTCTTCAGATCCTGTGCTACTAAGCCTGTAAAAGCAAAAAATAACAGTGCAACGGCAAGCGTTATTTTTTTCATATTAGAGTGTGTTTTATAGATTTTCTGAATTGTTTTCTTCTGTATTATCTTCTTGATTATCAGCAGCTTCATCAGCATTACCTACTATTTCTCCTTCGGCTGCCGCAGCTCCTTCTATTTTGTCAAGTGCTTCGTTCTCGGCATCTATGGAAGTTTCAGTAAGCACAATTGCTTCTTCCTGTTCTTGTATTTTGGAAATAGCTGCTATTTCATCTTTTTCATCAATACGTATCAGTTTTACTCCTTGGGTAGCTCTACCTGCTTCACGTATATCAGCTATACTTGTTCTGATAGTTATTCCAGACTTACAAGTTATTACCAGGTCTTCTTTGCCGCTTACGTCCAAAATTCCTACCAAGCTACCTGTTTTGTCTGTAACACTTATGGTTTTAACACCTTTACCACCACGATTGGTGATCCGGTATTCATCAACTGCTGTACGCTTTCCAAAACCTTTTTCACTAACTACTAAGATGGTTTTGCTGGTGTCGTCCTGATGGACACAAATCATACCAATTACTTCATCCTTTTCGTCTTCTACTTCTATACCGAAAACTCCGATCGCACCACGACCTGTAGGACGTACCTTTTCTTCAGGAAAACGGATGGCTCTACCGCTTTTAACCGCCATCATCACTTCACATTTACCATCAGTCAGGCGCGCTTCTATCAGTTGATCGCCTTCCATGATGTTGATGGCATTTACACCATTTGCACGTGGACGGCTGAATTCTTCTAACAGTGTCTTTTTGATGATACCACGTTTAGTGCAAAGCAGGATATAGTGGTTATTTATGTATTCCTTATCAGATAGATCTTTAATGTCGATGATAGCACGCACCTTATCATCCTGCGGCAATTGCATCAGGTTTTGAATAGCACGCCCTTTACTGGTCTTATCCCCTTCCGGTATCTCGTACACCTTCATCCAGAAACAACGTCCTTTTTCGGTGAAGAACATGAGCGTATGGTGGGTAGATGCTACAAAAAGATGTTCAACAAAGTCCTCTTCACGGGTGCGGCTTCCAATGGAGCCACGGCCACCTCTTTTTTGCTGGCGGTACTCGTCAGAAGATGTTCTTTTAATGTATCCTAAATGTGAGATAGTGATCACAACATCCTCTTCCTCAATGAGATCTTCAATTCTCATCTCATTTGATAAGAATGAAATTTCACTTCTTCTCTTATCTCCAAACTTATCTTTTACCTCTTGCAGTTCAGTCTTTATAAGGTCATAACGCAGCGCTTCACTACCTAATAATTCCTGTAAACGAGCTATCAATTGCATCAGGCTATCATATTCTTCTTTGATCTTTTCACGCTCCATGCCTGTCAGTCTCTGCAGTCGCAGTTCCAGGATAGCTTTAGCTTGAATTTCATCAATTCCCCAACCAGCATTCATCAAGCTTTCCCTTGCCTGGTCAGGTGTAGCAGATGCCCTGATAAGTCTTATCACCTCATCAAGATGATCAAGAGCAATGAGATAACCTTGTAAAATATGTGCTCTTTCCTGCGCCTTTCTCAGCTCGTACTGAGTACGGCGGATGACCACATCCATCCTGAAGTCAACGAACTCAACGATGAGTTCTTTCAGGTTCATCGTTTTAGGACGACCTTTCGTAAGTGCCACATTGTTGATACCGTAGCTGGTCTGTAGTTCAGTAAACTTGTATAACTGGTTGATGATCACGTTGGCAACAGCATCGCGGCGAAGATCTACCACGATACGGGTGCCTTCGCGCTTGTTACTTTCGTTGTTTACGTGGGCAATTCCTTCAATGGTTTTATCATTCACTAGCTGACCGATCTTATCAGTAAGCGCGTCACGGTTTACCTGGTAAGGTACCTCAGTGATCACGATCTGCTCACGTCCGCTGGCTTTGGTATCTACATGGCATTTTCCACGTACCACTACCCTTCCGCGGCCGGTCATCATTCCCTGCTTCACGCCTTCCATACCGTAGATGATACCGCCAGTAGGGAAATCCGGTGCTTTAACATGCACCATCAACTCTTCTATCGTAATCTCTTTATTATCAATGTAAGCCACACAACCATCTACTACTTCACTTAAGTTGTGAGGCAGCATATTGGTAGCCATACCAACCGCAATACCACTACTTCCGTTAACCAATAATTGTGGTATACGTGTGGGCAGCACCACAGGCTCCTGCAGGCTATCATCAAAGTTTAGCTGAAAATCAACAGTTTCTTTTTCAATATCATCGAGCATGCTTTCGGCAATGCGATGCAGGCGCACCTCGGTATAACGCATCGCCGCCGGTGGATCACCATCCTGGTTACCAAAGTTTCCCTGGCCGTCCACCATGGTGTAGCGCATCGTCCAATCCTGCGCCATACGCACCAGCGTATCGTAAATTGATGAGTCTCCGTGTGGATGGTATTTACCCATTACCTCACCTACTATACGTGCTGATTTTTTATAAGCCCTGTTACTGAAGTTTCCGAGTTCGTTCATGGCGTACAAAACCCTGCGGTGTACAGGTTTGAAGCCATCACGGGCATCAGGTAAAGCCCTGCCTACAATCACCGACATTGAATAGTCGATGTAGGCGGTTTTCATTTGTTCTTCAATATTTACCTGGATGATCCGATCGTTGTCGTTTGTCTCAAGTGGTTTTATATTCTCTTCCATGTACTTTTTTAGTAACCTCTTTGGGTTGAAATTTCCAGTGAATACCTACTATAAAGAAGGTGGGCAAATGTACACCCTTTGCCGCACATTTCAGGCTGTGAAACGTCTGATTTTATAGCGGTTATACCAAATGTTCTGGTAAATTTCTATGCATCAAAAGTGGCGGCTTCTTCATTGAAAAATCAGGATAATGATCATGCTGTAGAGCGAAATTTGCTGATATAAAATTGTCCGAACAGGCTGTTGGAGTTTCACGCAACAAAGAAGAATGATCAACAATGAGTTATCGTGCATTGGGACAAAGAATAGATACATTTTGGTCAGCTTTTACTTCATCCTCAACTGTATCTTTGCCGCCATCTAAAGTTTCAACTTATTCAATATGCAGGTTTTTAAGTTTGGCGGGGCAAGTGTAAATAGCGTAGAAAGGATCCAGAACATTCCAAACATCATTCTTCCGTACCAGGGGCAGTCGTTGGTAGTAATTATTTCGGCAATGGGCAAAACAACCAATGCACTTGAAAAAGTAGCCGAAGCTTTTTTTGCGGGTAAAAAAGAAGAAGCGCTAAATCTTTTTGAAGCTATAAAACAAAGCCATCTTACTACTGCCAAATACCTGCTAGTAACCACGTACAACCAAACCTTGGAGGAACTGGTTAACTTTTTTACTGAAGTGGAGTGGTTGCTGCATGATAATCCAGTGCAGGAATTTGATTACTACTACGACCAGATTGTTTGTGTGGGAGAACTGTTGAGCACTTGCATCGTGAGTGCTTATTTGAATGAAAAAGGTGTAGCTAACCAATGGCTGGATGTAAGAGATATTCTCAGAACAGATGATACGTTTAGAGATGCCAATATAGATTGGAATGTAACGAAGCAGAACCTTTATAATTCTCCTATAAAAGATAATGGCAAGATCTATATCACCCAGGGCTTTATCGGATCAACTGATGAGAATGAAAGCACAACACTAGGTCGCGAAGGAAGTGATTATACTGCTGCCATTTTTGCTAACCTTTTAAATGCTGAAAACCTGACTATCTGGAAAGATGTGGCTGGGGTAATGAGTGCAGATCCGAAAGAATTTCCCGAGGCTAGTTTTTTAGCCGAACTAAATTTCAATGAAACCATTGAAATGGCTTTTTATGGCGCACAGGTGATCCACCCAAAAACCATAAAGCCGCTACAGAACAAGAACATTCCGCTGCATGTCCGCTCGTTTATCAATCCATTAGAAGCAGGCACTACAGTAAGTGGTAAGGCTGTAAAAGGTCTTCCGCCGGTTATTGTGGTAAAAAAGAACCAGGCAATTCTTCACCTGCACAGCCAGGATTTTTCTTTCGTTGGCGAACAACCTATGAGCCTGCTTTACAAAATCTTTGGTGAAGTAAAAGTGCGGCCGAACCTGATCCAGACAGGTGCTATTAACGTTTTGTTATGTGTAGATGATCATGAAGAAAAGATCAGCAACCTGGCCGCCGCTGCCAGCGAATGTTTTGATGTGCAGGTTGAAAAAGGCTTGTCACTGCTTACCATCCGCCACTATACGCCAGAAGTTTTAGATAGCATGACAGCTAACGCTGATATTGTTCTTATTCAAAAAACCCAGGAAACAGTGCAGGTACTTTATCGCTAATTAACTACGTCCAACAATTTTTTCCAGCATCCTTTTCTGCTCAGTAGTAGGATTATCAACAGGGCCAACATAGTCCTGTTCGTTCTTGTAACCTTTGTACAGGTCGCCTTTCAATTCTGTCTCTACACCATTTCTTATAACCGTAAGCGTAAGCGTTGGTATGGTACTATTGGAACGGAAGTATTTCTCCCACACCTCTTCCAGGTTTTTTTCCGTTACCTCTATTCCATTTATTTTATAGAAAACATCATTGTTCTTGATAGCAAGCGCATTCTCTCCGCTACCGGTAGTAAATAAAAATTTATTATTTACATCATCATACTTCAGGCCTAGTTGGGTGGAGATAAAATATCCATTCACCTGCTTTTCTTGCGCAAATTCATAGCCCATCTTGTCCATGTATTCGTTTATCGGCAATGGCTTTGCACCTTCTATATAATCTGCAATAAAACCACGCACAGCAGGATGAGAGGCAGCAATGAAATCATCAAAAAAGGTTTCATCATCAAAAGGCTTTTCAGGGCCGAACTTTTTTGATAAAGAAAGCACCACATCCTTTAGGTCCTTCTTGTGATCTGTCTTTTCACGAATAAAAAGATCAAGTGCTAAACCAAGTAATGCGCCTTTGTTGTATACACTTTCATACTTCGACTTGTACTGGTCTGTCAGCACGTTCTTGCTCATCTCAGTCATCGAAAAATCCCAATGCTCCTTAGCCTGGCCAATTTTGCTGCGCATGTTCTTAAAGAATTCTTCTTCCGAGATGATTCCATGCTGCAACTGAACCAGGTGTGCAAAATATTCAGTAACACCCTCGTATAACCAAAGGTGCTTCGACATCTTTGGATTTACATAATCAAAATCATGGATCTCTTTGCTGTGCAGGTTCAGCGGTGTAAGTATGTGTAGAAACTCATGGCTGGAAACCTCGTTTACCAGCGACTTCAATTGGCTTTCCAGCGGAACTTCAGGTAAATAGTAAAGCGAAGAATAGTTGTGCTCCAGTGCGCCATATCCGCCACCATTGTTCTTGCGCGCCATAGACGTAGCCGGGTCATCAAAGTAATAAAGGAACTGGTAAGAAGCAACGGGTAAGCCATTGAAAAATTTAGCCAAAGCACTGGCCATTGGTTTTAGCCAACCTGCTATTTGCTCACTTTTTACTTTACCTGTAGCAGAATACACACTGATGTTGATTTTTGTGGTACCAGCAAGAAAAGATGTTGTATCAGGCTTGGCATAAACAATCGGGTTGTCAGCCAGGAAAACATAATCCTTTGCATACAAAACATCTTTGGTTGGTGTTCTGTCAACCTTCATGTTGGTGGCACCATACATATCCTCTGGCTTATTTATCACCAGCTTTATAGGCAGCATTTTGTAACCTTCCAGGTAACCAAAGAAGGCATGATTATTCAGCACGAAATTTTTACCTGCTTCTATATTGGTACCACCCGGCTGGAAAACAAAGTTTGGATGCATTTCATCCCAGGTATCATCTACTTTATAAGTGATCTTTTTTAGCTCATTGGCTGAAGCGATCTCATATTGGTTGGGGTTCAGCTTTTTTACTTTTAGCTTTTTCCCAGCATTATCGTATGCTGTAAACTCGGTGATAAAACGACCAAAATCTTTTTGAGAATAGGAACCCGGAATAGCCTTGGGAAATGAATAGATGATCGTTTTTTCTTTGACTGGTGGCGTGTGAAGTTCGATTGCCACCTGGTCTTTTTTTACGTTCACCAGGTCGGCGTGATAGGTATATTCGTTTTGTGCACTTGCAAAAACAGGAAAAAAAATAAAAGCCGCCAGCTTCAGAAAATCTTTCATAAGGCATTATATGAAAGCAGAGAACACGCTGGTTCTCTGCTTGATGTTATTTTCAATAAATATAGATACAATCAACATTCGACGACCATATCCCTTCCTGAAATTATTTTGACGGTTACATCACCAGGTAATCACCGTTTTTGTTGATACAGATCAATGGCAGTTTCTTGTTCTCTTCAAAATAATCGAAGACTTCTTTGATCTTGATAGCAAATTTCTGAAGGTCCTTATCGTCCTTGGTCGCCTTAGCCAGGTACTCCAGGCTTTTTTTATTGTTGTATCGGATCGGGAAAATATGTACCGGAATAAAATCCTGTCCATGTGTTTTGGCATGAGCGGCCAGTACATACAATTCCTCTATCTGCGGGTTCTGTATAGGAATACATCCTACAGTGATACAATTACCGTGTATGTATATTTCTCCACCGGGTCTGGCTGAGTCGCTCAGTACGCGATCTGACGGATTAGGATAATTGATACCTAATGAAAGATGGTAATTGCTTTTGGGATTGAACTCGTTGATATAGTAAAACCCTTCAGGCACCTGGTAGTCACCTTCCATACGCTTAGGTCCCATTCCACCAGCCAATGCGCAAACTTTATAAGTCTTGAAAAGCTTGAATGGCTCGTCGCTTGCATTACGCACCCACACTTCCAACTGGCTATCGTATTTAAAACTGCGGATGTACATCTGCTTTGCCGGCCATCTAAGGCCTTGCGCTGCAAATTCATTTTTCAGCATTTCTTCCTTACCACGCAATGCCGAAGCTACACGCGGGTAAGTTCTTTGAAAATCTATGAATGAAGGCTGTGCATGCGCAACAAAACCAGCAACAAGGAAAATGACCAGGAGGCGAAATTCTTTCATGGTAACCAAAACTAATTGATACGTTTTCTACACGTAAAAATTTATAGTTAAAGTATAATTGCTGTGGATTAAATTGTAGTTAAGGCTACAGATTTCCACGAGCATCCTGTTCTCTTTCCAGGGCTTCAAACAATGCTTTGAAATTTCCTTTACCAAAACTCTTTGCGCCCTTTCTTTGAATGATCTCGAAGAACAACGTTGGCCTGTCTTCTACAGGTTTAGTAAATATCTGCAACAAGTATCCTTCATCGTCGCGATCAATAAGTATCCCCAGGTTCTGAAGAGGCTGCAGATCTTCGTCTATCTTACCCACACGATCCAATACTGTTTGATAATAAGATTCAGGAATTGACAAAAATTCCACTCCTCTACGTTGTAGTTCACTTACTGTTTCTATAATATTATTGGTGGCAATAGCTACGTGTTGTACACCTTCGCCATTGTAAAAGTCCAAGTATTCTTCTACCTGCGACTTCTTTTTACCTTCCGCTGGTTCATTGATTGGAAACTTGACAAAGCCATTTCCATTGCTCATAACCTTACTCATCAGGGCAGAATATTCAGTAGAAATATCATTGTCATCGAAAGTAAGGATGTTGCGGAAGCCCATTACATCTTCATAGAACTTCACCCAGGGATTCATCTGGTTCCAGCCAACATTGCCTACGCAATGATCTACATATAAAAGACCTGTTTCAGTTGGATTATAGCTACTCTCCCATTTGCGGTAGCCAGGCATAAATACGCCATTGTAGTTTTTGCGCTCTACAAATAGGTGAACAGTGTCGCCATAGGTGTGAATGCCACTTAATACAACTTCACCATTGTCATCAGAAAGTTTAGTTGGCTCTAAATAAGGTTTACCACCACGCTTTGTGGTTTGCTCATAAGCATCGGTAGCATCATCCACTCTTAGAGCCAGCACTTTTACTCCGTCTCCATGTTTATAGATATGATCTGCAATAGGATTGTTGGGACGAAGCGGAGTAGTAAGCACAAACGTCAGCTTGTTCTGGCGAATTACATAACTAGCCTTGTCCTTTACGCCTGTTTCAGGGCCGGCATAGGCGAGGCTTTGGAAACCAAAAGCTGTTTTATAAAAATGAGCTGCCTGCTTGGCGTTGCCTACATAAAACTCTACATAATCGGTGCCTTGCAGCGGAAGAAAATCAGTTTGTGTATCAGCGGAAATATTAGTAGCAATTAGCGTATCCATATTGATAAGTTTTAGGAAGTAAAGAAGAAGAGCCTGGAAGCTCAAAATAAGTAGGTACTAAGAAAGGCCGCTCAGCGAATCCATAGCTAGCGTACTCATCAATAAGTGGTATAAGGCTTTCAACCGCATTGGCTTCAAAGTTAAAAAATTTCGGCTTCAAAAGCTGAGGTGGTATCTTCGCACCCAATTTTAAAACTATGAAGGCAGGCATTTTAGGAGGTGGGCAATTAGGCAGAATGCTTTTACAGGCTGCTATAAATTACCCTGTAGAAACATATGTATTAGAGAACGATCCTGCCTGCCCTGCAGCTCATCTTTGCCATCACTTTGTATTGGGCGACATACGTGATTTTGATGCAGTCTACAATTTCGGAAAAGAGCTCGATGTCATCACAATAGAAATAGAAGCGGTAAATGTGGATGCGCTGGAGAAGTTGGAAAGCGAGGGGGTAAAAGTTTATCCCAAACCTTCTGCTATTCGTGTCATCAATAATAAGATCCTGCAAAAGGAATTTTATTACAGTCATGGTATTCCTTCCCCTGAATTTGTGACCACGCAAAATGCTGAAGGTCTGAAAGACTACTTAAACTTTTTGCCTGCAGTTCATAAACTAGCTTCTGGCGGATATGATGGACGTGGCGTGCAAATGCTGGTAACAGAAAAAGATTTAGATAAAGCGTTTGATGGCCCGGCCGTGCTTGAAAAACGCGTAAACATTAAGCAAGAAATTGCCATCATAGTAGCTATGAACGATAAAGGCGAGACTGCTATATATCCGCCTGCAGAAATGTTGTTTGATCCATTGCTAAACCAGCTGGATTTCCAGATAAGCCCTGCATTGGTACCCGATAAAGTTTTATGGAAAGCAGAAGCCTTCGCACTTAAAGTGATCATGCAGCTGAATAGCCCGGGACTTTTTGCAGTAGAAATGTTTGTTGATAATAATGATGAGGTGTGGGTGAACGAAACAGCGCCACGTGTTCACAACAGCGGTCACCATACAATAGAAGGTAATTATAGCAGCCAGTTTGATATGCTGTGGCGCGTATTACTGCATTATCCTCTTGGTCATACCGATGCTATACAATCTTCAGCTATAGTAAATGTGGTAGGTGCAGAAGGACATAAAGGTCTTGCTCATTACGAAGGACTGAATGAAGTACTAAAGTTGGATAATGTATTCGTGCATTTATACGGGAAAAAAGAAACCAAACCAGGAAGGAAGATGGGGCATGTAACCATCCTGAGCAACGACCGACAGGAACTCATTCACCAGGCCAACAGGATAAAGCATGTACTGAAGGTGGTGGCGAAGGGGGGATAAAGAAGTTTAAGGTTTAAAGTTTTAAGTTAGAAGTTGGAGGTTGGAGGTTTTGAAGAACTTCGGATGAACGATGTAAACCATAAACATCAAACAATAAAAATTAAACATCAAACACCTAACCTTAAACATCAAACATCAAACATAAGACAACAAAACAATGGCAGGTACATCACCTTTAGTAGGGATCATCATGGGCAGCGATAGCGATCTTTCTGTTATGCAAGCTGCTGCAGATGTAATGAAGCAGTTTGATATCTCTTTTGAATTGACCGTAGTATCGGCGCATCGTACGCCGCAGCGCATGGTGAAGTATGCGGAAACCGCTGCGCAACGAGGTTTGAAAGTTATCATTGCTGGTGCTGGTGGTGCCGCTCATTTACCTGGAATGGTAGCTGCTATAACTACTCTTCCTGTTATCGGTGTTCCTGTAAAATCCTCTAATAGTATTGATGGCTGGGATTCTATTCTGTCTATTCTTCAGATGCCAAATGGTGTACCTGTAGCTACTGTAGCACTGAATGCCGCTAAAAATGCAGGACTGCTGGCGGCACAAATTTTAGCTACAAGCAATGATGATCTAGCTACTAGAATGGCTGAATACAAACAACAAATGCAAACCCAGGTGGATGAAAAAATTGCTAAATTATCTGCTGATGGCTGGAGTAATTACTTCGACAGCTTGTAATGATGGAGCAATAAAACTTCTTCATTCTGCCACCCTAGATTTTCCTTCTGGCTCTTCTTTGGAGATTCACAATCAACAGTTGATCCTAATTGGTGACGATGCTTCCAGCATCCTACTCCTCGACAAGCAGTACAACCGCATTGACAGTCTGAGCATCGATACTTCTCATGTGGTGCGACTGGCAAAAAACATTAAACATGATTACGAAGCATCTGCCATCATACCATATAATGGTGTTGCTACTCTTATATGCTTCGGTTCTGGTTCCACCGATAAAAGAAAATCTGGCTTACTTATTCCACTGCCTGCTTCCGGCCAGTCGGTGCTGGAGGTGAAAGACCTTGCTGCTGTTTTTTCTGCCATAGAAAAAGCGGGGATCAAAGAAATAAATATAGAAGGTGCAGCCACTATAAATGACAAACTTGTACTGGTGAACAGGGCCAATCAACAGCAAACCCAGAACACCTTTATTATGCTTCCTGTAGCGGCAGTTCATGATACCGCAACACTCCATGTGCAGACCTGCAACATTCAGCTTCCTGCCAGTGAACTAATTGCAGGCATTTCCGGCCTGGCCTATTTAGCGGAAAAAGACATACTAATTTTTACTGCCTCTACAGAAGAAACCACCAATGCTTTTGATGATGGCGCTATTGGCGACAGTTACATTGGGATGATCAATAATGCTTCGTCAGCTTTACAATCAGGGCAGGTAAACGTAACTACATGGCATCAGTTACCTGCTGTTTCACCCCAGTTCGATGGGCAAAAAATTGAATCAATTGCAATAGAAAGTGTGAAAGGAGATAAAGTGATAGCACACCTTGTTGCTGATAATGATAAAGGCAATTCTGTTTTATTTAGAATAGCCATAGATTTATAACCATGAAGAAGTGGATCATCATTCCTGCTGTGGTATTGGCAGCCTTTCTTGCAGTTGGCTATACATGGTTCAGGCAACAGCAACATTCAGGTAAGGTAGAAGAAAAGGCTTTTGATGTCATCCTGCAAAACCTATTGCAGCACCAGGTAAACGAACTTTCGGTACAGCAACTAGATTCAAATTATGCTCGTTACATCATCCTGGACTCGAGGACTCAAGCAGAATTTGAGGTAAGCCATTTGCCTGGTGCCATTTGGATAGGAACTGAAAAAGACGAACAAATAAAACAGGTGCAAAGACTGCCAATAGACCAACCGGTGGTAGTGTATTGTTCAATAGGAATGAGAAGCGAAAAAGCAGCCATGCATCTACAAGAAACAGGTTTTGCTAATGTAAGCAACTTGTATGGGGGCATCTTCGAGTGGATCAACCAACAGAAGAGTTTGGTGAACGCAAAAGGCGCTACCAAAGATATTCATGGTTATAACCTGGTGTGGGCAAAATGGATCAGGAATGGTGAAGTGATCTTATGACCTAATAGCTGCTCTACAACTACTAGCACACCAGCTTCTACAACTTTAAAATAGCAAACTTCTGATCTAAAGCCAGTGAAACTTTATACAACTTCTCTATCCAATTCTTCCCAAAATTTGCATAAAACAAACTAAAGTTATCAACCCGCTCCTGCAGACCATTTTTAGGAAATAATTGGTCACGTAGTTTTTGCACTTGCCTTTGCTCTGCAGCATATTTACGCTTTTCAGCCCGCAGCATTTTCTTTTCCAGTTCATTCAAATGCTTCAGGTGACGTGTGCGTAAAGCTTCTACATGCTCTTTAAGTGTACCATCAATGGTAGAAGAAGCAACCGCCACTTTATCATAAACTGTTTCAATTGCGTCTATTTCTTCTTCCAGCGACAGCTTTACACCATTATGTTTTTTTATAAGCGTATGAACTAGTTGATCTGTAGAAGCAAACAATTCATCTATCTCAAAACCCAGTTTACCTGATGCCTGCAGTTGTTGCTCATTTACCATCATGAAAGAATTTCGCAATACCAGCACAGGAAAAGGAACAGCACATGCATTAAAAACTTCTTTTAACTCCATCCAATAAGCCAGCTCTCCACCACCACCAATAAATGCAATATTGGGCAGGATCATTTCCTGGAAGACGCCGCGCAATATAACATTGGCGCTGAACCGCTCAGGATGTTCATCTACTTCCTGTAACAATTCTGCTTCTTTCCAGTTTTTCTGAAGATTTACAACAACATATTCCTCCCCTGCCTTTTCTATTCTTTCGCGTTTATCTTCTATCAAGTAAAACAAATTGATAGGTCGTCCGCCAGCCTGCACTTTGTAATGCTGAGAAAGCGCTTCGCATGTTTGCTGAACCAGCGGATATGAAAACTGTTCAAGCAGTTCGCGCTTTACAACCTGGTTGAAAGGTTGTTTCAATGCTGCGTTATCTGGAATGAGCACCAGCAGGCCATAGGAAGCAAACAGTGCATTTACCAGTTCCAGCGTACACTGCTGTATAGAAGAACCTAATGTATAAGAACGTTTGAATAGATCCACTAGTTCCTGCCCATAAGGATGAATAAGTAGTTGTCCTTCCATTTCACTGATAAGGGAAATGAATGCTTTATCAACTTTCATCCTGCCAACAGCACCTGTTTGAGCTGTATTCCACTTATAGTTTTTGCCATCGATGGTGATGTGTCCTAACTCATCAAGATCTGCATCCTCGCTGCCCATATAATAAACCGGAACAAAATTATAAGCAGGCAGCTGTTGCCTTAGCTCATCAGCCAGTTTTATGGCATGCAGAATTTTGTAAATAAAGTATAGGTGGCCGGTAAAAATATTGGGCTGATGTGCCGTGCAAATAGTAAAAGTGTTATCCAGTAGCAACTCATCCAGGTATTGCTGCTGAAGAGCAGATAAATCAATGGAGGCATACTGAGCCCGAAGCTGGTCTACCAAAAGCTGCCTGTCTGTTATGTATGACCTGCGATCTTCAATTGCCGCTTTTATTCCTTCTAAAGTAGGTGCGTGAGTATAGAAAGGCTTGAGTTTTTCATCCTGCGCCAGGTAATCTGTTACTATGGTAGAGAATGAGCCGGTCTGTTGGTAAGGCAGGTAAATACAATTGGTTTCCATGCGAGGTGCAAGTTAGGTAAAACCAAGGTTTGTGCAGGCAGGCGTGCTGAACCCAGTAGCCGATGAGAAGGAATTTCTTTTTCAATGATCTTACTGTCAGCAGCAAGATTTACATTCACTGGCAGAAATATTAAAATATGAAGCCAACTTTTATCTTGATAATTCTGATAGCCTTTTCAAGTACTCTACTCGCTCAAAAACATGAAACCAATATTACACTTGGGCCACTTGTGTCTGTACCCACTTACGTCTTACTAAATAAGCAGTGGAAAACTGGCTTTGGCATGGAGGCTATGGCTCAATACAATTTCACAAACAGATCTGTGCTTTTGCTGCAAACCAGTTTTGCCAGCCATGGATTGAAGAATGCTCCAGGCCAGCATTCAGGCACGAAGCAAAACATCAATATTTTCTCATTTCGCGGAGGCTACAAATACGTCTTTGGCAGTTCCGGATGGTATGTAAATGGTTCAGCAGGTCCGGAATATAAAACAGCCAGCAACGTAGAATTTTCTTATCTAATTGGTGCAGGAAAACGAATAAATCTTACAGAGGATTACTTCGTTGATGCTGGAGTAGACTACATCAGTGGCGGTACCAATGTGCGGTTAAACTTTAAGGCGCTGTTTAGCATTTGGCGCAACCGCAAAAGCTAGTTTCTAAAATAATAGGCAGAAACAAAATCCTAAGAAAGAAAACCTGGAGACAGAACTTCTACTCCATCTCCAGGTTATAAAAATTACTTCAACTTCATATCTGTGATGATTGCCTGGATCTTGGCATCCAGTTCCTGTTCTACTTCAGCAAATTTATCAGCACTTTCCAGCGGAGCATTCACACTGAAATAAAATTTGATTTTTGGCTCGGTACCACTCGGCCTTGCACTTACCTTAGACCCGTCTTCCAGTACAAACTGCAGTACATTACTCTTTGGTAAAGCAATATCAGACACCTCTCCTACCTGCAGGTTGCGCGCTACCTGCTCCTGGTAATCAAGCAGGCGAACCACAGGCGAACCATTAATGGTAGTCGGAGGATTATCACGGTAGCTCTTCATCATCTCAGCTATTTCTTCTGCACCGCGCATACCTTTTTTAGTTATGCTTATCAATCCCTCTTTGAAAGCTCCGTATTGTACGTACAGGTCAATCATTTTTTCGTACAAGCTGCGACCTTTATCCTTTTCAAAAGCAGCCATTTCACAAAGCATAGCTACAGCAGAAATTGCATCTTTATCTCTTATCTTATCACCTATCATCAGGCCATAGCTTTCCTCACCTCCTACTATGTAATTCTCTTCACCCAGCTTGGACTCTATCAATTCAGCTATCCATTTGAAACCGGTAAGCACATTATAACACTTCACCTCGTTTTCTGCTGCTATACGGTCAATCATTTCGGTGGTAACAATTGTTTTAACCACCATATCGTTTGGTTCCGCTATTCCTTTTGTTTTGCGCGCCTCAATCATGTAATTGAAAGCAAGCACAGCAGTCTGGTTACCATTCATCAGTACCCAGTTTCCATTGGTATCTTTTACACCAATACCTACGCGGTCACTATCCGGGTCAGTTCCCAGCAGTATGTCTGCATCCAGTTCTTTTGCTTTCTGCAAGCCAATGTTCATCGCCTCGCTTTCCTCTGGATTTGGATAAACAACTGTTGGGAAATTACCATCTACCACAGCCTGTTCTTCCACTACATGCACATTGGTGAAACCAAAACGCTGTAGTATTTCCGGCACCAGCGTTATACCGGTACCATGTATAGATGTGTAAACGATCTTCAGGTCTTTCTGCCGCTCAATTACATCAGGATAAATGCTCAGGCTTTTCACCATTTCCAAGTAAGCATCATCCATTCCTTTGCCCAAAATACTGATGTTGCTTTCGCCGCCAGTCCAGTTCACTTCATCCACACTGGTTATCGCTTCTACCTCGGTGATCACGTTCTTATCGTGAGGTGGCACCAACTGGCCACCATTATTCCAGTACGCTTTATAACCATTATATTCTTTGGGGTTGTGCGATGCAGTAAGCACTACACCTGCCTGGCAACCCAAATGTCGAATAGTGAAAGAAAGCTCCGGCGTAGGACGCAGGTCTTCAAACAGGTACACTTTGATATTATTAGCAGCAAATACATTAGCAGTCGTTTCAGCAAAAAACCTGCTGTTGTTGCGGCAGTCATGTGCTATAGCAACTTTAATCTCTACTTCGCCATAAACCTTTTTCAGGTAATTGCTAAAGCCTTGCGTGGCCATGCCCACTGTGTATTTATTCATACGGTTGGTACCCACACCCATCAACCCGCGCAGACCACCCGTACCAAATTCAAGGCTACGGTAAAAAGCATCAGCCAATTCATCAGGATTATCCTGTTGTAGCTTTTTGATTTCCGCCTTTACAGTTTCGTCATAGTTCCCGTTCAACCATACATTTACTTTGTCCAATATAGCAGCGTCCATAATGTTCAATTTTGGTTTATTCTGTTAGTAATTATTGTACCAGCATTGTAACTCCGGTTTTACATCGTTGCTACGCTCAGTTCATCGGCAACTGGCACATCGGCTGTTTTTGCAGTGTGGCAAATTAAACGATAAACTGTTACTTCGGCACTTAGATGTAGAGAATTATTTGTATCTGAAACATTTACAGCAGGCACATACCTTTTTGCTTTTCGTGTCCTCTTTCCTTTACATAAAAACTATAAAGCCTAACTCTTCTGCCACAAAACCTCCAGTCTTAAACTTTAAAGAATTTAATTGCTGATAAATAATGAAATTCGCGCCCTATGCAAGAGAGAAATAATAGGATGGGCAACAGGAAGTTACAGGTTTGGTTGCCTTTGTTGTTTTCGTTGGTCATGGTGCTTGGAATGATCGTTGGTTTTAAATTGCGTGAGAACACTGCTGTTCCGGGTTTTTTCAAAGTGATCAATCGCAATACATTCCAGGAAGTACTCGACCTGGTAGATATGAAATATGTAGACCCTATCGGTCTAGACTCTTTAAGTAATAAATCAATCCAGAACCTTCTTCACCAACTCGATCCGCATTCTGTTTACATTCCTGCCAGCGACCTTACGCTGGCCAATGATGAATTGCGCGGCAACTTTAGTGGCATAGGTGTTGAGTTCCAAATATTTCACGACACTGTCAATGTTTTAAATGTACTTCCTGGTGGTCCTTCTGAAAAAGCCGGTCTGCTAATGGGCGACAAAGTGATCCGCATCAACGACAGCATACAGATTGCTGGCGTGAACATGAAAAGCGAAGACATTAGAAAATTACTAAGGGGCGGCAAAGGAACTCCTGTAAAGGTAAACGTGCTCCGCGATGGTAAACCTGTAAGCGTTGTTATAGAACGTGGCACCATAGCCATTCCTTCTGTAGATGCTGCATACATGATAGATCAGCAAACCGGTTTTATACATATCAACAAATTTGCTGAAAGCACCTACCGCGAGTTCATGATGTCACTGGAAAAACTGCAGGCGCAAAAGATGACAAGGCTCGTTTTAGACCTTCGTGGAAATGGTGGCGGTTTATTAGCACAGGCCGTAAACATTGCAGACGAATTTTTAGATGAGAATAAACTGATCGTTTATACAGAAGGTGCCCATGTACCTAAATATGAATACAGGTGTAAACGCGATGGTTTGTTCGAGAAAGGACAACTGGTAGTTTTGGTAGATGAAAGCTCGGCCAGCGCCAGCGAGGTTTTGAGTGGAGCACTACAGGATTGGGACAGGGCAACTATTGTTGGGCGTCGCAGCTTTGGAAAAGGATTGGTACAAGAACAATTTGGATTAAGCAATGGTTCCGCTTTACGCCTCACCGTTGCCCGCTACTTTACCCCGCTTGGCCGCAACATTCAGAAGTCATATAAAGAAGGATACGAGAAATATGAAGAAGAAGTAACCTCCCGCATTCAAAATGGCGAGGTGTTGAAAGGCGACACTACCCGCAGGTCAGGTCCGGCTTATAAAACACCAGGCGGAAGAATAGTATACGGTGGTGGTGGCATAACACCTGATGTGTACGTGCCTTTAGATACAACCAGTATGGGTGACGAAACTGTAAAACTCTACCTGAAAGGCACACTCAGCAATTTTATCTATACCTATTATATACAACACAAGCCTGAACTTACCAATTACCAAAAAGCAAATGACCTGGCTGAAGCTTTTCGTGCAGGTGATAACGAATGGGAAGCACTGAAGAACTTTGCAGCAAAAGATACCATCAACCTTGCTAAAGTAAGCGCTAAAGACAAAGCCGATATTTTGAAGCGCATCCCGGGTTTACTGGCCAGGCAAATGTGGCGCCAGGAAGGCTACTACCAGGTAATGAACCGAACAGATGATTTTGTAAAAAAGGCAATGGAGGTGATGAAGTAAGGCGTGAGGGATAACACTTGAGGCATTAGATGAAACTGGTGAGACGTGAATGGTGAGTGGTGAGCAGGTACGGGTAAATATTAAACTTTGCAGTGAAACTTTAAACTTTAAACACCAAACCTTAAACATCAAACCTCCTCCCTCTCCTATTTCCTTACCTTTGGCCGCTAAATAAAAAGCTTGCTTATGTGGCAAAAAAATATTCTCGAAACGATCGGGAACACGCCTCTTGTAAAACTGAATAATGTAACCAAAGAATTGCCTTGCACTGTACTGGCTAAGGTAGAATACTTCAACCCCGGCAACTCGATGAAAGACCGGATGGCAATAAAGATGCTGGAAGTAGCCGAGCAGGAAGGAAAACTAAAGCCGGGTGGAACTATTATAGAATGTACCAGCGGTAATACTGGAATGGGATTGGCGCTTGCTGGTGTAGTAAAAGGCTATAAATGCATTTTTGCCACTACCGACAAACAATCAAAAGAAAAGGTTGACATATTAAAGGCTGTAGGTGCTGAAGTTATAGTTTGTCCTACCAACGTAGAGCCTGAAGATCCTCGCAGCTATTATTCAGTAGCAAAACGACTGGCCAAAGAGATACCTAACTCTTTTCACATGAACCAGTACGACAACCTGGCCAACCGCCAGGCTCACTACGAAACTACTGGCCCTGAAATCTGGGAACAAACAGAAGGTAAGATCACTCACCTGGTGGTAGCAACAGGTACAGGTGGAACCATCACAGGCTTAGGCAGGTACTTCAAAGAGAAAAATCCAAACATACAGGTATGGGCAATTGATGTATTTGGATCGTTGCTGAAGAAGTATCATGAAACAGGTGAACTGGATACCAATGAAGTTTTCCCGTACGTAACTGAAGGTATTGGTGAAGATTTTATTCCAGCCAACTACGACATGAGCGTGATTGACTTGTTTGAGCAGGTAAACGATAAAGATGGCGCTGTAATGGCACGCCGCATTTCACGTGAAGAAGGAATATTTGTTGGATATAGTGCGGGAACTGCTGTAAAAGGATTGCTGCAACTAAAAGATAAACTGAAGCCGGAGGACGTTGTGGTTGTCATCTTCAACGACCATGGAAGCAGGTATGTTGCAAAAATTTACAACGACCAGTGGATGATGGAACGCGGTTTCCTGGAAGTGAAGACATTTAAAGACATTGTAAGCGCACGTGGCAAAAAAAGACTGGTTACTATAGAACCTTCACAAACAGTAGCCGATGCTGTAGAACTGATGAAGAAGTACGATATTGAACACATTCCTGTTCTTAATGGAGAAGGAATTGTCGGTTCTATCAGCGAAGGAGGTTTATTTAAAAAGATCATCAACAATCCTGACATCAAAGCCCAGGCGGTGAAAGAAGTAATGGAAGCACCCTACCCTGTAGTTGCTTTCGACTCACCTGTAGAAAAAGTAAGCGGCCTGATAAATAAAGAAAATGGTGCTGTGCTGGCAAAAGATGATACTGGTGATTTCCACATTTTAACGAAGTACGACGTAATTCAGAGCTTGGCTAAATAGCTGAAAAAGGCGCTCCAACAGTGAGCGCCTTTTTATTTTTTTGATAAATGAATTAATGTTCAACAGGAAATAAAATGTTGAAAGTGGCTCCTTCTCCCACCTTACTTTCTGCCCAAATGTAACCACCATGGTTCTCCACTATCTTTTGAACAATAGAAAGACCAATACCGGTTCCTGTATAATTGTTTCCATGCAAGCGACTGAAGAGTTTGAAAATTTCAGTTGCATATTGTTCCTCAAAGCCAATGCCGTTATCCTTGATCTGTAGTTTGTAAAATTCTTTACTAGCATGTTCGGCAGGCATCAGTACGGGTGTTTCGCTTCCTTTCAATCTTGAGCAGGAAATGCTGATCTCTGGTGGCACGCCAGGCTTCCTGTACTTTAGAGCATTGGTAAGTAAATTTTGAAATAACTGTTGCAGTTGCCTCTTATGAGCAGAAATGGTCGGCAAATTATCAATGGTGATCTTAGCACCTGTTTCCTCCACTTCCAGTTCAAGATCCTGTAGTACCAAATCAACCTTGCGATTCAGGTCTACTTCGTCTTCAAAAGTGGCTCCTTTTGTGACGAATGAGAACAACAACAGGTCATCAATTAAACTACCCATTCTGCTGACAGCAAACTCTACTCTTTCAAAATACTTCTCCTGTTCAGCATCCAACTGGTCCTCCAAGCTTTTCTTCAACCTGTCGGTGAATATCTTCATTTTCCGAACCGGCTCTTGCAGGTCATGTGAGGCTGCGTAAGCAAATTCTTCCAGGTTAGAATTGGTACGCTTCAAATCATCTATATGTTTTTCTAGTTGTAGCTGCGTTTCCTTGATGGGTGTTATGTCACGGAAAACATTTATCAAGTGGTTCTCATACATTTTTACTACCACCAGTTCCAGCCATTTCTGTAAGTTTTCATTGTAAAACTCTGTACGGAAAGATTTTCCTTCTTCAACAGCTGTTATGGCCATATTATGAAGCGGGCTACCTTCAAGTGAAGGTGTGATCTCTAAAACAGTCTTTGAATACCTTTCTTCGTTGGACAAGCCGGTATATGTTTGTGCAGCATCGTTGGCCAGAATGCATTGAAAGTCTACCACAACACCTTCTGCATTTCTTATGGCAGTATAAACACTTATACCCGCAGGGGAATGTTTAAGAATAGAGTCAAGAAGGTTTTTCTGCTGAATAAGTTCCTTGCTTCGCTCTTTCACCCGCTGCTCCAGTTCCCTTTCCAACTGCTTTAACTCGTGGATATCAGTAGCAGTACCATACCATTTTATGATTTCGCCCTCATGGTTTCGTTGTGGAAACGAGCGGCTAAGATGCCACTTATAGCTTCCATTTTTCATCTTCACACGATGTTCTACAGCATAAGTAACACCTTCTTTAATTGCATGGTTCCAGGCATCTACGGTTAGCTGCTCATCTTCCGGATGAATCAACCCTGCCCATTTCCATCTTCCATCTTCCAGCCTGGTTGCTCCACTAAATTCCTCTATCCTGTTATTATAGAAATCAACTACACCATTATTATCAGCTATCCAAACCAGTTGCGGCATTGCATTAGCCAGGCTGTTCAACTCTTCTTTGCTGGCTTCCAGTTGTTCATTTGCTCTTTTCAGATCATCCACATCAGTACATGTACCTACCCAATATAGTACCTCGTCCCCTTCCTTTACCGGCTCAGCATGCATAATATGCCATCTGTACATGCCATCCCATCTTCTATATCTTGCTTCCCATTTAAATGTTTCGCGTGTCTTCAAAGTAGCTTGCCTGTGCTTCAATCCCTCAGCAAGATCGGCGGGGTGAACAATAGACTGCCACCCATTTCCCATGAGTTCTTCAACTGATTTTCCTGTATAGTTACACCAGCTTTTATTGTAATAATCGGGTACTCCAAATGCCGAGGAAGTCCATACTAGTTGCGGAAGAGAATTCAGTATTTGCTGGTGCCTTTGCTCCTGTTGTTTTATCTGGGTAATATCGCGAAAGAACCAGGCCCATGCATAATATTTACCATCCTCTCCCCTGATTGGCTTTCCATATCGCTCAAGAATTCTTCCATCTTTCAATGCTACCTGGTCGTGGCTGGTGACATCCGGTTGCGCGTAGATCTCATTTACTCGTCGGGCATACTCTACCGGATCTTTCACCTTAGAAAGAGCTTTTGATAGAAGAGCATCATCATGACTATCATGCTCCATACGGGCGATACCCCACATGGCTGCATAGTTATTGTTGTAGTACAATACTTGCTTTTGTTGATCCAGCACCAATACAGCTTCAGGCGAGGCTTCTATGCTCAACTTAAGTACTTCCTTATTGATAATATCAGGTATGAGACTAGCTTCTGAATTCATGGATAAACTGTTGCGTGAAAGGTAATAATAAATGTTCGTGCTCAAATTCTTATAAGTATAAATGAAGGCACTCAAACAGGAATTGCTTCAATTATTTCTCCGCACTCAAATCAGTAGATCTTGAGAGTCAATTCACGTGTATATATTTGATTATGAATGTTCCACCAGTTAACCTATCACAAACGCAACGAATTGTTTCACTTGTCCCGTCACAAACTGAGCTGCTTTACCACCTCGGTTTAGAAGATGAAGTGGTCGGCATCACTAAGTTTTGTATTAACCCTGAACGTTGGTTTAGAAGCAAGCAAAGAATTGGCGGAACAAAGACTGTAGATATAGAAAAGGTAATGCTTCTAAAACCTACGCTTATCATTGCCAATAAAGAAGAAAATGTAAAGGAGCAGGTGGAAGCACTGCAAGAGATTGCTCCGGTATATGTAAGCGATGTAAATAACCTGGAAGAGGCGTTGGAAATGATATCAACTATTGGAACCCTTACCAACAAGCATGAAAAAGCAAAGGAGATCAAACAAACAATACAGAAAAATTTTGAACAACTAGAGAATGCTGATTTACTACAATTAAAACAAAAACTTTCTTGTGCCTACCTGATATGGAGAGAACCGTACATGGCTGCAGCCGGTGATACATTTATTGGAGATATGCTGCGTCGCTGCGGGTTTTCAAATATACTGGAAGACACCACACGCTATCCACAAGTAACCAAAGATCAATTAGCTGAAAGCGGCTGCGATCTGTTGCTGCTATCTTCAGAACCTTATCCTTTCAAAGAAAAACATATTCAGGAATTGCAACAGTACTTACCTGCAACACGCATTGTTTTAGTAGATGGCGAAATGTTTAGCTGGTATGGTAGCAGGCTGGTGGATGCACCAAAGTATTTTCACCAACTGCTGGAAGAAATACGATCAAATCAGGTAAATTGCTAAAATGAGTTTTAGCGACCAGTTCAATGCAGAGCGGGAAAAAGTATCAGATGCGCCGTCACGTAAGAAGCCGATGTATCCCATCAACACCAAACTTCGGCACTACCTGCAGCAATATGGTCGAGAGGTAAAACTTCCGGTATTATACGCCGACCTTGCTCGCATAACCTTCTCTGTTCCGCTACTGGATAAATATGGCAACGATACGCATTGGGAAAAGGTGGTTTACGATATGCGTGAATGGGAATTTATTCGCGATGGCTTGTTGCAGATCTATGCCATTCTCAAAACAGAAGGAAATCTTGCTTTTTCTAAACACCTGGATGTAGCACGGATTGACTTCTGCCCGTTTGGTAACTCCCATCCTTTTCGCATCCGCATTGTAAATAAGTTCAACGACAACTACGATCATTTTTACATAAAGCAGGCAGATGCCTCACGTATCTACGGCCTTGAGCTTGAGCACTTATTATCACCAAACCGTATAACTTATTTTACCTTTCTTGACACCATGGTAGAAGAACATATTCCCGGAATTCCCGGTGATATGTTCATCAAAAACTACCTGGAACAACCACATACCAACAAGATCAGGCTTTCCAAGGAGTTCGTTAAATTCAACGAACGTTGCTTTCTCAGGCTACTGGGCGATATGCGTTCTTATAATTATGTAGTTGATATAACACCCGATATTGAAGACTTGCAATACCGCATACGCGCTATAGATTTTGACCAGCAATCCTACGAGAGCCGTAAGAATCTTTACCTGCCCCAGTTTTTCAAAGAGAACCTTCCTTTTGTAAATACAGCGCTAGAGCACCTGAACAAAGATTCCATAGAACAATACCAAACTGAAGAACGAACCATGATGGCTTTCCGGGTTGCTGATTCTCGCTTCCGCTTAATGGAACTCTTCAACATTATGTGCAAGGACAACATCTCTTCGCCAGAGAAGATAGAACAACTAAAAACGGAACTTGCATTTTATCATGATAACAAGCGCTTTTTGAAAGCAAGAACAATGGGTGATATTGTAAAACTGAACCTGAAACAAACGCTTCATAAGAATATACGTTTCGTTGAGAAAAGCAGGGTAAGAAGTGTGTATTAGCTTCTCCCTCAACCGCTATATTCTATTTCCTTCTATCTTTGCCAGCACTAAAAACTGCGCTTAATATTCGTAGTTCTGAACCTGCAATATTCAGTTCCGCTACGGGTACCGCTGGTTATTTACTATGCATCTAAGTGCAGTAGACGATAGAAGAAAAATTATACACTAACCAAACCACTGACCACTTGCCATGGCAAATCAAAAAATCCTGGAACTTTTAGGTGACAAAGCAGAATACCTGCTAAACCACGAGTGTAAAACAATTGATAAGTCAACTATTCATCTTCCCTCTCCCAACCATGTTGATGAAAACTGGGTGAACAGCAATCGCAGCAACCAGGTTCTGCGCAGCATGCACACTTTGTTGAACACAGGCCGCCTTGCCGGAACAGGCCACTGCAGCATCTTCCCTGTTGACCAGGGAATTGAACACAGCGGTGGTGCATCATTCGCTCCCAATCCTATTTATTTCGATCCTGAAAACATAATAAAGCTTGCTATAGAAGGTGGTTGCAACGGTGTAGCCAGTACCTATGGCGTACTAGGTATCATGAGCCGCAAGTATGCGCACAAGATACCTTTCATTGTAAAGATCAACCACAACGAGTTTCTTAGCTATCCCAATAAGTTCGACCAGACCATGTTTGGCACCATTAAGAATGCATGGGATATGGGAGCTGTAGCGGTAGGTGCTACCATCTATTGGGGAAGCGCCGAAAGTTCCCGCCAGCTTAAGGAAGTTGCCGAAGCATTTGAAATAGCGCATTCTTTAGGTATGGCTACCATTCTTTGGTGTTACACCCGCAACAATGCCTTTAAGGTTGATGGTAAAGATTATCATACTTCAGCCGATCTTACCGGGCAGGCAAATCATCTTGGTGTTACGCTGCAGGCAGATATCATCAAGCAAAAACTGCCTACCAACAATGGCGGGTACCTGGCTACCAAGCACGGCAAAACTCACAAGTTGGTATACGAAAAACTTACTTCCGATCACCCAGTCGATCTTACCCGTTACCAGTTGCTCAATTGCTTCAACGGACGTGTAGGCCTGATAAATAGCGGTGGCGAAAGCATGGGCGACAGCGACCTGCAGGAAGCAGTGATCACAGCGGTAGTGAACAAGCGTGCCGGTGGAATGGGACTAATTCTTGGACGTAAAGCATTCCAGCGCCCGTTCCAGGATGGTGTCAGCCTGCTGCACGCTATACAGGATGTTTACCTGGACGAATCAATTACAGTAGCATAAAAAAAGAATACCTGTCGTAGCAATATGACAGGTATTTTTGTAACCAGCAGTAGTACCCTGTGGCATCATCGTTGTGTCACTCACTTGTACTACAGTACATAAAGCAGCAAAAGCTGCATATTAGTTTAAACATTAGAACAAAATGATAATGATCTAGCAAAGCGTTGACAGCAACTGGGAATTCTTACTGCGTACTATGTACTCCGTTTTTTTTCTAAAGCTGTCAGCTCAACCAGCACTAGATTTTATCACTATCTTCAATCCCCCAATTGAAAAGCGTATGAAAAAAGAAGAGGATTTTGATGCCAACCTGACCGGCGATGAAACCAAGAACGAAGAAGGAAGGCCGCGCTGGTTTAAGCGCATAAAAAAAGGAATTCTTACGCCTTCTTCAGAAAAGAAGGAAACACCGGAAGGGCTTTGGGCTAAATGTCCTGAGTGCAATTATATCTCAACCGCAGCAGATCTGAAAGAAGCATATTACGTATGCCAGAAGTGCGATCATCATCACCGCGTTGGTAGCAGCGAGTACTACGAGATCATCTACGATAACAACGAATACACCGAACTGTTCGAGAACATTCTTAGCAAGGACTACCTTGGTTTTACCGACCTGAAACCATACGGCAAAAGGTTGGAAGACATTTGGAACAAGACTGACCTGAAAGACAGTATGCGTGTTGCTACCGGCAAGGTAGACGGGCAGGAAATTGTAATCGCATGCATGGACTTTGAGTTCATCGGTGGAAGTCTCGGAAGTGTTATGGGTGAAAAATTCAGCCGCGCTGTTGATTATTGTATTGAGCATAAACTGCCGTACATGGTCATCAGCAAAAGTGGTGGTGCCCGCATGATGGAAAGTGCTTTTAGCCTGATGCAACTTGCAAAAACCAGCGGTAAACTTTCGCAACTTAGCGATGCACAGCTTCCGTACATAAGCATGCTTACAGATCCAACCTTTGGAGGTATATCAGCGAGCTTCGGTATGCTGGGCGATCTGAATATTGCAGAACCTGGTGCTCTTATTGGTTTTGCTGGGCCTCGTGTAATTAAAGAAACCATCAAAAAAGATCTTCCTGCAGGTTTCCAGCGCAGCGAGTTTCTGCTGGAGCATGGTTTCCTGGATTTCATTGTTCACCGCAGGTCATTAAAGCAAAAGCTGGCGCAGGTTATCAGGCTCTTCCAGTCTTAGAAAACTACAATTCTAAAAATCATAATTCAAAAGGGAAAACTTCAAATGGGTTTTCCTTTTTGCTTTGTAGAGAATATCCTGAACCACCAGGTAGATAGTGTTTTTCAGTATTTGTTATCACCAGGTTGCTACATTTTATTTTTGACTTCACAGTTTCACACATCACTTATTTTTGCCGCCATGGCTACTAAAGAAATAAATAACAGGCAGGCTTACCACGAGTATTATATAGAGGACAAATGGGTAGCTGGAATGGTGCTGATGGGAACAGAAGTAAAAAGCATACGCGAAGGAAAGGTTAGCTTCAACGATAGCTATTGCATGTTCTTCAAAGACGAGCTATGGATACGCGGCATGTATATAGCCGAATATTCTTTGGGCACTGCCAATAATCATATAGCCGTACACGACAGGAAATTATTACTCACCAAAAGAGAATTGCGAAAGCTAGAGACAAAGCTTAAAGACAAGGGTTTTACAGTTGTACCTCTTCGCATTTTCTTCAATGAAAAGAGTATGGCCAAAATAGAAATAGGCCTTGGCCGCGGTAAGAAATTGCATGATAAAAGAGACAGTATCAAGAAGAAAGATACCGAACGTGAATTAAAACGTTATCTCAAATAATTTATTCCCACCAAGCGTTTTTATGATTTTACTGGCATGATAATCGATTGAAGTCAGCGTTATTTGTCCAGCTAAATCTACTTTCTATTGAAATCTTATACCTTATCCCTCTTACTCCTTTTCTTTTCCATTACCCAAAGCGTTAAAGCTCAATCTGTATCAGGCGAATGGTACGGCATAGGCAGCGTGAACTGGGCTGGTGAACACAATAGTTACTTATCCGAACTTACGCTTACCCAAAGAGGCAATAGTGTTACTGGTACTTTCAATTATTTTTTTAGAAGTGTAGCTATCAAAACCAATGTTACCGGTGTCTTCAATAGCAAAACCCGCACACTTGAACTACAGGCAAGGCCGGTACTAAATTACCAGGCTAAAGATCAAAATGGTGCTGATTGTCCAATGGAGGGATCTTTCACTTTACGTATATCTAAATTAGAGACCACACTTACTGGTCAGTTCAATCCTACTTATGATTATCGTTTTACATGCCCTCCTATAAATATAAAATTTAAGAAAGAGCAACCTCAGGCCAAAACGGATGATCCGAAACTGAGAGATCTTGCTGATAATTTAGAAGATGATAATCCTTTGGAAAAACTATTGAAAGAACAGTTTCCAGAAGAGAAACCAGATACTACTGCACCAATGGTAGCCGCTTTGGTTAAAAGATCTTTTGAAGCATCAGAGGTTATAGAAGTAGATGCCGACAGCCTGAAGATCAGCTTGTACGATAATGGTGATATAGACAATGATACCATTTCACTTTTCTACAATAGACAGTTGATATCACATAAACAAATGCTAAGCAAACAGCCGCTCAACTTTACGCTGCCGCTTGATACTACGGTTAATGAAATAGCGATGTATGCAGAAAACCTTGGGACTATCCCTCCTAACACTGCTGTAGCAATTATATACGCTGGAGATAAACGTTACGAATTATTCATGACCAGTAACTTTATTAAAAATGCTACCATACGTTTTAGGAGAAAACCTCCTACACTTATCAGCAGCAATCAATAAGAATCTAAAGACCGGCTCTGCCGGTTTTTTTATGCAATTAACTATTTCTCACCTGGAAAACATCCATACTCTTACGCTCTGTGGTCATCCGAACGGAAGGAAATTCGGTGGCGCATAAAATCTTCTTGTACTGGTACTGACTAATTGTAATTTGAAAGATACCAAGTGTCCATGCTTCAAGATCTGCACCTGGTTGAAATTCTGAGATCTTATCAAATACCTGGAGAAATCCTTGTAATAATAAAGTTTCTGCTTCTGCAGTGGTTGAAGCATTCTCTAAACAATAAGTATACATAGCGGGAGAAAAATGATCGTATAACAATCTTTGACTTTCACGATCACCTTGCTGGCAAAGCAGAATGATAGAGCCTAACAGCTCCGTTGAAGGATTTTTCATAGAATGATTTTGGGTTTAGATGCAAAGACTATTCCATGGCAATTCATCAAATTCCTGCTGATTACATCCTTACCTGGTACTAATTTTCCTCTACTATGTTTTATAAAACAAAAAAAAAGGGCTGCCCAGAAGAGGCAGCCCATTGTAATTCCATTTTGAAAATGATCTTATCTAGCCATGTTCAAAGTATACATTGTATTGAACCAACCTAAACCAGTAACGCCTAATTGCATCCTGATAGTGATTGTTTGATTACAGATAGAGAAAGTTCCTCTTTGTCCATTAGAATGGTTTCTAACACTGATGTCCTGTCCAGAGTAAGTAGGATTGATCGTACCTGCATCACCAATATTAGATTGCTGAGTTAAAGTGATGATCCTGTTTGCCGGATCTGTCCAATCTAGATTGAAGGTTACCGGGTTCCATCCTGCATCAAAGATATTAGACACCGTGATGGTTCCAGTTGTAGGACTTGTTTGATTTACTGCAGTAACTGTAGTAGTGTAAGGTCCGTAAGGAGTACCGAACTCTTCAATGGTTCCAGGATAAGCTCCAAGGAAAGCATTCAGGTTTACACTTCCTTCAAAGCAAGGACCTGAAACAAACAGGTTGAAAGTGCTGGCCAACAGGCTCTTTGAAGTTTCAGCACCATCAATTCTCAGTTGAAGTGTATCTCTTCTACCAGTTAAGTACTGGCTCTGCACACCTCTAACTTCAAAACTGTCAAGTACTTTTCCCGCAGGAATAACAATAGAAGTTTTGCTTAAGTTATAGTGTGTACCTGCTACTGCACCAGAAGGTGAAGAAACAGAGATGTTGATTGTTCTGTCGGTGCTGGAAGGAGTAGTTAAACCTACCAATACTTTAAAAACAGAAGTTGGAGTAGCAATGGAATAATTACCAGATGCAGGCTTAGCAAGGAAGAAAGGTACTTGTTCAGGAACAACCATTCCTTCATCCTTTTTACAACCTACCAAGCCAGCCAGCATTGTAAATAATGCCAGGGCCAGGTAAAGGTGATTGAATTTATTTCTCATAATATTTACTTATTTAAGATTAGTACCCAGGGTTTTGAACCAGGTTTGGATTAGCATTTCTTACAGGCTCAGGAATAGGCAGTGCCCACTCTCTTGCTGTTGGTGCCAGTGTACAAACACCTGTTGGAGAGATATTAGAATTTCCACAAGTGCTACCTCTTACAATTGTACGAGTAGTACGCTTCAGGTCGAAGAAACGATGCCCTTCAGCTATCAGTTCTCTTCTTCTTTCGTTAGCGATAGCATCAAGTAATGCCTGTCCGCTAAGACCTGTAACCGGAGTATAACCTGTGATACGAGCAGCACGCAGTGTATTCAGATCCTGCAATGCAGCAGCATCTTGTCCACCCATTCTTGCTCTTGCTTCAGCCCTGATAAGGTACATTTCGCCAGTGCGGAAAACGATGAAGTTTGCAGCACCATCTACTGCACCACCTTTACCACTGTATTTGGTTACAGCTAGTGAACCACCTACATTACTAAAGTATGTGCTGTACCTGATATCATTGGTCTGGATAAGACCAGTGTTAGAAGTATTAGCTACCTCTAAAGCAGGACGGAAATAAGTCCTCTGCTGAGCAGGGAAGAAAATCAGGTAAGTAGGGCCAGACTGGCCAGACTCAACCTGTACGTTCCAAATGATCTCACCAGCTGAACTTTCAGTATACATACCTGCAAAAGCAGCACCGGTAGCCAGTGGCCTTGCATTGATAGCAGCAGTAGCTGCAGTCTCAGCCTGGCTCCACAAACCTGCATACAAAGAAACCCTTGCATTCAGTGCATGAACTGCAGTAAGGTCAATGAAAGGACGAGAAGCTCTTCCCGCAGGATTGATTGGTTGGTCTACGTTCGCCAGCAAAGTAGTTGCTTGCTGGATATCACCAAACAGGTTATCGTAATACACCTTATTCGACAACCTTGTAGGCTTTAGGTTAGATGACACAATAAATTCTGTAGTGTAAGGAAGCGCTAATGAAGTAGTGCTGTTCCTGTCGTAATCAACAGCCCAGTACCTGAACAGGTCAAAATGAGCCAAAGCACGAATAGCAAAAGCCTGCCCTTTGATCCTGTTGATCCTGCCCTGGTTAGAAGGCGTTGCAAATTTGTCCACATCCCTGATTACGATATTAGCATTAGCTATTACCTGGTAAGCAGCAGCGTACATATTTGTGATCTGGCCGGTATTACCATTGTAGATCCAATCAGCCATTGCTCTTGAGTTCGCCAGTGATTCCAAAGTCTCGTAAAGATTATCAGAAAGAACATCTGGCATGATAGCCCAACCAGCGCCGGTACCACTACCAGAACCATAATAGTTGGCGTTTCTAAATCTTGAATAGGCACCTGTCAATACCTGCTCTACCTGATCAATTGTAGATGGGTTCGTCAAGGCATCCAGCTGGTATTCTGGCGTTAGTTCCAGAACCTCTTTTCTTGAACATCCTTGTAGCACCATGATGAAAGCAACCAATGCTACGAAGGAATATTTTATTCTTTTAAACATACTCTTCTTTTAAAATTTGAATTAAAAACCTAGTGACAAACCTACAGTTGTTTGGATAAGTGCTGGGTATTGAGCACCTGTTTGAGCTGAAGATTGTGTTAATTCAGGATCGTAGCTCTGGAACCTTGTCCATGTCCACCAGTTTTGTCCCTGAACGAAGATCCTTGCACTTCTGATGTTAGCTTTAGAAAGCAAACGCTGAGGGAAAGTATATCCTAACATCACGTTTCTCAAACGGAAGAAGTCAGCATTTTCCAACAAACGAGTTGTTTCTGCCTGGAAAGCATTACCACCAGTAGAAGATGCTCTTGGAACATCAGTAACATCACCTGGACGCTTCCACTCTCTTAGCATTTCTACTGACATGTTATCAGTGTAGTACTGAGGGTTGATCACGTTGTTTCTTTCATTGTTGTAGAGAACACGACCAAGGAAGTAGTTCAACTGTGCGCTCAGGTCAAATCCTTTGTAAGAGATGGTAGATTGGATACCACCTACATAAGGTGCATCTGCAGTACCCTGGATACGACGATCGTTCACACTGTAAGTTTCAGTAAGAGCGCCATCTTTTGTGCGATACAATGCATTACCGTTAGCTGAGTTTACACCAGCAAATGGTACCAGGAAGTAGCTGTTAAGCGGACGACCTTTTGCAAGAATAGTAACACCAGTAACTGTGGAGTCAGTTGGAATTTCTACAATCCTGTTTTGGTTGTAAGTGAAGTTACCTTCCAAAGTCCACCTGAAATCTCTTGTTCTTACTACATCACCTCTTAACATGATCTCTATACCACGGTTTCTAAGGCTACCAAAGTTACTTGGGATAGAACCGAAACCAGAAGTAGAATAATCAACAGGAATAGAGAAGAACAGATCTTTAGTAAGCCTGTCATAAACTTCTACAGTACCAGACAATCTGCGATTCAACACCGCGAAGTCAACACCAAGGTTAGCAGTGCGGTTTGTTTCCCAGCTATAATCAAGGTTACCTGGAGTGATTGGAGAAAGTGCATTTGCACCAGCATAAGATGCAGTACCCAACATTGGGATTGGATAGTCACCTGCAGGAGCATTGTTGCTTCCTGTAGTACCAATACTAGCTCTAACACGTAGGTCGTTCAAGAACTTAACATCGCGAAGGAAGTTTTCTTGTGTAGCTACCCATGTAAGACCGAATGAACCAAAGTTTGCAAAGCGGTTGTTTACACCGAAACGAGAAGAACCATCACGACGACCTACTAATGTTGCATAGTATTTTCCATCGTAACCATAGTTAAGGATAGAGAAGTAAGAAAGGATACCATTTTGTGTACCACTACCATTCACTGAAGGAATGAAGTTAGCATTGGTAGCACTACCCTGTGTGATACCTGCTTCGTTTCTGAAATCAGTTGTGAAACCATAACCTACGAAACCAAATGTGCGGAAGTCAGTTTTTACAACCTCGGTGAAAACACCTGCTTCTACTTCATGCTTGTCGAAAGTTCTCTTATAGTTCAATGAAGTAGTACCAGTGTAGCGCAGGTTCCTGTTGAATTGTCTTTGCAAAGAACCTTCGCGGCTTTGTGCAGCAGAAGTTCTAGGGCTTGTATAGAAGTCAAATTCGTTCTGAGTATAATCTATACCCCAGTTAGTCCTGGCAAATAAACCAGTAACCCAAGGAAGATGGTACTCAAGGTAAGTAGTAGCTATACCTTTTACCTGGTGTGTAAACCTTCTGTTCTCAAACAATTCAAGCGCACCATTTGGCTGACCTGACCTGAACTGGCCAGTTGGTCTGCCTGTAGTAGGGTTGATTGTCTGCTGGTAGTCACCAGTTCTAGGATCAAAATCGCGATCGTATGGGTTAGTCCAACGGATAGCGTTCAGAGGCATGTTGGTGAAAGTTGCACCTTCAGAAGTATTGGTTGTTCTAGAGTAACCACCTTGAAGGGTTGCACCAAAACGGAAGTTCTTGATATTGTTGTCAACGTTGATCCTTGTAGTATAACGCTTCAAACCAGTGTTCTTAACGATACCTTCCTGGTCCATGTAAGACAATGAAGCGAAGAAACGGCTAGCTTGAGAACCACCAGAAGCACTTAGTTGGTGCTGCTGTGTCATACCAGTCCGGAAAAGCGCATCTCTCCAGTTGAAGTTAACCAGGCGTAAGCTATCTGCCTGCGCAGGAGTCCATCCAAAAGGATTACCACGCTGTAATTCGTAGTCAATTTTTTGCTGGCTGTTCATCATAACCAGGCGGTCTTTAGGTAGATCGCTAAAACCTACCTGAGCATCGTAGTTCAGGTTGATCTGTCCTGCACGACCTCTGCGGGTAGTGATAACGATAACACCATTAGCACCACGAGAACCGTACATAGCAGTAGCTACCGCATCTTTCAGGATCTCTACGTTTTCGAAATCACCTTGGTTAAGAGAAGCGAAATCAGCAGCAGAGATTTGGATACCATCTAAAATGTAAAGAGGTACGTTACCACCACTGATAGATCCGATACCACGGATACGTACAACTGCGTTTGCTCCTGGCTGACCACTGGATGCAATTACCGAAACACCGGCAGCATTACCTTGTAGCGCCTGGTCAAATGAACCGAAAGGTGCAGTACGTACTTCATTTATTGGAACCGCTACTGTGGCACCACTAAATTTCTTACGCTGAATAGTAGTGTAACCAGTAACAACCACTTCATCAATAGTACTTGCGCCGGCACGCATAGAAATGCTCATAGGCCCTGATGAAATAGGAGCCTGAACTTCTGCATAACCAACATAAGTAAACACTAGAGTGGTTACTGTGCCCGGAACGCGCAAACTAAAATTACCGTTTGCGTCAGTAGTTGTAGCGGGTGTGCCTCCTCTAGCACTAACTGTAACGCCACTCAGGGGGGTGTTGCCATTTTGGTCGACTACCCTACCTGTTACATCTCTTGTTTGTGCCCAAACAAGCTGACAGGTCAAAAGCATCGCCATGAGGCAAAGCATTCTACATTTTCTCATTAGACTGTTTTTTTTGTTAAACGATCGCAAATATATCCTTACAAGTAAACAATTGGTGGTGTAACGCTGCTTTTCTATTCACATTTTTTTAATAGTTATTAATGAGGATTCAGAAGAATAAGCATTATGTGTAAGGTTATATTCAAAGTTTATATCTAATTACAGTATCTAAAATGTTTTACACCCACTCATCAAGCTATTGTGGCTCTCATATAAAAAATGGCTACTGATTTTGTCAGTAGCCATATACAAAATGTAACCTTTAAGAAATTTTACATCAGAAAAGTTTAGCCTGCACGTCCTCTTCATTTTGTTTTTGCTCCCATTCCATTTCAACAGTTTTATTGTAGTCGGTCAATTTATTACCTGCAGCCTTCCAACCCATTACTTCTATAAATCCTGCTATCTGTATACGCTGGGTTGTAGCCTGTGCTCCTTTGCCTGTATGAAGAATAAGCACCGGCTCCTGGTCTGTGGTCACTGCTTCCAGCCTGTTGTTCTTACCTTCTTTAATAAATAAGAACTTGCTCTTAATGGATGATGTTTCAATTCTAAAACGCTTGATATTGTATTGCAGTTTATCGTTATCCAGGTAAACAGCAGTGATCACTTTTTCAGGATCAAACTTTTCAATCAAAAGAATTTTCTCAGGTTCAAAACGCTGCGTAAGTTCCGTATCAGTGAGCTCGTAGCTACCATCATCAGTTATTACCAGTAGCTTTTCTTCTTCGAAGCTGCCAAGGTATTCGCCTTTCTCTTCAGTATTCAACCTACCGAACTTACTGTCGAACCATAATTTCCTACCTGACAAAGTGCTTTTTCCAGCTTCTTTGAACTTGACTGTTTTGATAGGATACTTTGTTACCGTATTTCCCTGGCTGCCCCTACCCTTTATATCTATTGTTTCAAAGAAGAAATCAAACTCCTTGATACGTGCAGTACAATTCGGGCTAAGTACCACCTTTACTACTTCTGCTTCGCCATTGTGATTGGAAGTGAAATAATGGACTTTGCTCTTGTCGCTGCCTTTGGTAAGATCATATATTTTATCGCGGGTTATACCGGTTACATTAAAACGTTTTGCATAACTCACGCCTGAAGCTCCATCCAGGTAGATCATGTTGTAAGTAGTACGCTCATCATTCTTCTGAAATACTGCAGCATGAATGATATCCTTACCAACAAATACTTTTTCGGACACCCGCACCACCTTCATTTTACCACTCTTGGTAAAAACAATGATATCATCCAGGTCACTACAGTCTGTAATAAATTCATCTTTTTTCAAACCTGTACCTATAAAACCTTCTGCACGGTTCATATAGATCTTGGTATTGGCAATGGCCACAGTCTTAGCTGTGATCACATCAAACTGGCGGATCTCTGTTTTGCGCTCCCGTCCTTTGCCATACTTCTTCAATAAACCTTCATAGTAAGCAACGGCATAATCAGTAAGATGCTCAAGGTCGTACTGCACCTGCTTGATGTCGGCTTCCAACGCTTTGATCTGCGCGTTTAGTTCGTCGATGTCCAGTTTGTAGATACGACGTACAGGTTTCTCCGTCAGCTTCAGTACATCTTCTCTTGTAACATCTCTGCGCAGCTTCTTTACAAAAGGCGCAAAAGCTTTTTCAATAGCCACCAGCACCTTCTCCCATGTTTCGTGCTTCTTCTCCAGTTCCTTGTATATCTTCTCTTCAAAGAAGATTTTCTCTAATGAAGTATAGTGCCATTTATCCTGCAATTCACCCAGCCTGATCTCCAGCTCACGGCGCAGCAGGTTGCGTGTATTATCAGCGGACACCCGCAGCAGTTCGTGCACCGAAACAAACTGCGGTTTCTGATCAATGATGACGCAGGCATTAGGAGAAATACTTACTTCACAATCAGTAAAAGCATAAAGTGCATCGATGGTGATATCTGGAGAGATTCCCGGAGCCAGGTCAATGATTATCTCTACTTCAGCTGCTGTGGCGTCCGTTACCTTTTTTATCTTGATCTTACCCTGGTCGTTAGCTTTTACAATGCTGTCGCAAAGGCTGGAAACGGTGACACCATACGGAACATCACGTATTACCAGTGTCTTCTTGTCCAGCTCCTCGATCTTGGCTCTTACACGCACCTTTCCACCACGCTTTCCTTCGTTGTAGTTGCTTACATCAATAGTACCTCCTGTAAGAAAATCCGGAAATATTTCGTACTTCTTATTGCGAAGCGCTTTAATTGAGGCTTCTATCAGTTCGCAGAAGTTATGCGGAAGAATTTTAGTAGAAAGACCTACGGCTATACCATCTGCACCCTGAGCCAGCAGCATAGGGAACTTCATAGGTAAAGTAACAGGCTCATTCTTCCGGCCGTCGTAGCTCAGCTGCCACTCGGTTGTTTTGTTGTTAAAAGCAACATCGAGCGCAAACTTGCTCAGGCGAGCCTCAATATAACGTGGCGCTGCGGCATCGTCACCTGTACGTACATCGCCCCAGTTACCCTGCGTTTCTATCAGCAGGTTTTTCTGTCCCATGTTTACCAATGCATCGCCAATGCTCGCATCACCATGCGGGTGGTACTGCATACTCTGCCCGATGATGTTCGCTACCTTGTTGAAACGACCATCATCCATTTCCTTCATCGCGTGCAGAATACGTCGCTGCACGGGTTTCATTCCATCTTCAACAGCCGGCACAGCACGCTCAAGTATTACGTACGATGCGTAATCAAGGAACCAGTTTTTATACTGCCCTGTTACGCCGGTTTCGTTTGCCGGATCCGTAGGATTTAATACTGTTTTTGACATTTATATAATTACGCTTTCAAATTTTTATTAGAACCTATACCTATAGTTCCAGCTACGGATGATGTACATAATGTATTTACCGGATGCGGCTTAGGTGCCGCAAATATAATCCGCCAGCCTATCTCTTACCCATTCGTTAATAAGTGGGTGTAGCTACAAAATGAAATTCCCACGAGCAACAAAAATTGCACATATATACAAGGCAGTTTACCTTCTTCTATACAGGTAAAGAGAGTTCATGATATAAGTATAGGGATATAAGAAAAGCCGGCTTTCTTGGCGGCTCTGAATATAATATAGAAATCAATTTTACTTTTTCTTTATACCTGGTAAGGTCATACCATTTTGGTAAAGTATCATTTTCTCCACTTCACCTTTCTCATTTTTTACAAACTCCACTTGTGCGTCCACCACTTTCAGGAAAAACTCCCTTTCGTTTTTTGCATAAAGATCAAACTCTGGTTGATTGGTAGCCTGAGCCTTTAACTGGCCATCCTGTACACGAACAGTGATGCTGAATTGCGGAGTGATTTCATAAACTCCTTCATATTGTTTTAATATCCTCTCATCTACTGTAACGGCTGTTTTTGCCTTTGGCAGCTCATATGGTTGTCCATTAAGAATGGCTGCGATGTCTTTGAAAACTTTTCCAGGCTTTGCTACGCCAGAATTGGTAAGAACTACAATGCTGGAATTTTCTGCCGGGAAGATGCCGTTGTAAGAAAGGAAACCATGTATACCACCGCTATGAACAATGGCTGGCTTGCCTGCAACTGTATCAACCGCCCAACCGAAACCATAACCTGAATGACGAGGGGTAAACGCATTCTGAAGAGAAGCCTTCTTTAGAATTTTACCTGATAAAACGGCTGCATTCCATTTCTGCAGATCGCCTACTGTAGAATATATAGCACCAGCGGCATAGCACACTGTAGAGTCCACTATTGGTGCACGCGCTCCTTTACCATCACTTACCAAAGTGTATCCAATAGCTTTGTCCTTGTGCTGCAGGTGCGTAAAGTCAAAACCGCTGTTGTTCATTGCCAGCGGCTGAAAAATTTCTTTCCTTACCACCTGCTCGTACGGCTTGTTTGTAACCTTTTCAATGATGTAACCCAACAACATATAGCCACTATTGCTATAGTTGAACTTACTGCCAGGTTCAAATTCCAGCGGCTTGTCTTTTACCATAGCATAAAAGACCTGGCTGTTGATAGGCTTCTCCACTTCGTTCTTCATGAACTCGGAGTTGTTGGTATAGTTGTAAATGCCAGCAGTATGGCTCAGCAGGTGTTCAATAGTAAATTTATCAGCATTGGGAAATTCAGGCAAGTACTTGCTCACCTTGTCATTCAGCGACAACTTGCCTTGTTCTGCTAAACGCAAAATGATAGTAGCAGTGAATTGTTTAGTAACGGAGCCAATTTGAAAGATTGAATTGGCATCATTCATCACTTTAGCGTCAGCATCTTTTAACCCATACCCGTTGCTTAAGATTACCTGTCCTTTATCTGACACCAAAACGGAGCCATTGAAGATGCCGGCTCTTTCAGCTGCTTTCAGATAAGCATCTAATTTTTCTGCAGTTGATTGGCTGAAACTAAGGGAGTAGACGAAGCATAGAAAAAGAACAAGAATTGAGCGCATGTTAAATGGTTTTATTGTGCGTTGATAAGAGCATGTAATAAACCAAATGATTGGCATTATAATACTTGTTATTATACAAGTGCAACATATACCTGAATGAATGGCTCCAATTACGATTGTGAAGCTTCAGCAGATGTTGTTTCAGCTGCTTCAGCATTCGTACCAGGCAACCTCACCTGGAAGTCTTTCATATTTCTCCAGTCTCCCTGCATTTCTATCTTACCAACTTCTACCAAATATTTCAGCCTCCACAGCAGGTAAGAATCACCGGTTATTTCTTTTGATTTGGAAAAATATTGCTGCAACAGCTTGTTGCCTTTCTGCCATTCTTTCGTTACAAACTTCAGCAGTTCATTATCGTAATAATCATAGCCGCGTGAAACCAGCTTTTTACCACCTTCCAGTTGGCGCACGCCTTTATCTTCATTGCACAGTTTTGTCCACTCATCAGGATCAACTTCAAACTCACTTGGTGTTATGACCCGTGCCAGTTTCTTTGCCTTTACAAATTCCTTCGGCTGTATCTGGAAAAGGTTGGTAGGATAAAAAATGTTGCCCTTCTCATTAATGAAAGGCAGATTGTTCAGGTAAAGGATATAGATCCTCCCCTGGTATTCTGTTAGCTGGCTCATCAGCCAATAGTAGCCGCTAACGTCGTGCTTGTTTTGTGCGGCCCATATCCACACAATCTCTTCAGGGTTTTCATCCAGCTTCGCCTTTAGTTCCCTTACCACCTTCTGATCATCTACATGTCCATCATCAGCAAGTCCTTCATTATGGCCGCCTGCCAATATATCTTTCCACCACTGCAGGCGTGCTGCAGCGCCTTCTTCTGTATCGACATCAGCCAGAGGTCCGACTGCAAAATCGTCCTGCACCTCTGCTATTTCACCATCCATAGACGGATCCAGTTCAAAGCTTTTACGCAAAGCCTCTACATTGGCTTTTTCGAAAACAACGTGTATCATATCTCCAACATCTTATATTAATTTCTAAAGCACCTCTTCCGTCACCAGCAGCTCATCGGCTTTTTTACCAATTGCTTTTGCCGACCTTTCTTTAGCATCTTCAATGGTGGCTTCCACTTCATCTGCCAGGTCAAGTTCTACCTTTAAATTATCAATGATGAACTCCTGCCGCTGCATAGTGTTCTTACCCATATAATACTCCAGCACCTGCTGTATATGCGTCTCCGGCATCAGCATCACCGGCTGCAGGCGCATATCATCACCTATAAAACGTGCAAACTCTTCAGGGCTTATCTCACCCAGTCCTTTGAAGCGGGTGATCTCCGGCTTGCCGCCCAGCTTTTTAATGGCTGCCTGCTTCTCCGTTTCATCATAACAATAAATTGTCTCTTTCTTATCCCTTACACGGAACAGCGGCGTCTCCAGTATGTACAGGTGACCATTCTTCACCACGTCGGGGAAGAACTGCAGGAAGAACGTCATCATCAGCAGGCGGATGTGCATACCATCTACATCGGCATCGGTAGCCAGCACAATATTATTATAGCGTAAACCTTCCAGTCCATCTTCAATGTTCAGCGCGTGCTGCAGCAGGTTGAACTCTTCATTTTCATACACAACCTTTTTTGTAAGGCCAAAGCAGTTCAAAGGTTTTCCACGTAAACTAAATACAGCCTGTGTTTCTACCCTTCTGCTCTTGGTGATGCTTCCACTGGCGCTGTCACCTTCTGTTATAAATATGGTTGTCTGGTTCTTCTTCTCCAGGATCTCGTCCTTCAGCTTTCCTTCCGGCGCATCATTAAAATGAAACTTACAATCTCTCAGCTTCTTGTTGTGCAGGTTCGCCTTCTTCGCTCTTTCATTAGCCAGTTTCTTAATGCCAGCCAGGTCCTTTCTTTCACGTTCACTCTGCTCAATGCGTTTACGCATAGCATCAGCTGTCTGTGGATTTTTATGCAGGAAATTATCCAGTTCCTTACCAAGAAAATCAACCATGAAATTGCGCATGGTTGGGCCACCTTCATATACAGTCAATGATCCAAGTTTCGTCTTCGTCTGGCTTTCAAATACCGGCTCCTGCACACGCACCGATATAGCTGCACATATACTTCCGCGGATATCTGCCGCTTCATAATCCTTCTTAAAGAAGTCACGCACCACTTTTACAAAAGCTTCCCTGAAAGCCTGCTGGTGTGTACCACCTTGCGTTGTGTATTGACCATTCACAAATGAATATAGATCCTCACCATAATCGTTGTTGTGCGTCAGCGCGATTTCTACATCCTCCCCTTTCAGGTGAATGATCGGGTAGCGTATTTCATCTTCATTGGTACGGCGCTGTAGCAGGTCCATCAGGCCGTTCTTGCTTACATAACGCTTGCCGTTGAAGTTGATCACCAGCCCTGCATTCAAATAGCAATAATTCCATATCTGGTTCTCCAGGTGCTCAGGTATAAAATGATAGTTCTTGAACACTGTATCATCCGGTATGAATTCTACTAAAGTACCATTAGGCTCCGTCGTTGGCTGCTCCTTATGCTCCTTCTTTAGCTGGCCTTTTTCAAACTCTGCCGTCTTCATTTTTCCCTCACGAAAAGCAGTCACTTTGAAGTAAGAACTCAAAGCATTAACAGCCTTAGTACCCACACCATTCAAGCCCACACTTTTCTGGAATGCTTTGCTGTCGTATTTCGCACCTGTATTGATCTTGCTCACCACATCTACCACCTTACCCAGCGGAATACCACGTCCATAGTCACGCACTGTTACCGTCTTCTCCTTTATCGACAGTTCTACATTTTTTCCATGACCCATGGTATGCTCATCTATACAGTTGTCCACCACCTCTTTCACCAGCACATAAATACCATCATCGGGGCTGCTGCCATCACCGAGTTTTCCAATATACATCCCCGGTCTCAGCCTGATGTGTTCACGCCAGTCGAGACTTCGTATACTATCCTCGTTATATTCGTTCAATGCACTCATAATTGTGTCTTAGCTATTAGTAATTCTATTCAATGTCGTTGTGTAACCAGCCTACCGCAGGCTGGCTCACTTGTACGGCTGTACGAAGTACAGCAATGAAAATGTAAAATGAAAAATGCAAAACAGGATATGCAATTTGAGTCACTTTTACATTTTACCTTTTGCATTTGCAACTCACTAACCCGCAAATATACCTTCCCGCTCTACCCATCCAATTTTTCTTTTTTTAACAACAACGGCCTGATTGTGGATAAGAGATTTATACATTCTCGTACTGCAAATACATTAGTTTCACCACAATGCCCGTTACCACCAAGCCTGATACAGCGCTAAAAACAGATCTACTTTTCATAGAACAGGAGGAAGAGAATAAGCTGGCAGAGAATGAAGCTTTCCGTTTTTACACCCGCCAATTTGATGATGCATTCATAGATGAGCAGGTATTTCAAATAGCGGAGGAAGTAACCCAGCAAGTTGACTGTACCAGTTGCGGTAACTGTTGCCGGTCGCTGATGATAAATGTAGAGGAGCCGGAGCTGGACAGGATTGCCAACCATTTACAGGTAGATAAACAACTACTGAAGCAGGAAAAGATTGAAACCAGCGAGCAGGGAAAAATGGTTATGAACAGCATCCCATGTGCCTTCCTTACCGGCAACTTATGCAGTGTATACGAACATCGCTTTAGCGAGTGCCGCGAGTTTCCTCACCTGCACAAGCCAGGTTTTACCAGCCGAATGTTTGTTACGCTCATGCACTACGGCAGATGCCCAATTATCTATAATGTAATAGAGATACTGAAGAACAAGCTAAACTTCCACATCAGTAGCAAAGACTAGAGAAAAGTTATAGCGCTTCAATTCCAGCCTTACCAAGCTGCGACACCACAGCCATAATAACACAGGAAATGAACACACCCAGGCTGATCGCCCAAAAAGCTTTTTTTCTTTCGATATTGAAAACTGACGCAGCAATAGTGCCCATGTAAGCCCCTGTACCTGGAAGCGGGATCATCACAAAAACCATCAGTCCCCAAAAACCATATTTTTCAATATTCTTCCCAGCACCTTTCTTAGCCATACGAGAAAACCTGATCACGCTTTTTTTGTAGATGCGGTAAGGCCACAGTAAATGGTTTCCTTTATCTATTAGCCACATTAATATTGGGAACACCAGCAGGTTACTGAAAAGGCCAATGAAGAAAGCGGATGATACATCCATACCGTGAAACATAGCATAAGGTATACCGGCACGCGCTTCACCAAACGGTGAAAGACTCAACAAAAATGTATAGATTATTACAATGTTCATATTGTCGTCGAAAGAAGCTGCAATCTACATTTTCCCCTGCTATTTAAGAGCAGGATGTAACCTTCTTAACAGTTTAAATTTCTTAATGTTATAAAAGAAAATAAATCTCATCTAGCAGCAATTCGACGGTTTAAATAATTTTTAGGTTGCAATCAATAAGGAAGAGCGTATGTTCGTTATTACTGCAGCGCTAGCTATTGCAGTACCTATAATTCCTTGTAAATGAAAACCAGTATCCTCTTTTGTCTTTCTTTCGTATTTGCTATAGCCTCCCATGCTCAAAAAAATGTGAGCGTGCAGGTAATTGCCAATAATCCAAACACCAGCCTTCGTGGAATGAGTGTGCCATCGGACCAGGTGATATGGGTGAGCGGCAATAACGGTACTGTAGGTAAATCCATTGACGGTGGAGCAACATGGAGATGGCATACCATCAAAGGTTATGAAACCCGCGACTTTAGAGATATTGAAGCTTTTGATAGTACTACTGCTATCATCATGGCAGTAGATAATCCTGCATACATTTTAAAAACAACGGACGGCGGCTTTACGTGGAAAAAGGTTTTCGAGAAAAACCAGAACGGGATGTTCCTGGATGCGATGGATTTTAAAAATGAAAAAGAAGGAATTTGCATTGGCGACCCGCTACAGATCGGCTCTTCCGGCCGCGGCTTCTTTTACATTATCCGCACTTTTGATGGCGGCGAAACCTGGCAGGAAACGCCACTTAATCAACTGCCGCCAGCGCAAACAGGCGAAGCAATATTTTCAGCCAGCGGCACCAATATCAGCTTCCTAGATCACCCAGATTTTGAATATGCATTTGTAACAGGCGGAACCATTTCAAACATCTTCATGATGGGCAGACCAGGTAAGCCGAATAAAGCTGTTACCATGCCTATTGTTCAAGGTAAAGAGTCTAATGGTGCTTTCTCTTTTGATACAGATAGGAACAACAGGTTCTATGTAATAGGTGGTGACTACAAAGTGCCACGTGATTATTTCGATATATTCTTCTTTACAACAGACGCAGGAAAAAAATGGGGTTCTCCTTCTATTGGTTCTCCTTTTGGATACCGCAGCTGCATTCGCATCATCAACGACAAGATGATGGTTGCATGTGGTGTAACAGGCGTTGATTTCGCTACCAATGCACACAAGGAATGGCAGAAGGCAAGTCTGGAAAGTTTTAATGTAGCTATGGTGAGTAAAACAGGAAAAGCTGTGTTTCTTGCTGGCGACAAAGGAAAGATTGGGAAGTTGATCTATTGATCAAGGGCAGGCGCTAGTAAGGGAAGTTCTTAAGGAATTCATCCAGCACCGCCTCATTGTCTGTTAATACATCAAAATAGTATAGGCCACGGTTCCAGGCTACATAGTTGTTGCCCGGCTGCTTATATACTACGTACTTATTTTCACCAGATGTGTGCACCTTTCGCTGGTTCCATTCCCTTGGCCTGGCGATGTCTTTGCTGGCTTCCACCATGTACAGCTTTAGCTTTCTTTCATCTTCCAGCTTCATAAACCTTACTACCAGCATTTGCTTTTCATGTTTATAAAAAGCTTTACCATCGCGGTTATCTGAAGGCTCATCCATTTTTATCCGGCTAAATTCACCAACGGCAGCAGGTATGATCTCTCTCCAGTCTTCACCTAGTGGTATAGCATTTCCTTGGCGGGAATAATGATAGGCAGGTATGCTGCTACAACAACATAAAAGCAGCAATACAGCTACTATTGTAATATTCAGAAATGGGGTACGCATACGTGAAAAAGGAGTTAAAGGAACTGATTACAGTTGAAGAATTTAAACCATGTGGAAAAGCACCGGTCTTTTTACCACTAGCACTAAGAATGTGAATAATGTTCTTTATGTTTTTTGTTTAGTAGATGGTTTTATGCAGCAGGAAAGGGTATCTCATTAGTGGGATGCCCTTCTTTTTTATAATCAGTCCTTGTACTTTCTCTTTTTCTTGTAAGAGCCATCGTCTGGTTCCTCGGGTTGATTTTCACCAGTAATGAAAACAGCACCAAAAAATAGCAGGAGAAATATAGTTGCAGAAATAAGAAGTTCCGGCAATTTTAACCAATAGGAAAAGAAGGTATACATAGCACCTTCTGAAGGATTAGTTGGGTTGTAGATAACCGTTACTTTATCGCCCTTAGCTACCTGGCTACTGCCCCATCCTTCTATGGGAACTGTAAATTTTTCTTTACCTACAGGATAAACCACAGCTTTCTTTGCCCAATCAGCAGTATCGGGCAATACAACTGTTCCCGGAGTAAATTCCGAGTCGAAATAATCTGGTGTGCGGGTAAAGAGAATATAGCAGGAAAAACAAGCAAGAAAAAGAATAGCGACGGATTTGTACATTGGAAGCAAATGTCTAAATCAAAAGTCAAAAAGCAAAAAGCAAAAACTGGCGGCACAAAAAAAGGAGAACGAGCATTGAACGTTCTCCTTTTGATTTTTGACTTTTGACTTTTTACTTAATTCGCCAGGCTCCTAAAATCCACCGGCACCAGCTTACTCACGCCAGGCTCCTGCATGGTTACACCATAGATAACATCTACAGCGCCCATGGTTTGCTTGTTGTGCGTAACGATGATGAACTGGCTGTTCTCGCTGAACTGCTGTATCATCTTGGTGAACTTACCTACGTTGGCATCATCCAGCGGCGCATCCACCTCGTCGAGGATACAGAATGGTGCTGGCTTGATCAGGTAAATTGCGAACAACAGCGCAGTTGCAGTAAGTGTTTTTTCTCCTCCACTCAACTGGCCAATGCTGCTTGGTTTTTTACCTTTAGGCTTGGCCACAATATCAATTCCTGTTTCAGCAAGGTTCTCCGGGTTTTCTAAAATAAGATCTCCAAAATCTTCTTCAGTAAACAAAGCGCGGAACACCTTCTGGAAGTTTTCTCTTACTGCGTTAAAAGTATCAAGGAACTTTTGGTTCGCTGTAGTTTCTACTTCCTGGATTGTTTGAAGCAGACTTTCTTTCGCCGTTACCAGGTCATTCTTTTGCTCCACGATAAAATCATAGCGCTTCTTCATTTCCTGGTAAGCTTCAATAGCGGTAGGGTTTACCTCGCCCATATTCTCTAGTCGCTTCTTCATTCTATCCGAAGCCGCCTGCAATTCTTCTACCGGTGTTTCTGTAGCACGTGGCTGGTCAATGATTTCATCCAGTTCTATCCTGAACTCAACGCTCAGCCTTTCTTTCATTCCAGCTAACTGCAGCTTCAGTTCGTTCAGTTTATCTTTTATCTCTGTCAGCAGGTGATCTATCATCTCCTTGCTCTTAGTCTTCATGCGCACTTCACTTTCCTTCTCACTAAGGATATTGCGAATGTTGTAGTACGCCTGGTCAGCTTCATTTAGCTTCTTCTCTTCTTCTTCCTTCATCCGCATCAGGTTGATGAGGAATGCTTCGCTATCTTTTAAAATAGCTTCATTTTCTATGATGTTCTCCGTTGCCTGCTTCAGTTGAACTTTGTTCTCTTCTACCTGCTGTGTCAGGTCATTCAGTTGATTACGCTTAAACTGTAATTCCGTCTTCAGCGCAGAAATCTTGCTCTGTTGGCGGGTCAGTGCCAGGTTACTTTCATTGAATAGTTTATTCACCTCCTGGTACTCCTGCTCCGCAGATTGATAATCCTGTTCCTGGTTTTTCATCTCATCACTTGATGCCTGTAGCTGCTCATTTAGCGTAAGCAATTCTTCACGTACATCCGCAATGGCATCCTGGTTAATCGCCAGGTTATTCTCATGATCTTCCAAACGCTTTTGGCTGGTGGCCTGCAGTGCAGAAAGGTTTTCTAACTTATTTTGCAAAGCAAACACCTGGTTGGTAAGATCGCTTATCTCCTGCTGTGTTTGCTTTATCGCATTTTCTTTTAACTGCTCGCTATAGCCGATCACCTGGTTGTGCTTCGCCTGGATGTCAGCTTTCAAAGCATTCACCACGTTTTCCTGCGCAACTATCTGCTCATGCAGTTTCTCCAGGTTCTTAGCACGGCCTATTTTCTTTCCTTCAAACAAACCGACGCTTCCGCCGCTCAGGCTGTATTTGCCTTTTACAAACTTGCCATGCTTTTCAAGTACGATAGCGCCGTCGCTGTCTTGTAGTGCTGCTTCGTCATCAGCAATAAAAACATTGCACAACAGGTACTCTGCCAGCTTGCGGTATTTTTCATCTACCTCTATTACATCCATTGCCGGAATGGTCTTGGCCGGCTGATGCTCCTCCTTTTTTACAAAGTTGTTCACGCTGTCGAGCATGAAGAAGTTGGCCTTGCCTTTCTTGTTTCCTTCCAGCAAATTGATAGCAACCAAACCTTCCTGCAGGTCGTTCACTACATAATAATTAAGGTAAGGCTCCAGCACGTTTTCTACAGCTGCACGATAATCTTCTTTTACATAAATGATATCAGAAAGAATAGGTGCTGTATGGTTCCAGTTCTTGTTGTTGTGCAGGAATTTCACGCTCTCCGGGTAGCCTTCCATGCTGTCGATGAGGCTCTTCAAAAGTGCGTGTTCGTTGCGCTTGCTATCGAGCTTGCGGTTTTCTTCTGCCAGTTTTAGTCGCAGTGCTTCCAGCTCCTGCTGGGTCTGCAAAATTTGTTGCTTGGTTGCCTCGTGCTGCTCCTGCAATTGGCGCAGGTCTACACGTTTGTCTTCCAGCTCTTGCTCTTTATCTGCACGCTGTTCTTCCAGTTGCTTCAGTTGTGCTTCACGCTGCTGTCGTTCGTCCTGCAACTGTGTTAGCGCTCTCTGCAGGTTTTGAATAGACGCATCAGCAACCGCAACTTTTTTCTCTGCATCAAACTGCTTGCGCTGGATCTCCTGGTATTGCCTGCGAAGCTGGTCTATATTTCCACGCTTCTCATCAAACACACGACGCTTGGTCTCAACGTCCATCCGCGCAGTATCCAGCTGCGTCTGGAGATTTACCAGTTTTCCTTCTTCTTCACTTAGTTGAACGGTGGTAAATTCTATAGACTCATCTATCCCTTGCAATTGTCCTTCTGCCTTATGCAAGAAGTCAACAATGCTGGTTTCTTTTTCTTTTAGATATGTCAGTTTTTGCGAAGCAAGATTCTTTTCATTCTCCTGTGTGCGAAGCTTTGCCACCAGTTCGTTGAACTCGTGCTGCATAGCCTGCAGCGCACGCTCCTTTTCAATGAAGCCTACTTTTTCTTGCTCCAAAGCAGCTTCTTCGGTAGCAATTTCTGCTTCTAAACGAACCTTTTTATCAGTCTCTACCTCGCTCTGCTCGCTCAGTTCGCGGTAAGTATCATTGAAACCTTCCAATGAAGCTTTCGCCAGCTCAACAGATATCTCTTTATAATCTTTCTTGATCTCGTAATACTTCTCAGCCTTTTTTGCCTGGTTCTCCAGTGTCTTTAGCTGGTTGTTTATCTCGAACAACAGGTCTTCAATGCGATTAAGATCCCCTTCCGTTGCATCGAGCTTTGCCTTGGCTTCTTTTTTACGTGTTTTGTAAATAGTGATACCCGCAGCTTGTTCCAGCATGCGGCGGCGGCTGTTCTCCTTATCGCGAATGATATCATCCACCATCCCCAGTTCAATGATCGCGTAGCTATCGGTGCTGATACCAGTATCCATAAACAGGTTATGGATATCCTTCATCCGGCAGCTTACGTCGTTCAGGCGGTATTCGCTTTCGCCGTTCTTATAGAATTTGCGGGTAACGGTAACGGTGCTGAACTCGGTGGGCAACAGGTTCTTGGTGTTTTCGAAAGTGAGGCTTACCTCGGCAAGACCACTTGCGCTACGTGTACGCGAACCATTGAAGACCAACGCCTCCAGGTTTTCGCTTCTCAGTGCACTGATCTTTTGCTCGCCAATTACCCAGCGAATACTATCAATGATATTGCTCTTGCCGCAACCATTGGGTCCAATGATCCCGGTGATCCCTTCATCGAAATTCACGACTGTTTTGTCGGCAAAGCTTTTAAAGCCTTTTATTTCTAAACTCTTTAATCTCACTATCTACAATTTTAGGGTAAGTGCGAACATACATTAAAAGCAGGAGCACCACCAGCAATGGGAAAAATTGTCCAAACGCTGTGAACGGTTGTAAAAAATAGGTGGATAACGTGGAAAAGCTGTTAATAAGCCGCGGGTGGTGTGGGTAAAGGATGTGATTTGCAAGGACGAGGTGGGATATCAAGTTTGAGGTTGGAAGTTGGAAGTAGGAGGTCAGGTACGAAGTGGGAAGTCGGAAGTACGATGATTGAGTACGAGGTTAGAAGTTGGAAGTTGGATCTCAGGTACGAAGTAGAATTTTAGAAGTACGATACAGCTGTAAGAGCATAGAAATTAGAAATACTAATGTATGTGATGAGGTGGTAAGACCAATTGTTGGGGATCCGAATTGTTCTTAATGTCTTTTAATTGCCGCAGGTAGTAGTGGAGATTACATTTGCCGCCATTTCTAAACCAAACAATGGCGGCTGGCGATGATTGCTACATGAAACAAGCCGCACATCTACTTTATGATGAGAAATAAACTTTCTAAAGTCGTGCTGGCTTCAGCATTGATCTTAAATGGAACCATTGCAAACAGCCAACAGGCGGAACTGGATCCTATAACCGTTACAGCTTCATTACATCCTGTATCAGCCAATACAACCGGCAGAAATATTACTGTCATCAGCGGCGAGAGCATTTCCAAATTCCCGGTGAATTCAATTGATGAATTGCTACGGTACCTGCCGGGCCTGGAAGTGCAGGCACGTGGTCCAATGGGTGCACAAAGTGATATAGTACTGCGTGGCGGCACTTTTCAGCAGGTGCTTGTGGTGCTGGATGGCATCCGGTTGAACGACCCAAACACTGGACACTTTAATAGCTATATTCCTATTGCTCCTTCAGAAATTGAACGTATAGAAGTTTTGAAAGGTGCTTCATCAGCTATTTATGGAACGGAAGCTGTGGGAGGTGTTATTCACATCATTACGAAAACATTTGCATCAAAAGGCAAAGCAGACGGAAAACAAATCAGTGCGCAAGGTGTGGTGGGTGAATATGGCCTGTGGAATGCGCAGGTAGGCGGCTACCTAAAAAAAGGTAAAACAGCCGTAGCTGCGGGAGCTATTTCTAACAATGCTACTGGGCAGTTGCAGCGTGGCACGAGGGGGTTCTTTTACAACAACACTTTAAGCGGCTCTGTCAGTCATAGCTTCAGCGAAAATCTGCAACTGTCGTTTCGTTCAGCCTACGACAGCCGTGACTTTGCTGCACAAAATTTCTACACCACGTTTGCATCTGATACCGCAAAAGAAAAAGTAACATCCTTATGGAACCACCTGAAGCTGGCTTACCAAAAAGGAAAACACCAACTGAGTTTTGATGTGGGTCACAAACATGTAAAGGATGAGTTCACCTTCAATTCTGCTTCTCTTCCTAACCTGAATAAAAGCCAGTTACTACAGGCGCTGGCGGTCCATTCCTACCAGTTTAAAGAAGATCTTTCTATTACCTCAGGCGCTCAGTGGGTCAACAAACAAATTTCTTCAAACGACAGAGGTAATCACCAACTAGACCAGGTAGGTGCTTTTGTTTTATTGAATAAAAGCTTCAATGAAAACCTGTTCATTAATCCTGCAATACGTGTAGATTACCATGAAAGAGCAGGCTGGGAAGTTATACCACAAGTGAATGTAGCCTACAAGCTACCGCACTGGCAGCTACGCGCTTCTGCAGGCAAGACCACACGTGATGCAGATTTCACTGAAAGGTTCAATAACTATAACAGAGCCAGGGTTACAAGTGGCAGCATTGGTAATCCTGATCTTACTGCTGAACGCTCCACCAGCTATGAAGCAGGTGTTGACTACCTCGGCATCAAAAACCTAAGGATCAGTTCTACATTCTTCCAGCGATTTAATACGGACCTGGTGGATTGGGTTCCTACTCCTTTTGAGCAGATGCCTAGAACCAGCAACCTGGTACCAACTGGTCGTTATGCTTTGGCTAAAAACATAGCCAAAGTAACCTCTACAGGTTTTGAAACAGATGTAAAATATGTACACCAGCTTTCTAAAAAACAACAATTATTTGCAATGCTGGGATTGGTGTGGATCAATAGCGAAAGCAGTGATGCAGTACCCTCTTTTTACATCTCTTCGCACGCACGTTTCCTTACCAACTTCAATGTTGAGTACAGGTTCAACAGGTTTTCTGTAAGTGTGGCCGGATTATACAAGCAGCGCGGAATAATGCAGGCATCTGCCATAAATGCCACGCTTTCTAAAGAATATTTTGTGCTAAATACAAAGCTGCAGGCTATGCTGGTAAACGGGCTGAATGCTTTTGTGCAGGTTGATAATCTATTGGATGAAAACTACAGCGACCTGCTTGGAAGCCAGATGCCCGGCAGATGGTTGATGGGTGGATTGAGGTTCAATTTCAACCAGAAGTAGAACAACATAAATAGTTTTAAAAGAGAAAAGCTCTCCATTGCGGAGAGCTTTTCTTTTATAGTAAGTAGGCTTACAAGTTAAATGTTAGCCTGCCGTATACATACCTGCCGTTGTAGCCAAATTGCGACACAGCACGAGAATACGTAAAGCGACCAGAGGATGTACTGTTGAAATGTTCCTGCACATCAGGATACACATCAAACAGGTTGTTTGCTCCCACGTTGATTGCAAAACGCTTGTTGATGTCGTAAGTGAAGCTCAGATCAGTAAGCGTTTTTCCGCTAAATCTTTGATCAAGCGTTTCGCGTTGACCTGTAAATCCATTTACAACAAGAGCAGCTCCACCCGTAGTGTCAGCCAGGAATGTGGTGCTTCCAAAACGTGAAAAGCGCAACAGTGTACCAAACTTGCCTACACGGTATTGGAGAGACAAGATCTGCTTGTTCTGCGGACTCTGCGTTTCGATACGCGACTGGTCAAGACGGTTGAAATACCTGCCCAATTGGCCAGAGTTGATCAATACATCTGATCCATGAATGATAACCTTATCATTCTCATCTCTCCTTACACGATTTTGAACGGTTGAGTGAGCAAGCGTTACATTCAGGTTATGCTTCCCTCCTAATTTCACTGCGTAGCTAAGCACGGCTTCTAAACCTCTTGAGCGGGTGTTGATACCATTTGCAAATACAGATGCACGATTAGCGCCGGCATTGTTCAATTCAGCTGTTAAAGCAGGGTCTGTACCACCATCAAAAGCGTTCGATAAGATGATGCGATTGTTGATGTCTACCTGGTACGCGTCAACTGTCAGCTCCAGGCCTCTTGCCAATCTTGAAGTAGCTCCTAATGAATAAGAAATAGACGTCTCTTGCTTCAGTTGCGGAATTCCAAGTATCTGGGCAATTTTAGAATCATTGGTAAAAGTTCCGGCTTGAACAGGAACAAGTTGACCATTGATGGTAATGAATTGCGTAGTCACCTTTGAGTAGTGCTGCTGTTGAAGAGAAGGTGCCCTGAAACCAGAAGAGGTAGCACCACGCAAGCTTAGCCAGTCTGCCAACTTGTAGCGTGAAGCAACTTTATAATTCAGCGTAGAGCCGAAATCAGAAAAATTCTCAAAACGCAATGCAGCCGACACCAGCCATTTCTTTGTTATGTCCAGCTCATTGTCGCTATACAAAGCAAAGCTGCGCCTTGTCCAGGTACCTGCACTTTCAGGTAAAAAACCTGCGAAAACCTGTGCACCTGCAATGGAAGCTAATCCCCTGTCGGTAGTAAGATTTGCATACGAGTTAAATTCCCCGGCTTCAATACCATAACCGTCTACTTTGAACTCCGCTCCTACTGCAGTGTTCAAACCTTCCAGTACATCATGGTTTTTTGAAAGATCAAGATTGGTGATAGATTGCCATGTCCTGGTCTTACCACTGTTGAAGCTCGTTTGCAACTGCTGTGGAGTGATGCCAGGTAAATATGCTTGAGTATAATTCACTGAATTATCTACCAGGTAAGTGTAAGTGTTAGCGCCGAAGGTTTCACTTGCATCAAATCTCCAGCTACCTAATTTACCACGTATACCTGCCGAAGCTGAATAATCGCGTACACGTGAATTTTGTTCTGGCAGAAAGCCATTAGGATAAAGAGCTCTTACTGCTGCAGCGGCTGCTGCTGAACTGCTGTTGCTTGAAGGAAAGCTTCCACCAACTCGGATGCTGTTTGGATAACGATACAAACCTGCAGCATTACCGTTTTTACCATTGGCTAAAGCGTAAGCATATACTTCCAGGTTGTCATTGATTGGATAAGCAAAGTTGGCTACTACGCCACCACCCTCAATTCTTGAATTTCCAAGACGCAGATCAAAATCGTCTCTTGTTAATCCTTTAGCAGCATTAATGCTATCTGAAACGTCCCTGCCGTTTACGCTGGGCCAGATCTGGCCGGTATACAACCCGCTACGGTTGGTAGCACCACGGCGCAGGTATTCTGCAGAAAGGTTCAAATATCCTTTCTTCAGGTTGAAGCCATAGTTAAGTGTTGCCTGGTAATTCTCACCATCGTTTGCATTCACCTTACCAGGAAGCTGGTTATTTGGGTTCAAACGGTTATAAGCGTAGTTCTTATCATAGCTCGAAATGTGTTGACCATAGGTAGTCGAAAGGCTAAGGCCGGTTCTCTTTTTTAGAACAATATTAATAACTCCCGCTATAGCATCCGATCCATATTGTGCAGAAGCGCCATCGCGAAGTATCTCTACTCTTTCAATAGAACTGGCAGGTATGGAGTTCAAGTCCGTTCCAACAGTACCACGGTTAACGGTTCCATTTACGTTCACCAAAGACGACTGATGATAACGCTTGCCATTCACCAGTACCAGCACCTGGTCTGGACCAAGTCCGCGTAAGTGCGCCGGGTCAATGTGATCGGTACCATCGCCTAAGGTCTGGCGAACAGAGTTGAATGAAGGAGCAAGAAAACTAAGCAACTGCGATAGGTCCAGCTGACCTACCTGTCCTGTGATCTGAGCAAGAGGTATGACATCCACCGGAACAGCTGTCTCAATAGCGCTACGTTTAGGATTACGTGAACCTACTACTACAACGGTATTGGCATTAGCAACAGTTGCCAGGCTGATAGCCGGAAGTACGGTAGTATTATTTGATATATTAACTGATACACGCTGTGTTGCCTGTCCGACATAAGAAACTACTAACGTATAGGTGCCCGCTGGAAGCGACAACCTAAACGTGCCGTCACTATCGGCAACCACGGTGTTTTTTGTTTCTTCTATAAAAACGGTAGCGCCGCTAAGGGTGTTACCCGATGCGTCTCTTACAGTACCGGTTGTAGATATGTTTTGAGCGTTGGCTATAACGAGCGTAAGAGAAAAAATAATAATCAGAACTAATCCTTTTAAAGAGGAAGAAGCTTGTACGTTCATGAGTTTGTTTGAATTTGATTTTGATGTTTTGTTTAGTAGCTATTGTTTAATTGGCTACAACATCGGTCTGTATGTATGTTCATATTTATTTTGGTTTATCGTTTTGTGTATGTAAAAAAGAAAAAGCCTCCCAGGGTTGGAAGGCTTGTATATAATGAGGTAATGACAATATTACTTTACAGCCTTCTTCATAGGTAGACAACAACCGCAACAACAGTTTGTAGACATGCAGTGGTTATGAAGGCTCGATTTGTTCATTGCGATGCAAATGTAGTCATTGTTTCAACATCGAAAGCAACGGCAGCAAAATATATGGAGATTTAACACACATTAACTATATGTTTTATACAGAAGAAGTGCCAGCACTACATTCATTATAAACTGGCAGTGTTATCATCCGCCGGATCAGCTTCCGTAGCAGGCTCTACAGCTGTGTCGTCTGCTTCAGCAATTTCCGTCTCAACTAGCTGTATATCCTCATCAAAAAAGATGTTCTTAGAAAAATAAACCGTAAGCGGCTTGCAGAAAACGATCATCAGGCAAGGAAGAAAGATTTTGACAATACTCAGGTACCAGTCTTCACTGCTAATGGTTTCTTCATTGGACAAAAATGCGCCTGCATTTTCTCTGAATGTGCTCCATAAGTTTGTTAAGAAGTTAGGTATAGCAATCAGTAAAGAACTTAAAGCCAGGAAAACTATTACAACAGATAGCAGCTGTTTTGCATTCACAGAGACTTTTACATTATCCGCAAATTTTGATCTTTCTACTACAAACCTGGTGATAGCGGCAGATCGAATAAGTATGATGAAGCCTATTAAAACAGAAAGCAGCCCAGAAGAAAGATAAAGAGGAGCGCCTGCTAAAAGAGAGAAAGAAGTTAGGTCTTCAAGTAAAAGTACCACCACACTATAAAAGTTGCCTATAATATAGTTTACGCCGGAGTACAGGCTTTGAATGGCCAGGTAAATGATGAATAGGTGGACGATAGCAGAATAACGCATGGGTTAGCAGGTTGAAACCAAATATAACGAGGACGTCACCACAACAGCCTAAAATATTTTCATTTTCAGTGTCTGAATTGGGCACTACTTTGTCCTTTTGATCGTCTTACTGGCAAACATATTGCAGAACCAATGAAAACCCTGCTATGCTATACACAGATGGAGTTCACCTGGTAGCAGATAGTTTAGATGAACTATACGCTTATGCTGAAAAAATGAAATTGAGTTGGGATTGGCTTCACCTCGGCGGCAGGAATGTACACCCGCATTTTGATATATGTGGTCATGTGCGGCAAAGAGTTTTGGCTGATAAGGAAGTAAAACTCGTTTCAAAAAAAGAGATTGTACGATTAAGTAAACTCAACTATAGACCACCTGGAACTGAGGACGAAAAGAAAGAGTGGGAAGCGCATCATGGAAAGAAACTAGATGATATACTTCCTACTGAAAGCGACTTCAATAGAATGATGGCTAACATAAAACGGAAGACCGGCTTGTAGTTTCTCTCTTTCAATTTACAAAACATGCAAACTTGGTAAGTTAACTGCCTCAATGGCTTTACCCTGCTATCATAGGGCAAAAGAATAACATGTCTTTTTTAATGAAGAATTAAGCGCTATACGACAGGCGCAGGAGCAGATAACGGCGCCTGTGATGTACTTTTATGCAATCAAACACCCTGAATTCGCATGAAAAAGTACCTGTCGGAGAGAAATGCATTAACCGTTGTGGCCAGTATATTCTGTTTAGTGATGATCATCATTTCTCTTTTGGTAAGACAATCTGTATGGGAAGCAGTTGCTTTTGCTTTAGCCTTCAGTTTTTCTATAGAAGTTATCTGTCACCGCGCTAAAGAAAACAGGTAGCCAATAGCTACCTTCTCTTTATTTTTTACTGGTTTTATTTGCTGCTTTTTTAGCTGTAGCCGTAGTGGATTTAGATGCGGCTTTCTTTGGTGTAGCTGCAGTTTTTTTAGCACTACCCTGCGTTGATGCAGCTTTCTTTGCAGTAACACTACTACCCGATCCATTAGTTCCTTTTGAGGCTGGCTTCTTACCTTCTGCTTTAACATTTACGTCACCTTCTGCAATAGTGGTTAGCAGTTTATCAGCTTCATATTCTTCATTAAGTGTTTCTTCCAGCAGTTTAGCCACATCAGTAAGGTTGAGTTCATTAGCATACGAACGGGCAGTTCCATATCCGCAGATCTCGTAATGTTCTACTTTTTGCGCACTGGCAATAATGGCGGCATCTTTTACTGTATCCACCATGTCTTCGGCCATTATTTTATTTCCTTCTTCTATAATGCCTTTCATTCCTTTGCACTCATGCTGTGTAATACCACCAAATAGGGATGAAAGAAAACCTGTGCTTTGGCTGGCTTCACCTTTTTTTACACCCATTAGTTTTTGCACTTTGTCAAGACGCTTACGCTGCGCTTGAGTAACTTTTAGATGCTGGCGCAAAGCTTTTTTAAGCGTATTGCTTTTTGCATTTTCAATCATCAAAGGCATTGCACCTATTATCTGGTCTTCAGCAGAAATTAAATCTTCTATTTCATGCTTCAATAATGCTGTCAGGTCTTGCATCTTATCCATAGTAAATATTTTCAGCATGGATAAAAAAACTATACCTCATTCATTATGAACGCAATCGGTATATAATATGACACACTTAAGATTTTCATGTTGATTTTAAACTTACATAATGTAATCTTTGCGCCCACATGAGGTGTGGCCTGTATAGTATGTAGCACACAAATTGCAGGAATCATGTAAAGTTTAATCCTTAATATGAAGATCGAGTTCAATAAAAATATCCAGTTCACAAAGTTGGTGAAAGCAGAGGGCAGGCTAAGGGAGTTTAATTTCAGAAAGATAAACAGTATCAAAGAAGGTCAGTTTACTGTAGATGTTTGTGATGACAGGGGCAACAGGAAAATCTTCAATATGCGCAAAGGTGACCAGGGTTGGAAAATAGCTTTGGAAGAAAACTTACCAGAATGGATCATCACCAATGAAGCTATTTTGAATGAGCTGATAGAAGAAGAGTTGAAGAACAATTGATCAGCGCAATAGCTCAAAAGCATACCGGGCATTACTCCAAAATTCATCTAAGGCTATCATACGAGGCTTGAAGAAAGAGATCAGCGCAGGCCAGTGGGATTTATTCAAGACACTTGTTTCATCAAGCGTAGTGTATATCCGGCTGGCCAGTTTGCCTGTTTCATCATATTCCAGCATTTCCCATTTCCATTCTTCTCCAAGGGAAGCATGTAGCGCAGCCCGCAGCTGAACAAACTGTTCAAAGTACAGCTGTTGTATATCCGGGTCAGGATGAGAAACCACTATGCCAATACTCGCTGAACGGTTGGCAGCATCCATTTTGAAGTGAATATGCTTTTCACCCGTCTTATAATTTATCCAGTTTACTTTCTCTCCTTCGGCTGATAATATTGGAGACATGTATTGCCCGAATGTTGTCCAGAATTCTTGTCGTAGTTGCGATGCCTCTTGCCTTGTGTACATGCTGTAAAGTTATTGTTCCATCAAAAGGAAAATGAATTCTTCTAATTTTCTATCACCATCAATATCGAACCGCTGTCCGTATCAGCATAACCGTTTTAGAAAAAGATTGCGCCAAAGAAGCTAAGTTGTGTCCACTAAACACTGATTGAATTAAAACAATGAACACCAAAGAAGAAGTACTAGAACTGCTTGCTCAATATGAGCAACAATATAAAGATGAGCATGAGAATGTCGCAGCCATCAAACAGTTTGTAGCTGCATTCGATACAGGGTATTTGTATACGAGACACAATTTTACCGGCCATATTACAGCAAGCGCTTTTATATATGATCCAAATGCAAACGCTTTCTTACTGATAGAACATAAAACACTAAACCGCTGGCTGCAACCAGGAGGTCATGTAGAAACAACTGATGCAGATATTTTAGCGGCAGCACTGCGCGAAGCAGTAGAAGAAACTAGTTTACCTGCCGATGCTTTCAAACCTCTTTCTACCATAATTGACATAGATAGTCATCCAATACCAGCTAACGATCGTAAGCAGGAGCCGGCGCATGTACACCATGATATCCGCTACCTTTTTACATGTAATTCGCAAATGGATATTGTGGTCCAGGAAGAGCATGTAAGTTCTTGCCGATGGATACATGTTGACGAACTTCCCGAAGAAGAAAGTATACAACGCGTTGCACGCAAGGTGCAGCAGCTGTTTCAAAAATAAAAAAGGCCCCGAGTTGGGGCCTTCTACTTTATTTCTTCAGGTTTGTTTCAAACAACTTTAAAATACGCCTGTATTCATCCGTCCAGCTCGATGGTTCTACAAAACCATGATCTTCTACAGGGTAAACAGCCAGTTCCCAATTTTCTTTACCCAGTTCTATCAGCCGCTGTGTTAGCCGTACGATATCCTGGAAATGTACATTCTCATCTACCATACCATGGCACATGAGCAGTGCTCCTTGTAGTCCATCAGCATAATAAATAGGCGAGCTTTTTCTATAAGCAAGGGTATCATTGAATGGTTCGTTTAGAATATTAGAAGTGTAGCCGTGGTTGTAGTGCGCCCAATCGGTAACCGAACGAAGCGCAGCACCAGCAGCAAATACACCTGGTTCAGTGAACATAGCCATGAGTGTGATGAAACCACCATATGAGCCTCCATAGATACCAATACGCTTTGCATCCACACCATGCTGCTCTACCAGGTATTTAGCACCATCCACATGATCTGAAAGATCTTTTCCTCCCATGTGCCTGTATATGCCTGTACGCCAGTCGCGGCCATACCCTTCGCTGCCGCGATAGTCAATGTCTAATACAGTATATCCCTGCTGCGCCAGCAGGTTGTGAAACATGTATTCACGGAAATAAGTACTCCAATATTTATGGGCATTCTGTAAATAGCCAGCACCATGAACAAAGATGACCGCAGGTTTTGTAGGATGCGGGTTAGCCGGTTTATAAAGCCTTGCATATACCTGCGCACCATCACGTGCGGCAAAAGTTACAACCTGGGGATCCATCCAATTAATAGAAGCAAATTCTGCTGATTGTGCTTTGTTGGTAACCTGCACCAATTTTGCTCCTGGTTTATTTTCCTGCAGGTATAGCTCCCATGGCTTTGTGGAATATGAATAACGAATAGCCAGATTTTTCTCATCAGGAGAAATACGTACATCATGTGCACCAGTAAGTGTCGTCAACTTTTGCAGCGCACCACCGTTTACATTCACTTTATAAAAATGCTGCTCGCCCGGGTGTACCTGGTTGGTGGTTATGTAAAATGATTTCCTGTCGTTGGACAAGCGTACCTGTTTCACCTCGTAATTTCCTGAGGTAATCTGGTTCTTTGCACCGGTCACTACATTGATAGAATACAAATGCGAATAACCAGTTGCTTCACTTTGATACCAGTAGCTGTTATCATCTATCCACCTGTTTGATCCACCTGCAAAAGGACTGATGCCCGGGCCTGCTACCCAAGCTTCATCGCGCTGCCTGTCAAGCAAACTTAGTTTTGCTGTAGCCGCATCCAGCTTCATGATCCAACGATCTTTGTTATCGTCAGAACGGATATCAACCACCGCATGTGTTCCAGCATTATTCCAGTATGGTCCGTACACAGTTACACCTCTTGCAGCTTTCTTACGAGAAGTATCTGCAACGGCATAATCTGGAGCATCTTTTATTCCCGGCAACTGGTCTACCTGCAGTTTAATTACAGTATCAGCTACTACATCAAAAATGAAAAACTCACTAGTGGAACCGGGTGCTCCTACTTTGGTTCGTGAAGGAATATCTTCTGTATAGCCTGTTTCTGTTACATAATTTGGAACAATTGTATTCTTAGCATTTGCTGCACGTTTGGTTAAACGATAGGTCACAAATCGCGCATCAGGACTTACAGTCAAAGATGTCATCAACCTGTCGTCGATGTATATGCTGCGTAAATCTTTCTCTCTCATCCGCTTGCTGATGGCTTCTGCACTATCACGCTTTTCTTTACGCTGCCTTAGCACCTCAAACTCACGAAGCTGGTCATCGCGCAACCATTTCTCCTGCGTATTTAAATTATCTCTTCTTTCTGCAGGTGCCGCGCCACGAACAAAGTTCGTAAGCTGTTCAGTAAAGCCAGTTGCTAAATCAAAAGCATACATGTTTTGGCTACGGCTAAAAGCTATCCTGCTATCGTTGTTTATAAATGATACATTGCTTTCGGCGTCTACTGTTTTTGTCAGCCTTCTCTCCCGCCCTGACTTTACATCTGTATAATACAGATCGCCACCACGTGTACTAATAAAACCAGTGCGTGCATTGTTATAAGTTATGTCGCCATCCAATGCAGTATTGCGACGCATCTGCACGCTGGCTTTTTGTGGAGTAAGATTATTTAGCGTTACATAATAAACCGAGTCAGACATATTACCCTCAGGGTTCCAGTTAAAGAAGAGGATTTTTCCATCCCAGCTCCACCGGGTATTTGATGGAGAAGTGCCAATCCATTTTGGATCACGCATTATTTTTTGTACGGTTAAAACATTTCCTCCTTGCTGGGCAAATACGGTTACATGTACTGCCACTAATACAACGGTCAAGAACTTTCTGATCATCTGTTTTAGTTTCTGTTTGAGATGGAAGCTACAGCAAAAAATTATTTGAAAAATGGGAAATTGATGAAATAGAAAAGGCCACCATTACAGGTAGCCTTTTCCTCTATTTAAGATGAACCTATTAGTCCTTCAATACTTTGAAGCTTGTAGTTTCACCATCTGCTGTTATTCTTACAGTATACATTCCAGCAGCCCAGGCACCGGTAGAAATTTCCAGGTTACCTGCTAACATCTGGCTCTTATACATTGTTCTTCCGGTAAGGTCGGTAATAATAACCGATGCACTTTTTACAGAAGTTGGATTTTGGATAACCAGCTTAGTCTTCACCGGGTTAGGATACCATGTAAAGGTTTCCTTACCACCAAACATCATACTTACAACTGAACTGTGCGAAGAACGGTTGTCAATATCAAGCTGCTGTATCCTGTAGTAGTAACGGGTGCCTTTTACAAGGTTGTTATCATCGAAGCTATAGCTGTTGATACCGCTACCATTCTGAGCTGTAACAAAACCAATATTGCTGAAGTTGATACCATCCACACTACGCTCTACATTAAATCCACGGTTGTTCAATTCAGCTGTTGTTTTCCACGCAAGCTTAGCTGTGCTACCAGAAAGTGTACCTGTAAAGTCTAACCAACGTACTGGTAAAGTAGTAGAAGGTTCAACCATCATTACTCTTGAGAAACCGGTAAATGTAGCAGTGAAAGAGATATAACCATCAGTAGTTAACCTGTCATCTACTGATGTAGGTGTTACTATTTCACCGTCAGCTGATGAAAGTGTTCCCAGCATATTTGCTGTAGATTTCAACTTTAAGAACTTCAAGGTATTTACACCTGCTCCCCATGCAGCAACTTCTGTTGGTGTAAAGAAGAAAGTAGCTGTGTAAGAAACGTTTTCGTTGCCATGCGTGTTCACCTGGAACATTTTCCTTGTGCGCATCCAGTCACCTGTTTCAGTAGTGATTGTTGGCCTGTTGTTTCCAGCTTCTATCACAGAAACAGTCAACTGAGGCAGGCTCGTAGAAACGTTGCTAATAGTAGCCATCAACCTGTTGTTCTGTGAGCTTCTGAAGTTGTTGGTTGTACCAGGACTAACAGCAAAAGAGTTATTTGTCAATGCTGCTGATTCAATACGAGTACCGATGGCAGTTACTACAAAATCATCCACTATAACACCAGGGTCTGTTCCACCACTGTTATTGTTTCTCCACAATACGCCCAGGTGGAACCTTGTGTTGTTGAATGATGAAGGGATCGGAACATTCGTAACACCTGAAATAGGAGTATTGGAAGCCAAAAGTTCGGAACCCGCAACCTGGCTAAAAGAGTTAGGAACAGCTTCGGTAGAAAATGCTGAGTAAGCATAATCTATGACTGTGTTAGTAGCACTCACTTCGCCACCAACTTGGTACTTGTAAGTCAGGTTCAGGTTTGATAAACCATTAGCATCTATCAAAGGAGTACGGATAACTGCAAGACCATTAGTTGTTTTGGTGTATGTAGTAGGCTTAAAGCTGGTGTTGTTGGTAATATGGGCAACCTGGCCTGAACCACCTGCAGTACCATTAGCACTTACTACAAAACTGTTAGGGCTACCAGAACCTATCAATGAGCTCCATCCAGTAGGGATAGCACCACCAGTAGTTTCAAATCCTTCATTAAGAAGAGTTATTGGATTTTCACCTGGGCGCACTCTGTCGTCATCAACAATGCTGATAGTATAGGTTTGGTTGATGGTACCTGCTGTTACTCCAGTACCAGAAACTGAAAAGTTCAGAACAATTGTTTTGGTAGGCTCCGGTACAGCATCATCAATGATACGAACAGTGATAATCTTATTAGGATCTCCTGCTGCAAAATTCAAAGTAGGATTTACAATCTGGAAGTCACTTCCATTAACTGCTGTTCCGGTTGCAGATACTGTTACAGTTGCAGAACCAGTTGCTACGTCTTCTACATTCAGTATAACCGGGATATCTCTATACCAAGGGAATGAAGTAGTAGTTCCTTTTTCATTTTCTGTAATGGTAGTATTACATGCAGTGAAAGAGATTTTATTACTTGTAGCTGCTACAAGGCCAGCATTGGAAGTAGCCAGTTCTTTTCTACGTGGGCTGAATTGCATAACTGTTTGCATACGTGCCACCTGCCCTGCAGTAAAAGTGTGCATGATGCGATCGTCTGTATAATCCATGTAGTTGTCAAACATTTCAGCAGCTGTACCACAGCTATTTGATTTTGGATGCGCAGGTGTACCATAGTTGGCTGCTTGATGCGTAGGCGTATCATCTACATAATCAGTTCCACAGTTTGAATCGCCCCAGATGTGACGTAAACCAAAGAAGTGACCTATTTCGTGGGTCATAGTTCTTCCAAGGTTGTAAGGATTTGCTTCAGAACAAGTTTCTGTGCTTGGGGTAACTACACTTCCTACACTTGTTGAAGTAATCACCACACCAGCGGTTGTAGCGGTTTCACCACCTGACAAACCAGCCAAAGTAGAAGAAGTAGGAAAAGTAGCATATCCTAATATGCCACCACTGATTGGGCAGATCCAGATGTTGATATAACGATTAGGATCCCAAATGGTGTTAGGCTTAATGGTGCCGTCTATATAGCTGCTAGACCATCCGCTTCCTGGTGCAGTCCAGTTCCATAGGTTACGGTCTACCCTATTTATACCAGGATTGCTTAAAACATTACCTGAAGGATCTCTTTGTGCTAAACTGAAACGGATATCAGAAGAAGCAGCCGTAGCATATGGACTTCCTGACTGGTTAAGAAAATCTTTGTTCAACTGGTTAAGCTGCGATCTTATGAATTGGGTAGCAACGTTAAATCCAGTTCCTTCTGCCTCGCCATTATGGATGACATGAAAAACGACAGGAAGATTGTAAGCAGCATTTGTGCGACTGGTACGCTGCATCATTACTTGATGCATAAATGCTTCAAACTGTGCGTCGGTTTCAGCGTTAGGGTTGTTTCTTCTTGCCTCTTCCATCACTTCTGTTGTGATACACTTCTTTACCTGTGTTACAGGCGTAAGCAATTGGGCTGAAGAATTGACCGCAAATAGTAGTTGTACACATACTAATGCAAGTAGAGATCTCTTCATTATAGGTTTAAATTTAAGCTCGTGAAGATAAAGAACGAAGTGTCACAAAATTTAACCTTTTGAATTTTTAAGGTGCTTAAATAGAAGAGAAAACTAATACCTGTGTAACGGAGAGAATGTTGGTCGATGAATTGAAAGTATGTTAGACGGAATAAAACATACAACCGTTTTTTGCAATCTTATCTCATCATCAATGGTTTAGCAGCAGCAACCTGTCTAATAAATCCTTTAAGATGTTATAGCGAAAAGAAAACACCATTTAACTCTAGAACATCCATTTAGGTACATTAATTTGTATGAACGGGTGAAAGCTCCAAAGCAACAGGAGAAAGAACATTAAAAATGTTTCTACCATTTCTCCTAAAAACAACAACTACCAACTGGATTTAGATAGCGCTGATTGACTAAGGCGTTATGTTAGCTCTTGCCACTCCCGATGGATAATCTTTACTGAAGACCTGTACATACTTCTTTACATTATCGTTGATTAAACTGTCGATGAGAGATTGGCGCAGGTTCGTTAGTATCCCCGAAGAGTAACGGGTTCCTTCTCTGCCACGCAGGTCTAGCATAAGTGGCCCGTTTGAAGCAGGATCACCTGCATAGATACCACCACCGTGGATATAATCGTTGGTAGCTAATTGTGTAATATTATATTGATAGATAACGGTTCGGTCGTCACGTACTTGCAGGATTAGCTCACCGGAATCAGATCTTCCCTGCAAAGTGGGAACAACAAAAGCACTGGACATAGGCATCCGCCATTCCTTAATTACTTCGTGCTCCAGGTTGCTATAGTCTTCATTGCGCTTGTTACAGGAGATAACCAATAGAGAAGAAACAATAACAGAAAGTACAACTGAAGTTTTCATAGCATGAATATTTAAAAGATGTTTTCAAGGAACTTCTTCAAATAATTATGCCATAACAGATTAATCTAATCTCTTGCTGATGTCGGTGTTTATCTGGTCGAATAAGTGCTGCGGCTTAAAGATTCTCCAGTTGGGAATATTCAATAACTCAATAAAATAATGCAGCTTTCTCCGCTTGAAATCATGTTGACTTTGGTCGGGCATATTGATAGCCACTATCCATCCGCCTTCTTCTGTTACTTCTTCAAACCACTCTTCGTAATAATCTTTGTCACCACTGTGAAAGTTGAGGACGTTCTCCGTAATTAAAATATATTTTGTGATGTGGTGTGAGAACATATTATCAATGACATCACGCTTCAATGTCATGATATCATTTTCAATAGCATCATTCCACTCACCAATCAATTCTATGATAGCAAAGCTTTCATTGTAATCAGCATATAAAACTTTTAGGTACAGGGTCCTGCTCCCAAATTCATCCCACTGTGGATGTATATAGTAATTATAAACTGTCTGGCTGTATTCAAACTCGCTATACGTACGACCATAAAAGGGTGATAGTTCATCCTCCTCCGCGGTGTACATATGCCTCCAGTTAAAAAATGGTTCTATATCATGCATAAAGAAGTTCTACTTTAAAAGTTACTGCAGTTATTCCTCTCCTCTTCATCTTACTTTTAAACTTGAAACTGCGTAACTGGCGGCAAATGGAAATCTATGCGCCAGCAATTGCCAGGAGAACGGGTTCTGCAATGTAAAAGAATAACTGTTATACCAAAACAAAAAAAGGGCCGCACAAGGCAGCCCTTCTCATCAAAATGACTATACTTACTGAACCACAATCTTATCACTATACACGGTTTGCTTATCAGCTCCTGTAACTTTTAGTAGATACATTCCACCAGCAGCAGATCTTGGCAGGTTGATTTTTTCTACCTGGCCAGGAACATTGATGCTTAAAGCCCTGTTGAAAACAAGCCTGCCTGATACATCAGTAAGAGCTATGGTATATTGACCAACAGGAACTTTTTCAAACGAAATATTGAAGAAACGTGTTGCTACCGGGTTAGGATATACACTTACCGCATTATTTCCTTTTACCTCGTTACGAGTTATAACTTCTGAAGATGAAGTGCGCTGGAATAGCAAATTGCTGTTAGCCAGGTCAGAAGCGTTATACACCATTTCATCTTTCTTATGTATAGGTGTAGCTTCTAAAGTTGACATATTGATGCGGTAGTAGTTACTGTTTAAAACTGCACTACTTACTACTGCTTCTCCTTCATTGTTTACCACCATACCATTGCTGGTAAAATCAGCTGGCAAACCTTTTACCTGGCCTACGTAATCAGCAACACGAGTTTCAGGATTGATTTTGAAAATATGGTTACGCATGCTGATCAGGTATAGATTACCATAAGCGTCGCCTACCATATCGCCACCCCAGCTGGTGCACTGGCTGTGTACACTGATCTTCCCGTTGTTCTTTCCATCAATCAATGGTCCCAGATCTGTTATCTGTGGCTTTTGATCGGTAGTGAAGCGAACCAGCTTGTTACCATCATTGGTAAGACCATATCCTACTCCATCTGAAGCGAAGGCCATACGAGTGATAACATTTGCTTCATCGTATTTATTGCCACCGGCCATACCCATTCCGCGAACAAAGAATACCTTATTCTCGTTGGTTGACAGGTCAAAATAACGAAGCTCGTCAGCGCGCATATTGGTAAAGTACAACCTGTTGCTGCGTCCATCAAAAGCTGCAGCGGCTACACCGGTTACCATAGGCAAAGCCTTTACAGAATACCTTTCGTGATTAGCTACTTCAATAGCGGATTTTGTAACTGCATCGTATGGCTGAATGGCATTGTTTGGATCGTATATCGTCCTGATCACTTCACCGGTAGCAAGATCGATTTCGCGAACAGCAGTCCAATTGTAAGAGCCTTTTGTATCGCCGGTTATGGCAAAAGCCCTGTTTGATTGACCATGTGTTGTAGAGGAAACTAAAGTGGCAGCAATTGCCAAAGAGGGTAAAATTGCTTTCTTCATAAGCATGAGAATTTAAATTTGCACTAATTTAAGAATTATAAATAACGACATAAATTAATTTCTAGTATAGCCTGTGTCAATGGCTTTTTTCACGCTACCGGCTTCTAACAATAGCTTCTTTGCAGTATCCAGATCTGGAAGCCCAAGGTTTTCCATTACCAGTCTTGCTCCGCGGTTCACCAGTTTTTCATTTGTTAGCTGCATATTCACCATCTTATTGTCTTCCACCCTACCCATAAGTATCATCACGGAAGTTGAGATCATATTCAAAACCATTTTCTGAGCAGTACCACTTTTCATGCGTGTACTTCCTGTTACTACTTCAGGACCTGTTATTACTTCTACTGGGAAAGTACAACTGGCTGCAATAGGACTACCAGGATTACATACAATGCAGCCGGTAGTTATGCTAAGGTTTTTGCATTGTTCCAATGCCGCTAAAACATAGGGTGTAGTGCCGCTGGCCGATAATCCAACTACCACATCTTTCTCATTCACAAAATGTTTTTGAAGGTCATTCCATCCTGCATGTACATTATCTTCTGCAAATTCTACTGCATCAGTTATGGCTCTCTCACCACCGGCTATAAGGGCGATAACCAAACCATGCGGAACACCAAACGTAGGAGGACATTCGCTTGCATCCACAACTCCTAACCTGCCACTGGTACCAGCACCTATGTAGAAAAGCCTTCCTCCCGCCAACATATGATCTGCAATTGCGTGCACAAGTTGCTCAACCTGGGGCAATGCTTTTTCTACTGCCGACGCAACCGTTTTGTCTTCATCATTTATAATGCGCAGGACATCCTTCACATCCATTTTATCCAGGTGCCGGTAATTTCCTTCTTGCTCTGTAAGGTTTTGAAAACTTTCCATGACAGCAATTTTATGCAGTGGTAGTATGCTTTTGAAGTTCACCACCAAAGTAGTACCACTAATCAAGCTGCCAGCTTGTTGAACAGGAAATGAACCAGGTTACGCATTCTTATGAAATGCCACTAACCCGTCCAGTGGTGTTTGCAGTACTTTGCCTAATTCAAGTTCATATGAATTACACAGTTCCTGCAATACGTCTTTGAAGCCGAAAGCAACACTGCCTATAAAATGAATGGGATGTGTCCAGCTTTCGCGGTATTTATAGAGGTGGTTAAAAAAGAAATCATTCAGGCCATCTTCAATTATATTCTCTACCATATAATGGCCGCGGTTCTCTGCCAGGAACTTTGTGAAGCCTGCGAGGTAACGATTAGGCAAAGGTTTACGATATACACTTTCTAATATCTCTTTACCGTTCGTTTCAAAACGTGCATCAAAACGGGCACGGAGGTCTTCATCAAATGTATTGTACAGGTAATACTGAACTACTTTCTTACCTAAATATGCACCGCTGCCCTCATCTCCTAATATAAAGCCCAAACCGGGGCTGTTTTTTACGATCTTTTTCCCATTGTAAAAACAGGAGTTAGAACCAGTGCCTAATATGCAGGCAATACCTTTAGATGTACCGCAAAGTGCACGAGCAGCGGCCAACAGATCTGTATGTATATTGATTTTAGCGCCTTTCAGCACTTGCTTCAGAGCAAGTTTTACAAGCGCTTCATTACCTGGATTGCCTAATCCTGTTCCGTAAAAATGCACCTGGTCCACCTGCACTTTCAGCTTAGGCATTAATTGATCGTGAAGTAACTGCACCACCTGGTCACCAGTCATGAAATATGGACTGATACCTGAGGTGAGGATGTTCTTCCTTCTTCCATTCTTCAATAATACCCATTCGCAATTGGTAGAGCCGCTATCGGCAATCAACTGAACTGACATACGCAGAAAATTTTACCTGGAAACAAAACTATAATTAGACACAACATCGATTGCCTTTATCATGTCATCGTGCAATACACGATCTTCTTCATTGAAATCCACAACAGCACGTAACTGCTGGTACAGCTGCTCCACAACAGGCGAAGACTGCATTGGCCTTCTGAAATCCAATGCCTGCGCTGCTGATAATAATTCTATAGCCAGCACCTTCTCTACATTATTCACCACACGCAAACATTTGGTTGCACCGTTAGCACCCATACTCACATGGTCTTCCTGGTTGTTGCTACTGCTTATACTGTCTACACTAGACGGCGTGCATAACTGCTTGTTCTCACTTACTATACCGGCTGAAGTATATTGAGGTATCATAAATCCGGAATGAAGACCCGGGTTCTTTACCAGGAAAAGCGGCAGGTTTCTTTGTCCACTGATCAACTGGTAGGTTCTTCTTTCGGAAATATTGGCTAACTCACTCATGGCAATACTTAGAAAATCGAGTGCTAAAGCCAGCGGCTGCCCATGAAAATTCCCCCCGCTTAACACAAGGTCGTCTTCTGGAAAAATGTTGGGATTATCGGTAACCGAATTGATCTCTTTCAGAAACACATTCAATACATGATCGAATGTATCAATAGTGGCACCATGCACTTGCGGTATACAACGGAACGAATAAGGATCCTGTACCTGCTTCTTTGCCTGTGAAGAAATGGAACTACCTAAAAGAAAAGAACGAATAGTGGCTGCGGTTTCAACCTGCCCCTTATGACTTCTTACAGCATGGATGTGGTGATTAAAAGGCTCGGGCGAACAATCGAACGCATCTATGCTCATAGCGGCTATGAGGTTTGCCATATTTATCAGTTGCTCGGATTTCTTTAGGCAATACATGCCATATGCACTCATAAACTGCGTTCCGTTTATAAGTGCAAGGCCTTCTTTAGAATGTAGCTTTATCGGCTCCCATCCTAGTTCCGACAAAACTTCTGCAGACTTCCGCTTTTGCCCGTTGAACCATACTTCTCCCAAACCAATAAGAGGAAGGCTAAGATGGCTTAGTGGAGCAAGGTCGCCGCTTGCACCCAAAGAACCTTGCGTGTAAATAACCGGGAACACGCCATTGTTATACATCTCCATCAGGCGCTTAACTGTTTCTATATGCACGCCACTGTGCCCATAGCTCAACGATTTGATCTTGAGCATCAGCATCAATTTCACAATATCCAAAGGCACTTCTTCTCCTAAACCACAGGCATGGCTTACTAAAAGGTTGTATTGTAATTGCTCTACCTGGTCGTCATTTATCTGTACACTTTGAAGGTAGCCAAACCCGGTATTGATGCCATACAGCAATTCGTTGCCACTGGCCATTTTGTTGTCAAGATATTCGCGGCACTGCAGTATCCTTTCATGTGCATCAAAGGTGATGGACACATGTTGGTCAAAATCAAGCAGGTTCTTTATCTGTTGGAAATGAAGCGTTTTTCGGTCTAGCGGTAAATAATTATAACTCATATGGCGTTTTCAACATCAGGCCGCCAAAGTAAACCATTTTGTGGATTTTAAACTTTTACCCAAGAGAGGCAGAAGATATTGTAGTGGAAGAACTACAAATTTGATCTAGCAGGCTGCTCAATGGGCTTGGTTGCATAGTGGCATTAATTTTTTATTACCCTATAAAAAAGATGCTATGCCTCCACCCGTTCCTCAAGTTCAGGAAATTCTCGTTCGTCTTCAATTGCTTGAGGAAAAAATAAAGTTTGCCGCAGGCCAAATGAATGCTGCCTTACTGGACGGCAAACCAGATCATGAAATCAGGAGGCTTAAACAAAGGCTGACCAATTTGCAAAAAGAAAAATGCCTGTATTACGAGCCCATGCAAAAATTGAAACCGCTGGCCGGGTATCGCAGTTACCTGTACAATAAAATTGAAGGAATGGAACGTTTTACTAATTCCAGGTACACTTCTTAGCATAAGGAATATTCTCAATAACTATCCTCTACAATTAGTACCGCCTCTACTTCGCAAAGGCGGACTACATTCAAGATTTAAAACCAGCTTTGGCATCAAAAGGAACCAGTGATTCTTCTAAAAAAAATGCTTTTTAGATAACACTTCCGTTTCCTTAAATTGCGATAAACATTGTCGTTTGCCAACACTAGCAATCAAAAAGTCTGAGTTATCTCTTGATTTTATAGAGCTCCCAGCCTATGCTCAATTTATTCTTGAGAATAAATTGAGGCCTTTTGCAGAAGAACAAGTGCGGCTGGCCAAAGAAGTCCAGGTTCCTATATTGAAATATCTTCCACAAGAAGACGAAGCATTATTAGAAGTATCTATACCTGGTATAGAAGAATGGCTAACTTCTTTCTCAGGAAATAGGATTGCAGAATTCATCACGTATTCGCTTCAGCAATGGAAATCAGGACAACTTCCACATTTAGCTAAAGAGGCTGTACTAGCTGATGACATCACTTTGATAGCTTATGTACGAAAGAAAGGACTGCTCAAGTTTCTCCCGCAATACACTAATGATGTAGAACTTGTATTGAGGATTGTAAATGAGATAGACGTTTATTCCCTCCAGGTAATGAACAGGTCTTTCTCAGTATACATTGAAATGTTCACCAAAAGGATTGATGAACATGCTCATTTCATAGAAAAGATCAACAACACCTCTCCAGGTCTTATTTACGTTTTCGACCTGCTGGATAAGAAAGAAGTTTATACCAATAATAAAGTAGAGGACCTGCTGGGCTATACGCATGAAGAGCTGCAGGCAATGGGCAGCAACTACCTTGAGATTGTTCAACATCCGGATGATATACCGGCTGTATTAGAACATTTCGCGTCGTTCAGTACATTGAAAGATGGCGAGATAACTTCTTTTGAACATAGGCTGAAAACCAAGGAAGGCAAATATTGCTGGATAAGGAATTACGAATCGATCTTTAAAAGAACTGAAGACGGCACACCTTGCCAGATCATTGGCATTGCTCTGAAGATTGACCAGGAGAAAAGAATGGCTGAACAGCTTAGGTACAGGGAAGAGCAACTGCTGGAAGCACAGGAACTGGCAGAAATGGGCAGCTTCGAACTGGGACTTAATGAAGGAAAGGCAAAGGTTACTCCACAGGTACAAAAGATACTGAAACTACAAAGTGGCGATACGCTGCAGGATTTCATTAATAATATTCACCCGGCTGATAAAGAAAAAGTAACTACAGCCATCACTGCAGCACACGCAGGCACAGCAGTGCTTGACGAAGAGTTCAGGTACTTTGCCGGCGAAGAAGAAAAGATCATCTGGAGCCGCGGCTCAAGCTCAATAAAGAATGGTCGGTCTATCCTGAAAGGAACAGTGATGGATGTGACGCAGCGACACTACATGGTGCAAAGGCTTCAAAATAGCGAACAGCTTTATAAAGAGGCGCAGGCACTAACGCACATCGGCAACTGGACATGGCTTACAAAACAAACTACCATCAACTGGAGTGATGAGATGTACAGGATCTTCGATATGCAACCGCAGCAAGAGATCATCACCATTGCTAAATTATCTGCCCTTCTCGAGGGATCTGATCAGCTGCCGGTCTTTCAGTCAATCATCCAGGATCCGCGTACTGCTGATGGACTTGAGTATATTCTACAGATCAGGACAAGCAAGAATAACCTGAAGATATTACAGGTAAAAACAGAAGTCAGAAAAAATGAGAAAGGTGATGTTTTTAAAGTAATAGGAACTTGCCAGGACATCACTGAAAAACAATTGCTGATAAACCGCCTCGAGAAAAGTGAAAACCTTTACAAGCAGGCACAGGCACTAAGCCACATGGGCAACTGGTCGCTCAACCTTCCAGACAGGTCCATTACCTGGAGCGATGAAATGTACAGGATTTATGAAATGGAGCCAGGTAGCCAGGTGAGTTACGAGGAACTAAGGAAGTACAATAGTTCCGACTCCACAAACATTGGAAACATCATCCAGGAACAGATAGAGCATAAAAGGCCGCATGACTTTTTTTACCAGATCAATTTGCCATCCGGAGCGAATAAAATCATTCACTCTAAAGGAGAGGTGGTAACTAACTCTGAAGGAAATGTAATACAGCTGGTAGGAACCGCGCAGGATGTAACGCAACAAAAAGAAATAGAAAAGCAGTTGCTCGATAACCAGGTTTTCATCAAGAAAATAGCAGACGCCACGCCTTCCATTATCAGCAGTTACAACATCAATACGGGTGTATACAGTTTTGTTAGTGAAGGTCTGAAAAAACTGCTTGGTTATGAAATTGAGGAGCCTTTAGAAAAGGGTGTTCAATTTTTTATAGATATCATGCATCCAGAGGATCTGCCAAGGATAATGGAGGAGAACAACAAAGCTCTTGCATATGCTAACACAAAGGGCATTGAGTGTGATAAAGAGATGGTAGTTGAATTCCAATACAGGATTAAAAACAGCAGTGGCAAATACAGGTGGCTCCATACCTATGGAACCGTATTTGATCGTAACCGCGAAGGAAAAGTCGAAAACATCCTCAACATCTCGCTGGACATAACTGAGAAAGTTGAAACAGAACGTAAACTGCAGGAGCAGGAAAAATTCAGTCTTCACATTGCCGAGGCCTCTCCTACAATCCTTTACCTGTTCGACCTGCAGCAAAACCGCTTTTTATATGTAAACAAAGAGGTAACGCAGGTGCTAGGCTACCTACCTGAAGAAATATTAAATCTGGGCAATAAAGTTTCTGCCTCTTTTCTTCATCCAGAAGATGAAATAAAGAACAACGAAAACCATATAAAATACCCAATAGCTGATGGCAGCAGCCTTATTCACCAGATAGAAGGCAGGGTAAAAGATCGAAATGGAAAATGGAAGTGGCTACTGACACGCGAGATTGTTTTTAAAAGAGATGAAAATGGGCAGGCAGTACAAGTAATTGGATCAGCACTGGATATAACTGACAGAAAAGAAATGGAGCAGACGCTCATTCAAAAAACCATTCAGTTGCAGCAGAGCAACTCAAACCTGGAAGAATTTGCGCACATTGCTAGTCACGACCTGCAGGAACCACTCAGGAAGATCTGCACGTTTGGCGACAGGCTGCTGAATAATTTCAATCATGCACTTGCACCTGAAGGAAAAGTTTACCTTGATAAGATGATCAATTCGTCGCAGCGAATGCAACAACTGATCAATGATATCTTGTCCATTTCACTTATCTCTGGCGACAAATCGTATAGAAGATATAGCCTGCAAAAAGTGTTGGACGAAGTGTTGCAAACACTTGACCTGAAGATTGAAAAAACACGGGCTATCATACAGGCAGATCAGCTTCCTGAGGCCAATATTAATCCTTCACAAATGCGGCAGTTGTTCCAGAACCTGCTAAGCAATTCGTTGAAGTTTGTGAGCAAAGAAGAGACGCCTGTCATCACTATAAAAACAGAATATTTGACAGCTAGCAAAGCTGCTAAATACCATCTTAAAAACAGTTCAAGATTTATTCAAATAACCATCAGCGACAATGGTATCGGTTTCGATGCCGAATATGCAGAAAAGATCTTCGCCATTTTCCAGAGACTGCACGGTCGAGCTGAATACGAAGGAACAGGCATTGGTCTTTCTATTTGTAAAAAAATAGTTGAGAACCACAACGGTGTCATTTTCGCTTCGGCCTCGCCTGGCGGAGGAGCTACATTTACTTTCATCATACCTGAATAAAAAAAGAGCCATGCAAAACATGGCTCTTTCATTCACTAGCTAATCCTATTATATAATGAAAGGGTCAACAATTGCCAGTACTTGTGCAGGTGTCAGTCCTTCATCAAATGACTCAGAAGCTGCTTCGGCTGTGATACCAAGGCCATTAATGCCGGTTATCTGAACTCCAGCCTGTACGGTATTTTCTTCACCATTATAACTTGCTTGTACAGCAGCACCAATACCTGTCTGGTTGCCGGTTATCCATGGTTTTACATCACCAAAATTATTTGCCTTCCGCATCAGCCTGATGTGAGCAGCATGGCGCGCTTCTACAGAGTGGATACGAAGTGCAGCACTTAATACATCACCTGTTCTTACTAACTCGGCAGCACGGCCTTTATAAGCACGTACACCTGTATCTTCAAAAGTTTGTGCTACTGCAAGGAAGGTGTTGTAGTTGGTAAATACATTGGCAAATGGTCCTGCCATTGATCCGTTACCAGCTGTAAAATCAAAATTAGCCGCGGTAAATGTTACAGGTGTACCACCTGCCCCTGATATTGCAGTACGTAAGAAGTTTACGTGCGCTACTTCGTGGTCCCTGATAGTGGTTATAGCCATTTGAGCAGCTCCTGCAGGAACACCAATAGTAGCAAAACTTGTAACAGCACGCTTATAAAATTCAGCTTCCAGGTACTCTAGCGTAAGCGCATAGTTCAGAATATCTACTACCTGGGCACCGGTAGCTGTTTGGCTATATGCCTTGTTGAACATTGAACCTAACGCCATTGGTATGGCTGCAAGAGATAGTTTGCCGGCAATGTCTTTAAACCGCTTCAATGTAGACCTGCGGGTATCCAATCTTTCATAAACCTCAGGGTCTACTTTTTCTATTTCTGATAAAATATTTTCAAAATTCATAATAGTATGTTTTTATGATGTTGGAAGATTGCTGATGTTGATGCTCGTTTTAATAAATGGATCTGCAGCAGCCATTACTTGTGCCGGAGTACGAATCACATCCAGTCCCATTGCGTCTACTACTTCGTTATTTGCAAATGAGCCATTGCTAATAATATCGCGGATGTATGCCGCATGTCTTGCTTCTACTGAAACTATTTTTCCTGCCAGTGTAAGGAAGGCAGGATTGGTAAGTAATCTTCCTGCACCATTGTAAGCACTTACGCCTAAGTCTTCAAATGTTTTAGCAGTACTCAATACGCTATCCCTGCTGGAAAAGTTTACTGCAGAAAAATCAACCTCAAGGCCGGGAATGGCGTTACTGCCAAGCGCATTTTTGAAGAACTCACGGTGTGCTATCTCATGGTCACGGATATCGCGGAGCATTGCAGTTTCCATGGCAGTTATACCAGAGTATGGTGAGTTTAGCACCTGGATGTAAAATGCCGCCTCAAGTTGCTCAAGTGCATATGCATAATTTAGGATACCAGTATCGCCACTGCCGAGATCAACACCACCTGCATCGTTATTTTTTCTACAGGCCGCGCCAGCCAATACCAAACCTGACGATGCACCTGCAAATGCCAGGAACTTACGCCTCGATACAGAAGGAAGCCCGTCTGTAGGTTTTTCCAAAGAAGCTTTGTTTGTCATAATAGTAGATTTTGTGAATGATAATTTTTACTATGTCTATGGCTGGAGTTACGGTAAACGAGGAGGAACAGTTTTGGAATCCTTAATCTTTTTTTAAAAGAAATTTAAGTAGCTATACCTGTTGAAGCCAAAGCAGAAGAAGCTACTGAAACAGTAAACATTCATCAGTAACAACTTTTAACTATGGCCAAATATTCAAAAGCAGCCGGCAAAAAAGTAGAAGAAAACCTGCACGAAATGAAGAGGGGAAAACTAAAAACAGGAACCGGTAAAAAAGTAACCTCAAGAAAACAGGCAATAGCCATTGGGCTGAGTGAAGCAAGAAGTGAAGGAAAAAAAGTGCCGCCGCCTAAGGATCCTTCAAATAAAAATTCAGGTAAGAATGCTGGAAGGAAGCCAGCGCCTAAAAAGACTGCAACTAAGCAAGCAGCTACTAAAAAAGCAGCTACTAAAAAAGCAGCTCCAAAGAAGTCTGCGCCAAAAAAAGCTGCTGCAAAGAAAACGGCAACAAAGAAAGCAGCGCCTAAAAAATCTGCTTCCAAATCAAGCACAAAAGGGTATAGTAGCAAAAGCAATACAAAGAAGAAAGGAAATAATCCTGATGAGAAAAGAGGTACAGGTAAATCATCATTTAAAAAAGCAACTACAAAAGCTGCATCGAAAAAGGCTTCAAAAACGAGTGGCAACAAGAACAAGAAGTAAGGCTGCAGCCGGGTGATCAGCTCTCTCCTTCCAGCCGCTGAAGGCATTTCACAAGGTCAACGCCTTTACCCATTACTGGTTTAAAAAGATCGCCTACTTCCTTTACCCTTTGTTCAATGTTGAAGATGGTGAAGTCCTTAGGAGAAAGGCCTTGCTTTACTTCTTCCCAAAGTAATGGCGTAGAAACGGTGGCGCCGGGCTTGGGTCGTAAACTATAAACAGAGGCTATAGTCTGACCTTTCCTGTTTTGCAGGTAATCCATGTATATCTGGTCTTTGCGTCGTTTGCCAAGACTTCTTTCCAACGTAGTGAAAGCAGGTATTTGTTGGTTGGCTAACATGCAAACCAGGTAAGCAAAATCCTTCACCTGGTCATAGGTATATTTTTTACCCATGGGCACATAAATATGCAAACCTGATGAGCCCGAGGTTTTGCAAACAGATGGTGCACCAGCCTCATCAAGAATTTCTTTTACCACCAACGCCGCTTCCACTACCTGGTCAAAAGTATTGTTATCTGAAGGATCAATATCAATGATCATATAATCCGGCGCGTCCAATGCATTCACCCGCGAATGCCATGGATTTATCTCAATACACCCGAGGTTGGCGAGGTATAATAATGATGCTTTGTTATTGCACAAGATGTATTCAATATGCTTTTTAGCAGAGTCAGAATACAACGAGATACTCTTCACATATTTTGGTGCTTCATCGCCTGCATCTTTATGAAAAAAACCTTTCGCATTTATACCATTCGGCGTGCGAAACAATGACTCAGGCCGGTCTTTCAGGTAAGGCAAAATATAATCCGCCATCCTTTCGTAATAGTCAATTACATCGCCTTTGGTGATGCCGCTTTCAGGAAAAAATATTTTTGTGCGGTTGGTAGTTTTCACCTCTGCACTTCCTATCCTGATGGTTTTATCCTTATCATTTTTTACTACATCAGCAGTTGCAGTTTTAGCTGCTTTCTTTCCTGCAGATGTAGAATTCTCTGCAGTTTTCTTAGCTGCTTTCTTTGGAGTTGGTGATTTGGTTGCTGCTTTTTTTGTTGCCTTTTTTATAGGCTGCTTCGGTGATGCTTCAACTGGCTCAATTTCCTCTTCGGATGCTTCAGTAGAAGCCACTGGTTTACCTTTACTTAAATAAGCAGTATTTACATCTGCAGCCTTTTTATCATTGCGCATCCGCAAAAAGATTGGGTGACGCAATTTGCCATCGCTGGTCCATTCAGTGAATTTCATTTCACAAACCAGTTCTGGCTTCACCCACGTTACCGGCATGTTCGTTTTCACTCTTTCATCAAATGGAGAATCTTCTATAACCAGTGGCTGTAACTGCGCATATATTTCTTTTAAAAGTTTGGTATCAAACCCTGAGCCGGTGTGGCCGATGTATCTAAACTTACCTTTATCATATACACCCAACACTAGTGCACCAAAATATTTTCTGCCTCCGCGTGGCGCTGTGAAACCAGCTATGATTGCTTCATCAGATCTATGATGTTTTACTTTAAGCCAATCTGCTGAACGTTTACCAGGATAATAAAAACTGGACTTTCTTTTTGCCATTATGCCTTCCATATTTCGCTCTTCCACTACATGAAAGAAATCCTCACCTGTCTCCTCTACATGATCACTGAATTTTAAAATATCATTTGCTGGAAGAATATCCTGCAACATCGCTTTACGCTCAATAAGTGGAACTTCATAAAGCTTTTTTCCATCCAATTCCAGTAAATCGAAAATGTAATATTGTAAGGGTAAATGGCGGTTTGCATCATAATGCTGCAGCTTCTGAAAATCAGGTTCACCGGCTTCGTTCAGCACTACTATTTCTCCATCTAAAACAACTGAATGTTTTATTTTCTGAAGTTCTTTTACAATGTTCGGATAAATATCAGTGAAAGAATTTCCGTTGCGTGAGTATAGCTTAACTGCTTTTTTATCTACTTCTGCAAGAGCGCGGTAACCATCCCACTTTATTTCAAAAATCCAATCTTCATCATCAAATGGATTGTCTACTTCCTTAGCAAGCATGGCTGGAATGTACTCATCTAATTTCCTTCCGGTTTTCCCTCTCATCAACTGGGCTTTTTTTTTACAGGAGAAGCTGCTTTTTTACCAGCCAAAGCTTTATTTATGGGAGAAGATTTTGGCGTGTGCTCTTCACTGTCATAAGGTTCATCTGTTGCATATTCATCACGATGCTTTATCAACAGCCAGCTATTATCATCAGCCTTTTTTAGTTTAACCAGTGCGAATTCTCCTTTTAGTTTTTTCCCATTCAAAACAAACTTCAGGTTACCGGCTTCCAGGCCTGCTAATAGTGCTTTTTCAGCCTTTGATGGATCAATATCATCCAGTGCTGTCAATGTTCCTTTATCCCATATTTCTACTATACCTGCACCGTAATTTCCTTCCGGAATCACACCTTCAAAATCTTTATAATCATAAGGATGATCTTCCACCATCATCGCCAGCCGCTTGTCTTTAGGATTAAGACTTGGGCCTTTTGGAACTGCCCAACATTTTAGAACACCTTCCATCTCCAACCTAAGATCGTAATGAAGGCGAGAGGCTTTATGACGCTGTATAACAAAAGATAAAGTTTTTACCTTTCCTTGCTTCTTCTTTCCCTCCGGCTCTTCCGTCTCGTTGAAGTTGCGCTTTTTGTTATACAAGCCTAGGCTCATGCAATTGATGTTCGTGTTTTATATACTTAGAAGAAATTTTTACGAAGCTTTCTTTTTCTTGGTACCTGTTCCCAAACTTGCTTTTAGCTGGCTCATCAGGTCTGTGGTAGAACTGTGTACCACGCGCATTTTAGGTGCAGTTGTTTTCTTGCCTTTAGCTTTTGCTTCTATCACATTCATCAGCTGTTCGGTATAGGTATCCTTAAAGGCGGTGATATCAAATTTAGAAGTCAGCTGGTTGATGAGCGTAATAGCCATATCCAGTTCTGCTTTTTTTATTTCTGCTTCTTCAGGTAGAGCAAGCTGCTTTGGGTCGCGTATCTCTTCTGCAAAACGGATACGATTCAATACGATCACTTTATCTGAAGGACGAAGAATAGCAAGGCCTTCTTTACTACGCATAACAAAGGTGGCAATACCAACTTTCTTTGTTTTTTGCAAAGCTGCACGCAATAATGCATATGCTCTTACACCACTTTTATCAGGCTCCAGGTAATAAGGCGTTTCATAGTAAATGCTATCGATCTCTTCTTCTTTTACAAAGTCAGTGATTTCTATGGTCTTTGTCTTTTTTGCATTCGCTGCTTCAAAATCCTTGTCATCAAGTATCACGTAATCATCGCCATATTTATAGCCTTTCACTATCCCATCCCAATCCACTGGCTTACCAGATTTCTCATTGATACGCTGGTACTTTATCCGCGAATGATCTTTCTTATCAAGCATGTCGAGGTTCAACTCACTGCGTTCAGAAGCGCTGTACATTTTCACTGGTATGTTCACCAATCCAAAACCAATAGCGCCTGTCCATATAGATCTCATAATGATCGTTTTTATCCGTTTACAATTTCTCCTCCATTAGGATGCAATATCTGGCCAGTCATATACGATGAATCGCTGCTGGCAAGAAAGAGATAAGAAGGTGCAACTTCAGCCGGCTCACCTGCACGTTTCATTGGTACATCACTACCATGTTTGGCCACTTTCTTTTTGTCGAAACTAGAAGCGATCAATGGTGTCCAGATAGGTCCGGGAGCTACACCATTAACGCGTATACCTTGTTCTACTACATTGTGTGCAAGGCTGCGTGTAAAGGAAACTATTGCACCTTTTGTACTTGCATAATCTATAAGTGATGCACTGCCTCTATATGCTGTAACTGAAGTAGAGTTGATAATAGAACTTCCTTTACCCATATGAGGTAAAGCAGCTTTTGTAAGCCAGAAGTAAGAAAATATATTGGTAGCAAAAGTTGTTGTCAATTGTTCGGTAGAAATCTCCTCCAGCGATTTGCTTTCATAATGAATGGCAGCGTTGTTAACCAGTATATCTATACGACCAAACTTTGATACTACTTTTTTAACCGCACCTAAGCTGGTTTTCTCTTTAGAGATATCACCCGGCAAAAGCAAACATTGCTTACCAAATGCTTCTACCTGTTTGCGTGTATCCTCTGCATCTTCATGTTCATTTAAGTACATGATGGCAACATCTGCACCTTCTTTTGCAAACAGTATAGCTACAGCTTTTCCTATCCCACTATCACCTCCTGATATCAATGCCACCTTGCCCACCAACCTGCCGCTTGCAGCTTCCTGTGGTGCTGTTACCGGCTCTGGTGTCATCCGTGTTTGTAAACCCGGACGAGGTTGTGATTGTGATTTGCGAATAGGCTTTTTATCGTTCGACTTTTGCATACTTGCCTTTTGTATAAGTGCTTAAAACTTTCGTGCCCTATTATCAAACATCATACATTTCTTACCACTGTTGCAATGGTCATCATTCGAGGAAATTAGTCTACAGAAGCAGCTACTACAACTTCATTTACAATGAATTATAAACGATATTAGAATCAGCAAGAGAATGTAAACGCACAACAATACTTAATAAACTATTGAATGAACCTGTTTTGAAATGGCATGGTTTTATCACTATATTTAAACATCAATGCAAACAATCACCCTTTAAATTAATTAGAAGATGGTAACGCCTTTTAGCAACAATGACCTCATGTTTAGTTCAGAAAACACAGAACTTCTTACAGGTATTTTCGAAGATTCTTTTACGGCATCAGCGCTAGATGATGATGACCTGGATGAAGACGATGAAGATTTGGATGATGATGACCTGGATGATGAATTAGATGAAGTGGAAGAAGTGGATGTAGACGAAGTAGAAGAGCCAGCAGACCTGGACGATGATGTAGATCTTGATGACGACCTGGACCTGGATGATGACGACGAAGACGAAGATGATGACCTGGTATAAGGTCAACCAACATAACTGAAAAGACTGGATGTACATTCAGTCTTTTCTTTTTTAGTAGAATGCATAGAGAATGCATAGCAAATGCCGATGGTATAGTTAATTACTTCAAGAAGGATTTGCCTAATAGCTGCTGTAAAATTTACCAGGATTTAGCTGATCATTACCTGCAGCACTGCCTAAGAACAGGCTGCTTGCACTACATTTGCACCCTTTATATATTTTTTGATATGCCTGATCATAACTGGTTCAAAGATTGGTTCAATTCGCCTTACTATCATTTGCTGTATAAACACCGCGACGACGAGGAAGCATTGTCTTTTATACGCGCACTTATAAAGCAACTGAATCCTGCACCAGGCAGTAAGATATTGGATGTGGCCTGCGGCAAGGGAAGACACAGTAAGGTTTTGGCAGAATTGGGTTACGATGTTACGGGTATTGATCTTTCATTAGAATCTATTGAAGAAGCGAAAACTTTTGAAACTGATACACTGCATTTCTTTCAACACGATATGCGGCTTCCGTTTTGGATCAACTACTTTGATTATGCGTTCAATTTCTTCACGAGCTTTGGCTATTTCCGGACTTTGCGTGAACACGAAAATGCCATTCGCACCATTGCTCAAAGTATGCACTCACAGGGCGTTTTTGTAATGGATTACCTCAACGTTCATTATGCAGAAGACCGCCTGGAAAAAACGCATGAAAAGGAAATTGATGGCGTTGTTTTCAGGATCTCCAGGTGGCACAATGACGAACACTTTTTTAAGCAAATCCAGGTGAGTGAGAATGGAGTTATAAAGCACCTGTTTACAGAGAAAGTTGCCAAGTTCTCTCTAGGTGATTTTACAGATATGTTTGCTTACCAGGGAATGCAGATACAGGAAGTATTTGGTGATTACCATTTTGAACATTACGATGTAAGGAAGTCACCGAGATTGATCATGGTAGCGAAGAAGATAAGGGACGTTTGATAAACAGGCGTTAGGCGGTAGTTGTTAGGCTGTAGCTGGATTAAAAGGTTATGTGGCCTACAATTAAATCTCTCCATCATTTTTAAAGCCGTTTTTGCCTTATTTCCTCCTGTTGTTCAGCAGTAAGTAGCGTGCAGTTTGATAATAAGCTTCTGTTGCTTTCCTATACGTTGATCGCAATGAATCTGTCAATTGGATAGGTCGATTATCTGTAGTGCTTGCTACTACTTCTCCGCCTCCTTTTATATTATAGCTGTAGTAAATGCCATTGAAGATAATGCCGATCCTGCGCGCATCTACATTCATGAGGAAAGCTGTTTGCCTTGCAGGATCTGTATTTTTCAGAAGGTCTTTTCCCATTGTAGTATTGGTATATCCTATACCACAAATTCCCGCAATGGTAGCCATAACATCTAACTGGGAACTTGCAAAATCGTAAGTAGCAGGCGGCAGTATAGATGGTGCATAAAACAACAAAGGCACGTGGTGCTGTGTAAGGCTATGCTCGCTGTAAGCACGCGGAAGCATATTGCCTGCATCGCCCGGTATGCCATGATCACCTATAAAAACAAACAATGTATTATTGAAATAAACTTCCTTAGATGCCGCTTCCATATACTTCTGGATGCAGTAATCAGTATACCTAAACGCCCTGTATTCTTCTATACTGGTAAAGCCATATTTCTGCAGTGTATCCTGAGGGTATTCTTTGATCTCGAATTTACCTTTATCTTCTGCAGGAATCGTATATGGCCTATGGTTATCTGCAGTTTGGATGATAGCAAAGAATGGCTTCTGCTGCGTAGCAAGCACCTTGTTGGCTTCAAGAAAAAGGTTCTTATCGCTTATGCCCCACACATCAACTTTCGCTGCTTTATAGTCTTCTTCTTCATAAAGATGAAGGTTAGGAATATTGTTGGTAAGCACGCCACGAATGTTTGCCCAGCTGGTGCTACCACCAAGGAAGTAAAATTTTTCATGTTCTGCAAAATCATCCATAATGATATGCTGGTTTACTGCGGCAGGATTGCGACTGGCAGTTTTATATAACTGAACATCTGGTGTGCCTGTAAGCGTGGCCCAAACACCTCTCGCTGTACCATAGGCAGGTGTAAAACAGTTGCTGAAATACACTCCCTGCTGTACCATTTGATTGAAGAACGGAGTGGTGTTAAGCGGGTTCGCCACCATAGAACTTTTATAAGTACTGAATGATTCTGCAATTACCAGCACTACATTCAATGGTTTTCCTGCTACACCAGCATTAGCCGGAACTACGCGTAAATAATTTAGCGAATCAATATTCGGATTATCTACTCCAAGATGTTGAGCCATCCATGGATAGTGTTCTCTCACCAGCTTTTGATCGTAGGTACTATGCCTGAAGTTAAGAGAACTAAAGAATGATTGAAAAGGATTTAGAGCTACCTGTGCTTTGTAATCATCGCTTAATCCAAATGCATCGCTCCAGCGTAAAGGATATTGTCCTACTCTACCAAATATGGCCACAGCAAGCATCAGGAAAAACAAGATGCCCCAAATCACACTACTCTTCCTGGTGCTGGTAATGGGCTTCGAAAGAATGTGGTTATAGGTCAACTTCACAATGCCCAGCATCAATAGGAAACCTCCTATCAAACCTGCCAATATCAATAGCACAGGGTAAGTCTGCCAAACCATTTTCATTGAGATCTTGGCATCATCTACATAATTTAATACGCTTCCATTTAACCGCTGCGATAAGTAAGCATAATGAGCAAAATCGATTGTATAGGATAGCGACAGCAGCACCAGGAACACTGACCAGGTAAAAAAAGTAACAGCCACTCCCCTTCTTGCACGTATAGGATGAAGTGGTTTTATACATCCTTGTAAAAAAGTAAGCAAGCTGATGATACCTATAACGCGCAGATCGAAACGAAGCCCTAGCAAAAAGGCGGGCACCAATGACGAAAGATCAGAAGGATGAGGAAAGGCAAACACCAAGATCAACCGCAGCAAAGACATTATCAATAAAAATATAATCCCTGTAATAACGATCCATTGAATGTAGCGGGGTACTTTTAAGGTTTGCATATGCGGCCAAAGTTAATCATTAATTAAGTTTGCCCTCTCCATCAAAACACTCAGAATGTACCTTTTGCAAGCGGCTGATAATTCTTTTTTTGAAGCTATATGGGCATGGATATCTGGTATCGATAAATCCTTTTTCCTGCTGATCAATAATACATTGACCAATTCATTTTTCGATTCATTTTTCCCCATCTATAGAGAATCTAATACATGGATGCCGCTTTACCTTTTCCTGTTTGTGCTGATCGTTTTTAATTTCAGGTGGAAGGCTATGCCATGGATATTGTTCTTCATCATCACGGTAAGCGTTTGCGACCAGTTTAGCAGTGCTTTCCTGAAAGAATTCTTTGGCAGGTTAAGACCATGTCGCGACCCGGATTTCAACCAGTATGTCCGGCTGCTTGTAGTTCACTGTCCTATCAGTGGAAGTTTTACAAGTTCACATGCGGCCAATCATTTTGGTATGGCAACATTTATCATAATAACCTTAGGAAAATACCTCGGAAAATATAGATGGGCATTTTGGTTTTGGGCAGGATCCATAGTGTATGGACAGGTGTATGTGGGCGTACATTATCCTTTAGATGTGATTGGTGGCGCTTTGGTAGGAATAGGTATCGGAACTGCTAGTGGCAGGTTCTTCAATAGAAGAGTTGGCCAACTTGAATTGGATGCGTCACCTACTGGAGGATTATGATGAACTGGTCCAGCCAGCAAAGATTAACAGTTAATTCAACAACAGTAGTTACCAGTGAAGAAATTCATAAGCAAAAAAAGAGGTGCTTTTTCGGCACCTCTTTTAATTTATTTAGCTAACTGCTTTTGGAACCATACGTCCGCCTTCTTCCGCTCCACGGTTACCCGCTTCATGGTATTCAGCATCCTGGTTCACATTCCACAGGTTGTAAACTTCTTTTCCTGCCTTGATGTTTTCTACTGCAAGCATAGCTGTCATCATGCTATGATCTTGGTTGTTGTATTTGTGCATACCATTTCTACCTACCAGGTATAGTCCTTTATAATTCTTTAAACCTTCTTTTATGGTTTCAATGTGCTGGCTGTATTCGTGGTCGTACACAGGGTAAGCCTTAGGCTGTCTTACAACATATCCTTCCAGTATTTTATCTGGCGTAGCCAAACCAATCTGAGCCATTTCTTTTTTTGCAAGCTCTATCAGGTCTTCATCTTTGCTGGTCCACATACCATCACCTTCAAAGCAGAAGTATTCCAAACCATAGCAAGCCATAGCAGGATCAGGTACCATGTAAGGGCTCCACGATTTAAAGTTCTGTACCCTACCAACTTTAACTGATGGATCATGGATATAGATCCAGTTATCATCAAAAGCATCTTCATCTCGCAGAATAACTACTACAGTAAGGAAATCGCGGTACTTCAGTTTGTTGGCAGCTTCTACAGCAGACTTAGGCATAGCCGGCTGAATACGCGGAATAAGATATCGAACAGGCGTACTGGAAATAACATAATCAAATCCTTTCTCTACTGTTTTTCCATCCAATTCTACTTCCCATTCTCCAGCAACATTATTAATAGAAGTAACACGTGTGTTCATTCTTATTTCACCACCAAAAGCGATGGTTTTTTCAGCGCACACTTCCCACATTTGCCCAGGGCCATTTTTAGGATAGCGGAATGTGTCAATCAATGTTTTGATCACCTTGTCCTTGCCTTGCTTCTTTGGCTTTATCAGTGCATTCATGATAGCTGAAGAAAGCGACAATCCTTTGATACGCTGTGCAGCCCAGTCAGCCGAGATCTGGTTACAAGGTATTCCCCAAACTTTTTCCGTATAGGTTTTAAAGAAAATGTTGAACAGCCTTTTACCAAACTGGTTGGTTACCCAGTCTTCAAAATTGGTTGGGTTCTTTATAGGTGCTGCTTTTGCTTTCAGGTAGCTGGCTACGCATAAAGCCGACTCTACCACACCCAGTTTTTGTAAAGCTTCCATTGCAACCAATGGATAAGAGAAGAATTTCTTGTTGTAGAAAATGCGTGAGCTGCGAGGCCTGTCAAGCATTTCATCACCAAGTATCTCTGTCCAAAAATCCTCAACTTCTTTGCTTTTTGAAAAGAAGCGGTGGCCCCCTATATCGAAATGGTAACCTTTATACTTTTCAGTTCTTGAAATACCTCCAACATAAGTGGGATCACTCTCAAAAACGGTTACATCGAATTTTTCTTTGGCTAATAAATATGCAGCGGTAAGTCCTGCAGGGCCGGCGCCAATAATGGCAATTTTTTTCCCGTGGTTCATAAAGTGGCTGCAATTTAGGTGTCTTACTTTATAATAAGACCTCATTTTGCCACTTGGTGCAAAATTTTATATAACTACAATAAACTGTGTCGTTTACCTAGCTTTGCGACAACCACATAAGATGACCGAAATATTTTTAATTCTTGGACTTATATTATTAAATGGGCTTTTTTCCATGGCTGAAATAGCCCTGATTTCTGCAAGAAAAGCACGATTGGAACTGCAAGCCCACAAAGGCGACACCCGTGCAAAAGAGGCTTTGAAATTGTCCAATCACCCGGACAATTTCCTTTCCACTGTCCAGATAGGCATTACCTTGATCGGTATCCTGACGGGTATTTTCTCAGGTGAAAAATTAAAATCTGATTTCATTGAGTACCTCAATGGCTTTGAAGCAACCAAAGCTTACAGCAATACATTGGCTACACTGATTGTAGTTATCATTGTTACCTACCTGACGCTGATCTTTGGTGAGCTGCTTCCAAAAAGAATTGGCTTATCGCGCCCTGAAGGCATAGCAAAATTTGCCGCAGCGCCTATGCGGTGGATCTCCCGTATCACTTATCCGTTTATCTGGCTACTCTCCAACAGTACCAGCTTGTTGGTGAAGCTTTTTGGCATCCAAAAAAATGATGCAATGGTAACGGAGGAAGAGATTAGGGCCATCATAAGTGAAGGAACAGAACATGGCGCTATTGAAGAGACAGAGCAGCAGATCATTGAACGTGTGTTTCACCTGGGCGACAGGAATATTGCCTCACTTATGACCCATCGCAACGATCTTGTATGGTTTGATATGAGCTGCACTGCCGGCGAGATCAAACCGAAATTGCATGAAGTGATCCATTCCGCTTACCCTGTTTGCGAGGGAACCATTGATAATATCAAGGGCATTGTGACCATTAAAGATGTTTTGCTGGCGGATGATGCGGTGTTGATAAGCGACCTGATGAGGCCTGCTTTATATGTCCCTGAAAACAACTCAGTGTACAAGGTGCTGGAGAAATTCAAAACTGCAAATTTCAATAGCTGTTTTATAGTAAATGAATATGGCAGTGTAGAAGGCATGATGACCTTGAATGACATCCTGGAAGCAATCGTAGGCGACATTGCGCCAGGCGATGAGGATGATTACGAAATAGTAGAACGGGAGGATGGCAGCTTCCTGGTAGACGCACAAATACCATTCTATGATTTCTTAAGTCATTTTGAGCGGACGGAATACCTGGAAAAAGATGAGAATTCTTTCAATACGCTTGCAGGTTTTATATTGGATCAACTGCAGGCTATACCTAAAACCGGCGACCATCTTGAATGGCGTGCATTCAATATTGAGATAGTGGATATGGATGCACAGCGTATAGATAAGGTATTGGTGAAGGTGACAGACGAAGTAGAATCTGAAGAAGAAGAAAGTTAATTTATCGCATAAAAAAAGGAGGATGTTAATCCTCCTCTCTTATAAAGTTACCAGCTTCGTCAAACTCGGCTTCTACCTTAGCGCCGTTGATCAGAAACTCCGCTTCATAAATGGTTTTGCCATCTTTCTTTTCGGTTTTCCATTTTATATGGTCAGCACCCGGGTATCTTGAATTGAAGTTAGTAATGATGTCTTGCGGCACATCTGATGATGGTATGTCGCCATGACTTGAACAAGCAGTAGCAAAGAAGAAAACCGGGATCATCAAAAGGTAAAAAATTGACTTTTTCATTTTTTGTTGGTTTTGTGGTCAGCTAATAATTATGTGGTTTTAGATGGAAAGATTTTCTAAATAATCATTCCAACAAGAATAGATGCAGCTTCACTAACCCAGGTCTCTTTTACTCAAACTCCTTTTTACTGCATCAACCACAGCTCATTTAAAATAGATATTTTGCAGTTATGGATGACAAACAAACTGCTTTTATAACCAACGATGCTGTGGTTACAGGAATACTTTTAGGCATACTTGCCCTTGTTTTTTATACGGCTTCTTCTAAAAAAAACGGGTGGGTAAAGTTTTATAAGATCGTTCCCAGCATCCTTCTTTGCTACTTCATACCGGCTCTGCTCAATACGTTCAATATCATCAATGGCGAGAAGTCGGCACTATATACAATTGCTTCACGTTACTTTCTTCCTGCAAGCCTTGTATTGCTTACGCTGGGGATAGATATTCCTGCACTTCGCAGGCTGGGTGGTAAATCCACCATCATGTTTTTTGCCGGAACCATAGGTGTGATGGTTGGTGGTCCGCTGGCGCTTTTCATTGTAGGTTCTATAAATGAAAGTGTTCTTCTATACAAAGATGAAGAGGCATGGAAGGGATTGGCAACCATTGCCGGTAGTTGGATAGGTGGAGGCGCCAACCAGGCAGCCATGCTTGAAGTATTCGGCGCCAGCAAAGACCTGTTTAGCCAGGTGGTAGTAGTTGATGTAATGGTGGGCTATTTGTGGACGGGCATCCTACTATATGGCTCGCAGCACAACGAAAAAATAAACAAGTGGCTGGGAGCTAATAGTGCTGCCATAACAGAATTGGAGAACAAGATGGAGGCAATTGATAACAATCGTGCAGTGACAAAGAGGGGCACACGCGAATGGATACTTTTATTAGGAGCCGCTTTTGGCCTGACAGCCGTTTCGCATTTTGGAGCTGATATTATTGCTCCATGGTTCACCAAAAACTACCCTGCATCTGCCAATTACTCCCTTACCAGTGGCTTCTTTTGGTTGGTGATTATTGCTACTACTTTAGGATTGATTTTTTCTTTTACCAAGGCGCGTAAGCTGGAACAATATGGTGCGTCTGATCTTGGTTCGGTCTTTCTTTATTTCTTAGTAGCGACCATTGGTATGCAGATGGATCTTAAAGCTGTACTTACCTCTCCTACTTTATTTGTGATAGCGCTAATTTGGATCATCATTCATATAGCCATACTACTTGTAGTAGCTAAATGGATAAAAGCACCTTTCTTTTTTGTAGCTGTAGGAAGCCAGGCGAATATAGGCGGTGCAGCTTCGGCACCAATAGTTGCGGCAGCATTCAACAAATACCTTGCACCTGTGGGCGTGCTGCTGGCAATATTAGGCTACGCAGTAGGCACCTATGGGGGCTACCTGTGCGGGCTTTCTTTGAAGTATGTTTCGGAGTTGCTGCGATAAAGCTACTTAACCACCTGGCTAAGCACCTGGTGTAATTGCTCTCCACGAAGGTTACGCGCTATTATTTTTCCTGTAGGATCGATCAGCAGGTTAGCTGGGATGCCTTGTATTTTGTACAACTGTGCAGCTTCATTGTTCCAGAACTTAAGGTCGCTTACATGTGTCCAGGTAAGATTATCAACTTTGATGGCATCTATCCATTTTTGCCTAACCTGGTCTAGTGATACGCCAAGCACTGTGAAATTTTTATCCTTAAAGGCATTGTATGCAGCAACTACATTTGGATTTTCGTGACGGCAAGGTCCACACCAGCTAGCCCAAAAATCAACCAGTACATATTTACCCCTGAAAGAAGAAAGTGAAACGGGAATATTTGCTGTATCATTTTGTGTGAAGTCAAGTGCCTGCGTGCCTTCCATACCTACTTTGTTTTTCACTATGGCAGCATATACCTGCTTTGCATGCTCAGTCTGTTTTACCTCTTCTGATAGTTGTTCGTATTGTTCTTCTAGAAGCTGTAGATTATTAAAAACAGGGCTGGTATAAAGCAATACGAATGCACTAACCGGCGAAGCTGGACGTGCTTTAACAAACTCACCAGCTAGTTTTACAACCTGCTGTTTTCCATTCTCAAATACTTGTAGCATTGAATCGCGGGAAGGGCTTTGAGGGGTAGCATTGATTGTATTCGCCAGGTTGTTCATCTTGTTTTTTACAGGATCGAACTTCTGGTTGAATACTTCATAATCCTTGTGCAAGCTGCTTCCTGCTATTTTCACTGCATTCAAAGATTTTGCATCACCGGTAATGGTATAAGAGTCGTTAGATAAGAAGAAATCTTTGACCTCAGGATAACCAACAAAGTTTATAAGGTGAAGGTCAGCATTGTCGACATTGCCAAATAAGAAGAAGCTTCCTTTTTTGCTATAACCTGTTGCCAGCACTTTGTTGTCTGCCATTGGATTACTTACAAAAACAAAAGTGCTGTCTTTTAATCCAGCAATGTTGCCTTTAATAGTAAATCCTTTAGTGGAAGTCTTCTGGTTAGTTTGGGCAATAGCAAATACCGGTAGGAAGAATAAAAAGAGAAGCTTTTTCATAAATTAATGAGAATGACGAGTTTGAAGTATCTCAACGACGTTGCGCAATTTATAGCCTTTTGCGTTAAGCAAAAGTAAATAGTGAAACAGCAGGTCAGCCGCTTCATTCAGGAAAAGATCATCATTCGAATCTTTGGCTTCAATTACCAGCTCAACTGCTTCTTCTCCTACCTTTTGTGCTATTTTATTGATGCCTTTTGCAAATAAAGAAGCTACATAAGATTTATCGGCAGCCAGCTGTTTTCGTTGATCAATGATCTGTTCCAGGTAAGGAAGAAATTCGTTTGACTGGTTTTTTTCATTGAAGCAAGTATCGGCGCCGGTATGACATACAGGTCCTACAGGTTCCGCTTTTATGAGAAGCGTATCTGAGTCGCAGTCCAGTAAAACCTCTTTTACCAGCAGGAAGTTTCCACTTTCCTCCCCTTTGGTCCATAGCCTGTTCTTGGTTCGGCTAAAGAAGGTCACCTTACCCTGCTCTTCAGTCTGCTGAAGCGCTGCTTCGTTCATAAAACCCAGCATCAGTACTTTTTGCGTAGCAAAATCCTGTACAATACAGGGAACAAGTCCGTCAGCATATTTTGCGTAATCAATCTTCATGTTTTATCTGTTTATCCTGCTCTTGTATAAGCTGGATCATATTCTTACAATAATGTTTTCCTGGTGCAAATACTGTTTCAGATCAGGTATAGCGATCTCTTTAAAATGAAAAATACTTGCTGCGAGTGCGGCTTCTGCACAACCATTCTCAAATACATCTTTAAAATGCTCCATAGTGCCTCCGCCACCAGAAGCAATTACAGGCACCGGTAGTTCTGTAGCCAGCTTTTTAGTGATATCTAAAGCAAAACCTTTTTTAGTACCGTCATTGTTCATAGAGGTTAGCAAGATTTCACCGGCGCCTCTTTCTACTCCTTCTTTTGCCCAATCAAAACATTTTGCTTCTGTTTTGGTGCGACCACCATTCAGGTATACATACCATTCTCCATCTTCCTCCTGGCGAGCATCTATAGCCAGCACGATACACTGCGAGCCAAAATTTCCAGCCAACTGATCAATCAGCCCCGGGTTTTTAAACGCAGCAGTATTAACGGATATTTTATCGGCGCCATTACTGAGTAAAACACTTACATCATCTACTGTACTTATACCGCCACCTACTGTGAAAGGAATATTGATCTTATGCGAAACGCGGTTCACGAGTTGACTTAAGGTTTTTCTTTTTTCAACAGTAGCCGTAATGTCTAAAAATACCAGTTCATCAGCGCCAGCTTTCGCATATAATGCTGCTAACTCTACAGGATCACCGGCGTCGCGAATGTTCTCAAAGTTGACACCCTTAACCGTTCTGCCATCTTTTATATCCAGGCATGGGATTATTCTTTTGGTCAGCATTATTTCACTTTTACCAGTTCTTGCAGTGTTACCCGCCCTTCATAAATTGCCTTGCCAATGATCACACCTTTGCACCCAATCTCAGCCAGCTGATACACATCATTGATGTTGCTTACGCCACCACTTGCTATAAAATGAAGTGTAGGAAATTTTTCAATGATGTTCTTGTATAGATCAATAGATGGGCCTTCCAGTTTTCCATCTTTACTTACATCAGTACAAAATATTTTAGTGACACCTTTAGCTGTATACTTTTCAATGAAATCATATACCCAAACGCCGGTAGTTTCCAACCATCCACCAACAGTTATCTTTTCATCTTTCACGTCTGCGCCCAACATGAACTTGTCTTCTCCAAATGTGGTGAGCCAGCTACTAAAAGTTTCTTCATCCTTTACGGCTATGCTTCCTACAGTAGCATAAGCCGCACCAGACTCTAAAACTATACGTACATCTGTATCTGTTTTTATACCACCACCAAAATCAATAACCATCTTTGTTTTAGCAGCTATCTTCTCCAGCACTTTCCAATTGGTAACTGCGCCTTTCTTTGCACCGTCAAGATCTACCAGGTGCAGTCGGGTAAGACCGGCATCTTCGAATTGACGAGCTGCATCCAGCGGGTCCTGGTTGTAAACTTTTACTGTATCATAATCGCCTTCTGTTAGCCGCACACATTTACCATCAATGATGTCTATAGCAGGTATGATCTCCATTATATTCTAGTAAGAAAGTTTGCTAATATTTTTTCGCCTGTTTCTGCACTCTTCTCCGGGTGAAACTGTACGCCATAAAAGTTATCGCGGTGTAAGGCTGCACTATAAGGTTGAATATAATCTGCAGTGGCAATGGTATGTTCACCTAAGGCAGCATAATAACTGTGAACAAAGTAGCAGTAACCTTCAGAAACCTCTTCCATCAAATCACTCTTCACGTTGTATATCTTGTTCCAACCCATCTGTGGCACTTTAAGTAATGCCGATGGTTCAGCAGGAGCAAAACGTTTTACTTCTTCCTTGAAAATACCGAGGCAAGTAGTGTCACTTTCTTCGCTGTGCGCACACATCAGTTGCATGCCCAGGCAAATGCCAAGTACAGGTTGTTGTAAATCTTTTATAAGTTGATCTAGTTTTCTTTCGCGCAGGTAAGCCATAGCCGTACCCGCAGCACCCACCCCTGGAAAGATCACTTTATCAGCGCCTTTGATTTCTTCCGGGTTATCAGAAACTACAGCCTCTGCTCCTATTCGTTCCAATGCAAACAGTACTGACTGAACATTTCCTGCATTGTATTTTACTATAACAATTTTCATATCTCCTCAATTTTACCTGCTAACCGATAGCAGGTGTATCTAACATTAGCTGTAAGAATTTCAGGTCAAGCCACCTGCCGAACTTATAGCCTACCTCTTTAAAATGAGCCACCTCTTTAAAACCAACCGACTGGTGTAAAGAAATACTGGCCTGGTTAGTGGCATCAATCCCTGCCACTATGCAATGATTACCTTGTAGCTTAGCTGCATCAACTACATGATTAAGCAATAACCTTCCTGCTCCTTTCCCCCTGGCAGTTTCTGCTACATACACAGAGTTTTCAACCGTGTATTGATACGCCGCCCAGCGTCGAAAGGGGCCAAAGGTACTAAAGCCAATAACGGCATCACCATCTACTGCTACAAAAATGGGAAAACCATCTTTTTCTTTGTTTGCAAACCACTCCTGCATCATTTGCTCACTATGAGCCTCATAATCGTAAACGGCAGTTGTATGTAGTATCACATCATTGTATATCTGCCGGATAGAAGGCAGATCAGAAAGAGAAGCAAGTCTTATAGCTATCATGGGGTAAAGCAGCCAGCATTGTTTTTAATCAAGTGGCTGGTTCACTTGTTGAACAAAAGAACGGATTGCTTCCATATCTTTCACACCAGGCGCAGTCTCAAATCCTGAATTGATAACTATGGAGAATAGATCTTTAGCCACTTTATCGTGCCGGAAGCGCTGTATATTGGCTACATCTGCCGGCGAAATAGCTCCGCTAAGCAAGAAAGGCTTACCAATATTTCTGCCGCTAAGCTTCCGCCAGTTGAACTGCTTGGTTTTTGTTCCGTAAATGGTGGAAGATGAATTGAATAAAAACATATCACAGTCAGCGTAATAATCCTTAATTACCCACTCCATATGATCGTTTTCTACAAAATGAAAACCCTTGATAACTGAAACATAATTTGAGATCCTTTCGCAGAAATAAGGTGTTTCATCACCACTTAACTGCACCATATCCAACCCAAACGCATCTACTTGCTTCATGATCTCTTCGTAAGAAGCATTGGCAAAAATGCCGATCTTAAAAACCTTGAGCTTTTCCTTTTTTATTGTTTCGCCGGTAGTATGGTTGAGAATGTAGTATGGAGACTGTGGAAAGAAATGAAGACCTGCAAACTGCACGTTCTCTTCATATAACTGGTGCATCTGGTTGATGTCAACCATTCCGGATACCATTATTCTTTGATGAATAACGGGCGATTTAGTGGGTTCGTTTTCAGTTGCTATTAATGACACAAAAAGAATTTTGATTGAAACATTTGTTCTTTCTTCAAGTGGCGTATGCAACCGGTGCTCTTACTGATGCACTTGTTGTATTAGTAAAGATGCAATTTAAACCTAAATAGTTTGTTATCAAGCTGAACTTACTGCAATTGCACTTTCTACTGCTAAAAAATCCTATGAGCAAATTGAAGCGGGTATGCTGTTTGAACACAGAGAGTTTCAAACATGAACTCATGAAAATAGAACACGAGGCAAGCGGCAACGGAGGAAAATTCTTTATTGTTTCTGATAACAAGCAAATAGCCAAAATGCTATATAATGTGGAAGACAATTCATTACAAATCTATTCTACAGAAGTAGACAAAGAGCACAGGGAGCAAAACCTGGCAGGGCAAATGGTGGAACAAGCCGTGGCATATGCTACTGAAAAAGAATGGAAGATTGTACCAATATGTTCATTTGCTAAAGCGTTTATTCAAAAAAGGCCTGACCTGCAGCATATACTATAATAGCAGGTTAAACCTGTTCATCATTCATTAATCCGCCTTATTTTCATTGCATGAAAAACCTGATTGTTGCTACTATACTTAGCTTATTTATGACCACTGCCGTTTCTGCCAATGCTGATGCCATACTAGGAGTTTGGCAAAATGGTAGCGGCAAAGGTCACATACAGATCTACAAAGAAAATGGCAAGTACTTCGGAAAGGTGATCTGGCTAAAAGAACCGCTTAACAGTGAAGGAAAACCAAGATTAGATGTTAAGAATGCTGAAGTGGAAAAAAGGAATAAACCCATCATTGGCTCCATCATACTACGCGACTTCGTATATGATGATGCTGAATGGAATAGCGGGAGGATTTATAATCCTGAAGATGGAAAAGAATACAAAGCTTTCCTGAAACTAAAGGATTCTAAAACACTTAGTGTTCGTGGTTATATCGGCTTTTCGTGGATTGGAAAAACAGATACCTGGACGAAGATCAGGTAAAGAATAAAGTTTAAAAGAAACAGCTTGTTCGGAATGAACAAGCTGTTTTTGTTTAGAGTAATCCTTTGGTAGTTGGTAAATGGTTACTGAACGGATCTCGCTTCACTGCCATCCTGATTGCTTTGGCAAAAGCTTTGAAAATGGCTTCGATTTTATGGTGTTCATTATCTCCTTTACATTCTATGTTCAGGTTGCATTTTGCAGCATCACTAAAAGATTTAAAGAAGTGAAAGAACATTTCAGTAGGCATCTCTCCTATCTTCTCCCTTTTGAATTCAGCATTCCACACCAGCCAGTTACGACCACCAAAATCCACCAGCACTTTTGCTTCTGCCTCATCCATGGGTAAAGCAAATCCATAGCGTTCCATGCCACGCTTATCGGCAAGTGCTTTAGCAAAGGCTTCTCCCAGTGCTATCCCCGTATCTTCTATGGTGTGATGTTCATCAATGTGCAGATCTCCTTTAGCGTGTACTGTCATATCTAATTTTCCGTGACGCGCTATCTGGTCAAGCATGTGATCAAAGAAACCTAACCCAGTTGCTATATCTGCCTTACCTGTACCATCCAGGTTTAGCTTTATGGATATCTTAGTCTCGTGTGTATAACGTTCATGTTCCACTACGCGTAGCCCCTGCTTCAGGAATTCATAGATAGCCTTCCATTCAGTTGTTTCCATGGCTACCACTTCACGCAGCGCTTCCACCGCATCAGCTATTTCACCACCACCTAAAGAAGGATCGTTGTTCAGCCAGATGGCTTTGCATGCCAGGTTCTTTGCCAGTTGTACATCTGTGATCCTGTCACCAATTACATACGAATTCTCAAGATCATATTTCTCCTTATCAAGGTAATCCTTCAGCATACCGATAGAAGGCTTCCGGGTATCCAATCCTTCATGTGGAAATGAACGATCTATATGAACTGCAGAAAAATGAATGCCTTCATTCTCCAGTGCCTTCATAATAAAATCATGTACTGGGGTAAAAGTAGATTCAGGAAATGCATCTGTACCTAGTCCATCCTGATTAGACACCATTACCAGTTCATAATCCAATTCAGCGGCTATCTTAGTCAGGTAGGTAAACATGTAAGGATAGAACTCCAGCTTGCTGAAATCATCTATCTGGTAAGTGGGAGGCGCTTCATTGATAATGGTCCCATCCCGGTCTATAAATAATACTCTTTTCATTTTGTTGATGTTTGTTGATGGCAGGTAGTGATGCCTGTGGTTTTCTAAGCAGTTTATGATTCAGCTTTTATGGCTGGTTCTTCGTGTAGCATCCAGTCAATGGGCTCAACACCTTGCTTTACCAAAAGTTGATTTGCACGGCTAAAATGTTTGCATCCAAAGAAGCCTTTATCTGCACTAAAAGGTGAAGGATGCGCTGCTTTTAAAACATGATGTTTGGTTTCATCTATCAGCACCTGCTTTTCCTGTGCATACCTGCCCCATAGCATAAATACAATACCTGATCGACTATCAGAAAGTTTTTGAATAACAGTATTGGTGAATTCGGTCCATCCCAATGTAGCATGACTGGCAGGTTCTCCGGCCCTTACAGTTAATACAGCATTTAGTAATAGAACGCCTTGCTGAGCCCAACTGGTAAGGTCACCTGATGTAGGAATAGGCATCCCAACATCTGCCTTTAGCTCTTTAAAAATATTCACAAGGCTTGGTGGTGGCTTTACTCCTTTAGGTACTGAAAAGCTCAGTCCGTGTGCCTGTCCAGGCCCGTGATATGGGTCCTGCCCAAGTATTACCACTTTCACTTTATGAAAAGGTGTTGTATTGAAGGCATTGAAGATTAACTGGCCTGGAGGATAGATCACTTTCTTCTGCGCACGTTCTACTTTAAGAAAAGTAACCACTTGTTGAAAGTAGCTCTTAGCAAATTCCTGTTCCAATATTTGCTTCCAACTATCTTCAATTTGCACATCCATATATTTCGTTTGGTTGCAAACTAATTAAAAATTACTTTTGCTGCCGTTCAAAAAACGAGTGGTCGTTTCAAAGAACGGACAACATGGTCCGGTAGCTCAGCTGGATAGAGCAACTGCCTTCTAAGCAGTAGGTCTCAGGTTCGAATCCTGACCGGATCACAAAGCGAAGTCTAAAACCGGCTTCGCTTTTTTTATTCTGGTAGAAACTATTACATGAGCACGATAAAAAACATCTTTGGCCGCATTTGGGCTTTGTGGGGAATCATTGTCTTTACGGCAACACTCCTTATTGTTATCATCCCTATCCTGCTCACGTTTCTTATTGCCGAACCAAAAGGCACCGCAATTTTTCGGATCATTTCAAAAGCATGGATGAATGTCTTTCTAACTCTTATTGGCTGCAGGATTATCATAAAAGGAAAAGACAACTTTAAAAAAGGTGAAACATACGTAGTGGTAAGTAACCATAATTCGCTTATGGATGTACCACTTACCACACCGTACATACCTGGGGCAAACAGAACCATTGCTAAGAAATCGATGGCGAAGGTTCCTTTGTTTGGTTGGGTATATACACGCGGCAGTGTGCTTGTAGACAGGAATAGCGATGAAAGCAGGAGAAAAAGCTTTGACTTAATGAAGCAGACGCTGGCACAAGGGCTGCACATGGTTATCTATCCTGAAGGAACGCGCAACAGAACTAAAGACCCGCTAAAACAATTTTATGATGGTGCATTCAAACTAGCTACCGATACAGGTAAAGAGATAATCCCTACACTCATTTTTAATACACGTAAAGTTTTACCTCCTAATAAAACATTTTACCTGGAGCCGCATACAATGGAAATGCATTTTCTTTCGCCTATACCTACAAAAGGAAGAACATCTAAAGAGGTAAAGGAGCAGGTATTTCGCATTATGTGGGAATACTTCAAACTGCATGAAAGCAGGTAAGCTTACTGCCCGTAAAAGAACCTGGAACGATTGATCCGTAGGTCGCGTAAGATGCCGGACTTAGGACTGATGGTAATATTGAATGACCGGAACAATCCAATTGGTGTAAGATTAATAGCCATTTGCCAACAGTGCATTTCGCGGCTGATGAACATTGTCAGCGTTTGAATTTGCTTTGTCTTAAAATCATAGTAAGTGCTTCCTCCCATTTTCCAGCGCGGTGTAAGACTAAAATCTCCATTCACACTTACGTTAGAAAATACATCCGTTCTTTGACCACCTGCATACGGGTTGAACGTATTGGAGAAACTCAATGAATACGACAGGTTAACTGACCATGGAATGTTGAAATCAGTGAATTCAGCAGGATTGCTCCGTACATAATCCAACTGTCGCTGCTGCTCTTCTGGTGTCATGTATTCATCGCGGGGCGCCTGGTTATCACCACCCTTTCCATCTTTCGTTTTACTCTGAAAAGAAGTGGATATAGCTACTTGTCCATTGGTAATTCGGCCAAGGCTAAAGCGGTCTGCATTCCAAGTCAGCTGGTTGCGTCGGATGCCTCTTTCATCCAGTGAATAAGGATCTAAAACTGCATTGGCCGTGATATTGATCTTTTCAAATAAAGTACTACGTAAGTAAAGATTAAAAGGTGCTAAACGCATACTATCAGCGAGGAAATTGTACGCACTATTGAAACCAAATCCATCAATCAGGCGAACTTTTTTTACCGCTCCTGCCGATGTATCCTTACGGTTACGCACTTTCATCTCGAGTAAATTATCAACACCGAAGGACATACCAGCAAACCGCCTGTCGCCGATCATTTGAGCTCCTGTTGTGGTTGAGAAAGGTAATCGGACTCTTCCTGTACTATCGGCCTGTATCATTTCAAAGTTGCCCCTGTTCAGGTCTGGCCTGTAGTTCAGGCTGAAGTTGGGCCTTACCTCGTGCCTTATAGCCTGCACATCTGATTTAGGATTGAAGTTGTACGTACCAAATATTCGCGTATTAGCCGACAATGAGAATTGTGTTTCTCTTTCGGTGTAAAAGCCGCGGGTGGAACGGAGGCGTACTACTTTCAATGAATCATCATAATAAGCGCGTTGTGCCTGGCCAAACCATCTTTCGCTGTACGATACCCCCGGCGCCAACTGAATAGGGCCTAACTGTGGCAATGATAGCGTAATTGGAATGTTATGATTGGCGGTCCACAAAGAAGTATCAAGCAGCCTGCGCAGGTTGAATGCAGAGTCATAAAAACTTACCTGGTTCTGTACATTACCATTATAAGCAATACCCAATTTCTCATACCACTTAGGTGTACCTACTTGCTCAGCCTTTTGGAATGGATAGATGGTAACCATGCTGAAAGTAGCATTAGGTAAAGACAAGTTGATCAGCCTGCTCACACTGTTCTGGCTATGGTTTGCATTCAGCGACAGGTTGTACTTTCCTCTCCAGTCTTTGGTATACGAGATAGTTGAGTTCAACTGGTTTTGGAAATTCTGCAAGGTGTTATTTGGAACAAACCGGTTGAAGCGGGTGCTACCTGCATTCACACTTGCAGAGAAATTTGTTCCCGGTCTTGCTTTAGCATCCCTGGCATGGTTCCAGTTAATCATAAAGCTCTTTGTCCTGGTAAATTCGTCCTTAACGTTTCCTGTCCTGTTCAGGATCTTGGTGTTTTGTATAGCTAAATTTAACCCGCCTCTATACCTGTAACGCCGCATGTAGTTAGGCGAAATATTCAGGTTCCATCCACCATAACTGTACAAGTTACCGCGCACCATTACATCCACGTAATCATTCAGAGCTTTATAATATCCAAGCCCTTCTAAGCCTAAACCAAAATCTTCGTTGGCAGCAAACTGCGGAGGAAGCAAACCTGATTGACGGCCACGGTTAAGAGGAAATATTCCAAACGGCAGGTAAATAGGTACAGGCACGCCTTCAAATTCCGGCGAAGCAGGCCCTGACACTGCCATCTTCTGGTTTATGATCTTTAGCCTTTTACTCCTGAAAGCAAAGTGCGGCGTATCAAGGTTACAGGTTGTAAATCTTCCACGCCATGCGAAGAGCGTATTGTCATTTACCTTCTTTACAGTGTTGGCATAAATGAACATCTCGCCTTCCTGTATATAGGAGCTTTTCGTCAAACCTTTTTGCGAACGCAGGTTGTAAAAAATAGAGTCGCTATAGCTGGTTGTTTCACCTTGAATAAGTTTAGGCTTATCCATTGGATTACCACTTGTATCAGCAACACCATAAGCCAACACCATTTGCTTTTCCTGGTCCAAGCGAACAACTGCTGCATTGATCTCCACATCCGTATACTTGGCTGAAGACTTACCATAAAGAATGAATTGCTTGGTATCGATAAACAACACGCCACTATCTTCTGCGGCATAGGTTATAGGTGCATCAATAGAATCCTGCGAGACCCTTACATTCAAAGTATCTATAGTTTGAACCGGGGTATCTAAGGTATTGATGAGAGGCGTATCGGTAATGGGTGGTGTGTCAATTCTTGATTCAGCTATCACATTTCTTAATGTGTTTGCCGGGATAGCTGATCCATTTTCGGTAGAAAGAGTCTGCGATCTATTGCTGCGAAGTTTTGTTGTATCCTGTTGTTCTTCTATGCTTTGAAAAGAAAAAATATATAAGGGATACTTGGCATTCAACTGTGGCGTTATTAGGAAAACAATCACAATTACCAAAATTGATGATATTGATTTTGACCTAACTTTACAACGATTGCCCATAAGTAGAAGAGGCAAATTTAATGGGAATTGCTTGATGCAGTTGTGAAGTTTAACGTTTTGAAAATCTAACCCCTAAAGAATTCAATATGCTAAGATGTAGTGTTGCTGTATTTCTTTTACTTACAGTCCTTTCTTTCTTCTCCTTTACCGACCCCCAACCAAAGAAACCAAGTGCACTTCGTACCATTATTATTGATCCGGGTCATGGTTTGCCAGACCCTGGTGCGCAGGGAGCTTATAGCAGCGAATCACAGATTACACTTGCACTTGGTCTGAAACTTAGAGACAGGCTTTTGGAAGTTTTACCTGAAACAAATATTCTAATCACGCGTACCGATGAAGGTCTTCCTGCCGGGCTTACAGACAGGAACAAAGCCAACCGTTATCGTGCTGATTATGCTAACGATAATAAAGGGGATTTGTTCATTGCCATTCATGTTAACTCTGCAGCGCCACGCTACGAAAGAAGATTGGAAGGTTATAAGGAAGAAACTTATTATGTAACCACAGGTAAAGGCAAGAGCAAGAAAAAAGTAGAGAAGACACGTAAGGTGCCTATTTACAAGTCGTATAAATTATCATGTAATGTTCGCGGTACTGAAACTTATATCTGGGCAGTAAATAAGCAAGATCAAAAGCAACAGGCAATTAACCGTAAAGACGATCACGAACAATATTTCGAAGCACAGGATAGCGCCTTCAGTTATTTCGATTCACCTGAAGCAAAGATTTTTGCATCGCTTCGTACAAAAAAATATTTTGACCAAAGCCGCAATGCAGCAGCCCTGGTGGAAGAAGAATTCAAAAAACTGGGTCGTAATAGCTTTGGCGTAAAACAAAGAAACCACGAAGGCATTTGGGTTTTACAAGCTACCAATATGCCTAGTATCTTAGTTGAAACCGGCTTCATTTGCACACCCGATGAAGAGGATTACCTCAACAGTGAAAAAGGGCAGAATGAACTGACCTATGCAATGATGAGAGCCGTTTTAAGATATAAAGAAGCATTAGACTCAGCTCCGGAAGCCAGCAAGAGCGTTACCAGGACAAAGTAAAGTATTGAAGAATTTAAACAGGAGGATCAGCCGTGGTAAGAAGCATAATTTTTATAGCCCTATCGTTATCCATATTTCATTCCGCATTAGCTCAAAAAGGTCAACTTAAGAAAATCATTGTAGACGCTGGTCATGGCGGCTCCGATGTAGGAGCTCGTGGCCGCTATAGCAATGAAAAAGATGTTTCGCTGGCAGTAGCTCTTAAACTAGTGAAAGCACTACAACAGGAAATGCCTGATGTAGAGGTCATTCCTACACGCACTTCTGATATTTTCCACTCGCCTCCTACTAAGGCAAACATTGCCAATTTCAATAAAGGCGACTTGTTTGTAAGTATACACTGCAATGCTGCGCCGCCTAGTAAACATTCAGAAATAGTAGGATATAAGACCGAAACCTACTACACAGGTAAGGGTAAAAAAAGAAAAAAGCATACGCGTAAAGTACCTCAGTACCGTACGTGGACATCTCCTAATCCTGCCAAAGGAACAGAAACCTATATCTGGGGTGCACATAAAACAGACCAGAAGGAAGCTGCCATGCGTGAAAACGAATCGCTTTACCTGGATAGTGCAACAGCCAATCACGTAAAAGATTTCGATCCCAACTCGCCGGAAAAAATGATCCTTTACTCGCTGAAGACCCAGCAGTATTTTGGAAGAAGCGCCAACCTCGCATTGACCATAGAAGAAGAATTTGTAAAAGTTGGTCGCGTTAGCCGCCAGGCTCAACAGCGTGAAAAAGGTATTTGGGTGCTCCAGGCTGTAGCTATGCCAAGTGTACTGATTGAGCTTGGTTTTATATCTAACCCTGCCGAAGAAGATTACCTGAACAGTGACCGCGGCCAGAAAGAAATGGTAGATAGTATTGTTCGTGCTTTAAAGAGGTATAAGTACTCACTGGATAATTCCACTGCCGACGTGCAACAAATAAAAAAGTAAATTGTTGATTTCAAATGCTTAACACGGGAAGGACGGGGTAAAAACCTACTTTTGCCGCTAGCATGACTTTTGCATTTCCTGCAATACAGTTCACTTTTTTAAAGTTCCAGATAAAATGAAAATAACGAACGAGACCAAAGTTGGCGCACTTACTGCACTTGCTATCACTCTACTAATTCTTGGTTTTAATTTCTTAAAAGGAAAAAGCCTGTTTAAAACAGGCAATTTTTTATATGCTAAAGTGGTGCAAACAAAAGGCATCATGGTTTCGAACCCGGTTTTGATTAATGGCTACCAGGTAGGCGCCATCTACGACCTGAAAGCTAAATCCAAGAACCTCGATACTATTATTGTAGCTATAAAGCTTAATGAAGAGATCAATATTCCTGTAAATTCTATAGCTTCTATTGTAGATAATCCTTTAGGTTCTGCAAGGATGGAAATCAGTAAAGGCAACAGCAATATCTTCTTAAAGAAAAATGACACCATTCCTACAATGGATGCACCGGGAATGTTCGCTGAAGTTACACACCAACTTACGCCTGTTGTAGACCAGGTAAAGATGACTTTGAGAACAGTAGATACCGTTCTTCGCGACATTCACGATGTGTTCGATCCTTATACCAAGCATAACATGCAAGACCTGGTTGCTAATCTTAATAGGATATCTGCAGGCCTTGTTGTTTCAACTGCTTCTATCCAGCAGATGCTTAACCAGCAGTCGGGATCTATTGCGAAATCAATGGATAACATCAACAGCTTTACCCGCAACCTGGCTAATAACAACGATCGTATTAATGGTACTTTAACCAATCTTCAAACCACTACAGATAACCTATCGCGGGCCGATATTGATGGTACCGTTAACCAACTGAGGCAAACGGTAGAGCGACTAAATGCATCTATAGAAAAAATAGATAGCAAGGATGGAACCATAGGTAAACTTCTGAACGACACACAGATATACGATAACCTGAACAACACTACCAGGAGTTTGAACATTCTTATGGACGACATCAGGGTTAATCCAAAAAGATATGTTAGCATTTCAGTCTTTGGTGGCAAGAGCAAAGACCAATACCTAACTTCACCGCTCCAGGTGTCTCAAGATACTACCGGCACCAGGAGATAGAATGCAAAAGAAGTTTGTCCCATTTTTCTTGTTCTTATTACTAGCAAGCTTTGCCAAAACCGGTTTGGCACAAGTACCTGGTGACACTACTCGTCGTATAGATATAATCATTGCTGATAGGTACAACTATCAAAAAGTAGAAGGTGTTGGCGATCTTATTTCATTAGCAGGCAATGTTCGTTTACGGCAAGGTAAAACCCTATTCTATTGCGATAGCGCTGTGGTTCACCAGGCGGCTAATACATTAGAAGCATTTGGCAATATCCACATTAATGATGCAGATAGCGTACACACTTACGCGCAATACTTAAAGTATTTTGGACAGACAAAACTGGCTGTTCTAAAAAACAAAGTTAGACTGACTGATGGCAAAGCCGTTTTAACTACCAATGACCTGGAGTACAATACGGCTACGCATATAGGTAATTATGTAAACGGAGGCCGCGTTGTAAACGGCAAAACGGTTCTTACCAGCACTGAAGCCGATTACTATGGCGAAACCCGGGATATCATTTTCCGGAAAAAAGTTGTACTTACTGATCCTTCTTACAAGGTAAATACTGACACCTTATTATATAATACATATACAGAGATTGCTCGTTTCCTTTCGCCTACTACCATTGTTACTGATGGACGCACTGTAAAAACTTCCGAAGGATATTACGATCTACGCAACAAAACAGCTGAATTTGGAAAGCGGCCGGTGGTTGATGACAAAGACTATAATATAACAGCAGATCGTTTGGCCTTTGACAATGCTTCAGGATTTAGTGATGCGCTGGGTAACGTGGTTTACAAAACAAAAGACACAGCCAACACATCTGTTATCCTGGCAAACCGCCTACAGGCAAACAATAAAACAGGTGCTGTGCTTGCTACGCAAAAGCCGCTAATGATCATCAAGCAAGGGCGCGACAGCATTTATATAGCAGCGGATACATTATATACTGCTAAACTTACCGACCTTGAGAAAGAGCGACCGGTACCTAATATTTTCGATAGCGCATTTGGTGTTAAACCTCCTGTTGTAAATACTAAAGACAGCAGCAACAACCGCTTTATCGAGGCGTATTATAATGTGCGCATATTTTCTGATAGTATGCAGGCTGTGGGCGATAGTATGTTCTACAGCTTTCGTGATTCTGCTTTCCGTTTATTCAAAAGCCCGGTAGTTTGGTCGCAGGAAAACCAGGTGACCGGCGATACAATTTATCTATACACCCACCAGCAAAAGCCACAGAAGTTTTTTGCTTTTGAAAATGCTATTGCTATTAGCAAGGCGCAAAAAGACCTGTTCAACCAGGTGAAAGGAACCACCATACAAGGTGATTTCAAAGAAGGTCGTATCGACTTTTTCAGCGCACGTGGCAGTGCAGAAAATATCTATTATGCTACCGATGAAGACAGTAGCTTTCTTGGCGTAAATCGCTCTACCAGCGATGTGATTGATGTTTATTTCAAAGATCAGAAACCGCACAAGGTGGTGCTGCGCAATAACCTACAAGGAACCATCTACCCTATGCGCCAGGTAAACCATGGTGAAATGCGTGTAAGAGGTTTTCAATGGTACGAAGACAGGCGTCCCAAAACTAAGTTCGAGTTATTTGGACAATGATGTTCAAACATTTAGGGGCTAAGGAAATTCTCTGTTACTTTGCACCCCAAATTATTGATGAATGTTTAGTGTACTTAAAAGACGATTTCTTAATCCATTATTTGAATTTTTCAACGACAGCCGGGCTATAGGAGTAGTATTACTTACCTGTACATTTATCTCTTTAATTATATCAAATCTACCAGACGGCGATACCTATTCAAACTTCTGGAATATAGAGTTCCACATTTTTGAAACACTTCACCTTCCCCACTCTCTTCTGCACTGGATAAATGACGGCCTGATGGCGGTGTTCTTTTTCCTGGTTGGAATGGAAATAAAACGCGAAATGGTAGAAGGCGAACTTTCGAGTTTCCGCCAGTCACTGCTGCCAATTACCGGTGCGCTCGGCGGAATGATAGCGCCGGCACTCATTTTCCTCCTGTTTACTTATGGCAGCGTGTACCAGGGCGGCTGGGGTATTCCTACAGCTACCGACATTGCCTTTTCACTCGGTATTGCTTCCTTACTAGGTAAGCGTGCACCTATAGGGCTAAAGATCTTTTTAACTGCGCTCGCAATCATTGATGATTTAGGTGCTATTCTGATAATTGCACTCTTTTATGGTGGCACTATTAATTTGTGGTTGTTACTAGCTTGTGTGGCTATTGTTATCATCATCTATTTCTTGAACAAACGGAGCAGGCACTTTGGTGTTATCCATATTTTACTTGGTCTGCTATTGTGGTATTGCATGTTCAATTCCGGCATCCATGCTACTGTAGCAGGTGTGATCTTCGCTTTCCTCGTACCGGTAAGACTGCTTACGCGCTACGAAAACAAGTTGCACCACCCAGTATACTTCCTGGTTATGCCGATTTTCGCATTAGCAAATACGGCTATCGTTATACCAGGCGGTGGCGTTGGAATATTGAATAGTGCACTTCCATGGGGTATTATGCTGGGCTTGTTCCTCGGAAAACCATTAGGCATTTTCCTTTCTACCTATATCCTAATAAAACTTAGGTTGGCGGATCTGCCAACTAACACCAACTTCTTCAAAATGGCTGGTGCAGGTATTCTTGCAGGAATAGGTTTCACGATGTCTATTTTCATTTCTACACTTGCTTTTGAAGACAAGCAGTTCCAGGATATTTCTAAAATAGCTGTACTAGTGGCTTCATTCGCTTCTATGATTGTAGGATACTTGTGGTTGTATTCTTCAAAGAAACCTGCAGAAGGACTATAGCTTTTACATCATCTGAATTATGAAAAGTGCTTCCTCAAAAGAAGTTGCTGCTAATTTTATGATTGTTTAGTTGCTGCCAAACTGTCACCACAGCTAATATTTACCTATTTTCGCAGCCTCAAATTTTTGTGGATGAAAACCCTTGAACTACAGGAAAAGACACATGACGAAGCAAGGCAGGGTGAGGCATTTGCACCCTTTGCAGAGGAGCCGAATGTTTTTAAGAAAAAGTTCTACATAGAAAGCTATGGCTGCGCAATGAATTTTTCAGATAGCGAAATTGTAGCTTCTTTATTATACAATGAAGGTTTTGGCGCAACGCAAAATGTAGAAGAAGCCGACCTGATCCTGCTCAATACATGCTCGATCCGTGAAAAAGCTGAACTGACCGTTCGTAAACGACTTACAGAATTTCGCAAACTGAAACTCGTGCGCCGAAGCATGCTGGTTGGTATGTTGGGTTGTATGGCAGAAAGGCTGAAAGGTAAACTGCTGGAAGAAGAAAAGCTTGTAGACCTGGTGGTTGGCCCTGATGCATACCGTTCGTTGCCACAACTTATTAAAGAAGCAGAGACAGGACAAAAAGGTGTGAACGTACTTCTTAGTCGCGATGAAACGTATGCTGACATTTCACCTGTTCGTTTAAATAGTAACGGCATCACTGCTTTTGTAAGCATTATGCGTGGGTGCAATAATATGTGCAGCTTTTGCGTGGTTCCGTTTACCCGCGGCCGCGAAAGAAGCCGCGATGCAGATAGTATCGTTAACGAGTGCCGAGATCTGTTTACCCAGGGCTTTAGGGAAGTGACATTACTTGGTCAAAACGTAGACAGCTACTATTGGATGGATGAGCAAAAAGACCTGACGATCACATTTGCAAAACTGCTGGAAATGGTGGCCTCTATAGATCCATTACTGCGCGTTCGCTTTAGCACTTCTCATCCAAAAGACATAACAGACGAGGTGTTGTTCACAATGGCTAAATACAACAACATCTGCAAATACATTCACCTGCCGGTACAGAGCGGTAGTACACGTGTTCTTCAACTGATGAACCGCACCTATACCCGCGAGTGGTATATGGCAAAGGTGGACAGGATCAAGGAGATCATGCCAGACTGCAGCATCAGCGCCGACATAATAGCTGGCTTCTGCACTGAAACAGAAGAAGATCACCAGGACACGCTCAGCATTATGGAGTATAGCAAGTACGACATGAGCTATATGTTCTTTTACAGCGAACGTCCGGGCACACTGGCTGCACGCCGCTTTACAGACGATGTCCCGCTTGATGTAAAGAAGAGACGACTGGATGAAATAGTGAAGCTGCAGAACCGCATGTCGCAACAAAGCAACCTCCTAGATATCGGGAAAACTTTTGAAGTACTGATAGAAGGTAATTCTAAAAAGAGTGACAGCGACTGGGCAGGCAGAACAAGCCAGAATAAAGTGCTTGTTTTTCCTAAAAACATTACTCCTTTAGCCAAAGGCGATTATGTACATGTAAAGGTAACTGCTGCAACAGGCGCTACCTTAATAGGTGAGATTGTATAAACGACCATGGTCGAACGATAACCACAAAATCCAGGATCATCAATGGATCTTCAATCAATAAAAAACAGGTTTGGGATTATAGGTAACAGCCCTGCTCTCAATCACGCACTTCATGTAGCTACGCAGGTAGCAAATACGGACCTGAGCGTGCTGATAGTAGGTGAAAGCGGTGTAGGTAAGGAAGTTTTTTCCCAGATCATCCATGCACTGTCAGCCCGCAAGCATAATCCTTTCATTGCTGTTAACTGTGGAGCGATTCCTGAAGGCACCATCGACTCGGAATTGTTTGGTCATGAAAAAGGATCTTTTACCGGAGCTGTAGACAGTCGTAAAGGATATTTTGAAACAGTAAATGGTGGAACTATTTTCCTGGATGAGATTGGTGAAATGCCCATAGGTACGCAAGCGCGACTGCTTCGTGTATTAGAAACCGGTGAATTTATTCGTGTGGGTTCTTCTAAAGTGCAGAAGACTGATGTACGAGTAATAGCTGCTACCAATCGCGATCTTTTAGAGTTTACACAGAATGGCCGCTTCCGCGAAGACCTATATTACAGGTTGAGTACAGTTCCTATCCGCGTACCTTCTTTACGCGACCGCCAGGAAGATATCCTGATCCTGTTTAGAAAGTTTGTAGTTGATTTTGCTGAGCGTTATAAAACCACACCTATTCAACTGGATGATGAAGCCAAAAACCTGTTAATCCGTTACCCGTGGAAGGGAAATGTACGGGAGTTGAAGAATATTGCAGAGCAGATGTCGGTGCTGAGTGTAGATAAACAAGTGACAGCACAACAACTAAAACAGTTCTTACCAGAAGCAAACAATATCAACCGGCTCCCCATGTTGGCCAACCAGCACAACAACAATAATGGTGGTGGTGCTGACTTTTCTAACGAAAGGGAAATTCTTTACAAGCTCTTCTTCGACATGAAGAAAGATGTAACTGAGCTAAAGAAGATGTTTGTTGAGATTGTACAAAATCCAAGTGCATTGAATGTTGCTACAGCCTATGCACGCGATATGATGCAGGAATATCATCACCAGCAGCCTCACCAGGAATATCAACCTGCGCATGCTGTTGCGCCATTGCACCCGCATCCGCACAATGCAATTGGACATGGGCAGCCGGTTTTTATTCACGATGATATCCATCATCACGAAGAGGTGGAAGAGTCACTGAACATCATGGATAAGGAAAAAGAGCTGATCATAAAAGCGCTGAAAAAACATAAAGGAAAAAGAAAAGATGCATCGGCTGATCTGGGTATAAGTGAAAGAACATTGTACAGGAAACTGAAAGAATACGACATTGATGAATAAGACCTCCACCCGCCCCTATTGATATGAAGATTGAAAACAAGTTTATAATAACAAAAACCACTAAGCGAGTAGCTGCTATACAACACATAATAGTTGTTATGCTGGTAGCGCTTGCAAGCATTTGTTTTTCATCATGTAATATCTATAGGTTCACGGATGTAGGCAGTATTCCTCCTGATGTTAAGACAGTAAAAATTGGTTTTATAGAAAACAGGGCGCGCTATGTAAACCCGCAGTTGAGTCCTCAACTTACTGACAGGCTACAACAAAAGATCACCAACCAAACGCGCCTTACCCGAACCAACAATGATGATGCGCATTACCTTATCAGCGGATTTATAGCTGAAGATTTTATTTCTACCGCAGGTATATCAAATCAAACAGCGGCAACCAACAGGCTTACCATTACTGTTCATATCACTTTCACCAATACACTTACTAATAAGACGGAAGAGTTTGATGTAACGCGCAACTTCGACTTCAATGCAAATCTTTCGCGAAACCAGGCAGAGCAAGGATTGCAGGATGAGATCATGCGTACGCTAACAGACGAAATTTTCAACCGTATTTTTTCCAATTGGTAGCTAGTTGTATTTTCACCGCATGAATCCTTCTTTAGATAAAGCACTCTATTATCTTACTGGTAATGGAAATATAGATGAAGTACCGGTAGAAAAACTAGAACAGCTAACACAGGATTATCCATTTTTTTCTGTAGGACATTTGCTGCTGGCAAAGCGGCTAAAAATGAAAGAAGACAAAGCTTTTCAAAAGCAGCTGCAGAAGGCTTCTATTTACATTAGCAATCCATACTGGCTGCACTACCAGCTGTTAAACTTCCCTCCTACCGACCTCCATATTTTAGCAGATGGCGAAACAACCGAAAACGTAAGTGCTAGTTACAATCAACCTGCTACAGAACAAACTGTTGAAGAAAACTCTACTACATCAATAGAATCTATTAGTTCTACAACTGAAAGTGCAAAAGAAGATTATGTGTTCCCAGAAGAAGGAAAAATTCCTAGTGAAGAAGCGGATCTAAATATAGGAACAGCTGAAGAGGACATAACCAGTACAGCAACAGAAACTACTGGCATATTTGAAGAGGAACCTGCATTTGATAATGAAACTTCAACAGGACACACAACAGTAGATATAGAACATGGTGATGAATTACAACACCAGGAAACAGCTGAAGAAGCCTCCCAACGGATCCACCAAGATCCAGCACCTATAAATAATGAAGGTTTAGATGAAAGTGATAGCGAGCCAGAACTCCAGGAGGAGCCAGATCAGATTACCAGACAGGAAAATGATGTTCCTATTACTACAGAATTCACACAAGAAGAAATAGAAGCTGCCAGTGAAATGGCCCATGAACACCTGGCTGAACCAGAACCTTTACCTGCCCAGGATGAAGAAGTTCCTATTACTACTGAATTTACACAAGATGAAATAGAGGCTGCCAGTGAACTGGCGCATGAACAGCTTGCTGATCCAGAACCTATACCTGCCCTGGATGAGGAAGTTCCTATTACGACAGAATTTACACAAGATGAAATAGAAGCTGCCAGTGAACTGGCGCATGAACACCTGGGGGAGCCTGGCCCGGTTGCCATGGAAGTTACAGAACCACCTTTCACCACTACAGGCGATGCTGCTACAGGGTTAGAAGAAAACCGGGTAACTACTCTTCCTATAGAACAAGAACCCGCTTTTAATGAGCCAACAACTTCGCAAGCAGAAGAAGAGCTGGCGGCACTTTCTCGCCCAGTTGATGAAACTACACTGGCATTCATTGAAGAAGTAGAAGAAGAAAATATAAATAAACCTGCTGAATCAACTTCCGCACTTGCACTGGTTGATGATGCACCTGATGAGCATGAACTGATGTTTCAGAATATAAAAGCTATGTTGGATGCTACTACAGACGAAGTAGCAAAGGGCGGAAATGATGCATTGATACCCATAGACCCCTACCATGCCATTGATTATTTTGCCAGCCAGGGCATTAAACTTGACCTGGAAGCAAACCCACAGGATAAATTAGGCAAGAAGCTGAGAAGGTTTACGCAGTGGCTTAAGCATATGAAAAAACTGGGACCTGAAGATGCTTTAGAGAATGAAGGAGAACCTGCTGATGCCGAAGTACAGCAAGATGCAGACACATCAAACACTGTGCGTGAAGTAGTTACAGAGGCTATGGCACAGGTTCTGGAAAAGCAGGGAAAGCATGAAAAAGCCATTCAATTATATACCAAATTAAGTTTTTTGAATCCCCACAAAAGCGCTTACTTTGCCGACAAAATAAAAAATCTAAAAGCAAGCTGAAATGACCCTACTGTTCCTTATCCTGATCGTATTATCGTGCTTCATTCTTGGTTTCATCATACTGGTTCAAAATCCTAAAGGCGGTGGTCTTGCTGGAAACATCGCTGGTATCAACAACCAGTTCATGGGTGTAAAACAAACCAACGATGTACTGGAAAAAGGTACATGGATCTTCGCTATCGTTATTGCTCTTTTGTGCCTGTTCTCTTCTTTCTTCATGTCTGGAAGCAGCAGCAACAATAACAACATCTTAAATAAGATCAATACATCACAAGGAGCTGCACCAGCACAGCAAACTCCTGCACAACCAGCACCTGCACCTGCGCAACAAGCTCCGGCTCAGCCAGCGCCTGCACAGCAGCAGCCTCAGTAGTAGATCAAAACATCTATATAATATTCAACCCTGTCTAAATTTTAGACAGGGTTTTTGTTTATTTTCAGCCTCATTATTATGAAGAAGATAATACTCTCACTGGTAGCATTAGCATTAGTAGCTGCAGCTATAATAGGTTGGCTTGTTGTTGGTTCTGCTACTTCATTCACGCAAAAGAAAAAATACCTGTACATAAACACAGGCAAGGCAGACAAAGCATCTGTTATGGCAACCATCAGGGACAGCAACCTGGTGAAGAACCCCGGTATATTCGAAGTGATCGCAAACCAGATGGATGTATGGGAAAAAGTAAAGCCAGGAAGGTACGAGATCAAAAAAGGCGAAAGCCTGCTGAATATTGCAAGAACATTACGCAACAATCGCCAATCGCCCGTAAACCTCGTTATCAATAAGATCAGGACAAAACAAGACCTGGCGCGCATCATAGGTAAGAACTTTGAAATTGATTCAGTAGATGTTATCAGCTATATGAATAATCCGGATAGTCTTGCAAAGCTTAATGTAGACGAGCACACGGTGATGACCGTAGTTATTCCAAATACCTATTCAATACAATGGACCACGCCAACCAATAAGATCTTCCAACGGTTAAAGAAAGAGCAGGAAACCTTTTGGAGCAAGAAGAACAGGCAAGAGAAAGCAGAACAACTAGGGCTTACACCAAAGCAGGTTTATATAATCGCATCCATAGTAGAAGAAGAAACCAATAAGCATGACGAAAAAGGGAATGTAGCCAGTGTTTACATCAACCGCATGCAGCAAGGCATGCCACTTGGAGCAGATCCTACCATCAAGTTCGCACTACAGGATTTTAGCCTGAAGCGTATTTACGAAAAGCACCTGCAGGTAGAGTCGCCGTACAATACCTACAGGAACCAGGGATTGCCTCCCGGACCAATTTGTACTCCATCTTCCACTACAATAGATGCTGTATTGGATGCACCTCGCACCAACTACTTGTTCTTTGTAGCGAAAAGTGATTTTTCCGGCTACCATACTTTCACCACCAATTATGCTGACCACCTGAAATATGCGAAAGAATACCAACGGGCACTTGATGAATTGATAGCAAAACGTCAGAAAGCAAACAGCGGCCTGTGAAGCGAATAGAGAAGATATTATTAAAGTCAAAACCTGTAGCTTTTATTGCGCATAAAAGCAAACAGCTTGTTTTGCCAGGCTTCCAAGGTGTCCCACTTTACGATGTTGGTTTATTCTTCTGGAAACAGATCAACAAGGTTGGATTGAATGAAAGAGCTTCAGCTATATCATTCAACTTCATAATGGCCATTCCTGCTGCCTGTATTGCTCTATTCACCCTTATTCCGTATCTACCCTTATCTGCAACCATCACATCAGAAATATTACGCCTAACGCGTGACCTTACTCCCAACCAGAGTACTTACATTTTTGTAAATAATTTCCTTGAGGATTTTCTAAACACGCCGCGTACCGGGCTGCTGTCTTTTGGCTTCATCCTAATGATATTTTATTCATCCAACGCTGTGCTTGGAATTATAAACACGTTCGATAAATCTATCTTTTATCACAAGCAAGAACTTGGATTTATCAGGGAAAGATGGAAGGCAATGAAGCTTACTGTGATCCTGATGGGAATGGTGGTAGGAATGGTATTGCTCCTTATTGGCCAGGGAATAGTCTTCGAGAAGATCGTTCAATGGCTAAATCTTTCAGGCTCGCAAATCTTGTTAGTGTTGGTACTAAGATGGTTGATCACCTTGTCATTATTTTTCTACGGCATCGCTTTCATCTACAAATACGCTCCTTCAGTTACCAAACGATGGAGAACATTTTCACCCGGAGCTATCCTTGCTACTTTTTTGACCATTGTTACCACCACTGCATTTTCATTTTGGGTGAACAACTTTGGAAACTATAACAAAGTTTATGGCTCAATAGGAACCGTAATGATCTTAATGTTGTTGATCTATTTGAACTCTCTCATCCTGCTTATAGGCTTTGAACTGAACGTAAGCATAACCTACCTGAAAGCCGAAGCGGAGGAACGGAAACAAAAAGAGTTGAGTGGTTTGATTGAGAAAGAAGTATTACCTAAATTGACAAAACAAAATTGATAAAAATGAAAAACTTGATCTTATCTGCTTGTATTGCCTTAATGGCGACAAGTGTAGTTGCACAAGAAAATATTCAGCCCATAGCAATAGGCACTACTATCCCGATGGCAACTACAAAGATGAAAGCCACAGATGGTAAACATTACTCGATAAGAGATGTAGCAGGCAAAGCTGGTGTGTTAGTAATGTTTAGTTGCAACACGTGTCCGTATGTGGTACGTTACCAGGAAAGAACGAGGGAGACAATCAAAGAAGCAAAAGAAAAAGGATTTGGCGTTATCATCATCAACAGTAATGAAGGCATGCGTTCTGATGAAGATTCGTACGAAGCGATGATGGCTTATGCAAACAACCAGGGTTATAAAAATGTACCTTATGTGGTAGATGAAAAGAGCAAACTGGCAAATGCTTTTGGCGCTACTCGTACTCCTGAATTATTCTTGTTTGATGCCACTGGCAAACTGGTTTATCATGGCGCTATCGATGATAATCATTTAGCTGATAAAGCGCAACGTAAGCATGCTAAACTAGCTATGGAAGAAGTACGTGCAGGCCACGATGTTTCGCTGAAAGAAACAAGATCTGTTGGTTGTACCATCAAAAGAACAAAAGGATAAAGAAAGAATTTGAAGTTTATATAAAGGAGAACCAAATGGTTCTCCTTTTTTGTTGGTTACGATTTCCCAAGACGTTACAGCTGTAATGAACTTGTTCTTCAATGTAGAACTATCACCTCATAGTAAGGAGATGAAACAGCTGTAACCCGCTACAGGTACGACTTTTGAAAGATTTATTATATGAAATTACCTGGTCCGTATACAGCTGGTACAGATGAAATACAAGCTGTAATTGAAACACCAAAGAACAGCAGGAACAAGTATGTTTACGATCATGAAACAGGTGGATTTCAATTGAAAAGATCTTTGCCAGCCGGGCTTGTTTTTCCATTTGATTTTGGCTTTGTACCATTCACGCTTGCTGAAGATGGTGACCCACTTGATATCATGGTGCTTACAGATGCTCCTACTTTTCCAGGCTGCATCGTAAAGTGCAGGATAATTGGAGTAATTAAAGTGGAACAAGAGAAGAAAGGCGAGAATGTAAGAAATGACCGCATCATTGGTGTTCATACACAATCAAGGTTATTTCATTCAGTAAATTCCTGGAAGAAACCAGAATAAAAGATTGAGCAATGAGCAGGACACTGGGACCAGAACTTGAGAAGAAATTGCAGAAGAAATATGAACCATCAACAATGGTTGACATGAGGTTTCGAAACAACGATATCTCATTTAAAACAGATGACGAAGGAAACCCTATTCTACTTTTTATTGGTAAAAGAAACGACCAGGGAGTAGTAAAAGGTGAAAGATATGCACGTCGATTAAAATCGGATAGCGAAGGAAATATAATTAAAGATCATTGGGAGTTAAAAGGTAAAGCCACATAACTATGGAAAACAATCATTCAATAGCAGGGTACAACGGATCAAATTTTTCGTTGAAAACATTAGCCTTTACAGAGCCGCAGGTAAGATCAATGGACCTGCCAACTTATTTACCGTATAGTTATACTTGTAGTAGCTATCCGACAATAACAAGGGTGACCTATAAAAATTAACCGCTTACTTCACCAACTTTTCCAGCTCCAATTCAAATCTTGGTTCTGGTATCTGGTGATTGAAAAGCTGGTAATATTTTTTGCTGTTATTGATAAATATAGATGCAGGAATTGCACCTGTCCATTTAGGATCTATTAAAGGAATGAAATAATCTGCATTGGTCTCGTTCAGAAAAACGACCTCGCTCTTGTACTTCTTGTTCTGAACAAAAGTGGTGAGTTGTTTAGGATAAGCCTCAGGAAAATCTAAACTTACCAGCAGCAGTTTTACTGGAACTTTTGATTTTGCAACGCCTTCTTCAAACCAGGGTATCTCTCGTATACAAGGGCCACACCACGAAGCCCAAAAGTTTACGATCAGCGGACCTGACGTGGTATCCATGATTGTTCGTAGCTCCTTTACAGATACTTTTTGAATACTTGTTTTTGCTGCATCTGTTTTTTGAGCACTTAGTGCTACAGTTACAAACAACCCAATTGCCAATAATGTTGCTCTCATAAAATGTTTTTTTAAGCTTCGCTTGCAGGAATGTCCTCTTCTTTGAAGCCCCATTCAGTATATAAACTATTAAGTACTTCCTGTGGCAGTGACGCCTGCTGGTAATGACCTGCTAATGTTTTTTGCCTGTAAGCCTCGTATATAGAAACTGCACACGCAACAGAAATGTTCAGGCTTTGAATGATACCAACTTGCGGAATAACAAAATTACCATCAGCCATCGCCCTTATCTCTTCACTTACACCATGCTTTTCATTTCCAAAAACAAGTGCTACACTACATGTAAAATCTATATCATATAAACTTACGGAATCGCTGCCGAGGTGGGTTGTTAAGATTTTGTCATAGCGCTTCCTCAATTCATCCATACATTCCTGCGCATCCGTGTACTGGTGAATGGTCAGCCATTTACTGGCAGTACTACTGCTTCTAAATCCCCAGGTTCTATGAGGAGGGATCTTGTTGTTAAGAATAAATATGTCCTGTATTCCAACCGAATCGCATGTACGCATAACTGCTGAAACATTATGCGGATCAAATACATTTTCTAAAACTACAGTCAGGTTTGTTTGTCGTCTATTAAGTACACTCAACAGTTTCTCTCGTCTTTCATTGGTCATGCCGCAAAGGTCTTGGTCAATGTTTTACATCCCAAAAAAGTTTTTCTTGCGATGGTACTAAATAATAAACCAGCGCCTACTCTTCCAGTTTCAATAGCCTGAAGAAATCTTCTTCATTCAACTCTCTTACACCTCCGGGTGGCAAATCACCTAGTTCAATATCTTCAATTGCAACCCTGATAAGGCGGCAGCATTTATGACCTACAGCAGCCACCATTTTTCTTACCTGGTGGTATTTTCCTTCCACCATTGTTATCATCAGCCATGAGCGCTGTACATACAGTGTTTCATTGAAGGTGGAATGGATGAACTTGTACGGTTCATCCACAATCTCTACTTCAGCAGGAATAGTTGTATAGTACTCACCTCCCTTAATCTGAATACTAACTCCATCTCGCAGGTTTTGTACTGTTTCTTCCGACACAACATGCATTACCTGCACCAGGTATTTGCGTGTATGCGGTACTGTTCCCTGGAAAAGCTTTTTGGTTATTGCTTTATTTGTTGTTAGCAACAACAACCCTTCAGAGTGATTATCTAATCTTCCAATAGCATGTGTACCCGCAGGAAAATTGAAGTTTATATCTCCCAGCAACACTACATCATGTGAGCTCACAAACTGCGATACCATGTTGTATGGTTTGTGAAGTACAAAGTATCGGTGAGAGTGATCCATAGTGAATGAAGTACTTGCAAAAAAATGGAACCAGCAACTTTTTACATAGAGTGTCCAGAAGTACCAATGCAACAAAAAAATCCAATGCACCTGATAAGGAAAGTGAAACATGAATATTCACTTGCCTCACCTTATCTTCAACGCACATATCTCCTGCAATACACGCATGTTACAGCCAACCATCCAAACCAAAGTATGCATCATAGGTGCAGGACCTGCGGGCGCTACTACTTCGTTGTTTTTATCTAAAAAGAATATCAGGCATATAATAGTAGATGCCGCATCTTTTCCTCGAGATAAGGTTTGTGGAGACGCTATAGATCTAAAGGTGATGAGGGTACTGAATCAACTTGATCCTAACATTGTACAGAACGAGATAATACAGAACAACCATTTTACTAATTCGTGGGGAGCAAGCGTGATCATTTCAAAGAAGAAACAGCTGCATTTCGATATTGATAAACAAGATGGTTCGCTGCCATTCTTCTTGGTGAGCAAACGTGCTTATTTCGACAACTTCCTGGTCTCGAAGCTCGATCCTGTTTATGCAGACTTCATGCAAGGAACTGCAGTTAAATCTATAAGACGAGAGAACAACAAATGGATCATTACAGCTATTCGAAATAATGAGCCACTTACCATCAAAGCCGATATGATTGTTGGTGCCGATGGAGATCATTCTACAGTACTACGTTGTTTGGGGGAGCGTAAGATTGATCGTGCTCATTATGCAGGTGCACTAAGGCAGTATTGGAAAGGCATCAGCGGGTTCAATGAACAGAACAGGATGGAAGTTTACCTTCCCAAGTCTTTGCCACTGGCTTACCTGTGGATCTTTCCATTAGCTAACGACGAGGCTAATGTTGGCTGTGGCCTTGTAAGTGATCTTATCAAAAAGAATTCAATTGATCTAAAGAAGTTGTTTCATCAACTCATCACTGAAGATCCGGCCATCGCACACCGCTTTGCTGGAGCCACTCCTTTAGAAAAACCTATTGGTTGGGGATTGCCTTTCGCATCGCAACAAAGGAATGTGTATGGTGACGGCTATTTGTTAGTTGGTGATGCTGCTTCGCTTGTTTGCCCTACCACCGGTGAAGGCATAGGACCAGGCATGATTTCGGGTTTAATAGCTGCGGAATTTATAGCAAGAGCAATAGAGCATGATCGCTTTGACAAAAGCATTTTTACAAACTATGACCGTGAGATCTACAAGCGGCTGCGAAGCGATGTAAGGAAATACAAACTGGTAAAAAAGCTTTCTCCTATGCTTTACAATAGCGTGATCAAGATATGGGCAAGTACAGGAGTATCTGGTTATCTTTTTAAACTAGGTGCAAAGAAGTGGATGAGAACCGCAAGCAAACCCATTGAAGTAGATATGGATGATTAAGCACGCGCCAGCACTTGCGCAGCTGTCCTTAACATGTAATAGAGCCTTCTACTATTTAGGCCATACAAGTAGGTGAAGCCCTTATCTACTCAGCATTTCTTCTATCTTGCATCCATGCTCCGGCTACAGAAGATTTCTATCATACAATTCAAAAATTATCTTTCGGCATCTTACAATTTTTCCGAACGTGTAGTGGGCATTCACGGCAATAACGGCCTGGGCAAAACCAACCTGCTCGATGCCATTTATTACCTCTGTTTTACCAAAAGCTATTTCACTAAATCAGAATCAGCTAATGTGCATCATGGCATGCAGGGACTACGGGTGGAAGGAAATTTTGTAAAGCATGACCAACAAGAAAAGGTGGTTTGCATTGTCAGGGAAAACAATAAGAAAGAGATCAGCCGCAACGGCGAAGACTATAAAAAATTCAGCAACCATATCGGGCAGTTCCCGGCTGTTATTATTGCCCCTGATGATGTAGAGCTGGTGATAGGCAACAGCGACATACGACGCAAATTTTTAGATACTTTACTAAGCCAGCTCGACCCAAACTACCTGCAGTGGCTGATAGACTATAACAAGATCTTACAGCAACGAAATAGCCTGCTTAAATCATCCGCGGAAAAAGGCTACCTGGATGAAGGACTGCTGGAGATACTGAACGATCAACTGGTGCAACCGGGCACCATCATCTATAACAAAAGAAAGGAATTCCTAAGCCGGTTTCTTCCGGCTGTTGCTGATGCATACCAGCAGATCGCTGGTGTTTCAGAACCTGTCCGTTTTACCTACTACAGCCCGTTGCACGAAGACAATTTTGCCAACCTGCTGAATATCTTTCGGCAGAAGGACATGCTGCTGCAACGCACTACGCTGGGTATTCATAAAGATGATATAGAGATTGAAATGCATGGAAAGAATTTTAAAAATATTGCCTCGCAGGGACAACGTAAAAGCCTGCTGTTCGCATTGAAGCTTACGGAATTCCTGGAATTAAAGCATGCAAAAGGCTTCGCTCCGCTCCTGCTGCTGGATGATGTATTTGAGAAACTCGACGCTGATCGTATGAACAACCTGCTTTACCGCGTTTGCGTTGAGAACGACGGACAAGTATTCATTACCGATACCCACCGCGAAAGACTGCAGCTGGCGCTACAACAACTACAGGTGCCTTTCCAGTTGATTGGGTTGGAGTAAACTGGTTGTTGGTTTCTTGTTTCTGGTTTATTGTTTCTGGTTTCTTGTTTCTGGTTTCACTCATCACTTTTCACTCTCCGTATCAAATGCTACTTTTCCACAACTTCCTTAACTACACCAGGTGGTTGTACCTTAGCTGTATGTCTGAAATGTCTATTGGTGAAGCACTAAGAGTTTTCCTGGAAAAGAGCAGGATGAAGCCGCGCATACAAGCGCTGCAAATAGAAGCGCTATGGGAAAAACTTATGGGAAAAACCATTGCACGCTACACAGATAAGATACAAATTGTGAACGGCACACTATTCATACGCACTAATGTAGGTCCGCTCCGCAACGAACTCATTTACCAAAAGAAAGAGATCATTGAAAGAGTGAATGAAGCACTGGGAGATAAAGTAATCAAGGAGGTAGTGGTTAACTAACTAAACAGTTACACCACATCTCATACCTGATACCTCATACTTCATACCTAAAATTCACTTCAGCATCTCCACTACCTTCTCATAATTAGAATTCGCAAATTTTCCTTTCACAAATGCTCCGTCCATTACAAAATAGGTTGGGTTAACACGCGCTGCTGTTTTGATGATGGTGGCATCGCCCATGACGATGTGGATGTTGTCAACATTGTACAACTGCGACTGCACCTGTGTTACCGTAGCCGTAACTATATACATAGGAATGCCTTTAGCCGCAGCCGCTTTTGCTACCACACTGGCATGTTCTATCCAATTTTTACCGGCAGTACCAGCGTCTTTTACAAACAACATTATATACTGTCCTTGCTGGTTAAGAATAGAATCTGTTATATCACCACCTTGTGTATTTCGTAAAACAAAATCTGCAATGGCAGCCTGGCCCGTTGCCGGTCTTACCAGCTTTTGTATCCTGTCTACATACTCGTACTTCTCTTCGTCAAAATCCTCCGGAAAGTTGTTCATGTCGAAGACCAAATCTTTGCCGTCTTTCCTGTATTTAAAACTAATGGCAAAGCTATCTGGCAATGCACCTTCCGGCGTTTTCATTTGTTCCTGCAAGTTGTTGCCGATCTTATAAGGCAGGCAATCCACAACAGGTAAATATGTTAGCACATACCATTGCCCTACAATGCAAAAAGCTATTGAAAGAAATATTAGAAAATTATTTGTGATAGCAGGCAGTACCGGCTTTACCAGCTGGTGTTTTACAAGGATGATCACTATGAGCACCAACAGGAAAATGTCTTTCCAAAATGATTGAGTGGGCGAAAGTGGCAGGCAATCGCCGAAGCAACCACAGGTTTTTATTTTACCCGAAAACAATGCATAACCGGTAAGAAAAGTGAAAAAGATAATGAGAATAAGCAGCAGCCAGCTAAACAGCCGCATACGCCACCCAAGCAATACAGCTACACCGGCTACTATCTCAAATCCATTCATCAGCACCGATAACATGAGCGTATAGTCATTTAAGCCATGCAGCCCCCACACCTCGAAAAATTCCTGCATCTTATAGCTTAAACCAAGTGGATCGTTTGCCTTTACCAATCCCGAAAAAATGAATAATACGCCTACTAATATCCTGCTGATGTTTACTAATAATTTCATTTTACTGATGTGTTATTTCCCTCGGTTACAATAGTCGGACATAAGCCTTACAAACCAGGAACAAGAGACCTGAAACTGGTTTTTCAAAGTATCTTGCCGGCAGCACCAAAAATAAATGAAAGGCATCAATGTACACGCTCAATTGTAACGGCAGGCTGTTGACCATAGATCAACCTATTGTCATGGGTATTTTAAATGTTACTCCCGATTCTTTTTACAGTGGCAGCAGGCATCAGCACGAAGAGACCGTTGTACAAAAGGCGGAACAAATGCTGGCTGACGGTGCTACCATTATAGATATTGGTGGCCAGAGCACACGTCCCGGCGCAGAATATTTACCAGCTAGTGAAGAAGCAGCAAGAGTATTACCGGCTATTGAAGCAGTCTCAAAAGCACTACCACAGGCTTTTATTTCAATAGATACTTTTTATGCTGCCGTAGCAAAACAAGCAGCAGAAGCAGGTGCATGCATTGTGAACGACATTAGCAGTGGCAGCCTCGACAGCACAATGGTAGACACGGTGGCAAACTTGAATGTTCCTTACATTATTATGCATATGCAGGGTACACCACAAACGATGCAGCAAAATCCTATTTATGAAAACGTGACACTAGAAGTTATGGATTACCTAATGGGCAAAGCAGAAGAATGCAGGCTGGCAGGGATCAAAGACATCATCATCGATCTCGGGTTTGGGTTTGGAAAAACGATTGCGCACAACTTTACGTTGCTAAAGCAGCTCAAGGTTTTCGAAGTACTGAAAAAACCCATACTGGCCGGACTGTCACGAAAAGGAACCATCTATAAAACATTAAGTACTACTGCAGAAGAAGCCCTAAATGGAACAACAGTATTAAACACAATTGCTTTGCTAAATGGCGCCAGCATCCTTCGTGTGCACGATGTGAAAGAAGCGGCAGAAGCGATAAAACTTATAGAAGCATATCAAAAATAGAATGCTGTTAGCAGCTAGTCCTTCTATGCGCCCTACTGATCCTATTTCCCTATGTGTTCACAGACTCTCTCAAAAGCAAAACAGCCACAACTAATGCTGTGGCTGTTCGTATAATGATGCAGGATGAATGGTTTAATGAATACCTCAAACTTATAGAAGCTAAACTGAAAACGAAACAATCAAGCCCTCCTCTATGCGCCCTACTGATCCTATGTCCCTATGCGTTCACATATTCTCTCAAAAAAAACAGCCACAACTAATGCTGTGGCTGTCTTTATAACTGGGAAAACAATTAGTTCCCTCTCTGTCCTTGTTGTTGTTGCTGCTGTTGCTGTTGTTGTTGCATCAAACGCTGCAGATCTTCCATGCTCATCTGGTTTGGATCTTGCTGCTGAGGTGCAGGATTGGTATTGATATCAAGTACCTCTACCTCAAACTTCAATGCTGCATATGGAGGAATTTCAGGAGCCTGGCCGGGAGGGCCATAAGCCAATAAAGATGGGATGTACAAAGTACCTTTTCCACCCTTAGCAAATTTCTGTAGTCCTTCTTCCCATCCACGGATAACACGGCCCTGGCCAAGCACAAACTTGATTGGATCTGTATGACCAAAAGTTGTATCAACATTTGAGTCGAACTTCTTTCCATTCTCCACTAACGAACCAGTGTAGTTTACACTTATTTCATTGCCGGCTGTAGCTGTAGCGCCCTGGCCTTTTTCTTTGATCTCTACAAAAACACCATTCTCAGTTCTTTCAGCTTTAATGTTATTCTTCTTCAGGTAAGCTTCTAGTTGAGCTATCTCACGCTGCTTAAAACTTTCCATTTCTTTCTGCTGGTCAGCCACTTGCTCTTGCTCATTTGCAATCACTTTTAAAATGCGCAGAGTAGTTGTCATCTGCTGGCCCTTCTTCAGTACATCATTGTATTGAGCCAATCCAAGTTTCACCAGCGTATCTACTTGAGCTACTGTTACCAAACTATCACCTACTGAAGCAAACTTCAGCACTTCGTTAAAGTCGTGCGACTTCTTTTGAGTGGTATCTATTTTTAGGTACACAGGCATGCTGCCATAAGTAGTGAATAGTGTAGAGTCTTTTGGAGAGATCTTCACCATACCATTGATCTTGATGATCTGGCCATGCTTCAGCTTTTCGCCTTTACCATCTTTGATGATCTTATAAGCCAAACCAGTCTCTGTTTTTTCATAACTGGTGTTGCACGAAGCCATGGCAATGGCAAGTGCTGCAAATGCAAGAATTTTCTTCATGTTTATTGTAATTGATCGTGGTATTGTTTTATCACCACCTTAAATTTCTTAACTGTATTCTCCAATGTGTCACTACTTCTGCCACCGGCAGCGTTGAAGTGACCACCACCTTCGAAGTGCATGCGGGCAAAAGTATTTACGTCAAAGTCGCCTTTGCTTCTAAAGCTCCATTTGCGTTCTTCGTCGCGGTCAATAACCAGTGCACCAAACTTGATACCCTGGATGCTCAGCAGTTGGTTAACCAATCCTTCGGTATCACCTGTTTTTATATGAAAACGTAACAGGTCTCCCTTAGAAATAGACATAACTGCTGTATTGTATTCATACATTACCTCCAGCCTGTTTAGCAGCACATGACCTGTAAAACGCAGCCTGTTTTCCAGGAAACTATCATAGATATTTTCGTGGATAACGGTATGGTTCAGGCCCAAATCTTTTAGATGCGCCACCATCCGATGAACATTGGCAGAGGCAGCGGGAAAACGAAAAGAACCTGTATCGGTCATTACACCTGTATACAGGCACGATGCTACATCATGATTTATCTTATCAGCATGACCGCTATCTACAATGAAGTCGTACACCATTTCGCAGGTACTGCTTTTGGTGGTATCGCTGATGCCAAAATGGAAAGCGGCTTCCTGTGGCTGCTGGTGATGATCGATCAGAATCTTGGTTGCTTTCATTTGCTCCAGGTGCGGCTCCAGGTGCTTGGTTCTGTGCAGCACGTTGAAGTCAAGACAGAACAATAGATCAGCTTCTGCTATTTTTTCAAGCGCAACTTCCCGGTAGGATTCAAAATCTACAACATGCTCCGTTCCCGGCATCCACTGTAGAAACTGAGCCCAGTTGGTAGGCGAGATTACTGTTACGGTATGTCCCAGCTGGATAAGCAAATGGTAAAGCCCTAAAGAAGAACCCATTGCATCACCATCAGGCTTTTGGTGCGTGGTTATAACAACTTTCTTAGGAGACAGAAGTTGCGGATAAAATTCTTGAACAGGTTGCATACGAAGGCGGCAAAAATCCTGTATTTGCACTACACACGCAAAAGAATTTTCCAGCCACAACAAATTTGCTTGCTTAGTAGCCTGCTTATCCTACTTTTGCCGCCCAAACAATCAATGGTATGAGTAACAGAACTTTCACTATGATCAAGCCTGATGCTACCTCTAAAGGTCATACAGGTGCTATTTTAGACCAGATCATAAAAGCAGGCTTTTCTATAAAGGCAATGAAATGGACAAAGCTAACCCAGGAGCAAGCGGGTGAATTTTATGCAGTTCACAAAGAGCGTCCTTTTTACAGAGAGCTGGTGCAGTTTATGAGCAGCGGACCAATAGTAGCTGCCATTCTTGAGAAAGAAAACGCAGTAGCTGATTTCCGCACACTTATTGGCGCTACCAATCCTGCCCAGGCAGAAGAAGGTACCATCCGTAAAAACTTTGCTTCGTCAGTAGGAGAAAATGCTGTTCACGGAAGTGATAGCGATGAGAACGCTGCTATTGAAGGAAACTTCTTCTTCAGCGGCTTAGAAAGGTTTTAATCAAAAAGATTTTCTATATAAAGCCTGCACCTGGTGCAGGCTTTTTTTGTGGGTACCAGCGGCATATCACCTGGCAACATCGTTGCGTCGCACTCTTTTACCTTTGATAACTCTTTTCAGCCGAAAAGGTGCATGTACTCACCTGCTTACACAGAAGGCGGTAAAAAAAATGCTATGACAACTAAGCCATAGCACTTCTTTAAATCCCCAAAAACAAACCTTTTAAGCCAGTTCAGCAGTAGCAGGCGAAATCACATTAGCTACTTCATGAATACTATTAGCTGGAAATCCACCCTGCCGGGCATGCTCCAGGATCATTTCCTCGTTTGGTGCGTTGTAAATACAATAGATCTTATTCCCGGTAACATAGCTTTGCTCCCACCTTATTTCAGGGCCAAGCTCGTTCAGCACATTACAGGAAGTTTTGGATATTCCTTTCAGCTGATCATTTGTAAGATCACCTGCACCAGGAATCTCTCTTTCAATTACATACTTAGGCATAGCAATAATTTGAAGTGTGAAGAAAGAAGAAGAACTATATTAAATGTATACATAATATAGAACAAACAAAAGCACATGCAGAAATTTAAAGAACCCATCAATACAACATCATCATCCTTTAAATTCTACAAGTAAGAAGCTAAACCCAATTTACCAGTATCCATACATCAGTAACAAGGAACCAGAAACAAGGAACAGAGAACTATAATTCTTCTTTAGCACTCACTTAAACTGATAGGCAGTTGAACAGCCAGTCCGCCATCAGAGGTTTCCTTGTATTTGCTGTTCATATCAAGTGCAGTATTCCACATGGTGGCTATCACCTTATCCAACGAAACTTTAGCAAAATCAGGTGTGCTCTGCAGTGCCAGCTGCGAAGCTGTTATGGCTTTTATAGCGCCCATCGTATTTCTTTCTATACAAGGAATTTGCACCAAGCCGCCTATAGGATCGCAGGTCATGCCTAGATGATGCTCCATCGCGATTTCACTAGCCATAAGCACCTGTTGCTGTGTTCCTCCCATTGCCTCTGTAAGCCCTCCAGCAGCCATCGCTGAGGATACACCTATTTCCGCCTGGCAACCACCCATGGCAGCGCTTATGGTAGCTCCTTTTTTGAATATGCTTCCTATTTCCGAGGCTGTCACCAGGAAACGGATGATCTTATCTTCTTCATTACCCTCCAGGAAAGTGATATAATACTGGAGAACAGCAGGTATAACGCCGGCGGCTCCATTGGTAGGTGCTGTTACAACTCGCCCAAAAGCAGCATTTTCTTCATTTACGGCAAGCGCAAAGCAACTCACCCAATCAAGAATGTATTGGAAGTTCTGGCCACCTTGTTTTATAGCTTCAACCCAGCTATTGTAGTCGCTGTATTGCCTGCTACCAATCAATCGCTTGTTGAGGTCAAAAGCTCTACGTTTTACAGAAAGACCACCGGGTAAAATTCCTTTGGTATGACATCCGCGGTAGATGCAGTCTTTCATGGTTTGCCAGATGCGTAGCACACCTTCTTTGGTCTCTACATCTGTTCTCCATGCTGCTTCATTCTCCAATACTACCTCAGATACAGACAGCCCCGTTTTCCTGCACCAGTGCAGCAAATCATCAGCAGTATTTATGGGAAAAGGCAGATCAATAGTGTCTTTAGATGAGGGCTCCTCTCCTTCTTTAACAACAAAACCTCCACCGATAGAATAAAAAGTTTCACCCCATTGTTCGCCATTTTTCATGGTCACCAAAAAAGTAAGTCCATTGGGATGAAAAGGCAGTGTTTCGCTAAAAAGAAACTGCACGTGTGTAGCAGGATCAAAATTGATGTTGTGCTCTCCGCCAAGAGGAAGGATTTTGCTATTGGTTATGTTGTCAATCTTTGGGTTGATTGAATTAACATCAATGGTCACGGGATCTTCGTTGCACAAGCCAAGCAAGACAGCTATATCTGTACCGTGTCCTTTACCGGTTTTAGCAAGTGAGCCATAAAGAAGAACGCTTACTTCGGCCACATCTGCCAACTGGTGCTGCTCATGTATTGTTTGTATTAAGCGCATTGCTGCACGCCATGGCCCTAATGTGTGAGAACTGGAAGGACCAACACCAATTTTAAACATATCAAAAACCGAGATCGCCTCATGTGGCATACAAGCAAGTTTATCTGTAAAATTAACCTGTTGCACCACACCAAATACTATGACAGAAAGATGGTTAACAACTTTTTTTTGTGGAAGAGTAGCAGGAAAAGAATTTCCTCCTATATTTGCAACCCCGAACGGGAAATGGCTGCGTAGCTCAACTGAATAGAGCATCTGACTACGGATCAGAAGGTTTCAGGTTTGAATCCTGACGCGGTCACTAAAAAAGCAGTTACAAGTAAAATTGTAACTGCTTTTTTCTTGCCCACACGCTTTACAAATATTACCGCTTCCTGCTTTTTTTCAATTCACCTTTGGACACTTCAGGCTATTCTTCCACCTGCTTGCGCTTACAAACCTGTACCCAATAAATGCTGTGGTAAAGTAGTACCAATCCTTGTGTGAAGGTCGTCCCCGGCTGGCGCCTGCAGCAGGATATGTATGCCCGCCTTGCAGCTCATTGCCTCGGTAAGCAAGTGCTACTGCCACCGGTCCACGGGCTGCCAACAAAACATTTTCATCCACATAGTCGCTGCTCACGTCGTCCAGGTAATCTGTAAATGTTTTTCTCATGCCTATTTCTAATCCTACATAAACACGGTTGCTGATAAAACCCTTGATGCCGCCACCAAATGGAATTGCGAACTGTGTCAACGCGTAATGCTCCTTTCCAGGCAAAATGCCCTGTCCCTCCGTACTCAATGGTTTCAGAAAGTGCTTGTTACCTACAGTATCGTAAGTATAGGGATTGAATTTGAATACCGCTATACCTGCAAATACATAAGGTGCCACTACACGCTTGGATGGGTCGAGCAGGTAATATTGTCCGCCGACCATTACCTCGGATATAGTAGTTATGAAGTTGAGGTTTCTTTTTACGTCGTGCCCGCTGATCTTATCATCAGCACCAATTTTACCTATGGAGAAGGATGCCCGTAAAGCAGTCCTGGCAGTCAGGCCAAATTCTGCACCTATACCTGCAACGGCTCTAGCCTGCTTTAGGGTATAGCGTGGTAAGCGACCAGTTCCGTATTGAAGATCGCCCTGGTAATTAGCAGCACCTCCAAAAACCTGTATCTGTGTTGGCTGGGAAAAAGCAGGCGAAAGAAAGTTCAAGAAAATTAATGAGGTTAGCAGGTTTCGCATATTACGTATGTTTCAAATGAACGGCCAATCTGCTAATATTAGACACCTGCTAGAGATTACAACTATTAAGGGACAAAGAGCGTCCTCGTAATGGTACATCATCATCAATCTCAACAAGATGCATGAATTGTCTGCAAGCATCCAGGCTACAAGGAATTTTTGCCCTTAGAGTTCCATTGCTGTGCACACAGCCATACATGCTGATAGATTGCCCCAAAAAGAATGGGAGCGATGATGAAAGACTATCAATGCCAATAATCAACCCTCATATGATCTTCCAACACTATAAAACAGTATTTTCCGTTTGAATGATGTTGATCCGTGCAAGAGAGGTCCTGCTAAAAGCCATAACTAACCATGAATAAAACATCCCAACAGCTAACGAACGAGAAACTAGTGTCATCTGCACCTGAAGTAAACCATCACCAGCGGGTGGATGAAAAAGGTCTCATTAAATCAGTTGGGCTACTCATGCGTTTGGTTAGCAGGTTTGGATTAGCAGCCGGATTTAAAATATTCGCGCAGGTAAAGCTTGAAAAAATGGATCACGTACGGGTTCCGGGCGTTCTGCATCCTATTAGTCTAAGGAAAGCATCAACTGATAAATATGCATTCTTTCAAACATTCCTATACAAAGAATACGAGCTGGACTATGTGGCAGCGCCAGCAGTTATTATAGATGGTGGTGCCAACATAGGCATGTTTAGCGTGTTAATGAAGAACCAGTTCCCGCATGCGCAAGTGATCTCAATAGAACCTGACGCAGAAAACTTTCGCCAGTTGAAGTTGAATACTAGTAATTACCAGAACGTTTTCCTGGAAAATATGGGCTTATGGAACAAAGACACCAACCTTCATGTGTATGATAAATACGAATTAGGAAATTGGGGTATGGTGGTAGAAGAAAGTCCATCCGGCAATATCAAAGGCGGAAGTATCAATATGCTTATGCGTAAATACAACCTGAAGCAGATTGACATCTTAAAACTTGACATTGAATCGAGCGAAAAAGTCATCTTTTCTTCTAATTATGAATATTGGCTTAGCCGTACGCGCATGATCATCATTGAACTGCACGACAGCTTGCAAGCTGGTTGCGCTCAACAATTCTTCGAGGTGATCCAAAAGGTTTTTAATAAATACAGTTTCGCGGTAAAAGGTGAAAACGTCATCATCACTAACCTTAGTTGGCAGCCTGATGAAGCTCCACAATCTTAGCTATCTATTTCTCTTTGTTTGCCAGAAGTTCTACCCTTGTTAATCAAGATTGAAGTTGAGCTGATAATACTTTGAACAAAAAAAAATTGCAGCCTGTGCTGATACCAATCCACTTTACCTCAATGTATAGCATTAAATAATTTTAATTACCCACCCCTGCTCCTGCTGATGCTATTCATAATCAAAGCAGTATGAATTTGATCAAGCGAAAGTTCTATAGATCCTATTAGTAAGCAAGAAGAATGACAATATTTTCCTAACCACGAAGTGCAATAAACTGGATATTTTCAAGTTTTATTTGATGATTGTTTGCCCCTACAAAAAATCATTAATCTGCTTAACCCCCTAATGAAAAAGTTATCAATCCTTTGTTTGGTATTGCTCAGTTATACCGGGCAGGCTGCGAATTATTATTTTTCCACCTCCGCAGGTGATGATAATAGATCGGCAGCTCAAGCACAAAATCCTGCAACCCCGTGGAAGTCAATCGAAAAGCTAAATGCAGCTTTTAGTTCCTTTCAACCCGGAGATGTTATTTATTTAAAAAGAGGTGACACCTTCTATGGAACGATCAACATCTCGATATCTGGGACCGCTTCATCTCCTATTACTTTCAATGCTTATGGCTCAGGCAATAAGCCAATCATAACAGGCTTTACTTCAATTAGCGGCTGGAGTGCAGCAGGCAACAATATATACGAAGCATCGCATCCCGCTTTAGGTAGCCGGGTAAATATGCTATTGCTAAATGGATACAACAGGCATGTTGGCAGGTATCCTAATGCCACAGCAGCCAATAAAGGTTACCTGTATTTTCAATCTGCCGTTACAAACACTTCTATTGTTGATAATCATTTACTCGGAAAAAATTTCAATGGTGGAGACATTGTCATCAGGAAAAATCGCTGGGTTTTAGACAGGAATAAAATACTACTTCACACAGGCAACACCATTACCTATACTTCACAATCTGGTTATTGGGCCGACAATGGATATAGCTATTTTATACAAAACCATCCGTCAACACTTGACCAGGAAGGTGAATGGTATTACAATGCCTCTACCCGGAAAATTGGCATATACACAGCCAACGCCAATAGCAATTTAAGAAGTGTTCATGCGAGTACGCTGGATGTAATAGTGCAGGTTCAAAACCATTCCTACATCGTGTTCGACAACATTGCATTCACCGGAAGCACCAAGCATACTTTTTTTGTAAAAAATGCACAGCATGTGCAAATAAAAAACTGTGACCTGCTTTACAATGGCACCAATGCTATCACTGCAGATAACAGTCATCATATTGTTGTTGAAAATTCTACGATCAATCATAGTAACAATATTGCCTTCAATGGTATCAGTGGCAGCAATAACATTTTAAAAAATAATATCATTACCAATACAGGTGTGTTTACGGGAATGGGTGATGGCGACTCAGGTTCGTATGAAGCAGTAATGTTGAACGGAAGCAACAATACAGTGGAGTTAAATAAGATTGATAGCACCGGTTATATTCCCATTACTTTCAATGGAAATGATATAAACATAGCGAATAACACCATCAGCAATTTTGCTTTTGTAAAAGACGATGGTGGTGCCATATATACCTGGAACAACGGTAGTAATGCTCCTTCAAATTACAATAGAACCATAAAGAAGAACATTATTCTGAATGGTATTGGTGCAAGTGAAGGAACACCAGATCCGGGTAAAAAATATGCGCACGGAATTTATATAGATGATAATGCTTCGCATGTAAATATTGATGGCAATAGCGTAAGCAGCTGTGGAGGCTTTGGTATTTATGTGCACAATGCACGGGACCTTTCTATTGTAAATAATACGGTTTACAATAATAGAGTGCAACTGGAAATGGAGCATGATGATATAGCACCTAACAGCCCGGTAAGAAATAATGTAGTCACTAATAATATTCTTTTCTCTTTATTGGCAGATCAGCCGGTAGCAGAATATAAGAGCAGGAACGATGACCTCGCCAACTTCGGAACGTTTAACAACAACTACTATTGCAGGCCTATAGACAACAATGCTGTCATTAATACTTTGAAGAAAGTGAACGGCAGCTATATCTTCCAACAAGTTGATCTTGATGGTTGGAAGTCGATGCATGGAAAGGATCTGCAGTCGGTTGTTTCTCCAAAAGAATTTGCGAAATTTTCAATCAACCATGTCACTGGCAACAACCAATTCACCAATGGAAGTTTCAATAGCAACATTGGTGGATTATATGCGTATTCCAATGCCAATAACTGCGTTACCACATGGAACAATGGCGCTCTTGATGGAGGCTCTCTGCAGGTAAGCTTTTCAAGCCAGGCTGTCAACAATAATAAAGGAACGGTAATAATTGGTGTGGGTGCAGTGGCAGCTAATAAAACCTATTTGCTGAAGTTCAGCTTGAAAGGCACTGACAACCCAACTATGATGGAGGTCTACCTGCGTAAAAGCCTGTCTCCATACAATGACATAACAAGCAGGCATCTTGTAAAGATCAAGAGCAACCGGAAAGAGATTGCTGTTGTATTTACGCCAACAGAAAGTCTATCTAACGCCAGCATCGGCATTGACATTCCTGAACAACCAACACCTGTTTATCTGGATAATATTGAATTGGTGGAGGCAAATGTAACACTGGCTAATGTGCAGGATTCAGTTCGCTTTGTATACAATGCGTCGGTAGCCGGCAATAACTTCGCACTAGGCAGTACATACGTTGACGCAACCAATACAACCTACAATGCAAGCATATCGCTACCTGCATTTAGCTCAGCAGTATTGATGAAAACTTCTACTGGTACAGCTACACCTCCTGCAGCGTCATGCAGTGCCACAGGTAGTATCCTCCAGGAACTATGGGAAAATATTCCAGGCAATGACATTGCCAATATAAACTGGAATAGCCAGCCAACGAAGAATAAAACACTTACCGCTTTCGAAGCAGCTGTAGACGCTGGAGAAAATTTTGGATCGCGCATCCGTGGATTTATTTGTCCGCCACAAACCGGCAACTACACCTTTTTTATAGCCGGTGACGACGCTACTGAATTATACATCAGTACAAGTGATGATCCTGCTAACAAAGTACGCATTGCTTACAGCCTCAGCTGGACAAGCTTCAGAGAGTGGAACAAATTCTCTTCCCAAAAGTCATTACCAATAAGGCTGGAGGCAGGAAAGAAATATTATATAGAAGCACTGCACAAAGAAGGAAATGGCGGCGACCACGTATCTGTGGCGTGGCAGCTACCATCCGGTGAAATGGAGGCACCAATACCCGGCAACCGCCTTTCTCCCTTTCAAGCATCCACATCCGTGGCAGCTGATCAAACCATTGATTTTTCTCCTATTGCTGACGTCACTGTTGGAGCTGCTCCTTTTGCATTGGTGGCGACGGCAACATCTGGATTACCGGTAAGTTTCCGCGTTGTATCCGGCAATGCGACCATCAGCAATAATCAATGTACAGTTACGGGAGGCGGAAATATTGTTATAGAAGCGTCACAGGCTGGAAATGCAAGCTTCAATCCGGCGCCAGTAGTATCCAGGACTTTTACAGCAACCGCTGCAAGTACCTGCGGCGCTACAGGCAGCATCTTGCGCGAAGTTTGGAACAACGTAGCTGGCAACAACATAAGTGATAACAATTGGAACAACAACCCGCACAGTAGCAGCCAGCTAAGCCAATTTGAAGGCCCTACCAATGCAGCAGAAAGTTATGCTTCCCGCATACGTGGATATATCTGCCCTCCGGTTTCGGGTAACTATACATTTTGGATAGCAGGCGATGATGCTACCGAATTATATGTAAGTACAGACGCTAATCCAGCTAACAAAAGAAGAATAGCCTATAGCCTTAGCTGGACAGGCGAAAGAGAATGGAACAGGTTTACATCGCAGAAGTCAGCGCTAATAAGATTAGAGGCCGGAACGAAATATTATATAGAGGCCATTCATAAAGAAGGAAATGGTGGAGATCATTTATCTGTAGCCTGGCAATTACCTAATGGAGTATTTGAAGCACCTATAGCCGGAAGCCGTCTTTCTCCCTTTGAAAAAGTAGCCGTAGCTGCAGATCAATCTATTCATTTTGCGCCACTGGCCGATGTAACTGTTGGAACAGCGCCTTTTCAGTTAACTGCTACCTCTACGTCAGGATTGCCTGTTTCATTCAAAGTAATTTCTGGCCCGGCAACCATTACTGGAAATACTTTAACTGTGATTGGCGCTGGAACTGTGGTAATAGAAGCTACACAAGCTGGAAATTCTGATTTCCTTCCAGCACCAGCTGTCAGTCGAAACCTTGTAGTACATGGTGCTAACCAATGTGCAGCCACCGGTTTTATCCTTAGAGAATATTGGCAGCAAGTAGGGGGAAATAACTTGTGGCAAAACAACTGGTCTGGCACTCCGCACAGCTCCAGTTTGATTAATAGTTTTGAAGGTCCTGTGGATGTAGCTGATAATTACGCTTCGCGCATCAGGGGGTATATATGTGCTCCGCAAGATGGGTATTACACATTTTGGATTTCCGGCGACGACGCAACAGAGCTGAGGATAAGCAACGACATGAATCCTGCAAATGCACGAAAGATAGCATTCAGCCTAAGCTGGACCGGACCAAGAGAATGGCACAAGTATGCCACACAAAAATCTGCTCTTATCTATTTAGAAGCCAGCAAAAGCTACTACATAGAGGCTATACAAAAAGAAGGTGGCGGTGGGGATCACCTCGCTGTTGGTTGGGAACTTCCATCAGGCAACCGGGAGATGCCAATACCCGGAAGCAGGCTATCTCCTTTTGCACACAAACAGGAAGTTAGCAACAGCATATTTTTTGGGGCAAGAATGGCAGTAGAAACACCCATAAATAAATTGGCTGGCGCAAGCATACAAGTAGTCCCTAATCCAGTAGTTCATACCAGCAAGGTTACTTTTACTGTATCACAAGCAGGAATGACTTCTGTTGACCTTGTAGATATGCAGGGCCGGGTTCTAAGAAACTTGTTTTCAGGTATGGGCGAAGCTAATGTGGCAAAAACTATTGAATTACAGGCAGCAGGCCTGGCACCTGGAGTGTATATAGTTAAGCTAACTAATAGTAAAGAAGTAAAAAGCAGCAGGATACTAATTTCCCGCTAATAATACCTTGATAATGAATAGATGCCTCACCTGCAACAGGTGAGGCATTTTTTTTGCATAGTAACCTCTACTGTTCTGCATAAACTATATGTCTTCAGGCTTGTTTTGAGAACAGAGCCTATTTCCTTTATCCTCTGATTACCGCGCTCTACCTCATTTATACTTTATAAAGCCCATATGAAGAATTATTACAACGTCCTTGGCATTCCCGCTAACGCCAGTCTTCAAACAATCAATGAAGCTTACAAAAAACTAGCTCAAAAGTTTCACCCCGACAGGAACCCTGGTGATGAATTTTTTGCTTCCTGGTTCAAGGAAATCAATGAGGCGAGGCAGGTGTTGGCAAATGAAGAAGAGCGTGCGGAATACGATTATAAATTGGCTAATTATGCCGATGCATACGAATTGCTAAGGCAACAACATCTTAACCAGGTTGCCACAAGATCGCCGCGATACCACAAACATTCAGCATCTTATAGCCGGAGGAAAAAAGCCTGGATGGGAGCAGGTTTTGGGGTCATATTGGTAGGTACACTTTTATTCTTCAATACGATGAATAGCAGTGTTTTACATGAAAATGATGTACCCTTTGTTCTTTCATCTGAACCTCAAAATGCAGTGGCTAAAGTAAGCCTGCCGAAAGCCAAGGAAGAAGAATCACCAGTTGCCGAGGTACAAAAAGTTGAACCAATAGCTGTACCTGAAGAACAGGAAATTGCCGAAGAAAAAGCATCTATAAATCAAGTCGAACAAGAAAAGCCAGCTCATTCAAAAAGTACTCCTAATGTTTCAACGCGACCATTGAACGATACAGAAGTAGCTACAATAATTTCTTTATTACAGGCAGAACCTGGTGCCAATTGTGTTCAAATTATTCAATCGGCAGATAGTGAAATCAATGACGATTTTGCCATTGCACATATACTCCAGGAAAATGGTTATACAATAGCCGGACGAGAAATCAGTAAATCAGTTTCTACAGGCTTGAGTGTAGAACAAAATGGCAATTGCCTCAGGTTATACATTGGGCGATCGGTTAATTAATTGAGGCTTAAAGCCTGAATAATTGTACTAAACAGCTCAAGAGGAGCTTCTTCTTGTCCAGCAACTTCCCCATTCACAATCTACAGTTGTTTAGGCTCCATCCTATTATTATCAATTTTTATATAAACAATCATGGAGGGACATCTTGTAAAAAGTCCTAAAATGTTTCGGCATGAATATTAAGGAATATTAGTATCCAGATATTCTTTAGAATCCATCAACTGTTGCAGCCATAAACACCTTGTTGTATAGATAGTGTATATCTATCTGTGAAGTGCATGGTGAAGACGAATAATACTATAACAGCTCATATATGGCTTCTTATTTTGGATCAATCTTAATACCCTTATCTATTGGCTTACTCGCTTCATGCAGTAATTCAAGGAAGACTGTGTATTTCAACGAGCAGAAAGACGCCTCCATTGCTTCTACCATCACTGTTCCTCAATCAATCATACGAAACAACGATCTCCTTAGTATAAATGTTAGCAGTTTAAATCCTGAGGCAACAGCTATATTCAATACACCTAATACTACAGTAACACCAACTTCGGGAGTAGCTACTACCGGCGCTGCAGTACAAACTACAGGTTACCTTGTAAAAGCTGATGGAAACATTCAGTTCCCACTCCTTGGTAACGTAAAGGCAGCCGGTTTAAATTCTAATCAATTAGCCGAACAACTTACCCGGACACTTACTTCCAAAAAATTATTGGTTGATCCTATTGTTACTGTTCGTTTCCTTAACTATCGGGTTACCGTACTGGGTGAGGTTAGTCGACCAACAGTTATCAATGTTCCTGATGAAAAGATCTCGCTCCTGGAGGCTTTAGGCCTTGCTGGTGATATTACCATTTTTGGCAAAAAAGACAACGTGATGGTGATACGTGAAGAAGAAGGGCAAAAGATCATTAAAAGGATCAATTTAAACTCAAGCGAATTATTTCAATCGCCTTATTACTATTTGAAATCGAATGATATAGTATATGTAGAACCAAACAATGCAAGAGTTGCCAGTTCTACCCGTACCAACCAACTATTACCGATTTTACTTAGCGGATTATCGTTTGCTGCCATTATCGTTGATCGTGTAACCAGGTAAAATGTAGTGTATGGAATTTACAAGAAAAATTAAAGTAGAACGCTCAGGAAATATTATCAGCCAGGGAATTTACAGGTTCATGCCTTATTGGCCATTATTTATCGTATTTGTTATACTGGGTTTAGCAGGAGGTTATTTATATATGCGTTTTGCTACTCCCATGTATGAAACCACTGCTACCTTATTGATTAAGGATGAAAAAAAGGGAGCTATTGAATCAAAAGCATTGGAATCGCTTGATGTGCTAAGCCCCAAAAAGATTATTGAGAACGAGATCGAGGTTATTCAATCTTCTACCTTGCTGAACCAGGTAATAAATAGATTACATTTATATGCACCTGTTTACAAAGAAAAAGCGCTGAAGAGTGTTTCAGCATATTCTACCTCTCCTATTTATGTTCAATTGGATACCGGAACTGCGATCAGGCCTGTTGAAAAAATCCCATTCCAGTTCGACAATACAAAATCCGTTGTAAAACTAGAAAGTGGTGAATACCCGCTTAACAACTGGGTATCTACACCTTATGGAAAAATGAAGTTCCTGCCAACCAAGAACACGGCTGTGCCTGCAAGTGATGAGAAACTTTATTTTTCAATTGCTAGTCCAAAATCAGTTGCAGGATCAATCGGTAAAAGATTGACGGTAAGTACATCCAATAAGATGACCAGCATTTTGAACCTAAAACTAACGGACGAAGATCCTAAAAAGGGTGAAGACATCCTTAATGAACTTCTTTACGTATATAACCAGGCAATTGTACAAGACAAGAATACTCTTGCCGATAACACGTTACAATTCATTGAAGCAAGACTAAGTTCAGTAGAGCACGATCTTGATTCGATTGAAAGGAAGATACAACAGTTTAAGTCGAACAAAGGCATCGTGGATTTGAGCACTCAAGGTCAGTTGTTCTTACAGAATGTAAGCATGAACGACCAGAAAATGGGCGATATCAATATGCAGCTTGCTGTGCTGAACCAGGTAGAGTCATTTGTCAATTCCAAAGAACGTTCTGGAGGGATTGTTCCTTCTACATTGGGCGTTACAGATCCTGTTCTGTCTCAACTGGTAGAAAAGCTTTACACTTCAGAATTAGAATACGAAAGATTGAAGAAAACAACCGCAGAAAATAACCCATTGCTTGTGTCAGTTACCGATAGAATTGAGAAGATAAGACCAAGCATCATGGAGAATATCCAAAGCCAACGCAGAGGCTTACAAGCAAGCAGGAATAATATTTCTGCTACCAACAACATGTATTCATCTGTATTGCGTACAATGCCTGCAAAAGAAAGAGAACTTATAGATATAAACAGGGAACAAAGCATCAAGAATGGCATCTATACTTTCCTGTTGCAAAAGCGCGAAGAGACTGCACTTTCATACGCAGCCACTGTTTCTGACAGCAGGATTATTGATAAAGCAGCTTCATCTGACACACCTGTAAATCCAAAGAAAAAGATAGTTTACCTGTCTTCTTTACTTATTGCGTTGCTTGGTGGAATGGGCTTTGTGTATGGCCGCGAATCTTTAAGTAGGAAGATCATGTTTAGGCACGAAATAGAACAATTGACAGAACTGCCAATAGTAGGTGAGATAAGCGTGGAGAGCTCGAAAAATCCTATCGTTATTGGCAATGGTAAAAAAACTTTCATTGCAGAACAGTTCCGGAAGTTGCGTGTCTCATTAAGCTATATGGGCGTAAGCTCAAAACGCAAACGCATACTTGTGACATCTTCTGTAAGCGGCGAGGGAAAGAGTTTTGTAGCTTCTAATCTTGCACTTACACTATCGTTATCAAATAAAAAGGTAGTGCTGCTGGATTTTGACCTGAACAATCCAACGCTCAACAACAAACTAAAAATACAGCACCAGAAAGGAATAACAGAATACCTGGAAGGTGATGTAGACGTAGAAGACATCATTGTACAAACGGATGTGAATCCGAATTTCTACATGATACCAACAGGTGATCTGCCTTACAATCCAACAGAGCTTATTATGAATGGTAAAGCAGAAGAATTGCTGAATCATCTTGATGGTATGTTTGATTACATCATCATAGATACAGCGCCTGTAATGCCTGTAACTGACGCATATATTTTATCTCCACTTTGCGATGCTACACTCTATATAGTAAGACATGGCTACACGCCAAAAGTATTTGTGGAGCGGATAGATGAAAACAACAAGATCAATCAATTGACCAATGCAGCTATAGTGTTCAATGGTGTTACGCCACGAGGTTTTGGCAGCATGCACTATGGTTATGGATATGGTTATGGATATATCTACGACGATAAGCAAAGCCGTAAGAGGATCTCTTTACAAGGTTAAGAACAGACAGTAAAAACCTCGAAAGAGCCCTTGTTTCACCCCCAATTCTCAAACATATTTTAGAAAATTGATAGGCACGTATGTGACCGAGATGGGCGAAGCCTGTTTATTAAAACGACGGTTTATGAATGAAGAAAAGAAAATTTGGCGACTAGTGGTCACCAAACCAAGAGCGGAAAAAAAGGTTTGTGATCAATTAACAAAGAAGAACATAGAGCACTTTTACCCACAGAACACCATCTACCACAAGCTGAACCAAAAGATCAGGGTCAACAGCCAGCCACTGTTTCAGCGATACATATTTGTGAAAATTGCCGAACAGGAAGAAAGCCTCGTAAAGCAGGTTGAAGGTGTAAAGCATTTCATCTACTGGCTAGGAAAACCAGCTACCATCAACGACTCTGAAATTGTTATTATAAAAAAATTCACCAGTGAACATACTAATGTAAAACTCGAAAAAATACTGGTGAACATGCACGGAGACTCATCTACCCTATTTTGGGATGAAAAGCTTGAAGAAGCTACCGGCAACAATCAAAAAAGAAAATATTGCAAAGCCATATTACCATCTCTAGGTTATGCTATGGTTGCAGAAGTTATTCGTTCAGGAGTTGAAATCCTCAACCTCAAACGCAACTCGAAGTATGTCTTCTCTAATTTCTTCACGGGATCGTTAAGGTAAATATGCATGCAAAAAGCTTATATCATTTTAGCTCACAAGAATGGTGAACAAGTCTATCGCTTGGTTGAACGACTTAATGACGACTTTTCTTTCTTTTTTCTTCATATTGACAAAAAAGCATCACTGGAAGAATTTGCACCAGTTGTAAATGCTTTCACTAAAAAAGTAAAGCTGGTAAATCGGGTACCAATCAATTGGGGTGGATTTGGTTTGGTAGAAGCTACGTTGAATGCAATGCATGACATTAAAAACCACTCCATCAATTTCAATTGGATCTCTCTTTTAAGCGGCCAGGACTACCCTATCAAAAAGAATGATTTCATTCATCACTTTTTTAAAACTGCTACTGAAGCCGCCTTCATGGATTACTCGTTACTTCCTGATTATAACAGGTGGTCGCCACGCGGTGGTTATTACAGGATAGATCGATATTATTTGGGACTTGAAAGCCATTCTAAATTGACGGCAAAGGCATTGAACTTTTTAGCACGTTTTATTCCCGTTGTTCGTCGACCTTCTATGAAAGCACTTTGTCCATACGCAGGATCGCAGTGGTGGTCAATGACAAAAGAAACAATGGAGTACGTGCTGGATTATGTAGAAAACCACCCACTGTACGTACCCTTCCATAAATACACTTTCGCATCTGATGAGGTTTTCTTTCAAACCATTCTTCTGAATGCAAAACATTTGAAGGAAAGGGTGCGAAATAACAACAAGCGGTTCTTCATTTGGCCAGATACATCTAAAGCGCACCCGGAGGTTCTGGTAAAAGAAAATATAGATGTCATCATGAGCTCAGAAGCGCTGTTTGCACGAAAGTTCGATGTTGAGGAAGATCAAGATATTTTAGATCTTATAGATCAACGTTGCCTGGATCTTAAACCTGCTTACCAGGACTAATAGAAGTGAAATTGATTTACAAAGAACTAAAGAATTATGCAAGTATGGATGGATGCCGGATACGCGCGTATTTCAAAATGAAAAGAATAGATGATAATATGGTAAAAGCAGCTACCAACAGTAACATAAACAGTACAATGGAGGTAACTGTAAATGGATAAGAAAGTCCTACGTTGGAATTTCGTGTTTCAATATGGTTGGGTACTTACCAATGTATTCAACTCGATACTGCTACTGCCCTTCTACATCAAATACATAGAAGTAACCACTTTAGGCGTATGGCTTGCAGCAAGCAGTGTGCTGAATTGGATGACAATGGTAGATCCGGGTATAGGAGAAGTACTGCAACAAAAAATTGCTGAGCTAAGAGGTAAAAATGAAAAAGAAGAAATAGGTAAGTCAATAGGATCAGGTTTGATATCATCATCCTTTATCTTATTCATAGCTGCTGCTGTAGGGATAATTTTCTATTTCTGCCTTGGCTTGTTTTTAAAAAAAGACATCTCCCAGTACCAGCACTTGTCAATGGCGTTATTGATAACGATTATTGCTACAGGATTATCCCTTGTTTCTTTTACACTAACCGGCATCAACCAGGGTTTGCATAATTCTGCACAGGTTGCCATATCATCCATTTCAGCAAACGTGCTCTTCCTGATTGTCAACCTGGTATTCCTGTTTATGGGATATGGTGTTATGTCAATTGCCATAGCAAATCTTGCCAGGGCTTCATTTCTAAACATCTACATTTTTACTTCTTTAAAAAAGTTATTGAACAGGGAAAGGATCAATATCCTTTTCAATCGCATTCACTTCAAAAAATTCATCAGGATATTTTCGTTTACATCTGCTTCTAAAATTATTTCAGGCCTATCCTATAGCATCGACATGGTAGTGCTGGCGAGATATATAGCCCCTGGCATGATCGCTATTTATGAAATAAACAAGCGTCCCTTGAACCTGACCAACACACTCATTGGTCGTCATTCAGTAGCACTCATGCCGCTCATTTCACATTCAAAAGGATTAGACGATAAGCATGCTATCATACAATTAATCAATAAACAATTCAGGCTGTACATATACGGCGCTCTCTTTGTTGCCTTCATGTTTGCCATTAATTATTTTGACCTTATTACTGCATGGGTAGGTGAAGGAAAATATATTGGTGACAACATTTTGTTCCTGCTGGTGATTTCCAATTTTGTAGTATTGATCGCCTATTTTATGTCCAACATGGGATATGCATTAGGCGACATCAAAAAGAACAGCAAATTCAATATAATACGTAACCTCTTTTATGGCGTGTTCATTGTCATAGCAGCTCGTTATTACGGAATTATAGGAACTGTTGTAGTATCGCTAACAATGTCGCTGGGCATCGATCTTTTCTTTTTCTCTTACCGCGTATATAAGATGGGATACCTGCAAGTGGCACTAATGAAAAAGATTGCCGGCATCTGCGCGATCATCATACCCAGTAGTGCTGTAGCGGCGTATATGTTGCACCTGCTGATAACAAATACAATCCCTGTGGATATGCATTTTGTCAAGCTGCTGGTTAACTCAGCCTGCTTCACATTATTTTTCATTTTATTACTACTTCTTATTGACCAGGGCCTGCGCAATCAACTACGTTTCTGGAAACAAAAACTGGTTGTACGCTTTGCTCTATAATTAAACAATTGTATGCCGAAATTCATTGTAATGCTCCGTGTAAAAGACGGGATCACTTTTGTTCATGAGTGGCTTGCGTGTTTTGAAAAATTAGTGGATGAAATTGTGGTTCTGGATAATGGATCTACAGATGGCACTTACGAAATTTTAGAAGCACATCCTAAAGTAACTGACATTATTCGCACAGAAGGATACAATGAGGGTCGAGATAAAAACTTATTGTATGCACGGGTAAGACTGCGCAAGCCTGACTGGTGTCTTTGGGTAGACGTAGACGAGATATTCGAAGCCAATCTTACCCGGCAGCACTTCGACAGGTTGATGAGTGTAAGCTTCATCAATAAATACGGTTTCAGGCGTTTTCATTTTATTGACAGAGAACATTTCGCAGGCTCCTGGTTCAGGCTCAACTACAGCGCCGGGCACGACAGGATCATGTGGAGAGAATCTCCAACAGGCTATTTTCAAAATCTCATTATAGACTCACCCAATGTAAAAGGAATTAGTGGCCTGCAATGGAATACAAATTTTCGACTGAAACATTTGGGCTATATAGACAAATCTATTGTTGATAAAAAAGCAGCTATATATCGTGGCATCATTCCTGAAAAAGAGCAAACCTTCCAGGAAATGTATATGCACGGAGAGAAAAAGATCAGGTGGATCGACAACAGAAACAGCATCAAAGTTCGGTCATTAAACCTGCTGTTGACAGTTCTACGATTGAAAACTATACCGTGTAGGGCTTTTAATAAGATCAAGAGCAAGCTGCAAACCCGCCCACAGGAAGTGCAACCACAATTAGCATCCCTCCATTCGCAAGTAAAAAAAACGGTAGCACAGGATGAATTCAGTCATTAGGATTTTCAATTACAACTTTTATGTAAAGGAAATACTACTGGTATTTGCTACATACCTGCTCATGGAAAATATTTTTTCATGGCTGTTTGTACCAGTATCAGTTGTGGTACTTGGGTATGAGAAAGTTTTGAGCCTGTTCATTTATGCTTTTGTAGCTTACTCTTACCTGAAACTAAAACCAGGTGAGCGTATTTATGTAGTGCTTTTCACAGCTTACATGCTTAAGCTAATGTTCGCATCTCTGTTCGAGTTCGGCCATATCTTTAAGCAGTTCACCATGTTCACGGTGCTATATCCTATCATTTTTGTCATTTTCATAAAATACATCTGCCGCACCTACGACCTCGACCTGCTAGAGTTTATCGCAAAATTCTACCTGCTCACCTACATAGTCTTCATGGTCATCTATGGCCGAAACTTTTCGCTCAGCCTTGATGCTATTGAAATGGATGATTATGGTCCATTTTCCGGCGATGGCCGAATAGTGCACGCACGTTCCGTATTTATGATGATCATCCCTTTCCTTTGGTACCTGCACCAATACATAACACAACGCAAGACAACGGCATTACTGATCGTGTTGTTCTGCACGTTTGTTATCATTATGCACCAGCACCGCTCTGTATGGAGTAGCTGTCTGCTGGCAGTGATGGTGTACACCTTCATCAGCATTCGCACCAACCACAAAACGTTGGGCAGGTTTGCCAGCATATTATTAGGAACATTTATTTCCGTTGCACTTGTCTATTTCTTCCTTTCCAATATGGCACCACAACTGGTAGAGTTTCTTGGAGATCGTTTTAGCGAAATCTTCAATCCTGCAAAAGAAGGAAGCACCGGTAATTTTAGAATCGAACAGCGGGATGTTTATTTCAAATTATTCCTGGACCGCCCATTTTTTGGATGGACCTACGAAGGTTTTGAAATGGATAACCCCCTGGTAGATTGGTGGCCAAAGAATAGTGGCCAGCACTTTCATGAAACCTATATGGAAATGCTTTTCTACCATGGCATTGCAGGTTTCCTGTTTAAGTTCTCCTTCCTGTTTTACCTGCTATACCAGGTGTTCAGCAAAAAGCTTACAGAGCAAACCATCATCCTTTTATCAATATGTGTAGCCGGGATGATCTTCGCCTTCAACTACGTTCTACCTCTCATCTACTGGGGACATGTTGGCCTTTGCCTCTATTATATTGAAAAAGATAAAGCTAGCTACGAAGAAAGAATGGATACAGGATATAGAAAAGAAAGATGGCGTAATGAACAAATTGATCTTCAACTGCAAAGTAATCCCTCAAATAAATAATCCATGAATCATATTTGTACCTGGTTTTGCGCAGATGAAAAAGGAGAAGAAAGTCATTTTCCACAGACAGGCCAACTGTCGTCATCAGCTTCTCACCAGAATATCTACTGGCGCTGCATAATCTTATTCTTTATCACCAGCAAAAGGTTCAATAAAAAAGAAAAGCATATACTTTTCACCAATGTGAAGCAACTACCTGTAGTAGATGGCAGGTACATCAGCAGCTTACTTCACGAGCTGGATGTGGATGTGGTGTTTACCGACTTCAAATACAAAACGCCTAAAGGATATTACGGAGCCTTTCAAAACCAGTTCTATGAATTTTCTATCCTTGAGCATATAGCACACCACGATCCGAAGGATGAGAACATGTACCTGGTGCTTGATTCGGATTGTATCTTTTTAAAACCAGTAGAGGATCTTTTTGCTGCAGCCGCCCCACAAGGTTTTATTTCTTTTGAAGATGAAGTAAAGCCTGACTACATAATTAATGGTCTAAGCAGGAACGATATGAAGTCTTTGTATGAAGACCTGCTAGGAGAAGAAATACAAGAGATCCCTTCCTACCATCTTGGCGAATTTCTGTTAGCCAGCGCAGCAAACATCAGGAAGTTCTTCAGCGATTTCCAAAAGCTATGGCCAGTGCTGTTAGAACGTCACCAACAAGGAAAGAAAACTTTTAACGAAGAAGCCCATACACTTAGCTATCTCTACTTTAAGAACGGATTTAGAGCACACCCATCCAACAACTTCATGCGCAGGATCTGGACCAACCCACTATTCTACCGCGAGGTTCGCTCCACCGATGTTGACCTGGGTATATGGCATTTACCTGCCGAAAAAACCTTTGGCCTGTTCAGCCTTTACCACCACTTTATGAACGAGCTGCACAACTATGGCTGGAACATAAGCGATGAAAAGTACAGGCTACTGGCACAAAAGGAACTGGGCATCCCCTCTTTACCAGTGTCTATGAAGTTGAAATATTATACCGTTAGTTACTACCGCGCCATAAAAAAACGACTAACTAAAATTCCTGTATTAGCCCGCTTTTTATGAGTAGAAGTACAACCATAAGCGTGTTGATGACCACTTACAACCGCAAGCTGAAAACCCTCGCTTGTTTAAAAAGTCTGTACAGCCAGCAACTACCTGCAGGTGTACAACTGGTGGTTCACATAACCGATGATGCATCTATAGATGGAACACCAGAGGCTGTTGCAGCAACCTACCCTGCTGTTAATTTGCACAAAGGCACAGGCTCCCTTTATTGGGCAGGCGGCATGCGTTACACCTGGCAGCAAGCAATGACAGGTAAGCCACAGTATTACTTCCTGGTAAATGACGATACAGTACTGGAACCCAATGCTGTCGCTACGTTGCTTAAATCGTCTGCAAGTGCTCCTGCGCCTTCCATCTGCATCGGAAGCACCATAGACCACGAAACAGGTAAACAATCGTATGGTGGCAGCAGGCTTACAGCATCCAGGGCATGGAAAAGCTCTATGGTAGCGCCTGGCAACGATTTCATTCATTGCGATTTTGGTAATGCTAACATCATGCTGGTACCTGCCGAGATCGTACAGAACATTGGCATTCTTTCCGACGGCTACACGCATAGCCTGGCTGATTATGACTATACACTAAAAGCAAAAAAGGCAGGATACCAGGTAATTATTGCTCCAGGTTACTTAGGCAGTTGCAAAGACGATCACGGCAACAACTGGAAGTCTCAAAACGTACCGCTGAAGGAACGCATACAGTACCTGAAGAGCCCCAAAGGCCTCGCGTATAGTGAGTACCTCCTTTTCATCAGGCGCCATTTTCCATTTTCATATCCTTCCGCATTCTGCAAGCTTTGGCTCAAAACACTCTTCCCCGTATTGTGGGATCAGTTCAAAGGCAGGCAGGCAGTACAATAAAGCAGGCAAGTTTTTATAGACCCGCCAGCAGATCACTATCAACATCGTTGCGTCGCACACTTGTACTTAAGTACATAAGGCAACAAACGTACAACACTCAATACAACATTAAAATGACCATGATGAGCGAGAAAACGATCATAGCAGTATTCTGCTATAAGCGTGCAGCCAAGCTGAAACGTTCAATGGAAGCATTGCTTCAAAACCCCGAATGCGCAGAAATGGATGTCGTCTTCTTCTGTGATGGGCCTAAAGGAGAACATGATCGTGAAGGAGTGATGCAAACCCGCGCCTACATCGACACTTTGAGCGGCTTTAGAAACATCTACAAACATTACCGCGAAAAGAACTTAAGCACCGGGCCGAATTTCAAGCAAGGCATTACCTGGCTGTGCGATAACTACGATCGTTTTATAGTTGTAGAAGATGATTTAGTGGTAACGCCAAATTATATCAGCTACCTGCTAAAAGGTTTAGATTTTTACAAAGAAGATCAATCAATTTTTTGTGTTACTGGCTTCTGTTTTCCAATAGATGTAAAAGAATACAGGTACGATACCATTGTACACCGCAGGTTTTGCTCCTATGGCTGGGCAAGCTGGTCAAACCGGGTAAAGCATGTACAATGGGATAAGGAAGAGCTGGAAACCATTATGCAGCAACCAGGTTTTGTTGATAAACTAAATAAAGAAGGTCACGACCTATCGCGGATGGTAGTGAAGCAGATAAATGGAACCATCTCTACATGGGATATCCAGATGCAGGTGCATGTAGCAAGGCATGAACTAAAAGTTATCTATCCTATTATTTCTAAAGCATACAACATAGGCTTCGACAATGAGTCAACCAACACCTTTGGTATCGACTATTTAAAAACAACCCTTGACGACGGCACTGCCCGCAGTTTCAATTTTTGTTTATCCACTACTGAAATACCTGTACTGCAGCGCCAGTTGCGAAAGCCGTACAGTCTTCCTGCGCTAGCTAGCCGTAAGATTGCAAACACCTTTATTAAGTTTTCAAACAAAATAAAAGCCGCAGCTTCTGCAGCAGTCACTTTATGAGGATACTGGTTATACACTGCGCTTATTTATACAAAGGAGGAGAAGATGTGGTAGTGCAACAGGAGATGAACCTTCTGCAACAGCATGGTCACGAAGTAGAACTTTTACAATTTAAAAATGAAGGCCGCCAGTTGCTGAAACTCCTTCAACTTCCCTTTAACCTATCTTCTTATTTAAAAACGAAAAAGATAGTAAAATCTTTTAAGCCAGATATAGCCCATATACATAACCTGCATTTCGCTGCATCACCATCTGTTTTGTTCGCACTCAAGCATTGCAACATTCCAGTAGTTATGACACTGCATAACTACCGCATCCTTTGTCCTTCGGCTACCCTGTATGTAGAAGGCGAAATATTTCACCAGTCATTGCAGCAGGACTTCCCGGTTATGGCAGTGAAAAAAGGAGTTTACAAGAACTCTAAGTTGATCACACTTTGGCTGGCGATATGCATGGCACTCCACAGGAAATTAAACACTTACCACATACCAGCCAGGATGATCTGCCTGACAGAACATGCAAAGGAGATATTCAAAAATTCGAACCTGAACCTGAAGCGTCATCAACTGGTAGTAAAGCCAAACTTTTCTACCCCGCCGCACCAGGAAATACAGCCGCGTGGAGATCATTTTTTATACGTAGGCCGGCTAACAGAAGAGAAAGGAATCTTATTGCTGTTGGAAACTTTCGCCCTGTCCAGTATCACAATATTAATAGCAGGCGACGGCCCTCTAAGAGAGGAAGTAGAGTCATATGCCAGCAAGTATAGCAACATCTATTACCTCGGCATCTTAGATAAAAGCCGCATAAATGCTGCTATGCAAGCCGCTACAGCATTGGTATTTCCCTCAAAATGGTACGAAGGAATGCCATTAACCATTATTGAGTCATTTGCTGGAAGGCTACCTGTGATAGCGTCTAACCTTGGTGCAATGAAATCAATGATTGAAGATTCCTACAACGGTTTGCACTTCGAGGCTGGAAACAAAGCAGACTTTCAGAAGGCGATCTATAGATGGGCTAACCTGCCGGAGCATGAAAAAGAAGAATACAGGTCAAATGCCCGCACTACCTATGAACGTCTATACTCACCGGACAAAAATTTGCAGCACCTGCTGTTTATATACCGTTCTGCATTAGAAAAAGCAGAAGCACCTGCATTCTCTTTTGTGTAGTAAGCATAGAATGAGTTTTAGCCTCATCTCCACAATGATTAAGGAAGCCATTATAGCAGATCAGGTACTTATTCAGCTACAGAAATAGTGATTTTAGGTTCATAATTCTAAACCTTGTATCACTATTGAAGTGGCAGACAGAACACACAGGAAGAAAGCATTTCGAAATGCATTTATAATACATCTCCAATATCCTCCCAAACCATCATCAAGCCTATTTCGTAATTACGAATTGATACCCTTCTCTCAACGACCACACCTCATTCTCATTTAATCTAACACTTCTTGTCATGGACAAATTAAGCGTACTAAGTATTGCCGTATCTATTGGAGGATACCAGGAGTTTCTAAAAAACATTATTGCTAATGCGCTTGAACACAAAAGCGAATATATATGTGTGGCCAATGTACATATGCTGGTGGAAGCGCATAATGATCCTGCATTTGCTGAAGTGCTTGAAAAAGCAAATGTGGTAACGCCGGATGGCATGCCACTTACATGGGCTATGAAACTTCTTTATGGTTTTAAGCAAGACCGCGTAGCCGGTATGGATCTCCTTCCTGATCTTTTACTTAAGGCAGAAGACACACAATTACCCGTGTTCTTTTATGGCGGCACCAAAGAAATGCTTGATCAGACAAAGCAGTATCTATCAGTTCATTTTCCAAAAGTAGATGTAGCAGGTATGTATAGCCCACCTTTCAGAAAACTTACTGAAGCTGAAAATGACGAAGTAGTGAAAATGATCAATGGCTCTGGAGCAGGACTTGTTTTCGTAGCATTGGGTTGTCCTAAACAGGAAAAGTGGATGGCATCGATGAAAGGGAAGATACACGCAGAAATGATTGGCATTGGTGGAGCATTGCCGGTAATGGTAGGAATGCAAAAAAGAGCACCACTATGGATGCAAAAAAATGGACTTGAATGGCTCTTCCGTTTTAGCCAGGAACCAAAAAGATTGTTCAAAAGATATGCAGTAACGAATACGCAGTTTATAATGCTGCTAATAAAACAAATGATGCCATCGAAGAAGAAGCCTATCCTGGCTCGTTCTTAAAACTTGTAAAAAGAAAAATATGAACAACAGATTTCTACGCTCTTTACAAGTACTAAACGCATCTATAGATTTTATCTCGCTCAATTTTATTTTCCTGGTATGCCTTTACATATTCAGGAAAAGCAACCTGATTGGTCACGAGCAGGAATATCTATATTTTGGTTTTGCACTAAGCACATTATGGTTAGGAACGGTTGTCTCTACCAATATTTATCATGAGAAGCATATTCTATCTTTTGAAAGTTTTACTAAGGCCACAATAACAGCATACATATACCTGCTGCTTGGCATTAGCATCTATCTTTTCTTTTTCAGAATGATTGCTTTGTCGAGACTTTTCCTTTCTGTTCTTTTTGTTGCATTGCCTATAATGCTGCTTATCAACCGGTTCTTTTACCTCCATATTTTCCAGTACCTAAAAAGTAAAAGTGCATTGATGAGTAAGGTTATGGTAATTGGTTACAATAATCTTTCTAAAAAATTGGTTAGTTACTTGGAAGAAGATGGTATAAACAAAGAAATCGTTGGTTTTTGCGAAGAATATGAAAACGTGCATGAACTTTCAGAATATCCCATCCTTAGTAATATAGGTGGCGCGATGGAAGTTTGCAGGCAACACGGCATCACCGAAATATATTCTACGATTGCCCCAGAACACAACCAGAACATATATAAGCTCATACAAACTGCTGATGATAATTGTATAAGGTTCAAAATTGTCCCTGATTTAGGCATATTCATGAACCAAAAAATGCACATTGACTTTTTAAAAGAAATACCTGTAATGATGCTCCGCAGGGAGCCGCTGGAAGATATTAGCAACCGGCTAAAGAAGCGGTTATTTGACGTGTTTTTGAGTTCGCTGGTGCTGATCTTTATTTTGTCATGGCTGATACCACTCATTGCAATAATTCTAAAGTTGGAATCAAAAGGACCGGTGTTTTTTGCACAACCAAGAACAGGCAAAGACAAAAAAACCTTTATGTGCTTGAAATTCAGAAGCATGCGTGTGAACAGCCAGGCACATGAAAAACAGGCTACGCTCAATGATGATCGTATTACCAAGGTAGGAAGGTTCCTTCGCAAGACGAGCCTGGATGAGTTCCCACAGTTTATAAATGTATTTATGGGCCAAATGAGCATTGTTGGGCCTCGCCCCCACATGCTGAAACATACGGATGAGTACTCACAGATCATTGGAAAGTATATGGTTCGGCAATTCTTAAAACCAGGCATAACCGGCTGGGCACAAGTAAATGGCTTTAGAGGAGAAACAAAAACGGTTCACCAGATGCAAAAAAGAGTGGAATATGATCTTTGGTATATGGAAAATTGGAGTATATATCTTGATCTTAAAATGGTATTTTTAACAGCATACAACATGATCAAAGGAGAAAAAAATGCTTTTTGATATGCAGCAGGATCTAGCTTTAGAAAATAACCCGGAAAGGTCAACTTCATTTGCATGGCTTCATGCACCTTTTATAATCATTGCCAATCTATCAATCAGTTCTATTCTCTTCTTCCAAAACTTTACTTTAAATAACTGGTATATCACTTTAGCAACGTTGGTAGTATTATACATCGCGAGTGGAATACTTCATGCAACTTTCCAATCATCTTCCACCGCAACATTCTCTTATAAAACTTCGGCAGGAGTAAGAAAAACCTTATTATTTTCTATTGGTAATGCAGTAGCTATAGCAGCGCTTATAAGTTCAATTAACAATCAATTGATATGGCTAAGCATAGTAGCTACTGCATCTTTTTTTGCTCCTAATTTAATACTTCACACCTATAACTACTTCTTAAACATACCTGTAAAGCAGTACCCGCTTTGGTATAAGCGTAGAAACCTTATTGAAAATAAAGCGTTCGTCTTCCTAGCCAGTGTCCCGCTCAAAATTAAAGTTGCTCCAAAGTCCAGTGATACAAATCTGTCTACATTTACTTGTACTGCTCCGGCCCAAATGGAACTGGGTAGAGTTTTTCATTATTTTATCGTACAACAATTACGGGAAGAAGTAGATATAGAAACAGAAGATGAAGCCGGTCAATCTTTTGGTTGGCAGTTTTACATCAGGACTTTTGGTGGCTACCGGCTAACGCCACTCCACCCAGAAAAAAATCTGTGGGAAAACCAGGTAAAACCCAATGCTACTATTGTAGCTAAAAGAGTAACAACAGAATTGAACATGAGTTTATCTAACACTTCAATTAAAGAATATGAATTATTTGAACATTGAGGAAACAAAGAAGAAGAAGCGGCAGTTTTTTATCCTCTACCTTTCAACCATCTTAGTAATGGGAATCATAGGAACCGCTTTTTTAATTCCGCAGCCAGGATCTAAAGCGGTCGATAAAAAGATTTCCGCAGAAGAAAATAAAATAAAGGTTTATCCTTCGGCACAACCCGTTCAGCCAGTTGAAGATTATTCTAAAAAGGTAGATTCATTATATGAAGCACTTGAATTGAAGAACCAGGAAATTGCAGCACTGGAGCAGAGACTTACTGTGGCGTCTTCTGCTAAACCTACCACAACAACTAATAAAAAAGATTTAGAAGAAATCAATTTCCTAAAATGGGCACTTGAATCGCAGAGTGCTGATGTAATTAAACTTAAACGGGAAAATACAAAATTGAAATCGCAGGTAAATGATTTAAGACAATATCTCCAATAATTTTTTTTCTCCTACGCTGTCTGTATCATTTCTGACAATTGATTGTAAGGAATATAATTTACAGCATTAATATTTGCGGCTTCCATCTCAACACTTTTTCTATCTCCCACTATTCCAAATTTCTGCTCGGCTAGTTCCTCCTGTATATTAAGGATCATTTTTTTAAACTTCAAAAAATTTCCCTCGGCTAGATAAGTAAAAATATATTCCGGCTTTTTATTCTTAAGCATACTGATAATGTTCTGCTCAGGAATATTTGTGCCTAAATAAATTATTTTCAGTCCCCGCTCTTTTAAAATGTAGTACATGCATAACAACATCAGGTCATAATGCTCGTCTTGTGGAAGAAATAATAAGGCAGTACCTAAATTTTTAGTTTCAGGCTTCAATCTTTCTATTTCGTAAATAATTTTTTTTCTAATAAGCGAAACAGCTATATGCATTTCGTTGTCAGAGCTGGTATAAGAAAGCATGTTAACCTTTTCGAAGAAAGGAATGATAATGTGGAGCAAAGCAGATGATACAGAATATTTTTTAAAAACAGCGTCAAGTATTGCCTCAAACTCCTCTATATCTGTTTTAAACATACAGATCGTCAACCTGTTAATAGCAGCTAGATAAGTATCATCCCGATGCGTTAGAGAGTCTATTTTTTGTTTCAGCGCCTCCTTCGTCATACTGGATAAAACCGAGATTTTCCAACCGTTATTCTTCAGGATAGCTATATCAAGAAATGTCTCCAATAGGTTGACATCATAAACTCTGTCATTATATTCTGTCCTGGCGGGATTTGCTATTCCGTACCTCTTCTCCCACATCCTCAAAGTAGCAGCTTTGATTCCGGAGAATTTCTCTATATCGTTTATTGAAAAATATTTCATACCTCCACTTTGACTTTACACTTACGATGAAACCTGTCACCAGGTTCACAAGATGATAAATTATTTTAATAATTCAAATGGAAGGCAAACATTAGAAGTGAATATTTCTGCCTTGCAATAAATAGAGATAAATAATGTGCAGGCACTGTGGCAGTTATGGAAATAATCTACAATAATCACACCGGCTGGAATATTTTTTTCATTGGTAATCTAAACTTTATACATGTTGTTGATCGAGACCACGGGAATTATAGAATGGGGAGGGTTGTTCATCATTGCTGCGCTCGTATTTGCAGAAACAGGATTATTATTGGGTTTAGCAATACCTGGTGGTGAAACACTTGTGTTTACAGCAGGATTACTGGTGAGTACCAATACATTAGAAACTTCTATCTACGTTCTTGTTCCACTTCTCATTGCAATGGCTATTGCTGGCGACCTGAGTGGCTACTACATAGGTCGCAAATTTGGAAAGCGACTCCATGAAAAAGAAGATACCTGGTACTACCGGAAAAAATATTTTGAAATAGCCAAAGATTACCTGGACAGGCATTCAAAGCTCGCATTGATCCTTGGAAAGTTTCTGCCGGTCATTCGCCCGTTCACGCCCGTAGTCTCAGGCATGACAGGTGTACCTACCCAACGTTTTATTCCTTTGTCCGTTATCGCCTCTATAACTTATATCACCACTTTTTCAGTAGCAGGTCATTTCCTGGGACAACGCTTTCCTGTCATCAAAGAATATTTGATCTGGATATTACCGGTCAGCATCATTTTAGCAATAGGTATAATGTACAGCCAGGCAAGAAGTTACAATAGAAGTCATCGTAAGAGAAAGAACTGAGGCGGCTTAAATTTTGAAAATATATACAAGCAAAGGATGCAACGACCGTATAAAAACTATTGTCAGCTGTGAACACATAAACTAGAGATTATGAGAACGATTGCTTCTGTATGTACTGCTGTTTTATTGTTTGTCGCATGTAGCAGCCTGGAAAAAGAAGTAGAAACCTGCGAACCTTCTGACCCTGTTTGCGCCGATGTAGTACCAACCACGGAATTGTGCGCAGCCCATTTCACCCGCTGGTTTTACGACAAAGCCACCAATAGCTGCAAACAGGTAGGTTATAGCGGCTGTTCGGCTAAAGGTTTTGCCACCAAAGCAGAATGTGAAACATGTAAGTGCAGGTAGCGACCGGCTGCCATATTGATGTAATTACTTTACAACTGTTACTTCAGCAAATTTTCTGAAGTGCTCAGTCAACCTGCGCTCTATTTTGAAACCATCCGCAACAGTACGTGGCGGCTTAAAACTTTCTACATTCTTTCTCAGGTATTTTAAAAAAGATGCACCTAACCAGTTTGAATAATAATCCTGCTTTTGATTAGCTGACGTAGGTTCAAAAATGTATTGACCCAATTCAACCAGGACACCCATAACCACTCCATACTTCATCCCCATCACCAGGACGTGCCGCATATCAAGCACCTTATTGTTCTTCAACTTCACATAACGCCAGTCAGGCTTTGGCCCACCTTCCGGAGTTACCAGTCCAAAAAGGTAAGAAGGAGTAGGCATCTCAGTTACTATCTCGTACCAGTTCTTGTTCTTAAAATGTTCTGCCCATTCATCTACAGTCCTGGCTGGCTCGCCGGCAGGTGTAGTATATAACGATGATGTTTTGCTCTTACTCATAATTCAGATACCGTTCACCGACCGCTCCTAAAAAACTATTCCCCGCCACTCACTCCATAGCTGTATATTGCTTCTACTAATTATCCTAATATGAAGCGCATAGTATTCTTTTTATTGCTTATAAGTTTTTCTCTATTGTCGATCACTGGTGTTTGCCAGCAATCAAATGATGTAACTACAGTTATTATTGTTCGTCATGGAGAAAAGCAAGCCGGTAATGATCCTGCACTTACATCAGAAGGAATGCAGCGTGCTGAGCGTCTTTCAGCTGTATTTAAAGGGGTAAAACCAGATGAGATATTTTCTTCACCATATATCCGCACCCGCCAAACTATTAATCCCTGGGCAAAGGAAGCCGGAGTAGAAATACAGGAATATGATCCAAGGAACCTGGAAAAAATGGCGACATACCTACTAAGCCAGGTTAATAAAACTATTGTGGTTGCTGGTCATTCCAATACTAATCCGAGGCTGGTAAACCTGCTATTGCAACAGGAAAAATATAAAGATCTTGATGATAGTGAGTACAGCACCATCTATGTGATAACCATCAAAGACAAAAAGGCTACAGATAAAATTGTGACTTACTAAGAATAAGCACAAGAGGTGATTAATATGAACTTAGAGAGTTTTTGAAGGTACTCCTAAAATTAAATAATCAACCTCACGTCTCTTCTTCCATTTAGCTTCCTTGCGCCAGCCTGCTACCAAACACCCGCTTTAGCAGGTCAGTGGTACGTGCTACAGGATTTTGCCTGATCTTCTGTTCTTCTAATCCAAGTTGGTAAAATATACCTGTTAGCGCACGGTCTGTTACATAGGCTGTAAGATCAGGATTGATCTTGTTAGTGGCAACAAGATTATACGCATTGATAACATCGCCCCAGTACTTGGTAGCATTTACATTTTGCAATGAGCGATCAATAACCGGACGAAATGCATTTGTAAGTGCAACAGTTGTTCTGCCTTTGAAGTAGTTGGTTGCAGCAAAATCACCACCTCTTAAAATGTTCATCGCATCTGTAATGGTCATCTGCTTTACTGCATCTACAAAAATTCCTCCTGCAGTTTTGGCTGCATCTTCCGCTGCACGATTTAAAGACAAGACAGCCCGATCTACCAGGTTACCCATTCCAAGATTGCGCAAAGTAGATTCTACATTGCGTGCTTCTGGTGGTAACAAAATCTTTATAGCTGCATTTTGAAAAAATCCATCAACAGCTGAAAGCTGTGATGTAGAGCGACTGGTTCCTACAGTAAGGGCTTCTTTCAAACCCATTGCTATTTCCGTAGTAGAAAGCTCTCCTGTATTGCCTGCTGCTACGCCTTCTAAAACTTGTCTTGCTGTATCGCAACTTGATAAAGTCATGGTACTTAATGCGAGCAGCAGAATCATCTTTTTCATCTTGTAAACTTTACCTGTTCAAGATGCTAAAGAATCATTCCATGCAGGAAGATGTAGGTAAAATAAAAAAACCACTGCTGAAGTGTAGCAATGGTTTTTACTATTAGCAAAGAGCAGTAGCTCCTATGTGTTTTTATTTTGCACTGAAAACTTTCTTCATCATATCCGTTGTACGGGCAACAGGATCTTTACGTATCTGTAGTTCCTCCTGTGCAAGTTGGGTAAATATGCCTGCCAGTGCTTTTTCAGTAACATAACCGGAAAGATCAGGATTCACTTTGTCTGTGCTGAAACGGTTGTAGTTAGTGAACACGGTGTTCCAATGTTTGGTAGCATCCACCTTTGCTAGTGATTGCTCAATTACAGGACGAAATGCGTTGGTAAGTTCCAGTGTTGTTTTACTTCTTAAGTATTCAGTTGCTGCGTTATCGCTGCCACGGAGTATTGATGCAGCGTCTGCAAATGTCATTTGTTTGATAGCAGCAACGAAGATGTTTGCAGCACTTTTGCTTGCATCTTCGGCAGCACGGTTCATGGTAAGAATAGCATTATCTACATGTTTACCCAAACCCATTGCTCTTAACTTTTGCTCAGCCTTTTGTGCTTCTGCCGGCATCAAAATTTTTAGTGCAGCGTTCCCAAAGAAACCATCCACATTAGAAAGCTTTGCTGAACTTCTTTGAGCGCCTGCTTCCAATGCATCTTTCAATCCACTTGCTATATCGGCAGCTGAAAGATTAACTCCTTTTCCTGTAAGTGATTCTATATTTTTTGCAATCGAACTTGAAGAGCTACTATCTTTCCTGACAGCATCCTTCAGTAAACCTTTAAGACCTTGTGCCTGTATAGATGTAACTGAGGTTGCAATAGCTATAGCAAGTAGAAGATTTTTTTTCATCATGCGAGGTTGTTTAGAGTTTTGACAAATATAAGTTTGAGCTTTAGCCGCTCTATTGAATTAACGTTTCAGATACAATTTTATGCAGGTAAGCTTCTGGGAACAAACTAGTTTTTATAAAGAACAAGATTTTATTATTGCCGGTGCCGGTCTTGCGGGACTTTGGATCGCTCTCGAATTGAAGGGCAAATTGCCTAAAGCCTCTATTCTCATACTAGAGCGTGGTGCTATTCCTTGCGGCGCATCTACGCGCAATGCAGGCTTTGCCTGTTTTGGCAGCCCTACAGAAATGATAAGTGATGCTAAGAAAGTGGATGAAGATGCAATGTGGTCAGTAGTAGAAATGCGCTACAAGGGAATAGATAAAATCAGAAAAACATTTACTGATGACGTGATAGACTTTGACCATTGTGGCGGCTATGAATGTTTTAAACACGATGATGGACAGTACGAGCAAGTGAACGCGCAGCTTGACTGGCTGAATAAAGGAATGAAAGCTATTACCGGAAAGGAAAATGTTTTCACGTGGGCCAACAAAAAATTAGATGATGTAGGTTTCAGTGGCTTTTCATCTATGATAGAGAATAAACTGGAAGGAGGAATTCATTCAGGGAAATATGTACAAGCTATGCAGCAATTGGTAGCAAGTAAGGGAATAACAATTCTGTACAATACTGAGCTTCTTCAATGGGAAGAGGTACAAGATAAGGTTCATGTAAGAACACATCAGCAAACTTTCACCTGCAGTCAACTTATACTTGCTACCAATGCATTCTTACCTCGGATAACAAATGATACCACCATTCAACCTAACCGCGGACAAGTACTGGTAACTGCACCCATCAATGATTTGAAAGTGAAAGGCACCTTCCATTTTGATGAAGGATATTATTACTTCAGGAATGTTGGAAACAGGATCTTATTAGGTGGAGCACGCAATACAGCGTTTGATGCAGAAGCCACGGATGAGATGAACATATCTGGTGAGGTACAGGAAGCGCTGGAACATTTTCTTTTCAAACATATACTACCAAACACTAAAGTAGAGATCACGCACAGGTGGAGCGGCATAATGGCATTTACAAATAACAAGCTTCCCTACCTACATCTATTGCAGAAAAATGTACTTGCTGTAAGTGCCTGCAATGGTATGGGTGTAGCACTTACACCTGTCATTGCTGAAAAAGTGGTGCAACAACTTACAGGCTCTTTTAACGAGAAGGAAGTGTCTTCTTCCCTACTTTTGTCGCCAACCTTGTAACACGATGAAAAAATTTTTAGGCTACCTTCTTTTGATAGTAACAATGGCTGCATGTAAAGATGATAAAACAGGAGATACAGAAAATACCACTACTAACAGTCCCATTCCTGCACCTCAAAATATCCAGTACAATATAGTTGCTTCCTATCCGCACGATACTTCATCGTATACTCAAGGATTGATCTGGCTTAATAATTCTCTTTTTGAAGGCACTGGTATAGAAGGGCAAAGCAAACTGCTGAAGGTAGACCTGCAGACAGGAAAAGCGCAGCAGGCAGTAAAACTTTCTGATGAAGATTTTGGAGAAGGCATCACCATCCTGAATGATAAGATCTACCAATTGACATGGATGAACAATAAGGTGTATGTGTATGATGCATCAAGTTTAAAAAAGATACAGGAGTTTAAGTGGGAGCACCAGGGTTGGGGCATTACGCACAATGGCACAGACCTGATCATTAGCACTGGTAGCAACAACCTGTATTTTGTTGATCCGGCTACTTTCCAGATAAAAAATGTAGTCGGTGTTTTTGATAACAATGGTCCGGTAGGAAACCTGAATGAGCTGGAATATATTGATGGTTCAGTTTATTCCAATGTGTATACCACGGATTATATCATTAAAATAGATCCTTCATCTGGTCATGTAATTGGCAGAATGAACCTGGAAGGATTGTTGCAAAAAGCAGGTAAAACAGTAGAGTACGGAGATGGCAATGTACTAAATGGTATAGCGTACGATAAAGAAAAGAACTCTCTTTACATCACCGGAAAGAAATGGCCGCTACTCTTCGAGCTTAAACTGAACTAGCATGGCAAACAACAACAGGCAGTACTTTGCAGGTAATACACCTTTTGAATGGGGCATTTTTGCAGCTGCATTAGTGGTGATTGTTGTTAACCTTGTATACCGCGATGATGAGTCTGTTACCTACTACCTTTCTGCCCTATTATACGCGCTTACCGGCATCGGCATGATTAGTAAGACAAGCAGGGCTCGTGGTTTTATATCCAACAAAATTTACAGGATTTCGATGGCATGCATAGCCTTTGTTTTTGTAGCTGCAGGCCTTACCATACTTACCGAAGATAAAAGCTGGAACCTGCTATGGCTGGCAGCACTTATAGTTTTTGGAGTTGTAGGAAGAAGAAACAGCTAGTCTATTGAAGATTTTTGATTGCGGATTTTAGATTTAGGAAAACTACCTCCTGTAAAAACGGAGAAAATTATTTTGAACCCAATCTTCAATCAAAAATCTAAAATCTAAATTTGCTACCCTCTTATTTTTTCCGCATCACATAGATCACTGAGCTACATTTTGCGGTATCAAAAATCGCTTTCACATTTGAGACAAGGCCAACTTTAATGGCGCGTAGGTGGTTGTTTTTCCCTTTTTGATATTGTTCGCTAAGCATGCTTACATAAATGCTATCGAACCACATTGGGTAAAGCTTTTCTATGATGAAGCCTTTTTCTTCGGCAAGCACATGCATACTTTTTGGCGAAAAATGATATAGGTGTCGTGGCACATCGTAAGCAGCCCAGTAAGCCTGGTATACAGATGCATCGTGGCTGGTGTAATTTGGTACAGCAACCACCAATCTCCCGGTATTTTTGAGCAACCTGCTAAAGGTGTGAAAGTAGCCATCCAGGTCGTGAACATGCTCCAGCACATGCCATAGCGTAATGGCATCGTAAGATGCAGGTTGCAGTTCTGTAAGACTTTGCAGTGTTTGCAGCTCAAGGTTGTATTTAGATAAAGCTGTAGCCCGCGCTGCAGTATCAGGTTCTAAACCTGTAACATGCCACCCGGCTGTTTGCATAGTATGTGCAAAAGCACCAGTACCTGCGCCAACATCCAGCAAGGTTCCATTCTTTAAGCCAGTGATCTTTTTCAGAAGGCTTCGCTTGCTTCGTAGCGTCACCTTACGCACCTGGTGGTATAGTTTGTTGATGATGCCTTCCTTAGTATCACTGTGCGACACATACGCCGACGATTGGTAATAAGGAGCTATATAATCGAGCGTAGGCACATTTTGTGTGAATGCAAATGTGCAGGCACTACATTTCCAGACTTCAAAAATCTTTTTGCTTACTGTGTGATCGGTGCAGCTAAACATCTTGCTGATAGCAGCACTTCCGCAACAGGGACAATGATCGTATGTAATTTTAGAAGCCATAAATAAGTGGTGCAAAGAAAGTGAAAAGGCGGTTAAAAAGTACTACCCCTTTTGCATCTCTTTACTGCACTACATGATCTTTCTTTATCTTAACTGCGTAATTACAATTATGAATTTTGCACGATTGAAGGGCAACATCAAACAAGCTGGCTTTTACATTCCTTTCACCATCTATTTCCTGGTTTTTGCGGTTGCATCAGTGCTGGCGTGGCGCTGGCTTCACATCAATCCACTGCAGGCAGATACAGCGTTTGGAAATATCTTTCTATTGCTGTTAAAGGTGGCTATGTGGTTTGCCATTATCATGCTTACAGTTGCACTGCTGTCTGTTGTTGTTTCACTTGTTCATTTTGTATATCAAAAAAAGAAATACGGCATACAGTTTAAAATAGATACCGACCTGAAAGAAAGTGAACTGCACCAAAAGCAGACTGTTCGTTTACATATTTCACCTGTACTAAAGCCTTTCTTTGGTTTTATAAAATTGAGACTGCAGTACGATCAAAATCATTTTTCAAAAAAATTCTCACTGCTGGAAACGAACAGGAAGAAGTTTTTCAGCAATGAAATTGATGGCATTTACAACTGGCCGTTACCGCAGATTAAAGAATATAAAGTAGACAGGGCAGTCATCTACTTTGAAGATGTTTTCCAGTTCTTTTCAGTGGCCATTGACCTGCCGGCTAAAAGTAACTTCTTCACCCACCCTACTGCTAAAGCATTAGCAGAGCTGAAAGTAGCTCCACGTAAAACGGAAGAAACCAGTACACGAATAGATGAACTGCGCAAAGTAGAAGGTGAATACCTGAACTATAAAAACTTTGAGAACAATGATGATGTAAGGCGGATAGTATGGAAGATTTATGCAAAGAATAAGGAGCTGGTGGTACGTATACCTGAGATTATGGATCCTTATGCTTCTCACATTTACATGTACACTTCTTACTATTCCATTTTCAATACTACTGGCAATAGTGTAGCAGAAGTTCCATTCCTGAATTATTACAAGGTGATGGCGTGGACGGTTTATCAAAATCTTGTGAAGAAAGGATTTGATGTAAAGTATATTCCCGACCAGGATACGGCGAAGAATAATTCAGCTGATGAACAACAGGTGGTGAAATACCAGGTAAGTACAAGCCAGTGGCATACTGATAAGCAACTGAAGAATTATGTAAAAGCCAAAGATGCTTCTGTTGTACTTGTTTCTTCTTTCAGCGACCCGGAAGAAGTGCGGCAACTGGCAGAACAACATGGAAAAGATATCCGGTTCATATTTGTAAAACTTACAGATGGCTTGCGCAGGCAGAACCTGTTCGACTGGGTGCAGTGGCTGTTTGTACACAATGAAAAGAATGATATAGATGTGTATAAAAGAGCATGGGCTATTTCACCATTAAGACAGAAGGTGATACAAAATGAGAAGAACCTGGCTGCTATCATTGGGCAGTTTACTGACCCGGTGGTGGTGTAAGCAAATGGGTTTATGGTTTCTTGTTCCTCGTTTCTGGTTCTTAGGTGCGAGGTGTGAAAAGAATAAAAACGTTCAAAAGAAATATTAGATCATTCTTTTGCTCGACATGCGGTTTTGGAAGAGAACACAAGAAAACATGAAGTGAATAACCAGGAACTAGAAACCAGGAACTACAAAAATCAGAACAAAATCTAACGTTATAAAAATTGAAGAACTTTTAAATGCAGATTGGAAGAATACATAGTTGGAAGAAAGTGACTGCACAGTTGTTCTTGTTGGCATTACCAACAATAGCACTGGCTGTATACTTATTGTGGGATCTGAACAGGTACTATTCTGTACTTCAAAACAGGTATGCCGAGCAAGGACTGTTCTTTGCTACGGGCATTGTTACATCATTAGTGTTTTATGGCTATCGCTTCAGGTTCATAACCACAGCAGCGTTACTGGGAGCATTTTATTACCTCGTATACAAAATCATAGGCAACATAAGCGTAGGCGAATTTGATGCATTCTTTGTATCCGTCAGGTTCCTGATGTTTGCAATCTTATTTTCATTGGGATGGGTAGCTGGATATGGTTTCTCCCGTTCCCGCTACTTCACTATTTTCTGGGCGGTCTTCCTGTTGGCTTTGCAGATCATTGTTGTTAGTCGTACTGCAGAGGTCACTGCTAATGCCATCATTTTTGCTTTTGCACCTGTATTAGCGTATGCTTTCTACGTCATCTATATAGCTGAACTCATCCGCAACATGAATGAGGATGAGAAAGGCTTTGTATGGTTTATTGGTAAAAGGTTAATAGGTTTTACCATGCTTGCCGGAGTGGTTTTGGTTGCACTGTTGCTGGTCTTTCAAAAAGATTTTCAATCTATAGAGCATGATTGGGGCGGTGCACAAGGTGGAAAAGAGAAAGGTGGCAAAGAAAGTATGACCAAAGAAAACCGTGATGGCAGCATAAGCAACAAAGACCAGATGAAGATGACAAGCTCTTTATCGAAAGATAAGAGACTGGTGTTTGTTGCGCGGGTTGATAATTATTTTCCTGATGGTAAAACACCTAACCCACTTTACTTTACCTCACGCTACTATACCCGTTTCGATACATCCACCCAGACTTTTGAAACGGATGATAAGATGCCGTACAACGATCTGTTCAGTCCTGACCCGAGCAAGATACCACTGTATTTTGCAAAGACGGATTCAACGGTATTGACCAATACAAAAGCAACAAAAGGCAGAAAGGTGGTAACGGCAGATGTTTATAAAACACTTCTTTCGCCACACGATTATCTTGCTCCATCTACAGCATTTTACTGTCAGCCTATAGCTGTAGAAAATGAGTATAAAGACCAGTTTAAAAGTGCTTACCGTGCTAAGATGTGGGTGAGTGATTTGAATAGCGCTTACTTTATTTACAATCCTGCTGGCAATGATATGCTGGAGCTGTTTCAGCAAACACGTTTTAATGAACTGCGTACTGCTGGTCCTTATTCATCATTGGATAAAACGTTTCGCGACTACTACACCTTCATGCCTGCCAACGAAGATTATAAACGTATCGTTGACCTTGCAAAAGACATTACCAAAGACGCACATACACCTGTTGACAAAGTAGTTGCTATTCGCGATTTCTTTTTAGGTAAAGATGAGTTCGGACAACCGTTATTCAGGTATAGCGATAACCCGGGAATACCAGGATTGCCAAGCGCAAGCAAGCTGAATTATTTTCTTTTTGAGAATAGGAAAGGTTACTGCGCATATTATGCCGGCGCTACTCTTTTCCTGCTACGTGCATTAGGTATTCCTAGCCGAATTGCTGCCGGTTTTCTTACAGTAGATAGAAGCAGCAAGAACCCCGGCTGGTATTGGTTTTATGCAGACCAGGCGCATGCATGGGTGCAGGTATATTTTCCAGGTTATGGTTGGATAGATTTTGATACAACAGTGCCTGATCAGAATACGCAGCAAGCGGCACAGCCAGATGGCACTCCACCTATGAATACACAGCAAGCTTTATTGGTAGCAGACGGCGAAGCAATTTCTGTTGATACCGCAGCCAAGCGTGTTACGATGAAAGTAAAAAAGCTGATGTATCATGATCAAAATTTTACAACAGATGCACCAAAAGATATGCTGATGGATGTATCAGTTGCATCTATCACACGTGATACAGGTTTGGCTGTTTTATCCGACATTAAAAAAGGGACAAACATAGTAGCAGTATCATTTGCAGAAGTATTCAAAAACAAGAAGCCTGTACCAACGGATAACCTTTCTTCGCTTGTAGACAAATCACCAAAGCCAGCTCCCATTGATGAAGTTAAAATCATGGAAACGGAAGAGCAAAAGAAAGAGCGCCAGTCAAAACAAGAGGAAGCAAAAAAACCATTTGATTGGGTGAAAGCAGCCTGGATAACCTTAAGTGTCTTAGGTGGTTTCATTATCATTCTGTTTTCACTGCCGTGGTTGATATGGCTGGTGATACACAACAAAGCGAAAGGTGCAGGTAATGCAAGAAGCAAAGCTTACAATGTTTTCACTGCATCAACTTATTACCTCAACCAGTTGGGATATACAAGGCATCATCAAAGCCCTGCTGCATTTGCTACGCAGGTTGACCAAACATTCAAAACAAGCTTTAGCAGCTTCAATAATATTTACCAGAAGGTGAAGTACAGTACAACTCCACTAACAGCTAATGAAGAAAAAGCAGTACATGCGTTTTATCCTTCATTTGTGGAGGCTGTAAAAAAGCAGGTGCCGGTAAAAACAAGATTTAGCCGTTTCCTGAATGTTTACAATACCCTTCATTTCTTTACCAAACCAAAATAGAAACAGCACATGGAGCAAACCATACAGGTAGAACAAGCCATTGAAAATATACAGCGACTGGTAGAAAATATAGAGAAAGTAATTCGTGGAAAAAGAAACCAGATACAGTTCATACTAACTGCACTACTTGCCAAAGGCCATATACTGATGGAAGACAATCCAGGTACAGGTAAAACAGTGATGGCAAAAACATTGGCTCAAAGTATAGCAGGTCGTACGCATGATGGAGGTGTCAATTTCAAACGTATACAATTCACGCCCGACCTTTTGCCAATGGATCTTATTGGTTCGCACATTTTTGATGATGTACAAAAGGAATTCATCTTTAAGCGTGGTCCATTATTCTGTAATGTGCTACTGGCTGATGAGATCAACCGTGCTTCACCTAAAGTGCAGTCAGCACTACTGGAGTGTATGGCCGAGCACCAGATCACGATTGGTGAAACTACCTATCCATTAGAGAAAATGTTCTTCACCATTGCTACGCAAAACCCGGTAGAAATGGAAGGCACTTATCCCCTGCCTGCTGCACAACTCGATCGCTTTTTTATAAAAATTGTTTTCGGTTATGTAGATGAAGAAACGGAGTTGGACATCTATAACAACTACCTGGGTATAGCTAATAACCTGGAGCATATTGAGCAAGTGCTTTCTATGGAAGAGATACTGTTTCTACAAGAGGAAGCGGAAAAAGTACATGTACATGAAGAGATTGTAAAAGCGGTTAGAAACATTGTGTGGGATACACGCCGTCACAACGATATCCTGCTGGGTGCATCTACGCGTAGCGGTATTACTTTCCTGAAATGTCTGAAAGCATTCGCGTTGGTAAATGGAAGAACGTTTGTAACAGAAGATGACTTACAGATTATTACGCCACCAGTATTGGATCACCGCCTTATCTATAGAAACCGTGATGCAAAACAAAAAGCACTGGCAAGCATCCTGGATAAGGAAATGAGCAGGTTGGGCAAACTAAGATTAGATAAGTAGTAAGTAATAAGTAGTAAGAAAAATCAAAAGTCTAAAAAGGTCGTTGATGATGAATAGCGGATCAATATATACATACCGGTTCTCAATGAAAGCAGCAGCCTGTTTTATATTATTGATTTTCGAATTTTCACTTTGCATGGCGCAGCCTGGTAGCGCTGCACGCTACGAAATAGATGCAAAGCGACAAGGTGTTATGCCTACCGATAAAGACGCTTTGCCACGTAGCCGTGAATTTATCAGGCTTGACAGTACCTACTATGTTGGTCACATGTATGAAGGCATGTACAAAGCCGAACGCAGCAGCGATTATATAGGTTTCAGAAATGCCATTCCTGCGCTCAGGAAGTCGTTCATGCTCTTCCAGCGGGACTATAGCAAGAACATGCGCAACATGTTCACTACGCCAGAGAACTACATGGCGTCAATCAACCAGTACATTGATTTTTTACAAATCAGCAATAGCCTGAAGGAATGCTACGACAACCTGGAAATGGCAGACAGCGTAATGTGGGTGCTGGACCAGGTAGATAAGTATAATTTTCCCAAAGAACATTTTGCTGTTACAACCAGTAAGGCATGGACCTACCATCGCAACCGCTTCTATACGTCTGATAAGTTTGCTTTTTTAAAAAACACGGTAGAGGATAATGAGAAGATGGCGTTTGGTTATTGCTACCTCGCTTTGGCAAGGATAGAAAAGAACCGTCCTCAAAATGATGTATGGTTTGGGCCCGGGCAGGCAGAAAGTGACAAGATGAGCGTGTACCATTACCTGGCACTTCTTCATGCGTATAATAAGAACTACGACAGCAGTACATACTACTATGAACGAATGGTAGACGGTGGCAGCGTATCGTGGAATAACTACGGCAACATGAAGCACGAGGTAGGCGAACTATCAACTGCTTATGAATTCATCAATCGCGATAAGTATAAGATGTATGAAAAGATGCTGCGTGAGCCATACTATTACTTACCAATGTTAGATGTGTATGCTGGTCGTACCAAAGAAGCAATGTCGGCAAGTAAAGAGGCAATAGAATTTGCCGGCTCTACGCCAGGCTTTGGTTGGTATAATATTGCCCTTAGCCGCAGCTACCTGTACGATGGCCAATTAGATAGTGCTGAATATGCACTTACAAAAGCTGCCGATTTCAAAGAAATTCATATAGGCACTACACTCACACAAACGCAATACGATTTTACAGTAAACCTGCTAAGGCTGCAACTAATAGATAAAAAAATGGCTAAGGAGAAGTTCAACAACAAAGGTTGGTGGTACTCTCCTGCAGCGCTGTATAAAGTAGCTTCGCTAAAGGTGGAAATGATGATGATACAGTATGTGCTCATCAATCAACTGGCGGCAAACCCTGAACGTGAACGGACTGTTTATGATCTTTTCTGCAGCGAATCTACCACCACTTGGGATGAAGCATATTATCTTATCAAAGACTTTAGCCCTAACTTCTTTATTCGCAAGTACACTAACTACCAGGACAATGATCCTCGTACGCAACTGACCCGTTATTTCACTTTATTTAAGCACCAGTTGCAGTGGGCTAAAGGCAGCGAGGATAAGGCATTTGAAGGTTATAAAAAATTAGCTAATGAAGTGCTGGTGGATACCACTTTTGAAAAGCTGTTTTTAGGACGATTGTATGAAGGCATGTACAAAGCACATAAAGATGAAGGCAATGATAAAGAGGTAGAATTTTATGCCAACACTCTATACGAAACCTACCCACAGCTAATGCCTTTCAACAATGTAAAAGTAAAAATGAAGCTGAACATAGCTGGTTTGGAAGATGAGAATACTAAGGAGGTAGTGAAAGAACTAAAGAAGGCAAGAGTGGATTGGGTGAATGATGCAGATGGTAATACGGCCATTGCTACCGTTAACTTCATCAAAAAAGGTGACCGATACGAAGCAACCGTAAATACAGTTGGTGGCAGTAACAAACCTGTGGTGGTAGAAGAAAAAATGATCTTCAAAGATAAAGCCGGTGCTGGAAAGGAATTAGCGCTTCGATTGTTTGGTAAAAGCGGCGCGATGATCTATGAAACAAGAGACGCCGGCAATTAAAGATTAGGTTGAATGTTGCAGAATATACTATAGCTGCTTTTGAAAATCCGCAACATTCTTCACTTACTGTCCTACTTATGCAAAAGCCAAAGCAAGCTGTGAAGAAGCAGCTGCTTTACGAATAACACTGGCAGCTTGTTTGCCTGCAGATATTTCATATACAGCACTCTCTTCATAACGAGAGGCAACAACCACATTTACATCTCCACAATTTTTGCTGAAAAGCTCATGCACCAGCTTAGGGCAGTTATTGTTTTTAGACAAGTGCGACAACAACAGGTGGCTCATAAATGCAGGCCTGTGATTGTGAAACAACTGCAGTGCCTGCGCATTGCTCAAATGTCCATTACCACCTTTTATCCGCCGCTTCAGATGGTAAGGATAATTCCCCTGGTCCAGCATAGCATCATCATAATTAGCTTCAAGGAAAGCAGCATTACACAGCTGGAAATGTTTTACTACATGACTGCAAGGAAAACCAATATCTGTAAAAACGCCTACAACCACGTTACCACAGGAAACAGTGAAACTGGTTGGATCGCATGCATCGTGTAGCTTAGGAAAAGGCATGATACAAAGTTCACCGATAGCTATAGGCTGGTTGGGTTTGAATTCAAAAACTTGTTCGGCCGAAATTTCTACCCCACATGATCGGTAGGTGTTGGCAGTGATATAAACCGGTAGCCGGAATTTTTTAGCAAGTACAGCCAACCCACGAATATGGTCTGTGTGCTCATGCGAAATAAAAATGGCTTTGATCTTGTTGATGTTCAAACCAAGCCTCGCCATACGTTTCTCCACCTCTTTACAGGAAATCCCAACATCTACCAGTATGGCCTCGTTATGGTTGCCAATGTAGTAGCAGTTGCCGTTACTTCCTGAATTGATAGATGATATAAACAAGGACATGAGAACAAAGAAAGCTGGATTAGGTGGCTATTACAAAAGCTTTTTTCTGCCAATCATAACTCTTTCACTTCAAGAAAAGTAGCAGTGGAAATATTAGACTCCTGCTTCTAAAGTTTCAAAAGAGCTTCTCACTATTGAAGGCTACAACCTGATATTCCCGTTGATGTAGAAATAATATGCAATGGCCGCAATAGCAATAACACCAATGATCAACGCCCAGATCCACCACATGCCTTTAGCCTTTGTCTCCTCAGCTGCTTCCAGCTTAGCCTGCATTTCTGTACTGGAAGTATGGGTATTTCCAACAAGCAGTGCATGCTCTTCGCTCGGTCTTACCGTTGGCTCTAATGGAACAGGTGGAAAATATTTTCGCAGCAATTCATCCTGCTGAAAGCTAAGCCTGCCTTCCTCGTTCTTCCTGATAACACCAATACCCGGCAATTCAGTTATGGAAAACTTCTTTACATGCTGTTGAAACCGGTAAGAGAAATCCTGGAAAGAACGAATTGCCTCAACCTCATTTATTCCACGTTCCTTGCTTAAGAAATCATAGAACTGCTTATCAGCTTTTACTGGCTCTTCACGAAACGAAATGGTAAATACAGGTGGCTGGTATACCTTGTTGATGAAATCCTGGCGCGCAGCGGTTCGCTCTTTGAAAAATCTACCTACGCCAGGAATACAAACCTGCTCATGCAGCATTAAATATTTATACAACAAAGGATACATTACTTACCTATTTGGGAGAACGAATATACAACACCTCCCATCACGTTGAAACCAAGTACTTCATATTGGTTCCAGCGCTGGTAGCGGTTGTTCAGCAAATTGTTGAACTGTATCCAAAGATTAAGCTTAGGCATTACTTTGAACTCAACACCTGCATTCAGGTCAACAGCTGGATTTAGTTTTACAGTCTCGTTGTTCTTTGTTCTAAATCTTGCGCCATCCCAAAAGAAGAAATCACTTTTTACATGTACATCTTTTAGTACCTGCCAGCGTAGTGCGCCGGTAAGCTCCAGTGGAATTAAACCCCATGCTCTTTCGTTATCACTCAATCCACTAAACTGGTTTATGGTTGTACCAGCCAACAAGCTAAATTTTTCCTGCACCGTATAGCCTACCTCACCATGTATACGAAGTGCTTTCATAGACGACTCATACAATGGCATGAACGTCTTGCCATCCATGGTATCATTTACATACAATACTGCATTGGAAAATGACAGCGTAGAGATACGTCCGTTGTAAGTAAAATGGCTGCCGGCCGATCCTTTAAATCCTGCATATTGTTCGCGGATACGTGTATTACGCAGTTCATGTGGCTGGTGGATAAATGGATTAACACGCGTCAGTGTGCGATAATCATTCTTCTCAAAATATCCAACCCATCCTGCCTGCAATACAAAGCGCTCATCTTTCAGTTTTGCTTCTGCGGTAAAGTTTGGCAACAGGCTAAACACCTGGTTGTCCCATGCCGGTGTAAAACCAAGGTTCAATCGTAGGTTAGGCGTTTTCAACAGCACCGATGGTGTTAAGAAATACAAGTTGTTCTTAATGGTTTCTCCACTGCCTGTTTTATAAGTTGTGATGTCGGCAGTAAGACCAAGGTTAAAACCAAATGCTCTACCGAAAGTTTTGGTTACTGGTGCATTCAACCTAAAGTTGGTTTCATTGCCTTTCTTGTTATCAGTAAACAGGTTAATGTTCAGCGAAGGATCATAAGTGATACCATATTCATTGGCCACTTTATTTCTAAAACCAACCACACCGCTTAATGTAGTGAAACGTTGCCTTAACTGGTCCTTTCCATAGGGTAATGTATCCGGTTGAAAACCGTACAGGTACTGCGTCCTGTTATCGAAACCAACCTTGCCGCGCCACTCGTTGTTGCCTTGCATATTGAACACTCCAAGAAAATCAACATTGGAATGACTGTACTGCTGAAAAGGAATGTTTCCTTTTTGCGAAATATGCCTTGCATGTACATTCATTGCTGATGACTTTCCATCACCAAATGAAATTCCTGCCTGTGCAAAGGGTGTACGAAAATTGCCAAAACCTGCTTTTACATAGCTCTCATTATTCCATTCCACAGCCGTATCTATAGATAAAGCCAATGGCTTCAGCAATGCCGGCTGGTAAGTGAAAAATAGATTTTGTGCAGGTACATTATACGTAAGTGCAGTACGTGCAGTATCAACCGGCGGAGTAGATGCACTGAAGTTGATCTTTGCCGCAGGTTTTATTTCCGGCTTATAAGCCGATGTTATAACCACTGTTTTTTTGGTGGTATCAAAAGATTGGGTAGTTCTTCTTTGTGCGGTTGCGGTAAGGGCAAAGGCAGAAAGTATGGCTATCGAAAAAACTTGTTTCATCATTGGTTGCGGCATTACTGTTGAACTTTGCTGTTACGGTTCTTTTCATCTATTACTGCATCAAGCTTTACTTGTGCTTCCTCTTTCAGCTCTGGTATGGTAGCATTCTCAGCTACACTTTTCAGTGTTGCTTCAGAGTTAAAGAAGTCACCCTGCTTCCAATAAATATCACCAAGCAGTATGTAAGCTTTTGTTGTCCAATATTCGTATGAACCTGCTTTATTGATCACTTCAAAAGCGGCCTTTTCGGCGGCAGAAAGATTGTTTTGCGTATAAAGTATAGCGGCAAGTTGGTAACGTGCTTCGGCAGCAAATTCAGATTTACCCAAATTAACTACGGTACGAAAAGTAGCCGTTGCTTCTGATAGCTGGTTGTTGAGATGCTGGTTTTTGGCTATCACCATATTGGCCATCATTCTATCGTCTGTTGCAATACCTTTTTGTGTTAGCAGGTCTTGTGCATTGGGCACTGCTTCTTTCCACCTATTGAGCCTGTACTGCGAACGAAGCAGGCCGCGCATACTTTCGAGCCTGATAGCTGGATCAGTTGCCAGTTCTTTTAGTTGTGTGAAGTATTGTTCAGCCAATACATAATTCTTTATCTCGAAGAAGTTTAAACGAGCTGCCTGCAGTACCGCCCTTTCAGCATATTTATTAGGCGCTTTTGATGCTACATACGTGTAGCCGATCAGGGCGTTCTCGTACTCCTTGCGACTGTTGTAAATATCTGCTATCACATAATTGGCATCAATTGCATAGCGGCCATTTGGAAAACGATTGAGGTAATCTTTTAGTCCTGTAAGTGCATTTGTCATATCCCTGTTTTGGTAGCGGATATTAGCAGATGCATAGGTAAGAGAATCCTCTTCACTAAAGCTGATGTTCTTACCGTTTTGGCGCATGAAGTTTACAAACTCTGCAGGCTTTTGTTGATCAACAAAAATGTTGCGAACATATTCCACTGCAGCATCACTTTCTGCAGAATTAGGATAGGTAGATATCAGCGTTTGGAAGTTGGTAAGCGCGTCCTGGTTATTCTCCAGGTTGAAGTGAGCCACACCTAATTTCAGGTAACCCTGCGGATGCAATGAAGCAGCATTACGATTACGAACCAGTTTTGTAAGTGGAGCAATAGCTGCACGGTAATTTTCATCAGCCAGGTAGGTATTAGCTACTTCTAAATTCGCATCAGGTATTAAAGCGGATGAAGGAAAACGCTGCTCCAAAGCCTGTAGCTGGTTTATCTTTTCAGTACTCCTGTTAGAAGCACCTGCTATAATAGCACGCTGGTATAAAGCATAATCAGCAGAAGGCATATTGTTGTTCAATACAACATCATACATGCTTGCTGCCTGCGAATAATTTCGGTTCATAAATTGTGCATCGGCGCTACGCAAAAATGCATCTTGCTCCACTGCTGTAGATGCTGGTGTAATTGATCTTGTTACCTGCTCAAAGAAACCTAATGCTTGCCTGTACTGCTCCTTTTTGAAATAAGCATGTCCCAGGTTATAACGTGCATTGGTTACATTCACTTCACCATTGGTAGCAGGATTTTTCAAGTAGTTATTGAAGAACTCTATAGCAGCATCAGGATTGTTCTGCCTCAATGCTATCTCTCCTTTCCAGAAATATACATATGGTAGTTGTGCATTATTATAAGGTTGTGCAATCAGCTCATTTAGCATAGCATCAGCCTGGTTCATTTGCTGATCGTTCACCAGCTCCACGGCACGGCCATACAATATTTTTGGGTAAACCCGCTTCACTGTTTCACTCTTACCTTTCAGGCTTTCGTATAGTGTAAGTGCATCTTTATAATTATTGGTATTCGCCAGCACACTCACCAATAATTCCTTTGCCTCTGGTATATACGTAGAATTAGGATACTCGTTGATGAAGCTTTGCAATTCGTTCAATGCTATATCCTGGAAACCTAGTTCGAAAGAAAGTTTAGCATAATGAAACCTTGCAATCTGCCTTTGCGATGCATTGCTATTATTGGCCGCAGAAAATAAGAACGCATTTCTTGCATTGGCCTTTTGCCCTGTTTTTAAATATGCATCTGCCAACAGGTACATACTATTTTGCGCCAGCGAATCTTCTTTGCCACCTAGCTCTTTGAAACCAGCTATAGCCTTCGTGTATTGCTTGGTTTCGTACTGCGTATAAGCCAGTTCGTACAGGTCTTCACGTCGTACCTTATCTGCTTTATCTACATACTCTTCCAGGTAAGGAAGCGCCTTCGTGTAGTTCTTCTTTTCAAAATAAGCATGACCTACCAGCTGCTTCAATTGCGTATCATAGTATTGTCCGCCAGCAGCCAGTTTCGCTTCACCATATTCGATGGCTTTATCTTTTTGACCACTGAAGTATAAGATCTCAGTGATGTAGTAAGGAACTATATTAGCATAGGTCGGTTCATTCTCTACTTTGCGAAACGACTCGAGTGCTACATTATATTGTTTATCGTAGAAGGATATAAAACCGAAATAATAATTCGCATCTAAGTAATTAGGATCTGTTGGTATCTGGCGAATAGCATCAAACAATGGCTTAGCTTCTGAAAAACGCTGCAAGGTGAAATAACCATAAGCCTGGTGAAATTTCATTTCGGCTATCTGGCGGTTATTCAGGTTGTCGATGCCTGCTTTTTCGTAATAATTCAATGCTTCTACAAACTGCTGGTTCCTGTAGTAGTACTCGCCCAGGTGGTAGCTCAGCATTTGTATACGTGGCGTATTATGCTCCAGGTCTATAAATTCACGCGCTGCCACTTCCGATGCAGACTCGTTCAGCATAAGACCACATACCAGCGAGTAATACCTTGACTCAACCTGTACACTAATAGGCAGTTTACTATTGGGTGAAGCAAGCAATGAGATGTTTTTGAATAGCGGGTAAGCCAGGCTGAATTGTTCTTTCTGAAAGAATTCTTTGGCTAATTTAAAATCTGCGTCAGGATCTATATTGGCTTGCGTGGCTTGAGAAAAAGAAGTTGATTGTATACCAACAACCAAGGCTGCTGTATACAATGATTTTTTGAATGATATCATAATGCCAGTGTGTCGGTGAATATTTTTGAATATTACAACTGTCTGTCTTAACAAAAAGTAAAAGTATTAAATGAAGAGAACCACCCTTGTTAAACAAAGCTCATTCCAACAGTATGTGGATAAAGAGGAAACATGAGGAAAATTGCTCACAGCCATAGACAACCTCTTGTGGAACTACAAATACAATAGAGATATTTCTTTATACATAAAGCTGTTGTTTCTGTGGCTGCATTATTGTTCAACATCATTTAGAGCAGCCTGTGCTATTACTGAAATTTTATAGCAAGGATTACTCTTTATTTGCAACTTATAAAACCAGCAGATGATAAAGCTTGAATATTTCACTAAAGAAGATTTTCAACAACTAATAGATTGGATAGATAATGAAGACCTGTTAGCTAATTGGGCTGGCTCTTTATTTAGTTTCCCGCTTACGCACCATAGCCTGGAGTGGTACCTTGATAAAACTAATGATCCGCAAACTTCGGATGCGATGGTTTATAAAGCAGTCTCCACCGATACAGGAAAAGCAGTTGGACATATTTCATTGGGATCTATAAGCAGGAAAAACAGCTCGGCACGCATCACCCGTGTACTTATAGGCGATGATAGTTTTAAAGGCAAAGGTCTATGTTGTAAAATGGTAACGGCCATTTTGAAAATTGCATTTAAACAACTGCAGCTACATAAAGTATCACTAGGTGTTTATGATTTTAATAAAAAGGCACTGGGCTGTTATACCAAGTGCGGTTTTGTTACAGAAGGTGTGATGCGCGATGTGCTTAAAACAGATGATGGTTATTGGAGCCTGGTGGAGATGAGCATACTGGAAGATGAATGGAGAGCGCTTCATCCAAAATGATAAGATGCTTGCGATGTAGAAAGGGAAAAATGTAAATTTGCTGAACCCCATTTTTAACCCAAATCTACCTGCATGTTCCTCGGACATTTTGCCGTTGCCTTTGCTGCAAAAAAGATGCATCCTAAAACATCTTTGCCTGTTTATTTTGTTGCCGCCCAGTTTCTTGACTTGCTGTGGCCGTCCTTTTTGATGATGGGCGTAGAGCATGTTCATTTAGCTACAGACCCATCTGCACCCATTCCTCTTTTGTTTTCGCACTACCCCTACTCGCATAGTTTGGCTATGGTATTAGGCTGGGCCATACTGTTTGCTGCATTGTATAAATACTTTACAAAAGATAGTACCGGCGCAGCTCTTGGAGGAGTTTTAGTTATTAGTCACTGGCTGCTTGATTTGGTTGTTCACCTTGCTGATCTTCCGCTTTGGCCAGGAGATTCTATGATGTTAGGATTAGGATTATGGCAGTGGCCAATCGTAACGCTCACTATTGAAATTCTGTTCTTTGTTATAGCTGTTGCTTTGTATTTAACGTCAACCGACGCGGCTAAAACGAAAGGCAAATTCCGCATACTTAGCTTAATCACTTTCTTGGTGATCATACACCTGCTGAACATATTTGGACCTGCACCTACAGATACCAATGCAGTAGCATGGGATGCACAAACTCAATGGTTATTGATACTGTGGGCGTGGTGGGCAGATAAGAAAAGAACAAATGAAAACCTTGAAGCCAGGACGGGATTAGCCTAACATCAACAGTAGTCTCTTTAGATTGATCAATTACCCTAAACATTTTCGCACCTACCTTTGCAGCATGACAAAACTCAGTGTAAACATCAACAAGTTTGCGACCATTAGAAACAGTCGTGGAGGTAATAATCCGGATGTATTAAAAGCTGCCCTGGATGCGGAACGATTTGGTGCTGATGGTGTGACGGTGCATCCGCGACCTGATGAAAGACACATCCGTTATGCAGATGTTCGTGCTATAAAACCTGCTCTGAAAACAGAGTTCAACATAGAAGGCAATCCTACAGAACAGAAGTTTGTAGATCTTGTTTTGGAAGTAAAGCCGCACCAGGTAACACTTGTTCCTGATGCTGAAGGACAACTAACATCTGATCATGGATGGGATACCGTAAAGCATAAGGATTACCTGGTAGAATTGGTTTCCATTTTCAAGAATGCAGGCATCCGCACTTCCATATTTGTTGACCCTGTAGAAGCAATGATAGAAGGCGCTGCCAAAACCGGGACAGAAAGAATAGAACTGTACACGGAAGGATATGCAAAACAGTTCATTGAAAATAAAGAAGCTGCAATAGAACCTTATGTAAAGGCTGCGGAGCTTGCAAATAAATTAGGATTAGGCATCAACGCAGGTCACGACCTAGACCTGGATAATCTTCAATATTTTTCTGATAACATACCCGGGCTACTGGAAGTATCTATTGGCCATGCACTTATTTGCGATGCCTTATACCTTGGGTATGAGAATGCTATACAGTTGTATAAGAGATGCTTAACAAAGGGGTAAGTACGAGGTACGAACCTAGAAGTACATAATTAAAGTAGATGTACGAAGTACGAGGTAAGAAATCGTACTTCCAATTTAGTACTTCCAACTTTACTACCTGCCGATATAAACACAAAAAGAAAGCTACCAACTCATAAGCCGGATTTTGTTCCAACACTATCATTTATCTGCTCCAGCTATTACTAGCAGGATGTATCTGCCTACCCTGGATCGCGTTGTGGCAAGCCACAAACGAGAACGAGCAGCTCTCAATCGATCCTATACATGGCATTTCAGCACCCAAGGTTTACCCGCCACTGCAGTTACCTGCAGCAACCGTGAGCTCTTACCTCACGTTTTCACCCTCATCCTACCGAAGTAAGACAGTTATTTTCTGTGGCACTATCTCTTACCGCCGAAGCAGGTAGCCGGCTATTCACCGGTAGGTTGCTCTGTGCTGTCCGGACTTTCCTCCCTGCTTACGCAAGGCGATAGTTCGGTTGGTAGCTTTATTTTAAAGAACTGTTTCAAAGTCAATGGTAAGTGGTCAGAGATCAGTAGGTCATTGGAACTAATCTCTAGTCTCTAATCACTACTCACTAAAACTCAATACTGGAAAAATATCTCCGTAGCGCCGTATCCAAACCTTGCATCGTATTGGTTAACGAAGGTCTTTACATCCTTCTTGGTCTTCAGTATATCGTGTATCTCTTCCTTCAGCTTTCCTTTTCCCACACCATGAATAACGATGAATGAAGGAAGACGATGAGCCACGGCAAGATCATACCATTTTTCAAACTCCTTCAACTGCAGTGTTATGATCTCAAAATTAGAAAGGTGCTTCCAGCTATCTACAAATTTTTCTATATGCAGGTCTACTACACTGCGTGCTGGCTCCAGGTGTTGCTTTACTTTCTTAGCATCGTAAATTTTGAAACCTGCAGCCTGCAAACGATTCAGATCTAAACCAGAATCCTCGTAAGCTTTATCAGGGTAACGATCCAGCAACTTATGCGTAAGTGATGGCAGGTTCTTTTCTTTCAGCTCCTCAATCTTTTTGAACAACTGCTTCGGCTTTATCTTATAATGCGCCTCTACAAATTCAGCCTTGTATCTACTTGGCTGAAGCAGCGAAAATTCAAAATCAAATGAAGGATTATCATTCAAACTTTCGAAGCTGATATCGTGCAGGTAAAAATCTTTGAAACCTTGAATTTCGCTGGTGATTTCAAAATCTACATGGCCACCAGCAAAAGTGTACTTGTAATTGAAATCATATCCTTCTTCGGTCCGGTTGATCAGGTAGACCTTGAATATATCCACTACATCATCGCCAAAAATATCAGTATCAAATTTTGGAAAAAGAGCCACCCAAATGCCATCTTCCACTTTCACTTCATCGCGACGTTTTTCCTTTTGCACCTGGTCTACATACACCTTTGGCTTCTTCTGTTCAGGAAAAAGTTTTTTCTGTGTAAACCGCTTGAAATAAGGAAAATCTATCTGGTCCATGTAAGCAGGGAACTTCACTCCCTTCACCTCTATGAGCACCATTTTGTCGTTAATGATCTCTATCACCTTCCCCTCATCATTACTGTGCACCACTATAATTTCGTCGCCAACCTGGTACTTCATTCTCTGGTAAAAATTAATGCGCGAAGGTACAGAATAAGCTGATGGTGGTCTTAATGAAATCAGGCGAATTCAGCAAGTTCATTGTTAATGTTTTCTCTTGCCTGTTGCTCGTATAGTTCCCTGAACGCGTTGGTATAATACAGGTGATCTTTCTTCAATAACTGCAGCATTGCCTGCTTTCTTCCCTCTTTATAAACATGTGTACGGTATTGCAAATACTCCTGCCTGATGTCTTTCCTATATTGTTCGTATGCAAATTCTGACGAACCTAAAACAGCAAGATCAAAATCCAGGAAGAAGGCTAAGTCATTTTTATTAACCACTTCCTCTGGAATAACATGATCCTTGGTTGCAAGAATAAATGCCTCCACTTCTGAAATAAATGAACGCTTCAGGTTGATAGCTTTCAGATGCCTCCTCGCCTTTTCAGCACTTTGCTCTTCATTATCCCTGCGCTCGGTGTTATAAATGATATCGTGGTACACAATGGCAAAGCCTACCACTACAGGATTTTGCAGCGCAGCAATATGCTCATCGCACAATTGCAGCATTTGTTCAATATGATCAAGATTATGAAAATGCCTACCCGGTGCTGTATAAGCAGATTTTATTTCGTGCAGTAATGTATTCTTAAGTTCAGTATCTGGATTGAAAGCAGTCAGTTGCTGCCACTTTTGATCGATCAATGTCATAGCCTCCTGTTCCTCAAAAACTATTCCGCAAGCTTACTCCTGCGCCTTCCATAAATGAAATAAATAACCAGCCCCACACCCATCCATACAAAGAACCAGAACCAGCTATCTGCCGGAATTTCAATCATTAAATATGCACAACAAAGTGCACCTACCACTGGAATGAAAGAAAGGTTTTTTAAGAAAGAGAATAAAGCAGAAATGTACAATACTGCCATAAATACAAGGAACAACACCTCCTGGTAGCTCTCACTGCCAATGTTGGCAACTGCATCATTGATGCGCTGCCACGAAAGAAAAGTGAAACCAATAACCATCAGCGGTATGATGATCTTTCCATTGATGTAAGGCAGCTGAAATTTACCCGGTCCCTTCATGATACGTGGCAATAGCAGTACACCTGCACATACCAGTACAAAAGCGAATAAAGTTCCTATACTGGTCAGGTCGGTAACGATGCTGCTGGGAATAAAGAGTGCGGGGATGGCTACTAAAAAACCGGTGACAATAGTTGCAAACGCAGGTGTTTGATACCGCGGATGAACATTTGAAAATTTCTTTGGCAACAGGCCATCGCGACTCATGCTCATCCATATGCGCGGCTGGCCAAGCTGGAACACCAACAGAACACTGGTAGTAGCAACCACTGCACTAACGGAGATCATATAGCTGATCCATGGCATATTCAAACGTTCAAATACATAAGCCAGCGGGTCATCTACTTTTAGTTCAGAATAGTTTACCATACCTGTAAGCACCAGCGCTATCAGGATATAAAGAACAGTACATATCAACAACGAATAGATCATTCCTCGCGGCAGATCGCGCTGTGGGTTTTTACATTCTTCCGCAGTTGTACTAATAGCATCAAAGCCTATATAAGCATAAAATACGGCTGACACACCAGCCAATACGCCACCAAAGCCATTAGGAAGAAACGGCTGCCAATTGTCCAGGTCAACAAAGAAGCCGCCGACAATAATGATAAAGATGATAACCGCGATCTTGAAGACCACCATGAAGTTGGTGCTCTTCTTACTTTCTTTTATACCGATATAAGCAAGAATGGTTACCAGTACTACAATAATGAAGGCCGGAAGATTTACGATAAAACGGTAACCGCCAATCAAAGGAGCTGTTGTCCACGCTTCATAACCCTGGCGTAAGGGTTTGGTAAGCGAAGCAACATTTTCACCTGCAGTAAGAGAAGTAGCAGCTTCAGTAAAAGCTTCTTTAGCAGTGGTGGCATTTGTGGCCAGCCAAGCCGGCAGGTTGATATTGAAAGCTTCCAATAAATTATTGAAGTAGCCGCTCCAGCTAATGGCCACTACTATATTTCCTATAGCGTATTCCAGTATCAGCGCCCACCCAATGATCCATGCTATTAATTCGCCAAACGAAACATATGCATATGTATAAGCGCTACCGGCAATGGGAACCCTACTGGCAAATTCTGCATAACAAAGCGCACTGAAACCGCAGGTGACAGCGGTAATAATGAATAAGAAAGCAATACCAGGACCTCCACTAAATGCTGCAGAACCAATAGTAGAAAATATACCCGCACCTACTACGGCCGCAATACCCATAAAAGTAAGATCCCTCACTCCCAATACCTTCCGCAATCCTGAGCTGTGACCATCTGCTGCACCGGCTTCGGCATCCGCTACTATTTTATCAATCGATTTCTTCCGCAATACGCTCATGAATACAGTTAATTTTTGAGGCGTCAAAATATGAAATAATTCTGAAGCAGCCGGTAAGACTGCTGCAGCTGCTTGTATCTATTAAAAAAGCCGCTCATAAAGAGCGGCCTTCTATAGCAAAGTTTGTGATTATTGTTTTACAAATCGGATGGTTTTCTTGTAGCCATCTGTTGTTGTACCGGTCAGGTGGTAGATACCAGCTGCTAGTGTGCTCACATCTACAGGAAGCAATGCAGAACCAGAAGGCACCTGCTTCACAGCCTGCTGAACAGTTCTTCCATTCACATCTGTGATGCTTAGTGTAAGTGCTGTATTACGTGCTGCCGTTACATTCAGGTAAGTGGTGCTACCTGCTACCAAAGATGGATTCAATCCTACTATTTCAAATCCGGCATGTTTGTTCAACAGTGCAATGGTAATTGAATAAGTAGCTCTTCCATCTGCATCTGTCATCTTCAACCTGTAGTAGTTAGTTCCTTCTAAAGGACGGCTATCGGTGAAGTTGAAAGGATTAGCACAATCAGCCAATGTAGCGCGGATAGTACCAATGCTGGTAAAGTTGCGACTGTCTGAACTTCTTTCAATGCTAAACACGGTGTTAGAAGTGCAGGTCACCTTCCATGTAAGCTGGTGCTCGTTCATTTGACGCACACCACGGAAATAGTTGACGATAACCGGAAGAGTAACGTTTGCTTCATCTGCACCCATGTAAGGTGATGTAGCGTTACGAGGGTCTCCGTCAAAGTCAACCGGAACAGCAGCTATAGGTGTTCCCGCCAGGTTTACATCACCAACAGAAGACCCTGCCAGGTGTAGATCAGCAATGTTGATGTTAGCGAATGTAACTGGTACTGACTTTGAATTTGCATCTTGACCTGATACTGATTTCCAGCCATCAAAATCATAACCAGTAGCGTTCCAAAATCCTATAGTAGTAGGATTGCTGCTATACAGGTTGTTGTAGTTGGATTGCCAGTTTGTAGCTGCTTCTGTGCCTTGGTTACCTATAGCAAAATGATTAGCTCCTCCGCCTGTACGCATGTTCACAAAAATATTGTTATACAAAGTATCCGCTTGCAGCTGAGAGGTAGTGGTGTTATTTCCTCTTAAGAAAGCAAAAGAGCTATTAGAACCTGTAGCGTTACCGCCTACATATACAGAATTATGCAAAACATACATTGGCGAATAATTCGTCAGCTCGCCACCGGCTACAAGTATACCAGTGAACTGAACATCATTGATTTCTCCTTCACCAACGGAGATCATATTGTTCGTCAACAAACCAGACAAGAACCGAGCATAAATACCTGCCGCAACTGGTGGCTGGTTGGCAGTGGTACCTGTAGACTTGTTGCGGATGTTATAAACCACATTTTGTGTTACAGAACCTCCCATATTAGTTACTACAATGCCAGCTGCAATATTAGTTGTAGTCAGCGCCGTTGTATTTTCTATTGAAATGTTGAATATAGTATTGCCTTTAATACTTGCTGACTGAAAACCGGTTGGAAAATAGTGTATACCAACAGCTGCCTGGTTTCCGGCGGTGTAACTGACAGCAGCGCCGCTAGATGAAAGATCATGTACCTGGTTATTCTCAATTACAGAATTTGCCAATGACCCTGTATAACTAATGCCTCGTGTACGGGCAGTTGTTCCAGTGTTTGTTGATGTTATGTTAGCTATTCTGTTATTGGTCACAGTTGCTAAACCATTCGTGATATTAATTCCAGTTACCACTACGTTTCCAGAGTTTGTCCAGGTTCCAGCAGCATCAAAACCACTACCACCTATTACATTATTACTAATAACAACACCTGTACTAGTGGTAGATGCCAACAGTATACCATTTTGTGTTGATGATGAGGTGATGGTATTGTACATGTTATTTCCTGTAATGATCCAGTTAGGACCATTACCGGTTGCACTAATACTAACACCTGCCGAGGTGAAATCAACCATGGTATTATTCGTGATGCTGTTATCACGATTTGGTGCAGCAGCTGTACCTGAAGAATAGACAGAAACCGAATGTGCGTTGGCAACGTCTGTTCTTCCTCTGAAAAAATTATCAGTTATTGTATTGAAAGAATTTCCTACTGAATCGGCAGAAGACGACGTATGAAAATAGATCAAACCAGTAGTAGCGGATGTCGCCTGACTCTCGAGGTTAAGATTCCGGATTACGTTGAAGTTAGCACCGTCCACCAATCTTATGACGGATCCAATAGAGGCCGTAGTACGAGTATTACGAAGCGTCCACTCATTTGTACTGCCGGTTCCCCCTGGTCTGCCGTCTAATAAATATCTATCTCCACCAGTAAAGTTTATGAGGCCAATCGTTAAGCTGGAGGCAGGGTCACCTGCTGTTACCCTATTGGTAACACCTGTTGCAGGACGAATGGTAACTGTCCAATTAGGATTTGTTGATTGGAACTCATTGAAATTTATAGGAAAGGTTTCCCCTGTTGTACCGTCATAGGTGTTGGTCAACTCAAACACCACATTACCCGTTATTTCTACTGTTCTGGAATTTATAGCAGTCGCTATTGCAGTAATGTTGGCATAAGTTTCTCCCACACCCACAAGGTATGAGCCGCTAAGTGCAGGAATGATCTCAAAAGTTGCCGGCGCTGCAGGTGGAGTTGTTCCAGGAGGATTAACACCGGAGCCGCCTGAAGGAGAGGTGGAACCATTTCCAGCTTGATCCTGCGCTGCTACATAATATTCTATTGTTGTGCCCGCAGATACGCCACCAATGGCTGCAAAATCAAACGTGAACGTGTATGTATTACCAGATACAGTAGGATTAGCATCAAAATAATATGTAGCTGTGCCTGCCTTACGGTAATAAAGACGCGGACCATTCGCACCAGATTGCACACCACTTGGGTCTGTAATAGTTACTGTCAATGCTCTGGAGGACGTAGTAGAAGTGTTACCCAACTGAGTATAAGTGATGGCAGGTCCGGTAAGATCAACACCAATTCCATCAAATTCATCAGCACCTATATCAGGCGAGGTTGTGCTGCGGGTTTGTCCATCAAAATCGTCTGTTACACCTGCTAATGGAATGCCACCACTTTCTATTTGCGTTGGCTGTGTAGGATCGATATGAAGAAACAGCGGTGAACTTCCAGAAGTGCTTAGGAATTTCCCAGAAACATCCTCTGTCTTACTATTACCTTCTGCTTGTGGGAAGCGGGCTTTGTAATCAGCCAGTGTCTGGTCCACATTTGTTCCATCATAATAGATCACATTGTTAGCAGATGGTGTACCAGCATAATACAGGTTGTTATTAGCATCGCCGAAATTGGTAGTAGTGGTGGATGATCTGCGTAAAACAGAAGCCACGCCAGTACCGTTTGGAGTAGAAACATTCACCACCAGGTTATTAAACATATTGAGAGTGGCAGTGGTTGCTGTTGTACTGGTAGTATGAAAAATGCCGGATGTATAGAAGTTAGTTCCGCTGGAGGTAGCATCTAGGTAAATTGTATTGTGCCATAGGTTCACTGAACTATTTGCTGAAACAGTAAGGCTGCTAATTCCCCGGATAGCGTCAGCACTGGTAGAACTGGAACTCGGAGTCTTCAGTTCCCCTATCAAATTGTTGTAGATGTTTGTTGTGATACTTCCAGTAGCAATTTGTATCCCGTTCACTACTCCAGAAGCATGGTCGCTGGTAATGTTGTAGATCTTGTTTTTGAAAATGTTGATCAGGTTTTGCGATCCTACAGTGATACCGCCAACAATGCCTGTCGAACCCATACCTGTTAAGGAATGGATGGTGTTACCTGAAATACTAAACTGCGTTGTAGCCGAAGAGTTGTTCCATCCTATACCAAACAAGACCGCTGAAGCAGAGGTAGAAGTCCTGGTAATGTTTTGTATTGTATTGTTATTGATGAAAGTATTTACCGGATTGCTGATATTATACATGCCGTATACAGCACCACTACTTGCAAAGGTGCTGTTGCCAATTGTATTGTTCGAGATATTCAGGTTCTGCGGATAATTCGAAGTTGCATATATGAAGTAAGTAACACCGGTGGCACCTCCTCTTGTAAAGTTGGTTATAGTATTGTTACGTACATTCTGGGTATTAGTTGTACCTGTAGTTGTTCCGGCGTTTAGGTAAATTCCAGTTAACTGGCCAGTAGTTCCTATGTTTAGTTGAATGGTGTTGAAATCAAAATCTACATTAGCATTAGCAGACGTACCTAAAAAGATCCCGTACAAATTTGAAGTAGTTCCGTCTCCACCAGTTATGCTATTGTAGTTGGCCTTCAAATTATTTTGCTGAATAGCGTAGATGCCATAAGCTGTTACACTACCTCCTGCAAAGTCACTGATGATATTACCACTATCCTGCTTGCCCACTTCAATGTTCTGGTCATAAAAATTATATGGACTTGAAGTATGTGCAAAACCCCTAACCTGAACCCCGTGGTACACATTGCTGATGTTGTTCTTAAAGATCTTTATATTTTCTGCTCTTCCGCCTTCACTAGTTACTGTTACAGTAGCAGTACCTGAGATATTGGAGACGAAGACACCGCACGACTGTGTATTAGCCTTCTGCAGCGTGATGTTGCAGTTGCGTATATTCACGTTCTTAGATGCGTCAGTTGCAGAAGCTTTTGTAATGTAATAACCATAATCTAAAGCCCCCGGGTTTGCTGTCGTTCCGTTTGCCTGTAAGTCTATTGCATCAAAAGTTATCCAGTCGCCGCCATTTATCTGAACCAGGCCATCGCCATGACCACCAAAGGTGGGTGAAAGCGTTCCGTCTGAGGCCTGGATTATTTTAGGATTTGCACCGGCTCCCGCTTTCCTGAAAATAATTTGATTAGCGGCAGTCCCGGTTGCGTTCAGCACCGGTGGATTTTCTGTAAAAGTTCTGTCTGCAATTACATCAAATGTTACACCTCCAGGTCCGACACCAGAAGTGTTGAGAGCGTTGAAGGCGTCAGTAAAACTGTTGTAATTGTTGCCCGTGGTAGGCAGTGTGTTGTCGATGGTCATTGTTCCTGTTAGTTGCGCCTGCAACGACCAGAAAATAAGAACACCTACAAGTGTTAAGTAGAGTTTTCTCATAAGTATGTTGTTGTTTGGAGAGATAGTTGGACAGGGAAAGTACATCAAAAGTCGGTTTCTCCCGCTATAGCAAAAAAATTTAAGGTGGACTACAATCGGAATGAGCTGTAGATCTTTACTCTTACCTACTTTAATATTCTCTTTTTACCAGGTACTCTGCCAGCTCAGTCATTGGCTGTTTTCGTTTAGATACAACAGCTATATTCTCTATATCATCAAAAGCTTGCTGAACATATTTCTGTTGCAGGCTCTTCGCCCATTCATCTACACCGCAGTTTCTAAAAATTTCAAGCACCTTCTCTACCTTACCTTCTCCATTTGATTGAAGCAGTTGATCGAGCTCTTCACGTTGAGTAGTTGAACAGGTTTCCAGTGCTTTTATCATCAGGAATGTTTTCTTATTAGCTACAATATCTCCACCTACCTGTTTACCAACTTTTGCCGGATCACCAAATGCATCCAGGTAATCATCTTGTATCTGGAATGCAAGGCCGAGGTTAAGACCGAAGTTGTAAAGATGTTCAGCATTACCCTCACCTGCCCCGCCGAGTATGGCGCCCATCTTCAGGCTCGCCGCAATCAGCACAGAAGTCTTCAGACCGATCATGTGAATGTATTCATCAAGTGCTACTCCATCCTGCTTTTCAAAATCCATATCCAGTTGCTGGCCTTCGCAAACTTCACGTGCTGTTTTATTGAACAAATGAAGTATACGCTTTAGTTGAGGAGATTTTACATTGTGCAGGTGTTCATAAGCCTGTATAAGCATCACATCACCAGATAATATCGCGGTACTGTCACCGTATTTTGTATGTACAGTTTCCATTCCACGACGCAAGGGTGCTTTGTCCATCAAATCATCGTGGATGAGTGTAAAGTTGTGAAACAACTCAATAGCAGTGGCTACTTCAAAAGCATCTGGAATGATTGCATCAAACAGTTCATTACCCATCAGGCACATCACCGGGCGAATACGCTTACCACCCATTCCAAGGAAATACTCACATGGTTCGTATAAAGACTGAGGGTTCTGAGGAAAATGACGTGTATCAAAAAAATGGTTGAACTGCTTAGATAACTCCTGGAATGACTGCATAATATTTACTTGCTGCGCAAATATAAAGGCTACCTCTTTCTTTCAATCCAAAAACAAAAAGGAGCTGGACCCAGCTCCTTTTTCTAATAATGATTTATAAACTAAACGATTTCCTTTCTCGCCTCTTTCGCCTCTCCGGGAAAATAATGTTCATGAATTTGAACAGGCTCTGGTGCTTTGTGCATTTTCATTTGCAGGAAGTTCACCAGCAAAGAAAAAGCCATTGAGAAATAGATGTAACCTTTAGGAATATGTACTTCCAGTCCTTCTGCTATAAGTGATACGCCTATTAATAGCAAGAAGCTCAACGCAAGCATTTTGAACGCAGGATGCTGGTTTACAAACTTGCTGATAGGCTCGGCTGCAAACAGCATGATACCTACAGATACAACAACAGCCACATACATTACCCATAGTTCTTTCACCATTCCTACGGCAGTGATAATAGAGTCTACAGAGAAAACGATGTCAAGTAATAGTATCTGGAAAATAACACCTTTAAATGTTACTGCTTTTACCTTTTTGGAAGTATCACCCGTTTCACCTTCCATCTTGTGATGAATTTCCGTCGAGCTTTTATAGATGAGGAAAAGCCCTCCCAATATCAGGATTAGATCCTTGCCGCTGATCTCGTTATCAAATACCGTAAATAGATTACCCTGGAGCTGAAGTATAAGTGCAATGAGACCCAGCAAAGCCAGCCGCATAAACATGGCCAGTATCAGTCCAAGCCTGCGAGCCCTTTTCTGCTGGTGTGCAGGCAATCTTGATGCTACTATAGAGATAAATATTACATTATCTAAACCGAGAACAACTTCTAGAAGTATAAGGGTAATTAAACCCGCCAACCATTCCATTTCTATTTCTTTTATTAATTATGTCTAATCGTGGAACTTACTACCTGAGGACTTCTTCTTTTTTCCTTCTTTTCCTTTCGGTTTGTCCTTTTCCCTTTTCGCTCTTTTTGGTTTTGAAACAGGCGCATCATTTTCTTCTTCGCCATCTGGTTTAAGCACCCATTCAAAATCCAACTGTCGCTTGGAAAGATTGGCTGCTACTACTTTTATCCAAACCTTGTCTCCCATTCTAAACTTGCGGCCACTACGCTTACCCACCAGGCTATAATCACCTTCTATCAACCTGAAATCATCAAAATCAATTAAGCTGGTTATTGGAACTAAGCCTTCACATTTATGCTCTACCGTTTCTACCCAAAAACCAAATGCAGCCACCCCGCTTACCACACCCAAAAAGGTCTCACCTATATGATCTTTCAAAAACTCTACCTGCTTGTATTTATTACCTGCACGTTCACTATCCATAGCACTACGTTCCATATTGCTACAGTGCTTGCACTTCTCTTCCATCTTCTTATCTATCACCGGCTGTCCGTCAAGACATGTAGCTAATACCCGGTGCACCAGCACATCGGGGTAGCGGCGAATAGGCGAGGTAAAATGACAGTAATGCTCGAAAGCTAGACCATAGTGACCGATGTTTTCAGAAGAGTAAACAGCCTTGGCCATTGTACGTATACCTAATTGCTCCAATACATGTTGCTCTGGTCTGCCTTTTACATCTTCCAGCATTTGGTTAAAACTGGAAGCAATTTTTTCAGGAGTAGAAGTATCGAACTTGTGGCCATATTTAGCAGCAAAAGCAACAAAAGGCAGCAGCTTTATTTCGTCAGGTACATCGTGTATGCGGTAAGCAAAAGGAACTTCTTTCTTATTAACTTTTATGTTTGAAACATATTCCGCCACTGTGCGATTAGCCAGCAACATGAACTCCTCAATAAGTTGGTGGGCTTCTTTACTTTCCTTCACTACAATTCCTATAGGCTTGCCTTTTTCATCCAGCTTAAATCTTACTTCGGTAGAAGTAAAATTGATGGCGCCCTTAGAAAAACGTTCGGACCTGTAGTGCTGTGCCAGTTTATTCAATAGAAGAACTTCTTCAGCATACTGCCCTTCTTTATTCTCTATAATTTCCTGTACATCTTCATAAGTAAATCGGTGATTACTATGGGTAACTGTTCTACCCAACCAGTGCTTTTTGATTTCTCCTGTGTTGATATTGATTTGAAAAACCGCTGAAAAAGTTAGCTTATCCTCATGAGGACGAAGTGAACACAACTCATTGGAAATTCTCTCAGGCAACATTGGGTTTACCCTATCAGGCAAGTAAACAGAAGTTGCACGACGGTAAGCTTCATTATCAAGCTCGCTACCGGGAGTAACATAATGGCTTACATCTGCAATGTGTACACCTATTTCGTAGATATTTCCCTTCAAAGGTTTTATAGAAATCGCATCATCGAAATCTCGTGCATCTACAGGGTCAATGGTGAATGTGAGCTCTTCGCGCATGTCGCGGCGTTTCTTTATTTCCGATTCACCAATGATATCCGGAAGCCTTGCTGCCTCCTCCATTACCTCATCATCAAACTGAAGCGGAAAGCCATTCTCCAGTAGTATTTCCTTCATGGCTATATCACTTTCATCTTCAGCTTGCAGCACCTGTATTATCTCACCTTCAGGTTTTTTATTGCCGCTGTCCCACTTGGTGATGCGCGCCAAAACCCTGTCTTTATCTTTAGCTCCATTCAATTTTTCGAGTGGAATATACAGGTCAGGCATTGGCTTATCTGTATCGGGAATAAAGAAAGCAAACGAAGCACTAACATCTACATGACCAATAAAATCTGATTGCTTACGATTGATTACTTCTATTACTTTTCCATCTTTGCGGCCATTTTTCGAATTTTCCCTGGTTACCTGTACCCGTACGGTGTCACCATTCAGAGCAGAATTGAAATCGTTAGGACGAACTAAAATATCACCTTCATCTTCCTTTACCACCACGTAACCAATCCCACTTCGGGTAATTTCTAATGTTCCTTTGTATAGCTCCAGGTTGTTTTTTTTACTACGGGAAGATTTCTGTTTTTTACTCATAATGATTTGTTGTTCGCTGAAAACCTGCTGATGAAGGTATGAACTACTTTATCAAAAGCTGTGCCCTCACCAAAGAGAAACTGGTGTCGCACAGGCAACACAAACAGTGGCATATCAATTAGTTCGTTTCTGAATTTTGCTAACCGGGTTGCATCCTTTTCCGTGGTGATGATGAATTTATGATTGTTTAGCTGCTCTAATTTGCTCCTGATCTCTTTCAGATCATCGATTGTAAAAATGTGGTGATCACCATACGTTTGCTCATAATAAGTATGTGCATGCGTTACCAGGTATTGCTTTAGAGGCTTTGGATTGGCAATGCCGCATACCAGCAATATTTCATCTTCAGCTTTTATGGAGCGCTGTTCTTTAGTGATGATATGGTAAGGAATATCGTAGGCTATGGTGGTAAAAAACACCTTTTGATGCTTCAGCGGGTTGATCTCCTTCACCAGGCTGTTTCTTTCCTCAATGGATAAATCCTGAGGACATTTGGTAACTACAATGACGTCTGCTCTTTTATACGAAGACCGTTGATCGCGCAGGTCGCCAGTTGGCAAAAACATGTCGCGGGTAAACAAGTTGTTGTAATCCGTGAGCATGATGTTCAAACCAGCTGTTATACTACGGTGCTGGAATGCATCGTCTAAAATGATAACCTGCGTGCCCGGCTTATCGTGTAGTAATTGCGGAATGGCAACTATTCTCTCCTCACCTACTGCTACGGCCACACCCGGAAATTTTTCGTGGAACTGCATTGGCTCATCACCTATTTCAAGCGCTGTAGTGCCCGCATGCGCCAGCACATATCCTTTGGTCTTTCTTTTATATCCACGACTGAGAGTAGCGACTTTGAATTCATTTTGCAGCAACCGAAGCAGGTATTCTACCATTGGCGATTTCCCTGTACCACCCACAGCCAGGTTGCCTACATTTATGATTGGCATATTGAAACGCGTACTCTTCAGTATGTTTTTATCAAACAGGAAATTGCGTATCACGATCACCAGGCCGTAAAGAAGAGAAAAAGGAAAGAGAAGAATGCGGAATGACTTGACCAGGTAAAAATTAAAATTCATACACTTTATGCGGTGTGATGCAGAAGTTTAAAGGTACATCAAATTGATCGGTGTCATCTATTTTATCAACCGGCTCAAAATAAGAGAAACCTACAGTAATAACATCTGCTCGGCAGTATTGCAGGTAACGATCATAGTAGCCTTTGCCATAACCCACACGGTAACCCTGGTTATCATAAGCTAGTAATGGCACCAGAACAAGATCCAATTCTATGGGTGGTATTTCCTCACCTGTTTCCGGCTCGGCTATGTTATACTTGTTCTCTACAAAGTCTGTCTCTTCATGCACATGAATGGCTTTCATGGAAGCATCATCGAAATTGATAACCGGATATGCTATGCGTACACCAGGAATATGATTTTCCAGGTAATAAGTAAAAAGATGCGTATTAGGTTCTGCTTGCGCTTCTAAAGGCCAATAACTAAGCAGGGTTTGCACCCTGTCTTCAAATGCAAGGCGCTGCAGTTGTATCAGCATCAGGTCATCCATCTTCAACCTGTCAGATGAAGTAAGTTCCTTTCTTTTGACTTTGTATATGTTCCGTAATTCCTTTTTCGTCATGCTGTGGATTTGGAAATGATGCCTTAGATCACCTAATGATTAACCTTTTTCAACTACTTCTACTAATGCCTTATTATTATAAAGCAGACATGGATCTTTATGAAATCCAATACGCCATTACAATCACCCGCGGCTGATTACCTACTCGTTCTCTTCTTTGTTTACAAAAAATGAAAAAATGGTAGTGCCGTAGTTGCGTGCAAAACTGAAGCCATCAAATTTTTCGTAGGCATTGCGGGGTGTATGCTCCAAAACGAAAAAGCCACCTGGCGCTATCAGCTTTCGTGACACGATGATTTTAGGAAGTTCGTCGATAGAACCAAGTGCATAAGGCGGGCCGGCAAAAATAAAATCGAATTGTTCAGTGCAGGAAGAAAGAAAGGTGAAAACATCCAGGCGTAACACTTTAGCATTTTCAACCTTCAGCATTTCCATTGTCTTCTTTATGAAGGCATGCATAGCTGTATCTTTTTCCACTATAGTAAGATCGGCTGCTCCACGAGAGGCCAGTTCGTAACTGATGCTGCCGGTACCACCAAACAGGTCAAGCGTTTTGATATCCTGCAGATCGATCCGTGTTTGTAAAATATTGAAAAGACCTTCTTTCGCTATATCCGTCGTAGGCCTTGTATGTGGCATATTTGGTGGTGGGTTAATTCTTCTTCCACCGAACTCTCCTGAAATTATCCTCATGATACTAGCTTACTAAATGGCGTGAAATAATGTGCAGGGTGCTGTTCCTGTTCAATTGCCTGTCCTTCGCCTAATACCTCCACCTCTATGTTGCTAAAGTATTTTTGCATTTCGCGGTAAAGATTTGACTGCAGCTCAATCATTCCAGACACCCTAACAAGTGGCCTGGCAAGTTCAAGTTGCTGTGTTATATTAAGCAGCATATACACCACATCTTCAGGCGCATCGTAACTAAAGCTTTGAATGAAAAGCAGCACTTGCTGGCGTAGAGCACAAACAATAAAATGAGAATGATAGAACTGGATATAGATCGTTTCGTTAGCCTTATTAGTATCTAATGCTGCTTGAACAATCTTAGTATAGATATGACTTGCGGACCTGATCTCATAATGCTTAAGCAATACATCGTTCCAGTTTATAGGTAGCCTGTAAACATTCACTATTGCCGGGTCACATTCTAACTTATCAAAAACTTTTAGATGAGCACCACCATCACCAAGCGCTAACCGCAGGTAATCGTCCGAGATTTCTTTATTGAACTTATAGGCAGGTACAAGTACAGACAGACCATTGTTAACTACAATATCTACAGAAGAAAATGCATTGGAAAGAATTTGCGACTGAGTCTTGATAGTAGAAAATGTAGCCTCAAGATCAGAAGCTTCTTCTGCATCAAAAGTGAACATTTCGAAAGCTACCACCTGTGAATGACCTTCATTGGAAACCGCACATGACAGGTGATGATCACCTATCTCAATAATTAACCTGTTACTGGTTTCGCCAGGCAAATAATTAGTAGAAAGTATCTTGAACTGCGTAGCAGGCATTGCGTATTTTTTTGCAGTGCAATGATACAGCATAGTTTTTAGCCACAGTACAAGCCGCCCTTTTTGAAGAGACCTTCAATCATCACAACATGTCCTGCAGCATCTTTTTTCCTTCTTCTTTTAATGCTGCATCATCGGCTGTACGATTTGGAAGCTTTACAAGCAAATTCAGAATTTCAATTGCTTTAGCTGGTTTATTATCCGCTTTGTAAGCTTTGGCAAGTTCAAGATGGTTCAGCACAAAATATTTATCCAGCTGGCGGCTTTTCTCCATGTACTTGATTGCATCATCAATGGTTGCATCCGGCAGGCCGCCAAAAAGTAGTTTCACCGCAGCCTTCTTAGCCCAATTCAGGTTCACCATTTCCATGTGCCATTTACCTAAAGTAAAAGAAGCCCTGGCATGTACCGGGTTGAGTGCAAGAGCTTTATCAGCATAATCCTTTACTTCCTTTACATAAGCCACTATCTTTTTATTCTCCGTTTCGGTTTCGGTAAGTTTTCCTGCAACAACTGCACGTACATAATTAGCGTCAGCATTGTTGGCATCTACCTGCAGTGCTTTATCAGCATAAGTTTTAGCCTGGTCAAAATAGGTCTTCTTTGCTTTCTTGTCGGCCAGTCTTGCACCAATCCCGCTGCTCAGTTCGGATGCCTTTACCAGCGCTTGTATATTGTCGGGATCGGTAGCCAATACCTGCTTGTACTTATCAAGCGCCTCACTATCCTTTAAAGAACGCTCCGCATTCTCTGCTTCTTTCAATAAAGTTTTTATATCCTGCGCCACCAGCGGAGCAGCTGCAAATAATAATAGAGCTAAAAGAACCTGCTTCATAAGTTATTCCTGTTTAATTCGAAACTAACACCAACCACACCCTGGAAGTTGGGAATAGGGGCATTTAATTTATGTATAGAAATATTCACCTGCTGTACGTTGTTAAACTTCCTCATGATATCCAGCACAATCTCAGTTGCTATTGTTTCTAACAATGCCGTACGTTTTTGCATGCGATCTTTTACAATAGTATAAAGAGATGTGTAATCTACTGTCTCCTGCAGGTGTAAAACAGGAACTTTTAACGGTTCATACGAGGCAACCAGGTTTACTTCAAACTCGTTCCCGGTAAGCTCTTCCTCCGAAAATAGCCCATGCGTGTGCTGGATCTTTACGTTTTTTAATATCACAGAAAGCATATACCTGTTTAAGGCACAAATTAAATCGATCGGCTGTACATCTACGGAAATGTTTTAAGGAAGCGTTTACAAAATTTTAACATTGGCATTGCTTTTGCTTCTACGGTAGAACAAGATCCTGTCACCACACCTTCTGTTGAAGGCTTTCTCCAATTCTATTGAAAAAGCACCATCCCTAATCCTTTACTACACCCTATTTATAAACTTAAACTTTAGAAAATGAAGACAACTTTAAAGCTGTTATTCTTTATTTTCTGCTTGATGGTGTTTGGCCCTGCCATAGCACAACAATCAGAATTAGCCGCAGTAAAGGCTTATCTCGAAAAGCACAAGGAACAATTTCAACTTTCACCAACAGACTATGCAGATGTAGGAATTACACATTCTTACACAGAAAAGGAAACGCCAATCAAGCGTATCTATGCACAACAAAAAATTGGCGGTATTGATGTAGTAGGCGGAAGCTTTTCACTGCATGTAAATACCAGGAACAACTATGAAGTAGGAACCAATCAACTGCTTCCTATCCATGCTTTCCAAAAAGATGGTTCTTTCCCGTATCGTACAGCTGAATTTGCCGCAAAAAAAGCACTGGAACATATTGGTGCCGGTGTTACAGGTTTACAGGTAAAACAAGCTGCTGGCGGTGCTGAAAAGAAAACCGTATTCAAACGCAATGAAGCAGCCATGTGGGATGTACCGGCAAGGCTGGTATACCTGGCTGATGAAAAAGCTAAGAAGCTAAAGCTAGCGTGGGAAGTGCAGGTTTACGAGTACAACAAAAAGCACTACTGGGTAATGTACATCGAAGACCAGGGCGGCAAGATCTTGAAAAAAGTAGACCTGGTAGTAAAATGCCAGTTTGATGGACCGGCTACAGATGCTGATCATCAAAACCACAAGCACGAACTGGAAGTGGAAAAGGTACAGGATTCACCAGAGCCACTTTCGCCTTTTTTAAGAAATATAACTGCTACCAACAATGCATACCGCGTATACGATATGCCTATAGAAGCACCTAATGACCCTATAGCTTCACACTCTTTAGTTTCAGGCAAAGAAGATGACGTAGCCTCAACTGATGGATGGCATAGAGTAGGTGCTGGTGCGCCTTTCAATTATTCGCGTGGTAACAACGTGTGGGCATTCTGGGATCCTAGCCCTACTCCATTAGGCGGTGTTCCTTCACCTGCAAATTCTGCTTTTAATAATGGTGGACCGCTAGGTGCTCCAACGCTTACAGAGCCATTCACCTTTGATTATCCAATCAATCTTGCACAGGAACCAGAAGCATATAGGAATGCAGCTATTGTAAACCTTTTTTACTGGAACAACCTGATACACGATGTGTATTATAAGTATGGTTTTAATGAAGATGCAGGTACCTTCCAAACATCACACATCTTTAGCGATGGACAACATGGTAGTACAGCGGCCCTTGATGGTCAGCTGGATGAAGTACTGGCGCAGGCGCAAGATGGCGGTGGTACCAATAATGCCAATTTCCTTACGCTACCTGATGGTACACATGGCCAGATGCAGATGTACCTGTGGACTGCCTCTATTCCAGACTCAATGGTGCAAATCACTTCTTCATCATCAGGTATACCACCTGCTGGCACTAAATTCATCGCAATAAAAGGTTCATTTGCCAGCCCTTCACAACAAAACCTGCATACCAACCCGGTAGTAAACAAGCAGTTTGTTATTGTGAAGAAAAACCCGCTTTCTACAGTAGGTAGCGACTCTGAAGGCTGTTCAACCGGCCAACAAAGTGTTGCTTTACCTCCGGGAAATGATGTGCAGGATAAGATCGTTCTGATTGACAGAGGTAACTGTTCATTTGTAGAAAAAGTATTTGGTGCACAACAAGGCGGAGCAGCCGGTGTTATCATCATCAACAATGTAGATGGACCACCAATGGCAATGGGTGGCGCCGATGCACCAGGATTTCTTATTACTATTCCTGCTGTGATGATCAGCAAAGCTGATGGTGAAATACTAAAAGCACAACTTCGTGCAGGTGCTACCATCATCGGTTCATTAAAACAAGATAATCCTCCTGCTCCTAAGCGTGATGGAGATCTTGACAATGGTGTTATTGCACACGAATATGGTCATGGTATTTCTAACAGGCTTACCGGCGGTAGAAAAGCACTAGGTCCATTAGGTGGCAGCGAGCAAGGCGGTGAAGGCTGGAGCGACTTTATTGCGCTACACATGATCACCCGCACCAATGATCTTCTACCAGCTACTGCAGATCATCCTAATGGTGTACTGCCAGATAAAGGAATTGGTACGTACGTAGTTTATCAACCAAGCACTACCGGTGCAGGTATCCGTCCAACACGCTACAGCATCAGCAAAAGCGTAAACCCTTCATTGTTCAAAGACATAGCAAAAGGTGGAGAGATAACCGTTCCGCACGGCGTAGGCTACATCTGGTGTACTATGCTGTACGAAATGATGCAGGAGATGATTGACGAATATGGTTTCAATGATAATATTTATAACGCAGCAGCGCCTAATGCAGCAGGTACAGCACCTATGGCAGGAAGTGGTGGTAACAACATTGCTATGCGCCTGGTGATAGAAGGTATGAAGATCCAACCTACTGCACCTACTTTCCAGCAGCAGCGCGATGCTATACTTAAAGCAGATACTTTATTGTATGGTGGTGTAAACGGCTGCAGAATATGGAGAGCATTTGCAAAGAGAGGTTTAGGATTAGGAGCAAGAAGCGGCAGCAATGCTTTGGGTGATGAAGTACAGGGTTTTGACGTACCAAATGCTTGCGATAACACGCAACTGCGGATGAATGTGAAGATAGATGGACCAGAAAGAGTGGATAATAATACTTTGGCGACTTACACAGTTACGGTAAGAAATATCCAAACGACAGATATCGCTAATGTTGTTATCAAAGACTCTATCCCAATGAACACCAGCTTCATTTCAGCATCAGACGGTGGTACACAAGTAGGTAATTTCGTGGTATGGAACCTGGCTACTCTTCCAGCAGGTCAAACAAAAACACTTACCATGACACTTGCTGTAAGCCTGCCTGAAGCATCTGTTACTCGTTTCTTTGATGATCATGAATCAGGTGGAGCAAACTGGACTACAGATCCTCGTCCTGACACATGGCAGCGTCGCAATCTTCCTTCTCAGTCTTACAGTGGCAACTTCCATTGGTATGCACGCGAAGTAGAAGATCCAACACACAATGTTTGGTTGCAAATGGTACCACAGGTTACTATTCCTGCTGGCGGTGCTAAACTATCGTTCTACCACAAATACAATACTGAGCGCAACTACGATGGCGGTATAGTAGAAGTATCGGTGAATAATGGTCCATGGACTTACCTTCCTCCAAACAAGTTTGAGAAGAACGGTTACAATTCTGTTATCCAGCCGGCAGACAATCCGAACATTGGCACTGCAGCTACATCTGCTTTCTCAGGTGCTACTGCAGGGTATATCAATTCTGTAGCTGACCTGAGCGATTATGCAGGACAGCAGATAAGGGTTCGTTTCCGCTATACATGCGATGTAGCAAGCCTTGCTTCAGGAACTGACCCAGGCTGGTATATGGATGATGTATACATCATCAGCAACCTGACCACAATCACTAATAAAGTAACCTTGGACGTAGCAAGTGGTAGTGCACAAATATTTGACTCTACCGGCAATACACCAGAGGCAAGCTTCACTACAATAGTTATCGAAAATGCTACTCTGCCTACTGCTATCTCTTCATTGAGTGCAGCAGCACAGCGCAATCACATCAGGCTTAGCTGGAAGACCTTCACCGAAGTGAAGAACAATGGTTTTGAAATAGAAAGAAAAGCTGAGAACGAAACCGACTTCCGCCCTATTGGATTTGTAAAAGGTGCAGGCAACAGCACACAAGAAAAAGGATACATCTTCAATGATGCTGATGTACGTGCAGGTATATTCTACCATTACAGGCTGAAGCAGAAAGATGTGGATGGAAACTTCACTTATACCAATGTGGCAGTTGCAAAACTGGGCACTAAAGAAAGTGGAATCGTTTTCGACATCATGCCTAATCCTGCAACCAGTGTAGCCAACCTGGTGGTTAGCACGCCTGGCAGAAACACCGGCCTTATCCGCCTGTACGATGCCATGGGTAAACCAATTACAACTTTCAATGCCTCATCTGCAATGAGCAGTGTACAGCGTTACGAAGTAAATGTAAGTACACTTCCTGCAGGTACATATTGGGTTGAGCTAATTGTAGACGATGTAAAAATGACCAAACGCCTGGTGGTAAACAGGTAAACCAGATCTCACTATTCTCTGAAATACAAGAGGCTGCTCCAAATGGGCAGCCTCTTTAGTTAAATGAGGTTTTTGTTAACCGGCACCTATTCCTTCTTCAGCCCCGGTTGCGTCGCACACTTGTACATTTAGGTGTACATCATCAATCCTGGCTTCAGATGGTATCCAACTTCTTTACATACACATTATGAGGAAGAGACAGGGCACTAGATACCTTTCATAGCTAAATAGCGCTCGGCATCTAAAGCAGCCATACATCCACTGCCTGCAGCAGTTACAGCCTGGCGATAAATCTTATCCTGCACATCACCTGCAGCAAATACACCTTCTATAATGGTTTTACTGGTGCCTGGAGTTGTCAGCAGGTAACCGGCATCATCCATTTCGAGCCAGCCTTTAAAGATGTCGCTGTTAGGTTTGTGACCAATAGCTACAAAAAATGCACTCACCGGAATGTCGGCAGTTGTATTGGTTTCATGGTTCATGATGCGAACAGCTTCTACCTTCTTTTCACCCAGCACCTCCTGCGTAGAAGTGTTCCAGTAAACCTTGATATTCTCAGTTTTAAAAACGCGATCCTGCATGATCTTAGAGGCACGCATCTGGTCGCGGCGCACCAGCATATGTACAGTGCTGCAGAGCTTAGAAAGATATAAGGCTTCTTCGGCAGCAGTGTCACCAGCACCTACTATTGCTACTTCTTTTCCTTTAAAAAAGAAACCATCACATACAGCACAAGCACTTACGCCATAACCATTCAGTCGTTGCTCACTTTCCAGTCCCAGCCATTTAGCCGATGCACCTGTGCTTATAATAACTGAGTCGGCTGTAATCAACTTTTCTTCATCAATCCATACCTTGAACGGCGGCTCCATGAAGTCAACCTTTGTAGCCATTCCATAACGAATGTCCGCTCCCATACGTGCTGCCTGTTTTTCAAAATCGATCATCATTTCAGGACCCTGGACGCCTTCAGGATAACCCGGGTAGTTTTCTACTTCTGTAGTTATGGTAAGTTGTCCTCCGGGTTGAATGCCCTGGTAAAGCACCGGCTTAAGGTTAGCACGGGCAGCATAGATAGCAGCAGTATAACCTGCCGGTCCCGAACCTATTATTAAGCAATGAACGTGTTCTGTATTATTTTCCATTTTAGGGGTTTTATCACGAGGCTACCCTCGCTCGTCTTTTCTAATGAATGCCAGGTTGTGGTTTGAGTGCGCAAACTGGTGAATAAAGCAGTTAAAGTACAAGTGTGCGACGCAACTACAGCTGATAAATGTTCTGCTGGCGGCGACAAAATTAAATTACTACACATTGCCAGAGGTGGCATTTTCTCAACATGAACTGTTATTTGGGGATAATAAGTGAAATATACTGCACCGCGTAACCGCAAAAAGCACCCAGCGCACCATTGTTTACATTTCCCAGGACCCGCACCGGGCTCGCAAATGGATTGCCAACGCTCTGGTAGCCAAACTCCAGCGTGCGCCAGAAGTCGTAGGTGGCTTTATCAATATTGGCAAATTTCACAGTTACGGTATCTCCCCTTCCAAACGAGCGCCTATGCCCTTCTCCATTGTTCCGGTCTTTTCCTTGCTCTACAGTTACATTATAAGTAGTACCATCAACCACCTGGTCGTCGTGCACGGAGTTATCGCCGGGTAAAAAGTTGCCGTTGTTGGTGCTGGTATAGTAACGGATATAATTTCCTAATCCTGGCGGATCGGTGATTTTCGCCATCAGCCACACCCTGGACGTATCGCTGAACCTTGTCGGTTCGTGCCACAGGCTGTCTATGGTTTTGGTAAGTTTGGGAATAGTGGTAGTGGAAGTATAGGATCTATTGTCAACACCTATGGATAATGTATAGGTTTTCTCCTGCTCACCCAGCATATTTAGGGCAGCGTTGGTGGTATCAGTAGAATAATAAGTAAGCGTGTACAGTCCTAAAACCGGCACATGGTATTCCTTTAGGTTTACTGTCCTGGTACCATCGTTAAGGGTAAGATTGGCTCCGCGTACAACAGAAGCGGCTACTACATCAGGGGAAAAGGATGAAAAGTAATTGATAGACTTACTTAATATAACATAAGGCGGTTGTCCATCTTCAATAATGCCATCGACTACCAGTAGCGGCTCTTGTATTTCCGGCTGAACATTGATTGTTTTTTCGCACGAGATAGCCATTACTGAAAGCAGGAATAGCCAAAATGTGTTTTTCATAAAGCAAAAGTACGGTGGTAAAATATATGAGCAGAAACTATAACAATTACATCACCATTCGGTTGAGTTTCAACAACTACACCTGCAAATGGCATGGAAATTTTGCACCTACTGCAAATTGTTCATAATGAGAAAAACACTTTCAGTACCAGTAATGGTTGTTTGTGCTGCACTATCGCTTAGTTCGTGTGTGGCAAAACGACATTTAGTAAATGCAGAAAACAATATCCAGCGACTGCAGATGGACAGCACCCAGATGTCGGCAAGGATAAACACCCTTGAACAGAATGTTAGCCGGATGGAAGCCAGCATCCGCGATCTTGAAGCCAACAGAACCTCCCTTCAACAACAACTAAGTGCAACGCGGCAGGAAGCTTCGAGCCGCCTGCAGGATGCCAGCACCCGCTTGAACCTGAGTGCGGCCCAGATAGCTGACCAGCAAAAAAGGCTGGAGTATATGCAGCAACTAATAGAGCAGCAAAGGCGAGCTACACAGGAACTAAGAAAAAAGGTGAGCGATGCTTTGGGCAACTTCAACACGGAAGAATTGACCGTTTCTACCAAGAATGGAAAAGTATATGTTAGTCTGCAGGAAAACCTGCTTTTCCCTTCAGGAAGTGCGGTAGTAAATCCTAAAGGACGACAGGCATTGGGAACTTTGGCAGGTGTACTCAACAGTAATCCTGAGATCAATGTATTGATAGAAGGTCATACAGACTCCATTCCTATGCGTGGTCGTTTTGCTGACAACTGGGAACTGAGTACAGCGCGTGCAAATGCGATAGTGAGAATATTGACAGATACGTACAAAGTAGAACCAACAAGAGTAACAGCCAGTGGCCGCGCCTGGTACGACCCGGTTGATACCAATCTAACAACACAAGGGCGTGCAAAGAATCGCAGAACAGAAATCATTTTAGAACCAAGGCTTGACCAGTTGATGGAGCTGATAAGATATGGAGAAGAGGGAACTGCGGGGCAGTGAGCTGGTAATTAGTTGATCAGTTGATTAGTTGATCAGTAACTGGTGATTAGTTACAAGTTTTCGACTTTAGAGTTTTGACTTTTGACATTTGACTTTTGAATTTCTAACACAAAACAAAACCCCTTCCAGTTAGGAAGGGGTTTTTACTTTTTATCTATGTAGGAAAGATTATCCTAAATATGCTTTCAGCGCATTGCTATAACGTGCTTTTTGAAGACGTTTGATAGCTCTTTCTTTGATCTGGCGGATACGTTCTTTTGTAAGATCATATTTTTGACCGATCTGCTCAATGGTAACACCATTTTCGCCATCTAAACCAAAATATGCATTAACGATCTCGGCTTCACGTGGAGATAGAGACTTCAATACCCGACGAATTTCTTCTCTTAAACTATCCTTCATTACATCGTCGTCGGTATCATCACCACCTTCCAGCAGGTCACCCATTGCTACGTCTTCAGCTTCGTGCACAGGTGCATCCAGGGAAGTGTGACGGGTATTGCTTTGAAAGATATTGTTGATCTCAGTCTCACTCATTTCCAGGATCTCAGCTAACTCTTCAGTGCTTGGCTCCCTTTCGTGTTCCTGTTCAAAAGCCATGTAAGCTTTATTGGCTTTGTTATAAGTTCCGATTTTATTTTGTGGCAGACGAACCAACCTACCCTGCTCGGCCAAAGCCTGCAAAATTGATTGACGGATCCACCAAACTGCATAAGATATGAATTTGAAACCTTTTGTTTCGTCGAAACGCTGGGCCGCTTTTATCAAACCGAGGTTACCCTCATTTATCAGGTCGCTTAGCGAAAGCCCCTGGTGTTGGTATTGTTTTGCAACAGACACTACGAAACGAAGGTTAGCGGTAGTAAGTCTTTCCAAAGCTCTCTGATCGCCCATTTTTATTTTCTGGGCCAGGATCGTTTCCTCTTCGGGAGTGATCATTGGGATCTTAGAGATTTCCTGGAGGTACTTTTCTACAGCTTGCGAATCGCGGTTCGTAATCTGTGTGGCAATTTTGAGCTGCCTCATAATTTAATTGAATGTATTGGTTAAAGTAAAACGCTTGTAAGACATTGATGTACATGAACTGGTTGCAATAACAATGCTAAACGCCATAATTCAAATGTCTGCAAAGGTAAGTTGCAACATTGGTTTTTGCCAGCGTTTGTGGAAAAAGATAACCGGATTGTATATAATTTAACCCTTTGTAACTAAAAATTTAGTATATCAGTCAATTTTGATTTCTTCTTCCTTCTATTCCAACCACTATTGATTTACAGTTTTTTCTACTTCATTAGCTTAAACTTTTTTAAGTAAAGAAATTCTCCTATCCGGGAGTAGCTTTTTGTAGAACGAAATGTTTGGGTATGCGGCGAAATAATATTCAAAAAGCATACCCTATTGTTTCTTTTACCACTATAGATAGTAATTTCGTGCCCCTATGATTGATTACCGGTCAGACACCTTTACCAAGCCAACTCCAGCCATGCTGGAAGCCATGTTTAGAGCCGAAGTAGGCGACGATGTTTTTGAAGAAGATCCCACCATCAATAAGCTGGAAATACTTTCTGCAGACATGTTTGGCAAAGAAGCTGGATTGTTTTGTCCTAGTGGAACAATGACAAACCAAATAGCGATTAAATGCCATACGCAACCCGGCGATGAAGTGATCTGCGAAGAACTTTCGCATGTTTACATATATGAAGGTGGCGGCATAGCCTTCAATGCGGCTGCATCTGTACGGCCGGTAAAAGGCGACAGGGGAAGAATTACTGCCGAACAAGTACGGGAGGCTATTAACCCGGAAGATATTCATAAACCTTATTCTGCATTGGTGAGCCTGGAAAATACTGCGAACCGCGGCGGCGGAAGTTGCTATGATTTTGCTGAGCTTGAAAAGATAAAAGAGGTTTGTAAAGAACAAGGGTTGGCACTTCACCTGGATGGAGCACGATTATTCAATGCATTGGTGGCCAAAAATGAAAAGCCCCAGGCATACGGGCAGGTTTTTGATACTATTTCACTATGCCTTAGCAAAGGATTAGGAACACCAGTTGGTAGTGTATTATTGGGAGACAAGAACTTTATAAAGAAGGCGCGCCGGGTAAGAAAAGTTTTAGGAGGAGGAATGAGGCAGGCAGGTTACCTTGCTGCCGCCGGCATATATGCTCTTGAAAATCATATTGACCGGTTGGCTGAAGATCACCAACATGCACAAATGCTGGCTGATGCATTGGCCAGTAAAGATTTTGTTAGAGTGATCAACCCGGTAGAGACCAACATCCTGATATTTGAAGTGAAGGGAAGATTTACACCACAAGGATTGGTTGACAAACTGATGAACGAGTATGACATTAAATGTATAGCCATTTCGCGTACACAAGTAAGATTGGTTTTACATCTAGATGTAACAAGAGAAATGGTAGAGAAAACTATTGATGTATTACAACAGCTGTAATACCTTCATTTTAATATTTAAAGGTTATTGAATGCTTCCTAAAGTAAATCCCACCAATACACAAGCCTGGCTGCTGCTGAGACGACATTTTGAAGAAGAGATGCAACGTACGCACATGCGCAAATTATTTGACGCTGATGCAGAAAGGTTCTCTAAGTTCAGTCTCCAGTTCAATGATATCCTGTTTGATTATTCAAAAAATATCCTGACGCAGAAGACCATGCAGTTGTTGTTTCAACTGGCGGAAGAATGCCAGCTAAGGCAATCAATAGACAGCATGTTTGGTGGTGAAAGGATTAATGAAACGGAAGATCGTGCTGTACTTCATGTGGCTTTACGCAATATGGGTAATGCACCATACATGGTAAATGGCGAAGATGTGATGCCTGGTGTGGTAAAGGTGCGCAAGCAAATGAAGACCTTCTGCGATAAAGTACATTCGGGTGATTGGAAAGGTTATACAGGCAAGCGGATCAAGAGTATCGTGAACATTGGTATTGGAGGAAGCGACCTGGGACCAGTGATGGTTACAGAAGCACTGAAGCCTTATTGGAAGAAAAACATACAGACCTACTTTGTAAGTAATGTAGATGGAACTCATATAGCCGAGACGCTAAAAAAGGTTAAGCCGGAAGAGACTTTATTCCTTGTGGCAAGTAAGACCTTTACTACCCAAGAAACTATGACCAATGCACATACTGCACGTTCATGGTTCCTGGAGCAGGCTATAGATGAAGCACATATTGCAAAACATTTTGTTGCCCTTAGCACCAATGAAAAAGAGGTGGTGAAATTCGGAATTGCACCTGAGAATATGTTTGAATTCTGGGATTGGGTTGGCGGAAGATATTCTTTGTGGAGTGCAATTGGTTTATCTATAGCATTGACCATTGGCTATAACAACTTTGAAGAATTACTACACGGTGCTTACGAGGTTGATGAACATTTCCGCAGAGAAAAGTTCTCTGGCAACATCCCGGTGATCATGGCGTTGATCGGCCTTTGGTATACCAACTTCTTCAATGCGCAGAGCGAGGCAATCCTACCTTACGACCAGTACATGCATAGGTTTGCGGCATATTTCCAGCAAGGAAATATGGAGAGCAATGGAAAGTCAGTAGATCGTAACGGATACGAGGTTAACTACCCTACCGGTCCTGTTATCTGGGGCGAACCCGGCACCAATGGTCAACACGCTTTTTACCAGCTCATCCACCAGGGCACACTTATTATTCCTTGCGATTTTATAGCACCAGCTATTAGTCATAATCCTATTGGTGATCATCATGTAAAACTGTTGAGCAACTATTTTGCACAAACAGAAGCATTAATGAATGGTAAGACTGAAGACGAAGTAAAACAGGAACTAACAAAGGCTGGGTTGAACAAAGAAGAGATCAAAAAGCTGGTGAAGTTCAAAGTCTTCAAAGGGAATAAGCCTACGAATTCATTTATGGTAAAACAGGTAACACCACGTACATTAGGTAACCTCGTAGCGATGTACGAACACAAGATATTTGTACAGGGCGCTATCTGGAATATCTTCAGCTTCGACCAGTGGGGTGTAGAGCTAGGAAAACAACTAGCAAATAAAATATTGCCTGAACTGGAAAATAATGATACTGTAAATTCTCATGACAGCTCTACCAATGGATTGATCAATGCGTTTAAGACGTTGAGAGCACAAGGTTAGGGTTTAAGGTTTAAAGTATAAAGTTTAAGGTTAGGCTTATATGAAAAAAAGGCAACTGTGAACCAGTTGCCTTTTTTTATGGAGCAGAGGTATATTTCCTCTTGTTTCAATTTATCGCTTGAAATCAAACAAAGTAGCGGTGAAGTTGGCTATCTCTCTTTTCTTGAACATAACATTCCAATTGCCGACATAACGTAGAACTTTTGGCACCAGCAACTCTCCCACTTTTTCTAGCTGTACTTCCATGTCTACGTCAAAATCATATACACCTGTTTTGTAGCTAAGGCTATAGTTGCGGCCAATGATCTCCAACGTGCGGGCATTGAACCAGGTGGTCATTTCATCAATTACTATATTGCTCCTGTCCCACGCAGAAAGGTCTTTCTTTGGTCGGATGGTGAAGACATAACAAGGATAACCTCGATAATCCTGTTTATCAATTTTGAAGTCGTATAGCTTGGCAACATCCTCATCGAATATGGCTACTTTGTTAGCTATCATAGGGAGACCTGGAATACGGTTACCTGGATTGAAAAACAATTGCTTCAATTGTTCTTTATGTTTGGCCATCCCACTTTTGCCCCGGGTATTGAAAGTTGTTCCTTTTACAATATTCGTCTCACCACATACCTTTCCTTTTGTAAAGAATAAACCTGCATACATTTCCGCAGTAGTGTAGTTGTAGCTGCCATCACCTTTGTAAAAATCACCTGTGGTCTTTTCGTCTTTCACTTCCATTGTTCTGCAGCCGTTGGCATAGGTCTGCCTGGTGGTGCTTTGCATGGTAGCTGTAACCGCACCTTTCTTATTCTTTAAGATGATGTCGTTGTAAGAAGAAAAGCTGAGCACCCTGAGGTTGCGGAATGCTTTGTAAAATGTAGTGTCGTTTTTTACGTATTCAATGAAGGCAGGATAATCAAAGTTGTTGCGGATAACAACATCGGTTAAGGTGAAGGACTGGTTCTTATAAACAACAGTAGTATCTTCTTGCGAAAAAGCGCAAAAGGAAACCGCTGTTAGAAGAGACAGTATCAACCATTGCTTCATCATTTGGCGTACATCATCTTGTAGTCCATCCTGATCTTCCCTTTGCTGATGTCGTTCAGTTTGCCTTGCAGCATCTTGCGGCGCAGTGGCTTCAGGTAGTCAATAAAAAGTTTACCTTCTATATGATCGTACTCGTGTTGTATGATGCGTGCTGTAAGACCAACAAAGGTTTCTGTATGTGGTTGAAAATTTTCGTCTACATATTCCAACACCACCTCTTCAGGGCGCTTTACATCTTCGCGGATCTTTGGTATGCTCAAACAGCCTTCGTTGTATGCCCACTCTTCGCCATCCAATTGCTTGATGTGCGCATTGATGAAAACCTTCTTAACACCTGGAGCATCTGCATATCCACCATCCTCATCGTCGTCCTGGTTGGCAAAGATCTGTGCGCTGTCTACAACAAAAAGACGGATAGCTCTATTGATCTGCGGTGCAGCCAATCCCACTCCATTACTTGCATACATGGTTTCCCACATATCTTCAATCAGTTTCTCTAATTGAGGATAATCTGGAGAAATGTCCTGGGCTACTTGTCGTAAAATGGGAGCACCGTATGCAACTATCGGAAGAGTCATATATAATTTTCTACGTATTAAAAATGCTGGTTGAGCGGTGGCAAAAATAGCCAAATAGATGTTATTGCCTTTGTAAATACTCCTGTAACATAATGATGGCTGCAATCTCATCCACCATCTTTTTATCCTGGCGTTTCTTTTTTTTCATCCCGCTTTCTACCATGCTTTGCACCGCCATTTTAGAAGTGTAACGTTCATCTACTTTTTCTATGGGTATGTTGGGAAATACTTTTACGAAACGATTGATGAATGCCTGAACCAATGGCGTAGCATGCGTATCGCTGTCGTCCCAGTTGGTAGGATGTCCAATGATGACCCGCTCCACCTGCTCTTTAGAAAAATAATCCTTCAAAAATTGCTCAAGGTCTTTGGTGTGTAAACCTGCAAGGCCTGTAGCAATGATCTGCATAGGGTCGGTAACAGCCAGGCCTGTGCGTTTAGAGCCGTAGTCAATGGAAAGAATTCTAGCCATGTTTTTAATTAAAAATCTAAAATGTAAAATGTAAAAATTAGGAAATTGATGCCTAGCGATTTAACTGACGAACGATGAGTTTTTCATTTTGCATTTTACATTTTCCAAAGCAGATCGGCTATTACAAAAACAGCGAACACCACACTGGCTATACCATTAGCCGTCATGAAAGCCAGGTTTACGCGGCGCAGGTCGTGGGGCTTTACAATGGAATGTTGATAGATGAGCATGCCGCAAAACACAACAACCCCTATCCAATACAGCCAGCCAAATTCACCTAACCATCCTGCAGCTATTACAATCAATCCGCTAAAAACATGCAGCAGTTCCGACACCCGCAGAGCGTTCTTTTTACCAAGCCGCGCCGGGATAGAATGAAGCTGGTGCTCACGGTCAAAATCAATATCCTGCAAAGCATAGATGATATCGAAACCACTTACCCAGAATAAAACTGTGAAAGAAAATAATACAGGCAGCACGGCAAACTCGCCGGTAACAGCAAGATAGGCGCCAATGGGTGCAAGCGATAGCCCCAGCCCCAGCACAAGATGACACAATGCAGTGAAGCGCTTTGTATAACTATAAAAAAGAATTACGAATAATGCTACAGGACTTAGAAAGAAACATATGCGGTTGATAAAGAAAGTAGAGATAATAAACAGGATGCAATTGAGAATAACAAAGCGAAGCGCACTGCTGGACGAAATGATACCAGCCGGAATTTCGCGGATGGCAGTACGCGGGTTCTTTGCATCAAAATTTTTGTCGAGAAAGCGGTTGAAGGCCATTGCCGCACTGCGTGCAGTGACCATACATACCAGCACAAGAACAAAGCGGAGGATAATTTCCTGGATCGAGCCTGGAAAATCATACGAGGATATACCAAACTCGTAATGGACTTGTGAAAGCACATTGCCATACTGTTCAAATAGCCTATACCCAAGAAAAAACCCGATCAATGCGAATGGAAGCGCAAAGATGGTGTGACTAAACTTTACCAGTGACAGGTAATTCTTTACTGTGTTCATTTATGTTTTTGATGTTGCCTTGCCGATACTTACTCTACAGTACAAGTGTGCGACGCAACGAAGTTGATTGTTTTTCAAATGCTGGTTACAAAAATTCTTCCCACCAAACCTAAAGCCGCAATAGCTGTTGCTCCACCAATTTCCAGGTAACAATACCTGCTGCTACTGATATGTTCAACGAATGCTTCATACCCAGCTGCGGTATCTCAATGCTGCCGTCTGCCATCTTCAAAACGTCATCGGCTACGCCCTCTACTTCATTGCCTAGTACAATTGCTAGCTTCGTCTCTGGTTGCCAATGGAATTTTTCCAACGAGATGCTTCCTTGCGTTTGTTCAATGGCATAAACCGTATACCCGCGCTGTTTCAGCTCGGCAACAGCTTCAGTAGTTTCGGAATAATAAAGCCAATCTACCGTTTCAGTAGCGCCTAATGCAGTCTTTTGAATATCGCGATGCGGAGGTTGCGGTGTATAGCCACAAAGGCAAATAGCTTCTACAAGAAATGCATCGGCAGTACGAAATACGCTGCCCACATTGTGCATGCTGCGGATGTTATCCAGCACCACCACCAACGGGTTCTTCTCAGCCTGCTTAAACTCATCGACCGACTTTCGGCCCAGCTCATCCATACTCAATTTGCGCATGGCGGCAAAGGTAAGTGTATCACAGCTTTAGGTCTATTCATGAACGTACTGTTATGCGAAAAATATGATTGCAATGGTATGAGCAACTGCAACCTTAAACTATGTTTGGCCTTATCTTTATGATAATTATCAGAAACCAACAGGCCAAGCAATGCATAAGATCACTGTACTTTATAATCATCCTGGTGACGAAGCAGCATTTGAAGATTATTATGAGAATAAGCACCTGCCTATGGCACGACATATGCCTGGTGTGAGTAAAGTAGAGCTGACGAAATTTGTACCTACGCCAGGTGGCGACCAACCGGAGTTTTACAGGATGGCGGAGTTATATTTTTCGTCTGAAGAGCAGATGATAGAAACGATGGGCTCGCCTGAAGGACAAGCGGTGATAGACGATATCCACAACCTGTCGGAGGCTGGAGTAAAAGTGGTGATTGGTAAGGTAACTACCTATTGATCTTTCGTAAGCAATTCCTGCTTTACCGTTACCAATTGATTATTTGCAAGCGAAGTTTCATCTTTTTCATGATGTGAAGTTTGCTGGTTCGAACGGAACAGCTGAAGTGTAATTGCCATCACTATTGCCAGCATTATTACAAATTGTCCTACACGCAACTTTGCGCGTAGCCTACGACGCGCTTGTTTCTTCTCATTCCATTGATTGTATTCTTCCCGCAGCTCCACCAGCGATTTGCAATATTTCACATTCAGTTCTACTATTTCTTCTTCACTTGCTGCAATGGCAACAGGTTCTACTTGCTCAGGTGCTTGAACATAATCATGCAATTGTTCGAATTCAGCGGCTTGCTTCCAGCAAATGCTGATGCCTTCCTGCCATAACAGGTCAGTCGGTAAAAGCTGTTGTTCTATGAGTTCGGAAACTGTAAAAGGACCACAGGTATTGTTATAACGGAGAAGGAGAAACTGCTGGGTCATACATGAGATTTAAGAGTTGGAAAATTTATGGCTGTATCGCTAAAAGAAGAACAAGGTGAAACACAAGCAGGAACAGGAGGTAAAATGAAAGGCAGTTCTGAACAATCTTGATGGTTACGTTTTTCAGGCATTTGGTATCTACCACCTGGTAATCGTTGAAGTAGAAAAACTGGCCGATGCGACTGTTGCTGGTTCTAAAAAATACAAATAGAACAAGTTTCAGTAGAACAACTGAGATGATTAATGGCGGCAACCAATTTTCAAACAGGACAAGTGCGTTAAAAAAATCTTCTTGCATTTCTTAAGGGGTTGGTGTATACAAAACGAAAAACAGGGGCGGTCATGTGTTTAAAAAAGGCTGAAGCAGGCCCCAAACGGACATAGATGAAGATGCTGGCATCAATTTATTGCCAGTATCAACTCATACTAAAACCAAAGAAGGAATGAGTAACGTAAAACTTGCGGTCATTTTTTATACTATGACCGGGACCAACTACCAGTTAGCACAATGGGCGGAGGAAGGAGCACGCAATGCAGGCGCTGAAACGAAAATTCTGAAAGTTCCAGAATTGGCTCCGCAGAATGTTATTGACGGCAATCCTGCATGGAAAGCTACCGTTGAAAAATTACAAGATGTACCTACGGTAGATCTTTCAGATCTTGATTGGGCAGATGCCATCATTTTTAGTGTGCCTACCCGTTACGGGGTAATGGCTGCACAGTTGAAACAATTTTTGGATACTACAGGCGGATTGTGGGCACAGGGAAAATTGGCCAATAAAGTGGTGAGTGCTATGACAAGCGCACAAAATCCTCATGGCGGACAAGAAGCCACCCTCCTGTCATTGTACACTATGATGTTCCATTGGGGAGCAATCATAGCATGCCCAGGATATACCGATCAGTCTATTTTTGGGGCGGGTGGTAATCCATATGGCACCAGCGCCACTGTTGGCCAACAAGGAATTTCCAATGATGCGCAGGCAGCTGTTTTGCACCAGGCAAAGCGTACTGTTACTGTAGCTCAATGGGTGAAAGCGGGTATGACTTCAGGAACTTAATGCAATACAACCCCGGTAGGCACAATGAATACCGGGGTTTTCTTCAGCATCATCCACAACTTCTCCACTACAATTCCCGGTGGTTTTCGTTTAACTCCCAATCCGCCTATTTTTGCCGGCTATGGCTAAGAGTAGTGCCGAAACCCCGCTGATGCAGCAGCACAAGGCTATTAAACAAAAATATCCTGATGCTATCCTCTTATTTCGCGTGGGCGATTTTTATGAAACGTTTGGAGAAGATGCCATCATTAGTAGCCAAGTGCTTGGGATCACACTGACCAAGCGCAACAATGGCGCTGCCTTCAGTAGCGAGCTTGCTGGCTTCCCTTATCATGCATTGGACACTTACCTGCACAAGCTGGTAAAAGCTGGCTACCGTGTAGCCATATGCGATCAACTGGAAGATCCAAAGCAGGTAAAAGGCATTGTAAAACGTGGTGTAACCGAAATGGTAACGCCAGGTGTGGCTACCAATGACAAAATGCTGGAGCACAACAGCAATAATTTTCTTGCTGCCTTACATTTCCAGGACGATAAAAGCGGGATTGCTTTTTTAGACATCTCTACAGGTGAAATGTTTGTGAGTGAAGGCAACCAGGAGTACATTGACAAACTATTACAAACGCTGAAGCCGGCGGAGGTAATCTTCCAGCGCAATTACCAGAAACAGTTCAAAGAGAACTTTGGCAGTAAGTTTTACACCTACACGCTCGACAGCTGGATTTTTGATACCGCTTATGCCACTGAAAACCTGCTCAAACATTTTCAAACACATTCCCTCAAAGGTTTTGGTGTAGAAAATATGCCTGCAGCCATCATTGCTGCCGGTGCTGTTTTTCATTATTTAAAAGATACAGAGCATCCCAACCTGCAGCACATTACTTCCATTCAGCGGATTGAGCGTGATGATTACCTGTGGATGGATCGATTCACCATTCGCAACCTGGAGCTACTGGGAAGTGGCGTGGAGGATGGACAGACGCTGTTGCGAGTTTTAGACAATACAGTAAGTGCCATGGGAGCACGTTTGCTGAAACGTTGGATCGTGCTTCCGCTAAAGGATATTGATAAGATAAACGAAAGGCTGGAGCTGGTAGAATTTCTTATCAAAGATGTGGAGCTGCGCAATAAGATCACTACTCATATAAAGCAGGCAGGAGATATTGAAAGGCTGGTGAGTAAGATCCCGCTGAAAAAAATAAACCCGCGTGAAGTACTGCAGATAGCACGTGGTCTGCAACAGGTAGATGCCATACGAAATGAATGTTTACAAGCCTCTAACGACTACCTGAAGCGGCTGGCTGATGCGCTCAACCCTTGCCACTACATCCTGGAAAAGATCTTAAAAGAGATTGTTGAAAATCCACCTGTACTGGTAGCAAAAGGCCATGTTATAAAAGAAGGTGTGCATTCCGAGCTGGATGAACTACGAAACATTGCCAGCACAGGCAAAGAATACCTGGTGCAGTTGCAGCAAAAAGAAAGTGAGGCAACGGGTATATCTTCCTTAAAAGTGGGCTTCAACAATGTGTTTGGCTACTACCTGGAAGTGACCAACCTGCACAAAAGTAAAGTGCCTGAAACATGGATGCGCAAGCAAACGCTTGCCAATGCTGAACGCTACATCACTCCCGAACTCAAGAACTACGAAGAAAAAATAGTTGGCGCTGAAGAAAAGATACAAGCCATAGAACAAGACCTGTTCAATAAGCTGCTGCTGGAGTTGCAGGATTATATAGCACCGATGCAGGTAAATGGAAATGTGCTGGCTGTATTGGATTGCCTTTGCTGTTTTGCCAACAATGCATTGCAGTACAATTACAAGAAGCCAAACATTCATACCGGCAGCGCATTGGAACTACACGACAGCCGACACCCGGTGATAGAGCGTAACCTACCTGCAGGTGACAGCTATGTTTCCAACGATATTTTATTGGACCCGGCATCGCAGCAGGTGATCATTCTTACAGGACCCAACATGAGTGGTAAAAGTGCGCTGCTGCGCCAGACCGCCCTCATCACACTGATGGCTCACATGGGAAGCTTTGTTCCTGCTTCTAATGCGAACATTCCACTTACTGATAAGATTTTTACACGCGTAGGGGCAAGCGATAACCTGAGCGGCGGCGAAAGTACATTCATGGTAGAGATGAATGAAACCGCAAGCATCATCAATAACCTTACATCAAGAAGTTTGGTACTACTTGATGAAATTGGCCGCGGCACCAGCACCTACGACGGTATCAGCATTGCCTGGAGTATAGTAGAATACCTGCATGCATCACCACATGCACCTAAAACACTTTTTGCTACACACTACCACGAGTTAAACGAGCTGGAGAATAAACTGCGCGGCGTAAAGAATTATCACATCACAAACAAGGAAGTAGGCAACAAGATCATTTTCCTGCGCAAGCTTGCTCCCGGCGGCAGCACCCATAGCTTTGGTATACATGTAGCACGCATGGCTGGTATGCCTCCCAAACTTATTGATCGTGCTAACGAAATACTGCAACAGCTGGAAAGTAAGCATGTAGATGAACATATAGGCGAACATGTAAAAACGCTTTCCGCACCCAAAATGCAGCTCAGCATTTTTGATGCGCACAGTCAAACCTTTGATGAGATCCGCCAGATGCTCGACGTCATTGACATCAACCGGTTAACGCCGGTAGAGGCGCTAATGAAGCTGAACGAGGTAAAGGAAAAAGTGAAGTAGGACTTTGAAGGACGAGGTATGAGGGTGAAGTACGAGGTACAAAGCTTGAAGGACGAGGTACGAAGTAGGAAGTACGTGACTTCCTTATTATCATTTTTATCTAATAAAACAGAAATAATAAAGCCGGAAGATCTTCTTCCGGCTTTATTGCAATAAACAGTAGATATTTTTCTACCTATACTCATACACCCTGTACCCCCATGGCTCCAGTTGCTTCAATGAACTGATTTCTTCGTTTGCATTTGCAAATACATTGAAAGCATTTCCCTGCAATGCCTGGTCCTGGATATTCACAGTTTGTTGTTTACCTGAAAGGTTCAGCACTACCAGTACCCGCTTCCCTCCTTTTTCTCTTACATAAGCATACACAGCAGCAGGATCACCAGCATCCAGTTTTCTGTAAGCAGCATCTGCAGCCAGTGCTGTATTATTTTTACGAAGTGTAAGTAATGTTTTATAAAATGGTGCACGCTGAAGTTTATTGAAGGTCATTGGATCTTTTTCAAAGAATTCAATCTTCCGCAGTACTGGTTCTTCCTGTCCGCTATATATAAGTGGTATGCTGGCTTTAGCCGTTTGAGTGAACACAGCAAAAGGCTCATGCACTTTACCAGGCATGGTTCCATAATCAGCTTTGTTCCAGCTGTTCTCGTCGTGGTTGCTGGTGAAATACATATACATAGCATTGGCAGGAAATTCCTGGTTATTGTGCTGGATCACGCTATCAAGAGCAGAAGCAGGTCGAGAACCATTGGCTACTTCTTTCATCTTACTGAACATTGGCCACGCATAGCTAGCATGAAAACCTACTGTATGAAGCGAAGGCTTATCACCTTCAGCCAGCATAAACAGTTGCTTTTCCTTTTGCAGCGTTGCTATACAATCCTTCCAAAAATCATCCGGCACATCACCAGCTACATCGCACCTGAAACCATCCACACCTGTTTCAGTTACCCAAAACTTCATGCTGGCAGTCATGCTATCATGTAACTCGCGGTTGTCATAATTCAGCTCACGCACATCCGTCCAATCGTAAGGAGCAATGAAGTTGCCGGTGCTGTCTTTGGTAAAGAAATCCGGCTTTTGCTGCAGCCAACGATGGTCAGCGCCGGTATGATTGGCTACCCAATCAATAATTACTTTAAAACCTTTTTCATGTGCAGAATTCACCAGGCGCTTCCAATCGTCCATGGTTCCAAACTCAGGGTTGGCAGCTGTATAATCAGCTATAGCATAATAACTGCCTAACGTGCCTTTCCTGTCCTTTACACTAATGGGTTGAATGGGCATGAACCACAGCGTTTGCACACCCATTTCCCGTAGCCTGTCAAGATGCGCAGCAAAGGCATTGAAAGTACCTTCTGGTGTGTACTGGCGGATGTTTACTTCATAAATATTCCCCTGCAGTATCCATTCAGGCGCATCTGCAGATTGTGTAGCAGTATCATTTTGTGTAGCCGCCGTTTGGTTTGCATTGTTCTTACACGAAAAGAAAAAACAAACGAGCAAAGGCAGCAAAAGGTTAGAGCAAAGTTTCTTCATTAGTAGAAAATTTTAGCAGCTAAACTACTCATAATGAAGGATAATGAAATGGTGATACCAATAAGGTTTTTATTAAGGCTGTAAGTGTATTTTCGCTGCTATTCAATTTTTACAAGATTGCCATGCAAGAAAAAGTAATGTATTACCGAGACTACCTTGAACTGGAAAAGATTTTGAACAGCCAGCACCCGGTAAGTTTTGAACAACCCAATACGCCGGCACATGATGAAATGTTATTCATCATCATTCACCAGGCATCAGAACTGTGGTTTAAGCAAATACTTTTTGAGCTTGATTTTGTAATGGAAGTTTTCAAAAAAGAAAAGATCAACGATAACTCTGAAGATCTGAACCTTGTACGCCACCGGCTGAACCGAGTGATTAGAATAAACGAACTGCTGAACCAGCAGGTTACCATTCTTGATACAATGACACCGCTCGACTTCCTGGAGTTTAGGAACCTGCTTGCTCCTTCATCCGGTTTTCAAAGTGTGCAGTTCAGGCTGATAGAAGCGCGTCTTGGCTTACAGCTACAAAAGCGCCACGAGTTTGATTATTACAAACGCACCAACGAAGGTGGCTTCAACAGCGATGATTATAAATCGATCAACAATGTAGAGAATGAGCAAACACTTTTGCAGCTGCTGAACACATGGCTGGAGCGCATGCCATTCTTCGAAATGAAGTATTGGAAGTCATTCCAGCAAACAGCAACCAGCAACGATCTTCATCCTTTCTGGGCTACCTACCGAGATATATATGAACAGGGACTAACTGAAAGAGAAAAGAGTAAGCTGCCTGAATTTGATTTCATATTTTTTGAAAAAGCGCTTGAAGGCTATACTGCTGAACAGCTGCACAACCTGCGTTCTGACCTTTCGCCCAAGGCTATGAAGGCTGCGCTCTTTATTATGCTGTACCGCGACTTCCCTGTGTTTCAAACCTCTTACCAGATCCTGGATGCTTTTGTAGAGATTGATCATATGATGAGCAACTGGCGGCACAAACATTTTATAATGGTAAGGCGAATGATTGGCATGCGCAGCGGCACGGGCAATACGTCGGGCAGCGGCTACCTGGAAGGTGCTATGACAAAGCATTATGTTTTCAAAGACCTGGCAACGCTTTCCACTTTCCTGATAGAAAGAAGAAGACTGCCCCAGCTTCCAATGGAGCTGATACAGAAACTGAGCTTTGCGCTGGATGATGAGTAATGACTGCAGCCTGTTGTGCCTCATTCGTCACTTATAAAATGTATAGATGAAGCTGACAACAACGGCACAAAATCCCCTGGAATGGATTGCAGTGAAAACAGGTGTGGCACCCGAACCGGTAGCAGTAGCACATTTTGGATACCTCGTAAGCAAGTTTGTACTGGAGGCGATTGATAAAGGTGTATTCGAAGCAATAGGCAAAAGAAAAGTAACAGCAAATGATATAGCAACCGCATGTAAGCTAAATACAACGGCTGTAGAAAAACTGCTCAGGCTTTTTGCTTCAATGGGTTTGGTAATAACAAGTCCTCCTCATTTTGCGCTTACTGCCAAAGCAAAAAAATGGTTGTTGAAAGACAGTCCTTCATCATTGTACTGGCTCCTGCTTTTCGACCAGAAAGTTTGTTTTGAATGGATGAACTATGCATCCACTTTTTTGGAAACAGGTAAAGGCCTTCAATACCACGACAGCTTCACCACAGAGCAATGGTTCTATTACCAAAAAGCAATGGAAGCAGTGGCAAAAAATGCAGCCAGGGAAATAACAAGGCGCGTTCCCTCCTTCTCTGCTCCTACACAAATGCTCGACATTGGCGGCTCGCATGGATTGTATGCAGCAGCATTCTGTAAAAAATATGCTTCACTGAAGGCTACCATACTAGACTTACCAGCCGCTGTAGAGCAGGCGCAGCATATGGATAGAGACCCGCAAGTTTCAGCGCGTTTATCTTATACAGCAGGAAATATTTTACACGATGAAATTGGCAGTAACAAATACGACTTCATACTGCTGGCAAGTGTAGCACATCATTTTACCGAAGAAGAAAATAAGCTGGTGGCGCAAAAGGTGCAGGCTGCACTAAAGCCAGGTGGATATTTTACAATAATGGAAGTAGTGTCGCCGGGACAGATAAAGAAGAATGAGGACATGCTTGGCGCCATCGGCGATATCTTTTTTGCCCTCAGCAGTACATCCGGCACATGGAGCAAAGATGATATTCAACAGTGGATGAAGGAGGCAGGGCTGAATGTAGTAAAGAAATCAACCTTCCTTTTTCTTCCAGGATATACAGCTATAACCGGCAAAAAATTGGCTTAAACCAGTACTTGCAGTTATCATAAGAAAAGGTAATTCTACCATTGCTTCTGCCATTTAACTATTCAGCATAGCAACTACTGCATCTATCACCTATATTGCTTTTTTACAAAAATCATTATGACAAAGATTGCGTGGATCATCCTGTTTGCATGTATGTGTGCAGGATTACAAACTGAAGTATTTGCCCAACCGGCTACGGATAAAAAACTACCCGTAGCGCCCCAGGTCAAGATCGGTAAGCTGGCAAATGGCCTTACCTACTACATCAGGAAAAATGCAGAGCCTGAGAACCGGGCTGAGCTGAGGCTGGTAGTAAATGCAGGTTCTATTTTGGAAAATGACAACCAGCGTGGGCTTGCACACTTTGTTGAGCACATGGCTTTCAATGGCACCAAGAATTTTCAGAAACAGGAGTTGGTGGATTTTTTAGAAAAAAGTGGTGTAAGCTTTGGCGCCGATTTGAATGCTTATACATCTTTTGATGAAACGGTGTACGAGCTTCAGGTTCCTACTGATAGCCCGGCAGTTTTCAAAAAAGCCATGCAGATACTGGAGGATTGGGCGCACAATGTATCGTTTGATCATAAAGAAATAGATAAAGAGCGGGGCGTTGTAATAGAAGAGTGGCGGCTAGGCTTAGGCGCTGAAGAAAGGATGCGGGAGAAATATTTTCCTGTTATCCTGAAAGGATCAAAATATGCCGATCGCTTACCAATTGGTACTAAGCAAAATCTTGAAACTTTCAAATATGAAACGCTCAAGCAGTTCTACCGCGATTGGTACAGGCCCGACCTCCAAGCTGTGATTGTTGTAGGAGATATAGATGTTGATTCTACTGAACAATTGATAAGGGAACATTTCTCGAGGATACCTAAAAGAACAAATGCAAAACCTCGCACCAAGTTCAATGTTCCTGCCCAGAAGGGTACAGCCACTGCTGTGATCACAGATCCTGAACAGCCTTACAATATTGTGCAGGTGTTCTATAAGCAACAGGCAATTCCGGAGGCGCAAACAGAGCGTGAATACCGGGCAACACTGGTACGCAGCATGTTCAACCAAATGATGAGCAACCGCCTGCAGGAGCTGGCGCAAAAACCAGATGCACCTTTCTTATTCGGAAACAGCAGCTATTCAAATTTCATAGCAGATAAAGATGCGCTTGTACTTTTTGCGGTAGCTAAAGATGGCCTATCCATTCCTGGTGCTACACGTGCACTTTTGCAAGAGAATGAAAGAGTTCGTCAACATGGTTTTACTGCAACAGAACTGGCCCGCGCAAAGACAGCCATGCTTAGCAACATGGAAACGATGTATAACGAGCGTGACAAAACCAAGTCGGCTCACCTGGTGCAGGAACTGATCAGGAATTTTTTGAAGAAGGAAACCATACCTGGCATTGAGTACGAGTATCAAATGTACCAGCGATTTGTTCCGGGTATAGAACTAAAAGAAGTGAATAGCCTGGTGGCAAAATGGCTAAAACCAGATGATCGTGCGGTGTTGGTACTAGCACCGGATTCAGAAAAGAAAAACCTGGTGAAGAAAGAGCAATTGGTTGCCCTACTAAACAAACCTTTCGGAAAACTACAACCATACAAAGATGTTACGGTTACAGGCTCCATACTGGCCAATGCACCTATGCCGGGTAAGATTACATCACGGAAAGAAGTAAAAGAGCTGGGAGTAACGGAACTTACTTTAAGCAACGGAGCTCGGGTAATATTGAAGCCAACAAACTTCAAAAACAACGAGATCCTGATTTCAGCTATCAGTCCTGGTGGCATATCATTGTACAATGATGAAGTTTATTTGTCCGCGGCAAATGCAAGTGGAATAGTACAACTTGGAGGTTTGGGGAATTATGATGTAATGAGTTTGCAGAAAGAGCTGACTGGGAAACAGGCTTATGTTTCTCCTTCCATTTCGCAGTACAGTGAAGGGCTGAGCGGAAGTGCAATTCCAAAAGACCTGGAGACAGCTTTCATGCTATTGAATGGATATTTTACCGAGCCGCGCAAAGACAGCAGTATGTTCCAGGTGATGCTCCAGCAGCTGTCATCGTCGCTTGCCAATAAAGGAAAAGATCCCAACGCTGTTTTTGCCGACTCTGTCAATTATATTCTTGGCAATTATCATTACCGCCGGCAGCCACTTACGCTGCAGCGTTTGCAGGAGATAGAACTGGAAAAGGCTTTCACCATTTACAAAGAACGTTTTGCAGATGCAGGAGATTTCATCTTTACGTTCGTTGGCAACTTTTCTGTAGATAGCATCACGCCTTTAGTAGAGAAATATATCGCTGGTCTACCATCGAAGAATATAAACGAACAGTGGAAAGATGTTGGTATTCGATACCCAAGTGGCAATATCCAGAAAGTGATCCGCAAAGGACAGGAAAGCAGGAGCACCGTACGAATTGCTTTTACAGGCACTTCTACTTATTCTGATCTAGAGGCTACACAACTTAGCCAGCTAGCGAAGGTGTTAGCCATTCGCCTACGGGAAGAGTTGCGTGAAGAGCAAGGAGGCGTTTATGGTGTAAATGTGAATGCAGCACTTGGGCGGGTTCCAACCAGCAGCTATATCATAAGCATATCATTCAGTACCTCTCCTGGCAATGTAGATAAGCTTACTGCTATTGTGATGCAGGAAATTGAAAAGCTGAAACAAGAAGGCGCTTCGCAAACAAACATAGAAAAAGTAATAGCAGAAGATGTACGCAGTCTTCAGTTGCAGGTAAAAGAGAACAGCTATTGGCTTTACAACCTGGAACAGAAGTATTACCACAATGAAGACCCGCGTGGAATATTACAAGATCCGGCCATGGTAAAACAACTAACCGTACAACGGACAAAAGAACTGGCGAACCAGTATTTTGATATGAAGAATATGATCAAGCTGGTTTTAGCACCGGAGGAAAAGTAGGGTTAATGATGAACTATAAATGATGAATGATGAATGTGAGTAGTAAGTAGTAAGTATTATGTAGTAAGTAGTAAGTAATAAGTTAAGTCACTTCAAAAGTTAAGAGGCTGTCATCACTGACAGCCTCTTTATTTATTGAGAACCTTAAACCTTAAACTTCAAACCTCGACCTCCTCCACTACTTTCCCAACTCGAGCACCCATATTTGCTTAGCTCCTAAAGGCCAGGTTGATTTAAGTGAAAACTCCTGGTCGTTGGTTACTGATCTTGCTTTGGTGAAATCTTTTATTCCATCAGCATACTTGGAGAAATCAACTGTCATCTCTTTTTCGCTGGCGTTCATCACGCACATCACGGTTTGTTTGTCATCATAACGGAAGTAAACATACAGCCCATCTTGCGGCAGGTACTGCATCATCTTACCCGTTTTTATTGCAGATGAATTCTTCCTGAAATTGGCAAGGCTCCTGGTCCAGTTGAAGATCTCGTTCTCCTCTTTATTTCTTCCTGCCTCTGAGAATTTATTTTCTTTATCGCCTTTCCAACCACCTTTGAAATCAAGGCGCACCCAACCATCAGGGTTTGAAATTCCTTTCATTCCTATTTCAGTACCATAATAGAATTGAGGAATACCACGGCAGGTCATCAACCAGGCTATTCCTGTTTTCATTTTATTTATGTCCTCGCCTACTGTAGAATACCAACGCGTCATATCATGGTTATCCAGGATCAACACATTGTTCATTGGGTTCTTATAAAGGAAATCCTGGCTGAGTGTTGAATACAGTTTGTTTACGCCATTGCTCCATCCATCCTTCTCATTCATAGCAGGCGAAATACCTTCAAATAGTGCCTGGAAATCTACTGCCCCATGCAGGTTGCTCTTCCAAGGAAGGTTGATGTTGTTTTCGGTAAAGTATGCTTGAGCAGGCACGTTACCTACCCATGCTTCGCCGAAAATGGTAAACTTTGGATACTCATCATAAACAGCCTGGTTACATCGATTCATAAAATCAAGGTCGTTGTATTTGTAGGTATCTATTCTAAAACCATCCACACCAAACTCTTCTATACTAAAAATACAGTGCTGGATGATGTAGTTTGCAACATAAGGGTTCCTGTGGTTAAGGTCAGGCATCATTGGCTCGAACCAACCATTCAGGGTCATGTTTTTGTCGTGTTTGGAAGCATACGGATCGAACACTGGCTGTTCGCGGTGATTGGTTTTGGTAAACTGCGGCCACTGGTTTACCCAATCCTTCATAGGCATATCAAGAAATGTATGATGGTACCTGCCTATGTGGTTGTACACTATATCCTGCACAAACTTCATTTTGCGCTTATGCAGCTCACTGGTGAATTCATGCAAAGCCTTCTCTCCTCCAAAACGTGGTTCTATTCGGTAATGATTGGTAGCAGCATATCCATGTTCTGAACGCGAAGGCATATCATTTTCTATCAAGGGAGTTGGCCAGATTGCTGTTACACCTAAATCGTGCAGGTAGTCAAGATTGGCAGTAAGTCCCTGTAGGTCGCCGCCATGTCTATGAAATATAGAATCGCGGTTAAGGCTTTGGTCGCGCATGCCTGCCAAACGATCGTTGCTCTCATCTCCATTAGCAAAACGGTCGGGCATCAGCATGTAGATCATATCCTCAGATGTTACCCCTTGAGCATAAGTAACACCTTTGCCTGTGCGACGCACTTTTAGTTCAAAATCAATTGAAGTTTTGGCGCTGCCGGTTCCGAAGTTTAAGACACGTTTTCCCGGCTTAGCGGCTTTATCTATTACCAGGTCAAGAAATACATAATTCGGATTTTCTACCCGGTGGATTTTCTTCAGGGTGATACCATCAGCTATCCTGATGCCGGTAGCAGCTATTTTTAGCATGGGCAACCTATCACCAATTTTTTCTGAATGTACCATCAGCTGGACGTTAGGATTTTTCATCCCGGGCCACCAGTGTGTAGGGTAAACAGCTATTTCTTGCGATATAGCAAGTAAGCAGAAGCAGGCAAACAAGTTTGCCAATAAGATTTTTTTCATACAGGAAATTTTATTCGTCAGCGTCTTTAACTAAAAAGTTGAGAAGGCCTGCTATAACCATAGATACACCACCTACTACCAAAGCATAAATGCTTTCGTTGTTGAAAAGTATGCGTACAAAAAAGCCAAGTATAGCCGCAGCCAGTATCTGGGGGATCACAATGAAGAAGTTGAACACGCCCATGTAGAAGCCCATTTTATTGGCAGGTAAAGCGCCTGCTAGTATTGCGTAAGGCATAGTAAGTGTACTGGCCCATGCCAATCCAACTCCAACCATCGGTATCAATAGCATGAATCTATCGGTGATGAATAACATGGAGATGAGGCCAATGCCTCCCACTATAAGGGCAGTCATGTGTGTAGCACGTCTTCCAATCTTTGCAGCCAGCATTGGCAACAAGAAAGCTGTTATAGCAGAAACCCCATTGTACACCATGAACATTATCCCTACCCAGTCACCTGCATCCTGAAAGGCTTTGGTAGTAGTATCAGTAGTTCCATAAGCATTTTGGGCAACGCCGGGTGTGGTGTAAATCCACATACTAAAGAAGGCAAGCCAGGTAAAAAATTGAACTATAGCCAATTGAAGCATTGTTTTCGGCATTGTGAAAATGCCTTTGCTGATGGCTGTAAAGCCTTTCACCAATCCTTGTGTTTCCTGCTTTTCCTGCTCCCAAGCAGCCATATCATCAGGTGGATATTCTCGTGTAGAAATAACCGTCCAAAGCACAGTAAGAAAGAAAACAGCAGCACCTATATAAAACGAATACTTCACAGAATCAGGTATCACACCTTCAGGTGCAGTATTAGTTATCTTCATGACGTTGGTAAAAAAGTACGGAAGCAAAGAGGCTACTACCGCACCTACACCAATAAAGAATGTTTGCATGGCAAAGCCTGTTGTCCGCTGGCTCGATGGAAGTTTATCGCCAACAAACGCACGGAAAGGCTCCATGGATATATTGATAGAAGCATCGAGCACCCACAGCATGATGGCTGCCATCCACAGCACCGTAGAGTTAGGCATCATAAACAATGCAAAAGCAGAAAGAACAGCTCCTAAGAAAAAGAACGGGCGTCTCCTGCCCCACCACGGGTGCCAGGTACGGTCGCTCAGGTAACCTATTACTGGTTGCACCAGCAAACCAGTGATGGGTGCTGCAATCCATAAAATGGGTATATCATCTATTTTAGCTCCGAGTGTCTGAAAGATGCGGCTGACGTTTGCATTTTGCAAGGCGAAACCAAACTGGATTCCGAGGAAGCCGAAGCTCATGTTGAAGATCTGCAGGATAGACAATTTCTTCCTGCGTCCTTGAATAACAGGGATATTAGGGTCAGTGTGTACAAGGGCCATAGCAGTCGTTAGTGTTTATTATGTAAATTTTACACGATGATAAAATTAGATAAAAAAAACATCCGCAATGGGATGTTTTAAAAATTTATTGGATCACGTAACCATCCGGTATAATGGCGTTTTTCTTTATCACCACTATATCATCTTTAATGGTATAAAGTTCATGTTCCTGGTCAGCTAAACCGGTTCCTCCTCTTATGGTTACATCATTACCTATACGGCAATTCTTATCTACGATGGCTTTTTCTATATGACATCTTTCACCTATGCCTACAGGCGGAATTCCATTGCGCAGGTTTTCCTGCATCTGGTCCATCGTTTCAAAATAGTCATTACCCATAATGTAGGTAGATTGGATCCGTGTGCCATGACCGATACGTGAACGAATACCAATTACTGCATGGTTGATGCTTTCTGCGTGCAGAATAGAACCGTCTGCAAGTACTGTTCGCTCCATAGTGGTACCACTTATTTTTGCCGGAGGAAGCATACGTGCACGTGAGTAGATGATATTGTTATTATCAAAAAGATTAAACGGAGGAAGTTCATCTGTCAATAAAAGATTGGCTTCGAAAAAAGATGAGATCTGCCCGATATCTTCCCAATAACCTTCGTACTGGTAGCTGAAAACTTTGTAATTACCTATTGATTTTGGTATGATCTCTTTACCAAAATCCTTGTCATCAGGATGGTTCTTCAATAACAGGTCGGCCAGCAGTTGCCTGTTGAAAATATAGATACCCATTGAAGCTAAATAAACCTTACCCTGGCTTTTCATTGCTTCGCCTGTATCACTATCCCAACCTTCTAGAGCATCTTGCTTTGGCTTCTCAGTAAAAGTTGTAATCCAGTTTTCTTCATTGGCTTTGAGAATGCCAAAGTCAGAGGCTTCCTTTTTCCCAACAGGGATAGTTGCCAATGTTATATCTGCACCACTTTTAGCATGCGCTGTTACCATTTCATCAAAATCCATTTGGTAAAGCTGGTCGCCACTTAGAATAAGCACATACTCACCGCTGAAAGTGAATATATGTTTGAACGATTGCCTTACTGCATCTGCTGTTCCCTGGAACCAGCTGGAACTGTCAGGTGTTTGTTCTGCAGCAAGAATATCTACGAAACCTGTACTGAAATTGCTAAAGTGGTAGGTGTTCTTGATATGTTTATTCAAAGACGCAGAGTTGTACTGTGTAAGTACGAACATGCGGTGAATATTACTATTGATACAGTTGCTGATTGGAATATCAACCAGTCGATATTTACCTGCGATTGGAACGGCAGGCTTACTCCTGCTTTGCGTTAAAGGATGTAGCCTTGTGCCAGCACCTCCACCCAGGATAACTGCTATCACAGATTTTGAAATATTGAGCATAGGATTAGTATTTGTTGGTTTAATGTTTATTATCTGTTTTTAAAAATTCCTCTTTTCTCTTTTTTGCCTGCCTGCCGCACAAGATCTAATACCTACAGCAGCGATTCATATACTTCCATATACTGTTGCGCGCTCCTGTCCCAGCTATTGTCTACCTGCATCATGGTCTTGCGCATTGCACTCATTTTCTTTTTGTCTGCATATACTTCTGCTGCTCTTTCTAAAGAATAACGAACATCATCTACGGATGCATGATTGAACCTGATACCATACCCTCCTTCATCACCCATATCAATAACAGTATCTCGCAGTCCGCCGGTACTACGCACCACAGGAACTGTACCATACCTCATAGCGTACATCTGGTTCAATCCACACGGTTCAACTCTGCTCGGCATTAGCAAAAAGTCTGCGCCAGCATACATTTGGTGACTTAATTGCTCATTGTAACCAATCACTACATTGTACCTATCTGCAAACCTATCGGTGATCGTAGTCAGCTGCCATTCTACATGAGGATCACCACTGCCTAGTACCAGGAAGCACATATTGCCTTGCAAAGCATACAGAGCAGCGAGTATACTGTCGGCTAAAATATCAGCAGCTTTCTCTCCTACTAATCTTCCTATAAACACCACCAATGGCAGCTTGCTGTCAAGACCATATTCTTTACACAATACTTTTTTATTAGCTGCTTTGCCGCGTGTAACACCTGCAACTGAAAATCGGTTGGTGATATAGCTATCTGTAGCAGGATCCCAAACATCAGCATCTATACCATTTAATATACCTACACTTTTACCTTTCTCGTATTCAAACAAGTTCTCCAGGCCATTGGCTGAATAACGCAACTCTTCCAGGTAACTCCAGCTAACGGTTGTTATTTTATCTGCACACTTAATAGCGCTAGCTAAAGGATTGATGGTATCATTCCAATCGAGCATGCCTGACTTCCATGGATCCCACTCGGGAATGAAATGACTCTTATCCCAACCAAGCCAACCCTGGTATTGCGCATTATGTATGGTAATAACAGAACGTATATTAGATAAGGAACGGTAGCCAATACAGTATTTCAACATAAAAGGAACAAAGCCTGCATGGTAGTCGTGGCAATGTATAATATCTGGTAAATGATGCCACTGTTTTAACCAATCCAATACCGCAATCTGGAACGCAATGAAGCGTTGCGGGTCATCATCGTACCCGTAGATTTTTTCCCTGTCTAATAAGCCATGTATATCTACCAGGTACAGGTTAAAGCCAAGCTTATTTGTCTTTTCCCTGATGATGGTATATTGAAAATTCCAATCGCCTAAATATGCTGATCCTGTTCCATCCACCTCCCATTCATTCTGTTCCAGGAACTTTGTTCTATACATTGGCATCACCACTTTAGCTATATGCCCAAGCTTCTGTTGGTACTTTGGTAAAGCACCAACTACATCGCCTAAACCACCTGCCTTAGCTACCGGGTAACACTCTGCGCTTATATGAATTATTTCCATTATTAATGTGTATGTAGTGAAGCAGTTTGAAGTTATGAAGTAAAATCATTCATCTGTAACAGGTAAACCTTTTTCTGGCATTTATTGATAAATAAATATTCTAAAGGTAATTCCATCTGTTGATCTTGAATAAATCATGATCATAATCATGTGAATATGTAACTAAGACCATCCAAATAAAACCTTGCCACAGCAAAAAATATATCTACTTTCAACCACCAAAAAATTACTAACGAATGGCAGGAGCTACTTCAACAACAAGTCATCAAACAACCCAATCGACAGGTGAACCAACCAACTATGGCGCCCTTAGTACATTGGTTACAGTCTTCTTCTTCTGGGGTTTTATTGCGGCAGGAAACAGTGTATTTATTCCTTTTTGCAAGCACTACTTCACACTCGACCAATTTCAAAGCCAGCTTATAGATTTTGCTTTTTACTTAGCCTATTATGTAGGTGCACTTGCACTATTTACTTATGGCGCTTTTGGTGGCAAGGACCTTGTTGCAAAATGGGGTTATAAGCGCAGCATTGTCTATGGATTGTTGTTCTCTGCATTAGGAGCAGTAGCAATGATCATTGCAGTTAATGCAAATACATTTTCAGGAATGCTCTTCGGGTTATTTATTGTAGCACTTGGCTTTTCGCTACAGCAAACCGCTGCACAACCTTTTGCTATTACTTTAGGTGACCCGGCAACAGGAACAAGCCGTGTAAATCTTGGTGGTGGTGTTAATTCATTTGGAACGATGATTGGGCCTTTGCTTGTTGCATTTGCTCTGTTTGGTACTACCGCGGCCATCACTGATGAAAAAATTAAAGCTTTAAGCCTTACAAAGGTTATTATTCTATATGCTGGTGTAGGTGCATTATTTATAGGTGCTGCTGCATTGTTCTTTTTATCTAAAAAAGTACCTGCAGGTATATCAGAAGAAAAAACAGAAAAGGCCAATAAAGCATTGGTTTCACTAATTGTGATAACAGGATTATTAATTGTGATGTTCGTTCCTGTATTTAACAGTTACCGCACTGATCTTACCAATGCAACTGCCGCCGAAATGCACGCCATGGAAACGTACAGGCTCAAGTGGTTATTTGGTGCATTGGCTGTGGTTGTTGGAGGTTTATTGATATCAAACTTTAGTGCTCGTAGAAAACCGGAAGGTTGGGGAGCTATGCGTTACCCTCAGCTGGTACTGGGTATGCTGGGCATATTTGTATATGTAGGCGTAGAAGTAACTACTGTCAGCAACCTTGGAGAATTGCTTAGTCAACCAGCTTTTGGAGGTTATCAATCATCGCAAGTGGCACCTTTTATATCTATGTATTGGGGTGGTTTGATGATTGGTCGCTGGGTAGGATCTATTTCTGTTTTCAATGTTACTAACTCTACGCGGCAGATGCTTACTACCATAGTTCCTTTGGTTGCGTTTGCCATTGTTATAGGAGTTATATGGCTTTCAGGATATGACCCTGCACCGCTTTACCTGTTTATTGTCTGTGTGCTTGTACAAATTGCTGCATTTTATATAAGTAAGGACAAGCCGGCGCGGACACTTTTTGTGTTCTCAATGCTTGGTGTAATTGCCATGGTAATCGGAATATTTTCTTCAGGTACTGTAGCTATTTATGCTTTTTTATCTGGTGGACTTTTCTGTTCTATCATTTGGCCTGCTGTTTTCACACTGTCGGTAACAGGTCTTGGAAAGTGGACACCACAAGGTTCAGCATTCCTGATCATGATGATCCTGGGAGGTGGGATCATTCCTCCAATACAAGGCAAGCTGGCAGACTTTATGCAAGCCAACTCTACTGAAGCTGGTTATGGTATTCACCAGTCGTACTGGGTATCTGTAGCATGCTTTGCATACCTGGCTTTCTTTGCATACATCGTTACAGGCATCCTTCGCAGGCAAGGAATAAATTTTGAAAAAGAAAATGACATGGTGAATGAAGTGGCTTCAAACCCTGAAGCAGGCATTCAACCACATGAAACAAGGAAGTAATCAATCTAACAACAACCATTTCAACGCGTAAATAGTATATGAAATTTTCAGCATCGCAACAACTGGCTATAGGAATAGACATAGGTGGAACAGGAACTAAATTAGGTTTGGTTGATGCCCGGGGAAACATCATTTCTAAAGGCGATCTTTCCACTACTGATTACGAGGATGTAAAAGATTTTGTAGATGCCTTGTACAGGACACTTTCTCCAATGATAGAGGCAGCAGGAGGTAGTGAAAAAATCAGGGGCATTGGTATTGGTGCGCCAAATGGCAATTATTATAAAGGCACCATAGAATATGCGCCTAATCTTAAATGGAAAGGGATAATCCAATTCACCGACCTTGTCTCTTCACGTTTCAATTTACCCAGTGCATTGACCAACGATGCAAATGCTGCCGCTGTTGGCGAAATGACGTATGGCGCGGCTAAGGGAATGAAAGATTTTATAGTTATCACGCTTGGCACAGGTGTAGGAAGTGGCATTGTATCCAATGGCAACCTGGTTTATGGTCATGATGGTTTTGCAGGCGAACTTGGTCATACTGTAATTGTACCTGAAGGTCGTTTACACTGGGGCACCGGCATGAAAGGAACATTAGAAACCTATGCGTCTGCCACAGGTGTTCGTCTTACTGCCATAGAAATGATAGAAAAAAATCCCGGTACAGAAAGCTTGTTGCGCAACTACCAGTACGATGAGCTAGATAGCAGGATCGTGTTTGAATGCGCAGAAAAAGGCGACCATATCGCTAAAGAAGTTTTTCGTTTTACAGGAGAGATACTCGGAAAGGCACTGGCTAATTTTGTTATGTTCTCTTCACCTGAAGCCATCATTTTGTTTGGTGGATTAACAAAAGCCGGAGATTATATACTGGCTCCTACCCGCCAGCATATGGAGGCGAATGTGTTGCCTATTTTCCGTGATAAAGTTCAGCTGATATTCAGTAATCTTTCTGAAGCTGATGCCGCCATTTTAGGTGCCAGTGCATTAGTTTGGGAAATGAAAGCTTAGAACAATTTTATTTTATTCAAAAAAATAAGGCAGCCTCATTACGAGACTGCCTTTGTTGCTTAAAAAAGGTTTTTCAAGCATTCTTCGGACATTGGATTTCTACTTCAATTTCAGAACCGGCTTTAGGATATATTGTCCGCTTCCAGTTCTATGTATGGATAAATTTGCATCAAAATCAATCAGTATATCTTCTATAGATCTTGAAGTCTTTTTGTTCACTCTAATCTTTAAACCGTCTTCAGAACCATTGGGAATGGTAAGCGGATAAACTACATTATCTATTTTAATGGTATTATCAGGACCAAGTACAAACCTTACTTCCTTAATGGTGCTGGTTGTAGGTATATTACCGCTAGCTATTAATGTATCTAAGCCATTCTGAAATTGCAACAGGTTATACACCCCAGCATTAGTTTGTAAAGTATCCCAGCTGTTATCTCCTTTGTATTTGATCCTAACTTGCCGTAGATCAATATTTACCTCTTCTGCATCGAACGGAGCATCCGTCATCCTGATCTGAACATTTGAAGAAGATGAGGAAGAAGGATTTTCAGATGATTTATTACATGCAAAAACAATAACCAGGCAACAAAGAATAACTGCAAAAATTGACAAGTGTTTCATAAGATGATTTTTTTGATTAATGGATTTTAAAAGCTACATGCAGCCACTATAGGACAAGGTTTAATCCACTAGGTTTAATGTTTACTTATATTTTTTTGCTGCTAATACAATGCTTGTTATAAATTCAACTCCTACCGTAGTGGCATAGTTTTAGAACCCTGCTCATTCAAAGCTGAACGTATCCCAGCTGAATAAACTCATTTAAAATATAGTAGCTATGAAAAAGTATCTGTTTCTTTTAGGACTTGGTTTTGCAATTAGCACATTTAGTATAGAAGATGTGAACGCACAACAAAGGGAAGTAAAAACAAAGACAAGAAAAGGATGGAGTAATAAAGCTAAGGGTGCCGCTATAGGTGGTGCAGCAGGCGCAGCTACAGGTGTAGCAATAAGTAAGAATGATAGCAAAGGTGCATTAGTTGGCGGCGCTGTAGGTGCAGGAGCAGGCTACCTGATTGGTCGCAGTAAAGACAAAAAGCAACCAGGAAGAAAAAGAATAACTAAAACTAAAGTAACAACAAGAGAATAATTAAAAATAAAGCCCGGGTGTCCGGGCTTTATTAATTTAAATCCAAAACAAAATTATTTCAATGCTTTTATTATTTGCAGGAATTCTTCTGCATTTAATGATGCACCGCCAACCAAGCCACCATCTACATCAGGCTGGCCGAAGATCTCTTTTGCATTAGCTCCTTTTACACTACCTCCATAAAGGATTGAAATTTCGTTGGCCACATTTAATCCATAAGTTTTGGCAATGTGATTACGAATATGAGCATGCATTTCCTGTGCTTGTTCGCTTGTAGCAGTTTTACCTGTGCCTATAGCCCAAATTGGCTCATAAGCTATTACCACCTTCTGTAGCTGATCTGCAGGCAACCTGAATAAGCTTTCTTCCAATTGTTTTGCTACATACTCATTCTGCTTATTTTCTTCTCTTACCTGCAGTGCTTCACCACAACAAAATATTGGAGTAATATTATTTTCTAAACACACCTGTACTTTTTCAGCAAGCATTTCATTGCTTTCATTGAAATACTCTCGTCTTTCGCTATGACCTATAATAGCATGATCCACACCAAGGCTATTAAGCATAATAACGGATATTTCACCCGTATATGCACCTGACTTTTTAGTGTAAACATTCTGTGCTGCTGTATACACCTGGTATTTAGGTGCAATCTCATCTTGTGCAAGATCAAGATATGGAGCAGGTACAGCAAAAACCACATGTTGTTGGTCTTCTAGCTTAGGTATATTTTTTACTACCTGGTGAAGCAAGGTTTCAGCTTCCTGGTAAGTAAGATTCATTTTCCAATTGGCGGCAGCAATTTGTTTACGCATATCTAATAATTGATTTATTAATTGATCACTTAGCTTAATTCCTTCTTCAGTATGATCACAAGCCCACGAGTAGCACCATGCGTCATATTAGTATCGGTAGTATTAACCACCTCCCATCCCTGTGCACCAAGTTGGTTAAGCTTGGAGGTTAGTTCTTGTAAGTTGATTTTGCCCCCACTCCACGAGAACTTGGTTGGGACATCCAGTAGTTTATATTCAAATCTTTTCATGGGGAAGGTTGTTATGTTCAAAGATATGTTTGAGAACCTTCACTTTGGCTTCACATAAACTTTTATTCTTCATTCGCTTCCAGTTCATTATATCCTGTACAGCTTTATCAAATTCGTACCTGCTAAGCCCTTTGGTACCCCAGGAAAAATCAGGAACTAGTTTGGGTGTTAATCCTTCACCAAATACATTGCAGCATACGCCTATAACAGTTCCTGTATTGATGGAAGTATTAATTGCTGTTCGCGAGTAGTCTCCCATTATCAATCCACATTTCAAACCTGAAGGAATATAACTCAGTGTGTGATAATCCCAAACCTTCACTTCTGTAGCTGTATTCTTAATATTACTGTTGCTGGTGCCTGCTCCTAAATTACACCACTCGCCTATTACACTATCGCCCAAGTAGCCATCATGCGCTTTATTGCTATAGCCCATCAAAATGCTATTCTTTATTTCGCCGCCACCAACACAGTATGGACCTAATGTCGTACCACCATAGATCTTGCTACCCATTTTCAAAACAGCACCTTCACCCATAGCAAAAGGACCACGTATGTTAGATCCTTCCATGATCAATGCATCCTTCCCAATGTAGATAGGTCCGGCACTTGCATTTAGAGTGCAAAAATCAAGTTGTGCGCCCTCTTCTATGAAAACATTGGCAGGCTTAATAACCTGTACCGTTTCAGGTACAGGCACTGTTATCCTTCCTTTGCAGATAATTTCAAAATGAGCACGGATCATGCTTTCATTGTTCTGAAATAATTGAGATGGTGAATTAAGTCGTGGAGGTGCATCTATTGTACGATGTATAGAAAACAGCTGCTGCGGTGGATCACCAAAAGCAGGCACAGCATCTAACTCAACTCTTCCGGCAACAAGCCCTATATCATCAGTTAATGCTTCACCAATTGCCAAAGACTTTACTGTTTGAACAAATTGTTTATCTGGTAAAATGCTTCCATCGATGAACAGTGTATCACCTAAAGGTATCTCATCATACAGCGGAGACAGGTACGCAGGTGTATACACAAAAACATGAGCTTTTGTATAATGCTCCCATAACTCTTTTATTGTAAGAATACCTGTTCGCAAAGAAGCTACTGCCCTTGTAAGCGTAAGCGGGTATAGCTTCGAGCGGTTAGCTGTATCAAATAAAACTATGTTCATAAAAAAAGGCGGTTAATGTAAAATTAACCGCCTTTCATTATACTAGCTGTGATAAAGATCAATACATGATATGTCTAAATCTACTATCCTTCTAATTTGAATAAGCTATCTACAAATTCGTGTTTATCAAACACAAGCAAATCTTCCATTTTCTCTCCTACACCTATAAACTTCACCGGTATCTGGAATTGATTGGCTATAGCCAGAACAACTCCACCTTTAGCAGTACCATCAAGTTTGGTAATAGCAAGTGCTGTAACATCGGTGGCTGCAGTAAACTGCTTTGCTTGTTCCAACGCATTCTGACCAGTAGAACCATCCAGCACCAACATTACTTCGTGTGGCGCATCAGGAATTACTTTTTGAATCACCCGCTTGATCTTTCCCAGTTCATCCATCAGGTACGCTTTATTATGAAGTCGTCCTGCAGTATCAATGATCACAACATCGGTGTTACGCGCTACACCACTTTGTACCGTATCAAAAGCCACTGCTCCCGGGTCGCTGCCCATAGGCTGCTTTACAATTGGTACGCCTGTTCTTTCGCTCCATATAGTGAGCTGATCAACAGCAGCTGCTCTAAAAGTATCAGCAGCACCCAATAGCACGCTCTTGCCTGCTTTGGTAAAATTGTACGCCAGCTTACCAATAGTAGTTGTTTTCCCAACACCATTTACACCCACTACCAATATCACGTAAGGCTTCTTGCCACTTGGAGTAGAAAAATCACGGTAACTCTGCTCAGATGAGTCAACCAGGATACCCCTGATCTCTTCCTGCAGGATCTTGTTTAGATCACCGGTACTTACATATTTATCTTCCGCAACACGTTTCTCTATCTTGTCAATAATTTTTACGGTAGTTTCTATTCCTACATCGGCACCTACCAATGCCTCTTCCAGGTTGTCCAGAACTTCTTCGTCTACTGTACTTTTACCTGCAATGGCTTTGGTTATTTTGGTAAAAAAATTATCCTTTGTTTTCTGCAGTCCTTCATCCAGGCTTTCCTTTTCCTTTTTGCCAAACAGTTTTCCAAAAAAACCCATGTTATAAATTTTAATTATGCTTTTTTAAAATGAAATACTGCAGCCAGCCAGGCGGCATATATAAGCGTGCGCAAGATAAGTTGAATAGATGACTTTCAACCTTCAGTTACTAGTGTAACATAAACAGGTACAAATACAAAAAGCCGTCCTGAAAAGGACAGCTCTTAAATATTATAAGCCAGGTAAACCAGGATTATTTTTCAGAAAGATAATCCTTCACTTTGTCTTTGTGAACGATCACTTCTTTGAAAGTGTAAGCGCCAGTTTTAGGACTGCGTACAGCCTTAATAACTTTACTCCAGTTCTTTGCCTCAGCGGCGGCCTTTACGTCTTTTACTTTCGCGTTCTTTGAAGCTGCTTTTGCCATTGTATATAAGTTGATTAGTTGATTGTTGACCAGTTGACTTAGTTGATACCTTTCAACCTGTCAACCTATCAACTGATTACTTGATTTCTTTGTGAACAGTGATTTTTTTAAGATTCGGGTTGTACTTCTTCAACTCGATACGCTCAGGGGTGTTCTTTTTATTCTTCTCAGTAATGTAGCGGCTGGTACCTGGAACAGTAGTAGTCTTCTGCTCAGTACATTCCAATATTACCTGGACCCTGTTGCCTTTGCTCTTCTTTGCCATTTTATTAAGAATTTACAGTTGTTAGATTTTAGCGCCGTTGGCTCTCATTTCTTTAATTACAGTTGACAACCCGTTCTTATTGATGGTACGGATTGCTTCAGTAGAAACTTTCAAAGTTACCCAACGATCTTCTTCAACAAAGTAAAAACGCTTAGTTTGCAAGTTAGGTAAGAACCTACGCTTGGTTTTGATATTTGAGTGAGAAACTTTGTGACCAGTGATTGGCTTTTTACCGGTTACCTGACATACTTTAGCCATGATTGATTTTTTTTCGGACGGCAAAAGTCAGGAAATCTGCCGAATTATCAAAAAGAATTCTCTGTTTTTTCAGCTATTTCTCCACACATGTGTGTTAAAAGTTCTTCTTTGGTAGCAAAAGCCAACTTTATCAACACGCAAACCTACATCAATACCGCTTTTACTTCTCCTAATTATATTCTAATAATCCGCTTCCGGTTATTGCCTATCTTGCGCTGTAAATAATTAGTCCTCATGGCTTTTCTTTCTCTTAATCTTGATTTTCTCGATCACCAATGTGTGTCAATCTAAATACAAGTGAATATGGTTGTTGCCGGACATTGAAGAAATTTCAATTGTCTGCCGCTTCCACTACAACAACTTGTAAAAGCCTTTTACATCTTTTATTTACTCTTATAACTTTAGAAACATATGGTTACTAATGTAACAGCCATGACCACAGCTGATTACCTGGCGCTGGAAGAAAAATACGGTGCACACAATTATCATCCTATTCCTGTAGTACTTACAAAGGGCAACGGCATCTATTTATGGGATATTGAAGGGAAACGGTATGTTGACTTTTTAAGCGGCTATTCTGCCGTAAACCAGGGCCATTGCCATCCTAGGATCATACAAGCCTTGATAGAACAGGCACAGAAGCTAACCCTTACTTCCCGTGCTTTTCACAACGACTTGCTGGGCGAATACGCACAATATATTACTGAATATTTTGGTTACGACAAGGTTCTTCCCATGAACACAGGCGTGGAGGGTGGAGAAACCGCTGTGAAATTAGCTCGTCGCTGGGGCTATGTAAACAAAGGCATTGAAGACAACAAAGCCAAGATCCTTTTTGCAGAAAACAATTTCTGGGGCAGGACAATGTCAGCTATCTCCTCTTCTACCGATCCTTCAAGCTATAGAAAATTCGGCCCATTCATGCCAGGCTTCGAGCTGGTTCCATATGACAATCTTGAAGCATTGGAACAAGCCATACAAGACAAAAACGTAGCAGCCTTTATGGTGGAACCCATACAAGGTGAAGCAGGTGTGGTAGTACCCGCTGATGGATACCTGCAAGGTGTTCGCCAACTGTGCAATAAATACAATGTGCTATTCATAGCAGATGAAATACAAACCGGGCTTGCACGTACGGGAAAAATGCTGGCTTGCGATCATGAGTATGTACGACCAGATATCCTGATACTTGGTAAGGCTTTGAGCGGCGGCGTTCTGCCTGTATCGGCTGTTTTAGCGGATGATGAAGTAATGATGAATATTAAGCCGGGAGAACATGGCAGCACATATGGAGGCAATCCACTAGCATGTAAAGTGGCTATGGTAGCACTACAAGTTTTAAAAGATGAGAACATGGCTGAGAATGCTGCAGCAATGGGAGAAATCTTAAGAACAGAACTGCAGAACCTGCAATCTCCTTTTATAACTACTATACGCGGAAGAGGTTTATTGAATGCTATAGTTATAAAACATCCTAACAAAGAAGCAGCATGGGATCTATGCATGCAACTTAAAGAGAATGGACTTTTAGCCAAGCCTACACATGGCGATAAAATAAGATTTGCGCCACCCCTTATTATCAATGAACAACAAATAAAAGAAGCTGTTGAAATAATAGGAAGATCGTTGGCTATACTTGAATAACCTAGAGAAGTGGGTTTGAAAAAACCTTGTAGAATAGGAAACGCCCCGCAAATGCAGGGCGTTTCTATTTTTAAACCTTTTTCCGGTGTGCGTTTATTGCTTCACAAATTTGGTGATAGCAGTTTCACAACCAGTAGCACATACTGCTTTCAGTATATAACTTCCAGAAGGAAGTGATGTTACTTCAAGTGACAGGTTGTTATCACCTGCAACTACATTGATAGCTTGTTGCTTCACAACTTTACCAGCAAGATCAGTCACCACTAGGTTGATCCTATCGGCAGAAGGAGCACTTGCAATGATGCTCAACTTATCTTTTGCAGGATTAGGATATACGCTGCTGAAAGAAAGAGCAGTTACCTTTTCTCCTTTAAGAAGCACCACGTTAGAAAATGATGTTTTGCCGTCTATATCGATCTGCTTCAGGCGGTAGTAGTTGTTGCCACTGAAAGGTTTGCTATCAGGGAACGTATAGTTAAGTGTAGCAGCACTATTACCGTTAGCTGCATTTGACTTGATAAAACCTATACTGCTGAAGCTGCGGCCATCTGCAGAACGTTCTACTTCAAAACCGTAGTTGTTTTGTTCAGTAAAAGTTGTCCAGCTAAGCTTGTTAAACTGCTGTAGTTTTTCACCACTCAGTTGAGAAATAAGTACAGGTAATGGTGCATTTGTGGTCAATCCTATCATCGTCAGGAAGATGTTTGAAGGATTGCCAGAAAGATCAAACCAAGGGTTGGTTCCAGATTTAAGATAGAAAGTACCTGTTCTCAACGGAGTTTCTGTTTGATATCCAAGTCCAAGAGCCGTACCAGTCTGCCTTACACCTACATAGAAAGAGTCTGATATTGGCTGAACAGGCGATACAGAAATGATGTTTTCACCTACAGTAGTTGTTAATGGTGATGAGGTCCAAAGTGCTGTACCAGGAACACCATTTACATTATCATAAATAACTGCTTCGTAAGTATTATTTGCCTGTGTAAAGAATATGTTCAAGCTTGAAATTGCGTTGCCATAAGGAACTGCAAACTTTGCTACTATGGTGTTACCATTGCCAGCATTAACACCTGCAGTTGGTGTAGAACCAGTACCGTATAACATTTGACTAACAGTTACATCCTGTGTGGCAGATGAGCTGTTGTTAGAAGCATCCTGGTCAGCAGGAACAGACACTGTAAGCGTATTAGCTCCAACATTTGCATTATTGTACAATGGAAACTGTACAGTACGTGTAGAACTAGCAGGAAGACTTGCTACAGTGATAGTGTTTGTATATGTGTTAGCACCAGAAACAGTGAGCGTAACATTTACATTAGTTAAAGAATTTGTTCCAAGATTAGAAATAACAGCCGAAACAAGTGTTCCTACTCCTCTTCCAACTTTTCCTAATGCATACACCTTGTTAACGCTAACATCGTTTGTTATAGGAGCTGAAGGTGTAAACCTAAAGATTTGTCCGGTCGCAGGTTTGGTGTTGATATTAGCTACTTCAGACGCTTTACTTGCAGTAGCTGAGGCTGTAGTATTTTGCACAGACATAAAATTGTTAGCACCAGTTCCAGATGCTGTAATTCCAATGGAAGCACTACCAGCAGCAACAGCACCAGCTTCTTGCCTGTAAATAAACTCGATTACATTACTTGTTTCATACAACTTGATTTGAAACGAAATAGTAGGCGCTGTAGCCTGGTAACTCCATAGCACGTTGGAGAATTGAACAGTTAAAACCCTATTAGGAGCTGTTCCTGCTAAAGCATAAGATAAATTGCTTCCTGCAACAATGTCAAGATCATCCCACAATGGCGCTATTATAGGGCGTGCAGCTGGCGTAGCAGTTGGACCTGTAGGACCTGAGGTTAGATTATTAGTATAATAACCATTAGCAGGAGGATCTACAAAAGGATCGCCTAATGCAATAAAGCCATTTGTATTGATGTGCATTGTAGAATAGTTAGTTCCATTGTAGTTTAAAGTAAAACCAATAGGCACATTGTTTACATAACCTTCATCAAAAGCTGATGCACCAGTAATACCTGCACTAACTAGAGTTGGTACGGTTCCCCCTGATAAGGGTGTGTACGTGCCTGTTGCAGTAGAAAAAGAATAATTGATTTGTGCCGTCGCATTATAGGAAGCGAGGCATACGAGAGCACTTAATAGCGTGTAAATTTTCCTCATAAGTTCAGTTTAATTTGTTGCTAAACTAATGAAACAGCTTTACTTATAAACGGTGTTTTCACTTAATCCACCGATTTTAATACTCAAAGTCCTATCAAGCCTACAAAAATTACTTCTTTAAATAAAACAGCACCCTGGTATGAAGGGTGCTACTCTAAACAAATTAATGCTACTACTATTATTTCAGTTCTACTTTAGGCAATACGCTCATCACCATCATAACTAAAGAGAAACCCAACAAAGCATAGATACCAGAACGCGTTACAGGGCATTCACCCAATTGGCATTGGGTTACCAGGAGGTAGTTTCTAAATGACCAGGCAAGGTTGAAAGCACATACAAACAGGTTGATGCGCTTCGCTAATAATGTTGGTACCAGGAACAATATGACAGATAAAGAAGAAATGATCGTATTCATCATACCTGGTTTGCCAAAAGGTGTTTTAGGCGCATTAAAACCAGTTACAACTACATCAATAGGCTGAATAAAAACCCACGGAAAAAAACAGGATATAATAACCCCCAGAGCGGCGGCGGCACCTATGTAGTTAGAATACTTCATATGAGATAAAAAGAAAAAGGATTACGAAATGTAATCCTCTTATTGAGAGGTCCCGAGCGGATTCGAACCGCTGTAGAAGCTTTTGCAGAGCTCTGCCTAGCCACTCGGCCACAGGACCAAATACTACAATCTGCTATAGGAATACTACTCAAACTGTAAATACGGCTGCGAAAATAGGGGAATTGATTTAAATCAAAAATTGAAAATTAAAACCTACTTCCTTCTACCCTATTTTTGCCCATCTAAACGCTAACCCCATGCTCAAGATTGCTGAAAGTGAACTTATTCTAAATAAAAGAGGCGCTATCTATCACCTGGATGCATTACCCAATGAGATTGCTGAAACCATCATTACCGTAGGCGACCCTGACAGGGTGAAAGAAGTAAGCAAACACTTTGACCATATTGAACACCAACTACAGCATCGTGAGTTTGTTACCCATACCGGAAGGATAGGCAACAAGAGACTATCGGTTGTATCTACCGGTATTGGTCCTGACAACATAGATATTGTTTTGAATGAACTGGATGCGCTGGTTAATATTGATATAGAAACTCGTCAACTAAAAGAGCAACAGACACACCTGAATATTATCCGCATTGGCACATCAGGATCGTTGCAGGCTGATATACCTGTAGATTGTTTTGTGGCTTCCACGCATGCAGTAGGATTAGATAACCTGCTGCATTTTTACAGGCTGGATAATAACGAAGAAGAAAAGCAGATCGTTCAACAATTTGTAGCGCACACACAAATTAGCTCATTGACACCACCTTATATTGCTACTGCAGGCGGTTCTGTACTAAAACATTTTGTAGATGGCTTCCACCACGGAATTACCATTACCTGTCCGGGTTTTTATGCGCCACAGGGCCGCGTTTTACGCTTAGGTCTTGCTAATCCTGACCTGATTGACAGGCTGACCAATTTTGGTTTTGGCAACCATAGAATTACAAATTTTGAAATGGAAACAAGCGCTATCTATGGCCTGGGAAGACTGATGGGACATCATTGCCTTAGCCTTAGTGCTATTGTAGCCAACAGGGTGAAAAAAGAATTCAGTAAAGATGGCGCGGCCGCTGTAGAAAACCTCATCAAAAAGTCGCTGGAGATCATTGAGAAGATATAGGCACTAAAAGCAACTACACATTATCATGCATTTAAACTTTTATAAATACCAGGGCACAGGAAACGACTTTGTTATTTTAGATAACAGGGATAAAGCACATGATCATCTTACCCAACAACAGGTAAAGCATTTGTGCGACCGCCGCTTTGGTATAGGTGCTGATGGATTGATGTTGCTGAACTTGCTGGATGGGTACGACTTTGAAATGAAATATTATAATGCTGATGGAAGGGAAAGCAGCATGTGCGGGAATGGAGGCCGGTGCCTTGTACAGTTTGCTAAAGACATGGGTATTGAAAAAGATGTGTATTCATTTTTAGCCATAGATGGACCACATGAAGCAACATTTGATGAGCAAGGATGGGTGCGTTTGAAGATGAAGGATGTAGATTCTATAACTGATAATGTTGATCATAAACTACTGAATACAGGCTCACCTCATTATGTAAAATTTGTAGATGATCTTGCCTCTATGGATGTAGTGAGTAGTGGCAAGGCAATACGATATAATGATGTTCATCAAGTAAAAGGCATCAATGTAAATTTTGTAGAACGTCAAACAGAAGGTATAGCAGTACGCACATATGAACGTGGTGTAGAAGATGAAACCTATAGCTGCGGAACAGGTGTAACGGCCTGCGCATTAGTGGCAGCACCCAATGCTGATGGCACTCACCGCGTAAGCATAACCACGCCCGGTGGCCAGCTTGCTGTAGAGTTTGATAAAAATCAAAACAAGTACTCAAACATTTGGCTATGCGGCCCGGCTACTTTTGTTTTTAAAGGAGAGATAGAAATAGTTGATTAGTAACCTTACATTCACAAAAAAAGAAGGACCACCAACCTTCTATCGCTGAGCATGATACAGTATTTGAAGAACGTAGATAATCAAACGGTAGAAGTAAGTAAGCCAGAGAATGGTATTTGGGTAAACCTTGTTCCTCCATTCAAAGAAGAGGAATTCATTGAACTATCGGAGCAGCTGGATATTCCAATTGAATTCCTGCGCGACTCGTTAGATATAGATGAAAGACCTCGTTTCGAAATAGAAGACAATGTAAAGTTTGTCGTTATTAAAACTCCTGCTGAGAATAACTCTTTCAACGATAGTGATGCCTACTATATCACCATCCCAATTTGCATCATCCTTACGCACAACCATATTGTTACTGTTAACTCGTTCGACAATGGTGCTATCAAAAAATTTCTGAACACTTTTACGAAGCGGCAACCAGACAACAGGAACCAGATGCTGTTGAAAATATTGGAGAAAGTAGTGCAGAACTACCTGGAATTTCTAAAGGAAATAAATAACCAGCGCAACACCTTAGAGCAAAAGCTATACGACAGCAATCGTAACGAGGAACTGCTGAACCTGATGCGTATTCAAAAAAGCCTGGTATATTTTGTTACAGCGCTTCGTAGTAATGAGCTGTTGATGATGAAATTGCAACGGACGAATTTTCTTCATTTGAATGATGATGAACGCGAAGTATTGAATGACCTGATTGTAGATACCAGCCAGGCGCTTGAGATGGCAAACGTGTATACCAACATCTTAAGCAGTACAATGGATGCCTTTGCGAGCATCATTAGTAACAACCTCAACAACGTGATGAAGCGTTTGACCAGCATCACCATCATATTATCATTACCCATTCTTGTAACCGGCATCTATGGTATGAACGTAGATATACCGTACCAACATTCGCAGCACGCTTTCTATATCCCGGTTATTCTATCCATTTCCATCTCTGTGATCATTGGATGGTATTTCATGAAGAAAAAATTGTTTTAAATGAATGCTGCAACTCCCCAAATCTTCAACGTACGGGTGTATGGTATATTAGTAGAAAACGCACGTGTACTGGTAAGCGATGAATTTATTCGTGGCGCATATATCACAAAATTTCCTGGCGGTGGTTTGGAGTTTGGTGAAGGAACAAGAGAATGCCTGCAACGGGAATTTATGGAAGAAACAGGCATGGAAGTAACGGTAGGAGAACATCTTTATACCACAGACTTTTACCAAAGGTCCGCTTTCAATCCTGCACACCAGATCATCAGTATCTACTACCAGGTTCACCCGGTTCATCCTATAACGCTACTTACCAAAGAAAAAGTTTTTGATTTTGAGCCGCACCAGGTAGCAGATAAGAGAGGAGAATGTGAAGTGTTCAGATGGATACCCTTAGATAATTTAACAGAAGAAGATCTAACGCTTCCTATTGATAAGATAGTAGTAGGTATTGTGAAGAATAAACTTTTTGAATAACTGAATTGAAAACTATAGCCTGCTGCATACATGTCTTCCTTAGTTGCTATTAGTGATACTGCTGAAGAGTGAAGCACTCTTGAAAGTGCTTCACTCTAAAACCTATACCTTCCCTCGCATAGCAGCCTGTTTCATTTCAACAGCAAGTGAATGACCAAGATACCTATCGATACCATAATGTGACAGGTATATAGCTGGCGTAAGTACAACAGCCATTATAAACTTGTAGATATAGTTGACAGTGCCAATAGCCAGCACTTGTTGAATGCTCCACCCGGCGCCCCAGTAGAAGGCAATGATAAGGACTACATAACTATCAATAAACTGCGATATAATTGTTGAGCCTGTAGCACGCAACCAGACACGTTTTTCACCAGTTAATTTTTTTATTCGATGAAACACGAACACATCTACCACCTGCCCTACAAGGAAAGCCACCAACGAGCCAATAATGATCCAGTTGCTCTGGCCAAGCACAGCAGTATACGACTGCTGCATATCAGGCACATTTGGGTAAGCATTGATCCACCAGGCCGGCGGAGTTAAACCAATGGCACCTGTAAAAGCAAAGAATGCATAAGCAATAAGACCAACAGCCAGGTATGAGAGGTAACGAACGCCACGCATGCCATAGTATTCATTAATAACATCGGTCATAATGAAAACAATTGGCCATAAGATGACACCAGCAGTTAGCGAAAAAGACAGATCACTTTGTCCAAGCAGGCTGAAGGTGATAGGTTCGAAACCCAAAGTGGCTTCAAGTGAAAATATTTTGACACCTATGACTTCTGCAATGAGTGCATTGGTGATGAAGAAGCCCGCTAAGATGATATATAGTTTAATGGAGCGTTCTTTCAGAATGTTGTGGATCATACAAAAGGGATGAATATGAACTGCAATAATTGAATAATAACATTGAAGCCGATGATATACTTGGGTATCATCAGTGGTTGTTTGCGTTTATAAAAAGCAATAACAAAAACAACATTGAATACGAGGTTGAGCAATGGAGCCATCACCCATCCAACTATAATTATAAAGCCTGCAAGAGCCTGGTCGCCTATTACTTCCCAGAATTTAAAAAGTATACATAACAGGAAAAACAGGTTGCAAATGAAAGCTGTACGTGCCAGAAATAAAAGCGAAGGCATGAAAAAGTTTCGCGTAAAATAGTATTATTTTGCCAACCGCATAAACCTGATACATGAAGAATATTGATTGGAAGAAACTGATTCCCCATGCTATAGCGATCGTTGTTTTCCTTGTTGTTGCTGTTATTTATTGCAAACCTGCACTGGAAGGAAAAGTGTTGAGCCAGCATGATATCAGTCACTGGAAAGGTGCATTTCAACAATCAGAAAATTATAAAGAAGTACATGGTCATTACCCGCTTTGGACAAACTCATTGTTCAGCGGTATGCCTACCTTTCAGATAGGCGGCGTATCGGGTAATGATGCATCAGGCTATTTTCATGCTATCATCACACTAGGGCTTCCCGCTCCTATCCAGTTCTTCTTTCTTGCATGTATCTGTTTTTATTTCTTATGTATCGTTCTTAGGATAAATCCTTACGTGGGCATACTTGGATCATTGGCTTTTGCTTATGCTACTTATAATCCAATCATTGTAGCGGTAGGGCACAATACAAAGATGTTGTCTATAGCTTATATGCCTGCTGTACTTGGAAGTGTCATCCTGATCTTTCAGCGCAAATACTTGCTGGGCGCAGCTTTCACTGCATTGTTTGCTTCCACCCTTATCGCGATGAACCACTTACAGATAGCCTATTACCTGTTCATTGCAATGGGTATCATGACTATCTTCTTCATGATAGACTGGGTGAAAAATAAAGATTGGAAACACATAGGCTTGGTAGCCGCATCTTCTATTGGAGCAGGTATCATTGCTTTATTATGTAATGCTGTATCCTTGTTCTCCACATACGAATACCAGAAGGCAACTATACGCGGCGGTTCTTCTCAATTGGCTTCAGCTGAAACAGAGAACAGCAAAACAGGTCTTACCAAAGATTATGCGTTTAGCTATAGCATGTACCCGAGTGAAGCATTTGTGATGCTTATTCCGCGTATGTATGGCGGCAGCAGCGACAAACTGGAAGTACAACAAGAGAAATCAAAAGCTATTGAAGCACTACAATCGATGCCGCAGGAACTGAGCCAGCAGTTGCAAGGTGGGTTATCATTTTATTGGGGTGGTATTGGTGGTACTTCAGGTCCTCCTTATGTAGGTGCTATCATTTGTTTTCTTGCTATCATAGCCATGTTTGTACTCGACAGGCAGCACAAGTGGTGGGCGCTAACAGCGATTCTGCTTACCATAATGATGTCGTGGGGCTCGTACTTCGACAGCTTCAACAATATCCTGTACCAGTACTTGCCTTATTATAATAAGTTTCGTGCACCGTCAATGATATTAGTGATACCGCAGCTTTTATTACCTATGTTGGCTGTATTGGCGGTAAATCATTTTATAAATGTGAAGGAACCAAAAGCCCTGATGCCGCAGTTCAAGAAAGGACTAATAGCTACGGGTGCTTTATTTGTGGTGATCTTTATTCTGTACTTCAGCCTCGACTTTACCAGCATTAGTAATGCTGCCATGCTAAAGCAGGTTCAGCAAATGAACCAACCACAGGTGCTGGATTACCTGCGTAGCTTCCTGGAAGGAATGCGTGAAGACAGGCGTAGCCTGATGATGGGCGACATCTTCCGGTCTTTAGGATTTATTGCAGCAGCAGCAGTTATTCTTTTCTTACTCATAAGAAAAACTGTATCGCCATTGATTGCTGCATGGGCACTGATTGCTTTTGCATTGATAGATGTAATGGTCATCAACACCAAATACCTAAATGCAGAAAACTACCAGGAGCAGGAAGAAAACATGACTGCATTTGTAAAGACAGCCGCTGATAATGCCATCTTAGCTGATACTTCTTATTTCCGTGTTTTCAATTATGCAGGTGATGCTTTCAACGAGAATTATACTTCTTACTACTATAATTCAGTTGGTGGATATCATCCGGCCAAGCTGATCATTTACCAGGACCTGATAGAAAAGAAACTGAGTGCACAGCAACCTAACATGAATGTGTTCAACATGCTGAACACAAAATATTTCATACAGAAAGACAGGAATGGCCAAACAACCAACTACCAACCTAATCCTACAGCATTAGGACCTGTATGGTTTGTTCCTGCTATTCGATTTGTAAAAGATGCAAAAGAGGAAATGGATCTGCTTGGACAGGTTGATCCAAAAGACACTGCGCTGGTACAGGAGGAATTCAAAAGCTCGATACCATTCACGCCGGTTGCTGATAGTGCAGCAATGATACAGCTGGTAAAGAATGATAATGATGTGGTAACCTACCGCAGCAATGCAGCCACCAATCAATTTGCAGTATTTAGCGAGATCTATTACAAAGAAGGTTGGAAAGCATTTGTAGATGGAAAAGAAACACCTATTGTGAAAGTGAACTATGTATTACGTGGACTTCCATTACCGGCAGGCCAACATAATATTGAATTCCGATTTGAGCCAGCTGCTTATTATACAGGCAAAACGGTCACCACTATTTTTTCTATTCTTATGATCTTGCTGGTAGCTGGTGCGCTGTTCATGGAGTGGAGAAACGGCCAAAGAAAAGTAGCCTAAGAAATGCCTAAGCTCCTAAGCGTGGTTTGGTATAAAGTGTTACCGGCACGTTATGGTGGGCAAAAAGGAATAGCTCAATTCAATAAATATCTTTCTCAAATTTATCCGCTGGTTTGTGTTTGCAGTAGCAATAACGAGCCGGCGGATAATATTTCATACTCGCTTGTACCACGTCTTCCGGTAAGTAAACTTCAATTCATAAATCCTCTTTCTTGGCGGCTGATCTTTTTACTTGCTAAACAGCAGAAGACAACTCACATTATCCTTGAACATCCATACCATGGTATAGCAGGATGGATATGTAAAATATTGTTGGGTGTAAAGCTTGTTGTTCATTCACATAATATAGAATATGAAAGATTTCGTGAGCAGGGAAAGTGGTGGTGGAAACTGCTGCAAGCTTATGAGCAATGGACACACCGGCAGGCAGATCTTAATTTTTTCAAAACGCAACGTGACCTGGATATTGCAGAAAAGGAATTTGCTTTAGCAAATGACAAATGTGTTGTTGTGCCTTATGGGATTGAAAGAGTTGAAAAAAGATATTCAAAAGCTGGAGCAAGAAAGATAATAGCAACAGCACATGATCTACAGGAAGATTGCAAAATAGTTTTGTTTGCAGGCACACTTGATTATGCGCCCAATGCTAAAGCAGTAGAAGATATATACAAACACATCGCGCCGTCACTGCCTGGAAACTTCAAGATCATCATCTGTGGCAGGAACCAATTTGAAGCTTTTCAGTACTTAAGACACCTGAAGCACCCAGCGGTTATTTATGCCGGCGAAGTTGAAGATATTGATATGTATTATGCAGCTGCTGATGTTTTCATCAATCCACTTGCAGCCAGTAGTGGCATACAAACCAAAACTATAGATGCACTGCAACACGATCTGAATGTTGTTTGTTTTGCAGGCAATGTGGAAGGACTGCCGGTTGAGTTGGTGAAAGACAAATTATTTATAGCTATTAATGGCAACTGGAGCGAATACAACAAAAAGATTATTCATGCTGCATCCGTTGATATACCAACTTCGCAATCTTTTTTTGATCACTTTGATTGGGAAAAGATTGTACAAAGAGCAGTGGAAAAAATGCTATAGTGATTACAGCATCTTGTAAAAATGCGGCTTGTTACTGATAATCGTTGGAGCTAATTGCCATGTGCGGATAACGTTCTTTGTCAACCCCATTATTCTGTTCCAATCATACAAAGGATTTTTCAGGAGAAAAAGATTATGAATGATGCTGGCAAAAAAGAAGATCGGAACAGCAATAGAATAATTAAGTAGCTGAAAAAGGAACCATCCCACCCCATATTGCTTCCTTATACGAACATGATTGGAAACAATCAGTTGAAGTCCTTTTTTATCGTATAGGTTTGCATAGGTTTTATCTTCTGTTTGTGTCGATGAACTGATCACTTCACCTTGCAAGTGTATCATTCTTATATCACCATAGATACAAAGTTCACCTGCTTTCTTGATCCTGCTGCACCACTCTACTTCTTCAGCATACAAGAAGAAATCTTCATCCATCTCTCCTACTTTTTCTATCACTTCTCTCTTGGTCATTAGGAAGGCGCCAGTGATCCAGTCAACCTTTTCCTCATGTACTGCTTCCGCAATATTTGGCTTCTTGGTTTTAGCAGCTAAGGCAATTGCTTTTAAAAAGTTTCCCCAGTATGGCAAGGGCAGCAAATGGTTAAGTCCACCTTTCATAAAGAAGTTACCTGATATCTGTGGTACACCATCTGCACCTATCATTTGAACACCACATGCAGCATAGGTTGAGTTAATAAACCTTTCATAACATCGCTCTACTGCATTATTTATAACAATGGTATCAGGGTTTAGCAACAGTACCACCTTGCCTTTAGCCAGTCGCATACCTGCATTATTAGCCCTTGAGAAGCCAGCATTATAGCCTACCTGGTGCCATATAACTGAAGGATGCGCACTAAGAATAACTTCTTCACTATTATCTCCTGAATGATTGTCAACAACAATGATCTCGTAATATAAATGCTGCGTCTGTTCCTGTATGGAAGCAATACATTGGGAAGTAAGCACTCCACTTTTGTAGTTAACAATGATGATAGATAACTGAACAGACATGTATTATTTTTTGATCCTGCTTAACAAGTAACTAAACGTCATTAAAATTTTTGATGCAATGCCGATTTTAAGTACCGAAACAGGTATATGCCTTTGAACCTGTATAATTTGTTTATGATACGCAGGCAAAGTAACAGAGGGATTGGCTTTCAACGCTTCCAATTCCGAAAGCTTCCTGATATTATAGTTCCGCATCATTCGCCAGGTGTAATCATAGTTCCAGATACGCTGCAGCAACTTCTGTTGCTGTTTTTGGAACAACAACAGGTTCTCTTTTACCACTACTTCTTTATCATGAAATACATGCGAGGTTACCTGGTCAGCGCTATATCCTACATTGATCAGTTTTTCTTTAGTAAAAGCAAACTGCGGGTACCGCTGCAGGTAGCGCATGTAGAAATCGATATCAACCAGCCACTTCATTTCCTTATCATACCATACATCTTTTGTATTGCGATGCATCATGACGCTGGGTGGGCCAATGAAGTTCTCATAGTATAAGTTAGTAGGATCCTTTTGCAGCAGCCCTGCCTGCCATTTGCTTATGTGCACCCCCCCAAACTTATCCCCTTTTCTTATGAATGATGAACCAGAAAACAAAAAAGTAGCTTTAGGATTCTCTTTGGCCAGCGATACAAATCTTTCAAGTGAGTCATTGGATGCAAACCAATCATCATCATGCATCAGTTTTATCCATTCACCGTTCGCATGTCGTATGGCTTCATTCCAATTTTCAGGAGTGCCTAAGGCAACGGGGTTTTTGATATAGATGATGGAAAACGCACATTCAAAAGTGGCAAGAAATTCCCCTACAGAAGCATCCGCACTATCATCAGTAATAACAACTTCAAAATCTTTGAAAGTCTGCTGTGATATAGAGACAAGTAGCTGCGAAAGATACTCAAGTCTTTTATAGGCAGGAATGCAGATGGAGATATAGGGTTTCTGATTCACCATGTAAGGTTTCTTTACTTAAGCAGCTCTAAAAAGAGACAAAGATGGAGCATTTCAATCAACTTGGTACTCGGTCTAACCAAACTCCTTTCGTTATAGCGAATGTTTTTATTCGGTCTTAAATGCTTCCCCTTTATTTTTGGACAACTAATATGTAGAATAGCAAGTTTATGTTCAGTTTCAAAATCAAATATCTTATTCGAAAAAGACAAATAGGAGATGTTCTTTGGATTGAACCTGTAATTAGGCAACTTGCCACACGTTATAAAAAGGTATATGTATACACCAAATACAACGAATTATTTGAAAATTATCCTCTTCCAAATGTTGTATTCAAAACTAAATTAAACCTTCTTGAAAAGGTTTTAAGTCGGGTTGAATCTTTTTTTGGAACGAGAAGATGGTTTATTAATCTTGATATGGCATATGAGAATTCGCCTGAAAAGCATTTTCTTAATGCATACCAACAAAAAGCTGGGCTACCATGCACTGAAGAATATCCTCAACTTTTTTTAGGCAATGAGGATAATAAAGGCAACCTTAAAATGCCCAAAGACTATGTTGTAATTCATCTTGAAAGTTTATCTGACAAGAACTATAGAAAAGTCTTTGGGGTGAATTGGGAGGAAGTAGTTTTATACCTGAAGAACCGTGGATTCAAAATATATCAAATAGGTAAATCACCAGAAAAGATAGAAGGCACAGAAGTTCTGAAGACTAGTATAAGAGAGATGATTGGCATCATCAGTAATGCATCTATGTTTATTGGGATAGACTCTGGGCCAAGTCATATAGCTGCAAGTCTTAAAGTGCCCTCTCTCGTATTTTTTGGCGCTGTGAATCCCATTACACGACATTTTCCTTCTTTGTTTAAGGGACGGTTTCTACAACAATCATGTGAGTTTGCAGGCTGCTACCATTCAACCATCAATACTGAGGGTCCAGAGTGCAGGCTGGTAGGACCAGGAGGAATTCCAAAGTGTTCCCTTCATTCATCTACATTTGTCGTTCAACAAATTGAGTTACTAATACGCGAATATCATTTATGTTAGAAAAATTTTTAAGAAAGGTAAAGCGCAAACTAGGAATAAAAGAAATATATCCTTCAGAGACTTCAAAGGTAAGACACTTAGTTATCAACTATTGCCAGGGTCATGGATGCGACATTGGTTTTGGTGGTGATAAAGTCAAAAAAGAAAATTGTTTAGGCATTGACTATGCTCAACCATATGCATATACTGGTAAGGATAAAGTAGACATTGCATGTGACGTAATGAAGGAGAAAATCCCTGTTCAAGATGACACCTTTGATTATGTTTATTCAAGCCATCTCATAGAAGATTTCGTTGACACAACAGCTGCTTTAAAGGAATTCATCAGGATACTTAAAAGTGAAGGAAATCTAATTCTGGTATTTCCAGATCAAGTAAAATATGAGGCACATTGCCTCAAAACAGGGCAGCCTCTCAACACACATCATATTCATGCGGATATGGGGCTACAATTTATGCTTAAAAAATTGAAGGAAGTTCCTAATATAAATTATGAACTGATTTCTGAAAGCAACTGTCAGATTGAATACAATGTTATAATGGTGTTGAAAATCCAAAAGGTTTAAGCTCTCTTAACTTTAGCCGTTATTGAAATTTTATTAATGATGATGGAGCAGCTTATTAACAATACGCAAGAAAAGACTACCAATCAACGTACCGAACATAAGGTCGCCCGTCTTCACTTTCAAACTGCTCATTACTATTAGAAACTATTTCAAAATGATTTTGTACCAAATGTATTCCGCTTCCTGATGCTCTACCCCTACAAAGCCACCATTGCCATCTGCACTTACAACCGTGCTAAGCTGCTACAGCTTTGTATAGAGAGTTTGTCGGAATTGAATTTTCCAGTTGCTGATTTTGAAGTAGTGGTTGTTGACAACAACAGCACTGACAACACCGCTGAGGTTTGTGCACAGGTGCCTGGATTGTATCCTCAACTTAACTTTCGATATGTAGTAGAAAAGCAACAAGGTGTTGGCCATACCAGGACGCGGTGTGCAAAGGAAGCGCAAGGTGAAATCGTTGCTTATATAGATGATGATTGCCTCGCAGATGAAAACTGGCTTCAATACATCGTTGACTTCTATGCGCAACATCCTGAAGCTATGTCAACCGGTGGTAAGATCGTTCCGAAATATCTCGTTCCTGTTGCGGATTGGTTTGGCAAATACTTTTGGGGATTGGTTGGCCATTACGACCAGGGCAATAAGATCTTTCAAATGAAGGGCGTTCGTTACCCCTCTGGTGCCAATATGCACTTTAGAAAAACTGCATTTGACAGGTATGGATACTTTGACGGTAACCTTGGCCGCAGTGGCAAAAGCCTGATGGCCGGAGAAGAAAAGGCCATGTACCTAAAGCTCATCAACAACAACGAAAAGGTATATTACCTGCCGCATGTTGTTGTTCACCATCATGTAGAAGGCAACAAGTTCGACAAGGCTTATGTGCGGCGCCACAGCTATGGCATTGGCGGCAGCGAACGCCTGATGAACGCCGGCAACAGCTGGAAGCTAATAAAGAAGTTTACAGAATATGTAGCCAAACTGGGTTATGCAATTGCCTATGGTTTTGGATACCTGTTCCAGGGAAAGCCGGGCAAGATGGCAATGCTGGTAAAATTCAGATGGTGGGTAATAGAAGGTTTTCTTAACCCCAATAAGACTAGGTAACATCTTTCAAAAGCTCAAGAAACTTTTCTAATCCTTTGCGTTTATCCTCCGAAAGCGTATAACTTATGTTGGCTGTGTAATAGTGGTGAAGATCATAAAACTCGTAAGGATTTTCCGTTGCCACTTTCTCTAAATGAGACAGGCCTATCCTGTTTGCCTCGTTAAACTGGTTGATGAAACACTCCGGTAATTTCTTATTGGCAACCCATGCAGCAAACACAAAAGGAAGACCTGTATAATCAATCCATGCTTCAGCAAGATCATATATGTATTTTGACTTAAGCCGTTGCTCAAAAGCTCTATCACCAATAACCACTGCTGCAGTGGTACTTGCAATTTCATCCTGGAAATCTATACCACCATCAACCAATTCAGGTTCAATTTTCCAGTAATGCTTCATAAGAATTTTCGCAAGGTTTACAGACGTCCTGCTCTGGTAATCCAGCAGTACCTTTTCAACTTTATCAATAGGAACCTCGCTAAATAAACAAACAGAAGCAACCGGCCCATCAGCTCCTATACAATAATCGGAAACTATATAATGCTCTTTCAGTTTAGGAATGATAGCAACAGGCACCAGGCCCACATCCACTTCATCGTTCAATAGCATTTCAGCAACACGTGCCGGGTAGGCTTCATAAACCTCGCTACCCTCTATATGATATCCATGTTTCCATCCATACAACAAAGGCTTCGTGTTCAGATAACTTACCGCACCTACTCTTATCTTCTTCTCCAATTCATCTACATTTGCCGCAAATATAGCACGCTACGGTTAGTGCCACTCGCTTTTGGTATCACTGATGAATGTGGATACCAGCCGCAGAACAACTATTAGGCTTCCGTTGCGTCGCACACTTGTACCAAAGAAACCATACGCAGCTACCCAACAAAACCACACTCAGCAACACATGGAACTAAACAATCTTACCGCTATATCTCCTATCGACGGCCGCTACAGGAAACAGTTATCATTCCTAGAAGAATACTTTTCTGAATATGCATTGATGAAGTACCGCGTGATCGTTGAGATTGAATATTTCATATTTCTTGCAGATAAAAAGTTCTTCAAACTTTTACCTAAACAAAAACAGCTACTCAAAAAAGTAGCTACTGATTTTAGCCTGGACGATGCGCAGCAAATAAAGCAAATTGAAGCTACTACCAACCACGATGTAAAGGCTGTTGAATATTTCTTAAAAGAACAACTGGATAAATGCGGTGCCGCTGAGTTAAAAGAATGGATACATTTTGGACTGACGTCACAAGACATCAATAATACTGCTATACCCATGAGCTGGAAAGCTTGCATGGAGCATGATTATCTGCCCACCATCATCAACCTACAACAGAAGCTTACCCAACTGGCCAGGCAATGGAAGCATGTTTCGATGCTGGCGCGTACACATGGACAACCTGCTTCTCCTACTACATTGGGCAAAGAGCTGATGGTATTTGCAGAAAGATTAGAAAATCAGGTACAGTTGTTCACGCACGTTCCATACACAGCTAAGTTCGGTGGCGCTACAGGAAACTTCAATGCTCATGCTGTTGCATTTCCTGGAAAAGATTGGGTGAAACTGGCGAATGCTTTTGTTGAAAATTCTCTTGGATTACAACGTGTTCAGTTTTCTACGCAGATAGAACACTATGATAATTTGGCTGCTCATTTTGATTCGATCAAACGTATCAACAACATTCTGGTTGACCTTTGCCGCGATATCTGGACCTATATCAGCATGGACTACTTTAAGCAGAAAACCAAAGCTGGTGAAGTAGGCAGCAGTGCAATGCCACATAAGGTAAATCCTATTGATTTTGAAAATGCAGAAGGAAATCTTGGAGTAGCCAATGCTTTACTGGAACATCTTTCAGCCAAACTTCCTGTAAGCAGGCTACAGCGCGACCTGACGGATAGCACAGTTCTTAGAAATATTGGTGTACCGGTTGCCAATACTTTGCTTGCAATAAAATCAATCGAAAAAGGATTGGATAAACTGCTGCTGAACGAAGTAAAAATAAAAGATGACCTGGATAACAACTGGGCTGTGGTAGCTGAGGCTATTCAAACTGTTTTAAGAAGAGAGAATTACCCGCAACCATACGAGGCGCTGAAAGAACTAACCCGTGGAAAAGCATCTATCACCAAAGATGATATTCAACAATTCATTGGCAGCTTAAAGGTGAATAGCACCGTGAAGAAAGAACTAAAAGCAATTACACCACATAATTACATTGGTGTTACGCCTGGTTTTTGATGATGGTATTGTGTAACTTTAGTTATGCCACAACAGGAAACATATCTACCCAGGTACACCTACAACGACTACCTTAATTGGGAAGGCAGGTGGGAGTTAATAGAGGGCCATCCAATTGCTATGAGTCCTCTGCCGGTGCCTGAGCATCAACGAGTAGCTGCTGAAATCAGGTTCCAATTTATGCTGGCGCTAAAAGCTTCAAAATGTTCTGACTGTAGAGCTTATGATCCACTGGATTACAAAATAGATGAAGACACTATTGTGCAACCAGACATCTTAATCGTATGTGGCAAAATCCAAAAGAAGTTTCTTGACTTCACCCCTAAGCTTGTAGTTGAAGTATTGTCACCGGCAACTATGATCAAGGATAAGAACAAAAAGTTTCAACTGTACGAACAGGAAGGAATACCATACTACCTGTTGGTGGATATCGATAAAAAGCAGGTTGACATTTACAAGCTTGAAAATGGTAAGTACAAGTTGGAAACCGACAAAGACAACTACCAGTTTGAATTAGGAGATGATTGCAGAATTACTCCTCAACTACAAGATATCTGGAACGACTGATTTATTGCTTTACAATATTGGCTATAATCTTCTCCGCATGCTCCCTTGAGTTTTCAATGAACAATCTATGTGTATTCATTCCGCCGCAGATAACACCAGCCAGGTAAATACCTGCTACATTGGTTTCATGTGTATCTTCATTATAAGCAGGCTTGCGCACTTCATCGTCTGATAATTCTATTCCAAGCTTTTCAAGAAACGAAAGATCTGGTTGATATCCCGTCATTGCAAGTACCCAATCATTAGCAATGGTAACCGGACCTGCAGGCGTTTGTATATCTACTTCATTTTCTCTTATTTCAGTAATAGCAGAGGAGAAATAAGCCTGTATAGATCCTTCTTTAATGCGGTTCTCAATATCTGGTTTCACCCAATATTTTACACGGTTACTGATCTCTTCACCTTTAACAACCATGGTCACTTCGGCACCTTTTCTCCATGTTTCAAGAGCCGCATCTACGGCAGAGTTAGCAGCGCCTACCACTACTACTTTCTGAAAAGCATAATAATGCGGATCATCATAGTAATGCTTCACTTTCGGCAGCTCCTCCCCTTTCACATTCAGCAGGTACGGTATATCATAAAAGCCAGTAGCAATGATGATATTGCGAGCTGCATAACTCCCTTTTGATGTAGTTATAATGTAATGGTCATCCTCTTTCTTAGTTGTTATTACACGTTCAAAAAGTCTTACCTGAATACCTCCGGCAATAGCTACACGGCGGTAATATTCTAAAGCTTCATTCCTGCCTGGTTTAGCATGGGTGCTAACGAATGGTATACCGCCAATCTCCAATCTTTCACTGGTAGAAAAGAAACCCATATTTACCGGGTAGTTATAAATGGAATTTACAAGCGTTCCTTTTTCAATGATGAGATAATTTAAGCCTGCCTTCTTGGCTTCAAGCCCACAAGCCAAGCCAATAGGCCCACCACCTACAATCACTACATCCAATACTGGTCTGCTATCCATTCTTGTTCAATTTGATGATTGGAGGCAAGCAATACTTATACCCTGTGATGATCAGCCTTCCAGTTTGAAATGGCTTGCTTGATCTGCTTATTAGAAAGTCCTTCTGCAGCAGCACGCGCAGCAAGTTGAGGGAACTCTGCATCCGGCGCAAAACGCAAAGCAATTATTTGTCCCATCCGTAAACGAGGATCCAATGGTTTTTGCGTAAGTACAAAATGCCGCAGGTTCTCTTCAGCACGAATGGCGCGATCCTGTGCTTTTAAAGCAAAAAGTCGTGCATGAAAAGCAATGCTCAGCAACAACACAGACATCAGGAGAATGAGTGAAGCCGAGTACAAATTATCGCCTGAGCTATTCACCAGGTTCATAATAGCACCTACTACTGTAGCTACTAAAGGCAATACTGTTAGGATGTGAAACGAGAAAGAGATCCGTGAATGGTTCTTAAAGTTCTGGGAAGACATTAGTTGCTGGTTTATTTAAGTACATCAAGCACACGCCACATTTTACGTTGTATGTCGGCATGCGATCCATTATAATTGTTTACAATGATTGCAAATATATAATCGCCTGAATAACCAGTGAAGCTTTTAACGCCTGCCATTGTACCACTCTTCATTCTCATGCCATTGATATCAGGCAAGCCATCATGAAAAGATGAGAACCACGACTGCTTTCTTGCGTATTGCATTGCTTTCGTCAACGCTTCAGCAGTCAGCCTGTTCTTTGGCGACAGGCCACTGCCATCATACATACGCAAAGCTGTTTCTTCTATACCGTTCGCCTGGTGAAGTTTTTTAACGACATCAATTCCACCAGAAGTAGATCCTACTTTCTTTTTCTCATAATCCAAAGCTTTTAAAAAAGCTTCTCCATAAAGGTTCACGCTCTTTTTTAGAAACCAATAATTGAGGCTATCAAGTGGTGGCGAAAGATGCGTATGTATCACCTTGATAATTGCGGGTAGTTTAACATCAGCTTTTTCATCCATGCCGGCTATGGCCTCGCCCATACCTTTCGATGCTAACACAATAGAAAATGCATGCGACAAATGATGGGCAGCATTGGGCATTGAACCAGAGATGGTGAAAGATGATTGTCCAGGAGGAATGGTGCCACGCAGGTAAGCCGTAAATTGCCCTGGAGCACGATATATGTATGCATTATCACCACTACCCGAAGGGCCTGCAGTAAGTTCATTGATGAATGTATTACCAAACAACATCGGTTCTGTTCCTATCACCTTAACAGCGTCTCCTGGTTTACCCGATGAAAGTTTGATATCATATTGGTTTTCGCGCCAGTTGAAACCACTTGCTCCAGCACCATAATAGTTTCCCATATCATCATATGTCCATCCGTCTGGTACAGCCTGGCTTTCCCAGTTCTTATCATACACTATCACCTTACCATTGATCTTCTTTATTCCTGCAGCTTCAATAGCTTTTATCCAGTTATTCATTACCACCTCTTCTTTAGTAGAAGCATAGCGCCAACTGCCTAAGCTCGGATCTCCATAACCAATCACATAAAGATTACCATTCAGTACTCCATTAGCAATGGTTCCATCATGAGCCAGTTCAGTTTTAAATCGATAACCAGTGCCTAATGTTTCAAGTGCAGTTGTACTGGTTATAACTTTTTGACTGCTTGCAGGCGTTAAACCTATCCTGCCATTGTGGTTGAAAACTGTTGCTCCCGTCTTGCTGTTCATCACGTACAAGCTCACAATGCCATTGCGCAATTGTCCATCCGCCTCAAAAGAGGCAACAGCAGATTGAAGTTTTTGCGAAATCGTCTGCGCCTGTAAAGTAGTGCCTGCCAAAAATCCTATCAACAATAATAATCTCATAGTTGTATATACATTGCGCTAAAAATAGTGGATGCATTTGGAAAGCATAGTTTTTGGTTGATTATGAATTGTGAAGATTTGCTCCCGCTTTACTTTTAAATTATATATGACAAATAAAATCAACGCTTCTATCATCACCATTGGCGATGAATTACTGATAGGACAAACCATAGACACCAATAGTGCATGGATGGGTCAACAACTGAATAAGGCCGGTGTATGGGTAAGAAGACGTGTGGCAGTAGGCGATGTATGGGATGATATATGGAATGCGCTGGACGAAGAAAGCAAACATGCACAGATAATCTTCATTACCGGCGGCTTAGGACCCACAGCTGATGACATCACAAAGCCATTGCTATGTAAATATTTTGGTGGGCAGTTGGTAACAGATGAGGGTGCATTAGAAAATGTAAAGGCAATTTTTCTGAAGTACCTGAACCACCCGTTACTGCCATCAAACCTGAAGCAGGCAGAGGTGCCGGATGTATGTACTGTTTTACAAAATAAAAGAGGCACTGCGCCGGGAATGTTGTTTCAAAAAAATGACATCATCTACATCAGCATGCCGGGTGTACCGCACGAGATGAAAGGTATGATGGAAGATTATGTGCTGCCGCAACTGGCACAGTGGTTTCAGCTGCCTGCGGTGGTTCATCGTACTTTACTAACAGCAGGCATTGGTGAATCTTTTCTAGCAGAAAGAATAAAAGATTTTGAAGCGGCTCTGCCTGCACACATCAAGCTGGCGTACCTGCCAAATTATGGAATGGTTCGCCTAAGGCTGACCGCTACAGGTGAAGATGTACAGGCCATCACACACGATGTAGACATACTTTTTGAAAACTTACAGCAACAGTTACAGGATGTACTAGTAGTTAATGAAGACATCACTATAGAAGAAGCTATTGGCCGCATGCTGGCTGCAAGAGGCAAAACTGTAACCACTGCTGAAAGCTGTACCGGTGGTTATATTGCCCATCTCCTTACCAGCATTGCCGGTTCTTCCGCTTATTATAAAGGTGGTGTGGTTAGCTATGCCAATGAATTAAAAGAAACAATGTTAGGTGTTAAGCCGACTACATTGCAAGCTCATGGCGCAGTAAGCGAAGAAACAGTGACAGAAATGGCTGAAGGTGCATTGCAGGCAATTGGATCGGACTATGCGATTGCAGTCAGCGGTATCATGGGGCCAGGTGGTGGCAGTGAAGAAAAACCAGTAGGTACGGTCTGGATTGCAGTAGCATCCGCAGGTATGGAAACGGTGAGGCAAAAGTTTTCGTTCCGCTTCGACAGGCGAAGGAATATAGAGATGACTGCCATGAACGCAATAATGATGCTGCGGAAGGTTTTGGTTGCTTAAGGTTTGGGTATGAGTTGATAAGTCGATAGGTTGATAAGTTCATTGGGCTGATAAAATCAGGTTTAATAGTTTTAGAATTCCAATCCAACAATCAAAATTTAAAATTCAAAATAAACGTTTCTCTCTCTGCTTCAAAACCTCCTCACGAATTCCATTTTCCATTTTCAGCTAAAACGAACATCTTTGCAACGTTCTGATGATGAGGCACTGCTGTTAGTTGAGTGATGACCAGTGAACAGGAACTACGATAGCAGCAAGTTGCAACCACCGCAGCACAAGGATGAAAATAAATAACACGATTGCCGGCAACAAATTGCCAATTGAAATAAAACAAAACCTATGGCCTTAGTTGATCTTGTAATGCCTAAACTAGGCGAAAGTATAATGGAAGCTACCATTCTGAAATGGACAAAGAAACCTGGTGAGCAGGTAAAACAGGATGAGACGTTACTTGAAATTGCAACTGATAAAGTGGACAGCGAAGTACCTTCTACAGCTGAAGGTGTGGTAGCTGAGATCCTTTTCCAGGAGAACGATGTAGTACCTATTGGTACTGTTATAGCTCGTATAGAAACCAACGCAAATGGTGCTGCCTCTCCTGCTCCACAGGCTGCACCGGCCCAGGCACCACAACAAAATACTGAAGAAGAAAAAGCAGCAGAAGAAGTGCCTTTTGTACAAGCTGCCTCATCGCCGGCTCCTGCACCTTCAGGAACAAACAACAAATTCTACAGCCCATTGGTGCTGAACATTGCCAATAGCGAAGGCGTATCAATGAGCGAACTAGAGAAAATTCCGGGTACAGGCAATGAAGGAAGGGTTACCAAAAAAGATATTCTCCAGTATGTACAAGATAAAAAATCAGGTAAAGCCCCTGCCCAGCAAGAGCAGCCACAACAACAGGCGCAACCGCAGCAGCAGGCAGAACAGCCTAAAGCCGATACTTCTGTAGCGGCACCTCCTGCTTCAGCTCCTATGGCGCCAGCCGTTATAGAAGAAAAAGCACAACCTCAAGAGTACACTGCTCCTACTGGTAATGTAGAAATCATAGAAATGGATCGCATGCGCAAGATGATTGCCAAGCACATGGTGATGAGCAAGGCAACCAGCCCGCACGTTACCAGCTTTGCTGAAGCAGATGTGACCAACATGGTGGTATGGCGCAACCGCGTAAAGAGCCAGTTCGAGAAGCAAGAGGGCACGAAGATTACCTTCACACCGCTATTCATCGAGTGCATCACCAAAGTGATCAAGCGCTTTCCTTACATCAACTGCTCTGTAGAAGGTGATCGCATCATCCTAAAAAAAGACATCAATATAGGAATGGCTACTGCCTTACCTAGTGGTAACCTGATCGTTCCGGTTATACGCAATGCAGATTACCTGAACCTGGTTGGCCTGAGCAAATCTGTCAATTCACTTGCTGATAGTGCCCGCAACAACCGCCTGAAACCAGACGATACTGCAGGTGGCACTTTCACTATGACCAACGTTGGCACCTTTGGAAGCCTGATGGGAACTCCAATCATCAACCAGCCACAGGTAGCTATACTTGCTGTCGGCGCTATAAAAAAACGTCCGGTAGTTTTAGAAACCCCTGAAGGTGATGCCATAGGAATTCGTCACATGATGTACCTGTCGCTTAGCTACGACCACCGCGTAGTTGATGGCAGCATCGGCGCCAGCTTCCTTACTGAAGTAGCTAAGGAATTTGAAAACTGGGACATCAACCGCAAATGGTAGTTAATAGCAGCAACTGCTGCAGGTAAATAACTTGTTTGTTTGATAAGCCATCAATTTGTTGATGGCTTTTTTTATGTCACTAGTTTGCTACCATTCTCCTGTTTCCGTTGCGCATTTATCCAAAGTATGGCTGCTACTCCTGATGTACAATAGCATTTAAGGCTTCTACTTAATTGAATTTCTGTAACATGCACTTTTACATTTACCTACAGCTGAGTTATAAACACCGTGTGGTAAAACAAATCATCAACATTTTCTACATATTCAGTAGTATTGCTAATACTTTTAGTAAAACTGCACGTTATGTCCACATTAATGATTAGTTGCCCAAGTTGCCTCGCCAAGTTTGAACCAGGAGAAGCTTTCATGAAAGATTTTGAAACACAGGCTCGCCAAAAAATGGCGACGGAATGGCAAAAGCTAAAGGCGGAAGTAGACAAAGACAAACTAGCCATTCAACAACAGAAAGAACAACTGGCAAAACAACAGCAGCAGCAGGAGCAGGAAATTCAACACCGATTACAGGTAGAAAAGCAAAAGCTGCAGCAGGAACTGCAGGATAGCATCCGCAAATCTGTAGCCTCAGATTTTGAGAACCAGCTAAAGATGCTGCAACAATCGCTGAACGATGGTGAAGAGAAGCTGAAGGAAGCAAGACGTAAAGAGCTGGAATTCATGCAGAAAGAGCAGGCACTTAAAGTAAAGCAGGAGGAGCTGGAGCTGGAAATGCAAAAACGTTTTATGCAGGAAAGAGAGAAACTTTCGGTAGAAATCCGCGAGGTGGAGAAACTGAAGATACAGCAGATAGAAGATGAGTTTAAGCTACGGCTTGCAGAGAAAGAGAAACAACTGGAGGACCAGAAGAAGCTGGCAGAGGAAATGCGCCGCAAAGCTGAACAAGGCAGCATGCAACTGCAGGGTGAGGTCCAGGAGCTGATGCTGGAAGAGATCCTGCGCACCGGTTTTCCATTTGATAAAATAGTACCTGTGGGCAAAGGAGTACGTGGTGCAGATTGTATCCAGGTGGTATGCAACCCCTTTGGTAACGAGTGTGGGAAGATCATTTACGAGAGCAAGCGTACCAAAGACTTTGCCAACGACTGGATAGATAAACTGAAAGCGGATATGCGTTCGCAGGGTGCAGATATTGCAGTAATTGTAACTCAGGCTCTGCCCAAAGACATGGAAAGGTTTGGTGAAAAAGATGGTGTATATATCTGCACATTTGCTGAAGTAAGAAGCCTTTCTGCTGTTCTCCGTACAAGTATTCAAAAGGTTTTTGCACTTACCTGTAGCCAGGAAAACAAGGGTGAAAAGATGAACATGCTGTACGACTATCTCACCAGCAATGAATTTGCAGAGCAGTGGAACGCGATCAGGGAAGGTTTTATGAGCATGCGCATGAGCATTCAAAAAGAGCGCGATGCAATGGAGCGGCTATGGAAAGCACGTGAAAAGCAGTTGGAAAAAGTGTTGCTGAATGCGGCACACATCCGTGGTTCTATAGAAGGTATAGCCGGGGCCGATGCAGTGAACCTGAACCTGCTGGAAGAAAATGACACCATACTGGTAGATTAATGCTACTTATTCAATATAACCAGACTACAGAGCCATCAGGTGGTTTAGACGCCTTGTTAGGATGCATCATTTTTGGTTGCGTGATCTATGCACTTGCTGCCACTATTCATTATTTAGAAGCCAGGCACCGCAGGATCGGCTACCAAAAACATATTATCCAGGCGCAGCCCGACTACCTGGTGTACTATGGCTGGAACCTCGGCATCAAAAGGCCGGAGATAGAAAAGATCCTGAACAAATATTTCCCTTACTACCAGTCGCTGAGTGAGCCGCTCAAGTTCCGGTTCACCAGGCGGCTGGAGAATTTCATGAGCGAAAAGATCTTCATCATCCGCCACCACGAAGGTTTTAAAGAAATGCCGGTGCTGATGAGCGCAGCTGCCATCCAGATAAGCTTTGGGCTTAAGCGGTACATGCTGCCTTTCTTCCGGTACATACAAATACATCCCGAAGCCTACTTTGCTGACGATTCTTTGCGCATACTGGCTGGCCATGTGCAGGGGCAAACAATTACGGTAGCTTGGAATCATTTTCTAACCAACTACCAATATGCCGACGGTATAAATGTAGGACTGCACGAAATGGCGCATGCTCTTTATTACCAGCACATGATTGCAGACCTGATGAAGCACCGACCTTTTGTTGACAACTTCAACGAAGTGATGGAGAGATGCGAGAAGAATTACTACACCGCCAGGATGAACGCGCACCAGCTTTTTACCGATAATGCTTTCAAGGATCTACAGGAGTTTTGGGCTGAAAGCCTGGAGATCTTCTTTGAAAAACCTGTGCAGATGAAGCTTTTCTACCCTGATCTTTTCCAGGGATTGTGTACCCTGCTACAGCAGGACCCAGCAAACAAACGCACACCACTTTTACAAGGTGAGAGGAAGATCTGGCAGCAGCTACCTTTTCTCAACAGGAAGATTGCATGAGGATTTAAAAATGAAGCTGTTATAGTTGCTGCTCAACCTCGTTTTACAAGTACTTCCTTCTTATTTTGCACTTCATGAACGCGGCTCCAGAAACCAGTGAAACTCTTTTTCCTGCTAAACAACAATTGTATGCAGAGGTTATTGTGCCACTGGCGCTTCCGAAAAACTACACCTGGGCTATACCATCGCACCTGCAGAAGGCGATACAGCAGGGTTGCCGGGTAGAGGTCGGATTAGGCAAGAACAAGCGTTACGCAGGTATTGTAAAAATCATTCACGATCAAAAGCCGGCTGCTTTCACACCTAAAGAGATTATAAACCTCCTGGATGCTGATCCACTCGTTTACCCCGTACAACTACAACTATGGGAGTGGTTGGCGGATTACTACATGTGTACAGAAGGAGAAGTGATGCAGGCGGCGCTGCCTTCGCACCTCAAGTTGTCGAGCGAAACTATCCTGTCTTATAATGAAGAATTTGGTGAGGATTATTCCAATCTGGGTGATGAGGAATACCTGGTAACTGAGGCGCTGCAAATAAAAAAGGAGTTGAAGCTAAGCGAGGTGCAACAGATACTGGATGCATCGCACGTATACCCGGTGATAAAGAAACTGATCGAAAAAGGGGTATGCGTGGTTTGGGAGGCGCTAAAAGAAAAATACAAGGAGAAAAAGGAGACCTATGTTCTGCTCCATCCTGACTATCACACCGAGCAAAACCTGGCAACACTGCTAAACGACTGGAGCAAGAATAAAGCTCCAAAACAATTAGAATTGTTGCTGGCTTACCTGCACCTGATGAAAACAGCAGGTGAAGTAACACAACCTGAATTGTTGAAAAAAGCCAATGCAACTGCGGCGCATTTAAAAGGACTGGCTGATAAGCATATCCTGAAACTGGAAAAGCGTTCGCTGGACCGGCTGCCTGGTTTGCCTAAAGATGTGAAGATTGATTTTGAACTATCAAAAGTACAACAACATGCTGCAGCAGAAATTCAGCAGTCATTGATGGAAAAGCCGGTGTGCCTGCTGCAGGGAGTTACTTCAAGTGGCAAAACACAGATATACATCAAGCTTATTGAGCAGGTGATAAAAGAAGGCAAGCAGGTATTGTATATGCTGCCGGAGATAGCCCTTACGGCACAGATCATCCGCCGGCTGCAGATCTATTTTGGCGGCTATATCACCATCTATCATTCAAAATTCAACCCGAACGAGCGGGTGGAGATATGGAATAAGATAAGAAGCGGAGATACCAAAGTGGTGCTCGGAGCACGCTCATCGCTTTTCCTGCCTTTCAAAAATCTCGGGCTTGTGATTGTAGATGAAGAACATGATCCGTCCTTCAAACAACAAGATCCTGCACCGCGCTACCATGCCCGCGATGCAGCCATTTATTATGCTGCTTTATATGGCGCGCAGGTTCTGCTCGGAAGTGCTACGCCTTCTATAGAAAGTTACCACAATGCCAAAACAGGCAAATACGGGTTTGTTCATCTAACGCAGCGGTATGGAAATGTTCAACTGCCGGAGATAGAGATCGTTGATGTAAAAACCATTTTTCCACGGGATAAAGAAAAAATATTGCTAACCCCTCCCCTGCTGGGCGCCATCTTCGATGCTTTGGAGCAAAAGAAGCAGGTGATACTTTTCCAGAATAGGCGTGGCTATGTGCCGTACCAGCTCTGTGGCACCTGTGGATGGATTCCTCAATGCGAACAGTGCGACGTTACCCTCACCTATCACAAAGCAAAGAACCGGCTGCAGTGTCACTATTGCGGCAGCTCGTACCCGGTAGTTATAACCTGTGCAGCATGCGGCAGCCACAATTTTGTTCAAAAAAGCTTTGGTACCGAAAAGCTGGAAGAGGCGCTGGTGGAGGCTTTCCCACAAGCCAAAGTTGCCCGCATGGACTACGACAGCATTAAAGGCAAGAATGACCACGATGCTCTTATAAAGCTTTTTGAGCAGCAGAAAATAGACATTCTTGCAGGTACACAGATGGTGGTAAAAGGACTAGATTTTGAACATGTAAACCTGGTGGGAATTGTGGATGCAGATGGCATTTTGAATTTTACTGACTTCAGGGTAAACGAAAGAGGCTTCCAGCTAATGGAGCAGGTTAGCGGTCGGGCAGGCAGGCGCGGCGACCGTGGTAAAGTGCTGATACAGGTAAGCAAAACAGATCATCCTGTATTGAAGTTTGTACAGGAGCACGATTATGATAAAATGTACCAGTACGAGATCGAGAACAGGAAGATGTTCTTTTACCCGCCATTCTCACGCATCATCCAGGTGACGTGCAAGCACAAGGAAAAGAACATTGCTGAGGAAGCAGCCAACATAATGGCGCAATTCCTGAAAACGAAATATGAAAAGTACTTAAGTGGACCAGCCGAACCAGTGATCAACCGGGTGCGAAACCAGTACCTGTTTGAGATATTACTGAAACTACCGCGACAGGCACAGCTTATTAAAGAATGCAAGCAGGAGATACTGCAACAGGTAGTCATCATCCAAAGCAACAAACGCTACCGCAGCGTTAGCATCATACCAGATGTGGATGCTAATTAAGATGGCTAATGTATGAAAGCTACTGGTACAGCTTCGAACAAAGTGGTTTTCAAATCATAATTTTTTCTACTTTCAACCCCTCCAAAAAATTTACCATGGTTAGAAAATTTTACCTGCAACTCCTGCTGTTAATCTTTGGTTTCTTTTCTGCACTTCAATCTTTTGCTCAAGAACTAAAGGTTGGAACACGAGTGGAAATATCTTATTCTGGTAGCTGGTACAAAGGCAGCATCCTGCAAGTAAAAGGAGATGAATATTACGTGAAGTATGATGACTACAGTGATGTCTGGAATACATGGGTTAAGGCCGACAAATTACGCGTACTCACAACTGCTACACCTACGGCCCATCAAGTTGGTACTTCAGCCTTTGCTGCAGGAGCGATGGTTGAATATTTCACAGATAACAAATGGTATCCTGGAAAAATATTGGAAGTAAAAGATAACAAGTACAAGTTTAGGTACGATGAATACAGTAGTGTATGGGATGTATGGGTAAATGCCGACAGGCTGCGGCCACGCAATGGCAACGGAAGCAATACAGGTGGAGCAGGTAATACAGGCAACTTAGGTAATAACGGGAACAGTGGTACCGGCGGCGGTAATGGTACAGGTTCTGTTACGCCAGCAACTACTTATGCTGCCGGCGAAATGGTGGACATTTTTTCTGATGGCAGATGGTATTACGGTAAAGTTCTGCAGGTAAAAGACGGAAAGTATTTTATTACTTATGACAACTTTAGTCGTGCCTGGGATACCTGGGTTACAGCTGAAAAGCTTCGTAAGCCTGCACCAAAAGTGCATCGGCTAAATGCTACAAAAGAAGTAGAAGCAAGAGGTTATGGTACAGCAACCGGTTTTCCTCGTTTCAAAGTTGGAGATAAAGTGATAGCAAAACAAGCAGGAAATACGTGGCGCTATGCCATTATAAAAGAAATAGGAAAGAAAGGAACCATTTTCGACAAACAATATGTAACCGTGGAGCTGGATGAATATACAGGAGATGAAGTTGGCACCCGGAACTATACCTGGCACGAAGACGTTGCTGGCTTGGTAAGGGAGCCGTGGTGGACACAAAAATACCAAGGTGTTTGGGAAATACGCATACCAGTAGCAATGATAGACAGAACGGATGGATATAAAGTAACCACTACAGTTACTGGTGGTGCATCTCAGCCACCACTCACCATAAATGCTAACGGCACTTATAGCTGGAAACTTTCGGGCAAAACAATAACTGGAAGATGGATACCAGCTGCAAATCACCCGGGCATTACTGTACTGAAGGGTGATGCAGGCGCTGACTGGCAGGTATACCTTGCCAATGATGCATCAACGGTTGCACATTTTAAGAAAGACATCATCTACCTGCAGGCGGAGAACCAGACTTATAAAGAAGGTTATCGATTGAAGTAAGTTGAGGCCTCAAGAAGAATGTTTTAGCTGCTACCGCCCTATTGCTGAAAGTCGCTTTTTACCTTTCAATTCTTTTGCTGCTTCAGTATAGCCACCGTCTGCTCCGTCCACAAAGTGGATGTGATTTTCATTCCTGTTACCGATGTAGCAGGTCATTACGCTTTCCCTGCTGGTAAAGTGGCCGAATACCAACCGGCCTATTTGCTCTTGCTGGTCAAGGTAGGCAACAAAAGCACTGTGTTTGATCCTGGTGGCGGAGATGATGGTGTTGATCCTGCCATCAATGGTTAATATATCTGCATTGGTAATTACCTGCTTCAGGTATTCCTGTCCACGAAGATTATTCACCTTCCAGTTGAACTTGAAGTATAACTTCCCGATAAATGTTTTTAGAAAAGTAGAAATCAAATAACTCCGCTTCCATCTACCGAACCGCACCATCATTTCCTTTTTGATCTTGTTTACGCTCAACATCAGCTTTAGTCGTTCAAAGGAAATAGGATTGCGATTTTCAATGGCTCCATATATCTCATCCATTTTTTGCAGTACATCCGCATACACTTCAGCTTGCAAAGAAGGTTTAACCGCTTCTATCAGGTAGCAAACTACTTCGTTGTCTTCCGCTATTGGTTTTATCTTATCCCACCTGCATTCAAGCCCCTCCATGTTCAGCAAAGCAGGATCATCAACCGCTGCGCCTTTTTCTTCACCGGCGCCTTTTATGATCTTTTCTGCATACTGCAGCCCATCTCCTATCACCACTGCCTTACTTATGCTATTACCAAACCGCACTTTGGCAATTCTTACTGCATGACCTGCCTCTTTGATACTTGCAATAGATAAACTTCCTGAGTGCAATTCAATATTGAAATTTTGGATGCTGTTGTTGTTATGTATCTGCAATCCTTTCAGAACATCATTTAGTATAACAGGCGGAACAAATACAGTTCCCCCATCACCCGTGAAAAAGAAAGGAATTTCGACCTCGGCATCTTTAGCTATGTTGAGAGCTACAACGAGTGAGCTGGCTGCAACAAGATTTACATCATTATGATTACCGGCACTTACGGCAGCAGTAGAATTTTTTACATCAGCGATGATCACATGCCAATCATCCGGTACATCTACAAATCCACCACTTCTAAATAATTCATGAAGGCTGCTGGTGGATGTTGGTAAGTTTTTGTAGAAATTGTTTGAGTACACCTGCAAATGGTCGTTTAGTAAGCCCATTCAAATATCTTACCTGATGAGTGCACAAAATCTGAAGCATGATAAACTTAGAAAAACATGAGAGGGATATAGTCAATTATAGATTTAATTTCTAGGGGATAGATTTAAGTTGAGCAATCAACTGCGGAACAAATGTTTCTTTGATCTGCCAAACAATTGAGTGGTCTATTCCGAAATAATCATGAACTATCCTGTTTCTAAAACCACGAATACGGTTCCAATCGATCTCAGGAAATTGTGACTTGAATTCACCAGGAAGACGGTTAGCTGCTTCACCGATTATTTCAAAATTTCGAATCACTGCATCTACTGTTTTAGCATCATTAGTGAAGGCTTCAAATGTTTGACCCACCGTGTAATCAAGTATTTTTTGTGCACTACCCAGTATATCCTCAACAAGCAGTTTAGGATTACGCTTAGACATATACAATATCTTGTTCTATAGCTTTAAAATACTTGTCTTTGATCCCCTTTCGTGACACAAGATCAACTTTCTTTTGAAGGCGCTGTTCCATGTAATTAGCAAGGTCAACAAATTCAATCCCAATAGGCTGATCAAAATCTACAATAATATCTATGTCGCTTGAAGCTGAGAAATCGTTTGTTAGGATAGAGCCAAACAATCCAATAGACTGAACATGGAACTTTTCAGCTAACTCAGGCTTGAGCTGCTGCAAAACATTTTTTATTTCTGTTAGTTGCTCCATCTACCAAATTTATGAAAGTTGCCTGGGAATATGTTTATTGGCAGTAACTCGTGGAAACCAAAAGAAAATTCATTCATTGCTTTAGGTTCCTAAGCAGCATTCTCATTAACTACGGCCTACCGCCAGTATCTCATCATAATGATAAATATGTATACCGCTTTCACTTCTGGCTGCAGCCGCTACCATGGCACGTGCTACATCTGCAGATTGAATGGCTTTATACTTTCTCCATTTACCAACAAAGAAGAAACCGATGGCTGGATAGATCAGCTTGCCTATCCCCTCGCCCAAACGTTTTTCCTTCCGCTGGCCCAGCAGCAGGCTCGGCCTGAAAATATGTAAGGCTTCAAAACCGTTTTTTGTTATAGCCTCTTCCACCTCTCCTTTTAACCGCAGGTAAAAATTACTACTAGCTACATCAGCACCTACAGACGAAACAAGTGCATATGTATGGAAGCCGGCCTGCTTACCAAAATGAGCTGCATGAACAGGAATATCAAAATCAATTTTTCGATAAGCTGCTTTATCACCTTTCACTTTGCTTTGGGTTGTACCTATACAACAAAAGATGCAGTCACCATTTCCAAGCTTTTGCCTGTAATCATCAAGGTTGTTGAAATCAACCACAACCACCTCAATCTTCTTATGCATAATATCTATAGGTTGCCTTACCAACAGCCTTACTTTTTCGTACCCATTATCTGCTATCAACTGCTGTACTACCTGTTGACCAATAAGGCCTGTAGCTCCTAATACAACTGCGGTTAGTGCCATAATTGTTTATTTTGCGCCCTACAAGAGCAGCATGCAAATTCAAGAAAATATCTCACTCAGGCCTTACAATACTTTCGGCATAGATGTAACAGCCAGGTTTTTCACTTCGTTCAATTCACTGGAATCTTTGCAGGAGTTGGTCACGTCGCCTCTCTTCAACAGCCAGCCTCACATGGTACTGGGTGGCGGTAGCAATGTATTGTTTACCTCTAACTACAATGGGCTTGTTCTAAGGAATGAACTAACGGGAATTGAGCGTGTGAATGAGGACGCTGATCATTATTATATACGCGCTGCAGCCGGCGAAAACTGGCACCAGTTTGTTCTGCACTGCATTGAAAATAATTATGCGGGAGTAGAAAATCTAAGCCTGATACCCGGTAATGTAGGCGCTAGTCCTATGCAAAACATAGGCGCTTATGGAGTAGAAATTAAGGATGTTTTTCATGAACTGGAAGCTTACTCAATTGCCAATAATACGGCAGTAATATTCAATAAAGAAGATTGTGAATTTGGTTACCGTGAGAGTGTCTTCAAAAAGAAATACAAAGGCAAGTTTATCATTACTAGCGTAACCTTCAGGCTTAGCAAACAAGCCAACTTCAATACGTCATATGGAGCTATACAGCAAGAGCTTGATGCAATGGGCGTGCAGCAGTTGAATATAGCTGCTATTTCGCAAGCTGTTATTAATATCAGGAGAAGCAAATTACCTGACCCTGCAGTGACTGGAAATGCCGGTAGTTTCTTTAAAAATCCGACTATACCTAACGAACAGTTTGAACAACTGAAACAGCAACACCCCGCCATTGTTGGTTATTCTGCCGGCACTTCGCAAACAAAAGTGGCCGCTGGATGGTTGATAGAACAAGCCGGATGGAAAGGTTATAGAACAGGTGATGCAGGATGCCATCCTAAGCAAGCGCTGGTGTTGGTAAACTATGGCCACGCCACAGGCAACCAGGTTTATGCATTATCCGAGGAGATCGTACAAAGTGTGCAAGATAGGTTTGGCATAATCCTAGAGAGAGAAGTAAATATTATTTAACTGCGGCATACGCATTCATTGTACATGTAAAAATTGTTTATGAGAAAATTCTTATTAGTATCCTCTGTTCTTTTAGGTCTTTCTATTTCTTCTTCAGCACAAATTCAGGATGGCGTTGTAGACCAGAAACCTGCAAAAGTTGTTTTTGTAGAAGCTGGTGGTCCTGGGCTCCTTTCGATTAACTATGACATGCGCCTTGGAAAGCGTAAAGATGGCTTTGGTGTACGGGCAGGTGTTGGCGGATGGTCACTGAAAGATTCAAGATTGCTTTTTGTTCCTATTGGTGCCAATTATATAACCAGTAAAAATCAACGTGATTATTTTGAAGCAGGCGCCGGCTATTCTATTGTAAGTAATAGCAGTGCACTGCCTGGTGAAACAGGACCATTCAAAAGATCGTTTGGCTACCTGAATATTGGTTATAGAAAACAACCCTCCGACGGTGGATGGTTTTATAAAGCAGCTCTTGTCCCGGTTTTTGGTGATGGTTTCTTCTGGCCATATTGGGTTGGCGCAGGCCTGGGTTATACTTTCTAATTGTCTTAATTTAAAGAACTAGTAAAAATATTTTTTAGTGCAGCGGATTTGTCCTTATCATTGTTTTACCAAAAACTCAACATGATGAAAAAAACAATCCTAACTGCATTTTTGCTAGCTACTATTATCACCGTACAAGCACAATCTCGTTCCGACGAAGGGTTTGCTCCTCCTGCCAAAGTTGTATTTGCTGAATTGGGTGGTCCTGGTATTGCTTCTATCAACTACGATATGCGCTTCAAAGGAGAAGGTGGTTTAGGTTTTAGAGCGGGCCTTGGTGGTTTCAATGTAGATGGCGGATCTTTAATCCTTGTACCGGTTGGTTTGAATTACATTGCCAGCAGGGATCAACGCAACTATATTGAAATCGGAGGTGGTATCACTCCTGTAATTGCTAAATCAGAAGGTGATGATCCTTTGACTGCTACTTTCGGTCACCTGAACATTGGTTATAGATTACAACCAGCTAATGGTGGTTTCTTCTTTAGAGCTGCTATCAACCCATTGATCGGTAGCGGGTTTTTCTGGCCTTTTTATGGTGGCGTTGGTTTCGGATATAAATTCTAAAACTGGAAAAGTATTTATGAAAACGGCTGGTAAATTACCAGCCGTTTTTTATTATCTGAAATCATCTTCATTTTCCTCTTCTTCAAAATCATGCGGATCAAAATTCATCATACTACCCATTAGGTCTTTGAACTCTATCCGTCCCTCTAGCATCTTTTTACTGATGAGTGAATAAGCTGCCAGTCCATGTAAAACAAATTCCATCAACAAGCCGGTCTGCATTTCGTTCAAATTTGGAAAATGCTTCTTTACAAAAGCATGCAAGCCATTCACCTGGTAAAGTGAAGCAAGTTTTGCTTCATCTTTTACGTCGAGCAGCAGATCAAGATGATTGCCGCTGTCAAACCATTTAATGATAGCCTTGTATGGGTTCTCTTCTTCGGCTTTGGTTTGCTGGCTCGCTTTGCCGGTTGCCCTCTTCTTTTTAGTAAGCTCGGGGTTAGGGAAATAATTTACAAACTGCGTCCTGATAGCTTTTTCTACCAGGTTTACCGCTACCTGGAAAGGACCTTCCTGTTCGCCTTCGTAAACCAGTTCAATCTTACCGGTAATAGCAGGTATGATACCCATCAGATCTGCCATCCAAACCTGAGTCTGCTTTTCGTTGTGAATGATTGCACGACGCTCAGCGGTGCTTACAACATTCTCAAAAGCTGCAATGGTAAGGCGGGCACTCACACCACTTTTCTTATCTACATATTCATTGGTGCGTGCTTCAAAAGCTACCTGTTCTATCAGTCGCTTTACGAGATCGCTCACCATCACCCTTTCCTTCTGTTCGTCAAGCACATTTGCTTCCTGCTCAGTGATGGCCAAACTTGTCTCTATAGTTTTTGGATAGTGTGTCAATATCTGGCTTTCGATCCTGTCTTTCAGCGGCGTTACAATACTTCCGCGGTTGGTATAATCTTCTGGATTTGCAGTGAACACAAACAAAATGTCGAGAGGCATACGAAGCTTAAAGCCTCTTATCTGGATGTCTCCTTCCTGTAAAATATTGAACAGTGCCACCTGTATTCTTGCCTGCAAGTCAGGCAATTCGTTGATGACAAAAATGCCTCGATTGCTGCGCGGAATGATGCCGTAATGGATTACCTGCTCATCACCAAAGCTCAGCTTCAGGTTTGCTGCTTTTATAGGATCAATATCTCCAATAAGATCTGCCACGCTTACATCGGGTGTAGCCAATTTTTCGCCATAGCGTTCGCTTCTGTGCAGCCAGCGTATAGGTGTATCATCAGCATGTTGTGCTACCAAATCTTTGGCAAACCGGCTCATTGGGTTTAATGGATCGTCATTGATGTCGCTGCCTGCAATCACAGGTATGTATTCATCCAGCAGGTCTACCATTTGGCGGGCCATTCTTGTTTTTGCCTGTCCTCTTAATCCAAGAAAAAGGATATTGTGCCGGCTTAATAAGGCTCTTTCTGTATCGGGTATTACGGTTTCTTCGTAACCTAAAATCCCGTGGAATGTTTCTTCTTTGGCTTGTATTTTCTTTACCAGGTTGTTCCTGATCTCTTCTTTTATGCTCCTGCTTTTATAGCCACTTTCTCTTAACTCTCCCAATGTTTTTATAGCATGAATGTCCATGTGTATTATCTGGTGTGTTTGTGTTTTTTCTAAAAATGATGAGGAGTATGCTTCTTCAGTTCTAACAAGCAGTTGCTCATTAAAAGACTGTTTTACGCTTGCCGCTTTCAAAATCTTTAAAAATGAAAGCGCCCAACTTATCCAGTGATGCAAAGAATGCTTTGCCTTGGTTCATCTCGGTAAACTCCTGTACGAATCGCTGCAGGTAAGGATCGCTTGCTATCATGAAAGTTGTAATGGGGATCTTCAGCTTTTTGCACTGAGCAGCCAGGTTGATGCAACGATTTACCACTTTCCTGTCAAGGCCAAAGCTGTTTTTGTAATAGCGTTTCCCAATTTTCAAACAAGTAGGCTTACCATCTGTGATCATGAAAATCTGCTTGTTCTGGTTCTTTCTTCTGCGTAATATATCCATTGCAAGTTCTAATCCTGCTACAGTATTAGTGTGGTATGGACCTACCTGCAGGTAAGGAAGATCTTTAATCTCTATCGGCCAGGCATCGTTACCAAAAACCACTATATCCAGCGTGTCTTTTGGATATTTGGTGGTGATCAATTCACTCAGCGCCATCGCTACTTTTTTGGCCGGAGTTATCCTGTCCTCGCCGTATAAGATCATGCTATGGCTAATGTCTATCATCAACACGGTAGAAGTCTGCGATTTATAATCAGTCTCCCGTATCAACAGGTCATCTTCCTGCATCCGGAAACTATCGATCCCATGGTTAATCTGGGCATTGCGGATGCTCTCGGTAAAATCGATCTGCTCCATCATGTCACCAAAAATAAAAGGCCTGGTCTCAGCGTTTAGCTCATCGCCTTGCCCCGGCTTGAAGGTGTTGTGATTGCCTTGCTTTGTTTTCTTCAGCTTCCCAAAGATCTCTTCCAAGGAACTTTTCCTGATGCCTTGTTCGGTCTTGCCTGTGATCTTTATGCTGCCGTTCACAGGATTTTCGTCTATATATCCCTTCTCCTTTAGTTCATCAATAAAATCACCCATTCCGTATTCATCATTTGTCAGGCCATATTGCCTGTCAAGTTGGTTCATCCAATCCATGGCTTCGCTAAAGTCACCATTGGTATACGTGAGCAATTGAAGAAACAGGTTGAGTAACTGTTGGAACTTATCCTGCGAACCTTCGTTGGGGTCAAAATTGGTAAAACGTAATCCTAACATACAATTGAATTGCGCGAAAAGACGCGAGATTATTGTTACAACATTTAAGCCACTGACAATGTTTAATAGCAAAGCCAGGGTTAATATTCTTTTACCGCTTTATAGTACCACCCACTTCTACCACCGACGAACCGAAAATGGTAATGGCCGATTTTATGAAATCAGTTTCTTCAGCTTCGTAAATATTATCTACGTACCGCTGCGGGTTGCGATCAATATAAGGAAACCATGTACTATGAATTTGTATCATGATGCGGTGGCCTTTCTTAAAGGTGTGCAATACATCCTGCAATGGCACATTAACATTGGCAACATGACCCGGAATGAACGGCTCAGGTTTTTCAAATGAATTGCGATAGCGACCACGAAAAACTTCACCCCGAACCAGTTGCTGGTAACCACCCATGGTTACGTTCTTTGGGTTGTGTGCATATTCAGGATGATGTTGCGGGTAAACATCTACCAGCTTTACTACAAAATCTGCATCCGTACCTGTCATGGTCACTTTTAGCTTTGCCAATATTTCACCTGCAATGGTTACATCCTCTTTTAATGTATCTGTTTCAAAAGTCAATACATCTGTTCTGCGGCTTGCATGACGCTGGTCGTCGCTCATGTAGCGGCGTGGCGTAAATGTCAATCCTTCTGTTTCGGATGTGTAAGGAACAGGCTTGGCTGGATCACTTACATATGAAAAAGTAGCACTATCATCCACAGGTTGGTTGATGGACAATTTTCCTTTTGCTCCAAAATACAGGCGCATCGGTGGATTAGCTTTTGGCGGCCATACATCAAACTTTTGCCATTGTTTAGATCCCGTATTAAACAAATATGCTTCAGGTAAATTATCTGCACCCTCTCCTTTCAGATGATGTACAAAGAATGGCAACTCTATCTCTCGCTGGTAAAAGCTGGAAATACTATCGCCAAAAAAGATGTGGTTATGGGTGGCTTTGGCAGTTTCGCGTCCCCAATCACCATGTGCCCATGGCCCCATCACCAGTGTATTTTTGGCTGCAGGCGATGTTCGTTCAATGGTTTTATATATCTGCAACGGGCCGTATAGGTCTTCAGCATCAAACCATCCTCCTACCGTCATCACAGCTGGTTTTATATTTTGCAAATGAGGAAGCAGGTTGCGCTTTTGCCAGAAAGCATCATAATCAGGATGCTTAATGATCTCGTTCCAGAAAAAATTATCATGATGAAACTGCTTCGTGATATTACTCAAAGGCCCTAACCGCAGGTAATAGTCATATGCATCTTTTACAGGCGTAGCGTACATCCGTCGCTGCTTATCGCCATACCAAACCGATCTTTTAAGTGTATCTTTTTGATAACCAAAAACAGGATATGCCGGAGTATAACCAAGTATATGAGCGCCATTATGCTTGAAGTCGTCGAAGAAAAAATCGGCTATTGGTGCTTGTGGCGAAGCTGCTTTCAGTGCAGGGTGCGCATCAGGTAAAGCTGCTGCGGCATAAAAACCCGGATATGAAATACCATAGATACCTACTCTTCCATTGTTGCTTTTCAGGTTTTTCAGCATCCATTCTATGGTATCGTAAGTATCTGAGCTTTCATCTATATCTTTTTTATTCTTTGGATTATTACCAGCAATGTTTGGTGTCATAGTAGTGAACCTGCCCTGGCTCATATACCTGCCGCGCACATCCTGCACAGCGAAGATGAACCCGTGCTGTACCATGTACCGCCTGGTGATATTGAAATTTCCCGCATTACTGGCATTGTACGGCGTACGATTTAAGATGATCGGGTACTTCTTTGTTTCATCTTTTGGCACGTAAACAATAGTGAATAACCGCACTCCATCACGCATGGGAATATTGTATTCAAACTTGTTGTAGTGGGTGCTCATGTAGATCGAATCTTCTTTCTGAGCAAACACCACTGCATGTATAAGTGTAAAAAGTAAAATGATTGCTAGGCGCATATCCTGGTTGTGTTTTAGATGCATGAAAATACCAATTATAAAGACGAAGAACTATAAAAACAAAGGCTACCATTAAGGCAGCCTTTGCTTATATGAATATTAGTTTGAATTACCTGTTGGTATCCGGTAAAGGTTGTGCACCGCCCGGCGTAACTACATTATTGCCACCTTCAGGAGTAGCAGCTCCTTTAGCACCAAATATTTGCTCAAGACGATCAAGTGCCTGTAGATAATCTTCAGTTGTTTTTCTATCATAAGCCATCCACTCAGCCTTTGATTCACTAAGTGAATTATAGAATTTCATTTGTTGCTGAAGATCGGTACGAACACCTTTCAGCACTTTAGCAGCAAGGTCTGTTGCACCAGCACGGTAGCAGGCTTCCAGGTACATAATGCTATTCCTGTTGTGCAGGTTTCCACGGCTAATGTGGCCATAAGGGAAATTACTTTCAAGGAACATCTTATCACCTTTTTGCAAAATGGTACGCGCCTCTTCATTTCGGCCTTTAGATACCAGGTCAAGTGCCAGTTCAGCATAAGCAGAACGGATTGTATTCAGGTGGCGGCGGTTCTCTTCATCAAAATAAACATTTGGTTTATCTGCATTTCCAGAAGAGAACTTGTTCATCAGTTTGTCAAGCATCCATTCTGTATTTACCTGCTGACCCTGTACCGGAACAAGCCTGTAGGTCAAACCATCTTTACGCAGGTATTGTCCAAAGCCAAGCTCATCAAATGGTGCTGTAAAATAGATAGGGCGTTGCCACCTGTTTGCAGCTATTACATTCAGTACAGCCAGGTCATTCTTCATCAACAGGTCCTTTGGAATATCGAAACGAACTTCGTCCACTACATTATCTGTAAGAGTAACTGTTCCGTTTTGGCGAACCAGGTTTGCGTCTACATCTACTGATACTTTCTTCACAGGGAAAGTATTGATCATTTCATTGCCACCGGTTGCCAGCATTTTACCTGGATCTTCGCTGCCAACAAAATTCTTCATCATGTCGTACAGGTCGAAGTATTGATTAGGTGAAACGCCCGGTACAGGACGATACCTGATATAGTCGCGTTTGCGTCCTTGTATTTGTTCTTTACTCCAAATAACATCTATAGGATTGCTCTGGTTGATCTTGTAACGCATCTGGTTAATGTACCAATCAATACCTAACAGGCTATAGTTGATAACACGGATATCAGGACGTATACCTTCTACCTCTTGCGCATACCACAGCGGGTAAGTATCGTTATCGCCAAATGTGAAGAGAATAGCATTAGGAGCACAGCTTTCAAGGTAATTACGAGCAAGATCTCTAGCCAGTACTTTACGGCTACGATCATGGTCATCCCACTCTTGTGCTGCCATTAGTACAGGAACTGCCAGAAGACATAAAGCGGTAGCCAGATTGGTTGCCACTCCCCTGCTTACAGCTTTGCTTAACCATTCTCTTACCTGTAATACGCCTAAACCAATCCAAATAGCAAATGCATAGAAGGAACCAACATATGCATAATCACGTTCCCTTGGCTGGTTACCCGCCTGGTTCAGGTAAAGCACAATGGCTATACCAGTAAAGAAGAACATCAGGAAAACTATGAAGGAATCTTTACTATGAGCTTTTGAATGATAAATGATACCAATAACTCCAAGGATAAAAGGAAGCAGGAACAGCTTGTTGTTAGCTTTGTTGTTCTTGCCACTATCCGGCATCAGGTCCTGGTCGCCATACATGGCGTTGTCTATAAATGGAATACCTGTTATCCAGTTACCATCGCGGATGTTACCGGTAAATACGCCCTGTACATCGTTTTGCCTACCAGAGAAGTTCCACATAAAGTAGCGGAAATACATCCAGTACATCTGGTAGCCCATGAAGAACTTGATGTTATCGCCAAAGTTTGGATCTCTTTCATAAGTGCCGTCTTGCATTTTACCAATGCCTAAATAAGATGCATAATAATCAGCATGACCCTGGTCGTTGCTGCCATCCCATACACGAGGGAAAAGCATCATCTTATCCTGCTCATAAACATATTTACCTTCTTTACCATTTTCCACATAACGACCATCAGCCTTGATCCATTTTGTACCTGTCTCTTTGTAATCTATCGGTTGTGCAGTAAACTTCTGACCGTACAGCAGTGGGAAATCACCATATTGCTCACGGCCTAAGTACCCCACCAAACTCATTGGATTATCTACATTATACATATCCACCGCAGGGTCTGCATTACTACGTATCATAGTAGTGATGTATGTGCTATAACCGATAAGTATAAATGTGATACACCACATACCAAGGCGCAGGAAACTGTAGTTGTTTTGCTTTGCATAACGAAGCGCCCACCAGATTGCAGCTGCTACCAACAAGAAGAAAACGATAAACCCGCTGAAGAAAGGAAGGCCAAAGCTGTTTACAAACAACCTGTCGAACCAACCTGCAGTATTGATTGAATATTGAATAACTACTTTTTGTGCAACACCAGTGATGATACAACCAATCACAAAAGCCCAGAAAGTACCCATTGGGGTTGATTTGTAACGCTTGTAATAGTATACCATAACAATAGCCGGTATGGTAAGCAAGTTTAGTAAGTGCACGCCTATTGAAAGGCCCATCATGAAGAAGATGAATACGATCCAACGGTCGGGATTGATACCGGTTTGCTCTACATGGTCTACTGCGTGTTCCCACTTAAGGATAGCCCAGAAAACGATAGCAGTGAAAAAAGATGAAAGTGCATAAACCTCACCTTCCACAGCAGAGTACCAGAATGAATCAGAGAAGGTGTATGCTAAAGCACCCACAGCACCAGCACCCATGATTGCAGCCAACTGGTTTCCTGTTAATGCCTCACCGGCTTTTTGAACAACCTTACGTGCAAAGTGTGTTATCGTCCAAAACAGGAATAGAATGGTAAAGCCACTGGCAAGGGCACTCATTATATTCACTGCCTTAGCAGCAGTCATCGGGTTATCACCAAAAAGTATAATAAAGAAACGACCTATTAATACAAACAAAGGAGCTCCTGGCGGGTGAGGTATCTGCAGCTTGTAACAGCTACTGATAAATTCACCGGTGTCCCATAAGCTAGAGGTCTTTTCGGTAGTGAGAATATAGGTGGCCGAAGCAATGATACAAACAACCCATCCAACAATGTTGTTGATCCTGTTGAAATTCATCTGGTATTTATTTTTGGTTTTGTGGTCAAGGATTTACTCCTCACCAGGGTATCCATTTTAAAGAGGGGCAAACCTACCTTAAAAAAAGGAAAATTTGAAATTGAGAAAATACGCCTGTTGTAAGAAATGACATATATAAAAAAAGCATAAGAAAGAGCAGGCTGATCCGTAGGTGAAGGATGTAAAATAAATATCCCCTCCGGCGTGGAGGGGATATTTCAAAATATTCATGCTCAAAAAGAGAATATGTAATTACTGCTTAGTGAACTTAGATGTTACTTTATCATTATTGCTTTCATAGATCAAAAGGTAATTGCCTTTCACCAGTTCGCTAACAGAGATACCTGTTTGGATTGCACCTGGCTGAACCTGTGCGATCTTGATCTGCCTTCCATCCATGCTTACGATGCGGATGCGTGCACCTGCTTCAGCTTTGTCGTGAGACACAGTGATGTTGCTAACTGCAGGATTAGGGAATACTTCAGCTTTGATAGACCTGTTGCTCAATACTACAACATTGCTGTAGCTTGTAGAACCGTCTTTATCTACAATTCTTAAGCGGTAATAATTAGTTCCTGGTTTAATGCTGTTGTCAACAAAAGAATAATTGGCCGCACGATTTTCTGCACTAACAAAAGATATTTCGCTAAACGAAGCGCCGTCAAAACTCTTTTCTACAGCATAGCCACGCAAATTATTTTCTGTTGCACTTGACCAGCTTAGTGATGCTGAACCGTTAAATAATGCAGCGTTGAAAGCTTTTAAGGAAACTGGCAAAACAGATGCTTGCCATACTGCGAAATTGTCTACACGGTTAGTGCCACCACTAGCTACGGTACCACCATTGATTGAAACAGTAGATCTATTTACTAATCTAAAATATACTGCAGATGTATTGTTCACTGAAGGATATGCACTTAAGTCGAAGTATAATCCGGAATTTGAATTAGGCGTAGTAGCATTCCAGCTAATTGATGAACCTGAACTAGTTGGCACCTGGTAATCTGCTAGGTCTAGATAAGTGGTTCCATCAACACTGTATTGTACTTTAAATTCTCTCGGACCTGTATTGCTTCCTGTCTGATCAAAAGTTATTGCAATACCATTAAAGCCTGTGGTATTTACCTGGAACTGGTAGTAATCGCCGACTGCCCAGTTATTAGAACTTATAGATTTTGCCGAGCCATTACCGGCAGGAGTGGAATAAACAGTTGAAGCACTGGAATGGAAAGCTGTGAAAGCAGAACCTCCAGGTTGTGTTCCTTCATCAGCTGTAGTTGTTCCTGCTGTTAAGGTTGGGGTTTGACTTGCAGTAGAACTAAAGGTTACTCCTTCAAAAGTCCATCTTGCAATTGGCTGACTAAACACACTAGCCGAAGCCAGGAGAGCAGCACTCATCATTAATGTTTTACAAGAAGAGAGAAGCGTAAAAATTCTTTTCATAAAGTAGTTGTTTAAAAAGCGAAGGTAAAAATATAATCCAGCTTCTTAAAAAACTGTACCATTATCTTAGTGTTACTCAATCATTTCGCTCTTGCATAAAATCATATTGTATCTTGGCACCGTTTAGCTTTTAATATGAGAAGATTCAAGCTGTTGGCCGTTTTCATCTTGTTCTCTATATCTGTTTTTGCCCAAAAGAATGGGGCAACTCTTTCTGGTATTGTGCTGGATGAAAATGATAAACCGCTACATCCTGTTAGCATTACTATTCTTGGAAGAGACCGTGGCGTAGTAACCGACTCCGCAGGAAGGTTTACCATACAGGCGCCTGTCGGCAGGCCATTTGCTCTCATATTTTCTTTTACTGGTTATACAGAAGTACAGAGAAACTTCAATTTATCAGTAGGTGAAAACGAGACAGTAACCATTCAAATGCAGGCCTCGCAGAATGTATTGCAAGGTGTCACAGTAACAGACAACCGTAGCAGAACCGAAGCCGGCAGAATAAGCATTGACCCGGGTGCAGCTCGTGTTAATCCTTCTCCTTTAGGTAATATAGAAAGCCTCATAAAAATATTTGTTGGAAGCAACAACGAGCTTACCAGCCAGTACAACGTACGTGGTGGCAGTTACGATGAGAACCTCATCTATGTGAACGATTTTGAAGTTTTCAGGCCTTACCTGGTGCGCAGCGGGCAGCAAGAAGGATTAAGCTTCATTAACCCAGACATGACCGCTGGTGTCAAGTTCTACAATGGCGGTTTCCAGGCGAGGTATGGCGACAAAATGAGTAGCGTTTTGGACATTACATATCGCAGGCCAAAAAAGTTTGGCGGCACTGCGTATGTTGGTTTGTTGGAGCAAGGCCTGCACCTGGAAGGCGTTTCTAACAACAATAGGTTTAGTTATGTAGTAGGTATGCGCAATCGAAGCAATCGTAACCTGCTTTCCAGCCAGGAAACAAAAGGAAATTATATTCCTTCCTCGTCTGACATACAAGCACTACTAACCTATCAGCTTAGCAGTAAATGGCAATTGGAAGCTTTGGGTAATTTTTCTTCCAGCCGTTTTACATTATACCCTGAAGAAAGCAAACTTTCGTCAGCTGTTTTCTCTCCTCTCTTTTCTGCTAACCTTTCTGTTGACATCTATTTCGACGGGCAGGAAAAAGACAGGTACAATACAAACATGATCGGCTTTTCTGCAACTTATCAACCCACAAAGAACTTTAGGTTGAAATGGATGTTGAGCCAGTTTGAGAACAATGAATCAGAAAACATTGACATAACCGGTGCTTACCTTTTTGGCGAAAGAGATTTCGACAAAAGCAAACCAACCTTTGGACTTATCGTTAATCCATTGGGTGCCGGTATATTTCAAACATATGCGCGCAACCAGCTGAACATAAAAGTTACCAATGCTTCGCTGAAAGGCAACTATGACAAGGGCAAACACTTTATCCAGTTTGGCGCCGGCATAGAAAGGCAGACTATCATGGATAAACTGCACGAATGGGAATACAATGACTCTGCGGGTTATTCACTGCCATACTCGCCCAACATACTTCAACTAAGCAAGGTGCTTAAAACTAATGCCGACCTGGAGGTGATACGACTGAACGGTTATGTGCAGGACAATATTCAATTCCGCGATTCGGCTGATGTAACGATGCAGGTTGGTGTGCGCTACAACTACAATAACCTGAACAATGAATTATTGATTTCGCCGCGGGTAGGTTTTTCTTTCAAACCAAAACGTTGGGAGAAAGACATTGTATTCCGTGCTGCTGCAGGAGCTTATCATCAACCCCCGTTTTACCGGGAGTTAAGAAGGTATGATGGTACCATCAATCATAAGCTTCGCGCACAGAAGAGCTGGCAGGTAACGGGTGGTTTTGATTATAGTTTTAAAATGCTGCAACGACCTGCCCGGCTTACTACAGAGTTATATTACAAGCACATGACGGATGTAGTTCCGTATGATATAGATAATGTACGGTTACGCTACTTTGGTGAAAACATGGCCAAAGCTTATGCTGCCGGTGCGGAAGTAAGATTGTTCGGAGAACTGGTAAAAGATGCAGAGAGCTGGATAAGCTTAGGCTTGATGCGTACAAGAGAAGACCTACAAAACGACCAGTACTACAAGTACCAATTGAATGAACAAAATGCACCTGTTGATAGTACGCTGGTAAATGTTGGTTACTTAAGAAGGCCAACAGACAGGATGGTAACTTTTGGTATGTTCTTCCAGGATTACCTAAGCACCAATAAGAACTTTAAAGTATACCTGAACACGCTCTATGGAAGCAACCTTCCTTATAATATTCCTGGCAGCGTCCGCTACAGAAATGCTCTGGTTATAGACCCGTACATACGTGTTGATCTTGGTTTCAGTGCTCTACTGCTCGACACAGAAAGATCGCGTAGAAGAAGCCATAGCCCTTTTCGCAGCTTCGATAATATTTGGGTAAGCCTGGAAGTTTTCAACCTGATCGACAGGCCTAATACCATCAGCTATTTGCTCATTAAAGACTTTGCGAATAATACCTTCACCATGCCTAACCGATTGACACCACGCCTGCTAAACCTGAAGCTGGTAGCGAAGTGGTAGAAAAAAAAGTTAGGGTTTCTAAATTACTAGTTCCTGGTTTTATTATTTCCAATCACTAATCACCAATTAATGATCTCTGCCATCATCTCAAGGGCATAAAAGTTGCATTTGTTATTTGACAACTAATTCACAGTTTGTGCATAACGGAATTTGGATATTTGTAAGGTGAAGAGTTAGATTTGGAGAGTAACAATTACCTACCTCAGATTAGCTATTACGTAACCAGGTCTTCCAGCTAACCAACTTAAAACATACACATTTGACAGAAACAATAATCAACCTCGAATCAGTTAACCCCATAGAATTCTTTGGTGTTAACAATGGGAAACTAGACTTACTAAAAAAGAAGTTCCCGCTATTGAAGATCTTAAGCCGCGGCACACAACTAAAGCTAAGCGGTGCTCCCGAACAGATAGATGTTGCAAAAGAAAAGATCGACCTGATCGTTCAATACCTTGAGCGTAATGGACATCTTAGTGAAAACTATTTTGAACAGATACTTGGAGGCGATGATGCAGAAGTGATTGACAACTTTGTAGACCGCAATCCTAATGACATTTTAGTTTTTGGACCCAATGGCAAAACAGTAAGAGCACGCACAGCCAACCAAAAAAATATGGTGAAGGCTGCAGACAGAAATGATATTGTATTTGCGATAGGACCTGCAGGTACCGGTAAAACTTATACTGCTGTTGCTTTAGCTGTAAGGGCTCTCAAGAACAAAGTTGTAAAGAAGATCATTCTTACGCGTCCAGCGGTAGAAGCCGGTGAAAATTTAGGTTTCCTGCCAGGCGATCTGAAAGAAAAGATTGATCCATACCTGCGTCCATTATACGATGCGCTGGATGATATGATACCTGCTGATAAGTTGGGTTATTACATGAGCACACGTACCATTGAGATAGCTCCGTTGGCTTATATGCGCGGTCGTACTTTGGATAATGCTTTCATCATTTTAGATGAGGCACAAAACACGAACGATCTTCAATTGAAGATGTTTTTGACCCGTATAGGTGCCAATGCAAAAGCTATTATAACAGGTGACCCTACACAGGTCGATCTTCCAAAGAATCAACGCAGTGGCCTGGACAAAGCAACACGCATTTTAAAGAATATTGATGGCATCGCACATATACAGTTGGATGAAGAAGACGTAGTACGTCACAGGCTTGTAAAAGCAATCATCAAAGCTTATGATCGCGAGAAAGAAAAAGAACAGAACGAGATGCCACATCATCAACGTTAATACTTACTCACCCACTAAAGCAAAGGCTGCATCATACATGCAGCCTTTCTTTTTAGCAACAGCGCCACCATCAATTTCTTACTTACCTTTAGCGCCAAGTTGTACTAAGTATGAGATATTTCTTCGCAATAGTTTTAGTTGTTGTTTTTTTTGCATGTAAAAATAAAGATGAATATTCCCGTCCTGAAAATGCTTTGGATGCCGGCAGACAGTTTATTGAGTACTCGCTGAAAGGGAAATTTAACCAGGCAAAGCAGTACATGCTGAATGATGAAGAAAATAATTATTGGCTTGCCAAATGGAGCCAGGAGTTCAGCAAGATAAACGAGCAGGAAAAAACAGCATTCAGTACGGCTTCTATCAATATTTTAGAAATATCAGACGTGGTGGCCGATAGTGTCACCATCATCCACTACAGCAATTCGTATAAAAACGTGCCGCAGAAAATTAAAGTAGTAAAGTTCAATAACGATTGGGTGGTAGATTTTAAATACACCTTCTCAGGAAACTTATAATGCTAACCATTAAGAACATACTGATGGTAGGCGTTGGAGGTATGATTGGTAGTATACTTCGTTTCACCATCACCATACTAGTAGGAAATCAATCCTTCCCTTTTGCTACTTTCTGTATTAATATCATTGGCAGTTTTATTATTGGCATTGTGCTGGGCATGGCCGTACATCAGTTTTCATCTAACACATTACGATTGTTTTTAGCCACAGGAATATGCGGTGGCTTTACTACATTTGCCGCCTTTTCTATAGAGAGCATGCAGATGCTGCAACAACAGAAATATGTAGTGGCGGCAACATATATAACAGGAAGCATCGTCTTAAGCATTGCTGCAGCCTGTACCGGATTTTACATCAGCAGAACTTGATTAATTGATAATTATATAACAATACAATGAATAATGTTTTACATCCATGGCACGGAGTTCCTTGCGGAGACCAGGCGCCAAGATTGGTGAATGCCATCATCGAGATCCCTCAAGGTTCAAGAGCTAAGTACGAGATCAATAAAGAGACTGGTCTATTGCAATTGGACCGTGTGATCCATTCTTCTTTCTACTACCCTAGCAACTACGGTTTTATTCCACAAACCTATGGTGAGGACAAAGATCCATTAGACATCCTGGTACTTTCAAGCCTTAGCATTCAGCCATTGTGTTTGGTTACTGCCAAAGTAATTGGTGTAATGCAGATGGTTGACGGCGGCGATGCGGATGATAAGATCATAGCAGTAGCAGCGCACGATCCGGCTATCAACTACATCAATAATATTGAAGAATTGCCTAAGCACTTCTTCGAGGAGCTGCGTCACTTCTTCCAGGAGTACAAGCGTTTGGAGAAGAAAGAAGTTGTGGTAGAAGAGTTCCAAGATAAATCAACTGCACTACGTATTGTACAAAATGGTATAGACCTGTACAAGACTACATTTGTAGAAGGTAAAAAGTAATTCTCTCTAAAATATAAACCTGCTGCCATGTCACTACAAACTATTCTTATGCTCGTACTTATAGGTATAGCCGCTGGAATGTTAAGTGGCATGGTAGGCATTGGTGGTGGAATTATTATTGTTCCGGCATTGGTGTTCCTGCTGGCTTTCTCGCAGAAGTCTGCACAGGGAACTACCTTAGGCCTGCTCATGTTTCCCGTAGGTGTTTTAGGTGTGTTGAACTACTACAAGCAAGGTTATGTTGATTTTAAAGTAGTCATATTTGTAGCCCTTGGTTTTATACTCGGGAGCTACTTTGGAAGTAAAATATCACTTGGTATGAGCGAAGAAAAAGTAAAACGTTTTTTCGCAATTGTCATCATGCTCATAGCTATCAAGATGCTTTTCTTCGACAGGAGGAAATCACCAAATATTGATGGAAGTCCGAATGCTTCAATCACATCAAAAGAAGAAACTACAGGTCCAATTTAATCTATCTATAAGATGCGTTTTATAATGCGCAACTTGTGACTTCGCTCGCCTGTTTCCCTGTTTAAAATTCCTGCCTGGTCCATTGTATCTATGCGTACTTTTCCAGATGCATGAATGATGCTATTACTTGAAAGCATCACTCCTACATGCATTATATGTCCTTCTTCATTATCAAAGAAAGCAAGATCGCCTGTTCTTACTTCCTGGATAAAATCAACAACTTCTCCTTGTGTAGCCTGCTGCGATGCATCGCGCAAAAGAGGCACACCTATCAGCTTATAAAGCATTTGTGTATACCCGCTGCAGTCTACACCAAATACGGTTCTGCCACCCCATTGGTAAGATGTATTCATGTAAAGCATTGCATATTGTTGTAGCAATTGCAGATCAGGCTTGCTCGGAACTGCCAGTCCTTCCTCAATGGTAGAAAAATGTAAGGGACCAATGTACGCTGCTCCATTTTTTATAAAACCTATATTACTACCTAAGGGCAATTGCATGGGTGCATTATTCACATACACTGTGGTTACCCATTTATTGGTAAGAATGGCCGGGAAGAAAGCCGCTTCATCTTCTATATGTTGCAGGTGAACTTTTGGACACCATCCTTTATATCCGTCGTAGATGTTATTGATAAAGAAGAAGTCTGTTTCCCGCTCCAATATTTCTACCACATCTCCAAAAACCAGTTGGCTTACTTGTTCTGTTTTGTGCGAAGGCGCTGCTCGCATGGGGCTTACAGGCACTACACAAATTGCTTTATTCATTGTTATGATTATGGATTTTGATCTTTACTGCATCTTGGTAAAAAAGTACATTACTTTGAAGCGTGGCTAAAGATCCTTTTGCACATATCGAAGATAAAGAACTGCTTGATAAATTCTACCACGATGGAAACAACCAGTGGTTAGGTATTTTGCTCCAGCGTTATACACTCCTGCTATTGGGTTTGTGCATGAAGTATTTGAAGAATGAAGAAGAGGCCAAAGATTGCGTACAACAAATTTTTCTTAAAGCTATTACTGAACTACAGAAGTATAAAGTAGATTACTTTAAGAGCTGGCTGTACATGGTGGCCAAGAACCACTGCCTGATGAAGCTAAGAGAAAGCCATGGTAAATATGCAGTAGAGGTAACGGAAAATATAGCCAGGCAAGATGATGAGACTGACCTGAAACTTCAACTACATGAAAAGGACAGAACGCTAAATACACTGCATGATAGCCTGCACGAACTGAATGAAGAGCAGAAACAATGTGTAACTTTATTTTACCTGCAAAAGAAATCTTACCAGGAAATAGCTGATACTACTGGCTATACCTTACTACAGGTAAAAAGCTATATTCAAAATGGTAAACGAAATCTCAAACTTATCATCCAGAAGAAATTGAAACAAAATTAATGGCTGACTTGAAAGACATATTTGATGAAGAAGAGAACCTGCGCGACGAGGAGTTGCTGAAATATCTTTCCGGTGAGGCAACGGATGAAGAGAAACATGCTGTTGAAAGAAAGATGACTGACTCTTCTTTTGATAATGATGCAGTAGAAGGCTTACAACATTTCAAGAAAAAAGAGAAGCTGGATGACCTGGTTCAACAACTGAATAAGAACCTGCAGCAACAACTTTCTAATAAAAAACAGAGAAAAGAAAAAAGGGAGATAAAGCAAATGCCTTTGTCTATGATAACCGTTATCATCATCCTGGTGCTTTGCGTGCTTGCATTTTTCGTGGTGCACCTGTTCCAAAGGAACGCTATGTAGAAACTCAATGCGCTATCCAAATTCCAGCATTATCCTCTAACTTATCTTACCTATTGTTACCACAATACATTTTCCTGAAGCATCTACTTTAATTCCCCTGTCTTTATTAGTTGCTTCTCCCCTGCCTGCCATAGTAAAGCCATTTTTGAGTAAATAACTTGTAAGCTGCCGGGCTGTAACTTCTGTTTCAGGCAACGACCTTATCTGTACGCAAGTGGCATCACTATCCTGCTCTCCTTTTTCACCAAAAATATCGTTGAGAACATTTGCCAGTTGTTGCTCTGTCAGTGTTCCATCAAAGCGTTTTTTCATATCCCTTACAGGCAGCTTCCCTGTTTCCAGCACTTCCTGCTTTCTATTACGTTCTGCCGATGTTCGTGCGGCTTCTGCCAGTATAGCTTTTTCCGCTTCTGCAGATAATGCTTTAGCAGGCTGTCGTACAGGTTCTTCTTTCTTTACAACCTGAGCCTCCGGCACCTTTTCTTCCTGTGGCGCCTGCTGACGTGCAGAAGGCTGCGGAGTAGCTACCGGTGGCTCTACCTCCATATTGAAAAAAGCTTTTTCCTGCTCTTCCAGTTGCCGCTGCTCTTCCAGTTCTCTTTGTCTTTGCTCTTCCAGTTTTCTTTGCACCTGCCGTTTTATGGTTGGAAAAGCCATTGTCACTTGCTTCACTACTGAATAACCAGGAAGTGCATAGGCTGTTCTCCGCATGGTGATCTTTGAAGGAAGAGGTGTGGTTGAAGGCAAATTGGCATCAACGGATGGAGCTTGCTCTTTTACCTGCACCTTTTCTTCGGCTTGAGGTTGTCGCGCATGTACGGGTACTGTAACAGGGGCAGGCGAAGAAACCACGGAGAAAACAATATACGACACCCCTACAAGGCTTATGAAGCCTGTAAGCACAGCTGCTTTTATAAGGGTCTGCATCCGGTTCATCCAACTAAGATATTTGTTGTACGACCGAATTAAACAACCAGGTCAGGGGATTTTTCAAGGTATAGAGGTTAAACTGCTACTATAGACGCAAAATCAGCTGGTTAAGTCTGTTGTTCTGTGGAAACATTTTTTTTAGTGCCGGCGTATAGTTCATATTCCAACAACCTGCAATCGATCTTACTTGTATAAAACTCTAACCGCCTGCTTGCCTTCAGGCCGATCTTTTTTGCAAGCTCAAGGTTGCCGGTAAAAATATAGCCTGTATAGCCTTTGCATTTCTTCTTCATGAAATCGCCTATACGTGCATAAGTTGCCTGCAATTCTGCTTCTACACCCAGTCGCTCACCATATTCAGGATTGAAGTACACAACACCACTTTCTCCAGGGACGGGTGTGCCTTCAAAATCGCCTGTAAAAAATTCCATGTATTGTTCTACACCGGCAGCGGCCGCATTGATGGTAGAAACATTAATAGCATCAGCACTTATATCTGAAGCTATGATCTTCAGCCCCGGAACCTCTTTTATACGTTCGAAAAGTTTCCGCCTTTCTGTAGTATAAACGCCTGCATCAAATCCAACCAGGTGCATGAATGAATAATTGTTTCTAAACAAGCCGGGCCTGCGGTCGGTAGCAAGCAACGCTGCTTCTATACCTACCGTAGATGATCCGCACATAGGATTTACAAAGGCAGACTTTCTATCCCACTTGGTTGCAAGTAATGTAGCTGCTGCCAATGCCTCCAGCATAGGAGCCTTACCTGGTATTTTGCGGTAGCCATGCTTGGCAAGCGTTTCTCCCGATGTATCAAGGAAGAGTTCAGCCTGTTCATTACGCCAAAAAAGATGAATTACCGTACGATCCAGTTCCGGGCCAGAGTTCGGACGACTTCCGGTCTGCTGGCGCATCCTGTCCACTATAGCATCTTTCACTTTTACATTGGCAAATAATGGCGTGCGAATGGAGTGATGATCTACATTGCTGGTAATGGAAAAATATCCTTCTGCAGGAATGATCTTTTCCCAGGCGATGGCTGACACATGTTTATATACATCTTCGGGGCCGGTGCAGCTAAATGTTTTTAAAGAATACAATACCTGGCTGGCGCAGCGCAGGTTCAGGTTCAACTTTATGCAATCATTGATGGTTCCTTGCAGCTCCACCCCGGTGGAAAAGACACGAACAATGGGCAGTTCCAGTTCCTCTACCTCCATCTGCAGGTAGGGCGACAATCTTTTATTACACGTTACAATAATGCGTGCTGGTGTAGTGAACAGTTGCGTCATAGCGCAAACTTACTCCACCAGCCGTTGCCAAATAAAAAACCCTGTAGTTTTCACTACAGGGCTGTTTTCAAACAAGTCTTTTCTTTATTGCTTAGGCCTGATGATGTACATGCCCATCTCGCAAACGATTTCAAAGTTTTTCATGTTCTGGGGGTTTTACTTTTATTTATATGCTGTTAACGATAATATGATGATTTATTGTATCTGTTCCATAAAATCTTTTTCAAAATTAGTGGTGTGAAATGTTATAATGCGTTAAGCCAATGCCAGAACAGCAGGGTTTAATCAACAATTAATCGGGCTAATGAAAAGCTGAAAAATTCTTTCGATAAATGAGCGGGAATGGCAAAGAAAGCAGCCTGAAGATTTTTTAAGCTCGCGTTGCCGATTGTTAAATTACCTCCACTCGAAAAAAAGAGTGCGGTTGGTAATCATTCATCATGTAATTTACACCTACCCTCAGAAGAAGAGGTAATTAATCACCCCCAAAAATCTGATAGTATGAATTGGCAAGATGTATTGGCCCTTGTGTTTGGAAATAAGAAACCAGCTTTAATCCCAGTTCCGGTTTCAAACGATACAAAGAAGCAGCCTCAGCGATAGGCTTAACATAGCGACTACATTATCAGCCCTGGTTTTCCGGGGCTTTTTAGTTTCTGCAAACCTGTACCTGCGGCATAGTTCTTTTTCTTCCTTTCTGCAAAATGTATTAACACATGAAAACGAGGAAGGAACGCAGGATCAACTTTACCAATAAGACAATTGTTATAACAGGTGCATCAAGTGGTGCCGGCCGTGCAATGGCTGTAGAGCTAGCCAAATATGGAGCTAAACTGGTACTGGTGGCACGGAGGGTTGATGCACTGAAGGAAGTAGTTCAACAATGTAATGAGTTAGGTGGTTTAGCTTTAGCTATGCCTGCCGATGTTAGAGATGCTGACGCGCTAAAAGACATAGCAGCAAAAGCAAATGAGTTTGGTGGAAGGATCGATGTATGGATAAACAATGCCGGCGTACTGGCAGCAGGTGATTTTACTGAAACACCTACCGAAATTCATGAACAGGTAATACATACCAACCTGCTCGGCTACCTCTATGGTGCGCATGCTGTACTGCCTTACTTCAAGCAGCAGAAGCATGGAACGCTGATAAACAATGTTTCTGTTGGAGGCTGGATGCCGGTTCCTTATGGTGTAGCCTATTCTGCAAGTAAATTTGGCCTTACAGGTTTTTCAGAAGCTTTGCGGGGAGAATTAACCAAATACAGGTACATCAGGATCTGTGACCTTTTTCCTGCGTTCCTTGATACACCAGGCATACAACATGCCGCTAATTATACCGGCAAAATACTTAAGCCGGCTCCACCTGTTTATGATCCACAGGAAGTAGCACGTGCAGTGGTTTCAGTGGTTAATCGCCCAAGAAGGTCTGTAACTATAGGCAGCGTATCTACTTTACTAAAAATAGCCAATGCAGTTGCACCTACACTTACACGCACCATTACAGCCAAGTTGGTAGAGGGTTATTTAAAAGTGGCAGAACCTACAGAACATACCAGTGGAAATATAATGAAGCCGGTGGATTATGGTACCGGCATCCACGGTGGCTGGAGTGTGAGGCTTTCACCTTCACCAAGGTCTGCTATTGGTGCAGCATTTTTAGCATCCGTGGCGGCAGCTTTCTTTATTACAAGATCGCAGGTTTCCAAATAACCTAATGCAGAAGAAAGGAAAAAGCGAGTGCTACTACAGCAGCTACGAGTGTATTCAGAAAATTTACTGCATTATTTTTTATTAATCCTGCACGCTCTACAGTACCACCCAACACAGAATCTGTGAGGTTTCCTATTGTACCTGCCACTAATACTATAACAGCACCGAATAATGTGCCGCCGCCTGCCAAATAAATGGCACCTATAACAGTACTACCTGCCAGTCCACATAAAGTTCCTTCTACACTCACTACTCCATCAAGTCCTCGTTGGTCTTTTTGCAAGGTGGTAATGTCGTAAAATCTACTACCATAAATATTACCCAGTTCCGATGATAAAGTATCGGCTGTAGCTGATGAAAATGCAGCTGCTACAAGTAACATAGAAAGCTCCTTGAGTGATGGAAAAGCAACGGCCAACATTGCACTTAAAGCTGCTACGCCAGCATTGGCCACAACCTGGCTTGCGGTACGACGCCCTTTGTTTGTTTCAGCTAATCCTGCTGCTTGCTTTTTTGCCAACTTCCACGAAGTAGCCAAGGTACCTAACAGGAAAAAAGCTGCTAGCATACCAACACCTGTATAACCGGTACCAGAATAAATAGCTATAGCCAATACACCACCCGTGCAACCAGCTACGTGTGTAAGCTTATGGGTAACAATAGTGGCTATTACAGCCGCTATCAAAACAAGCAGAAAAATTAAATCTGGAAGTATGGATTGCGGTTCTGGTGATTAAAGCCGGAAGTTAAGCAACAGATTGATTGGTGAAATCGAAAGCTGGATGTTGAACGTGCGCTGTATCCAACCTGTGGTAAAACCAATTACAACCAGTGCAACGATCACCAATAGTATAATAATGAGTATATATGAACCTGAAGATGATTTTCTTCGGGAAGAAGTTGTGGTGCCGGAGGTGTTGTTCAATCGTCCTAGCTCAGCCTCAGTAAGGCGCCTTGCCTTGATCAATTTACCCGTATACCTGGAAGTAAAGCTGTCAATATCAGCCTGTGAATTCACTACCTGTTCAGCTATAAAAATGTCAGTGTTTCCTGTGGTATCAAAAGCTTGCACCACCACCGGGAAATCTTCTTTTCTTACTTCCATAGTTGTAAAGAGTTTACTGTAAATGAATGAGCATCATTTAGTTTGCCCATTGCGTATTTGCAATTATTCTGCCATGCATGGAATAGAGAGAAGGTGAAACCCAAAATGAAATTGCAGGTGGTATCAGTTGCTTATCAAAAGAAAAAGCCGCAACATTTGTTGCGGCTTTATTCTAAATCAGAAACTGAAGTTATTTAACCTGGTCAGCCTGCAAACCAGAATTTACTTTTATATCATTAAAGCTGATATCTAGTTTTACCGGCCCCTGGTTAACCACCATTTTAGTAGGTATTTGTACACCTGCATAAGGTTTAAAATCAGAGTATGAAGTGCTTACAGTTATCTTACCCATTGGACCTGCATCCTCTTCACGGGTTTGCTGAATTTTTAAGCCGCTGTTTACATCATAATAGTTTGAATATTCACGACCAGCAGGAGAATTCACTTTTACTACATAAGCATCTTTACCATTTACCTGCTCAATACCAGCAAGTGTAAACTTATAACCTGGTTGTTTGGCCAGGTACACTTCGCTTATAAGTGCAGCGTCTTCATTTATCTCTTCTTTATCTTTCTCTTCTGGTTGCTGTGTCTGTCCCTGTGCAGTAAGTGTATACTGGCCATTGTTCATTGCCTTCTTTTGCAATACCATTCCCTGCATACCAAGTTCTAAAGTAAAAGCAGTTGGAAACACATGCTTCTGAGACAGATTAAGTGATTGTCCCATCACAGATACAGTTCCATTTAGCTGCACATCTTTAAGAGCTGAAATAGCTGCAGCACCACCTGCTGCAGTAATTGCTTTTTGAATAATGCTTTCAGCTGTAACACCCGCACCTACTTCTTTCACAACCGGCGCCGCCATAGGATTACCATACACATCAAAGTATTTCACTTCGCCGTATTTCTCCAGGCCCGGAGCTATTTCTTTGGCATTCCCTACAATCACAATGTGCATCTGGTTAGGCGTTACATATTTTTTAGCTACAGCTTGTGCTGATTGTGGTGTAACAGCAGCAAGATTTTTCAGGTAGTCCTGGTAGTAGGTTTCAGGAAGATTGTAACGAGCCGTATTCAAAGCAAAATTGGCAATTGTAGAAGGACTTTCTAGAGAACGGGCAAAGCTACCAGCCAGGTTGTTCTTCATGTTTTGAACAGAAGTATCAGAAAGAGGCTCTGTACGTATGCGCTCAAACTCATGCAGGAACTGCCCGATTGCGCTATCTGTTTTTTCGTTTCTAACAGATGCAGATGCAGTGAAAGAACCTACCAGCCTATCGCTCTTCAGGTTAGAATATGCACCATAGGTAAAGCCATGCTTTTCGCGCAGGTTCATAAACAAGCGGCTTGAAGAACCTGCACCCAAAATATTGTTCATTACTGAAGCAGGTATAACATCAGCAGTGCCTGGCTTAAGAGGAACAGGGGTGATGAAATTGATCACACTCTGCACACTTGAAGGACGATCAACTACTGCTATATAAGTTTTAGCAGGTGCCTGTGGCGCAGTATATGTCTTTTTAGGAACGTTTCCTTTTGCCCACGCTCCAAAAGTAGATAGTGCAAGTGCCCGTGCTTCTGTAACAGATATATCACCAACAAAAACCAGGTACGCGTTGTTTGGCTTCCAATAAGTGTTGAAGAATTGCTTGATATCAGCATGCTTCACATTGTTAATTGTCTCTTCTGTTTCTATATCACCATAAGGATGGTTTTTTCCATAAGCCAATCGATTAACCACGTTAGCAGCAATAGCATCTGGGTTATCTTTAGCAGCCTGCAAACCAGATATAGATTGCTTACGCAGCTTCTCTAGTTCGGCAGCTGGCAATGCAGGACGAAGAACGATATCACCTACCAGTGACATCACTTTCGGAAAATTGCTCTTTAAAGAAGAAGCACTAACACCCCATGCAGAAGTATTTACATTAGCTCCAAGGAAGTCGATTTCCTCGTCAAGCTTGGCTTTTGGCATTTTGGTTGTACCACGACGAAGAAGACTACCTGCCAGGTCAGTCAGACCAGCTTTATCGCCTTCTACTATTCCATCCATATCCATAGTAAGAGTAGCAGAAACGCGGGGTAATTTATTGTTAGATACAACGAATACTCGAAGTCCATTAGGTAGTGTGAAAGTAGCTGGCTTACCAACTTTGATCTCTGGTGCAGGTGCAGGAGCAGGAGCCTTACTGCGGTCTACCTGCGCCATCATAGAAAATGGCAACAGCGTGAAAAGAAGTATGATTGATTTTTTCATCATTAAGTTTTTGCAAATTCAAAAAATAGATTAAGGCTGACCGGCAGCTGGAGCTTTACCTTTTGGTACATAATGCAGCACAACGCGGTTGTCTTTGTTCAGGTATTTCTTAGCCACGTTCATCAGGTCCTGGCGCGTTACTTTTTCGTAACGGGCTATCTCAGTATTAATGAGATCAGCATCACCAAAATACACTTCGTAGTTGGCTAAGCTTTCGGCTATACCTGCCATAGAAGCATTAGATGAAACGAATTGTGTTTGAATTTGATTTTTTACTTTTTGAAATTCTCTTTCTGAAACAAGCGCAGTCTTCAGCTTATTAACCTCTACATCCATTGCCTGCTCAAGTGTATCAGGCTTCACACCCATATTAGCTATTCCTACAGTAATGAACAAGCCTGCACTTTCGTTGAAGAATGGGAATGCCAGTGCCTGTACTGCCAGCTGTTTTTCATCAACAATAGATTTATTCATCCTGCTGGAAGCACCACCAGATAAAAGTGTAGACAACATATTGAAAGCATAATACTCATCGCTACCCTGCTTTGGTGCACGGTAAGCCTGGAATACAGCAGGCAGTTGAATATTATCTTCCACCACATCTCTTACTTCTTTACCCAGCAGGTTATTTTCAAACTGTGGACGAGGAATAGGACGTGTACCACGAGGAATAGCAGCAAAATAATCGTTGATCCACTTTTTTGTTTCTGCAACATCAAAATCACCAGCTATAGATAATACAGCGTTATTAGGAACGTAAAACGTTTTGTAGAAGTCGATGAATTCAGGCAATTGTGCCGCATTCAGGTGCTCCATACTTCCTATAGGAGCCCAACGATATGGATTATCGTGGTGTGCACGCTTTAGCATCTCAGTTTGAAAAGAAGCATAAGGCTGGTTGTCTATACGCATGCGCTTTTCTTCCTTTACCACTTCGCGTTGTGTGCTCACACCTATTTCTTCAATTTTGGCGTGAAGCATTCTTTCACTCTCTAACCACAAACCAAGTTTTAATTGGTTGCTCGGAAGCAGCTCGTAATAGAAGGTCCTGTCCTGGCTGGTGTTGGCGTTCAAGCTACCACCGGCATCGTTCACATACTTCATGAACTCGCCGCGCTTAATGTTCTCCGAACCTTCAAACAGCAGGTGTTCAAAAAAGTGAGCAAAGCCTGTGCGTGCCGTGTCTTCATTTTTGGAACCAACGTGGTACAACACGGTAACTGCAACAACAGGGGCAGTTCTGTCCTGGTGAAGGATCACCTTTAAACCGTTGGGCAGTGTGTACTTTTCAAAATTGATTTTTCTTGCCTGCGCAAATGCATTGCTGCAAAGCAATGTGCCGGCTGAAAAAACGAGTAGCCATTTTCTCATAAAGGAGATGTTTTAGTTTAACAAGCCGCAAGATGCAAAAACAATAAGGAAAATTATTAGAATGTTTAGCTCGCTGCAACCGCTCATCCTAATTAGTAACCATTGAAATAAGCTGATCTATCAAACCTTCCTGTTTTGGGTGAAACCAATGAATGCCTGAATCGCGTTTGAACCATGTCATCTGCCTCTTGGCGTAATGGCGTGTGTTCTTTTTTATTTCTTCTATTGCTGTATCGAGTGTAACAGCCTTGGTGAAGACAGGAAATAATTCTCGATAGCCGACAGTTTGCAGTGCATTGAGATATTGATACGGTAAAAGCGCTTTTACCTCGTCTACCAGCCCGGCTACAATCATTTCATCCACTCTTGTATTTACCTGCTGGTATAGCTGCTCTCGTGGTAGTTCAAGGCCGATCTTGATGATATTGAATGGACGTTGCTGCTTATTACCTGTTCTGAATGAACTGATAGATCTGCCGGTAGATAAAATCACCTCAAGTGCCCTCATCAGCCGCTGCGGATTTTGCTGTTCTGCTACCTCCCAAAATACAGGGTCCTTTTCCTGTAATTGTTGCTGCAGGTATTCCAATCCTAGTTTATTGTAACTGTTAATCACCTGCTGGCGAATAGCCGGATCAACTGTAGGAACTTCATCCAGGCCTTCTGCAAAAGCTTTGATGTAGAGGCCTGTTCCACCTACCATCACCGCAGTATCTTTTATAGAAAAGATATTTGCAGCGGCCTGTAAGGCATATTCTTCAAAAACAGCGGCATTCACTTCCTGGTGAATTGAATGAGAACTGATGAAATAATGATGAACAGCAGCCAATTCCTTTTCAGAAGGTTTGGCTACGCCAATGTTCAGTTCTATAAAACATTGCCTGGAATCTGCTGAAATTATATCCGTTTGCAGTCGCTGCGCCAACTCGATGGCTAAGGAAGTTTTTCCTACCGCTGTAGGCCCGCAAATAATGAAGATGGTTTTCAAACTTCTGAATTGGAGGATGGGGGTTGTTGGAGGTTGGGGTACTTGATACTTGATAAATGATATTGGATACTGGAACGAAGGATGTTTTAAAGCATGATTGGGAGCCTGGTTACTTGAGTTAAAAACTAATGTCTCACGCCAATCTCACTGCTCACTTCTACCCTCTCCTGACATAAAATTCTAGCCTATGGCGAAAATTTCACACTCCAACTTAGTACCTCGAACTTTGTATTTCTTACTTAGTACTCCTCTTCTCTACCTTCCTCGGAGCCATAACTTTCGCCGTCGCTATCATCTGAACTGCCATCATCGTCGCCTTCGCTGCCAAAGCCTTCAGCACCGGCGCTCAGGTCGTACTTCTCTTCTATGTCAACAAATTTATCGCCCAACAAGCTCTTGGTGCCATATTGTGCCGGTCCAATTCCTTCAGCACGGCTGGTAGATGGATAAGTGATTTTAGAACTTTCTTCTTTGCTCACGCTGATCAGTTCCACCAGGAATGTCCAGCCTTTTACAAAATCGTAGGTGTAGATGAATTTTTGATTAGGATCGCGTATTTCGGAGCCGATAGTGGTTTCATTCATGAGCAATGGCTCAGCCTTGTAAGACTTATCGTACTTCTCCAGGGTTATTTCGCGTCCACGCTGCCAGGAGTCGTTGCTGCGGTAAAATGTTGCCTGGTGCTTGCTGTCGAAGTCGTAAGCCTTCAGGATAGCCCGGTGAAGGTCCTCAAAACTTTGGGTGTGTTTGATCACGATGTCGCGGTACACGCTGTCATCCTCTTCGTAATATGCTCTGAATTTTAGAACGGCCATTGGTAAATTTATAGATTAACCCTTGCAGGTGTTTTTCAAAAAATTGAAACTGCAGCTGCACCAGGCTTCTATTGTTGAAGTGTGCGACGCAACAGAAGCTGGATAGCGATCTGCTGCTGGCTACATAAAAAAAACAAGCCACCAAAGAAACGATATTAATGTGTATCAGCCAACCGGCTGCAGTTGTAGTTCTTCCGCCTTGCGCAGCATAAACTGGTAGGCAGCATCATAGTTGTTGGAAATTTCCCCATCGAGGATGGCTTCACGTATGGCATCTTTAATGATACCAACATTGCGGCCGGGCTTCAGGCCAAAGATCTGCATGATCATTTCTCCGGTGATAGGTGGTTGCCAGTTGCGTATGCGGTCGCTTTCTTCTACCGCCTGCATGCGCTCTTTCACCAGCTGGAAGTTTTGCTGGTACCGCTTTACCTTGTACTTGTTTTTGCTGGTAATATCTGCACTGCAAAGCAGCATCAGTGCATCTATATCTTCACCAGCATCAAAAAGTAATCGCCGGACAGCGCTATCTGTAATATTTTCTTTCGTTAAGCTAATGGGGCGCAAATGCAGCTCAACCAGCTTCTGCACAAACTTCATCTTCTCGCTTAGCGGCAGCTTAAGCTTCGCAAATATTTTTGGAACCATCCTCGCTCCAACTACTTCATGTCCATGAAATGTCCACCCATGTCCTTCTTCAAAACGCTTGGTAGCAGGTTTACCGATGTCGTGCAGCAAGGCAGCCCAACGCAGCCATAGGTCTTTGGTATTGATGCAAATATTGTCGATGACCTGGAGGGTGTGGTAAAAATTATCCTTATGACCTTTGCCATCAATATATTCTGCGCCTGCCAGCTCTACCATCTCAGGAAAGATCAGTTGCAGCAGACCTGACTTGTACAGCAGGTCAAGGCCTACCGAAGGCTTATCAGTAAGCATGATCTTGTTGAACTCATCTGTAATACGCTCTTGCGATACGATCCTGATCCTGTCCTTCATCTCGCCAATTGCAGCAAAGGTTTCAGGGTGAATGGTGAAGTTTAGTTGCGCAGCAAACCTGATGGCGCGCATCATGCGCAATGGATCATCACTAAAAGTTTGCGCTGGCTCCAGCGGCGTACGGAGAATCTTGTTTTCCAGGTCTTCCATCCCATTGAAAGGATCCAGCAACTGTCCGTAATCTGCATCGTTCAAAGAAATTGCAAGGGCATTGATAGTGAAATCACGCCGGTTCTGGTCATCTTCTATCGTTCCTGGTTCTACAGCAGGCTTGCGGCTATCGGAGCGGTAGCTTTCTTTGCGGGCACCTACAAACTCTATCTCCAGGTCACTGAGTTTGATCTGTGCAGTGCCAAAATTTTTAAAAAAAGAAACATGCGGCTTGGGTGAAAAGCGTTCTGCTACCTTATCAGCTAGCTGTATACCGTCTCCCAGGCAAACGATGTCAGCATCTTTGGTTTTACGACCAATGATCTTATCGCGCACAAAGCCACCTATAAGGTATGCAGGCATCTGCAAGTCCTTAGCTGCGTTAGCAATCTTTTTTAAAATGAATAACTCCCTGTCGCTGCAATTAATAAACATGATAGCGGCAAAGATAACGGATAGCAGGTGTGAAGATGAAGGGATGAGATGTAAAGCTGGAGGCGGTTGTAGGATCAAGGTTTCTCGTTCCTGGTTCTTGGTTCCTGTTTTTGGTTCTTCGTTTCTGGTTCCTTGTTCTTCTATTGCTGGATGAACCAAGCATTTGCTGTCAGTAGAATAATATTAACCACTAATACTATGATAACTAGAAACGAGGAACCAGAAACTACGAAAACCCCTCATCACGCTATTCAAACTCCAGTTCGTTGCAATAGTACTCCCAACTAAACGGCTGCTGTGAAGCAGCAGAAGCAGACTTTTCGTTCTTACGCGACTTACGAAACATAGACTGAATATGCTGTCCTTCAATTCCTAAAGCTTGCAGGAATTCTTGTAACAGGGGGAGCTTTTCTTTTGGAACTGAAAGCGTGATCTGTGGCATAGTTGGATGGTTTTGTAGGGAGTGGAACAATAAGCCTGCCATACCAAAGCCTCAAAAATTAAAAATGAAAAATTTTAATATTATCAAATTTCCTTATGGTCGCACTACTTCTACTTGCGCATTCTTCCACCGGATGATAGCCGAGGGTTCAAACTCAACTTTCTCATTCTGCCGATGTTGTACCACATATTCTACATTATTTTTTATTTCAATATCAACTTCAGAAAAATTATGGGGAAAAGCAGTTTCTGATAAGCTTGCCGCTGTTGCAACCACAGGTTTTTTAAAACGTTTGAGTAGATGACGGCAAAAATCTTCTGTAACCAGCCTGATGGCTATAGATCCATCTGCTCCCAGTATTGCATCCGCCACACCAAATCCATGTTCATATATAACTGTAGTAGGTTTCTGTTGTGTCTTCAGGTAATCAAATACTTCCAGATCAGGATTAGCCGTGTACTGTAGCACATCCCGTTCTGTTGGCAGTATCACCACCAATCCCTTTCCCGCTTGCCGGCGACAAATTGTAAGCAGTTTTTCAACCGCCAGATCGTTAGTAGCATCGCATCCTAATGCCCAAATGGTATCTGTAGGATACAGAATTACTCCTCCACTTTCTAATACCCGCAGGCATTGTTCAACATCGTTGGTAAAATCTGTCATGGCTGCGAAAGTATCACTTGATCTGCTGAAGTTGCTATGAAGAGCAAAGGCTGCTGAAAGTAACGAGGCTAACACTTTAGATACTATCCTGTCGAAACAATCAACAGCTAAATCCTTTTACTTTGCAAGCCAATGCAGAAAATTCTTGTTATTCAAACAGCCTTTATTGGAGATGTAGTATTAGCTACTGCCTTGGTTGAAAAACTTCATGAGCATTATCCTGCTGCGTCAATAGATTTCCTGCTTAGAAAAGGAAATGAAGGTCTGCTGGCAAATCATCCATATCTAAATGAAGTATTGATTTGGAATAAACAAGAAGACAAATACAAGAACCTGCTTCAGATGTTGCAGCGCATCCGCAACAAGCATTACGATGTTGTGATAAATGTGCAGCGTTTTGCTGCCACAGGATTTCTCACTGTTTTATCCGGCGCAAAACATACAGTTGGCTTTGATAAAAATCCATGGAGTTTCCTTTTTTCAAAAAAAGTAAAACACGTAATAAGTACTGCAGACAATGTGCTGCACGAAGTAGAACGAAACCAGGAATTAATCAGGCATCTTACGGATGCACGGCCTGCCAAACCTCGTCTGTATCCTTCTGCAGCAGACAGGGAAAAGATAGCAACGCTTCAGCACGAGCCTTACATATGTATAGCACCTGCTTCGGTTTGGTTTACCAAACAGTTTCCAAAGGAAAAATGGATTGAATTGCTGGATGTTTTACCTGCAGTTCATAAAGTTTATTTGCTTGGTGCTCCATCTGATAAAGATCTATGTGAAACTATCCGCACCGGTACATCCAATAAAAATGTAGAAAACCTGGCAGGAAAGCTAAACCTGCTTCAGTCAACAGCCTTGCAGGAAGGAGCTGAAATGAACTATGTAAACGACTCCGCTCCTATGCATTTTGCTTCATCTGTAAATGCTCCTGTTACAGCGGTATATTGTTCTACCGTTCCATCTTTTGGCTTTGGGCCGCTCAGCGAGTGCAGCTCGATTGTACAAACGGAGGAGCCATTAGCCTGTAAGCCTTGCGGACTGCACGGCCACAAAGCATGTCCATTGGGACATTTCAAATGCGCACATACCATCCGCGCCCAGCAATTGCTGGAAGTACTGGATCAAAAAATTGTAGCTGGCAAATGAAAAACTGGTTTCTGATCCTTGTCCTTTCGCTGGTGGCGAACCTCCTGGCCGCTCAGCCACCACGACTAGTTATTCCTCCAAATCACTTTGGGGTTTTGCAAAATGTTTCTTTCGCTGAAATGGAACTGGAAGACACCAGCGGACAGATGATCTCTACTGCTTCTTTAAAAGGCAAGACCATCTATGTCGATTTTTGGTTTACCCAATGCCCACCGTGCATCAGGGAAATACCATACGCCAGAGACCTACAGTCATTCTTTGCTGCCGATACCAGCATCGTGTTTTTAAACATCTGCATAGAAAACATAGAACGAAAGCAGGCATGGAAGGATATGGTGAAGGATAAAAGATTGGCGGCATCAATGTATTTTATGCACGTAATCGCCCACAAAAGATTAACCTGCTACGCACTTTCCGTGTAAATGATTTTCCAACATATCTTATTATAAACCGCGACTTCAAGGTGAGCGGCTACGATGCACCAGCGCCATCACAAAGTATGGTAGTCCATTGGGCGCTTCACCAGGCAAAGCAGAATGTGCCACTTGCAGATGCTTACAAAGCACTGAATACTCCTGCATTTAAGCGTTTCGCCGACTCTAGTCGCAACATCATAGCAGGCCTACCTCAATAAGATGAGCTTTGTTTTTGACACACTTCCTCCTGCCCTTACTTTTGCAAAAATTATTTAAATGGATCAATCATTGATACAAACAGCATGGGGAGATCGTTCATTGCTGAAAGATGAGAAATACGCGCAGGCAGTACGCGATGTGATAGAAGAAGTAGATAAAGGAAGGCTGCGTGTTGCCTCACCTTCAGAAAATGGATGGGTAACAAACGAATGGGTGAAACAGGCAATTCTCATGTACTTCGGTATTCAGCAGATGGAGACGTTCACACTTCCTCCGTTTGAGTTTTACGATAAAATGAAGCTGAAGAGCAACTACAAGGAATTGGGTGTACGTGCCGTTCCGCATGCTGTTGCACGTTATGGTGCTTACCTGGCAAAGAACGTGGTAATGATGCCCAGCTATGTAAACATTGGTGCTTATGTAGATGAAGGAACCATGGTAGATACATGGGCTACTGTAGGTAGTTGTGCGCAGATTGGCAAGGATGTTCACCTTAGTGGTGGTGTAGGAATAGGTGGTGTGCTGGAGCCACTACAAGCAAGTCCGGTAATAGTAGAAGATGGTTGCTTCCTGGGAAGCCGCAGCATTGTGGTAGAAGGCGTTCACCTGGAGAAAGAGGTGGTGCTAGGTGCAAATGTGGTTCTTACACAATCGACCAAGATCATTGACGTAAGCGGCAGCGAACCGGTAGAATATAAAGGACGTGTACCTGCAAGAAGTGTTGTTATTCCTGGTAGCTATATCAAGAAATTCCCTGCAGGCGAATACAATGTGAGCTGTGCGCTGATCATCGGACAACGTAAAGCAAGTACCGACCTGAAGACCAGCCTGAATGATGCACTTAGAGATTTTAATGTAGCGGTGTAGTTGAAGAGGTGTTAGGTTCGAGGTGTGAGGATGATCTAACTTGGAAAGTGATAAATAAACATTTGAAGGCTCATGGTGTTGTACCATGGGCCTTCTTTTTGCATTAACAGAACTAAATAGAAAAAAAATACTGAATTATTGTGCAGTTGATGGATATTACGCAATCTTGCGTTGCCTGCTTGCCACCTGACGATCTATGAATGCATTTGCCATAAAACTCCTTCTTTCAGTGATTGCTGTTATAGCACTCATTGCCTTACTTATTATAATCAGTAAAAGAAACCAGAAGCGCAGGAAGAAACGGATCATCAGGCCTATGGACATAGTTATGCTCCGACCAAGCTTAAAGCAAAACTTCCCCGACATCCCGCTCAATAATCCCATGACTGTAGTAGAGGTGAATGCCGAAGAAGTAGAAGTCAGGTATCATCATTTCAAGCTACACACGCTGCATACGGCGAGGCTCCCCAGAAAAGCTGTTGTGAAAGTTTCATAAAAGCAAAAGAGAGCACCTTAAGTGCCCTCTATTTTTTTAATGAATAACTATTCGAAAATCATCGCTGAACGATCACCTTCAGGTTTTCTACTCCTTCTTCAGAAACGATGCGGATGAAATACATACCTGCACCATTCTTGCGAAGGTCGAAGCGTTCGATCTGGCCAGTTGCTTTCACCGCCCTACGATCTACAACTTTTCCGTTGGAGCTCATAATCACAATTTCTGCTTTTGCTGATTTCAAGATTGGAAGCTGGATGTTTACTTCACCACGAGTTGGTGATGGGTAAACGGAGGGTTTGGTAGATAGCTCTTCAACCAGGGATAATACTGGCTTGCTGCTTCTGGCGTTATAACCGCAAGGACCTAAAACATCACCATGTTTCAGGTGGGCATCCACTGCACTTTTAGCTACGCACAAGGTCTGGCCATTGTGACATACCATCCACTTGTTATTCTTTTTATCATTCGATGCGCAATCGTAAGCATCGGGTACGCCATCACCATCGCTGTCATCGCATACATCACCGATACCATCTCCATCAGCATCAACCTGATTCGGATTTGAGACGGTTGGACAATTATCACAGGCATCACCTATGCCATCACCGTCTGCGTCTTCCTGACCAGGGTTAGCTGTGCCTGGACAATTATCAATATCATCACAAATGCCATCGCCATCGGAGTCGTTGCCCGGGTCGTTAGGGCATGTATCACATGCATCACCTAAACCGTCGCCATCGGAATCTGCAGAAGGTTCGAAATTATAGGTGGTTCCGTTAAAATTAAAGTTATCAACAGCACTAATTAGTCCTGGATTGCCGGATCCCTGGTTAACACCAACACCCCCTAAAATAACTGCATCCGGGTTGTTGGCTAATATGTGGTTCCATGTTACAAAACAGGAACTTCGACAAACGCCTGGTATATTCTGTGATGACCACCACCTGGCGTTGCCGCCATCATATGCATCCCAACTTTGCCACATGTTATCAACTACTGATCCCTGGTATGTATTATAAACAGGTTCAAATACCAAGGTTGTAAATCCTCCATCTACATTTGGACCATTGTAATCCACTACCAGGTTTAATGCAGCAACCTGCTGTCCCGCACCAGCAGTTCGAAAGGTTGAATAAGAAATTTCCCTGATATCTGAGAGAGCTGTACCAACATGTTCAAAATTGAATAAATACACTTTTTCAGAACTGGTTACAGTTGTCATTTTGAAAGTACCACAACCTAAAGGTGGATCTCCGGGTCCCTCTACAAAAGCACCGGCTGTAGGTGGTGTTCCTGCCCTGGTGTATAACACCCAGTTGTCTGTAGGCGGGGTATTTTCGGTCTGCCTGGTAACATCACTTTCAGATACCACTGTTTGTGAATTTACCGGAGAAGTGCCAAAAGCAAAAAAAGCGGCAATAACAATCGTAGATATTAATTTTTTCATGCAATTAGTTTATTTGTTATGAATTAGTATAAAGGAGTAGTTGCATAACTCGGGAGGGCTATGGTTCATGACAGATAACAAATGTCTCCATTGTAAGAACAGAATGAGAAGAAGCATATGGCAGATAATTCGTGATCTAATTACAATTAACAAAGACCCTAAGATCATTTTTATAGAATATGGACCAGACGAAGAAGGTATTAAACTTTGGGTTGGAGCAACAATATATAAATCAATTTTAAAATATCAAATAGTAAGGAATAAAGACATTAGAAAGAAACAAGCGAAACTGTACAATTAATTTTACCTGACTTTTTCTGTCGATAACAACTTCTTAACCGGTAACATTTTCTTAACAAATGGGCACAGTTTTGGCATGGCAGGGGTAGCTAGTAGGGCTACAACCAGCTAAACAAGCGTTAGATCAGAACATTTCCAAGCCGTATACACCAGATCGGATCTTAATCAACAGCAGAATTTTTCACTTATTACAGTAGAAGCCAATAGCGCGTCTTTTAAATCCATTATTCTTCGTTTCGGTACCGAATTACCAGCACCCTATCCCTCTAAAGAACAGTCACCTATTCTTCACTTAAATCAATCCGTATGCAAAGAGTATTTACGTTTTTGCTTTTTATTATTACGGCAGTTCAACATGTGACTGCACAGGTGTGGAGGGAAACAAATGAGGCCTCCCTCAGGTCTGCCGGCGAAAGACAGATCATTCCCAAGAAGTACGGCCTGTTTGCACTTAACGAGCGACAGCTTATGCAAGTGCTTCATGCTGCACCAAAAGAATTTACACATGAAGCGCGTACCGGCAACAACAACATCCTGCCTATCCCAATGCCCGATGGTTCGCTACAGCGCTTTCGCGTGGCTGTTTCCAGTATTATGGAGCCGGGTCTTGAGCAGAGAGTGCCCGAGATCCGAACCTACGCCGGGCAAGGCATCGACGACCCGGCAGCTACCATCCGCCTCGACTGGAGCCCGTACTATGGCTTTCACGGGATGATCTTGTCACCACATGGTACAGTGTTCATAGATCCTTATGCAAGGAACGACAAGGAACATTATATCAGCTACTACAAAAGAGACTTTGCAAAACGCGGCTCCTACCAGGAACAAGGTCTTGATATAACACCCGGTGATGAGGCGCACCTGCGCTCCAATGCAGCCGCGCCGTGTCGGGGAAATGAACTATGGGTGTACCGCGCAGCCGTTTCTAACACGGACGAATATGCCGTTGCGGCAACAGGCATACAACAACCAACAAAGCAACAGGTGCTGGCGCGTATCGTGACTACCATGAACCGGGTAACGGGTGTGTACGAAAGCGAACTGGCTGTAAGGCTGGTGTTGATCGCCAACAACATTGAAATCGTATACAACAACGATCCTGCTAATCCTGATCCTTACATGGGCAACTCCGACGGCGTGACATTGCTGGGAGAAAGCCAGTCCAACATCACCACGCGGATAGGTGCTGCCAACTACGACATCGGCCATACGTTCAGTACTGGTGCAGGCGGTATTGCAGGACTAGGTGTGGTTTGTCGCGACAATGTGAAGGCCCGTGGCGTTACCGGTCTCAGCAATCCCACTGGCGATCCTTTCGACATTGATTATGTAGCACACGAAATGGGGCACCAGTTTGGCGGCAACCATACATTCAACGCTGTTTTTCCTACCTGTTTACTCAATGCCAATCCTGGTCCGCAAGGCACCGCGGTAGAGCCGGGCAGCGGTACTACCATTCAAGGTTATGCAGGCATTTGTACAACCGTGGATAATACACAACCCAACAGCGACCCGCACTTCCACACGATCAGCTATGACGAAATGATTAACTACCTGCGCACGCAGAACTGCCAGCAGCGGATCAATACCGGTAATACGCCGCCTGTGATAACGGCCATGTTTAATAATAATGCTGTCATTCCGCCATCTACGCCGTTTGTACTAACAGGCACTGCAACGGACGCCGACGGTGATGTGCTTACCTATAGCTGGGAGCAAATGGACAGGGGAAATGGCGGCGGCTTGCTGGCTGGCCCTGCTACTCCAACAGAGCCTATTTTCCGTTCTCGTGTACCCAAGCTGAGCGGCAGCCGCATTTTCCCGGATATACGTGCTATCGTGGCTAATTATCCTATCAATCCACCTTCGGAAATGAATGGCATCAAAGGCGAAAACCTGCCGCTGGTGCCAAGGGAGATGAAGTTTCGCCTGACGGTACGAGACAACCGCACAGGGGGCGGCGGTATAGCAACCGGTGGTGAAGGATGTGTTACCGGCTTTACCGATACCTTCAGGATTTTTGTGGCCGGTGCAACGCCGTTTGCTGTTACCTCGCCAAATGGTGGCGAAACATGGCAGGCGGGTTCAGTACAAACTATTACATGGAACAATGCTGCTACCAATGTAGCTCCTTATAATTCGCCTAATGTAAATATCAAGCTCTCGTTGGACGGCGGCTTCACTTACCCTATTTCCATACTTGAGAACACACCAAACGACGGGGTGGAGCAGATCACCGTCCCAACTTCCCTACCAAGTAACGCTACCGTGCGGCTACTGGTAGAGTCGGCTGAGAGTATCTTCTTCGATATTTCCAATGCTGATTTCACCATACAAAACGTGGTACTGCCGGTGGCGTTGAGAGAATTCAATGTGAGAGCGATCAACCGCAATGACGCATTGCTGAGTTGGAAAACACTGACCGAGGTGAACAGCCGGTCTTTTGACATAGAGCGCAGCATTGGCAACAGCAATAACTTCAGTAAGGTTGGCACAATTGCCACTACGGGTAACGCCACTACTGGTAGTGACTACAGCTTCACTGATAAAGATTTGCCGTACAATACTGTCATCCACTACAGGTTGAAGCAGGTGGACGTGGATGGACGCAGCACGTTGTCGCCCGTGCGGACGATCAGGATCAGCCAGAAAGGATCATCTATACGGGTGCAGCCAAACCCTGCGAAAGATTTTATCAGGATCGTGAATGATGGTGATAAGATCAACAATGCGCAGCTGAGGATACTGGCACCTGATGGTAAGGTAGTGTACAACCGGACAATCTCGTTGATTACGGGAGTGGTAACTGCTGATGTGTCTATGTTAGCCAGCGGTGTCTACACCGTGCAGGTTGTGACCAATGACACTGTTCATTCGGAGAAACTCTTGAAACAGTAAATGATTTGATGTGATTTTTAACAGCCTCTGCATTTGTGGAGGCTGTTTTGTTTGGCGGGGTTATGGGTGCGGGCAAATGTTCACAATGAAATAACCAAAGAGAAATGCGGAGAAGGACCACAGGGGACGTAACGCAGAGATGGTAATTTTCCTTTCACGTAGCTTTTCGAGTTTCTCTAAAACGAACCACTTACACCTTCTTAACCGGCAGCGATAAGGTTTCAGCGGTTTTATATATTTCCTGTAATTGTTCATTGGAGAAACCATCTTTACTATTAGTTAGCTCGCATACTTCCTTCCTGTTTCGCAGGAAGTAAAGTGCTACGGGTTGAGATAAGCCGAAGATGACAGGTTTACTTTCAACTACCTCCAGGCGCAAGTCGTCAAGGGAGTATACTTTTTGTAGTTGGTCAGAAAATAAAGTTCTTATAGTAAAAATGATCTTTCTCTCTTCCGGTTTAAAACGAACTTCCAATACTCTTTTAAAACTGATCTCATTCAATATCTTCATTAGAAAAAGTATCCACAGTAGTAAATGGTAACTACCAGAATTCTCCTGGGGAAACAGGAGAAAGTATAAAACAGGAATAGAAAAAAGAAGAAGAAACCTTAGGATTCTTTGAAAGAATTTCGTGTAGTGACTTGTAGGTGGATTGTAAATCAGCATTTGCTGAAGTTCCTACAACAAGATGAAAAAAAAACATCTGGAATGGAATGATGAACTACGGCTTCATCGCCATCTTTCCATCTCTTACCCTGCCGGCGCCTTTGAAGCGTGGCTGCCAGTAAGAGTCGTTCAGGTCAGAAACCATTACTCCGCCGGAGGTGGCTGCGTGAACGAACTTGTTGTTGAGGAGATATACGCCTACATGCGATATGCTGCGGCCAGAGGTTTGGAAGAAAACGAGGTCGCCTTCGTTCAGATCTTCAAGGTTGATGCGTTCAGTGTAGTTGAACTGCTCTTGCGCAGTGCGCGGAATGTTCAGGTTGTACACGCTCTGCATTACAGTTTGGGTAAATGCCGAACAATCGATACAACTCTTGGTACTGCCACCCATGCAATAACGAGTGCCCCACCATTCATCAATGGTCTTGAGCATGCTCACATTGTTGAGCTTTTCGACGTTAGCGTCGAGCATAATGGCATACTTCAGTTGCAGCCAGTCTGCACGTTCTATATCACCTGAAGGTGGTGTATTGGAAAGTCTTGAGTTGGTAGTTGATCTTGGAGCGACTGGACCTGTAGTTACTTTGGTAGTGGAGGTTTGACCGTGGGTTACGGAGATATCCTCTAAGAATTTAACGCCACGCTGACCACTGCGTTTGGAAGGTTTGGATGAAGCAACAGAGTTATCGGATGCAGTAATGGCTTTGAACTGTTTGCAGGAAGAGAGCATAACCAGTAGCAGCAGGCAATATGATAATTGTTTTATATTCATCGTAGATGAACGCAAAGAAAGGGTTTCATATTGGGAAAGAGCATGACATTGAATAACTTTTAAGGGGTCTTTAATCTGTGCACAATCAGTTGAAGAAAGAAGAAAATGCGTTATATGATGGTTCACATGTACTGGTGCTGGATTTGCCGCGAAGGCGCTAAGGCGGAAAGGAACGCAAAATTTTGAACTACGAAGGCACGAAGGACACGAAGGGGCACTAAGGGAGGAACCACTGACGACAGCGACGGCACAACGAGGCACAACGTTGGGGAACGCGGATGACGCGGATTGGAAGGATTAAAGTGGAGTTTGAACCCTGCCTACCGGCAGGCAGGCACAGAGAAACGGCGGGACGGAGTAACACAACGCGGTGACCCGCAGGTGTTGTTGTTCCGTTAATGATAAAAAACAAACTCAAAGCTCCGGGAAATACCCATACATAAATCCACATGACTAGGAGCGTTCAGTATCGCCATGAATAAAAACAGGTCAAATGAGCTACAAACTCTCCAGCAGATACTGTCGTGTACAGTTAGATCGATTGCAAGGCTAGAAATGTGCTTTGATTTCTTTGCTGCACAAACCTTCATCCTGTTTTATAGAACATAAAAAAACAAAGGCTGCACAAGCAGCCTTTGTTTGTAGTTGAACAATTATGGTTGTTATTGAATAACAACTTTGACTGTTTCAACTCCTTCTTCCGTTACCACTTTTACAAGGTATACACCTTTTGAATGGTTACGCAAATTGAACCTAACATTTGTACCGGCGTTCTCAACCAAAATTTTTCTCCTCTCGATAACACTTCCACTACCGTTCAAGATCAATATTTCAGCATTCAAAGCTTTAGTTTTTCCTATCCTAACAATGAACTCACCGTTTGATGGATTTGGAAGTGCTTGAACCTGCATTTGACTTAAACCTTCTGCTAGTTGCTGATTGACAGTACTATTTGCTGATTTTGTAAATGAAGGCTGATAATTAGAACAAGCACCTAACTGACCCCCCTGAGCAAGTAGTGCGGGTACTGCATTCGGGCTAACACATACTTCCTGTGCTTTTGGGTTTGTTTGAGTTGGGCTCTTGCATACCAACACTTTGCCTGTTTGACAACGGGCATCAACAACTGTTATAGCAACATTTGTGGTGTTGGTACAGCCATATTGATTCGTTGCAGTTAATGTGATAGTGTTTGGACTTGTACCTACAGCTGTCGCATCTGGGCTGTATACTGTTGAAGATCCGGTACTTGCACTTAAGAAGCTTGAAGGACTCCAGGAATAGGTGCTGGAAGCAGGAACAGAAGCGTCAGAAGCAGCCAGGTTCAAGCTTTGTGCGCCATAACCCAGGAAGATGGTTTTATCTGTTCCAGGTCCGGTGTAAGTATTATCTGTTCTTGAAACAGTAATAGATGGGCTTGGAATAACACCTACAACCGTAACAGTAGCAGTCGCACTGCTTGTGTTACCATTTTGGTCAATAACAGTAAGAGTTACAGTATGATTACCAATCTGTGTACAATTAAAGCTCGTTTTATCCAAACTCATGCTTTGAATTCCACAGGCATCATGTGAACCATTATCAACTTGTGCCGGTGTGATGGTAACATTTCCATTAGCCAGGTTCACCGTGATATTTTTCGAAAGAACTGTTGGCTTCACTTTGTCTTCTACTGTAACTACAGCTGTTGCACTACCAGGATTACCATTTACGTCTGTTACAGTCAGTGTTACAGTATTAGCACCTACATTGGAGCAGTCAAAGCTGGTTTTGCTTAGGCTCATAGATTGAATACCGCAAGCATCTGAAGAACCATTATCAACCTGAGAAGGCGTGATGGTAGCTTGACCTGATGCATCCAGTTGTACGGTGATTGCTTGGGTCACAACAGTTGGTGCTACGTTGTCCTCTACCGTCACTACGGCTGTTGCACTTGCAGGATTTCCATTCGCGTCTGTAACAGTCAGTGTTACAGTATTTGCACCAACATTGGAACAGTCAAAGCTTGTTTTGCTTAGGCTCATTGATTGAATACCACATGCATCTGAAGAACCGTCATCAACCTGAGAAGGCGTGATGATAGCCTGACCGGTTGCATCGAGTTGTACTGTAATGTTTTGGGTCACTACTGTTGGCGGCTCGTTATCAGTTACTGTCACATTGAAACTACAGGTGGACTTATTGCCAGCAGCATCGGTTGCTTCGAAGGTATTGGTTGTAGTACCAATAGGAAATAAGGAACCGGATGGTAAACCTTGGACTTGTTTCAAATCAATAATATTAGTACTCCAACTTATATTGACTTCACCATTACCAATATGCCCAATTGAGTTCTCTTGATCTACTCCATCATTATAAGAGCCACCGCCTCCGCCAGGAGACCAAAGAGGCTGATTATTATCGAAGTAACGGTATTGACCACCACCACCACCACTATAACCTCCTCCACCGCCACCAGCGTGTGTGCTGCTGCCACCACCTCCGCAACCAAAGCCTCCAATGTTCTTATGATCATTCCATGGACATCCACCAAGCTCCCCACCAGCACCTCCATTCGCCCATGATTTTCCACCACCATACATAGCTAACACACCAGGTTGTAAGCCGCCATCCCAGCTTCCATTTCCGCCATATCCATCTCCAACCAGTCCACCACCACCTCCAGCAAAGCCACAATCGCCCGCATAGTATCCTTTTTGACCACCAGCACCATTGGTTCCTGCAGTACCAGAAGAACCTACGCCGTCATTATTTGTTGAAGCATCGATTCCGTTGAAGTTAACAGAAGCCCCCCCGCCTCCACCTGCAATAATTAGTGGTGTGGAATTAAGCAAAACTCCAGTTCCTCCGCCTCCACCAGCGCCTATATTTCTTATTGAACTTGTAGGCTGACCACCAACAACAATGGTTAAAATTTGACCAGGATTAACATTAAACTTCCCTTTCATAATAGCACCCTTACCGCCAATATTATTTCCACTTGTAAATGTTTTTGAATTACCACCTTGCGATCCTTTTGCAGTGATAGTAACTGATGTAACACCAGGAGGAACTGTCCAAGTTGTTGCAGCACCAATATAACTGAATGTTTCTACTTCAGATCCACTACCAGAACAATTATCGATTACTGTCGGTAAAGAATAATTTACAATTTTACCACACATACTGGGATCACTATTTACTGAAATAGGTTGAGGACAGGTAATTACAGGTGGGGTATTATCAATAACAGTAACGGTTGTTGTACATGTACTAACTCCACCTCTGTTATCCGCCACGGTTAAAGTGACATTGGTTGTACCGATTGCATAAGGTCCTGCAGGAGAAATTGAGAAGGACAATGGATCACCATCAGGATCACTTGAACCATCATCAAAAGCATTGGCAATTGCAGTTCCCTGACAATTATCATCAGCAGAAATGGAAAGTGGCTTACATACTGCTATTGGTGCAATATTGCAATTATTCAAAATAGTTATATCACTACCATTGTTTGTGCCAACAATACTTGGTTGATTGCTTACAACCCGTATCCTATAGGAGTTACCAGCTGGTGTGTTAGGCGGAATAATAGCATTAATTGAACCTGAGGTGGTCGAAATAACTGATCCAATATTTATTGGACTTGCAAAGCTGCCACCTGCATCACTTAACTGTGCTGTGAAGGTATTTTCTTCACAAGCTCCAAAAGTACCAGAAGCAATAAATGGAACTGATAATGAAGCCCCATCACAGTAAGAAGTAGGTGTAATAGATGAAGTAGCTATAGATGCAGGAGAAATTGTCTGACAATTGATACTTAGACTGCTTGTTGATATAGTTCCTGTTACAGCAGGATCAGAACCAACCACTCTAACTTTATAACCAGTTCCTGTAGCAATACAAGATGGTATTGTTCCAACTATACTACCTGATACAGATGATGTCACAGAACCAATATTAACCGGCACAGCAAAACTACCATTGGCATCACTAAGTTGGGCAGTATAAACATTACCAGGATTTGCCCCCGCACACTGAGCAAAATAATCTATTGTGATTGTACTATTACAAACCAATCCTGTTGTTGGAGAAACTGAACTTGTTACAGGTATTAATCCTAGTACATTATTTCTAAATACACTTAACTTTCTGTTTTGACACCAGTCGCCTGCAAGCACATCGTTATTTCCATCACCATCTATATCGGCAGTTCCTAACGCATACTGGCAGCCAGTTCCGGTAAGCTGTACAGGTGTCGCTCCAAAGGTGATTGCTCCGCCGCTGGTAGTTGTTGTATTAAGTGCTACAGCCACCTGAGGAGTTCCGGTATTGCAAGCCATGATATCAGGTCTTCCATCACCATTTACATCGCTTATAGCCACTCGTTGAGATCCTAAGTTTGCTGTATTAATAGTTGAATAAATGAATGATATATTTCCACCAGAACTGGTATTTCTGAAAATTCCAACGTTCCCTGCAGAAAAAGCTACATCATTTTTTCCATCAGAATTTAAATCACCTACAGCTATTCTATAACCTCCACCACCAGATGTAAATGAAGCTCCGGCAAAGCTTATAGTTCCAATCGTGGATGTATTTCTGCTAGCATATAGCCCATTATTTCCACCAGATAATAAATCGACTTTATGGTCACCATCTACATCTGATAATGCTATTGAATACCCTGGAGAGTTGAAATCTTGCTTAGCTGCAAATGAAATTGTGCCAGGAACAGATGTATTTCTGTAAACTGCAGCATCATTGCTACCAAAGTGTCCAACCGCAAGGTCAGGTTTACCATCCCCATCAATATCGTTGGAAGCAACCTGGTAGCAATTAGAGTTAGTACTGTAAACAACCGGTGATGCAAAGGCAAAATTTCCGGGTCCAGAAGATATATTCCTGTAGATTCTAAGTGAGCTACCACCATCGACACTAATAAGATCTAATTTGCCATCTAAATCTATATCTGCAATTGCCATATTTCGAGCCTGTGCTGCACCTACTCCTCCACCTATTACAATATTTGATGACAAATCAATAAGACCTGGTACGCTTTGATTCCTTGCGATTACAATTGGAGCGACTGTGGTGAAAGCTGTTGGATAAACAACATCTGTTTTTCCATCTAAATCGAAATCTCCAAAAAGAATTGCGTAGGGACCATAAGTAGGGTCAGGCGAAGTATAATCTATACGAGCATCCACAGTAGAAGCACTGAAGGTACCGGGGCAAACACTAATTGGGCTGAAAAATTCAGTTGAATAACTTGTTAGATTACAAACAGCATTAGTCACTGTGAGATAATTAAAAGTTGCACCCAACGGTACTTTTACTGTCAATTGTGTTGTAGTTGCGGTTGTGGCCGTAGCTTTAGCTGCTCCAAAATAAATTATATTGTTTACAGCTGTTGTATTAAAATTACTACCGTTGATAGTTATAATTGTACCTGTTGCCGCAGACAAAGGAGAAAAATTATCTATGACTGGTGCACCGCATTGTGCGTAAGAACAGATTGACACACACAAAGAGAGTGCAGCTGTAATTAAGTATTTATAGTACATACAGTTAGTTTTAGTTTTTTTAATTCTTTGTTTCTAATGAAATAACTTCTATTGTGGTTTTATCAAAATCCCAAATAGGCGTCGGTAGTTTAATAAATAAGTTTTCATCAGTTGAGTTGCAGGCACCTACTATTGTTTGGTTTGGATTAATGGAGACTGTTTTAGCCTCAGTAACTCTATATCCAGAATATTTCACGGTTACCTTGACTTTGATGTTTTGTTGAAAGGGTACTTCATTATAAAATTTTAATAATACTATTTTCTCATTACCACATTGTACAAATGAGTAGTAAACTTCACATTCAGTCCCAGCTTCTATCAGGCCAGTCCAACTTTTGATGATTGCAATATCTTTATTTGATGTTTGTGCAGATAAATGGGATGAAAAAGAAAAAAATATCAGAAGTGATATCAATGAGAAGAAATTTTGCAAGGTTGACATAATCTATAATTTGAATGATTGGGAAATTGGTGATGGTAACAATTACAATCTATCATCATCCCGAGGAAAAATACCAGAAGAAAAAGTACACGACATTGCAGTGCAAAGGGGAGTTTGCATTTCTCATATGACAGTGTTTTGATGGTGTAGAAAGGGTGTACTTTTCTAAGCTAGCAGAGGAGGAAAATCAGAGGAAGGATTTTAAAATCTTTATTGGGAGGAAGAACAAAATAGTTAATGTTTTCACAATATCAAATAGTAGCAAAAAAATTTTTTTCTATAAGATGTAATACTCTTTTACCCTGTTGTTTAAACTTACATCTTGTGATAAAGAGAATGTTCTACACGCTAGTTCTGTTACTATTGCGTCATCTGGAATATTATGAACTTTACATGATGCATTACTGCACCCCTTTTGATTGAAAACTAGAGGCCCGGAAGGAGTCAAAGAGGCACGAAGAAAGCTTCCTGATATCAGGCCTTAGTAGTTCCAGCATCAACTTTTTCTCTGGGTGCATAAGTAGATCTGCATCATGGAACCATTAAGGCACGAAGGACACCAAGAAACACGAAGATTGGAACCCTGCCTACCGGCAGGCAGGCACTGACGACACTTCCGGCACTACGAAGCACAACGTTTGTGGAACGCGGATGACGCGGATTGGAAGGATTAGAACGGATTCTCTTAAAGCACTAACGGCCACTTTCAACATTACGCAGTAGGACGTTATGAACGGTAAGAGCCGCTGTGCCGTTAGTGGTTCAAAAACAAGCTGCAGAAAGAACTACCTGTATAAGTGTGCGACCCCGCCTCCGCTAAAGCTTCGAACGGGGCAGGCGCAAGTAAAGTCTAATAGCGCGTAAATGCCTGTACCACAATCCCTCCTTCTTCTTCTCAACTTATGTGCATTTCTCTTTTTCGTTTTCGGTGGGAGAAGTTGCATTTTGCACGTTTTTGAACCACGAAGGCACGCAGGACACAAAGAGGCACAAAGAAGTCTTGGTGAAACTTAGAGCCTTGGTGTCTTTGTGGTTCATTTTGCATTCATCTTGACTTTTGACTTTTTACTTTTGACTTAATATGCAGTTTTCTCACTTACACGTTCATACCCAGTTCTCCCTGCTCGACGGAGCGGCTTCTATCAAAGGATTATATAAAAAAGCAATAGCCGACAATATGCCGGCGCTGGCAATTACCGATCACGGTAATATGTTTGGCGCGTTTGAATTTGTGGCCGAGGCGTATAAGAACGTGGACGAGAACGGCAAACCTAAGGTAAAGCCGGTGGTTGGCTGCGAGTTTTACGTGGTGGAAGATCGTCATAAGAAGACGTTTACCAAGGAGCAGAAAGATAACCGCTACCACCAGGTGTTCCTTGCCAAGAATAAACAGGGCTACGAGAACCTGCTAAAGCTGACTTCGCTGGGCTACCAGGAAGGGATGTACAGCAAGTACCCGCGTATCGATAAAGAACTGATCGAAAAATACCACGAAGGACTGATCGCAACTACCTGTTGCCTGGGTGCCTATGTGCCGCAACTGATCATGAACGACAGCGAAGATGCGGCGGAAAAAGAATTCAAGTGGTGGCTGGACATGTTTGGCGAGGACTACTATATCGAGATCCAGCGCCATGGCATGAAGGAACAAAACCAGGTAAACGAAGTGCTGCTTCGCTGGGCGGTGAAGTACAACGTACCGGTGATCGCCAGCAACGACAGTCACTATACCGACCAGGACGATTACAATGCACACGACATCCTGTTGTGTATCAACACCGGTGAAAAACAAAGCACACCCGGCTTTGACGATTTTGTGAACGATGAGCTGCAGGTGAAGAACCGACGCTTTAAGTTCCCTAACGACCAGTTCTACTTTAAGAAGACAGCCGAGATGACCGAGCTGTTCAAAGACATTCCGCAGGCCATCGACAACACCAATGCCATTGTAGATAAGATAGAACTGCTGAACCTGAAGAAGGACATCCTCCTCCCTAACTTCCCTATTCCAAAGGAATTCCAGAAGCACGACGATGGCAACCTGAACCAGTGGGAATATTTACACTACCTGACCTACGAAGGTGCCCGCAAACGCTATAGCGAGATCACCGAAGACATCCGTGAACGCCTCGACTTTGAGCTGTTCACCATCAAGACGATGGGATTTGCCGGTTACTTCCTCATCGTATCCGACTTCATCCGTGCCGGTCGTGAGCTGGGCGTGTTTGTTGGCCCCGGTCGTGGATCGGCTGCGGGATCTGCTGTGGCCTATTGTATCGGCATCACCAATATCGACCCCATTAAGTATAACCTCCTGTTTGAGCGTTTCCTGAACCCGGATCGTAAAAGCATGCCGGATATCGATACGGACTTCGACGATGAAGGCCGCCAGAAGGTGATCGACTATGTGGTAGACAAATACGGCAAGAACCAGGTGGCGCAGATCGTCACCTTTGGTACTATGGCCGCCAAGATGAGTATCAAGGACGTGGCTCGTGTGCTGGATCTTCCGCTGGCAGAAAGTAATATGCTGGCGAAGCTGGTACCCGATAAGCCGGGCACCAACCTCAACCGTATGTTGTTTGCGCCGCTCACCAAAAAGGACGGCGAAAAGAGCCTGGAAGAGAAAGAAGACCTTGCTCCCGAAGACCTGGAAAATGTAAAGCGCCTACGCGAAATATATAAAGGCTACGACCTGCAGGCACAGGTGCTAAAAGAAGCAGCCCGGCTGGAAGGTTCTGTCCGCAACACCGGTCTCCACGCTGCCGGTATCATCATTGCCCCCGACGACCTAAAGAACATCATCCCAGTGGCTACCTCCAAGGATTCCGATCTATTGGTAACCCAGTTCCAGGGTAGCATCATTGAGGACTCTGGTGTAATCAAGATGGACTTCCTGGGGTTGAAGACCCTTTCAATCATCAAGACTGCGCTGGAGCTCATCAAGCAAAACCATGGCGTAGACATAGAGATAGACGAGATACCGCTGGACGATGAGAAGACCTACCAGCTATACCAGAACGGCGAAACCAACGGTACGTTCCAGTTTGAGAGCCCGGGAATGCAGAAGCACCTCCGCGACCTGAAGCCCGACAAGTTTGCCGACCTGATCGCGATGAACGCCCTGTACCGTCCCGGCCCAATGGCTTACATCCCCGACTATGTAGAGCGCAAGCACGGCCGCCAGGAGATCACCTACGATCTTCCCGACATGGCCGAATACCTGGAAGAGACCTATGGTATCACGGTATACCAGGAGCAGGTGATGCTACTGAGCCAGAAATTGGCAGGCTTTAGTAAGGGTGACGCCGACGTACTGCGTAAGGCGATGGGTAAAAAGCAGATCGCCGTACTGAACAAGATGAAGACGCAGTTCATCGAAGGCGCTACCAAGAAAGGTCACCCTAAGGACAAACTCGAAAAGATCTGGACCGACTGGGAAGCCTTTGCGCAATACGCGTTCAACAAATCGCACTCTACCTGTTATGCCTTTGTGGCCTACCAGACCGCTTACCTGAAGGCCCACTACCCTAGCGAATACATGGCCGGCGTACTCAACCATGCCGGTGCCATTGAAAAGATCACCTTCTTTATGGAAGAGTGTAAGCGTATGGGACTGCCGGTGTTGGGTCCGGATATCAACGAGAGCCAGAAAGGCTTTGCTGTGAACATGAAAGGTGAGATCCGTTTTGGACTGATGGGACTGAAAGGTGTGGGTGAGAACGCCATTGAATGTATACTGGAAGAGCGCAGCAAGAACGGCCCTTACAAAAGCATCTTCGACCTGGTAAAACGCGTAAACCTGCGTGCCGTGAACAAGCGATCGCTGGAAGCCCTTGCCTATAGCGGCGCCTTCGACTGCTGGCCTGAGCACCACCGTGCACAGTATTTCGGTACGGCCAAAGACAGCACACAAACCGGTTTCGACATCGTGGTGCAGTTTGGACAGCGCTACCAGGCACAGTTGCAAACCACCAGCAACAGCCTGTTTGGCGACATGATACAGATGGACATTCCTACACCGCAACTGCCTAAAATCGCTCCATGGACGCTAACCGAAAAGCTGGATCATGAAAAGGAAGTGACGGGTATATATATGAGTGGTCACCCGCTTGATCATTTCAAGTTCGAACTAAAGCACTACGGCTTCACCCCTGTTGCCGAGTTCAACGAGGTAAAGGAAGCGCCGCACTTATCGCCCAAGCGCAACAAGACGTGGAAGCTGGCAGGACTGGTGGTAGATGCACAACACCGTGTTACCAAGACCGGCCGCAACTTCGGTATCCTTGCCTTTGAAGACTTTAGCGGCAAGACCGAGATCATGCTGTGGAGCGACGACTATGTACGATGCCAGAATTACCTGGAAAAAGGCCTCAACATACAGATACAGGGCGAATTCAAAAGCCGCTTCAACAGCGAGCAGTACGAGTTCAAGATCAGCTCCATTGCTCTGCTGGAAGGCGTGAAAGCCGCGCAGACCAAGCAGATCATTATAGATGTAAATGCCCGTGCGATCAGCAGGGAGTTTGTGGAATTCATTGACAGCAACGTAAAAGCCAACCCGGGCAAGACATCCATCAAGTTCAACATCAACGAGCCTGCTCAAAACATGAAGATAGGCCTGTACATGCTGGAGAAAGGCTTTACATTGAATGATGACATGGTGCAGTGGTTGGAAGAGAATAAAGATGTGGACGTGAGTGTGGTGACGACGTAGTGTTTGTCACACTGACCTTGTCGAAGTGGAGATTAATGATGAGTGATGAGTGATAAATGATGAAGGTAGCCCCTTACATTCATCATTTATCATTCATAGTTCATAGTTGATTTTGTTTCCGGCTGTAGTTGTGCTATTAAGCATCGTTGCGTCGCACACTTGTGCTACTTTTATCTAGCGCCGGAAGAAGTCGTACTATAATTGAATATCCAATCCCCCTTAGATCAACTAATTCACCGGAACGATTGAACTAAAATTAATTGCGAAAAAGATGAACGTAAGAATTTTTAAAGCATTCATCGCTTCACCAAGTGACACCGGTGAGGAAAGAGATGCATGCGAAAGAATATTTTCAGAAATCAATGCAGGACTAGGAAACATCTTCAACTTTAGAGTTGAGTCGCTCAGATGGGAAAATGATGTAAGACCATCTATTCAAAATAAGGATGGACAGACAATCATTTTTGATCAGATAGGAAGCCAGTTTGAGATTTTCATCGGTATTATGAATAAAAAGTTTGGCACTCCTACACCAAGGGCTGGGTCTGGAACAGAAGAAGAATTTAATGAAGCATTTAAACGTCATCAGGAAAAAAAGAACGTAGAAGTAATTTTTTACTTTAACGAGCAACCACCACAATTAATGAGCGACCTGAATATATCTGAATTGGTCAAAATAGAGGAATTCAAAAAGAAAATCCAACCTTTCGGTCTCTATGGCTCCTATAATGGACCCGTTAATTTCGAAGAAAAGCTAAGAAAACATCTAACCAAATTCTTCATTGATTCATACAAGAAAACAAATGAAAAGCCAGCTAATGCAGATGAACTTATCAATAAACAGGCCTTGTGCAAAATGTTCGATAAGAGATTCCAAGATGCATTGAAGAGTTTTGATGGACAGCCACAAGTCTGGATAGAACCAGTTATCAGTCGCACTAGCGATTTATCACGAAATCCTGATGAAAACTTTAGTCAAAGAGTCCTAATTGAAGAAATACTACTTTCTGAGAAATCATATATCATAAATGCACCTGCTCAGTTCGGATTGACAACACTAGCCCATTACTTAGTCAAGAAGGCATGGAACAATAATGAACTATGGATCTATATAGACAATTCATATTCAAAACCCCATACAATACATAATGCTGTAAAAAACGAAGTACAATCGTTGGGACAGAAAAATGCAGATGTAAAATGCATCGTTTTCGATTCCTTTTTAAGCAAAGACAAAGTTTCTTTCAAAAAATTGAAAAATCTTATTGATGCGAATCCTGACGTGAAAATCATTGTTTTGAATACAGTCGATGAATCTCTGTACATAAATGATGAAGAAAACGACCGTGTAACTGAACAAGAGATAGAGATTACAAAAGAGTTTGAAGCCCTCCATCTAATTGCACTACCTAGACATCAGATAAGGAACCTAGTGAAACAATACAATTTAGAGAAGAAGCTGGGAGAAGAAAACACTCTTTTAAATAAGGTCACTACAGAACTAGAGTCATTAAACCTTCATCGTACACCTTACAACATAATGACAATTTTGAAGGTTTGCGAGAAATATTTTGAGGATAGTCCTGTAAATCGGACTAAGATGATAGAAATGATCCTGTTTGTATTGTTTGACCTTGGGGAATTACCTAGGTACCAAACAAGACCGGATTTAAAAGACTGCGAGTATGTTCTGGGTAGATTTTGCGAATACTTACTCAGATCTGAAACATATCAATTCACAAAAACAGAATTTATCAATGAATTAAAATCATTTTGTAAAGAAAAGTTTATTGAACTAGATGTAGATATAGTTTTTGAGGTTTTAAACAACAATAACATCATTATTTTCTATGATGGTATTCACAGATTCAAATCATCTTTTTGGATCTATTACTTCGGAGCGAAAAGAATGCACAACAGCGAAGAATTCAGAACCTACATTTTTGAATCGAAAAAGTATTCAGCTTACCCTGAGATAATTGAATTTTATACAGGCATTGATAGAAATAGAGACGATGCATTGAACATTTTGTTAGCTGACATCTCAAATACAAAAGTGCTTGTGGAACAAAAGTTGGGCATAAAAGGATCAATAAATCCGTTGGCTAATGCAAAATGGAATCCATCCGAAAAGGAAATTGAGGGTATTCAGGAAGAAATAGGTGAAAATGTGCTCACATCGAACCTGCCAAACGTTGTTAAAGACCAATTTCTAGATAAATCTTATAATCAAATTCGTCCATACAACCAATCTATTCAAAAGATCTTTGAAGAATATTCATTACATAACTTAATGCAGCAAATCAAGGCATCCTCGACAGCATTACGTAACAGCGACTATTGTAGTCCCACTCTTAAAAAGACACTACTAGAAATCATCTATCAATCTTGGGAACAACTATCGAAAGTGTTATTTGCCCTTTCTCCTATAATGGCTACCAAGGGTAGAGCTGCTTTCGAGGGGGCGTCATTTGAATTAGAAGGCGACTTTGGAGAAACCTTTGAAGAAAGGTTAAACAGAATTATTCAGGTTCTGCCAGCAAACGTTGTTGGCTACTTTCAAAATGAACTTTACTCCCCGAAGATAGCTCCCTTACTGTTTGAGAACTTTTCTAATGAGAAGAACGATCTCCTGAAACATCAACAAGCCTTAATGCTGATTTTCAAAAGACCCAATGGCTGGAAACAAAAGATTGAAGAGTATATCATTTCCATCAATAAAAACTCATTCTATCTTTTCAGTATTGTAAATTCTCTTAGAACAAAGTATAGATTTGATTTTGCTGGTGAACAGGAGCTTAAGGACATCAAATATTTAGTCAAATTAGGCTTAGCGAAGCACGAATTTGGGGGGAAAAAGCCAAGTACATCCCAGATTTTGAAAATATCAGATAGCAGTTTACCGAAGCGTGAAATAGATTTATAGGCCCCATGTTGCTCCAGGTGTTCCCATGTTGTTCCAGGTGTTCTACCTCTGTTTGATAGCCCCCTGTTTTTCCAGGTGTTCCGGTGCCGGGTTGTGCAAGGTCTTCCGAAGGGTGACCTTGTACCTAAGGATAAACGCTGTTCTCCGAACAGCCGGCTCTGCAAGAGCCGACAAAACCAGTTATTACTTTGCTCCCCTCTTCTGTGTTGGGCGAGTTGTTTCCCTGCCTTTTCCCCTGTTGTTCCAGGTGTTCCGGTGCTGGGTTGTGCAAGGTATTCCCCCTTTTGTTCCAGGTGTTCCGGTGTTGGGTTGTGCAAGGTCTTCCTGTTGTTCCAGGTGTTCCGGTGGTGGGTTCTGCCCGTTGGCGCAAGTGTTCCGCTGTCGTTGGTTTCAGTCTTCCGAAGGGCGACTGAAATAAACCATGATGGCAGGACTGCGTCCCCTGTTGTTCCAGGTTTTCCGGTGCTGGGTTGAGCAAGGTCTTCCGAAGGGAGACCTTGTACTTAAGAATAGATGTGGTTCTCTGAGTAACCGGCTCTTAAGCTGAAATTAGTTCGCTCAAAAGAGAAAAAAGAAAGGCTTAGTTGTCGAGGCTTATTTTCCCAAAAGATAAGTTTAGACCATCAATTGTTATAAGTTCTACGTTTAAGAAGCTTGAGGTGAACGAAAGTTCGGCTGGATTAGGGACATAATTCCAATCTTTGTTGTTCAAAAAGTTTATTGGGTCCTTAATTTCTATAAAACTAGCTGTAAATTTCGAATCAACATAATCGCGCAAACCTCTGTAAACATCAGGAACTATAAATTTTGAATGGTATCGTTCTCGAACCTCATATAACAAATAGTACTCTCTAAACTCGAAATTCCGGTACATTTTTCGCAAATGTGTTAGATCAAGGCTGATTAAGTGTTTGCCAACTTTTGTCTCTATTTGCCCTTTTTCCCATTGTTCAATGAATGCCTGAACCTGATCCCTCGTCAACTCCATTTTAAACATTGGATTAGATGTATCTTTAGCTCTGACTTCGATCTGCAGCGTTAAGGTAACTGTAATGGTTCTTTTCAAGACTGGAATTTGCACTTCTGTCTGCCAATCTTTATAGGTCGCATCATGAGCAGAGCATAAACTAACACCGATATTTTTCGCATATGCTCTTGCATGGTTACTGAAGCCTCTATTACAAATCAGAACGCCCTTGGACGCACGTACATCTTTAATTACTGCTGCAAAGGTACCTACAACATTCACGTCGGCTTTTCTCCTATAATCCTTCGCCTGAATTATTATTAATAATTCATGACCAGCAATTTTTGTTTTAACTGTGATGTCTATCTCTCTTTCTGTCATAGTCTCATATCCCATGATCCTATCATTCTTTTTTACCTCAGCAATCGGCTCGAGTTCTTGATAAATCTTGTAAATCATCTCTTCATAATCAACCCACTTCTTGTTGCTCATATTAACATTCAAATTATTTCCCCTGTTTTTCCATGTGTTCACTTGTTGGCGCAAGTGTTCCGCTGTCGTTGGTTTCAGTCTTCCGTTGGCGCAGGTGTTCCGCTGTCGTTGGTTTCAGTCTTCCGAAGGGCGACTGAAATCCCCTGTTGTTCCAGGTGTTCCGGTGCCGGGGTTGTGCAAGGTCTTATGAAGGGAGACCTTGTACTTAAGGATAAAAGCCTGCCTGTCGGCAGACAAGCTGGTCGCTGAACAGCCTGCTTTGAAAAAGCAGATATAAGCTAAACAACGATCAACTGTATGTTGTTCCCCCTGTTGGTCCAGGTGTTCCGCTGCTGGATTGTGCAAGGTCTTCCGAAGGGTGACCTTGTACTTAAGGATAAAGCTGTTCTTTTAACAACCCGCTTTGCCAAGAACTGAGGAAAGCTAGCCAGAGGTCAACTATAGGTTATTTGCACAAAGACAAGTGAGAGAACATTTAACCTACGCACCTACTCATCATTGTTCCCTAAATGTCCTTCTCTTGGTCCAGCTAATAAACCTTCAGGTGTGAGAGCTAAAAAAAATTCTTTCCTCATCTACATTTTACTCACCTGTTTTGACAACTTCCATAAGAGACTGCCAAAGTTAAACTACATTAATGCATTAAGAGCTACGAACTATGTCAACGATGAATGTTTTAGTGTCAGAGTAAAATTCACCACTGAAGCTGAACTCGTGCTTTATATCTTTAATCAATAAAAGCTTGCCTGCTAAGTACGCGGTATTGTTCTTTACCTGCCTTAAATCCGCACCGGTTCTATGGTCAAACAATGGAAAATCGAGTAATTCACCTTTTTTCCAGTCCTTACGCATGTATTCATTTCCTATAACACAGTTTAAAGAGCCATCAGATGACAAGATTCTGATTGATCTTCTGTCCTCTTGCCTATCCAAAAGTTGAGTAACATCACATAAAAGTTCAAATATGTCATCGAAGTCTCTCACTGGCTCTAATTTTATTGATTAAATGTAAATAGATATTTTACCCCAAATTAATAAGTCTCTAATAATTTCCCCTTCAAATTTACCCACTTAAAGAACATCTCCTGTTGTTCAAGGTGTTCCGCTGCTGGGTTGTGCAAGATGTTTTCCCCTGTTGTTCCAGGTGTTCCACTGCTGGGTTCTGCAAGGTCTTGCGAAGGGTGACCTTGTACTCCCTGTTGGCGCAAGTGTTCCGCTGTCGTTGGTTTCAGTCTTCCGAAGGGCGACTGAAATCTACCATGATGGCAGGACTGCGTCCGGCAATAGCATTACACAAGCTGAAGTTCTAGTAAACCTTTCATGTCTGTACGATAGTCGACTGCGCTGCTGTACTTGTAATGCCAAGGCTCATAAACTAAACCAGCTCTTACTGGATTATCATGCAAGTAGTATAGCTTCTGCTTCAACATCTCATAGCCGTGTAGTTCAAAAGTTTGATTATCCTGATGCCAGAACTGAAAGTTCTTATTGTTGCTATTTCTTTTTCCTGCACGTTCAAACCCCTGTTGTTCCAGGTGTTCCAGGTGTTCCGGTGTTGGGTTGTGCAAGGTCTTCCCAAGGGAGACGTTGTAATTAAGGATAGATGTTGTTCGCTGTTGTTCAAGGAATACTGGTATTATTCATTACCTTAGAAATTCAAGTTAATTGATATGGCAACACTTAATATTGATGGCTATGATTTTGAATATACGCTGAAAGAGAAGTATGCGGAATTCAAAGGAGGGGAATTTATTGGTACTGGATCTCTAAGTTTAGAACATTCCGACGGCAGTTATTTTCAGTCTTCATATGTTTTACCCATAAACACTTCTGATGACTTCAACAATGCTATTCCTAAGCTGCAAAAAGCTTTAGTAAGAAAGTTGACCACCAAATAGAAGGAACATTTTGTTCCAGGTGTTCCGGTGCTGGGTTGTGCAAGGTCCCCCTGTTGTTCCAGGTGTTGAGGTGGTGGGTTGTGCAAGGTCTTAGCGCAGCGAGACCTTGTACTTAAGGATAAACGTTGTTCTCTGAACAACCGGCTCTGCTAAGAGCCGAGAAAGGCTGAACAAGATCAGCTGTACGTTGTTTGCACAGCGTCCAATACCACCACCTTAAAGCTGCCAACTTGGCTTTAACATTTCTGCAACTTCCAGGCAGCACAAAGGAACAGCTAAAAGTATCTGATCTCATGTGTGCCGGCATATTCTTCATTCTTAGCAATGAATTGATTTACTTGGGAAATTAGCATAGTGATATCAATAGAATTCAATCGTAAATTGGATTTGAACTTAAAAACTTTTGAACTGGTATTTGCAAACTTTTTATAGAGCTCAAAGAAGTTGAAGAAGTCGGAAACGTTAGGGATAAAAATTTTCTTGTAGGTCTCCACATACCTATCGCCGACTGTGACCTCAACGACGAGTACCTCATTTTCAATAACCATATAATACTGAAACTTTCCACCTGCCTTCAAACTAAGACCGTCCTTCCTCATCGATTTTATTTCACGGTTCTTATATAACTCAGTGAGTATTTCTTCTTTTTTTTCAATTATCATATAAAATAATTATAGCTAACAAAGGTAGCTCTAGTTCTGTTACTAGTATCCGCTGCTGAATTGCCCTGTTGTGCCAGGTGTTCCTCCCTATTGTTCCAGATGTTCAGCATTGGGCTTGTACAAGATTATCTGAAAGGACCTTGTACTTAAGGATAAATGTTGTTTTTTACTGGTTCCCGCCGAGCGGGAGAAGCTCTGCTAACAGCCGAGGAAATGCTGAGGCAAACTCAACTGTACGTTGTATATACATGTTTAATAAAGCACCTTAACCTTTCCCTTCTGCTTTGCACAGAAAAAAACGAAAACAGGTATTCCATAAAATACTCGCTTTAAATCTCCTGTTGTTCCAGGTGTTCCACTGCTGGGTTGTGCAAGGGCTTCCGAAGGGTGACCTTGTACTTAAGGATAAAGGTTGTTCTCTGAACAACCGGCTCCATAAGAGCTGTCATTACCAAAGCATGCACAACTGCACAAGATTACGGCATAACAAAGTGTCATACTACTATGCTTGCTTGTGTCCTCATCCGAGTTAATTACCTTCATGGAACTCTTCCTACGTCGGAGTGACAGTTACATGCTAATTATCCAGTCATCTATATTATTGAGCTCCTTGCCTAACATGTATTGAAGGCGCATGCGTTCGATTTCGCCTTCGTGCAAACAAATTAAAGCTTCCAATCGATTAAATTTTTAAGCTGTTATAATGTAATTAGCGGAGCAAGTTCGAGTTCTGATAGATTCTAATCTTTGAACGAAACCCTTTTTACAAGGAAGGAAACAAAGTAGCCGACATAAAAGAATTTGAACAATGTTTTGAGTATTTCAACAATTCTTCCATGAACGGAAAAAGGTTTAAAGTAACCAGTATTGTTTCCCAAAACACCCATTAATGCATCATAAATATACTTGCTCAAAGAAGGGGTAAAAACTTTATTGGCTATTTTTATGCTGTCATTCGCAATTTGCTTTATGGGGACGTCAATTTCCCAGGCCTTTCGTTGTTGAAGAATAGACAGAATAGTTTGAGCAGTATTGGTTGTGGGTAAAGGATACCCCTTTAGTATCTGGTGCACTGCTGAAACTTCCACTTTTGTAGGACCTTCAGAAAGTTCCATCTCGTAGAACGTTTGATAGTTACCTCTGTCAATGCGCACCGTTTTTTTTTTGAACAAGATTTCTATTCCGGCAAAACTGTAAACAGTCTCATCCTCGCTATTTAAAAACGAATAACCAGTTTCTTTGAGCTGAACCGGCATATGACTATTCTTGAATGCTTTGTCATAAAGTGTCTCGATTGCCCGCAACTTCCTTTTTGCCTCCGCCATGTTTTGATAGTTTCTCTGCTGAAAGGCTTTTTGCTCCTCATTTATTAGGTTGGTATCAATAAGATAGGTAGATGGAATGATGCCTTGCAAGCCATAACTCATCATACCAAAAATGATGGAGGTTAACAATGCAAAAATAATAAGAACAAAGTGATTCTCTGGTTCATATAAATTCCCTTTGTTGTCAATCCAGCTGAAAATAAGGTTGGGAAGTACACCAAGAATAAGAGAAATTGAGATGATGAGAATAAGCTGGCTTTCAAAGTCATACCGATAGTAGAACTTTGGGAAGATTAAATAAAACAACCCAATAAAAGCAACAGCCGACATTGCCAAACAGGCAATCATCCTGTAGTCAAACTTGGGGGATTCTGTACAGGCTTTGATAATCGATTTTATTCTGAACATACGAGTAGTTTGATGGTAAAAAATAATTGTTATTGGGTGAAAGTCAAAGAATAAACTATACCCTTACGGTAAACCCGCTGTTGTTTCAGGTGTTCCGGTGCTTGATTTTTCCGCTGGGTTGTGCAAGATCCTCCGGAGGACACCTTGTACTTAAGGCTAAAAGTTGTTTTCTGAACAGCCTGCTCCCGCAGAGCGGGACAAGTTTTGAAAAAGCAGATAAAGCCTATCAACGATCAACTGTAAGTTGTCTGAACAGCGTCCAGCAGAGCCATCTTCACCTCCCCTGTTGTTCCAGGTGTTCGTGTGCTGTGTTGTGCAAGGTCTTCCGAAGGGTGACCTTGTACTTAAGGATAAAGTTGTTTTCTGAACAGCCTGCTTTAAAAAAGCAGATATAAACTGAATAACGATCAACTGTAAGTTGTCTAAACTTGTCCAGCAGAGCCACCTTCACCTTTCCAACCTGCTTGCCAAACACATAATCTGCAGCACTACTGTTGTTCCAGGTGTTCCAGAGCTGGGTTGTGCAAGATGTTATGAAAGGAAATCTTGTACTTAAGGATAAATGTTGTTCTCCAAACAACTGGCTCAGCGACTCCTCCTGATGTTTTGATGTTCTTCAGTATCTTACCTTTTCACACTATTAGTTCTCGCCTATGGTACACATTATAAAAACATTTGACTATTGCAACTAAAATAGAAGAATCATATCTTACTCTTGCTAAAACTCAAGCATAAGCATGATACGATCCTTTGACAATCATTTTCAGGTTAAGCTGTGGTTTATTATGTCTTTTACTTCCTTAGGTTGTTTGAATGTGCGAAGTGTGAACAAGGTTAAAGTTAAGCAAGGTGTTTTAGTTACTAATTCAATACCTAATGATCCTGAACCGTTCCTTTATCAGGAAGTTGACTTTAATAAAATAACGAGCAGACCTAATAAAGCAATCTCTAGTTATACTGGGTATTTTTACGACAGATCTAGGGGACATTTTATTCAATGGAGGGATGTAGACGAACAAGTGAAGGGACAAGTTAAGATTGATTTCCAAAATCAAAATCAGGAACTCTCAACCTTCATATTTAATGTTCCTATTGAGAACATTACGATTGACAACATTCAAAAGCTTAATGCATCAACTTATGTAATTAAAAGCAGCTTTAATGATAAGAAAGCCACTTTAGACTTTCATATTACAACCAGTAAAAACTATTCTTTTTTTAACGACCGGTTAGACGTCTGGACTGGAAAAATTGTTACTCCTTCTGGAACCACCTTTGAATTTGTCGTTTTCAATGACCCGGAATTTGAACTTCCGAAAACGTTTCTTTTATTGTCTATCGTTCTTTGGGATCAGTACGAGAAAAATAAGGAATGTAACGAAAAAGCAAATTGTCCTCCAGGTCAAATTAAAATGTTTGAAGCTGAAAAAGTCGTTTTAAACGGTATAAGATACAAAGTTATCTGTAAAGGAGATTGTCATCCAATAAAAAAATGAACAAGTATTTTTTTCAAAAGCGCTGTAAAAAAAGGAGGCAAATTGCCTACAGCTTGTTAGCTTTTGCAATCTTAATTCTTATCACCAGCCTTATCCTTATTATATGGCAGTTGGAGGCTATAGGAAATTCTCGGGAAATACAGCTGTATAATTTCAAAAAAGAGATACTAGATAGCCTAAAAGGAGAACGGGGAGAACATATCGCTACCTTTCAAGTGCATTTTGATAAAAAAATGGATGAAATTCAAAAAGATAGTAGAACTGTTTCAACGTTTGATCTCCTCCATTTATCTGCACGACTAGTCTTACTTGTTATAACGTTCTACATTGGTCATGTGATCATTAAATTGTATAGATATAACATTATGATTGCAGATTTCTACACAGCATGTAGCGATTCAATCCATCTGTCAAAAAACTTAGATAATGATGAACAGAAGTCATTTGAAAAGCTTTTGACGAACTTATATAAGGAAAAAATAAATTTGGAAACTCCAAAAGAACAGGATCTCAATAAATTTATCGACTTGTTTAGAAGCAGCAAGTAGTTCCCTCTTGTTCCCCCGTTGGCGTAAGTGTTCCCCCTGTTAGCACAAGGGTTCCGCTGCTGTTGGTTTCAGTCTTCCGAAGGGTGACCTTGTACTTAAGAATAAAAGCTGTTCTCTGAACAGCCCCCTGTTGTTCCAGGTGTTCCGGTGATGGTTGTGCAAGGTCTTCCGAAGGGTGACCTTGTACTTAAGGATAAACGTTGTTCTCTGAACAACCCGCTTTGCAAAAGCGGAGGAAAGCCCAATAGTGATCAACAGTACGTGGTTTGCACAACGTCCAATAAAGCTACTTTCACCCTACGTACCTGCTTACCAAACACATAATCTGCTGCACTATTATATACATACTCTTCAGCTTTCTGAACTATTCCAGCACGAACAGGATTGTAGTGAATATAGTTTAGCTTCTGCCACATGAATGGTAAATGGTAACACAGTTCGGGGTTGTTGTCTGGCTTCCAAAACTGGTAGGCTACTTTACCTTCAGCATCTGTTTCTTTAAAGAGCCAAAGCATCCAGTCGCGTCTACTCTCCTGCATGTTAATTTCAATCGCTCTAACTATTGTTCCTGATGTGAACTTCTTGAAATCACGTAAAACATCTGACAAACCTTCTTCTTTTGCTTGCACAAGAAGGTGGAGATGATTGCTCATGATGACATAGCCATAAATGATCAAACCTTTGTTCTCAACACAAAAGTTAAGACTGTCAATAATAATGTCACAGTAATCTTTCCTGGTGAAAACGTCTACCCACTTGTTCACTGTACAAGTAATAAAGTATACTGCACCAGCGTCAGATATTTTGTAGGCATAACCCATCTGGAGAACTTTGTGGTAAGATAGTAGTAGCAATTAGCATATGCAACTCTGGTCGATGCCTTTTGGCAAAGGCAGGAGGTCTTAGACCTCCATTTATCCCTTAGTTCAAGGTGACACTGCGATTAACACCTTGAACAACCTTCAACCTTTTCTGAACATCCCGCCAGAACGGGGAAAGAGCAGAATAAATTTTTGTTGAAGTCTTGCAAATACAAGTAAACTCAATTATTTTTCATTGCAACATCTCTTCTTATGTTTCTATCATCACAAATAAATATCCTCGATGAGCACCCCTTCAATTATCAGCTGTATTAATGATAAATGCAATCAGAAAATTAAGCTTCCAAGTAATAAAGACATTTCATTTCCTTGTCCTAAATGTGGAAATAAATATGAGTACTTGAATGGAGAACTGATTGCAACTGTCATAGAAAGAATAAGTGAGGAAGACAAATTACAGAATGTAGAAATAAAAATGATTTCTTTCGACCGCCTGATAAAAGGTTTTCCAAATTATTTTAAAACTCTTAAGTTGATACTCAATCATCCATATGTCTATCCCAGAACAATCAATTTAAATGAAGATCAGCAGTTTTGGAAGGCAGTTGATTATGCTACCTATTCAATAATAATTTTGTTTCTACTAGTTTTTCCTGTTTACCTAATACATGATGAAAAAGTAGGAAAACTTGTGTTCTTTATTCGGCTTCTGTCCCAAATCGCTTTATTGGGTGCTTTGTTTCATTTCGCATTGAAGATATTTGGAGCTAGAGAATACCCGATAAACTATACTTTATCAATTTATAGTTACTTAACATCTACCTTTATGCCTTTTTATATAATAGCACTTTATCCATTCCTGATTAAAGTCGGCCCTGCCGGGTTATTTGGTAGCTTGCAGGATTCAATAGAAGCCGGAGAAATGCTGAACAACAGCATGGGATTTCGGATATACTTTCACATAAGTAATTATTCTCTTTCAATCTTGTCGCTTATTGTGACCTTAAAATGGTTTTCGTACACTCATGGTTTAACTAAAACAAAAATATTTTTTGCCATGTCTTTAACTGGAATTTTAGGAGGAACTTTATTATTGTTTCTTATCAATCCTTTATTTAATAAGATAGGCCATGTAATTGAAAAATTAGCTGACGCACTTTAGGTTTAGGAACTCTTAGTTTAAATCCCCTGTTGTTCCAGGTGTTCCACTGCTGGGTTGTGCAAGGTCTTTCAAAGGGTGTTTTTGTAGTTAAGGATAAAAGCTGCTCTCTGAACAGCCTGCTTTGAGATTAAAGCCAATCATCTTCCCTTTCATTGCATTTTATAATATGCTTACCTTGGAATTTACGCTTCAACACCTCTTTAGTATCTTCTGAAAAAAGAAATTGCCTTTCTTCAATTATGTTGCCTTCAGCGATGAACTTTTTTGCCAAGAACACTACGTTTTCATTAGGATCAACTGCTTTGATCCTTGATCTACCAACTGGCATTTAAAGGTTACTATGGTATGGAGTCGGACAAGGTAGATCTTGAAATAGATTACAATCAATATAGAAGTGATTTGTACACATAATCAACCACTCAATATATGATGGCTGATATTGATAAATGCCTCTAATACTTTCCCCTTAAAATTCTCCCCCGTTGGCGCAAGTGTTCCGCTGTTTGTTGGTTTCCCCTGTTGGCGCAAGTGTTCCGTTGCTGTTGGTTTCCCCCGTTGGCGCAAGTGTTCCGCTGTCGTTGGTTTCAGTCACTGATGTTCCAGGTGTTCCGCTGTTGGGCTGTGCAAGGTCCCCCTTGTTGTTCAAGGTGTTCCTGTGCTAGGTTGTGCAAGGTCCCCAGTTGTTCCAAGTGTTTCCCTGCTGGGTTGTGCATGGTCTTCCGAACGGTGACATTGTACTTAAGGATAGATGTTGTTCTCGGAACAACCGGCTCCAAAAGAGCCGAGAGAAGCTGAACAGTGGTTACCTATTGATTATAAAAATATGATCTACCCTGATGCTATGGACTTGATTCGGTGCACCGATAATAATCTACCAAAAAATGACTTAATCAAAATAAGAATACAAAAAACTGCTACTTCTAGAGGAGGATTATTTACTTGGTCGAAAACCCACACGTTTAACTTTGGGCTTTCTAATTTTACCGATGAACCATGGCACAAGCGGAACCAGTAAGAAAGTCCAAAGCCATTGCCAGTTGTTTTTAAAGAATCCAAAAAGCTTATTGGACATGGTGTCCTCAACCCTGAATTTTACTGACACCACCTCAATATTTTGTTCATAAGGTTGCTTAACCTCATCCTCATATCTCTTTTTCTGGTGCTCAAGAAACTGATTAAATTTATTGTCATACACGAGCATAAACTCAGCTTTCAAAGCCTTAGGAAGTTTCTCAAAACTGTCGTATTTCATCAATGTATCAGCAGAATTATTGTTTCTTTTCGCGTGTAACAAAAGGTATTCTTCCCAATAAAGACGAAAAAATTTGTTTCGTGATAAAGGCAGTAGCTTCTCGATATCAACTGAGAAAAATACCTTAAGAGTTCCTGATATATGGAGGACACCTTCACCTTCCTCCTGCGGCATCATCTTCCATTGACAAGTTGAAGCTGAGTCACATTTCAGCAAGATCCTTATTTTTCCGGAATTTCCCAGTTCAGCGATTTTACTGGGTAACGTTGACAAATGAAAAGATACTTCTTCATTGATTCGCTCAACTCTAACTATGGGTGTTGGTTCCACCGAATCTGCAAAAAGCGGCTTAGACGGTAGGACTACAGATAGCACAGCATCTGAAACCTTTTTTAAGACCATTAAAGAGTCCATTTCTAAACGAAGTTGTATCTTCCTTCCTGAAACTATGGCATGATGACGTTCAGAATTAGTCGCAACAATTTCAAATGGCTCCACTTTCAATTCTTTAATCAGATACTTGTTCGAAGCATAGTTCTTGAGCGAAAATTCTATCAAATTATTTCGTTCTGTGGTGACTAAATCATCATAATACATGATAAGCTGCTTCCTTATCATGCCGAGCTGATTTGAGGAATTATTTTTTGCAACTGCCACCCTCCCACTTTTTTTTCTTCGTTCCTTGAGGCTTGTTTTATTATCATCCTGATTAACTTTTATAAATCTAATTGGCAGATTAGGTTTAACATGCAAATCTGGATATTGTAGAGACAATTGAGGTGGAGATGTAGGTGGGTTTGAAGATGGAGGAGATACATTAAGATCAAAATTTACAGGAATAAAAAGGTCTTGAAGAATTGTGTCTTTAGGAGAATATATACTTCTGTACAACTGATTTTTATTATTTAACTCATTCAAAATGTTTCCTTCGTAAAAATAAGTCCGAGTTTCGAAAGAGTCCCTGGTGAATTCTTGGCTAAAAGGTTTCTTAAATTTTTTTTTGAGGTAATGATCTTTCAACGGTTTTTTTATTCCTTTAAGGGACGAAGATAGTTGACCAAATATGGATGTACAATTGAGAAATGATATGCTAACTAGGAGGAGAAAAACTGAAAACTTTTTCATAATAAATATATCATAAACCAAGATAATATAAATAAGATGTATTTCAAAGCACGTTGTGCTCGGGTTGTTCCAGGTGCTCCCTCTCCCCCTGTTGTTCCCTTGTTGTTCCAGGTGTTCCGGTGCTGGGTTGTGCAAGGTCTTCCGAAGGGAGACCTTGTACTTAAGGATAAATGTTGTTCTCTGAACAATCGACTTTCCGAAGAGGTAAAGAATTCCGTTGACGATGTACCGCATTCCGACTGATCAGTGCCTAGCAGAGACACCTTTCGCAGGTATATAAAGAACTTGTATTCGTAACCCTTCTTTTGCAAATGCTTTTGTAGCAGTTGTCTAATGCCCGATTTGCCTTAAAACCTCCCTTTCAAAATTATCTTCAATGTTAAGTTTTATTTCCCTTAGTGTTTTGAGAACACTATCTCTGATAAAAAACCTGTTTTCTAGAATAGATCTTTTATAATTACTGTTGTCAACTCTAAAATGCCTAATGACACTTAAAACCTGTGTCGTAGCCAGCAAGGTCATGTTGTCTATAATCTGCTGCCCCCGAATCATAATATCTATATTTTCCTTATACCAGGTATTGTGAGATTTATTTAATGTGCTCATGCTTTCTGATATTTCTCCATATATAGTATTCAAGAAGATTAGGGATCCTAACGTCGTATCGTTATAGGCTATTTGTATTAGCTTTTCAGTATCGGCTATCTTTTGCATCAATTTGGCGGAATCCTTTTGAAATCCTTCAGAGCCCTTTTCAGTAGATTTAGAAAATAATTTATCAGCATAAAAAAAAATACTATCACCTATAATTTCGAATGTATTTATTTTCCTGAAATTTAATAATAAACGCTGTGTAGCTGTTAATTCATAAAATGTATTGGATATTTCTTCAGTACCATATAGACGAAATTTGGTTTTGCCGTTAAGTTCCAACGAGTCGAGTAACTTTGCTATAGCTTGATAATCCGACTTTTTCTCATTATATACTAAAATGTTATTTAGCCGGCTGTACGACATAAAACACTCAGAGAGTTGTTTGTTTTTATCCATGACTAACGAGTTTCTATGTTGTATATAAAGAGACAATAAAGGTAAAAATATTGCAAGAATCCCAACTGTCTTTAGCAACAAATCTAATTTTTGCAGCCTTTGGTTTTCAGTATCTATTTTCTCTTTGAGAATAGTCTTCTCTATGCTCCCATCTGCATTTTTGATGGTTTCTTTGTCATATGAAATCCACTTTTCCCTTTTACTCATCTTTCATCATTTAAGAAATTTAGCTTTTCAGCATTGTTGCATTCTGCCAAGCCAAACTTGTGTGTCAGAAAGTTCCACGCGAATTCTGTTGTTCCAGGTATTCCACTCCTCTTTGTTCCCTTGTTGTTCCGAGAGTTCAACTGATGATTTTGCCCCCTGTTGTTCCAGGTGTTCCGGTGCTGGGTTGTGCAAGGTCCCCCTGTTGTTCCAGGTGTTCCACCGCTGGAAAGTACAAGATATTCCAGCGGGACATCCTGTATTTAAGGATAGAACCTATTCTCTGAACAGCCTGCTTTGAAAAATCAGATATAAGCCGTACAAAGCTCAACTACAGGTCGTATGCACACTGTCCAATAAAACGACCTTCACCCTAAAAACCTGCTTACCATAAATATAATCTTCCGCATTGCTATCAATGTATTCTTAAGCCTTCTGCACTATACCAGCACGCAAAGGATTATTGTGTAGGTAGTTTAACTTCTGCCACATGAGAAGTTCTTTATAACACAGCTTAAGTTAATTGTCACGTTTCCAAAAACCTACAGGACACCTTACCAGTTTCAAAATTGACTAAGCCGATGCTACCTTTTGTTTCCAAATCCAGTTAAAAAACTCAACCCAGCAATAAGATTACCTCCTTTGCTAATAACTCCATCAAAGTTTCTTCCAAATGAGAAAGTCAATTTTTGATTTTGCCAAATTGAATAATCTGCATTAAGCACCACTCTCCACGAAGGATCAATTGTGTTTGAAGACAGCACACTTCTATATATTGCCTCTAGGCTCAAATTAAACTTAGACTGTGGCTTAGACCATATATATCTTACACCTGCATCCAAAGTTGAAATATCTCCCATCATATTTGCAATATTATCTTTAGCAAAAATTTTGTCAGGATTATGGAGATATCGAACAAGACCTAATAAGGAACCGAACGATGAGTCTGTATAACCAAAAGTTGTCCAGATTCCTGCATTATTCACTCTGGAGCTGTCAAATTTTTTGTTCATAAATTCTGAACTGATACCAGCCGAAACATCCCATGTCCATCCTATTCTGGCGGTTTGGAATGTTGCTGCTACTTTTTCTATTCTCTTATCAAGTGCATCAAGTCTTTCTTTGTCGGCTTCATTATAAATAAAATCATTCATCCTCTTTGTCTTCTGAATCTCAAGCTCAATATACTTTTTACTTGTTTGTACAGTTCGAACTTCCTCCGGTGTAGGATTAGAAGGGAACAGTTTTTTTTGTTCGTCATCAAGCCGCTTAAATTCTACATCTCTAGCTCTTTCTTTAAGCCATTTGGACATTAACGTTCCTAAATATTCAAGTTTGGTATCCTGAATTGCTTTTATTGCAGCTAATCCTTTACTTGTCGTTTCATCATAACGACCTCGAAATATTGAGAACTTTAAGCCAAAGCCTGCGTAACTGCTTTCGCGATTTAAATAGGTATCCGAGGAATCAGGGTTTCTAATTGCGGCAGATAATATAAAGGTCTGTTTAAAGACACCTTTACCAGAAGATTTTCTTAATCCTTCTGTTGTATAATCCTCTCTTCTCCCTGGCTTCACAAATAACCAATAGGGCGCAATATCAACTGAATAATTTTTAGGAAGACTTGTAAACCCACTTGTCGCTGATTGGAGGTTTAACATAAATGCAGAAACATCGGTCGGCTTGTCTATATCACTAGGAGAAATCCCTAGTAGGTTGGAAGCTGGAGATACGGGCGCCTTAAGAAGGTCTAATTTGATTTCAGCATCTGTTTGTGCGAACGCATTTGTGGTTATAAAAACTAATAATAAGTAGGAAATTATTCTCATCAGTATTATTTTAGGGTTTAAAAAACTCTATTAGACATAGGTAATCTGCAGATTTACCCTCTTCATCAACAGTTTTAGATAGAACAAAATCATTTGATATTGTACCTCCCTTCAAATGTATAGTCAAACCAGTGAAATTTGTTGTTTTTGAAGTATCTGCCACTAATGCAACAATCGATAATTTCTTTCGGTCTAAACTAGCATTACTACCAATAACAGTTTGAAAAAAATTTCCTGCTAGGTTTTCAACTATAGGATTGTCATCCAATTTGATTGTCATATCACTCGTTTGTCCATCTCCTTGTATGGATACTGCCAAGCGAACATTAGTGTCTGATCCATCTACGATGTAAAGTGTGTCCAATGTTGTATTATCTGCCATATATAATAATTTATGCTTACTCTAATAACCGTTTTCAGCTTACCGGTGCCTACTCTCTTAATGGATTTTTGGCTTAACTCCTTGCAAATGAAAATTAATTAGCAGGAGGACTGATAAGTTATATAAGTTTATGTTTTTGTCTTCTTCTGCCTATCCTCAGATGCCTCCTCCGGACTTTTTTCATGCGGCTTTACAGTTGATCTTATCACCATTATTTTATTTAGCGTGTCAAACCAAAAAGGTGCGCCAAGTGATACTGCTAATGCCGTTATCAACCACCCAATTAGTTTAAACCAAAAACCTTTTGTATTCAAAACATCTAAAATTTTTGCCTCATCTCCTAATTTCGACTCATAATACCATGGTAGAGCAAGTTTCCTATTACTTAAATATTCTTCTTTAGTTATTTTACGTGGAGCAGATGCCGTGTCTCCTTTTGCAAAGACTTTCGATAATGAGTCAGCTACTATACTTAATGAGTCAGCTTTACGTAGGTTAGTACTATCACTTTTTAGTGATGCTTTTCTAATCGAGTCTGATGATGTTTTTAACGAATCTATTAGCATTTTGAAAGAATAATTTCTAGACTTAGCTGCTGCTTTCTTAAAGTTGTTCTTGCTATAAATAGAAGTGTCCCAATCCCATCCTATAGGAAGCCTTAGATTATAAAGTTTTATTGCATTACTTTCTACTCTTTCTTCAGGTCTGATACTATCACTAGCGGCGGAAGTTGGGGTCTTAGCATATTCCTGTGCCGCTGCTACCAAAGAATTTCTTAACGGTGCATCATTCATTAAGCTTTTAAAAACTGCTATAGAATCTACATTCAAAGCACTTGCTAATAATAATCCAATCAAAATCAAAATTCCTTGAGTTCTACGTTTGAACCAACCAGATACTCGATCCATTGAGGAATTATACCAATTTTCTATATTTTCCCTCGCTTTATCAATATCATTTCCTGCAGAGTCTACTAAGGTTAGTAAACCGTTTTGCAGTTTGGGATCAGATAGCAATCCTGAAGTATTGGAATATATAGCATCCCTAAGAGGTACTAAAGATTTAGCAGCAGCCGGATCGGGTGAAATAGGCCCTCCACCAACTGAACCGGACAAGTTATCCTTTCCTGCAGGTAAAACGCAATCCAGTAAAGCCAAGGCAAAGTTGGATGCAGGTATATAAGCAGGAAGTTCTCTTCCTTTAGATTTATATGGCCCCCTATATAGACCTGATATAAGTGAATGTTGATACACCTTAGATGCTATTCCATTCATTCGCTTTGCTAATTCTGCTTCTTTTTCTATTACAGCCTTTTGCTTTTCCTCCTTTTCATTTTCTTTTGCTTCCTTTAACTCCTTTTTTGCTGTAGCTAAGGCTGATTTAGCAGAAATTTTTCCATCCAAAGTATCATGTAGTAGTTCTCGTATGCCCCTTTCCAGATCTGTTGACCGGTATTTAAGAAACTTTTCTAGAATTTCGACTAAAGCTGTGCAAATTAGGCTAAGCAAAAGAAAAATAAACACCATTCCTATTGCTAAATCTAACATCTGTAAGGTTGACATAATATGGATTACCTAGTTGATAATTAATTTGGAATAAACATAGAATATGGAAGTAGAACTATTTCCTATAGTACTTGATACCACCTCGCAAACCACCCAACCTTTAACAGTGTTTTTACCCCTCACCTACCACCAGGCACAGCAAAGCACATCATCATATGCGTATTGATTGATAATTAGAGAAAATAATTGAACTGAATGCAGCGGAACAATAGCACTACCAGGACTTGTTGCAGCAGTTAACTTATTTCATTTCTATACTTTCATTTACTTCTGTTAAAAAACTAATCTTTCATTCACCTTTGTCACCCGCCAAACCACCCATTCTCCTGCCGTATTTTCACCCTCACCATTAAATGCAGTACAAACCACTCCCCTGCTCATCATGAACAATGAAAAAATTTATCAACAAACGAACTGGAGAAAAATGGAAACCTAATCTATTCACAGGCAGAGCGCCTTCCATTCATGTAGGTTAACATTTATCAGCGGGGGTGCAATAAAAATAGACGCCATATTTCATATTTGCAATAGCTGGTAAAAAATAATATTAAAATACCCATTAATGGGTATATAGCACTTGCGAAGGTTTAGAAATTCTATATACAGATGATACAAAACGAAACAGCCCCATGAAGGGGCTGAGTTGATGAAGTTAATTAATTGAGTCTACTGCGTGACGAAGCTCGCCATGTCGCTGTACACCAGCTGGTCGTTTACCCCCAGTGCAGCTACACGCACGTAATAGCGCTTTGCAGAGTCCAAACCGCTGAACTGGAACCTTGTTTTGGTGGAAGAAAAGCTATTCCACTGTGTTAGGGCAGAACATGCAGACACATCAAAGGCTCTCCTCCACCTCTTGCTTTACTCTTTTCCAACTCTACTCTGGAAAATGCCAGCGTAGAGTAAAACAAAAGCAGAATTAGAATAGAGCAAAAGCAATTTTTATTAACCACTTTGAGAAGCAAAAACAAGTTTTTATTTTTTTGAACAAATGCTGTTATCATGATAAAGATGAAAGGAAAATATTTCCCTGGCAGGCCTGGCGTAAACTTCTACTCCTGGAATGGCATAGAGTGCGCCAGGAGTAATGCTAAGAGAGTATTCATGAGCACATCTATGTTGGATCATCAAAAACTCATAGGTAAAACTACACGCATGGGTGCGTCAATCAGATCCCTGTTGCAGGATGTGCTACCCGATCCCAAAGACGTGGCTATGCATACGCGACTAAGGCAAGCTTTGCGCAGGCGGTATATTAATGCTCCTACCCTTGAGTATGGTGAAGACCTGGAGAATTTCGCTTTCAATCCTACAGCTAACCTGGGGCAACTGTTCCGTGTACCAATGGATGTTTCATCTACCGCTGATAATTTGTTAGTGCATATACCATCTTTTGTACCAATCGAGCAAGTATCAGCTCCAGCTGGCACTATACGGATTGAAATGCTATTTACTGCAGCAACATGCACAACAGATCTAGCCTTGCCTGTCTCCAAGGCTCATGAAGTATTCAACATCAATTATGCGGATGAACCAACTAAAGAACAGTATTTAGCTCTACCAATTTCATCGCAACCACATACGCTTACCTTGCTGGTTGCTTCATGTAAGTATTACTCAGCCGTGCGGCAAATCGAAAGGGTAAAGTATGCGGTCTGTACAGTTGTTCACTTGGTACACCAGGTATAGAAAATGGTCGAGCAACCAATCTCGTATTTTTTCTGATATTTTATGCCGCTGTATGCAAGGCAGCTCCTGGCCTACGCAAATGCCTTATAAGCTGCGTGACCAGTTATATATATCCGCCCTCAAGTAGTACCATACAAAAGGCATGACTAGAGAACAAGCCATAAAATCCCAACAGGACATCTTGTACTTACGGATAAAAGTCTGCCTGTCGGCAGAAAGGTTGTTCGTCTTAAAACCTGCTTTAATAAAGCGGATAAAAAAGCGAACTACACTTAGCTGTACTTCGTCTGCATATTGTCCAAACGAAACCACCTTCACGGTATTCAACCTGCTTACCCAACACATAATCTGCCCTCGCCACCTGCACTAGTGTACAAGTGAGTGACACAACAATGTTTCATAGTAACTCTTAGGCTGGTTACAAACACTCCTCGCACGTTCTTTATTTCCGGCATCTGTCTCACCTATTGTTCCTATTAGGCTGCCAACTAAACAATAGAGAACCAGTATCGGCCAGACTCTACTGTACCCTAAGAGCATGGATTTTCCGCATCTAATCTGAAATATCAAATGATCCTGCCCTAGAAGACCAAGTGGATTGCGAACAGGTGAAGTACTGCTGCACTATTATGATTTACCTGGGAAAAGATGTAGTTTAATTTCATCACCAAAAACTACGATCATGAAAAATTGGCTACTGCTACTCACATTGTTGTGCAACATGGGGATTGCACAACAAAAAACCATCTATCCCGGCGACAATTTAATTGTTGAAGGTATTCCTGTTATCCCCGCATCTATTGCTGAAGAGGTAAAACAATACTCAGAGTCGCGCACCGCTACGATGTGTAGCTGGCATCCTGTGCGAAAAGAAATGCTGATCTCTACGCGGTTTGGCAACGTACCACAGTTGCACCAAGTGCGTATGCCGATGGGTTCACGCAGGCAGCTTACTATTTTTGACGAACCCATCACCACTGCAATATACCAGCCGGTAAAAGGCGACTATTTTATTTTCAACAAAGACATTGGCGGCAATGAATTTTCGCAACTGTACCGATACGACCTCGCCAGCGGTAATGTGACGCTACTTACAGATGGCGGCAGGTCGCAAAATAGCGGCATCGTGTGGAGCAATAAAGGTGACCGCATCGCATACGGCTCTACCCGCCGAAATGGCACAGACCGCGACATCTATTTGATGGTTCCTGCAAACAAAGCAAGCGACAAACTGCTCACACAAATGCAAGGTGGTGGCTGGGCCGCGGTAGACTGGTCACCGAATGACGACAAGCTATTGGTGCTGGAATATGTATCCGTCAACGAAAGCCATCTCTGGCTGATAGATGTAGCTACAGGCAACAAAACAGCGCTTACCGATCGCACAAGAAAAGGTGTAGCATTGGGTGGTGGCTTGTTTGACAAAACTGGCAAAGGACTAAACTTTGTAACCGACCAGGACAACGAGTTTTCACGGTTGGCTTACATGGATCTTGCGTCAAAAAAAGTTAGTTTCATAACCACACCTATCAAATGGAATGTCGAGAGTTACGACTTATCGAAAGACGGGAAGCACTTAGCCTTCATAGTGAACAATGCGGGAAGCTCAGAGCTTTACCTTCTGAACACGTCTAACAACACTTACAAGAAGGTGACGACGCTGCCGGTGGGCATGTATACACGCTTAACTTTTCACCACAACAGCACAGACCTTGCCCTCTCTGTAAACTCCGCACAATCGGCAACAGATGTATACGTCCTGAACACTGCCACAGGAAAAGCGGAAAGATGGACAGAAAGTGAAATGGGCGGCATTATGCGTGAGCAACTGCGTATGCCATCGATGATTAGCTGGAAGAGCTTTGACGGCCAGGAGATCACAGGCATTTATTATAAACCGGCAGCAAAATTTAACGGCAAGAGACCAGTTATCATCAACATACATGGTGGCCCGGAGTCGCAGTCGCGGCCGGTGTTCCAGGGTGCAAGCAACTATTACCTGAACGAGCTGGGCGTAGCTATCATATATTCAAATGTTCGCGGATCCACTGGCTATGGTAAATCATTTGTAGCAGCAGATAATGGTAATAAGCGGGAGGAGTCGGTACAGGATATTGGGGCATTGCTTGACTGGGTGGAAAAACAACCAGAATTGGATGCCGACAGGGTGATGGTAACAGGCGGCAGCTATGGCGGCTACATGACGCTTGCCGTGTCTACACACTACCCAGAGAAGATAAGATGCGCGATAGACGTAGTGGGCATTTCTAATTTCAACACGTTTTTGAAGAACACCGAAAGCTACCGCCGCGACCTGCGCCGGGCAGAATATGGCGATGAACGCGATCCTGAAATGGCGGCCTTCTTCGAACGTACTGCACCGCTCAATAACATTCAAAAGATCAAAAAGCCTTTGTTCATCGTGCAGGGAGGCAACGACCCCCGGGTGCCACGTACAGAAGCCACGCAAATGGTGGAGAAGTTAAAGCAAAATGGCAACGTAGTATGGTACCTTGAAGCGAAGGATGAAGGACATGGCTTCGCCAAAAAGAACAACGCAGACTTCCAGCGATATGCAACGATCATGTTTATGAAGCAATACTTGCTTAAGTAAAACGTATACCCGAAATTCAAAAGAAATGCCGGCAGTGATGGCCGGCATTTTTATATTTCCGGTTGTTACAGGTGTTCATCCAGTTTACAAGTGATTTCTGTTGTGTTCCGCTTTGGGTTGTGCAAGGTCTTCCCAAGTTAGATCTTGTTTCAAATTGACTAGTACGTCACCGTAGATACATCCTATCGATTCATTGATTTCATCATCAACTTGCACCGTCATGGATACACTACTTTCACCTGGAGTTTTGCACGAAGTACCGGAGGATATGGAAAGCTCTTTGAAAGCTGATGCTGAATTGATCAATCAATGGAACAAGCTTACTCCTATTCAACGAAACGAGTGGATATGTTGGGTTACTATTGTCAAAAAATCAGAAACAAGACAGGAGCATATTAAGCGTATGGTGGAAGAACTAAAAGAAGGTAAACGCAAACCTTGTTGCTGGCCCGGCTGTCCTCATCGCAGACCTTCGGCGCAGAAGTGGTTTAAGAGCGCTAATCCTAAAGATTAATAACCTTTTGTTTGTTCGCCGTTGCTGGTGTTCTATGCGGTCGCGCCACTGCATTGTTAGCGACCTGCAACTGGAGCGTTACCCAGCTACATGCAATCAACCTCGAGCAGTTTGTGTACAATGAATAACCTGCTGCACTACTGCATATTCTTCTGCCTTAACTGAATATCCCGTTTTCGCAAACTTGTTGCGTAAGATTTTTGATATCCCATTAGGTTAGGGACTAAACATTTTCTCTTCTCATTGCAACATATTTATTTGCAAATTATCTTCAATCAAAAACTGCTAAGAATGAACACGACCAAAAAACTAACCTACCTGCTTCTTGCAATGATGCTGTTCAATGCATCTTCCTTCTCACAGATCTATGACAAAACAAAGGGTAAAAATGTCCAAGCGATTTTGACGCGGCCGGTAATGGTGCATACTGCCGGCGACCAAAACTATGTTGCGCGCCTAAAGGAGGCTTTCAATGCCTGGTGGAAGGTTTCACCTTTTCAATTCTTGGATGATACGAAAGGACCAGGAGAAACCAGTGCTGAAACAACGGTTTTCAGACCGGTGGTGGTTGGTCTTACTGTAAGGGGTAATGAGACATCTATGAACCACCCTTTCTTCGTTTATGCCGAACAAGGCACTTCCGGACGAGTGAATGGTGAAGGTATTGTAGTGGCTTTCCCTATCAACGGCTTCCATTATGAGTTCGACGTTACATCGGAGCAGATGTATAATCACTCGTTTCTACGCCTGCCTTATATGGTTGCAAACCTCAATGAAATGATCACCCACCTAAAAAACAACGGAAGCGAAAAAGATTATCTGAAAACAGTTGCTCAACGAACATCAAAACTTGCAAGTAAGACTTTGATCATACCTGCTGACCTGCTAAAGGAGTGGAATGTAAATCCAAACACCACGGCCCTTATGAAAGGCAATTTGGAAGCAGGCAAGAAACCAATAAAACCAATCAATGCCGCAATACTGGAGGCTTCAGCGATTACCTATAGCGGGAAGTATAAGATCATGTCTACCGAAGAAATTGTAAAACTGGAGCAGAGTGAGGATGCTGATAAATACGCATTGTTTTTACCTGCCATCGATCATCATAAATATATATTGGTGTACGACCTCAAAACGAAAGAGCTGCTTTACCAGGATGATGTGACGATGTCTATGAAAGTAAAAGAAAAGGATTTTGAAAAGCTGGCTAAAGCAGCGGGCTTATAAGTAATAATGTTGTTACGGTGTTCCGTACTTGTACAAGGTCTTCGAAGGGAGACCTTGTTTTTTTGATAATTTGTTCTCAAACAACCGGCCTAAGAAATTAGATAAAAAAGTCAGGGAAAGATCAACTGTATGTACTTTATTCAGGATCTAATAGTACTATCTTGATAACAGGAAAAGGTGCATTGAATATAAATATCATGGAGAGTAGGAGAACAGTAAAACCATTAGGAAATGATATGAGAATTGTAAGAGTGTGATATTTCCCATATCTATTTCCACTAGAATCAAAACCATCTTATTTCTGACTACTCAACCAGGAAAAAGTTTTATGAATAAAAAAGGCTCACCTAATGGTGAGCCGTATTTATTAAGAGTCATTATTTGTTATCGTTGTACGATCACTTTTAAGTTTTTTACACCTTCTTCAGAAACAACTTTGATAAAGTACATACCCGCTCCGTTTCTGCTTAAATCAAACCTCTCTACTTGGCCAATTGCTTTCACAGCTCTCCTCTCAACAATAATTCCACTGGAGTTCATTATAACAATTTCTGCTTTGGATGATTTAAGTGTTGGAAGTTGAATATTCACTTGTCCACGTGTTGGAGATGGATAAACTGAAACAGTTTTTGCTTCTTCGGCTAGAACAAGATTCAGTTGGCCTGGTGCAACTCGCGAAGCAGAGCACTCACCAGCCTGATCGTCATGAGCCAGGTGCGCTTGCAAAGAATTTGCGTTCACCACCATAGTTTTTCCATTGTGACATACGTAAACCATTTGCTTGCCATCAGTGTCATTTGCGTCCAAATTATTGTCAGAGTAACCTGCTGGTGCAGTTGAAGAACAATGCATCACTGCATCACCGGCACCGTAACCGTCACCATCAGCATCTACATAATAAGGATAAGAAGGTCCTCCCACATTTGGATCCTGGTCATCACAATCTGTACCAGCAGGAACTCCATCACCATCATTATCAGTTGTTGTTCCATTGCAGGTATTAGCTGCAGGTTGGAAGCCGATATTAGAAGAGTTATCAGTACCGCTGGTTAACCAAGGCTCATGATCAACGACATCAGAAACTTTTGCATCAATCGAGGTAGCATCTGTTGTTCCATACCAGTTACATTCTGCATTCACTGACGCTGACCAAGGCGCCATTGTAGTAAGTGGTCCGGTTGGGTTAGTCGCTGTTGGAGCAATTACAGCATTGTAATTGGGAAAAGTTGAACCAGTACTTGATCCTGTTTGTTCATCAGTAAAAATGTACTTATTCAAATTATTATCATAGCTGTTGTTATTGATATTGAATGCTCCAAAGCTGGCATTATCAGTATTATGATTATAAAAACCTATAGCTGTTCCGCCTGGAACTCCTGAACCTTTGAACACATTGTTTTTAATATCAGCAGAAATCTGCGTCTGATCAATAGAAGCTGAATTGGTACTGATAGTTTTTGTATTAATTGTTAGATGGTGGAATGATGTAGAATTAGGCAATGGAGTGAACTCATTATTTTGAAGTAAGATGTTCCTGAAGTTCTCCATACTTACACCCCACTCAGCTCCATTGATCGTGTTTCCAGTCACTACAACGGGACGATTGCTTTGATTATTTTTAAACCTAAGTACTGCTGTGTTAGGAGCTGAAGTATTGGCAAAAGCAGAGTTGAAAGTGTTACCAGAAATAGTAGTTAAGCCTGCTCCTGCATTATATTCAGCTATTTCTACTCCACCTCCATTACATCTATTATTAGCAACTAAAACATCTCCAATGCTGGTAAATCTAACCTGAACATCGTGATTGATCGACTTAAAGTTGTTATTTTCAAATATCCCTGAACCCTGATCAACAGCGACTGCTGCACGGAAGCCGGCTGTTTCGTTTGCAGGGGAAGTTGCAGGAATTATAGGGTTTCCTGCATCAGAAAAGCTTACCTCATTATTTGTCACCATGATACCAGTTACTGATGTTCCTGCATTCCTATAAGTGCCGTGGTTAATATTAAAAGCGTTTCTTAATCCATATGAAGTATACGAGGCAGAACTTCTGTAAGGTTTTACTTGGTTGTTGCTAATTACAATGTTGTTGACATTAGCAGAACTAGCTACTACTGCACTACCGACTCTCGATAAATCTACTTTAAATTCAAAGTTGTCAATTGTAACATTAGGTACTGTTACTTGAAATAATGTTAACCTGGCTAAAGAAGGAGTTCCTGTGAAATCAACAACAGGTTTAGTTGCACCAATTCCTTTAACTGTTAATGATTTATTTATTGAAACCTGCTCATTATATGTTCCTGACGTTGCTTGAATGGTATGTCCGTTTGCAGTTTGCGCGTCATTTACAGCTGCTTGTATTGAACAAAATGTTTCACCGGTATTAGTATTTGTGACAAAACCCAATCCACCTACTGAACCTACATTTCTTGTATCGGTGCCATTACCTGATAATACATTTCCATCAGTGGTATTGCCACATGTCATTGGTGAATTACCTCGACCAAAATAGGCGTCAGCCAAATTGTTTTGATCTCCATCCACATTAGTGGAGTTCGCGTAGGGAAGATGACCTGCTTGCTGTTGTATACCTACATCGCAACCAGAAATATTATTTCCCTGTACTATGTGATTTGTACCTTCTATCACGATACCAAAGCCTTCACTTGATGAAGGCTGTTGATAGCCTGATACTGTATTATTCAAAACTTTAACTCCAGTAGGTATGTCCACATTATTATTGCCAGCAACCCAACCTCTGCGATAGACTGCGATTCCGGCAATATCACGAAATTCGCCTTTTGCTGGTTCTGTACCTGTTGCTACTGTACTTATTGCTACTGTACGAGTGATTGTATTTCCAGAAATAGTAGTTCCGCCATTTGGCAGCTTTATCTCCATACCGAAACGTCCATTGTTGGTAATAATGTTATTGGAAATTAAATTTGATCCAACACTTCCGCTCAAACCAACAAGGCCCAAACCATTATCCGCATTGTTATAAATCTTATTATTAGAAATATTGACTGCTGAGGCTGTACCGTCAGATAATTCAACTCCACAACAAGCATTATTAAATACTTCGCAATTTGTAATGGTGATGTTACTTTTTAACCCGTTCCATATTACAATGCCTCTAGCACTGTTAAGATGTCCATGAACAGTAACATAATCAATGTCTACATTGTTAACTGGGCCTCCTGCATAGATTCCTGATGATTTTTCATTATTTTTTATAGTGCAATGTTCAATTACAAGATTGTGGTTTTGTGAAGCAGCATAGATACCTGCAAATTGATTAGCACCATTTCCAAGATGATTCTGGATGGTGAAATTCCTAATCGTTACATTAGTAATCCCATTGCCAATGCGAACACCAGATCCGGTGAGAAGACTAGTACCATCTATGATTGTTGTCGCCTCATTCTCTCCTTGAAGAGTCAAAGATTTATTGATGATTACTTTTTCATTATAAAAACCTGCAGCGACCATAATTACATCACCTGCAACCGATGCATTTATTGCAGCCTGGATTGTTGGATAATCTATTGTAGGAACGTGTCTGTCTGTAGCATGAACTGCGGTTACTAACGTGGAAAAGAATAGAAATAAACTGAATGCGGCACAATAGTGCCTGTTGAGAAAAGTTTTTTGCATGTAATTAGTTTTGATTGTACGTGATTAAAAGAGAGAACAGTGACCAGGAGAATAAGGTACAAAAGGTGGAGAATGGCACATTAGGTTACAGTTTTGGGTAAGGAATAACGGCTGCTCAGTGCAGTATTAAATTGCAGGCTTTTCAGTGAGAATAAAAAGAAACAGTTTGGAGGGGAGTACTAAAGTAGGTAGATAAAATAAAAAAAATAAATATTTTTTAAAAAACCATAATATTTAGTTCCTGCTGTTCCAGTTGCTCCTTTGCTAGCTCATGCAAGCACCCCTAGCAGCTCTAGGTGTTCGACAGCAGGATGTGCAAGGTCCTCCGGAGGGAGACCTTGCACTTTTATGAGTGGTTGCTCTCAAAACAACCGGGTCCCAAAAACAGCTTAATGTTGAACAAGGCAAACTGTACGTGCACTGCACAGCGTGCAACAAGAACGGCTTCCCCTACACATTAGTTCCAGGTCATAGAAAATGCCGGATTACAACATACCACACTCCAGTAGTTACTAATCCAATTAAGATGCTCACACCAATCACCTGGTTGAGCAGCCTTGGATTAAGATCATACTGCTCTGCAACAATTGCTGAAGAAACAAAGCTCGGCATGGCTGCTTCAAAAGCGGTCACCTGTGGCACCGGTCCTTTTGCTTGCAGCAATACCAGCAGTGTAAGAACGATGGCTGGCGCAATGGCCAGTTTATATAGCAGTACCGTTCCAATATGTCTTATTTCTTTTTTCCAACCACTAAACTGAAGTTGAAGTCCGATGGAAAATAATGCCAACGGAGCAACAATACTGCCCAATGAATTGAGTAATGGAAGTAGCGGATCCATATCGATCAACCTGCAAACTGACAATGCCAATACGGTAGCAATAAATGGAGGAAATACCAGCAGTCTCCTAAGCAAACTTTTGACTGATAAAGCGTCTCTTTTAGAAGAATAAATGGCTACTATGATACCGGCTGTAGACAGTAAACAATAAGTTACCTGGTCGCAGATCACACCTATTGACAAATATTCTTCCCCGAAATAAGCGATGATCAATGGGAAGCCAACAAAGGATGTGTTACTTAAGCCTGCGCCAAGCTTCAGTCCACCTTCTGTTTTTCTATCTAAGGCTGTAAGCTTTGCATACATCCTGATGTAGACCCATGCACATATCCATATAACAACAGGGCTGATGGCTGGTATCAACATGTTCCTGCTCCACTGTATGTAGGGTAGATACCTGAAAGCTATAGCAGGCAATCCTATGTAGATGATCCAGGCATTGATGGATCTATGAGAGAGAGGCGGCAACTTACCCCAGCGCTTCATCAGCATACCGGAAAACAAACAAATGAAGATCAGGATGAAGTTGCTCAATGAAATAGATTAACGGTAACACCAGCAATATAGCAGTGGTACCGTAAAATTATTCCTTACGGTGATATACCCAGTAATTTTGAATTTTGGTTGTATTGGCTGCAGTGCTGCCGATGCGTGTTGTTCGTTTGCTGATGTTCCAGGTGTTCCCCTTACAATCTGTGCAAGCTCTTCCAAAGGGAAACTTGTATTCTGGAAAAAAGTTGTTTTGAACAAAAGCAACTTCGCTTAACAACTACAAAAGTTTTCTGTGTCGGCTATTAACTCAATCCATTAACAAGGCATCTAACCTCAACTAAACAAAATAGGCTAAAAGCAATCGCTCTTAGCCTATTCTATTTGTTTGCACAACACTTTACTGGTTGCCAGTAGTTGAGCTACTCTTTGCCTTCAAACCCGCGGTAAAATTTTGTGCTTCTTTACCAATAGTGTCAACCACGCTTTCTTTTGCTGCGTCAATGGTTCGAGCAAGGGTGTCTGAAACACCACTTGCCTCAGCTTTTTCTTTGATTGTTTCAGCAAGATGTTTGGTGCTTTCTGCAAGACGGCTGGTTTTCTGTTTACCCTTTTCAGTAAATGCACTGCCCACCAATGCCCCCACAGCGGCGCCAGCTAAAGCCCCAATCAATACCTTCTTTAAGTCGCTATTAGTACTTGTGTTGTCGCTACTTGCGTAATTGTAATTTGAGTAGCCTGTCATTTCTGAGTTCATATTTTCGTTTTTGAATGATGTAATAGTTTACGTGCTGAAATAGCATAAAAAACAATGCCGAACATGCATGATTGATCTACATGTTTTGCAACAGCCTGTTTCACCCCAGCACGGGTGCTTGGGGGAGTTAATTCAGCAACCTATATAAGCCAGGTGCTATAGGCTATACAACCTCTTTCGATTTGTTATACAATTTCAGCGATCCAATATCATTCATTATTTGGCGTTGTCACTTTCAACTGTTTCATTCCTTGTAAATCCTCTAGGTATTTCCATGATCCATTTTGACGGTGCATTAGATTATGAACACTTTCCTGGACAAGTCATTACAGGGAACAGGAAAAGCAACATTCATTCTACAAGTTAGCTTTGCTGACCGCGCAATATATCTAACATCATTTTCTAAATATTAAAAAGGTTGTCTTTCTCTACAGGGACGGAATCAAGCATACGAGGCATAGAAATTTAAAATAGTTGATGTATGGATGAACAATCAATGGATTTAACGGCACCTACTGCCAATCATCTTATTCAACTTTCTATCTGTATAGGAATAGGTTTTCTTATTGGCCTCGAACGCACCTTTTCAAAACAAGTACAAGAAGGCGAAGAAGAATTTGCGGGTTTGCGTACGTTCACGCTGGTAGCTGTTTTTGGCTATATCTCCGCCTTTCTTTCTGCGCAGCTTGGTACATGGTTGTATGCAGTTGCATTTGCATCAATGGTTGCGCTTGTCATTGTTTCATATTTCAAAACATCTACTACGACACACAACATGGGTGGCACTTCTGAAGTGGCCACCATACTTACCTTTCTTCTTGGAGCGCTTGTATTTCTAAATCATGTACTGCTCGCACTTATCATTACAGTTATTACACTGCTACTATTGGCATACAAGCCTACACTGCATGTATTTGTAAAAAAGCTGTCACGTGAGGAACTGCTTGCCATCATCAAGTTCGTCATCATGTCGGCACTAGTCATTCCGTTTCTACCGGATACCAACTTTGGACCTTATAGTGTCTGGAACCTGAAGGACATTTGGAAGATGGTAATATTGGTTTCGGGAACGAGCCTTGTTGGTTACCTTATAGCAAAAGTTATTGGCAACAAAGGCACAGTGGTTGCCGGTGTAGTGGGTGGCCTGGTTTCAAGTACCGCTGTTACACTTACATTTTCGCGGCGAAGTAAACAAGCATCAGAACAAGCCGCTTTTTATTTTGCGCTGGCAATTATTTGTGCATGTACCATCATGTTTGCGCGCATACTTTTCGAGGTGTACGTTGTTAATCGTCAACTGGCTGCAGAGTTATGGATTCCTATGACCATACTTACTGCTACTGGTTTTGGAGCAGCCTTCCTTATTTTCAGGGGTAAAAAAGGTAAACAGGAAGCAGAATCAGTACCATTAAGCAATCCGCTCAACTTGGGTACTGCTATTAAATTCGCATTATTTTTTGCAGGCATCATGCTACTGGTGAAATACACCAGCGAAAATTTTGGCAATAGCGGTACTTACATCGCAGGTGCTATTTCAGGCATTACAGATGTAGACGCAATCACTTTATCGATGGCCAAAATGGCAAAGGGAGGCGATAACAATCAAATTGCTATTAATACCATTTTAATTGCGGCACTCTCAAATTCATTAGTCAAATTTGGCATTGTAATGATTGTAGGAAGTAAACCATTGGTTAAGATAGCTGCTATTGGTTTTATTTCCATCTTTGTGGTTGGAGGTGCCTATTTTCTCATTAATCTATTCTTGTTGTAAATGCGGGCCCAAGCCATTTCAAATGCTCTGCGCCTTGCGGTGCAGGTAGTATTGCATTGTGGTGCATAATTATTTTCAAGAAAATCATCAAAATCATTCCAGCATTTACTGCGACAAAAAACAAATAGATAATTATTGGCTAATGGTATACTGATGCTTGTAAAAAATAGGGAGGTAAATGTTCAGTTATTCAGTAAATGAATTTCATCCCAATACTGGATTAGAAACAGCAGGAAATCTATTTTATAAGAGAAAGGAACAAATTACAATACAAGAAAGAAAACTTAATTGAAGAAAACATGAAGAAGTAGGATATCAACTGCAGCATTGCATACAGGGAATGCAGTTGATCAATATAACTGAAGGATCGAAGTGATTCAACGGCACTTCGATCCTTGTGAGCTAGTTGTTCTATATTAATAAACAGGTTCTTTAAAATCTTTTTGTTGCGCCATGCTTTAAGGCACTTTGAAATAGGTATCCACAACCCCATTGCTGGAAGTAACCTGGAAACACTCACGGCCGCCCTGCGTAGTAAACACAAGCTGTTGATAAAGGAAGCAACGACCAGTATTTGTTTGTGTGTTCCATAGTTCATCTGCTCTCAACGCCCTGTTCTCTCCACTGCTTGATTTATAGGTTCCGCTGGTTGGAAAGAAACCCATATGTCCATGGTCGTCTGTTTCAAAGAAGCCAACATAAGAGATGTTCACTTCTAATCCAGTGCCTGCACCAATGGTAGAATAAAGATGGTTATAACAAGTGCCTGTGCCATCCGCTTTCACTATGTACTTGGATGCAAGTCCTGATGCAGGTCCCTGGTATACGCCGTTGTGGTCGTAGTAAGCGCCTGTACTGCCTTGTGTCCACATCCAGCTGCCTACCAGCCGAGGATCTATATTATGTTGCACTGGCGGTGGTGCGGGTGGCTCTACGGTTGATTTTTTACAACCGATGGTAGATGCTGCAATCATCATTAAACATGCAAATAATAATTTACTTTTAAGAATTGTTACCGTTTTCATTTTGTTTTGGTTTGATTACGGCTGCAAAAAAACAGGTAACCACGCCCGATACCAATCGCATAAATGTGTATGGCCAGATGAACGGCATAAAATACGGATGAAATAAGAGCCGGCATCTAAGAAAGGAAATTCTCAATAAAAACTAGCTTTCATTTCTGCATGAAACATAGCGCCACAACCGCCTTGTACCGTTCAATGGTAGATTGAATAATTCATTTACCACATAATAATGTAGTTAATTAATTATTGTGGTACAACGAGAAAAGCAGTTATTCCACACCAGCCCTTTAATTCAGAAATAGTAATTTTATTTACCGTCAGCAAATCCAATTTAATAGAAGAATAATATACAGAATTAAATAAAAAAGAGGTGCATTGACTGCACCCCCTTTAAAAGTTTACTTGATTGCTATTACCTGTTTACAATTAGCTTATGCTGGCTTGTTCCGGCAGCAGTTACAATATTTACCAGGTAGACACCATTGCTCATTTTTCTTGTGTCTAGCCTTAGTTGTTTCGTCTCTCCCTGTACAAGCCGTCCATTGAAGACCGTTGTTATATGCCTTCCGCTCAGGTCGTAGATGTTAACCAATGCATCACCAGCGCTCACTGCATTTATCTGCAACATAGCCACATCTTTTGCAGGGTTTGGATATAGCTTCAAGTTTGCTTGCATAGCTAGCTGATGGTTTGCAGGTGAAACCTGCGTAAAGGCATCTCTTCCTGATGCGTCACAACCACCAAGCACAGCGCCATTGCGAACTGCATTGCCTGCAGCAGCCCTTGCTATGCAACGCTCTATTCCGTTTTGACATACCACCAGCTTATCATCTTTGTTTCCACACATGAATACAGGCAGCGCTTCAAACAGGGCTTTGGCAAGAGGCCACACATCTACCTGCGATGTATTGCTTAAGATGGCGATGGTCATCTTCCTGTCGGGTTGGTACCACATTAATGCCCTGTAGCCGGGACCGCTTCCATTGTGGCCATAGAACCGTTCGGTGGTGCTTACTTTGTTGTTGGAGAATATGCCATAGCCCAGGTAATCATCATCTGCATCGGGCGTGTTGCTGATAGAACTGATCATGGCGTCCAGCGATTTCTTGTGAATAACCCTGCCGCCATACAGGCTATTACCCCACTCTGCCATGTCTGCAGCATTTCCTATCATTCCGCCACCGGTAAAAGCCAATGAACCAATGGCTGTAAATGGAAATACTCCTACATTGGCAACTACAGGTACAGGAAGTGGAACTCCAAACAGTTGAAGATTTTCATGAGGACTTGCAAGCGTTAGACCTGCCGGCTTTTGCTCTCTTACATCAAGATAAACAGACTGCAGTTGGAGTGGCTGAATAAACCTGGTCCTGAAAAGCTGCTGAACAGTTTGCCCTGTTGCCTGCTCAATAATATGACCCAGCAAAATGTAATTCGTACTAGAGTACTGCCGGGCAGTGATCGTGTTCTGGCTAACGAATGGCAGTATCTCAAGTGGCTGCCATACCCTACTCAAATCTAAACCTACGGCAGCAAGAATGGCCGGGTTCGTAACATAGTCGCTATAACCTGATTCATGCGCCAGCAATTGCCTGATGGTAACATTGGTGTTCAGGCCCTGTGCCTGCAACGCACTCACAGGTACCCATTTGGTTATTTGATCATCCAGGTTAAAAACCTTTTGGCGAGCAAGTTCCAGGACAAGTGAAGCAGTAAAGGTTTTAGTGACGCTATACATCCTGAACGCATCACCAGCCTCTAAAACTTCTACGGGTGGCTGAGGAAATCCTACATCAGTGTTTTGTGAAGCATAGCCTACTACGCCCTGCCACATAGCAACCCCGTCAACTTTTATAGCAACAGAGATTCCTCCAACCATAGACGGATCATAAAATTGCTGTAGCACGGCCTTTAATTGCTGATCAGTTTGAGTAGAAAATCCTTGTGCAGACGATTGGTAAAACAGGATGACGAATAATCCACTTACAAAGAACTTCTTGATTGTTGTGTACAATTGCTTTTTCATAAACAGTTTTTAAGGTGAAAAAAATGATAATGAATGGGTGCAATCAAGAGGTTAGCGCGTGTCGTTTATACTAAGAAAATAGAGCCAGAATACCAGGCGGATTACATAGGTTAAACACTGAGAAAAGAGAGAAAAATTACTGCTATCATCTAAAGTAGACTCATACCTAGAATAAAGCAAGCGAGAAGTAAAAAGATATTAGAAATGCGAAATTGTTCCTCGTAAGATGGATTATTGCAGGAGAATTTACAAGAAGGCAAAAACAGGTTGTTGAATATTAGCAAACTGGTGTGTTGCTGCAAGAAGTAGAAATAGAGTTTGCTGCTTTGTACGCACAAACTTGATGAAGGATGATCATTGCTTGTAGCTGCTTAGATCATCGTTAATGCATCCAGCTAATGACCTGGTATGGTACCGGCTGAAATAATGCTAATGAGCATCATTGCTGCCTGCCCCGATCATTTCGGGTCGCACACTTGTGCTGTTTGTTCAATCATGCTGCAGAGTGTTCTTCCGTTATGTGAAGTGAATGTGCTATTCAAAACACGACAATAAACAGGTGGATAATTTTCAAAGCTAGTCGCCATCTCCTCCACCATCTCCGCCATCACCTGCGTCGCACCAACTATCACCAGCACCGGCGCCGCCAAAGTCTCCGCCGCCATATACAGTAGAAGTGTCTTCCTCTGCACTGGTAGTCATATCGGGATAGCCACCAACCCAATCCGCACTTGTGCTACCTGCAACGCTGTCGGCTGCTCGCCTTGATCTTCGATCCCGCAGGTATTGTATCAGTCGTTCTATTTTATTCATACTTAAATTTTGATCGGGTTTACTAGCCCGCGGGAAGCATGGATTGAGCTTTTCATTCTCCTCAATACTTTCCCAACTGATTGTTGATTTCAGCTTATCAAAGGTCGACTAATAACAATATGTATGACCTGACTACTATGAACCTTTCATCAATTCTCCTTCATCCACAGGTATATGCCGTTGGTCCAGCCAAAGCCATCCTGGTTTGGATACTCTCCCCCACCGGCGGGAAGATCAATATCTACAACATTGTACTTCTCCATCATCTTACCCGTTTCTTTAAATACTTTATCATTCAGCACTAACCATCTACTTTTCAGTTCTTCAGCAGTATCATGAAAATCATAATTGCGGAGTGCTACATAAGTGATGTATTGCAGCGGAGCCCAGCCGTTGGGACTGTCCCATTGTTGTCCACTCTCGTAAAGCGATGAAACTACACCTCCGTGTTTTAAAAAGCTTTTGGTAATATGCTCATGAACATGATGTGCCTGTTCATTGGTGGCTAATTTAAAAAACAACGGAAACAATCCAGCCAGCGACATCACTTTTGTTGATTTATCTAATGCCAGATCATAATCCATAAAAAACTGTTCATCCTCGTTCCAGCAGTATTTGATGATGGCTTTTTTTCGCTTCTCCGCCTTTTGAAGGAAATAGGTACATGGTTCTGAAAATGAACTTTGATCATAGGCTTTAGCTAAGGTCAGTTCAAGATCGTATAGCAAACAATTTAAATCAACAGGTATGATATCAGTTGTATGAATGGTCTCCATACGATCTGCATCCTTGAACCATCGGCACGAAAAGTCCCAACCAGACTCACAGGCTGCACGTATATGACTGTAGAGTTTGCCGGGAGCCACACCACCAGGGGCACAATTATGCGCCAGTTCAACATCTTCATGATAAGACTCCGGACGAGGGGCAGGCAGATCATCCCAATAACGGTTCAGTATGCTTCCACAAGGCAATATGGCTACCCGTCGAAAAGAAGTTTCCTTATCACAAAGACGGAAATATCCATCCATCCAATAGTTGTATTCTTTTTGCATGTGCGGAAGGTAATTTGTCAATACTTCCGGTACATCTATCTCGGCAAGAAGACTTACCATCAATGCGAAAAAAGGAGGCTGAGAACGGGTGAGGTAATAACTACGATTGGCATTTGGAATATGGCCATACGCATCAATCAGGTAAGCAAAGTTGTGAACCATCTCTCTAATTAGTTCATGCTGACCTGCGATTTTTAGACCCAGCATGGTGAAATAGCTATCCCAATAATACAAACCCCTGAAACGACCGCCGGGAACGATATATGGCTTTGGAACAGGCAGCATAGAGCAATTCTGTTGCGAGGTGCGGGTGAGCAATGGCCAAAGCTGCTGTATATGTTCCGTAACCGGTAGTTGCTGGTTACTTTCATAATCTGTTTTTATCGGCTCCGGGATATGAAAATACTCTGCAACAAAATCAGCGAGGTCAAAGTTCTGCTTGTGTTTTTCGATCTCGTATAAGCTGAGTATCTCCTCCGGGGAACGCTTTGGAAAACAATCTGCAAATGTGATGGAATCAGGAAAAACCGGTTTCATCTGAACATCGTGGAATAATGGTCCAAACAACTGGTCGGGCGGCAATATGGCTGGTACCACATTATATATCGGCGGCGTTTCTATCGGCTTCATTCTCCTGTTGGTTTTACATGGTTGCCTGCTAAGTTAAGTCATCCTCCAAAGGCGTGCGTGGAGGGCCGTTATACCTATAGATGAAACAATGTGTAACACGAATAGAGAAACTATAAAAGGGAAATTACTTGAAGTGTTTAGTGGTTATTTGTTCTGCCTTAAGTTATAACTGAAGCAATAGGCTTCACTGTTTAATCCTGGCACTAGCTTCCACTCCATTTGATCAATCCTGTACCTGCTGCCACCATCGGGTTGTGGGTGTAGTGCCCGGTATAACTTTCTGGCCCATGATCGGGGTAACGATTTCTACCTGGGCTTTGTCAGCAAGTTCTGATACAGTTTGAATAGATTCTTCCCATGGATGAAGCGCTAAATCGAATGTAGCCAGGTGGATTGGAAACAGAAGTTTTGCTTTTACATCGCTAACAACCTTCACAGCTTGATCAGGAAACAGGTGTGTGTTTGGCCATCCATTATTCCACGCATCTATCTCTACAAAAGCAACATCAAATGGACCGTACTTATCCCCGATCTCTTTGAAGTGGTCACCGTAGCCAGTATCCCCACTCCAGAAGAACGATTTATTTCTACCCTTTACTGCATAGGAGGCCCAGAGCGTTTTGTTTCTGTCTTTGTTGCTTCTTCCTGAATAATGAACGCCGGGACATGCAGTGATCTCGGTAGTAGCCAACTTATAGTTTTGATGCCAACCCAGCTCAACTATCTTATCTTCTGACACACCCCAACCTATTAATCTTGCTCCAACGCCTAACGGCACAATAAACTTCATATCCATAGGAGCAAAATGCTTGATAGTATTTGCCTCCAGGTGATCATAGTGATCATGCGTGATTATGACAACATCAATCTTTGGCAACTCTTCGCGTTTGATTGGTGGATTACCAAATCGTTTGGTAATGCCAGGAAGCGGGCCTGCATTCTCGAAAACGGGATCTATCAATATACGCTGTCCCTCAAGCTCTATCAATGCTGTGGAGTGACCAAACCAATAAACAGCAAAATCACCAGGGGTCGTGGAGAAATCGGACTTTGTAAGATTATCAATTGGTAGTGGATTCTTGGGAGCATATGGAGACCGTGTAAAAAACCGCAAAAAACCAGGATCGCCACCAGTGGTTTTTTCTTTTGACATGATCAGTTTCTCTGGACTGATGAATTCATGTGATGATTTATCATAGTAAGGAATATCTGCAAATTTCTCTGTGCTAACATCTTCTGAATACCTGTCTCCTATTTGGTCATTTACATAAACCACTACTACAAGAAGCAGTAGTATCACAACTCCCAATACCACAAATGATATCTTCTTTAACCTTGATCTCATATTCTTTTACTATCTGAAAACGCTTTTACACCTCTGTACATAATAATCGCCAACTTCACATTTCCACCACTGTTGGTGTTGTCACCAACAGCATTGGATGTCCAGGCATACCTTTGTTGCAGGTCACAAGACCATGCAACGGCGAAGCTACAGGGAACACCAACAAGTGAAACAAAAAGGGCAAAGCTTTTTGCTTTACCCGTTAATCTCCTTAGAAGTCGAAGAAATCACTTAGAAATGACTTCTTTTTGTGCGAATACTTATGACCCTTGTTATAGTTGTCGTACTCGTATTTTTTGAAATCTCTTTCATAGTTATCCCTGCTGGCATAATGATCCGCAGCCCTTTCCATTATCTTCTCCATCTCGCCTTTATCAAGCCAGATGCCCCTGCAATTAGGGCAGTAGTCAATTTCGACACCATGTTTCTCGCTCATACTTAGTGTAGTGTCACAGTTTGGACATTTCATAGTGCAATATTTTTTATAAAGTTACTGGTTAAAGCCAAAGTCCGTGCTAGGCAACTGGTTCCCCTGTTTGCTGAAATCTTATGGTGTTCATTTGTTGCACTCCATCGTCAGAAGAATGTTGCACCTTTGTTGGTTTCAGTCGTCTTAAAAACGATTTGATTACCTTGTTTGCAAAACCCACACATACTTGCTGGCTACTATAAACACGGTAGAAAGCTTTTACAGGATGAAGTTCTCTCATCCTTCATTAATGATCAATCCCTGGTTGCTGCTTATTCTACATTAGAACCTCTTTCTGCCTGTTCACTCGTTATCTCTTTTCTTAGATTGGATAGGTGCAGCAGGTTTGCCATTTCTCTTTTTATTCCGTTTCTTATAACCACTGTAAGTATTATGCCTATTACTATAAAAGATACATGCATGGCGATCATCCAATACAAGGTGATATACTGGCTAAACTCGGGGGTGAGGAAATAAAAGCCTAGTACGTAGATGCCAATGATACCAATGGTTACAGGGCCGTGTACCTGCTTGCGAAAGTTGTAAAAGGATAAGGCTGCGCTGGTAGCTTTTTCTGCATTTTGCGAAAATTGCACTGCCCCCGATTTTACCATACTTATGATTTCTATTAGTATGCGTACCATAAGTCCACCGAGCATCATATATACACCTACCTTGCTAAGCGCATTTTTAAAAGGTGCTACATAATAAAAAAACAATGCTAATCCAATGAGGGTTATTGTAAGTATGAAGACTGTACCATAATGCGCATAAAGCACATTTCTTTTCTTCTCCTTAGCAATAGCAACCAGTTCTTTAGAAGAGCTGCCCGCTACTATTGAATCCTTCCCTCTTTTCCATGTTTCTATCAGGTCCTGCATTTTTTAATCTTGTTTTACTAGTTGACGCATTTTTTTCTTTATCCTGTGAATTTTCACTCTCAGGTGAATGGCATTTATCCCGGTAATAGCACCAATTTCTTCATAGGTCAATTCCTCCAGTATCATCATCATTATCAGTCGCTCTATGTGGGGGAGTGCGCCAATGGCTTTATACAGAGATTGGTAGTGGTCCTCAACCTGTTCCACTCTTTCAGGCGCTTCGGTATGCAGATCATCGAGCTCAAATGTATCATGCAATTTCTTGCTGGATCGCAAGTAGAGTAAGCACGTATTTACGGTTATCCTGTATATCCATGTTTTATAGGAAGCATCATTTCTAAACTTCTCCAGGCCGTGCCAGGTATTTATGAACACCTCCTGTGTTAGATCTTCTGCTAGCTGCATATCTCCGCGTACATAACCCAGGCAAAGCTGTTTTACCATGGGTAAGTACTGCTGGTGCAAAGAATGGAAAATTACCTGCCGCTCGTTGAGTTTGCTCATTTTTGTAAAAATGCATTTACCTGTGCACAAAACCATCCTGGCTGATCAAACATGATAAAGTGTTTACTGCCTATTGCAAATTCAATCTGTTTTTCATTCAATGTAGCATATTGCTTTTCCATGGTGGCTTTGGCCACCTCCATGGTAGGAAAGGTTGCTCCCAAAATCAATGTCTTTGCTTTAATCAACGGGAGTTTTTCCTCAAGGTCCACTTTTAAAAGATCAGTAAAACCATACACATAGGTTTTACGGTCAGCAGTCAAACTCCATTTTAAGATGGTATCATTCTTCTCCTTGTTATTCGTCATATTACCCGCCATCAAAGTAGCTACCTGTCTGAAGGCATCGTCTTTCATTTCCAACATTTGTTTGTTGTATGGGGAATTGTATTGTACCTGTTCCGCAGAAACGCCCGGCATCATCAAAGCACGCATGTTGGGTAAAGCATCCACTAATACAAGTTTATCAATCTTGCCAGGGAGCGCAGCAGCAATATCCATTGCAAGGGTGCCACCCATACTATGACCAATAATGGTAACCTGGGAAAGCTTTTCCTTGTGGATGTAAGCAATCAACTGCTGCTGGATAGAAGGATACCATGGCGTATCAATAGGCGCAACCCCACCAAAGCCTGCGTAAGTAATAAGATGACTTTCATAATTTCCTTCAAGGTTCTTAACCGTCTCGTACCATACAGAACCGGGTGTAGTAAAACCAGGTAAGAAAATTATTGGCTTTCCCGTTCCACGCTTTTCAACTATAAATGCAGGCGGCTGTGCAAAACCAAAAAAAGCGAAGAACAAAAAGAGACAGAGTGATAAAGCTTTTTTCATTTTTAATTATTTCTCACTTGGATACAGGTTGGAGAAAATTGTTACAAAAACTTCATTGTTTTTTTCTTGTTGCCTTAGCTGCTTCGTGGTAAGGTCTTTCATCATTATTTTTTAGTGCAGGCACAAATTCCCGCAGGTTATACTAGTTCTATCAAAATAAAACTTCCTGCACACACTTTTGTAAATGACACCTCCCTGAAACACAAGCTCACCTGATTACTTCGACTTCATTATCAAATCACTTAACTTCCCGAATTCTTTCTACCAAACCATGAAACACCTCTACCCCTTTCTCCTACTCTTGTTAATTGCATTCAGCCATACAATTTCTGCGCAGCATTTTGAATGGGCTGCGAGTGCAGGCAATATTGATATACGATACAATTACTCTTCTGTTGATCCCGAGAACAATATAGTAGTAGGCGGAGGAGGTGGTGTCAACTGGAGCCATATGGGCCGTCAACCTGAGTTATATACGGCTACGGGTGAGCAAATAAAACTGTCGCAGCAAGAACGAACAGATGTGATCGCTTGTTATTCTCCCGATGGCGCTGTACTGTGGCATTTACAAACCGACCAACGTAATACTGAACTATCTGGCATAGCGCACGACGAAAATGGAACAACCGTTCTGCTGGTGGAAATATTAGCGGTGGCAAGCGAGAACGGAGAAGAATACGGGTACTTCCCTGAGTTGGAGCGGCATGCTATCATTCCCGCAGGGTTCTATCTTATTTACCTGAATAAAGAAGGACGACTAATAAAGAAGGTGAAGGTTTTTGATAAAGAACCCGAACGAATAGATATCAGCGGATTTATACCTTATCCTAATGGAGGATTTGTCTTGAGTGGCTTTTTGCATCCGGGAGTGTTGAGCGAAACGCTGAAGCTTTCGGCAGGTCCTGCAGGCGGCGACTTTGTGTTGGTGCTCGATAAAGAAGGACAGCCTGCATGGGGCGATGTGATATCATTTGCGCGCACTACATGCTGTACTCAAACATCCGAATCAGTGAAGGCATCGGTAGCACCTAATGGTACAGTTTACCTTGGAGGAAATTTCCTTACAGGTGCAACATTTGGCGGTGCAAAAAAGATAATGGCACCCACGTCGCCGAACGACAATATGTACAACGAACCTTACGAAGCATATATCGCCTCTTATTCACCGCAGGGAAAGCTTAACTGGGTGCGTACAACAAAGGCACGATGGCAGTGCCAAAGCGTGGCTGCTACCAACAATGGTGTTGTCATTGCTTTTAAGACCATGAGCAATAATATTTTTCTAGGCGAGAAAGTAGATACTACCGGCGGCAAATGGTGGGTACTTGCTATTCTGGATAGAGCCGGTAACACAAAATGGAAAACAACATCGAGCACCGACAGGGCTCACCAGGTACGGTTCGACAGGGAAAACCATTTATATGTATTGGGCACACACCGTGAAACAGGAAAATGGAATAATAGCCCGGGAGTGATTGGTACCGATACAGTGCAGTCGAAGTTTGCGGTAGTGTATATAGCTAAGTTCGATCCTAATGGTAAATACGAGTGGATAAAAGAAGCTGATATTCCTATAACTACTTCCAATGAATCGCTGCACTTCAACATGGACCACTGCGGCAACATGTATGTATCGGGCACGTTGTGGTTTACATTTTCAGCACAACTTTCCATGTTTGATAAAGCATTCGTAAAAGGGAAAATATATGGTCCTGCACCTTTTATTTCCCGTTTTAAAAACACCATATCTTCTTCCATTGTAAAACAAAAGAAAGACGAACCTGTGCTGTCCTGCATACTCTCTCCGGGTCCATGGAAGCTGCGCAATTATCCCAATCCTTTTGCAACCAACACTACTATTGAATATTCACTTACTTATCCCGACGCTGTATCGCTGGAAATTTACAATGTAAGCGGGCAGGTGATAAAAACATTGTTTCAAAACAAAAAGCATGTAGCAGGGCAATATACTATTCCACTCAATGGAGAATTGCCAGCAGGTATATACGTGGCCACACTTCGCGGAACAGAAACCATGGTTACCTGGAAAATGGTGGTGGCGAAATAATCAAAAACTAACAGGATCTATACGGATGAAATAACGGCAATAAAATTTATCCTTACTACGAATATGTATTTTCTAAAAAAATGACATCCTGTTATTATGAAACTGTACTGTTTGCTTATTTTATTTCTTTTAATTTCCTCTACTGGCATATGTCAATTCATTCCATACCATAAGAAAGGTGTTTGGGGAATTGTAAATGAACAAAAGCAAACGGTATTGCCATTTCAATACGACGAAACAGAACTATTCGGCAAAGGTGGTGCGAAAGTGCTGCTTGGATATAAGGGGCCGCTGCTAACAATTGCAGATACTACAGGCAGAACAATCCTTGTTATCCCTCATAATTTTGATACAGCAAGGAGAAAGCTACAGCTAACACGGTCCTGGGAGCGACTTTCGACACTAGTGATAAAAGGCAAGCTTCATATCCTTTTGTGGAATAAGTCAGGTAAACAGCTGGTAGATGAGAATGGAAAGCCTGTACAACTAAATGATAAATATGATGACCTGGAGATAATTGATAATGCCGTTATTGTAAAATTGAATGGAAGATACGGCTTGCTTGACAGCACTTTGCAACCAGTGCTTGCAACCAAATATGCCGACTTTGATTATGACCGTCATTTTTTAGTTGCACGAGCACCCTTAACTAAACCAGTGATCCTTCGCCGGGGCAACTGGCAAAAACTTTCTTGCGATGTTTCAGCCGATCATATATGGTCAGTTAAAAACCACGGCTACCTGCCATACAGCAAAGACGGCTTTGTTGGGTTGAAAGATTCTAGCTGCAACGTATTGATCCCGCCTCGTTATTCAGACATTATTGTAAGAGAGGATGTAATTGCGGGAAAGCGACCAAACAAAAATGAAGACCTATTTGACCTGGATGCAAAACTGGTGGCAGAGAATGTAAAACACTATGTACGACAAAAGGATCATTATATCATTCAGTTCAATAGAAAAGCATCTTTTTATTCTCATGCGTTTAGGCACATCCTTACTGTACCATACGATGAAGTGCACCTGGTAGCAGAACCACATTACACTGGCGACTATTGGGTGTACCATGACCGACGTACGCCAGGCACCAAATGGTACAGGGTGCGGAAAGGAAACCGATGGGGCGTGATAGACTCAACAGGTAAGCTTATTTATCCAATGGTAAAAAATGAATATGATGCAATCTTTGAAGATCATGCTGTCATTGGATTTCATAAAGAGAGATCGGTGTACCGTTTTATTGAAAAGCAGTGGGACACGGTTAAGATCGTATATCGCGACGGTCGATTTCATAATATCATCATGCCTGGTACAGCCTATGGATTACCCGTGAAAAATAGGCAGGCGTTTCTAAAAGATAATCATGTAGGTTTTGTAGACTTTTCAGGAACACAAGTGATTCCACCCATATTTGACCGGGATAAATCTGTACGTACATATGCTGGATTGCTCGATAAATATGTATCGTTTATCCCATGGAAAGAGCATACATGGATCATGTACAATAAAAAAGCTGTACTGATAGATACATCTGGGATGACAATAGAACCAACTTCCGACGAGTGGATTGTTAGCCATCAGTTAGAGGACGGCAAAAAGATCATCCAATTCCTGACTGGTGGAAATGACCGCTACGCAATCATTAGTGCAGACTCTACCATACTGGTGCGATCGGATATGATCTCACCGGTCTTCAGCAAGTTTATTGCAGTGCGGCAGAATAGCAAATATGCTTTGTTTGACAAGAAGGGTAAACAGCTGACAGGCTATGCATATGATAGCATCACAATAGATGACAACCTGCAGTTACTACAGGTATATAAAAACGGCAGAAAAGGCTATATGAGCCTTGAACTGGAGGAATATTTTGCAGATGAGTGATAGCAGGTTTTTTAATGTCGCTTCTTTAGATAAAATAAAAATCAGCCATCTTTTTCCAGTGCTAGACATCATTATATTTGAAACCGCTAACTTAAAAGCAATTTCAATTTGTAAAGAGAATGAGGAAGACACTATTAATCAAACGAATTATTTATCTCTTTTTATTCGCCGGGTCCTTTTGCTATTTGGAACCTGTGGCAGCTCAAAATAAAAGTAACACTGCAAGCCAGGCTACACCTAAAGCATTTACTGATGGCGTTGCTGCTTTCTATGATGGAAATTATTCAGCGGCAATTAATGAATTTAATAAAGCCCAAACACAAGACCCTGCTTACAAGCCAACTTACCTCTGGATAGGTATAGCTTACGTCGCATCGGGCGAGAAAAGTATGGCTTATAATACATGGCTGAGAATGCCAGCTGAAACAAACGCTATGACGACTTCCATGTACCTGAAGGGTATGGCTGAATGGCGTGAAGGCAAAACCAATGATGCAAAATACTGGTTCCGGAATACGTTTAATTATAAAAATACTCCTGCATATAAACTTTCTACCACTGCACTAGCACGCCTTGAAAAAGGTGACCAGGCTCCGCCTGTTTCTGAATGGCCAGCCTTGGCTTTGCTTCCGGGATCGAAAGTGAATAAAAACAATCCTACTGCTTCGGAAGTAAAGAATGAAAATGCGCCTCAAACGAATACTGCTAATACCAAGTTACCAGCCTTCATCCCCAAAGGTATGTACCAGTGCTACGATATGTACACCGAGGCAAACAATCCATCGCGTACCAGCTACAAAGAAATCCTCACCATCGTTGACGGCAGCACCTATGAATACAAATCAGGTAAAACATCCAGGGGGCGCTACACTTATGATTCAAAAACCGGGACAATAACTTTCGTTACCGGCCCATATAGTGGCGGTAACCCTACAGCTAAACTTGGTTATAGAACTGGTGACAACAAGCCAATGATCACATTGTCTTATACATTTGCAAACTTAGGTAAGGACGAAGATTTTTGTGTGCTTGTGAAGTCGAATTAGAGGAAGCAGCGAACTGAAAAACTTTACTACCGTGCGTTCTGCTTCTGCACTTTTTCCAATAAACGCTCTACAGCCTTTTTATCAGAAGTAAGAACATACAGGAGCACCTGCTTACTGGTTTCGGAAGAAGTTTTCTTACCTCCCTCGTAGTAAACAAGGTCGGTTGGTTCTTCAAAATTAAGCTGTAGGGTTGCTACCTGTTTACTGTCTTCATCGGCCTTAATAAAAAAATAGAAATCGTTCCACTTTAGATTGGTATGTACAGCGCTACTATTTACACCAATAGAACCGGATGTAAATGTGATCTTGTTTTCGTTCACACGCTGTTCTACGATCGCAAGCCCCTGGATATATTTCCCCTTAACCTTGTTAAGGTAGCCCTCCAGCTTGGTAAAATTTTCTGCATTTGTTTGAGCAGTAGTGGCGGTAAAAAAGCAAAGCGCCAGGCATAGTAGGATATTGAACTTCATAATCATTGTTTGTACGCAAAATAAGCCAGCTGGGCACACCAGCCAACTTCATTTCATCCAGCTTTTCCCAAAAAAATATATATAAAATTCATTTTAATACTTAATATAAAAACTGCTGATAGGAAAAGTAAAATCAATATGATGTAGAAATGGCGCAGCAATTTTAAAAATGCAATAGGAGGTTGCTCTTTACTTCCTCATATAGCCTGGAATAGTATAACTATAGCAAGTATATATATTCCGGCGTTTGTTGTTTTCACCAGCTATTTCTACCAGCCTGGATTTTTCATTTCCATTCCCGGCTTCAAATTTAAATCTATATTTCTCTTTTCCCTTACCATCAAGTAGTACCAGTTCGTTTGAGCGACTTTCAAATTTGTACTTGTAATGACTGGCGCTGAGTGCAGGGGCAAAAGTATAGTCAGCCCATCTGCCGTCTGCGTTCACCTCAAATGTTAGCGTTATTTCCATTAAAGCATTTGGAGTAGCTTCTGCTTTCCAGCTTCCTATGTGATCACTAAGTTGCTGGGCACCTGCATTGGTTGAAAGGCAGCTTAATAACGTGCTGGTAAAACATACAAATAAGGCAAAGTATATTTTGCTGAGTGAGTTCTTCATTGGTTGTGGTTTCGATAGATTATTGAATAAGTGCACTGATAATAGAATAGACAAACAAGATAGCTGGAAAAATGATCTCAAAGTTTAAACTTACATGTTCTTCTATAAAAAAAAGAGGCTGCCTATTGACAGCCTCTTTTAAGTATATGCTTTACCGATTATTGCATGATCACTTTGGTACTGATCGCGCTTTGATTGTTCATAACCTGTAGTGTATAAACACCTGGGGCAACGGCTGGCAATTGTAGTTGTAGATTATTAGATGTTCCTGTATGCTGAACAGTTTGTCTGTAAACAACTTGCCCGTTTGCACCAGAAAGAGACACCTGGTATTTGTCTGCAACAAAGTTTGTTAACTGCAGGTTCAGGGTGCGATTAACAATAGGGTTAGTCATCACTTTTACTGATGCAGCCTTAGCTCCTACTTTCACTTTTGCAATGCTGCTATAAGTGAAAGAGCCATCCTTATCAATTGCTTTTATCCTGTAGTAATTATCTCCGGCCGCTGGTTTAGCATGCAGGTAGCTATACACGTTTGATGTGCTGTTGCTGTTTGCTGTTACCTCGCCAACTTTGTTGAATGCACTACCTGACTGGCTTGTTTCTACTTCATATTTAGCCACATTCTGTTCTGCAGATGTTGCCCACTTCACTTCTACATTGCTGTTCTTTTCAGCAGCGCTGAAGCTTACCAATTTCACAGGTAACACGCCTGTTACAGTGATAGCTATTGAACGCATCGCTGCGCTTCCACACTGGTTAGAAACAACAACCTGCAGATCGCCACTGGTTGCTTGTCCATTAAAATCTATAGTAATGTCATTGGTGCCATTGTTATGAATGGTTGCACCTGTACCGGTATATGTCCAGGTACAATTAGTGGCTGATGCATCAGGTGCTATACTATAAGCAATACCTGTCTGTCCTGCAGTTACTGTGGAAGTTGATGTAGTGAATGTGCCTGGTGCAGGAGCTACGCCTGCTGTGATGTTGAATACTCGGCTGGCTGTACATCCATTAGCATCCGTTACCACAACTGTATAAGTTCCGGCAGATAATCCTGTTGCAGTTGCAGCAGTACCACCTGAAGGAGACCAGCTATAAGTATATGAACCTGCGCCACCGCTAGCACTTACTGTTGCAGAACCATTGTTTTGGTTACTACAGCTTGCATTAGTCTGGGATGCTGCAGTAGCAACCAATGCTGCAGGTTGTGTGATAGTGATGTTATTAATTGAATGAGTACAACCATTTGCATCAGTAATAGTAACAGAATAAGTGCCGGCAGCAAGACCTGTTCTGTCTTCTGTAGTAGCGCCAGTGTTCCATAGGTAAGTATATGGACCTGTGCCACCTGCAGGTGTCAGGTTGATGCTTCCATTGGAACCTCCAAAGCAAGAAACATTCGTTACAACCGTACTTCCTGAAACTGGGGCTGCAGGCTGCGTAACAGTTGCAGTTACAGTTCCTGTACAACCAACGGCATCAGTGATCACTACAGTATAAGTTCCTGCAGAAAGTCCTGTTCTGTCTTCAGTAGTTATACCACTGCCCCAATTGTAAGTATATGGAGCTGTACCACCAGAAGGTGTCAGGTTGATGCTTCCATTGGAACCTCCAAAGCATGCAGCATTAGTTACTACAGTACTACCGGTAACAGTTGATCCGGTAACAGTCAACGAAGGAAGAGTGACAGGATAATTATTTAACCCTTGAAGGTAAAAATAATAAGTAGTGCCGATTTGAGCATTACCAGTTGGTTTTATTACCCATTCGTATTCTGTAACAGTAGTAACGCCAGAAGGAGTGGAAAAGGTAATATATCCAGAGCTGCTTTTAGTTAAAATACTTCCGGCTGCATAATTACCTCCACTATTCGAAATTTGTTGGGTTGTTGCTGTTCCACTTGTTACATGTTGACTCAATGCCAACTCAAAATGTTGGTCAGCAGCTGTGGGTGGGATCAGTGTCCATGGACCCGAAGGTGTGGTGGAATAACTGATCCTAAAATCTACAGATCGGCTTGCAGGATTGGTGGTACTTGGATCAGGATGTACATCGAAACCAATTCTTAACCTGACATTTTCATTGACTCCACAAGTTGATTGAGCTCCAGCCTGGTTCTCATTGGCAGACCAGGTAGCCGTAGCCTGGTTTCCATTGTCTTTTCGCCACCGCCAATTCTTTTGCGATACTGTGGCATTGGAAAATGCCAGGTGGCTGGTAATGACAAGAACAAGTAGCAATAAAATTTTTTTCATAATGCTCATTTTTGGGTTTGGGTTTTGTTTTTATTTGGATTGAATTTTACACGCTGTAGATAATTACCTAGTACTAAAAGCAGTATTGTAATGGCTGGATATACTAGGTTATTTAATTTGAAAGTTTGCAATTTGTTTGGATGTATTTCAGCAGAAATTACATTGCTGTTTCTCCCGTCTTCCTCTATTTTTATTTCGCCGGTACTTTTTACTACTCCACATATTCCCCTGTTGTTATTTATAATTAGATCCTTCCTGTTTTCTACTGCACGACATCGAGCATTATAAAAATGTTGTGTTGTGATGAAGTAATCAGAAAACCAACTGTCGTTGCCCATATTCACCAGGAATTCAGCACCGCTTTTTGCTAAGCCAGCAGCATGAAAGGAATTCGTAGATTCATTACAAATCATTATACCTGCTTTACCCCAAGGTGTATTTACAGGTTCACTATTGCTTCCTGCTTCCATCTTTAGGTCAAGCTTTTTTATGAAAGGAAGAATAAGTGCTGGCGAGGCTAAAAGCGGTTTTTCGGCCATGGATAATAGATCCTGCTTATCATACTTGCCAAGCTCTTTCCCTGTGTTGCTCAACAAGTACACTGAGTTTGACAAATTCGTTTCGCTTTGATCAAGCGAGGAGTTCATACCTAAAAGGGAAAGTGTATTTGTATTGGCTGTAGTATTTGATATCTCCTTCAAGAAATCATCGTCAGGCGAATAAGCCCATGGCACTACCGTTTCTGTCCACACCGCCATGTCTGGCTTGGTTGCTACTGCCTTTTCATTCAATGCAAGTAAATGCGAGACAACAGCATTTGCAGATTCATCATTCCAAACAGTCTCAGGTGAAAGAGCCGGCATAACCAACGCAACAGAAAAATGAGCAGGATTATCTTCTTCTATTTCAGCTGAAAATTTATTGAACAACAAAGCTCCTGTAGCATATTGAATGGCAAGAATACCAACTGCGAAAACTAAAAATCTGACTTTACGATTAATTAAATCAACAGCTAGAAAATAAGCTGTAATTACTATGATAAAAGAAAGCAGAAATACACCTCCAAAAGCAGCTGGCTGAAGTAAATAAATACTTCGTGCCTGGGAAATACCGGCAGTATAACTTAACCATGGTAATGCACTAAAGATGGTGGCGCGTAGCAGCTCAAACGATACCCAAACAGAAGCAATGATGAAGGCATTTATCCAAACCATGGATGGCCTTTCTTGTTTTAACAGTAACAGACTTGCCAGGTAAAATTGTGCACCAAAAAAGACGGCCAATGCTACGCCCGACGCGATATAACAAGCCAGCGCCAGACCATTACTTCCGTTTGCATAATTAGCAACTACGGGAACCATCCAATAGTTCAGTATTAAAGAAGATAAACCACCGAATAATAATCCTGTTGTGAAAGCATTTTTATGAGAGGATGACTTTAGTAAAACATAAAGTATAAGTGCAATAGCAGGCAGGCAGAAGACAAATTGTACATACATCATTGCAAGGCTGTTCAATATTGCTGCAACCAGTATGTGTAAAAATGTTTTAGTAAATATTAAGCGCTTCATAGGTGATAATGCAAGTGGCTCATGTAGTAACTCAATTGATTGAATCGAGGTTTTTGTTCGGATTATTCTTTATCTGGATAATTATTGTATGCATCCTGTTAAAGTGTTACAGGATACTTGAACAATAACGAGTGTTGAGCCAGCTTATTATAATGTAGAAATTACACTGTCTTTTATGGATAGTCTTTTACCTTCTATGTTTACGTGATAGCGGGATAGCAATGGTTTTAAGTGCTATTAAAATGATAAGCATCCATTATTTTATAAATAGAATATTTTTAAATCTTTAGAATGAATGGAATTAAAAAATATATGGAAACTAGTTCGGTGGGATAAACATTTAAAAATAAAAAGAGCCGTAACAAATAACGTACGGCTTTTTTTAAAAAACAACGACTAACAGTTTATTGTATGATCACTGTTGTATTAAGTAAATTAATCTTGTTTGATACCTGCAGTGTATATACGCCAGGCACAATAGATGGAAGCTGTAGCTGAATAGGATTATTGGTTCCATTATGCTGCAAGCTTTGTTTGTACACCTCCTGCCCTGATGCATTTTTAAGAGACACCTCATATTTACCAGCTGCTTGCTTCGTCAACTGAAGGTTAACCTTACCACCAACAATTGGGTTAGGCATCACCTTTATTGCTGCAGCCTTTGCACCGATTTTCACTTTTACAACATTGCTATAGGTGAAAGAGCCGTCTTTGTCTATAGCTTTTAGCCTGTAGTAATGATCTCCTGCTGATGGAGTAATATGCAAATAGCTATAAACGTTTGATGTGTTGTTGCTGTTGGCTGTAACCTCTCGAAGCTTGGTAAACACACTTCCTGCCTGGCTTGTTTCTACTTCATATTTCGCCACGTTCTGTTCTGCAGTTGTCTCCCACTTCACTTCTACATTGCTGTTCTTTTCAGCTGCATTGAAGTTCACCAGTGTTACAGGCAATGCACCCGGAACTGTTATCTGCATTGTATACGTACTGCTACAGCTCTGCACGTATCCTTTCATTCTGCCTGTAAGTGTAACTGTATAAGTGCCGGGAGTAGTGTAAGTATGTGTTGCATTATTAGCATAAACATTTGCCGAGCCATCGCCAAAATTCCAAACAAAAGTAGAATCCAGTTCGTTGGCATAATGCTTTTCTAAGGCATGCTGGTTAAATACTTTATCGCGAAAAATAGAGGAAGATGTATTGGTAAAAGTAATGGATGTGCCTGCATTAACTGTAGTGGTAGGTGCTGTAAAACCTGCAGTCAAATTGTAATCAACCACTGGTAATAATAATGCCTCACCTACATGGGCATATACATCAGACATTTTTTCCCACATGCCTTGCCAGTCATAATAGGTTAAACCTTCCAGCCATGGCCCGGTTGCAGGGTAACCACTTGTGCCTACTGCCCAAAAATCATCGCCACCAGTGTCATTGTTTCTTACAACCACCGCAAAATTACCCGTTACTGATACCGGTGTTGTAAAGGTGAATTGATGATAAACCGGCCCTGCTGCCTGGGCTATATCCATTGTTACAGATGCACCTGGTATCATGGTAGTTGGTACACCTGTACTGTTCACATTCCATATAGAAGCCTGCATGGTTGCAGGTCCTGGATCGCCTGTCTTTACTTTTCCAAATACATAAACGTTGCTGATAGTAAGCGGTGCAGAATTGAAATAAGCTGTCGAGGTTTTTTCATTTGGCCACATTTCAAAATAGAAAAGGCTGTCTTTACCTAATAGCACGCTTTTCTTGTAAGCATAGTCTATTGCATCTCCTCCACAACCCTGCTGCGCTTTGGCTTTAACTGCAGTAAATAGAAATAGAAATGCCAGGTAGAGTAGAAATTTGTTTTTCATAATTATGGTTTTTTAAGGTTGATTACTTACTTGTTTATTTTCCTGCAAGACATAGTATTGCCAGGCAGCTCGCATTGCTCCGCTAACAGCTATGGCAATACCTGCTGGTAATTGTTTTGAACAGTAAAATTTTATAAAACCCTATAAGGGTATAACGTGGAATGCTGTATTACTTTACGCTAGCTGCACCATGAAGGATGCAATAACCTGCAACTGCAGAAAAAGGTAATGATAATAAGCACCCGGAATAGAATTTTAAATACTTGCCATTGCTAGCTTGCATTACCTGTTATGGCACTGGCAATATCACTGGAATTAGTTTCATCATAGACTTTGGTTTGGGTTGGTTGACGAGCTAAAAGTAGAGGCAATTTTGATATTGCAGAAGTATTTTAGATGAAAATTTCCTGCTCTATCAACAAAGCGTCCGATACAGCTAAGGCGATAGCTTTTGCAGACATACAATGCCCGTCATTACTGGATTTCACAGTTATTTCAAGGCTTGCAAATGCCGTTTTTTATAATCAATTGCAGAGCTTAAAAAGCCTGAGAGCATGTGGAACCAGCTAACGCCAGGCAGTTTGTACCTGGGTCATAAATGAGTTAGCCAACTTGGTCAATCAAGATCAACCATTTGCTGTTTGCGCAGTTCCTCGAGCCTCAGTTCTATTATACCTGCTTCTTACCTATAAACAACCTGCATGAACCACGTTTTAATTCTAAACCTTATACAATCATTCAATTAACTAAAAGGCTGATGGTCTTGTTATTGCAGGAGTTGAAATGCTAAAACTGTTTTCATGGTATTTAAAGTTGCCATCTCTATTGTTCTACTATTTGTTTTATGGGGCTTAGTTTCGCCTTCCGGATTGGCAGAATCGTCGGGCAACCTGTTAAGTATTATCACCGAAAAGTTTGGATGGTTCTACCTGTTATCAACTTTCTCATTTTTGGTTTTCTCCATTGTACTTGCATTTAGTAAATATGGATCTATAAGGCTGGGTGCAGATACCGACAGGCCGCAGTACACCAACCGGTCATGGTTTGCGATGTTGTTTAGTGCTGGCATGGGTATAGGTTTGGTTTTCTGGGGCGTGGCAGAACCCATCAATCATTATATAGCACCTCCGCAGGATGCTATACCTCAAACGCCGCACGCTGCACGACTAGCCATGCGCTACTCGTTTTTCCATTGGGGGCTACATGCATGGGCCATTTATACCGTTATTGGTCTTGCTATTGCTTACTTTACTTTTAGAAAAGGCAAATCAGGTCTTATCAGCAGTACGTTTTATCCTTTGCTTGGTGATAAAGTAGAAGGACCGATTGGAAAGACAATAGATATCCTTGCTATCATTGCTACCATTTTTGGTGTTGCTACATCACTTGGTCTTGGCACCCTACAGATCAATGGAGGGCTTAACCATCTTACTAACCTCCCAAATAACTTCAGCAGCCAGTTAACCATCATCGTTATAGTAACAATTCTCTACCTACTATCTGCTACAACAGGACTGGATAAAGGCATAAAGATCCTGAGCAATGTAAACCTGCTGATGGCCGTGTCGCTGCTTGTGTTTGTATTGTTTGCCGGCCCCACCGCATTTCTTTTCGATGTATTTACAACAACACTTGGCAGTTATATCCAAAACCTTGTCCAGATGAGTTTAACGCTTTCACCCTTTAGCGCAGGAAGCTGGATCAAAGACTGGACTTTGTTTTACTGGGCATGGTGGATTGCCTGGGCGCCATTTGTTGGGATGTTCATAGCAAGAGTATCGAGGGGCAGAACCATAAAAGAATTTGTTCTTGGAGTGCTGCTTGTTCCCAGCCTGTTTGGCTTTGTGTGGTTTGCTGTTTTTGGTGGTACGGGTTTACATCTTGAATTATTCAGGAATGGAAACATAACCGAAGCTGTGCAGACCGATGTTACCTCTGCACTATTTACCACACTACAACAACTGCCTATTGGTGCAATACTATCAGGTATTGCCACACTACTCATTATTACCTTTTTTATTACCTCAGCAGACTCGGCCACATTCGTATTGGGCATGTTGTCCTCGAAAGGTGTACAAAATCCAACCGTAAAAGTAAAAGTGGTTTGGGGTCTTATGCAATCCACTATTGCAGCTGTGCTACTGCTCAGTGGTGGATTACAAGGTTTGCAGACGGCTTCTATTGTTGCAGCCGCACCTTTTGCCATCATCATGTGTTTGATGTGTTATTCACTATACTGCTCGCTGCAGGAGGAATTAGAAGAAAAAGTGCCCAGTGAAAAGCCTCCTAACACTGGAACGTGATTCCATAAGCAGGTTATTGAAATGTTGTATTAAAAATAATAGCCAATATTAATATTGAACCTGCTATTCCACCGAGAGTTCTGATTTGGCAGATTTGTACTACTAACTGGTTTAGATGGGTCTATACCAATACCTGCGCCAAGAGCCGATCCACCGAAGTACTCTGTTAACCATGGATGGTTTTTACCAGCCGCCCAATCAATGTAGGTATAGATCTTACCCGCGGACACCAATGCACCTATTACATTCTGTTGGGTATTTGCAAAACTGTATGTTCCACTGTTATGCTGTCCCTGGCCATTCTTCCTGGTATAAGTGTAATCATTATAGAATGTGATATCTGACACAGGGCCGAAGTTTAAAGGCAAAGAATAACTAAGACCAGCAACATACATAGAAGCATTAGCAGCTACATCGTATGTTCCAAAACCATAAGCGCCCATCTGCACCACGTTCAGCAGTTCGCCCGCATCGTTACGAACATTGTTATAGTTGTAGTGTAAGTACTGGGCTTTTAAGTTGAAACGCCCGTAATTTCCCTCAAGGTGAATAGCACTGGCCGTTTGATGTCCAACATTATTGTTTACAAGGTTAAAGATCTGGCCGTACTGTAATGAAGCTCCAACCTTGGTGCCTGAAAAGTTATATGCTCCTCTTGCATTGAACTGGTTTCTTTCCACGTTATTGTTTCCTGGTACCGGAACTACATCATAAGAATAACGTGCGGCTGAATAAGGACCATAAGTTGGATCTGATGTTCCTCTTGGCTCAGCCAGTAAGTAATAGGCTAAAGCGCCTTCCCACCGGTCGCTCGTATGCCTGATTTTAATTCCCATATCATAATCATCTTCTAAACCTACATAGTATGGCGTTTGGAACCACCATGAGTGGGATGCATACTTCAAATTTCCAAAAGGCACTTGCGAAACACCTAGTTGAACTTGTGTATGGTTGGTAAGATTATAACCAAACCATCCATGCTGAATGAAGTGTGTGTTGAACGTTGGATAAAAACGGTATTCAAAAGACATTAAGATGCCCTTAGATTCTGCATTGACGTTCAATCGCCAGGTGTCCAAAGTAAAATCATTGCGTAATGAAGTACCTAGTGGTGAACGGCCTTGCTCATAATTTGTATTGATGTAGTTGAAACGCAAAGCACCGCCGATTTGAAGATAGGTAGTATCCCTGTTCACTTTATTTTCCTCTATCCTACTGGTGTACTCCAACATCTCCTTTCTATTCTTTGAAATTGTATCCTCGGGTGTCCCCATTTGACTGATAGATGGTGGTTTTACCTGTGCAAAAACCAATGCCGCACTGCAGCAGTAGATAATTAACAGCAACACCATTTTCAATTTTGTCATTAAATGGAGTTTTTTATTAGCACCTAAAATTTACATTCCCGAAAACGATGATCTGATGCCGTGTACAATCATATCTACGCCAATAGCACCCAGGAAAAAACCATTGATACGTAACAGGACCTCCATATTCTTATCAAATGCTAACCTGAACTTTTCAGACTTGATCCCATCCCTGATCTTTTTCATACCAATGATCACGAAAAAGGTTATTAATAAGATAATCACCAACGCCACAATACCTTGCCAAAGCACCAGGCGATCCCGCATCAATACGGTAAGCGAAATGGTTCCGGCTCCCACCATGAATGGAAGCGCGATCTCAGATGCAAGGTCATGCAGGTCACCCTTCATTTGAATGAAAGCCTTCTCCCCTCTTACAATAAACAAGTAGGCTAATGAGAATATTACAATGCCGCCAAATATCCGGAACGACTCAAAATTGATCCTGAATACCTGCAGGAAAAATATATCGCCGAAAAACAGAAAGGCAAGAAAGATGAAGAACGAGATGATGGTCGCCTTCAGGAAAACTCTTACAAAATCCTGGTCAGACAGGTCCTTCATTACCGGCTTCAGGTAAAGGAACAGGGCAAACGGATTTAGCATTACAAGAAATGAAACAATGGCCGAAATCATCCAATAGGTTTTGTATTCTCTTTGCAATAATCTGACCTGTGTAAGGCAAGAGGTGCTAAGGAATAAAAACATTACAAGTACATGCATTTGGTTAATGCTATCATGGAAGGTGAATGAAAACTGCAGAATGATAACTTCTTTCTCTTCAACATCACTTAACAAAGAAACAGCCATTGTTTGCGTAAGCATGATTAATTTCAATATATGAGCTATACCGGAAAGTTATTTGCAGCAGTGGTATTACTTGTTATTTTATCCGCAGAAGGAAATTCTCAAGGCATTACCCTACATGGCAGGCTGCGTGATAGCATTACCCACTTCCCGGTGGAAAGAGGAAGTATTACCAGCTTTATGAGCCGACAAACGGTACGCAGCGATTTGAAAGGATACTTTTCCATCCTCCTTCAACCGAACGATCACCTGCAGATATTGGCTGAAGGTTATAAATACGACACGCTTCAGTTTAACTATCTCTTCATTGATACAGTAACGATCTACTTGTCGCCCACAGGCAATATACTTCCTGGTGTAACGGTGCGAACTCAGTACTCCAAGTACCAGCTTGACAGCATCAACAGGAGGAATGAATTTGAAAAGAACAGGGGGCAGGTATATAAAGCCGTGGAATCACGCCGCTCTGAAGGTTTCGGCCTCACCATTAACCTCGACCGTTTCTTTAAGAAGAAACACCGCAACCAGGCTTCAGGGGAGCGAATGTTCAATACACTGGAGCAAATGGCTTATATCAACTACCGGTTCTCTCCACACATAGTGGCGTATTATACAGGTTTGAAAGGCGAACCTCTCCGCGATTTCATGCATCGTTATTCACCCACCTATAGCTGGCTTCGCCAGCATCCAACCAATGAAGACGTCCTCTACTACATCAACGAAAAAATAAAGGAGTATAGGGCTAAGCAGCCAAAGCAGTGACGGATGTTGGTAATGCGTTCTTATTGGAACATTTAAAGTAACGTTAGCTCAAACGAAGTTGGTTGTTGGCCAAGCGACCAACAACGGCAAGAGACTTCAACAGCAGGTAACAGTAGAATGCGCTCCGCATTTTATTTATTCATACCAACTTAAACCTGCTTTTGAAAACCTCACCTTAAGCTATTCAAATACAACTGTATATCTATATATTTAGAGCCCAAAACTACAACTGTGAGAAAACTCCACCTGCTAATCATATGCTCCTTACTGTCGCTGTTATCCTATTCCCAACCTTGTACCATGCAAGGCACCTATACGATTGGTACAGGAGGAAATTACACTACACTAACTTCAGCATTTACTGCATTGCGTACTACCGGAGTAGGCGGACCCGTTATACTAGAACTACTGCCGGGCTATGTAAGCACTGGTGAGACCTTCCCGATCAATCCCGGTAATATTCCTTGTGTAAATGCTTCACGCACCATCACTGTACGGCCACAGGCAGGTGCTAACAATCTTTCGATCAACAGTTCAATGAATATAGCTTTCAGTTTTGCTAATACCAGGTACGTAAAGATCGATGGACGTGCAGGAGGCACAGGTACCACACAGTTGAACATCAACAGTAGCAGTAACCTAGGGTCTTTGATGTTCAACAACGGAGCCCAGTATGATACTGTACGGCATGTAAACATTACTGGTGTAGGCAGTGCAACAGCAGGCATTATTAGTTTCACTACTACCACCAGCATTAGTAATAGTTTTAATGCTGTACAGAATTGCATCATCACCAGCAATAACGGGCAGAACTGTATTTACGCTTTGGGTAGTACAGGAAATAAAAACACCAGCAACACCATCAGCAATTGCGACATCCGCAATTATGGAACGAATGGTGTTTGGCTACGGAATAATAACACGAACTGGACCATCAGAGGCAACAGTTTTTACCATACGACTGGAGGCGGCCCGGGTTCATCCTCTACTATCAGTTCAGGAATATTTGTAGATGACAGTACCTCCGGAGGCTTTGTTGTTACAGATAATTTTATAGGAGGCAGTGCTGCACAATGTGGTGGCAATATGTCCTCTTATTCATTTCGGCCGGCAGGTATCCGGCTGAACGTTGGACGACAGGTAGCCACCAGTGTTCAAAACAATACCATCACCAACATTCGATACCAGAATTACAGCAACTTCGAATACTTTGTAGGTATAGAACTGGATGGCGGAAAGATCCATTGCGGAACCACTACCGGCAACACCATAGGCAGCACTACAACCAGCGGTGCAATCAAAATATTCAGCTCGCTTTACGAGGACCCTGAGATCTGCGGCATCAGGGTAGGTACTGACTTTCTAGGTTCTGCCAGTACGTTAGATACCATCCTCATCCAAAACAATAAGATCGGCGGGTTTGTTTCCCGTTACGCCAGTACATCCGATTATATGGGCGCTGTTCTTTACGGCATCAAAGTGCAGTCGCAGGCAAGCGGCTTCATTGACATTGGTTATAACCTTATTGGTAGCCAAACTGTTTTCCCCGGCATGGATAGCTACAGGGGTATTGATGCCATGCTAACAGGTATATATTCCAAAACGGCAAACAGCGATTATTTTGGATCAGGATATGCCGCAACCAATAACATACATGATAACGAGCTGGTCAACTTCCAGGGTAAGATAGTAGGGATTGATATCCAGGGCGGAAAACAAAAGGTTTACAACAATACACTACGCAAGTTCTACATGGATCATAATGAACTTTCTGCTACTGGAATAAGAGTGAACTCTACTACTACCGGCACACTGGTAAAGGGTAATAAGATACATAGCTTTACTATACGCAATGGCTACTCATATGGCATTGAGGGCATCTTTGTTGGCGAAAAAGCTTACGGTTGCAGAGTAGAAGGCAATTTCATTCACAGCTTCCAGAGAAATGCCACCTGGGATGGTGGTGGTCAAACAGCCATATTTACCATGGCTCCTGCGGCAGAGATTGTCAACAACATGATCAGGTTAGGCAGGGATACCACAGGGTCATCACCTAATCCTAATCCAGGCATGAACATAATTGGCATAGAAGCCATTCTTGACAGCACGCTTATCAGCAATAACACGGTGTACATAGATGCTACAAATGCAAATACCTATACATCATATTGCCTGAAAATTGAAAGTGCTACAGCAAAACCTAAGTGGATAATCAATAACATATTGGTAAATCACCTCCCTTGTACCACAGGGTCATGGTGCCAGCATGCACCTTTTTATTATGGAGCAAATGTAGATACCGCAGGGCTTCAGCTTGATTACAACATTTACCACACCACAGCTTCCATCCCGTATGGGATATGGAACAACCAGCAACATTCACAGATTGCTGACTGGCGAGCTGCTACCAGGCGCGATCAGCATTCTATGTTCACACCTGTAAATTTTGTGAACGGAACAGGAGGTGTAAATAATGTAGACCTGCACCTAACAAATCCAACACCCGCAGAAGGCACAGGCATAATAGACAGCCGTGTATTGGTTGATTTCGATCAACAACAGCGTGCTGCATTTTCACCTGCAGATATAGGTGCAGATGCCGGTAATTTTGTTTTAATAGATGGTGATGTTCCGGTGCTAACGCATGGAAATTTTATTGGGCAACATTTGGATTCAAGCCAGGTTTACCCGGTGAAGATCACCGACAATGGCAGCGGCATTGATACAACAGGTGGAAACAAGCCAAGGATGTGGTTTCGTAAAAAGCACCCTTCGGTGAGTAACTGGTTTAGTACTGCGGGAACTCTGGAATCAGGTAATTTATTTGAAGGAAACTGGAACTTTATACCTGACCTGCCTGCAACAGGATTAAGCTTTAGTGCAGGCGACTCACTCGAGTATTATTTTGTTGCGCAGGATAAGCGACCTCTGCTTGGTTATTCCAATACACCAGGCACCAATCATACTTCTGTAAATACACAACTGAGTGCTCCTACTTCTCCATTGCAACTCTTATTGTATGGCACCCTCCCAGACACAATCAATATAGGAACCGGGGAAATGTTCACCTCGCTCACCAATGACGACGGCTTCTTCCAGGCCTGTAGGAAAAACATCTTCAAAGAAACCACGACTAAAGTGGTGGTATATATTACAAGTGACCTTGCAGAAACTGGCAAGCACAGGTTAGAGCTATTAAAACCAATAGGTCCTCGCATTGAGATCAAAACACCTACACCTACGCTCAAACAAGTACGCAAGGCAAACTTGTCGGGTAACATGATCGATATCTATCACTCTCCTAATGTTCACCTTGATGGATCAGTGAATGGCTCAGGCAGGTATCTTCTATTTGGCATCAGTCATACGAACCCGCAATACACTTCTACCGCAATTAGGTTCTTTGGTAAATTAGGCGACGTAACAGTAAATTCCTGCATTTTCGAATCAAATAGCAACTACAACTACATTCCTGCTCTTGAAGTAAATGCAACCGACACAACAAGAAAGGTTTTGATCAGTAACAACCTTTTTAGGGAAGCAACTAACGGTGTTACAGGTTTGCCTAAAGCGATGTTATCGGCAGGCGGATCACGCCTCCTGGATAGCTTTGTGATCAGGCAAAATGAATTCATCAACTTTGGTCAGTACGGAGTCAGCGTATCTCACAACAATCAACTTTCCACCCAGACAAGGATGTTTGTGGACAGTAACCATTTCTACTATACTACTACCTACGAACAGGCAGGCGATAGAATAGCCATCAATGCAAGCAGTTCGTACAACCAGCTAACGATCACCAACAACTTTATTGGTGGAACGCAAAAGTTTTGTGGAGGCAACCGGCTTACAGGAAAGTTCAAACTAATAGGCATCAACCTGGATGCTTCTAATGCGCAGGAAAGCTTTATAACCAACAATACCATTCAAAACATATCATTAACCGATTTCTCCAGCAGTTTAACAGGCATCAATCTCACCAATGGTATGACTACTGTAAAGAACAATCTTATTGGACACCCAACGAGGGACTCCAGCATTATGGCTATTCATACAGTAACAGGAATTGGAGGATATGTAGCGGTGTATACTAATAACACCCCAACAAACCGTATTGAGAACAATACAGTGGCAGGTGCAGTAGCCAACTACTTTTATGGTATCAACTTCCAGGGAAGAAAAGGTTACATTCTCAACAACCGTGTCTTCCGCGGAACATCCGTATACGGCGGCACTTATTCAGGAATGAAGATCTGGTTAGATACCGGGCGAATAGAAGGAAACCATATTTACGCGCTAAAGAATATCAACACCAATTGGGGTAGCTTCAATATAGGCCTCGATGTCGTTCAAACAGCGGCGGTACCGAATAAGCTTTGGATTGCCGGCAACCGGATCCATGGTCTTTCCAGTAAAGAGGCAAGCGGCTCGTACATCGCAGGTATACGCACCGGCAATGGTGAGTACCATATTTACAACAACCAGGTAAGTTTGGACGATGCAAGCGGCAACGGCAAGCTTCCATTGTATGGTTTGTACAACATGGGTGCTGCCGGCAACTCCTACAGATCATCAGTTAGATATAACACCGTACGTATTGCAGGTAACAGTACAGCTGCGGTGCCGAGTTACGCCATGTATATAGATGGAGGCGGCTCCCTTACCGCAGTTAAGAACAACTTGTTTTACAACGAAAGAACAACCGGGATAAACAAAAATCTTGCAGTAGGCATGGTATCTACTTCTACCAATCCTGTAACATGGATAGGTGCCGGTGCAAGTAATAACTTGTATGTAACTGCAGATACTGCCAGGGTAAATGAATGGAGAAGTGCTGTCGTAAACATATTCAACTGGAGAGCCAGTTCAGGTGGCGACACTACATCTTTTGCAGCAAAAGTGCATGATCTTCCTGCCAGTGCTTTGTTTGTAAATGCTGCAGAAGGGAACCTAAACATCAACACCCATTCGCCGCTGTGTTGGTACCTGAATGGAAAGGGTGTTCCACAAGCAGACTATGCTGCTGATTTTGACAGTGTGAACATTCGTTCTACTTCAATAACAGACGGCCCTACAGATATTGGTTCAGATGAATTCAATACTACTACGGCTCCTCCCCTGCTTACGGTTTATGGAAGACACAAGCCCGGTGGAGCTGATACGCTTAGCTGGAACGGCAGGATCGTTGGAGTGATAGAATGGTCGAATACAGGTAGCCTGCCCACCATTGATAGTGCTCGCTGGTATAGCGGGGTATGGCCAAACGATACCACCAATGGTGGCAGTACTGCATCAGCACGCTATTGGAGCAGCTATGTAGACATGGCTGTAAGCGGAGGTTCAGGATACCAGTATAAGCTCACCTTATTCTACGACTCATCTATGCTGGGTAAAGTGCAGCATGAAGGGAGTATGGTCCTAAACAAAAAGCAACATAATGTACCGGGCACATGGCAGGCCATTTCGCCTACTATTGTCAATACTGCTATAAAGACAGTAAGCATTGCTAACCAGTCTTCGTTTAGTGAATTTACGGCCACTGATGCTGCGGCACCTTTACCAGTACACCTGCTAGCTTTTGATGCAACTACTAATGCTAACGATGTATTGCTGAATTGGAAGGTAGTACCGGCTGATGAGCATTCATTTGTTGTACAGCGCTCGTATAACGGCAGAGACTTCCAAACCATTGCTACAGCGGCTGCTGTTGCCGGCAAAAGAGAATACAGTATTACAGATGCAGCAATACTGCGTTCGAATAATAAAACGATCTACTACAGGCTTGAAACGATTGAGAAGAGCGGCGATCGCAGTTACAGCAATACAGCCATTGTACGACCACAGGGGCAAAAGACCATAGTAAAAGTGGTTAACCCTTTTAGTAACACTCTAGCCCTTCAGTTGAAACTAGAACAGGCATCGAATGTCAGTATCACACTTACTGATATGAATGGAAGAATATGCAGTAGTTATAGCAACCGCTTGGGCGCAGGTGACCAGCTGATATCATTACCTATGCCATCTGCTTTTGCTACTGGAGTATATACTCTAAGAGTGGAGATAGGTGATAAAGTGACAACCATGCAACTGCTGAAATCAAATTAAGCAGAAACGCATACACATTATGCTTTGCAAGTAGAGGATGACAAATTTGTCATCCTCTACTTTTTATTTATGGAATTCTAAGCCGCTGTTGGTGTTCGGCACCAACAAATTTTTAGTTGGTAAACAAGTCCGAGATGAACACTGGCAAGTTCATTTAATGTTGGTCATGCGACCAGTAAAAGCAAAGGTGAAATAACCAGCAAACAGATAACAAGCGTGATGCGTTTTAGTAATATGCTTGGGCTATCTTCGCTACTACACATTACCATGCAAGAATCTTCCACTTCTCTTCAGATACCAATGGCGAATTATACGATGCTTTTTGAAGCCATGGCTGGCAATGATGTTTTATTACAAGCGGATGCCCCAATTTTTACCATCATTGCAGCCACCCCTTCGTACATAGAACAATCCAACTCATCAAGAGATGCTATGTTTGGGAAAGGAATATTCGAAGTTTTTCCCGACAGTGATGATCCTGGAAATACAGGGACGAAAGAGTTGCTGGCATCCTTACTTAAGGTAATAGAAAGCAAACAGCCGCACCAACTTCCGGTGCAACGGTATGATACGATTGGAGAAGATGGACAATTCATAGAACGATACTGGAGGGCAACCAACAAGCCTGTATTTGCTCCTGGTGGTGAGGTAGCTTACATACTACATTCAGTGGCAGAAATTACCGATCAAATAAATGCTGAAAAAAGAGAAGTTCAGCTTGATGGTATTGAAAAAGTGCATGAGCTATTTATGAACGCTACTATTGTAGTGGGCCTGGTAAATGGTGATGATTATGTTTTGGAAATGGCCAATAAAGAAGCATTCAAACTATGGGGTAAAGGAGAAGAGATAATAGGCAAACCAATACTGGAAGCGTTGCCTGAATTGAACGGCCAGGGTATCATTGAGCTTTTTGACCAGGTACGCAGTACAGGTGAGCCTTTTATAGCCCACGAGGTGCCGGTTACTTCATTTGCTGGAGGAAAAGAAGAACAGCATTATTTCAACCTGGTTTATCAACCATACTACAGTAAGAATGCGACAAAAGCTACCGGGGTATTTACCATCTCTCATGATGTGACGGAGCAGGTTAAAAGCAGGCAAATAGTTCAGCGAAGCGAAGAGGCATTGAAGCGCTTTAAGTTTATGGCCGACAATGCACAGGATCCTTTTATCCTGATGCGGCAGGACGGCACATTTGCCTACCTGAATAAAAAAGCTTTAGATGCATGGGACTACACGGACGAGGAAGCTAAAAACATTCGTGTGCCCGATGTAGATCCCGTATACAAGGATGAAGGCTTTGCAAAACTTTTTGAACAAGCACAAGCAGAAGCGATCTCACAATTTGAAACCATTCATAAACGAAAGGACGGATTCGTTTATCCTGTTGAAGTGAAGGTGAACGGACTTACAATTGGTGGTGAACCATACATGTTTTCAATAGCCAGGAACATAACTGAACGTCGACGGTCGGAAGAAGCGCTTCGGGAAAGTGAAGCTAAATACCGGACCCTTTACGAGTCAATGGACCAGGGCTATTGTACAATTGAACTGATATTCGACGACAACAGGTGTATAGACTTTCGTTACCTGGAAACCAACCCAGCCTTTGAGCGGCAATCAGGACTGCATAATGCCATCGGCAAAACCATTACTGAACTGGCACCCAACATAGAACCTAAATGGTTTCAAATTTATGGCAACGTGGCCCTTACGGGCAATCCTATCCGGGTGGAGGAAGAATCAAAGGCTTTAAACAGGTGGTTTGAAGTATATGCTATGAGAGTAGGTGGTGCTGAAGAAAGAAAAGTCGGTGTATTTTTTACCGATATAACAAGCAGGAAATCTTCTGAGCTTTTACTACAAGAAAACGAGGCTTTGCTTCGGACCGTCTTTGATGCTTCACCTAACTCTCTTTCAGTATTTGAACCAGTTGTAAACGATGAGGGAGAAATAGAAGATCTGAAATTTTTAATTGTTAACCATTTTACGGTTGAAACAACCGGAACAGCTGACCTGGTGGGAAAACGCTATGCTGAGGAGTTTCCGCATGTAAGACAAGCAGGTATATTGGAAGCTTTTTTAGAAGTAGCCAAAACGGGTGTGCCTGCTGATTTTGAAAAATGGTACAAAGGCGAAGGACTGCAACACTGGTTTCGATTTATTGTTAACAAGGTAGGCAACCTTGTGGTTGCCACGGTGGAAGACATAACGAAACGAAAGGAAGCAGAGAAGGCTATGCAGGAAAGTGAAACACGTTTCCGATCGCTTGCTGATGAAAGTCCCATGTTTGTTTTCATCATTGATGCTGACCCTACGGCCCCGGTTAATTATTGGAACAAAACATGGCTTCAGTATACCGGCCAAACTTTAGATAAAGCAACAGGACAGGCATGGGCTAGTTACTTACATGCGGATGATCTACCCTTTGTCATGGAACATTACACCGATGCTTTCCAGGCCAGGACACCTTACTTTATTCCAGCAGTTAGAATAAAGCGGCATGATGGAGTTTACCGCTGGCATGCATTCAAAGGACATCCACGCTTTGATGCTAATGGCGAATTTAATGGTTATATAGGTGTTGGCTTTGATGTGCATGAACAAAAGCTGGCGAAGGAAAACCTGGAGGAACTGGTTGCTCAACGAACAGAGGAGTTACAACGCGTAAATACAGAACTATTACGCTCCAATGCCAATTTAGAAGAGTTTGCCCATGCTGCTTCTCATGACCTGAAAGAGCCGGTACGCAAAATTCATTTCTTTACCAACCAGCTAAAACAACAACTTGGTTCTCATTTCCAGGAAAAGGAAGAAAGGGCATTCAATAGGATAGAAAATGCAACTGAGCGGATGGCTAGTTTGATAGATGATCTATTGCTTTACTCCCACGTAAGCCAACGGCCGCACGAAAAGGAAACTGTTGATCTAAACTTAAAAGTGCAGCGGGTACTGGAAGACCTTGAACTGGATATTGAAGAGAAAGCTGCTATTATAGAAATTGATACGCTACCTGTAGTAAAAGGCTATCCACGACAACTGCAACAAGTGTTTCAAAACCTGCTGAGCAACGCACTCAAGTATAGCTCACCGGGTGTTGTACCACAAATAAATGTTGTTGCAGGACAGGTAACAGAAATGGGCAAAGCCTATTATTCAATTGCAGTTCGTGATAATGGCATTGGCTTTTCACCGGAATACTCTGATGTAATCTTCAAAATGTTTACCCGCCTGCACGGCAAGTCTGAATATAGTGGTACAGGTGTAGGGTTATCTATTGTGAAAAAGGTGGTAGAAAACCATGATGGAATGATAAGGGTTGAAACTGCTCCTGGCGCAGGTTCTACTTTTCATGTTTTACTTCCTGTTTAGTCCGCTGTTGATGTTTTAGCAATATGAGTTAGTTGGTATCAGAGGCAAATATTGTTTGCCATACGATTAACAACTGTAAGCTTGATCTATTAGCTTTATGAGCTTTATGATATTTATCTCGCTTCTCCATTCATGTATTTCCCACATCTTCCAGTGGTGATAATGTATTCTGAATTAGGTTTTCAAAAAGTAGTTATTTACCCATCACAAATGTCTTAGAGAATTTTCCAATTATATATTGGATACTGCTGCAAAATAAGATGGCAATAATCTTAAAGCAATTCTTCAATCAACCGGGCAATACACAATTTAAAATACATATCTTCCTCTCCATTTTTATAAACATAATATTCGCATAACCTCAACCTGATATAGCCTCTTGCCTCTCAAGTTTAGATCTAGTAGTGCCACCCGCAACTTCAGCAAGCCGCTGTTACCAGCTATCCTGTTGTTATGTTCTATTGGATTGACTCTAACAGCCTGGTACATTTCCCGGCACCATTTCAACGACAAGACGAAGGACAGGTTTGACTACCAGGTTAACACTATTCGTTCGGCTATTATTGTAAGAATGACCGCATACGAGCAAGTATTGAGAAGTGCGGTAGGATTGTTCTATGCTTCCGACACAGTTGACAGGTCATCATGGAAGAACTATGTTCAAACACTTCAATTAGACAAATTTTACCCCGGCATCCTTGGCTTGGGCTATACCGCCAGGATCAAACCCAACGAGCTTGACCGTTTTACAAATAGAGTGCGCGCTGAAGGCTTTCCCGATTTTACTGTATGGCCACAAACGGCCAGGGATGACTATTTTTCAATCATCTATTTAGAACCTTTTGAAGGAAGAAATCTTAGGGCTTTTGGATTCGATATGTTTACGCAGAAAAATCGTAAGGAGGCCATGCTGCGCGCCTGGCAAACCGGCGAACCTGCTTTATCAAAAATGGTAACGCTGGTGCAGGAAATAAACAAGGATGTGCAAAAAGGCTGTCTACTCTACCTTCCTGTTTATGATGAGAATATGCCTATTAATACGGTAGAGGAAAGACAAGCGGCCCTGCAAGGTTTTGTGTACAGCCCGTTTAGAATGAATGACCTGATGCAAGGTATCCTGGGCACAGTGGCTGGAGAGATAGAAATTGAATTGTATGATGGCCGCCATATAGATACTGCGCAATTGATTTACACTAGTCATGGTTACAATAATCAGAAGAGCAAGGCTGATTTTTCTGTTGGCCGCAACATCAATATAGCAGGCAATGACTGGACACTGGTGCTAACTACCAGGGAGGCGTTCCTTTCATCTTTTGAAGCCAATCAACCTAATATAATTGCCGTTGCTGGGGTATTAGTCAACCTGCTTTTACTGCTCATACTGGTTAAGATCAATCGACTGAGCAAGCGAAACATGGAACTGGCTGAGAGTTACAAATCAGAGAAAGACAGGTACGAGATTGTATCCGAGATAACCCATGAGATTATTTGGGAGTGGAAACTACCAACGAACACCGTTAGCTTCAATAAGATATTTCCTACACTGATAGGCTTGCAGAAAGCTGTTTCCGAACTGCCTTTTGATGCATGGATCAGCTACATCCATCCTGGCGATAAAGACAGGATAATGGATAAAATGACGGCGCTGCTTAATTCTGACAACCTGTACTGGTCCGATGAATTCAGGTTGGTGAAAGCAGACGGAACTGTCGTGAATATGCTGGCCCGCGGGCAGATCATTCATGATACAAGCGGGAACCCTGTAAGTATGATTGGTTCAATGGACAACATTACCGAGCGTAAGCAGGTGGAAGACGCACAAAGACGTTTTAAGGAAGAACTGGAAAAGACGGTACAGCAACGTACGGCGGCGCTGCAACGGTCAAATGAAGACCTGGAAAGCTTTGCCCATGTTACCAGCCACGATCTGAAAGAACCGGTTCGCAGGATGCTGATCACCGTTGGACAGATCCAGGCGAAATACCAAAACTCGCTGGGTGAAGGTGTTTCCTTACTTGATAAATTATCCAAAGCAGCTAGCAGACTCAACCAAATGATTGAAAGCATCCTGATGTTTTCAACCATCAATTACGAGTCAAAAAAGATAGAGGTGGTCGATCTGAATATCATCATACAGAACGTTGCGGAAGACCTGGAACTGGTGATTGCCGAAAAGCAGGCAGAGATCTCTTATCAACCGTTGCCTGCTATAGAAGGAAGCAGCGCGCTGTTGCACCAGCTATTGTACAACCTCGTCAATAACTCACTGAAGTTTTCAAAGCCTGTCGTAAAACCTTACATCCATATTGATTCGCAGGTGAGGAAAACAGGTACCACTGAAACCGTTGAAATAAAGATTATTGATAACGGTATTGGCTTTAGCCAGGGTGAAGCAAGAAAGATATTCAACAGCTTTGTAAGGCTGCATTCAAAAGACAAATATGAAGGCACCGGCCTTGGCCTGGCGCTATGCAAGCGCATCGTAGAGCGGCATCACGGAACTATTGAGGCCACAGGCTCCTTAGACCACGGCGCCACCTTTATCATCACACTACCGGTGAAACAACCTGCAGAGGTTATTTAGGGAACTATAAATAATGAATGATGAAGTATAAATTGGTGAGTGGTGAGTAGTGAGTAATAAGTATTAAGTGGTAAGTAGAAAGTAGTGAATAGGCACCCGAGATCATTTAGATTTCATAATCGCTAGTTCATCATTCATAGTTCATAGTTCATAGTTGATAGTTCATAGTTAATCTTTCCTATCTTATAGTTCGCAATTCAGCCAATCAAAACTGCTTATATGAAATCAATCATCACCCTTGTCTTGTGTACACTATTTGCTATAGTGGCTACCGCCCAGACCTATGTAAAAGGAACAAAAGTGGAAGTAAACTGGAGCCCGGGCACGTGGTACAAAGCAACAGTAATTGATGTAAGCGACAACCAGTTCAAGGTACATTTAGACGACTATGGTGATGCTTACGATCAATGGGTGTCAAAAGATAAACTTCGGCCCTTACCAACGAACAATGCAATTAAGGCTGCTCCTGCTGGCGCATCTCGTTTCTCGCCGGGAAGTAAAATAGAAATAGACTATAACGGTACGTGGTACAAAGGATCGGTATTGGAAGTGAATGGTGACAAGTACAAAATTCATTATGACGGCTACAGCGACTCCTGGGACACATGGGTAACAGCCGATAAGATAAGAACTGCAAGTAATACTTCCGTAAATGCAGCCGCAACTACAAGGGGTAATGCAACTACCACACAAATCAGGTCAACTGTAAGGGCTGCAGATTACAAAGACACCAATGGTAAGTTATACTTTCGCACCCTTACATGGACCGGCATGTATGGAACCAGTCTCGACATCTCATGGCTATACCTGGGAAATAATGGGAGTATTGTACGTAATCCTATCAATGGTGTAAACCCCGTTGATTTCAAAGCTGAACTCGCAAACAATGCAAGCAATACCGGCAAGTATAAAATAGCTGGTAATAAAATGAACATTACATGGAGTGATGGAAAAACAGCCGAATGGAGTCTTGAAACCAGGAACGGTGAATACGTAGCAATTGATGGAGGAATTGTTACACGGCCAAACGCGCTACCGGCCAATTATAGAATTAGTGGCCAGTATGCAGGTGGTGCTGTATTACCTAATGTATCTTCCATCAGCACATTTATCTTTAGCAAAGACGGAACATTTACCCTTAAAAGATCTGGCGCAGTGCATACTGCCGATATAACCGGGTTGTCGCAAGACACCAACAAAGGAACTTACACCATTACAGGCAACACCTTGCGACTAATCTTCGATAATGGTCAAAAGCAGGTAGCCAATATTTTGATCTGGGATATGAAGGGAGGCAAGAGATACCTGGTGATCAACAGCACGTCTTACCCGCAGGAATAACGTATAAACGCATAATCAAAACGCCGCCGCACATAGCAGGTAAAATGCAAAATGAAAAATGTAAAATCCAAAAAAGTTCAAGCATTCGCCTACTACTCAAGGTATTAAAGCTCCGCAGGCTGATTATTAATCAGGCAACCAACAACGGCAAAAGAGGTTATCAAATTAACTATGAACGATGAATGATGAATGATGAATTAGGATTGATGAAATGATCGTCAATACCAAGAAGCATAAATTATTCACCATTCACAATTCACTATTCACAACTCATTATTCACAACTCACCATTCACAACTCACTCATCACTCACTGTATTGGATATCAACATTTTTAAAACTTTACTCACCTGCTCAAGCCCCACCACCTACAGACCTGTAAAGGTTGATGATGGATTGAAATATCTCTTTCTTCATGTTTGTTTGTTCTATCTGGGCCCGTAATACACTCGCTTGTGCTACTATCACTTCCAAATAGTTCGCATAACCTGCCAGGTAAAGATCATTGGCATTGGCTACACCTTCAGTTAAGGTTTCCACTTCTTCCACCTTCAGGTCATATGCCTGCTTTAGGTTGTCAACTGCCTGCAGATGCGTCACTACTTCCTGGTAGCCTTGCACAATGTTGCGCTGGTAGTTGTAGAATGCTGTGGCCTGCTCTGCATTTGCAATATGTACCCCGGCAATAATTGCCCGCCTGTTGATGATGGGAGCTGCCAGTGAGCTTGCAACACCTGCAGCCACACTTGCACCCGACAGCAATAGTGGCGCCTTGAAAGCATTCAGCCCGATATAAGGATTGATAGACAGCGAAGGTAACATGGCTTTACGCGCAGCACTGATGTCTGCCCTGGCAGCTATAAGCTCAAGTTCTGCCTGCTGCACATCCGGGCGCCGAAGCAATATATCTGCAGGTATACCTGCCTGTATACGTGCAGGCACCTGCTTCGCAATAATAGAAGTATCTCGAACGATCTTCGACGGTAAGCGTCCCAGCAGGTAGTTCAGGTTATTCTCTGTGCGTACGATCGCCTGCCTAATGTCAAGTTCTGTTGCCTGCGTATTTAGCACCTGCGCCTTAAACTGCCGCACGGCGAGCGCTGTAGCTCTTCCACCAGCCATCTGCGCTTCCACTATTTCCAGTCCGCGCTGCTGTAGCGCAATATTTGTCTTTATGATCTTCAATTGATGATCGAGCGCCATCAGCTCGTAGTAATTGCTTGCTACCTCTGCCACCAATTGGGTTGCCACCCATTGCCTTCCTTTCTGGCTGGCCAGGTAGCGGGTATAGGCTGCACGTGACCTGTCTTTCAGCCGTCCCCAGATATCTGCTTCCCACGAACTTCTAAAGCCGAGGAAATACTCTGGAGTAGGGTCTGGTATCTGCCGCTTTTCATCAATATTGGGCGATAGATTGGTATCGAAGTTTCCTACACCATTCAAAGTATACCTGCCATATTTATCCAGCGATAAACCCGCAACAGCATTTACCTGTGGTAGCCTTGCTGCGTTAGCAATACGGGTATTCAGCCGCGCTACTTCAATACGTTGTACTGCTACCTGCAGATCAAAATTGGTAGCCAGTGCAGTATCTATCAACCGTTGCAGGTTTAGGTCAGTGAAGAAGTCTTTCAGTACCAGCCGCCCACCAGCAGTATCTGCAGTAGAGCCAAAGCTGGATGGCAGTTGTACACCCTCAGGTAGTTCTGCCTGTTTTATAGTTGTGCAACCAGTTATGGTAACTGCTGCTATTACAATATAAGGTTTGATCTTGTTGAACATGATAGAATATTATCTGCTTTCTGCTGTTATGCCTGGGGTTGATTTATGGAATGATGACCATTCACATGCTGTGGCTGGGGAGCCACTTGCACTTTCATCTTCCTGTGCTTGTTTTTATTGCCGATAGAAGCGAAAATGACATAGAGGCCGGGGATAATGATTATGCCAAACACGGTTCCGAAGAACATGCCGCCGGCAGCGGCAGTACCTATGGAACGATTGCCCAAAGCGCCTGCTCCCGATGCGATACACAATGGTATCAAGCCTGCAATGAAAGCAAAAGACGTCATAAGAATAGGTCGTAGTCTTGCCTTCGCTCCTTCTTTGGCTGCTGCCAGTATGGATAGTCCCTCCTTGCGCCGTAGTTCCGCAAATTCTACTATCAAGATGGCATTCTTACCCAGCAGGCCGATCAACATTACCAGCGCTACCTGCGCATAAATATTGTTTTCAAGACCCGCAAGTTTTAGCGCAATGAAGGCTCCGAATATTCCCGTAGGTAAAGACAATATCACCGGCAGTGGCAGCATAAAGCTTTCGTATTGCGCAGCCAGTAGAAGGTATACAAACACGAGGCAGAGAATAAAGATATATACAGCCTGGTTGCCGGAAAGTATCTGTTCCCTCGTCATACCCGACCACTCGATCATGTAGCCACGCGGCAATACCTGCGCTGCTGTTGCTTCCACAGCTTCAATTGCTTCGCTGCTGCTAAAGCCCTTTGCTGCTTCGCCATTTATCATGGCTGCTGTGTACATATTGTACCGCGTAATTTGTTCAGGGCCGAATATCCTTTCCATCCTGATGAAGGTGGAATACGGCACCATCAGCCCCTGCTCATTCTTTACATGCAAACGAAGTATGTCTTCAGGTTTTGCCCTGTATTGCGGGTACGCCTGCAGCATTACCTTGTACATCTGCCCAAAGCGTATGAAGTTGGTGGCATAGTAGCTACCCACCAGGGTTTGCAGCGTACTCATAGCATTATCTATACTAATTCCTTTTTGTGCAGCCACATCCTGGTCTACGTGAATGAGGTACTGCGGAAAGTTGGGATCGAAGCTGGTAAAGGCCCCATTGATCACTTTGTTTTGCTGCAATGCCGAAAGAAATTTCTGTGTTACCTCCGAGGTTTCATCCAACGTATTCGCCTTGTTCTTATCCAGCAAACGCATTTCAAAACCACTTGCGTTACCAAACCCAGGAACAGTAGGCGGCGAGAAAAATTCTATCGATGCATCGCTGATGTGTTTTGTATTTTTCTCCAGCTGTTGTATGATGTCATCTACCGAGGCATCACGTGCTTCCCACGGCGCAAGGTTGATCATCGCCATACCATACGATGCGCCACTGATCTCACTCATTAGGCTATAACCCGCCAGCGTACTCACGTTCTCTACCGACTCCACTTTCTTTGTTATGCGTTCCAGTTCGTCAAGCACCTTCTCTGTACGCTCCACGGTAGAACCTGCAGGAGTGGTCACATTCACGTATATCATTCCCTGGTCTTCGGTAGGAATGAAACCGGAAGGAAGTATAGCACTCGCTCCCCATGTAGCAGCAACAAAAAACAACAACAGTACGATCGTTACCGGCTTCCTTACAGCCAGGCGCGTAACGAGACTGCCATACTTGTTCTCTGTCTTGTTGTACAACTTGTTGAAGCGCGAAAAGAACTTGTCCAGCAGGTTTTTCTTCTTTCTACCGGTATTGTGCTTAAGCATAAGAGCACACAGTGCAGGAGTAAGTGTCAGCGCGTTTATACCCGAGATAACAATAGCGATAGCCAGCGTAAGAGAGAACTGCCGGTAAAACACACCTACAGGTCCTGAAAGGAAAGCAACAGGAATGAATACAGCAGACATCACCAAGGTGATGGCAATTACAGCTGCCGTTATCTCTTTCATTGCAGCTATGGTAGCGTCCATCGCATTCAGATGATCCTGCTCCATTTTCACATGGACAGCCTCTACTACCACGATAGCATTATCTACCACTATACCAATAGCAAGTACCAGTGCAAAGAGCGTTAAAATGTTGATAGAGAAACCAAGCAGTTGCAGGAATGCCAGTGTTCCCACCAGTGCTACCGGTACAGCCAGTGCAGGAATTATGGTAGAACGAATGTCTTGCAGGAAGATGAATACCACGATGAACACGAGAATAAATGCCTCGATCAGCGTGTGCATTACCTCGTTGATACTTGCATCAAGGAACCTCGATACATCATACGCATAGTTGTATTCCATACCAGGAGGAAACGTGGTAGCCTTTAGCTCCTGCATCTTTTCTTTGATGTTGTTGATAACGTCACGCGCATTAGAACCCGGCCGCTGCTTTACCATGATGGAGGCTGATGGACGCCCGTCTGTTTTGGAAGCCATATCATAACTAACAGTTCCAAACTCGATATCGGCTATATCTTTCAATCGTACCAGGCCACCATTATCTTCTGCCTTTAGCACTACCTGTTCATAGTCCTCCGGTTTATTGAACTTACCTGTATATTTAAGTACGTATTGTTTTACCTCGCTGCTCTTGCCGGAGTTCTCTCCTGCCACTCCCGGCGCCGCTTCTATATTTTGCCGACGCAGTGCAGCTATCACTTCCTCGCTCGAAATATTGTACGCCAGCATCCGGTCCGGCTTCAGCCATACCCGCATAGAATAGTCTCTCGAGCCCATGATCGTAACAAATCCTACTCCATCGATCCGCTTTAGTTCCTGCAAAACATTTATGTCGGCGAAGTTGTAAATGAACTCTTCGTTCATGCTGGTGTCCTTACTCATGACATTCAGGTAAAGCAGCATACTGTTCACTTCTTTTTCTGTAGTAACACCTGCTTTTATCACCTCTTCAGGCAGCTCGTCAAGCACGGTGGTAACGCGGTTCTGCACGTTTACTGCAGCCTGGTCAGGATCGGTACCTACATCAAAAAACACTTGTATGAGCGTAACGCCATTGTTACTACTTACAGAGTTCATATACGTCATACCAGGCACACCATTAATGGCGCGTTCCAGTGGAGTGGCTACAGCCTTGGCACATACTTCTGCATTGGCGCCATTGTAGCTGGCCGTTACTACAACCGACGGCGGCACTATATCCGGGAACTGTGTTATCGGGAGCCCGAACAATGCAAGCACGCCCAGCAGTGTTATTATCAGGGAAATCACAAGAGACAATACGGGTCTCCTGATGAAAGTTTCAATCATTGGAATTCATTTTTTGCTGCCATGAGGCAGGCCATTTGGGAAAGAGGCCAGTACAACAGGTGCAAGACCAGGTGCATGACCATAGCACAGGCTGCCACCCTTGTTTAATAACAGCTTCAAGGGTGCACCCGTTCTAAGATTAACCTGTACTGTTCGTCGTACAAAACGAACAGCAACAGTTATAGCATTTGTTTATCGGCTGGCTACTACGTCTTCTCTGGTAGTATGCAATCGTGGTTTGATCTCTGCGCCATCGCGAATATTTTGCACGCCTTCGTACACTATCTTATCACCATGGTTCAATCCATCTTTTACCACTATATATTCTGAAATGCGTAGTTGCGGTGTAAAGCTTTGCATCTTCACTTTGTTATTGGGACCAACTACAAACACGAAGCTTTTATCCTGTATCTCAAGCACCGCCTTTTGTGGCACCAATACCTTATCATCCAGGATGGTGGCTAATTGTATTTTACCAGAAGCGCCGTGCTTCAGCATGTAGTTAGGATTAGGAAATTTTGCACGAAATGCCAGCGATCCTGTGTTATCAGAGAACTGTGATTCCTGTGTCTCTATCTTTCCGGTGTGCGGGTACCGGCTACCATCAGACAGTATGAGCGCAGCTGCTCCATCTTGCTTAAACTTGCCCTCCAGCAACTTCACGTGTTGCAGGTATTCATTCTCCGAAACATCAAAGTATGCATACATCTCCTGGTTGTCAGAGATGGTAGTGAGTAAGCTGCCCTCATCTATCACGCTGCCTATTTTCATTGGTAACCTGTCAATCACTCCATTAAATGGTGACCTGACAGACATATAACTGATCTTGGTCTCAGCAGCTGCTACCATTGACCGTGCTTCTGATACACGTGCCTTTGCATCGGCCACCCGTGCCTGCGCCAGGTCAAGCTCCGATTTAGCAATCACCTTCTTTTCAACCAGCACTTTTACCCGCTCCATTTCTACTTCGGCAATGCGCACAGCGGCACGTGCACTTTCTACACTTGCCTTTGCCTTATCCAGGTCATTGATGTATTCGCGGTTACTGATTCTGAAGAGAAGTTGACCCTTTCTTACAGGCCGTCCCTCGTCTACATACACCTGCTCCAGGAAACCATTCACCCTCGACCTGATCTCCACATTTTTCAATGCTTGTATATCGGCTACATAATCCTGGTGCAGCGCAGTATCCACTTGCTGAAGCTGGATCACCGGCACTTCATGAACAGTTGTTGTTTCTTTTGTTTCTTTTTTTGACGTACATCCGGTACTAAGGGCAGCTAATACAATAGCTCCCATCAGGTAAATTTTCATGTATATATTTTTATGAACTGGCAGATTGGTTGACCGCAAAGAGGCGCAGGTCAACACAAGTAGTTTGTGGCGACACAATCATTGAAGCGGCAACAAGAAGGTTGCGGCACTAGTTACAGGAGATGTACCAGCTCAGAACGGGGTGAGACGGAAAAGGAAGTGGTGTAAATGAGAAAGGAAATGCGGCTTGGTGTAATTGATCGTTGATCGGGTAAGCACATAGATGCTTTCAACGTCCCTTACAGGTTGCCTGAAGCCCGAAAATGCTGAGGAAGCTCTCTTGATTTTCTTTTTGAACTTGCTTACTTTTTTGCTGACCTTGAAGCCTTCCTCTTCCTCTGCAAGATCTTCTATCAACTCTTCATCAAATGAAGCGTGTAGCGTGATAACAGGAGGTTTGGCAACAGGCTCACTGAAGAAGCTGGGGTCAAAAATATCTGAAGAAGCGTCAAAAGTGGAAGCAAAAGCAGGCTGCAAGCTGGTAGAGGCCAGGCATACGAACAAGAAAAGTATGAATAAAGTAAACCTCTGCTGCATTGGCTTCACCCGGTTTATCCGGTTGGCCGCGAAATTAAGGAGAGCTTAAAGAAGTTCAAAAAATGATTAAAGGATTTTTATAAAGGAGGAAATCAGCTAACAGCGGTCAGCATTCAGCGATTAGCGGTGAGCAGATAGAAATGAAAAAGGTAGAAGTCAAATTCAAAAGTCAAAAGTCAAAAAGAGGACCAGCCCTATACAATGCAAATCTGATATCACCAAATCAGAAATTCCAATCGTACTTCATAAATCGTACTTCGTATATCGGACTTCGTGAATCGTACTTCGTAAATCGTACCTCGTACTTTCTTCCACCTCCCTCCTTTTCTACACTTATATTGCACAAAAAGAAAAATGAGGATAATATCCTGCCTGTTACTGCTTCTTGTGTTTATTGATCGTGTCTATGGTCAGCGCAATCAAGACCTCAGGCTGTGGTACGATAAGCCTGCTACCAATTGGAATGAAGCGCTGCCAATTGGCAACGGCAGGGTGGCAGCCATGGTGTTTGGTACAGCAGGCACCGAGAGATTGCAACTGAATGAAGAAACCGTATGGGCAGGCGAACCGGGCAATAATGTTCCTGGCGGCACTTACGATAGCATAGTGAAGATGCGCAAGCTGTTATTTGAAGGCAGGTACAAGGATGCACAGGACTTATCGAACAGAACATTCCCGAGGCAGGCTGCAAAGGATAATAACTATGGCATGCAGTATCAGCCTGTAGGTAATTTATATATCCATTTTCCGGGGCATGAAAAACATTCCTACTACTACCGCGACCTCGATATTCAAAACGCTGTTTCTACGGTCTCTTATACAGTAAATGGTATTTCATTCAGGCGGGAAATGTTTGCTTCTCTTGCTGACGGAGTAATCATTGTAAGACTGACGGCAGATAAGCCAAACAGCATCAACTGTGTGCTGAGCACCAACACCCTGCATAAGGTGCGTAATGTGAAGACACAAAACAATAACCTGGTATTGACAGGAACAACCAGCAGTGTAGACAATAAGACTGGAAGGGTAAATTTTGAGGCGCAGATCAGGCCAATGGTTGAAGGCGGTAATATTTTGGTGAGTGATACAAGCATCACCATTTCGGGTGCAAATGCCGCTACTGTATATATTTCTATGGCGAGCAATGTTGTCAGTTACAAAGACATCAGCGGAGATCCTGCTTCTAAAGCATCCAAATTTCTTACGGCAGCTATAGCCAAAAATTATGCTGTTGCAAAAGCAGCACATATCAAAAGCTACCGGAAGTATTTCGATCGTGCAACACTTGATCTTGGAAGTACAGACCAGGTGAAGAAGCCAACCGATGTACGCGTAGCAGAATTCAGTAATCATCCCGATCCGCAGTTGGTGTCTTTGTATTTTCAGTTTGGCCGCTACTTAATGATATCCGGCTCGCAGCCCGGTACGCAGCCCACCAATCTCCAGGGCAAGTGGAATGAGCGGCTAAGCCCGCCGTGGGACAGCAAGTACACGATCAACATCAATACAGAAATGAACTACTGGCCTGCAGAAAATACCAATCTCTCTGAACTGCATCAGCCTCTATTTGATATGATCAGAGACCTGTCTGTTACCGGTAAAGAAAGCGCTGCGAAAATGTACCGTGCACGCGGATGGAACACACATCACAATACCGACCTGTGGAGGATAACAGGGATTGTTGACGGTGGCTTTTACGGTATGTGGCCAATGGGTGGAGCATGGCTGACGCAACACATGTGGTACCACTATATGTACACAGGCAATAAAAGCTTTCTGAAAGAAGTATATCCTGTACTGAAAGGTGCTGCAACATTTTATGTGGATGTATTGCAGGAAGAACCAACCAACAAGTGGCTGGTTGTTGCGCCATCCATGTCGCCCGAAAACAGTTACCAGAGTGGTGTAGGTGTTTCGGCTGGTACAACCATCGACAATCAACTGGTGTTTGATGTATTCTCCAATGCCATAACAGCCGCTTCCATTCTCAACACGGATAAAGCTTTTGCTGATACATTGAAGATGATGATAAAAAGACTGCCTCCTATGCAGGTAGGCCAGCACGGACAACTGCAGGAGTGGCTGCAGGACTGGGACCGGCCGAACGACAAACACCGCCATATCTCTCACTTGTATGGACTATATCCTGCCAACCAGATCTCTCCTTACCGCAACCCACAATTGTTCGATGCAGCAAGAACATCATTGATCAATCGCGGTGATAAATCTACCGGGTGGTCGATGGGCTGGAAAGTAAACTGGTGGGCAAGATTACAGGATGGCAACAGGGCGTATAAACTGATATCAGACCAGCTGACACCGGCACCCATTGATGACAAGGGTGAAAGTGGCGGCACGTATCCCAACTTACTGGATGCGCATCCGCCGTTCCAGATCGACGGCAACTTCGGATGCACTGCCGGCATTGCTGAAATGCTTGTTCAATCACATGATGGCGCCATTCATATCCTTCCGGCTATACCCGATGCATGGCCCGCCGGCAGTGTAAAAGGACTGGTAACACGAGGCGGTTTTGTTGTCGACATCACCTGGAAAAACAGGAAGGTTGAAACCCTGGTGATAACATCAAAGCTTGGAGGGAACTGCCGGATAAGAATACATGATGATCTACAGGCAAGCGGTAAAACAAAACTGGTAAAAGCAACCGGATCAAATGCCAATCCCTTCTTCGCCATACCGGAAATAAAGCAGCCACTGATCTCAGGAAAATCTAAACTGAATGAAGTAAAGCTAAAGCCGGTAAAGGAATATGACATGCCCACAAGGGCGGGACAGCAGTATGTGCTGAAAGGTCTGTAGTGATTTGATTCGGGAATAAATTAAGGCAGCTCAATCCTTTTGTCGAAGCGGGGTCTTCATAGCATGGCTTTGTGAAGTAGCATGAGAACCCTGCCTTGCTCTCCCGCAGGGTTCCCTTCCAGAGTCCTCTGCGGGACAAATGAAAAATTAAAATCTAAAAAGTTTAAGCAGTCGCCTATTAGTCAAGGCACCAAAGCCCCACTGCCCTTAACTACACCTGGCTGCCGGCAGGCAGGTTCGTTCTTTTTTGGACAAGCGAAAAAGGACATAGGAGAAGATCATGACCACGCAGTCAGTCCGAAGCATAACCAGATGTACTGCACTCTACATCTGTCACTTTCTTTGTCTTGAAACAAAGAAAGTAACCAAACCTGCCTGCCGGCAGGCAGGGTAGCACAAAAGATCAATAGCAAGACTTCGAGAACTGGCTGTACATGGCAGGTTGCCTCCGTAGTTGCCCTTCCATACATCGCGGAGAGCTGAGGATACCATTCTCCAATACTTCTACAAACTAATCTTTAGCAGGTATAGGCAACAGTATGGTAAATGTGGCTCCGACTCCCGGCTGCCCGCTTGCTGATATGGATCCGCCGTGTCGCTCTACTATTTTTTTACATAGTGCCAGCCCCAGCCCGGTTCCCTCGTAATCGTCATATGGGTGCAGGCGGGTAAATGTTTTGAATATATCCCCGGCATACTCCTGGTCAAATCCAATACCATTATCTGAAACCGTAATCTTTGCTAGCTCCCTTCCCTCCTCTTTTATCAAAACGCACTTTATTTCAACGCGGGGTGGCACACCGTCCTTAGCAAATTTCAGTGCGTTGAGAACGAGGTTGTAAAAAAGCTGGTATACCAATATACGGTTGGCTGATATTGTCGGCAGGTCAGTTGTTACAATAACAGCGTCGCGTTTATCTATGTACACTTCCAGGTCGGTATGTATTTGCTGCATGACTGACCCCAATTCCACTTCTTCCAATTCCTGTTCTGTTTTACCCGCCTTTGAGTATAGCAGTACGCCTTCAATCATAGCAACCATCCTGTCGGCAGAGGTTCCTATTTTATTGGCGTAAAATTTTACTTTCTCCGGAAGTTCATCAGCATATTCTTCCAGTATGCGGTTGTTGAACGTCTGTATTTTCCGCACCGGCTCTTTCAGGTCGTGGCTGGCAACATGGGCAAACTGTTGAAGGTCTTCATTGGAGCGTTGCAGCTCTTTTGTTCTTTCCGCTACCAGGCGGTGCAGCTCTTGTGTAAACAATTGCTGTTGTGTTGTATCACGAAGCACCTTTACATAACCGGTCAGCTCGTCATTTTGGATGGGTCGCATAACACCACTTGCAAAAAAGCGGCTGCCGTCTTTGCGTTTGTGCCAACGTTCGTCAGCGGCACGACCGGTATCTCTTGCTGTTTCCATTTCTTTTTGCGGCTGGTCGGTTGCCATGTCTTCTTCGGTAAAAATGATGTCCGCCGACTGTCCTATCATCTCTTCTTCTCTGTAACCCAAAATTTCTTCGGCTCCCTTGCTCCACCGTTCTACTCGTCGGTCCGTATCCATGGTGATGATGGCATAGTCGGTGGCACTCTCCATCGTAATGCGCAGCCGTTCTTCGCTCTGGCTTAGGGCTTCTGATGTTTTTTTGAGGTCTTCAATATCAGTGGCCGAGCCAAACCAACCTGTAACTTTTCCTGCTTCATCTTTTAAAGGCACATTACGGCCTATGAACCAGCAATACTCATTATGCTGGTTTTTTAGGCGGTACTCTGTATCAAATATTTCGCCTGCAGCCAAGGCCTTCATCCATTTTTCTTTAGAAGCAGCGGCATCATCGGGATGAACAAGTAACTGCCAGCCAGGACCCGCTGCCTCTTCGTAACTTAATCCAGTGTATTCGTACCAGCGCTGGTTGAAGTAATTCGCTTCGCCTTCTGCAGTATTTGTCCAGATAACCTGGGGAACTGCGTCGGCAAGGGTGCGAAATCGGTCTTCGGACAGCTTCAGTGCTTCTTCAGTATTTTTCCGTTCGGTGATATCGACTACAAATTCAACACATTCCTTTTCACATAAACGCTTACCCGCAAACAATCCCCACCATCGTGAACCATCAGGACGGATGTACTGCTTCTCGTAAGGAGTATTCTGACCGGCTGTAGAAAGTTCTTCTTTTGACTTAAGCGTCACTTCCATGAATTCCGGTGGTGTCAGTTCTGTCCAACGTACACTACCTGCCGCAAAATCTTCTTTGGCAAACCCGCTCATGCGCTCAAAAGCTGCGTTGCAGTCATGGATGCCGCCCTCCAGGTCAAAGTAAATGACGCCAACGGTTTCGATGGAAAGCGCTTTTTGCAGTCGCTCTTCATTTTGGCGCAAGGTTTCTTCTGCCTGTTTTCTCTCAATTAAGTCTGCTGCCTGTCGCACCAGAACATCAAAGAATCGAAAATCCTCCTCTGAAAAACTCCTTGGCTGCTTCCATTGTGTATTGAGCATACCAATTAGCTTTCCATTGCTTGAAATTATTGGGGTTGAATTTACTGCCCTGATACCTGATAGCCGGAATATGCTCAGCTCACTTTTTGCAAAATCTTCGGTTTGTACATCGGTAACCGTTATGCGTGACTGACGTCGTAATGCTTCACCGCAAACAGAACCCGATTCTGCAGAAACAGTACTCCAAAATGCTGCTGATTCCAGGTGAAAGTTTTTGTGTGCAACAAGGGTAAGTGATTCTGTTTTTTCTGAATACAATTGAAGACTGGCAATATCACTTTGCATCAGAGCCGTTGCTGTCTGCAGCAGCATTTCGTAAATGTCATTTACCTCATTAAGATGAATGACGTCATTACTGAATTGTTGCAACAGTTTTGCATCAGCAAGGTCTTGTGCAAGGCGTGATTCACTTTTCCTCAATGCTTCTTCTGCCTTGGCTCTTTCCACAGCTGCCCAGGTGCGTTCGGCAGTTTCCTGTATGAGGGCAATTTCGTGGTGGAGCCAACGACGGGGACTTGTTTGGTGAACAGACAGATCTGCTACTAACTTCCCCTGCTTAATAAGCGGTAAGGCAACAACAGCATGTACATCAATGGAATAAAACGCCGCTTTTGAATCATCGTTCACCTCAGCAGCCACATCATGGATGATGAGGCTTTCACCTTTTTTGAGTTTTTCGCCGGGAGGTCCAAATGCAGTAAAGGGAAAACGACCAATTACTTTTTGAACGGACTGGCTTGTGTAGTTATCTGTGGATTCAAACCAGTCTTCATCAATGTTTATCTCAGCATAAATTGCCCGGTCAACATTTAAGTGCTCTCCCAGTATTCGCATGGCGACCCGTTGAACTTCCATCGGGTTTGATAAGGGACGCAAAGCATCGTTAAGCCTTACAAGATATTCCTGTTGTTGCTCCCGTTGTTTTCGTTCGGTAGTGTTGGTGAACAGCACAGCCACCAGGCGATCTGCCGGTGTGCCCAACGCATATACATACACATCGAACCAACGGTTGAGCACGGGTGAATAATCTTCAAAGGCAATCGTTTCGCCGGTAGCCGCCACCTTTGCATATTGCGTAAACCAGGTATCCTCCAGCCCGGGCACCAGCTCCCGCATTGTTTGGCTCAACACAGCATCACGAGGCAAGCCGGTGAGACGCTCAAAATTCGGGTTTACTTCCAGCCACTGCCAGTCCACCTTACCGCTGGTTGCTTCGCTGGCAGCCAGCACCTTGCCTATGCCAAAACCCTGGTCCATTGAGTTGAAGAGCGTATAATATTTATCAGTCGCTTTTTGTGCTACTTCATCTTTTAGTTGAAGGATCTGTTCTTCTGCCTTTTTGCGTTCGGTGAAGTCAATTATCAAACCGTACGCTTCAAACGGCTCACCTTTTTCATCTTTTCTAAAATGGCCGGTACCCACGAAATGTTTTATTTCTCCATTAGGCATGACCACCCGGTACTCCATGTTAAAGTCCCTGCCTTCTTTGGCACATTCTGCTGAATAATCGATCACTCGTTGGCGGTCTTCTCCGTATATCCTGTTGAGCCATCCGGCAGCCGTCTTACTTTCCTCATCAGTCATTCCAATCAACCGCTTGCCTCTCTCATCCCATTCAGCCGCCCCGGTTTTCAGGTCCCACCAGCCGCTACCGGCATGCGCACCTTCCAGCGCCAGCTCAAGCCGTTCCTTTGCTTTGCCAAGTGCGTCTTTTGCCCGTTGCTGTTCGGTTACATCTTCCCAGGTATGTACCAGCCGTTCACTGTCCAGCCTTGTATTGGTGATGGCAAACCAAAAGTTCTGGCCATTTAGTTCGGCCTGCCGGGTATAGCTGTTACGCTTGCCGGTCTCCAATACTTCTATGAGTTGCGGCATCTGCTCAATGGCATTCTCACCATGTTCAGAAAACAATTTGCCGGTAAAATCCTGATTGCCCAGCATACTGATGCTGGCGCGGTTGATATACTCGTGCACAAAGTCAATAATCTCGCCCCTTTCGTTGCGGAGGGCTTTGTATACCGCCATGCCGATGTGAGGTGCATTGATAACATTCTGCAGCAGTGTTTTGCTTTGCTGCAATTCCAGCTCGGCCCTCTTGCGGTCAGTGATGTCGGTGGTTGTCGTTGCCACACCATCATCCAATTTCACCACTGAAATATGGTACCAGCCATTGAATTGCTCGTGTACATAGTGCTTCTCATATTGTTGAGGCTCACCGGTTTCAATCACCTGTTTGAAGGAATCAAAAATGTTTTCCTGTATCACACCTGGCTGTAGCTGCAAAAGGCTTTTCCCGATTACATCACCGTAGATACGTCTAGATGCCTGGTTGTTTAACACCCAAATAAAATCTACAATCTCGCCTTCACTGTTTCGTACGGCTTTGAACACCTCTATCATGTGCATGGAAGAATCAATGGTAGCCTGCAGCAGCTGCTGGCTGGCCGCCAGCTCTGCGGTGCGATCCTGTACCTCAACCTGCGACCGCTCTTGTCCAGGAGCAGGAGAATCTGTTGTTTGATGCATTTTGTCATCGTTAGTGGAACCTGGCATGTACGCTTTTTTCTTTTTCAAATTCTCGTGACCGGGCGGTGGATTACCTCGTGTCTATATTTTTTAATTCTCAATCTTCGGCAGGTAGTTCTGCATTAATTCTCTATTGCACCTGTTAATCTCGCTAACAATGTACATCTTAAAAAGAAAACTAATCTAATGTAAATACTACTTACAGGGGTGGAATGCCGAGAGGATTGGCGGCTAGTTTTGCTTCTGTTAATACAAAATCTGCTTTGGCAGTCTTGTTAGCGGGCGCCTGCAACACTGTTGACACAATATACTGTACCATTTTACAAAGCTGCCGGTACGACGACGGCTTGATAAGATAGTAGGCCGCGTCATAGTTATAGGCCTCGTCGATATCCCTTAGATTGTTGGAAGTAGAATAAATAATCACGGGCTTACCCTGGAGTAATTCATGGTTGTGGATGTCTCTCAAACACTGGAGGCCGTTTTTCAGTGGCATGTTCAGATCAAGGAATACGATGTCGGGCTGTGTTGCAGTTTTCAGGTGTCTTAATGCTGCAATGCCATCTCGGGCAAAATCTATATAAGCATCGGGCAAAATCGTTCCAATTGCTTCGGCCAGCAAAGCTGCATCGTCCAAATCATCATCTGCAATCAAAATCTTTCTCATTGACGTTTCCATACTCGTTCCTGGGTTTATTAATCAGCAGCACTTTGACGGTTGCAGCCTGGTTGTTCATGGAAGATGGATACAATATTAGCGAGACTTCAACTAAAGTACACAATCCGCATTACAAGCTGGATTTTGCAGCAGCTTTTTCAGCGATCACCAGCATATTTCCAATGTAAATACACTTTCATTTATAAAGCATATAGTACACCTGGTTCTACTGCGCTTAGCAGGTGCGAACTTCAGCAAAAAGATCCTTTCTCTCCACATGTTCCAAAATCCAAAGGAGGTACTAAAAACTATCGTGCCCGCTTACTGTTTGGTGAAGTAAAAAGATCACATTTTTCAAGACAACAATAAACAGCAAATGCGAGGCATAACCAAGCAGTCGTGGGTTGTGCAAGATGTTCTGCAAGGACATCTTGTACTTAAGGATTAAAACTGTTCTCCGAACAGCCGGCTCTGCTAAGAGCCGAGGAAAGCTGACCAAACTTCAAATGTACGTTGTCTGCACACTGTCCAACAAAGCCACTTTTACCCTACCCACCTGCTTTCCAAAAACATATTCTTGCGCACTACTATAAACATACTCCTCAGCTTTTTGAACAATACCCGCACGTACTGGATTATTATGAATGTAATTCAGCTTCTGCCACATGAATGTTAACTGGTAGCAAACTTCAGGATTGTTGTCAGGCTTCCAAAATTGAAAGCTCACTTTACCTTCTGCACCTGTTTCTTTAAAAAGCCAAAGCATCCAATCTCTTCTACTCTCCTGCTTGTTCTCTTCAATGGCTTTCACAATCGTTCCGGATGTAAACTTCTTAAAGTCGCGTAACACATCTGACAGGTCTTCATTCCTTGCCTGTACAAGCAGGTGAAGATGATTGCTCATCAAAACATAGCCAAAAATTATCAGCCCTTTCTTTTCAACACAGAAGTTTAGGCTTTCAGTAATTATATCGCAATATGTTTTTCGTGTGAAGACATCTACCCACTTGTTTACTGTAATTGTAAGGAAGTAAACAGCACCTCCATCAGCTATTTTGTAAGCATAGGCCATTCTGAATTCCTTTGATGATAATATAGTCCGTTGCTTTGGCATTTGCAACTCCGGTCGGTGCCTTTTCCCAAAGGCAGGAGGTCAGAGACCTCCATCTATCCCTAAGTTCAAGGTGCCGCTACGCTTAAACACCTTGAACAACCGCGGCAGGTTGGTCCTTTTTTGGACAAGCAAAAAAGGACATAGGAAGGCAAATGACCAAGCACTTATAAGATCAAAGCTGGTTGTTGGTCAGGCGACCAACAACGGCAGAAGTCTAGCCATAATGAAAACCAGGAGGTCAGAGACCTCCATCTATCTTTAAGTTCAAGGTGCCGGTACGCTTAAACACCTTGAACAACCAATAACTTTCAATCGTATGGTACAAACCGGTTATCTTGGACGCCATGAAATACCTCAAAGGAATCCTGCTTATCTGTTTCTTCGCAGTTGTATCAATCAGTGCTTACAGCCAGGCATCTACCTATAATAGCGAAGCGGATGACGACAAAGACACTACTGCACAGCTCGTGCAAATAAATACTATAACACCCCGAAAAAAAGGTGTCTATAAAACCTATGAAGAGTACCGGGACAATTCACCGTCAATAGAAGCTGAATTCACCGTTAAACCATTGTATATAAGCCGCAACAATCCATTGGTTGCTGAGGCCGATGTCAGCTTTATTGGTAAACGCCCAAAAAAGATATGGGGGATTTCTGATGGTGAAAATGTGTATGTAAGAGTAATATTGGGCAACTTTTTCCAGAACCACTATTTCAGGCTGCAGTGCAACGGCCCTGTACCCTATATCTATCTTGTTGAAAATCCCGTATTCGTTCCAGGAGGCCTTGGACTTGCCGTGGCGGCCACCGTTGCCGCTACTTCGGCTGCGCTGCCCCCTTTTGTTACCCTTAGCATAGTAAGAGAAGAGACAAACTACATGAAGCCAGTCCTGATGGCTACCAATAGCAGGGTAAAACGATATTTAAAAGAATACCCGGAACTTTTAGAAGCATATGAAAAAGAAGCAAGACATAACAAAGCAACCAAAGCGAAATACCTGACAGAATACAACAATAGGAAAATAGAAAATAAGTAAATTATGTATCCTCTTCCCGGTCCTTCCCTTTTCAACCATCCGCAATTACTAATCAACTAGTCACTTATAAACTGGCTACATCAGCCTAAAAAATGAAGAGCCATGCAAGGCACTGGTCCACGCATGGCTCTCCAATTTGTATAATATCTATATCTACAAGTAGCTATTATCTACCAGCCATTTTGCTATCCGCTTTACGGTGAATTGGTATTGATCTATATCTGCACTCGCAGCAAGTATTTTCTGATTCTGAGGAAGAGGGATCACCCTCTTAAGGTTGTCTTTCGCAGTAAAGAGCTCGAAGTTCTGCGCGTTGTTACCGCCGGTAAATGATACACGTGCTACCAGTACTCCAGATGGAATTTTGAACTCGTAATAGGACACCTGGTCGTTGCCACCTTTGGGTACAAAGTTGCCAATGATCTTTCCTTCCTGCTCAATCGTACGATCCTGCTTCAGGTCTACCGGCCAGATCTTATCACGGCGCACTAAAGTATAATCAACAGCAATGGTAGGGCTGGCACCACGCATTGCTATCAACTCTTTTACCTTGCTGTCGCTGGTAACGTTTCCTTCCAGTATGTTGTCGCTGGTTATAAGCTTCAGGAAAGACTTTTCCTGGCTCAGCGCAGCCAGCCTGAATATGCCTACCTGGTTTGAGGTTAAGAATGTAAGGCGGTAATACATCATAGAGTTGTCGCTCTTGTCTGCTTCAAACTCTGTTGCAGGTGCAGCTATGATCAGCTTTTCACCCGATAACGAAAAGACTTCAAATGTCTTGGTGAGACCGAAGTTGGTTTTCAACACGGTCATCTTCGCCCAGTCGTTTCCGTCTACTTTGATGATGCCATTTTTGAAGTCGACCTTCTGCGCATAGCCAGCGCTCACAAGTAAACACATCAATAGAAATGTGTACAGTTTTTTCATGTTTTGATTTTGAGGAAAGATATAATAGAGCGGATTACAGGCAACTTGATTAAAGCATTTTAAGGTTGAAAAAATTAAAGTAAGATGCTGCAATTAAAAATCATTGCTCAATTTGCTACTACCTGCCTTGCAGATTATAGAAGACAAAGGCATCAGCACATCTCTCCTCTTTTCCTTATCCTCCCCACTGATATCACAAAGCCATATACGTGTCACCCACCCGTTTGTTTATTATCAACCAGGATTTGCTGCCGGTTCCATAGGTAAAAGGAAACCACACCTGGAACGATCCATAGCAGCAGTGTGAGCATCATAGGGTCAATCTTGCCTGCAGTTGCAACGGTAGAGTAGATCGCCCCGGACAGGTCGAAGAACAAACCTGCATAAGCCCAGCTTTTGATAAAGCTACGGGTAGGAACCAATATAACCACCGCACCCAGCAGCTTAGCCACGCTGATGAACTGGATAAAATAGATAGGATAGCCAAGGTAATGATGCATCAGGTCGATTGCCTGTTGACTGGGTTGTAATCCACCTACAGATGAAAATATCATTAGCCCGGCGAAGATGATAGTTGTTACCCAGTAGGTGATGTTAGCCGTTTTGGTAGTCATTAGTTTGTAGTAATGTAATCCAAAAGATATGGAAGAACCTGCCAAAGTGCAATAGCGGTCAAGCTTTTTCATTTACTGCATAGTCACTGAAGCTTTATCTGGAAAAAACAACAGGATAATGGCAAACATGAATACCAATACAGCTATACCAAATAACACTTCAGCTACGATCAGCGACCATTTGCCAATTCCAGGCATCTTTCAACCCCTGCTTTTTCTTTTTCCGCTTTTTCCATGTTTCCTGCTGCATCGGCTCTCAACCAGGCAATATACCAGGCCATGAAGTCAGAAGCAAAGTAGCGGTGAGAGAGTGTAGCGCCGGCGCAAAGTGCGAAGAAAGCCATTGAAACCAAGAACATTTTAGGATTTTGCAAAAAATGCGGTGTGTTGCCATCTCCTTGAAAGCGCACCAGTGCCAGGGTTCCAAATCCGCCCATTGCCAGCAGCGATAACCGCAGCAGCTCAGACGAAAAATCAATGTATCCTTTAGCGATGTCGAAGTCTGCCTTGTACTGGCTGTCATCAATTTGGTTAAGCGTACTCATATGGTTGTTGTTTTGGTTTAGCATCATCCTGTTGCTTTACAAAATATAAAGTCGCCTTTGTACTTTATAGTTTTTTTCCATTTTCATAATGACTGCTGGCTTCAATATTGATTTCAATGTTGCATGAAAAGGATGCTATTTTCCCTCTTTACCTGCTTGATGCTGGCGGTCTCCGTACAGGCACAACAGGCAACACGGCGGTTGGATATATACTTTAACAAGAACATTTTACTACCTGGAGATTCCTTATTAGTAACGGTGAACTATGTAGATAGCAGTAGCCAGGCAACAAATGGGTTACTGGCTACGCTGGAGCTGATAGTAGAAAATGAAGATGGGATGCGTACCCGCCTCCGCTGGCCCATGATCAACGGGCAAGCAACCGGTACCCTCTACCTCCCTGACTCTCTGCCGCGTGGCAAGTACACACTGCTGGCTGGATTGCAGCAACGCTTTTTTGAAGTGAAAGGAAAAATACAGGATGCCAGGAGGACGAGCAGTATACAAGCTATGATCCTTACCAAAACAGGTGACTGGGATGAGCAGGAAGTTCCTGTAAGCGCAGATGGCACATTTACCATCCGCAACTGGTTGTTCGAAAACAATGCCTTGCTGGCATTTTCACGAACAAACAATAATAACCAGTTGCTGAATATTAGCATTAGCACGCAACTGGACTCAAGTCACACACCTCTTGCCGTGGCAGGTAAAGCCTTTTATATCGGCAATCCTTCTTCAGCGGTACGGTCTATGCTCAACCAACCTATTGAAGCCACCGAATCAATCTTTGCAGACCGCGGTACCATATTACCGGCAGTGGTGGTTAAGACTACTGCCAGAACCCCGGCGCAGCAGTTTAATGAAGAAAATGTAAGCGCATTATTTAGATCTATGAATGAGCGGGTCATTAGCATTATGGACGAACCCAGTGCATTGGGTTTTTTCAACGTTTTAGCCTACCTGCAAGGCAGGGTGGCAGGCTTGCAAATCATGCAGGCTGGCTTTAACGGAGGAGCAGCAATATGGCGCGGTCAACCTGTTACGTTTTTCCTGGATGAAGTAAGGGTATCCGGCCAGGTGATTGCCAATATTCCCATGGCCGATATTGCCATTGTAAAAGTCTATCCGCCACCTTTTATGGGTGCTCCTGGTGGTGGTGGCGCCATAGCTGTATATACCCGCCGCGGCGGCGAGTCCAATTACTTCCCTCCCAACAAACAGGTGTTTAGAGTAAGAGGCTACACTCCCGCAGCCATTGCGCTTGATATAAATAAACTAAGGTTGTAAAACTAAACGGTGAGCACCAGGGACGAAACAACAGCAGATCCTGATAGTCGCAAATGCTTACTGGTAGCAAGGATGTGTCAAGTTGCAAGGTTTAGTCTATGATTGTTGGCCAGGCGACCAACAACGGCAGCAGTAAGTAAGCTATCATGCTGAACACCTGTACTAACAGACTAGGTGACCGGCGTTAGTATTTTACTGTTCAATATAACTCTGCACCTTTTTCATATCACTCATGGCTCTTTGCATTTACCCTGTCAGCTTGCGGGGATCCTGCTATTATAGAAGATTGAAGTGGCACTTCGGAACTCGTCGACCAAATGAGGGTAAAAATTATGGTACAAGCTGATTAACTCCGATGGATCGTCGTTGCGTCGCACTCTTGTACGGCAGTGCAGGCAGCAGCGAACCAACGACTTTTTGTCAACCTAAGCTAGTCGAAGGGTTCCATTCCTCAACCTTACTCTTTCTCTGCTTTTGCAAAGCAGGCTGTTCAGACAATAATCATCCTAAAGATCGAACTCGCCCTTCAGAAGACTTCAAACAACTGGGGACACTTGCACCATTAGGACCATCCGGAACAACTGGAACAACACAGGGCTTTTTGGTATTTAAATGGTGCTTTTTGCGCGTTCTGACTTAAATATTATCTTCTGTCCCACAGACTCAATAGAACCTTTTCCTCGCTGAAAACACTCTGAAAGCAAGTTAAGGTCATTGGTATACTTTATGGCCTTGCTCAGCAATTCCAGCTCCTTGTGTGACCAATGCTCATATGCTCTCTTATGTTTTTTTCTTGCTTCTAGAATATAGTCAGCCAGGTTTTCAGTTTTCAAAATCCCCAATTCGTTTATCTTTTCCTTCAATTGATTGATTGCTGCTGGTGATAACTTGTTGTATCTTTCCTTTTGGAAAAAATCAATATTCTTGTAAGGTGAGTCTTTAATACTGGTTTTGGCTAGGCTTTCATTTTCTGAAAAGTATTCAGTAAAGAAGTCCAACAATTGTCCACTTGTATAGGTACCTCTGTACTTCCCATATAACTTATCAGTAAGCAAGTTGCTATTTTTGAATTGCCTCGTTGCTAGAAAAAATCCGGTCAAATTATTAGGCGTAGGATTTCTTTCCTGTACATTGAAAAGTTCAATAGCACAAGCGATATCTGCTTGATCGATGTCAACATTGTCTTTCACCGAATGTATTTTCATTCTCATTTGATCAATAGCGATTTGTAATGCTCGAATTACATCCCGATCATTCAGAACACTTTCGCCTGCAAGTAATTCACCAGTTGATGGTGAACAACCTGACGCCAATGATTCAAGTATTTGTATTACTCTATTACCGTCCATTTTGGTTTCTCATTAAGGTTCCAGGTCATTTCAGCAAATACATACAATATTAATTACTCTAATCTAATAAAAATATTGAAAGCTCATATATTAAGGTCTATTGCACTTGTACACCGAATCCTATAGCGACTAATCACGTTCAGCCAGCTAGGTGCAATGAAACTTAACCCCTTAGCCTTGGTACAATTTTCTTTGATAGCAATGTGTGTTCGATAAGGTAACCCGCCTTATAAATGCGCCTGCTCTGTTTGCCAAGTTCCCGGCAATTCTGCAGAGGTTATAGGAGGAGAACCTGTCGGGACTAAGCCGCAAAACAAAAAATGTGTTGGTGAAGAACACCAACACAGGCGGCTACCGACAAGACCAACAGGGGCGAAGGGGTGAAAAAGAGAACTGGGATTAAGCTCGATTATCAACGTTTGCCATAAAATCAGTACAACTGAAATATAATTCAGTTGCACTACGATAGTACGTTTCAAAAATTTCTTCAGCATCAAGTCTTTGAATCTGTTCATTCGACGATTCAATCATTTCTTTATCCTTTAATAATTGCGAAAGGCCGTTTCTCACATGTGTTCCTAAAAGTTTCAAGTCATAGAAGTAATCTATTGTTTTATGTGATGGAAATTTCAAAACGTCATCTTCAATCTTACCCATAAAGCTCAGAACCTTATCCACCTTTCTGATATAATATTTGATTGGTGTGGGATTGACAGTCACTATAGGAACGTTGGGAAACTGAAGCATGTGTGAAGTTGATTTGTTATTATGAACATAAATAGGAGTTGTTGTGAATCCAGAGTGCTTGATTAATCTCCTAAGTTCTATAAGTTTTCGATCTGTTGTCCATTTACTTGTTTTCCAATCAAATATGTACTTAATATACATGGCAAGTACTGCAAATGTAAAACCTAAAAAAGAACCAACTAAGGTCCCATAGTCTTTTAAAATCTCTTTCATGCTTCTTCTACTTTTTTAACCCGTGATGAAGGTATTTTGTTCAAGCAGGGTCTTCATTGCCGAGCTATTGTGTGTTAGTATGAGCCCCTGCGTTTCACAACCGCAGGGGTCCCTTGCAGGAGACCCCAGCAATACAAGAAAAACTCTCTCAGTTTGCACGGAATGCTCTTCTAAAAATTGAACATTGGAGATAACATTTTAAATCTATTTTTCATAATTGTGTCAGCACTATCCATATCAAGAATGCGAATATTAATCACTTTAGCTTGAATTTCTATGTCTTCTAAAAACATTAGTGATGGAACAATAAACGTTGCTGGTGTAGCTAAACTATTTATAGCCTCAGGATAAAGCAGCATAACAGATTTACAATTCCTTCTTATTGCATAACCAATCATCTGATATAGATCCGATTGTACCACGCCACATTTTAAGCCATCTTTATCTGAACGGATTTTATACTTGGTGTCTAAAATCAATTGACCAGGTATATAAATGTCATTGCGGATCTGAAAAACTGAACTGCCGTTATTAAAAGCAAGGTGATCAGTACTCTGACTACGGATATTTAAAGACGGCCACTTATCTGAGATAAAGCCATAAATGAAGTCTTCAAAAATATATTCCATCGGAAGCAGAAAGCAAAAGTTATTGCTTTCCTCATCCTCCAAATCAATTACTTGATTGGACAGGTATAATCTGCACAAATCCAGAATATGCTTATGGTCTGCAAACAAGGGATTTAGTTTGACTTTATCACATTCGATGGCTGAACATGGAACATCTGAAACATCATCCAGTATAAAGAGAATTTCATTCAGCTTTTCCTGATTTAAGTAGTTATTACTAATAACAACCAAACGCTTAGTGACGTATTTAACGATGCGATTGAAAATATTGTCGTATAAAAACGGCTCATGGGTGCAATAGAAGTTCTGCCATTTTCCAGTTATCAAGTTGTTCTTAGTGTAATCTTCAAATGAAATGCGCCCCTTTAAATAGGGAGTTTCTTCTGTTACTGACTGGTACGATTGAAAAGGCTGGTTGGAAATAACCTCTTCTGTGTAATTGGCATATATATATATGAGCACTTCAAGAAAATCATCGAATTGTAGTTTGGATACATCAGCAAAAGAAAAAGGGAATTTAATTTTACGGCAATATGATAACCAATACAACATATTTAGCTGCCACTGCTTTGGGTTTTCGGCTTTATCACCTGCAAATATCTTGGGGTACACTTCAACACGAATACCATCATGTTGAACCACTCCAACATAATTTCTAGCTGATATCTTGCCATCAATCGTGAAATCAAAAAAACGCTGTCTTTGGATTCTCTCCTCTTGTTCTTCTTCTTCTGATGAAAGATCCGTGGATTCTATAAAGCGATTTCTGTTCTGCCAAACACCCGAAAGGTAATTGACAAATTCAGGCAACTTGGATTGATAACAGATAAAGGAATCACTATGCCACTCAAACAGTCTCACTCGGCTACAATTTGAAAGTTTTCTTTAATACCTGTTTGTTTTAAAGCAACACCTGCTTCTGTTAAAATATTCTTTACGGTTGCCGAATTGCTTTGACAATATTCATATAGCAAGGGGATGATCTTGGTATTCAATATCTGTGTCTTGTCAGTTTCCGGCCTATTTATAAAAAAAGCATGACCTATGAAAAAATCAGGGTTTTTTTTCCAATCGTAGATCGCCTGGTTCAAGGCCTGTAGCAATGATGCCCACCACTCAGTTTCAATGTACTCAGGATAGAGAGCCTTGAATTCGAATCTTCTTCTTAGAGCAATATCCAGTAAGGCAATCGAACGGTCCGCAGTGTTCATTGTCCCAATAACAAAAAGATTACCTGGTACACAAAACTTTTCATTTGAGTATGGAAGTTCCAACCACATTTCATGGTCAGCTCCCATACGCTTATCATCCTCCAGAAGTGTAATGAGTTCACCAAATACTGCTGAAATATTTGCTCTATTAATTTCATCTATAAATAGGGCAAACTGCTTTTCTGGTATATTCTTAATTGATTGAAACTTCGTCTTACGCACCTCTAAAGAATCGCTAAACGCTTCAGAAAATGATGAGTATCCAGCCAGCTTTAAGGCTGATAAGCAGCTATCATAAAAAATTCCATACTTCTTTTGGAACTGCAAATCCGACAGCTGTTCATCTTCAATTTCTTTATTTTCATACAGTACCGGCCTGATTCCTTCTATAAAATCTTCGTAGCTATACTTTTGATGGAAGGTTATAAAATTGTAACGGCTCGTTAGCTTCTTAATTTCTTGCGGCGCATAAGTTATTTCTTCACCTTTTGCTAACTTTATTAACTCCTCACCGATAATTTCTATTAATTCCTCCTTGACTTCAGGTATTATAGACCATTCCGCATTCTGGTTTTTTCGAAAGAATCGATCTTTACGTTTTCTTTTGAAGTCACTAGATTGATCGTCGCTATAAGCTATAAGACTGTTCCTTACGAGATAATATGATCGGGTAGGCTTCGTTGGATCTTTTTTCTTAACGACTAACTCAGATTCGCAGATCTCAGGGACCGGAACAGGTTTATCTTTAGCAAGTAAAACCGCCGCTACTATCTCCCACAAGGAGTGTTCTTTCACTTTTATAATTAATATATCTTCTCTTGTAGCGATTACAATTTCGTCAGTAAATAATATTTCTTTAAATGCATTTAGCCTGTAAGTCTTTCCGGTACCTGGGGGACCATATAGTATAGTGTTGATAAAAGGTAATTCCATCTTGGTTTCTTTTGAATACGTGTTGGAAGACTGGTTAAATATTGATGATATTATCGGAATTGCATATTTAGCCTCCAAGGCAGTAACGGTTTTGATTGGTAAACCGTAGCTTGGTTTATAAGGTGACTTAGATAAATCAAAAAGCCAATCAACAGAATGGAAAGCTTTAAACTCTTCATCTTTTTCATCGAGTTGCGTTCCAGAAGTAATAACTCCAACCCCAATGATATCTGATGTTCCAGATACCGAAAACACCAGGTCATTTTCTGAAACATCAACAAGAAAGGATTTAATACTCATCTTGTTGTTAGTTTGCCTAACACCCTCTTTTTTGTAGTGTTCATCTAATTTGGCCAGAATAAAGGCCTCTTCAAATTTGTTCTCCTCATACATGTCTTGTACGACATACCCCCATCCAATCCTAATATTTTGCTCTTTTAACGCTTTTCTCCACATTGATCCTTTCTCACCTGGCTTTATCAACCATGACTTTATTTTTCCTGCCTGTAATGATGATACGAGTCGATCCAGTGGGTACTTTTGAAACAAATTTGCACGATAATTGTCAGACAGAATAGTGTTAGAATGTTGCGAGTAGTATTTAAGTAAGCCAGAATATTCTAGCGCATCAACATCGGTTTCAATCTTTTCAACAAAATAATCATTGGAACGATCATAAAGGGCATACGCTACTTTCGTGTTGTGAATTGAAAAGAACAATTGTTTCGCAGTCTTCTGATTTGGATACGAATTATTATATATTGCAAACCAAACGTGCTCACTACCAGTGTTTCTTCCCCCATCAAAACCTATAACTTTGATATCTGTTTCAGACGTTAGGTTCAAGTCTGCTTGTAGCTTTTTTGCAAGTGTGTCCAGAGTGCTATAGACGATATTATTTAAAGTAAATGTAAAAAAAGGATAAAGAACGGAAAAAAGGTTTTTATATTGAGTAAACTGCTTAGGATTACGTTCCTTCTCTTTTGAAAATCTAGCGATAATATCTGCCCTTTTCACAGGGCCAGATAAAAATTCTTCAACAACCTGTTTGCGTATACCTAATATGGGACCGGTAGATGTTACGTATTTCGGATATAACTCCTTTTTGATTGAAGCAGGCAACATATCAATGTAATCAAACAGAAGATCGTTGTCTCTAGATGCTTTATAAATTACCTCAGAAGCTGAAGAAACTTCTTTTAGATTATTTTTTACGTCTTGCCAATTCATTTCTATGGTAGTAAGTTATAAGTTTTTTTAATGTTAATTCCTGTGCTCTACCTTCCAGATATCGTCCGGCTCAAACTCTGGTACAAACCGGAGTGTATTGATAAAGAACACCAACACAGGCGGCTCCGAAAGAAGACCAACTAGAGCGAAAGATGTCGCTAAACTTAAAACACCTGAACCTGAGAACATGCAGGTAGAACGGAGTTTTTTTTTTGCATGCAACTGTTCCACCTAAAAACATAGAATAAGTAAATTATAATCTATTACTTATTACATCATCAATCATCAAAAGAAGGTGACTTGCACAATACTCCTTGATTGTATTTGTTGAAATACTATCATCTCTAACTTCATAAGGTGCAACCCAGATAATTCTGAAATTATTTACATTTGCAAATGCATCTAATCTAGCAATAGTTTGTCCATATCGTTTAGATGCTATAGCAATTATCTGACAGCTATTATCTAAAAAGTGATTCAATCCTGCATTAACAACATTTTCAGTATCTCCGAATGTTTGAATACCAATTCTTCTTCCCTGATAGTTAAATACTGCACGATACTCGCCTCTTGTAATATCATCTAATGTACTAGCTCCAGCATCACCTAACTGTCGACCTAATCTAGCTAATGTCATTAATTTGCCAACATTTGCAGTTCCATAAACTGCTATAACTGTCTTTTCATATCAACTCATTTTATGTTGAAAAGTGCTTTTGCAATTTTTACCTCCGCATCATTTAATAACGCATGGAATTTAGTCCAATGTCGTCTAAGTTGCTTTCTGATCTTGTTATCAGGAATTACTTTAGCAGCCATATAGGCATAGGACAAATAATTTCCCCAATCAAACTTTTCGGTTATTATAAATTTAGACTTGATTTTAGGGTGCCTTTTATATATTCTTCTTCGATGTGCTCCTATATGAGTAAACCTTTTGAATAAACTTCCCTTGAACAACTTTCCTCTATGGATAGTTTTATTAAAAATTGCATAATACTTCCTCCGACGTATAGAGCGTTTCATTTTTCGATAGTAAGAAGCAATACTTGAGGATTTAAGATAGGTGTGAAAGCCATCAAACTGAAAACCCAAATATTGAAAGTTTGAATTGCTATTAAACTTTCCAGTATTTAAGTTTTCCTCTTTACAATATAATCTAGAGCCACAGTTTCGATAAAAGTGAAAAAGCTGCGTCTTTTTCTCTTGGATTGTTAATTTATACTCTTCTATTTTGTTACCAAAGAACTCGCACACTTCATCAGCATATTCTGGAGGACAAATGACAACCATATCGTCTGAATACCTGCGGTAAATCCCTTTTCTATTCCGCAGGAAAATATTTGCATCGGTATCGAACTCGAGCATATAGATATTGGCCAAAAGAGAGCTTATTGGTGAGCCTTGAGGAATTCCCTTTTCTCGCATATGGAACTTTCCTTGTTCACATTTGACCCTTTTATTAGATTTTACGTAGCCGCCCGACCGAAGCCTTTCCAAATTAAATTTTGAATTATAGCAGAAAGATACTGCTCGTTGATTCCGAAGGAACTGCCGACGTGCAATACGTTTTGGTTTTCGTATTGAAGGGTTTCTTTCCACAATGATTTCATTCTGAAATTCTTTGAATATTTCACGCTCTTCGATGTATGAGAACTTTGTTATGTTTTGGAAAACATTATAATGGTCAGGTGGTAAATTTGGACCAGAATTAATTACGTGTTTCCAAGCTTGTTTTAATATCTTATGATCAAGCTCATCGAAGAAACTTCGGATGTCGAAGGTAATAGCAACAAGATGATTACTTGGACTGTTTTTTATATAGTTAAAAACATCATTAGCAAAGTCAACATTACATTTATTTCGACTGCGCGGATTGCCAGACTCGACTGGTATATGTCGATAAGCAGTTATACAATCTTCCAAACGAAGACACCTTAGCTTTGTCTCGTATTCTTTTGATATTAAAGCAGAATAATACCCGTAAACCAATGCGTCTAAATGACTGCAATAATAAAGTTCTCTGATTTTCTTATCTGGTACTCTTAACTGCGACCTGGTACCATCATGGCATTGCTCTCTCCTAAACTTTCTAACCTTTGATGAACGGTGAATAAAAGGCAAAAAAGCATGTGAAGCTACCTTTTGTTTATCACTGACATAGCATGATACCCAATTCCTTTCTTTATTGGTAAGGCTTAAACCAATGTGATTGTAGCCCTTTACTCTAAACCAGTCTTTTTTCTTGAACTTTCTTTTTTGCTTCATAAAGGAATGAGGGTATAGGACGGGGCAGGATATTTGAATAGTTCATGCATCTTACTACACTCTTACAAGTGTCGCCCCCATTCTCTTTGGGACAAATTCATCTTATCTTTGTACACAATATTTATTATCATGCAACAAACTTTCAGAATAGCATCTCAGTTCAACCTGAACAGTACCTCGTTTATTGAGGGCGTTTGGTTGTTTCAGAAATTACCATCCACTAACACCATCTGTCGTGCTAGGCAGTCCGGTATAAAACGAACTATTCATCGTTTCCCTATACTACCTCATTCCTATATGCAAATTAACAAATTTTCTCCTTCAAAAAGGTAGCAACATAATCAAAATAAATTACAGCCAACATGACAAACTGAAACAGACTCACCGCTGGAATGTCTGTGCGTAGATAGAAAAGACCATTTTATATCGTGTTTTTTGCAAATTCCATCAAGGTCAAAAGGTTTCTCCTTATCAATGTATTCACGTAAAGACTCAAAAAGGTCTTTTATATTCTTCGCCTTCACATAGGAAATGACAAACCCGCGGCATTCTCTTCCGGTTGTATAACGGGTTAAAAGCTGTCCTAGGCCCTTTACATGATACTTGTTTCCGTTCCATATTTTGGCTTCTCCCAGCTTTACTTTCTTAGGAGATGAACGGATCAAAGTTGCAGTTAGGTCAACATGTCCATTAGAATTCTGTTCCCTTGTCACCAATAGCTCAGGAGTGGTAAGCGCTGCAGCCAAAATACTTGAAAGCGTATCTTCATCAAGTTTTCGAAATTTAATCTTATCACTCTCTAGCTTTTTAATTCCTTCTACTAGCCAGTGATCAAATGCTATATCAAACTCTTGATCGTCTTTTGAAGTGATAAGATCAATAGTTTCCTTCCCCAACAACTCGGCGTACTTTTTTAGACTGCTTTCGTGCATAGTTAATCAATTAAGAATTTCCCATTTTACTTGAACCTTTTTTGACCACTTATCCCACTCCTGCTTTGAAACCTTTTTTTCTCTCCAATATTGCCTTAGCCTTTCATAAACAGTTTTCTCGCTTAAAACTTTGTTCCCAAGAGAAAATTCAATTCTTAGCATCTCTTTTTCTGGGGCAGATAATAATCCAATCAAAGAAAAAACATCTCCTATTTCGCCACTAGACATCTCGGCTACATCCTGTAGATCCTGCAGATTCAAGTAAGAGAGATTTTTTTCCTCAACTATCTTACATAAAGTTGCATTCATTGCTTGCCACTTATTAACCACTCCGAATTGATCAGATACTATTTGTGATGTTTTACTTTTCCATGGCGAAAGATTTTCGAATATTTCATTGAATTCCTTTCGAGTTACAACGGTGTCATAGCCCCCCACATCTTCTCCCTTATGCTTATTAATTCCCGTGTATTCCAAACTGGCATCTTCATACCGCTTAAATCCGAAAACCGCTTGATTCATATGGGCCGAATTAAATACATCAAGACTTACCAGCAACTCAAAGTCTTTTACCGTTAAGCCCGTTACCTTCTTAAACAATCCGGGCTCCAGTTGAGTAATTACATCCTTCAATCGCTGCTCTCTAAAATCAGTGAGGTACATAAACACTGGGATGCGTGTGGCAAACTTGATTAGTTTATCCTGTATTTTCTTTCGCAGGCTTTTGTATTCTTTCTCCGCTTCTGTCAATTCTTGTTTTTGTTTCTTAGTCAGTTCTCCGTCATTAGCTTCTTTCTTTGCTTTCTTTACCGCTTCAGACTTATTGATAATGGTTTCTATATCCTGGTTCAGATTTCTAAAGCCTTCAATGCTCTCCAGCGCCTGCATCGCCTCGGTATTAGCCATTAGCCGAGCAAGTGTATTATTGTCAACGTTTACTAACAGTGCACTTTCCCAGCGCCTCGCCAAAAGCGTAGCAGTTGTACCACTCATCGCCATATCCAGAACTTTGGCAGCATTAATTTGTTCCATATAACTGCCATCATAAGCTAAAACTGGTAAGAAGTTGATAAATTCGGCAACTTTCGTTTCTGGATTTGATTCGTCTACATTAAGCCTGCAACTATAATCTGCTATTTGTCTTAGTGCACGATCAGGCGCAAAATCAAAAACGTAACATTCTTCTTTTAGTATCTCTTCTCTATTGGGCGACTTATTGTCCGGATTTGTGATAACCCAAGGCGTCTGTACACGAAAAGCTGCCTGGAAATAAGTTTCAGGACTCGAAGAATTTCGAAGCATAAAAATGCCTGTCCATGGCTTCACCGAAACACCGGTAGTTAGCTTGCCGCACGATAAGGTTATAGTTTTAGACTCAAGTGGATTGTCGGTCATCGCATTCAAAACCGGTTGTAGTGCTTGAACGCCTATCCCTGCCTGCGTACCTGCTGCCACTACAACTGCGTAATCATGATAGAATTTATTCTGACGCTGTTTCAGAAGATTTGACATGGCATAGCAGGAAGCCACTGAAGGCAAAAACCAAAACGTGTGGTTTAATACTTTTAACAAAGGCGCATGTGAAAAAGGTAAAGGTGGCTTCTTTGTACCTATCTTAAGATTGTCAACTGTAGTCTCGGTAAAAGAACCTCTTATCAGGTCGAGCCATTTTTGTACTTCATCTTCATACTTAAAGTGTGCTTTATGGCCTTCGCCCTCTGCCTTAAAAAAGATATTCAAATCGAAACCATCAAACTCTCCCTGCAAAGCTATTTGCCGAATAGACTCCGGGAGTTGGTAGGTTAGCATAACCATCCTCGGCAAAGAAGCATAAGGGTTGTTCTTCCCTTTCCAGTTTTCCTTTGCCCTTTGCTCATCAGAATAAGTCCAGTTGAATATCTGCTCCTCAATAAACTCTCCAGAACTAATAGCTCTAAACGGTGTACCCGATAAATACAGGTAGTGACTGGTGGTAATTGGTATTATGTTTTCCAAGTGCTCTACAGTGTCTTCTTCTTTAAGTCCCTCTTTCTCGACTTTTTTATATTCCTCCACTTCTTTTTCAGCCTCGATGTCTTTGCCAAACAAATCTTTTGCAGTTTCCCGCCAGGCTCCAAAATGATACTCGTCGAAAATGATACAGTCCCAATGCATCGCATGCACCCATTCGTTCTTAGCTTTGATGCCACCGGTAGTGCTGTTTCTTCCTAAAAAGTCCTGGAAAGAGCCGAAACACACCAACGGCTTTTTAGTATCGACATCTTCGCCGGTTAATTCTGCAGCATTCTGAGAAATGAATTGCCAGCCTTTAAAATCAACATGCGACTCCAAATCTTCTTTCCATGCATCTTCCACGGCTGGCTTAAATGTCAGCACAAGCACTTTTTTCCATCCCATTTTTTTTGCTAACTGATAGCTGGCAAACGTTTTCCCGAAACGCATTTTTGCGTTCCATAAAAAATGAGGCGTTTTGTCCCGGTTTTCCTTTTTAAAACTTTTGAAGTACGCTATTGTTTTGTTTACAGCTTCTTCTTGTTCGGGTCGCATACCGAACGTAAACACTCTGTTTTCTTCTGTTTTCTCACCTGTCTTTATCTCGTGAATTGTATGCCGCAATTCATTCAATGTGCACTTAAACCATTCGCCTTCAGGGTTTGGAATTTTCTTTTTTCTTAAAAGTCGGTGAACGTCACGGTCGGTAAAGGAACTGCCATCCCGCTTCATGGCAGATTCTTCAAAAACAATCTTGTGTTGAATTGCTGCTGTGCCTAATTGTTCTTTAATACGAACCTGTGCAGCACGGTCAGTAAACCCGATTTTGAGTAGTCCTTTGTGTGTTTCAACCCCAATCAACTCATAAGCATAAATAATTGGATTGACTGCAGGTCGTGGTGGAAAGAATTCTTTTTTACTCATTGTTATTTTCTTTCAATGAAAAGCTCATCGGAGTAATCATTTTTTCAATAAAGGTGATTTCCTCCTGAGTCAATTCGTATTTCTTATAGAGTTTTTCATCTGTCCAAGTACCTGACCATTTCTGTTTGGGCACCCAAGTATACGTTGACCGTGTAGCGTGTTGTGTTATTTTCCGAAGAGAAACTAAAAAACGGAAAAATCGGGTACGCAAGTAACTTTCGATGCTTTTCGCTTGACTTTCTGTGTCAACAAAGAAAAATAAGTAAGATTGGGTGCAAACTGAAGGCGAAGGTGCAATTAGAGGTTTGCCTAAAACAGAATCTGGGATTTTCTTTCCTCCATCGGAACCTGCTTGTGGAATCATCACTTTCCATTTATCAATAAGTTCAATGCTTTTTGTCACTTCACTACGTCCAATCCACCCTATATCTCGTTTACCTTTCTTGATGTAGTACAAGGGAACATCGCCTTTCTTCTCTTTTTGATGGAAACCAGAAAAGTTTGAAGTCCATCCAAATTCTTTATCAACAGAAAGTATTTCCGTAATCGACGTTTCATTAAAAGAAAGAATCTTTCTTAAAATCTCAACAGCACGACTATCTCTTACAAATACATCAAACTCATTCAGGTTTCTTTCAACAGGACCAAAGACTTCGCCACCTCGAATACTGATGACTTCGCAAGTTCCTTTACTGTCTCTACTCCATAGAAAGTAGCACACTCCACCCTTGATTTCCACTCCTGCGAAAACCTCATTAGCGACAGGGTAATCTACAAGTTTCCTTATCCTTTTGTCTTCAAGCATATTTTTACGAAACTCTGAAAGACCAAGACCACTCGCCATCCACCGAGATGGGATAATCATACAAAGAAACCGTGGGTTTAATTTTTTAGCTTGCTCAACAAACTTGTTGTAGATAGGAATATCTCGTGTACCTCCATCTGAGCCTAATTGATAAGGTGGGTTTCCTACTATCACATCGAACTTCATATCGAATATTTTTTCAGGTTCTTCTGTATGGATGAAATTATAAGCATGGGTTTCAAGCGCATCCTCTCTGTCATACGCTTCCTGACTTGCACCACAGTAAATGCATTTGCCATCATTCCATGTGTGATATATTCTTTTAAAATAAATGTTGCCTTGCTCACTTTTAAAATCTTCACAAATGGAGTATTTGCCATTGGCAGTTTTAGAGCAATACACGCTTCGCCGGCAAAGCAGAGCGGTTAATTCTGTTATCGCAATTCCGTAAAGTTGTTTACTAAAAATGTGGTTGATACGCTCCTGTTTGTTCGGAATCTTCTTCTCTAAGCCTTTCATCAGCCGCTTTGCCATTTCTCTTAGAAATACCCCGCTTTTACAACCGGGGTCTAAAAACTTTGCATTTGGGCTTTTCCAAAGTTCTGGCGGCAACAAATCTAAAATCTCGTTGACCAACGATGGTGGCGTAAACACTTCATCATTGCTAAGGTTGGCCAAGCACGATAGTACGTCAGGGTTGTATTGGGTTTCTATCATTCAGCTATTTTGTACATGTCGGTTAAGGGATGTTCTTTTACAGGTTCATCTATAGCCGCTGGCATACCTTCATCGTTAAATGGGAGTACAAACTGGTGTGTCTTTTCCACCAAGAACCTGAATATGTAATCTCTTCGTTTCACCATATTACCTACGGCGATGCTCCATTCAGAAAACACAATGGGCTTTTTTGATACCGGGTTGGTAAAATCCAGGGCATCGCACCATAGAACGTTTCGTTCCAGTACAAACTTTATGGTCTCTAAAAATGCCAATTTCCCCGCAGCACCAAAATTCTTGATATAGACCTTTGAAAGTATTGAAAACAACCGGTCTTGACATTCTATGGCATTATCCTGTAAAATATCCACCCCATATATGCTCCCCGCCGCAATGAAAGCATTCCGCTCCCATTCATTTTGCATTTTCATGTAGCGCCTATCCACCACCGCTAGCTTTCTTCGAAGTACCTCTGCTAAAAAGTTACCATCACCACACGCAGGCTCCAAAAATCTTGATTCAATTCTTTCTGTTTCTTGCTTTACCAAATCCAACAGAGCATTAACCTCCCGCTCAGAAGTGAATACTTCTCCATGGTCGGCCACTCGTTGCTTCGATTTTACTTGTCTTGTCACTTATACATCCCAGTTTTAAATGTTATTTCCGGCAAGATAATCTGCAACTCTTTTCCACTATCCTGATTCTTCCAAATCACTACAAAGTTTGTCCTTGCTTCTTCAATATAATACCCCTTACTCTTTAAACGAGCCAGCTTTTGTTCACAGTCTTTAGAGAATCTTAAGACAAGCTCACCGTTTTCTTTCGTTAAACCTTCTTCTGCCACCAACAAACGGTTACCACTTTGAACATGTTGCAGACGATGCTGCACATATTCAAAATATCCAAGGTATACATCCCTGTGATTAAGAAGCAGTGCAATCCTGTCCGGGGGCAGATAGTTGTTGTTATCCTGTTGATGCACAACTGCGTCTTCCACTATACCCTCCAGGTAAGTTCCGTTATAATGTATATGCAGGTTGTTTTTGGCCCTGGTCATAGCAACATATACCTGCCGTTTGGCTTCGTCTGTTGTTACATCGGTATTACTCAATAGGAGGAAAACGTTGTCGAACTCTCGGCCCTTAGCTTTATGAATGGTAGAAACAAAGATGGTTTCGCTGGTTATGCGGATGAAGTCTTCAAACTTTGATTCACATAAGAATGTTTTCCAATCACTCTTATACTTCCGGTATGGGTTTACTGCTTCAAAATCGGCAATGATAACTTGGCACCAGTCTAACTTACTGCTGCCGGCAAATTCCTGTTTTAAAGATCGCTTGGCACTTTCCCAAATCTCGTCTTCTACTGTAGCAGAATCATTCTGCTGAACAAGCTCACTAAAGTACCGGAGCTCCTTTAGGTCGTACAAGTTAAATCCATCATTGGTTTGTATCAATTTCGTTTTAAAACCATTCCTGTTGAGCAACCCCGCCACTTGTACTGCCTCGTCATTCGTTTTTGTCAATATACAGGTAGAGCCAGACAGGTCGGTTTGCTGCAAACTATTTACCAGTGGTACTACCAGGTTGTTTGTATCATACCTTGTTATAGTTACCTGGCCATTGGCTGCAGCTTCGGGCATAATCGGCGTTTGTTTTAGCCTGTTGGTTATTTTACCTGACCATTGATTAGCCAGTGCAACGATATTGGCCTTGCTGCGGTAGTTGGCTACCAGCTCGTACAACTTAGCACGATGCGTAGTAACCAACGAAGCCATGTATTGTGAATCTGCACCCCTAAACTCATAAATATTCTGATCATCATCTCCTACCAGTAACACCCGCATGCCGTCGTTGTGCTCCATCAATGCCTTTACCAGGGCACACTCATTGGCATTCATGTCCTGTGCCTCATCTACTACCAATACTGCTTTTGTAATCCTGCCCGGTTCCACATCACCCGCCTTAATCTTGCTGACAGCCATCTCCAGTATAGTTTCTGAATGCGATAGGCTGCCCACTTTACCCAGCAAATCAAAGCAGTAAGAGTGAAAGGTTCTGATCTCTATAAAATTGGCAGCATTGCCGATCAGTTCCAGCAAACGCTTCTTAAACTCGGTAGCGGCAGCCCTTGAGAACGTTAGCATCAGCAACTGCTCGTGCTTTACATCTTCGGCCAGCAGCAAAGAAGCGAGTTTGTGCACCAACACCCTTGTTTTGCCACTACCCGGCCCTGCTGCTACTACGATGTGCTGGTTGGCGGAGTCTTTAATGATTTCGAGCTGAGCCGGTGAAAGTGCGCCAAACAGTTGTGCAAACTTGGTCGGGGTAAGTGTTCGCTTTATCTCGTCCTGCCGGCTGCCCGGGAAATATTTACGCAGGAAGGAATCGTAGTTGAGCCTGAAGTAATCGTCCACAAACAATAAGGCTTCTTTATAATTCCGCACCATCTTATTGGCATACTCCCCTACTATGTGTATCTGCTGTATTTTATTTTGGTAAAAGGACGCCAGCTTTTGATAATCTTCCTGCTTGTATTTGATTTTGTTGTTTGCTTCCAGTCGCTCAATTCGAAGACGATTGTACAATACCATAAAGCCACCTTCTATTTTGATGGCTTCTATCCTCGACAGGTAAAATAGGGTGTCTTCTATCTCTTCATTATCCGCATTCATAGCGAACATGCCTACCGATCGTTCTATCTCCTCTTTTAGCTCTCCAATCGAAAACTCTATCAATACTTCATTGGCTGTGTCGGAGGAGCCTTCAACCGCTTTATTATACAGGTATTCTACTATAAGCTGGCAAAGCTGGTGCCGTCGGGTCATCTTATTCTCCAGCTCGTGTTGTGGCTGCAATAAAACCAGCTTACTGTGATTTTTAGATAGATCAGCATTCTGCTTTCGAACCCAGTTCCTGATCTTCCAAAAATTGAGGATGGTAGTCAGTTTATTGGGTGTGGCATCGTTGCAGCCTGCTTCTACAGCATGTTCATTCAGCTCCTTTATGTTGTACACTTTCTCTTCCTGCGATAGTGCAGATAGGAGAAATGCCTCTAACTGACGATATTTAAAAACGATCTGCAATGACCTGTTGCTATTATCTCCTTTCTTGATAAATGCAGTAAGGTCTTTCGTCTGCGCCAGTATTTTTTCGTCTCGTAGTAATTGAATAACCTGCAGCACTTCATTTTTTACAATACCAAGATGATCGGCTATATAATCCACTCTTGATTCTGCATCTTCCTCAGTAGCCAATCTCTTACTCTTGCTGGAAAATAGTTTTTTGATAATGCGTACTGCATGGCCACGCTGCCGTTCATTGAACTTAGGTGAACCATTAATTTTGTCTATCGCCTCCTGGGCTGTTTTAGATAAGATGCTACTTGCGAAAACCTGTGGATTGTTTTGGCCTCGCTTTAGATATCTAGCATCTTCCAGGGCAGCAATGGCAGCTGTTACCCGGGTTTCTATATCGTTTATATTTTCATCCCATCCAGCTTTGCGAGCAATTTCTAATGCAGAATGAGATACGGACAATTTGGTTTTGGTCAGATCCTTTATGGCTCTCCAAACCTGGTTGATCTCTTTCAGATCGAGCTTTGTTTGGTTGAGCAATACGAAGTGCTTGTTCAGGTCTTCTTCGTTGAACAGGACATAACAATCGGCAGTAAGACTTTCGTTTCTGCCGGCACGGCCTGCCTCCTGCACATAATTTTCCAAAGAATCAGAGATATCGTAATGGATGACCATTCCCACATCATCTTTATCTACACCCATACCAAATGCGGAGGTGGCCACCATGATGCTGACGTCGCCTGAAATAAAAGCATTCTGATGTTGCGTTTTATCATCCTTATCCATTTTACCGTGATAAGCCAGGGCATTAAAGCCATCTTTTACTAATCGGTCTGCTAGTTTGTTGGCACGCCTCGTCCTGGATACATATACAATTGTAGGACATGGCTTTGTTTCCAGTAATCTCCGTAGTTCACCATACTTCCCTTCATCATCATCCTGATTGTATACTTTATAATGAAGATTAGTCCTGGAAGCATCTGACCTAAATACTTCAAGATGTAGATTAAGCTTTTCTTTAAAATACGTGAGGATATCCTCTATCACCTTTTGCTTGGCTGTAGCCGTAAAACAAGAAACCTGAATTTTTTCTGTTAAGCCTTTTTTCTCCTGCAGGTTTTTGATGAAGTCGCCAATGTATAAATAGTCAACCCTAAAGTCTTGCCCCCATGATGAAAAGCAGTGGGCTTCATCTATTACAAATCTTGCGATTTTCCTACCTAATAATAAGCGTTCAATAACAACAGATCTTAATGACTCAGGCGAAATATACAGCAGATGTGCACTACCCTCCTGCACCCTTTCAATTGCTTTGCTTTTTTCAATGGGATCCAATAAACCATTGATAGCAACAGCATCTGTTATACCTCGCTTCTCCAGGTTATCTACCTGGTCTTTCATCAGCGACTGCAGCGGTGAAATGACAACGGTTAATCCTTTCGTGTTCTCGCCATCCATCAATGCAGGCACCTGGAAGGTGATGGATTTACCACCCCCGGTGGGAAAGATAGCTAGTAAAGATTTCCCTGAAATGGCTGCTTTGACTGCATTTTCCTGCAGCGGTTCACCACCATACGATCTGAATTGTTCGTAACCGAAGTGCCTGTACAATGCCTTGTATGGATTGAGTGCTTCTTTGCAATAATTGCATCCTTCTACACATTGCCTGCCTCGGAGTACATAAAGCATTTGCTCAGTGGCAGGAATAGTGTGCGCCACCCAAGGTGGAGTGATCGAATACTTGTCGTTGACATTGATTAAAGCCAATGCATATGCTATAGCAACTGGATTAGCCTGGATGAGTGGTTGAAGATCTATAGATGTACAAATCTTACCATCAAACCTTGCAAGTATTTGATCAGCCAATTCACCTGGTCCTAAGCTTTCGTTGTATTCTACATATTCGTAGAAGTATTTGAATGCACGCTTTCCCTTTGTAAGATTGAACAGTATAACTTGTAAAGCAGGGTGAAGGTTTTTGAAAGCATTGATTTCATCGTAGAATAAGTTCCTGGATTTAATTGCATCGTTAACAGGATTATTCAGTTCGTCTACCTGCAGCTTGTCGTCTTTCAACAAATTATGGTAAGGCCTTTGGGGAAATAACAGCGGCGACAGAAATAAAGTGTCTATTGCTTTTGGCTGCTTTAAGAAGCTTGCTGTGGTTTGTTTTTGAAGAACAGGTAAATCGTGCTGAATAATATTATGACCGGCAATAAAATCAACTGCAGATAAGAATTTTTCAAGCTCGTGAACAGATTTACCATGATATACTGCGCCGTCACTCCTGACGCACCCTATATCATTGATGGCTTGCGTATTCTCTCCCGTTTCAAGATCAAAAAAAGCGATCGACTTCATTCGCAGGTTCTGGGTTTTCCTAAAGTTATTGGGTCTTGGATATCTTCAAGCGGCTTTCTGTTAAATCTGCCGCTTCATGTGTTCACATTTAAAAGGGTATCGTTTATACAAATAGATGTTTTCATTGTTTCTTTTGTACTTTGGGCATGGGGCTGTTGTTTTTAAAATTGATCTGATAAAGTATTGGTCGAAAGATCAAAGTACTGGTAATACAGGTTCAGTTTAGTAACCTGGCGTAAATGACACATGTAAGCAATAGCATCTTCTGTTCTGGCAGGCTTAGGTGTCACAATGATCAATTCGTCTGCGCGATTTGCTTTTGTATAGAAGCAATATTCCATTATCTGCCCTATTGCTTCACGTATTGAAACCCGAACATCCGCATAGGTTTTTATCTCATAAAAAGTATAACCTGAACCTTTCTTCACAACTATATCGATACGGCTGTTCCCGTTTACTTTATGCTCTCCTACTACATTTTTGTTACCATGCTCCTTGCGTAGATACTCTAATAATTTAGTAGATAACAATTGGTGATGAAGCTCAATTTCAATGGCCTGTGGTTTCCGCCAAAAGCGTGATATGGCAACTGCCGTTTTAGTAGGAGCATGTTTTTGAGTGCTTGCTGCATCAAAGGAAAACTCTTGCTTCTGTTCGCTAATAGCAAAACTCTCATCATAATGAGCAAAAGAATAGCGGTTAATCCTATAAGCTGAATGCTCCGGATCAAGTTCGATGTAGTCCTGGTAATCCATGTCCTCTGGCTTGAACTTTACATTAAACATGTTTACGCCTTTGAACCCCGAGAAGTCTTCAATCTCTACTAATCCCAGCTGATCTTTCATTTCAGCAAGCCAGCCATTAGCCTCATAAATTTCTGTTACTTCGTTTGCTTCATCTTCCCCTATAGCAATAAGATTGTGGATAATCCCATTGAAGTAGCGAAGCTTTGAATTCCCATCTACACTGTATAACCAAACACTAAAAGCTTTTCCTTCATATGCTTGTTGTTGCTTTCGTACAGGTTCAAGGAATGCATAATGATAACCGCCAACTGTTTTAGATATGTCAAACAGCCATTCTTCATGTCCATAACCATGAACGGCTTCATGAGAATCTTTATGTGTGCTTTTTCCTGTACGCCCAGAAGGCAATTGCCATCCTTTATTGTTCCAACATAGCCTTGCTATTCTGAAACTATCAATGACCTGGTCGTTATTCAACCTAACGAGTCCATCTTCAAGCGTGAAGAGGTGACCATAGTTGTTAACCCTTGCATTTATTTGACTTTGCGCAGGATGTTTACCGTCTTTAGGGCGCACCCACAATTTTTTTTCTTTGATAATCTGGGTGATTTCCCGTGTTGAAAGAGGCTTTGCGTACGTAACAAGTACATCAGAAATAGCATCATGCAGCAGTTTGGACATAGAAAGGGTTTAGCACGTTAGTTATATCAACAAGTTTCTCTCACAGTGTATTACTGTGTAAAACTTCCTTAGCTACCGGGTGGGGGATGTAGACGGGAAGAGGGCTGTAAGATAATTTGAAAATTTGAAAATGAGGCAATGAAAATAGAAAGCCAATTGATAATTGCTGACCAATTTGAAAATGAAGAAACAATAGGGCAGCAGGGCGCAGCCAGTCATACTACAGTGACTGTTCTGTTACTATTTTCAGCCTTGGCTCATTGCAGATTATGACATATGATCTTCCAGCATCTTATCAATGTCAATGCGCCTGTACCAGCGTTTTCTGCCAAGCTTCGCCGACTTGATCAAATCGGCACCCTCCCACTTCCTGAGGGTACTCCTGCTGATGTTCAGCTCCCGCTCTACATCAGCCGGGTCAAGCCAGTACATGCTGTTGGAGGGTTCGTGGCGCTGGCTCCTGCGCGATTTGTTGTACTTCCTGCGGCCTCCGTTGTTACCATTAAATTTTTCCATGTATAGTCGTTTTGATGAAAACTTACCTTGAGTACTTCATAAACATTGGCGGGGGACTGTGAATCTAAACAACAGGTTTTGAAAATGCAAGAAGGGAGGTTGGGTATGAGGTATGGGGAATGGGGTGTGAGGAGGGAGGAGCTGGAAGCTGATGCTGGATGCTAGATGGTAGATGCAAGGCTCGAGGCATAAGGCATGAGGTATGAGGCGTGAGGAGAGAGGAGCTGGAAGCTAGATGATGGATGCTAGATGGTAGATGCTAGATGCTGGATGTTGGAAGTTGGATGTTGGATGTTGAAAGGTAGTGTCACGTCCTGAAACTGGTTGACATATTGAAGTAATTAAACTCAATCAATATGTCACAAAAAGTAGAGAGAACAGTCATCCGGTACAGTAATAGCTTTAAGCTAATGGTTGTCCAGGAGATTGAAG